>CAZVUO010000008.1:0-19782 GCA_964630235.1 uncultured bacterium | reverse complement strand
TCGGCGTATCGGTCGGGGTCGCCGTATAGGTCGGTGTATCCGTCGGGGTGGCCGTATTCGTCGGCGTGTCCGTGGGTGTGGCTGTTGAGGTTGCGGTATCCGTCGGGGTGACCGTAAAGGTCGGCGTATCGGTCGGCGTGGCAGTGGAAGTCGCGGTGTCCGTGGGCGTCGCCGTATAGGTCGGCGTATCGGTCGGGGTCGCCGTATAGGTCGGTGTATCCGTCGGGGTGGCCGTGGAGGTTGGGGTATCGGTCGGGGTCGCCGTATAGGTCGGCGTGTCAGTCGGCGTGGACGTGCCGGTCGCCGTATCTGTCGGCGTGACCGTGAATGTCGGCGTATCGGTCGGGGTGGCCGTAAACGTCGGCGTATCGGTCGGGGTGGCTGTGTCGGTCGCTGTATCTGTCGGGGTCGCCGTATAGGTCGGCGTGTCAGTCGGCGTGGCCGTGCCGGTCGCAGTATCTGTCGGAGAATGAGTGAAGGTCGGCGTGGCCGTGGCGGTCGGGGTATGGGTCAAGGTCGGGGTGACGGTCGAGGTGGCAGTATAGACCTGAACATATTGGTATTTGCTTACCGGCGTGGTGGCTTGGTAGCTGCCGTCATTGAGATACCCGGTCCAATAATAATACCCGCCCACGCCGGGCGCGGTCGCGGTCAGCGTAATGCTGTCGAACGAGCCGGCTGCCAGCGGTGGGGTGTAGGTCACCAGAATGCGTTCACCGCTGATCGAGACCGTTCCCAGCATGACATTGGAAACCGGGGTGTCTGGCACGGCCCAGCCGCCGGGAATTTCGATGGAGAGCGTGCTCAGCGCGTCCCCGCCTTGGGTGAACAGCACATACTCGTAAGCCTGTATTTGCCAGGGATCGCTGGCATTGGGCTGGATGTAACCGCTGGCGCGGGGGTAGGGCGTAACCGTGGGCGTGGCGGTTACGGTCGCTGTCGGCGTATCCGTAGACGTGTGCGTAAAGGTCGGCGTGGCAGTGGCCGTATCCGTCTGCGTATGCGTGGGTGTCGCGGTAAAACTCGGTGTATCCGCAGGGGTCGGCGTGTTGGTCGGCGTGTTGGTCGGCGTGGGTGTCACGGCGTCGTCGCAGATGCGCACAAAATCCACTTCCATATAAGCGCCGGAACTGCCTTCCACGGTCAGCTGCACGGAAAACTGATGGAAGCCTGACCAGCCCGTGACCGCCGAAAAATCAAAAGCAAAGGTCCCGGTTTCAGCGCTGGAACTGTTTAGATCCCAATACGTATAACTGCCCCCGATTTCCTGGATGCCGATCTTCCAGGTGGTGGAGGCGGACAGTCCCGTGACACGCAGCTCGACCAAATCGTACGTGCTCACGTTGCAGTTGAGCGCGGGGGACAAAACCTTCCCCCATGTGCTGTCAGCCGTGCGGGTCACGGCTGCGTGGGAGGACGTGTAGGAAAAAGCGATCTCCGCATTGAAGGTGTTGTCGTTGGTCTCGTCGGTCCAGGCAACCGGCTGGCTGCCGGCGGTTCCAGTGAGATCATCGTACCAAAAATCAGCGGCCGCGGCCGGGCGGACCGAACCCCATACGGCCAGCAGGCACAGGGTGAAAAAAATAAGAATCAGCCGTCCTGAGACGCACTGTCTTGCCGGGGCCCGCATCAGCACCTAGGTTCCTTCTCTTGAACAAAGAATCTCCGGCCTGGGACCGGAGGAGCTAAAGACGCAACCAGCCTCTCAAAAAGCACCCCATTTGTGCTTTGAGTCAGGACGCGCTATTCACTATGAATTTAGACTGGAACCTGCTTTTTCAGGTTCCTGGTTTCTGGTAATAAACAAAACCGTGAAAACGCATTTTATTTTTAAATTTTTGATAATTTTTCCCTGGATATATTTTACAAAATAGCGGACAAAAAAAATAAAATAATCGCCCACAAATTAAGTATTATTCTTTATTATATCCAAACTCCCATGTTCCGGCAAATGCTAAATCCAGATAATCCGCCCGCAAGGGATCAGACAATTGCATTCAGGCATTCAATATGATATTTTATAGTTGCCTGCGGTGTTGGTGATGAAGCTGCCAATCCCGAACCTACGAGCAGACTAAGGGAGCCGTGTCAGACCGGCAAGTGCCTTCCCTTCGCTGGGAAAGCCAAATCCGGCCCTTCGGGTCCCACCTGTACATGAGGGTTCAGTGCATGGCTGCTTCACACGGCACCGTGGGTTTTTTTATGCTGTTTCGCTGAATGCCCCGGGCTTTCTATGGAGCCCCCCGTACCAACTGCACCCCGCGTTACCCCCTCTTGGCGACATCCCCGGAGCAACGATTCCGCATTCAACCCCCAGCGGAGGGAATGGTTTAACAGCCGCCGAAAAACCTTCAATTTTCAACTGAACAGCCTGTTCATGACATCTTGCGGCTCCGCGAAATATCGCCTCTGCCAGGTTGATCTGCGTCCCGCGGGCTTTGCCGGAGGGCGCCCCCCCCGCCTGACCGCTGATCCGGTTGCACCTTGACAACTGTTCTGCCGCCGCTTATAATGCTCTAAACCGATCTGACGATCGGATAATTATATATCTGCAGCGGATTGATGGGCGCATGCATTCCCGGTCGGGATGCGTGCAGGATAAAATTTACGGGTGACAAACGCGAACATGAGCGCTTTCGGCCCTGCTGGCCTGTTTCAGGCTTACACCACGATGAACCGCATAGTGTCCTAACACTCACCCGCGCTTTTTGTCCGTACGGTCCTTCCTTGCCTCCGCTGCAAGATGAGGAGGCTCTCCCCATGGGATTGTCAGTTGTTCTGATCCTTGCGGCCCTGATCATTGGGGTTGCGGTTGGTTTTGCGCTTACCCGGTTATTTGCCACCCAAAAGACGATCGCCGCCGAAACCCAAGCCCGGCGCCTGCTCGAAACCGCCCAGCGCGAGATCGAGACCAAGCGCCGCGACCTGGAATTAGAGGCCAAAGACCGGCTCTACCGCGAGAAACAGGAGTTTGAAGAGCAGACCCGCAATCAGCGCCAGGAAATGCAGAACCTGGAAAAACGCCTGCTGCAAAAAGAAGAGGCCCTCGAGCGGCGCATGGACGGCCTGGACCGGCGGGAGCAGGAACTGCAATCCCGCGAAGAAGGGCTTAAAAACGAACTGAAAGACGTACAGCAGAAACAGGCCCAACTGGACGGTTTGATCGTGGAACAACGGAACCAGCTGGAAAAAATCTCCGGCCTGACCTCCGAGGCGGCGAAAAAGCTCCTGATCGAGACCATGACCAACGAAGCCCGGCACGATGGGGCTCGCCTGATCCGGCAGATCGAGGAAGAATCCAAGGAGAATGCCGAACGCAAGGCCAAGCGCATCATCACCATGGCCATCCAGCGCAATGCGTCTGAGTTCACGGTGGAAAACACGATCTCCGTGGTCCAACTTCCCAATGAGGAGATGAAGGGCCGGATCATCGGCCGCGAGGGACGGAACATCCGCGCCCTGGAACAGGCCACGGGCGTGGACCTGATCGTGGACGACACGCCCGAGGCGGTGATCATCTCCGGATTTGACATCGTCCGGCGCGAGGTCGCCCGGCTGGCCCTGGAAAAACTGCTTTCGGACGGCCGCATCCACCCTGGCCGGATCGAGGACGTGGTCGCCAAGGCCAAAAACGAAGTGGACGTCATGATCAAGGAGGCCGGCGAACGCGCCATGCTGGAGACCAGCGTCACGGGTCTGCATCCGGAAATCATCCGGACCCTGGGACGCCTGCGTTTCCGCACCAGTTTCGGCCAGAACGTACTCCAACACTCGATCGAAGTGGCGCATTTGGCCGCGGCCATGGCCGCGGAGCTACGGGCCGACATTCAGCTGGCGAACCGGGCCGGCCTGCTGCACGATCTGGGCAAGGCCGTGGACCATGAGCTGGAAGGCGGCCACGCCCAGATCGGGTCCGAGCTGGCGGGAAAATTCAACGAACCGCCCTCGGTGGTCCACTGCATTCTCGCCCACCACGGCGAGGTGGAATTCCAGAGCCTGGAGGCCGTGCTGGTTCAGGCGGCGGACGCCATTTCCGCCTCCCGGCCGGGCGCCCGCCGGGAGAACATCGAGACCTACATCAAGCGGCTGAAGAAGCTGGAAGATATCTCCATGTCGTTCACCGGCGTCTCCAAGGCATATGCCATCCAGGCCGGCCGCGAATTGCGCATTCTGGTCAAGGAAGAGGAACTGGACGACGATGCCGCCATTCTGCTCGCCAAGGACATCGCCAAGAAAGTGGAAGAGGAGATCGAATACCCCGGACAGATCAAGGTGACCGTGATCCGGGAGACCCGGGCCATTGAATACGCCAAATAGCGGAGCGGACATGGCGGAACCAGCCACCACGCGGTTATTGTTGATCGGGGACGTGATAGGCGAGCCGGGCCGCGAGGCCCTGGCCCGCCTGTTGCCCGGGCTCAAGCAGGAATGGCGGCCGGATCTGACCATTCTGAACGCCGAGAACGCGGCCGGCGGGTTCGGGCTGACGCCGGAGATCGCCCAGGAGCTGTTCCGTCTGGGCGCGGATGTGCTTACCTCCGGCAATCATATCTGGGACAAAAAGCAGATCCTGCCCACGCTGGACCAGGAAAGCCGGCTGCTGCGGCCCGCCAATTATCCCGAGGGCGCGCCGGGACGGGGCTGGCAGGTGTACGAACCCAGGCTCGGCGGCCCCAAAATCGGCGTGGTCAATTTGGAAGGCCGGGTGTACATGCGCCCCCTGGACGACCCGTTCGCCCTGGGCCAAAAGATCATCCGCGGCCTTCGCCGTGAAACGCCCCTGGTGCTGGTTGATTTCCACGCCGAGATCACTTCGGAAAAACGCGCCTTGGGGTGGCATCTGGACGGTTTGGCCACCGCCGTCATCGGCACCCACACCCATGTCCAGACCGCGGACGAGGAGATTCTGCCCGGCGGTACCGCCTATTTAACCGACGTCGGCATGACCGGATCGCGCGACTCGGTGATCGGGGTGAAAAAAGAGGACGCCATTCACCGGTTCGTGAAGCAGACGCCTTCCCGTTTCACCCCGGCCACCGGGCGCCTGTGGATCAACGCCGTGCTGGTGGAAGCCGACTCCGCCAGCGGCAAAGCCGTGCGTATCCAGCGCATCCAGAAAAGCCTGGAAAACGCCTAACACTTACCCTTCCTGCTTCAGGACGATCTCCCGCGCTTCCGGCTCTCCAGGTTGCGTGGTATAGGTCACCTGGGCCTTCGCGCCAGCTGCCAGCCCTTGCTCGGTTTCCCGCACATGGCGCACCCACCGGGTCTGCGGCGTGCTTTCAACCCGGATCACCTGCCCATGCCGGTTGCGGACCGTAAGCGGTTCCAGTCCCTGCACGCACGCGGTCAAGGTCGTGGTGCGCGCCTTCGCGGGATAGGCCGCCCCGCCGCGTGTTTTCTTATTCTGCTTCCATTTGCTCTCTTCCGGCGCCAAACAGTGGATGCGGGTGGCGATGAACCGGTCGTTCTGGCCGCGGCCCTGCAGGCACACGACCATGCCGGGTTCCAATTCGCGGACCTCCAGACCGGCCTCTTTCCAGATCTTCGTCTGTTCGGTCACCCGGAACCGCACGGGCTGGCCCTGCCCCTCCTTCTGCAACTGCCACACACCTGGTCCTCCCGCGACCAGCTCTCCGGTCGCGGTCCTGGTCTTTGCCGGCGCTGCCCCGGCTCCGACAGCACCCCAGGCCAACATCCCGCACAGAACCCCCACCGCCACTACCCACGCCCTTCCTTTCCACCCTTCCATAACGAACCTCCCTGAAAGTGGGAGCGCGGAAAAAGTCTTTTTGAAGTCATTGCGAGCCTCCGTGGGAGGCGAAGCAATCTCTGTTGAAAGATTGACCCAGGGATTCCTCGGTCCACCAGAGGGACTCCTTCGGTCGCCCTTGGTCGGCTAGGGAACGACCGATAGTCGTCGTTTTGCTTCTCGGAATGACTTGGCAAAGTGTTTTTGCCGCACTCCGGAATTTAATTACAAAGATTGGACCGGTGGCGGAAGTTTTTCATGCGTTTTTTTACGATTATTTTCAGCAGAAAGGGATCGGATGATGCGGGGGGCGGGGACGACGGTCAGGCGGGGGCTGGTTCAGGCCCAGGTAACGATCCACTTCCAGGACTGCGGATCGGTAGTATCCTGCGTGATCTTGACATTCTTAACGCCGGTCAGGTCCAAGGCGCCGTAGAGGTAGCCGGTCACGGTCTCGCGAAGCTCCGCCGGGAATTCAGGAAATCCTTCGACGAACATGACCGCGCGTTTAGTGCCGAGGTCCGCCTCGGTCCGCGCCCTGCCTTTTTTATAATATTTTTCCCAGAGCTTGGCTGTCTGGTTGACCAGCGCCGGGATATTGATGACCCTCAGCAGGACCCGGTACACCCCCTGCAGATCGCTTTCCGCTTCGGCCTTGGTGAAGGTTTGCAGGGGCGTGGGATCTCCCGGATACAGGATGCGCGCTCCCTTGGCCAGGAGGCTCGCCGCGCTCCGCACGGGCAGCCAGGACACAGGCAGGGCGTTTTTATACTGCACGGTTTCTTCTTCGTTCAGCTGTTCCAAAAATGCTTTTTCCTGTTCCCGTGGGGCTTTTTTAAACAGCTCGCGTAAAAAAATAACGGCTGCAGCTTTCATTTCCATGGGAGACTTCACCGCCTAGGATAGATACAGGATATTATATTGCCCGCTACTCGGAAAAAGAAAGGTATTTTTTCCAGCGGGGGAGCCAGGCAGGGTCACCCCCGAGGTCTTTCGCGGCTTGGTGCAGCCTTTCGCTGTCCGGCTGTCCGGCGCTGGCATCCAGGCTGTTTCTCAGCCGCCGCGCCGCTTCTTCAGGGCTGAGCCGGGGCACGTCCCGGCTGACCGCGAGCAGCAGGCCGGGGTGCAGGCGGTAAACCCGCGCCAGGGCCGCGAGCGTTTCGGCTGTCAGCGAGGACCCGCTCAATTCACGCGTGAAGTCTTCCCTGCCCCAGGCGTCAGGACGCTCCAGGGCGGAGACCGCGGGCGCGGGAGCAAGGTCCACTGCCGCCGGCTTGGAGCGGACGACCTTCGCGCCGCTTAGGTACGCCTCCCCGTCCAGGCGCGCGGGCTGGCGGCGAAGGGCGTCGGGCAGGAAGCCCGGCGACGTGGAACGGATGTCTTCCGGATTGACGCGCTGGAGTTGGCCGCGGTACTCGGGCTGAGCGCCGCCAGCTGGGCGGCTGGACTCTTCCAGGGACTCCGGGGACGGCCGGGCCTGCGGCGCGCCGGCCGGCTGGCTCGCCTGGCGGTCCAGGACCATGAATGTTCCGAGCAACCCGAGCAACACCAGACCGGCCGCGGTCCATCCGGCTGCGCCCGGGCCCTGCGGGCCGCCTGTCCCGGATTTGAGCCGCGCCATGATCTTTTCCCGGAAGTCCGCGGGCACGGCAGCCGCAGGCGGGGCGGCGGCGTTGAGTTTCGCGGCCAGGTCGCGAAGGTCTTCCCATTCAGCCCGGGCCGCGGGATCCCGCGCCAGCAGGTCTTCGATTTGCCGGCGCTGGCCGGGGGTTACCTGGCCGTCCAGGTAAGCCGACAACAGGGCTTTCAGCGCGTCGTTCATCGGCCGCGTCCCCCCTTTTTACCCAGCAAACGCCGGAGATTTTGACGGGCGCGATGCAGGCAGGACGATACCGTGGACTGGCGCACGCCCATGACTTCCGCGATCTCATCGTAGCGCAGCTGCTCGAAGTGGCACAGCACCACGGCCTGCCGCTGTTCCTGGGGCAGAGCGGCCAGCGCCGAAGCCACGCGGGCCGCGAACTCCTTGCGGTGCAGCGCGTCGTCCGGCATTTCGGCCTTGGGGTCGGGCAGCGCCGGCGGCGGGGCGTCGTCCGCGCCCGCGTCCAAAGACACGGTCTTCCGGCTCTGGCGGCGTTCCAGCACGCTGAAGCAGTGATTGGTGGTAACCCGGTACAGCCAGGTGGAAAACGCCGAGCGCCCCTGGAAGCTCTTGATCCGTTTGAACACCTTGAGGAAAATTTCCTGCGCCTCGTCCAGCGCGCTCTGGTAATCGCGCAGGTAGCGCAAGGCCAGGGTCACCACGCGCTGTTCGTAGCGGCTGATGAGCACGTTGAAGGCTTCCGTGTCGCCGGCCTGGCAGCGGCGGATGATCTCTGTTTCGGAAAATTCCAGGTAGTGCGGATCCAGCGGATAAGCGGCCATGGCGCGCGCGTGCCTCACAACCCTTGCAGGAGATGGATGACAATGGGGCCGAAGAGCACGAGGAACACCACGGGAAAAATAAAGAGCACCAGGGGAAACAGCAGTTTAACCGGCGCTTCCAGGGCCTGCTTTTCGATCTCCTGCGAGCGCTTGGTCCGCAGCTGCGCGGCCTGGGTCTTCAAGGTCGCGGCCACGCTGACACCCAGGCGCTCGGCCTGGACCAAGGCCGTGACAAAGGTGCCGAACACCGCGTCATCCACCCGCTGGGCCATGGCCGCGAGCGCGTCCCGGCGCGCCTGCCCCATCTGGATGGCCCGCAGAAGCTCGCGGAATTCGGCCGCGAGATACCCCCGGTGGCCGCGCTCCATGAACACGCCCACCGCCTGTTCGAAACTCAGTCCCGCTTCCATGCACGAGGCCAGCAGGTCCAGAGCCGAAGGCAATTCCTGCAGGGTCCGTCGGCGCCGGAGTTGATCCCGCTCTTTCAGCCACAGGTCCGGCAGGAAAAACCCGGCCGCGGCCAGGCCCAGCGTGACCAGCCAGCCGGCGCCCAGCAGCCAGCCCAGCAGCAATCCGGCGAGCAGGCTCAATTCCTTGGCCGCGAGCCATTCCGCGCCGGACCGCTGAGCCCAGCGGGGAAAGTAAACCAGTTTTTTCTTTAGTTCCCGTTCCCAGGCAGGCGACACCCAGCGCGCCTGCCAGGCGGCCAGGGCTGGCAGCAGGCGGAAAAAAAGTTCCACCGCCGGCTGCGGCCGGCGGCCGGCCGGCGCCGCTTCCGCGGTCCCTGCCACCTGCAGGCCCAAAGCCACGGCCTGCCGGTGCAGACGGCCGGCCTGGAGGCGGCGCAGCAGCGTCTGCGCCAGCAGGAACACGGAGAGGAAAACCAGCAGTGGAATCAGCCAGGTGAACATGCCCGTCTCTAGACCTCGATATTCACGACTTGCCGGATAAAAAACGCGCCCGCCACTTCGAGGGCCGCGCTCACGGCTAATATGACCCATCCCAGCGGATGGCTGACAAAATTCGAGATCAGCGGCGGATCCAGCACCGCCAGGATCGCCAGAAGCGCCACGGGCAGAAGGCCCACCACCCAGCCGGAGAGCTTGCCCTGTGCGGTCAGGGCCGCGATCCGGCCTTTCAGGCGGAAGCGCTCGCGCACGGTCTCCACCAGGCGGGCCGTGACCTCGGCCAGGTTGCCGCCCGTGCGCAGGGACACACCGGCCGCGACCACGAACAGTTCCAGGTCCGCGTGGGGCCAGCGCTTGAGCATTTTTTCCAGAGCCTCTTCCGGCGCCAGCCCCAGACGGCAGTCGCGGACCGCGGCCAAGAACTCGTGACGGACCGGCGCTGGCGCTTCCTGGGCCACCACCCCCAGGGCCTGGACCAGCGACAACCCAGCGCGCAGGGAGTTCCCCACCAGGTCCAGGGCCTCGGGCAGCTGCTGGCCCAGGGTTTTGAGACGCTGCTGCTTCCACAGCTTGACCAGGAGCGGCGGCAGATAGTATCCCAAAGCCAAACCGAGCACCAGCCACAGCAGCCGGTCGAAACCGAACCAATCCCCGCCGCCCAGGAGATACCCCAGCAGCGCGCCCAGCTCGGCGGTCTGCAGGCGCCGCTTCAGCCACGCCTCGGGGTTCTGCCACCACGGAAGCGCGGACGCCGCTCCGCAGCTGGGCGCGGGTTCAGGGCGCCGCTGGCTCAGCCACGCCTTCGCGCCCCGCAGCCACTCCGGCCTCCAGGCCGTGATGAGCAGATAGACCGCGAAGAAGGCGGAGGTAATGGAGAGATATTTAATTATATCGATAAATGCATTCACGACTGAACATCCTCATTTTTTCTACTCTGCAGATTCGATTTTATCAACATCCATAAGTACTTTTTTATGATGATGTCCTGTAATACTGTGAGACAGCTTACCTGTGACTTCAATTTTACGATTTTTCAAATTAAAATCACCCCGAACATGAATAATCAGTTGAATTTCTTTTATTCCGCGAAGTGGTTCTTCATTTAACTCGTTTTTCGATTCAGCTTTGATATTAATAGGATTACTTAACTTCAAAACCGGGAAATATTCCTTTTTATCAGTTTCTGGATTTTCTCCATAATTTGGAGGTCCATAAGCCATCTCAGTTACTAAAAGACCCGTCAAAGTAACCGTACCGGACTCATACGTATACCAGGTCTCCTTTATTGGCCGATTAAATTTCAGCCCATTCGCATAAACCAGTTTCGTTTGTGCAAGAATTGAAATACTTACCAATATTATTAAATATCTATTATTCTTTATCATACGTTACTTCGCCTTCTTTAAAGCCTTCATATTTTTTTTAATAGCATCAGCAAAATATTCGATTTCTTCGGAAGTCATACCCTTTCCGCCAATTAATAAAATACTCCAAAGCACATACCTATGGTTTTAGCATCCATATCTCGAATTGTTTTGAATTACTACCGTTAGGTATTGTATACAGTGCCCCTGATCTCCCTACGGCTATCTGTTTATAATTATCCGGATCATATGCCAGTCTAATATCAAATTCATATTGGCTAGTAATTAATCCATGTTCGTCCACTATCGTTATATGAGATTTAGAAGTCTCATGGTTAAAAATATGGAGATAGCAATTATTTTTAAGATCAATTCCCAATATAACTGCAGATGAGGGTAGCTGGATAAGTTCTTTACCTTCGGTGGCAGTCAGCAGCATATTCCCGTTTTCTTTCTTCCGAAGATAATACTTTCCTTTGCTACGAACGACCCCAAAAAGTTTCTCGGGCATTTTTCTTACTAATCCGCCTTGTTTGTCGAACTCCATAACAGGGCCCCAGTATTGCCCCATCCATATATGCCCTTTTTCATCAATCGAAATATCTCCCGCAAATTCAGATCGTCGGATTGTGGTACGCAAATTAATCCCACCGACAATTTTTCCGTCTTTGTTTATTGTGATAAAACATTTTTCCTCACCCTTCCAGTAACACAAGTAGAGTAGTCCATCCATGTTGTACTCGCATAAAACCTCACTATCTTGCGTGATTATTCGGTCGATTTTTTTAGCAACGATATTATAAATGATACGTTCATTAAGATTTTTCGGTATGCATATTTTTCCATTTTTTTCATCCACACACAAATCATTTGGCCCAGGTGGAAAGGCATCCGCCCTGAAACCGTCTATCTGTTGCGCTCCGGTGCCCCACTCTAAAGTCGCGATCAATCTTTTATGGTATTTTTTATAATGTAAATCTTCAGCGCAGGCCAAGGTTGCCGTCAGCACGGCACTAATCAATAAACAGCTTATTCTAGCCCGCATATTTTCTTAAAATCTCCTTCCGCCCCCGGCAAAATCTTGATCTCCCCAACGATTAGCCCGACCTTGCTCTCCCGTAAGATTCCAATGATCTTCATGAATTCCGTTTCTTTTTAGGTTGTCCGTCGAATGGATCATCCAAATATCCCCATCGCCACTATCATTTGATTTTACATAAGCGACATGTTCGATATGACCATCCTTATTTTTAAAAAATATCAAGTCGCCTTCCCGAAGATCTTTCCTCGTGCTAATAATCGCGTCATGTTGAACATGGTAATCGTATTGTTCCTGTGCGGTTCGCGGTAAAAACGGATAGAGTGTTTGTGTAAACTTGGAACAATCATATTTCGAATATGGCTGCCCTATCATGTCTTTTGCTTTTTGCGTGACATGTTTAGCTTGATTTGGAGGCGTTGGCGTTGCATAAGGCGTTGGGGTGGGCGCAGGTCGCGGAATCGGCTTCTCCCCCGGCCCTGGCGTTGGCGTAGGGGTTGGAGTTCTTACGCCGCCCGGTTGTAGTTCGGGTAAAATCAAGCCCGGCAACGCGGACAGCAATCCTGCATTGATCCCCAGCATGCCGGGCAGGTGCAGGCCCCAGGTGTTGTAGAATTTTCGGAACGCGCTCCAAAGAAAATAGGTGTGCCATTCGTTAACAACCTTCACCCAGGGTAGAAAGTAGGCGGCAACCGCCAGCACCGTTAAAGCGGCGCTGATATGCGCCAGCGCAACCGCCGAGAAATGGGCAACCGCCCCGTTCGAATCCATCTGCGACATATCCGGTTTTGGCGCTTTTAGAACGCGAAGATATACAACGAAAGTTCGAATAGCGCCAATCACTGCTAAAAACAGAACCAAATAATAAAACCAAGCCGAACGCCTTAGAGCATTCGGCTGTAGGATAAACAGTACCACCCAGATCAACATTAAACTTACTGTCAACCATCCATCAGCATTCAGCGTTTTAAACTTGGCAACAGTCCTATTTTTAATATTTTGAAATGCTTTTTGGAATTTCCAGACATCGGCCGCGGGCATTTGGTCCATTTCCCGCAACCGGTTCTGTTTCTCGCCAATGGCTGTCCGCAAGTAAATTAAATGCGCTTGGTCTTCCGAGGCAGAGGACGAACCGGCGAAATATTTATAATAGGCCAGCTGTCGTCTAAGTCCGAAGAAGGCAAACAGTTCCCGGAGATATTTCCATCCTTTGGAGAGATTGTTCGCCGCGACCTGGAATTCCGCCAAGAGAATCACCGCTGACTTCTCCCCTTCCAGGCGGATTGATTTCTCGTTCTCAAGCCGGGACATGACGATTCGCTCTTCCAAATAAATCGCCAGGAACAACGACAGGGTCAAAAAGGTGACGATCAGTCTGCCAGCTTGGTCGAAATAATAGATTATCTGTAAAAAAGCGTTTAATCTCTTCGTGACGATCCCAAACAGGGAATTCGAATTCAGGTAATTGACCATGCAATGGTCGAAAATCGTCCATATGAAAATGAACACTGGTAGGACCCAGGCTATCTTGGCCAACTTAGGAATAGTCTTCAGATATAAGGCAAATCCGATACCGATTCCGATGGCAGCAGCGAGAACCCCATGGCCAGCGAAAACAAACTGCAGAGTTCTATTGAATAAACCAAAATAATAGTCACTATAGGGTGTTCTCTGCGACAGCCATAATGAGATTGAATAGCTCCGATGCGAATGTCCTAGAGCATATAGAAGTGACTCTCCCACCTCAAAACCCGTTCCTGCCACCAGCGCGAGAAGCATGATATCCAGAATACCCATGTTGTGCCGTACTTTGCGGTAAAACCATAAAAAGACCAGAACTGGTACAACCTTAATGCTTTCTTCTACAAAAGGATTTATCGTATAAGAGACAACATGGGGACTCAGCAAACGTGTGGTCAGGAAATGCAGGATAAAGGTCACAATGGTCGTGCCAAAAAGACCAACCAAAAAGAAAAGCGCTATGGATTTCAGGTTGAGGGTGCGGCGCAGCGAAACAACCCATAACTGAAAGATGGTCCAGGCATTAACCATTAACAGGCCAAGCGTATCCATATAAAACCTTCTAATCTATTTTTAGAGCGGCCACGCAGGGCCGCCCCTACTTCTTAAATATTTTCTCGTCCAGCGCCAGACCGCGGCTGGCGAGTTCGGGCACGAACGTGGGCACATAGCCCGTGGCGCGGTACTCGCCGCTGACCTTGCCGGCCTTGTCCACCCCGGTCTGCTTGAACACGAACACGTCCTTGAGCGCCACCTGGCCGTCCTCGATGCCCAGCACCTCGCTGATCTGGGTGACCTTGCGGGTCCCGTCCTGCAGGCGCGACTGCTGCACCACCAGGTGCACGGCGCCCGCGATCTGCTCGCGGATGGCGCGCACCGGCAGTTCCATGCCGGACATGAGCACCATGGTTTCCAGGCGCGCGATGGCGTCCTTGGGCGAATTGGCGTGCGCCGTGGTGAGCGACCCGTCGTGGCCGGTGTTCATGGCCTGAAGCATGTCCAGGGCCTCGCCGCCGCGGCACTCGCCGACCACGATCCGGTCCGGCCGCATGCGCAAACAGTTGCGCACCAGGTCGCGGATGGTGACCGCGCCCTTGCCTTCGATGTTGGCCGGCCGCGCTTCGAGCGTCACCACGTGGGGCTGCGGCAGGTTCAGTTCCGCCGCGTCCTCCACGGTGACAATGCGCTCCTCCTCGGGAATGAACGCGGCCACGATGTTGAGCAGGGTGGTCTTGCCCGAGCCCGTGCCGCCGGAGATGACGATGTTCTTGCGGGTGCGCACGCACGCGCCGAGGAAGTCGGCCATGTCCCGGGTGAGCGAACCGAACTTGAGCAGGTCCTCCACGGTGTACCGCTGTTTGGAGAATTTGCGGATGGTGAGCGTGGGGCCCTTCAGGGCCAGGGGAGGGATAATGGCGTTCACGCGGGAACCGTCGGCCAGACGGGCGTCCACGTACGGCTGGCTCTCGTCAATGCGGCGGCCCAGCGGGGCCACGATGCGCTCGATCACGGTCATGAGCTGCTTGTCGCTGAGAAAATGCTTGTCGCTGCGCTCCAGCCGCCCCTGCCGTTCGAGGTAGATTTGGTCCGCCCGGTTGACCATGATCTCGGTCACGGTCGGATCCCGGATCAAATCCTCCAGCGGGCCCAGGCCCAGGGCCTCATCCACCATGTCGCGCACCAGCTGTTCGCGCAGTTCGCGGTTGGTGAGTTCTGGCGCTTCCAGGGCCATGAGCGAGGTGACCACGGTTTCCACTTTTTCCCGCAGGAACGCCTGGCCGGCGGTGGTGCGGGCGGATTCGCTGGCTAAATTCCTCAGCTCGGGATTCTCCAGCAGAAGCCCGTGGATCCGTTCCTTGACCGCGGCCAGGCTCTGCCGCTGGTCCGGCGCCGGAACCGCGGCCGCGGGTTCAGCTGTCCCTGCCGCCGGCTGCAAACCTGCCGGCGCGGCGCGGCCGCCGCCGGCCAGCAGCGCCTGCGCCAGGGCCTTCACCTGCTTGGCAAAGGGCGCGTGCGGGTACAGCAGGACCAGTTCGCGGTGCTGGTTCACAGCTTCAGTGGCCTGGTCCGCGTACGGCAGACTGGCCAGCACCTTGAAGCCCGCCAGCGTCTGTTCCAGGTCTTGCGGCGTGAGCGCGTGCGGGAGGTTGTCCCGGTTGAGCACCAGGCTGATCTTGGCCGCGGGGAATTTCAGTTCCTGATAGTGCAAGGTGTCGGTACGCGCCTGCCGCAGGCCCACCAGATCCGGAGAGCACAGCAACAGGACCCGGTCCGCGGCGTCCAGCACGGACAGGACCAGGCGGTCCCAGCCGGCCAGGCCGTCCACCACAACCGCGTCGTATGCCTGCCGGAACAGACTGAGAGCCCTCAGGATCTGCTGGCTGCTCACCCCCAGGGCTTGGGCTTCGTTGTCCGCCAGGCTGATGACCTCCACGCCGGCCGCGGTCCGGGGAAAATATCCGCGCAGGGTGGAAGCATCGAAACGGTTGAGCTGTCCGGCGATCTCGGCCAGCGTGCTGCCAGGGCCATGGCCGGCCCGCACCTTGTGTTCGGACCGCGCCTGCAGGTCCAGGTCCAGCAGGGCCACTTGGCGGCCGGCCTGGCGCAGGGAGGCGGCCAGGTTTTGCGCCAGCAGGCTCTTCCCCTCGCCCGGCTTGCCGCCGTGCAGGACCAGGACCAATCCTCCGGTCGTTTCAGGCGCGTCCATGCGCGTCCCCCCTACCGCCCCACCAGCCGGGGGGTCACGAAAATCACCAGTTCCGAATTATCGCGGATCAACCGCGTGGATTTGAACAGGTAGCCCAGGATGGGAATGTCGGAGAGGATCGGCAGGCCCTGGTGGTTGAGTTTGTAGGTCTCGTTGAGCAGGCCGCCGATCACGACCGTGGTCTCGGGCTGCACCTGGATCACGGTGGAGGCCCAGCGGGTTTTGAGCGCCGGGTTGCCCTGCACCAGCTTGGTAAAGTCCGCGTCCGACACTTCGGCGCGGAGCTCCACGGTCACCATGCCCGTGTTCTGCACCGTGGGCTGGACGTCCAGGTTGACGCCGTATTTTTTCCACTCCACGTTGGACTGGCCGGTGGCGTTCACGGTCGCGACCGGGATCTCGCCGCCCGAGGAAAAGCTGGCCTTGCGGCCGGAGAGCGTGAGCAGTTTGGGCCGGGCCAGGATCTTGGCGTTGCCTTTTTCATCCAGGATCTTCAGCAGCAGATCCAGCCTGCCCCGCTCCAGCGTCCCGATCGCGGTGAGGGGGCCGGTGGTCTCCAGAAGGGTCAGCTTGCCCGCGGGACCGACCAGGCGCTGCCAGTCCAGACCCAGGTCTTTGTCCTCGCTCTGGCTGATCTCCATGACCTGCACGTCCACCTGGACCATGGTCTCGGCCACCTTCCCGGCGGTCACCAGCACGGACGAGGTGTCCTTGCGCCCCTCCCGGTCCCAGATGATCAGCGTGGTGGCACCCAGGGTCTTGCCCGTGATGAGCAGTTCCTGATCGCTGATCTGCTTGACGTCCGCAACCTCGGGATTGCCGATGGCCACCCGCAGGGGCGCGCGCACGGCCACGACCTGGGCCGCGCCGAGCATGACCTGGATCTCCTTCCCCGCCCGGGATGCGGACGGCAGGATCATGGCCCCGATCAGGCAGATGACGGCAGGCAAGCGGCGCATAGGTTCCCTCCAACCGATGATGGCGGCGCTGGTGCTATTGCAGGCCGCGGATGATCTGGATCCCCCGCTTCGCGGGGGCGATATCTTCCTGCCTGGCCTTGAGCAAGGGTCCCAGCAGGGTTTTGAGATTTTGTTCGGTCAGGTCAACCAGATTCTCGTCGCCGACCGCGCGCAGGGCGATCTTCAGGCTGCCTTCCTGCTCGGCCAGGGACAGCCGCAGGGCATCTTCGGGCCTGACCGCCAGGCTGAGGGTCAGGCCGCCGCCAGCCGCCCCGCCGGCTGATTCGCCGGTTTTGGGCGCGTCGGCCGTGGTTTGTTCGCCCACGGACGTGACCAGTATATTTTGCGCCAGGAGCACCGTGGTGACCCGCTTCTCGCTCCGGAACTGGTGTTCGAAGGTGCCGATCAGATCCACCCGGTTGCCGGGCTTGACGTGGCCGCCCACGGCCGCGGCCGGATCGAATCCCAGCGCGATGATCCGCAAGCCCTCGGGAACCACGCCCGCGAACCCGGGCAGGATTTTGGAAAGTTTGTTGGGCAGGATCTGCTCGCCCTTGGCAATGGGCACCACGGCGAACTGGCCCTGGTAGGCTTTCCACTGGGCCAGCAGGCCTTCGCGGCTGGGGGACGCAATGGCGCCGGGCATGATATAAGCCCCGGGTATTTCATCCACCAGGATGCGGTCGCTGGTTAGAGCCGCTCCGCGGCCAATGGGCTTTTTGGCCACCAGCACCTTGAGCGGCGTCACGTCGGCTTTGACCGCCGCTTCTTTTTCGGATAGATAATAGTAAACCAGCAGTGCCGCCACCGCGGCTAAAAGCAGTGCCACTAAAGTCTGTCGGTTCATAACCCCTCCTGGCGAAAACGCTTCAAAAAGATATCTATATATTTAATAGACCGGCGAGCGGGAAAATCCTTTCATATAAAATGAGCTCATTACAGAGGGACTTCAATGACCCCGGATTTGCGCATGCGCTTGATCTCCGGGTGCAGGCGCATATCCTCGGGATAGAGCATGCGGTCGCCCCGGTCCACCAGAATGATCTTATAATTCCGCTCTTCGTCGCGGCCCAAAACAACATGATAAATTTCGTCGCCCGTGTTGGCGTGCGTCACCCGGTAATAAAGCTGGATTTCATCCCGGCCAGGCACCGCCTGAAAGCTCTCGAAAATCGCGCGCTTCATGGGCCCGGCTTCCTCCAGAATAGCCTGGTAGCCGGCTTGAAAACCCGCCAGGTCCGCGCCCGGCCCCTGCTTGCTGGCGTCGGCCAGATGGTAATCATAGGCGCGCGCGTACTCGCCCTGGGCCAGATCCCGCAAAAACTGATTGGCCACGGCGATCGCCTGGTCTTCGTTTTGAACATAGGAAGCCGGCCCGCAGGCAACGAGCAGGCAGGCCAGACCAAACAGGAGGGAAAATACCGAAGATAACGGCCGCATTGGCTGGCATTATACCAGCAGTCCCGCGATGGATGAAGCAAAAAGCCGTTGATTTAATTGGGCAGCGCGCGCCAGCGCCTTATCGCTACCTGGGCGCGAAAAACTATGTTATGGTTGAACCGGACGATCAGCGGCCGGGGAGCAACGCGATGCACCGATGGCTTTTACCCATTCTTCTGGTTTGCGTGCTGGCTGGCGGCGCAGCAGCCGCTGAGCAGCCCGGCACTCCGGTTCCCGTTCCCACGCCTGACAGGGGTTTGGAACTCGAGGCCCTGCAACCCGTCCTGCCCTTGCGATCCGCCACAACCACGGCCCAGGGACGCCTGGTCGTCCAGGTCCGGAAACTCCGGAGTTCCCTGGGGAACGTCTGGGTCGGCCTGTTCTCCGGACCAGCGGGATTCCCCGATTTCAGGCGGGCGCGCCGCGTGTCCGTGGCGCACATGACCGCCAACTCCGCGGAAGCGGTCTTCACCGGCCTGCCTTACGGCGCGTATGCCATCGCCGTGTATCATGACGAAGACCGCAACTTGAAGCTCACCAGAAATTGGCTGGGCAGGGCCCGGGAAGGCACGGGCGCTTCGAACAACCCCGCAAAAACCAATTATTCCAACGCCCGCTTCGAACTGGACGCCGCGGAGCTGCGCTTATTGATCAATCTGGATTATCCTGCGGGTGGGAATACGGGGAGCGAGTAACCCGTTGAAGGCAGGGCTTTCGGTGTTGCAGGATTAAAACACGTAATCCACGGACGCGCGTTCTTCCACCAGGGTGCGCACGTAGGCGGCCACGGCCTGGTGCGCGGGATGCTCCCGGTAGGCTTCCAAGTCGGCCAGATTGCGGAATTCGGTGGAAAGCACCACGTCGTGGGTGGTGTGCGGCGAAGCCAGGTTGATGCCCACCTCCAGGTTCAAGACCAGCGGAATCTTCTCCTGCAAGGTCTCCAGGCGATTGCGGAGTTCCTGAACCTTGGCAACGACCCGGTTTTCGGGTTTGAGCTTCCACAGCACCATGTGCTTGATCATGTTCGGCGTCTCCTTCGGCCTCGCCGGATGAGTTCAGCTTTGGCGGCGCGGGTCAAACTTTTAATCCGCCGTTCTCTCCGCATGGCCGCGCGTAAATCTCCGCAGGCTTCCCGATACACCAGTTTGACCGGCCGGTGGGAAGCGGTATACTTGGCGCCCCGGCCCTGATTATGCTTCTCCACCCGCCGGGCCAGGTCCGTCGTCAGGCCGGTGTAGAAAGACCCGTCCCGGCAGCGGACGATATAGACAAAGAAGCGGCGCTTGGCCAAGGGATCATCCAAACCCTTTTCGCTTGCGTTTCGAAAATCGAGCAAGTTGTGCAAGTTGACCGCAATTGAGCCTCTATTGCTCAATTGCTCTGAAAATTTTCGCACTGCGAAAATTTTCTGGTGGAGGGAACGCCGACCTACCGCAAAACAGTCTCAAAGCCCGCGCTCCTCGTAACTCATTGATAATAAACGCCGAAGTCATCTCACACAACCACTTCCCGACAACCCGACCAGAGAAACGAATTTCTCCCCTGATTTCCCGGCACCGGACGAGGGTGACGGGTTTGCAGTAAAACCGGATACCTGGCGTCGAGCCGCAACAACTTCGAATCCGGTTTTCGGACGCCGGTTCGGTTCCCAAAACGGGAATCGAATTG
>CAZVUO010000007.1:0-20166 GCA_964630235.1 uncultured bacterium | reverse complement strand
AGACCGCGTCCGGGGAAACCGTGACGCCTGTCCGGAAACTTGTGATTACCAAGATCAACCGCTGACCAGGCGTAAAAACTGATTTTCCTCGGGGCGGGAAATCGTTTATACTGCTGGTTATGATCCGCTTTATCCTTCGCCGACTCCTGCTCTCCCTTCCCATCCTGCTCGGTATCACCATCATCACCTTTGGCATCATCCATTTGACGCCCGGCGGGTTTACCTCCGTGCACATGGATATGAACCCGAACGTCTCGCCGGATTCCATCGCCCGGCTGCAGGCCCTGTACGGGCTGGACCAGCCGGTGACCATCCAATACGCCAAATGGCTCGGCCGCCTCGGGCGCCTGGATTTCGGACGCTCCTTCCTGGACCAGCGCCCGGTCATGGATAAAATCCTCGAACGGCTGCCAGCCACGCTCCTGCTTTCGGGGTTATCACTGCTCTTGATTTTCGGACTGGCGATTCCGCTGGGCGTGTACGCGGCCATGCACCACAACCAGCGGTCTGACCGCGTCCTGACCGTGGCGACCTTCGTCGGCTATTCCGTGCCGACCTTCTGGCTGGCCCTGTTGTGCATGCTGCTCTTTGGCGTGGTGCTGGGCTGGCTGCCGATTTCCGGGTTGCGTTCCGTCAACCACGATCTGATGGGACCTCTGGACCGTCTCCTGGATTACGCGGCCCATCTGGTCATGCCGGTTTTTATCTCCGCGTTCGGCGGCCTGGCGTCCATCTCCCGCTATACCCGCAGCAATATGCTGGAAGTGATCCGCCAGGATTATATCCGGACCGCCCGCGCCAAAGGACTGCCGCGAAACCGGGTCTATTACGTGCATGCCCTTAAAAACGCCCTGCTGCCGGTGATCACCATCATCGGATTGGCCTTGCCGGGATTACTCGGCGGCAGTTTCATTTTCGAAACGATCTTTTCCTGGCCGGGCATGGGCCGCCTGGCCTATGAGTCGGCCATGAACTTCGACTATCCAACCATCATGGGCGTGGCGGTCATCGGCGCCGCTCTGACCCTGGCCGGGAACATCCTGGCGGACGTGCTCTATGCGGCCGCTGATCCGCGCATCCGGGTGTAAAGCCGGGCGTCCGCGGGGGGGAACGGAATTAAATGCGCAATGGATTCTGGAAAAAATTCTGGCGCAAGCGGCTGGCCGTGGCCGGCGCGGGGATCGTGCTGGCATTGGTCCTGCTGTCCGTGGCCGCGCCCTGGATCGCGCCCTACGATCCGCAGGCGCAGGACCTGAGCCTGCAGTTGCAACCGCCGAGCGCCTCCCACTGGCTGGGCACGGATGAATACGGGCGGGATGTGCTGTCCCGCATGCTTCACGGCGGGCGCATTTCACTTTCCGTGGGTCTGGTCGCGGTGGGCATCGCCCTGGTGATCGGAGTGTGCCTGGGCGCCATCGCCGGCTATTTCGGCGGCTGGGTGGATCAAGTCATCATGCGCCTCGTGGATATCGTGCTCTGCATCCCGACCTTGTTCCTCATTTTGATGCTGATTGTGTTTCTGGGTCCGAATCTGCTCAATATCATGGTGATCATCGGCCTGACGGGCTGGACCGAGCTGTCCCGGCTGGTTCGCGCCGAATTTCTGACCCTGCGCCACCGGGATTATGTCGCGGCGGTCACGGCCATGGGCGCCCCGCACGGGCGGATCATTTTCCGGCATATGCTACCCAACGCCCTGGCCCCGGTTTTTGTGTCGGCCACTTTTGGCATCGCGGGCGCCATCCTGCTGGAATCGGGCCTGAGTTTTCTCGGCCTGGGCGTCCAGCCGCCGGTCCCTTCCTGGGGAAACATCCTGACTGCGGGAAAAGATTATATCACCCAGGCGTGGTGGCTCACCCTGGCGCCAGGCCTGGCCATCTTTTTGACGGTCCTGGGATACAATCTTCTCGGCGACGGACTAAGGGATTTGCTGGACCCGCGCCTCTCCGGGGGCGATGGCCATGCCTGATACACCGGTGCTCAGACTCAGCGACCTCTCGGTGGACTTTTCCGGGACCCCGGTGGTCAGGCGACTCAGCCTGGACACCCATCTTTCCAAGACCGTGGGCGTGGTCGGCGAGTCCGGTTCAGGAAAAACCATGACAGCCTTGTCGGTGCTGGGCTTGGTGCCGTTCCCAGGTCAGATCACTGGTTCGATTCAATACCACGGCCGGGAACTTGTGGGCCTCGCGGAAACAGCCTATGAAAAGATCAGGGGCGCCGGGGTAGCCATTGTTTTTCAGGATCCATCACAAGCTTTGAATCCGGTTTTAACGATCGGGGAACAGCTATTAGAAACGATCCAGATTCATAGGGATTTAACGCCAATAGAGGCCCTTAATTTGGCCCTGACCAGCCTGGCCGAGTTGGACATCTCCGGCCCTGAAAAGCGCCTGCAAAGCTATCCTCATCAGCTTTCCGGTGGTATGAAACAGCGTGTTCTTTTAGCCATGGCCCTGGCCTGTGAGCCTGACTGCCTGATCCTGGATGAACCGACCACGGCGCTGGATGTGACGGTGCAAGCGCAGATGTTAGATATGATTGAACGCATACAAAACTTTAAGCGAATTTCAATTATATTGATATCACACGACTTGGGAATCGTTTCCGAGATATCAGATGAGATTAATATTATGTATGCTGGACGCATCGTGGAGCGCGGTTTGACTGCGGATATGCTCAGCCATCCCCGACACCCCTATACCCTTGGCTTGTTGCGGTCAATCCCGCAGCTCGGAAAGCGCAAGCAAGCGCTGTCTTCCATACCAGGCTCTCCTCCCAATCCCGCGGACCTGCCTGCTGGCTGCGCTTTTCATCCACGCTGTCCCAGGGCGCTGGACCAATGCCGCGTCATGGATCCTGCTTTGAGCGCGGATGGATCAAAGGCTTATGCCTGCTGGAATCCCCATGACTGAGCCTTTGCTGCGTGTTTCAGGATTGGGCAAGGATTATCCCGTGAAATCTGGAGGGTTTTTCTCCGCTCCAGCACGCCTGGTGGCAGTGGACCGGATTGATCTGGAACTGCAGCCAGGTGAAACACTGGGTTTAGTGGGTGAATCCGGCTGCGGAAAGACCACCTTGGGCCGGCTGTTCTGCCGCCTGGAAAACCCGACCCGCGGCGAGATTTGGTTTTCCGGCCAACCGCTGGGGAAGTTAAAACCGCGGGAATTGCGCTCCTTGAGGCCCCGCTTTCAGCCGGTCTTTCAGGATCCCCTCGGCAGTCTCAATCCGCGCCTGTCCGTGCAAGCTGCGGTGGCGGAACCCCTGCGCCTGCTCGGCCGCCAGGGAGGCTCTGATGATGTGATGCAACTGCTTTCGCGGGTGGGGTTGGGTCCGGAAGTGCTGGGCCGCTATCCGCACCAGCTTTCGGGCGGGCAGCGCCAGCGCCTGGGACTGGCGCGCGCCCTGGCCATGAATCCCCAATTGCTGGTGGCTGACGAGCCGGTGTCCTCGCTGGATGTCTCGATTCAGGCCCAGGTCCTCAATTTGTTCCTTGCTTTGCAGCGCGAGCTGTCGCTGACCGTGCTGTTCATCTCCCATGACCTGCGCGTGGTCAGCCATCTGGCCGACCGGGTGGCAGTGATGTACCTGGGGCGGATCATGGAACTGGCTCCTGCGGAAGCGCTGTTTACCCGGTCCCGGCATCCCTACACTCTGGCCCTGCTGCAGGCGCTGCCCCGGCTCGAGCCGGGGCGCGGCCGTCGCCGGGCGGTTTTGCGCGGGGAGCTGCCCTCGCCGGTTGATCCCGCGCCTGGCTGCCGTTTTTACAATCGCTGTTCATTAGCCGAGCCGGCGTGCCGTAACTATGAGAACGAGCCGATGGCGGCTGAGAACGGGCATTGGACCGCGTGCCGGCGCTGGAAGGATCTGCCGGCCGCGGGATTGGAAAAACCGGACCGCCCGGACGGCGGCAGGGGAGGCCTGCGTGGCTGAAGCGATCCTGATCGCCGAAGACGACCCGCACATGGGCGAACTGCTGCAAACCCTGCTGGCCAATAAAGGCTACGAGACGTCCTGGGCCAGGGACGGCCAGGAGATCCTGCGTCTGGCCAAGAGCATGCATCCGGACCTGATCCTGATGGATGTCCTGCTCCCCAAACTGAATGGTTTCGAGGTACTGCACTGGCTGAGATCCGATCCCTCCCTGCAGGCGATCACCGTGATTCTCATGAGCGCCAAGGCCACGCCGGCGGATAAAGTGGCGGGTTTGCGCCTGGGCAGTTATGATTTCATCAGCAAACCGTTCGACCTTTACGAATTGCTCGCCCGCGTGGAAGCGGCCTTGCGCATGCGCAACGGGACGGTCGCCCTGCAGCACGGCAACCGGCGCGTCAAGGAGTGGACCCTGGCCGATCCCCTGACCGGCCTGCTGACTAGCAGGCACTTTCTGGAGCGCCTGCAGGAAGAGCTCCGGCGGGCCCGGGAGCACGATTATCCTGTGACCTGCGCTCTGGCGGCCCTGGACGGCCACGCGGCCCTGGCGGAACGCTTCGGCCCCTGGCAGGCGGACCAGACTCTGCAAAAGCTGGCCTGGTTGATGCGCCGCGGCAACCGGGTGGTGGACCTGCTCGGGCGCTGGCAGGAGCACGCCATCGGATTGCTACTGGTGCAGACCGATCTGAGCGGCGCGGAACAGGTGGGCTGGCGGATGCTGCGTCTGGTCCGGCGGACCAAATTGGTGGCGGCCGCGCCCGAGGAGACGCTGACCCTGTCCCTGGGTCTCGTGGCCGCGAATCCCGGGGAGCCGGCCGACGCCGAAGCGCTGATGGCCCGCTCCGAGGAGGCCTTGCGGCGCGCGCAGCAGGCGGGCGGCAATCAGGTGGTTTTAGCCTAACGCCTTGACATCCTCCGTGAGATTGGGGTATAGTGGCGCTCCGCAAGGGTGTGCGAGGGTGGTGGAACTGGCAGACACATACGTTTGAGGGGCGTATGGAGCAATCCGTGCGGGTTCAAGTCCCGCCCCTCGCACCAGCTCTGCACCAGATGGTGCAGAGCCGAGAGGCGAGAGGGGCAAGGCGAAAGTCGAAGTCAGCGAGCCTCGGTCCCCTTTCACCTGTCAACTCTCGGATTTACAAGGATTTGGTTGTACACAACGCATGGCGATTATGGAAGATTATTCATCCCATGTAGCACACGGGAGGCCGCTCGTGTCCGAACGCATTCTGATCGCCGAAGATGATGCGAACATCGCCGAACTGGTCAAGATCATTCTGGAAGCCAAAGGCTACACCACGGTCTGGTCGAAAGACGGCAGGGAAGCGCTCAGGATGGCGGAAGAGAACCTGCCGGATCTGATCCTTCTCGATGTCATGATGCCCAAGCTCAACGGCTATGAGGTCCTCAAGCTGCTGAAGGAAAACGAGACCCTGCAGCACATCCCCGTGATCTTCCTGACCGTGAAGGGCGAAACCGACAGCAAGGTGGTCGGCCTGCGCATGGGCGGCCACGACTACATCACGAAACCCTTCGATCTGGACGAACTGATCGCCCGCGTGGAGGCGGCGCTGCGCATCAAAGGCGAGCACGACCACCTGCGGGAAGCCAACCAGCGGCTGTCCGAACTCTCCATGACCGACCCGCTGACCTCGCTCTACAACCGGCGCTATCTCATGGAACGCTTTCACGAGGAAGTGGAACGGGCGCGCCGCTATAAATATCCCCTGGCCTGCATCATGCTCGACATTGACAATTTCAAGACCATCAACGACACGTACGGCCATCTGCAGGGCGACCAGATCCTGCAGCAGATCGCCGTCATCATGAAAAATTCCAACCGCGTGGTGGACATCATCGCCCGCTACGGCGGCGAGGAGTTCCTGCTGATCCTCCCCCAGACCGACCTGGGCGGCGCCCAGGTCGTGGGAGAGCGTTTGGGCAAGCTTATTTCCGAAACCCGGTTCATCCGCAATGACCCGGACCAGCTCGTTACGATCTCTCTGGGCGCTTCCGCGTTCGCGAGCGACAACGTCGGCACCAAGGAAGAACTGCTGAAATCGGCCGACGACGCGTTGCTCGAAGCCAAACGGCAAGGTAAAAACCGCTTGGTGACCGCGCCGCCCCGCTCCTAGCGCGGCATGGCTGTTAAGTTCCGCGCCGGGGGGTGGGAGTGGGGCGGTGAACCGCGTCCCTGGCTTTTCGCGCAGGTCAATTACTGGGAGCTGGAACGTTCTCACTGGCGGGATGTCTTGAAAACCGTGGCGGTGTCCGGCCAGACCGTGATTTCCGCCGCGGTTCCTCCTGCCATCCATTTCCTTTCCACCGGCCATTACGATTTCGGAACCACCCGTCCTCAGTTGGACCTGGGCGCCTTCTTGAACGAGGTCAAGGCCCTCGGTCTCAAAGCCTTTCTCTGGGTCGGGCCGCGCGACCTGCCCGGCGTACCGGCGGCCGGATATCCCGCGCCGTTATTGGAAATGGAGGAGGCCCTGGCGCGCAACAGCCAGGGACACTGTGCGCCCTCCACCCCTTGCCAGAGCGGGGAAGTGTTCGCCCTGCCCTGCCTGGTTTCCCAAGCCCTGACCGATGCGCTGCAACCCTTTGCCGACCACCTGCGGCCGGTCTTGGAACCCCATCTGGATCCTGACGGACCGGTCATTGGGCTGGGTTTGACGCAAGCGCCGGGATGGGGAAACGCTCTTGCTCCTTTCGCTGCGGATTACCATCCTGAAGCCATTACCGCCTATCAACACTGGCTCAAGCACCGTTATGGGAAACCCGAGGCCCTTAACTCATTATACGGAACGGCATATGGATCATTCGCCGAGGTTCAACCGCCCAGGGATGATCATGAAAAAAGCTTTATTTTAGACGTTTTCCATCTGGATTGGGCCCAGGCAAGAGAAGAATATTTTGTGCGTGCCGCAGAACGCCTTTACCGGGTGTTTGCGCCTCTGGCCCAGTCCCGGGTCCCCCTCATGCTGGCCGCGCTTCCGACCGCGGCTTGTCCTGCCAATTTCGCGGAATTGGACAAACTTCGGGCTTTTGACGCCTGCTGGCCTGAACTGCCCCTGACCGAAGGCGACGAGGCGATCCTGCGCGTTGCGTCCGACAACCGTTTTGGCGCGGACCTGCGAGCCGTTCTGCCCGAGCCCGGGGCCGCCGCGGACGCGGAATTTGGATGGCTCAAGCAGGTGGCGCTGGGGGTAAGAGGCTGGGACGTGGTCGCGGCCGCTGGTTCCGGAGCCTATCCTGGTTTTCTCTGCGACCGCCGCGGCCGCAGCCGGCGCCCCCTCCAGCCGCTCTGGCCAGCCCTGCAGGAGGCCGCGCAGACCGAGGGATTCCTGTCCAGCCAGCTCTTCACGGAGATCACGCTGGTGGTCTGGCCGAGACTCGAACGGCTCCGCTATCTCGCGACCCCGGAGATTCCGGTGTTCGACCCTTCGCCCTGGACGGTTCGCGCGCCCGTGATCCTCATGGAGCAGGAGCTCCAGGCCTGGGAGGAGCGGTGGTGGAAATTCGAGGGATTCCTCAGGCGGCAGCAATTTCCCTACGGCCTTCTGAGCGCCGACGCCGGCGCGGACCGCTGGCCGCGGGCCGGGGTGCTCGCGGCCGCCAGCACGGAAGGGATGACCGCCGGGGAGCAGCAGTGGCTGGTGCAAAAAGTGCAAGCCGGTTTTTCCGTGATCCTGGTCGGACCGCTTCCCAGGGAGAGCGACGCCCTGACGCAGCTGGCGCAGGCCAAGCCTCCGAAATCCGGCCGGGGCAAAACCGCCAAATCCGGACGCCTCCTCCACTTTACCGAGTTCACCGAGACCAAGCTCCTGCGGGCCCTGCAGCAGACCGGCGTGCCGCGGCCGCTGGTGTTTGAACCCGCTCCGGACCGGGTGGTTTTTCACAAGTACCGCAACCGCGTGTTCGTGGCGGCCATCAACGCGGGTGACCTGCCGCTGGAGGCCCTGGCCAGGCGCGAAGGCAAATTTGTCTTGCATGATCTGTGGAACCAATCCAAATACTGGGGCGGCAATCATGAGATCAAGGTGGCCTTGGGCCCGCGCCAGGTCAAATGGTGGGAGCTTATCGAATGCTGAACCCGGGTTTTAGATTTCTGGACCCTGATCCCGAACAGCTGCGCCGGCTGGCTTCGCTGTCCTGGGAGCCCCAGGCCTGGACGCCCGGCCAGCTTCCCGCCGCGTTGCCTCCGGACCTGCGCCGCGAGATCCAACTGCAGGCCGCGAACCTGCTGCGTCATCCTGGCGTCCAGCCTGCCTGGAAGGTCCGGGAAGCGGTAAGGACCGCGGCGCATGCCCAGGGCGTACACCTGCCGGAACCCGTCTTTTTTGGCTGGCCCGAGGCGCTGCTGCGGGGCTGCCTGGACCGTTTTGATTCGCCCCAGGTGTTCTTGTTCGGCGCGCTGGACGCCGAGGGCATTTGGGCCGGATGCCTGTGCGGCGTGTCCCGGCGCGGCATGGATTTTTTAACCACCTTCCAGTGGCTCTGGGATGAACAGCCCGAGCTCGCCGCGCGCCAGACGTTCTCCGGCCTGGAGCCCCTGTGCCAAGCCGCCGGCGCGCTGTTCGGCCGGACCGCCTCCGGGCTCTTCATCTACCGTAATGAGTTCTACGCCTGGCGTGACGCCCAGTGGTCCGCGGACTTGCTGCGCCATTTCGCCGGCTTGGGGTACGCCCTGACCCACGGGCTGCACTGGTGACCGGCCGCGCCGCCTGATTTATGATTGCGCCGGTTTTTCTTTCGTCGTAAAATGAGGGACACGATACCCAGCCCCAGGAAGGAACGAGGCCACACCACGTGCGCGATATCTATTTAGGGGTCGATCTGGGCGGAAGCAACCTGACCGCGGCCGCCATTTCCTCTTCAGGCACGCTCCTGCGTCTGATCAAAACGACAACCGATTCCCACCACGGTGTTGAAAATACCATCGGGAAAATCATTGCCCTGGTGAGGCATATTCAGGGAAATACCCGGTTGCGGACCATCGGGTTCGGCGTGCCCGGCGTGATTGACTGCCGCCGCGGGATGGTGCGGTATTCGCCCAACCTGCCTGGGTGGAAAAATGTACCGCTCGCCGGAAAACTGCGGGCCGCGTTGAAGACCGCTGTTTGCATTGACAACGACGCCAATGCCGCGGCCCTGGGCGAACAATGGCTCGGCGCCGGAAAAAACCACCGGCACCTGGTCATGTACACCCTGGGCACGGGCGTGGGCGGCGGGATCATCATGAACGGTGAGCTGGCGCACGGTTCCTGTGACGGGGCCGGGGAACTCGGTCACATGACCATCCTGCCGGACGGCCCGCGCTGCGGCTGCGGGAACCGCGGCTGCGTGGAGGCGCTGTCTTCGGGAACGGCGATCGCACGGGAAGGGCGCGCGCTGGTCCGGACCCGGCCGGGTTCACCCCTGGCGCGTCTCTGCGGCGGCAAACCGTCGGCGGTGACGGCCAAAAAAGTGTTCGAAGCGGCGCGGGCCGGCGATCCCAGCGCGCGCGCGGTCATCAAGCAAGCCGGCATTTATCTGGGCGTCGCGGTGGCCAATGTCATCAACCTCCTCAACCCGGAGCTGGTGATCATCGGCGGCGGCGTGTCCCTGGCCGGAGAGGAATTTTTACGGCACGTCCGGCAGGAATCCCGGCGGCGGGTTTTGCCCGATCTGGGAAAATGCGCGCGGGTGGTGAAAGCCAAATTAGGCGACCGGGCCGGCGTTTTCGGCGCCGCCCGCCTGGCCATGCTATCAAAAAGGTGAGGCTCAGTCCCCATGCAGAAAAAGAAAATCATTTTCATTGAAGACAACCAGGATACGCTGGATTCGGTCAAATACACCCTGGAGGCCGAAAACTATGAGTTTTACGGCGCCACCAGCGGTACCCAGGGCATCGCCATGCTGACCAAGTACCGCATTGACCTGCTCCTGCTCGATATCGGCATGCCCAACATGAACGGCTTCGAGGTCTGCCGCGCCATTAAAAACCAGCCCTCCATCAACCTGCCGGTCATTTTCGTTTCGGCCAGCGCGGATGCCGCCAGTATTGCCCGCGCCTTTTCTCTCGGGGCGGACGATTATATCATCAAACCGTTCGAGCCCAGCGATCTGGTCACCCGCGTCAAACGGGTGCTGGAAAAGTATGACCGTTCTTAATCCCAGCGGTCTGCCGGAGCGCCGGGAGTGAGGATATCCCGGCAACGGCTCGCCGCTGTGATCCAAAACGCCCTGGACCGCCTGCCCGCGCTTTTTCGCCGCCGCTTGGACAATGTCGGATTCGTTTTAGAAGAGGAACCTTCGCCGGAATTGCGGCGGTCCCTCCGCCTGCGGCAGGATGAGGACCTGCTGGGCCTCTACCAGGGCGTGCCGCATTCCCGGCGCGGCGCGGACTACGGTCAAGTTCTGCCGGATAAGATCACTTTCTTTCGCCGGCCGCTGGCTGGGCGCTGCCGCGATGAACAGGAACTGGCGGAGGAGGTTTACGAAGTGCTCTGGCACGAAATCGGCCATCATTTCGGTTTTGACGACCGGCAGCTCCGCCGATTGGAACAGCAGGCGCGGAGACGCAGGGCATGAAAGTGGTCGTGCAGCGGGTTCTGGAGGCCTGCGTGACCGTGGAGGGCCGGACCGTGGCCAGCATCGGCCGCGGTTTGCTGCTCTTGGTCGGCGTGGCCGCGGACGACAGCGAGGAAGAGATGCGGCAGCTGGCGCGTAAAACCGCGGGTTTGCGGATCTTTGACGACAGCGCAGGCAAGATGAACCTGGACCTTGCCCAGGCGCAAGGGGAAATCCTGGCCGTGCCCCAGTTCACCCTGCTGGGCGACGCACGCCGGGGCCGCCGCCCGGATTTCATCCGCGCCGCCGGGCCTGAAGAAGGCCGGCAAGGCTTCAACGTCTTCTGCCAAGAGCTGGCAGCCGGCGGCTGCGCGGTGCAAACCGGCGTTTTTCAGGCTCACATGCAGGTGCGCCTCGTCAACGATGGTCCGGTGACTCTGCTCCTTGACTCCCGGGAACTTTGCCGGCCGCGCCGTTGATCCTGCGCAGGGTCAAGCAAATCCTATCAGGTTAGGCGATGAAACCAACCCTTAGAATTCTGCATACCGCTGATTTGCATTTGGGCGCTAAATTCGTCCAGCTGGGCGCCAAGGGCAGGCTCCAGCGGGAAGCCCTGCGGTCCGCGCTGGCGCGGATCGCCGAGGCCGCCCTCGCGCGCCAGGTTCACCTGGTCCTGCTGGCCGGAGACCTGTTTGACAGCGCCGCGCCCTCGCCCGAATCCCTGGATGCGTTTCGCCAGGCCGTGGTCAAGCTCTCCAGCGCGGGCATCCGCTGTTTGCTGACCGCGGGCACGCACGACGCGTGGGACCGCGGCACGTTCCTGCCTCGCCTGGCCGCGGAATTCCCGGATCAGCTCGTGGTTTTTTCCCCGCAGCAAACGCTGTGGCAGGATTCGGACCTGCAGGTCACGGTCCAGGGCGTTTCGCTCAAGCAGGCGGACGAGCCCAAACGCCCGCTGGCCGGGCTTCGCCGGACCGATGCGGCGGGCTGGCACCTGGGCATGGCCCACGCAGCCCTGGAGCTTGGGACGAACGCGCCGCGCGAGGCCGTGTTCTCGGCTTCCGAGGTCGCGGCTACGCGTTTGGACTACCTGGCCCTGGGACATTGGCACCGGCGCCGGGAGTGCTCGTCGGGCACGACCGTTTGCTGGTATCCGGGATCTCCGGAGATGGTCGCTCTGGACGAGGAAGAGCCGGGCGCCGTGCTGCTCGTCACCCTGGAGGAAGGGAAGCCGCCGGCCGTCGAACCCGTGCCGATCGGCCAGCGGCGCGTACTGCGCCTCGCGTCCGAAGGCCGCGATCCGGATGCGGTGCTGCAGTTTGCCGCCAGCCAGCGGGACCCCGAGGCTATTTTGGACCTCACGCTCACCGGCATCCTCGCGCCCGCGGCCATGCCGGACCTGGACGCCCTGCGCAAGACACTGGAACAGGATTTTTTCTTCGTCCGCCTGCAAAACGCCCTGCAGGCCGAATTTTCGGCGGAAGACCTGGCCGGCTATCCGGAGAACACGGTGCTGGGTCGGTTCGTCCGCCTGGGCGAGGAACGCAAACGCGCGGCCGGCCCTGACCAGCGGGCGGAGGTGGAGGAGGCTGTGCAGTTGGGTTTGAGCTGGCTCTTGGGCCGGGAAGCGGCGCCATGGTCCTGAAGCAACTGGATCTCTTTCGTTTCAAGCAATTCAAACACGCCCGCGTGACCTTCCGGCCGGGATTCAACGTGATCTGTGGTCCGAACGAATCCGGTAAAACCACCTTGCGCGAGGCGCTGCTCCTGGCTTTTTTCGGGAATCCCACCGCAACGTCCGACAGCGTGCGCGGCCTGACCACCTGGGGTCAGATCGAGCCGTGCGAGGTGCGCCTGGAGTATCTCGATGACGCGGGCCTTCCCTGCACCTTGCGCAAGGACTTTGCGGGCAACAAAGTATTTCTGCTGCGCGGGGACGAGCAGTTCCGAACCTACAAGACCATTCAAACCCAACTGCTGGAAGTGCTGGGACTTTCCAGCGAAGAGCTCTTCCGCCTGTGCGCCTCGCTGGATGTGAGGTCCCTGGCCAACCTCGGCACGCGCGAAAGCCGGAAGCAGACCAGCCAGATGCTGGCGGGGCTCATGACCGGAACCAGCTCGGGCCAGGACGTGCTCACGGCGATCAAGCGTCTGGACGAGGCCTTGCGCCAGCTCGGCAAGGGCGAACGCGCTCCGGCCAAGGACCCCGGCCCGCTCAAGGCCGGCCGCGACCAGCTGACGCGCCTGCAGGCCCGCGCGGCCGAGCTGGCCGCCAAGCTGCGCGACCGCGAGCGGCGCGAAGCCCGCTGGACCGCGGCGGTTGCGGAGCAAAACAGCCTGCGCGAACGGCTCGAAAATTTAACCCGCCTGCTGGCTGCCAATGAAAAGCTGGTCCAGGCCGAGCGGCGGCGCCAGGAATTGATCGCCCGGGACGCGGAATACGAGCAAACAGACCGGCGCCTCCGCCAGGTGGAAGCGGACCTGGCCCGGCTGGACGGGCAGCTTGAAAAGGAACCCGCGGCCCGGTGCCAGGCGGAAGAGGTTGAGGAGTTAAGGGGCCTGTTCAGCCGGAAAGCCGACGTGCCGCCCGAAGAGGAGCTCAAACCCCGCCAGGACCGCAGCTGGTGGTTTCTGGGTTTAAGCGGCGCGCTGCTGGGCCTGGTGGGACTGTGGCTGTTGGGGCGGGAGCCGTGGGCTGGATGGATCCTGCTGCTGGCGGGGCTGGGAACCGCGGCGGCCGGCGTCTGGAAAAAACGCGTTCTGCTCGCCGGCGAACAACAGCGCCGGGCCAGGTGCGAGGAAGCGCGGACCGCCCGGGCCGCCGAAACGGACCGGATCCACGCGATCTGTGAACGCGCGGGCGCCGCCGCGCCGCCCGATGAGTTGCTGCGGTCCTGGGGCCGCCTGCTCCAGCTGCGGGCCGAGCGCGACGCCCTGGCGCGTTCGCTGCTGGCCCTGGGTCGGCCGGATCCGGAGCGCTGGCAGGCCGTGCGCCGCGACCTGCGGTTGGCCGAGGACATCCTGGCCGATCCGGAGCTGGGCGCCTTGCGCCTGCCTCCGGCCGAGATCGCCGCCCGACAGCGCGAGCGGGAAGTGAGCGCCGAGCGGTTGCAGAGCCTGTCGGCCGAGGCCGAACGCCTGAGGCTTCTGCAGGAACAGGACGCCCGGATCGAAGAAGGGCTCGCCGAAGCGGAGGAACTGGCGGAAGAAACCCGCCAACGGGTGGCTTACCTGGAACGGCGCGAACGCATCCTGAAGATCACCCTCGAGCTGCTTGACCAGTCGCGAAGGGATACGCTCCACCCGGCCCGGCAGATTCTGGAAAAACAGGCCGGTGAGCTGTGGTCGTTGCTCAGCGCGGGACGCTATAAAAACATAGCGGTTGACGATGAGGATTTATCCAGTAAGATATTCATTGCCGAAACCGGGAAGTGGGAAAAGCCGGAAATACTCTCGCAGGGAGCGTTTGACCAGTTTTTTCTCAGCCTGCGGCTGGCTTTGACCGATGTGCTGAGCGGCGGCAAGCGCCCGCCCCTGCTTTTGGATGAACCGCTCTCCGCGTTTGACCCGGAGCGGGGACGGATGGCCCTGGATTACCTCCGCCGGCTGGCAGCCACTCGGCAGATTCTGTTTTTTACCTGCCGTCCGGAATACGCGCAAGCAGCGGACCATGTCGTGGAATTGCCGCTGCCGGCCGAGCCAACGAAGGAGATCGCCCCATGAGAGAGCTGATCACCCTGGTGGTATGTTTGGTGTTGTTCCTGCTGGCCATGCAGAGCGGGTTGATTCGCACCGGGTTGGACTACCGGACCGTCAAGCAGGATAATCAAAACCTGCAAAGCGCCAACGAACAGCTCACGCAGGAGATCAAGCGCCTCAAATCCCTCGGCGCCGGCCCGGACGCTTCGGTATCCGCCAAGACGGTCGAGGACCTGCAGCAGTTGGACCAGGTTCGCGAGGAACTGAAACGGCGCCTGTCCCGCGAGATCCGGGGAAGAGAGATCGTCCTCGAACAGGATGCCGAGGTGATCCGCCTGGTCGTTCTGGACAAACTTTTGTTTGCCGAACAATCCGACCGCGTGCTTCCCTCCGGACGCTCCCTCCTGCTGAGGATCGCCCGCGCGCTCGAATACACCGCGGATACCGAGATCCGCGTCACCGGCCACGCCAGCCGGCAGACCCTCTCGGCGGCGGCACTCAAAAAATATCCCACCCTGCGGGACCTTTCCCTGGCACGGGCTTCCGCGGTGGTGAGGCTATTTGCGTCCGAAGGGGAACTGGATCCTGTTCAGCTGATGGCCGCGGGGTTCGGCGAAGCGCGCCCCGTTGTTCCCAATGATACCGACTACCACCGCGCCCTCAACGGGCGGATCGAGATCAGCCTGCACCCGGCGGACGGGGATAAACTGAAGCAGGCCAGGGATATCGTGCGCACCGAATCATTGCTGCCGGGAAAGGCCGGGGCCCCGGCGAGCGAAACGGCGCCGGAGGACGAGGGGTCCGGCGATCAGCCCCTGGGCAGGGAGGCGCTGGACGAAACGGATGACGGCGCCTTTGACGCAGGATACGAGGCGCCCGCGCGCTAGGCCACGCCGCGTCTTTCTGATGCAAGGAATTCCGGGTTTGCCTGTCAAAGGGATAGAACCCTTGGGAGGTGAACCATGGAATGCCATGTACCCATTTCGCAGTGGCCGGAAGCCGATCAACCGCGCGAACGGTTGAACCGTTTGGGCGCGGCCAGCCTCTCCGAAGCCGAATTGATCGCGGTTTTGCTTGGCAGCGGGACCCGGGGCGTTTCGGCCGTGGACCTCGGACGCCGCCTGCTGCAGCGCTTTCAGGGCTTGGAGCGGCTGGGTAAGATCAGCGCCGGGGAACTGGCCGCGATTTCCGGCGTCGGACTGGCCAAGGCGGCCAGGGTCGTGGCGGCGTGCGAACTGGGACGCAGACGCGAACGCCCCGGACTGTCGGGCCGGCCGGTCGTCCGCTCGGTCCAGGAGGCGGCCAAACTGGTTTCTGCCCGGCTGCGGGACCTGGAACGCGAGGCTTTTTGTCTGCTGCTGCTGGATAACCGGCACCGCGTGCTGGGGGAACCCCTGGTCAGCCTGGGAAGCCTGGAGCAGGCGCAGGTTCATCCGCGCGAGGTATTTCGCGCGGCGTTGTCGCTGCCCACGGCCGCGGTCATTGTAGCGCATAACCATCCCAGCGGCGACCCCACGCCGAGCGAAGCCGACTTGGCGCTCACGCGGCGCCTGCAAGCGGGCGCCGAGCTCCTGGGATTGCGATTTTTGGACCATATCATCGTCGGCGAGGGGGTGTTTGTCAGTCTTGCGGAAAAAGGCCAGCTCCAAACCAGCAGTCCGTCTATCCGGCCGGCAAAAAGCTCAATTGATGGCATGTGCGGCGGCCAATAAAAAAGCCATACGGCCGGTTATTTTAGACATGTCCGGCCGCTCCATTATCACCGATTATTTTGTCATCGCGTCAGCCCGCAGCGCGCCCCAGCTCCGCGCCATGCGTCTTGAGATTGAACGCGTTTGCCGCGAGCACGGTCTGGCGATACGGCATTGCGAAGGGGTGGAATCCGGGATTTGGGTGCTCCTGGACCTGGGCGACGTGATCGTGCATTTGTTCCAGGACGAGGCGCGGCGCTACTATGCCCTGGAGGAACTCTGGGGGGAATGCCCGCTGGTTTCTCTGCCGAGAACATGAGGACGCCTTCCCTGGCCGCCGTGACGGTCTGGCGTGCATCACCTCGCGCATCTCGGCCCGGTTCGGGTGAGCGATCATGGTGATCATAACCCTCTTGACGGATTTTGGAGACCAGGATACATATGTCGCGGAAATGAAAGGCGCCCTGCTCAAGCAGTATCAGCAGGCGGGCGGGGAAGCTGTTCCGGTCCTGGTGGACATCACGCACGAAGTGCCGTCCTGGGACATCGCGCGGGGCGCTTGGCTGCTGGGCACGGCCTATACGGCTTTCCCCCCCGGAACCATCCATCTCGCGGTCGTGGACCCGGGCGTTGGAAGCCTCCGGAAGCCGGTTTTGCTCAGGGCCAACGGCCACTTTTTTCTGGGTCCGGACAATGGTCTGCTGAGCCGGCCCGCCATGGCTGATCCCGGCCATCGCATCTACGAAATTCCGGTTCCCGCCCACGGCGTATCGGATACGTTTCACGGCCGGGATGTTTTCGGGCCGGCGGTCGGGGAACTCGCGGCCCGGGGATTCCAGGCCGACCGGTTCACGCCCTTGCAGGACATGGTGCTGTTAAAGGACCTGGAACCGCTGCCGTTGCCCCACAGCGGCTGGCAGGGTAGGATCGTGCTCCAAGACCGCTTCGGTAATTTGGCGACCAACCTGCCGGGCAAACTGTGGAGCACCTGCACCCGGCCTGTCCTGCGCATCTCTGGGTTAGAGATCACCGCCTGGGCCCGCACCTTCTACGACGCCCTGCCTGAACGAGCCGCCGTCATTACCAACAGCAGCGGCTACCTCGAGATCATCGTGCCGAACGCCTCCGCCGCCCAGCAATTGGGCCTTACACCCGGCACGCCCGTTTTTCTGGTTGAAAAACAAGCCTAATCTCTTCGGAAACGTCCTGGCTTTTTCCGCCGACTTGTTGATTCGAAAAAACTCTGCTATACTTATAATCGTGGAAAAATGGGCGTGAAGTTATTTTTCCTCACACCGACCTGGATGTGGCGATGACCACACAAGAGTTACATCTGCAACTGCAGCGCGCGCGCAATGACGCCAACCGCCGGTGGTGGATCATCACCGCGCTGATCGCCGGCGTCCTCCTGCTCAACCAGAACAAATCCATCGCTGAATTCTGGCCGGTGCTGTCCATCCTCGGACTGACGGTTGTCTATAATTTCGTGCTGACCCTCCTGGCCTACTTCAAGGCCATCTCCAAAGTGCAGCCTTACCTGGAATTAAGCATGGACCTGCTTTTGATCAGCGGTCTGGTCTTTTTCACCGGCGGATTGAACGCCAGTCCGCTGGGCTTCCTCTTTCCGGTGCTCATCCTGTTGCAGGCCCTTCACCTGCGCCCCCGCTTGACGCTCGTAAGCGGCATCGCATCGTTACTGGCGATGGGCATGATAGGGTTCCTGGCTCCCGCCGGGGCGGGATGGACCATGCTCGTCTGGGACCGCTTGATCTTGGTCGCCTCTCTCACGGTTTTGGCCACGCTCGGCGTAACAGTCTTCCGCCGGGAGCAATCCGCGCTGCGCGCGAAATTAGCCGAAAATGAAACCATTCAAGCCGAAACCAGAAAATGCAACGATGAATTGGAACTGCGGATCAGCACGTCTACCCGCCAGCTCGAAAAAGCCAACATCATGCTGGTGAAGAAAAATCTCGCCCTGCTGGCGTTTCACGAAATTTATACCGCCATGAGCGCCACCTACAACTCGAAAAAGCTGCTGAACCTGGTCATGGATACTTCCATGACGCTTCTAAAAGCCTCCGTGGGCGTGCTTTTGCTCCGCGAAAGCGGTTCGCCTGTCATGAAAGTGAAGGAGTCGCGCGGACTCGACGGCGCGCAAATGCGGAAACTCCAGGTCAAAATCGGGTCTGGGATCGAGGGGGAAGTGGCGGCCACCGGCAAACCCGTTTTATTCGAGAACCTGGCCGCGGTTCCGCGCCTCAAGGCCATCCATCCCGAGTCGAATTGCAAAATGTGCGTGCCGCTCTACATCAAGAACACCGTGGTAGGGACCATTTCCGTGGAGCATTCCCAGGCCAATGCCTTTACCCGCAATGACCTGGAACTGTTCAGTACGCTTGGATCCCAGGCTTCGGAGGTCCTGCAGAACGTCGGCAATTACGAGGAATTGCGCCGGAAAGCCCAGCACCTGACCTTGCTGGCCGAAGTGGGAAAATCCATCGGCTCGATCAAAAGATTGGGCGAGCTGTTCGAAACCATCCTCCGGCGTTCCATGCAGGTGATGAAGGCCAGACGCGGATTTCTACTGGTGTATGACCAGGACCGGGACGATCTCGTGGTCCGGGCTTCGCTCGGTTTGGAGTCGCAGTGGATCCAAGCCCATTTGCCCGTGAACCGCGGCATCGCCGGACATATTTTACAGTCCTCGCAGCCCGTGTTGATTCCGCAGGCCGCCCAGAGCAGTCTCTACGACCGGACGACGGACGGTATTTACGCCGGCCACATGCTGCTGGCCGCGCCCATGTTTTTAAAGAATGAAAAAATCAATAAAAAATTCGGGATCATTTGTTTGACCGATCCCAAACGCGGCCATCAATTTACGGGAGAAAATCTGGACACCCTGTTCTCTCTGGCTTCGCAGGCGGCGATTGCCATCGAAAACGTTCAGCTGGTCGCCGCCTTGCGAAAAGACTATCTCAATTCGATCAACGCGCTGGCCGCGGCCGTGGATGCCAAGGACCATTATACCCACGGTCATTCCCACAAAGTCATGGTGTACGCCACCGCGATCGCCCGCGAACTGGGTCTGAATAAAAAAGAGATCGAGAAAATCCGTTTCGGCGCGCTGCTCCACGACATCGGCAAGATCGGAATTTCCGAGATCGTTCTGAACAAGCCCTCCAAGCTGACTCCGAAAGAATTCGATACCATCGCCATGCACCCGATCCTCGGTGTTTCCATCGTACAAAATATTGAGTCGCTGAAGGATCTCATCCCCACGATTCTGTACCACCATGAACGCTATGCCGGCGGCGGCTATCCCGAAGGCAAAGCAGGCAACAGCATTCCGCTCGGCGCCAGAATCGTGGCCGTGGCCGACGCCTGGGACGTCATGACTTCGGACCGCGCGTATCGCAAGGCCTTGCCGATCAGCGTGGCCGTGGCGGAATTGAAAAAGTTCTCCGGCACGCAGTTTGATCCTGAATTGGTCGAGGCCTTTTTGAGGCATCTTGAAAAAGGCGAAAAAATCGAGCCGTGGAAAGGAGACGACAACCGCTCGGTCTTGTTCTGGCAGGACGAGGACCTGGAACGCCTGATGACCTAACCGGTTAAAAAAACTTGACATCCGAGGAAAACGAGGTATACTCAGGTCACCTATTTATCCCGATAATCCCTGAGTTTTCGGAATAAATAAAATATTTTAAAAATAACTTGACACTCCTCTGCGTATCTGTATAATGCAGAGCTTGTCTGCCCATGCCTGGCCTTTGGGTTGGGCGCGCAGACACGGGGTTTTTATTTTTCGCCCGCGCGAAAAATGATCGGTCTTTGAAAACTAGGCAGCGAAAGATACATGGTGAGGTCCTTGTCATACTTTGACAAACAAAGAGCTATTTCAAATTCTCTTCGGAGAGTTTGATCCTGGCTCAGGACAAACGCTGGCGGCGTGCTTAACACATGCAAGTCGAACGGGGACTATTGGGGGGGCAACCCTCCGATAGTTCTAGTGGCGAACGGGTGAGTAACACGTGAGAAATCTACCCCTTAGACTGGGACAACCCGCCGAAAGGTGGGCTAATACCGGATGTGGTGCCCGGGTGCGATCCCCGGGCATTAAAGGATGGCTGAGGCTTGCAAGCTATCGCTAAGGGATGAGCTCGCGCCTGATTAGCTAGTTGGTGGGGTAAAGGCCCACCAAGGCGACAATCAGTAGCCGGCCTGAGAGGGCGTACGGCCACACTGGAACTGAGACACGGTCCAGACTCCTACGGGAGGCAGCAGTGGGGAA
>CAZVUO010000006.1:5000-61345 GCA_964630235.1 uncultured bacterium | reverse complement strand
TCCCGGTCGCCTGGTTCGTCTCGATCTTGCTCGCGCTGTGCTTCTTCAGGTTCGCACCCAGCACGTTCCAGCTCTCGCTCCCCGTCGCCAGGCCGTTCTCATCCATCACGGTCAGGGTCGCGTCTCCCAAGGTGTTCACATTGAAGACCGATGTCGTTAGCCCGGTAAAAGGATTTGTTTTAATGGCGCTGACATTATTCCGTTTGAGCGCCGGGCCCAGAGCAGTGGTTTGCTCGCTCAACACGGGCATGCCCGCTTCATCCATCCAGGTGGTGGTCCGGTCTCCCAGATCGTTGACATTGGTGGAAGACGCCGTTTGTCCGGTACGTTCATCCGTTGTCAGAGCGGTAACCGAATGGCGTTTCAGTGCGGCGCCGAGCGCGCCCCAGTTTTCGTTGCTTACCGCCAAGCCGTTCTGATCCATCATCGTAACCGTTACTTCGCCCAGATCGTTCACGCTGCGGGTGGAAACGGTATGTCCAGTGGCCTCGTCGGTGGTGAACGACGTGATACTATGGCGCTTCATGGCCGCACCAAGCGTCTTCCAGGTCTCGCTGCGGACAACCAGCCCGTTCTGGTCCATGGTCGTGACCGTTCTATCGCCCATGAGATCGGCGCTCTCCGATGATTCGACCACGCCGGTCAAACGATTGCTCTGGACACTGGCCGTGATTTGACTGCTCAGGACCGGTCCATATTTGCGCCAGGTTTGCTGGCTGACGGTCAGCCCGTCCTGATCCTTTTCGGAAAGAACATTCTGCAGGCCGTCCATGGACAGGGTCTGCCGCGTCTTGCCGGTATTTGGATCGCTGTTATAATAAGTCGTTTTATGACGTCCCAGAAGCGGCCCGGATGCCATTTCCTCAAGGGTCTGGGTGGGCGACCCCATCACCGGATCATGCAGCGTAACAGCCGGTCCATTGTGGAGCTTGTCGTAAGAGGCGGCCACCGCCACTTGGCCGGTCTCGGCGTTCGTCGTGTATTTGACATACCGTTCACGTCCGTTCAGGGGGCCGAGATAGTTCAGTTCTTGGCTGGATGCGATCTGGCCGTCCAGGCCATGCGTGTTTTCCCGCACGCCCAGGCCGTTGCGCGAACGGCTTCCAGAAACAACGCCGAACGCATCGTAACGATAGTCCACGTGCGTATCCCGCCCCAAGAGCGGGCCGTAATTTTCCTTTTTATCGCTGGTCTCTACCAGGCCATCAAACCCATGCGTGTTGATCGTCTCCGACAACCCGCATTTTTCCACCGACCACGCCAGATTGCCGTTCGCGTCGTAGGTGTTCGAAACCGCCTTTTCTCTCCCCGCATAGGGTCCGAAATTATCCTGCTTCAACACCCGAACCGCCCGGCCTTGGTCGTCGTAGACGGTATGGTTGATCCCTGCCAGGCTTTGACTGGATCTGGCTTGCATCCGGCTTCCACGGTAGGCAAAACCTAAAAATTCAGGCCCCGGGCCCATATAATTTTCGCGCCGGGAACTCTGCACTCTTCCCTGCTTGTCCAGTGTCTCCAAACTGTATCCCAAGTTATCCATGCGCACCGCGCCGGCCAAAACACCGTGGTCATCATAGGTGAAGCTGGCCTCTTCATGGATCACCGGGCCTTGGACCCGGTCAACGATCTCCGTCTGTTTGCGTCCTCCCTCTCCGTACATCAGCCGCTTTTGCTCGGCCCGGAGATAGGTGCGGGATTCTTTGGGTTCTCCATTTTCATACGCGTGAAACCCGATCTCCATATCCCGGGCATCGGGGTTGAATTCCAAGGTGGTCTCAGGCTGCCCGTCCGCGAGCGTATTGGCATAGGCCACGGCCCCGGATGGCTTGATGGTAAGGCTTGCGGCCGGACGGCCGGCGGAACAGGCGTAAACGGTCAATCCGCCTTCATCCCGCACTTCTTTGGCGGCCAAGGTGCCGGCGGGCGTGAAGCGCGCCAGCGCATAACCCAGGGACGCGCCGGTTGCCGTGCCGCTTTTTCCAGCCTTCCCGCGGTACGTTCCGCCGCTGGCGCCCCCTTTCATCCTGCCCTTCAAGGCTCCGGCCAGGGGATCATCCTGTTCATCCTGCTGCGCGCCGGCAGCGTTAGCATACTTGATTTCGGTGGTGGAGAGGATGCGCCCCTGGTCATCCACTTCATATTCGTATTCTTTCCGGTGCCGGTCATCAATCAGAGTTTTCACGCGGCCGTCCTCGCCCATGATCTTAACGCGATGGCGTTTGACGGTCTTGCCATCCTGGGTGACGACCGTCTCGTCCTCTTCGATTTTGACGGCCCGTCCTTCCTCGTTGAGGGTGTATTTATAGCGGATTTCTTTCCCGAGGTTGTCCTTCTCGGTCAACACCCGTCCGGCCGCATCGAATGTTTTGGTTACCTGGTAAAGAACATCACGGCCCTGGCTGTCCTTCTTGGTCGTAGTTTCGGTGGAAGCAACCACATGGTTATGGGCGTCGGTTTCGTACTGGAACTCATGCCGTTTGCCGCTGGGATCAATGACCAGTATTTCCCGGCCGCTTTCGTCATATTTCTTGCGCGTGACCTGGCCGGTCTGCGTATTCTGCTCAATGCTCTCGAGTTTTCGCCCCAGGTTGTCCTTCACCGTGCGGACGAGGATCAGCGCGCCCTGCTGGTTGATCATGCGGTCTACTTCTCCGGTTTCCTGGTCGAAAAACCGGGTGATGCGCGTGCCATCAAGCTGGTTGATCTGGGTGATGCCGCTGGTCTGGCCATCGCGCCCTTTGTGGTGCTCGAACCGGAAGGAATTGCCTTGTACGTCAACCCACTCCTCCATCTCGCCGCGGCTGTTGATCTTTCGCTTCTGTACGTTGCCGTTGTAGTCCCGCACCATGAGGAAAGTGCTGGAGCCACGCCGGTCCACCTGGGTGGTGGAAAGCGTCTCCCCTCCAGACGAGACGGTCTTCAAGGGGATACCGTCCTGGTAGAAGGTCCGGTTGCCTTCCGTATCCACCGACTCGATCATCGCGCCGCTTTCGTTGTAGAGGTTCGTACTCTGGGTGGTCTGAACCACGATGTTCGCTTTGCCGGTCTTTTTATCCTCTTGGAAATAGGCTCCCAGGACGTATTCCCCTCGGCTCTGCAGGCCGATCAGAATATCCGCCAGGAGCCTGCTGGCGTCAGCCCCGGCTCTTATGGGAATAGCCTGACAAAGCAAGAAGATGGCAAAACCGACTAGAATCAGCGTTGAAGGTTTTCGCTCGGATTGCAATAAAGTCAACATGGCCATCACCACCCCTGTACGTTTTGACCAATCAATATGGCCCGTTTCACGCTGTCCGCCACCTCTACCTTAACCTTATCACCGCATTTTCGAACTATCAAACCGCCAAACCATTTGATTTCAAGCCTTTTCCGACACGCCGCGCAACTTTCGTTTTTTTACAGTCACTTTCGGCGGCGAAAAAGACACCGCAAAATCAAGCAGAAGATCCAGTTAGCTTCTGCAAACGCCTCGGTTCCGGCACCCGGAATTGAATATCAATCTTCACGCCATGGCTCTCCATGATCCGGGCCAGCCGGGCCAACCGCCGGTTTTGAGAGATCGCGGCCGCGGGTTCCGCCGTGGGTGTTGCCTGGGCAATCAGCCCTCCGGAAACGTTAAAATCAATTCTCATCGGCAGGTTGAGCGCGAACAAACAGTCTTCCAAAATGAACCTCAGCCGTTCTTCGCGGATTTCGGAGGGCGTTTTTTTATCGGAGGCAACTTGAATGGCAGCGCGGAAGAGTTCGTCCGCCACGACGCCCACGGCGTGCGCCTGCAACCAATTGTGCGAACGGGATTGCGCCAGTTCGGTCAACCCTTCCTCCATCCGGTCGGTCAGCAGTTGTTTGCGGAACGTTTCCCCGGGCGCTTTCGCCAAGGTCAGGTTCAGGAGGTAATCCGGTTCGATCCGCTGCAAAATATGATTGGACTGAGCGTGCATGAGGCTCGCGCCCGCCAGGAAGATCGCGGCCGCTCCTCCGGCCGCGATGGCCGCGATCGGCAGACCCCCGGCGGCCAGCAGGAAGATCCCTGCGGCCACCGCGATCCCCCCCAGCACATAACCGCGCTGAATGCTCCGGAATAAGGTTTGGGCCGGCTGGCGATCGAATTCCCCGGCAGGGCTGATGCGTTTGAGCAGGCGCAGGCCGAGCGGCGGTGTCTGCAGACGGAGATAGTCAGCGATGGAAAGGCCGAAATTCTGCTGGAACTGCCAGGCCTGCTGGCGTTTTGTCAACCCCGAAGCCGCCCGGTAGTCCAGCAAGGCTTGCGCCATCCTGCCTTGCACTTCCCCCTGCCGCTCGCTCATGGCCTTGGAAATGCGGTCGCGGTGGAGGGGCGTGAACCTGCCGCCGAAAGCCTTCTCGACGCGACCGTACAGAGAGGCCGAGAGCGCGGCCGCTTGCTGCGCTTGGCGCTTCTCTTCAGCGGTCCGGCCGGTTTTCGCGCGGTTTCTCCATTCCGCGCTCCTGGCCTGCATCTCATCCCCGCGCCAGAGATAGCTTTGCAGGTAAGCCAGCAGGCGCTGTTCCTTGGGAACCTCGCCCAGGGAAGGCTCGAACGCGGCCAGGCGCTCAAGGTCCTTTTCCATCCGCGCGCGTTCCTTCGCGCTCCAAAGTTTTCCGGCGGCTTGGCCCAGCAATTGGGCCACCAGCATCTCGGGAACCTGGTTGTCGAAAACTTGATCCGAAAGCGGCAGCAAGACTTGGCCTGTTTTTCTTCCGCCGATTTCGATCTCCTGCAATGCCTCTGAACGCAGAACCTCCTCCGGCATCAGGGACAGGCCAGCGGCCAGGAGGCGCATCCACCCTGTCGTTGCGGCCGAACGGGCGACCGACAGGAATTTACCGGCGCCGTACCGGCTCCACACTTCACGGAACGCCTCAACCGCGTTGATATCCGAAACAACGCCGTCCGCATCGGCACGTGCAGCCAAGGCGGTCTCCCATTGCTCATAAAAATCCGCCGTCTTGCTGGTTTTAACCTGGATCGCCGCTGCCGTGCGTCCAGCCGGTTCGGTCAGCCGCTTGACCTGGACCTCAGTCGGGTCCAGCCAGTAACGCTTGGCCGGATCCATCCGGTGGGCGCGCACGGCCTGAACGACCTCGGCAAAAAGCGAACCGACCACCGAACCCACGGCCAAGCCGGGGTTGCCCTGCAATACGCCCGGAACCACAGCCAGAGCGTTCGCCAGCCAGGGGTTGGACTGTCCCTGGGGCTGGCCTTGGGCTAGGCGGTTTTGCAGCACAGGCAGGAGTATCTTCGCGCCTAGAGTCAGGGCAACGCCAACCGCCAGTGCCGGCAGGCTGAGGCCTGAGAGGCCGAAAATAGCTAATAAGAGGGCTGTTCCTGCCGCTGAAGCCAGGAAGGTCTTGCTCTTTAGCAAACCAGCTAAAACAGGCAAATTCGGCTCTAAACGAGCCATTGCTTTGTTCGTGAATTGCAGTGCACCATACAACAAAGGCGCCGTTTGGTTGAAACCATAACGAGCGGCCAGATCACGAGCCAAATAAGTGTTTTGATCTATAAAAGCTTTTGCTTCAACATAATTATACTGTTTATCCTGATAGGTATAATTCACGCCATTTCCATACTTTGCAACAGCTTCCTGTAGGGTGCGAGCTTGAGTTAGGGATTGCTGATATTGCCATTTAGCTTGAGCGGGTTGCCGATGAATGAGGAACCAAAGCCGCAGTGGTGCCAGCGGAGAAGCGGACTTTAATAAGGAAGAGGCCTGGCGATAGAATTGCCAATCCGCGCCAAATCTTCCAGCCAGCGTTTCCGGGTCTTGACTTTCCCGGTCTTGGCGTGCCTGGAAGTCTATCGCGGCGCGTACGACCTCTGCCCTTTGCAGGTCATAATTCCTTATGGCCGTACCCAGCCCCGGCAGGGTCCGGACCGCCTCGCCCAAGGCCCCGTGGGTCAGGTTCACGGACCGGACCAACGGATTCGCGGGGGTCAGATTGAAGCGCACGCCCGGTTGCGGCGGCCGCGCAAAACGCTCATCCATTTCTCCGGCCTGCAGCATGCTCAAAGCCAATTGGTAGCTGGGTGCCAGGGCCAGGCGCGCCACAACCTCATCGCTCGTGTGCAAAGCGGTCATGGCCTTCTGCAAGGTCATGCCCTGTACCTGTTGATGGCTGGTCTCCCAGGCGGTTTTGAAATCCGTGCGCATCTGGGTGCCGAGCGGGCCGGACTTGGCGTTTTCGAGAATGCGGCTGGTTTCCCGGGCCAGGCCGCCGGCAATGGCGCCGCCGTCGTCCCGCGAGAGCACTCCCTTCATGAGGCTTCGGCCAACGGCGTACAGTTCCACAAAGGAACGGGCATCATTGAAGTTGTTGCTCCGGATGGTTTCGGGAGCCCGGCCCGAAGCCACGGTGCTGCCCGCGCGGCTGGTCTGCAGCCACTGTTTGGCTGCAAAACCCAAATTCCCGCTCAGCCAGGCGCTCGGCGAGGTCAGGGTTTTAAGGAACACGTTCTTCCAAATGGTTTTGGCCTCGGCCACGCTCCGCAGGAAGGTGGAGGCCACATACTGATCATTAAGTTCTTTCGGGGACCGTGTGCTCAGCAGGCGCAGGGCGATATCCGCCTCACCGGAATGCGCGTTCAAAACGCGGTTCATCTCCGTTTTGAGGATATGATGCCCGGCGGACGTGTCTGCTTCCGCGTAGCGGCGCAAAGCGATCTTGAGCGGATCGATCACGATGCGGTCACGGAACGTGTCCTGCACCGCAAAACGGGTGGAATCGGCCACGAGTTCGGATTGCCGGTATTCCGCCGAGATCTTCAAGGCCTCGGGCAAAACGGCCTGGGTTTTCGCGTCGTTCGCAGGCAAGCTCCGTAACGCTTCGATGCCCTGTCCCAATTCGTTCAAGGTCCGGAGTACGTTCCCCGAGGATTCCGAGCGCCAGAGTTCGCCGAGTTCCGGGCTTCGCGAAAAAGCCGTGCGCACGGTCTCGAGCAGTTCACCCGTATTGACGTGCATGAAGCGGGTGGTGGCCCAGCGCCCGTTCTCGCTCCCTCCCGGCCGCCCGCTGCGCAAGCAGAGCTGGGTGGCGAGGTCGGCGGTCAAGCGGTGCCCGTTGAACACGACCATGGTGAGATCAGCCTGGAAGTTCTTCCCGACCGCAGCCTGGCGGTTAAAGATAATGATCTGGTCCTTGATGATCCCGGCGCGGGAAACGATGGCCTGGATGCCGCCATCCTTGATCTCGACATAATCCATGCCCGCCACCGGCGAATCCGCGCCGCGCCGGACCACGACCTCGGGCAGGTTTTGACTGCGCAGATAGGCATTAATTCCGCTGTCGCGTATGAATGCCTCGGCCTTGCCCGCCTCCACGAAATACCCGGCGCCTTCGGCGCTCATCACGCTGATCACGGGCCGGTCAATAAAGCGCTGTCCGTTTTGATCTTTCAAACCGGCCAGCTCCGCCATGTACCGGGAAACCATGTCGAGCTGACGGCCCGGGCTGTCTTCAAAAACCTGCACATTGCGCCGCATGGCGGCCACGGTGTCAACGACCACCCGGTGCGCCGCCTCTTCACTGGTGAGAATGCCTCCCTGGTTTTTGATGGTGCGGCCGCGGTCCGTGTACGTTTTTTGGTCGCCAGTCAGATTGATCAGCTTTTCGACATCGAACAGCGACGTGCTGATGTGGGTGGAGCCCGAACCGATCTTGGCCTGCATCAAATTCTCGATGCCCGCGATGGTGCCGGACGCGCCCACGATCAGGGCGCTGTTGCCGGCGTACATTGCGGAGAGCGAGGTCTGCATGGTGGTCTCGTTCACGCGCACGGACGTGTGCGGATCGAGGCCGTTGATACGCGCGGCCGCGGCCTGGCCGGCGATGTCATTGCTGATCTGGTCGAACTGGATCTTGCCCAGATGGTCCACCGGATAGATCAGTCCATCGCCGCCGATCGCGTAAGCATTGTATTCACCGGCTTTGCCTTTTTCACTGAACACCACCCGCAGCACCGAGGACAGTTCCCCGGAGTCGAACCCGCGCAAAGCGTTCTGGGCTTCCAGGTTGACACGCACACCCGTATCCGTCAGGACGATCAGCCGTCCGGCGCTCGCCTCGTTGAAACGCATGGCCATTTCGTCCGTCAAGCGCTGGCCGCGGATATCCACCACGCGGAACCCGTTCCCGACCAGGGAGTTCGGGTCGCGCACGCCCGTGCGGTAAGCTTCCTGATTGAATCCCAGGCGGTCCAGGATCCAGTCCACGCGCCTGACCAGTTCACCGGCAGGCCGCGTGACATGGCCGCCGATGATGGCCGAGGTTTGGCTGGTGGCCGCCATGTGCACCTCATCAATGCCCGCCAGGTTGGTCTCGCCCAAGGCCGCGCGCAGCAGGGGGTTCGTGACATCCGCGTTGCGCAGATGGCCACGCGTCGTGTGGTCGAATATGACGACCTGCCGCGGGTCCTGCAAGGCCCGGACAAATTCACCGTAATCCCCGGTCTGCTTGGCCTGTTCGAAGAGCCGGTTGCCGTCGCGGAGTTCCATGCCGAACGCCCGCGCCAGTTCTCCTTGCGGCAGTCCTGTTCTCGCCTGCTTCTCTCCAATATATTTTTCAATGGCCGCGAGGTCATCCACCAGGATCTCGGCCCGCACCGCGTCTCCCGTCATCAGGAAAGCCATGCCTGGGTACATAATGAACGGATTAGTCTTGCCGCCTCCGGCTTCGAGTCCCACGTTATGCTGCCGCAGGAACTCGCTCAGCATGATCTTTTGCGCCTCCCGCATGCCTTCATAACCCGTGATGCGCTGGAAGGCGATCTCGGCGTACACTCTGACCAAACGCGCTTCGGCCAGGCTTCCGGGCTGGATCCGCCCGTCTTGGATCAGCTTGTTCCTGAATTGCACGAAGGCGGCGTATAACTGCTGGCCATCGCGCACCTGGTCAGGTTTGATCGCGTCTGTTCCGGGCACGCGTTCGAACGAACCGAGATAGGCATTGAGCTCCGTCCTGAGAGCCGCGGCCTCGTCCAGATAGGTCTGCCTCTGTTCGGCCGAACTGGCTTTGAATACGCTCTGATAATGTTCATGCCAGGCCAGTTCGATCGCCTCGGTCAGGCTGGCGCCGCCGACTTTTTGCTGGAATAGCTGCTCGGCGGCTTCCAGCCTGGCCCGGGCTTCGTCCCTCGCCTGGGCCAGCTCGTTCAGGCGGCCGGGATCGTCCGGGGAGGCTTCTTTCAAGCGTGTTTCCGCTGCCTGCAGTTCCTGCGCGGCCAGCCTGCGGCCCTGAATGGCCTCCACGGCCGTATGGATGGTCATGGCCACACCCAGCTGCATTTCCGCATGCAAGAGCCGCGTGCCTTCCGCGACCCGGGCCGTCCTGGGCGCCAGGGCGTAGCCCCGGCTGCTGTCGGCGGCCAAAAACCGCGTGAGCTGCTTTTGCAGCTGGTTTTGAGCTTTTTCCAGGGTGCGTATTTCAATCGCATCGCCGCGGGCCCTGGCCTGGCCCAGCTGGGTTTCGATATTGCCGAGCTCGATTTCCGCCCGCAGGATCTGTTGCTGGTTCTGCTTGGCTTCAGCCGTGATCAGGCGGTCCAGGGCAGCGGCTTCCGACAGACGTGCCGCTTCAGGCGGCAATCCGGGTCTGCCTGCCGTTGTTTGCCTGGCGTTGAATTCAGCCAGAGCCTTGGATAGGTCAGCGCGCGGATCCTGCGTGCGCAAGACTGACTCAAAGTCGCGGGCCGTGGCCGCGTCTCCGCCATTCTGGCGGTAAAGCTCCAAAGCCGCCCGCGCCAGCAAACGTCCTGCTTCAGGCTGCTGGAGTTCAAAATCCCGAAGTTGTTCGGCGAACGGTTTGTCCGTCTGCGCGGCCGCGAAGTCCCTGAATTGACCCACTGCTGCCTGGGTGGACTTATCCACCACGGTCCGTCCCTCCAGGGACACGGCATTGCGCAGCGTGGTGGAAGCGCTGGCCGCTGCCGCCCGGGCATAACGCGGTTCAGCCAACAGCTGAAGGGCGTCCGGCCTGCCGGAGATTAAATCGCCGGCCATGGCCAGCGATTGGGCCTGGCTGGTTCTCAGCTCGGTGGCGAAAACCTGGGCGCGCTGCAATTGAAGTTCGGCCACCTGCGCCCGCAAGGAGTTCGCCATGCGCTGCAAGGCCGTGCTGGCGCCTTTTTCCGCAGTGGCGGTCAGCGTGTCAATGCGCTGGGTGAGGTCTTGAATGGATTGATCGAGCTTGGCTATTGGCGCGCTGGCAGGAGCCGCGCGCGGTCCGGGTTCGGTCAGGGCAGCCACCCGTTCCACCGCCGCCGTGCGCTGGGCATCCAGCGCCCTGAGCTGGGCGGCCGCGCTGCCGGGCCGGACGCTTGGCGTTTGTGAACGCACTGGCTGGCCCGTTTCTCTGATGTTCCGGATCTCGGCATCTATCGTCTCCACCGCGCGCAGCGCGTCCTCCATTCGTGTGAACCTCTGCGCCTGTGCGTCCACCTCGGCGAGGCGGCTGTCCAACGTAGCTCTGAGGGTTTCAGTATCCAAGTGGCTGGCAAGGGCTTGACGGCTCTCCAGGGGCAGTTCCCGCAGTACCTCGGCAGCACGTCCCAGTTCCTGGGCGGTTCGCACGATCTGTGTTTGCTGGGACGCAGGCGCGCGTTCGAGGAGCGAGGCGACCAATTTGCCCGACCCATCTTGGGCGAGCAGAACCCGGGCCAGTTCCGCATGCTGGTGCGAGAGGGTAACCGCAGCGAACGGCTGCTGGACCAATCTGCGTATCTCCTGCTGATCGCGCATAACCTCCAGCGCGGCAGAATCCCGTTTTTGTTCAAACTCAGCCCGCTGGGCTTCCAACTGCCTCACCTGCCGGACATCCGCATCCGTCCTGCCCTCTATTCCCCGCTCGGCGGTGATCGCCTCAGCGCGCTCCCTGGCCTGAGCGATTTGCGCATCCAGGTCCGCGACCTGTTTCCCAAAGTCCGAGTATTCCTGTTGGCTTTTCGCCAGTTGAACCTCAAGGGCTTTGGTCCTCTCGGCCGTCGTGCGCACCTGCTGCGCAGCCAAGGAGACCATGTCCGGATTCCCGCCGCGAGCCGCCAAAATGCCGCTGACCTGCTCCGCGCTGCTGGCCCGTTCCGCTTCAGCCCGCAGCACCTCCGCGGCCGAACGCGTCGCGGCCACCAGATCGCCCCGGTTGGCATCGGCCTGGAACTTTTCCGTGGCTGTTCTGAGCGCCTCCTCGCTCTTGATCAACCGTTCTCCTGCACGGGGGGCGGTCTCGCGTGTCATGGCGCGCGCCAATTCTTCACCCACCGTCAGATCCGGCACCCGGGCCGATGTTTCCTGCGCCCGTTGCACGAGATTCGAGGCGTTGGCCAGGCTCCTTTGGCCGGCCAGCAGAGCGCTCCGCTCGGTCAAATTGGACATCATCCGGTTCTGGGCCCTTTGCATGCGGCGCGCGTCCACCCAGTCCGTCATCCGGCGGCCAAAATTGGCGCGCTCGCCCTGGGCGCGGGCTTCCACGCTTCTCAGACGCTGGTCGGCCAGCCGGGCAGACCTTTTCGCCGCCCGTTCTACTCCTTCGCTGGCGCTCTTGAGGCGCGTCTCCATCTGGTCCAGAGAGCGGCTGACATGGTCCGGATCGCCGAGTTTTTTCGCCTGCTGCCTGGCCAGAGGGCCGCTCAGCGCGCGGGCGGCCGTTTCGAAGGCAAATGACCCGCTCAACGCAGAGGCCACGCCCCGGCTGACCTGGGCCAGGCCTCTGGCCAAACGTCCGCCTTGAGGCTGGCCGTCTTTGGCTGCGGTCGCCGCGGCCTTTTCCGGGAAAAGATTGTTCAATATCCTGCTGATCGAAGCCTGCATAAAAGCCTGGCCGGATGCCACCTGCAAGACGGTTTCAAACGCGCGCACAGGATCCCTAAAGGGCATAAGGAAGGCATCCGCGCGGTCCGCTGCGCGCGTGTCGAAGAGCCTTTGCCCTGAGGGTTGCGCACCCCGGGGTTGCTGCGTCGTCTCCGCTTGGGCTTCCGCGGTTTTGCCCGCGTTTCGGCCCTGGCCGGCCGTGGTAATGTCCTGTCCTCCAGCGATCTTTTGCGCTTCCGCAGGGTCCAGGAAACGCATCAGATTCTCCACTGCCGCTTCATGCCAAGGCGAACGTCCGGTCAAGCCTTCTTTGACCTGTTCCAGTCCCCGGCCTTTTCCATCCGCCCTGGCGCCCTCAGCCTCAGCGCCCGGTTTGGCTTGATCCATCACCGCGCGGTAATTTTCCTGGACCGGCGTGGGTTTCATGCCTTCCGCGCGCGGGTTCAACAATCCATTCAAAAGCTGGGCGAGCTGGCTGACGCCGCCGGCGAACTGCGTCCGGATCATTTCGCCCATTCGCGCCGGCGTCAGGCTTTGCAACGCGGAACGCAATGCCGCGGCGGCGTCGCCTAAATACTGCTGCGCCTGCCGGACGGGGGTACGGTGGACAGACTGCGAAGAGGACTCCGGCGCCAGCCTCTGTGTTTCCCTGGTCCGCGGTTCTTCCTTGGTCTCGGTCCGCGCGGTGTTTTCCGACGCCTGATCAGCCGCCGCCGCCGTATCTTTCTGAGCTTGCGCCTTTTGCGCGCCAGGAACATCGCCATCCAGCCGCTGAACGCCCGACATGAGGAATCTGGCCAGTTCCTGTCCGGTCGCGGTTTTAATCATATCTTTAATGGAAACTTCCAAACCGCGGATTTTTTGGAGCGGGGCATCGCGGATCAGGTCCGGAATGGCCCGCTGCATCAGATCCTGGAATTTCTGGGCGTTCGAGGGACTGACGTCGCGCATGCCTTCCAGGAAACGCATCAGCGGTTGGCCGCCCTCTGACAGGGCCCGGGTCATGGAATCGGCGAGCGATTGGACCGTTCTTTGCGGAAGCACTTGATCGTTCATCAGTTTGCTGACCGCTTCCCCGAACTGCTTGCTGGCCGTTTCATTCTGGGATACGGTCCGGGCCAGCGTGTGGAGATTATCGTTCTTCGCTGCGTCTCGAACGGCATTGCGCATGGCCAGGCCGTATTGGGAATCCGTTTTGCTTACCTCGGCGTCCGCCTTGGCCAGAGATTCGGCCAGAGCGGCCCGGGTGGTCTCGCTGCCCGAAGCAGAGCGTAATATGTTATTGAAGGCATCCGCCCGGGCCGCGTCGTTCATGTTTTTCAGGGAGCCGACCGTCAGGTCCATGGACGCGTTCAGCAGGGCCTCCATGGGCCGGCTGCGCTGGGCTTGGAAAACGCCGTCCCAGCCCAACTTCCCTTCGCCGTTGTAGGCCTTGGCGGCCGCAGTGGTCAGGGCCGACATCCGCGCCCCGCTGTCATCGGCTTTTTCAATGGCCCGCACGGCTGCATCCACGGCCATTTGTCCCTGCTTGCCGGAAGCCAGGTCCATCGCGAACCGCGCGGCGCTGCCGTCCGCCAGACCGGCGGCCACGACCTCGCGGGTCATGGAGTCGGACAGGATCCCGCGCGACAGGTAATCGCGCACGACCGCGCCGTCCTTGGCCAACTCAGTGGCAGCGGCCTTGCAGATCGCCGCGCCTCCGTCCTTGGCCAGGTTTTCACTGATCTGCCGGCTGAATGATTCGCCCGTACCCGGGCGCGCGTTGTCGGCATCCAGCCTGATCATCGTCTCCAAAACCCGCCCCGCTTCGGCGGCGCTCAGGGTACGCGGGACCGTTTCGCCTCCTTGAACGGCCCGGACCCCGGTTTCGGCCATCAGGCGGAACGCGCTTTCGGCCAGGCGCACGTCGCCGAGATTGTTCATGGCAACAGCCAGACGGTCCAGCGCGCCTGTCAACCGTTCTCCGCCGCGGAGCATGGACCGGCTGTTGCCGGTCGCCAATTCCGCCCGGCCGAGATCAATCTCCCGGCCAATGGCTTGGAAAGCGGCGTTTAGCTCCTTCGGAAGACTGATGTCCGTCCCCAGGCTCCCGCTCTTAAAGGTAACCGGTTGCGTGATTGATCGCAGGTCCGTGCCAAACTTGCCTAATATCTGGTCGATCTTTTGGGGAGTGATATCCTTGGCAGCCAATTCCCCCATGGTCCGGGCCCGCTGGGTGCGGGAAAGATCCGTGCGGCTGGCGATATAATTGGCGGCATTGCGCGCGCCATCATTGGCAAAGGTCAACCTGGTTCCGCTCACCATGCTCGTGAGTCCGGCCCATACGCGCACCAGGACCGTCGGTGTCCCTTTCCCAGAAGGCGGTGCGTTCTTATAACCCTGCGCGAAATCGTTGGCGCGGACACCGGCGGCGTCAACGACCCTGCCGACGAATCCAACCGCCGCGCCCACCCAGCCTTTATATTCGTTGAACTGGAAATAAGCCATGAGCGAAGCGCTGGCCAGCAAGCCCACCGCATCCGCGATCGCGAAATAATCGTCCGGAGCCTGGATGCCGTCCTCCAAAACTTTCCCGAGGTTCGAGATCGCGTCGGCCAGGTCAATAAAATCGCGGAGATAGAAATTATAAACCCAGCTGGCCACTCCGTTGAGCAGCCCCTGGTTGAGCCCCCCCAGCAGAGCGCCGTACAAGAAGGTCTTGCCGATGTAACTGACCACCTGAGAGAGCATGGCCACCAGGGCTTTCCCGAGCATCGCGGCTACCTGCGGACTCTTGAGCAGAATCGTGGCGGTGACCAGGACCAGGATAATGAAGTTCTTGGCCATGAACGCGTTGATCTCGTAGTTGATCGAGGCGTAGAACGAGACCGCGTGGTCAACGAGATTGGTGAACCAGTTCTCCTGTCCGCCGGTGAAGAACATCAGCGCCTGGTGCGTCCAGTCCGGGACCTGGCGCCAGAAGTTATTCGCCATGACCTGGAACCCGGCGATGAAGAAGGAGGCCACGGCGTGGAAGGGCAGAACAACCGCGTTGCCGACCACGGACAAGCAACCCAGGAGGACCTGCCCGAAGGAGCCCCAGGAAGGCGCGGCGTTAAAATTGGCGATCGTGGACATCAGGTCCGAGAAGGAATCTTTCAGGACCGTGAACGGCACGGAAATGGTGTTCCACACGGCCAGCCAGTACCCCGACCGGTCCGTCCCGTGATAGTCGAACTTTTGCAGGGTCGTATTGTGCGTGTTGAAAACCACGATACGTTCATTGGCCGCGTCAATGCCCCAGGACAAAGTTCCTTCCCGGGTCAGGTCGTCCTGCCCCAGGACCTGGTCTCCCAGCATCAGGGCCGAGGTGCCTTCGCTGTTGGCATAGCCGTGCAATTTGCCGTCCATGCCTTCTGGCTGGTTCAGGACCGTGAAATGGATCGCCCGGTTGCCTTCTTTGTCCTGGCTGAAGGAATACACGCCGTTCTCTTCGAAGGCGACCTTCTGGCCGCCTTGCGTGGAAGAAATCGTCCCATTCATAACCTGATTGAGCAAGGTAATGCCAATGCCAGTGGCCCGGATGGCCGCGGCCGTTCCGGAAAATCCCACGATCTGCAGCTCCCCGGACCCCAGCCCCATCCATCCGCTCGCCTGGACGCCGGCGATGATCGTCATCTTCTGGTCACCCACCACGACGTACCCCACGAGCTGGGGGTTGTCCCCCATTTGCACGGTCACGTTGCCATCCGGATCCTCATAGGTGACCGTCCGCCCCAGCAGCACGCCTTCCTTGGTCTGAATGTCCATGGCGATGAAAGTGGCTTGATCCTGATGGTACAAATCAATCGCTTGGGCGCCGATGCCGTTGGCGCGCAGGACCTCAATGGGACCGATGGCCGTGGTCACTTCCAGCTTGTGGTCGTCGTTCATGGCCGCGATCACGGTGATAATATGACCGTCAAGCGTTGCATGGCCGATCAAGCTGTAGACTTGGTTCCCGTCCCGGTCGCGGCTGATGCTGACCTGGTAGTTGCCATTTTGGGAATACCCGACATCAAATTCGAAATGCTCGTCCGGATCCAACCAATCGAGGAGCCGGGTGCCGAGCGGAACATGTTTAATCACGCCTTCCAGGGTGTCCGCTTCCCCTTGTTTGGCCTGCGCGATCTCATCGTTCGCGATGTTCGCGGCCAGCAGGGCCGCTTCCGGTCCCGAAGCGCTTACGGCCTGCAAGGTCCTGCTGACACCGTCCATGGACGCGGCGACCGTAACCACGCCCTCTTCGGTCACCAGCACGCCGGAGAGACTGTACGTGGTCATGCCGGTGGTCCCGTCCCAGCTCACGCCGATGGTGTAGATGCCGTTGCGGCCGTAGATCACGGTCCCGTTCGCGTCTTCCAGCTGTCCTTCGCCGCGGGCAGCCGCGTCCAGTTCAGCCGTGCCGATGTCAATCGCCCGCAGGGCGTTGCGGGTGCCGATATACGCGCTGGCTTCAAGGCCCAACCCGGCATCGCGCACGTTGGAAATAACCGTCACTTTACCCGCGCCGGTGTAGATGGAACCCAGTAGACTGGTGGTCATATGCCCGTTTTGATCCCGGCCATAGCTGACGGTCACGTTTCCGGATCCGTCCGTGAAGTCCGCGCGTTCCAGGGAGAGCGTGACATAGACCGTCCCGTCCTCGCCCACGCGTTTGCTCACGGCGGTGATATTTCCATATCCATTCGCTTCGATGCCCCCCAGTTCCTCCAGCGCGATGCCCGCGGTCCGCAAGGCCGACGCCGGTCCCACGGCGGTCATAACTTCCAGGGTAGGCAGCACCGCGCCCGCCGCATCCTTCATTTCACCGGCAATAATGGTCACGCGGGGATCGGATAGAAGGGCGCCGATGACGCTATAGGTCGTGCGGCCGTTGTCTTCGGCGCCGAAGGAAACGGTGTAATTGCCGGTATCGTCGGTGAACAGCACGGGTTGTGCCGCACGTCCGTCTCCCACGACCATATCCAGCATCCCGTCCGTCCCGATCTGCTCCAGCCATTTTTCGGCAAAACCGGCGGAGAGCAGAGCGTCCCGCGGACCAATGGCCGTGCTGATATACAACCCGTCCCGGTACGCCCCGGCCGCATCCAGCGTGCGGCCGGAAACGATCGTCACCCGTGGATCCGACGCCAGGTGGCCGACCAGGCTGAAAGTCGTGGCGTTGGCCTGCTGTTCATCGGTCCCAAAACTGACGGTAAAATTCCCGTTCCGGTCGGTGTACTGGACCCGTTTCGAGGTACTGCGGCCGTCCTCGCCGACGATGGGCGAGAGCGCGGTGCCGTCGTCGTCCACGGCGGCAATCTCGGCGGTGGCGATGCCGTGCGCCGTCAGCGCGGCCCTGTCGCCGATGGCCGTGGTAACCTGCAAGCCCTCCTGCCAGGCGCCGTCATGATCCAAAACCCTTCCGGAGATGATGGTCACGTCCGGATCATCCGCCAGGCGCCCGATGAGCGAGAAAGTCGTGGCGCCGGTGGCCTTGTCCCGCCCAAAGCTGACCGTAATATTGCCTTCGCCGTCCGTATAATCCACTTCCAGGGAACGCACATTCCCTGATTCATCCCGGAGCAGCGCGGCAGCCTGGCCTTGAGCATCCAGCATGGCGACCTCGTCCTCCGCGATGCCGGCGTTGTCGAGGGCCTGCCGGGTGCCGATGGCCGTGCTGATGGTCAGCTGGGCGTGCTCGCCCTCTCCCTCAACCGTCGCGATGATCGAGACCCCGGGATCGTTCACGAGTTTTCCGACCAAGGAAAAGGAAGTGCTGCCGTTGTCGTTCCGGGTCAAGCTGACCGTGATCGCGCCTGCACTGTCGGTAAAATCCACGTCAAGCCCCAAGGGGGCCGCCCGCCCGGTTCCATCCAACCCTCTGATCTCTTCCACGGCAAATCCGTGATAGGTCAGGTTCCCGGCCGTGCCAATGGCTGTCGTGATCTGCAAACCACTGCCGTTTTCGGCGTTAGTGGAAATGACGGTCACCTGATGCTGCCCCGCTCTGTCCGCGAGCGTACCGACCAGGCTGTAGGCAACGGCGCCGTCTTCGTCCCGGCCCACGCTGACCGTCACATCGCCTTCCGCGTTGAGGTAGTTCACCCGTTGGGTGAGTAAGCCTCCGTCCTCCGTCGTGATCACGGAAACCGCCGTGCCATCCGGCCCGAGATGGCCCAGCTCCTCAGCCGCGATATTGGCCGCGCGCAGGGCTTCGGCCGGGCCGACAGCCGTCGTCATCTGCAGGCCGGGCAGACGCCGGCCGTCGGCGTCGTTGGCGAAACCCGCGATAATGGTCACGCGGTCATCCGCCGCCAAGTTTCCAACGAGTGAAAAAGCGGTCGTTTGTGTGTTGTCCGTGTTGAAATTAACCGTGAAACGGCCATCGTCGTCGAGGAAATTCACGTTCCGGCCGTTGACCAGCGCGGCGCCGTCGGTCCCCACCACCGCCAATTCAGTGGCGGCGATGCCGGCTGACCGCAGGTCCTCATACGTGCCGACCGCCGAACTGATGCGCAAACCCGGGAGAGAGGAGCCGTTGTCCGCGGCGGCCCGTCCGGCCACGATGGCGACGTCCGGCTGATCGGTCAAATGCCCAAGCAGGCTGTACGCAGCCGCGCCAGTATCGTCCGCGCCCACATTGACCGTATAAAAGCCGTTCTCATCTTGGTAGGTCACGTCGTAGCGCCGGCTCCCGCCCTCTTGGAAGGTCACGGTCGAAGCGGCGGCGCCGTTCACCAGAGGCGCAAACAGGTCGTTATCCCCGTAGCCCCGCGCGATCAATTCCTCCCGCGTGCCGGTTCCGCGAATGACCTGCCAGGCCGGTTCGCCGGGCTGATCCGCAACCAGCGTGGAGGTGGTTTGGAAGGTCACCTCGCCTAGGACACTGCTCTCGGTCCTGATCTGGGTAACCTGGCCGTCCTCGCCGGTCTGGAGCACCACGGTCTGCTTGGTGATGTCACTGTAGCTGACCGTCTGGCCTTCCCGGGAATTATATTGGGCAACGTGCAGCGTGATGTTCTGCAGGATGTCAAATTCCATCACCTGCTGCTGGCCCGTGCCGGGCGTTCCTTCGCTGGGAATGGCCCTGCGTCCGGTGGACGTGTATTCTTCCCGCGTCCCGTCCGCGGCCGTGAGGGCGAACCCGCCGCTCTGCAGGGCTTCGAACGTATAACCGCTTCCGCCGCCGCGAATCGCCTGGAGGCAGGTTTCCGTGAGATTCCCCGCCGCGTCGTACTGCAGGACCAGCCCGCCCATGTTCTGCAGGGTGACCTCGGTCGCCAGCAGCTGGCCGTTGTCGGTGTAGAAGGAAGTCGCCGTGCGTTCGCCTCCCGGTCCGGATTGGGTGACCGTAAAGGCATAGTCCACGGACTGACCGCTCAGGTTCAGCGCCCGGAAAGACGGGTCATTGCGTTCAGCGGTCGTGATAAAATCGAAGACCTTTTCCACGCCTCCGCCCGCCGCGTCGTCCAGGAGCATGCTGGTCAATTCGTTGCCTGCATAATGCGCGATATAGGACACCTGCCGCGTTTCGCCCGTGCCGTCCTGAACGGACAGTGTATTGTTTCCGACAACAAAGTAGTTGCCCGCCCGAATATCATCCGGAGTGCCGTAGAAAACTGTGCCATCCGCTGTCACATAAATCGGCAGGCCGGTCAAGGCGTATTCCGAGGCCATCTCCGGGGGGATATTGTTCAGGATCGCAGCGTTATAACCGGAGATCTCTCTCACCACGCCGGCGCGGCCGTCCATGGTGACCGGCACGCCGTCCGCGTTGAAATAGAAACTCGCGGGATCGCCTTGGGCCGCATAGCCGGGCAGGGTCCGGCTGGGATCAATCAGCATGGTGGCCTCGGCCCGCATACTGCCGGGATCAATGGCCAGCTGATAGAGCACGCCTTCGTGGCTGTACAGGGCCGTGGGATTTTCGTCACCCGGCGTGATCATGACCTGAACGGTCATGGGGGTTAAGACACCGTTCTCGCCGGCCGGCAGGGACGTCAGCACGGCCACGCGCACGGCGTTCAGGGATAGATCGCCGTCCTGCGCGGTGTAATCCTGCACGATGTTCCGGGTCCCCGCCTGAACCACCGAGACGCCCGTGGCCTGCAAACCGTCCCGACCGGCCTCGCAAGCGAGATAGATCACATTGTTCCCGGCGGCGATCTGCAGGGTATACCCGCCGCTCTCGGCCGGAGTGATGACCGCACCGCTGTGGGGATCGAGATAATACTGGGCGCCGCTTTCAAACGCCTGCTGCATGGCGGTCCGATCGACTCCCGAAAGTATGAGAACAGCCAGAGGCGTGATATCCTGCGGGGTTTCAAGCAGGGGGTTCAGGCGCACCGCGAGCGCAAGCGCCGCCACGGGCTCACCTTGCGCCGCAAGCGCATCAATCCCTCGGACCACCAGTTGGACCGCTTGCGCCTCTCCCAAGAGGCTTACTTGGGAAATGGAAGGCGGCGCGTTGGGCAGGCTGCAGATCAGGTTGTAATTCTCCAAAGCCCGGAGTCCCAATTCCGCGCGTAAGGCGGGAACGAGGCTGGTGTCCGCGGCCAACAAGGCCATGGTGGTATCCAGCAGGTTCACCGCCATGGTCAGATTTCCAGCGGCCGCGAACACTTCCGCCCGGGTCATGCTGGCTTGCGCGTAGGCTTGCATATCGCGCGACGCTTCGGCATGCTCCAGGGCCAGGGCGGAATACTCGGCCGCGCCTGGCATCACCAGCGTGCCGGCAAAGAGGTTTTCCGATCCCAGAGCGCCCATATTTCCGGCGGCCAGGGAATACTGGGCCAATCCGCTGTAAACCGCGGCCGCGATCTCGTCATGGCCAGCCGACGCCGCGCTTTCGGCGAATGACCGCAGCGGCGGCACCAAAGCCGAGGACGGCAGCGCGCGGATCTCCCCGGCCGTCAACGGCACACCATCCGTTCCCAGCACCGACATTTGCCCGTCCGGCCCGAAGCCGAGATCATAGTCGCTGTTGGGCAGGGTGATCTTGATCGAACCGTTCTCATACAGGGACGTGGTAACCCCCTGGATGGTAATGTCCAGGATCCGTTCCTCTCCGCTCACCTCGTTGGCGGCGTTTAAGACCGGCACGGTCCGGGTCCTCACGGCGCCAGGCGTTTCATCGAGCGCGCTGGAGTAGAGCGATCCACCCAACCCCGCAGGCATGTATGCGGGATCCAGTAACCCCAGCGCAAGTTCGGCCTGCGTGCGTGAAAGTGCCGGTGTATAGGCGGCAGGCGAGGCAAACCAGGGAGCGTCTTCAACCGGTCCCGCTCCGCCAGCCCCATAGAGGTCCAACACGCTTGCCTGGCTGTAATTGAGATCAGCCTGCGCCGCGGCATACGCGCTCAGCAGGGGATCAGCCGCACTGGATTCCATGCTCTCCGGGGACGTTGAACCGCTGGCCGAATACCCGAAGTAAGCGCTCTGATACCAGAGCGGCAATTCATCCACTGGCGTGGCCGCCGGATTCTCCTGGACCGCCGGCGGGGCGTAGATATTCCAGTTGCTGATCTCTTGTCCGAGGCGGTCGTACCCCACGGTCGCGAAATGCTGCCCCTGGCCTTTGTCGGCGGTCAAATGATAATACTCCTGCGTGTAGCTGCCGTCCTCGGCGTAGGTGAAAGTCCAGCGGATCCCCGGCGTGCCCGGAACAGCTTCGGTGTAGAGGTCCCAGCCCGAAATCTCGCGGTCCTGGGCGTCATAGACCACGGAATGGAAAACGTCGCCGGCCGTGCCGTCGCTGTTGCGGTGATGGTAGTTCAGGGCGTACGTGCCGTCGGCATTGTCCACACGCTGCCATACCATGCCAACCTGGCCGTTGCCGGTTTCCTGGAAAAGGTTGTACCCGCTGATGACCTGCGCGTCCGCGCCCGTGCCCGAATAGGTCACGCTCTGGTACAGCTGACCCTCCGTAGTGGGCGCGGAGCTGGCGTAATAATTGACCACCGCGCCGTCGCGCTGCCAATAGACGCCCTGGCTTCCATTGCCCGGATCCTCATACTGGTTGAACCCCTCCACGGCCGCCATGCTGTCGCCCGCGGCGGCGTAACGCACCCAGCCGTAGACCGCTTCCTGCACCGCGCTTTCATAATCCTGACCGTTGGCCATGGACTGTTGCATGGCATGAACATCCGATTGCTCGACCATCATGCCGCTGTCCGTCATCCGGTAGCGGGTCAGGACACCCAGATTGCCATTCCCGACCTGGGCTTGATAATCGCAAGCGGCCGCCAGATCGCCGTTCGAGTTATAGCTCTCCCAGGCGGTGATCTGGCCGTTGGCGCTGTAGAAATAGATAATGGCTTCCTGCCCCGAAGCCTGGGTCTTGACGCCGTTCTCATCTACAAATTCCGTCATCCGCACCCAATGCTGGCCCGCGCTGCCATAGCCCGCGGCCGTAAAGTCCCACCCTTCCAGAGGATCGCCCGCCGCGCTATAAACCGCCACGTGCAGGGCGGCTCCCGTATCGTCGCTGCCGTTGTAAACGGTGTAGGTCACCGTACCGTCGCCGTTGACAACGCTTTCCGTGTACGTATTGGTCTGCGCGTCATACCCTACCGCCGGCGCCCCTTCCCAGGGCTTGACGTTTTCCGCGGGATCCGCGCCCGGCGTGGGTTCGTCCGCCGCGGACGGAGCGCCTGATTGCACCTGCATCTCCGCGCTCACCGCCTGCGCCTGCTGCTGATCCGGCATGGCGGCTACGATCTGCGCGGCCTGTTCCGGCTCAAATTGCCTGATCACGGCGGCTGCCTGGTAAACAGGCATGTGCTGCAGCACCTCCGCCCGGATGTCCGGTGACAGGGTGGCCAAGAATTCCTTGACCTCGACGGCCGTCATGGCGCCCAAAGCAGGCAGCACGTTCGCGAAGGCATTGCCCGCGTCCGCGGCAACCATCTGGGCGCACACCTCCGGTGGCAAGGCCTGCATGACCTCTGCCGCACGGTCCGGATACATGGCGCCGACGATCGGCAGCGCACCCGAGGGGTCCATCCCGCCCACGGCCAGGGCCGCCGTCTCCGCGCTCAGGGAGGCCAGGAAAACGTTGACCGTCTGGGGTTCCATTCCGCCCAACAGCGCCGGGAGCATTTCGGGGGCCGCGGCGTTCAAAACCGCCGTAATTTGTTCCGGCGTCATCTGGTTGAAGATCGGCGCCGAGTTTTCAGGCGGCAACTGGGAAAGCATGCTCGCGGCGGCTTCCGGCTGGAGCGTATTCAGATAAGCCGACGCCATCTCCGGCGCCATCTGGGGAATGATCTGCACAACTGCCGCTTGCGGCAGGTTGCCCAAAATGGTCTGCGTCTGTTCAGGCGTCGCCTGATTGAGGACGGCCACGATTTCCACGGGGGTGAGGGAGGCTAAAACAGCGGTCTGATTTGCCTGCGGAAGCTGGCTGAGCATTTGGGCTGCCAGGTTGCCGGCCTCCGAGGTCGTTAGCGGGCCTGGCGATGCCGGCCCACCGTTCAAGCTGGCCAGCGCCGCAAACACGTCCGCGGCCTTGCTCGCGTCCATGTTCTGGACTGCCTGCAGCGCCACCTCCGGCTGAACAGCAGAAAGCAGCTGGGCCGCGACCGGCGGTTCCATGACCGCGCAGACCTGGCCTAGCGCCTGCGCAGTCATCAGGTTGGCTACCGACACCGCGGTCTCGGGCGGCAGGTTCACCAAAATGCCGGCGGCCAGGGTGGGATCCGTACCGGCCTTGGACAGGGTTGCAGCCAATTCCGCAGGGTTGAGGTTGTCCGCGAGGGCATCAATGACATCCGCATCCTCGAAGGGATTCGGACCTGTGCCGTTGAGATACGCGTTGATCAAGCCTTGCACGCTGCCAAACTGGTCGTTCAGACGCTGCGTTTCCGCGGCCGCGGAGACATCCAGCTCAGGAGCGCGCAACTGGTCCAGATCCATGTCGCCCAGTTCGATATCCGGTAATGGCAGTTCATGGATCCCGGCCACGGAAGCAATCTTGATCTCCGCGGCATCGGGCTGGGCACCCTGAGTTTGAATGGCCGCAAGCGATTCCTCGGCAGTGAAAGCCCCGGCCTGAAACTCCAGCTCCGGCGTTTCGACATCCGCAAACACACGCTGCGCAAAATCTCCGACCATGCATAAATTGGCGGTGTTTAATTGGAAATAATAGAAATCGTATGAATCCATGCCAATGGTCGAGACGTCAATGGTAGGGACTGTGATCTGAACCTCTGGCACCTCGATATGGGGTACGACCACGGGTTGCAAATTTTGCTGCGGAGTGTAATTATATCCGGCTCCACCACCCTCGTCGTAGTAAGCAAAGAGCGGCAGGATATTAATGTTGTTGAGTGCGAAAAAAAGGATGGTAAAAAAACTGACAGCAGAACGCAGCCGTCGTTGTGAAGATTTAGAAAATATTTTTCGCCATTGAAGGGCGGCTTTATTTTTTGACATATGCATCACCCAGCCTTCATATATTAGGGTTTGCAAATATATTCACAATTTATTCATATACCCTCGGGTGTCATAAGTCAAATTTGCATAAAACATGTCAATAAACATATAATTAATTTGTCAGATATAAATTGTTGTTTTCGAAGGCTATTCCTGACGAGTCATTATTCGCTTTTGAATAGGCCCATTATTTTTGCAAGTTTTTGATGATTTTTAGCTTATTTTTCGTTGAAAGGGGTGTTTTTGCATTTTCATGACAATCTGGTGGAAAATATTTTACGTTCGCATATCCCAAGCGATTGCCGAGAATTGATCATCGGCTAGCGTTGAATGAATTTTGTCAACTTACAGTAGGTTGGTCTTTTTTGCAGTAACGAGGAAGTTCTGAAGCGCGGCCGTGCCTGCCGTTCTTTTAGCACCGAGAATGCAGGTTAAGTATCCGGTTTAAAAAATATTGGTAAATCCCGACGAACAGATACAAACTGAGCACCAAAAAGAGAATTTGCCCTAACGGGAAAACAAAGGACAGCACGGCAAAAAACAAGGTCACCCCACAGAGCACCATAAGATTGCGTCGGTCAATATGCTTAAAAGCTAAAAAAGGAATCCGGCTCACCATGAGGGCGGCCAGGATGAGCATTACCGTCCCCACGCCCAGCCCGAAAACCGTCGGCGGCAGGTTGGAAAACGTGCGGCCGAGAAATTTCGGCATCGTCTCGTAGGCTGGCTCGGCCGTTACCAGGGTCAGCGTGCCGACCACGGCGGAGGCCGCCGGGATCGGCAGGCCGGTGAAATACGGCCAGGACGTCCCGGAGCCGCTCTCGCAATTGAAGCGTGCGAGCCGGAAAGCGCCCGCGGTCAAAAAAGCCAGGCAGACCGCGGCCCGCGCGGCCACCGGCAGCGCATCGAGCAGGGCGGTATAGGCCAGCACCGTGGGGCCCACGCCAAAGGAAATAAAATCGGACAGTGAATCAATCTTAACGCCGAACTGGCTGACCGTATTGGTCCAGCGGGCCACTTTGCCGTCAATGAAATCAAAGACCATCGCGGCCAGCAGCAACCAGGCCGATAGAGCGTATTCAGCGTAATCCTGCGCTCCGCTGGCATGGGTTTCCAGCGCCAGCAGGATCGCCAGGAGCCCGCAGAACAGATTGAAAGCCGTCAGCAGGTTCGGCAGCCAATAGGTATGCATTTTCAAATGCGGAACCGCGGCGGACTTAGCCATGACGGGTCCAGCTCCCAATGACGGTTTCACCGGCCCTCACCCGGTCCCCCACTTTCGCCGCGACCGTTGCGGAGAGCGGCAGATAAACATCCACTTCGGACCCCAGCGCGATCAGCCCCAGCCGGGCGCCGCGCGGATAGACCTGGCCGCTCCGAAGCCAGCAACGGGTCCGCCGCGCCAACAACCCCGCGATTTGCACGACGGCAAAATCCCCTTCCGCCCCGCGAAACGCGTACCAGTGTTGCTCGTTTTCACGGGCAGCTCGTGCGGACCAGGCAGGCAGCCAGCGCCCGGGCCGATGATGTGTCCAGAGCAGTTGCCCCGCGCAGGGCGTTCGTTGCACATGCACGTTTCCCAGATGCATGAAAATCGCGACGCGGCGGGCCTGCCCGTGAAAATGGCGCTGTTCCTCGCACACCTCAACCGCTACCACGCGCCCGTCGGCCGGCGACAGGATGCTTTCGGACCCCGCTGCCGAGCGCCGTTCCGGATCGCGGAAGAAAAATGCCGTGATGGCCCCCGCCCCCGCCGCCAGGATCCAGAGTACCCACGCCGCTGGCCGCCATAAAATCGGCGCCCACAAATATAAACCGGTCCCGCAGGCCGCGAGCACGCCCGTCCCGGCCCAAAGCCGCCAGCCTTCGGTCAGAAATACCGCGCTCATGCTCCGCTCGCCTCCCAAATCGCGCGAATGCGCCGGAGGGCCGCTTGCGAGGACGCCGCATCCCCGCTGGTTTCCCACACCCAGCCGGTCCAGGTTTCCCCTTCCGTGCGCAGCGCCGCCCCGGAACAGAGGGCGGGTTCGCGGCCAAATACCGCGTTGAACCCGGAGATGATTTCCGGCCGTTCGCCCGCGGCCAGCAGCACGTACAGGGCGGGCTGCAATCTCACCAGCCGGAAAGAAACGAGTTCGTCCCCGACCAGCAGGTCGCCCGCGGCCGACTGATGACGGAAAGCCCAATTGGCCGCCTCCAGATCGCATTCCGGCGCCGGCAGTTGCAGTCCCTCGACTTTCCTGCGGATCTCCTCTTCGCTGTTCCAAGGCAGCGCCGCCACCAGCCGGCGCAGGGTTTGCAGATCATCGGGTCTAAAGATGCTGGTGGCGCGGGATTCTTCCTCCGTGCGATTCCGCAACCATTGCCGGACGGCGCAGAAAAATGCCGCGCGCTCGCCGGGCGCGATCTCCCGGGCCAACGGCATGACCTCCGCGAGGGTATTCAGCAACTGTGTTTCTTCCTGGGGACGGTCGGATTCCATCCGCGGGTGCCCTCCGGTCAGAGTGTCAGGGGAATGGCGGTGACGGGTTGCATGCGTGGAACGTTCCGGGGCGGGATTCAGCCGCCGAGGCGGCTGCGCACTTTCTCCATCAGGGCATCGGGAATGTCGAAATTGGCATGCACCTTCTGGACATCGTCATGGTCCTCGAGGGCTTCCACCAGGGCGAGGAGCTGTTCGGCGACCTTCTCATCCGTCACCCCGACCACGTTCTTGGGCACCAGGGTGACTTCCGCAGACTCAGGCTCAAGCTTGGCTTTGATGGCCTGGTATACCGGTTCAAAATCTTTCGGCGTGGTGGTCACCGTAAAAGAAGCGTCTTCACCCGTCACGTCATCCGCACCCGCGTCCAGCGCCAGCGCGATCAATTCATCCTCCTGGATGGCTTGCCGCGAAACCACGATCTGCCCTTTCTTCTCGAACATCCAGGCCACGCTCCCTGGTTCCCCCAAATTGGAGTTCCGTTTAGAGAACATCGTGCGGATTTCCGAGGCGGAACGGTTCTTATTGTCCGTGGTGACCTCCACCATGATGGCCACGCCACCCGGTCCGTACCCTTCGTAGACAATGTCATCAAGGGCTTCGCCGACCAATTCCCCCGTGCCCTTCATAATCGCCTTCTTAATGTTGTCTTGCGGCATATTGACGGCCCGCGCCGCCAAAATGGCGCTGCGCAAGCGCGGATTCATGTCGGGGTTGCCCCCGCCCAATTTGGCCGCCTGGATGATTTCACGGGTTACCTTGGTGAACATTTTTCCCCGCTTGGCGTCCACCGCGGCTTTGGCCCGCTTAATCGTGGCCCATTTCGAATGTCCGGACATGAAAGCTGCCTCCTGCGCCGAAAAAGATAGTGGAATTATACCTTTTTTCGTTTGCTTGTAAAGCGAAAAGCCCGTTTCCCCCGGCCTTTCATCGCCCTTAAATTGTTCCATTTTTTCCTTGACATATATTATAATATTTTATAACATCATATATGATAATAGTAGGAGGGCGCCATGATCGTTAACTTCTATTTGCCGGACAGTGACAGCAAGCTTTTGGATTCGCTTAAATCAATTTCAGGCCAGAAAAGAAGGAGCGTCAGCTACATCGTGCGGGAAGCGCTGGAGTATTACCTCCTCCACGCTCAAAACGCGCAACGCGCGCAGGTGGCCGGGCGCCATCTGAAAATCAAAAAGGAGGCCTAAGCGGTATGAAGCATTACCGACGGTCGGACGAACGCATTCATGTGGACTTGCCGATCACCTTCACGTACGAGAACGAGAACAAGCAGCAAAAGATCTCCTCGCGGGGACGCATCCAGGATATCAGTCTGAACGGGATGAAAGTGGAACTTCCTTTGTCCGCGGAGCTCATCGAGAACCGTTTCTTGGATTTTTCCGTCGAACTCCCCAATCCATTCATGCACATTAAAGGGCACGGCCAGATTCAGTGGAAGCGGTGGGATGCTGACAGGAACTGCACCATGTGCGGGCTAAAACTTGAACCGATGACGCTGAAGCAGTTGTCCGATCTGGATATCATCATCAGCGAAGTGACGGAGGACCGGCGCAAGTACAGCCAGCCGGCCGGCCGCGACAAATAACCGCGCCTGCGAAACTGGCCCGCCGTTCGCCGCAGGGTTCTGCGGGTTCAGGTCCTCCGGACCCGCGGCGGTGCCGCAGCGCGAGGCAGGACGGAACCATCTCGCGTTTGTCTACTCGGATGGCGGGTTGGGCAGTTCCTCGTCCAATTCGTATTCGACGAGGAAATGCTTGAGAAGTTTCCGGTGCTGGCGTTCGATATCCATGAAGGCGAGCCCCAGCTTGTAGCCTCTCTCCCCTTCCCTCCGGCACCAGACCACCCGGCAGAGAAGTGTGACGGGTACGCATTCCGCCTCGCAATACTCCGGCGGTTCAAGCGGAGGATGGTTGTAATCCAAGGAGGGCAGGTAGAGAATCACTGTCAGCAACTGGCGAGGGGAATACGCGTGTTCGCTATGGATCGCCATCCCGCCCGCCCCGACATCCGCGGCCAGACTGCGGACGGGTTTCGGCAGTTTTCCCGGTTCCAGAGGCGCAAGGCGCAAGCCCAAACGAAAGCGGCTGCGGGGATATTTTCGGTTCTCAACTTCAACATCACCCAGATCGTTGTGCGTCATTCTTCAAAACTCCCTTAATTCTCGTTCATCCGTTCCGCGAACAGGACCAAACCCGGCAGGCTGGTTCTATTAAACCATATCATTAGCTGTTTTCCAGTTTTTTCGCTCAGCGCCGATTATCGCACCGGATCCGCCGGGAATTTCTTCAACACCAAGGTTCGGATTTCCCGCAGCCAGCGGCGGCGCTGCGCCGGGGTGCTGCCGGCCACGACTTGAAACATGCGCCGGGTCACGTTTGCGACGCCGCAGAAGCGCAGGATACAGTTCTTCCAGATCGCTTCCAGCGGGTCGCCCATCACGGACCTTTCCCGCTGGCGGGGCGTATTGGAGGTGTTGAGAACCAGGGCGTGGGACATGCGCAATAACCCTTCCGGAACTCCCTCCCCCTGGTCCCCGGGCAGAAAGCGGTAAGCCACCCGGGGCCTGAAAACCCGGTCTATCCAGCCTTTCAGGATCGCGGGCGGCTGCCCCCACCAGTTGGGATGCACGATCACCAGGCCCGAGGACTTTTGCAGCTCCTGGCAGTGCCGCCTGATCAGGGGAGGCACACGACCCCGGTCAGGTATTTCCGCGGCCGGGAGCACACAGGGAAATTTTTCGGCGTAAAGATCGTGCCAACTCACGTGATGGCCCTGGGTCCGCAGTGCCTTGGCCGCTTCGCGAGCGATCGCGTGATTAAAACTTCTCGGTTCGGGATGGGCCAGCACGACCATGACCTGCATACTTCGCTCCAGGTGGATGATCGGATCTTAGGCAGGGTGATGCACGGGGAACAACCGTTTTTCCACGGCCAAAATCAATTCCGGGGGATGAAAAGGCCTGGGAAGCAAGGCGTTGACCAACTCCTTCAGTTCCTGGGAAACTTGCTCCAAAAACGGCTCGGTTTCCTGCGTTCCGATCAAGATGATGGGCAATTTTTGTTTGGACCAGTTCCGCCTGATCTGGCGAAGCCAGGCCGTCTCTTCCGCGGGAGGGAATGCACAGGTGGCAAGGATCAACTCAGGCTGGAATTGCTCGATAATGCGGAGCGCATCATCCATGCGGTAGACGCGCAGGGCTTTGCATTTGAACGCCGATTCCAATACCATGGCCAAGCCGTCCGCGATTTCTTTATTTTGGTCAAAAACCAGTATCTTTTTCATCGGCCACCAGGAACCAGGCAGAATCCCCTGTTCCCCTTTTGAATCAGTTTTTCCTCAAAAAACAAGCGCCCGTCCGCATTCCGCGCACCTGGCGGTCCGCGCATCCCGCGTCAGGTTTTGACAGCGCGTGACCAACGCACGTTCCGCTGTCAAACGGTTCATCTAACTTAACAGCTTGTCGAATTGCTCGATGGGAAAGGCCGGCGAAGTGGAAAAAGCGATACCGGTCAATTGGGTCATGGCCACGGAAACCTTCAAGGCCGCTTCCGCGTTCGGCAGATCCGCGATGATCAGCAGGTCGCGGGAGCCCAGCAGCCCATAGATGGCGTGGATTTTCCCGCCGGCTTGTTCCACTGCCTTGGCGGCTTGCTGCGTGCGCGCGGCGGAGATTCCCTTGATGGCTTCGGTGGAATACCTGCCCAGCATCACGAAGGTTGCCATAGTGTGTTCCTCCTGGAGAACGGATGGCCGGCGTCTTGAGGCTACCTCCTTAGTAGCCGATTCCAGGCCTTCTGTCAATGGCTAACGGACCGTGAGGAGGGGGTGGCGTTCCTCCTTTACAAGTTCAGGGCGGATGATTATAATACACGGATTATTTTCCCGATGGAGCCGCGATGTCCGATCCCACGCATGCCGAAACCCGACCCGAACGGTCCCTGGATTTCATCCGCAAACGGATTACCGAAGACGTCAAAGCCGGCAGGAATGGCGGACGGGTGGAAACGCGTTTTCCTCCGGAGCCCAACGGCTACCTGCATATCGGCCACGCCAAGTCCATCAACCTGAATTTCGGGGTGGCCGCCGAATTCAATGGCGTCTGTCATTTGCGTTATGACGACACCAACCCGGAAAAAGAGGAACAGGAGTACATTGACTCCATCGAGCGGGACGTCCGCTGGCTCGGGTTCAATTGGGGCCCTCACCTATATCACGCGTCGGATTACTTCTCGCAGTTTTACCAGTACGCCCTGGAACTGGTCCGGAAGGGCCTGGCCTACGTGGATGACCTTTCCGCCGACCAGATCCGCGAGCACCGCGGCACCCTGACCGCGCCCGGCAAGAACAGCCCTTATCGCGACCGCCCCGCGGCGGAGAACCTGGACCTGTTCGAACGCATGCGCCGCGGTGAGTTTCCCGAGGGCAGCCGGGTGCTGCGCGCGAAGATCGACATGTCCAGCCCGAACCTGAACCTGCGCGATCCCGTGCTGTACCGCATCCTGCGCGCCCCGCACCCCCACACCGGCACGGAGTGGTGCATTTACCCCATGTACGATTTCGCGCATCCCCTCGAGGACGCCATCGAGAACATCACGCACTCCTTGTGCACCCTGGAGTTCGAGGACCACCGGCCGTTCTACGACTGGCTGCTGGACAACGTCAGCGTGCCTTGCCACCCCCAGCAGATCGAGTTCGCGCGCCTGGAGCTGACCTACACGCTTTTAAGCAAGCGCAAACTGCTGCAACTCGTGCAGGAAAGCATCGTCCGGGGCTGGGATGACCCCCGCATGCCCACCCTCTCGGGGCTCCGGCGCCGCGGTTATACACCCGAGGCGGTCCGCAATTTCTGCAATGCCATCGGGGTGGACAAGACCAACAGCGTGGTGGACATCAGCGTGCTGGAGAACCACCTGCGGGACGACCTCAACCTGCGCGCCCGGAGGGTGATGGCCGTGCTCCGGCCCTTGCGCGTGGTGATCGAGAATTATCCCGAAGGGCAGGTTGAGGAATTCGAGGCGGAAAACAATCCCGAGGATTCGTCTGCCGGAACCCGCCATGTGCCCTTTTCGCGGGTCCTGTACATCGAGCAGGAAGACTTCAGCGAAAATCCACCCAAAGGTTTTTTCCGGCTGGCACCGGGACGGGAAGTCAGGCTCAAATTCGCCTATTACATTACCTGCCACCAGGTGGTGAAGGACGCAGCCACGGGACAGATCATCGAGCTGCGCTGCGCCTACGATCCCGCGTCGCGCGGCGGCGGCACGCCGGACAACCGCAAAGTCCAGGGAACCCTGCATTGGGTATCGGCCGGCCAGGCGCTGGATGCGGAGGTCCGTTTGTACGATCATCTCTTCACGAAACCGAATCCTGACGAAGCCCCGGTTGGCGGGGATTTCAAAAGCAACCTCAATCCCCGCTCGCTCATCGTGCTCCCGGACTGCAAGGTGGAGCCGAGTCTGGCTTCGGCCAAATCCGGCGACCTGTTTCAATTTCTGCGGCTCGGCTATTTCTGCCTGGACCCCGACTCCGGCGGCGGACGGCTGGTGTTCAACCGCACGGTCAGCCTGCGCGATACCTGGGCCAAAATCCAGAAAAAACAGTAACCCCCTCCCCGTCCTTTACGCAACCTCCGCACGCAATGCCGCGAGATCGCCCTGGACCTCCAAGCCTGCGCTGCGGCCGACACCCTCGAAGACCGTGTGTTCCGGACCGCTCCCCGCGCTTAACCGAACTTGGAGCGAGGCCCGCAAGCTCTCCCGTACATGGCCGCGCATATCTCCCCCCACTGGCGCCGCCAGCATGGTCCCAGATCGTCGCAAGGCCTCGATCGTCAACCTCCGGTCCCGGGCCAAGATCTGGAGTTCGAGCCGGTTTTCGCCGTATTCCAAGCGTGCGAGCGACGCGCCATGATATGTAGCGAAGCGGTGCAGCTGTCCGGCGTGCCACAGTCCCGCGATCACGCCGGTAAAGTGACGCCCCAGCCAAGGGATCTTCGCGACCGAACAAAAAAAAGAAGTTTCAGGCGCCTCAAAATGATTGCTTTGCATCCAGACCCAGGCCGCGGGAAAGGAAGTTCCCCAGTCCTTCTCCCAATAACCCCGGCCTCCCCCGAAATCAACCAGGCGGCCGTTCACGGTCAAAGCGCCGCCGAGGGAGTGCTGAAAGCTGAGCACGCCATGATAACACTCCATGCCCGGCACGAACGCGTACCAGCCCATGACCCCCGGCCGAAACCATTCGACCGGCCAAGGAAAAATCCGGTCCCAGCGCACGGCACCATGCATATGGAGTCCCTGGCCGAGAAGGTCGAGCTGGAGCCCATGGTCGTCGAAGTAATTCTTGCCCAGCCACAAGGCAAAACGCCCTCGGGCGTATTTGAAATCCTCCAGAGGATACCGGAAATACCAGGCGCGGCCGCGGAGACCGTCAAGCACCTGGATGAACGCGTGGGTGTCCGCGGGACTGCTTCCCAAGGACAGGCCGGGAATAATCGCATAGCGGCAGGACCCGTTGGCGGATACGATCTTAAAATACCAACCTTCAAAATAGCGTCGTTTTCGCCCCTCGCCCTGGAACCAGGCGGGGTGCCACACGCTCAGGAGCCGGTGGCGCAAGCAGGGCCACAAACCCAGATCAGCGGGAGAGTGGTGCGGAGGCATTAGGCGGCGTTGACCATGCCCGGCGGGGAGACCGGAAGTTCGATGAAAAAGGAACTTCCCTTCCCCGGCTCGCTTTCGACCCACACGCGGCCCTGATGAAGCTCGATGATGATCTTCACGATCGCCAACCCCAAACCAGTGCCTTCTTCCCGATCTTTGGAAAAAGTTTCAGACCGCCAAAACTTATCGAATATCCTGAGTTTATTCTCGTCGGCGATCCCCTCCCCTTCGTCGCGGACCTGGCAGACCAGCCGCCCGGCCTCGACCCGCGCCGAGATCCAAATGTTCCGGCCAGTCGGAGAGAACTTGATGGCATTGTCCAATAAATTGACCGCCACCTGCCGCAGGCGATCGCGGTCGCCTGGAACCAGGGGGAGGGACGCCGGGATTTCCTGGTGGACCCGCACCTGTTTGCGGGCCAGGAGCGGCCCCACCGTTTCGAGCGCGGATTGGAAAACCTCCGCCAGGGAGAGCGGGTTGAACTCCAGGGACAGCTTGCCGGATTCCAGGCGGGAAAGGTCCAGCAGATCGTTGATCAGGTTGACCAGGCGTTCCACATTGCGGTTGCACATTTGGAGGAAGCTCTGGAGCTTCTGGTCGGCGTCCCCCTGTTGTTGCAGTTCCATGGCCCTATCCAGGGAACCTTTGACCGCCGTGGTCGGGGTGCGCAGTTCATGCGAAGCCGTCGCAATGAAATCCGACTTGAGCTGATCAACGCGCCGGAGCTGCGCCAGCGCGCTTTCCAACTCCGTCGTCCGCTGGGCCACGCGCATCTCGAGGTTTTCGCTGGTCTCCTTGACCTCGCGGTAGAGGGTGCTGATCTTCTGGAACAGCCTGGAGTTGCTCAACGCCAGGCTAAGGTCATGGCGGAGCAAGGTCAAAAGCCGGAGGTCCGCGGGAACGTAATCCTGGCCATTGGCTTTGGGCCCAAGATGGATGACCCCCAAGAGAAAACGATCGAAGATCAGGGGAATAACCACCGCCGCGCCAGTCTCGTAAAAATAGGCCTCGGCATCCTCCCGGATCTCCTGATATGCCGGATTGATCTCGATTTGGCCGAGTTCCACCACTTCGTCAGTCCGTTCCAGCCACGCGAGAAACCGGCTGTGCTCATCGGGAGCAAAGGTGGAATCAGGGATCTCGCCGAGCAGATGCCGCAGTCCCCGCCCTTCCTGGTGGGCTAAAATTGAAAACCTCACCGGTTGGAATATCTCCCGCAGGTGGCGTTCGATCCCCTCCCCTAGTTCTTCCAGGTTCCGCAAATGGCTTAGGTCGCGGTTCAAGCGCTCGAGCAAGGAAGTGAGATTGTTGACATTATAGGGGAGACGGCGTTCCAGCCACGGTTTGAATAGGCGGTAGTAGATCATCACCAATCCGAAAAGTCCCAACCCGAAGAACGAGACGATCAGGTCGCCGGAATTTGCCAGCCAGGGTCTGGCCCACCGCACCCCAAAGTAAATCACCACCAAGGCCACGCTGGTCGTGATCAAAAACATAAGCGTTTTGACCGCGAAACTGGAAATATCGAGCGCCCGGTAACGGATGATGGCGTAAGCCGAGAAGCCGATAAAAACCAGCAAAGCGGACTGGCCCGCGAAGAACAGCTCGCCGATGCCGAAATAAGGCAGGATCAGCATCAGCGCGACCGTGATGGGGACCATCAGCAGCAGTCCAAAAAAGACATACCGGACTTTCTGGCGCTCCACGTTGAACCGCAACCGCCGGTAGGTGAAGGCCAGGTTGAAAACCGCCCCCACGGCGGAGCCGGCGGTATAGAAGGCAAATACCGCGTAGAGAGGGCCGAAGTCCCTGACCAGATGTCCGTCAATGAGTTGTGTCGTCCGGAAGCTCGCGGAAGTGAAGGACAGCCCGGCAACCAGCAAGGCCAGCGCGTAACTACCGAGGACGATCCGCGTGCTGATCCCGGGACGGGGTTGCGGAAAATAACAGGAGAAAACCGCCAGTGAGTTAGCAGTCAGGCACACCATGGCCATGGAAATTCGGGGAGTAATATCCGATAGCACGCCGAGCTGAACCTGGAGGTTCCAAATGAATCCCAGTACCAGCCATAATCCCGCAAACACGCTGAACAGGCTGAAACTGAGGTGCCCCGGCTCGCGCGGCGCACGGACAAACACCAAAATGCCGATACTCAGGCATAAAGCCGCGGTCAACGCTTGGAAAGCCAAAACCAGCATGAACCCCTCCTGGCTGGCTGCGTCTGGAATAAATTATATTATAAAACAGAATTGCGCCGGGGCCTAAGGTTATCTGCCTCAGCCGGCCCCGGGACCCTAAGCGGCGGATTCATTGTTGGCTGTAATAATGTCCTTGAGCGTGATCTCGGGATGGTGATAACGGGGATAAAAGGCGGTTTTCTTTCCATACTGAATGGCTTCCTGGGGACACCACTGGATACAGGCCAGGCATTGTTCGCAGTGATGCGACCAGGCCGGCCGCCCTTCGACCATGTGGATGTTGCGCGCCGGGCAAACGCGGGCACAGATTCCGCAGTGGTCGCATTTCTCGTCCACCCAAAATTTCCCGTCCAGTTGAGCGACCTGCGGAAACGACATGCGATAGATCGGCGTGAAGAGGAGGCGCTGCCACCACGGCCCCCGTTCGACAGGCTGGATGATGCGTCCCTGGATATACCCGGCGATGCGGAGGACTTTTTCGGAGGCATGCAGAAACCGGCGGCTCATCTCATCCGCGGGCCCCGGACCGCCCCAGGGCACATAATTACTGGGCAGGACGATCTCGAATCCCGCGCTTAAGGGCAGGCCTCTGGCGGCCATGCTTTCCTGCAACTGCATCAAGGTTCGGGCCACCTGGCCGGCGTTGACGGCGACCGCGAAATAGTACTGGTCCGGATCAGAGACCAGCCGGCGGATAAAATCCAGCACGGCGGCCGGCACTCCCCACATATGCACCGGAAAAACCAAGCCCACGCTGTCGGATTGGACGTGCAGCTGTTCCTGCTTCATCTGGGGGATCGAAAACAGCGCGGCTTTGCCCAACGCATCGGCCAGCGCGCGCGCGACCCACAAGGAATTCCCCGTTCCCGAATAATAAAACAGGGTCGTGTGCATGCCTGCCTCCTTTATCTTTTCCAAAACCCGCGGGATTCCGGATCCGGTTTCAGTCCCGCCCGCAGCTGCCAACGGCGCAGGGTATCTTTATCCTCCGGGTGTCCTCCCCATTTCTCAATGAACCGGCGGATATCCTTTTCCTGCTGCTCCGAACTCCGCGGCATCTGACCCCTGGTTACTTTGCCGGGGTGATAGACCGGGCTCGGAATGGTATACCGTTCCGCGCCTGACACCGCCACCTTCCAGGCAAAATCATCCGACGCGCAAATATTCCGGAAGCCTTCATCCCAACCGCCCACCCGGTTAAAAAGCTCGCGCGCGCACAGCCAGCAGGATCCCGTGGCCCGGCAGGGTTCCAGAGCGGCCTTCAAACCCGTGCGCTCGAGTTTTTTCAATTTCGCGGGGGTCAGATCCGCAGGCGAACGAAAGAAACGTGTGCCCAGCTTTTTTTGTATCCAGGGCCAATTCGGCGAGATCATGCTTCCGGGATGCCGGTCCGCCCACGCCATCAGGAGGGAAAGGCTGCGCGGGCCGAAAACCACATCGTTATCCGCCTGCAGGACGTAGTCGGTTTGGGCCATCCGAAAACCCTGATTGATGGCAGCCGCCACGCCCCGGTTTTCCGGGAACGCGTGATACCTCAGCCCGCGGAAAGCGGGATTGTCAGCCAGCGGATAGCCATGGACCAATTCCCGCGTGCCGTCCGTCGAACCATTGTCTACGAATATCAGCACGAAGGGAAAATCGGCGCAGTCCGGCCGGCGGAGACTCTCCAGGAGCATTTCCGTGTACTGCCGCTGGTTGTACGCAATACTGAGAACGGAGATCATTTAAACGCCGGTTTGGCCAAGAGAAAAAAAAGATTGTCCGGCGCCTCGGCCGGAGTAAAAGCCTTGAGCAAGGTTGCCTCTGTCCGCCGGATGGCCAACAGGATTTTCCGTCTGGAATATCCCGCGCGGCCGGCTTCCCAACAATGTCCCTTAACCATCGGAGCGGCATTGAACGGCCAGCCGAGGTGCGTGACCCATCCCCGCTTGCGCCCAAAAGGCAATTTCCGGAGGCAATACACCGCATGCGCCGTGTAGGGCACGGAGACCAGAAAACGGTTGCGGGTTACCCGGGCCAGTTCCTTCAGGGCGGCAGTAAAATCGTCAAAGGGAAGATGTTCCAGCACTTGGCAGCAGAGCGCGAAATCCACGGCGTTGTCCGGCAGCGGCAGGCGGCGGACATCCCCGTGGAGGTCAGCGCCCAGGGTCGGGTCCACGTCGCAGGTGGTCACCTGCAGACCAGCCCGCCGCAAGATATGGGCAACCACGCCGGGACCCGTCCCGATCTCCAGAACACTTTTCGCCCCGGCTTCCCGGACAGCCTCAATCTGAAAAAAATATTGCGCCATGCGTTCCGGCGAGTAATACTCCAGCCGTGTATATCGCGAAGCGTCCGATTCAGCGTCAAACATAAAAGTCCTCCACCTCAGATCCACCCCATGCCCAGGCCGATCGCCACCAGGAACAGAACCCCACCGGTCAGATACCGCACAAAGGGTATCTGGACAGGCCGGATGAATTGTTGGCCCGCCAGTATCCCCCCCAACGCGGCGCTGACCCCTGTCAGCATGAGCAGCCACTGGTGAATGGTGAAATACGCCATGCTGCCGGCAAACCACGCCAGCCCCAGGGCATAGATCAGCAACCGGCATGCGTCCACCAGCAGACTGATTGAAGCGTTGGTCTGGTGAAAGACCTCTTTGGACAAGCCGTTTTTAACGAGGAAAGCAGACCGCAGTGCACATTGATGTCCTGAAAGCCCCCCAAAAAAACCCGAGAGCAGAGCCCCAAGCGTCAGATGGCGTTTGGGGATCCGCAAGGACTTCCCGTGCGGCAGGAACTCGAACACGGTAAAAATCAGGATCAATGCGGCGATGATCAGTTTGAGGGGCGTGACCACGGCGGTCATTTGTCCGAACGGGTAGATCGCCAACTGCCGCATTCCCGACAGGATAACCAACAAGCAGGCGCCCAACAGGGCGGCGGCGCCGGCTGGGAATCCGAAACGTTTGATTAAGTCCCTGTCCGCCGCGGGCCCCTGAAACAGTACCTGCATGCCATTGTGTGCGCCGTGGACAACCGCCGCGGCCGCGATGGCCACTTCCAAGGGGAAAAATAGCGCAAATACAGGCAGCGCGACAGTCCCCAACCCAAAACCCGAATAGAAAACCGCCACTGAAGCCGCCAGGGCGAGCAGTCCAACGATCACAAATTCCACGCGTCTGCTCCTCTCGGAAAGCGTTCACGGTAATGTTTATTGTAGCGTGAGAACCAAACCTCTGGCAAACGGAATTGCCGGCAAAGGCCGCCTGGGCCGTCCGCAGTGGCACACGCTTTTCAAAGCGGCCTCAAGACAAATGAAAAATCCAACCCGAATGAATGCAGCCCCGGAATGGACTTCATGTGGCCGGTGTAATATCGAAAAGCATGATACCAAGACGGTTTGCGGCGAGGTTCCGGAGGGTGCAAACGCAGGGAACGGGATCCGGACCCCCGGTGCAACGCATACGCGGCTTTCCAGTCGCTTTTAGGCGGCAGCCAGCCAAGGTTGCGCAGGCCGCGTTTCAGGCTGTAGGTCTTCTGGCGCTGGATGCGAAACCCTGTTTGGCGGAACAACGTTTCCAGCGTCCGCGCGGTAAAAAAGAACAAATGCCCATCCTTGCTGCGGGGCGGATGCCGCTCCGATTCCCAAAAAGCCAGCAAGGGCAGGACATCATTGGCGCCGTTGGGAACATTCAGCAGCAGCCGGCCCGCCGGTTTGAGAATGCGGCGGATCTCCCGCAGCAACCCAACCGGATCAAGCACATGTTCCAGGACATTGTTGACCTGAATCACATCGAAAAAACCGCGAGCATAAGCCGCGTCGGCCAGCTGGCCGGTGGTCACTTGCAGGCCGAGCTGTTCGCGGGCGTAGGCAGAGGCCCCGGGAGAGAGTTCGCATCCAAATACTTCCCAGGCGGACTTTTGGCGGATCCCGCTGAGCACGAATCCAGTGGCGCAGCCCACATCCAAAAATCTTCCTGCCGGTTGCAGGCGCGAAAGCCAGCGCGCGAAGCAGCGCCCTTTCCCTTCCCCGCTCTCCCGGTCGAAGGTGTAATAGTCCGTTCTGTAAAAGCCGGCCAGTTGCTTCGCGGTCGGGAGGGGGTGAAAAAACCAAGTGCCGCAGCCAGCGCAGCGCAGCAGGTCAAAATCATCGTCCGGGCTCAAAGCGACGCGCGCCGCTGTATTTTTAATCCCGGGGTCCTGACAGATGGGACAGACCGACGTCAGGCTTTTCATATCCTGGCTGTTGAGACCTCGCTCCGCGGGTTTGTAACCTTTCGAGGGATGGTTACTGCTCCTCGATCAGATCGATAGCTTCCTGAGCCGACAGATTTCCGTAAAGAACGTTCAGGATCCCCGGCAGGTAAATGTCCAGGGTAATGACGTTGGCGTACAGCAGATTATTCAGCATATTAAAAGTCAATTGGCCGCCTTCCACGTCTATGGAAGTTTTATAACCCAGTTCCCCATCTGTAAAATCCAGTTCGAAGTTGCCCAAAAGCAGGCGGCTGTTGGCGCGCGTGATGAATTCCGCCACCTCGGTCCGCTTGCTTTCTGGGATCGGATTGGGAAGAACCGAATAGAAAACCAGCGCCTCGCGTTCAGGTATCAATTCGGCATAGCAATTCCAGGTGCCGTTTTTGGCCTTATAGGGAATTTCAACTGTCAGTTTGTCTTGATGCGCTTTGAAAATCCATTCCTTATACTCCAGAAAACGCAGGAGAATTTTAAACAATTCCCGCCGGCGGCGCTCCAGAATAATAAAATTTTGACTTTCATCCGCTTCGGGAAGAGTAATCCCCTCGATTTCCTCGCTTTTCTTCGGTTTTTTCGCGACACGGGTCAGGACCCAGTGAATAATTGGAACCATCAATAACGCCGCGGCCAATAAAAGCGCGGGTACAATTCGAGGATACCAAGTGTCAATATACGTTCGGATAGCCTGGTAGAGGTATTCAGTCATGAAATCACTCTTTCAAAAATATTTCTCACTCTCCGGGACAGCATAACACGGCCTATCACCCTGGGCAAGGAGGGTTTGAACGCAGTTCATGTTTTACTTTAAGTGATCTATTTATTTGCTCTTTTTAAAGAAGTTATGCTGATTTACCGATAATATAATTCAGGTGTTTTTGATCACAAAAAAGACATAGTTGAATGTTCCCCAATAGTTCTTAACGACTTCTGTCTCCTTTTCCATTTCCTCTAATACATACAGAGCGTCTTTGTCAGCGCGGTACCGTTGCTTGAGCGTCTCCACCTTCAATAAAAGGGGGGTGTAGAAGTGATCCCACCAAGCCGTTTCCGGCAGTCCAAAGTACCCCACAATCTCATAACCGCTTGTTTGGATCATTTCCAGGCAATTCGGGAGGGTGGTCATCGCCGGATACTCCTCCTGCCAGAAGCGCCTGCATTCCTCGGAGGGATTGTTCACCAGCCATACGGCATCCGTAACGGCCGCGTATCCTCCGGATTTTAAAAGGGGCTTCCAGGACCGCAATCCATTTTCGAAGCCTATATTATAGATCGCCCCCTCAGACCATAATAAATCAAAAGTTTTTTCCGGAAACTTCAGGTTAAACATATCTCCCGTCTGCGCCACCATCCGGCCGTGGTATTTTCTGGCCTTTAACTGAAGTTGACGGATGAACGGCTCGTGGTTATCAACCGCCCAGATCCTGGCCCGCGGCAACGCCTGGGCCAAATCCAGGGTTTGCATGCCCGGGCCGCACCCGATATCCAGAACCTGTGGGTCCGCAGGCAAGGTTTTCGCCATCTCCAAGGCGCGGCGCGTTGAACCCGTATCCCCCGGACCTCCCCTGGGCAGGTGATCGTAGACTTCGAAAAATATTTTGCGCGTTAAGGCGTCGGATAAATCAAGCATCAGGTATGCGTTCCTTAATTCCGGAATAAAAAAGGGAACCCATGCAGGTTGGGTTCCCTTTTTTTCAATCCCTCCGCTGGAGGAGAAGATTCGCCGGATTGTATTGTGGAGAGAGGGAGCCTCGGACGAAAGTCCGGGGGATCACTCCACGCGATTCAGCGGTAAATGCCCAGGATCAAGATCGACTACTTAAGCGTCCCAGCCTCCGCCGCTTTCTTCATCTTTTCGTTGGCAAAGATCGCCACTTCCACCCGCCGATTCTGTTGCTTTCCCATGTCGGTCTCGTTATCCGCAACAGGCTGGCTTTCACCGTATCCCATCATGTTCAAACGCGCCGAGTTTACGCCAGAGCTAATGAGCTGGTTGCCGACGGATTGGGCGCGGCGTTCAGAGAGCGCCTGGTTGAGATCTTCCCCGCCGGTCGCGTCGGTGTGACCCTCGATGATGATATTGGTGTCCGGATATTTATTGAGAATGGAGGCCAGGCTCTTGATATTTTCCTGCGATGTCGCGTTCAGCGCGGCCGAATTGGTTTGAAACAGCAAGCCTGATTCGAACGTGATCTTGATGCCTTCGCCGACCCGCTCGATTTTCGCGTTTTTCAGGTCTTTTTTCATTTCATTCGCCTGCCGGTCCATATTGGCTCCGATCAGCGCGCCAGCCGTGCCGCCAACCGCCGCGCCAATGATGGCGCCCAGTGCGGTATTGCCGGCTTGTTTGCCGATCACGGCTCCGATCAGGCCTCCGCCAACCGCGCCGATAGCCCCACCTTTAACCCCGCTGCTCAGGCCGCAGCCCGTGATTGTTACTGCCATGATCAGCCCCAAAGCCAGTAAATTTCTTCCTTTCATAACGGACCTCCTTATTTGGTTAAGATGTAAGTATTCTAGTGCAAAAGGGCCAAAAGTCAACACAAAGTCTTTGATATTCCGGACTTCTCGCCGTTGCCTTATCCGTATTTTCCGCCCATCCCGGCTGATTTCTTCATAAGATTTGGTTATAATGAGTTAGCAGGGTGCTGACAAACCAGAATATGTTCCGCTCGCATCCACTTACCCCATGTAAAATCGCTGATTTTTCATGGGGTATTCGAAGCAGCGCGATCGAAAAAGTCCGCTCTGCGGACTTTTGTAACAGTGTCTCAGTTTTCGACTGGAGGAAACCCATGAGAGCGAAACCTATCCATGCGCTGGTCTGTCTAGCCATCCTCCCGTTCCTCGCTTCCTGTTATTTCACGTCCGCCAACCCTCTGCCTCCGGCTGCCGTGGATCCGGCCTTGCTGGGGCTGTGGCGGTCCATACCCATCCCCAGCGAAAAAGACGCCGCGACTGCTTATCTTCTCATCACCGCGCTTGACCAGAGGATCTGGATCACCATCTTCGAGGACCCCTTTCGCGCCAGTGAAATGTACTTGGGTTATTGCTCGGAAGTGAAAGGCTTGAAATATCTGAGCGTCCAGCGTTCCAAACCGGACCGCGCCGGCGCGACCATGCTCGCGGATGGCGCGTATTACTTGGTACGCTACTCTTTTGATCCTGCCGGAAAACTTGAGATCCGCCTCTTAAACGACGGCCTCTTTCGAAAGGCCGTTTCCCAAAAACGGCTCGCGGGAGAAATCACCCGGGACTCCTTGCATCTGACCGCCGGTTCCGAGGCATTAGCATCGTTTCTGCAACGGTCCAAGCCAGCCAAACCGGCGGAAGACGACCGTCTGCTGCTCGGGGTTAAAATTCCCCTCCCCACCCCCGCTCCACACGTTACTCCTGTCCCCTAGGCCACAGTTTGGGTTGCGCGCCAGGCCGTCCTCCTGATCTGCTGCTTCCTGGAACGGCAAAATCAGGGCTGTTGCGATGGAGTACCCCAGCCGAAGGACTCCCACAGGGATACCCACTTCAACCCTCGCTGCCCCTGCTGGGCGAAATCCCCGGAGCAATGATTCCGCATTCATTCCCGAGCAAGCTCTGGGTGCCCTGCGGAGGGGCTTGGGATCTTAGCGCAGGATTTCTTCTAAAAAATGCCGCATCGCTTGCCAGGAACGCCGGTCAGCCGTCGCGTCGTAAGCCGCACCTCTGGCAGGATCATTTCCTGCTTCTGGAACCGTGAAAGAATGCACCGCGCCGCTATAGTACACCATCTGCCAATCCGCCTGGGCGGCGCGCATTTCGTTCTTGAATTCCAGTACTTGCTGCTCCGGGACATGAGGATCTTCGGCTCCGTGCAAAACCAGCACTTTCGCCGTGAAATTCGCCGCCTCCGCGGGCAGGGGTGTGTCCAAGTTGCCATGAAAACTCACGGCCCCTTTGATCCCTGCTCCGCTCCGCGCCAACTCCAAGGCGGTCATGCCGCCAAAGCAATATCCAATGGCCGCGATCCGCTCCGCATCCACCCCCGGGTGCTTCGCCAGCTGCGTCAGGGCGGCTAGGGCCCTGGCGCGCAGTAAAACCCTGTCCGCCTTGTAGCGTCCTGCTTGCCGGGAGGATTCCTGGGGATTCCGGGGTCTGATGCCTTTTCCGTATATGTCCGCCGCCAGGACAACATAGCCCAACGCGGCCAATTGGCGCGCTCTTCCCTGCTCATACCCGGTCAAACCGTCCCAATCATGAAAAACCAGGACGCCAGGACGTTTCTCCTGGTTCCCATTTTCCCAGGCCAGGTAGCCCTCCAAACGCACCTTGCCCTCTTGATACAGATGGTCTTTGGTCATGATCTCCGCCCAAGCCGTCTGTGCGGCTAGGACACCCACGCAAGCCATGAGCAGGATCTTGTTCATACTCGCCTCCACGGATTAGTACCCGGGTTGTTTAGTTGTTTATTTGATGTCTTCCAGAACCTGTTGTTTTTTCTGCGCATGCTCCAGATGCTGGAGGGCCTTCTGGTTCTTGGGGTCAATGAGCAGTACGGTCTTCCAGCTGTCCATGGCCTGTTCCAGGTTGTTCTGGACGTAATACGCCACGCCTTTTCGGTCTAACTCCTCGGCCACGCTGTCCAGGGTTTGCTGGCGTTTCGCCAGCTCGGACAGCGCCTGCGGATGGCTGGGATCCATGTCCAGAACGTACCGCCATTTTTTAACCGCCTCAACCTGCTGGCCGCCCTCCCAATCCCGCATGGCCAGGTCAAGTAATTCCTGGATCAGGTCCTCCATTTTCGTTTTGGTCGTGCGCAAATACTGGGATACCCGCTGGTTGCCCGGATCGAGCTGGAGTATCCTCTTCCACATGGTCAGCGCGTCCTGATAGCGCCCGCGCTGCAAGCTTTGCAGGCCTTTTTGGAAATACTCCTCGATCAATCGCTGGTTTTTACTGTTGGTGACCGACAGTTTTTCCTCCGAGAGTCTCCGGTTGGCCGAGGCCAGCAACTGGCGGGTGGTCGCGTCCCTGGGGTTCAATTCCAGCGCCTTGCTCCACTCGACCAGCGCGGTCAAGTAATCCTGGGATTTAAAGGCACGCTGGCCTTTCGTAATGTAACTATCCGCTTGCCGCTTCCTCTGACTCTCGTCGGCGAGCTTGATCTTCCGGTTCAATGCCTCATTTTGGCTGTTGATGCTGTACGCTTTGGCATAGATCGCCGCGGCTTTGGCATAATCGCCTCCCGCGAAAGCCTGGTCTCCCTCCTGTACCAAGTTGTCGAAAATCTTTTTCTGTTTCTCCTTCACCTGGTTTTCGAGCCGGGCCAGGATCTGCTGTTCCTCCAGCAAGCTGCGTCCGAATGGCAGGGTGATGGAAATTTTATGTACGTCTCCCAGGCCGGGAAACGGTGCATAGGCATAATCCAGAACATACTCCGAGATCTGCAGACCGAAGCCGGCGGTCAGCCCGGATAGAGGACCGAGATCGTTGCCGAATTGGTAGTAGCGGTACCCGGCGCGCAGCCAGAGCAAATCGTCCAGTACGGCCCCTTCGGCGCCGAACTTGAAGAGCATTTCCTGGTAAATGGGTTTTTGCACGCCGAATGCCAGACGCAAGCGCCGGTCCCAGAAGGCGTAGGTGCCGCCCAATTCCACCCCCAGGTTCAAGGCATAACTTTCATCCAGCAGCGTGATCGGCATTCCGATATTGCGCACGACCAGGCCCAGCTGCAGATCCGGCGCCAGGTCCGTCACCATCAGCCCCAGGTCGGCGGCCACGCTCCAGCCCCGGTAGATGTCAATCATCTGATAGATGCCTTTTACCGTGATGCCCGCGGCATAGGTCCGGTCAAACGCATGGCTGTAGGCAAGGCTGAGATACAGATCGTAATTGATAAAATCGCCCAGGGCCTCCCCCTGGACGTCGAACTTTTCCATGGGATCGCTGTACCCGGCGAAAACGTTCGCGCCCAGGGTGTCCGCCGGAGACCAGGGGAGGCAAAACGCCAGGTATTCATGCCGGAATCCCTGGAGATGCTGGGCATGAGAAAAAGAAAGCTCCATCCGCGCGGAACGGGCCAGTCCCCCGGGGTTCCAAAACACCGCCTGGCTGTTTTCCGCCCAGGCGACGAACGCTCCGGCCAAGGCCGCTGGACGCGCGCCGACGGGTTCATCCACAAAGACCGCGCCGACCGAGGCTTCATCCGCCAGGACCGCGACCGCACCGGCCAATCCCGTTGTGAACAGGATGAAGGCCATCCAGCCCATGAGCACGGTCTGGGGCTGGCCGCGGCTTGCCGTGGGAACGGGGTTCCTTTTTCGGGCGCTCATTTGACCACCGATAACCGCTTCACCACCTGGCGGGTGCCCAGCATGGATTTTGCCTCCAGGTGGCAGAAATACGTTCCACTGGCGAACGTGCCGATATCCAGGGAAAACCGCGCGGGTTCAGCGCCGCCCCGGGCGGAAAAACGGTGTGTCCTGATCTCCTTGCCCAGGATATTGAAAACCCGCAAGGTGATATCGGCGTCGACGCTGAGCTCCATTTGCACTTGAACTTGCCTGGCGCGGACCGCGGGATTGGGAAATACCTTGGCGCTCCTGATCTCGAGCTGATTGGCCACGTTGAAGCTCCTGGCTTCCGAGTAAGGCCCCCAGGAAATCCCGTCCTGGGCTTGGACCCGCCAGGCGTAGGAACGCCCCCGTTCCAACCCAAGACTTGCCGGCAGGTTGAAGGTCGCGGTCTCGCCTGACGGATAGTAGGCTGCGGTCCACCCTGCGGCTGACGTGGATTGGGTGAAAGCCGCAAAGACGGTTTGGAATGCATCGGCGCTCAATTCGCAGCGATAGGTCAGAGTATTACCGGATTCACTGATGGCGTAGAAGTGCACGGCCAGTTCCGCATCCGGCGCTGAATAGTTATCCGGAGGTGAAACCAGCTGAGGGAGCAGCGGCGGCGTGATCACCTGGAAGGAGGCGCTCGACGACACCTCGCTCCAATTGTCGTTGGCCTGGTCAAAACTGAACGCCCGCCAGGAATACGTCTTCCCCGGCACCAGGGCATAGGCTGGCGGGATCTCCAGGCGCGCGGTCTCCCCAGAGGCATACTGGGTTTGGGTCCAGCCTGGGCTGCTGTCGGAGAGGAAGGTGATGATGGTTTGATAACTGTCCGAACTGAGCTCCAGCCTGTACTGCAGAGGATTGCCGGTCGGGCTGGTCGAGGAGAGGTCCAGATCCGGGGTTTTCGTGGTAGCGATGCCGCCGTCAGGCGGGGCCAGCAGGATCGGTGTGGTCGGCAAATCCACCACTGTAAACGAACTGATGTCCGAACTGTTGGTCTCCTCGTATTCATCGGCCGCGACCACGCGCCAGTAATAGGTCACACCCGGTTGCAGCGCATCGGGATAGGTGGAATTGTTCAGGATCTGGCAGGTCGCGGTCACCCCGGCATACCGGTAGGCCGATCCGTAGCCGCTTTGGTCCCAGCCGGGGTAGCTGGACTGGAACAGGTCGGGATTGAGCAGGTCCGGGTCCTGGGAAAGGATCACGGTGAAGGTAAGGGAGTTCCCATCGGGATCAGCGCACAGCGTCTGGAGCGCGGGTGCTTTGATCACGTTGGTCTCCGCCGCCGCGGGCGCAAGCAAATTCGGTTTGAGGGGCTTATTGTTGCTGACGGACGTGGTCTGAAAACTTCTGCCCAGGGAATCTTGGCTCCATGACCCCCCCTGGTTATTGGTGACCCTGACCCTCCAATAATAGGTCGCGCCAAGGTTGAGAATACCCGGCGGCATATAGTAATAAGCCCCTTCATTCGAGCGGTAGTATTCGCGGCCTGCCCAACCGGCGCCGGGATTCAACTGGGAATTCTCATGGACCAGGGTTGAAAAAGCGGGATTGTCGCTGATCTGGATCCAGTATTTCAGGAACTGGGATTGCATCGCATCCGAGGCCACGAAGTTGAAGGTCGGGGACTGGCCGACAAGCTGGTCTTCGGCTGGTGAGAGCAACTGCGGGCGTTCCGGGGTCGGTGCCGGCAATATCTGGATCATGCCCGGCGCGCCAGACTGTGCGGTCCCGCCCCCGGATAGTCCGCCCGTTACGTTCAATGTCCCCCCCTGATCGGTGAAGCTCGCATATTGCAGCAATTTGATCCGGCCTCCCGCGCCTCCTCCCCCGCCGGGCGCGAACGTAGGAACAGGTGTTCCGGTCATGACCGCCGTCGCCGATACAGTGGGAGAAACGGTGGACTGGACGTGCAATTGCCCCGGGCCGCCCCTGGTGTTCAGCGTGTAGTTGGCCGTTAAAAAGGTGTGAATGCCGTTCAACAGGATGCCGCCTCCTGACCCGCCGCCGCCGGCAACCGGATAGGCTGAATAGGCGTTGGCGTTCAACCTCGCCAATGCACCGAGGGTCAAGCTCATGGCATCGATGCGGAGGCTCCCGCCAGCGCCGTTGGCGTTCAGTATGCCGCGGGAACCCGTGGTCTCGCGGTAGGCCTGGTCATAGGCCGGGCCACCACTGCTGGGGTAGTCATGCCCATCTCCGCCTTTGCCGCCTGAGCCGCTGCCGCCTGGCCCACGGGCGAAATCTCCCGGCAGACCCGTCCCCTGGGTATTGAAACTCGCGCCATTTCCGTTGACCAACCCTTCGATGCGAACCTGAGGCGCGATCAGCTGCAACCGCCATTTTTCGGGGTCAACTTGGTCATTGCCGGTCACAAGGATGGAGGCGGATTCCTTGACGTGGATGGAAACACTTTTATAGACCGTCCCGTGCAGGGTAATGGACTCCCCGGGTTCAAGCACCAGCATCTCCGGGGTATTCACGAGCGAATAGGCCCTCAAAGGCAGTGTCCCGAACAGCAGCAACAACCAAAAGATCTTTTTCAAGGGACCGCTCCTGGCGCAAGATTTCAGGTACACGTTTCTTCCATTATAACCTTCCGGCTGTTTCAAAGGAATAGCCATGCACGGATTTCCGGAGGTTTTTTTGCTGGATTTTTCCGCACCCTGTCCATATAGTGTTCCTGCGCTGCAACCCAAAGGAAAGGCGAGGTCACCCATGTTTCGAAAAGAGATCAAGGTTTTGGATTGCACGATCCGCGACGGCGGGTTGATCAACAACTACCAGTTCACCGAGGAGTTCGTCAAGGCCGTGTACGCGGCGATCTGCGATGCCGGGGTGGATATCATTGAATTGGGAAAAAAGCTCGTGGTGAGTGACCAGTACCCCACCTCAAAGTACGGCCCCTGGAATTTCTGCGATGAGGACGTCGTCCAGCGGATCCTTGACAGCTACCAGGGCAGTTACCGGCCTTTGATCGCCGTGATGTTCGATATCGGCCGGATTGACCTCGCGGGACTGCGGCCTAAAAAAGATTCACCGATCGATATGATCCGGACCGCCTGCTACGTGCCCCAAGTCGACAAAGGGTTGGCCGCGGTGAAACGGTGCAAGGACCTGGGGTATCTGACCACCTTGAATATCATGGCCGTATCCGCCGCGATCGAGGCCGAGATCACCGAGGCCCTGGAAGCGGTGGCCAAGACGCCGGAACTGGATTATCTGTATGTGGTGGACAGTTACGGCGCTTATTATTCCGAGCAAGTCACGCGTATGATCAAGTGGTACAGCCAGTATTTCCCCCTCGAAAAGCTCGGGTACCACGGCCACAACAACCAGCAGCTTGGTTTTTCCAATACCCAGCAAGCGATCATTGACGGCGTGAATCTTCTTGACGCCACCATCAACGGCATCGGCCGCGGCGCGGGCAATTGCTGCCTGGAACTGCTGCTAGGTTTCCTCAAAAACCCGAAATTCGACGTGCGGCCGATCTACCGGGTCATTCAGGAGCATTTCGTGCCCCTGCGCAAGGAAATCGAGTGGGGATACAACGACATCTACGGCATCTCGGGCATCCTGAACCAGCATCCCCGCGAGGCCATGGAGTTCCGCTCGCATAAAAGCAAGCAGGACAATTGCCTGGATTTCTATGACCTGGTCACCCGGCAGGACGTCAACATCGAATAATAACGACCCCAATAAAAAGCCCCCGCCGGGATCCTGCCGGCAGGGGCTTTTTTTATTCGGGCCCGTCTGGGAAGGCTAAACCGCCTCGATAGTGGAGGGCGGCTTGGAAGCCACGTTATAGGTGACGCTGACCACGCCCGGAACCTCGGAAGTGATCCGCTTGGCCAGTTTGGTCAACTGCTTGAAGGGCAAATTGGTCGGCGTGGCTGTGACCGCGTCCGTGCTGTCCCAGCACCGGACCTCGATCTGCTGCCCGAATTCCCTTTTCCCTCCGCGCATGCCGGTGACCAGGTCCTGGTGCAGGATGGCCAGGCACTGGAATGCCTTGACCCCGCGCAGTTCCTCCTCCACGATCACCGTGGCCTTCCTTACCGTCTCCACGCGGTCCGGCGTCACTTCCCCGATCACGCGGGCCGCGAGGGCCGGGCCGGGGAAAGGGGGCCGCGTGAACAATTCCTCCGGCAGACCCAGCGCCTTGCCGACGCGTCGAACACCGGGCTTCCTCAAGGCAATGATGGGTTCGATGACCTTGTAGCCGAATACTTTCTGCGTGTCAATCCCCAGTTGTTCCAGGATATTATGCTGGCGTTTGACCCCGGCAACGGTTTCCTCGACATCCGTGTAGATGGTTCCCTGCAATAGGTACTTGGCTTGCGCGTCCTTGACCAATTTGCCGAACACCTTTTTATAAAAGGTCTGGGTAATGGCTTCGCGTTTTTCCTCCGGATCCGTTTTTCCCTTCAAGGCCTGGTAAAAATCCTTGCGGGCATCCACCACTTCGACCGGCACGCCCAGTTTGGAAAACAGCTTATGCACGCGCTGAGCTTCGCTTTCCCGCATCAACCCATTCTCGACAAAATAGGTCTTGAGCCGGTTCCCAAGGGCTTTGTGGCCGAGCAAGGTAACGACCGAGGAATCCACGCCGCCCGACAGCGCGTTGACGGCCTTGCCCTCGACCTTGGCGGCAATTTCCTTGACCTGGGTATCGATGAATTTTTTTTCGTTCAATTGCTGTAACGTGATCTCCTTTAATTCCATTGCTTCCTCCTGGTCCCTAAGGTTGGCCTTGTCCCGTTCGACACAGGCTGGTATTTTCCTTTGCCCGGAAGGAATAATCAATAGGATCTTTCGGAAAATCCACTTCGTCAGATCGCGGGCTGGGGTTCGACGGCTTCCGACGATCCCCGGGCACGTGCCGGGATCACGATCCGAAGCGCCGAAACCATATTGACCAGCGAGATGCCGGCGCCGAGCAAGAACACGGCCTGATAGCCGAAAGTCCTCCACAGCACCCCTCCGGCAACGGCCATGGAGATGGAGAAGACATGGTCAATGCTCGTCGCCGCCGTAAGGGTCGGCGAAATGTGCGCGGGGTCCGCGGAGATCTTCTTAAGGTACGTCGCGCGCGCCATGCTGACCGACATGAGCAGCAGATCGGCCACGAAGCAGGCACAGACCACCAGCAAGGCGACCGGCTGCGGGAACCACGCCCCGGCAAAACCATAGAACAAGCAGACCCCGATCAGCAGCAGCGCCTCGCCGGTCAGCACGAATTTCTCGCCCCGGGTGTCGATCATCCGGCCCAGGAGCGGTTGGAGGAAAATGCCAGCCACGCCCCCCAGCGTCAGTAGCAGTGCCAGGGTTTGCGTGGGTTGCTGATAGACCGTTACCAGAACCCAAGGCGCAAAAGTGAGAAAGATCTGTTTGCGGGTTCCGAACAAAATGGACAACCAGTAGAACAGCCGGTATTCCCGATAGAGCTTCAATTGCACTGCCGCAGGTTGAGGCTGGTTCGCCCGCATGCGGAACAGCGACCAGGCCGCCAGGGCGAACCCCAAGGCCGCCAGGGTGAAGGTCAGGGCGAAAGAAAACCGCAGAAACTTGAAACCGATCAAAACGAACAGACTTCCTAGTACTGTCACCAAATTTCTGACCGAGTTCAATTGCCCCAAACGGCGCCCGGACCGCTCCGCGGTCGCCAGTTCCATGCCAATGGCCGAGTTCAGCGGCAGGAACAGGTGCTGGCCCACGCTCGTGATGAACAACCAAACCAGCATGACCGGATAGGACCAGGCCGCCCAGCCGAGCAGGGCCACACCGGCCATCATGGCCAGCATGGCGACCGCGGCCCGGCGGCGGTTACAGAGAAAACCCAGGGCAGCGGAGATGAAAATCGCGAGCAAACCGGGAAGTTCCCTGGGGATCTCCAACAGGCTGCGTTGCAGGTCCGTCATGCGGAAGGTTTCGTTCAGGAAGTTATTGAACGTGGAATCCAGCAGGCTTTGTGAGAACCCGAACAAAGCCACGCCGGCAAGGAAGTATTTCAAGTCAGGATGGGCGTTCGCGAAGCGTTGGGCGATGCGGCGGACCATGGGAAGGGACTCCGGGCAAAAAGAATTCCGGCTATTTTAGGGAGGGGGGCTTGATTTGTCCACGAAAATCAATTTTCGCGATGCTTATTTGCTCTTCTGCAGCCGGTTGGAAATGTCCAGGATCAGGCTGGCGGTCAGCCGGGCGCGTTCGACCATGCCGACAAATTTCCCTTCCTTGTCCACGACCGGAAGCTGATCCTGCCCTTGCGTTTCCATTCTTTCCAGAACTTCCTTTTTATCCATGGTATCCAGGACTGCATCCTCGGCCTTGACGAATCCCGGAAGGCGGGAAAGGGCCGTCAGATCGCCCAGAGTGATCCATTGGGCTAGATCGTTTTCGGAAAAAGCGGCCGCTTCCTGCACAAACAGCACCTGGGTGGCCCGGGCATCAGCCAGAGCGGCGAATCTATTCTTCGCGTCGTTGAAGATCAGGTATCGCAGGTGAGGTTCCTGGGTCAGGGTCAGATATTCCCGGATCGCGCTGCCGGCATAACCCTGGTCGCCCAATTGAAAACTGACCGCTTCGGATTTTTGCTGCTGAAGTTCCGGGATCCGGTCCACTCTGCCCTTGGCGACCGTGCGCAAGGCATGTACGGGCAAGGGTTCGACTTTGGCCACCTGTTCGGCCACTTTCGCGCCTGCCGCTTGGGCGAAGATGGTCTCGAAGTTCAGGTCGCCCAATTGGAATTTGGTGATCTTGCCGGTCAACAAAAGCCATAGAGCGATGACCACCACGGCCACGGTCAGGTCCGAGGTCTTGATCTCCAGCTTTGGGAACCGCGACCGCAGCCAGATGATGGCAGCCAAGACCAAGAGAAACAAAACCACTGCGATTATGGTTTCCAGGACGCCGAGCATAGTTCCCTCCCACAAGGTGGAGTCTATCAGTCCATCGGGAGCATTTTAGCCTTACGCCGCCGTAATGCACAGAAAATAAAAAGCCCCGCGCCAATCGGCGCAGGGCTTTTGACAGCTTCCTTATTAAATCGATTTAACTATTCCTGACAAATCCGCCTGTACACCAGCCAGCCCGCTTTCCATCTTCCTTTAATCCGCCCGCAGTTCGGTTTAGCCTTCATGCGAAAGAGAAACTTGGTTCTTTGCGAACTGCAAATCGCTTTCATAACTTGAATTTCCGTTTGGGTTTCTTTATGATCGCCCCTTATCATTTCAATGGCCCGTCGAATTTCAGACCGGAGTTCTTCCATAAGTGCTTTAAATTCGGATAAGGTGATCACCTCTTCTTCGTCCATTGCCAACCTCCGGAATTGCAGACTGCTCTGCCCCGCTTTGCCTTGGCAGTCAATATCTGATTAGACCCGACTCCTGATGATTTCATGCATAGACGGGAAAAATAAAAAGCCCCGCGCCAATCGGCGCAGGGCTTGTAATTTCTCAACCGATTATGCCGTCCGGTTCTCCAGGCGCGTCACCCGCATCTCCAACCTAGCGAACTCCTCGCGGTCAATTTTCTGTTTGAGGGAATACTTGATCTCAGTTTGGCCTTCATGTAAGAGAGCCACTTGTTCCTTAAGCGAAGAAATACCCCCTTCAATTTTGTCGAATCTGTGATTCATGCCTTCCGTCATTTTTTTAATGTCCGTCCGGATATGTTCCTCAATCACTTTAAATTCCAACACTGTGATCACCTTCTTTTTAGGCATCTTAACCTCCGGAATTGTAGTACGGTCAATCCAGCCTGGCAAGGGCTAATTGTTTAGACCGGATTCCGGAGAAATCCATTCGGATTTGGACACACTTTTTCAGCATGGATATGAGAACGAAAAGGGTCAAAACAATAAATCCCACTACCCCTTCTTCAATCAACTCCCCCTGCCCCCTCTTTAAATAAAGAGGGGGTTAAAATATAATCCCCCTCTTTGCGAAAGAGGGGGATAAAGGGGGAGTTGGAGAATCGAATGAGACTATTTAACCGCAAGCGCGACCTGGCGAAACGACGTCATTTGAGAATAAATCAGACCCCTGCTGAGCGCCTATTGTGGCTTCATCTGCGCTTGCGAAGAAACAGCGGCCGGAAGTTTTTCCGGCAATATGGCATCGGTCCATATATCGTTGATTTCTATTGCCCCAAACTAAGATTGGTGATCGAAGCGGACGGCGGCCAACACTTCACGGAAACCGGAGAGGAGTATGATCGGGATCGCGAGGCAAATTTAGCTTCGATGGGGATACGAACGCTTAGGTTTACAAATACAGAAATATTAAAATGCCTACCTGAAGTCTTAGAGAGAATTAACAGCGAAATTGAAAACTCTTAACTCTCCCAACCCCTACTTATGAACTCCCCCTACCCCCTCTTTAAATAAAGAGGGGGTTTAATAAATAATCCCCCTCTTTGCGAAAGAGGGGGATCAAGGGGGAGTTGCGAAGTCGCAGATTCATCATGGCCACCGAAAGCAATAACTTTAAAACTAATAATCTAACTCCGTCCCCAATCAAACTAGGTAATTCCGCGTCCATTTTTTCGGGGGAATATCAGACCTTCCCCCATTCCCACCATCAAGAAGCTGGCCACCCAGCCGGTAATTCCAGCAATTCTCGTGGACTTTTCCCCTTAAACCATTTAATTTCATGGCCCACTAGCTTGGCATGGTCAAGCAATGATAGGTCTTCAGCAAGGTCATGTTCTGCCCAAGGATTATAATATAGAGTTGCATTTCTGAATGACGCATTCCAGAAATTGACCATGTTGAATATCCAGACACCGCTTACTCTCGTGTATTGCTCGCCCTTCGGGCCATTCCAAAGACCATTGGGCCGACGCCGCATAACCGGCCTAAAAGGAGTATCCGAGGAATTTATTGGAAATACAAATTCTTCCTGTCCGAATAGAGCCTGTACCTCATCAATTCGATCAATCGGATTTGTATCGACATTAGCCGCGACTAAAAGCGGCTGTGGGAGCTGTCCATAATCTCTCCCTTTTCCTTTAATGACATCTCTGAGCGATTCCCAAATATTTAAGGCTTTCACGTCCTCCATTTGTGCGCCAATAACCTGCTGGCCCTTTCCTCGCGCATTTGGTTTTTTCGGCACGGCTTCAAACTTAATTAGCCAGCCATCTTCCTCCCAGGAAAATATCGGGAAGGGTATATCTTTTTCGTAATTGTCTGCAACCAGATCCGGATTTAAACCCTTGAGCCATTCTTCAAGTTTGCGCCTTAATTGGCCTGTTCTAGGTGATTTGGCCGGATTACCGCTTTCATTTATGCAAAGGAAAAAGTTTGGTGAATCAATCTTTTCAATAGAGTGTAAAACTGCATTTTTAATCATTTGTATTGATACCAGCCTTCTCCCTCCCTCGGAAGCTAATACAGCTTCAAGAAAGAATAAATTTCCATTTAAATCCCGAACTAGGAAATCCGGGCGCTTAGGACTACCATTTGGGAGACTTGGATGGACCTGCACTTTATATCCAAGAGAGTATATACATGCAAAAAGCAATAGCTCGAAACTTGCTGCAGCAAATTGCCTCTCATCACCGCTGCTAAGGCGGCAAATTAATTCACTGCGATGCTCATCCGGATACTTGGAAATCCATCTATTCATGATATTTCTAATATTTGCACATTCTGGCCGTCCAGAGCGGTCAAGATAATGATACTCGCCCTCAATAAATGCTTTTGGTCTGATATCTTGACGTTCTTTTTCGTAGAATAGCAAATTGTTCCCTATCATCGCCTCGCCAAATCCTCCGGCTGCCAATTGCTACTGCCTGTCTCTTTTCTCGTTAATAGAGAAAACAAAGTGCCAGGCACACGGAAATATTGGAATTATAGGCGTTATTGTACGGCATGGGAAGGAGAATAATCAGGACAAGGTGCCAAGCACCAAGGATATTAAGCAATCAACTCCCCCCGCCCCCTCTTTAAATAAAGAGGGGGTTAAAATATAATCCCCCTCTTTGCGAAAGAGGGGGACCTACGGGGGGGAGTTGTTAAAAAATAAAAAAGCCCGGAGCGAATGCTCCGGGCCTTTTTTATTTTAATTCCGGCGGCGTCCTACTTTCCCACATAGTTGCCCATGCAGTATCATCGGCTCTGAGGGGCTTAACGACCGTGTTCGGAATGGGAACGGGTGTAGCCCCCTCGATATG
>CAZVUO010000006.1:0-2500 GCA_964630235.1 uncultured bacterium | reverse complement strand
CTTGCGGGCACTTCGATCGTATGGGCCTTCCACCGGTTGTAGGCATATGGTTTCAGGTACTATTTCACTCCCCTTATAGGGGTGCTTTTCACCTTTCCCTCGCGGTACTTGTTCACTATCGGTCGCCAACGAGTATTTAGCCTTGGAAAGTGGTCTTCCCGGATTCCCACAGGATTCCTCGTGTCCCGTGGTACTTGAGAATACCATCAAGGGAGCCTCCTAGTCTTTCGCGTACTGGACTATCACCATCTAGGGTGGGTCTTTCCAGACCGCTTCTGCTAGACTGAAGGTTGGTAACTCCCCGACCGGTCCGCAACCCGGTCAAACGGTATCTCACAACCCCGGACGGGCAACGCCTGCGGGCTATCACGCGCGTCCGGTTTAGGCTGTTCCCCTTTCGCTCGCCACTACTGAGGGAATCGAATATTCTTTCTTCTCCTCGGGTTACTGAGATGTTTCACTTCACCCGGTTAGCTTCCTGGCCCTATGTATTCAGACCAGGATTCCAGCGTATGACCGCTGGACGGTTTCCCGATTCGGAAATCCCCGTATCAAAGCCTATTAGCAGCTCCACGAGGCTTATCGCAGCTTGTCGCGTCCTTCATCGCCTGTTGGCGCCAAGGCATCCACCATACGCCCTTATTAGCTTGACCATATTATATGGCTATCAAGCATTCTTTGGGTTCGCTTGGCATTCTACTTACCCAACTCGAGAAATTGCAGCTCTCATTATGTCAAAGAACAATAAGCCTTGCGGCTTACTTCAGGAACGCGCTACGCACCCCCCGCAGGGGGATGTTTGGCGCTATATGTCAAGCCGATAAAGCCGGCTTTATCCTCAAAAACCTCGATAGGAGAGAGGCGAAAGGTGACCGCAGGTGAGAGTGATCGTCACCTCTCCCCTTTCACCTCTCACCTGCTCCATACGCCTAGGCGCATAGCTGGTGGAGATGAGCGGGCTCGAACCGCCGACCCCCTGCTTGCAAAGCAGGTGCTCTCCCAGCTGAGCTACATCCCCGTTTTTTAAGGTCGTAAAAAACTGGTGGGCCTTTCAGGGATTGAACCTGAGACCTCACGCTTATCAAGCGTGCGCTCTAACCAGCTGAGCTAAAGGCCCACCTATGCCCAACATGGCAGGCCTCACATAGCCCGCATCGGTCTTTCAAAACTAGGCAGCAAAAGCACCTGATGAGTTCGACTTGGGAGACATGAAGGTCAGACCTCCATGCTTTACCGTGAACCCCAAATGGTTCACACGGTCTCCTTAGAAAGGAGGTGATCCAGCCGCACCTTCCGATACGGCTACCTTGTTACGACTTCACCCCAATCATCTGCCCCACCTTCGGCGGCTGGCTCCTAAAAGGTTACCTCACCGACTTCGGGTGTTACAAACTCTCGTGGTGTGACGGGCGGTGTGTACAAGGCCCGGGAACGTATTCACCGCGGCATGCTGATCCGCGATTACTAGCGATTCCGCCTTCATGGAGTCGAGTTGCAGACTCCAATCTGAACTGGGGCCGGCTTTATGGGATTGGCTCCACCTTGCGGTATTGCAACCCTCTGTACCGACCATTGTAGTACGTGTGTAGCCCTGGACATAAAGGCCATGAGGACTTGACGTCATCCCCACCTTCCTCCGGTTTGACACCGGCAGTTCCGCTAGAGTGCCCGGCATAACCCGCTGGCAACTAGCAGTAAGGGTTGCGCTCGTTGCGGGACTTAACCCAACATCTCACGACACGAGCTGACGACAGCCATGCAGCACCTGTCTCCCTGTCCCTTGCGGGAAAGTCCACTTTCATGGACGGTCAGGGGATGTCAAATCCAGGTAAGGTTCTTCGCGTTGCGTCGAATTAAACCACATACTCCACCGCTTGTGCGGGCCCCCGTCAATTCCTTTGAGTTTCAACCTTGCGGCCGTAGTCCCCAGGCGGAGCACTTAATGCGTTAGCTGCGGCACAGGAGGAGTCGATACCTCCCACACCTAGTGCTCATCGTTTACGGCTAGGACTACCGGGGTATCTAATCCCGTTTGCTCCCCTAGCTTTCGCGTTTCAGCGTCAGTTGCAGACCAGAAAGCCGCCTTCGCCACTGGTGTTCCTCCCGATATCTACGCATTTCACCGCTACACCGGGAATTCCGCTTTCCTCTTCTGCACTCAAGACAAGCAGTTTCGGATGCAGTTACTGGGTTAAGCCCAGTGATTTCACATCCGACTTACAAGCCCGCCTACACGCCCTTTACGCCCAGTAATTCCGGACAACGCTTGACGCCTCTGTATTACCGCGGCTGCTGGCACAGAGTTAGCCGTGTCTTCCTCCTGCAATACAATCAGATCACCGGATTGTTCACCCGGTGACTTTGTTCTTGCACGACAGAGTTTTACAACCCGAAGGCCTTCATCACTCACGCGGCGTTGCTCCATCAGGCTTTCGCCCATTGTGGAAAATTCCCCACTGCTGCCTCCCGTAGGAGTCTGGACCGTGTCTCAGTTCCAGTG
>CAZVUO010000005.1:288208-289746 GCA_964630235.1 uncultured bacterium | reverse complement strand
GGACAAGAACGGCCTGGCGACGGGGAGCGAGAGCTGGAACGTGCTGGGGGCGAACTTGAAGCGGCACAGCGCGAGCAAGATCGATACAAACCAGGCGACCGGGATGACGGACGCGACGGACACAGTGAACGACCTGGGCGACCGCACCGCGACCAAGATGGACAAGAACGGCCTGATGGTCATGATGGAGCAGTGGAACCGGCTCGGAGCCAGGCTGAAACGTCATAGTATCACGCGCGGCGATCAGGATATCGCGGTCAACCAGGACACCGGGATGACCGAGTACACCCGATTCACCAACGATCTGGGAGACGTCTCCCAGACGTGGAACGACGAAAATGGGCTGCCGGTCAAGATCGACCAAAGGAACGAATTAGGCGCAAATTTGAAAAAGCACAGCGAGACCGCGGCGCTGGGCGTGAACCAGGATACGGGAATTACCGAATATTCATGTTTTGTGAACGACTTGGGTGACGTGACTCAAACGTGGAACGACAGCAACGGCCTTCCGGTCAAAATGGATCAAAAAAACAAACTCGGGCCGAGCCTCAAGCAGCACAGCTCCACTGAACAGGGTGACGGTATTAAAGTCAACCAGGATACCGGCATGACGGTTTATTCTTCATTCAAGAATGATTTGGGAGACGTCACCCAGACCTGGAATGACGAGAACGGGCTGCCGGTGATGATGGATCAACGAAGCGCCTTGGGCGCAAACCTGAAAAAACACAGCGCGACCTCCGGCCTCAAGGTCAATCAGGATACGGGCGTCGTCGAATATACCAGCTTCGCGAACGATCTGGGGGATATGACCCAAACCTGGAACGACCACAATGGCCTGGCGGTGGCGATGGATCAAAACAATGTGCTCGGGGCGCGGCTGAAACGCCATAGTTCCACCGTGCTGAGCTCGGGCGGAGCCTCCGGCGGTCTGCTGGTTGACCAAGATACCGGCGTGACTTTGCACACCTCCTTTGTCAATGACCTGGGCGATCTAACCCGCACGTGGAACGACCCGGATGGGATGCCTCAGCGGATCGAGCAGCGGAATGTGCTGGGGGCGAATTTGAAAAAGCACAGCCTGACCACGCTATTGGACGTCAATCGAAATACAGGCATGACCCGGGAGACCCTCTTTGTAAACGATCTTGGGGACACCACCCGTACCTTGAACGAGGAGAACGGCCTTCCGGTCGAGATCGAACAGAACAATGTCCTGGGCGCCAACTTGAAAAAACACAGCATCACCAGCAAACTGGAAGTCAACGTTGATACCGGCATGACCGTGGAAACGGTATTTATCAACGACCTGGGCGACGTTACGCAGACCCTGAATGACGCGGACGGGCTGCCGACCTCGATTGACCAGCGGAACGTGCTGGGGGCGAACCTGAAGAAGCACAGCTGGACCACGGCGATGACCGTGAACCGGGACACGGGGATCACCGAGGGGACGGTCTTCCAGAACGACCTGGGCGACGTTACGCAGACCCTGAATGACGCGGACGGGCTGCCGACCTCGATTGACCAGCGGAACG
>CAZVUO010000005.1:0-288108 GCA_964630235.1 uncultured bacterium | reverse complement strand
ACCGGGACACGGGGATCACCGAGGGGACGGTCTTCCAGAACGACCTGGGCGACGTCACGCAGACCCTGAATGACGCGGACGGGCTGCCGACCTCGATTGACCAGCGGAACGTGCTGGGGGCGAACCTGAAGAAGCACAGCTGGACCACGGCGATGACCGTGAACCGGGACACGGGGATCACCGAGGGGACGGTCTTCCAGAACGACCTGGGCGACGTCACGCAGACCCTGAATGACGCGGACGGGCTGCCGACCTCGATTGACCAGCGGAACGTGCTGGGGGCGAACCTGAAGAAGCACAGCTGGACCACGGCGATGACCGTGAACCGGGACACGGGGATCACCGAGGGGACGGTCTTCCAGAACGACCTGGGCGACGTCACGCAGACCGAGAACGACCAGGATGGGATGCCGCTTCGCATTGATCAGAGCAATGTTTTAGGCGCACAAGGCAAACGGCACAGTCTTTCGACCACTTTGGTCATTAACCGGGACACGGGCATAACGGAAGCAAGTGTTTTCGTCAATGACCTGGGGGACATTTCCGAGACCACGAACGACCAAAACGGGCTGCCCACCTATAGCCGCACCCAGGACACCTACGGCGTACCCGCGGGATTGGTCAAAGAAACCGTTATCATTGCCAACCAGGATACAGGCATGACCGAACGCACGGAAAGCACGGATGCCTTGCACGAGGGGCCGGTGACCACGCTGATGGACGAGAACGGCCTGGCCTATTGGAGCCATGGTGTGGACCGGTACGGCGCGACGGCGGGCCGTGAAAAAACCACAACCATTACCACTAATCAAAACACCGGCATGACCGATATGACGCACACCTCCGATGCGCTGCACGATGGCCCGGTAATAACATTGATGGACCAGGACGGCCTGGCCACTCGCAGCCAAGGCCGCGACCGGTATGGCGCCACGGACGGCCGGATGAAGGAAACGGAGATCCTTGTTGACCGCTATACCGGCATGACCCGGGAAACCTCGACCCGGGACAACCTGCACTCCGAACCGACCAGAACCTGGATGGATGAGAACGGCATGGCCACTCGCAGCCACAGCCGCGAAATGTACGGTTCGACCCAAGGACTGGAAAAAACAACCCAGATCAAACTCCGCCCCACGGGCATGACCGAGCAGACCTTGACACAGGACGGCCTGCACGCCGGGCCGGTGGAGACCCGGATGGACGAGAACGGCCTGGCTGTTTGGAGCCATGGGGTTGATATTTTCGGGGCGCGTAATGGTGTGGAAAAAACCACCGAGATCACCACGCGGCCCGACATCGGAACCGCCGAGCGTACGGTGACGCGCGACGGCTTGCATACCGCCGAAGGGGTCACCACATTGCTCGACGAGAACGGTCTGGCCTATTCCAGCGAAGGCACCGATCTGCTGGGGCCGAATTACGGCAGGCACAAGACGACTGTCATTACCACCCGCGAGAATATTGGAACCACGCAAATGACCTCCACCTACGACGGATTGCGGGAAGGCCCCATGGTGACCTACATGGACGATGATGGACACGCCTTCTTAAGCGAGGGCACGGACCGCTACGGTGTGCGGGGAGGGCGCCATAAGACCACGGCCATCACGGTCAATAAGCAGACCGGCGTCACGACGCAGACAGTGACCCGGGACGGTCTGCACACCGCGGCGGGTGTCACGACTTCGTACAATGATCATGGGATGGCGGTTCACAGTTCCGGGACCGATCTGAAAGGACCCCATGACGGCCGCTTTAAAGAAACCAGCCTCACGCCGGATCCGGCCACGGGGTTGACGGTGGAGAGCCTGACCTACGACGGCCTCCATACCGGAGCTGTGCGCACGGTGATGGACGGGAACGGAATGGCCGTGCAAAGCTGGGCAACCAATAAATACGGACCGCCGAGCGGACGCTGCGTGCGGACCCAAATGACGCCAGACCCGGATACCGGACTGACCGCCCAGACCTATTCCGAGACCGCCTCCAGCCAAAGCGGAGGGGTCGTTATTTCCAGCAGCACCACCACCAATGACCCAACCCTGGGTACGCCGGTGAGCGCCACCTCGGTAAGCACGTTCGGATCCTTTAAGCAGAAACGGACGGACTACACCGTTGACCCGGACACCGGACTGGTGCGACGGAGCCTGATCACGGATGGGGGCGGGACCACGGATAACGAACATGGGGAGTTCGGCGTTACGCGGTCCACGCGCACCAACCTGCTGGGCGCGATAAAAACCGTGGTGACCACCAACGACCAGATCAACAACAACACCGGCATGGTCGTCAGCAGCCTGAGCGTGGACCGCAAGGGTGAGACGCGCTCTCACTTCGACGCGAACGGCCTCATGACGGATTCCCGCCGCACGAACGCCGGGGCCACATTCGCGGCCACCGAATCCACCACGGTCCAGCTTTGGAACGATTACACCGGGTCTCCCGAACGCTCCGTGTCCAGCACCTATGCCAGCACCGGCATGCTGCAAGGGACCACCACGAAATACTTTGACGCGGACGGCTTCATGGAAAGGACCCATCACGTGGACCGGTGGGGCGATGCCACGACTACTTCGTATACGAATAACCGCGAGACCGGTCTGCCGACCTATAGCAGCGGAACCGGGCCTACCGGAACGACCTCTACCCATTACGAAGCGAACGGCTTGGCTTTGACCGCGACATTCACGGCTTCCGTTGGCTTGAACACGACCACGGAGTATTATTACGATGGCAGCAGCCTGGACCTGAGGAGCACCAAAAGCACGGATGAACGGGGCAATGTTTCCGTCGCATCTTTCAATGCCGCCGGCGAGATGACCCAAAGCTTCAGCAAGACCGGCACCTCGACCTACGACTTGGTCACCAACCGGGTCGTGAGCAGTTCGGGGCCTGGCGGGACCACTTCGTATGAGTACAGCGGCAAGTGGCTGAACAAGACCGTCAATAACGGTCCCGACGGCACGACCACCTCTTGGTATGACCACCGCTACAACGGCGCCGCCAACAAGGTTCAGAGCAGCGATGGCACGGTGACCTACGGGAACACATACAATTCACGCGGTTTTGTGACTTACCGGACGGAAAGCAATGGCAGCGAAGGTGGATACTCTCGTTTCAACAATTACGGCGATCAGCAGTTCACGCATTGGAGCGGCAGTATCCCGGCCGAGGATTACGGGGGCGGCGTTAAGTTCCTGGGCGGTTCATGGAAATCAGACACCAATTATTACTATAAAAACAGCCGCGGCGACCTGGATTATTGGAAAACCGATACGAGCTGGAGCGGTACGATGTGGTACTCGGAGATCCACCATTATGAGTTTGTATGCGACGCCACCGATCCGGTGACCGGCAATTGCATCAGTGGGCATAATAAAAAGGTCATTGACCGCCACGAACATACCGAACCGGTCGGCGGCGGCGACAGCAAAACCGACCATCCCAAATGGGAACCTCTATCCGACGCGTGGGTCGTCGCTCACCTGAACGGAACACAAGGTCTGCCTTCCGGGGGCGGAGGATATGGCACGCAGGGCGAGGGGGAAGGGGAAGAACCGCGCGACGCCACCCAGGCAGGTTACCACGCGGGCCAGAAAGGGGTTATTCTCACCCAAATCGAGCAGTATACAGCCCAGCAGATCCGGGCATCGTATCAACCTATCGTGGAAGCCATGGACCTGGCGCTGGCTGATTTTGCACGGTCGCTCGACCTGAACGATCTGCTCAAGGTCACCACCTACCTGGGCAAGGACGCGAACCAAATCAAACGCGAGTTGGCCCAAGCCTCTGACAAGGCAGGGTACTTGTTCGCCCTCGCGGATGAAGCGTACTATTATTACAGCGCTACACATCTGACCTCCGAGAAACTCAACCGGACCAAAATACAAAACGCCATTCTGTTGACCGGACGGGCCGCTTCCATGGCTTCGCTCCTGGACTGGCTGAGTTTCTTCGGCACCAACGCGAATCGGAGCACTATCAAGACTATACTGGAAAACGCCGTGGCGGAGATGACCGAACAGAAAACGGCCGGCACGTGGGACACGGCCGCCAGCGCGGTCTGGTTAAACGGTCTGCGCACCAGCTTGGCGCAGGCGCTTCAAACGATTGCCAGGACCCAGGCGGGATTGTCACTCTCGCTGGCCGCGCTCGAAAACTGGGTCGGCGAATTGGTCGGAGACGAAACGGAGTTCGAGACCATGGCGAAGGTCATGAACGTCGAGATCCCCGAGGTGCCAGAGCCTGCTGAGGCAGCCGCGGCCGGAGTCACCCTGGGCGGAGGGTTGGCCATTCCGGCCGCCGTGGGAGGCGATGCCTCGGGGAAGGGACGCCTGCTGCCCACTGTCCAGCCGACTCCGGGGGTGCAGATAGCCGCGCCTGCCGAGGTGACGGACCTGACAGCCGCGGCGGTCAAGAGAAAGGATGATAAAACCGAGCCCGTGGAAGAGCCGAACGTCAAGGTTGCGGCAGCCGTGGAAAATGCCGTGGCCGCCGCCGCGGAGAAGGATCCGGACGCCCTGCTGGCCACCGATCCGCTTAAAGCGCTGCCGCCCCTGCGGTTGGACGAATGGGAAGCCTACCCGGGAGACAAAGAATTGGATGCCAAGGGCCGGATTAAACGCCTGACCACACCCAGGTTCGGAACGGTGAACTTCACGTATTTCTTCAACCGCGTGACGGTTGAATCGGTTGAAGCAGCTGTTGCGGATGAAGCGAAAAAAACAGATCCCGCCAAAACCAGCGGCAAGAACAGGTATCTCTATAAAGGCGGTTGGCTGCGGGAAGGTTCGCTGGCCGCCAAGGGCGTGATGCTGACTTTGCGGCTGGAAATGGTCAGCGTGGGCGGAACCAAAAAAATCCAGGGCCTGGAGGTAACGGGAACCAACCAGCAAACGGAGGAGAAACGAATTGCTTCTTACAATGAACAATTGCAGGTTACCGGCTTACGCGTGATTAAAGGAGACTATATGTACGATGTGCCCGTGGCGGACGGTTCCGCGGTGGTAATGGATGGGTCTAAATTGTCCGAGGTGGGCGCGGGCTTACGGTCGGTGAAAGCCATCGCAGGGGCGCCGGATGCCATGGTCGGCGCTTCCGAGCCGGCCACGAACGCGGAGACCGGAGACTGGCGCGAGATGCGTACCGCCCTGCTGGAGGCAGCTGAAAAGAATCCCCTCACAGTCCTGCCGCCCCTGCGGCTGAAGGATCTTCAGGCTCAGAAGGGCACGCGGCAGAAAGATGACCAGGGGCGGCTGGTTCGCAACCTCCTGCCGGACCTGAGCCGCGTGGAGTTAGATTACAAGCAAGGCGCGGAGGTGGTGGCCACGCTGGTGGGTCCGAAAGGCCAGGACGAATGCCGCAGCGTTTATCTGCACGGGTATTTGCATGAGGGCTTCCTGCCGGCTTTGGATATGCACTTATACGTCAACCTGTCCTTCGGTTCCTCCCGGACGAATCAGGAACCCCCGGTGAAGACTGTTTCCGTCACCATGGAAAAGAAAACCGAGGGGAAAAAGATCTACAAATACAACGCCGACCTGAAGCTGACGGGGGTCCTCGCCAAGGAGGGTACCCGCTTCGTTCAACAAGAGGCCGAGACCTCGGAAGAAAAAGAACGAGATGATACCGCGGAAGAGCTCGCCGAGGACAAGGAGAAAGACCAACGCCTGATCGGCGACAAAGTGGAGGAGATCAAGAAGCCTGACCCTGTTCTGATCCAGCCTTGATCCGATCCCCGGGAACCGCTGAGCCGGGAAGCTTCGCAAAAGCTTCCCGGCTTTTTTTATCCTCCCTCGTGAACCGGTGGTGGCATTTCAAGCTCGGTTGCGGTATACTTACGGTTATTTTACGCATCAGCAACGATCCCTAAACCGAAGAAGGAGCGTTTTGCTTTCATGAGCCATGCGTATATTGCTTTTTCCGAAGGTCCCCGGGTGGAGTTCGCGGCGGGGACAACCTGGGGGCAAGCCCTCCTGCAGCTGCGGCCGGACCTTGCTTCCTCGGCCGTCGCCGTCAAGGTGGGGGAGCAGACCTACGATCTTTCCCGCGAGGTGCCGGCGGGGGATCATCTCGCCCAGCCGCTGGACCTGAAAGGGGAAGACGGGCTGGATATTTTACGCCACTCCACCGCGCACCTGATGGCGGCCGCGGTCAAGGAGATCTACCCCGAGACCAAGGTCACCATCGGCCCTGCGATCACGGACGGGTTCTACTACGATTTTGACCGCGACCAGCCGTTCACGCCCGAAGATCTGCAGACGATCGAGAAAAAGATGTGGGATCTGGCCGCGCGGAAACTGCCCTTTACCCGCAGGGTCGTCAGCAAGGATGAAGCGCGGCGGACCTTCGCGGAAGCGGGGGAGACCTACAAGCTTGAGCTGCTGGACGCGATCGCCGATGACCAGGTCTCTCTGTACACGCTCGGGGGATTCATGGATTTGTGCCGGGGACCCCACCTGCCGCATTCCGGGTGGATGAAGGCGTTCAAATTGCTGTCCGTGGCCGGCGCGTACTGGCGCGGCGACGAGCGCAATAAAATGCTGCAGCGCATTTACGGCACGAGTTTTGACCAGCCGGCCGCCCTCGAGGCCTACCTGAAGCGTCTGGAGGAGGCCAAACGCCGGGATCACCGCCGCCTGGGAAAGGAACTGGACCTCTTCTCCCTGCATGAGGACTCCGGCGCCGGACTGGTGTACTGGCATCCCAAGGGTGCGCGCATCCGGCGGGTGATCGAGGATTTTTGGCGGGAACAGCACGCAGTGAATGGATATGAACTCCTGTTCACGCCGCATATCGGCCGGGCCGCCTTGTGGGAAACCTCGGGGCATCTTTCGTTCTACCGCGACGCCATGTACGCTCCCATGCAGGTGGACGAAAACGATTACTACATTAAACCCATGAATTGCCCGTTTCACATTAAAATTTACAAAACCGCCATTCGCAGTTACCGGCAGATGCCGATCCGCTGGGCGGAGCTGGGCACGGTGTACCGCTACGAGAAATCCGGCGTTCTGCACGGGCTCTTCCGCGTGCGGGGGTTCACCCAGGACGACGCGCATATTTTCTGTACCCGGGAGCAGCTGGAAGCGGAGATCCAGACGGTTATTCAATTCGTGCTGTTTGTCCTTAAAACTTTCGGGTTCAGCGAATACGAGATTTTTCTTTCCACCAAGCCTCCCAAAGACACGGTGGGCGACGACCAGGCCTGGATAGAAGCCACCCAGGCCCTGCGCAAAGCGCTGGACGCCATCGGACTGAACTACAGCGTGGACGAGGGCGGCGGCGCGTTCTACGGGCCCAAGGTGGACATCAAGATCAAGGATTGCCTGGGCAGGACCTGGCAGTGTTCCACCGTGCAGGTTGATTTTAACGAGCCCGAACGGTTCGATATGACCTATATGGGCGAGGACGGCCGCGCGCACCGGCCGATCATGATCCACCGCGCCCTGATGGGGTCTTTGGAGCGGTTTTTCGGTGTCCTGCTGGAACATTACGGCGGGGCGTTTCCGGTGTGGCTGGCCCCGGTCCAGGCGCGGATCCTGACCATCGCGGACCGTCATCTGCCTTACGCCCAGGAGGTGCTGGGGCAATTGCAGGCCGCGGGGCTGCGGGCGGAAGCGGATACGCGCAGCGAAAAGATCAACGGCAAGATCCGGGACGCCCAAATGGAAAAGATCCCCTATATGCTGGTGGTCGGGGACCGGGAAGTGGAACAGAAAGCTGCGGCGGTCAGGGTGCGGACCGGCGAAAACCGGGGCGCTCTGCCGCTGATCGAGATTGTCCGCCTGATCCAAAGCAAGCGCGACGCCAAGACGGCCGAACTTTAAAACGGATGCGCGGGCAGGGGGAAATGCGAGCATGAGTCTTTCGACAGTGCCGGGGTTCCGGTTTGCGGGGATGCCGCTGACCGGCGTGAAAGGGAAGCTGGGTTTGCTGGTTTCGGATGAACCGGACACCGTGGGGGCGGCGCTCTATACCCGTAATGACTTCAAGGCCGCGCCCGTGCTGATTTCGATGCGCCAGGACCAGCTCAGCACGCGCAAGCGCGCGATATTGGTCAACAGCGGGTGTGCCAACGCTTTCACCGGCCGGCAGGGGTTGTACGATGCGGAAAAGTGCGCGGAAAGCATGGCCAAGAAGCTGAACGTGCCCAGCGAAGAATGTTACCTGGCTTCCACCGGGGTCATTGGTCACCGGTTGCCCATGGAGGCCATCCTGCCGGCTATCCAGGAGATCGAGCCGAAAGCGGACGCCGTATCTGCCCAGCATTTTGTGCAATCCATTTTAACGACTGATACGAGGCCTAAAACCGCGCTCCGAGAGTTCGATTTGGGCACAAAACGGATCCATCTGTCCGGCTGTATCAAAGGTGCTGGCATGATCCAGCCCAATCTGGCCACGATGCTGTGTTTTGTCATCACGGATATTAAGATCACGCAGACCATGCTGAGGCGCGCATTGGCGGCGGCCTCCCAGGATACGTTGAACAGCGTTACCATTGACAGCGATACCAGCACCAATGACACGGTCTTCCTGCTGGCCAGCGGCCGTGCCGGGAATCCCACGATCGCTGAGGAAGATGACCGCTATCAGGCCTTTACCGAACACCTCCGGCAACTCCTCGAAGCCTTGGCCCTGGAATTGGTGGCGGACGGCGAAGGAGCCACCAAACGCCTGACCATCGAGGTCCTGGGCGCGAAGACGTCCGAGGCGGCCCAACTGGCCGCGTTCGCGATAGCCAACTCGCCCTTGGTCAAGACCGCGTTTTTCGGGGAACAGCTGAACTGGGGGAGAATTGTCATGGCAGTCGGCAAAGCCATGGTTGGCGCTGATCCACAGACAGTGGATGTGAATATTAATTCGTTCCCAGTGGTCGTCAAGGGAGAACCGCAGAGCGGCGAGAGCTACCAACAGGCCGAAGCATCGCTCAAGCAGAAAGAAATCCTCATTCAGGTCGATCTTAACGCCGGGCCAGCCTCGAAGAAAGTTTGGACCTGCGATTACTCCCTCGATTACATCAAGATCAACGCAAACTATATTTCCTGATTATTTGATTTCCTGCACTTCCTGAAAGCGGGAAAGATCCGGCAAATCGAGCTTGCTCCGGACAATGGGATTGATATAGACCACAATCTTGCGGGGTGTTTCGGATTTCGCGGTTTTTTGACCTGAAAGGATTTTTTGCACATGTACCGCGGTTTGCGCTCCGATATCCGTGTAATCAGCGGTAAACGCCGCTAGGGCGCCCGCCTTGACTTGAAACTTTGAGAACCCGATCAAGAGCAGCCGTTTTTCCAGCGCGTACGCAATCAGTGCGCGCAAAGATTCAGGCCGCGCCAAATTCTCATCAATCACCATCCACAGATAGTCCACCTTCTGGGCAGTGGCTTTTTTCAATCCGTCCGCCAAAGCCGCTGGCGTTTCGACATCAATGGGTAAAACCTCTAAACCATATTGACCCATCAGGGTACGCGCCTGCATGAACTGTATGGAGGAGGACCTGGGATTAAACAAGAAGCCGATGCGCTTTTTATCAGGGAACATCCTGGTAATCCGGGAAAATTTGTCTGCCAGATCCACCTCGAGCAAGACACCCGAAGAGGAGTGGCCGGGCAGGGCCGTCTCCTCTAGGGTCATGGTATAGACAAGCCGCACGGTGTGCGGAAGCAAGGGGGCAATGGTGAAAGCTTCACTGCCGATTAAAACCACGAGCGTGAATTTGCCGGAAATGATTTTGTCGGCGACGGCCTGGGCTGGCTGGGAGGCGGTGTGAAGGCGGTACACGGCAAACTGAAAGGGCGCGGCCCCCTGGAAGCCTGTGAGCGCCTCCTGGTAGGGAACACCCTCGTTGCCGAGGACGACCGCAACCCGCTCCACGCCGGCCCACGAGGCCGGGGAAACCAGCGAGAGCAGTCCGGCTAACAACAAGAGGAAAAATTTAGGGCATCTGGCCATGGGAGACTTCCAGTCCCGCATTATTCAGGGAACGGTTGCACGAGCAAACCGACACGCTGCATCTGCAAGGCATACTAAAGATCGGAGTTTTAAAAATCCAGCTGATATGAAACTTTCCCGATATAACTGCGGGATGCGCCGGGAATCGGCGCATGGCCCCCGTAGTACGCCTGGATAAATTCCGGCGCCGCGTCGGCGATATCGTTCACGCCCACTCCGAGATTGAGGCCTTTCAGCGGGGTGCAGTTCACGAATAGGTTCAGCACCAGGGCCGGTTCAAACCGCTTCAGGACCTCCACGTCGTTCACGGGGTCGTAGTTATTCCAGCCATACCGTTCAGTGAAATAGATGAGCGAGGGATTGATGCTCAACATTTCCAGCACCCGGACCTGGGCGTTGAGTGTCACCTTGTGTCCGGGCAGGCCGATGACCAGATCGTTGTGCTGTTCGCCGCCCGTTGAGGGCTTATAGATGCTCTGGGTCCGTTCGCCGGTCTCGGGATTGATAAAATCCTCGTTCCGGATGCAGGTGCTGAAGATGTACCCCAGGTTCGCGAAACCCCAATCGTCGCGATAAACATATTTCAACTCGACACCCTGGTTCCTGAGCTCGCCGGCGTTCAGCTGATACTCCGCGGCCGAGGTCGCGTAGTAGATGATGGTATCGTTGATCTGCGTGTCGTACCAGTTTGCGGTGACCAGCATTTTATCCGTGATCCGGTATCCCGCCTCAATATCAATGGTCCGTGAAGTCTCGGGACGGATATCCTTGTTCAGGACGATGGTTTCGAGCTGGGGCACCCGGAAGGCCTTGCTGAACAGGGCTTTAAAATGGAAATCCTCGATGATGCTGGTTACACCCATCCGGGGGACGAAGGAGTTTCCGTAATGGTTGTGGCGTTCAAAGCGCGCACCCGCGGTCAGGTTGGCGTAGTTCAGGTCCACCAGGCCCTGGGCAAAGGCCGCCACATTGTTGTACTGGATCAGCTGCGGCTCGGCGTCGGAGATGGTCTCGCCTGATTCCTGGTAGCCCTCGATGCCCACCAGGAGGTTGTCTTTCGCCGTGAAATCGTAAGTGGCGATCAGGCTTTCGGTCTGGCGCTTCATCCAAATTTCGAAGGGGTGGTCCGACGGCGTGTCCACGCCTGGCACTTCGCCTTCGACCAGGATGTTCTTGGTTCCCACGCCGTTGCGTTGGTAGGGTTCCTGCTCCTTGAGGGTGATGCGTGGCGTAAGGGTCAGGGCGCCGATCTTCCAGTCGTACTGGGCGTCCACGATGCGGGTATTGAAGTCGGCGCGCACCGGCATAGGCAGGTTCACGCCCCACCAGTCGCGTTCCGTCATGTGATATTCATCTATGATGGTGCGGACAGAGAGGCCTTTGTACTTCATACCCAGGTTGACCAGGCCGGGATTCAGCTGGGAGGCCGTGGACATGTCGTACTCCTCGCCGCCCCAGTAGCTCTTGAACGTGCCCTCGCTGCGGTTGCCTTGGCCGGCGAAGACGTGCGCGGAAACGTCCAGGTCCTCGATCCGTTTGCCCACGGACAGGCTCACGGTCCGGTGGCTATAGGTCTTGGACATCTGGCTGTAGGTGCCAGATACCTGCGCGCCGTTCAGTTCGGCCCCGTTCTTGGTTTTTACATTGATGACCGCAAGCTCCGCGTAGCCGCCGTAAATGGCAGAACCTGGGCCCCGGATGATCTCGATTTGCTGGATTTGGTCAACAGGGAAGTGATTGCCGTAAGCCATGGTGCCGTAGGCGATTTCATTGATCGGCTGACCGTCCAGGAGAAAGAGAACCTTGCCTTCGTGCGCCCACAAGCCGCGCACACTCAGGCCCACCACTCCGGACACGTCGGAACCGAATTCAAAGGCCGGGATCAGGCGCAGCACGTCCATAAGGTCGCGCGCGCCGGTCTGGGCGATCTCGTCAGCAGTGATCAAGGTCACAATATTCGGGGCTTGCCGGGGAGTCACTTCTTTTAGGGTGGAAACACTCAAAGGCTGTTTCAGCAAGTCATCCAGGCTTAAGTATTCCTGGAAGAGGATGCTTTCCGGTGCCGCTGTTGCGTGTGGTGCCGCAGGCTGGGTGGAAACAGGGTCAGATACTGGCGCGACGACGGGCGCTGCCGTTTCTTCTGCTGCGGACTCCAGGGCGACCTCGAGCTGAGCCCAAAGATGAACCGTGGTGAAGGTCGTGAAAAATGCCCAAGCTATTGCAAGCTTAAATACATTTTTCATCTTCATGCCTCCCGTTGGTGATGTTCCTGTCAATCTACGCATGTAGATATTATCACTACTATTCAGGGGATTCATTAAATAACTAATAAAAAGAACTGGCAAAGTATAAATGATTAGATTATTTATGTGTCGCATAATATATATTATGTTAACTATACCCCTAAAAAAGCAGGAGGACGCAAACGCATCCTCCTGCTGCTGATTATTCGTCCACTTCGGTCATTTCGACTGCTTCAAAACGCGTTTTGATTTTGTGGTTTTGCTTTGGGAATTTAGGACGCGAAACCAGATAGGTACCGGCCGCCAAACCTTCTTTAACGTCAATGGACACCAGTTTCCTGGTCTTGAACGGCAACTTGACGTTCGCGCCAAGCAGTTCAAAGTCAGCATGCGGAAGGCCGATCAGCGAATAAAGAGCAAGCGTCAGGGGTTGACCAGCTGGAACCGTGGTGACCTCCGGCAGGAACTGCTTGCGTTGCGCAAGGAGCGGGATGTCCAGTTTTTTACCCGCTTCCGGCAGCCCGACGATCAGTGCCGCTGTTCCTTCGAATGCGCTTTTTTCGCAAGTAAACCGGCAAGCAGAGTCGGCGGTGATCTGGGAAGATGTGATCGTGTACGTGGCGATCTGGTTCGGTTTGAGCATTTTGGGCTCGGTCGTGCCAGGGGCCGTGAATTTTCCGCCAAGCTTGCGGATGTTCAGCACGTGCAGGCGAAGGTCTTCCCCGGCTGGAACATAGATCTCGGCCGGGATCAGCCGGTCATCCGAGATGATCAGAATGGCTTCGTGGGCGGTGGTGTCACCAGCCGGGGCCTCCTGTCCAAAAGCCATGGAAAGATTGAAGATCAAGCTCATTACGGCAATACCAGGAATCCATTTTCGCATGCGATAATCCTCCTCTTATCAAGATTTAAATGGACCGCTGTGCATCATAACACAGTAAAAACCTGAAAAAAAGGATGAAATAGGAATACAAGGATAGATCCTAGGACAGGTTAAGCGGCCTGGGCCGAGGTGCGGAAGAGCTGGCGCCGGCGCAGGTTGAAGAGGTCGTTGTCAATGCGGATGGTGTCAAAACCCCGCATGATATCCAGCAGGGCCCCCCAGGTTCCCATGTTGCCGGGCTGCGCCAGCAGGCCGGGCATGACGATCTCGGTTTGACGAACGCCCGCGGGTTTGGCATCCCAGCGGCCAATCCGCAGCGGCGACAGCGCGTACATTGCCTGGGTGGTTTGCAGGAATGAAATGAGCGAAGCGTGGTGGTTCTCCTGCATGAGGGTCAATTGGGATGCAGCCATGATGCCCCTGGCGTTTTCGATCTCGAGACGCTGGTTTTTTAAAACGCGGATCATGGCCCGCAGGAACTGTCGTTCCGCGGTGGGCGTGGCCTGAGAAGCCCACTGCAAATAGGTTTGTCCAAGCGGGCTGGAGGTGTCCTGCAAGAGGCTTAACCAGCCAGAAACCATAACGCCATTCAGTATAATATCCAAATAACCCTTTGGATTCAGTCGGATTATCAGGAAGTGAATTCGCCTTTGTACGGAGGCCGGCAGAACGCGCGAAATCGAAATGAGGGCGCGCGATAAGCCTTGAAGCCTGACGGCTGGCGCTGTCATCGGGGAGGTTAAGGTTCCTTCGTAAGCTTGCGCGAACAATCCATGGGCCGGCAGATTAGATTGTGTAAGATGAGAGGTGATTCTTTCCAGCGTCGGCCCGCTGACTTGATACACTTCCCTGGTCGCCATCTGCACGCCTGGGGCGAGATCTCGCGCCACGATCTCACCCGTGGTAACCCCGACCCGCCGTGAGTCCACGTCCTCGCCTAAATCAACGACGACCCTTCCCTCCTCCCCGGTCAAGGATACGATTTCACTCAACAAGGAGGCGGCCAAGTCTGGGGTCAGACGATACAATTCTCCGGGTTGCACAGTGGCCGCCGCGGTCAAAGCTTCGCGCAACAGGTCCACCCGCTCCTTCCAGGCGGTTATTGCGGGATCGAGAGAGGCCGCGGGTGTGACAGCGCGGGTCAGACGATCTAACTCGGACATAATTTTGGCGTAAGTCTCCGGCAGACTTAACAAATAGACCTCTTCGCCGGTTCTCAGGGAAATGGGATGGGGTTTCCCGCCGGTATCTGCCAGGGAACGCGTCTGGCCGTCAATCAGGGCAGCCGCGACATCCTGCAGAGCCCAGCGCCTCAAATCCCCTTGTAAAATAGCAGTTTCCTTGGCAAGGGTGGATAGAACAGCGGTTTCTCCCGTGCTGTCTTCAGACATGGCGTTCAATAGGTTCAGTAAGGTTTCCACACTGGGTTCAGCACCCTGCCGCAGCATATCCCCCAATGGGCTTTGTAGTGTTTGCCAAGGAGAGGAGTCATCCTGGGAAAGCAGTCTGGCGCCGGTTTGCAGCAATCTAGTAGCCATTTTTTCGACATCATAGGCACTGAGGGCGGTCTTGCCTGCTGGACGCCGGGAATAGTAAGAAAAGGCCATTTCCTGCCCTTCCAGGCGGTCCAGGGCAGTGGTCCAGGACTGGGCTATATCCTGGCTGGAGATATCCGCGAGTTTTTGTCCCCATGATAACCCTTGGCGGAGGCCGGCGAAATAGGCTCCGGCCTGGTAGCGAATCATCATTCCCAGCAGGAAACGGTTGCCGTGCCAGATCCACCTCTGCCAAAGACCGCGCAGGCCTGGCTGGCTGGAAAGCGGCTGCTGCAGCCGGAGCAACATGGCGTCTGGCAGGTATAAGGTTGGCTGTTGATTTTCGCCTGTCTCGCGGTAGGTGGAATTGCCTTGTAAAACAAAGCGTATGCGTTCCCAGCCAGTGGTTCTCAGCGTGGAAGCTGGCCGGACCTGCAAGGGGGTCACTTCCACTGCATACCGTCGGGCAAAAGCCGCGGCAGTCTCCGAGTCTGGAAGAGCCTGCTTGCGGGTCAGGTCCAGCAAGCGGTCGTTTTGAGGATCAAACGCCGTTTCCTGTCCAGGTCTGGCGTTCGCGGCGAGCATCAGGCCGGCGCGCAATAGCGCCAGGGTGAAGGCCCAGAACGCCTGCAGTCCTTCGAACGGCCAGCGAACAGCCGGCTGGCCCGCGGTTCGCGCGTCTTCCGCGAACAACAGGTCTGCGAACCAGCGCTGCAGCGCCCGCGTCGCCAGAGGTTCGGACTGGCGGTATGGTTCGCCCGCCAGTTCAGGCAGCATGGTCTGTCGCTGTTTGAGAGAGCGTTCCAGTTCAGTGGGTTCGGCAACCGGAAGAGCCGCGGGTTCTGTCGGACGGGGCGCGGCACGGAGAGCGGACAGATGTGCCGCGAGCGGTGCCAGGACCATCAGGCCGCCCGCAGTCAGGGCAATCCACCCGGCGGCCAGGCTCAATCCGCCCGAGGCCAAGGCCAGGCCGGCGGCGAGGAGCAGGCCCACCCCGAACACAGCGGTCATGGCGGTCAGGGTTTCCAGGGTGGTGAATCCGGCTTGGGAGGAGGCGGGCCCTTGCGGTCTGGCTGTCGCGGGCGGATTTTTCCAGTGCAGGAAGGTTTCAAACCCGTAGCCGAGCGCAAAATATTCCGTGTGCCGGGAACCCAAGTCAAAAGGCCAGGGTACCGGCTGGTAACGCTCGTCCAGCATGACTTCCCGGTTGAGCAGGTCAGAGAGAATCAAACCCCCGTCCTTCAGGAACTGAAGGTGGTAGTCCATGGCGTCCAGCCGATGCAGGTCTTCCCCGCTCTTTTGCAGGTAAAGATCATAGCCCGAACGGAGCCAGCGCGTGAGGGAGACGGGATAGGACCCAGGATGCTCCAGGTCGCACTCGCTGATAAACAGGATTTCGCGCGGCCGCGATTCGGCCGGGGTGCGGCCCCAGGTGAACTGGATGCGGTGTTCGGTGGGTGAATACCGCGTGATCCGGATTCCGGCCGCGCCGATCATTTCCAGATCCCATACCAGTGGCGCGATCAGGGCGCCGATAGTTTGTATGGTTTCGGTTCTTGACCACCCGGCACTGCCTTCGAGCTGTTTTTCTGCCCAGTACCCTTCCCGCAGGGGCTCGGCCCGGGCGAGGTCATCCGGGCCGCCGAAAGGCTGGCGGTCCACCATCAAGATGCGGTCCGGGTCCCCGGCCAGCAGTAGAGTGGATATGTCTCCGGCGCTGGCCGGGTAGAAAGCCCTCTTCACGCTCCCCAAGCGGCGGAGGAACGGGCGCATGCGATCGAAAATGCCGAGGCGAAATTCGGAAATCCGCCCATAGGGGAGTTCCTTGCCGCTGTCCGGAATGTCCGCGGTCCACTGGGCAAAGGGGCGGCGCAGGAGCCAGGTCCAGAGCCGCCAGAAGAGCGTTGAGAAGATATCGGGCCGGATGAACCCGGCCTCGTTGGCCAAGGGGCCGACCGACCAGGCAAACAAGGGGGCTCGTGCGCGTTCTGGCTGGACCGCGGGTTGCGCCACGGGCAATTGGGCCGAGTCGAGCAGGTTTTTCACTTTTTGCGCCACGGCGTTTTCAGCCTTGGCGGCTGAAGCGGGCCCGGCCAGGTCCTGCCAGCCGGCCAGCAGGTTTTGCGTGTTCTTAAGCAAGGAGGCCTGGGCGGCGCGGACCGTCTCCGGGGTTTCGGGTCTAACCAGGCGGTCCAGCTCCGAAGCAAAAACAGGCAGCGCGTCCGCCACGGTCTGGCGGACCTGCAGGAGATGGGTTTTTTCCCACAAACGGGTCTCGCTGGGCAGGGCGCCGAACCTTCCGAGAAATTCCTGAAGACGGTTCTCCCACGCCGCGCGGTCGGGCAGGGGTTCGACCGCGTCCATGAGCTGGAACCAGGCCCTCCGCACGGCAGTGAGATAAGCAGATGCCGCGTTGCGGTCCTGGAGCCACTGCTGCCGCTCGAACTCCCCGCGGACCAGCGCCCGGATGTGGGCGACGTTATCCGGCTGCAATTCGTAGCGCAACAGCTGGGCGACGCGTTCTTCAAAGAGATCAAGGTCCTGCTGGACGGTCCACTGGCCGCGGCTGGGTTCGAAATCAATGAAGCGGGCCACAGGCTCGCCCTGCGGGGTGAAGGCGACCAGGACGTTCTCCGGGCGCGTATCGCCGTGCACCAGGCCGCGGCCATGGAGCAGGGCGAGCTGGGCCCGAAGTTGTTCCAGGATGGCCTCGAGCTGATCGCCCGTGATGGCGCCGAAACGGACCAGCGCGCCCAATTCCCTGCCAGGCACCAATTCGCTCAGATAACCGACCACCAAGCCCGAAGCGTTGCTGACCAGCGGACCGATCTCGGGCGCGACCGCATGACCTTGATGGCGGAGCCCGCGGTACAAGCGATAATTCTTCGCCCGTTCTTCAATGCTTTCCTGGATCTCGGCCAGGCTCTCGGGCGTGTACCCTTCTCTTGGCGGGCCGGGAGCCTGGGCGTCCAGGAATTTGTTCTGGATGAGCGCCCAGCGCCGGCCCTGGTACTCCACGGCATAAACATTGGACATGGAGCCGCTTTCCAGGCGTTTTTCCAGGCGGAGCGAATCCAGGGGCACGCGCTGGAGGCCGCGGACCTGGTCCCACAGGCGGGCGAGGGGCCGGAAGATTCCGGCGAAGAAGCCGCGAAGGCGCGCCTGGTTTTCCGGCGTCAGCAGCACGCCGCCCAGCAAAGGCGTCAATGCGGACTGGCTGGTCTGCTCCAGAAGATCCCAGCCGGCAATTTTACCCGCCAGGATTCCCATGCCTTCCGGAGCCAAGGCGAGCAGGGCCGCGCCGAGGCCCAGAGCCAGGGCGAAGAACAGGAGCGTGCGCCCGCCTCCCGGTTTGCGGGTGGTGCCGGAAACAGCGGATGGACGCCCGGCAGCCGCGGACGTCACGGCGCCCACGCTCAGCTGGGAGGTGTGGTTGGCGGGATCGGCGCTGAGCCGGCAGACCAGGTCATTCAGCCGGCCGGTCTGATGCGCCAAGAGTTGGCGGGACAAAGCTGGCACGTCCCTTTCCCAGTTGGTTTCATCCCAGGCTTCCAAGGCCGCTTCCAGCGCGCCGGAGGGCCTGCCGGATTCGAAGGCGATCAGATCGCTGGGCTGGCGCTGGTCTAAACGCCAGAGCAGGACCAGCAATTTAGCCAGGTTTTCCGGCGACAGGTGGGCGAAAGTGGCCGCGCCTTGGCTGAAACGGACCTGCCCCAGCCAGCGGTTGAATGCCGCGCGCTGCGCTTGCGGCAAGCGCTGGTCAAGCCCGGCCAGGACGCGGTCCAGGCGCGCCCGGCTTTCGGCCGGGGTCAGACCCAGTTCCGGGAGGAAGGACCACGCGCGCACCCGCCGCGCCGCTTGCTCGGCCGTGGCCGCGAGGGCTTCGGATTCGAGCCAGCGGACATACCCCGCGAGACTGCCGGTCCGCGTTAAGAGGTCCTCGGCCCGTTCGCGGGTCAGGGCGCCTGCGGGACCGCTGTTGCGCAGGACCAGGAGCGCGGCCAGGGTGAGCAGGGAGAGTTCGTCGGCTTGGAAAGGCTCCAGGGTCCGCTGCAGGTCCCGGGAGCCGAGGTCGCCCTGCAGATACTCCAGCAGGCGCGGATAAGCCGATAGAATTTTAACCGCAAGGTCCGCGCTGAGCGTGCGTCCGGTTTCGGCCGCGTATCGCTCCACCAGGCTGCGGGCCAGCAGCAGGGACAGCTGGTGGCGGGCCGCGGGCAGGAGCGCGGCGCGGCCGGGCTCGGGCAGCAGCAGCAGCAAGAAGTCCAGCAGTTGGTCATGGCCGTCGCGGCGGACCTGTTGCAGGAGGCGCGACCAGGACCACAGCTGTCCCAGGCCGAGGGGACGGCCTGGCTGGGGCGTGCGCCATAATTGCCGGGGGTGCTTCCAGAATCCGGAACGCAGGCGCGCCAGGGTGTCCGCCAGTCCGAGCGCGAACTCCGGCCAGGAAGCCTCCCGTTCCTGGATTTGCTCGAGATGGCGGTAGGCTGGCAGCTGCTGCAGCAGGCCGTAGCGGATCACGCGGCGCAGTTCCCGCTCGGGCCGGGGAGCGGCCAGCGCTTCGGCGAGCAGTTGGTAGTGGCTGCTTGCGGCCGGAGCCAGCAGGCGCGTGTCTCGCCCCGCCGGCAGCAGCCGGGCGCGCGCGGCCAGAATGCGGTCGAGGCTTTCGGTGAACAACCCGACGCGCGGGTGCAGGCCGGCCAGCTCAGTCAGCCATTGACGGGCAGTTTGGAGCCTGGCTTGGTCGCTCGTGAGCGCGCCGCTTTGGGCCAGGACCGCGTACGCTTCTTCCAGCTGGATGAAAAAGTCGGTGAAGGCTTCGCTGAGGCCGCGCAGGGCGTCCTGCAGGGACTGTTGCTCGTTCTGGAGGATCTGGCGGCGCAAGGCGCGCTCCCACGCCAGGCGGAGCTGGGCCAGCATCAGATCGCGCAACAGCAGATTGTTTCCCGCCTCCCGGAGGCTGTCCGCCGCGGCGGCTTCAAGCTCGGCCGGGGTCTGGGCCTCGGCCACGCGCCGGTTAAACTGCGCGATCACGGTCTGTTCCCGGCCTTCGAAGGGCTGGTCGGATTCCAGATCCGTCCGGGCTTCCAGTTTGCGCAGGCGGGCGTCAATCTCGGCGGCCAGGCCGTCCGTCCGGGCGGCCGCCTCTTCGTGGATTGCCGAGACGCGGTTCAGGAGCTGTTCCAGGCGGACGGGAAATTTCGGCAGCTGGGCCAGCCAGGCGCGCGCGATCTTGGCCTGGCGGCCGGATATTGATCCCGCCGTCCGGCCCGCGGACAGGAGCGACGCGAAGAAGTTCTTTTCGGTCAGCAGGACCTGCAGGCCGGAGAGCCGGTCGAAGAGCGTGCCGCGGAAAGAACCGTTGAGCTCCCCGGCCACCAGGCGCAGTTCGTCAACCGTGGTTTCGAGGGAACGCTGCTGTTCCAGGGCGTCCAGGTGGCCGGCGGTCAGGGAGGTCAGCAGCGCGAGGGTTTGCAAAATTTCCCCGCGCTGTTCCGGCGAGGCGAACAGGGGCTGGCGGTTGCGCCAGTTATTGATCTGGAGCAGGCCGCGCACCGCGCCCTGGGCGTCGTGGACCGGCAGGTACAGGATCTCGTCCACGCGCCGGACTGAACTGGGGCGCACGGCCGCGATGAAGCGGACCAGCATCCGGGCCATGGCGTGCGGCAGCGCCAGCGCGACCGCTTCCCCGAACGAACGGAACCAGCCGGGGAAAGGCTGGCTGGAGTGGCGCACCACGTCGCGCAGCAGTTCCCGCTGGTCCACAAAGGGGGCGCGGTGGCGCTGGGCGAGGTACAGGTATTCCAGGCCGCCTGGACGGCGGGCCTGCTGGTAGATCAGCGCGCCGCGGTCGTCCCGTTCCTCGATCGGGCCCTGCGCGGCCAGGGTCAGGGCGCGGTTTTTTTCGCTCCGGGGAGACAGCGCGGTCCAGTTCCGGGCCGCGGAACGCCCGAACATGCCGCTGCGCAGCAAGCTGCGGTACCAGAGGGCCCTGCGGTCGTCCAGCCGCACCGTGTAAACGGTCAGGCCCGCGAACGAGGTGTTGTTCAAGACCGTGTCGAACAGGCTTGTGAGCACGTCCGGGGCGCTTTGCGCGGCGAACAGGCGGCGGGCGTAGTCGAAGGCCGTGAACACCGCCGGGTTGACGCCCTGCAGCAGCCGGAGCCGCTGGTGGAAGTTCTCCAGGGTCTGCCGGGCCTGGTTCAGGCGCCGTCCGAGCTGGGGCGGCAGGGACTGGGCCGGAACATCGGCGAGCTGGGCCAGGCGTTCGGCCAGAGGCTGTTCCAGGGCCAGCAATTCCAGATTGGCGAGGTTTTCCATGGCCGAACGCGCCAGCTGGTCGAAGACCGTGGCGAGATACGCGCGCTGGGGTTCAGGCCAGGCCGAAGTCTCGAGCAGTTCCGCGGCCAGGCGCGACCAGCCGGCAATGGCGTCCGCGCTCTGCGCCTGGTTGACGCGCAGGCTGTAATCCTCGAGCAAGGACGCGGGGTCCGAAGCGTCGAGGAGAGTGTCCGGGACCGGCACCGTGTCCGAGAGCTCGATCCGGCGGAAGAACCGGGCCAGGAGTTCCTCGGTGGCCGCGGTGGCACCGGAAAATTGGGCCAAAACCCCGGGATCCACTTCCCCGGCCTTGGCCAGGAGTTTCTGCAGGCCCTGGACCTGCCGCCGGTATTGCTGGATGAGCGTCCGGCCCTGGTCCAGGAGCGCATTGAGTTCCGCCTGCGCCGGCTGGCGCTGGACCAGGGTAGGCCAATCCTGGGTCAGCCGGCGCTGGCGCGCGAGCCGCTGGTAGGCCTGGCCGGCCACGCGGGTCAGGCGGTTTAAGATCGCCTGCTCTTCCTCCGTGATGGCGCGCGTGGGCAGGATGAACAGCATGCCGTTCGCCGGTTCTCCGGGAGGCGCGAACAGGAGCGTGATGGAACGGTTGATGTCCTGCAGCCGGGGCGCGGGCGCGCGCCGCAGCAGCCAGCGGGAAAGGCGCGGCCCCACCAGGCGCGCGGCCAGATCGTTGTTCAACCAGCCGAACAGGCGGTACTGCCAGGAGACCGTGGCGTCGAAGAAAGTGTATTTGAAAATGTCCTTAAGCACATGCCGGGGGTTCACCCGCTGGTCTTCCACGCGGGCGTTGATCACCTGCACCTGGTCCTCTTCGCGGCGGGAGCGGTCATAGGCAAGAAGCAGACTGAGCTTTTCGTCCAGCGCCTCGAAGGGGCGTTCGGCCAGGGCCGTGGAAAAACCCAGCAGGCCGTAGCGGCCGGTGCTGATATACCGCCAGGCGCCGTCCGCGGCTTGGTGCAGGCCGTAGAAATTGGCGCGCCGGAAACCGAAGAAGTCATCCAGCGCCTGCATGAGCGCGGCCTGGATCTCCGCCTCGTTCTGCGCCTGGGCCAAGGTCGTGGTCAGGCGCGCCCAGGCGCTCCAGAGCGTGGGCTCCGGCACTTCGGCGATTTCTCCGGCCACCAGGTACAGAGGCAGGGTCAGACGGGCCCTGAACACCGCCGCGCCCTTTTCCGGCCGGTCCTGCTCCAGTTCGAGGGACCCGCCCGCGCGTTCGGCCAGGAGCCGGGCCTCGAGCAGTTCCAAACCGCTGTTGCGCGGGATGTCCCCCACGGCCAGGAACGGCAGGTGCGGGGCCTGGGCCAGCGCTTCGTCCGTGAACAGCTGGCCTGTATCCTCGAGGGTGATCACCAGCCGGTGGTCTTGCTGGGCCAGCGTAACGCTCACTTTGCCGGCTTTATTGGCCAGGGCCGCGGCCATGAGGTTCTCGAGGGTGACCGCGAGCAGTTCCGGGTCCACGAACACGGCCGCGTGTTCCGCCAGGCGCCGGACCGACACCACGGAGGCCCGGTCGCCCAGGCGCTGCAGGGCCCGGCGCACGGCCCAGAACGCGCTGGTGGGAACCGGGACGCCGTGCCGGAGCGGCGCCGCGCCGCGGATGCGTTCGTTTTGCGCCTGCAGGCGCACCAGATCGCTTTGAAGCACCGACAGCGATTGCAAACTGCGTTCGTCCCATGCGGCTTTGGGCATTTCGGCAATCCCTTTGGCCAGGGCCTCGGTCGCGGGGGCCATGGCGTTCAGGACGCCCAGCAGAACGCGTTGGATCGCGGCATCCATTTGCTCCGGTTCGCGCGCGTACCACGCGGCGTTCTCCTGCACCAGCTGGTCCAGACCCGGGCCCAGCCAGGTTTCGGCGGTTTGCAACGCGGATTGCAGCTGCTCACCCCGGGTTTGTTCGGCGCCCGGCGCCCGGGCTGAAAAATATTCCGGCTGCTGTTTTTGCAAGCGGAGCAGGAATCCCAGCACGCTGGTCATGCGGTTGCGGTAGAAATCCAGGAGGCCGTCCCTCAGCCACTGGAAGTGCCGCAGGCGGTTTTCCGCCTCGATCCAACCCGCGAGCAGGCCCATGGCCTCGTAATGGGTGTTGAGAACGGCCTGGCTGTCGCCGGCGTCGCGGGCGGTCTGCACGCGGACCAGGAGCCGGTCCACGTCGTTTAGAATCTGGTCCTGGGTGGACCTGGGCAGGGAGAGGAAGTGCTCGTTCTCCGCCAGCCCGCGGCGGAGATAGGCCAGCAGATAGCCGCCGGCCTGCCCGGGCTGGGCGTTGAATTGCGGGTTGCCGGCGGCGTTAAAGAGCAGGACCGGCTCGTCCAGCGCGCCCAGGGATTTGAGCGACATGAACTCATGCCATAACGCGCGCAACGAGCCTTCCGGGACGTTCTCGGGGCGGGCCACGGGCGCGATCTTGGTCTCCTCGGGCTTCCACACGAAACGCCCCACCGGAAGGTCCAGCATCCGGTTGAGGCGGTAATAATCAAGTCCTGGCAGGGCGGCCAGGGCTAAATCGCGGCCGGCCTGCATGGCCGCCTGGCGGGCTTCGGAGGTGCGCTCAAGTTCTCTGAGCAGGGCCAGCATTTCGCGGACCACCCGCTGGGTGCTCAAGCGGGGCGATTCGGCCAAAGCGCGGCGCATCATCCCGACGCGGGTGGGGGGATCGCTCAAGCTTTGCGCGGCCAGGGTGATGGCGTCCGCCAGGGCCTTGGGCGTGAAACTGCGGCGGTTGCCGTCCTCGTCATCCACGGTATCGTACGGCAGGAGGACCGCATTGGCGCCGCGCGGGTCCTCGGAGAAGCGAACGCCTTCGGCCGGGACCTGGCCCGCATAGCGGCCGGCCTGGCCCAGGAACACGCAGTTCTCCGGCACCGCGCCGTCCGGCGAGCCGATGACAATGCCGCCGTTGACCAGCACTTTCATGAAGCCCGTGGCCGAGGCTTCCCGCCCCTCGTTCGCGCCCATGATGGTGCCGTCCACGCCCGCGGCGATGGTCTGCATATCCAGGGTGTTGAAATTGGGATAGAAGATCATGCGGTCGCGCAGTTCGGGATGGGCGTGGATCTCGTTCAAGAACTCCTGCACCAGGCGCTGGCTCGCGGTATCGTCCTGGTGGACCCGGCCGCCGAACAGGAGCACGGCATTGCTGTCCAGAAACTGCTGGCGCAGGCCGGGATCGCGGACCATTTCCAGCAGGCGGAAGAGCTGTTTGTAGCGCACCACCCGCCGGGTCCAGTTGAAGACCTTCTTCCCTTCCATCTGCGCTTTCCAGGCATCATCGCGTCCCAGGCGGTCGGCCAGGAGCGCCACCATGGCCTGGCGCGCCCGGTCCTTTTCCGCGAGCAGGGCCTCGTCGCTCAGCTTGTCCCAGGCGCGGAGGCCGCCCCACTGCCAGAAATCCAGGTTGACGCCGTTGGTGATATAGCGCAGCTTGTCGCGCACGCGCTGGTAGGCGGGCATGGCGAGCATGGTCTGCCAGTGCAGGCGGGCCACGCCGTACACGCTCTCGGCCAGGGTGGCGATCAAGCTGGTGATGTGGACCTGCCCCTGGCCGTCCGTGAGCAGTTCCACCACTTCGCGCGCCAGCGGGTACTTGGCCAGGAAATCCTTGTGCTCCACCACGTGCGCGTATTCCAGCGGCGTGTGGTCGTTGAAAATGAAGCGCGCGCGGGCCGTGGCCGGGCTGTGCTGGTAGCGGTCCGTGACCACCTGGGGGATGGCGAAGGTGCCGGCGCTCATCTCCGAAAGGATGACCGCGTCCGGCTGGACCTGAAGGGATTCCAGCAAAGCCAGGTACGCACGGCCGAGCAGGTAGCTCTGTTCCATGGCAATGCGCTTCTTGGCCTCGAAGTCGCCGCGGAAGCGCGCGGACTCGTGCTTGTCGGCGTAGCCGGAATAGACCACGTCGAAGACATTGGGTTCCGTCTCGGCCGGATCGTGATCGTCGAGATAATACATCACCGTGCCGGTCTTGGGATCGGCCTCCTGCCAGACCGCGACCTTGCGGACCCGGCCGTCATTCATCGGGACCTCGAGAGTCAGGTCCTGGTCCGTGCCCGGAATCTTGGTGCGATCCAGGGCGGACCGCAGCATGTCGCCAACCTGGACTTTGTTCAGGGAAAACTGGTCGGGCTGGCCGTTCTGTCCCGGGGTGATCTGCTGGCGCCAGACCTGCTGGTACAGCGGCCGGATGCCGAGGACCTTGCGGAACCCGCCTTGTCTGCCCAGGTCCTCGATGCGGTCCGTGAGCAGGGGGCCGATGCCGCCGATGGACCCGGACATGGCCAGCAGCTGCAGGGCCAGCTCAGGGTCGCCGTCCAGGGCGGCGAGCTCCTTGGCCAGTCGTGCATGACGGGGGTCACCGGGGTCGGTCAGGTTGGCGCGAACGCGGCCGATGAGGTCGTGGGAGAGACGGCTTTCCACCGTGAGTTCGACCACGGTTTCCAGGGGCGGCAGGCTGGGAACAGGCTGCGCCAGGCCGGCCGCCAGGCCGGGCCGCCGGCGCGTGAGGAAGTAATTCCAGGAGAAATGCAGGACCCACGCGGCCGCGAATCCGGCCAGCACGCCGGCGCTCAGGCTCACGAACGCGCCCAGGCCGAGGAAGGTGCCGTAGACCCCCAGCGCAACCCCGCCCAGGGCGAGGGCCGCCAGGCCCGCGCCCAGGCCGAACAGCTGCAGGGTGTGGCGCCTGGTGCGCGGCACTTCCAGATAGCGGGCTTCCGCTTCATCGTACACAAGCACGGTCTTGCCGTGACCGGTGGTGAACGTCAGGGCGTAGAAAAGCCCGGTCAAGGACGGTGCCAGCCACTGCAGGAGCGGCACGGGCGCGGGTCCCTGCAGGGTGAGGGCGGAGATTGCCAGCGTCACCAGGCCGGTCACGAGGATCAGGGGCAGGAGCCAAAGGTTCTCGTGCGCCACGGCGCGGGCCAGGGCCAGGGGGCGAAGATGGCCGTGCGCGTCCAGCACCTCGGCCCGGAACCTGGGCATGAGACCCGCTGGCCAGGTGGGACCGCGGGTTACCTGCGGCGAAGGAACGCGGAACCGCGCCTCGGCCTCGTCCATGACCTGTTCGCGCAGGGCCGGTGTGACCTCGTGTTCGTTCCGCCCGCGTTCCGCCTCGGCCAGGGTTTCCGGCGTCAGCCGGCCCGAACGCAGGAGCAGGCCGAGGCTGACCAGGTTGGCGGCGTTGTCTTGGATCAAGTAATTCGCGCGGGAACGTTCCGCGGCGTCCCGGCTCATGCGGCGGTAGCGGAAGGGATTGAGCATCAGCCCGCGCAGGCGGCGGGCGACGCCTCGCACGTCCCCCACGCGCAGCAGGTAGCCGGTGTTCCCGTCCTCGATTTGCGCCGGGATCCCTCCCGCCCGGTACGCGATCACGGGCACGCCCTTCTGCAGGGCTTCGGTGACTTTGAATTCGAAGCCCTCGCGGTGGGAAAGCTGGAATGCGATCCGGCTCCAGCGCAGGACCGCGTTGAGCAGCTGGTCGTTGTGCGGCGCGAGGACGACCTTGATGTCGTCCGCGATCGCGGCGAAGTCAGGCTGCGTTTTGATGGTCCGGGCCAGATCGTACAGGGGCCGGGCTTCGGGATCATCGTTGGCGCCGTTGCCGAGGATCACCAATTGCGGCCGCAAGTACCGCCCGAGGTCCAGCAGCCGCTGTTCCAGGCGTCCGGCCAGCGGCAAGCCCCAGCCGGCCAGAAAGCGCAGTGCCGGCACCGGCGCCTCGGCCAGCCACCGGAGCGGAGCCAGGCGGCGGCGCAGGAGGCGGTAGGCTTCCAGCACGTCGGGAATCCCCTTGGACGGATCGAAACGGGCGATCTGGGTGAAAATCGGGCGGTCCGGGTCCAGGGGTGTTTGGTCCTGGGCGGCGACGATCTCATTGAACAGACGAAGGTAATAATCCATCTGGATCGGCCGCAGGGGCTTGTTCATGCCGTCCAGAGGAACCATGGCCGGATACATTTGCAGGACCATGCGGCCGGTTTCGAACCCGGCCGGGACAAAGGCTTTTTCATGGAACAAAAAGAGGTCCGCCGGGCCCACCTGCTCCACCAGGTGCTTCCAGGTCTCGTGGGCTGCGGTGCCGGGCTGGTTGATCTGGTCCACGTTAAATTCAATGTGGCAGCGCCAAATGATTTTGGCTTCCGGATTGATTTGCTTGATCGTGCGGACCAGACCGGCCGGCTGGGGATCGTCAATCACGAAAACATTACCCCAGGCAAGGTGCGGCTGGAATTTGCCGGCCTGTTCACGGGTCCACGCATCGAGCAGGGTTCGGTCCTCGGCGGTCAGGGGGTTGGCTTGCCCGAGCTGCAGGACATTGTGGAATTTCAATTTGGTGACGTCAAACACCCTGCCGCTGTCGTCCGGGCTCATCACCAGCCAGCGCATGGGCAATCCCAGGAGCTGGGCCCAGCGCAGGATGCCGTGGCGCATGATGGCCACGCCGCCGCCTTTGGGCGTGGAGTTGATGAACACCAGCCGCAGGTCCTCGCTGCGGGCCAGCTTTGCCAGCGCGCGGTGCCGGGCAAGGCGTTCCGGTCCCAGAACCGGTTCGAAGTCGGCCAGGGTGCCCAGGGGGTTGACGCGCACCTGGCCGTCCGGATTCACGCGGACGACCTCCGCGGTCTCGTGAAAGAGGCGTCGGGCGGCATCGGCCACGGCCTGCAGGTCGGCGGGATCCGCAAAGGAGCCTGCCGGAGAATCGGCGGGCGAAAAAGCCACGATGTCCAGGTCGTTCCACAACATGGCGCGCAGCGCGTCGTAGCCGTCCTCGGGCCAGCCCGAAACGCCCGCGGTGTCAATGCGCACGCCGAGTTGGCGCAGAACGTACGTCAGTTCGTCCCGGACCGCGCCGGTTGGGTCGGCGCCGAGCGTGAAGGAGCGGCGATAGAGGGCTTCCCCGGTACGGTGGTCGAGTACGAGCGCCGTGGCCTGGTCGCCTGTCCGCACGACCGCGGCCGTGACCCGGGCATCAGCGAGATTGCCGGCGAGCGGCCTCACGGCCGGGCGCGGAGCCGGCGCGGGGATGAATTCCGCCGCGCGGCCGGCAAGGGTTTCGCGGCTCAGGCGGTCCACCAGCAGGCGGAACTTCAACACGTCCGCGGTGGGATTGAATTCCTCGCGGGGCTGGAAATTGACGAAGCGCGCGACCACCGGGAACAGCCGCGGGAAGCGGCGCGCCAGGAAGCGCGGCACCCACGGAGAGGGCGGCTTCACCCACGCATTTTCGAAGTGGGGATCGCCGTGCATCAGGCGGTTGGCGTGCATGATGTCCAGCTGGGCGTGCAGCTGGCGCAGCACCTGGTTCAGCTGACCTGTGCTCAGCGCCCCGCGGCGCGTTAAGTCCGACAGCTTCTCTCCGGCCCAATACGGCGCGAGATATCCGATCACCGTGCCGCTTTCGTTCATGACAAATGATTCCACGCGCGGCGCGAGCAGCCGGTGCCGGAAACGCAGGAGCCGGAAACGCTGGAGGTTGAGCCCCGTGAGGACCACGTCCAGGGTTTGCTGGTTGAGCGCGGCCGGCGCGAGCCGGGCAAGCGCGTAATGCTCCGCGTCGCGGGGATCGAGCTCGTTTTTCACCAGGAAGAAATAGGGGTAGTTCTTATAGCGGACCCGGTAGCGGTTCCAGGCCGTGCCGCGTTCCAGGGGCTCCTGGATGGTGAAGTCGCCGGCGAAGATCGTTTGCGGATACGTGGGCCGGAAAGGCCGGGAGCGGAAATAAGAGCGGAATTCTTCCCAGGTGGCGCGCCAATGCCCCTGGCCGCCGGCTTCGACCAGTTCGTGCAAGGCCACGGCCTGCTGGATGGGCCATGGGAGGGAGAGGAAATTCGGATGCAGCCACAGGCGGCCGCCTTCGGCTTTGGCGATCAAAAAACCCCGGAACAAGATGGAGCGGAGCGATTGCGGGGGCAATACGGCGATGGCGGGCGCGTATCCTTCGGGCAGGCCGCCGCGGCGGGCCAGGTCCGCGATCAATTCGGCCAGCTGCTGGTTGGCGTGCGCGGGGTCCAAGGCCGGAGCGCGGGGCCTTACCAGGCGCCAAAGATAATACAGGCGCGCGCCGTAGATGGCCGCTAAACCCAGGCCCGAGGCCGCGCCCCAAAGTGAGACCGCGCGCACGGCTGTTTCCGGTCCCAGGGTCAGCGACAACGAGATCCCGATCCCCACGGCCACTGCCGCTGCCGCCAGGAGACGCAGCGGCGCCAGCCGCAGTTCTCCCTCGGAAGGCTGGGCGGCGCCGGCGGCGAGCGCTTCCAGGCGGCGGAGGTCCGCCGCCTGCGAGGCCGCGGGCAGCCGCGGATCATTGAGTACTTCGGCCCAGAGCGGGCTTTCGGTTCGCAGGCGGCCCAGCAGGGCGAGGAGCTCTCCAAGGCTGGCCCGCTTTTCCGGGGTGTCGGCCGGGAGGAAGAGCTGGGCGAGCGCCAGGACATTGGCCGGCATGGTCGTGGTCGCTTGTCCCGCGGTTTCCCGCTGCTGGAGGTAGAAATCGAGATCGGACAAAACCTCGGGGATTTGCAGGTAACGCGCCAGCTCCTCGACATCGGCGGCGGTCAGGAACAGCCGCTCGGGCTGGCGGGAAAGAATGACCAGCGCGCGCAGAAGCAGGTACTCGGCTTCGATGCTGGTGCGCACCAGGGTTGCCTGGCCGCCTTTGATCAGGCGGTCCATGAGTTCCGGGCTGCTGACCACGCTCAGGGGGCTGATGAGCAGCTGGTTCAGATCGCGCAGGCCGTTGGTCGGCTGAAGAACAAGCTCGCGCAAGGTCAGGTGGCGCTGCCGGAAGGGGCTGAAGGTGTTCTGCCCGAAGCCGAACGGCTGGGAGTCACCCTGGTCGCGGGCCAGCAGGGCTTCCAGGTGCTGGAGAATTTCCGCTTCGCCCAGCCGGTTGATGCGCGCGAAGACCTCGGCCTTGAGCGGGTGATCCGCCACGAGGAACGCGGCCAGGGTTTGGCGGTCGCGGTCCTTGGTGGGAAGCGACGGGCGGGCCAGGACCAGATCCAGGATGCGGTTGTGAAGCAGTTCCTCGCTGGTGATCTCCGCGGCCGGCCGCCGGACCAGGCGCGGCGCGGGTCTGGCCGGGAGCGACGCCAGTTCGACGCGCAGGGCGCGCTGGATCTTGCGAAGGTATTCCTCCCTCGGCATGCCGGGATTGACGATGACGCCGCGCGGTTCCGTGACCGTGACCGGCGAATCCACCACCGCGCGGCTGCGGTCCGCGGAGAAACCGCGGAAACGGACGCCCGCGCCGATCAGGGCGTAGGACCCTTCCCCGCCGAATTTGGGGGACATGCCCTTGTCAATGAAGAACATGGCGTAATCGCCGTCCTGATGCATGAAGGAGGTGCCCATTTTGGTCAGCGGATTGTGCCCGGTGAACCAGTTGAAAGCGCGCAGGCCGCCCTGGATGAGGTGCAGACCGATGTCCCGCAGGTAACTGCGCACGTGCATGGGTTTGATGCGGGTGGTTTTGTCCGCGTACCAGTCGTTCATCACCCGGAAGGTTTCGATCATCTGGCTCCGCTCGCCCCGCGATTTTTTCACCGCGTCGGCCATGGCGGTCAACGCCGTGAACACCTCCCGGCCCGTGTAGGTCCGTCCCCGGAAGGAAACGCGGATGCTGCCGTCCGGCTCGACGGGCAGCATGCCGTGGGTGACCAGGTTGCCGTAGGCGTCAAAGGCGTGCAGATTGAAATTTTCGAGGAAGAAGCGGGCCATGTCCTGCATGACCCTGCTCTGGGGATAGTTGGCCTGGGTAACGGGCTGTCCGTTCACATACAGGAAGCGTTCGTTGAGCTCGGCGATGAACGCCTCGCCCCAGCCTTTATGGCTGGACCAATCCTGGCACCACCACTCCATGGAGGAATAGGCCTGGGTATTGATGCCCTGCAAAACTTTGACCCACCACTTCCCTGCCGCCAGGGCCGCGGCCATGCGTTCCAAATAGGCGGCGCTGATCTGCAGGGCAAGGGCGGCGGCCTGGTCCCAGGCCTGCAGCTCCTCGGCGTCCGCCAGCCCCTCGCGGGCGCGGCGGTGCGCCACCAGCTCGGCGTGCACGCGCTGCCACCATTCCATCGAGGTGCGGCCGATGGCGTTGAGGCCGACCGCCGGGTCCGGGACCTGGATGCGCGCGAAGTGCCCGATGAACTCCTCCCAGGTGTCCTTTTGCGGCTCGGTCCAGGTCTTCCCCACCCGCTGGTACAGTTCGAGAAAGCCGGCGCGGCTGGCCTTCATGGCCTTGCCGAAATCGCTCTTTTGCCAGGCCGACTGATCGGCGTTGTACTCCGCCAGGCGGGCCGTCCACCAGGCGAAATCATTGACTTGTCTGGGATGGGTCCGGCGGTGCCGGACCACGAGCTGTTCGGACTCCGTGTCGCCGTGGAAATCGTATCCCGGATACCACGGAAGATGAATGCCGAGCAGGTTTCCCGCGGCCCATAGATCATGGTTGCCCACGATGTACACCACGCGGTCCGGGGCCACGCGCCGCAGTTCCCGCACCAAGTTGAAGGCGCGGAAGCCGTCCGTGCCGCGGTCCAGCAGATCGCCGTTGATGACGATCAGGCCGGGCATGTCCTTGAGGGAGAGGCCCTGCTCGTTCATCTGGCGCTCGATGGAGCGGTCGGGATCCAGCGTACCCTGGAAACCCGTGAGCTGGCGCAGGGCGTCGCCCAGGAGTTCCGCAAACCGTCTGGCGTCCGCGTGCAGGTCGGAAATGACCGCGGCTTGCGGAAGGTGTCCGCTCCCCGGGCGGGAGAGCTCACGCTGAATCTCGAAGAGCAGGTTTTCGATTTGCTGGCGCCGGGCTTGCGGATCGGTCTTGGCCTGGTAGCCGATCCATTCGATCCGGCGGAAATGCCGGGCCGCCGGACGCAGGAAGAGGATGGCTGACCGGACATAGCTGGCCAGTTCCGCGAGCGTGGCCTGCAGATGGCCGCGGTTGTGGGCTTCATAGATTTCATGGATCAGGACGGCGCGCTGGGCCGAGACCGGCAGGGACAGGAAATTCGGATGCAGGTACACGATGCCGGAAGCGCCGTACGCCACGCGGAAGCCCCGCCAGAAGGGCCGGTTCAGGATTTTTTCCGGCAGGACCTTGAAGCGGGGCCGCTGATACCCCGCGGGCAGGATGTGGCGGTTGCCCGGCAGGACGTGTTCCTGCTCCAGGTTGGCGAGTAAACGCGTCAGCTGGGCGTCAATCAGGACCGGGTCCAGGGCCGGCGCGCGGGCCTGGACCAGCCGCCACCAATAGTACAGGCGGGGCGCGTAGATGCCTGCCAGACTGAGGACGCCGGCGCCCGCGCCCCACGCGCTGAGCGTGGAGAGCGTGGACCCGGGCGAAAGCAGGAAGGAGAAGACGCCCAGCACGGCGACCAGGAACGCGCCCAGGGCCAGGCGCCAGGGAGAAACCCGGATGGACTGGCGGTCCAGTCGCCGCCAATCGGCGTCCTCGGCGGTCGCGACCACGGGCAGGTCGAACTCCGCGGCAATCAGCAGATTGACGCGCGCGATCAGGGCGTCGTCCTGCCGCTCAGGCAGGATGCCGGTGCGGTACGGCGCGGCCTCGGGCGAAGTGGCGCGCACCACGACCACGCCGTCGCGGACCAGGCCGCGGATCTGGTCGACCTCGGGGGTCTGGAATTTCGCGATCAGGTCGTCGGGATACGGGTCCACCAGATAGCCGTCCACGTACACGTAGTAATGTTCGTCCGCCACGCCGTCCCAACGTTTCTTGAAGAGGACGGCGTTGCGGTCCTGGCTGCGGAAATAGGTGAGCAGGCGCGCGGCATGAGTGAAGCAGAGGGCTCCGGAGGTCGCGGACCGCTTGAATTCCTCCCGCACCCAACGGGCTTGGCGGGCCAGTTCGGCTGTGGCCGGCGGGTCTTCCGGCAGGACGAACCCTTCCTTGCGGAGCAGAGCGGCCAGGGAGTCCTGGTCGGTGAACTCGCGGAAGAACCCGGATTGGCCGGTCCGGCGCCCTGCGTCCACCAGTTTCCAGAAACGCGCCTGGTCAGGATGGCTGCGCAACGTATCCCGCAGCAGGAGCCGCAGCCGCCCGGCGTCCATCAGCCGGCTGAAATGGGTCTGATAGTAGAGCGGGTGGGACAGCGCGACCATCCATTCCCAGTAGAGGGTGTAGACGGTCTGGGCGTTCAGCGACCGGATGATCTGCTGTTGCTGGGCGTACGGCAGCTGGGTCAGGGCCCGGGCGTAACTGAGATTGACCTGAACCAGGTGATCGCGGAGCTGGGCCGGGGTGGCGCGGGAGAGGTCGAACGGCAGCGCGTCGAGCAAGCTGGCCAGAGCAAGCGGATTGGTCTCTCCCAAATGCACCAGGACCTTGATGAAGGCATCGTGATTGCCCAGCGGATAGGCGGCGACCCGGCGCCACTGGTCCAGGTCCAGGTCCGCGAGGGCTTGGAACGCCAGGCCGGCCTGCACCGGCGTGAGGGTGTTCAGCAGGCGGTTCAAGGCCAGGCGCGTTCTTTCCTGTTCCGCGTTCGGGCTCGCATCGGAGGCGGGGGCTTCGGTCAGATCGTCCAACAGCGCTTCCATGGAATCGGCGGTCTCCACGACGAGGTCCACGCTGGTGGGACCGGCCAGCTGCCGCGCCAGCCGGGACAGGTCCTCCGGAAAAACCAGTTCCCGCATATCCTTCAGCTCATTCTCCAGCCACGTCATGATCTTGCCCGGCACGCGCGCATCCGCGGGAAGTCCTGCTTCCAAAACAGCGGTCAGCGCCGCCAAACCGGCCTGGCGCGGCAGCTGGGTCTGATCCCACGCCGCGCGTGCCCGCTGCCACATGGCCGCGCGGACGCCGGCTTGCCGCGCGGGGTCCGGCACCAGCCTGGCCAGCACCTGTTCGGCGCGGTCCGCCAGACGCTCCCACTCCGCCACCTGGCCGGCGATGACCTCAGGCGTGGTTTGCGGATCCGCGTTCAAAAACTGCCCCCGCCAGTTGTCCCAGTCCCAGGCCAGCCGGGCCTGCGGGTCCTGGCCTTCCACGGACCAGCCCGGCACGCTGACGTTTTTCGTGAACCGGCGCACCAGGGTCCTGACCCGCGCGTTACCCACGTCGCTGAACAGGAAGCGGCGGTTCAGGCGCAGAGCTTCCTGGCGCAGGAAATTCATCACGGTCTGTCCCCCGCCGCCAGGCAGGGCGCCGGCCGGATACTCGGTGTTGAACGTGAGCAGGTTGATTTCATCGTCCCTGTCCACGGAGAGGCCGATGCCGGTCACGATCACGCTCTGCGGAAGGTCAGGCCGCTGGAGATAAATGCTGTAGTGCAGCAGGCCTTCGCTGACGTTGGCATCTGCCTTCAGCTTCAGCCAGAAGGATTCGGAGGGACGCTGGAGGTTCTTCAATTCGATGACGTCGTCGCCCAACTTCCCAATGGCCAGGTAGGGATCCTGGTACAGGGTGTCGAGGCGGGCTCGCATGGCCTGGCGCAGATCGGCGCGGGGGTCGGCGGGCGCGGACCGTAAGAACGAGGCGTATTCCGCCAGACTGGCGCGCCAGTGTGGTTGGCCGTGCGCTTCATATATCTCGTGCAGGAGCACCGCGCGTTGCGCGGCCAGGGGCAGGGTGAGAAAACGGGAGTGCAGGCGGACCAGGCCCTGGGAACCCGAGGCGATACGGAACCCCCGCAGGAGACCGCGCCACACGGACTGAGGTTCCAAGAGCGCGAACGCGGGGCGCTGGTAGCCGGCAGGCAACCCGCCCCGGCGTTCGAGGTCCGCCACCAGCTGCTGCAGTTGCAGGTTGGTGTTGACGGTATCCGAGGCCAGCGCGCCGCTCGCGGCGGAGGGCCGCGCGAGCCACCCCAGGTAAAGCAGACGCGGCCCGTAGGCGGCGGCCAGGCCCAGGCCGGCGAGGGCGCCCCACAACCCTTGCGCGAAGGAGAGCCATTCAGGCGGCAGGGCCAGTCCCAGGGCCAGGCTGACCCCAGCCGCGGACAGCAGGGCGAGCAGAAACGCCACGGGCCGCAGGCGAAGGAACCCTTCGGAACCGGGGCCTGGCGTCACGCCGGCGGTCTGCAGACGCGTGGTGAACCAGGGCTCCTTGCGGGCGATATCCACTTCCACCACCCGCTTCCAGAATTCGCCGGCTTGCGGATGGGTCCGCAGGGCGCCGCGCAGCGCGGCATCCCACTGGGCCCAGGACCGGAAAGGCGCGTAGAACTTGTCGGCCCAGTTTTTCACGACCTTGTGTTCCTGCGCGAGGAAACATTCCGCGCTCAGGCTGGCCAGCGTCCGGCCGGAGACCGAACGCAGAACGTGCTGCAGGGTCCGGTCCGGCAGGCGCATCAGGATGCGCGAATAGAGGAAAAAGGTCTGCATCACATACACGTCCAGCCGGGGCGCGTCGAAGGCGCCCACGTTCACCGCGGCCAGGTCGAGCATGCGGGCCAAGGCTTCCGGATCGCTCTGGGCGACCCGTCCGAAGGCCTGGACCAGGTAATCATGCAGGCCGTAGGGGTTATGCAGGATCTTGCGGATGGTTTCCGGGCTGACCGCCGCGATGGCGAGCAGGACCTTCGCAGAATCCTCGAGGGAGAGCGAGGTGCCGGGTACCCAGTCGGGCTGGCTGTAGGCCTGCGGCGGCAGGAGGAACTGGCGCAGGAACTCGTAGGTGGCGTCATCCGGCACATGTTCCAGAAAATTGACAGTGGGGATGCGATCGCGCCCCGCCACCAAGGTCACGACAGCTTCCAGCAGACGATGGTTCTCCGGCGCCAATAGATCAGGGTGGGTCAGCCGGATGGCATCCAGCAACGCTTTCATCTCGGGCGTGATCTCGGCGTCATCCGGTTCCTTCGTCCACGCGGCGATGACCTGTGCCAGATTTTCACGCTCTGCGGTCATGAGCGCCACGTGCTTGTCAATCCAGCGCTGCACGGTTTCGAACTGACGCCAGTCCTCGGTCTGGCGCAGGGCGTCGGCCTGGTCCTCCAGCACGCGGGCCACCTCGGATTTGGACAATTGGGAGGTGATGTCGCCGCGGTAGACCCGGCCGGTGTTGCCGTCCACGGTGAGCACGTCGCCCGGATTGAGCCACAGCTTGGCGTTACCCAGATACACCACGGGCGGATTCCCGCCGCGCGGCCGGGTGAAAATGTCCATGTCGAGGAGTCCGATCACGCAGGGGCGCAGTTGACGCTCGCGCCGCATCAGGCTGGAGGCGTGAGAGAACACGCCGCCCAAGTGCTCGATCACGCCCACGCAGCGGGGGTGCTCGATCAGGGGCTCGTCCGATTTGTCCGAACGGTGGAGGGCCAGGATGTAGTCCTGTCCTGCCTCGGCGAAAAACCGGGCCTGCTCCGGGGTGAACGCCAGGCGCCCGGCCCGGATGCCCGCGGCCGCGGGTTTGCCCCGGGCGATGCTCTCCCCTTCCAGCAGTCTGGGCACGCGGCTGGCCTTGAGAAAATCCTCGATCCAATGCAGTTCGCCGAGCGTGATCTGGGCGATGATTTCCCGCTCGTTGAGCAGGCCCTCGCGCGCCATGTCCATCAGCACGCGCAGGCGGGCCAGCGGGTACAGCATCTGGGCGGCGCTTCGCGTCTGCAGAAGATACAGCTGGCCGCTCTCGATGGTGAACTCGACGTCCTGGATGGACTTGAAGCGTCCCTCGAGCAGGACGGCGTAACCGCGCAGTTCGTCGTAGACCTCGGGCAGCCAGGTGCGCAGGGCGTTCATGTCCTCGAAGACCAACCGGCCGTCCACGACCTCCTCGCCGGCGTGCTGGCGGGCCAGTTCGCCGGAAATGGTTTTCTCCCCGGTCTTGGGGTCGCGCGTGTAAATGACGCCCGACCCGGAGAACTGGTCGAGATTGCCGAAAACCATTTTCTGGATGGTCACGCCGGTGCCGGTGTCGGGGATATCGTTGCGCTGGCGGAAATCGCGGACGCGGCCGTCATCCCACGACCGCATGACGCGGCGGGTGGCCTCGAACAACTGTTCCCGCGCGTCCTGCGGAAAAGCGCGGCCGGTTTCCCGCACGATCAGCGCCTTGAACTCCGTCACGAGCGCTTGCCAGCCTTCCACGCCGAAATCCATCGTGCCTTCGGCCACGGCGAGACGCTGGCGGATGTCCTCCAGCTTGTTCCCGTCCACGTTCATGACGTCCCGGGCATAGTCCTGCATGAACCGGGCGTAGGTTTCCCAGGCGAAGTCTTCGTTGTTCACGGCCGCGGCCAGGCCCTGGACGGTTTCATCGGTCAGGCCCACATGGGTGATCGTCAGCATCATGCCGGGCATGGAGTGTTCCGCGCCCGAACGCACCGAGACCAGCAGCGGATTGGCGCGGTCGCCCAGCACCTGGCCGGTGAACTGCTGCAGCCGGAACAAGTTCTGCAGAAGTTCTCTCCGGACGCCGCTGTGCAGGCGCCGGGTGCGGATGACCTCTTTCGAGACTTCGGACAGGATGGTGAAGCCGGCCGGCACGGGCAGGTTCAGGCGGGCCATTTCGTACAAATGCCGGCCTTTCGCGCCCAGGCGTTCCAGCAGGTTCTCCGGGGCGGCTTCCATGTCGGGATAAAAGAACAGCATGCGTGGATGACGCGGGGTGCGTGCGTTCACGGCTCCCAGCGCGAGCAGGCCGCCGGCGGGCAGAAGGCTTTCCAGCGACCAGTCGTTCATGACCGCGGCCAAGAAGAGCGCCGCGGCCGCGCCCAGAAACTGCCAGGTCAGCAGATTCCGCGCCCGGTCCCAGGCCGGGCTCCAGTACCACCGGCTGAACGCCTGGCGTGCCGCGGCCTGCAAGGCGGACGCGCGCTGCCATCCGCGCCGGGCCAGGTCCGCCAGAAGGGCCCGCCGGCTCGCGGTCAGGGTTTCCAGCGCCTGGACCACGGCGGTCTGGTCCGCCGGCGCGTAAAAACTCAACCCCTGCCCGTTGAAGGAAGTGCTGTAGATCGCGTTCTTGGGCAGTTTTCCCACCGCGGCAGCGGGATACAGAACAGCCAGGAGCGGCTGGTTGGCGATGCCCACCAACAGAGCGTCCCCCTGACGCCGCAGCGTGGCGAAATCCGGAGCCAGGGCGGGATTGTTGGCTGGATACTTCCCCACTTCGGTCGCAAAGGCTTCAGCCAGAGCGGCGGGTTCGCGCCGGCCGTCCTGGGCCAGGTCCGAGAGCAAAGCCAGTTTCAGCAGGAGGTCAATGATCTGGTAGGTGACGCGCGTTTCGCGCGGGAGACGGTTTTCGTCCACGATCTGCTCCGCGTCCTGCCACTGGGCGAGCAGCGGGGCGAGGGCGATCTTTTCCTGGTTCTGGGCGAACAGTTTTTCCAAAGGGGTGGTCCGGTTGCGCAACAGGGCGAAATAGGGATTGACCTGGTCCGGATGGAGCAGGCGGGGTTTGAGCGAAAGATAACCGACCCCGGCCCGGCGCAATCCGGCCAGAACCTGGGGCGTGTGGTAGCCGCCGGTGGTTAAAAGCGCGGTGGAGACTTGCCGGCGGTCCATGTGCCGGAGCAGGTTCAAAACAAAATCTTCGCTCCGCTGGTCCGCGTGGCGGTAGAAATAATCCACCTGCTCCAGCTGCCGGTCAAGCTGGGTCAGGTCCGGGTCCAGGTCCTCGGCCACGGGATAGCGCCGGAGGAAGTCCAGGAAAACCGCAATCCGCAAGCGCTCCGGATGGGCGCGGAACGCGGCCAGTTCGTCGGGCGAGGCGGAAACGTTCAGCAGTTTTTCGAGCAGGTCCAGCCGCCGGAGCAATCCATCCAGGGTTTTCGCTTCTTCGGTGGCAAGCCAGGGCGCCCGCACGTTGTCTTCCAGCAGTTCCATTTCCGCGAACAAGCGGTCTGGATCCACATCGGCGGGAAAAACATTCTGGCGCCGGGACACGAAAGCCTGCAGGGCGGGATAGGAGTCCAGCGCCACATGCTGTTCCTGCGCGCGGTCTGCCAGGCGGACGGCGTACGGCAGGAGGGCGAGGCGTCCCTTGCGGAAGGCCGTGCGTTCCGCGTCCAGTTTTACAAGGCGGCTGGAATAGACCAGCGGCTTGGTTTCTTCGAGTGCTTCACGCAGGTCCAGCAAACGGCCGCTGGTTTCGTCGGATAAGAATCCGGCCACACAGTCCCGGCTGGCCTGATAGCGGTCCGGATCCTCCACGCCTTGCAGGCTGAGGCCCGGCCCGCCCGTGGCGGCGAAAAATTCCGCTCCGGACATTTGGCCCTGGCGGAGAAAATACTCCCCGACCTGTTGCTTGATTTGCCGTTGGGGAAAAGTGGAAAGCTTGGTCAGGTTGACCGGCAGGCTGGCTCCCTCGATCCCCATCAGGCGGATGCGCTGCCGGCCGGTCAATTGCTCCAGGAGTTTGGCGATATGGGTTTGGACCTCGTAATTGCAGTGCAGGTCCTGAATGTGAATGACCAGCCGGTCGCCCTTTCCCGGAAAGGAATCGGCGATTGACGCGCAGGTTTCGGGGATTTCAATGATCTGGTTTTGGAACGTGAACTGCCCGGAGGTGGAGAAGGTGCCGGGTTCGAAGGCCCAAACGATATGCGGCAGTACGAAAGTGACGGAGATTACCATCGTAATCACGCGTTGCCATTTAACAAAACGCGGAGGATTTCGCCGGTTGAAGATAAAGCCTGATGAATGAGGCATTGATCTCTCTGTACCCCGTGGAAGTAAGGTAATGAAAATATAGCATAATAAAAAAACAAAAACAACTTGAGGTGCAAGAAAAGCCTTATATTTTCTAATTTAATTTGATATTTGTTTCATTTCGGCACAGCATTGGCAATAACTAATGGTAATTCGGTGAAATTTTTTGATTGTAAATACGATTTAAAATTAAGGGGTTTGCTGAAAATCCGAGAATCGCAAAAGCAATTAAACCAGAGGAAGAAAAAGACTGGAAATTAAAAGAAAAACCATTTTCTTACAGCTTTTATTAGGCCTTGACCGCGACTTGGCTCATCAGGTCCGCGTGAATGGTTTGTGCGGCAGTCCGGCCAGCGCCCATGGCCAGAATGACCGTGGCAGCGCCGCTGACAATGTCACCGCCCGCGTAAACGCGTGGCAAGGAGGTTCTTCCCTGTTCATCGGCCTGGATGTAACCCTTATTGGTCAGGCCGAGCCCCTGCGTGGTTTGCGCGATGATCGGATTGGCTTGCGTGCCGATGGCGATCACGGCCGAATCCAGTTCCACATCGTATTCGCTGCCAGCCTTGGGAATGGGACGCCTGCGGCCCGAGGCGTCGGGCTCGCCCAGAGTCATCTGCACGCACCGGGCCGCGCGGAGCGCGCCCTGGTCCGTGCCCAGGAACGCCACGGGCGCGGTGAGCATGTGGAACTGAATCCCCTCCTCGCGGGCGTGCTTCACTTCCTCGATGCGCGCGGGCATTTCCTGCTCCGAGCGCCGGTAGATCAGGTGAACCTCCTGGACGCCGGGCAGCCGAAGAGCCGAACGCGCGGAATCCAAGGCGGTATTGCCGCCGCCGATGACCCCGACCCTGCGGCCCACATGCACGGGCGTGGCCGCGGAAGCGCCGCGAAAAGCTTCCATTAAATTGATGCGGGTTAAAAACTCGTTCGCGGAATAAACATAATTAAGGTCCTCGCCCGGAATGCCCATAAATTGCGGGTAGCCCGCGCCTGTGGCGACATAGACGGCCGCGAACCCTTTTTCCGCGAGAAGTTCGTTGATCGTGGCCAGGCGGCCGATCACCGCGTTGGTGACGAACTGGACGCCCAGGGCGCGAAGCGTATCAATCTCCGGCTGCACCACGTTCTCCTTGGGCAGGCGGAATTCGGGGATGCCGTAGGTCAGCACGCCGCCGAGCGCGTGCAGGGCTTCGAAGACCGTGACCTGGTAGCCGAGCTTGCGCAGCTCGCCGGCGCAGGTCAGGCCCGAAGGGCCGCTGCCCACCACCGCGATCTTTTCCGGACGGTCGGTAATCAGGCACTCCGAGGCCAGGCATTCAGCCAGCGCGTGGTCGCCCACGAACCGCTCCAGCGCGCCGATGGCGATGGGCGCGCCTTTTTTGTTCAGCACGCAGGTCAGCTCGCACTGGCTTTCCTGGGGGCAGACGCGGCCGCAGATCGCGGGCAGGCTGTTGTCCTGGCGGATGCGCTGGGCCGCGGCGCTCGGGTCGCCGTCCTTGAGGGCGGCGAGAAAAGAAGGGATGTTGATGTGGACCGGGCAGCCGTCAATGCAGGTCGGCCGCTTGCAGTACAGACAGCGCGCGGCTTCCTGGCGGGCGGCCTCCAGGGTGAGCCCGAGGTTGACTTCCTGGAAATTACGGCGCCGCTCCGAGGGCTCCTGCTCCGGCATGCGGGCACGGTTCAGGTCAAGCGGCATGCTGTCCTCCCGCGGTTTTGGCTTCGCGCCGGACGCGTTCCTCGTCCCGGTACATGTTCAGGCGGCGCCGGAGATTGTCGAAATCCACCTGGTGCCCGTCGAACTCCGGGCCGTCCACGCAGGCGAAGCGGGTCTTGCCCTCCACCTGGCAGCGGCACACGCCGCACATGCCCGTGCCGTCAAGCATCAGCGGGTTCAGGCTAACCATGGTCTTCACCCCGAATGGCCGGGTGAGTTCGGCCACGGCTTTCATCATGGGCACCGGGCCCACGGCCATGACGAAATTCACCTGGCCCGCTTTCAGCAGCGGCGCCAGCGCATCCGTGACCAGTCCTTTTTCACCGGCGGACCCGTCGTCCGTGGTCAGGATCATCCGGTCGCTGATGCCGGAAAGCTCGTCTTCGAGCAGGAGCAGGTCTTTCGTGCGCGCCCCCAGGATCGTGATCAGGCGATTGCCGGCCTGGCGGAACGCCTGCGCGATGGGCAGGAGGGGCGCGATGCCCACGCCGCCGCCCACCATGGCGGCCGTGCCGTACTTCTCTACCTGAGTAGCGTGTCCCAGCGGGCCGATCAGGTCCGTGACCGCCTCACCGGCCTTTAACCTGGCCAGATCCCAGGTCGTGGCGCCCACGACCTGGAAAATGATATCGATCGTACCCTGGGCGAGGTCCGACGTAACGATGGTCAGGGGGATGCGCTCGCTGCCGGGAATTGGCCGGAGAATGACAAAATGTCCGGCCCGCCGCTTGCGCGCGATCTCCGGCGCCAGCACGGAATATCTCCATACATCAGACGAAAGCATTTTTTTATTGGTTATAGTGAACATGGATTTCCTTTAATACAAATTGCTTTAAGAGGGTCAAGCCCGGTTATTTTACCGAGGGACCGTTTGCCTCGAAACGTTTACGGGTGGCCGATAGTTCGGCGTGGATTTCCTTCGGCATTTTTTTCCCGAAGATCTTGAAATACTCCTCCACATCATTCAATTCCCGCCTCCAGGCTTCGGGGTCCACGTCCAGCAGCTGCTGCAGGGCTTCGTCGCTTAAATCCAGACCCGTGCGGTCCAGGCTGCGCAGGGTAGGGGTGTAGCCGATCGGCGTTTTCGCGGCCTCGGCCGTGTTCTCGCAGCGGTCGAGGATCCATTCCAGGACCCGCAAATTTTCGCCGTAGCCGGGCCACAGGAACTTCCCCTCCGCATCCAGCCGGAACCAATTCACATGGAATATTTTGGGAGTCTGGGTCATGCGCTTGCCCATTTTCAGCCAGTGCTGGAAGTAATCGCCCATGTGATACCCGCAGAACGGCAGCATGGCCATGGAATCACGACGCACTTCCCCCTGTTTGCCGTACTGGGCCGCGGTCCGTTCGGAAGCCATGGTGGCACCGACAAAAACCCCATGCTGCCAGTTAAAGGATTCGTACACCAGCGGCGCCACGTGCGCGCGCCGTCCCCCGAAAATGACGGCCGAGATGGGCACGCCGTGGTGCTGCTGGAGGCGGAACGAGGCCGATGGACACTGGCTGATGGGCGCCGTAAAACGGCTGTTGGGGTGCGCACCCAGCACGGGCTTTCCATCCTCGCCCAGCAGGCCCGGCTTCCAGGGACGGCCGCGCCAGTCGGTCCCTTCCGCGGGCACTTCCCCGTCCGCGCCTTCCCACCAGACGGTAAGGTCCTTTTTCAGAACCACGTTCGTGAAAATGGTGTTCTTCTGGATGGTCTTGACCGCGTTGGGATTGGTCTTGGAGTTGGTGCCCGGCGCCACGCCGAAGAATCCGGTCTCCGGATTGATGGCCCAGAGAGAACCGTCCGTGTCAATGCGCATCCAGGCGATGTCATCACCCACGGTCCAGATCTTATAGCCTTTTTGCTTCATGGCTTCGGGCGGCACCAGCATGGCCAGGTTGGTTTTTCCGCAGGCGCTCGGGAACGCGGCCGCGACGTACATGATGTGGCCGTTGGGCTTCTCCACGCCCATGATCAGCATATGTTCGGCCAGCCAGCCTTCCTGACGGCCAAGGTAGCTGGCAATGCGCAGGGACAGGCACTTTTTCCCGAGCAGCACGTTCCCGCCGTAACCCGACCCAACGCTCCAGATGGTGTTGTCCTGGGGGAAATGCAGGATCAGGCGGCGGTTCTCGTCCAGGTCCGCTTTGCTATGCAGGCATTTGGTGAACGCGCCGTTCGCGCCCAAATGCTTGAGCACGGGCAACCCGATCGTGGTCATGATCCGCATATTCAGGACCACATAGATGCTGTCCGTCAGTTCCACGCCGATCTTGCTGAATTCCGAACCGACCGGTCCCATGGAAAACGGTATGACGTACATGGTCCGCCCGGCCATGGCCCCGCGGAAGATCGCCCGGGCCTTGGCATAGGCTTTTTCAGGCGCCATCCAGTTGTTGTTCGGGCCGGCCTGAGCCTTGGTCGGCGTGCAAATAAAGGTAAGGTGTTCAGTGCGCGCGACGTCGTTCGGCGCGGTGCGGTGGTACAGGCAGCCGGGCAGCGTCTTGGGATCGAGGCGCACGACCTCGCCCGTGGCCGCGGCCTGGTTTTCCAGACTGCGTTTTTCTTCCTCGCTGCCGGTGAGCCATACGATCTTATCAGGCTGGCACATGGCGGCCATGCGCTTTACCCAGGCAGCCAGTTGTTTATGCTGGATTTTCATCAAAGCCTCCTCGGTAAAACATAAAATTATAGATTTATAACACCTGGCTTGAGGTGATGCAATCTTTTATTTTTACGGGCTTCATAAAAATCCAGAGGATAGCTGGCAGGGGCCTCCGGGTTTGATCAATAAAACCGGCAGGGCGGCTGATCCAGACGCCGCCACTGCGCCAGCCGGGAACGCTTCCGGCACGGGGTGCGGATGGCTGAATCAACAAACTCCGGGAGCAAGAGCAGGACGGAGGAGCGGCGTGGGAGTATGCCGCGGAGACGCCAGGTTCCGGGATCGGGATAAGAAATCCCCGCGGCCTCGGGACGCGTTTAAAACGACTGGCCGATGCCCCACACATACACCGGTTCTGCGGCCCGGTCCGTGCGCTGGGCGTAGTCAAAGCGGATTGTCAGCAGCTGTTTACCCAGCAGGAACGTGTGCAGGCGCAGCCCCACGCCCAGGGAGTTCCTCAGGTCCGAACCCGTGATCCGGGTGGCGTCATGGGTGACCACGCCGAGATCGTCGAACAGGACCAGCTGGATGTTTTTCAGCAGCAGAAAGTCAAGGGGCCAGAGGGAGTAATTGATGTTGCGGGCCAGGGGAAACCGGAGTTCAAAGTTCAGGGCGCCGATCTGGCTGCCCAGCAGGTCTCCGTAGCGGTAGCCGCGGATGGTGGTGCTCTCGGGCAGGAACCCGATGCCGCCGAAAAGATAGACCGGATGCTCGGGCCCCACGCTGGCCGCGAGCAGCGCCCGAAAACCGCCGACCAGATACGGGCTGAGAAAATCCAGGCTCTTGAAGGTTTGGGTATTGGCCTGCACCAGGCAGTAATTCTCCATGCCGCCCAGAATCCGGTCCGCCCAGACCACGGAAAAACTGCTGCGGGAGCCGTTGGCCGGGTCGAAGTCGTACCAGGCGGTGCTGTCATGCACGAGGGACAGACGCAGGCTGGTCACACTCCGGTCGCGCACCGCCTCGTCCTGTTCGCGCCGCAACTTGCTCACGGAAAAGCCCAGTTCCACCCGGTCGTAGAGCGAAAAAGGCCGGTGCAGTTCCAGCACGCCGCCAATCTCCTCGTCGTTGTACTGGTCGGTCAGGGTGTTGGTTTCGAGATCCAGCAGGCGGTAATAATTTTTGTTGTAGCTGGCCGAGAGGTAGATGTCCACGGGATAGGCCAGGTTCGCGTAGGTCAGCCGCGTGGCGGCCTGATAACCGGGCACGAATTCACTGATCAGGCTGAGCGTATGGTCACCCAGGTAATCGCTGGCCGTGAGATACCCGCCGCCAATCACGCCCTGGGAACTGTCATAGCCCGCGAGCAAAAACAGCAGGTCAGGACTGAAGCGGAATTCATAAGGACGCTCGTCCTGAATCAGAGCGGCGCCTGTCTCCGCGGGAAGCTCTTCGTGAAAGGGCGCGGGCTCGTCGGACTCGGGATCGCCGTCCGGTTCGGTCTCCGGGAGAGGCGCGGCGGGCGGCAGGGCGACAACCGCCGGCGTCTTGACTTCGTCGGGATTCACCTGGCGCGCGGCCGGCGGGGCGGCCGGCATGAGCCAGAGGTCGTGAGAGCCTTTGGCAAACAGGGTGAAGGCCAGTTTCTGCCCTTCCGGCGCGGGCGCGGGCAGAAAGGCGCCGGTCGGGACCGAGGTCAACTGCGTCCAGGCCCCGGTGTCCAGCGCCAGGCGGTAAAGGTTGAATTCTCCGGTGCGGTCGGCGGAAAAATACAGGAAACGGCCGTCGGCCGAGAAGATCGGCGTCAGGTGGTCGTAGGGAGCGTCTGTCAGGGCTTCCGGCTGCGCGCCAGGCTGTCCGTAGGCCAGACGCATCATCTGCGCATGATCCCCCTGCTCGGCCGTAAACACCAGGTGGGAACCATCCGGCGACCAGGCCGGGGCGTTATTGGCCGCGCGGTCCTGCGTCAGGGGCGCGAAAGCGCGGGTGGTTGGGCTCCAGAGGTATACGTCGCTCACGCCGTTGCGCACGCCGATGAGGGCAATGTGATCGCCGTTCGGGGACCAGGCCGGGGAGAAAAAATGATCCGCCGGCAGGTCGTGCGTCGTAAGGCGCCGGCTGGATACGTCAAGAACAAAGAGCTGGGTTTTCCCTTCCGTCTGGGCGACGAAGGCGAGTTGTTTGCTGTCCGGCGACCAGGTCAGGGGCCGGCCGCGCAGCACGAAATTTTCGAACAGGCGGGTGGTCAGGGGACGGGCGGGAAAGCCTTGGTTGCGGGTCTTGAGATAAACGCGCCAGGCTTGGTCCTGATTGGAAACAAAAGCCAGGTAGCGACCGTCCGGCGACCAGGCGCCGCCGGTCACCACGTGCAGGCGGCCGGCCGGAGGTGTTTCCATGGGATTGCCGTACGCGTCGGGCCATTCCAATCCGGCCGTGCGCACCCAATACTTCTGCCGAACCCAGTAGAAAAATTCCTCGTTCAGTTCCTGCAGGCCGATCCCGAACGTTTCCCGCAGAATTTGCGAGAGCGATATCTGGCTCCGGAATTTTTTAAAGATGGTCGCGAGTTGCTCTTCGCCGTAGCGTTCCGCGATATATTCCGTGGCGAGTTGCGCCTGCTTGTAAGCGAGATAGACGTCTTCTAAGTGGCCGAACCCTTCCAGGAGCGTCAGAGGCAGCAGGCGGTCGTGGAGCACGGCGTCCCGCATGACCATCTCCGCCTCGGAATCCCAGTCCTGGGCCGCGTATTCAGCCAGCCCCTCGAGCACCCACACCGGAATCAGATACCCTTTGTAGACCCGGAAGGAGCGCATGCCTTCGCCGTAGAGCACATTGAATTGGAGCACGTGCATGAATTCATGAAAAATAACTTCGCGCAAAGAACGGGGAGAATCCGGCGCCGGAAGCGCGACCCGGTTTTTAAAAGCTTCGGTGAAGCCGCCGGTGCCCACGCCGATGACCGAGGGGAGAATGTTCGTTTGCTGGAAATCTATCTGGTTGCGGTAGATGAAGAGCGGGGTTTTTTCGGCCGCGCGTTCGCGCAGCAGGCGTGTGTTATGCTGGTAGGCTTCTTCGGCGTACTGGCAGACTTCCCGCGCCAGAGCTTCCGCTTCGGGATAGTAATGGACCTCGAAGTGGGCGGTTTCCAGAATATGCCAGTCGAAATTCCGGGTTTGGGTCTTGTTCTTGCCGAAGGCGTGAACCGCCGGGGTCAGCGACAGAATCGCCGCGGCCAGAAAACCGGCCGCCAGCCAGGGACGGCTGCGGCAAACGGCCCGGCCCGGGAAAGCGGCTGCGCTCATGGCGTCAGCTGCCACCGGCGGAGCCAGGCCTGGAGAATCTCCGGCCACCAGCCCGAGGCCAAGGTGAGTTCGGGGGCCGAAAGGCCTTGCAGCCACCGCTGCCACAGGGTGGGAGGTTTTTCCCGCCACACGCGGGGTTTTCCACGAAGGCCTCCCAGACGGGCGGCCAGGTCCACGGCGTCGTCCAGATTGCCGAGATGGTCCACCAGGCCCAGGGCTTGCGCCTGCCTTCCGGAGAAAATCCGGCCGTCGGCAAGGGTCTGCAGTTCGGCCTTGACCGCTTCGGGCGCGAGATCCGTCAACGGCAGGTTGCGGCGCTTGGCCAGGCTGCTGGCGATCTTGTCGCCGCGCGTGTCCAGGACCATTTCCAAAAATTGCGCGTGCATATCGTCCAGCACGGACTGGAGAAGACGCCGCTCGTCCGGCGTTAGGGGCCGGGAGAAATCGCCCATGTCCTTGTACGGACTGCTTTTCACCACTTCCACGCGGACGCCGATCTTGCGAAACAGCGCGCCGGCTTCGGGATAGCGCAGAATGGCCCCGATGGAACCGGTAATGCTCCCCGGCGCGGCATAGCTCCGGTCCGCCGCGCAGCTGATGAAAAATCCCGCCGAGGCGCAGACTTCCGCCATGGCCGCCACGACCGGCTTGCCCGCGCGGCGGAGTTTGGACATTTCCTCGGCGATGGACTGTGCCGCGGCGAGGGTGCCGCCGGGCGTATTGAGGCGTATGACAACCGCTTTGACCCGGGGGTGGTCCCGCAGCCGGTGGAGCTGCTTGATCACGGTGCGGTCTTCGAGCAAAACGCCTTCGATCTGGATTAATCCCACGTATCCGCCTGACACCCGGGCCAGGCTGACCAGCGCGAGCAAAACCAGCAGACCAAATCCGGCGAGTCCCGCCAGAACCAGGAACAAATCGCGATGCTGGATGTTCATTTATCCACTCCTCGGGTCGGAAAGACCGCCGCCCGTGTGCTCATTATAGTATGATCCGGCTGGTTTCGCTACGGGTTAGTGGACAAAGCGGTGTTCAGCGTATCCAGGATTTTGGCGGCCAACTTCCCCTTGCGGTTTTGCCAGCGGCCTTGATGTGCCGTGAGAAAAACGCGCGCGCTGGGTCCCAGGCGCAGCATACTCTGCTCCACGCAATATTCCAAAAATCGGCGCTGGCTGAAGGCGCTGGACGGCGCGTATTTCAGATCCAGGGCTTTCCAGACCCCGCGCGCGGCGCGTTCCCCTTGATTGCGCTGCACGTAATAATCCACGACATCCCTGAGCTCCGCGACGGTCATCCAGCCGGAGCCCGAGAGAAAATAGACGGCTTCCTCCACGTATTCCGCACGCGGGCTTTCCAAAGACTCGAGCGCGAGGATGGCGTAACGGGACAAGGCCCAGATGCGGTTGAAAGCGGACCGGAAATCATCCAGGGTATGTTCGGGGGCGTAGTAGCGGATGGTCTGGATCTGTTTGCCCTTCTCGTCCTGCCACGCGAGGGTGATCAGGCCGTGCGCGGCCGTGGCGCGCAGGGGTTTGCCCCGGTATTCGGGTTTCAGCGCGAATTGACGGATGGCGCGGAACGTTTCAAAACAGGATTGATACTCGGCCAGGGGCACGGCACCGGTGCGCCGTCCCAAATAATTCTTGAACCAGACCGTGACCTCGTTGCCGCGCTGTTCCAGGATCAGGGCGGTTTCCTCCCGGTCGCGGCCGCGGACATCGTAGACGAGCATGCGGGAAAAGGAATACGCCTCCACCGCGGCGGGCCAGGCCGTGAACCCGATCAGGAGCAGACGCCCGCACCAGGAACGAAGCGTCATGCGGCGCTGACAGTCTGCTGCTGGCGGAGATAGGCTTCGATGAACGGGTCCAGGTCCCCATCCATCACGCGCTGGACATCCCCCACTTCGTGGTTGGTCCGGTGATCCTTGATCAGGCTGTAGGGTTGAAAAACATAAGAGCGGATTTGGCTTCCGAATGAGATGTCTTTCTTCTCGCCGTACAGCTGGCGGGTTTTTTCGGCTTTTTCCTCCTGGGCGCGCATGTACAGTCGGGCTTTCAGCACTTTCATGGCGTTAGCCCGGTTTTTAATTTGCGAGCGGTCTTCCTGGCATTGCACCACGATGCCCGTGGGGAGATGGGTCATCCGCACGGCGGATTCGGTTTTGTTGACATGCTGCCCTCCCGCGCCCGAGGAGCGGAAAACATCAATTCTCAGGTCTTCGTCCTTGATCTCGATCTCGACCTCCTCCTCGATATCCGGCATGACGTCCAGCGAGGCGAAGGAGGTGTGCCGGCGTTTGTTGGCGTCAAAGGGGGAGATGCGCACCAGGCGGTGGACCCCTTTCTCCGCGCGCAGGTATCCAAAGGCATAGTCGCCCTGCACCTGAAAGGTGACGGATTTGATGCCGGCTTCTTCCCCGGGCAGATAGTCCAGCAGGCTCACCTGGTATCCTTTGCGGTCCGCCCAGCGGGTGTACATGCGGTACAGCATCTGGGCCCAATCCTGGGACTCCGTGCCGCCGGCGCCGGGATGGATGGAGACGATGGCGTCGTCCCGGTCATTGGGCCCGGCCAGCAGAAAGCGCAGTTCGAATTCCTCGACCGCCTGACGGAGGCGCACCAGTCCTTGATCCAGGTCACGCTGCAGCTCATGATCGGGCGCGTCGCTCTCGGCGAGCAATTCCTCCGCGGTTTGCAGATCCGAAAGCTGACGCGTTAAAATTTCGAAGGCCTGCAGATCCTTGCGGAGGCGGGAAAGTTCGGCGTTTAAATTTTTGGCCTGATGCCGGTCGTTCCAGACATCGGGATGGGCCAGAGATTCTTCCAGCTTGCGGACCGTGTCCTGCTTGCCGGCGAGGTCAAAGATACCCCCGCATTTTCTCGATTTGAGAGGATAATTGGATCAGGTCGGAAGTTGCCACGGGTTTTGCTCCTTGGGGTAAGACGGTTTTATTCCTGCGTGAACTGGACCGGTGCGGTCGTGGCCGGCAGGCGGAAGACCAGAAAGGGCTGCGTGAGCTGGGCCGACGCCGGACCTTCCGGGGACCGCACGGCGTATTTGACCATCAGGGCGTCCGGCAGGCGCTGCAGCTCCCGCAAGTGGACCTCGTAGCCGCCGGTCGGTTTTTCTCCCAGAAAGATTACGCCGATCATTTCCCGGCGCCAGTCCACCTCGGGCATGGGCAGGGATTGCAGACCCGCCGACTGCCAGAGATCCCGGAGTGCTTCCGGCGACCGGAGCACCTGTTGTCCGGGTTCTTTCACCTGGCAGGAATCGCCGCTCCACTCGCCGTTCCAGCGGACCAGCGGCGCGGAGGACAACGTTTCAGCCGGGGCCCCCGCCGCCTGCAAGGACCTGGCCGTGGTTTTGGCCGCGCCGGAGGTGAAATCAACAGCCGTGATCAGGGGAGTAAGACCGCCGGCACGGCGCGCGTACGGACGGGATGCGGCGGAAGCGGCTGCTGGTGCGTTTGACGATTCGGATTCCGCGTCGGACGCCGGCGGGGCGGACTCGGCGGCGGCTTTCAAATCCGATCCGGATGGGTCGGCGCGCCGTACGGGCGCGTCCTGGCGCCGTTTCGCCAAAGCCGGCGGCAGGGCCTCGGCCTTTTGGGAATCGGCCAGCTGCGCGGGCTGCGATTCAGCGTAGTGTTGCATATCGGAAACGGGCGGGAGCGGATTATACATCACCACAACCAGCAGCACCATGGCCGCGGCAGCCGCAGTGGAAAGGGCCATGGTCCCCCATATGTTCCAACCGCGGGCGGGCGGGCATTCCCGGTTGAAGCGGGCCATGAACCGCCGGTGAAAATCATCGGGCGGTTCCACGCATTCGAGCCCGCAGATCAAATTGACCGTTTCCTCCAATTTGGAAAGTTCCCGGCCGCAGGCGCGGCAGTCCTGCAGATGGTTTTTGATCTCATCAATTTCGGACGCGGAGAGCGTGCGGTCAATGTACAGAGGCAGCAGTTCGGAACACTCGCGGCAATCCATCTTGCTTAGCTCCTCAAAACGGGATCCAGCGCGCTGCGCAACAGGCGGCGCGCTCGTGCCAACCGTGATTTGACGGTTCCCAGTGGAATACGGCACAGTTTGGAGATCTCTTCATAAGCGTAGCCTTCCAGGTCGCGCAGAACCACCACTTCCCGTTCGTCGGCCGGCAACTGATTGATCGCGGCCCTGACCAGGCGGGAGGTCTCCCGGTGCGCATACCGTTCCGAAGGATCCAGTCCGGATTCCACCAGTTCCAGTGGTTTGGCCGTGGAATCCGCCGAAGGGGCTTCGTCAATGGAGTGATGCTGGAAATATTTGCGTCGTTTTTGGCTGCGAACCAAATTTTTCCACAAATTAACGGTAATGCGGTGGAGCCAAGTCTTGAATTCCGAACGCCCCTCGAAACGCGCCATGGCTTGAAAAGCCCGTATGAAGGTCATTTGGGTGAGATCGTCCGACTCTGAACGGTTGCCGCCCGTCAGCCCGTACGCCAGGTTGTAAATATAATGAGTGTGCGTTTTCACAAGCACCTCAAAAGCCTCGCGGTCTCCGCGGCGGGCGCGATCAATAAACTCGCCTTGCTGGAGTTCTTTCTCAACCATTTAGACCCCTGACTTCCTGCGGAGTTCATTTCACCCGCTAAAAACAAGACAAAAGACTGAGATGTTTTATAAAACAAAAGTACTTTTAAATCAAGCGCCGTCTTGTACTTGGCAGATACAACCCCGCGGGGGCTTTAGAGTTGCCAAATAATGTTTTTTCTGTGAAAATGCTGACGGATAGTGAATGAGGTTGATTTGAAAGGGGAAAACGGCATGCGCAGACGATGGATGCGAGGACTGGCGATTTTTTCCTGCTGCAGTTTGGCCGGATGCGCCAGCTTAAGCCCTACCTTGGATCCGCCCCAAATAGAAGTAGTTAAACTGGAACCCGAGTGGGCCAGCCCGGAATCAACCTCTTACCTTGTGGAGATCAAGGTGCGGAACGCGAATCCGATGACCTTGCTGCTGGCCCGTCTGGATGTCACGCTGACTTTAGGCAAACAGATCGCCCGCCAAACCCTCAGCACCCAAATGCCCATGGTGCCCGCGTTTGCGGAAAAAACCCTCTCCGCCTCCCTGCGCCTGCTCCCGCGTGAATCCCAAACAGCCGCGCCTCAGCGGTTCACGGTTTCGGGAAAGCTTCACACCGCCAGCCAATGGCAGCAGACGCCGCTGAGTTTCAAGCAGGAATTCGACCGTTCCAGTCCCCTCTTGCCGGGCGTGACCCTGACCAAAGTGCGCACCGTTCGGTCGCTCGGCAAACAATTCCTCCTGCTGTCGGTCGCCAATCCCAATCTCGTCCCGATCTCGTTGCGCCGCATCCGGGCGGAAATCAAACTGGCCGGACAGACCCGGGCGCTGCGGCCGGTCGAAAACGAACTCGGCGTTGGTCCCGGAAAAACCTCGGTGGTGTCGCTGGCGCTGGAAGGCATGCCCCTGACGCCGCAAAACAAAAAGCAAGCCGTGGTCTCGGGAGAGATGGAGTTCACTTCCCCGGCCGGGCGGCTTTTAATCCCCCTGCCGTCCGAGTTGCCCTGATCGCAGCGGATTATTTGCCGGATTTGGTATTTTCTTCGAGGATTTCTCGCCCGAAATGCCAGCGCAGGATCTTGCGGAAGGATTCCCGGGGCACGATTCCCGAGAGCAGGTCAATGCGCCAAACCCGGTTCTCCCGGAGGAGCCAGACCACGCCGGGCATGATGAGCCGATCTCCCTCCCAAACCCACCATTGCTTGAAGTAAGCCTCGTCCCGCACCTTCGAGAGTTCGTTGGTCGGATCAATCCAGAGCTTGCGGGGATCGTCCCGTACCGGTCCGGTGAGTTCGGGTGTCAATTCGTACGTTTCCCTCGTGAACACCACCGCGTACCGGCCCACGATATAATGCTGCCCCGGGACGAAAAAACTGATCCGGGTGGGCAGGATCGTCTCGCCGTCCTGGGATTTTTTCAGCATCTTTTCGTTTTTTTCGCTATGCATGAGGAAAAACAGATCAGCGAGGATGGTTTCGATATCCGGAACGGGTTGGGCGCGCGGCCCCGCTTTGGCGGCTTTGTTTTTCAGGGCGGTCAGGTTCTTGCGGTCAATGTTGGTCAGCAGTTCGGCCGCTTCGCCGTATTGCTTTTGAGCGAGGAGCCGGAAAAAATCCTCGACCACGACGGTCGGCTTTTCCGTACGCGCCACCGCCGCGGGTACGGCCGCGAAAAACAGGCACGCGGCGCTCAACGCGATTCGCGCGGCGTTTTGGCGGCCATCATTCATCGGTTTCGCCCTGCAATTGCCGTATCAAGGAGATGAGGTGGCGGCGTTCCGGCGCTTTGGGATTGAGTTTCAGATACTCCGTGTATTCCCTGGCGCCTTCGGCACGGAATCCCTGGGCGACGTATTCGGTTCCCAAATCCATGTGATCCTTGGGGCGGCTGGGTCTGACGGCGCGCCGGGCGGCATCGAGCTGCTGCCTGGCTTGTTCGTGAAACCCTTTTTTTCGCATGACCTTCGCCAGCAGCAGCATGACTTCGAAATCGTTGGGCTTGAGGTTCATGGCGATCGTGGTGTGGGAGTAGGCGCGGTCAAAGTCGCCTTCTTCATAGAAAAGATTTCCCAGTGCCATGGCGACCAAGCCCTTGAGCTTCAGCAGTTCCGGCCAGCTTTTAATTGCCTCGGCCTGCTGGATTTCGGACATCGCGTCGAGGTGCCGCTTCAACCGATACAGGGCGCCGGCGCGGAGATAACGCAATTTGGCATTTTTAGGCGAGAGCCGCAGCACTTCACGCAAATAGATCTCGGCGTGATGGTCTTTGTTTTTCAGGAGCAGCAGACCCAGGTTGAGGTTGAACGGCTTTTTTTGCAGGTCGGTTCCCTGTTGGTCCAAACCCGAGATGAGAAGCCGTTCGGCATCCGGGATCCGGTTCAAGCGGCGGTACGCTTCGGCCAGCAGTAAATAATTGCGGAAATTGGCGGGATTGAGGGAACGGTTCTTTTCGCCGACGGCGCTGGCCTCTGCGTAGGCTTCGCGTTCCAGGTGAAAACGGACCTGGGCGTTCATGACCAGGGGATGTTCGGGCTGAAGTTTTAGCGCGCGGTCCAGATCGCGTTGCGCCTGAAGGCGGGAGGTCTTTTTCCCCTGGGACGGTCCCTTCTGCCCCAGCGTCCAGCGGCATTCACTGCGCAGCGCCAGGGCGGGCACGAACTGGGGGTCCTGGCTCAGCGCCTGCTCCACCAGCGGCAGCGCGGACCGGCAGGCCTCCTCGCTTTCGAGGTTCATGCCGGCGCGCGCCCAGGCTTGATGATACGCGCGCAGGGCGGCCCAGGCATCGGTGCCCGGAAGGCGTTTGAAAAGCAGCTGCTCGCGTTCACTCACGGTCAAATTGAGATTCTTGCAGACCTGTTCCCAGATGCCGGCAAAGAGCGCCCGGAGCGAACGCGTGGAGCCGGTGACGGTGAACACCCGCGCTTCCACGTTGCGGCCCGCGATCAGATGGACCTGGACGATCAGCCGGTCCCCTTCCAGCCGGTAGCCGCCATGAAGCACGGCGATTTCCCGGCTGTCCGCCACGCGCTCCATCTGTCCGGGTTCGGGCTCGCCCGCGCCGAGGTTGAATTCCTTCTGCAGCGCCGCCAACTCATCATCCTTCAAAAATACCAGGGTATGCATGGAGAGGGCGGCTTGCTGAAAAACCATGCGCGCGGCATTTCCAAACCAGGCTTGTTTTTTAGCTTCGGCGTTTTCCGGGCGCAAGGGAACAACCAGGAGATACTTCTCCAGGGCCGCCGCTTGGCATGGCGCGGACAAAAAATGGAAGCCCGCGCCGAAGACCAGGAGGAAAGCCGTGGTGCGGGCGAGGCGTGAGATGTGAAAGTCCATCATGTCAGTCTCGTCAGGAGTGGACGAATATGCTTCCGATCTTTGCGATAAAAGCTATACGCCTGCGTGTTCAAGACCCAGTGAAGAGCCGGTGATGTCTCCCTCCAGCAGGTAGAGGCGGATCCGGTCCCCACGGGATGCGGGGGCGCCGCTCTTGCGCAACCGGTAAAGCCGCTCCGGCAGAAAAATAGCCGGCAGGGGCCACAATTTATGCTGGCGGAAACGGAGCGTATATTCCCGGGTGGTCAGCACTTCGCGGTATCCCCAGCCCGGCACCGCGGCATTTTTATGCAGCAGGAGTTCCTTGACGGGTTCGATGCCGCTCCCGCAGTTGTGATCGTTCCACGTGCCGATCTGGATGAACTGGGCCCCTTGGGCGAGATTGTCCTCCCAGGTGGCGGAATATTTTTCTCCCTGCCGCCGGGAAACGACCTGCGGTTTGTTGCTCTCGCGTCCGCCGCACCCGCGGTCGTCATACCCCGGGGTCACCAACCCGCTGATGAGCTGATAGCGTTTTTTGCCCAGCGCGGCGGCGCATTTTTCCCAAAATTTTTCGTCGGTGTCATATTCTCCCAGGTACGTTGGAAATCCGGGACAGACGCTGTCCCAATCGGTAAAATCCAGGTCTGTCTGGCCCGGAAGATAATTTTGGATCAAAAAAATATTTTCCTTTAATCCCGAACGGATCTTGTCCCATTCGACGGCCGTGAAAAAAGGCGTGGACCATTCCGGCGCGGCGACCTGACCGCTGTTCTGGAGCGTCAGGAGAGGCCGGCCCTGCCAGCGCAAATACGCGGGAGAGGAAAAATATTTGTCCTGGGCGTATTTCAGGGCGTTTTGGGCTGCGGCCAGGGCGTGATCCCGACTGGTGATGGATGGCTGTGACGGCGGAAAACACGCGCTGTCGAAAAAAACCAGGGCGATTTTAAATTCCAGCGTTTCCGCCATGTGGATGAGGGTTTGCACCTGCGCGTCGTTCTGCGCCGCCGCGCCGGCGTGCTCCGGGCCGTACCAATCCACCAGGAATCCGTCTATGCCGGCGCTCTTCGCCAGCAAAATGTGATACTCGCACAGGTCCGGATCGCCTGAATCGTACGCGCCGACGATCGGCATGTAAACCGACGCGATGTCTCTTTCGCCGTTGGGAAGCAGCCGTTCCGGATCGTGGTGATATTCAGGCAGGAGATGCTTGGGATCGGTTTGCCATCTGCCCCACCCGCCGGAAAAAACCATGGTCCGGTACCCGGTGTGATAACGCGCCGTCAGAAGCGGATGCAACGAAATCGCCATCTCAAAACCTCCCGGACACCTGGGCGTCCATTCGGGCAAGCGGGGGCTTCATTCTTCTTCCGGGCTCTGATTGCTGTTGAACGTATAAGATTTCACATGCCCGTCCGGCGTATACACGATGGTCAGGTCCGTGGTGACGGGTTCGGAAAAAAGCCCCAGGCGGTAATGCAGATACGTGACGCTGGGCAGGCCGGAATCTAGACCGGTACGGTACGGCGGGCCAAGTCGTTCTTCGATGTCCGCGCGCGTCGTCTGGCCGATCACGATGTGCGAGGCTGCTTCCCACGGGACCGGCCGTCCGACCGTGACGCAGCCGGCGACGAACCCGAGCAGCAAACACCAGCACACTCCCAGCATGAAACGGGTCATGGCAATGCCCCTTTCCGACGGATTAATCATGTTAGCTTATGGCGGAGGGGCTGTCAAGCCGGAGCGTGCGCGGGGCGGAGCTTAAAGCGTATAAGGCTCGAATCGGTCATGTGTTACGCCGCAAATGGGACACACATCCGGCGGGTTCGGACGGACGCATAAATACCCGCAAACCGTGCACCGCCAGAGTTTGAGGGGCGAGGGCGGGGTTCCCCGCCGCTCCGGTATGGACTCCACGGTCTTTTTGCCCATGACCACCTCGCGGCTGACGTACAACCCGCAGTAGCAGGTGCCGTATTCATCAATGTCCTGGTCGCGATAATCGCACGGACAGATCAAATCCCGGTCTTCCTCATACTTACCGGTGGCCAAACGGCACGGACAAAAAGCATAGCCATACCGGTCGGTGTTGATGAGCAGACTTTCCAGCAGGGGATCTGTCATGCCGGCATCGGGATTGAGGGAATAGCCGCGGCGCTTTTCCAAAGTCGCGCGCAGCTGAGCAACCGCGCTGGGGTCCGTCATGCGTTTTTAAGCGCTTCGCGGATGTCTTCGGGTTTGAACCCGACCACGACTTTGCCGTTTTCAAACACGAGCGTGGGAAAACTCTTGTTGGGATTGTGACGGGAGAGGTCCTGCAAGGCTTTCTCCCGGGGCGCGCCCGTCAGCTGGTCAACGGTGACTTCCTCGTAGCGGATGCCGTTCTCGTCCAGGTAAGTTCGGGTTTTGCGGCACCAGATGCAGGTCGAGAGGGAAAAGAATTTAATTTTCATGGTCGCCTCCTTGGCCGCTTATTCTATAGAGGTTTGTGAAGGCTGTCAAATCGAAAGCAAACGGGGGGATGTTCGGCCGCCGGATTATTCTTGGGTCCCGCGGATCAGGGTCACGGGCAGGCGGCGGTTGAGAAAAGTGACCCACAGTTCATGGCGTTCATCTCCGGTACGGATTTGGCAGCGCACCCGGCGGCAATAGGGGGAGGCAGGGACGGAGATCCGGAAGCTCCCGTCCGTGCCGAGCAATCGGTGTTCGACCTCCTGGCCGGGAACAAAGTATACATATAAAACCTCGAGCGGCGTTCTGTTGACGCTCAACCCGTCGGGGTTGAGGCTGACGCGCTCGAGGCTGACGTGGATCTCCAGGTCTTTGTTTCGCTCAACGCGGGCGATGACTTCCCGGCCGCGGACGAAAGGACCCGTGGGATCGGTCGCCGCCAGGATCGGCCGCTCCCTGAGGTTTTCGCGGCGCTCCTCGTTTCCGGTCTGTTCGTACCATGCCAGGGCGCGATGATCTTGCCGCACGCGCAACGCCGAGACATAAACGCACTCCGGGATGTTGCCCGCGACGAGAAACGCCCTCAAGGCGTCCTGGGTTTCCGCGGGAACCGTTTCAGCCTGAACGGCCCCGGAAATGACCAGCCAAATCCAGGCGAGGCACAAGGCGGAAAAACTGCGGCGGCCGAGACGGTCGGACATGATGCGGCGCTCCCTTCCTTCCTGCCGGCGTTCATGAGGGGGACACGGAGCGGAGTTGTTCCAAAAGCGTCTCCAACTCCGGGGAGAACAGGCGGTGCTGCCAGCGGCGGATTTCCTGATTGGGCGATTCCACCTGCAGGCTGTCCGCCATCCGTTCAAGACTGGATAGTGGCCAGAGAGCGGCCGGATCCAGCATGAGTTCCTGCCCTTTAGACACCCGCCAGGATTTTAACGCCTTCAGGCGGACAAGATATTTTGGCGAGGGCCGTGACCGGCGGGATCCCTCTGATTTAGGCAGAGGAACCGGACGCGCCAGCCGCCCCTGGCGCAAAGCCTGGCGGAGGGACGTGAGCGCTCCCGTGGCGCGCAGGCCGCGGAGTGCGTTCATGGTACTGAGATTCTGGTTGGGATCGCGCGCCAGCGCCAGCAGGATCTCGTCGCCGATGACGCGGAACGGTGCCCGGTCCAATTGCTGGCACAGCCGGGCCCGCCACTGCGTCAGCTCCAAAAGCACCGCGCGTTCGCGGTCAGTGAGCGCGCGGCTGCCGGACACGGACCAAATCCGCTCTTCAGGCGACGGCTCGGGGGCGCGTCGGATGGATTCCAGGCGCTCGCATTCCTCCCGCACCCATTCGGAACGGCCGAGCAGGCGCAGGCGCCGTTCCAGCTCGTCGTGCAAAGCGAACAGATGGGCCACATCGCCTGCGGCATACGCAAGCGAAGACAGGGCCAGGGGGCGCACGGTCCAATCCTGGCGCTGGAGGGCTTTGGTTTTGGGCAGTGAGAAGCCCAGCAGGGTTTCAACCACCGTGGCCAATCCCAGCCGCTCCAGCCCCAGAAAACGGGCGGCGATGGCCGTGTCATAAATCGGCCGGACGCGAAACCCATAATCGCGGTCCAGCACGCGTAGATCGTTGTCGCACGCGTGCATGATCTTGAGACAGCCGGAATCCGCCAAGACCGGTCCCAAGACGCGTAAATCGCGGACGTTCAGGGGATCCACCAAATAAATTTGTCCCGGCAGCGCGATCTGCAGGAGGCAGATCCGTTCCGGATAACGGAAATATCCGTTGCTTTCGAGGTCAAGCGCCAGACGCCGGGCCGCCGCCAGGCGGGGCGCCGCGGCGTCCCAGTCCGCTTGAAGGTTTACGAGCAGGGACGGAACGGCGGAATCCGTCATTCCAAATTGTCCAGGGCTTGCCGGGCGGCCTGGCGCACCATGCGGTTGCCGTCCTGACTCAAGGTTTTGAGGCGGGAACGCGCGGCCGGATCGCCGAGCTCTCCCAAAGACCGAATCGCGGCCAGTTGCGTATCGCGGTCCGGATCAGCCGTGGCCGCCAGCAGCGCACGCAGGGTTTCCGGACCAGGGAAGGAGGACAGTTCTTCACACGCCAGAACTCGTATTTCCGGGATATTTTCGCGCGCCGCGTTCAAGAGCGCTTCCTGCGCCACACGGCCCTTGACCCGGCCCAAGGCCAGGACAGCTTCGCGGCGCACCCGCGGCTGTGAATCTTTAAGTCGCGCGGCAATGGCCTCGGCGGCCGGCCGATGCTTCAGGCGCGCCAGGGCTTTGATCGCTTCCGCGCGCACATTCTCCTGAGGATCGTCCAGGCACTGAAGAATCGCCGGCAGCGTCTCCGGCGAATGGATGTACCCCAGCGCCTCGAGCGCACCCTGACGCGTGAATTTATAGGAATCCTTCAACGCCCGCCGCAAAGCGGGGATCGCCGCGGAACCGATCGTGGACAGACGTTCCACGGCGGCTTTGCGCCGGTGCGGTTCGGCGCCCAAATCATGCACCAAGGCCGCAATCTCCTCGTTCTGGCGGTCGGCCGGGGCCGCGGCGGGGCGGGGTTTTGGTTTCGGCACGCGGGTGGCGATGGGTTGAGGAGTCAGGGGCAGGGTTGGCAGGTCCGGTCCGGAGACGCGCTTCCCTTTCCGGAAGTATTGTTCATAAAATGATTCCTGACGGGAGACATCGGGGCTGGCCTCATATTTCTGCGGAGCAGGAAGGGGGGGCGTCCGGCTCGGCGTGACGGTTCCCGGATGTTCACGATTCTCCCAGCTGTACGGCGTTTCAAGTTCAGCGGCGGTACGACCGGAAGTGGCACGGGCGTCCGCCCGATACGCGGCGTTCGGCAGTACCAACGCGCCGCAGACTATAAACCCCCGGACGCCTGCGGACACGAGACTCCGCGGCCAAAGGCTGTTACGATGCCGAACCCGCGCGGGGATCATGCCTTAAGGGGTGGGAACAACAGATGGCGGCTGCTGCGATGGCGTGGTTCCGGGGGACTCCATCCTGGGCATGATCAACCACGTCACCCAGCCGGTGCTCGCGCCGATTACCGCGCCGATCAAACCGGCGTAGAACAGCGCGATGTTCAGAACGGTAATTTGCGGTTGGGCCGCTTTTTCCACCGGAGGTTCCGCAGCCCGGGCGGCGGGAACACTGAGCTGCAGCAGGAGCAGAACAACCGCTGCGCCGCGGGCCACGCCATGGATAGAGCGGGAGCAAAAACGCATCATACCGCTCACCTGACCGTTCGCCGGGTACGTTCGAGCAGCTGCCGAATGCGGGGATTCGCGGGATGATCCAGCAGCTGTTCCAGGGCAAAGGGCATCACGAGCGTCCAATTGTCCTGGCTGATGGTCCCGGGACGGTTGATCCGGCAATCCTGCGATTGTACCGCTGAAAAAAGGTCGGTAAAAGAGAGCCAGTCCGTAAGCAGTTGCAGGGAAAAAACAGACGCGGTTTGATTGATTTTCAGCAAGACGGCTTCGGCCAGCGCGGGTGTGAATCCGGCGGACGGCTTTCCGGGCAGCGCAAGGTATTTCCAGAACAATTCCTTTTCGAACGCAGTGCCCAGAAAGAGGCTGACAAAATCCTTGACCGTATCCTCCGGACGGCCGAGGATCTCGAGCCAGGCTTCCTTGGAACGCAGCTTTTGTTTCCAGCGGAGGCGCTCCGTCTCGGGCGGGGCCGGCTCAAAAGCCGCGGCCATGACCTGATCGGCGTCGAGTCCCCGGTCCTGGCATTTGCGCCTGAATACGCTGGCATCCACAGTGCCGGCCTCGTGTTCCCACCACCCCCGCAGATCCAGCATATCATGGGTGGCGAGCATGGCCATCGCGTGGGCCCGGTAGCTCTCCGGCGGCTTGAATTCGTACGTCTGTTCCCAGTCCCGTTCCCAGCGTTGAATGTCCATGCCGGGAATGCCGTATTGCTTCAGCACGCGGTAGGAACACTCCGGAACCGTCCCCAGATCTTCTGCGCAAGGCAGCATGCGGGTATGCGCGAGCATGATCCGCAGCAAGGCCGTGCCGTGGGCTTCCCACCGGTCTTGATCGGCCGGATCAAAGGATCCTGTTCCGCCGCCATCGGCCGGAAAAGTCCATATCCTGAAAATACCGACAAAGTGATCTATCCGGAAAAGATCGTAAAAATTCTGCGCGTACTGGAGTTTCTCGATCAAATACTCATATCCAGTGGCCGCAATGGCTTCCCAGTCATAAGGGGGCATCCCCCAGCGCTGGCCTTCGGCATGATACATGTCCGGCGGAGCGCCGGCGGACAGCCGCTGCTTGAAGTTTTCCTGGTGCGCCCATACATCCGTGCTGTCCCGGGAGACCAGAAAAGGAATATCCCCCATCATATGGATGCCGTGATTTTGGGCCTGGGTTTTCATGCGCTTGAATTGTTCATACAACTGCCATTGCAGCCAGGAATGAAACTCCAGTTCCAAGGTCTGCTCACAGCAGAGCGCTCGAACGGCATCGGTGTTCTTTCTTCGGAACTCAACCGGCCAATCCCACCATGGCTGTTCATGATACTGGCTTTTTAAAACTTTAAAGCAGCCGTAATCCGTAAGCCAGCCGGCGTGCTGCTGTTTGAAGGTATTAAAGGCCAAGGCCGTTTCCCATGATTGGGACTGGAAGATCCTTCGGAGCAATGCCAATTTGGCTTTTTTTATCCCATAATCCACCCGAGGGGCTCCGGGAGGAAATTGTTTGCGTAATTCCTCGATGTGCGGGAAAAATTTTTCCACGGGGATCCCCGTGAGGTGTTTCAGACTTAAATACATGGGATCCAGGGCCAAAGAACTCTGGGCGTCATAGGGGGTAAAATTAAAGCCCACATCGTTTAAAGGCAGAAGTTGGATGAGGCTGATGCCAGTGCGCTGGCACCAGTCAATGACAAACGCAAGGTCGGTCAGTTCCCCGATCCCCACGCTCTCCGCGGAACGGATCGAGAACAGCGGCAGCACCACGCCCGCGCGGCGCTGAATTCCAATACGCCGCCAATGCTCGGCGGAAGGTGTCGTCAACAGCCATTGATAGTCGTACGCTGGATCGGACATGGGCGGTATCACATATTCCTCAACAGGATGTTTTAGCTTACGGCATTTAGCGTCATTTGTGAACAAGCTTTTTTGGATTTTTATCCCGCGGGCGATGACAGATTACTTCAAGAGTGTTCGAAATAAAACGGAAAAATGGCGTTTTTCGCAACCAGGTATAACGCTTTAAGCGCTTGACATCCTCATGGTTCTGTGAAAAAATCCATCCATTTTAGGGGGGTTGTCATTTGCGCGTCTCTCTGACGTGGTTATCCGAGTTTATCGACCTTCGGGATTTTACACCGCAGGTCCTGGCTGAGCGACTGACCCTCAGCGGATTGGAAGTATCCTCGATTGAGCAACGCGGCGGAGGCTTGGAAACAGTCGTCGCGGGACGGATCCGAACCGTTCTTCCCCACCCCAATGCCGACAAACTCAGCCTGACAGAAGTTGAGATCCCGGGCGAGATCCTGCAAATCGTCTGTGGGGCGAAAAACATCGCGCCGGGCGATATCGTTCCGGTCGCCCTGCCCGGAACCAGCCTTCCCCATGGCGTTCAGATCAACCGAACCAAGATCCGCGGCGTGGAATCCCAAGGCATGATCTGCTCTGAATCCGAATTAGGCTTGGCGCCGACCTCGGAAGGCATTATGCATTTGTCCCCCACGGCGCTGCCCGGCAGTCCGGTCAGCCAATTGCTGGGGTTGCAGGATACGTTGCTGGAGGTGGAAGTCACCCCCAACCGTCCCGATTGCCTGTCCCATCTCGGCATTGCCCGTCATCTCTCGGCGGTCTTGGACCGCCCCCTTACCCTCCCTTCGGTTTCCATCACCGAAATTGACCCGCCTGCGGTATCGCGGATGAAAGTGGAAGTGGACCCGGATGCCGGTTGCCATCGTTACTGCGCCCGGATTATCACCGATGTCACCGTGGGCCCTTCTCCAGCGTGGATGCAGCGGCGTTTGGAGTCGCTAGGCATCCGTTCAATCAATAACGTGGTTGATGTCACGAACTACCTCTTAATGGAAATCGGACACCCACTCCATGCGTTCGACCTGGACCGCCTGGAAGGAGGCGTCATTCGCGCGCGAAAAGCCTCGGCCGGCGAAAAAATAACGACGCTTGACGGAACGGAGCGGGTTCTCGACGGGAGCGAGCTGGTGATCGCGGACGCCTGCAAACCAGTTGCATTGGCCGGAGTCATGGGAGGGCAAGCAACGGAAGTTCAAGAACAAACCAAAAACATTCTGCTGGAAGCGGCCTGGTTTGATCCGGTCGTGGTCCGGCGGATGAGCAGGCAGACCAACTGCCAATCGGAATCATCCTACCGTTTCGAACGCGGAACAGACCCCGAACTGGGCCTTCTCCTTGCTCTTGACCGGGCCGCCCAGCTGATAACCGAACACGCGGGAGGCGGCATGCTCAAAGGCATCGCCGAACTGTATCCGAAAAGACATTCGGCGCGCATGACCACCCTGCGGCTGGCGCGGGCGGAAAAAATTCTGGGCATGCAACTGTCCGCGTCTTCGGCGCTTAAAGCGCTCTCGCGCCTCGGGTATTTAACTGAAGCAACCCCGCAGTCCCATACCTACCGCGTTCATGTCCCCAGTTTCCGCTCCGACGTTTCCGTGGAAGAGGATTTGATCGAGGATTTGGCCGAAGTGATCGGCTATGATCAGATCCCCGTGCGCCAGCCCCTCGTGCCGCTCGTCATGCCGGAACCCAATCTCAGCCGTTCTTTCCGGCAAGCCTGCCGGCGTCAAGCGGTCGGATTAGGGTTAACCGAAGTGATCAATTACAGCTTTTGCGGTCCCAGCCAGTGGGCCGCTTTGCGTCTGTCTCCGGACCATCCGTGGCGATCGGCGCTGGTTTTAAAAAACCCCCTCAGCGAAGACTTCTCGCTCCTGAGACCCTCCCTCCTGCCCGGCCTCATCAACAGCGTGGTATATAACCAGCGCAGAGGGCAGGAGCGGATTTTTCTGTTTGAATGCGGCGCGGTATTTCTTCCGCAACCCGGGGACCCGTTGCCTGCGGAACCCTGGCGGCTGGGGATGGTGCTTTCGGGACTCCGGCACCCCAAACATTGGAGGACCGGCAAACAGGCGGCCGAGGCCGATTTTTACGATTTGAAGGGCGTTTTGGAAGGACTATGGGAACAGTTGCCGATTGCGGAAACGTTGACGCTGCACCCGGACCCGCTGCCGTTTCTGCACCCCCTGATCAGCTACCGGTTACACCTGGGTGGGAAAACCGAGGTGGGATGGGCCGGGGTTTTACATCCGGAAACCCAGGAACATTACAAATCCAAGTATGCCCTGCTGGTTGCCGAACTCGATTTGGCGCTGCTGCTTCCCCATTGGATGCGGCACCCGGGGTTGAAACCATTTTCACGATTCCCTTCCGTGGTGCGCGACATTGCTCTGGCCGTTCCCGCCGCGACGTTGGCGGGCGAAGTCCAACAAGCCATTCAAGAAATGGGTCAAGGCTTGGTCCAGCAGGTTGTGCCTTTTGACCAGTATCAGGGTGAAGGCCTGAAGCCCGCCACTAAAAGTCTGGCCTTTTCCCTGACGTTCCAAGCATTCGACAGGACCCTGCAGGAAGAGGAAGTGAATGTTCTCCAAACACGCATTGTAGAACGGTTGCAGCAACGCTTCGGCGCGCTGCAGCGGTAAACTCCGCCGAAAACGGCAAGGGCCCGGTATCGTGGCAATGGATCCTTGGACAACCTTAGTACAGCAGATTGACCAGCTCATCAGCGCCTTGCGGCAATCCCGCCACGAAACCAAGAAGTGGCGCGCGCGCGCCATGGAAGCCGAACGGCTGAAAATGAAGGATGACCGTTCCGAAACGCTGCATACCCAGGCGATAAGACGCGAAGTGGAACGACTGCAAAAAGAGCGCAAGAAAGCCATCACCACCATAGGCCGGTTAATCACCGAACTTGAGCAGGCCCAAGCCGGAATTTTGGAGCAAAATAAAAATGAGTGATGAGCGTCCGTCGGTGAAGGTGACGATTTTCGGAAGTGAGTACGCCATCCGGGGCGAAGCGGAGGAAAACTATATCCATACCCTGGCGCGTTATGTTGATGAGAAAATGAGGGAAATTGCCGACAACACGCACCTGACCAGCCCCTTGAAAATCAGCATTCTGGCCGGCATCAACCTCGCGGATGAAATTTTCAGGCTTCGTGCTCACCGTCCCGATCAACCGGCCCCGTCAACCCCTGACATGCTCGCCGCCATTCCGCCGGTTATTGACCCGGAAGCCCTGGCGGCCCTCACCGAACACATTCAATCCGCCCTTGCCGAGGAAGACTGACCCTCGGTTTCCCGGGATCTCATTGGAGCAGCCGCTCGAACGCGATTTGTCCGACCATGCCCAAGATCATCCAGCCTCCAGCCAGCCGGGCCAAATACATGCACCACCCGACGTACCACAGAGGCCAGATCGGCCAGCCCAACGGAGCCTCCAGAGGTCTGGGTTGCTGTAAAGTCCTCCAGACTTTGACCGCGCGGGGGATCGCGCATAACGCCAGCAATGAGGCGGCCGGAATGATGCCGGCAAAACTTTCAGCTATCACCACGACATAAAAAATGGCGATCATCACTTGAATCACACGTAGCGCGCGCGCCTGCCCAAGGACAACCGGCAGGGTGCGGATACCTTTCGCCTGGTCCGCCTTCAATTTATCCACGTGTTTACCAAAGATAACCGTGGTGACCAGTAAGGCATACGGAATGGACGCGAGCAAAATCGTAACCGGTATGGATCCCGCCATGACGAGGTAAGCGCCGCCGACCATCAAAGGGCCCCAGACAGCGAACACGGCGGCTTCGCCCAGGCCAAGGAATTTTAAGGAAAACTTTCCGCCGACATACACCGTACTGATCAAAAATCCGGCGACAGCGAAAGCCGCAACCGACGGCCCGCGCAAACGATAGAAATAAACCAGGATGATGAAATCAATGAAGGTTAAAAAAAGAAAAACCAGAAACAACCTCAAAGGAGAGATCCATCCTGCATGAATAGGGTGCGGCGAATACTGCACCCGGTAATAATCCGCCGTATCCACACCGCTCCGATAATCCATCAAATCATTCAAGATATTATTGGCCGCGTGCGCGATCAGCAAACCCAGAAGGACCAGGACTGCTGGGGTCCAAGAAAAGTATCCATCGCGCCAAGCGAGCATAATGCCGAGAAGCCCAGAAGTTGCTGTCATGGAAAAAACGCAGGCTCGGAAGATAATCACCCATCGAACGAGCGGGCCGGGGGTGGAATCGGGGATGGGATTGCAGGTTTGCAGGGCGCCCCAGAGCTGCCTGAACATGTCAGAAGAACCTCCAAAAAATTTATACCGAATGGCGTCAAACCGGGTTATTGATAAGATCCAATGCCTCTTGCACTACTTGCTGAATAGGCCGATGCGTATCTATCCAATGAATTCTTTTGTCCGCCCTAAACCACGTTAGCTGTCGTTTAATATAACGCCGCGTATCTCGCTTGATCAAGTCCACCAAAGTTGTTTTTGAAAACCGATTATCTAAGTATTGCACAATATGAGAGTAACCTAAAGCCTTCATGGCCGGATAATTAGGATCAATACCCTTTGCCAGCAGACATTCAACCTCATCGATCCAGCCTTCAGATATCCAGGCCGTTATTTTTTGTTCCGCCATTTGGTACAACACATCTTTCGGACGTTGGCATCCAATGCGAAGAGTTTTGTATCTTATTTTCGAGGTGTCCCACTTAATTTCTGATGGCAATAGTGATGAATTTTCAATTATTTCCAGCGCACGAATAATTCTCAATTTATCATTCTTCTTTATTCTTGAAGTTACCCCCGGATCAATTCTGATTAATTGAGAATAATATTTTTCAATTCCATTTTTATTAATCCCCATAAGAATTTTTTTTCTGAATTCCGGATTTGGTGGTGGCGTTGGGGATAATCCATCACAAAATGCTTTTATCCACAGACCTGTTCCGCCAGTTAATAAACACTTTAAGCCAGCATTTGCTATTTTTCTAAAAGCGGAATCTGCCATTAATTGATACTGGTAAGCACTTATTTTCTTCTTCGGGGATACCGCCGATATGAGATGGTGTTTTACTTTTTTTAATTGATCTGATCGTGGTTTTCCGGTTCCTATATTAAGATCTTTATAGATTTGACGTGAGTCAGCTGAAATAATTTCTCCATTAAGAATATTCGCTAATTCGATTGAAAGTTCTGTTTTATTTGATGAGGTGGGTCCGACAATTCCGATAATTTCCCAGTCTTCTAATGTCATTTTCCGTTTCTTTCTTTACACACTAATATTTACTCCATTTAAAATAGTTATAAATATATTAAAAATGATTAAATTAAATTAAAATAAATAAATATTTCCTTACATAAAGTATTCCTTCAGGAATAATCCCTTTTAAAAATTCTTTCTAATTCACTCCATGTCAATCTGAAAATAAATGGTCTTCCATGAGGACAAGTTGGGATTATTTCATGTTGATTAATTTGTTCCAATAAAGAAATCATCATTTTTTCATTCACTTTTTCACCTGATTTAATAGCCGCTTTACAAGAAATTGCTTTATATGTTTTTTCCCTTATTTCTTCAAGCGTGAGTTTTTTTTCATCAATATAATCAGCGATTTCCTCAAGTACGGGGATAATATCGCCCTGAAAAAAATCAGGCAATGTATTGATTAGGAGAATATTTTTCCCCAACGGAGAGATTTCGATTCCAGAGTCGGCTAGTAACTCTTTTATTTCAATCAATAAATCATATTTGGCCAAGCTAGTCTCATATTGAACTGGTATCATGAGGATTTGTCGGGGAATTTTTCTTTTACTTTTCTTAAGTTGTTCAAAAATTAATCTCTCATGAGCCGCATGTTGATCTAAAAGGAAAAATCCATTATCATCCTGGCCAGCGACATAACTTTTACCGACCATGCCCAAAATTGAGACAGAAGATACAGCAGATCGCGAATACAGCTGACCTTGAACATTCAATGCTTCATCACTCGCGTGATAATAATCATTTAGTGCCTCTTGGACTTTATTTTTATCCAATTCGGGCGAAATCGAATCCTGGATTTGATAAGAATGATTATCATGTTGAAGATTTTCTGAAGTCAGTGATTTTGGCAGCCATGATGAGGGATTAGAAGTTTCAAGTGGTTTCTTTATAGCGTCGAGTATAATCCGGTGTATAGCTGATTCGTCCCGAAAACGAACCTCTCGCTTCGTGGGATGTACATTGACGTCCACCAGATCCGCGGATAGCTTTAAAAAAAGATACGCCAATGGATAACGGTTTTTCGGAAGCAGCGCCTGGTAAATTTGCATAACAGCGTGATAGATCCCGCGGTGTTCAACCGGTCTTTGATTTACAAACCAACGCATGTAATTTCTGGACCCTTGATGTTCGGATGCGATGCTCACGACCCCTTTTACTTCAACACCTCCGGCCTCAAAGTCTACCGGCAACAAAGAATGCGGCGCGGTCCTGGGATAAAGTGACCGCAGACGTTCTTCCAGCGTTTGGTTGGCAGGGCAAAACAACACTTCACGCTGATCGCAAACGAGTTTAAAAGAAACCGCGAGATTCGCCAAGGCCGATAATTCTACCATGGTGATCAAATGCGCCTGTTCAGTGGCGATGCTCTTCATAAAGCGCCGCCTCGCAGGCGTATTAAAGAAAAGCTCTCTCACAGTAACCGCTGTACCCGTGGCGCATCCGGCGGCGCGGGCCTCTAAGATTTTCGAACCTTCCGAAACGACCAGACAACCTGCATCGCTGTTTTTCACGCGGGTTAAAAGTTCAAGTTTGGCGACAGCGGCGATAGCTGCCAATGCTTCGCCACGGAACCCATAGGTCTGGATATGTCGAAGATCTTCGGCAGTGGCGATTTTACTGGTCGCGTGACGTTCTAAAGCAAGGGGGGCGTCCGTTGGTGAAATGCCAAATCCATCATCAGTGACTTTCAATTCTTTAAATCCCGCCTGGTGACAGGTAACCTCAATGTTCCGCGCGCCGGCATCGAGAGCGTTCTCCATCAATTCTTTTACTACTGCGGCTGGCCGTTCAACGACCTCGCCCGCCGCTATTAGGTTGGCCACGGGTTCAGAAAGCAAATGGATGCTTTTAGGGGAAAGAGAAGACTCCATGGTACCTGCCCTATTCTAGAATATTCACTTTCACCGCCCTGCGTTTAACGTTGCGGGTATTGAACGGGCGGTGGTTGATATTGAATCGGCGGGGGTTGGTATTGCTGTTGATATTGTTGGTACTGCTGGTACTGAATATATGGTTGCTGTTGTTGGTATGGCTGGTACTGGACAGGCTGCTGTTCAGGTTGCGCCGAAGGCAATAAAGTGTTGGAAATAGCGTCGGATTGTTGTTTTGTCCCTGGCAGTGGAATGACGGCGGGGAGCCTTTGGCTGATGGCAATTTTCGCCTTTATTCTGTTGCTTTCTTCCAGATATTTCGGATCCAGCTGAATGGCCTTTTGCAGAGCTTTCTCCGCTTCCAGGGTTTTCCCGGCCCACAAATAAGTGACTCCCAAATTAAAATGAGTCAGCGGTTCGCGAGGATTTCTCCTCACCGCCTCCAATCGCAATTCCAAAGCCCGATCGTACTCGCCCGCAGCGGTCAAGGCATTGGCATAGGTAGTCAGAATTGTGGGATGGTCGGGATCAATTCGGTAGGCTTCCTGCGCAGATTGCAGGGCGCGCCGAAAATCGCCTAACTTATAAAACGCATCGGATTGCGCCAGCGCGAGGTTGAAATTATCCGGTAAATAGCTGCGTGCCGCGGTAAATTCCTCGGCGGCGCGTGGAAAATCCTCCAAACGCATTAATAGACTCCCGAAATTATAGTGCGAGGTGGCAAATCTGTAGTTGCGGGCATCCGGGGACAACAAATCAACGTTGGTTACAACCGCGAAGCAAGCCAGAAGTCCCATTGGGGCGACTAGGTTTTTCCAACTTCCCTTCTGAATCCTCAGGCCGATTTCCCATAGGGCGGCGGCGGCAAAGATCATGAAAACCGGTACCACGGCGTAGCGGTATTCCGAAGAAACGAAGATCAGTACATTGGTCATCAGGTATACGGTCGCAAAACCCAAAAGCGGGAAATGGGTCCGCCAGTGACCCCGAAAAAGAACGAATCCGAGCAGCGCCAGCGGCGAAATCACCCCAAATGCCAACCAGGGATACCGCATGAAAGGGACCATTTGTCTTATCGAATAGTAATTAATACTGGTCGTCAATTCATAGCCATTGAAAAATAGCAAAAACTTATTGAGCAATAATTGTTGCCAATGGTCGAAATCCCTTCGGATTTCCTTCAAGGTCTCCAATACCCAAAACCGGCTGGCCGCTTGGTAAGACAACGGTTTTCCCGAGCGATTTTCGGCTTCTTGTTTGAAATCCTCTACAATGGTGCGAGAGGAAAGACCCAACTCACCGAAAGGAACGAGAAATCCTGTTGATTGCTGGGAGTTTCCCAGATAGAAGTTAAGACCGCCGGTGGCGACTGTCATGATAGGCTCGCGCAAAACCAGGACGTTTCTTAATATGACAGGCAAAATCATGAAAAACATACCCGCTATGAAAGCCATCATGGGCAAAAGGCGTTTCTGAATGGGCTGTGTTTGGAAGAGCCACCAGATCCAGGCCAGAATAACGAATGCAAACAATAGAATATTGGGGCGGGTGATTATGGACAGGCCCAATAAAACGCCAGGAATTGCCCATGTTTTCCACGACGGGTGACGTGCCGCCCAGTATAGAGTAAGTAGCAGGGTCAAATTTAAAATATGTATCAATACGACAGTGAGCAAGGTGCCTTCATGGAAAAAGGCTATGCCGTGAATGGCTCCTCCCAATCCGGCTAAAAGACCCACCCATTTCGAAAACAAGTTGCGAGCCAACCAGTAAAGTAGGACACATCCCAGAACGCCCATGAGTAATTGAATTGCGCTGGCGGTTGTGGGGTGAGGACCGAGAATTAGATAGATAAAGCTTAAAAAATAAGCATAAAAGGGGCTCTGAACGTAGGCGCCCGAACCCAGCACTTGACCATTGGCGATTTCCATGGCCCACTGGTGGAAGTTGTAGGAGTCAATAATGGGATTTGTGAAAAACAATTCATGCCGTACGTAGTAAAAATACAAAGCCCGAACCGTCAAAGCCAGGATGGCGATCGCAATGATACTGTACCAATCTCTGCGATCCCACGACGCGGGGGGGGTTAACTTCCACTCCGTAGGTTGCATAACTGCCTCACCATCCTACCGTGACGCTCAGCGTGGCGCCCCCAGGTACCCAAGAAACGTCCCATTCTGGGGCCTGGGGAGATTCAACCAGATACCCTTCATCACCCACCTCGAATAAAGCGGTTTCAAAGTAGGTAACCAATGCGGCTGACAATCCCCAAGCGACAAATAATCCTGCGGCTTCCCACCAATCCCCATTAATCGCCTGTCCCGTACCGGGGAGCAGCGAGGCCGCGCCTGTCCACATGGCCATGGTTCGGTCATGGTGTTCACGATAACTTGCGTTCGTTGCATGCAGCATCGCGTATGTCATGATTCCATTTCGCAGAACCAGGGAGGAGTAATAGAGCGGCAACATGGATTCGTCGCCGGTCTTCCGCGCACGAGTAAACTCGAGCTGTTGAACCGTCCCCCAGGATAACGTCGAGGCAAAAAGGAGAAGGCTTCCCTGCAAATAATCACGGTTGATCATTTGACCGGCCCCGGGAATCGCAGAAGCAGCACCTATCCAAAACCCTTCATTCTCGCTCCGCCCTATTTCCACTGCCGTAATGAGCGCTTCCAAGGTTGCATACCGTTTGAGTAAAAAAATGGCCCCTTCGTGCAATAAACGAATATCCGAAAGCTGGGCATGAATTAATGGATCACGCGCCATACCCTCGTTATCCTCGTAAGTATAATTATTGCCGGCGGCTTCGACGTGAGAACAATATCCTTTAAAAACAAGCAATAATATAGACATAGCGACTGTGATAGCTTTGGTTCTCATCAGAAAAGATCACTTTCTTCGGTTTCGGATATGCGCGTCCTGGTATTGAAATCGCCAAGAAAGGGATTATAATTTATCTCGTGCTCCAAGGTTGTTTTTGGCCCATGGCCGGGCAGAATCACTGTTCGCGGGGATAGGGGCATGATTTTTTCCTTTAAGCTTGCCATGAGTTGCATGCTATTTCCTCGGGGCAAATCTGTTCGGCCGACCGAATGTTCGAATATTGTATCTCCAGAAAAAAGCATGTCATCAGCCAAGATACAAATCGAACCCGGTGTGTGACCCGGTGTATGGAGTATTTCCAGGTGATGATGCCCCAAACTGTATTGCCTTCCATCTTCGGCAAAATCATCGGCAGGTGGCGAGAAGATCGGAAAACCCCATTGCGCAGAAAGATTTAAATCCGCATTGTGTAACATATCGTGGTCATGTTCGTGAATGTACAAAGGCGCCCCGGTTACCGTTTTAATCCGGTAATTACCCCCAATGTGATCGGCATGCCCATGCGTGTTGACAATGGCCTTAATGAGCAGTTTCTCCCGGATGATGCATGACTCAAGCTGCTCGCTGGGTGCTCCCGGATCAATAATGAGTGCCTGCTTACTTGCCGGCTCCCATAAAAGATAACAGTTCGTTTCCACCCACCCGATTTGGAATTGTAAGTATTTCAGCTGAGTCGGATTTTCAGGTGTAATCACTGATGGCGGATTTGACCGTGTCGAACGATTTTAAAACATTGAAAAATTCAAGCATTTTGAAGATTTCTTCAACCTCGGGAGACATACCGGCGAGCTTTAAATCCCCTCCGTTTTCCCGCAAGGTCCTCACTTCTCCGATAAAAATACCCCATCCGGCACTACTGATGTATTGTGTCCTTTCCAAATCGAAAATAATACGATAGTGGCCGCCTGTGATCACATCGTCCAAAAATTTACTGACACTGCGAGAGGTATCGGAGTCAATAAAACCGTAAACACGTATGATCGCAATATCTTTTTTCGGGCCGGCCATTTCGATCTGCATTTCGACGTTTTTCATCCGTACCCTCCTGCTGTAACCTTTATACTCTAAAAGAAACTTGTGCCAGCGTCAAGTGATTCAACCCCCGAAAATGGGCATTTCCATCTCTCGCAAAACCCTCTGTTTACAGATCGGGGCAAGAATTGCGGTATGTCATTTTTTCTGCGGCAGGAGCCCCAGCCAACCCGCGGAGGGGGTGGTCTCCGCGCCATGGTCAAATGCTGCTGGATTTCAGCCGCTTGGCCATTTCTATCCGAAAATCGCGTATGTTTTGCCAGGCTTGGTGTTGTTGAAGCGATGTTGCGTTTAATTGGGAAACGGATTGGTCAACTTTATTGATCTCTTCCCGCAATTTAACCAGCATGGTATGTATCAATTCGCTGTCATTGCTCGTGGATTGGAGTGTTTGGTTGGTTTTTTCCACTACGATGTTAATTTGCCTTAATTCGCGGACGATTTCCATAAAGGTGTCCCCTGCCGTGTATACCACCTTGATATTTTCTTCAAGTCGCTTGGTGTTTTGCATTAAATCAATGACATTGTTCGTGCGCTGTTCAATTTCATGGATGAGCGCCGAAATATCCTCGGTGGTTTTTTTGGAAGACTCTGACAGAGTGCGTATTTCGTTGGCAACCACCGAAAAACCTCTTCCTGCTTCGCCGGCACGCGCCGCTTCAATGCCGGCATTTAGGGACAGCAATTGCGTCCGGTGGCTAATGGCAGCAATGGTATTAATGAAGAGACCGACATGTTTGGATAAGTCACCTAAATCTTTAATCACGCTCGCCGAGGACCCCATGGTTGTTTTAAGATCATTGATAGCCCTAATTTCCCGACCAACCGACCGAATGCCTTCGTTGGCACTTTGGCTGGTCACGGTAACATCCTGGGCCATTTTTTGCATGGATTGAGCCAGATCCGCATCAGAAGCAATCAAGGACTGGTTGACGACAATAAGTTTGTTGCTTTGTGACTTCAAAATGTCAAATTGCATACTTAATTTCTCCAGCCCTTTTTCCCAGGCCGTCCAGTCGGGTAAATTTATCTCTAGTGCCTGATCCCAATCGGTCAAAAAGGAATGCAACTGGTTTTCCAGGAACGCTAGTCTTTGATCCTGTTCCTGTACATAATCAATCAGCTTGGCGATTGCCGCGTTTAAAGGCCCGGATTCACGTATGATCGCGGATGGAGAAAAGTCCTCTTTTATAAGGATTTTATTCAATATGAAAGCGATTTTACGTAAAAAAGCGTTGAAATAAGATATGACAAAAATAGAGACCAGCACGCTAGTAAGAAGAAGGGCAAGAATGGAAGAACCCCAAACAGGATGAACAAATAAATTCAAATCAGATATGAGCCAATAGAATATAATCCCGGCTCCCAGACAGGCCGTGATAATCAGGCAGATGTACATAGTCCAGAGCCTTGCGGGTTTCATGATGATTTCAGAGATATTATCACAATTAAGTTGGTCAGAAAAGAGACTTCATCATTTGTATGCGGAACGAATATGGTCAACGCCGGAATTTTTAAATGGCCCATGTAATCTCAACGCGGAGATATATCTTTTAATTGGATAGTATTTCGGGCAACGTATTAAATTATACAGCCAATCATGGTTCTATATATTATAGTTTATATTATAATAGCAAAAAAGTATCCAATTAATTAAATGATTACTTTTTTAATATTTCAATATAAACATTTAATTTAAAGCATAATATAGCAATTATATTGAAATGTAACTAATTTCAATGCTATTACAAATATGTTTTTAGTAATGAATCATTCGGCTAATATAATATCTCAAAGTACTCGAGCACATGTTTTGAAATTAAAATTTCAAATCACCGCGTTATTTCCATGACGTTTACTTTGACCATGCTTTTGAATCCCCCGCTTTGTCATTTTCAGGCTAATACGTTTCATGAGATGCACGAAATATTTGCTTGCCTAGGCATGATGGATGACAGTCCTTTGGTTATGAGAAGCTGAAGATGACTTCCGCACTACGTCCGCGTGGTAAGCATTTAAAAATACTCTATTCACGCTTTGGGCAAATACGCCAGCGTGGATTTTTCTTAAAGAGACCCTGCTATTTTAAGTTTCAATATTCACGCCGCTCAAGTTATAATACCGAATCGCCAACGGGGCGGAATCGCTTGATCTGACGATTCAAGTGTAGCTGATGACCAGGCGAAGAATGGGAGTCCTCTGGCGCCGCATGCGCCTCTAACAGCTTTTCAGGATGGATTCCCTTTCCCTACGATTGAGGTCTGAAAAGCCGCCCCCTGATCCAAAATCTTCAGACTTACTAGAAGGAAAGGAGCGCCCCCCTCCCCCGCTGACTAAATTCTCCTGGTGGGACCATAGGTCAAGGATCCCTCCTTCTGTAGATAAATCCCGCGAATCCTTTCCCCGGGCTTTTGAACGGACGTTCTGCGGAGTGATTTGATAGAATCATATCAATTTATGCTTTAAATTAATAGGTAAACGCTTGTGATGAAAACCTAATCATAACGACTATTAAGTTAAAGGTTATTTTATAAATATTTTATGTTTATTTTAATAGAAGATTTAAACGTAATTATTCATCACCTAATGTTTTATCTATATATAATATTTATTAGTGGAGTGGTTCCCCGGACTAAAGTCCGGGGCTCCCTCCCTCCGCAATAAAATCCCGAAAATCATCTCCCCGGGCTGAAGACCGGGGATTCATGCGGAGGGATTAAAAGTTATTCTATATGGAATTTTAATTTTTAATATTTTTAAAAATTATTTTATGCTGATTAATTCTGACATAGTATTAATAAATTTAAAAATACTATTTTTAGAAAATCATTGTTTTTAAATATTATTATTATAATTAATTATTGCGGCATTATATTCATATTTTTAAACAGTTTTATTTCACGCTTTTAATGTGGAACACTTTTAAAAATTAATATTTAAAAATAAAATAATAGTTTATTAATTAATAATTAGTTATCATAAGTTTTATTATTGATTAAAGGAAACAATAATGCATGAGTTTGCAATCTGTGAAAATTTAATAGATTTAATTAATTCTGAAATTAACAGGATTTACAGTTTGAATAAAAATATTAAATTAAAAGAAGTTAAAATACAAATAGGTGCTCTACGGCAGATAATTCCTGACTATTTAAAATTCGCATATAAAACTTTAACAAACGGAACTTATCTCTTTGAATCAGAATTAAATATTTGTGTTATCCCTATTGAAATAACCTGTAATAACTGTGGTTTTAATGGAAAATTAGGAAATTTAAAATATCAGTGTCCTGAATGCAATTCAAAATCAATTGATTTATTGAATGGAAAGGAATTGTTTGTAGAATCAATAGAAATCGAGGAAAATTAGTATGTCCACAAAAAGTATTAAAGTATATCGAGATATTCTTGAAGCAAATAAGAACTGGGCTGATTTGAATAGAAAATTACTAATTGAAAATGAAGTTAAAATGCTAAATTTAATAGGTTCTCCGGGATCAGGCAAAACCTCACTTCTAGAAAAATTATTAATTTCAAAGGTAAAAAACAAGAAGGTCGCTGTTTTAGAAGGTGATGTTGAAACAACAAACGATTCAGAACGTCTTCAAAAGCTGAATATCACTGTCAGTCAAATCCTCACTGGAGGGTCTTGCCATCTTGAGGCTAATTTAATCCATCAGGCACTCCTGGATATTGATTTAAGGTCTTTTAATCTTATTATCGTAGAAAATGTTGGGAATATGGTTTGCCCGGCGGAATTTGATATCGGAGAAGATGCTAAGATTGCCGTGTTAAGTGTGACCGAAGGAGAGGATAAACCTTTAAAATATCCTCTTTTATTCCGTGAAGCCGAAGCAGTTGTTTTAACCAAGATTGACCTTCTTCCCTATATTCCATATAATCTCGAATCGGCAGTTGAATCCATCCGGCAAGTTAATAACAAAATCAAGATTTTCCCGATTTCGGCATATAAACAGATCGGCCTTGAAGAACTTGGCGATTGGATCGAAAACTATGGTGCAACGCATTAAAGCTTATGTACGTGGGCGGGTTCAAGGGGTTGGTTTCAGGCCAACCGTTTACCGCTATGCCCGTTCGTTCGGATTATCAGGCAATGTTTACAATACCGCTGCGGGAGTTGTAATTGAGGTTCAAGGCGAGACCGAAAAGGTCAATCAATTCTTTAATCGGTTACTGGATGTCCCTCCCCCTCAGGCGCGTATCGAACATATCGATCGGGAAATCTTGCCCGCGACATCACCGGCGCCATTTTCGATCTCCCCAAGCGATCCCGCCGGAGTGATTTTACCCGGATTTCCGCCTGACCTGGGAAGTTGCGAAGATTGTCTACGTGATATTACCTCTCCCACCAACCGCCGCTATCGTTATCCTTTCGCCAACTGTACGAATTGCGGCCCGCGTTTCACCATCATTCAAGCCCTACCCTACGATCGTCAGTTCACTACCATGTCCGGATTTGCGCAGTGTTCACTCTGTGGAGCCGAGTTCGCGGATCCCCGCGACCGGCGTTTTGATGCCCAACCCAATGCCTGCCCGGTTTGCGGTCCCCGTCTGGCCTTGCGGGATATTGCCGGCCGGTTCATTGCAGGGGACCCTATCCGTGAATGCGCGCGTCTCCTGGCAGAGGGGGCGATTGTTGCCGTCAAAGGACTGGGTGGATTTCACTTGGTGTGCGACGCCACTAACGCTGAAGTTATTGCCTTGCTGAGAGCCCGGAAAAACCGTCCAGCCAAACCCCTGGCGGTCATGTTCTTCCAGTTGGCGCATGCGGAAGCCCACTGTCAGCTATCCCCCGCGGCGCGAAAAGCTTTGGCGGCTCCCAGCCAACCCATCGTCATTTGCCGGCGCCGGCCCTCCACTTCTCTTCCGGACCTACTCGCGCCGGACACCCATGACCTCGGGGTCATGCTTCCCTACACCCCTCTGCATTACCTGCTGCTTTCGGAAATCAATCCCTTGGTAATGACGAGCGGCAACCGTTCAGAAGAGCCTATCGTGCACGACGAACGCGCGTTGAACCGCATCTTGGGACCGATCGCGGATTTCGCCCTGGTTCATGACCGTCCCATCGTGCGGGCTTGCGATGATTCGGTGCTCAAAATAACCGAATGCGGAACCGTGATGTTGCGCCGGGCGCGTGGTTATGTGCCCGATCCTTGCGTTTTGCCAATCGCAGGCCCATCGGTCCTCGCCTGTGGCGGTGATTTGAAAAATACGTTCTGTCTGACCCGCGGCTGTCACGCTTGGCTCTCCCAGCACCTGGGCGATTTATCCGAATACACCGCGTTCGTGAATTATCAGGACCAGCTTCTTGACTGGCAGCGGCTTTTGGGGGTCGAACCGCAGGTCGTTGCGCATGATCTGAATCCCGATTACCATTCTACCCGCCTGGCCCGGACCCTGGGCCACTTGCACGTTCCGGTTCAGCATCACCATGCGCACATCGCAGCGTGCATGGCTGAACACGGATTGAATGGGACCGTGATCGGCGTCGCCTTCGATGGCAGCGGCTACGGGCCTGATCACACCGTTTGGGGCGGTGAATTCCTTATTGCGACCTACCGGGATTTTATTCGCGCCGGGCATCTCAAGGCATATCCCCTTCCGGGAAGCGAACAGGCCATCCTGCATCCCGCGCGTATGGGATTGAGCTATCTGTTCACGGAGTTTGGAAAGGACTGGGAATCACGGGCCGCTGAGCTGCTGCCTTCGCTTCCCCCGGCTGAACGCGGCCGTCTGGCGCAGATGTTACAATCCCCGTATCCCCTTCCGCAGACCTCCAGCGCGGGCCGCCTTTTTGACGCGGTCTCCTCCTGGCTGGGATTCGACGAAACGGTTTCCTATGAAGGGCAAGCGGCCGTTCATCTGCAGACCCTGGCCGAAGGGGAAGATGGTCCCCCGTATCCTTTCCTGATCGAAAGGCTCGAAGGCCGTCTGATCCTGTCTTTCGCGCCGATGTTCGCAGAACTGCTGGCCGACCTTCGCCGGGGATCTTCCCGGCCGCGGATCGCGGCGCGCTTTCACCGGACCGTGGCCGTGGCCATCGCCCGGGTCTGTTCCCAAATTGGATCCGCGCATCAGGTGGACCGGGTGGCGCTGGGCGGCGGTGTTTTTCAAAACGATCTGTTGCTGTCCATGGTCCGTGAAGAACTGAACCGTTTTGGGCTGCAGGTTTATTCCCCCGTTGACATTCCTCCCAACGACGGGGGTCTGGCGCTGGGCCAAGCGGCGGTAGCGCTGGCTGTGCTCGCCGATCCAACCCGGAAACAGCAACTGGAGGCTGAACGATGTGCTTAGCCACGCCCGCAAAAGTCCTCAGTCGTTCCGGTTTTGAGGCGGTGATCGAAGTTGAGGGCATCCGGCGCACAATTCACCTCGCCCTGGTGCCGGACGCCCAGGCGGGCGATTACGTGCTGGTCCACGCTGGTTTTGCGATCCAACGCTGGTCCGAGGCTGATGTGGCGGAATATCGCGCTCTGCAAAAAGATTTGGAGTCTGCACTGTGAGCGGTCCGCATGCCTTCCCTGCTCCCTCCACCCCGCTCCGGGATCAAGTGCGTGAACTACACCGACTGGCCGAACAGCTCGCGCGTCCGTTGACGTACATGGAGGTTTGCGGCACGCATACCGTGGCCGCATTTCGCTCCGGCCTTAGGTCCTTGCTGCCCGCGCCGCTCGCCTTGCTTTCCGGCCCTGGATGTCCCGTCTGCGTCACGCCGAAAGACTATGTGGACCAAGTCCTGCTTTTGGCGCGTCGGCCGGAGGTGGTGATCGTCACCTTCGCTGACTTACTGCGGGTCCCGGGCAGCCGATCCACGCTGGAACGGGAACGGGCGCTGGGTGCGGACATACGCGTGGCCTATTCACCCCTCGAAGCTTTATCCTGGGCGGTCCAGGAACCAGGACGGCAGGTCGTTTTTTTGGCCGTCGGATTCGAGACCACGATTCCCGCCGTAGCCGTGGCCGTACAGCAGGCGGCTGAACGTCAGATTCGTAATCTCTCCTTCTTGTGCGCGCTTAAACTGATGCCGCCTGCATTGCACGCGCTGCTGACCTCTTCCCGGCTTCGCCTGGACGGCCTGCTCTGCCCTGGACATGTCAGCGTCATCATTGGTCCTGAAGGGTATGCTGATCTCGCCCGGCGCTATCGCCTGCCTTGCGTCATCGCCGGTTTTGAACCGGCGGATATGGTGGCGGGACTGCTGATGTTGTTGCGGCAGACCTCTGACCAACGGGCCGACGTGGAAATCCAATACCGCCGCAGCGTGCGTCCTGGCGGCCAACAACGCGCCCGCGAGGCATGGGAAGCGGTCTTTCAACCGGAAACAGTTCGCTGGCGGGGGTTGGGATCCATCGCAAACAGCGGCTTGCGTTTGCGCCCCGAATTCTCCGCTTGGGACGCGAACGTGATTTTTCCCGAGACCCGGGTCGCTGCCGCACCTGACGACCCGGCTTGCCACTGCGGTCAGGTGCTGCAGGGATGGGAGCGCCCTCCGCAATGTCCACTGTTCGCGAAAATCTGCACGCCGGAGAACCCCTACGGTCCCTGCATGGTATCGAGCGAAGGGACTTGCGCCGCTTATTATCGCTATCGCGATCACCAGGCCCCCTCTGATCTTCCCCCCTCCGAGTGTCAGGGAGGCGCCCATGCCTGATCTCGATCGGATCCTGCTGGCCCACGGAAACGGCGGCCTCCAGAGCCAGCAATTCCTCCGCCAGGTCATTGCGCCGATCTTCGGCAATCCTTATTTGGATCCCTTCGACGACAGCGCCTGTTTGTCCCTGCCGGGCGGAAATATCGTCTTCACCACGGACTCATACGTGGTTGATCCTCTTTTTTTTCCCGGCGGCGACATTGGACGGCTGGCTGCCTGCGGCACGATCAACGACTTGGTCATGCAAGGCGGCGCACCGTACGCTCTCAGCCTGGCGCTGGTTTTGGAAGAAGGCTTGGCCGTGTCGGATCTGCGGCGCGCGTTGGAATCCCTGGCTTCCGTGCTCCAAGAGACCGGCGTCCCGCTCGTGGCCGGAGACACCAAGGTCGTGCGCCGCGGGCAGGCGAACGGTATGTATCTCAACACCACCGGCATCGGCATACGTCTGCCGGACGTGGACGTGGCCAGCGCCAACGCCCGGCCAGGCGACGCGATCATCATCAGCGGCACCCTGGGCGACCATGGCGTGGCCGTGCTCAGCCGGCGCCAGGGGATACAATTCGACACGGATCTGCTCAGTGATGTGGCACCCCTCTGGAGCCTGCTCCGGCCCCTTCTCGAAAAAAAGCCCGGCGCCTTGCATGTCTTGCGGGATCCAACGCGCGGCGGCGTCGCCGCCGCGGTTTGTGACATTGCCCGGGCCTCCCAAGTCGGGATCGTGCTCGAGGAACGCCATCTACCCATCCGTCCGGAAGTGCGCGGCGCATGCGCGCTCTTCGGACTGGACCCGCTGGACGTGGCCAACGAAGGCAAAGCCCTGGTCTTTTGCGATCCCCAAGAAACCCACCGCGTGCTCCAACTTCTTCAGGCTCATCCGCTGGGTAAACAGGCCGCACGCATCGGCACCGTCGTATCTGGACCAGCTGGACTGGTCAGATTGCGCACGCGTCTGGGCGGCGAACGTTTGGTGGATGTGCCCAGTGGCGAGCTCTTGCCCCGCATCTGTTGAATTCCCAGCCAGCCTTAATTTTCCCATTGATTTATTTACTTAAAAAAATATAATGGCAGGAACGCCTTTCTCTCCAAGCCAACCGCAATTCATCCGGCAGGTACGATGGGAATAGAATAATGATCCAATGGCTTCCGCAAGCACAACTGGATTCCTTCCTGCACCATCTCACCACAGGTCGTTCGCTATTCGCCCTGTCCGCGGACAAAGACCAACTACATTTGGAACGGGCCACGGCCTGGGACCCGAACCGGCACGTATTAGACCGCTACCGGCCCATGGAACCTTTGAAAGCCCTGGTTTTTCCACCCCGCGAGATGCTCGGACCTGTTTTCCAAAATGCTGAACAGACGCCCGTCCAGCCGCGTGTGGTTGTAGGCGTAAAAAATTGTGATCTTTCCGCTCTGGCCATCCATGATTATGTATTACTGAAAAACGAACCGGTCGACCCTTTTTATGCCCATTTGCGCGAGCAAACCCTGCTGGTGTCTTGCGATTGCACCGATTGCCGGAAAGCTTGTTTTTGCCCGATCGTGGGAGAGCAACCCTATCCGAAGGAAGGGTTTGACATTAATTTTTCTCCGATGGATGGTGGATATATTATTGAGAGCGGATCTGACCGCGGTCAGGCGCTGCTAAATTCCTTTCAGCCGGCCCTGGCTGCCCCTAGCGCCGAAGCGCTAAAACAGCGGGACCAGAGGCGCCAAGCCATGTACCAGCGGGTCGCGGACCAGGCTGCCACTGGCCATGGCTTGAAACCGGGGATGGACCTTCGGGCCGGGGTGGTCAAAAGCGAAGAGGCAGACCTCTGGAAAAAGTTCGCGGAAGACTGCGTGGAGTGCGGCGCGTGCAATTACATTTGCTGCACCTGCCACTGTTTCCTCCTTCGTGACGGCCGGTCTCCGGCCCAGGTGCCGGAGCGGCTGAAGCAGTGGGACTCCTGCCTGCACAAGAATTTCGCCCGCGTGGCCGGCGGCGCCAATCCCCGCGCGCACCGGGTCGAGCGCCTCTACAACCGCTTTGATAAAAAATTCAACTTCTTTCCCGCGGTTTTAGGCACCTACGCCTGTGACGGGTGCGGTCGCTGCGCCGAGGCGTGCACTGGGAAGATCGATATCCGGGATGTCCTCCGCGAGGCGGTACAGGCATGAAACCCCAACTCTACCTTCCGACCGCGGCCAAACTGGAAGCGGTGATCGAAGAAACGCCGACCATCAAGACGTTCTGCCTTCGGCCTTCGGAGCCCATTCCTTTCCAGGCCGGACAATTCGTCGAGCTCAGTCTTCCGGGCATTGGCGAGGCGCCTTTCACCCCTTCCTCTTCCCCCGCGGTGAAGGACAAGCTGGAGATCACCATCATGCGGGCTGGCATGGTGACCCAAAAGATCCATGCGTTGCAGCCTGGCGCGACCATTGGCATTCGCGGCCCGCTGGGCAAAGCCTATCCGCTGGATAAATTCCAGGGGCGCGAGGTGCTGATCGTTGGAGGCGGTGTGGGCTTGGCCCCGCTGCGCGCCTTGCTCTTCGCGCTATTTGAAAACGTGGACCGTTATACGAAGATCTTTGTCCGCTACGGCGCGCGCACGCCCAAGGATATCGTTTATCAAGACGCTTTGTCCTCGGCTTGGGGTCAAGGCGGACGCTTGGACATCCAGGTCACCGTGGACAAGGGTGACGAAACCTGGACCGGACGGCAGGGCGTGGTGACGACAATACTTGAGCCCGACCTTCTGCCCTTTCATCCGGACCGGGGCGTGGCCATTGTCTGCGGCCCCCCTATCATGATGAAATTTGCCACCCTCAAGCTGCTGCAATTGGGGGTTGCGCCGGAAAACATTTATCTGTCTATGGAAAAGAACATGAGCTGCGGCGTGGGCAAATGCGGTCACTGCCGCCTCGGCACGTTCTACGCCTGCAAGGAAGGCCCGGTTTTCGCCTATAGCCAGATTAAAGAACTGCCGCAGATATGGGATTGACGCGAGAGGAATCTTTTGTATGCCCAACCGGTTATTGGTTGACCTGACGCGCTGCGAAGCGTGCGAAGAATGCTCGGTGCAATGCGGCCGCCAGTATACGCCCCGCCTGGCTCACCAGGGCATTCTGACTTTGCGCGAGCTGGCCTATTTCGCCCTGTTGTGCCGGCGCTGTGAGCAGCCCAACTGCGTGGCCGCCTGCAAGTTTGAAGCTTTGGAACGGCAGCCGGACGGGGTGATGAAACGCTACAATTTGCGCTGCGTCAGCTGCAAGAGTTGCGCGCATGCCTGCCCCTTCGGCACGATTTATCCGGACACGCTTCCATATTTTGTCATCCCCTGTGAGTTGTGCCGCGGGCAGAACCCCGGGAAGGAACCGCTTTGTTTGTCCAGTTGCTGCAAGCAGGCGATTCAACTAACCGAACAAGAACCCAATGAGGCGCAGGGTGTATTCGCTTTGGGCGAACACCTTTTGGTGCGCGCCCCGCGCTGGGTCAAGCAGGCGGTGTAAGGATGTCCGTGGAATACGTTTACTGGCTGGCACAGGTGCTGCTGTTCCCGGGTCTGCTTTTTACGGCCTCGGCTGGCCTGGTGACCTCCTGGCTCGACCGCAAGGTGACCGCTCGCGTGCAGATGCGCACGGGCCCGCCCTTTCTTCAACCCTGGTACGATTTTCTCAAATTGCTCATCAAGGAAACCATCGTTCCGGCCGGCGGAGCGAAATGGCTGTTTCTCGGCGCGCCACTCCTGGGATTGGGCGCCGTCACGCTGGCCTCGACGATCATTTGGCGCGCCCTCCTTTACCCGCACGCGGGATTCGTGGGCGATGTGATCGTCCTGCTGTACCTTCTCACGATGCCGGCGGTGGGCACCGTGCTCGGCGCGTTTGCTTCCCGCAATCCCCTGGCCTCGCTGGGCGGCAGCCGGGAAATGAAGCTGGTCATGGGTTATGAGCTGCCTTTCGTGCTGGCGGTGCTGGTACCGGTCATCCGCGCGCGGAGCCTGCGCCTGGGCGAGATCGTATCCGCCGAACCGTCCGCGCTGGCCGCGTCCGGCGTCATCGCCCTGCTGGTCGCCGTGCTGTGCATTCAAGCCAAATTGACCCTGGTGCCGTTTGACCTGCCGGAAGCCGAGACCGAGCTGACCGGCGGCGCTTACATTGAATATTCCGGCGTACCGCTGGCGTTGTTCAAATTGACCAAAGCGATGATGCTCTTCACCCTGCCGGTCTTTCTGTTGGCACTCTTCACCGGAGGCCTGGGACTGGAAAGCGGCTGGCAGGGACTGACGGTCTGGTTCGCGAAATACCTGGGCATCGTGATCCTCCTGACCTTGATCCGGAACACCGCACCCCGCTTGCGGATTGATCAGGCGGTTAAATTTTTCTGGGGTCCCTTGACGCTGGCCGCCATTGCAGCCGCCGGCCTGGCCCTCGGGGGGTGGTGAGGCATGGGACTCGCGCATCAGATTCTCACCCGCTCCCTGAATGTCTTCCATATGGGCGGAAGCGCCTGCAATAATTGTGATATTGAGATTTTGGATACCCTGACCCCGAAATACGACCTGGAGCGCTTTGGCATGGTCCTGGTCGGAAGCATTCGCCACGCGGACGTCATTTTGCTTTCCGGCATTTTCAATAAAAAATCCGCGCTGCGCGCCAAGACCGTGTACGATCAGGCGCCCAAACCCGTGGTGGTCGTGGCCATCGGCGGATGCGCCTGCTCGGGACTCATGTTCAAGGATTCCTACAATTGGGATGAACCGGTGGGAAAGTACATCCCCATTGACGCCTATATCCCCGGCTGCCCGCCCAAGCCCGAGGCCATGATCGCGGGCATTGTCAAACTGCTGAAAAAACTAAGGAGCGCCTAAGCCGTGACCCGCGAAGAGATCCTTCCCCGCCTCCAGTCCGCGCTCGGCAGCAAACTGCTGAGCACGCACGTCAAGTCCCCCAAGCGGCTGTTCGCCGAGGTGGCGCCGGAACACATTGTCGAGGTTTCGCGCCTGCTCTTTAAGGACCTGAACGCCCGCTTTCAGATCGCCAGCGGTATTGACCAGATGACCTCGTTCGAAATCCTTTACCACTGGGCGTTCGATGCGCTAAACTGCCTGCTGACGGTCCGCGTCCGCCTGGACCGGGACCACCCCGTGATTGATTCCCTCACCCCGGTTTTCAAGGCCTCGGAATGGATCGAACGCGAGATGTGGGAGCTGCTCGGCATCCAGTTCCGCAATCATCCCGGCTTGACGCATCTGCTGCTCAAGGACGACTGGCCGGAAGGCCAGTATCCGCTGCGGCGCGATTATCGCAAGGCCGACTACGCCCCCCGTCCGGTGGACACCCATGAGTAAAACCACCATCATCCCCATCGGTCCTTACCACGCCCTGCAGGAGGAACCGGAATTTTTCCGCCTGCATGTGGAGGGTGAAACCGTGGTCGGACTGGATATCGAACTGGGATACAACCACCGCGGCATCGAAAAACTCTCGGAGTCCAAACACTACGACCAGACCGTGTTCCTCGTGGAACGCATCTGCGGCATTTGCTCCACCTCGCATCCCTTTGCCTGCGTGCAGGCCATTGAGGACGCGGGCGATATCGAAGTGCCGGAACGCGCCTTGTACATCCGCTCGACCGTCGGCGAACTGGAGCGGATCCATTCCCATCTCCTGTGGCTGGGGCTGGCCGGACATTTTCTCGGTTTCAACACCGTCTGGATGTGGGTCTGGCGCCACCGCGAGGACCTCCTGAACATCCTGGAGCTGATCACGGGCAACCGGAACCACTACGGCATGATGAAGGCCGGCGGCGTGCGCCGGGATATCAAAACCGAGGACATCCCCAAGATCCAGATCATGCTGGACGGATTGAAAGCCCCCCTCCAGCTGTTTTACCGGACTGTTTCCGAAGACCCGGTCCTGCAAGCCCGCACCAAAGGCGTGGGGAAGCTCAGCCGCCAGCAGGTCCTTGATTACTGCGCGCTCGGCCCCACGGCGCGCGCGTCGGGCGTGGACATTGACGTGCGCCGGGACCACCCGCACGCGGCCTACGGCCTGGTGAATTGGAAGGTCATTACCGCTCAAAACGGCGACGTGTTCGACAAGACAGTCGTGCGCATCCTGGAGATGTTTGAGTCAATCAAAATCATCGAACAGTGCCTGCACAAGCTCAAGACCGTGCCTGGTCCGGTGGATTCGAACCCCAAGGAGGTCAAGGCCGGCGAAGGCATCGGGCACTACGAAGCGCCCCGCGGCGAAGTGATCCACTTCATTCAGAGCGACGGGAGCAACCGTCCTGCGCGCCACAAGATCCGCGCCCCCAGTTTTATGAATGTCATCACGGACCGCGAGGCGGTGATCGGCCAAAGCGTGGCCGACGCCACGATCATTCTCGCGGCCGTGGACCCCTGCTATTGCTGCACCGAACGGCTGGCCGCGTTCGACGCCGGTTCGAAGCAGCGCCGGTGGTCGGCCATGGAGTTGATCAAGCTGTCGCAGCAAAAAACCGAGCACTTGAAAAAAATCCTCGGGTCAAGCGGCCCGCAATTTCCCGCATGAGGGCTCCATATGCCGGTTGAAATCCATCCATTGCTCTGGCCGATCGGGCTGCCGTTCGCAGGCGCCGCGCTGTGCCTGCTCCTGCCCCGTTTTCTGGGCCGGCTGGCTCCGCTTGCGGCGGTCTTGCTCACGGCTGCGACGACCTGGCTGGCGTGGCCCCTTTTCGCCGGACCGCCCCAGAACCTGGACCTCGCGGGCATTGCCGCCTTCCGGCTGGACCCGCTCAGCGCCTTCGTGCTGCTGGTCGTATCGGCCTTCGGATTCCTGATCACGCTCTATTCATGGGGCTATCTCCCCCGCCCCGCCCGGCATCGCGAGTATTACGCGTACATGCTGGCGACCGTCGGCGCGGCCAATGGCGCGGTTCTGGCCAATGATCTGCTCCTCCTCCTGATCTTTTGGGGCTTTTTGGGCATCACCCTCTACCTGCTGATCTCCCTGCGCGGCCCGCAAGCCGCCGCTGCGGCTAAAAAAAGTTTCATTCTGATCGGCGGATCGGATGCCGTGCTGCTCTTCGGCATCGGTTTGTTCTGGCATCTGACCGGCACCCTGCGACTGGACGGTCCTGCAGTTCCGCTTTCCGGCGCGGCCAGTCATGCGGCTTTCCTGGCTTTCGCCGTCGCGGCCTTCGCCAAAGCCGGCGCCATGCCCTTCCATACCTGGGTGCCCGATTACGGAGAACAGGCTGACGCGCCGGTCACGGCCTTTCTGCCCGCCTCCCTGGACAAACTGCTGGGTATTTACCTGCTCTTTCGGGCCGCGACCGGCCTGTTTCAGATGAACGGCTCCATGCAATTCGTGCTGCTCGCGGTCGGCGCCTCCACCGTGCTGGCCGCGGTGATGATGGCCCTCGTACAGCATGATCTTAAACGGCTTCTTTCCTACCACGCGGTCAGCCAGGTTGGCTACATGCTCCTGGGGATCGGCACCGGCCTGCCGCTGGGGCTGGCCGGAGGCTTGTTTCATATGCTCAACCACGCCATGTACAAATCCTGCCTGTTCTTGTGCGCGGGCAACGTGGAAGCCAAGGCCGGCACCACGGACTTGGACCGCCTGGGCGGACTCGCGCGCCTCATGCCCGTGACCTTTACCGCCACCTTGATCGCCTCGCTCGCGATTTCCGGGATTCCACCGCTGAACGGCTTCGCTTCCAAGTGGATGATCTATCAGGGCTTGGTTGACCTGGGCGGCCAGGGCGGGTTCTGGTGGGTGGTCTGGCTGGCGACCGCCATGTTCGGTTCTGCCTTGACCCTCGCCAGTTTTGTAAAAGTCCTGCACAGTGTGTTTCTCCGCCGGACGGCCGAACAGCCCCCGGTCCGCGAAGCCGGCTGGCGCATGACCCTGCCGGTCGCGCTGCTAGCCGCCGGCTGCGCGGTCTTTGGCGTGCTGGCCTACCGCCTGCCCTTGCCGCTTTTTATTTTCCCGTCCCTGCCCGCGCCGGTCACCCTGACCGGCCTGTGGTGGGCAGGTCCGGCGACGGTCCTCCTGCTCGCGGCCATGGCCGCCGGCCTGGGGTTGTACGCCTTCACGCGTCTGGGAAAGGTGCGGGAGGCCAAAACCTATATCGGAGGCGAAACGCTGGACGACGAAGCCGTGCAGGTCACGGGCGTGGATTTTTACCGCACCATCTCCGACCTGCCGCCCCTGGCGTTGGCTTACCGGATGGCCGAAAAAAAATATTTCGATCTCTATGCCGTAGGCACGAATCTGGTTATGTATTTATCCGAGGCGCTGAAGGAACTCCATACCGGCCGGCTGCCCTGGTATCTCACCTGGGTGCTGTTCGGGCTGGTGGGCCTCCTGTTCCTGTTGAGAGGATAAGATGACCCTGGAACTCTTCCTCATGATCCTGGTCGTGCTGATGATTATCAGCGCCCTGATCGCGCTGGAAACGACCAATCTGCTGTCTTCGATCATCAGCCTGGGCGCGCTGGGGCTGCTGTTATGCATCGCATTTCTTTTTCTCGGCGCCCTGGAAATCGCCATCACCCAGATCGTGGTCGAGGTGCTGCTGCTGATCATCCTGATCCGGGCCACCTTTCACCGCGATTTCCACGTGCAGGAGAGCCACCGGGAAAAACTCGGCGGGATCCTGGCGCTGGTGCTGATCCTGCTGCTGGGGGTGTTCGTTTCCCAGCTTTTCATCGAATTTCCCGCTTTTGGCCAATCGGTCATGGACCGTTTCCCGGATTCCGCCTCCGCCGTCTATCTCGCCGACGGACTGGCCAAAACCGGGGCGCCCAATATCATCAGCGCCGTACTGCTGGATTTCAGGGCCCTCGACGCGCTGGCGCAGATCGCCATCCTGTTCTGCGCCGTGATCGGCGCGTTGGCGATTTTGCGGCGCCAGACGCACAAACGGACCCGCGAAAAGGATACCGACACCGATGCCGCTTAACCCCAACGAAACGCCGGCCGCGGCCGGCATGAGCATGATTGTCAAGACCGTGGCCCGGTGGTTGAAAGGGCCTATTTTGCTCCTGGGAATTTACTTCACGGTCTACGGCCACCTGGAACACAGCGGAGGCTTCGCCGGCGGCGTGATCATCGCCTGTTCCTTCATTTTGGTCTTTTTGGCCGAAGGCAAACCGGTCGAGAACCGCCTGTTGAGCAAGAACGTCGCCGCCAGCCTGTCCAGTCTCAGCGCGCTGGCGTTTGTCTGCCTGGCTTCGGCCGGCTGGTTCACGGGCAGCGGTTTTTTCCATAATTTTCTTCCCACGCCGGTTGACCGGCATTTTCAGCTGTACAGCTCCGGCCTGGTGTTTTTCTACAATCTCTGCATCAGCTTGATGGTGGCCACGACCATTTTCGTGATTTTCGTCATATTTTCCGCGGTCAAGGTCACGTTGCCGCCCGGCGCCCACCGGGACCGCGCGCTGGAAGATCCGGAGGAACTCTGACATGCTGTACATCCTGAGCCTGTTTCTCGTCGGCATTGGGCTTTACGGGCTGCTTCTGAAGCGCAACCTGGTGAAAATGATCATCGGTTTTGTCATCATGGAAGCAGGCGTGCATCTGTTCCTGATCCTGATCGGTTACCGGCGCGGCGGTGAACCGCCGGTCATGAAGGCCGGCGAGGACTTGCTGGCTTTCGCCGGCCGGGCGGTGGACCCTCTGCCCCAGGCCATGGTGCTGACCTCGATCGTCATTGGCCTGGGACTTTTGATCCTGATGGTCGCGTTGACCGTCCGGATCTATGAACGGCACCATACGATCAATATCAAGGAGCTAAGGAGGCTCAGAGGCTAGTGAGCGACTGTTTGCCGGTCTTCATCCTGCTCCCGCTGGGAGCGGCCTTTTTAACGCCCCTGCTCGGCCGCGTGCTGCGCTGGCTGCCGGACGTACTGGGCAATCTCGTCATGCTGACCCTGACCTACCTGGCCATTCGCTGTCTGGGTCACGAGGGACGCCTCCTGCTCGGCGCCTGGCCGGCGCACCTGGGCATCGAACTTCACCTGGATGGGCTGACCGCCCTGTTGTTGCTGATCATCAACGGGGTGGGAGCGGCCATCGCCCTTTATTCCATCGCGTATATGCGGCAGTACACCTCCAAACTCCGCTACTACACCCTCTTTTTGTGCATGATCGCGGGTATGAACGGCGTGGTGGTATCCCATGACCTGTTCACCCTCTATGTGTTCGTGGAGCTCGCTTCCATCTCCTCCTACGCCCTCGTGGCCTTCGGAGGCGACCAGGAGCAGCTCGAGGCGTCCTTTAAATACTTGATCCAGGGCAGCCTGGCCACGCTTCTGATCTTGCTGGGCATCGGCATTATTTATACGCTGACCGGTTCGCTGAATTTCGATGTGATCGCCTCCAGCCTGCGCGGCCAAGCAGCCGGACAACCCGTACTGTTCGCCCTGGCCCTGTTTATCAGCGGTCTGGCGGTAAAAAGCGCCGTGGTGCCCTTTCACGCCTGGCTGCCTGACGCCCATCCCGCGGCCCCGGCCCCCATCTCGGCCATGCTCTCGGGCGTGCTCATCAAAGCCATCGGCGTCTATGTACTGGCGCGCCTCCTTTTCAATGTGTTCGGCCCGACCCCGCAGCTGTTGCTTATTTTCCAGGGTCTGGCCGTGCTTTCGATGGTCGTGGGCGTACTCCTGGCCATTGGTCAGTGGGACATGAAGCGGTTGTTCGCCTACCACAGCATCAGCCAGATCGGATACGTGATCCTTGGGCTCAGCCTGGGCACGCCCTTGGGCCTGGTCGGCGCCCTGTTCCATCTCCTCAACCACTCTCTGTTTAAATCCCTGCTGTTCCTGAACGCGGGAGCCGTGGAATACGCCACCGGCACGCGCGACCTCCACCATCTGGGCGGCCTGAACCGGTCCCTGCCGGTCACCGCGCGCACTTCGCTGATCGCCTCTCTCTCCATCGCGGGCATCCCGCCGTTCAACGGGTTCTGGAGTAAATTGATCATCATTCTGGCGTGCGTGGAAAGCGGCCACTACTGGCTCGGAACGTGGGCAGTCGCGGTCAGCATCCTGACCCTGGCGTCCTTCCTCAAGGTCCAGCGCTACGCCTTTTTCGAAGGCCCGCAGAGCAAGTTCGCCTCGGCCCCGTCCCGTACCCCCTGGATCATGGGCGCAGCCATGGTGCTCCTGGCCGCCTGTTGCGTGTTGACCGCTCTGGCGGTGATCCCCGGATTAGGCCAGCCGTGGCTGATCGGACCGGCCGCCGCAGCCTTGCAGAAAGGATTCTGGATCCCCTGATGGGTATGGCCATCCTGAAACGTCTGACGCTCTTCGTGGTCGCCTTCCTCCTGTGGCTGCTTCTCGTGTGGCCTTTCGGGCCCGCGCCCGGCCAAGTCAGGCCGGAGGATATTTACGTCGGTCTGATCGTGGCGGGACTGGTGGCACTGGTCATGCGGGAATTCTCCGTGCAACTTTTCAGCCGCCTGCTCAATCCGGTCCGCTATTTCTGGTTCGGGGTTTACCTGTGCGTGTTTCTTTACCACCTGATCAGGGCCAACTTCGATGTCGCCTACCGGGTACTGCACCCCAAAATACCCATTCACCCCGGCATCGTGAAGGTTAAGTCCACCCTTAAAACCGAGACCGCCCTGACCGTACTGGCCAATTCCATCACCCTGACGCCGGGCACACTCACGGTGGAGGTCACGCCAGACGGCACGTTTTACGTGCACTGGATGAATATCCTGGGACATAGCCAGGAGGAATTCAGGCGCCGCACCATCGGCCGGTATGAAGGACTGATCCGGCGGATATTCGAATAAACCGGTTTGGGAAGGAGTCCCATGGTTTCATGGTACTTTAGCCTGTTGTTCTTCGGATTGCTGGTCTGCGGGGCCTTTTGCCTGTACCGCATCTGGCGGGGCCCCACGCCCCCGGACCGGACCGTGGCCATTGACATGCTGGGCATCGTGGTGGTGGGCTTCACCGCGCTCCTGGCGGTCAGTACCGGGAAGACTTATTTTCTCAACGTGGCCATCGCCTGGGCGCTCTTGAGCTTTATCGGCACCCTGGCACTGGCCAAACACCTGGAAGGCAGGGGCTTCGATGAGTAGAAATCTCGGTATGATCGCTCTGGTCATCGGCGTGCTGTTTGACCTTATCGGCTGCCTGGGACTGGTCCGCCTGCCCGACCTGTACAACCGCCTGCAGGCGGCCACCAAGTGCGTGACCATGGGCACGTGCATGATCCTCATCGGCACGATGCTCTTGATCAACTCGTGGCCGGCCATGGTGCAAAGCGCCCTGTGCCTGGTTTTTATCCTGATCACCTCGCCCACGGCGGCCGACGCGCTGGCCAAAGGTGCCCACGCCGCGGGCGTGAAGCTCTGGGACCGCAGCATGCGGGACGACCTGGTTGAGGACAGATCATGAAGCTTCCCGCCCTCCTGCAGCCCCGCATCCTGAAAACCGCGCTCAAGGCCCTGTTTTCACCGCCGTTCACCACCCGCTACCCGGCGGTTCCGTACACCGCGCAGCCGTCCTTTCGCGGGCGTCCCCGCTACCAGTCGGCGGACTGCATCGGGTGCGGCGCCTGCGCGGAGGTCTGTCCCTCCCGCTGCATTGACGTCATGGACGACACCGCCAGCCATCCGCCCAAGCGCCGGCTGGTCCAGCATCTTGATTCCTGCATCTGTTGCGGCCAGTGCGAACGGTACTGTACCACGGAAAAAGGCATCCGCCTGACCAATGAATTCGATTTTGCCGGGTTCAAACCCGAGGATTTCGAGGAAAAAGTCGAGAAGGACCTGCTGCTGTGCGAAGCCTGCGGCTGTGTGATCGCGCCTGTGGCGCAGTTGCAGTGGATCATCCGGCGCTTAGGCCCCCTGACCTACGCGAATTCCACGCTCATGCTGGTTTCGCTCAAGGAATTGGCCGTGGTGTCCGACCCGGTGGCCGCGGACCCCGACGCGCCCCACCGCGGCCAGCATCTCACGATCCAGTGCCCCCGCTGCCGGCGGGCGACCGCGCTTGCCGTCTGATCCTTTGCTCCGCTTTTGGGAGCGCGAACTGGCCCCCCGGCTCTTAGGCAAGGTGTGCTGGGTCGGCATTGGCAACACCCAGCGCGGCGACGATGGCGCCGGCCCAGCCTTCATCTTGCGGCTGGCCAGCCAAGGCTGGCAGACCGTGAACGCGGGCGTGGCGCCCGAAAATCACCTGGAAAAAGTCGTGGCCAGCGGTCCGGATACGGTGTTCCTGGTGGATGCCGCGGATTGGGGCGGCCGGCCCGGCGCCGTGCAGCTGCTGGAACCGCGCGACACTGCGGCCTTCAGCCTCTCCACGCACGCGCTGTCTCTGGATTTGGTGGCAGCATATTGGGCTGAACGCCTGCCCCAGGCGCGCATCCATCTGCTCGCCATTCAGCCAGCGTCCCTGGAATGGGAACCCGCTCTAAGTCCGGCAGTGGCCGATACCGTGGACCAATTGGTTCACTGCCTGCGGGGATTCAGGACTTAAATACCGTCTAGGAGGAACGCCATGAACGTGCTCAGCCCGCAGGAAATCGTAACCGCCGCCATGACCATTGAAGCCAACGGCGAGGCGTTTTACCGCCTCGCAGCCAGTCAGGCGAACGTCACGGAAGCGTCCAGCCTTTTCATCCATCTGGCGGACGAGGAAGTGAAGCACCGCGAGATTTTTTCCGGTCTGCTCTCCCAGTTGACAGAACACCCCTCCTCTGAGAGCTATCCGCGGGAAACGCTGGAGTACATCAGCGCCTTCGTGAACAACGTCATCTTTCCATCCCGCGAAAGCGCCTCCCGGACCGCGGCCGGCGATCCGCTTGCGGCGATCGAATTCGCGCTCCAGCGCGAACTGGATTCCATCCACTTTTACCAGGAACTCCGCCAGCTGACCCTTGTCCGGCGCGAGAACCCCCTTGACGCCATCATCGCCGAGGAACGGAAACATTTTCTGGCGCTCTTGGACCTGAAATCGCGGTTGGGCGGGCGAAAAAATTAACCGGCACGGTAAATGCGCCCGGAAAAACCGGGGGTTTTTCAAGGGTAACAGGCTGCCAAATGAAGGTGTGCGGGTTTTTGGCGGTCTTTCAAACAAGGCGGGAAAAGCGGCGGTACACTCTTATGCACCCGGCTGCCGCAGACGCACGATCACGCCCGCGGCGCCGAAGAGAACCAATCCGGCGGCAAACATCCCGGACAGCCCATACGCATCCACCACGGCCCCGATCAGGGGCGCCAAGACCATGGTCATCAGGGTTTGCAGAACGGTTTCCACGGACAACATGGTCGCGCGCTCCGTGCGTCCCATGTACCCTCCCAGATACGAGAGCATCATGGGACGGCGGGCATTTTGCAGCGCGCTGATCAGCCAAAAACCGATCACCACCACCCACCAGGCGTGAAGCGGCATGGCCGCCAGCGCCAGCAGAAAAGCCGCCAGGTATCCCAGATAGGTGAGATTGAGGGCCCGAGGTTCTCCTCCCAGGTAGTATTCCCAGCGATCGCTCTGGCTGGATGCCCAGGCACTGCCCAGGTAGAGGCCCAGATAAATCAAGGCCACGGCCACGGCGACCGTCTGCTGCTCAGAAGCTTGCGGGAGGAGCCGGGGCAAAAACGGGAGCAGCAGCAAGGCGCTGGCAGAAATAACCGGCTGCAGGTAGTCCTTGCTGACTTTGTAGAGGGTTTTGTCCAGGGCACTATTGATGAGGGCCAGCCGCAGCGCGGGCTGTTGCAGCCAATGCCGTGTGGATTCGACTGTAAATCCCCAATACTCTTTCCAGGTCGCCCGCGACGGCCGCGGGCCGTCCAGCGCGCGCGGATACGTCAAAACCAACAGCCCGCCCAAAATATACGGCCAGACGCTCGCGAAAAACACCACCCGGTAACTGCTTTGCCAGAAAACAAACGCCGAGGCCAGAACCGCGGACAGCGCGGCGCCGATCTGCGACCAGGAGCGGACATAAGCAAACGCGGTTACCGATTTGGGCGCGGTTTCAGGGCGGAGATCCAGATACTCCAAAATCATCGCCTTGTGGGTGCCGGAGCGAAAGGCCTCGCCCAGCCCGAACCAGATCATGGCCAGTAAAAAACCGGCAAACGTAGAACTGGCGTAGAAAAACAGGAAGCTGAGGATGAAGCTGATAAAAGAGGCCACCAGAGCCCTGCGCCTGCCCCACAGATCCGCCGCGACACCGGTAGGAATTTCAGTCAGGGTCGTGGTCAGCTCGCGAACGGCAATGAGCACGCCAATGGCAAAGAAAGACAGGCCTTGCTTTCGCAGAAACAGTATCAGAAACGGTTCGAAGAATACGAGCTCTTTGAAAAAGCCATAACCGCCGAAGCGCCCCAGCAATCCCCGCCAGCTATCCATGCGTTTCGGTCTCGAGTTTGCGCTTCAAGGCGGCCAGGGCGTTCAGCGCTTCCAGCGGCGTCATGCTCTCCGGATCAAGGTCGGCGATCCACCGGGCCAGCTCCCGGCCCGGATGTTCTTCGAACAGGCCCATCTGCCCGCTGGCCGGCCCATTGCCCCCCGCGTGTTCCGCCAGACGGGAGGACCCTGCCTCGGTATAATTGGCTTTCTCCAGGTTGGCCAGCACTTCCTGCGCACGGCTGATGACCTCGGGCGGCAAACCTGCCAGGCGGGCCACTTGGATGCCGTAGGAACGGTCCGCGCTTCCGGCCACGATCTTGCGCAAAAAGATGATCTGCTCCTTCCATTCCCGCACGGCGATATTGAAATTTTTGATCTGAGCCTTGGATAAGGGCAGTTCGGTCAGTTCATAGTAGTGGGTGGCAAAAAGAGTCTTGGCGTCCACGCGGTCGTGCAAATATTCCGCCACGGCCCAGGCAATGGACACGCCGTCGAAGGTGCTGGTTCCCCGCCCCACTTCATCCAAAATGACCAGTGCACGCGGGCTCGCGTTGTGCAAAATATTGGCCGTTTCGTTCATTTCCACCATGAACGTGCTCTGCCCGCGGGCCAGATTATCCGCCGCGCCGACCCGGGTGAAAACCCGGTCCACGAGCCCGATACGGGCCGCGGAAGCGGGGACCAGGCTCCCGATCTGGGCCATAATCACGATCAAGGCTGTTTGGCGCAAATAAGTGGACTTGCCCGCCATATTGGGGCCGGTGATGATCAGCACTTTGTTCTGGTCTTTGTCAAGCAGCGCGCTGTTGGGAACAAATTTATCCGAGGTCAGCAGTTCCACGACCGGATGCCGGCCGTCCTGGATCTCCAGGATATCCTGGTCATCCACCCGGGGTCTGCAATAGCAATGCCGCAGTCCGCACTCCGCCAGGGAGAGCAGCGCGTCCAGCTGGGCGATTTCCGACGCGGCCAGCTGGATCTCGGGCAATTGGCCGCCCACTTGACGCCTCAGGTCGAGAAAGAGTTCCTCTTCCAGGGCCATGAGCTGGTCCTGCGCGCCCACGACCTTTTGCTCGTATTCCTGGAGCTCCGGCGTGGTATAGCGTTCGGAATTCACCAGGGTCTGCTTGCGCTGGTAATGGCCGGGCACCAATTTGGCATTGGCCTTGGAAACTTCAAAATAGTAGCCGAAAACCTGGTTGTATTCCACTTTCAGGCTGGCAATGCCGGTCTGCTCCCGCTCGCGGGCCTGCAAACCGGCGATGGTGCTGCGCCCCGACTGGGTCAGGCCCCGCAGTTCGTCCACCTGGGCGTGATAGCCGGCCCGGATCAACCCGCCCTCCTTGAAAGACAAGGGAGGCTGATCCACCAAAGCCCGGCCGAGCAGTTCCGCCACGGAGCGGCATTCGGGCAGATCCCGGGCCAAACCGGCTAAAAGTCCGGACCCTGCCGGCAGGAGGATTTGCTTGAGTTCAGGCAGTGTCCGCAGGGTCGCGGCCAAGGCGGAGAGGTCTCGGGGCGAAGCGGATTGGGTTCCCACCCGGCCGGCCAACCGCTCCAGATCGTGCATGCGGTTCAAAAGAGCCGCCAACGCCTGCCGAAGGGTTCCCTTTTCCGCCAGCTCGGCCACGGCATCCTGCCGTGCGCGGATCTGCCCGAGGTCCAGCAGCGGCCGAAGAAGCCACTGCCGCAGTTTGCGCGATCCCATGGCCGTGCAGCAATGATCCAACACCTCCAGCAGGGTGTTCCGCCGGGACCCGTCTCCAAGATTGCTGACCAGCTCCAGATTGCGGATCGTGGTCTCGTCCAACAGCATATGCGTGGCCAGCGCATAGGGCGCGAGTTTGCGGATGTGATGCAAACTGCCCCGCTGGGTGTCCGAAAGGTAGAACAAGGCCGCGGCTGCCGAACCCAGGCCGGGTCCGTACCCGGTCAAACCGAAACCATCCAGGGACAACAGGTGAAAAAATTCCAGCAGCTGGCTTCTGCCGGCGTCCGGATCGAACCGATAGCCCGGTAGATCCGTCAACGTGGTCGCATATTCCGAGATCAATTGCCGGCGCGACGCGTCATCCCAATCATCCGGCAGAAGAATCTCCGCGGGCTGCAGCCGTCCCAGTTCCAACAGCAGGTCCAGCCAAGCCCGTTCCCCGTTGAATTCGATGGTCTGAAACTCTCCGGTCGTCAATTCAGCCACGGCCAACCCGTAACGGCCCTGGGTGCCGGAAAGAGCGGCCAGGTAGTTATTCCGTCTGGCTTCCAGTGCTTCCGGCGCCAGCACGGTCCCAGGCGTGATGATGCGGACGAGCTCGCGTTTGACCATGCCCTTGGCTTTACGCGGGTCCTCCATCTGCTCCACGATCGCGACTTTGCGGCCGTTTTTCAACAGCCGGTTGATGTAAGCGTCGGCCGCGTGATGCGGCACCCCGCACATGGGGATCTTGGTGCTGCGGCCTTCACCCACGGTGCGGGCGGTCAGCGTGATCTCCAGAAGCTTGGACGCTTCCTGCGCGTCGGCGCCGAAGAGCTCGTAAAAATCCCCCAGCCTGAACAGCAGCAAGGCATCGGGATGTCCGGCCTTGATCCTCTGGTACTGCTGCATCATGGGGGTGGTTTTATCCCCCTTCGCCATCTGCCCGGGGAGTGACTGCGTGGATACCGCTGGTATGGCTTCGGGGGATGATATTTGCACATCCCGCGTCTGGCCGCGGGATGATTCATCCCCTTTGGGTTCGGCTTTCTGGTCCGGCTGTGGTGCTCCTTGGGGTGTGGCTTCGGGAGACTCGATCTGGCTGGGGGGATTTTCGGGATTCATGTCAGACAACGCTACTTTTTTGTGTTCGGCGCATAGGGAATGACCAGATAGGGGAGTTTTTCGCTGCGCGCCAGTTTCTCGCCGATCTTTTGCGCGAATTCTTTGGAGGCATACTGGCCGACGCGCACCTGGTGGTAAACCTCTTCCCCCTGCTGGCTTTCGAGCAGATAAGCGTTATAGCCTTTTTTACGCAAGCGCTCCACCAGCGTCTGGGCGTAATCGGCTCTGGAAAAAGCCCCCACCTGCACGGTATATTTTCCGGTCTGCGCCTCTCCTGGCTTCACCGGGAGCGCGGACAAACGAGGCCGGATCTGCTCAGCCTCATCGCTTTCCGCGTAACGGGCCAGTAAATCCTGCAGGATCCCCCGGCTGGCCTGCGTGCCTCCCTGGCTTTCCGCTGCCCGGGCTTTGACCGCGAGCGCCCGCGCGGCAAAATCCCCCTGAGGATACTCCTTCAGATAGCGGTCAAGGGCGTTCAGGGCCGCAGGCGCGTTCTTCAGCCCCAGTTCCGCCTCCGCCAGTCCCACCAAGCTGGGACCAGCCCAGTCCGATGCGTCGGATTGGGAGAGAACGTCGTTAAACGAGGATTTTGCTTCGCCGTACTTCTGCATTTGCAACCGGCACAAACCGGCGAGATAGAGGGCGTGCGGGTAACGGCCGCCGCTCTCCGGCCCCAAGGCATCGAGCTCCGTCAACGCGGGGGCCAGGTCACCCAGGACAAACAAAGTCTGCGCCAGGGCCCATTTTGCATCCAGCGCCCACTCGCTCCCGGGCCACTGCCGCAGCACCAGGCGGTACTGTTCCACGGCTTTGCGGGCATCGGATTCCAGGTCAGCCAGGCGCAACTGAATGGCGGGTTGCCAGGTGGATTTCGGAAACAGCTGGGCGAGTTGGGCGAAAGCGTCGCGCGCTTTTTCCCATTCCCCCTGGTTGAACCAGGCCGTCGCTTGCCGGTAGGCGGCCTGCTCGTCCTCGGCCGCGAGGAGGACCGAGCCTGTCCACCCGGTCAGCAGGAGGCCGGCCAGGCAGAGGGTCCACCTTCCCCGGCCCTTCACTGGATCCCTCCGTCAGACGGGAGTTGACCGCTGAGCGACCAGTGCCCGGCCGCGGTGATCTCCACTTCCATTTCCCGCCCGATCAAATCCGGAGAACCTGGAACGTGCACCAAATGATTCTGGCGGGTCCGGCCCCGCATGGACTGACCGTTATCCGCATCGGCGCCTTCGAACAGGACGGGAAGCCGTCGGCCGACCCAAGCCGCTTTTTTCACCTTGGCCCGGATTTCCACCCGCTGCATGAGTTCGTCGAGGCGGGCGGATTTCACCTTTTCGGGTATTTGGCCGGGATACGCCGCGGCCGGCGTTTGACGCCGCGGTGAATATTTGAAACAAAACGCGGAATCGAAATCGCAGCGTTCCACCATTTCCAGGGTGGCCTGGAAATCCGCGTCGGTTTCACCGGGGAAACCCACGATCAGGTCCGAGGTCAGGGCCAGTTCCGGCACCGCGGCCTTGAGACGCTCCACCAGGCGCAGGAAATATTCCGCGGAGTACCCGCGGCGCATGGCGCGCAGAACCGCGTTCGAACCGGACTGCAGCGGCAGATGCAAAGATTCACAGAGCGGCGGGAGTTCCCGCCACGCCTGCAGCATGCGATCCCCGAACGCGGCCGGATGCCCGGTGAGAAAACGCAGGCGCAACAAACCCGGCGTCTCCGCGACGCGAGCCAGCAGCGAGGCAAGCTGTTCGCCGTTCGTGAGGTCGAATCCGTAGCGGGTGATATTCTGGGCGAGCAAAACGATCTCCCGGCTTCCGGAGGCAATGCGCCGTTTCACTTCGGCCAGAATATCCTCCATCGGACGTGATTTTTCACGCCCGCGCGACCTCGGCACGGCGCAATACGTGCATCCCTGATCACAGCCCTCCATGACCGCCACGTAGGCAGATATACGGCGAGAGCCGGCAGCGGCCGCGGTGCCCGCGCCGAAAGGCCGGACCGACAGTTCAGCTTGGCGCGGCACGCAACGGGCGCGCTCCGCCAGGGCCGGCACTTCGGTGAGGGCCCGGGGCCCGGCGAGAAAGTCCAGAGCCGGAGCGCGCCGAAACGCCTCGGCCCCCATATCCTGCGCCAGACAGCCCAGCATGCCGATGATCCGGTCCGGCTGCTCGGCTTTCAGCTGCGCCCAGCGGCCGATCAGTGAAAAAGCCTTGTGCTCGGCCAACTGCCGGACCGTGCAGGTGTTGATCAGCAGCAGGTCCGCCTGTTCCGGTTCACGGGCCTCCCGCCACCCCTGGGCCAGCAGCGCGCCAGCCACCCGTTCGCTGTCGTACGCGTTCATCTGACAGCCCAGGGTGTGAAGATAGAAAGACCTCATTTCAGCGCAATCCTTCCAGCCAGACCTGGACATCCGCGCCGGGTTCGTAAAATACCTGCGTCACGGTGCCGCGGGCCTTGAGTTCGCCTTCCACCCGCACGGCCACGCCGGCTTGTATCCGTACCGGCCGGTGGGTGGAAGCATCCAGATCAAGGGTCAAATTCTCTAATGCGTGGCGCTGGCCTGGAAACAGCACTTCCAGCATGTCATTCCACAAGAACGTTTCTTCCGTTGGCCCGTAGACCACGCGAATGCGAGGCGCCGCTCCGGCTGAAAAGACCTTGGCGCTGGAACGGGGCGGCTGCTGTTCCAGCCATTCGGCCAGATCGTCCATGCGTACCGCCTGTCGCAGACGCGCGTCGAGAAATCCGCTTTCCACGGGAATCCACTGGGGATTGCGGCCGGTCCACCGCTGCATGCGGCCGCCATTTTGGGCTTGGGATTCTTCGGGTAAAAGCCGGATCAATGTCAGCCAGCGCTGTTCCGGTCCTGTCCGGAGAGCCAGCTGCAGGTGATAAAATATCTCGGCGCGCGGTTCAGGCGGCTCGGGTTCAAGGGCCCAGAGCGAATAAACCGCCAATTTTTGGTCCTGCAACAAATGCTCTTTGGCTTTCAGCAGCAGTTCCCTGCCCTGGTCGGACAGCGGCTGGCCCCGTCCGGCGGCCTCCGCATCGCGCAGGCGCAAATAAGCGTGATGAGCCCGCAGCCATTCAGCCCGCACCCGGTCGCCGGGAGCCAGCGCGCCGATCCTGCCGGGCGCTGTCTGCGAGCGCGACTGCAGCACCTCCGCGGCGGCTTCAAAGAACATTTGCTCCTCGGGAGGCAGGCGGCGGAGCCACGCCGCCGGCAGCCAACGGTCGAAGTCCGCGAATTCACCGCTGTGCAGCGCTTGGCAAGCGAGTGAGCGGCGCAGGGAAAGCAGCGTTTCCGTCTCGGAATGCCGGGCGAGAATTCGGGCGACCGCATCGCGGACAGGCAAATGAACCCGCGCCCGCTGCAAGAGAAACCGGAAGACTTCCTCCCGCAGCCGCTGTTCATGTGGCGCCGTGGTTTCCTCCGCGGCCGGTTCGGCAAGCAGTGCCAGGCTGTTTTCCACCACGCGCACGTCGCCGTTTGCGAAAAAAACCGCCCATTGTTCTTCCAGTTGCTCCTCGTTCACCGGAAGGCGGTCTAAAAATTCCAGCGCCGGGTTCCCAAACAACAAACAGCGTTCCAGGAGAATACGCCGGTCCGGATCATCCTCGTCGGACACCCAGCGCCGCAAGCTGGTTTTGAGGGCTTCATTCTGCGTGCGGCTGAAGAGCTCCAGGAGCACGCGGCGCTCGGACCAGTTGCCCTGGTCATAAAGCTGCTCGGCGTGCCGCCAGATCTCCGGGTGGCGGTCTCCCAAAACGGCGAAAAACCGGGCGCCGGCCGCGCGTGCGGCCTGATGCTCATTCATCCCAAGGGTCTGTTGAGTGACGAAATATTTAAGGGCGGCAGGCAGGGAACGCGGCTGAGGATTGGCGTAGAAACGCTCCACCAGACTGCGATAGTCGCCTTCACCCCAGCCGGATTGGGTGGCCGCGGCGATTGCCGGCCAGGCGGCCATGCTCAGCAGGCCGGCCAGGATGAAGAGGACCTTTTTATCTTTCATCGGCTTTGCGGGCGAACCATGCATGCGGGAAAAGGCGCGTACCTCCCGCCATGGGAAATTTCATTTTGAAGCCGGAACATCCGTTTTGTTTTCCACGGCAGTGGTTTTCCTGAGTCCGGAGATGGACTGACGCTGGATTTCAATTTTCACGTTCTCGCCCATTTTTAAATAGACGGTGTTTTCTCTCTCATTAAACCCCGTGATCGTGCCGAACATGCCGCCGGACGTGATGACTTCATCGCCTTTGCGCAAGGTTTTCAGCAGTTCATCATGCTTCTTCTGCTGGCGGCGCTGCGGGACGATAAAAAGGACATAAAAAAGAACGAAGATCAGCAGTAAGGGGAGCAGCGACATGAATCCGGCCGTCGGATCGGCGGCCGCGGTGGTTCCCGCGCCTGCCGAGCCGGATGGTGCCTGCGTTCCCATTGCCATTAACCATGGATGTTGCATGATCTGAATTCCTCCTTCAATCAAAGTAGGCTCTATGCCGCTCCGGCCGGAATGCTGAGTTGGCCATATTGGGAGAGAAAATCCTGGCGGGCAGCCTCAAAAGTGCCGGAGAGGATATTTTGCCTTATAAATCGGCTCAAATTTAGCATGAACGTCAGGTTGTGTAAAGTGGAAAGTCTCAAGGCAGTCAGCTCCTGCGTATTGAACAAGTGCCGTAAATAAGCCCGGCTGTGACGCCGGCATAAGGGACAAGAGCAGGCCGGATCCGGCGGCCGCTCATCGCGGGCATACGCCGCATTTTTAACCACCAACCGGCCCTGGGAGGTGAAGAGCGTGCCGTTGCGGGCGATGCGCGTCGGCATGGCGCAATCCATCATGTCCACGCCGCGGGCTACCGCTTCCCACAAATCCTGCGGAGTGCCCACCCCCATGAGGTAGCGCGGCTTCCCTTCCGGCAGCAAGGGATGCAACAGGTCGAGCGTGGCATTCATGAGGGCCGCTCCTTCGCCCACGGACAAACCTCCAATGCCAAATCCGGGGAACTCCATGGCAGTGAGCGCCCGCGCGGACACTTCCCGCGCCTCGGGGATCACGCCCCCCTGCACAATGCCGAACAAGACTTGGTCACCCCCGAGCTCTTCATGCCGTTTGAGGCACCGGGCGGCCCAGGCAGTGGTTAATTCCACCGCGCGCCGCACTTCGGCGGGCTGGGCCGGATAGGCGACGCAAACGTCGAATGCCATCACAATGTCCGCTCCCAGGCGGTGTTGCAGCTCGAGGTTGGTTTCCGGGGTGAAAAAATGCCGCGATCCGTCGCGGTGGGAGATAAACGACACCCCCTCTTCCCCCACCGTGCGCAGGTCCGCCAGAGAAAACACCTGGTATCCGCCGGAATCCGTGATAATGCCACCCGGCCAGCCCATAAAACGGTGCACCCCGCCCGCCGCAGCAATGACTTCCGCGCCGGGCCTCAGATGCAAATGGTACGCGTTGGCAAGCAGGAGTGAAACACCCAGGCTTTCCAGGTCGTGACTATCCAGGGTTTTCACCACCGCCTGGGTTCCCACCGGCATAAACACCGGTGTTTCAACCAAACGGCCGCCGCGGAGGGTCGCCAGACCGGCACGGGCGCGGCCTTCGTTCCCCACGATCTTGAATTGCATGCTCATCCATTTCCTCCCCTGCCCTCGCCCTGTGGACGCGATGCCCACTGACCGCCCTGCATAAAGCTGACGAGGACCCGGCGCAAAGTGATTGCAATCCTCGCTCGGTAATGATAATATTTTTAGAAATTATCCCGCGCATCTTAGAAAGTCGCGAGGTGGTCGAGTGTCAAGTATTCTGCAAATCTTACAGCCCCGTGGCATCTCCCGTCGCCTAGGCGTCATTTTCCTCGTTTTTCTGCTGGCGGTGACCGTCTATTTTTACGCCGCGGTCGCCTGGTGGGGCATTCCCTCCCTCTTTGCCATCACCACGGCCATTCTGGCCCTGATCGCACTTGGACTGGTGGCCTGGATGGCGCCCGGCGCACTTCTTGGACTGCACCAGATCGGCCAGGGCATGATGAAAACCATGCAGGATTTTTCCCGCGGCAACGTTGACCTGACAACACGGTTGGATTACGGAGCGGAAGACGAGAGCGGCAAGCTGGCCGCCTCGTTCAACCAATTCATCGAATCCATCCAAACCATTGTTTTCCAGACCAAATCGCTCACCGAAACCCTGCAACGCATCTCGGAGCATCTCTCCTCGCTGGCGCAGGAAACCAGCGCCGCCACCGAAGAAGTCACGAGTAATATTTCCTCCGTGGCGACCAACGCGGAGCAGCAGCGGGAGCATACGGTCAATTCCGCCAAAACCATCCAAGAACAATCTCTTTCACTTAAAGAGTTTTTAACCGCGCTGAACGAATCCAGCAACTTGGCGCGGCTGACCCACACAACCGCCGAGAACAGCGGAAAGATTATCCAATCCGCGATCGAAAAAATCAACCTGCTGTTCAATATTTTCGACCAAAACGCCCACCAGGTGGAAGCTCTGTCCGGCACGATTCAGGAGATCGACCAGGTGCTGGAAGTGATCACGCAAATCGCCGAGCAGACCAACCTGCTGGCCTTGAACGCCGCGATCGAAGCGGCCCGCGCCGGCGACGCCGGGAGGGGCTTCGCGGTGGTCGCCGATGAAATCAAGAAACTGGCCGAGGAATCAGGCGACGCCACCAAACAGATCGCGGCCCTGGTCATGCGCATTCAGGCGGAAAACCGCACCACCGTTGATTCCATGCACGACGGCACCAAGCACGTCACGTCCGGCCGCGAAGCCATGACCGAATCGGAAAAATCCTTGACCACCATCGTGGAATCGGTCAGCAATCTGGAACAGCGCGTGGCCTCCATGTCTTCCCTCTCCCAATCCCAGCTGGAACGCACGGACATGGTTCAAAGCAACATGAAGGAAGTCATTTCTTTCGCCGAGGACAACGCCTCCGCGCTGGAGGAAATCGCGGCCAGCATGGAGGAACTGAACAACTCCATGACGACCGTGACCTCGAGCATCCAGGAAATCTCCACGGCCGCCGCCTCCCTGCAGGAAGCCACCCGCAACATGAAAGTTTAAGTTCCGGCGCCCAGCAGGGCCGTGAGCTGCCGGGCGTTGGCGACCGCCTGCGACTGCCAATGGTTATTGAAAAAAACATAGGTCTGGTCCGCTTGGCCCGCGATGGTCCGTATGCGCGGCACCCACTCCCGCAATTCCTCTTCCGAATACAAATAATCATAGCGTTCCCAAGGCTGAGCCCGCTTGGCAAACCACTTCTCCCGGTTGCGTCCATGAAAACGGACATAGCCCACCGGGCTGGTCACATGACTGGTGGGCGGCAGCAGGCCCCGCAGATCCGGCTCGTCCACATTCACGATCCCAATCCGCAGATCCGACAACCAACCGACCACCTCGGAACGGTCCCAGCTCTGGTGCCTGAATTCCGCGACCATCTCCACTCCTTCCGGAAGGCGCGCGCGCAGGTCGGCCACGTAACCGCGATGGTCCAGCGTATTGGGAAAGGAGTACGGAAATTGGGCCAGCACCGCCCCCAGCAAGCCGGCATCCTGCAACGGCCGCAAAGATTCCCGGAACTGCCGGTAATCCGACTGGCTGGCGGTCCGTTGATGGGTCATGGCGCCATGCGCCTTGACCACAAAGCGAACCCGGCCTTCGGACTTGCGGATCAACGCCGCCGTGGTGGCGGCGGTGGGAATGCGATAGTAGCTCGCGTTCAGCTCGCACGCCGTGAAATGGCGGCTGTAATAAGCCAGCATATCCCCGCTCCGCAAAGTCGCGGGGTAAAAGGGGCCTTTCCAATCCGAATAAGAAAAACCCGATGTCCCGACAAAAACCAGCCCGGCCATCAGGAGGTGAAACGACCGAATTTATTTTCCGGCGAGGTCAGTTCCAGGGGGAGCAGCAGAGAAAAAGAGCTGCCTTTTCCCGGCGCGGATTCCACCCACACCTGGCCTCCGTGCGCCCTGGCGATATGCTGCAGGATGGTCAGTCCCAATCCCGAGCCTTCATTCCAACGCTTTTCCTGGGGGATTTTATGAAAGGCCTCGAATATGCTGTCCAACTGTTCCGCGGGAATGCCTTCTCCCCGGTCCTCCACTGTGTACACCACGGCGGGAAACAACCCGGGGGTGTCCAACGCCACCTGGGAATGCGACCACCCCGCGCGGAAACGTATCTGGGTAACCTTTCGGACCTGAACGGTAATTTTGCCCGAAGTGAATTTCGCGGCATTGTTCAGCATATTGCCCAGCGCCTGCTGAACTTTTTGCTGGTCGGCAATAAGCGGAGGAAAGGTTTTATTCCCACGCACCAGCTCGATCTCGCGGCCCGAAGCGGCGCGGGCCTCCCGCACGGCCGTTTGGGCGGTCTCCCACACGTCCAACGGGGCCAGCTTCAGCGCGATCAGCCCGGCCTCGATATTGGTCAAATCGAGCATGTCGTTGAAGATCGTGGTCAGACGCTGAGCCTCGCGGAAAATGTTTTGAATGTATTTTTGCGCCGTCTCGGCCGGCAATTGCTTTTCGATGAGTAAGGAAGCAAATCCCAAGATGCTGGTCATGGGCGTCCGCATGGTGTGGCTGGCAATCGCCGTGAATTCCGTTTTCATGCGGCTGACCTCTTTTTCATGGCTAACGTCCTCGATCAGCAGCCCATGGCCCAGCAACCGTTGTTCGCGGTCCCGGACCGGGAATATATGCATGCGGATATCCACGATCTCCGGCCGTTCCAACGTGAAATCAATCACCGGGTTTTCCGCGATGCTGTTCAAAGCCCGGAGGTACTGCGACTGGACGGTAAGCGGATCCTGCGCGTTGGCCAGCAGGCGGTCAGGAATGAGGGCGGCCGAGGCGCCCAGCAAGCGGTAGGGCGGCTGGTTCAAATAACGGGCCGCAAAGGCGTTGATGAAGACGATTTCCTCGCGTAAATCCACCAAGATCAGCCCGTCGGAGATGGAATTGACAATGGCGTCCAGTTTGCTCTTCTCCTCCGTCAACGTCTGATAAATGCCGGCGTTTTCGACGGCCACGCCTACGATGCGCGCCAGGGTCGCGAACTGTTGTACCTCGGCCTCCGTGAACTGGGCCGGCTTCAGCGCGTGCAAGGACACGACGCCATAGGTGCGCTGCCGGCCGATCATCGGCGCGTACAGCGAGGCCAGCAATGGATAGTCAACCGAAACACGCGCGGAGGGTTTCGGTGTCTGTTCAGGCGCGGGCACAGGCACCGTGATGTCGTCCATGTGGTAGGGCGCGTCGCAAACGAACACCGGCTTGCCTTCCTGCAGGCACTGGCGAAACGGCTCGTCCACGGCGCGGTAGCGCAGCTGGGTTTTCAGTTTCCGGGAAAGACCGGTCAGATGCTGGGGATACAGTTCATGCGCCTTTTCGTCCAAAAGAAAAACCCCTGTGAGTTTCACGTCGTAGAACCGGCATATATAATCCAGCAAAATCTCACAGCACTGCTGGATATCCAAGTTATTGGAGATCGCCTCGACCAACCGATACAGGCTGCTGAATTTATGCTTGAGGAAAGATTCCTGTGCCTTGATGATCTGTTGCTGCATCTCCAAGAACGGCAGCATGAGGTCAAGTCCAACGCGGCTGAGGGTGCGGGTAAAATCCAGGTCGAAAGCCGCAATGGCGGGATAGGCTGTCTCCGGGTTCTCGGCCAGCAGCGGCTGCAATTCCCGCCTGCAATTTTCCTTGATCCGCAGTCCCAAGTCCATGACAACCAGCAAGGGGACTTCCGCTTGGGCCAGGGACCGGCCCTGGTCGGCGATGCTTTTGATCCACAGCGCCTGTCCTTGCTCCGGTTGTTCCAGGGCTTGGAGCGTCATCCGCAAAATGATGGCGCCGGTCTCCCCCACCACCGCCCGCTGCATTTCGTTCGCGTGCTGAAGGAAGGCGTGCTGCCGGACCGCCTCGGCGAAGGAATCGCCGACGATCTGGGATTCCCGTTCCCGCAGGCAGGTGATGAAACGCTCAAGCATCCTGAACCTCCCTCGTTTCCGTCTTGGAAAGGGGCAGGAGCACGGAAAATACCGTTTGTTTGCCGATCACACTGCGTGCCCAAACCCGGCCGCCGTGCGCTTCCACGATGCGTTTGACGATTGCCAGTCCCAAGCCCGTGCCGCGGATGGTGTGCACCGCGGTTTCCACGCGGTAAAACGGCAGAAATATCAGGGATAACTGATCTTCCTGGATCCCGTCGCCAAAATCGGTGATGGAAATTTCCACGCCCGGCAAGAGGCTGGCCAGTTCATCCGCCGTAAAGCGCCAGTCCGGATCCGGTTCGCGGCGTCCGATCACGTCCACCAGTACCTTGCGGCCGGGATAGGAGTATTTGTCCGCGTTGGAAAAAAGGTTCCAAAGGACCTGCGCGATTTTATCCCGGTCGGCCAGGAGGGTCCCAAGTTCGCCGAGAACCTGCACGCGCAACTCCCGCCGGTCCTTGATCTGGGCGCGGAAATTATCAACCACTTCGTTGACCAAATCCGCAATGGCGACCGGCTTTTTGTCCAGTACCCCTTCCCCGCTTTCGAGATAACTGAGATCCAGCATGTCGTTCAAAATCCTGGTCAGCCGTTCCGCCTCGCTGTGAATCTGCGTCAGATAGCGTTTCACCATTTCCGCCGGAAGGGATTTGGTCAGCATGATCTCCGAGAAGCCCAAAATGCTGGTCATGGGCGTGCGGAGTTCGTGGCTGGCAATGGATACGAATTCCGATTTCAAGCGGTCCACTTCGCGCTCGTGGGTCACATCCTCAATGAGAATGCCGCGTCCCGCGAACTCCCCGTGCCGATCGCGGACGGGAAAATATTTCAGCCGGATATCCTGACGCTTCGTGGTGGTAACCGTGAATTCCACCATCGCCGGACGGGTCGGATTGGCTTCTATGAGCTCCAGGCGTTTGGCCAGGACTTCCGGCCCTTTGACCTTCGAGAGCAGAAAGTCCTGCAGAACGGCCAGCGGATGGTGCAGAAGGTCTTCAATACGGCGGCCCAGGTACTGCGCACCGGGCGCGTTCACGTAAACGATCGCTCCCTGGGGCTCGACCAGCATCAAGCCTTCCGTCATGGACTGAACCGTGGCCTCGAAACGGCTCTTCTCCTCGGCAATTTTCCGGTTGAGTTCGGCTTTTTCCACTGCCACGGCTTTCAGTTCCAGTTCACGCTGCAGCAGGAGGTTCCACCCCAGCACGATCATGGCCACCAGCAAGGAGGAACCGACAAAAATCATCACCCAGCGGAGCGTTTGCCTCGACATGAACGGCTGGAGATGGAATCCCTCGCCGAACCACTGGTAGAATATCCGGTCGCGTTCGCCGGATTTTTCCATCGCGCGAAAAGCTTGAGACAGCCGCCGGGCCGCCTCTTGATCGCCTTGCCGGACCAGCATGCCAAAGCGGGAGCGCCCGACTTCGGCCCCCACGATTTTATATTGATCCTGCCACCCCCTCGCGCTGAGGTAATGGAGGGCGGTCAAGCGCTCGCCAATATAGGCATCCACGCGCTTATCCCGCATCAGTTCAAACGCTTCGGCCGGTTTGTCCACCTGGATTAAATAGACACGCCGCTGATTCCGGAGAAACGGCAGGAACGGATCCTCTTTTTGAATGGCCACGCGCCGGCCTTCGAGATCTTCCTTCGTGGCCAGATCATAGGTGTCGCCGGAAACGAAAATCACGGAAGGGCTGTCGAGGTAGAAGACCGAAAAATCGAAATCCCGGGCCAGAGCGGCGGAGTAACGCACAAACTGCACGCAATCAATTTCACCGCTGGCCAGAAGCTTCAGATTTTGGTCCTGGGTTCCGGGGAAAAAAAGGACGCTGTCAATGCCGGCACGTTCCCCCGCGGCGCGCACCATGTCCACGGAAAAACCGGTATACACGCCAGTACGGTCCCAGTAAGCGTACGGCGCCAGGTCAACGGGCCCTCCTACGGTGAGCCGCGCGGCGGCCGGGTCGGAAGATTCCGCGTGCAGGAGCAATGGGGCCCCCACGAGAAGCCAGACCCACGGCCAGAGGCGCTTCATTATCCCAGCCTCTTACCGTACACTCTCCGCAAAATCATCTTCACGCGCGCTACCAGCTCCTGGGGGGAAAACGGCTTGGTGATGTAGTCGTCGGCGCCAATCTTGATGCCTTGGACTTTCGATTCGGTCTCGCCTTTGGCGGAGAGCATGATGACGGGGATATCGGCGGTGGTTTTATCGGCCTTGAGGCGCTGACAAACCTCGAATCCGTTGATCTTCGGCAGCATCAAATCCAGGAGCACGAGATCCGGGGCTTCAGACAGGGTCAGCTGGAGGGCCGTCTCTCCGTCTTCGCAAGTGAACAGGGAAAAATGTTCGTCCCGGAAACTGGCCTTGATCAGTTCCAGCATTTGCACGTCGTCATCCACAATAAGGAGTTTTGCCGGCTCGCCGCCGCTGCGGCGGTGGGTCCGGCCGGCCAGAATGCCTTCATAACTGACAAAAGGCTCTCCCACCCGGACGCCATGGGAATCCACCAACAGCTCCCTGAGATTGCGGTCATGGTCCGACCCGCGCTGTTTGATGATCATGATGGCCTTGCGCAGCGCCGTGTCTATTTCCGCCAGCCGCAGGAGGATAACCGTGTCAACCAGGTAATTGAACTCATTCAGCTTGAAATCCCCCACCACCTCGGAGATTTCCGAAGTACAGACGGTGGTCACCTTCGCTTCCCGCAAAATGCGAATCATGGTTTGAAACGTCAAACGGGCCATTTCCGGAGAAGCAGCGATGGAATTGAGAAAATTGATCGGATCAACGACCAAACGGCGGGGTTTGATTTCAGCCAGGTTCTTTCGCAACAGGTGCAGAAACGCCCCCTCACTCAACCCCGCGCTGGGAATCGTGAGCAGCGTCAAGCGCCCTTGGCGAACCGCCGAGGACAAATCCAGCCCGAGCGAGCGGGTGTGCTGCAGGAGCGAATGTCCCATCTCCTCCACGGACAAATACAGGGCCGATTCTTCCTGCCGCAGGCCCTCCGCCAGAAAACTTAACGCCAGATTGGTTTTGCCGGTACCCGAAGTGCCGGTCACGAGGACACTCTGTCCGGCGAAAAAGCCTCCTCCCAGCATGTCATCAAGACCGGCCACTCCGCTGCTGATCCGCGGCACTTCCTTCACATCGGCGTCCAGGGCGGGGGAACTTTCGCTGGGTAAAGAGGCCGGATAAACTTCCACGCCGGTCGCGGTAATTTCAAAAGGATGCTGGCCGTAGAGATGCTTTTGGCCCCGCGCCTTAAAGACCTCGATCAAGCGGCGGCGCTGAAAATCGCGGACCAGTTCAAAACGCAGTCGGATGTAGCAATCCACCGAATACATGCCCCAATGCGACAACTCCTCGCCTTCAATATCCTTGATGAGGAGGCTGGTCACGCCCTGCCGCTTGAATCCGTTGATAAAGCGGTTGATCAGGTCGCGCGCGCCGCGGGTATCGCTTTGATGGTGATAGAGAAAGTTGATGGAGTCTACCAAAACGCGCTGCAGTCCGAGCTCGCGGGTCAGCTCATCGAACATGCCACCGGGCCGCTCCAGTTCCTGCACCAGCACTTTTGGCGAGGTCATGATGAGTTTAAGCTTCTTCTCTTTTTCCAGCTTTTTCAGATCCCAGCCGAAATTCAGCGCATCCCGGTAATACTGGGCTGGAAATTCCTCGAAGGTGATGATCAATCCCGGTTGGCCATCGGCGATCCCCTGGAGGATAAAATGCAGGCCCATGGTGGTTTTACCCGTTCCGGGCAACCCCTCCATTAAAACGCTTTCACCCTTCAGAACCCCGCCGATCAGGATCTCATCGAGTCCCGCGACGCCTGTCCTCAATTTCTGCGTGGTCACGCAGAGCCACCTCATTTCACGATAGTGGGGTATGACCGTCCTGGCCAATACGCGGCATCTGTCTGCCAAGGCCAGAAAAAGCTTTTATTTACTTGGCAAAGCCAAGCAGGCCGACAGTGGATGAATTATACCATTTGAGCGAAATGAGCGGCAAGATTTTTCCAAAGGGAGAGCTCGATTCGGATCAGGGAGCCCCCCGGGGACTGAAAGAAGTCCCATGGCTCCCACGGGGACCTGCGGCCGGGGGACCAACTTCACCCCTCGCTGCCCCTTCTTGGCGATATCCCGTCGCAGTGATTCCGCATTCACCCCCGAGCAAGCGCGGGGTGCTCGGCGGAGGGGCTGCAGGAGACCCCATTGCTACCCTGCGTTTTCTGCAGGGGCGGCGGCGACCGCGGGAACTCCCCCCGGAGCTTCGTATCCATCCCAGTCCATAGGCCGGCCGGAAGTTCTGCGGAGGAATCCGATCATCTTTGATCAGCTTGACTTGCTCAGAATGGCAGCCCGTGCCGGGGACTCTATTGCGGTTTTTCGATTTGGTCGGGATCCGCGTTTTCCGGGTTTTTCGGCTGGTAGCACACACAGCGGTTGCGGCCTTTATCTTTCGCTTGATAGAGGGCGGCATCCGCCTGCCGGACCAGTTCCTCGCGGCTTTGGAGCTGCTGCTGGAAAGAGGCGATGCCCAGCGATACGGTCATGCTCACTTGGGGCATATGGACATCACCGAGAAAGCGGCAATCTTGAATGGACTGGCGAATGCGCTCCGCCACGATCAGGCCACCCGCGAGATTGGTCATGGGCAGGATAATGGCGAATTCTTCCCCGCCGTACCGGGCCACCAGGTCGTTTTCGCGGACCGACGCACGGGTCAGATTGGCGATTTCCTTCAAGGCAAGGTCGCCGGCGACGTGACCGTAGGTATCGTTATACTGCTTGAAGTGGTCAATATCCATCATGATCAGGCTCATGTCGTTCCCATAACGGCGGCAGTGTGAAAACTCATCCGCGAAGCGCAGTTGAAAAAAGCGGTGGTTGTAGACACCGGTCAGGAAATCGGTGATCGCCTGCTCGCTCACCTTTTGAAAAAGCCGGGCGTTTTCGATCGCCATAACCGCATGATTGGCAACGGACATGACCAGGCCGATCTCATCTTCGAGAAAATCGTGCGTCTCGCGGGTATCATCCACCAGCAACAGGCCGATCGCTTCATCCTTGAAAACCAGGGGACAGGCCAGCATGGTTTTGGGTGAAAGGTACCCATGCAGCTGACGGACAAAAAAATCCTCATCCTGTCCGGCCTGGATTTGCACCGGTTTCCGTTCCGAAAAAGCCCGGAACAATGCCGTGCCGCGAATGGACGGGAGGTCCATATGCAGGTTGGCCAAATACTTGGCCGGCAGTCCAAATGCGGCCACGGCTTCCAGCGTGACAGCGCCGTTCAAGAGCCACACCACGCCCCGGTCCACGCCGATACTTTGGGACGCCTGGCGGGCGACTAAATTCAGCACTTCCTTCAACTCCAGAGACGAATTGACCTGCTGTGAGACCTCATTCAAAACCTCGAGCTGGGCGGATTTGCGCAAAATCATTTCACCCTGCGACTCCAGCATCTGGTTTTTTTCTTCGAGTTCCTGCGCATTTTGGATCTGCTGCTGATAGAGCAAGATATTCTTGAAATTGACCGCGATTTGCCGGCTATACAAGGTGAGCCGCATCTGGTCATCCCGGGTGAACAGTTCCTGGCTTCGTGAATTTGACGCCAGCAACACGCCCAGGACTTCGCTGCCGAAAGAAATCGGCACGGCCAAAAGACAGGAGGCGTCTTTCAGCCAGGGTATTTTTTTCGGATGGTCGCGATAGGTATTGTCAATGACCGGCAAGCGCGTCTCGGCCGCCTTCCCTACCAGCCCCTCTCCCATCTGGAGGCTGTATTCACCGTCGGTCTCGAACGGCTGGTTTGAAGCCCGGAGGTAGAATCGCTGCGGGGTTTTGGGGGTGGCCGGCTTGGCGCCGGCCAAAAACAGGTACACCTGTTTATTCTGCATGAGCATGCCGGCGTGCAACACAACCTTGTCCAAAAGCGTATTCAAATCCAGCTCGGTCGTGACTGTTTGGGTCGTATGAAACAGCACCGCGCTTTCGAGATTTTTTTCGTTTAGCAGGTGTTCGGTGTGGGCGGCGTAGGCTTCGAGTATCTCCTGCAACCCCAAGCGCCATAACCAACTGCCTGCGTGCCGGGCCTTGGTCCGCCGCGCGGGCGGCAGCGAGGAGGAGATCGCAAGCGCCACCTCCGGCCACAAGGACCAGGCAAAAACCAGCAGGTGAAAGCGCCGGGGTGCGGCGGCGGCTTGGCGTGCTTTCTTGCGAATGAACTCCCTCACTTCGCGCGAGGTGCCTTTGCGGAATGTGGGCAGAAGACCGGCCAGCCACTTGAGCAACAAATCCCAGCAGTCGGCCCATTCCCGGCCCCTTTCGCCCTGGCCGTCCGGGAACAGGCCCGCCGGCATGGCCTGGAGCACTTGATCCCGCAGTTTCTTTTTTCGCTTGAGGGCTTGTTCCAGAAGCACTCTGACGAGAACCTGATGTTCGTGGTCCAAATCCGCTTTTTTTTGCATGCCGCGCTGTGGGGTCCGTTTTGGATTGGGATCGCTATTCATTTCCATTGCTATTGTCGCACAGAACGGCGCCGGGGTTGATAATATTTTTATGCCTTGCCGGATCGAAAAACCAGCATGGCGTCCCCATAGCTGTAAAACCGGTATTGCCGGTGTACCGCCTCTGCATAAGCCGCTAGAACCCGTTCCCGGCCGGCCAGCGCGCAGACCAGCACCAGCAACGACGATCGGGGAAGATGAAAGTTGGTCAACAGACCGTCCACGGTTTTCCAACGATAGCCGGGTTGGATAAACAGGTCGGTTTCCCCCGCGCCGGCTTTCACCTGCCCCGCACCCGACGACGCGCTTTCGAGCGTCCTGGCCGCGGTCGTGCCGCAGGCGATAACCCGGTTCCCGCGGCGCCGGCAGTCGGCAATCCTATCAGCCGCTTCTTGCGAGACCTGGTACGATTCGGGATGCAAACGGCGTGTTGTCCACGCCGTCTCCGTGAGAGGGGCAAATGTCCCCCAGCCCACATGGAGGGTGACCGGCACAACTCTGACGCCGTACTGCCGGAGGTGTTCAACCATCCCCCTCGAAAAATGCAACCCCGCGGTCGGCGCAGCCACCGAACCTTCCCTGCGGGCGAAAATCGTTTGATACCTCCGGCGATCCTGCCGTTCCTCGGTTCCCGGAGCCCGGAAGTCCCTGTGGATATAGGGCGGCAGCGGCACTGTTCCAGAACAGCGGATGGCCGCACGGGCCGTCTGCGGTGAAGGAAACGCCAGGGTGATCCTCCCCTCTCCATGCAGACGCTCGACACAGGCTTGGAACGGTCCCACGGACAGCGCAGTTCCCTTCCGGAGCCGGCGGTAAGGCCTGGCCAGGGCTTCCCACAGGGCCGGTTCCAGTTCCCGGTGCAAGAGCAGTTCCACCTTCCCGCCGGTGTCCTGCTTCGCAGCCCACAACCTCGCCGGCAGCACACGGGAATCGTTAACCACCAAACAGTCCCCGGGCACCAGCCATCGGGGCAGCTCGCGAATCGTACCGTGTACGCAAGACGCCCCTTCCGGAGGCAACACGAGCAGTCTGGACGCGCCTCGGCGTTTCGCCTGCTGGGCGATCCGGTCGGACGGCAGTTCGAAGTCAAACAGATTGAGCGGCGAACGCTCCGTGCGGTTCATCGGAAATCCCTCACGGCCATCGCTTCAGTTCTATGCCTGGATAGTAGTGGCGCAGAATATCCCGGCAACTGTAGCCATTTCGGGCCATTCCCAGGGCCCCTTCCTGGCAAAGTCCGACGCCATGACCCCACCCCTGTCCGGTAAACCGCCAGCTTGCGCCGAGCGGCTGGACCACAAAGCGCGTGCTCCGCAAAAAATCCGGCCCGAGCAGCATGCGGAAAACCGGCGCTTTGAGCGTTTCAGCGCCGCCGGCATGGCGGACCACAACGGTTTTAACCCTGCCGTCGGCGTCGCGATCCCGAAGATCCACCCCGACAACCGCCTGCAGATGGGGAAGGTCTTTTTTCAAGCGCTGCTTGATCTCCTCGCCGCTCAACTCCCCGTTCCACTGCGCATGGGGCCCTTGATCGCAAAACCCACAGTCAACCCCTCCCAAATACGCCATGTCCCCGCCCCATACATCCTTGACATCGGCCGTATGCCCGCCGCAGTTGGAATGGTAGAAGGCGGCAATGAATTTCCCGTTGTAAACGGCCACGATGCCTTCGGTCGCCTTGACCGCATCGGTCGTATTTTTATGTTCGGAATTCACGCCGCCGTAAACTTGGCTGCTCACTGAATCGTCCAAATCATAGGCCATTTGGGAGCGCCCGCTCATTTTATACAGCGCGAACGTCCGGGCGGCGATGGCTTGGGCTTTTAGGGCCTCTTCAGGCCAGGCCGGACTGACCTCATTGGGCACCACGCCGGCCAGATAGCTTTCCAAGGGAATATAATTGATGACTTGCAGCCCTCCCCCGCCGATGTTGACCGAAACCTCGATTTGACCGCGATAGCGCTTGCCGTTCACTCCCAAATAATCACCGCGGGAAGGAACAAATCGCACCATGGAGGCGGAAGCGAATTTTCCTCCCATCACCAGCCGTCCGTCTTTGGCCATCACTTGAAAATCGGCATTGATGCGCTCGCGGCTGAAGACCTGGCGGGTGCGCATGTCAAAGATCTTGACTTCGTCCGAAGCGGAGAGACTGATCCTTCGGACATTATTAAAAAGCTGAACCCGAATGTTCTGCAAACGTCTGGATTCAGAAGAAACTGATCCTGCTGACACATCATCCTGCGAAATGCGGACTATCCCGGGACGAGTGGCGCAGCTTGTCAGAAAACAGCTTAATAGCAATGCTATTATTGCCGCTGCTCCCTTTGGTATAATAATTCTTTCGATGATAGAAATTGTTTTTTTCATGTTTTCGAGACCTGTGGTTTTACCAATTTTACGTTCCGATGGATCATCGTTATGCTATCACTTCAGGACATATACTGCGATAGGAACAATAATTACACACCCAAACCGACGGGGTGGCCTTAAATTGGTTTTTTCTTATTTTTTCAGCAATCTCCGGAATGATCGAAGTGCTTTTTTCTACCACTTCAGGATCCACCTCCCACGAGCCAATCAATCCTTTGTTTAAAAAATGAAGCTGAACGGCCTCAGGCCAATATCCCTGCTCCCGATGCCAGGCTTGGGCGTAAATTTTCAACTGCAGGCTCTCCCGGGTTTTTTTATCAGCGTCCTGTTGCTCGTCCACTTCAGAACTTTTGTAGTCAATAATCCGAGCGTGTCCAGGAGCATGCACATCAACGCGGTCCATGCGCCCCACAATTTGAACTTGTCCTAGCTTATAAGAAAATGACTTTTCAATATAACTTGGTTTTATTTTAGTTATATTGCTATTATTAATAAATAACTTTAAGGCCTGTATGCCGGCCTTTTGCCTCATTTCCTCATGTTCCCTCGAGATAAAACCGGCGTTGACCCATGACCCTAAAAATATTTTTATTATTTCCCCTTCGCTCAAAGTAAAACCATTTAGTTGGGCGCGATGAAAGGTGGTAATCGCCGTATGCAAAGCTTTTCCATAAAGAATGGTGTGTTGCGGCAATACCGGGATTTCGAGCAAATGAATAAATTTGTACTTCAAGGGGCAGGTCAAATAATCATCAACCTGATAGTAGGAGAGGGAGTTCACGCCTTCCCCGCCAGGCAAACCACTGTTCGGCAAAGTCGGCGCGACCATGCTATCCTGCATGCGCCGGATTTGTTCCAAAGCCGAGGTTTTTATTTTTGGTTCCAACGGATTTGGCATATCCAATGTCTCGAGCACAAAACGAGAAACTTTATATTGCCTGCTTCCGCCGTAATCTTTGGCCGCGGTTAAATACAGGGCTTCTGCGGCCCGGGTAATGCCCACATAACACAATCTCCGTTCCTCCGCCACATGCTGATCTCCTGCCGGCACCTCCTCCTTGGCTAATTCCGCTGGAAATAATAAGGTGGGGTGCCGGTTGACTGAAGGAAAACGGTTAGCGGCCATGCCGACCATAAAAACCACCGGAAATTCCAACCCCTTGGCCCGGTGAAGCGTCAGTATCTGAACCGCATCCGTGTCCGCTTCAAGTTCCGCGGCGCCGGCTTCCTCGGCTACTTCGTTGGCCAAATCCAAGTGCCCAACCAAGGACAGGACACGCTCCTGGCCTGATATTTCTTGAAATCGCTGAATTTGTTTGAATAACTTGGCCCAATGCCGGATGGTCAGGTCCGCTGCCAGGGTGTTGGTTTCAGTATACTTCGCCAGGAGTCCGCTCGCGGTCAGAAAATGATAGAGCACCTGGCCGGCCGGGGAAACCCGGGCCATTTCCAGATAACTTTCAAGGTCCTGCAGCAAACGCGAAACCGCGTCCTTTCCGGCTGGCGATAATTCGGGAGAACCGGATTGCTGCGCCCGCCGCATCGTTTCGCGGAGCGGAACATGCTGCCTCCGCCCATGCGCCGCGAGTGTAGCCAGATCCTCTGCGGGAATGTCGTAGACCTCGGATGCGCCCAGGTCATAGACGGGCAACGGGGACGAAGGATCCGCCAGGGCGCGCAGAAAGGAGAGGCACAAGCGTATTTCGGGACGCTGGTAAAATCCATGCGCGCCCGAGAACCGCACAGGTATTTCTTTGACATTGCAGGCCCGAATGAAAGGGTCGGCCTGGCGGTTGGTCCGCACCAAGACCGCGAAATCCGTCCAGGGCCGTCCCGTTAACGTCCGCAGCCTAAGAATCTCGGCGGCCACCCAGTCCGCTTCATCCGACACCGTGACGAATGGCTCAAAATGCACGGGAGAACCCGCCGCGCGCTGTGAACGTAGTTTCTTATTCAGTCCCAGCCGCGTTTCCAGGCGTTCCGGATTATTGTGCTGAATCAGCCGGTAGGCTGCGTCCAAAATAGGTTGTGTGGAGCGGAAGTTGTCGGTGAGAAGCGTAAGCCGTGCCTGGGGATAGTGACGGGTAAATTGGAGGATATTGGAGATGGCGGCGCCCCTGAATTTATAAATGCTCTGATCGTCATCCCCCACCACAGTCAGGTTGCCGTCAGGGCCAGCGAGCAACCGGATCAATTCAAACTGGGCGGCGTTGGTGTCTTGAAACTCATCTACTAAAACAAAACGATACCGTTCCCGGTATTCCGCAAGGACATCCGCATGTTCCCGGAATAATCTCAGGGTGAGCTGGAGCAAACCGCCAAAATCCAACAGCCCCCGTTCCTGCAGTCGTCGCTGATAGACCGCATAGACACGGGCGATTTCCTCCTGCTTCGCCCACGCGGCCCGCTGGGCGGGATCCGCCGTTTCCAGCTTTTCGAGATGGCGCTGGCAATGTTCCAGATACGCTTCCGGCGCCACATCCTCATCCTGAGCGCGCGAGATCACGCTCGCGATGAGCTGCAAATGACGGGTGGGATCAGAAAGCGGGCGCAGCAGGCGGAGTGGAAATTCAAAGAGGTGTTCCCGCATAAAAACCAGCTGCTCCGTGGATGACAGGATGGTATAGGCGGGGTTCAACCCCAGCAACAAGCCTTTTTCTCTCAGCACCCGGTCCCCGAAGGCGTGAAAAGTGCAAATCGTGCTGTCGGTGAATCCATAGGGCACCAGCTGGTCCACCCGGTTTTCCATCTCCTCGGCCGCTTTATCCGTAAATGTCAGCGCCAAAATTTCACGGGGAGAACACTGTTTGCTGGTTACCAGATGGGCGATGCGCTTGGTAATGACGGCGGTTTTTCCGGTTCCCGCGCCCGCAACCACCAGTTGCGGTCCTTGCCCGTGGAGGACAGCATCGCGTTGGGCGGAATTGAGGCCGGCCAGAATGGTTTCCGTTAGCTGTTGCTGGAGGGAGGTGGACATTTACAGTTTGAGCTTGACTGTTAAAACGCCCTGCTGTTCAACTTGTTTCCATTCCATCGGCAGGGGATCAAAAACGATCTTTCGGGCCAATTCGATGGCTTTTTGATCCACAAAGGGGTAACCGGACGTTTCCAGGAGGGCGGCTCTTTTCACTTCGCCTTCCGGCAAGACCACCAGCAGCAGGCGCAACTGGGTCTCCTCGGTGATCATACTTTTAAGAACGCTGAAATCCGGTTCCCGGTACCCACGCGTGGCGATGTCGCCGCTCAAGCTGAGGGTCCCTTTAGGCGATCCTGGCTGTCCGGACTCACCCGCCCCCCGTCCGGACGCCAGTCCTTCGCTCGCCTGACGGAGTCGCTCCGTTGATTCCCCGATATTTGTGCCAGTGCGGTCGCTGGCCAGTTCCCGGCTGATCTCCCGTCTTCGCTGTTCCTGCCAAGCACGGATTTGCTCGGCCGTGGGACCGTCATCGCCTTCTTCCGCCCGGGGGGCGATAACCTCCCCTTGGGATTTGACGCCTTCCGTTTCCGATCGCGGAGCACTGGTGCCACTGAGCGTCACCTCGATCAACATGGGCATTTCAGCGGGGACGGTAAGGTTCATACTCATATAACCCAGCAAGCCCGCCAACCCCGCGTGCAGGATTCCCGAAACGGCCAGCGAAATGCCGGAAGTACGGTCAAAAGTCACTTGGACCAGATCTCCTCGGATAAAGGCTTGAACGGCAGTGGTTCGGCGGCCAGGACCAATTTCTGGGCGCCTGCCTGCCGGGCCACATCCAGTACCCTTACCGCATCGCCATAGGGCACGAGCTTGTCCGCCGCTACGGTGACACTCGTTTCCACGGCGTTCATGGATTGAAAATGGGCCTTGAGCTTAGACTCCAGCTGGCTTAGGGTCATGTTCTCACGGTCCAAATATATTTTCCCGTCCTGCGTCAACATGATTTGGAGGCGCTCGACGGGCGCGTCCTGCTTGGCGTGAGCTTGGGGCAGGTTGATATCAATACTGGCCTTCATGATCAGCGGAGTGGTCACCATGAAAATAACCAGCAGGACCATCATCACATCCGTGAGCGGCGTGATGTTGATTTCGCTCATTACCCGGTTGCGCGCGCCACGGCGTTTCATGCCTCCACCCTCCTCCCGGGAACGGAAGGACGGGCGCCGGCCGATTGGGTCTCCGGTGTGCCGAAAAGCGTGTCCAAGACGTCCGAAGAAGCCGTTTCCATCTCGGTATCAAAGCGGGTGACCTGCCGGACGAAATAATTGTAGCCGATAACGGCCGGGACCGCGGTGAACAAACCAGCGGCCGTGGCCACCAAGGCTTCGGCAATACCGTTGGCCACCACTGACGCGCCGGCGGCCGAGGACCCTGCCAGGGCTGAAAAAGCGTTGATGATGCCGAGGACAGTGCCAAACAAGCCGACAAACGGGGAGATTGACCCAATCGTGGCCAGCGTCGAAAGGAGATGCTCCAAGCGGATCAGTTCCATGGCACGTATGCGTTCCATGGCCTCGCGCACGGAAACCGGTCCGCGGTGAAAGTGACGCAGCCCCGCTTTGAGCGTCGCAGCCACCGGTCCCGGCGTCTCTTGGCACAGATCTCCCGCCTCGACGGTTTTACCGCTCAAAACGAGTTTTTTGATCTTCAGCAGAAAGCGTTCGATGTCCACTTTCGCCATTTTGAACCGGATGGCCCGCTCCAGAATGATGTACCAGGACACCAGCGAAAAGACCAGCAGAATGACCATGGTCCAGCCGCCTTTGGCCAACAACTGCCAAAAGGTCAGATTTTCGAACATGCTTGCCTCCTCAAAATGAGTTTAACACCTCTTTTAAAAATGCAGCCGCAATCCTCCCAGCGCGCTGAACCCCCTGCTGGGGTACCCCTGCCATTCTTCCCATGCATAATTTAACATGTTTTCGAGATCAATAAAACCAGCGAGATTCTTGACCACTGGAAAGTCCGCGCGGCACGCCAGGAGATGGGCCGGGGCCAGATGGCTTTCGGAAACCGAGTAACGGAAAGGTCGCAGGCCCAGAAAGCGGTAACGCAGTTCCAGGCTGACGCCGCCGTGACTCCACCGCACCTCGGTCTGCCCTTCGTGCTGTGGCAGGTAAGGATACCGCCTTCCCGCGGCGTCGCCCTGCCGGTAAAGATAGGTGAAACTCTGGGTCAACTGCTCACTGTAACGGACCTCCACCTCCAACAGCGCGCCTGTTACCAGGGTTCGGTCCAGAGGCGCCAGTGCAAACAATCCGTCCTGGTTATCGTCCATCCAAACGGGCGTCCGCTTGGCTTCCTTCCGAAAACCAACCAAATCCATGGAAACTTGTTCGCTCCAGCGTTGGCGCCAACCGAGCCGGTAATGTCCCAGGAGTTCCTCCGGTTCCACCACCCAAATGGGAGCAGGATGCGGATGCGCGAACACCCAGTCAGGGGCCGGCGTCCATTCCAGCCCCGCATCCGCACTACCGTAAATCACACTTCCGGTCGGCAATAAAACGGAAATTTGTCCCACCACATTCGCACTCGTGTAACCGGCGATGCCCATATAGTCGTCCCAGCGCACTCCCCCATCAAGCAGCAAAGCCGAAACCGGCCGCAGACGCAGCCGGGCGACTGCCTGCTGGCGGATTTCCGTAACGTCCCGGTTTCTCGGCGGCTGTGTGTCCTGCTGCCAGTAATGAAAATCAAGTGAAAGGTTGAGGTCGCTTACCATCAAGCCCGTAATGTTTTGTTCCAACCCGGTTTGAATTTCCAGGGTATTCGCCCGGAGCAACTTCTGCGTGTCCCCTTCCGCCTTTCCGTCCACCTCGCTCCAACTGGCACCGGCTGTCCAGCGGGTCCGCGGGGTCAAAGCCAGCTCACTTCCCACGCGATACTTTTTCAGCCACTGTTCCAGCCATGCCTTCGAGCTCGTCCACGGCTGCCGGTGCTGGGCAATCCGTCCAGTGATCTCGCCGGCCAGCTCCCAGCCGTCCAGCGGCGTCCCCCCCAGATGCATCGAGGCGTTGGTTTCCTGATCATGCGGTGTCATGCCGTACGCTTCCGGCGATTCAGCGACATGATAATCGGCCCGAAGCCCCGCGTGCAAAGCCTTGGACTCCCAGCCGGCCACCAGGCGTCCAAGACCCAGCCGGCTGTTTCCCGCGCCCGCTTCCAGGTTGAAAACATACGGCCGGGCGTTCAAGGTATCGCCCAGGGGCGCGGTTTTTTCCTCCTGCAATCCCGGAACTGCCACTTGCGCCATATCGGCCGGTATCTCTTTCATCCCCCACATGGGATCCATCAGGAGCAAATCGCGTCGTTCCGCGCTGACGCGGTATTGGCGGTCGCCTTTTACCACCACCTCAGGCAGCCGCAAAACCGGGCGCTCCTTGGCGGCGCCGGCCAGGCCCTGTTGCGGTTCGGCGCTGTCAGGTGTCGCCAGTGTTGGCTGGGCGATTTCCGCTTCACCGGAAAGGTCTTCGCTCCGCTCTGCCGCCGACGCGGTCAGACACACCCCCAGTATGATGGCGAGGGCGAGCACACCCCAACGGAAATCTCGCGTTGATCGGTTGGTCATCATTACGGTTTGGCCGGCTGGCTTTCCGATCCCCCCGCGGGGACGGAAGGGCCTGATGCGGGCACCGCCTCCAGACTCTGTAATTTTTCCTGGATCAATTTGATGCGCGCGCGGGCCGATTTTTTCCACCGCTGGTCCTGGCTCATCCGCGCGATGCGCTGATACGTATTGATGGCGGCCTCGAAGCGGCCGGTCCGTTCCTGAATTTCCGCGGCACGGGCCAGAGCGGTTATGGACCAGCGCTGCACCGAAGCGTAACGGTCCGCGACCTTAAAATATTCCAGCAGGGCTTCCTCATGCTGCTTTTTGGTCTCCAATAAATCCCCAAGCCAAAATTGGGCTTCGGCGGCAAAAACCGGCGGCGCGGCATTCACGATCTGGCGGTACACTTCCGCGGCCTGCGCTTCTTTCCGGCTGTCTTGAAGCATGTAACCGATATGCATCTGGGCCTTGAACGCCATATCCGTCTGGGGATAGTTCTCAACGACATCCTGATACGCTTCCCGCGCTTCCAGATCGAGACCCAGGCGTTTATAAGCCAGCGCCTTGTTGAAACGGGCGTCGGCGGCCAGTTTGTGTTCGGCAAAATCCGCGACAAACTGGTCATAGACGTGGACGGCCTGATCGTATTCCTGCAATTTGAAATAACAGCTGCCGATCCAGAAGCGCGCGTGCGGAGCCAAGGTGTGCCCCGGATGTTCTTCCGCTATTTTCCGGAAATTTTGCAAGGCGGCGGTAAACCGGCGTTCCTTGAAATCGCACCAGGCTTCCCAATATTTCGCGTTGACCACCAGCGGACTCTTCGGATACTTAGCCAGTACATCTTGGAATTCCCGGCGAGCACGGTCGTAGTCGCCCCGGTGATAATAATGCTCGCCGATACGGTACTGCACATCCGCCGAGAGCGGGCTGTTGGGATACTGCTTGATGAATTTGCGTGACGCTTCCACGGCCTGCTGGATTTTACCCTGCTGGTAGTAGGACCACTGAATCCCATAGAGCGCATCGGCCACCAGGGGGTCCTGGGGGTAGGCATCCACGAATTTCTGATATCCAGCAATGGCGGCGTCGTACTGCTTGGCATTGTAATGGCAGGTCCCCACGCGAAACAACGCGTCGGCCGCGAGATGGCTCTTGGGATAACGCTTCCTCATCTCTTGAAATGTCGTCAAGGCCTCCTGAAATTTCGCCTGGCGGAATTCGGCCCAAGCAGTCCAGTAGAGGGCCTCCCCCGCCTGGGGATGGTCTTTTTGTTCCTTCACCAGGCGTTCCCACCGCGCGATGGCACGGGGGAATTGTTCGAGCCGATAGGCGCACCAACCGCTTTGGTACAGCCCTTCCGCATATCCTGCGCTTCCCGGAAACTGTGCGATCACCCGCGAATAATAGTCGTCCGCTTGCTCATACTGCTTCTGGTTGAACGCGATATCTCCCAGGCGAAGCAGCGCATCGGCTTGCGCGGGTCCCGCCGGGTACAATAGGACAATTTGTTTATACGCCTGTTCCGCTTGAGGATATTGTCCTGCGCGGAAATAGGTCCAGGCGATTCCCGATTGCGCCAGTACGGCCTCCCGGCCCAACGGATACTGTTTCAACAACTCGGCGTAAAGCCGGCGAGCGGTCTCGTCATCGCCTTTTTGATACCACACGTCCGCCAGGCGGAGTTTGGCCTCGGCCTCCAATTCATGCCCGGGATAACCGGCCAGAAACTGCTGCAACGCCTCCTGGGCTTGGTCCAGGCGGCCGAGTTTTAATTCACACCAGCCGGTCCAAAATACCCCCAAAGGAGCCCAGGGCGATCGCGGGTAATTGAGCGATACATCCCGGTAGACTTGGGAAGCGGAGTCCAGCCTTTCCAGCTTATAAAACGCGTTCCCCATCAGGAAGAGTGTTTGTGCCGCCAGTTCCGGGGTGACGGGAAGCGCCAACAGCTCTTGAAAATAATTGATCGCTTCGTTGTATTTTTCCTGCTGAAGGCGGCACCAGGCCGCGGTGTACAACGCGCGGGGGACAACCGGGCTGTTGCGGAAGCGGAGTTTAACGGTCAACAGTTGACGGACGGCCTCATCGTAGCGGTTCTGGTTCGCCAGGGCCATTCCCAAACGAAAAATGGCCAGGGGTTGGAGAGGATGCTGGCTCAACCGGGGCAACAAGGCCTGGAGAATGGATTCGGCGGCAGCCCCCTTTCCCGCCAGGAGATTCGCCACTGCGAGTCCGTATTCAGCATATACGGCCAGGGGGTCGCCGGGATACTCCTTGAGCAGGGCATTATAGAGCGGCAGCGCATCATCATAGCGATCGAGCGCCAAAAGGGATTCCGCGCGGTAGTAGAGGGATTCCGTACGCAGGGGGGAGTCGGGGAAAAGTTTCAGCAGCGTGGCAAAGGACTCTTCCGCGAGCTGAAAATGTCCCCGACCGGCGCCCGGGACGGTATTCCCGGAAGCTTCCTGACGGGCCAGATTATAATACGACCATCCCGAAGAATACCACGCATATGGGGCTAATACGTGCTCCGGATGGCGCCGGCTGAAACCGGCGTAATCTTCGGCCGCCAGCGCGAGCTTGTTTTCATGATAACGGGATTCCGCGAGCCAATACGAAGCTTCCGAAGAAAGGTAATGGGTGGGAAATTCCCGCAGATAAAGCACGAATTCCTGTTCTGCTTCCGTATATCGTTTCAAATCCAAAAGCGTTCGTCCCAGACGGTAACGGGCTTCGGCACGATAATGACTGAGGGGATAGAGTTCCAAAACCCGCCGAAAAGCGTCTTCCGCCCGATCCAATTCGCCCCCGCGGTACCAGCTCTCCGCCGCGAGATACTGGATGTCGCCGGCACGGGGGTGCCGCGGATAGAGCTCGAGAAACTTCGTAAATTGTGCACGGGCGAGTGTATAGGTTCCGCCCTGATACAGGCCCAAGCCAAAACTCCAGAGGTGCTCCGGAGGCATTTCCGCTAACGCCGATGCCCCTCCCACTGACCACAACGCAAAAAACAAGCCCAGTGTTTTTGCTGGCCATCGTCGTCGCCGGGCAAAGTGTAATTGATGTGCGGTCCGTTTCATAAAGGCTCTTGTATTTAACTCCTCGCCAGCATCGAATACCAGGCGGATAATGTATCCCAGCAATGGCTGGGGGCTGCATTGCATGGAGCTACGCGGTTGAAAAACCCCGGTGGATTTAGACCCGCGGAAAGCGGTCCAAGTTCTGGCAGCCTGAATTACGCGGGGTCAAACCGACAGCGCGGAGGTTGGAATACGAGAGATGTTTGCCGACAACCAGCTGATGAACTTCGCCACTTCGGCTCGGTTCTTCAGGTGAAATCCAGCCTTGGATTGGGCGGCTCGAGCCGGACTGCCAACGACCACCCCCATGCCTTCGCGACCAAGCTGACTGAAAATTTCCTCGTCACCTTCCTCCGCGCCGATGTAAATAACAAAAGGCCGCCGCCGGGGAGAAGAAAACTTGTTCCAAACGAACATAAATGCCCGATTTTTTCCCCAACCTATCCTTGGACGCATGATTAAATCGTGGCGGTTTTCCATCAAAGTAAAGGAATCCATAACCGGCGTCCAGGCTTGCTCCAAAAGCATGCGCGCGCGCCGCTGCACCGGAGGTTTAGCTTGATAGATATTAACCGCCAGAGAATACTCCCGATCATCCAGTTCCACGTCCGGCAAGCCAGCCATCAGGGAACCAAGGGCTTGGACAACCGGCCTGAGTTCCTGCCGGAACCGCTTCGCTTCCCCGTGCACCACATTGAGATCGGGCCCCGCAATCTCCATCCCGTTATTGGCGATAAGATATAAACCAGAAAACCCCACCATTTTTTTTAGCCGGATCAGAGAACAATTGCTGACCAGAATCAGGGTTAATCCGTTTTTTTCGGATAGCTCGCGCAAGTTATCCCGCTCCGAGGTCGGCAGGGACATATCGCCGATCGGACTAGCCTGGTTCCGCAACACGGAATCATAATCAATATACAGCAATAGACGGGTAGAAGCTTCCAGGCGGCGTTGGAGATGTTCTAAAGTAGCCTTATTCAGTAATGCTTTCATAGGCGCTCCCTTTTCCAAAATACCACAAAGGGCTCCGGAATAGAAGCGCATTTCGGGCGCTTGGTTTTTTGCAGTCGAAATGTTCCCGCTTCAACCTAAGCCCAGGCTCTTTTTTTCCAATTTTTCAAGCCGAAACTCCACTTGTTCAAGCAGCTCGACATCCTCCCGGTTATACAGCAACAACCGTTCTAAAGCCTGCCGGTTTCCCAGCCCTTCCCATTCGGCCCATAAAGCCATGGCCTGTAATCCATCCACGCCTTGCGTTTGCCTTTCCAACCCCAGTTGCCGCTCGACGGCTTTGAGTCCCCCTTTTAGATTCTGCCGCCAACAGCGATACATGAGATCATCATGCTGATAAAGGGCCTTCAGATCAATACCGAGCTTCTGCTGAATAACGGGAAGGTCAAACCGGTCGCCATTATAGGTCTTAATAAGCTCGACTTCACGCAACGCGTCCAGGAGATTAAAAGCCGTGACCTTGCCCCCCACCAGCTGCCGCGTACCCGTCCACGGGGCATATAGACCGATGATCGTAATCGCCCCTGTGTAGGAGGTTTCGATATCCAGATACACCTGATGTTTTCCGGAATGGCTTATCATGTTAACATGTGAACCAAGATCTAGAGCATCCGGCGCGTAAGCCAACGCCGTAAAAACATATCCCGGATGGTATATTGATCGTTTTGCCGCTCCACCAGCTGACGTTCCAGGAGGCGGTTGAGCGATTTCTGAACAGTGGAAAAGCTCCCCAGGCCATAGCGAACGACGTAATCTTGGGAGAATATTTTTTGTCCGCCGCCCCGGCAAAGCGCCAGCATAAGGTTTTTTTGGTGAAGAGACAGGTCGTTCCAGAGCGAGGAATAAAATTCCTCGTTGACCTCTAAAATGGATTCCACAGCCTGCGCAAGGTTCTTACCGGTGATGACTTTTCCGTGGATACCTTGATTCCACAATTGGCGGCAAACCATTTGCGTGTAGTGAGGATGTCCGTGCGTCAACTCAATGATTTCGTCAATAATGGGTTCGACGATTCTAAACCCGGTGTTTTCAAAACGCGTCTTGATAAACCCTCGCAAATAACGTTCCTCGATCTTTTCCAAAGGCAATGATAACCAAGTCCCATTATCCGACTTCGGCAAGCGACTATCCAAACTCACCAAAAGGTACCCTACCCCCGCATGAGCTTGCGCCACCTCGGTAAAACGCCTCCTTAATATTTCGGGAATGTTTCCGCCGACGGTAACTTCATCAAAGCAAACCACGCAGGGACGTTTTTTATAATTAACCGTGTGCTGGGCCAGTTCCAGCACCGCGCTGGCCATCGCCTCCAAATTACTCCCCTCGTTCAAATCCAAGATCAGTTCATCGTTGTTCTCAACTTTAAGTTGCAGGTCCTTTTTAGCCTCGGGCGCAAGATCCTGGATGAAACTGCGGAGTTCCTTGGTCTGGCGAAACGCCGCGCGGAGCAGTTCGGCTAAATAAACTTCGATAAAACGGGTCGGTGAATAAGCCCGGTCCAAATCTATATAGACCGACATCACGCCACGTTGTTCAAACTCAGACATCACTTTTCGCGCTAGGGATGACTTGCCGAATTGCGGTGGTCCCGAAAGCAAAACATTATGCCCGGTTGAAAGTTCCGATAATAAAAACTCACGTTCTTTATAACGGTCTGTGAAATAGTCTCCCCCAACTGCCTCGCCATGACGAAAAGGATTCTTATTCACGTGTCTTGACTCCTATTATTCTCGTCGGTATAGTTTATGCCTAATAGTATAATACAGAGCCTCCTTCGTCAAGAAAAAACGGCTGTTCCTATTGGAAAGAATTCCAATAAGAACAGCCGTCTCTGATTTCTTTATCCGTTACTTCCCCAACACATTAACTTTCAGATCTTTGCCAATCCTGAATTTGATCACAGTTTTGGCTGGAACTTTAACGATGGCGCCTGTTTGAGGATTGCGAGCCAGCCGGGCTTTCCGATTCTTAACCGCGAAAATTCCCAGACCTTGCAGTTTATATTTTTTATCTTTCTTTAATACTTTGTAAATCAATTTATTTTGCGAATCTAAAACATTCTCGATCTCTTTCTTTTTCAACCCAGTCGAGGTCACCAATTGCTTCAACATCTCACTTTTTGTAATCACTTTTAAGATCGCCTCCCTTGTTCGGTTTTTGCGGAAATGCGCTGTGGTTTTGTTCTTCCGCTATTTCTTAAGCGAATTATATGTCAACCCCATATTTTGTGCAAGTTATTTCTGGCTTTACCTTATATAGTGTCCTCTATTTAGGAGTGGTTTTTTCTATGTATACCTGATTTAGTGTTGGTTATTTGTTAGTTTTATTGGAGTTGTTACTCAGCCCATTTCCTAAGAGGGAAATCAAGGCGGGCCTATTTTTAGGATCTCAACTTTGAAAAGCGTCGGTAAGCAAGATGATTGTCTGGTCTTCTTCAATGCTAACAACGTCAAAACGACATACTTGTTCTGGCGAGATATTGTTCGTGGCTAAATAGGCTTTTGCCGCCTTAATAATTTTTTCTCTTTTGATTCTATCTACCGCTTCCAGTGGGTGCCCGCAGTTTTTTTGCTCCCTGCTTTTCACTTCGATGAAACATAAAATATTTTTATCCTTGGCAACAATGTCAATCTCCCCCCACGGGGAGCGGTAATTTCTCGCGATAATGCCAAACCCGTTTTTTATCAGATAACGCGCAGCGGCATCTTCGCCCGCTTGTCCAAGACGACGGTTTACTTTTCCCATGCCAAAGATAATTGCTGAACGGGATTGAAACTACGGCGATGCAGATCACAAACGCCATGGCGCCGCATCGCGTCCATATGCGCTTTGGTTCCATACCCCTTATGCTGGGCGAACCCCCACAGAGGATAGAAACGGTCGTAATCACACATAATACGGTCTCGGGTCTCTTTCGCGACAATTGATGCGGCCGCAATGGAAAGGGATCGTGATTCTCCACGGATGAGACAGCGCGCGTTGACGGCCCATTCCGGGCACTGGTTGCCGTCTATAAGGAGGAAATCAGGTTTTTGGGCGAGCGTGTCTACGGCTTTTCGCATGGCCAAGAAACTGGCCTGCAAAATGTTGATGCGGTCAATCGTCCCCGCATCCACAATACCCACTCCGATATGCGGCGCACGTTCATGGATGCGGAGGAACAATTCGCGCCTTTTGCGCGGTGTCAGTTTTTTAGAATCGTCGAGGTCTTCCAAACCCAGGCAATCTTCAGGCAAAATCACGCAGGCCGCAACCACGGGGCCGGCCAAAGGACCTCTGCCCGCCTCATCCAAACCTGCCACCAACGGATGACCGCACGTCCGCGCCTGTATCTCAAATTCCAGCCTCTGCTTGATCTCTTTGGCCATTCTTGCCGCCAACGCCACCTCTAGACCTCAGTGGTTTTGGGAGATTCCTTTTCAGGTTCTGCGGCAGAGGCTTCCTGGGCCGCCGCCAGGGCAGAAGCAACTTGTTCGGCTTCCATGGCACTTTGTTCCTGGGCTTGGAGTTGCAGCATTTTCTCCCGGCGCATCTGGCGAATGCGGGCATGCTTTCCGGTTTTTCCGCGGAGATAGTACAACTTAGCCCGGGCGACTTCGCCGTGTTTTACAATTTTAACATCGCTGATCAGGGGTGAATGGAGGTTGAAGGTGCGTTCCACACCGACGCCGGAAGCGATTCTTCGCACCTTGATCATCTCCCGCAGGTGCGTTCCCTTGCGGCTGATGACGATTCCTTCAAACACCTGAATGCGCTCTTTCTCACCTTCCTTGATCCGACTGAATACCTTGATGACGTCCCCGGGTTTGAATGCGGGAAGACGTTTCTTGCGCAAATAGACCTTTTCTACGTTTTTTATGGTTTCGCCGATATTCATGAGTTCCCTCCTGCCGGACGACTATGCGACCGTCGTGATTCCGCGTGTTTCCGATGCGGTTTGCCCACCGTACGGCGGGCTTCCGGGTGAATGAGGTCCGGCCGCTTCCGTTCGGTGAGTGTCCATTGCTGTTCCCTTCTCCAAGCCGCAACGCGCTGATGATGGCCTGAGAGCAGTTCTTTCGGCACCCGCCAGGAACGGTAGCTGGGCGGACGGGTGTAATGTGGATGATCCAGCAATCCATCCGAAAAGGAATCAAACCAGGCCGAATCTTCGGCCCCCAAAACACCGGGAACCAAACGGATCACCGCGTCAACAATGGCATAGGCGGCCGGTTCCCCGCCGCTTAGCACGTAATCTCCAATGGACAGGGCCCCATCACAGAGATGATCCTCGACGCGTTGATCAATTCCTTCATAGCGTCCGCAGATCAGGGTAAAAGCTTGCTCGTGTGCCAATTCGCGGGCCACAGCCTGATCAAAACGGCGTCCGGTCGGGGTCAGAATGAATATCTTGCCCGTTTGATGCCCCGCACGTTTAAGAGCCGCCAGCGCCCGGGCAATGGGTTCCACTTTCATCACCATGCCGCTGCCGCCGCCGTAAGGCTTATCATCCACGGTACGGTGCTTATCGCGGGCGAAATCGCGGATATTGACGATTTTTGGTCTAAATAACCCTTTACGCTGCGCGCGCTGCAAAATGGAGCAACCAAAGGCAGCGTCCAATATCTCCGGAAACAAAGTCAAAACCGTAACCGCCGGCATGATCACTCCTCTTCCGGGAGATGCACGATCATGCGCTGTTCCTGAAGGTCTATTCTGAGGATGACGTTTTGCATGGCCGGAAGCAGCCATTCACCTTCAGGACCGTGAATTTCGTACACGTCGTTGGAGCCTGTTTGCCAGATCGTGGTTACGCGGCCCAAAAAACGCCCCGCTTCGGTTTCGACCTTCAGACCGATGACCTGATCCAAAAAATATTGTTCCGGCGGCAATGTTCCGCGTTCCCCGCGAGGCAACGCCAAGTAACCATTCGTCAGGCGAGCGGCTTGTTCCCGCGTGGTGATCTCCTCAAACGACACCAGATAATATTGATTCGCCGGACGGCACCCCGCGACATGCAGACTTCGTTCCAGGCCGCTGGGCCCTATCCAATAGACGCGGCCGAGGGATTGAAACCGTCCGGGCACGTCGCTGAGTGGAACCAGCCTGATTTCCCCGCGGACGCCGTGCGCCGCTCCGACTTTTCCGATATAAATCCGTTCCTCGGAGGCGGCCGGCGGATCGGCCTGTGGAATCATTCCTGAACGATCAGAGAGACGCGGGTTTTCGTCTTGACGGCAGCAGCGGTCAACAATTGCCGGATCGCTTTGATGGTCTGCCCTTTTTGTCCAATAATCCGGCCGAGATCCTCACTGGCAACTTTCAGTTTTATCACCAACCCATCGGCTCCATTTTCTTCCTGGACGCCGACGGCATCGGGCTTTTCGACCAGAGATTTCGTGATAAATTCAACTAATTGCTTCACGCCGTCACACCAGATGGTTTATTGGGGGAGGAGGACAGCAGCCCCCGGCGATGGAAAATCCGCCGCACCGAGGAGGTCAATACCGCCCCTCGCGAAATCCAGAGACGGGCTTTAGTATCATCCAAGACTAATTTCACGGGTTTTTTCAAGTTGTCATAGGTGCCTAATTGCTCAATGCACCCTTTGGGTTTGCGCGAATCGGTCACTACGATACGCCAGAAAGGCTTATGGACAGTGCCGTATCGCTGCAGTTTGATTAAGGTTGCCATGGATCCATTCTCCTTGTATGTGCTTAAAAACCAATGGTTTTTTCATTGCTGGAGCCGATGACCAGACTTGAACTGGTGACCCACGGTTTACGAAACCGTTGCTCTACCGGCTGAGCTACATCGGCCTCATCTATACCCTAAGGCACGAGCCTTACCGAACACGTGGTGCCGCAAGGCGGAATCGAACCGCCGACACAAGGATTTTCAGTCCTCTGCTCTACCGACTGAGCTATCGCGGCGCACCTCAAAAGAGGACAAATAGTAGCAGATTGAAATAGCTCTGTCAATCTTATTTCATTTCTGCGTTTGCGGCCGGTTCAGGATCGGAAAAGGGAGGGAATTTCAGCGGCCATGGCACTTTTTATATTTTTTCCCCGATCCACACGGACAGGGGTCATTCCGTCCCACTTTAGGGGCCGTCCGACGCACAGGTTCGGTTTTAGCCGGTCCGCCGGTTGGCACGGCCTGGGTCATATCCCTGGGTCCCTGCCCCATCGTGTGGAGACCGGGGCCCGGCCCGGCCGTGAGGCCGACAGGCTCGGACGCGCGTTGTGGCTGAACAAACTCCGGCCTGGATTCGGTCCAGCGCCCGGCCAAAGCAGAGCGCGGCCGTTGTTCCGCCGGATTGTAGGCCTGGATTTTAAGCAATAACTGAATGAGTTCCTGCTTAATTTGCAGGATCATGGCTGCAAACATTACGAATCCTTCTCGTTTATACTCCAGCAACGGATCTTTTTGACCGTAAGCGCGTAATCCAATGCCCTCTTTCAGTTTGTCCATGTCGTACAAGTGTTCTTTCCAGCGCTGATCCACGATCTGGAGTAACAGGGCGCGTTCCAATTGGCGCATGACCTCGGGGCCCATGGCCGCTTCCTGCGCGGCAAATCCGTTGAGAACACCACCCCGGAAGGTTTCGGCCAACTTCTCGCGATTCAACTCATGGTATTCATTCTGCGTCCAAGGAAATTCCACGCGGTATTGCCCTGCCCAGGCACGGAGTTGTTCCCAGTCCCACTCTTCGGGATATATTTTTTCCGGCGTCAGCTCTGGCAGCCCCGACTCGATAATGTCGTCAATCATCCCCAAAATGTGTTCGTGAAGATCTTCCCCTTCCAAAACCCGGGTGCGTTCTTCGTAGATAATCGAACGCTGTTTGTTCATCACGTCGTCATATTCCAGCAAGTGTTTTCTAATATCGAAATTGTGCCCTTCCACTGTTCGTTGGGCGCGTTCCAGTGCTTTGGTGATCCAGGGATGTTCGATGACTTCGCCTTCCTGCAATCCCAATTTTTGCAGCATGTTGCCGACCCGTTCCGAGCCGAAAATACGCATCAGGTCGTCATTCAGTGACACATAAAAACGTGAAGAACCGGGATCCCCCTGGCGTCCGGAACGCCCCCGAAGCTGATTGTCAATGCGGCGGCTTTCATGGCGTTCGGTTCCAATGATGTGCAGGCCTCCCAGTTCGCGTACGCCCGGTCCCAGCACGATATCGGTTCCGCGTCCCGCCATATTGGTGGCAATGGTCACAGCCTTGGGCTGGCCGGCGAGCGCCACGATCTCCGCTTCCCGCGCATGATGTTTGGCATTCAAAACCTGGTGAGGAACGCCCTGCCGTTTTAGCAGGTCTGATAATTTTTCGTTCCTTTCAATGGAGATAGTGCCTACCAAAACCGGCCGTCCTTTAGCGTGGCATTCCTTTATTTCCTGGGCGACGGCCGCGAATTTTTCCTGTTCCGTCCGGAAAATCTGGTCGCCGTGATCAGCGCGGATCATGGGGCGGTTGGTCGGGATGACAACCACATCCAGTTTATAGATATGCATAAACTCCTCGGCTTCCGTGTCCGCAGTACCGGTCATCCCGCTCAGCTTCGTATACAGCCGGAAGTAATTTTGGAACGTGATCGAGGCCAGGGTTTGGTTTTCACGCTGAATATGCACGCCTTCTTTGGCTTCCAGCGCCTGATGCAGTCCTTCGGAAAAACGTCGGCCGGGCATCAGGCGTCCGGTGAACTCATCCACAATGACCACTTGGTTCTCTTGCACCACGTAGTCGCGGTCCCGTTTGAAAAGCGCGTGCGCCTTTAGCGCTTGATGAATATGATGCAGGATTTCGACGTTGCGCTGGTCATACAAGTTACCCACAGCCATCAGTTTTTCGGCGTGGATGATACCCTCTTCGGTCAAGACCGCGGTCCGCGATTTTTCGTCCACCTTGTAGTCGTCGGCGGCGTTGAGACGGGGGATGATTTTGTCGATGCGGTAGTATTTATCGGTGGATTCCTCGGCCGGGCCCGAGATGATCAACGGCGTGCGGGCCTCGTCGATGAGGATGGAATCCACCTCGTCCACGATGCAAAAATTGAGCTTGCGCTGGACCCGTTCATCCGGATGGATGGCCATATTGTCACGCAAATAATCAAAGCCGAACTCATTGTTGGTGCCATAGGTGACATCGGCAGCATATGCCGCCTGGCGCTCGCGGGAATTCAACCCGTGCTTGATGCACCCCACCGTCAAACCTAAGAACCGGTAGATCTCCCCCATACCGCGAAAATTGCCGGCCCCCAGGGAGTCGCGTTCCGCCAGGTAATCATTGACGGTCACGACATGCGCACCCAACCCGGAGAGCGCATTCAGGTACACCGGAAGCGTGGCCACCAGGGTTTTGCCTTCCCCGGTTTTCATTTCCGCTATTTTACCCTGGTGCAGAACAATGCCGCCCATCAGCTGAACGTCAAAATGACGCAATCCCAGAGTCCGCACGGATGCTTCGCGCACCAACGCAAAAGCTTCCGGCAGGAGATCATCCAGAGTTTCCCCCTCTTTAAGACGCCGGCGGAATTCATCCGTTTTTGCGCGCAGCTGCTCGTCGGAAAGCGCTTTCAGGTCCGGCTCCAGGCGGTTGATCTGTTCCACCACCGGGACAAGTTTTTTAATGTCCCGCTGTGACTTGGTGCCGACTATTTTGGTTAAGAACCAATTAATCATTCTGGCTTCCTTTTTTTTGCAGGTACACTTCCCGGTCCGCCTAGGCTTCGGACAACGCGTCGGCTATCCGTACCATTCCCTGCTTAAGATTTTCCATGGAAGTGGCGTAAGAAATACGGAGATAGTCGTCGGCGCCGAATCCATCACCCGGCACTAACGCAACCCGCGCTTTTTCCAAAAGATATTCGGCCAGCTGCTGGCTGGTGGTCATCAATTTGCCTCCGAAGCGCTTCCCCAGCAGGGCGCTGACATTGGGGAAAACATAAAAGGCCCCCTGTGGTTTGAGGCAGATGATCCCCTTAAGGCCGTTCAATTGATCCACTACGAAATCACGCCGTTCCTTGAAAGCCACCTGCATCTTCGGCAAATCCGCGGCCGGCTTGGTCAAAGCGGCCACGGCTGCTTTCATCGCGATGCTGGTGGGATTGGAGGTGGAGTGGCTCTGCAGGTTGCCCATGGCGGAGATGATCGGCTCCGGCCCCGCGGTGTATCCGATTCGCCAGCCGGTCATCGAAAAAGACTTGGAAACGCCGTTGACCAGGATGGTCCAGTCTTTGGCTCCAGGCAGCAACGCGGCGGGAGAAACGTGTTTGGCGCCATCGTAGACCAGATGTTCGTAGATTTCATCGGACAGGACAAAAACTTTTTTGGCCATGGCGACTTTCATCAATTCCCGCAGTTCGTCCTCTGTATACACCGCGCCCGTGGGATTGCTCGGCGAATTGATGACCACCATTTTGGTCTTGGCCGTAATCCGCCGACGCAGCACCGAGGCCGGAACTTTAAATCCCGTCTTTTCCGTAGTCTTTATAAAAACCGGCTTGCCACCGGCTAATTTCACCGCCTCCGGGTACGTGACCCAATACGGCGCAGGGATCAACACCTCGTCTCCCGGATTGATCATAATCTGAAACACATTGAAAATGGAGTGCTTGGCCCCGCAATTAATGATGACTTCCTTCAGTGAATAGTCCAGCCCGTTTTCCCGGCGAAGCTTTTCGCAAACCGCTTCTTTAAGTTCGGGCGAACCCGAGGCGGGAGTATACTTGGTATATCCGGCCTGGATGGCGGCAATCGCAGCCTGTTTGATGTAATCGGGCGTGTCGAAATCCGGCTCTCCGGCCCCAAAATTGATAATATCAATTCCGGACGCTTTCATTTGCTTCGCCTTCGCGTCGATGGCCAGTGTTGGCGAAGGTGAAATCCTCAACATTCTCCTGGCGATTTGCATAGCCCCTCCATACGCGATCTATTGAATGTTTTTGACAGCGGAAAATCATATCACAACACCCCAGTCAAGTAAAGCACGCCGGAACCAGGCTTTTTTGTTGAATTCATGCGCGTTATTCGGTAAGGTAGTAAAAATTTGACCCGCCTTGAGGTGTCGGCGTGAGGCAGACCTGGGGTTCAAAACTTGGGGTAATCATGGCTGTGGCCGGCAGCGCAGTCGGACTCGGTAATTTTTTACGTTTTCCGGTACAGGCCGCTCAAAATGGGGGCGGCGCGTTCATGATCCCTTATTTCATCTCCCTGCTCCTGCTTGGACTTCCCCTGATGTTGATCGAGTGGACGCTAGGACGCTACGGGGGCGGATTCGAGCATTCCACCGCGCCAGGGATTTTCCACAGCACTTGGCGAAAAAATCGTTTCATTAAATATTTCGGGGTCATTGGAATCTTCGGCCCCATGGTAATCTTCATTTACTACACCTACATCGAATCCTGGCTGCTTGCCTACAGCTATTTCGCACTGAGCGGCCACTATGCTTCGGCGACCACCGAAGGCAGTATGAAGGCCTTCTTAAGCGCTTTTCAAGGCCTGGTTCAAAACGAATACTTTTCCAATTTGGGCCCGGCTTATTTTTTCTTTCTGCTCACCTTCAGCGTCAACATCAGCGTGGTGTTTTACGGCATCCGGGGCGGCATTGAACGCTTGAGCAAGCTGGCCATGCCGATGTTGTTGCTTTTCGCCCTGATCATCCTGCTGCGGGTTTTAACCCTCGCCCCCCCCAATCCCAGCCAGCCGACGTGGAACATCGTGAACGGATTGGGATTTCTCTGGAATCCAGATTTTTCCGCCCTGCTCAGCGCCAAGACGTGGCTGGCCGCCGCCGGCCAGGTCTTTTTCACCCTGAGCGTGGGGATCGGCGTCATCCTAACCTATGCCAGTTACCTTAGAAAAAAAGACGACGTCGTGCTGTCGGGTTTGACAGCGGTAAGTACCAACGAATTCGCCGAGGTCATCCTGGGCGGCAGCATCATTATCCCGATGGCTTTTGCATTTTTCGGGCCTACTGAAATCCAAACCATCGCCCAGAGCGGTTCGTTCAACCTGAGCTTCGTGACCATGCCCCTGATTTTTGAAAAAATCCCCTTGGGGGCATTGTTCGCTTTCCTATGGTTCGCGCTCTTGTTTTTAGCCGGTGTCACTTCCTCCGTTTCCCTTGCCCAGCCGGCCGTGGCTTTTATCGAAGATGAGTTCAGTGTGGGTCGTAAAAAGGCCGTCTGGATTTTCGGAACAGTGGCCTTCATACTCTGCCAGCCGGCGATTTTCGGCTTGGCGCACGGCGTGGTGGATGAGCTGGATTTTTGGGGCGGCACGTTCTGTCTGGTGCTATTCGGTACAATCGAGTCCATTCTGTTCGCGTGGGTTTTCGGCATGGATAAAGCCTGGGAAGAAATTCATTCCGGCGCTGATTTGAACCTTCCCCGGGTGTACAAGTACATCATCAAGTACATCACGCCGGCTTTTCTGCTCGCGATCCTGGTATTCTGGGTGGTACAGCAGGGCATCCCGACCTTGCTCATGAAAAACGTTCCGCCGGAAAACCGTGCGATCGTGCTGTCCGTGCGGCTGATGCTGGTGCTGATCTTCGCCAGCCTGTGTCTGGGCGTTTGGTTCGCCTGGCGCAGACGACTCAGACTCACGAAGGAGGAGACCCGATCATGAACCTGGGAGGGTGGATTTTCATCGGAATTTCCTGGGGATTGATCCTGGCCACCGCGCTATTCTGTTTTTGGCGGGTTTTTAAGAACAAATAGAAACGCCAATCACTCACTGCTTCCCCGCAATTCCGCGGTTACCACCGGCCGATCTTCCCTCGGAAAATACTATCGAGATGCCAGAAAACGGTCAGCCATGACCGCGGCGGTCGCGCCTTCGCCCGCGGCCACCACGATCTGTTTGAGCGGATTGGCGCGGCAATCGCCGGCCGCGAAGACCCCTGGAACCGAAGTCATCAAACTGGCATCCGTTTGGATGTAGCCCTCGGGATCGCAAGCCACCGCGTTACGGAAGGACGCGGTCTGGGGCGACCACCCCACAAAAACGAACACTCCCCTGACCTCCAGTTCGCGGCATTCCGGCTTGTCCCGCGGTCCGATCTTGATGCCCTTGACGCCTTGGTGGTCACCCAGGATCTCCTGCGGAACAAAGGGTGTGAGTGTTTCGATCTTGGGATTCCGCAAGACATGGTCCTGCACGATCTTATCCGCCCGAAATTGGTTCCGTCGGTGCACCAGATACACTTTGGAGGCGAACCGGGTCAGAAAATCCGCCTCTTCCAGCGCGGTGTTGCCGCCGCCGATGACAGCCACCGGCTGATTCCGGAAGAACGGTCCATCGCAGGTCCCGCAGTAGGATACGCCGCGGCCGACATATTCCCGCTCACCGGTTATGCCCAAGGTTTTGGGTTTGGCGCCGATGGCCAGGATCACGGTCCGCGCTTGATAATCCCCGGCGGAGGTGTGCAGCGTATGGGGCGATCCGGCCGACAGACCGGTCACCGAGGCCGTCCCGATGTTCAGCCCCAGTTCCCGGACCTGGCTTTCCATTTTTTGCATCAGGTCAGGTCCTGAGATGTGCGCCAGTCCCGGATAATTGTCGATGCGCCAGGTGTTCCCCACTTGTCCGCCAGGGACGAACTGCTCGAGCAGCAGCACGGAACGTCCGGTCCGGACGGCATACAGTCCCGCGGTCAGGCCGGCAGGACCGGCGCCGACGATGAGGATATCGAGCGTTTCGGGCGGGGTGGACATCATCCCCCGAGCACTTCGTCGGCCACGGCGGAGAGTTTTGACTTCGGACAGGCGCCGACCAGTTGATTCACCAGTCTGCCTTTTTTAAAGAACAGAAGCGAGGGGATGGAGCGGATCGCGAAACGCCCGGCCGCGTTGGGATTGGCGTCCACATCCAGGCGGCAAACCTTCAACCGCCCCTGATAATCACGGGCAAATTCCTCGACAACCGGGGCCAACATCCGGCACGGCCCGCACCAGGCAGCCCAAAAATCCACCACCACCGGCAATTCCGACTTAATGACCTCTTTTTCAAAGTTTTGATCCGTGATTTCCAGCATGGCGTCCTCTGCGTCAGGTTAAATTCGACAGTTTAAAACGTTCGTGAATCGCCCGCACCGCTTCTTCCACCCGGTCTTCCTTCACGATGCAGGAAATCTTTATTTCGGAAGTTGATATCATCAATATATTGATGCCTTTCTCATGGAGCGCTTGAAACATGGCGGCGGCCACCCCGGAATGGGAACGCATGCCCACGCCAACCACGCTGACCTTCCCGATTCTATCGTCAGCTTGGAACCCCTTGGCTCCGATCTCGGCCACCAACGCTTCCACCACACGCTTGGCTTTGGGCAAATCCCTTTCCGGAATCGTGAAGGAAATGTTGGTCGTGCCCTCCTCGGAAATGTCCTGCACAATGACGTCAATGTTCAAGTCTTCATCCGCCAGACGGCCGAATATCTTGGCTGCGATTCCAGGCTTATCCGGAACCCACAGGATGGTGATTTTCGCCTCATCCTTGGTATGCGTCACACCCGATACCAGTACCCCCTCCATTTGCGGAACCTCCTCCATGATCAGCGTGCCAGGGTCGGTCTTGGTGCTGGACCTTACATGCAAAACAATCTTGTTCTTCTTGGCGAATTCCACCGAACGGTTGAAAAGAACTTGCGCGCCCGAACTGGCCATCTCCAGCATTTCGTCGTACGTGAGATGATTCAGCTTGGACGCATCAGGCACCACCCGGGGATCGGCCGTATAGACACCGTCCACGTCTTTGTAGAATTCGCAAATATTTGCGTTTAAGGCCGCGGCCAGCGCCACGGCGGTTAAATCCGAACCGCCCCGGCCAAGCGTGGTGATCTCCTCGTCTTCGGTCTCTCCTTGAAACCCAGCCACGATCACCACCTTTCCCAAGTGCAGGGCTTTGCGGATTTTATCGCCGCCCATTTTAACGATCCGGGCTTTGTTATGCACATCATCGGTAATGATACCGACTTGGGGCCCGGTGAAGGAAATCGCATCGCAATTAAGGGATTTCAAGGCAATGGCCATGAGCGCGATGGACTGCTGTTCGCCCGTGGCCAGCAACATATCCATTTCCCGCTCGTCCGGGAAAGGCGTGATCGCCTTGGCCAAGGCGATCAATTCATCGGTCATGTCCCCGGGAGCCGAGACAACGACCACCACATCGCTGCCTTGGTTCTTAATCTCGGTGACACGCCGGGCCACCCCTTTCATCAGTTCCGGGGTAGCCAAGGTGGCCCCACCGAACTTTAAAACCGATAGTCTCTCGGCCATCCGGAAAAATCCCTCCCCCGTTTCATGCGCTCTGCCCGGTTTCCGGAGACGTCTGAGGCGAAGTCTCCGGTTCGGGTTTTTGGCCCGTGATAAAATAATCCATCAACCGCCATCCTTCTTCAAGGTGCACTCCCGAAACCTTGGCTTGAAACTCATCATATCCGGTAATTCCCGGCGCCGGTTCCCCGCCGGGTTGATAGATAAGAAAAGGCACGGGTTCATCCACATGGGTGCGTACATCCAAAGGGGTGGGATGGTCCGGGAGGACCAGCAAGCGGTAATCCCGCACCCCCTCCAGTCCCTTGCGGATCACACCCACGACCTTTTCGTCAAAATCCTCGATGGCCTGCACCTTTCCTTTTTCGTCCCCATTGTGCCCGCATTCATCCGGCGCTTCCACGTGCACGAAAACAAAATCATGCTTTTTAAGGACTTTCAAGGCGGCTTCCGCTTTACCCACATAGTTGGTGTCCAGGTAGCCTGTGGCGCCGGGGACATTCACGACGCTCAACCCCGCGTAAATACCTATTCCTTTGACCAAATCCACGGCCGAAATCACACTTCCGGTCAACTGGTACCGCTCGGTCAGCGTCGGCATTTTGGGCTTCATGCCCTGCCCCCACAGCCAGGCCATATTGGCCGGAGGTTTACCCTCCCGTCTTCGTTCCCGGTTGATCTCGTGCCCTTCCAAAAGCAGCTGGGAATCCTGCATGAGCTGCACCACTTCGCGGTGGCCGGGCCCCTTGGGCAGATGGCCGGCAATTTCCTGGCCGCTGATATCGTGCGGGGGCGTACAGCGAGCCTGCAGAGGCCCCCCTCTCCAAACAACCAAATGACGGTAACTGGTACCAACGTAAAACTTGATCTTTTCCGTCCCGAATTTTTGATCCAGAAGTTTGACCAGGGGCTTGGCATCCTCGGTGGCAATGTGGCCGGCGGAAAAATCCTGCATGATCCCATTTCGAACCGAAACCAAGTTGCATCGGAACGCGACGTCCTTGGGGCCCAAGTCCACGCCGATATTCGCGGCTTCAAGGGGCGAACGCCCGGAATAATACAGTTTCGGATCATACCCCATCAAGACCAGATTGGCCACGTCCGAACCCAGCGGATAGCCCGGGACCAACGTATGCACCGTACCAAAAATACCGTGTTGGGCGAAAAAATCAAGGTTTGGGGTTTTGGCGGCTTGCAGAGGCGTGCGTTGTCCCAAGTTCGGATGAGGATGATCCGCCATCCCATCACCTACCAGGAGGACATATTTCATTCTATTGTCCCTTCAGAGCGGCGGTTGGGTTCAGCCTCATAAGTTTGATTACTGCATCCACTTTCGGGGGGCAGGTCTGAAATTTGGTGGATTCCTGGATAGCCCGATCCGGGTCTTTCAACCCATGGCCTGTCAACACACAGACCGCCACTGCCGATGGGCGGGATTCTTTCTTGAAAAACCCGTCCTTGGCCAATTTGATCAGTCCAGCGACCGAGGCAGCAGACGCAGGCTCACAGAATACACCTTCAGCCTGGCTCAAATGACGGTATGCGGATAAAATTTCGTCGTCCGTCACTTTTCCGATCATGCCGTGGGATTCGTCTCGCGCGGCGGAGGCTTGTTGCCAGGAAGCCGGATTGCCGATTTTAATTGCCGTCGCGATGGTTTTGGGATGCGCAATAGGGTGCCCATCAACGATCGGCGCGGATAATGATGCCTGCCACCCCATCATCCGGGGCAAGGTCGTGATTATTCCCTTATGATGATATTCGCGATAGCCTTTCCAGTAAGCGGTAATATTTCCGGCGTTCCCAACGGGTATAAAATGATAATCTGGAGATTGCCCGCCAAGTTGTTCAACTATCTCGAAAGCACTGGTTTTTTGTCCTTCGATGCGATACGGATTTATTGAATTTACAAGGGTTACGTTATATTTTTCAGATATTACTTTAACAATCTCGAGCGCCTGGTCAAAGTTGCCGTTCACAGCAATCACCTGGGCGCCGTGCATCATTGCCTGGGCAAGTTTTCCCAAAGCAATCGCCCCTTTGGGCAAAACCACAAAACACTTGATCCCCGCCCTGGCGGAATAAGCCGCCGCTGAAGCGGAAGTATTGCCCGTCGAAGCACAAATGACCGCTGTGGCGCCCGCTTCTTTGGCTTTTGATATCGCCACGGTCATTCCACGGTCTTTAAATGACCCTGTGGGATTAGCGCCTTCGTATTTTAAGAATACCTTCATGCCTGGAACACCTGTCAGTCCGGCAAGCGAAGGCGCGGAAATAAGCGGAGTATTCCCTTCATGCAGGGAAACCACCGGCGTGCGATCGCTCACCGGAAGATGCGCGCGATATTTTTCAATGAGTCCCTGATAGCTAGTCAATGTTTTCCATCCGAATTTTAAATGTCGGTTGCACCACAAATGGCATTTGATTGATTTGTTCCAGGGCCGCCAGAATATCCTTTTCGCGGGCATGATGGGTCGTGATCACCAGCGGAACCACGTTATCCTTATGGGCGTCTTTCTGAATCACCGATTCCAGGGATATTCCCTTTTCACTTAACACGCCGGCAATTTTAGCAATCACACCAATCTCCTCGCGCACCATGAAACGGAGATAGTATTGCGTGACAAGATCGGCAATGGGTTCCACGGGCAGCTTGCGCCGGGTGGGCGAAGGAAGGTAATAAACCGAGGGGACATTACCCGCCACGCCCATATGGATGTTGCGCGCAATGAAAATAATGTCCGAAACAACAGCCGAAGCAGTCGGCATCTCCCCGGCGCCTTTGCCGTAAAACATGGTGGAGCCGACCGCGTCGCCGACGATATAGATGCCGTTATAAACGCCCTGAACTGAAGCGAGCAGGTGCTGTGCGGAAATAAGGGCAGGATGAACCCTGACTTGTATCTTCCCTTCTTCGTTCTGTCTCGCGATACCCAGCAGCTTGATCTCTTTATCAAACTCTTCACGGGCGTAGATGATGTCCTGGGGCGTGATCTGGGTAATGCCTTCAACATAGACATCATCCGCGTCAACGCGTTTGCCAAACGCCAGCGAGGCCAAAATGACGAGTTTATGCCGGGTGTCTCCCCCTTCCACGTCCAAAGTCGGATCCGCCTCGGCAAATCCCTTGTTTTGGGCCTGTTTAAGCGCTTCGCTAAAATCCTGCCCCTTTTTCATTTGGGTAAGGATATAATTCGACGTTCCGTTGATAATGCCGTAAATCCCTTGAATGCGGTTGGGAGCCAACCCGTCATTCAGTGCCTGCACTACCGGAATTCCGCCTCCCACGGCAGCTTCAAAATAGATATCTGCGGAGGATTCCCGGGCCGTACGCATGATTTCATCCCAATGTTCCGCCAGCAGGGCTTTGTTTGCTGTCACGACATGCTTGCCTGCTTTTAAGGCCTTTAAAATATAGGTTTTGGCCGGTTCGATTCCGCCGATCAGCTCAACCACAATTTGGATCGCCGGGTCATCAATGATTTCGTCTGCCTTATTGGTCAATAGTTTACGGTCGATTTTCAATCCGCGATCGCGTTCCAAATCTAAATCAGCGATTTTCGCTAATTCAATCTCAATACCCGAACGTTGTTCTAGCAGCGCGGCGTTTTTCTGGACAACTTTGGTCACGCCTACCCCGACCGTTCCCCACCCCAATAAGCCGACTTTCACTACATGATTCATAACCGACTCCTGATCTAAAGCATAATCGCGGCATTATACTGAGACGGATACTTGGCTGTCAAGCGCGATAACTTGGAAATTGCCTTGAATACAAGCCATTTAAGCAGTTTTACCGGACTCACGCGGACATTAGGCGGAAAAACCGGTGTAACTATTTTGATAATCCCATGGCTTTAAAGAGGCCTGAAATGGAGGTATAGTAATCCGCCAAGGCCTGTACATAGTTAACCCGCTCTTCTCCTAGCTGCAATTCGGACTGCAGGACTTGCGAAAGGGGTATTTCGTTCATCATCTGTTTGGCCCGGTTTATTTCGAGATCCTTCTCGCGGAATTTGATCATGGACAAGGATGCCGTGACCATGGTCATTGCTTTTTGATAATTAAAATAATTCTCTTCCACCTCCTTGGTGACATTCTGCCGCAGTTCCACCAAATCAGCTTCGGAGGTGGCTTTGTCCACTTTGCTTTTCGCCAAGTTGGTGAAATTTTCAAGCTTGTCAAAGAAAGCCAGCGACACCGATTGGGTTTTCGATCCTTTGGAGTTGTCCTGCGCGCCATACTTGGTCGGAACGTTTTTCTTTTTCTCCCAGCTGTACTGGGCCGAATTGGCGCCGACGATCCAGGTGGCTTGCAGTTTGACCGACCATTCGTCGCTTAAGGAAAGCCCTTCTCCGGTTTGCGACTGCCCGTTTTTGCCCACGCTCCCGATCATTTCAACCTTGGGCATGTCCTCCGCCATCGAGATCTTGATTCCAAACAGATCGGAAAGTGTGGTCAGCTCATTGACCGCCAGATCGGGCCGGTTTTTAAATCCCAGGCTCAAGCATTCATCCAGCGAATAATTGAAATCGAAATCGGTAAAGGTTAGAACGGCGTTGATCTGAATGCCGATACTGGTATCCACGTTGCATGCTTTACGCAGGGCAACTTCGGCTAAAGCGATATCCTGCTGGGAGGAGAGAAGCTGATAATAGGTGTGGTCGGTCTGGGATTGCACATTGAGAAATTCCTGATAGGAGTTCAGGCCCTGCCGGTACGCTTCGCGCGAGAATGACAACGCCGATTCCGCCGCTTTCGAAAGGTCGGCTTGAATCTCGAAAACCATCTGCGTCTTCACCAGTTCATAATAGGCCTTTTCGACGTTGTAGATGGCCTCCTGTCTGGCTTGCTCAAATTTCTTTTTCGCCACATTGAGGTCCGTTTTAGCCTGTTTAAGGGTATAGGTCAACTTGCCGCCTTGGAATAGTATTTGCGTCGTCTCCATGCCGTATTTCAGGCCGTTATAATTCCCGGCACCGCCCCCGGCGCCCCCGGTTCCGCCTTCCGATTCACCTTCCTGTTTTTCCCAGTTGGCCTTCAAAGCCGGCAGAAAATCACGCTCCGCCTGCAAAACTTTGTAGCGTTCATACCGGACCTCCCGCAATGCGACTTGAATCCGCGGGTCATTGATCAATGCAACGCGTTTGCAATCCTCCAGTGTCGTTAATACAGTGGGTATCTTTTGCGATTCCTCCAGCGCCGTTTCTATCTCGGCGATCTCCGCGGCAGCCTCAGGCGCCTCCTCCCAATATTCTTCACCGAACTCCTCTTCGTACTCCACTTCCGCCGCCTCTTCACCGAACTCTTCCTCTTCGATCGCCCCCAAATCCTCGGTTTCAATTTCTTCATCTTCTAGAGAGAACTCTTCCTCCAAGTCCTCTTCCAAGACCGGCTGCTGAGGTTGCGTCTTGATCTCTTGGGCCGGAGAGGGCTGGGGTGGTTCCGCCTCAAATTCAGGCTCGGGTTGGTATTCTTCCTCTTCCTCGACAATAACCTCCTCTTCAACTTCCTCTTCGTAGTCCGCTTCGTCTTCCGGGATTTCCGACTCGGTTGGCGCGGGTTGAATTTCTGGCGCTGGCGCTGGCGCGGGTGCGGGTGCGGCAGGCACGGGCTCGGTATCTTCCTCATATTCTTCCCACACTTCCTCATCCGTGCTTTCTTCCGTTTGGGGCTGGGATTCCGCTTCATCAACATACTCGTAAACAATCTCTTCTTCCTCTTCCTGCGCCAAAGCAGACGGCGACAGCCATCCCGCCATGCCTAGAATCAGCCCAAGGGCCAAGCAGAGGCTTGTGAACCACCGACGCATAGTCTTCTCCTGTAAGCGAGGTCTAGGCTGGGCCATGTTGCGTGGTGCGAACCGCGGCAACGCCAAATACCTTGTGCCGCACCCAGCCAAGAACGCGTTGTGTGAGCAGTTTGATATCCGAAAACATCAAGTACATCGAAGGCACGAAGAGCAGCGTTAAGATCGTGCTGACAATCACGCCGCCTTCGACGGTGATCGCCAAGGGTGACCAGAGATTCGAACTTTCACTGGTATCCATGGCCATGGGCAGCAAGCCTAAGATGGTAGTGGAAACGGTCAGCCAAATGGGCCTGATCCTGCTCTGGGAGGCCGTCAACGCGGCCTTGAGCATATTCATCCCTTCCGCTGTCAGTTGGTTGATGGTATCCACCAGGATGATGGCCGGACTGACCACCATTCCCGCCAGCATCAGCATGCCCATAAAAACACCTACGCTTTTCGGCTTGCCCGTTATGTAAAGCGCCAGCACCACGCCGATGACCGCTAGGACCACAGAGATCATGATGATCAAAGGCTGCGTGTAGGATTCGAAGAACGCGGCCAGGACCATGTAGATCAAGATGACCGTCAAGATTACCGCCAGGGACAATTGCTTCGAACTTTCGACCATTTTTTCGTAATTGCCTCCAAAACGGTAATAATATCCCTTGGGAAAATCAATAGCGGTCAGGGCATCGCGGACTTTGCCCACGGCCGTTCCCAGGTCAGTTGAAACCGTGGCTGAAGTTTGTATCATGCGTGACTTATTCTTCCTCCAAATTTCCGAAGGGCCTAATCCCGGGCTAAAAGTCCCGATTTGGGAGAGATAAATTTGATCCCCATTGGGAGTGGCCACGGTGAGCTTGTTGACGTCGTCCAGCGTCTTGCGAAACTGTTCCTGCAGCCGCACGATGGTTTCGATTTCCATGCTTTCGGTGTGATAGTTGGTCGCAATCACGCCGCGCATCTGCGTGTTGATCTCCTCGGCCATGGTCTTGACGTTCAAATCGAAGCCCGCGGCTTTGGCCTTGTCTACGATGAAGCGCATTTCCGGACGGCCTTCTTTCATGCGGATGCGCACATCCGTCATGCCCGGAAGGGTTTCCATGCGGTTCGCGATGGAAATCGCCAGTTGCTTGAGAATGACGTAGTCATAGCCAAAGAGGTCCAGCACCAAGGTTTTGGTGCCGACCTCCTGCTTTTCCTCGAAATAAACGTAAGCCGGCCGGAACTGCGCCAGCTGGGGCCGCAGATCGTCCAATATTTCCTTGGTGGAACGGCGGCGTTGCGCCCCAGGCTTGAATTCAACATGGATCTCCGACCGGTTTTGTTCAACCAACGACGACAAGCTCTCGACCTCCGGGACTTTGGCCAGAAATCTTTCTACGCGCTTAACGATATCATTGGAAATATCCAGCTTGGTGCCCGCGGGCAGGGTTAAATTGACGGTCACTTTGTTTTGTTCCACACTGCCCATGAACTCCGAACCCAATTTCGTGTTGAGAAAAGCCGATAACCCCAGCAACACCAGAAGAATGCCGGCAAAAGGATAACGGTAGCGGATCGAAAGGGTGAGCAAATGGCGGTAAATAACGAGGGCGACGCTGGCTAATGGCGGGTGAGGGCGGTAAACCCACTGCTTCGTCTCGGCTTTTTCTTCCTTGAGCCAGCGGGAGGCCAGCACCGGGATCAAGGTCTGGGCGACAAACAGCGATGCCATGAGAGAAAAAATAACCGTCATGGCCAAACCCTCGTAGAGCATGCGGACTTCTTTATTGACGAAAATGATCGGAAGGAACACCACCACGGTGGTGATGGTGGAAGCGACGATGGCTAACCCGACCTCTTCCGTACCCACCACCACGGATTCTTTCATCGGCATGCCGCCCTTGTTCTTCTTAATGATATTGTCCAGGACGACGATGCTGGCGTCGATCAGGTTGCCGCTGGCCAAGGCTAGGCCGGAGAGGGTCATCGTGTTGATCGTAAGTTTTAAAAAGAACATGGGTATGAAGGTGGCGATCATCGCCAGAGGAAGCGCCACCGCCATGATGGCCGGCCCTCGAAAGCTGCGGAAGGTGACAAAAAGCACCGCAGCCGAAAGGACCGACCCCTCCACCAGAGCATCCTTGACCGTGGCGATGGCGCTGCGGATGCCCTCGGACTGATCCAGCACGGTGACCAGGCGGATACCGGTCCGGAGTTTCTTTTCCAATTCTGATACCGCCGCTTTGATTCCATCACAGACTTCAATCGTATTGGCCTGGCGCTCTTTATGGATATAGAGGGAAACCGTGTCCGCGGTGTCATAGCGGGCGTATCCAGCCGCTTCCAGGAAAGAATCCGTCACGCGGGCGATATCCCCCAAGCGGATGATCATGCCTTCCTGCGTGGCGGCGATGCCGATTTGCTTGATCCCGTTAATGGAATTGAACTGCCCAATCGCCCGCACCAGATAGCGATAATCTCCCCGTTCGTAATTGCCCGCGAGCAGGTTGACATTGTTATCATGCAGCACCTTGACGATATGCTCGATGGAAAGCCCATACGACTGCAACCGGCTCTGGTCCACTTCAACCAATATTTTACGCTCCCGCCCGCCCGAGACCTCGACGTTGGAAACGCCGGAAACACGGTTGAGCGGTTCCTTCAATTCTTTATCCGCGATTTCCCGCATGTATTCGGTCGCCACGGTATCCGACAGCATGGCCAGGATCATGATCGGCGCGTCGGCCACGTCATATTTTCCCAGGATCGGTTTACGGATGCCCTCGGGCAGTTTGTTGCGCACCTTGGCGAATTTTTCGCGCACCTCCAGCGCGGCGAAATTCATGTCCGTTCCAGGCTCGAATTCCAGGATGGTCTCGGATTTTCCGTCTTCCGAAGAAGACTCGATATTGCGCAGATGAGCGGCCGTAGCCACGGATTCTTCTACCTTCATCGTCACCATGCTCTCCACTTCCGTGGGTGGAACGCCTGGATAGTTGATGTTGATGGTGACAACCGGATAACTGGTGTTGGGCATGAGTTCGATCGGCAGCTGCAGGAGGGTGACAATGCCGAGGATGGTCAGACCCAGAAAGATCATCGCGATGGAAACCGGTCGGCGGACAAAAACAGAAGTGAGCCCCATGCCTAGGAAACCTCCTGGACGGGGCGTTGGAAGAGCACGACCAGGCGCTGATAGGCTTCCTCGGTGACCAAGTAAATGACCGGGATCACCACAATGGTCAAGAAGGTCGAGGAGGTCAACCCGCCGATCACGGTCACCGCCAGCGGCGCCATCAGTTCGGCGCCTTCACCGATGGCCAGGGCCAGCGGGATCAAGGCGATCACCGTGGAAAAAGCCGTCATGAGGATCGGACGCATGCGTACCTTGCTGGCGCGCACGATCGCATCCAGAGGGGTCGCGCCCTGTTCGCGCTGAAGGTTGGCATAGTCAATCAAAATAATGCCATTGGACACGACGATGCCGATCAGCATGATCATCCCGATAAAGACCACGATCGAAAGCGGGGTCATGGTCAGGAATAAAATCCACACGACCCCGATGAGGGACAGGGGCACGCAGAACATAATGATGAAGGGCTGGATCAAGGATTCGAATTGCGAGGCCATGATCATGTAGACGAGCAGAACCGCCAAGGCGAGGGCGAACATCAAGCTTTGGAACGATTCAGCCATCTGTTCGCTTTCGCCGCCGAGATCAATAAAATACTGTTCCGGAACGGGGTACTTATCGAGCCGGGGCTGGAGTTCCCTGAGTACCTCGTTCAGACTTCGTTTATAGAGATTGGCCGTAACCATGATATACCGCTGGCGGTCCTGGCGGCGGATCTCCGAAGGACCAACGCCCACGCCGATATACGCCACTTCATTCAGCGGAACTTGGATTTCCAAGGGAGAGTGGATAAACAGCTGCCGCAGATCCCCCACATTCGAACGGTCTTCTTCGCGGAGGCGCACGCGAATATCCACTTCGTCCTTGCCGGGTTCTTTGAACTTGGTATCCGTGGAGCCCTTGATCGCCAGTTTGGCGGTACGGGAAATGTCATCCACCGAGAGATTGTAAAGGGCCGACTTGTCGCGCTGGATGTAAACCTTGGTTTCGGGCGCCTCCTCGACCAGGCTGTTTTTGATCCCGTAGGCGCCTTTGATCTCCATAAGCATCAGCTCAACGTCTTTGGTCATCTTTTCCATCAAATTGAGGTCCGTGCCTTTGATGATGATCGCGACCGGCGCGCCGCCGGTAAAAGCCGATACCTGCAAAGCGCTGTCCTGGACCATGTATTCGAAGCGCGCGGGGCCTGTGTCCAATTTGTCCACCCGGGCTTTGACTTCCTGCACCACATCCGTGGTCGAGCGTTTGCGCTTCTGCTTGAGGTTGACCATGACCGTCGCTTGGTGGGGACCCATGGACTCAGCCGTCTGTCCCAATTCATCGTCCTTGGACGCCCCGACGTTCAAGGTCACGTCGTAGATTTCGGGAATCGAAAGCAGGATATCTTCAAGCTGGTGGGCCACGCGGTCCGTTCTTGAGATCAGCGCGCCCGTGGGCAGATTGATTTTAACCACGAACTGTCCTTGATCCACCTTGGGCATGAATTCTTTTTTCAAGGGCAGAAAGAGAATTATGCTGAAGAGGAAGAGGAGCAAAACCATCGTCAGGGATTTCGCGCGGTTGTCAAGAAACCAATTCAGAATGCGCAGAAAAAAAGTCTCGACCCTATTCAATAGTCTTTCAAAAAAACGCAACCATTGGATTTCCTGGAGCTGGTTTTCCCCGCCGCGCGAAACCAGCATGGGAATGAGCAGCATGGCGCCGACCATGGAAGCCAGTAAGGCGAACGTAACGGTTAACGCCATATGCGAGAACAGCTGTCCCGCGACGCCTTTCACGAAGAGCATGGGCAGAAAAACCACGATGGTCGTCAGCGTGGAAGCAATAATGGCGTTCGAGACTTCTGCGGCGCCGACCACCGCCGCTTCTTTAGGCTTTAAGCCGAGCTGGCAATGGCGATAGACGTTCTCGATAACGACGATGGCATCGTCCACCAACCGTCCAATCCCCAAAGCCAGACCGCCCAGGGACATCATGTTCAAAGTAATATCAGAAAAATACATGAGGGAAAATGTCGCTAAAATCGAAGTGGGTATGGAGGTGATCACGATCGTCGAACTGCGCAAATTTCGCAGAAAGATCAGGATGACCAGGAACGCCAGAATGCCGCCAACGACAGCATCCTCGAAAACCCGATTGATGGATTGGCGCACGAAAATGGATTGGTCATAAACCGTTGTAATCCGGATATTGCGTCCTTTGGGAAGGTCGGCCCTCAGGGATTTAATGGCTTTTTTAACATTTTCCACCACCTGCAAGGTATTGCTGCCGGCCTGCTTCTGCACCGTGATGGAAACGTTTTCACGCCCATTATAGCGCGAAATCGAGGTTATTTCCTTGAACGCATCGTGGACCTCGCCCACGTCCGTCAGCAGAACCACCCGGTTGTCCGTCAACCGCCGTTCGTCATCAGACGGTTCGGTGAGCGGAAGCTGGGTGATATTCAGTTCTTGCTGTTCCTGAGCCTCGTACTCTTCGCTTTTATCCAACCCGACGGGCGAAGCCTCGATGTCCTCCAGGGATGTGAATTCTCCCATGGTCCGGATCAGGTAATCGTAAAAGTGGCCGTGAATCGTGCCGGCCGGATAATTGACATTGGAATTTTTCAACGCTTCCATCACGGACAGGGCTGAGAGTTTGGCCGCGTTCAAACGACCCAAATCCAGGGTGACCAGGATTTCCCTTTCCAGACCGCCCGTGATCTGGACCGCGGCCACGCCCGGGGCTTTTTCGAGCTGGTTTTTAATGATTTTTTTGGAGATCTCGCGGACTTCAAACAGAGGCATATCCGCGGAAACCGAAAGGGTCATGACCGGAAGTTCGAAAGGATTGAACTTCATGACAATCGGATCCTCGGATTCCCGGGGCAGCTTCTCCTTGACCAAATCAATTTTTTCGCGCACGTTCAAGGCCGCAAAATCCATTGACGTGCCCCAGCCGAACTCGAGCATGACCAGCGAAACACCTTCACGCGAGGTCGAACTGATGCGTTTGATATTGTTGACCGAACTGCAGGCTTCCTCGATCGGTTTGGTGATCAGCACTTCGATTTCTTCAGGGGCCGCATTTTCATAATTGGTCATCACCGTGAGCTGGGGGAAGGTAATCGGAGGAAACAGTTCGCGGGGCAAGCGCATATAGGAGATGACTCCCAGCAAGATGATGCCCACGAAAATCATGGCCACCATCACCGGCCGCCGGACCGCAAAACGAGGTGCGCTATCTAGCACGGATCATTTCTCCCGGAATGAGCGCTAAAAGGCGGCGCTCTGATATTCCATGATTTGCACTTTAGAGCCGTCCTTGAGCTCCTCCATGCCCTCCACAACCACCAATTCGCCTTCGTTCAATCCCTCGGTAATCTGCACGTTGTCCGTGGTGACATACCCCAATTTGACGGTTTTGAACTCCGCCTTGTTGTTCTGGTTGACGGTGAAGACGTGGTAGGCTCCCTTCACTTTCTTTAATGCCGGCCGGGGAATGATAATGGCGTTCTTGGTTTCGAAAATCTTCACCCGCACGCGGACGAACATCCCGGGCAGCAGCAACCGGTACGGATTGGCGATCTGCACCTTGACATTCAAGGTCTTGCTCTTGCCTTTCACCATGGGCGCGACGTTCGTCACCGTGCCGCCGAAATCCAGGTCCGGATAGGCATCCACATTGATTTTCACGGATTGGCCGAGCACCACCTTGTTGATTTCCCTTTCCATGATGCCGACTTCCGCGAAAACGTCATCAATATCGAGGAACGTTCCCACTTTCAAATTGGGATTGATCGCGCTGCCCACTTCCACGTCCCGGCTTCCCAGGATGCCGTCCGAGGGAGCGATAATGGCGGTCTTCGCCAGCTCATTCTGCGCCAACTCCAGATTGATTTTTGCCTCCTCGAGCTTCGAGGGGATGATCGCGCCCAGATCGTACAAAGATTGGGCGTTGGTGAAATTGACTTTCGCCTGTTCGTACTTCAGCATTTGCTCTTGAGGATCCAGCTGGGCGATGATCTGTCCGGCTTTGATTTCATCGCCCTCGCGGAAATAGAACGCCGAAATGACGCCCGATATCTGGAACCCCAGGTTGACCTGGGCAAACCCCTTGATTGTTCCCATGGCCAGAATGGAATCCGAAAAATCAGTCTTGGTTATTTTCAGAACATTGACGCGGGTTCCCAAATCCGCGACCGCCACGCCGCCCCCTTCTTCGGCCTGCTTTTTCTTTCCGCCGAAAAAGAGCTGGGAGACCCCCCACGCCAAGAGCATGCCCAACACGACGATCCCGATAATCGCAACGAGCTTGTGTTCCTTCAGCCAGGTCATCCATTCGCCCAACCGTGCTTGCTGGGCCTTCAAGGTGTCCATTCCGCCCTTGACATCCACTTGCTTGAATTGGGTGGTCAGACGCGAGAAGCGGCCAACAGGCTTTTTCTTGGTCTCGGGCGCGGGTTCGGCCTCGGCCGCCGGCGCGGCAGGTTTTTTCTCCTCCGTGCCTTCCCCCAGCTCCTGCTTTTTTATCTGCTCATAGGTCAGGTTATAAGACGAAACCAGTTTGGATTCGCGGCGTTCCTCTTCCGCCGGGGGTTTGTCTTTCTTATCCTTATCTTTATCTTTATCGAAGATCGGACTCATGCCTTCCTCCTCGCGGGTTCAACGCCCATTGGTCAGTTCCCGGCTTTCACGATCTGAACCCGCACGCGGCGGTTGCGCGGACGCGTGTTGGGATCGCTGTTGCTTGCAATGGGGTCCTTGTCCCCAAATCCCTTAATGGATATTTTGTTGGCTGGAATGCTTTTCATCTGAACGAGGTATTCTTTCACGGCCTTGGCGCGTTCCATGGACAGCGCGGAGACGTTGGTTTCATCCGACGAGGTGTAGCCGTGCACCAAAATCGTGCGTTGCGGAGACTGGTCGAACGAACCGGCGATTTTATCCAACGCGAAGTGATACTGGTTGTTCAATTTACTGCTATTCTTCGCGAAATACACCGTCGTCTTCGTGACCAGTTTCGAAGCGGTCTGTTTGGCGTCTTCCTTGGCCGCCTCTTCGACTTCATCAAAAGCCTGGCTGACCTGCTCCGCCTCGCGCCGGGCCTGCCGGGCCGCGTCTTCCTGCGAGCGGCGGACATACTGGGAGCGCGTCCGGGTGTCGCCTGTCGTCCGGCCCCGTGCGATGCGCTCGATCAGCTCGCTGTCCAGCCGGGCCGACTTGCCGGAACCGGCGATAATGGTGTCGGCAGCCGAGGTTTTGTCCGCCGCTTTGCCCGCGGCGCCCAATTCCTGGGTCTCCTTGGCCACCGCCTGGTCTTCCGGCTTTTTGGCTTCCACGGCGGTCATGGACCGCATGGCCTCCGGGCTCTTTTGGACCACCACTTTACCTTCCATGGACCGCTTGGACTTCTGCATCTGCTGGGCGCGTTCTTGCAGGGCGCGCTCCGAAGCGGTTAGCTGGCGCTTCACCACGCGCTTGCGTTTCGGCGGCGCTTTATCCTTGAGAACCTCACCCCAGGAGAACTTCAGCGAGATGCGGTGGGTAACACCCAGGTCCCCAAAGGGCATATACACATAATCCAGCCCCAGCCCGGCATACCGGATGCCCGCGCCGAGTGAAAACCCCGGTGCGCTAGAGGCATCGTAACCGGTCCGGTAACCGCCGCGCACAGCCACGTCCAGCATCTGGTCCGGCGCGCCGCGGATACCCGTGTGGATCCAATATTCTCCGCCCGCCCGGATGACCAGGAGGCTTTCCACGGTTTGGTAATCGAAATCCAAGGCAAAATTCAGGTCTTCTTCCATGAACTGATAGGCCAAACCGAAGGAGGCCGTCAACGGCAAGGGATCGTTTTGATTGAAAAACTTCACCGGCGTTCCGATGTTTTTAAAGGAAATGCCGATCGCGGAAGGAATGAAATAGGCCGCGGCGCTCTGCTCGGCCAGACTGCGGTACCAGCGGGTCTTGGAAAGAAGGAGTTGATCGCCCAAATCAAGGCCGAAGCTGAACGACTGGTTCTCGTCAATGCTCTCATTGATGATCTTCACGCCGAGCCCGAGCTTGTTCTCCTGCAATCCCAAGTTTCCAGCCCAGGCCAGATTGATGAGGAGGTCCGAAGCGCCAAACGTGCCTCCGCTGTTGACCGCGTCATAGTCTCCCGTGGGGGATTCAAGCGTCTTGGGAATATCGCCGAGATAGAGAAACCCGATCCCGACCCCGATCGCGCCGATGTAATCGTACTTGTCGGCGTAGGAGATGTATTCATACCGGATGTCTTCGAACCACTCGAGGTGGGTAAGGCCGATGCTGCTGCGCTTCAAGCGCATCAAGCCAGCGGGGTTCCAATAGGTCGCATCAACATCATCCACAATCGCGGTAAAGGCACCGCCCATCCCCTCCGCTCTGGCTGATGTCCCGATTTTTAGAAACGGCGCGCCAGCCGTCCCCTCCCCTTCGGCCCAGGCCATGGGGGTGGCGAAAGCCATGACACCCGCTAGCAGCCAGACGAGATAAATCTTGCTGATTGCCCGTCCCATTGTGCGCTTAAACATTTGACATCCCTCCCTCGAGGAGTATCCGTTCACCCAACAAAAACACGATTGCCCAGGGCGAAAATCAAACGTCCGGCGCCATCGGCGCGCCGAGGACTCTTCCGCCCCTCCGCTTCCCCCGCAGGCATGTGCCGCCCTTTCTTCTTCCTGCCGCCTCCCGCGCGAGCGAGAGCAGGCTGTCTCCCGCGGCAAGGCCCCTGCCCGCCTCTGAAATTAAAACTTGCTCAGCTCGTCCGTGAGCGGACCGTAGTGGAGCTTCAGCGCCAGACGATGGGAAGCTCCCAGGTCCGCGAACGAAGAAAACGAATAATCCAGCTGCAGATCGGCCCAAACCACGCTGGTGCCGAAGGTCATCCGATGCAGAAAATTATCCGTCTGCAGGTCATTCCCGCCCAGCTGCTGACGGTACCCCACGCGCATGGCGAAGGTTTTAAGGTACCAGTATTCGACGCCCAGGTGCAGGTTCAACTTGTTGTCCAGCGGCTGGTTGATCTCCAGGCCCGCGTTGAGCCCGTGCTCCTTGTTCTCGCCGAACGCGTCCTTGTAGCCGAACCCGCCGCGGATGCCCAGGGGAAGTGAGTCGTTCGCCACGTCCGGTCCCAGGTTCTGGATCACCAGGCCGATATTGAGCTTGCGTTCCATGAAATGGACCAGCATACCCAGGTCCACGGCCTCGCTGGTCAAATCCACGTCCCCCAGATGCGTGGTCACGATCTTGAGGTTCAAGCCGATGGAAAAGTTGGAGATTTGAAACCCATAGCCGAGCTGCCCCAGAAAGTCGTAACACTGCAGCGGTTGTTCGTCGGTGAGATTGTTGTCAATGTCCGGCATATGCCGGTACATCAGCAGCAGCCCCGCCCCATACGCCTCGCCGAGGTATTGGGCGTAGGAGAGTGTTTCGTATTCCACGTCGGCCACGGAGAACGTATGCTGGAAGGCCATGTCGAAATAATCAGGCGTCAGCAACGCCAGCCCCGCCGGATTCCATTCCAGGCTGTTGATGTCGTCCGCCAGGGCGACGAAGGCACTGCCCATGCCGGTAGGTCTTGCACCTTGGCCGATTTTGAGAAAGTTCGCGGCGGAGGTGCCGACGCCGCGGCCGTACGCCGCGCCAGCAGGTAGCAACAGTATAATCATGAGCCAAGCAAGCAATTGACGCATAGCCTTCTCCTTTGTGTCGGGTGCCGTCCCCTTTTCCGGGGCGGACACGTCTGGCAACGCCTTTAACGCTTGTAAACAACCACCTTGCGCACTTTGTGTGTATTGCCCGAATTATACTGGATGATATAGACGCCGTTCGCCACCAGTTCCGCGTTTTCGTTGGTTCCGTCCCAAACCCAGGACCCGGTGGCTGGCAGCGGCGTGCCGGCGGGGATCGGGATTTCCTGGCGCCGGATCAACTCCCCTTCCAGATTGTAAACCCGGATAATGACCTCCGAAACCGCGTGATCGCGGGTTTTGTAGGTAATCAGCAGCGAGTCCGTCTGAGGGTCGAACCGATTGTGATTGATTTGGAAAGCGTCATTGTCCACCTGTTTGGATTCGGCGTAATCCACGATAAATTGCGAAACCAAGGGTGTGCGGTAAATGTTCGCCCGCTCGTTGGTCAACGTTTCAAAGCGGATCTTATAGTGCACATAGCGGGCAAACTGCTGGACATTTAGAGGACCGATATCCGTCTCCAGGGTCCAGGGCGTCCACTGGCCCTTTTCCATGGCATACCGGCACTTCACGCGCAGGACTTCGAAATTTGGCTGCCCCAGCCAATCCACGTTTTGTATCAGCTGGTCCCGGCTTAAATCTATGTAACGTTCGTAGGTTCCCGCCCAGGCGTAGTAGATATCCATGGACTGAAAGAGGTCAATAATGCTCGTCATATACGCGCTGGACGTGTGGGGGTCCGTGGGGTTGTAGCGCCCGCCCAGCACATACAGGAAGCCGTTGTTGGCCAGCGCGGCATGTCCGGCCACGGGATATTCCAGCGTTGTATTGGATAATTCCCAGGACCCCGGATTGGGGAAAGTGGGGATCTGCCCGGTGGCCGGGTCGAGCGTGCAGTAGTACACGCTGTTGCGGAGCAATCCGGTCTCGTTCGCGCCGCCGATAACATAGAAGCGCCCATTGGTGAACAACACCTGGTGTTCGGCCAGAAAAGAAGGCATGGGCGAGGCAATCAATTCCGTCCACGGACCCAAGGACCCGTCGCTGTTGACCGAGGCGAAAAAGACATCATCCTGGGGAATGCCCGCGGCGTCGCGCCCTCCGAAAATATAAACGCGGCCGTACGCCACGCAGGCCGCCATGTCATAGCGTGGCGCCAGCGTGGGCGCCAAGGCCGTGGGCTGCAAGGGCGTGGTTTCCTGCCAGCCGCCAGCCCCGCCCGCGGGATTGATCGTCCCGCCGGGGTTGGGACGGCAGTACCAAACCCGGTCTTCGTAGACCGGAGCACTTCCCGAAGAATTCCCCGATCCGTCATAGGGCTGATTGTTGGCCCGCGATACGCCGCCGATGACGTAAATGTTGCCGTTGTAGGAAACCGCGGCATGGCGCATCAGCGGTTGGTAAATCGGCGTGGCGGTGTTCGCAACGTATCCGCCGGAACCGCCAGATTCAAAAGCCGGGTCGTAGATCGGAAGCGGCGCGGTAAATTCAAACGAACCCGTGCCTCCGCTGGAACTGCCCTGCCCCACTTCTTCATACATCACCATGGTCTTGCCGACTTGATAGGGGCGCCCCAGGCCGTCAAGTTGCCCCTCGGCGTTCAGGGAACGGGACGCTGCGCCTGTCCAGATCCAGGCATTGGTCGAATTGGCTCCGCCGATTACATAGATCGCGCCATTGGCAATGGTGGAGGCATGATGGATGGTGGCCAGCAGAATGGACCCGCCGGTATCCGGGGCCGCCCAGATCTTGAGAGAACCGCTGGGATCCACTTCGGAGTTATAGATGGTGGAGTAGGCGGAAGGCGGCGTGTTGGCAGGATCGCCCATGCCGCCTGCGTACGCCACAAACGTATTGGGCCCTCCGCCGATCACGAACACGGTGGGGTCCCCGGACCGAATCCCCGTACTTTCGCCGGGAAGCGGCAGGCGCAGAACAGCCGTATGGCCGGTCCACGTATCATACACGTTGCCGCCGTACGCCGAGAGAAACAGCGGCGTGGTCGGAACCCAGCGGGATATATTCATCTTGGGTGTCGCGAGGGTTGACGCGTAGACCAAATCCTGAACACCGTTATTGTTCATCCCGCCCAACAAGAAGAGGTGCCCGTTGAAGGCGATAAAATTATGGTTATAGACCGAAATCGGCAGATCGGTGGCCCGGCTCCAGGTGTCACGCTGTCCCGCGCCCGGGATCAGCCCGGTCAGGCGGTCAATGCGGGCGTAGAAGACGTCGGCCTTGGCGGTTCCCGAGGTCACGCCGCCGGTTACCCAGATTTTCCCGGCCGAAACCGCCGCCGCAGACGCGTAGCGGGACTCGGGCAGGCTGGTGGTTTGCGTCCAGCCGTAGATGTCGCCGGTGTTGACATCAATGTCGCCCACATACACGTCCGACACCGCATTCAGCGGCTCGCCGGTCGTCGAACCGCCCAGCACGTAGAGACGTCCGTTCGAGACCACCATGGTGTGTCCGGAAAGCGCAATCGGCAGGGGGGCCGCAGTCGCGGTCCATCCCGGGATATTGCCGTCGGGCAGCACGTTCCCGTAGTATACGGTGTTCTGCGCGATATCCGAACCGTTCTGCCCACCCACCACGTAAATACGCCCCTCAAAAGCCGCGGCCCGGGCGCGGAACAGCGGCATCGGCAAGGATGCCACGGCTGTCCAGGTGTTGGTGTTGTAATAAGCCTTGATGCTGCCGTCGTGCCCGATGATCTTCGCCCAGTAGACCGCGTTGAGCGTGGCATTGGCCGTGCTGCGGCCGCCGATGATATACAGCCGGCCGTTCAGCGCCACGGCGCAATGGCCGTAGGTGGGCTGCGGAAGCACCGATTTATCGTCCACTTCCTTCCACTCATCAATGGAGCCGTCGGTCAGCACGGTGCCGTACCAGATTTTATTCAAGGCGTTGGAGATCGTGGGGCCGCTGAAAGACGTGGATTCCGCTTTCCCGAATCCGCCGGTCAAGTAAATCTTGCCGTTGAAGACCGTGGAGTCCGATAGGTAGAGCGACGTGTTGGAGGGGCCGCTGGTGGTCGTCCAGTTACCCAGCATCGAATACTGCGCGAGCTGCAGGTCTCCATCCAGGTTTTGTCCGATTTGAATATTGTCTTCCGTTCCGCCGTAAAAATCCGTGGTTAGGCGGTCAATCAGGCGTTTGGCCAGCAGTGAGGAGGGCAGGCTGAGCAGCATCAACCCGACCAGACTCACGATGACTGCGATTCCCGGAGACGCCTGCTGTCTCTGATTTTGTTTCGCAAACAGAGTCGTATGCCGCATGAACGGTGAGCCCCCTATGCAGATGTCAACCTAGCGTATTTCCCTTTTCGGAGCTTGGCTTGACTGTTCAACTTGTTTCAAACGCTTTTCAATATTGATCAGCAGGCGGATGATTTCCGCGACCAGATATGCAATTAAAAAATACAGTCCACCCAGCAAAAGTACGCCGACACTCGCTAATTTATCCGATCCCTGAGATTTGCCAAACAGAATAATAAGAGCTCCAATTAAACCCAAAGCCGCAAATATGTACGAAAGTATTTTCAAAATATTTATGGAGATTTTTAGAAAGGAATATTGAGGTTCCAATGTTTACTCCTAAAAAAAAAAATCGAAAAAGCATTGTAAATAAAATATATCATCTATTACCCATCACTGTCAAGCGCTCAAATCCAAGTTTATGACTGATTTTGTTTAGGATTTCAGGAGTCCGGATAGGCTGTGAGAAAAAACCATGATTGAGCAGAACAATATAACCAGTCTGGTAAAAATTTGATAATAATTGGACTTGGACCATCGAATATTCAGTATCGCGGGTAATAATACCAAAGCATTTCCTAAAAAAACATTGGTAAAATATAACATCCCCTCCAGTGGTGTTCGGGCGTAAATTACATAGCAGAAGGCGATAATCGCAGGAGCTGTCATCGCCAAGGGGGAAACGAGCCCCTTTAACCACAATGGAACGCTCCACAGGGTGGGATCGAGACGGTTTGATAATTTCAGTTCAGGGGCAAAGCCGGTTGCTAAAAACTGAAGCATAAAAACCGCCAATAAAATTTCCGCGGCCAGAAGCAGGCGGACACCAGCCGTAAAATAGCCCAAGGCCAGATGCAGCCAGCCCGCGAATAATCCCATGAGTAAAAATCCGAACCAACGACCCAATAAAAAAAAAGCCAGGCGCCCGATTGTCGGTCGCATGGCCAGCCCGGAGTTCAGTTTTGGAAAACCAAAACCAATTGTTTGGGGTTGCAGAACCGCATACGCTCCGAAGGCCGCGCCCAACAATAACCCGAACCCAACCTCGGCCAACCCGCCTATGCTCTCCACCCCTGGCACATCCCCCTCGGTCTCCGCTTCATTGGGCAGGAGCGGTTTGCTGGGCAGGCGCCTGCTGTTGAAAGGACAGAACTCGAAAAACGTACAATTCGGTTTTGCGGTCCCGCCACGCGTCCGGCGGCAAATTGGCCTTCTGCTGGCAGAGCTGATTGAGGAATTCTTCCTTGTTCCAGCCGGTTTCCGTGGCCACTTGAGGCAGGAACAATCCGGAACGGTCGCCGCGCTTGACCACCACCCCATGAATGCCCAGGACGATTTCGCCGGGATCCGCGATGCGCTTCAGGGGGGAAAGCACGGATATTTCAATCTCGGTATGGGGCAGGTCTTCAGCCCGCATGGGTTTGAACCGCGGATCTTCGAAAGCCGCCGCGCAGGCCATTTGGGAGACGGCCTGATAAAGCGGCAGGCGGGCTTCGGTCAAGCCGATGCATCCCTGCAGGTAACCTCCCCGCCGCAGCGTCACAAACACCGGGTGGCGCTCCAGCAGGGCTTTTTGCGAGGTCGTGGGCGCCAGTTGCGTGCCAGTAGCCAGCGCTTCCGTGATGGCACTGCGGGCGATGGCCAGTAATTCCTGCTTCTGCGCTTCCGTGAGCGTGAAGTCGTCTTCGCGCACGGGGCGCGCGAGGGTCTTCGCCGGCTTGCCCGCCTCCTGGACAAAGGCCACCGCCCCGTAACCCACGACCTGGTTCTTCTCGTTCGTGACGTCCCCGGAGTTCGCGTAATGAAGCAGCTGGCCGCGGTTCGCGCCCAGCAGGGCCGAGGCGATAATGGCGGTTTTGAGGCCGGAGAGTCCGCAAATGGTGCAAGCCAGATTAGGAATGCCGCGCGACATCATTTCCCGGTCCAGGGCGTCAAGCTGCTGAGGCTCCATGGCGACCACGGCTTCCAGCATTTTTTGGTCAATGAGCTTGGCGTCCGCGTACGTCGGGTAATGGGACAAGTCCGAGGAGGCGATGATGACCGCCTTGCGCAGGCGGGCCTGATTGGCAATGGCCTCGGCCACCGTCCAGCACTCGTCCCACGTCGAAGTGCCCATGACCAAAGGCACTAGTTTGGCCTTGGGCGCGACTTTTTGCAGGAACGGCACCTGCACTTCCACGGAATGCTCCTTGACCCAGGCCCGCGGCAGGAGGTGAATCTGGGGGCAGGTTTTCAACAGTTCGCGGACCGCCTGCAGATCAACCGGATAATCGCCCAGCGGGGTGCGGAACGCGCGGCCCTGCCAGATCAAAGCGCCACCCACGTTCGCATGGTGCGAGGTTCCGATGACATAGATGGTATCCAAATCCTGTTTGACCAGGGCCCGCATGCCGATGGCCGCGATGACGCCGGAATAAACATAGCCGGCGTGCGGCAGGAGCAGGGCTTTCAGCTCTCCCTCGAGTTTGGGCGGCGGCGCGTTCTGGAAGGCTTTTTTGAGCAGTTCGTTCAATTCCTTGGCTGTATCCGGATAAAAGGCCCCGGCGACCGCCGGCTGGCGGATGGGTGAATTGGCCGATCCCGAGGAGCCGCATCCAAAAGCCGCGACCAACGGCAGCAAGGTTATCAAAGCCAGGGAGCGACGCCACATCCGGGACGTGATGCGAGCGGCGGTGTGTCGAACTGGCATGGAGAATCCTCCTCGGGCGTTAGCCCAGGATCTAACGGGTTGCTGAAAAGCCCTCATCCATTCAGCGCGGCCTGCGCTGGCCCTCTCTGATAGATAAAAGGCCAGGATCTGGCAATTCCCCCTTGATAAACCCCGGATCCGCCAAGGGGTGTTCCAAGCCGTGCGGACCGCAAAAACCGCGCCGCGAACTTTTTCCTCGGCCTGCTAATCCGCGATGGGTTTGCCGTCTTTCAATAATTTATAGATCACGCGCAGGCGGCCTTCACGGTCTTGGCACAGCGCGATAAAGCGTTCTACGGTCTGTTTCAGTCCCGCCGGCAGCGCTTCGGTCTGATAGGTCAGGTACTGCTTCCGACCGGTTCTTTCTTCGCGCAGCAGTCCGGACTTGGCTAATTCCTGAAGTTCGCGTTTCAATTGTTTGGCAGGACGGTTCAACATCCGGACCAGATTTTCGACCGGCACGCGCTCATTGGGATGTTCGTAAAAGTAGTTCACCGTTTCCCATTTGATAAAGGAGTTGGCGTGTTGCTGGATGAACAGCTCCAGATCGCCGTCCATCCGCATGACACTGGTTATGGGATCTTCCATGGGGATTGGAACCATCCTACAGGTCGCATGCCTTTCAAGCTTTCATTATTTCATACTCGTCCAAATTGTCAAGCCTCGACCCGGCCTCGGGCGGTGCGGTTAATAGAAAAGGCGGCCCTCCTGGGCCGCCTTTGGTCAGCGGGCGATCTTCGCTAGCGCACCAGGGGCCACGTCACCGCGAAAAAAACCACATAGAGAATGGCCGCCAGGCTTCCTCCCAGGCCGACCAGGGAATGCCGGGTGAAGATCAAAACCACGGAAACCAGGACACCCGCCAAAAAGGCGATCAGCGCGTACGGCCCGGCCGCGGATACGGAAATCGGCATGATGAAGAGCACCCAAAGATAGGAAAGCAAATAAACCCCGAAAAAGACGCCCAGACCGAGTAAAAAATCCCTGCGTTCATTGCCTGCCGGTTTGATTTTAAGTTTGTAGCCCATGATTTTTTCTCCGTGAAAGCAAGGGTAGCCTGCGGTCAGATTGTACCACACTTCCGTCCGCGGAGGCTACTGTGCTTCCGGCGCGGCAGGTTTTACCGCCACTTGAAACTGCCGGCGCAACCGCTGGCCGGACTCGTCCACGATGTCCACGGTATGCCATCCCGTATCCAAAAAAAAGGCGCGGGCGTGAGGGTCGCGGCTTTCCCCTTGAAACCGTTCGTCCACGTACCAAAAAACGCGCCGGTCACGGGCGCGATGGGAAACCTGCACGACCACCCGTTGCGGTTCCCCGGACAGGCCGCGGGGGATCCAGATTTGCGCCCGTTCGGCAGGATAGGTGATTTCCATTTCCGGCGTTTTTTCCAGCGTGGGACAGCCAGCCCGGTGCGGCGGCAGGCCCGCGACTTCCCTGCCCTGCTGACGCAGCACCTGCGTCACCTGCGGCGGATACACCAGCCTGACCTCGGCCGCGCGGCCCTCTCCGTCCCAGCACTTGGCGCAAACAGTATGGCGCCGGTCACGGGACAGGTGAACCACCTGATGATAAGGACACGGCTTAAACGCTTTGGCGTGCTTGGGCACCAGGGCGTTTTGCCGCCGCGGACAGTCCGGTCCCGCCAAAAACCCCGTGTCCCGGCAAATGCGGCAAGCGGCGAATTGATCCGGATCGGTTCGGAACCAGCGTTCCGGAGTGAGCGCCGGCAGGGCGTTGAAGCAATCAAACAGCAAGGGCCCGGCGCAGCGGCCGCCGGTGAGGTTGGGATTGCCTTCGCCGGTAAAATTGCCGACCCAGACGCCGATGGTCCAACTGGGGTTCGTGCCGACGGCCCATCCATCGCGCTGCCCATAACTCGTCCCGGTCTTCCACGCCACGGGCCGCTGGTTATTGTATTGCTCCCAGTAGTATTCCCCTTCAGGCCGCTTGACTTCCTTCAGCATCTCCAGCAGCAAGTATGCGGACGCGGGATGCATCAGCTGGCGTCCGTTCGTTTGGCGCGTCGCGGGCAGGGTCAGGCGGAGCGGGCTGAAGCGTCCCCCGCATGCCATCCCCCGGTAGAGGGCGACCATGTCCCACAGGGTGACCTCGGCCCCGCCGAGAACGAGGGACAATCCGTAGTCATCGGCTTTTCGAAACAGGGTGCTCACCCCCGCGTCCTTCAGCCAGAGATAAAAAGGATAGACGCCCAGACTGTGCAGCAGGCGCACGGCCGGGACATTGCGGGATTGCGTGAGCGCTTCGCGCGCGCTGACCAGTCCGAGAAAGACGAAGTCGTTGTTTTGCGGCGTGAACCCCCGGAAGTGAGTGGGCACGTCCCACAGCAGCATGTCGGGCAAAATCTGTCCCTCGTCCATCGCCGCAGCATAGAGAAAGGGTTTAAGGATGGAGCCCGAAGACCGGGGCGCTTGCACGCCGTCCACCTGCCCCTTTCCCGTTTCATCCCGGAAATCCTGCGATCCCACATAGGCGCGCACCAGGCCGGTTTGGGTCTCCGCCGCCAACACGCAGGCATTGGCCACTCCCAGGGAGTGCAAATACTGCGCGTGCCGCTGAAGCAGACTTTCGCACAGGCGCTGGGTTTCGAGTTGGATGGAGGAACGCGTTACCGGCGGGCCGCTTTGGAGGCGCCGCAACCGGATCGCGGCGTGCGGGGCGGAGAACGGGAACGGCCGGATATGATCCGGCAGGGGTTCAGCCACGGCCGCGTCACAATCCTGCCTGCTGAGCCGCCTCTGCTTCACGAGGAAGCGCAGCAGGCGGTCGCGTTTGGCTTTCAGCACCGTCCGGTTGCTGACCGGCGTCACCGCGGAAGGCGCATTAGGCAGGACGGCCAGGGTGGCGGCCTCGGACCAGGTCATCTGGTCAGGCGGCTTTCCAAAATATTTCCAGGATGCCGCCTGAAAACCCACGATATTGCCGCCGTAGGGCGCATGATCCAAATAGGCTCGTAAGAGTTGTTCCTTGGATGTCAGCAGCTCCAGCTTGCAGGCCTGGGCGATTTCCAGGAGCTTATTGGGCAGCGTGCGCGGCTTGGGGCGCGCCAGGCGCGCCACCTGCATGGTGATCGTGCTGGCGCCGCTCGCGACGCGCCGCTGGCTGAGGTTGGTCGCCAGGGCCCGGACCAGGGCGCGAAAACTGACACCGTGGTGCCGGTAGAACGCGCGGTCTTCATAGGCAAGCACCGCGCGGCTGAGCTTGGCCGGAACCGGACGGCCGGGGTCTGGCGGCAGGATCCATTGCTGCCGCGCGTTCAGAAAGACCCGGAGCAGTTTTCCGTCCGCGTCCAGCACCACGGCGCTGTAGTCGTCGGGAAACAGCGGATCCGGGATCGGAACAGCCGCCAGCGTGACGACGCCCAGCGCAAGCAGCCCCAGCCACCACCGGAGGCCCAGCGGAAGGCGGCCCCAACACCCGGTCCACCGCCCCCAGGCGGCCATCCAGGCCGCAGCCGGATGAGCGTGCGGGGCGCGGTTCATTCTGGCCGGGGCGCGGGCTGAACTTCCACGGCGATGCCCGGCAGGAGGGCGCGGTAACGGTGATCGTACATCGCTTCCACGCTGGTGGCCGGCAGAAGAAAACGCCCCACCGTGATGACGTTGGCCTTGAATACAAAGCGTGACCGGCGGCCGCCCTGGTCCTGGCTGAAAAACCAGATCAGCCTGTCATCCCGGATATCCAGGTAATCCTCCGGGGTGAACGATTCTCCGGCGAGCCACTCGGGCAAATTTTCCCCGGTAAGCCGCAGGTTCTCAATCTCCCACCCCGACGGCAAAATCTGGACCAACGCCAGGTTCTCCACGCGGTTATGCTGCCACACGCCCGTCTGGCGCACTTCCAAAACGCCGTAGAGGCTCTGCCCCTGGCGCACGCTGCGGACGTCCAGTGGCGTTCCGTCCTCCGCGTACCAATCCACGCCGACCGCCAGCCGCTCCTGCACGGCCTCGTCCGCGGCCACGGCCAGGGGCACGCCGCTCCAGCTTAGCGTCACATAAGCGGGATCCTGCGAGGTCTTCGGGTCGAGGTAGACTTCGACGGCCTGACCGAATCCCTGCGCGAGCGCGAGGCGGTGGGTCACCTCCTGGGTATCAAAGGCTTCCCGCTTCCCGTCCGGCAGCTGGAAATACCCCGTCAAGCGGGGGCGTTTGGCGCCGTAATCCGCGTCCAGCGCTTGCAGATATTTGCCCATGGCCAGCAGGCTGTAGGCCAGGGTCTGCGTCGCATGCCATTCGTCGGAGGCCAGGGACGCGCCCAGGCTTTCGAAAAGCTCGCGGGCTTTGTCCATCCTGCCGAACAGCACCTGGGTCTCAAGCATGATCGCGCGGTCGCGCTCGCCCGACCCGTAGGTGCCCCCGGTCTCGCGGTAGTCCCGCACGCCAAATCCCGCCCGGGCCGCGATCTCCCGCGCGACCTGCGGCGAGCCGGCCAACTGGTAAGCCGCGGCCAGAAGCCATTGTTCCGTGGCTTCCATGCCCGCCAGATTGTTCTCCTTGAGCAGATTCATCGGGCCCACGGCCGCCTGCCCGGCCAAAGCCAGCAGATACGCGCGGTACACGCGCTCTTTGACATCGCCCTCCGCGCGGAGGGCCTGCGACTGCTGGAACCGCAGCCACCCGGACAGCAGCTCCTCGGGCACGGCATAGCCTTTTTTCTTGGCCTCCAGGAGAAAATGTCCGGCGTAATTGGTCGCCCAGCCGTCGCTCCTGGCGCCGCCGGGCCAGGTGCTGAACCCGCCGGATGGCAGGACGAACTGCTTCAGGCGTTCGATGCCAGTCTGGATATTTTTCTCGATCCGCTCCCGGGAGTTAGTCGTGTCCTCCAGCCAGGCCGGCAGATAAAGCTGCGGAAAAACCGAGGACGTGGTCTGCTCCAGACAGCCATAGGGATACCGGATCAGCCAGTGCAACCGCCGTTCCAGGCCCAGCTGCGGCAGGCGCTGAATGCTCACGCTGGCCTGGTTGGTGCCCAGCAAGCCATCGCCGGGAACCGGCAGGCGGAGGGTCTCGCCCCGCCGCACGGCCAGCGTTTGCGCGCGCGCGATCCGCGGCGCCGAAGGCCGGACCGCGATCTCGGTTTCCGCTTCCGCCGCGAAACGGCCGGACTTGGCGCGGACCGCAACGGTGGCCGCGCCCACGGCCTTGGCGGTTCGCAGCCTGAAACGCAGGGTGCGCTCTCCGGTTTTGGGCAGGTCCAGGCTGCGGCTGGCTTCTCCCAAAACGGTCAGCGGTTCGGTAACCTCCAGCCCCACCGACACCCGCCCCACCCCGTCCTGCATGGTGATCACGTCCACCGGCAGCTCGAATTCCTCGTCCGGGCCCAGCACGCGCGGCAAGGTGGGCTGCACCATCAAGGCCTGGCGCACGGGCACGGTCCGCTCGGCGTGCCCGTAGGCCTGGCCCTGCGCGGCCACGGCCATCACGCGCACCGCGCCGATGTAGCGCGGCAAGGTGAAGGTCGCGGTCAGCTTCCCATCCTTGCCCGAACGCAGGGGACCCTGGAAGAGCGCGACCGGTTCAAAACGCCGCGCCTGGACCACGCTTTGCTGCTGGCGCAGCGCCTCGCCGCCGCCCACGGAAAACAGCTTCGCCGGGTCCCCGGGATTGGCGCCGATCACGAACCCGTAGAGGTCATACGTCTGCACCGCCAGGCGCATTTTCTGGAAAAAGAACCGCCAGGGGTCCGGGGTGTTGAACGCGGTGAGGCTGAGCAGACCTTCGTCCACCACGGCCAGGGTGGCCTGATAGGGTTTGCGATCCTCGCTCTGTACCTCCACGGTAAAGGTCTCGTTGGGTTGCAACGCTTCGGGCAGGTGCAGGGTCAGGGGGCGGCGGGAGGAGGGATCCTCCACCTTGAGCGGCACCACGCCGTAGAGCCTCAGCGGCAGGTCGTTGCGGACCTGGGCATGGGGCTGGAGAATCGAAACGCTCACATACACGGTCGGCAGCATGGCCGAGGTAATGGAGATTTCGCGCACGCACTCCTTTTGGTTCGGCCGCAGGGTCTCCCACCAGCGTTCCAGCACATCGTGGCCGCGTTCCAGGGTAAACAGCACCCGGCCCTCGCCCGGCGCGGGAAATCGGATCACGGCTTTATCGCCGGGATGATAGACCTCCCGGTCCGCTTTGAGGACCACGTCGCCCGCGTCCTGGCGGGCGCCGGCGGTTTCGCCCCAGCGGCTGGCCTGGAAGAAATACCCGGCCGCGTGCCCGTTCTCCCCATCCCGCACTTCCAGCAGGTATTCGCCCGGTTCCTCGACGCGGATCGCGAGCCGCGCGGGGCGCTGGCCGGTGACCACCACGCCTTCCTGGGCCAGGTCCGTGGACCGGTCGGTTTTAAATTTAAGCCGGCGGTCCTCCTCTTCGCGGTACTCCCACCACCACCACTGGCGGTTGCGGTAAAGGCGGTAGGAGAGCGTGCGGCCGGAAACGGGTGTTCCATCCGGCGCGGCCAGAACGACATCCGCGTACACTTCCTGCGGCACGGCGACGTATCCGTAGTCCGTTGCCATCCGCCGCAAGCCCACGTAGCGCGGGAAGGGGTCAATGGGGACATCGCGCCACTGCTGGGTGAAGCGCCCGCCCTTCTCGAAGACCTTGGCGGTCAAGCGCGCCCGCAAACCCGAGGGCGAGCCTCCCAGTTCGGGCAAACGCCAGGTGACCTGGGTCTCTCCCGACGCGTCCAAAGATCCCTCCCACACGTCAAGCTGCCGGGGCAGATAACCCATTCCCTCGTGGGTGAAGGAAAAATCAGGAAACCTGGCGAAACGGCGTTCCTCCTTCAGCACGTCCGCGCGGATCTCGGCCTGCAGGCTCGCGGCCGGGGCGCCGAACAGGTAGCTGGACGCGATGGCCAGTCCCAGGGTTTTATCCCGGGGTCCGAGCGCGGGGGCCGAAGAGGACAGCGCGATCTTCAGCCGGTTGGGCACCACGGTCTCCACCTTGACCTGTGCGTGGAAAGTCGTGGCGCCGATGGTCACTTCGACCCGCCAATCGCCAGTCAAATCAGCGGGATCGGTCTTCAGGGTGAACGCGTAGAAACCGTCACGCGCCCGGCGCTCCGTGATCTCGCTCGCCAGCTGATTGCGGGGATTGTAAAATTTTACCGTGACCGGATGATTCTCCGGAAAGGACCCCTCGTGGTTGCGCGCGATCAGCGCGAGGTGGATCGCGTCGCCGGGCCGGTACACCCCGCGGTCAAAATACACAAAGGCGCGGTTCCGGCCCGACCCTCCCTCGGCGCCGGCAATGTCGAAGGCGGACAAATTCCAGGCCATATCCGAGAGCTTCACCAGGCTCCTCTGGTCGCCCGCCTCGCCCTCCCCGTAGAAGACCTCCTCCTTGATCCCGGAAAATTCCGCGGTCCCGTGAAGATCCGTAACGCCCTCGGCCAGGACCTGGTTTTGGTAACTGAACAGCCTCACCCGGACGCCGGCCAGGGGTTTCGTGGTTTGCAGATGATTCGCGAACACCCAGTAGGTGGTCCCGGCCCGCTTCACGGTCAGTCCCACGTCGCTGACGACCACCTGCAGGAGGGCCGAAGCGTGGCGGTCCAGATAACCCGCTTTGTAGGGATTGGTGTAATAGTCGTCGCCCCAGTAGTCGTATTCCCCGGCCGCTTTCCGCTCCTCCGGATCGGAATAAAGGAGATCCGCCCGTTCGGCCCAGAGCCGGATCACAAACAAGCCTTTGCTGTCGCGCTTGAGGATCTTCGAGAGGTCAAGCGCCTGCTCCAGCGTCCGGTTCTTGGCGTTGCCGATGTGCAGCTTTTCGGTCGCAACCACCACGCCCACGCGCCGGAATTCGTACTGGTTGAAATAGGGGGCATCCCCGGCATACCGCCCGCGCAGTGTCTCGGTCTGCATGAACTGTCCTAAATTGCTGGCAAACACCTGCATGACTTCCAGATGCACGTCTTTCACGTTCAGGGTCTCGAACGTGACCTGCTGCTGGTTGTCCGTGGGAAGAAAAAGCCCGGGATTTCTGAAACGCACCAGGGGTTTTTGGTCTTTGAAGCGCACCCGGCCCCGGTACGGGGACGGCAGGGTTTCGCCCCAGCGGTTTTTCAGGCCGGGCAGGATCTCGACGGCGTAATCCTGGTTGGGCTGAAAATCGCCCAGCACATAGAGTTTCTGTTCCAGGGTTTTCAACCGCACGGAGACCGCGGGCGTGACCTTGACGAAGCCCTCCGCGCTCGCGGCCGGAGCCAGCACTTCCGAAAAATCCACGCGGAATCCGGGTTCCCCGCTTTCTTCCAGCAGTTCCAGTTTTTGCACCTGAAAACGCCGGGCAGCCGGCACGTTCAGGGTCTGGCGGACGTCCGCGGCCAGATCAAGGCCTTCGCCTTTGAGCAGCAGCACGAACTCCCGGGGTTCGGCCTCCTGGCTGATTGCCGGGCCGGCGAACGTGAATTCCCGGCCGGATTCCGGCCCCTCCAGCTGCAGCGTCAGCGGCCCGCCGGCGGAGCGCAGCGACAACGCCTGCGCGAGCACCGCGCGGGCCACGGACTGGCTGAAATGCAGCACCCCCCGGAGCACGAAGCGCCGCTCTCCGGTTTCGGGAGCGGCGTGAAACTCCGCCTCCAGGCGCGCCACGTCGTTTCCCACCGCATCGAAGTCAAAAACCGCAGGCGCGAGGGTCGGGTCATTCATGAGCGTCCCCAGCAGCAGCGTGCCGCGGTAGGATCTGAATTTTTTCAGCGGCGCCGCGGGTTGAAATTCCAGCTCCGTACGCGAACGCCACACGGCTTGCCCGGGTGTTTCCGGTTCCAAAACAACGAGTTCCCGCCCGTCCATCTGCCCCACCACGCCCGAACTGACGACCGGCTTGGCAAACACGAATTTCAAAGGCCCCTGGTAAGGCACATAGCGCCCAGGCAAACCGGACAGAACCTGCGCCTGCTCCAAGGTCAGGGAGCTCACGCCTTCTTGCGCTGTCTGCGGAGCGGGCCGGGGTCCGCATCCGCAAAACGAAAGCACCAGCAGCCCGCAGATCAAACCACCCGCGCACATACGACGCATAGACGCTCCTTGACAGGCGTGATGTTCCGGATTCCCCGGGTTTATAGCCGGCCGGACAATATTTTTTCGACCTGCGATTTCAACTGGGGAAGGCTGAAGGTCTTGATCAAGCGGCCGTGCTCCTGATACAGTTTTTCGCCGCTTTCGATCGCGGAGATCACCAGGACGGGAATGCGCAGGTGATTTTCGCGCATGGCCTCAAGAAACTGGCGCCCATCCAGATAGGGCATTTTTAAATCCAGGATGACAAGATCATACGGGCCGGCCTTGACCAGGTCCAGGGCTTCCAGGCCGTTTTCAGCCTCGTCCACGCGATAGCCGGCATCGGTCAGGAACCAGTTCACCGCCTGGCGGATGGCCGCCTCATCATCCACCATCAGAATGCGGGCGGAGCGGTTATTCATTGTTCATCCCCGCCCGGGTCACAATCGGCAAGCGGATGGTGAACGTCGCGCCCGCACCCTCCCGGCTCTCCACCTCCAGCGCGCCCCCGTGCTCCCGGACGATGCCGTAGCTCGTGGCCAGACCCAACCCCGTGCCGAACCCGCGTTCCTTGGTGGTGAAAAATGGAACGAATATTTTCGGAAGGTCTTCCTGCTTGATGCCCCTGCCCGTGTCCTGGAAACGGATCACGACGTGGACGTCGTCATGGAAACAGGTGATCTTCAGTTCGCCCCCCTGATCGGACATGGCGTCGCAGGCGTTATTCAGGAGATTCACGAAGACGATCTCCATGCGGCTCCGGTCCACCGACACCGCCGGGATGTCGTCTCCGCACTCCAGCTGGATATGAATGTCGTAGAGCTGCTTGAAATTGCACGCCATGTTCAGCGTGTCGTGCAGCAAGGTGGGCAGTTTGGTCCACTGGCGCTGGGGGCGTTCCTGCCGGGCGAAGGACAGAAAACTGCGCGTGATGCGGTTGATGCGGCCGACGCCCTCGTCCAGGTTGGAAAAAACCTGCTTTCTTTTTTCTTCCGCGACCAGCCCGAGCTCGAGCAAGCCCAGGTTCAATTTGATCCCCTGGAGCGGATTGTTGATTTCGTGCACCAGGCCGGCCGCCATCTTCCCCATTTCCGCGAGCTGGTTGGTCTGCACCAGCTTTTCCCGCAGCACTTCTTCCTCCGTAATGTCCTCGGTGAACAGCACCAGGCGCAGGGCCGCGCCGGCGTCGGACGTCAGCGGCATGGCGACGAAGGAATAGCGCAGGATTTTCATCAGTCCCGAGGGCGCGCTGTATTCCACCCGGTGCCCGAGAATGTCCTGCCGGGAGGCCAGGAGCTGGCGCCCGCGTTCGCCCAAAAATTGTTCGCGTAAAAACCGCAGGGGAAAGACGCTTCCCGGCCGTTCGCGCAGCGCGCCGCCTTCCGTGGCGAAATCAAAGTGCACCCGGTTCGTGTACACGGGATTCAGCCGGTCGTCAATGATCACCACGCCCACGGAAAGATGCCGGAGAATGGTTTCCAGCTGGGTGCGGTACTGCTGCGCCTCGGCGTCTTTTTGCGCCACCTGGCGGTTGAGCAGATTTTCCTTGCGGCGGGCGCCTTCCACCAAAGCGGTCCCGATGATGAAGAGCAGGGCGAACCAGACAAAAATCACGGTGAGAACAAAAGGAAACCCGAGCCCCCAAAACTGGTAATGTTCCACGGACCGGCGGAACCCGCTCGCGGGAATCAGCACCACCAAGGTCAACGCGGCGAAAATCAGCACGTTCATGGAGGCCAGCGCGGGCCAGCGAACCAGGATTAAATTGAAAATGGCGATGCAGGTGTAGACCACGAAAAAGGCCCACACCTGGTAGGCCGGGGCGTGCAGGTTGACCGCCAGCGTGTCCCCCAGCAAATGGAACAAAATGAAGAGGTGGGCCCCGATCTGAAGGTTCGCCGGCGTAGTGGTCCACCACAGCCCCGCGCTGTAGGCCAGCGAGAATAAAATGATTGCGTAGATGCCCCAGCGAAATTCCGGCAAGACAAAGATGTGTTCAAAAGGCAAGAACAGAAGCGGGGCGATAAACGTCAGAAGAAGGCACAGCCGAAAGAGCTGAAATTCCTGCTGTGAAGCGGCGGTATTCACCCGGGACCCCCCTTGGCCCAAGCAACTCGGGTTGGCCGGAGAACAAATGCGGTCTGCGAACACGTGATCGTATTATAGTGGAAACCGTTTCTCTGACAAGGCTATTTTGCGGTGTTGGCCGGGCGCGGGTCCCCGCGCCGGCAGAACATGGCCTGCGTCAGCACTTGAATGGTCACCACGGAAGGAACGACCAGGAAATAAAGCAGGAATTCCTCCAGCGGCACGAGCCAGACCTTGGGGCCCCAGAACAACTGCTCGTTCCAAACCCACCAGCCCCAATACAGCGCCAGCGTTTCCACGCAGAACATCAGCGCGATAAATCCCAGCGAGGTCCAGGCCAGGGCCCGCCACCTGAGGTGCTTCCACGCGGCCGGCAGGCAGGCCGCGATCTGCGCCAGCACCCCCACCACCCACCAGATCAGATACAGCCGTTTCCGGCCGGAAGCGTAGCGGATGGAGCCAGGTTCGCCGCCAGGACCGTTCCCGGGCATCAGGCGCCGCCTTCCCTGCTGGCCAGACCCGCGTACCCGAATGGAATCATCCAGGCAAAAGCGAACCAGAAGAGATACTCTTCGATCGGCGCTCCCCAAAGGTCCAGCCCGACCAGGCGGTTGTGCTCCTGAGAAAAGCTCCAGGCTTGAAACACGTTCAGGCTGAGCAGCTCATTGCCCACCTGCAGGACCATGACCACGCAGGCGGCCAGACAGGCGCCGCGCCGCCATTCCGCGTCCAGGCGCGGCCAGAAGAATCCGATGACGGCCAGCGTGATCAGCCACAGCCCGGCGTCCAGCAGCAGATACCAGGGCCAGGTCATGGCGGCGGCTCCTGCGGCCCGAACCAGCCGTAAAGCGAGATCGCGGCCAGGGGCGCGAACAGGAAAAAGTTCCAATCATCCACCGGAACGCGCGGCGGGAACATCCAGCCCAAAATCGCATGGTAGCTCCACCATCCCTGGGTGAACGCCAGCCAGTTCCAGAAAAAGCCGATCAGCGTCATGCCGAGCACGGCCAGCGCCGCGGGCCAAAGGAAAAAACGCGCGCGCGGCTTCCACCACAGCGCCAAGGTTAACCCGTTGAACAGCACCAGTTGGCTGGCCAGATAGAATGCCCACCGGCCCTGCTGGGCGCGGGCGATAAAAATCATCCCGACCGCAGCCAGCGTGAGGGCCGCCAGCAGGCAGAAAGTGCCCGGGCCGGCCCGCCGGGCGGATGCGTTCGCGGAAATTAATTTTTGGTAAATAAGAATGCTCAGGGCCCCGCCCAGGGGATAGAACAACACTTCTTCCAGCGGCAGGTTGGGTAGCACCTGGATGCCGAGCATGCACGCGGGATCGAAGACCCACCACCCGCTGGCGCTGACCAGGTAACTCCAGGCGTACCCCAAGAGCATGACCAAACCAACGCTCTTGAAGAAAGCCGGATAATTTTCTCTTTTCAGCGCGCGCCACAGGAAAACGACGGGAAAAATGAAAAAAGCAAGGATGGTGATGAAATACCAAGGTGTCTTTCGAGAGGCAGGAGGACCGGAAGAGACCACGGCCTGCGGCATGCTTCCTCCCCGATTCGTGACAAGGTCCTTCTATCAATATGATTAGACTCGGCAGATTTAGATTTTATATCAGTCTTTTTTCGGCTCCTGGTTCGGATGGGGACGCTGGTCCTGCGCCTGGCGGGCCTGTTCCCGCTGACGCAGACGCTCTTCCCACAACGGTTTGCGTTCCCCTTCCCATCCCAGATCCCCCGGCCGGTAAAACCGCTCCCTCCGCAGCGCATCAGGCAAATAATCATCGGGCACCCAATGCCCTTCGTACGCGTGGGCGTAGCGGTACTCCCGTCCGTAGCCCAGCGACCGCATCAAGTTGGTCGGCGCATTGCGAATGTGAAGCGGTACGTCCAGTTCGCCCTGGCGGCGGATGGTTTCCGCCACCTGGTTGTACCCCGCTTCCAAGGCGTTGCTTTTGGGCGCCAGGCTCAGATACACCGCCAGCTCGGCCAGCGCCAGTTTCCCTTCCGGCAGGCCGACCAGCTCGAAAACCTGCCGCGCGGACGCGGCCAGCGTCAACGCGTGCGGATCGGCCAGACCGATATCCTCGCTGGCCATCCGCGACAGGCGTCGCAGGAGGTAGTGCGGATCTTCCCCCGCCTCGAGCATGCGCCCCAGCCAGTACAGCGCGGCGTCCGGATCCGAGCCGCGGACGCTCTTGTGCAGGGCCGAGATCAAGTTGAAATGCTCTTCACCCGCGCGGTCGTAGCGCAGGGCTTTGTTCTGCAAGGCTTCCTCGGCAATGGCCAGCGTGATGGTCTTCGTCCCGGCGCTTCCGGCCAGGGTCGCGGCCAGTTCCAGGCCGTTGAGCGCGGCCCGCGCGTCGCCGTGGGCGCGCGAAGCCAGGTGCCGCAGCGCCGCCTCCTCGGCCTGCCAGCCCTCTTTGCCCAGGCCGCGTTCGGCGTCCGAAAGCGCGCGTTTGAGAATGCCGAGTAAATGCCCGGGTGTCAGGGGATTCAGAACAAAGACCCGGCAGCGCGACAGGAGCGCGGCGTTCACTTCAAAAGAGGGATTCTCGGTCGTGGCCCCCACCAGGACAATGGTGCCTTTTTCCACGGCCGGCAGAAAAGCGTCCTGCTGGGCTTTATTGAACCGGTGGATTTCATCAATGAAGAGGATCGTCTGCCGGCGGTGGTGCTTTTTCAGCATGTGCGCCCCGGCCAGGACTTCGCGCAATTCCTTCAGGCCGGAGGTCACCGCGGAGTAGGATTTGAATTCGGCGCCGGTGTAGCCGGCAATCAGGCGGGCCAGCGTGGTTTTGCCGGAACCTGGAGGTCCCCAAAAAATCATGGACGGCAGCTGGTCGTGTTCGATGGTCTGACGCAGGACTTTCCCGGGCGCCAGCAAATGGTCCTGCCCCGCCATTTCTTCCAGGCTGCGCGGGCGCAGGCGGTCGGCGAGAGGCGTCAGGCCGGGTTGCTCTTCCGCGGCATGGTCGAACAAATCCATGGAGCCCCGGTTAGGGGACGTACTCGATCTGGGGGAGTTCCGCCATGTCCTTGATTTGCATTTGGTCCTTCACCGCGCGGCTGACATAGATGATCACTTTCCGCGGTTCCTCCACCACCGGCGAAAGGTCCCCGTCCAGTTTGCGTTTGGCCAACTCAACCGTCTGCCGTCCAATGTCGTTGAAATCCACGGAAAAAGCCGCGTACGCGCCGGTTTGCACGTGAAAGAGGGACAGCCCGATCAGGGGCAGTTTGTTCTTCCGGGAAAACTCCGCGATGGTTTTGACGGATTGCGGATGCACGATGGTCTGATCCGCGAGCATCCAGATCAGCTCCGACGAACCCGCTTTCAGGCGGTTCAGGGCCGCCGGCAGGTCCGCGGCCTTATCCACCGGCACGACCAGCAGTTTCAAGCCGATGCTGTCCGCGGCCTGACGGGCTTGATTGACTTGTTCTTGGGAGTAGATGGGATTGAACAAAACGCCGATCTGTTTCCGCTCCGGAAACATCTCTTTAAGTTTGTTCAACTGATCCTGGAGGCTGATCTGAATCACCACGCCGGAAGAAGCCCGTCCGGGAATCGCGGGCGGGTCGAAAACCAGGGTGTACACCAGGGGGATGTTCGCATCCAGTTTGACCGCCGGCGCCAAGGCCTGGGTGCCCAAGGCCAGTACGAGCGGGGTATTGTGGGGCGACAAGCCGGCCACGATTTCCTTGTCCAGCGCGGCTTTGCCGGAAATAAACGTCGCTTCCAATTCGAAGTTGGCGTAATGTTGAATGGCTTTGCGCACTTCCTCGTAAGGCCCCGAGCTCCGGCTGAGCAGCATTTTGACTTTCGCGGCATAGGCCGACGAAGCACACCAGCCGCCCACGGCCAGGCTGCTTAAGAAAACCCCCGCCGCCACGGCCCATCCGAGCAGACGCCACTTCCGCGAGCGATTACGCATGAGTCGTTCACCCCGTTTCAATTAATCCCCTGTCCCCTGTTGACCGGCCGCCGTAAAACCCGCAACGCCTCTTTGAACCACCTGGTAGCAGGCTGGTGAAAAAGCCCGCAGAGCGGTCTTTTTCGATCGCGTCGCGTGTAAAACCCCATGAAAAATCAGCGATTTTTCACAGAGTAACCGTCAGGTGCTGGCCCTACCAGCCTTAAATATCCTGGAGGGCCAGTACAGGATGCTAGCGGAATAGATATGGGTTTTTCAGCACCCTGTTAGTAGACCCGCCCGCCGAAAAGCAGTTCTCAATACTGGTAGCTCACTTGGCCGAACACGTTTACGCCGCTGTCCCCGGGCACCACATCAATCCGGCGCCGGATGTACTCCGGATAGAGCACCTCCTGCCCGAGCAGGTTTCGCGCGATGAGGCTGACGCGCCAGTTGTCCATGAGTTCGTAGGTACTCTTGAGGTTCAACAGGGCGTAGGAGGGAACGGTAATCTCCTGGCCGCGGGTAAAGCCGGGCGCCGCGGCCCCGGGATCAATGTTGCCCTTGCGCGGGCCGACGACTTCCAGGCCCACGGCCGTGGTGAACCGGTCAATCCTGCTGGTCAGCACCACATTGCCCACGATCTGGTCCAAAAACTGGATCGGACTCCAGTCGGTCTTCTCCTTGCCTTCCTTGTACGCGGCATTCAGCGTATAGCCCAGCATCTCATCCAGCAGCTGTCCTTTCAGCTCGATTTCCACCCCGTTGATCTGCTGGCCCTTGGTGTTGCCGTAGCCCGGCGTATTGCGGGTGGGCGTGGTCGGCGCGCCGCGGTCTTCAAGCAAGGTCACAGGCGGCACCTGGCCTGCGCTCCAATTCACCACCCGGCCGATCATGTCATTCGTGGACAGGGAGAACAGCGTCAGACGCACAGCATGATCATCGGCCGCCACCCAGTCCGTGCTCAGTTCCAAGGTCTCGATGCGTTCCGGGCTCAAGTCCGGGTCGCCGTAGAGCACATTTTGGGTGTTGACGTATTTTTCAAAAAAAGTGGGATTGCGGTAGGCCTGCCCATACAGAAGTTTGACGAAAAGGTTTTCCAGAGCGGTGTAAATGATGCTGCCGCGCGGCACATTGGTGTCTCCATAGTCGCGGTTGTGGTTGTAGCGCAAACCGCCCACCACCCGCAAGTTAGAAAGCGCCGCCACGTCCACCTGGGCGTAAACCGACAGGTCGTCGGTAAAGTATTCCCGCAAGTAGGTGGAATACGGGCTGACCGCGCCGGTCACCATGTTGGTCCACTGATACGGATAGGCTTTCTGCCCTTCGTAGTAGAGCCCCGCTTCAACGGCATGGTTGTCCATCACTTCCATGCGGCCGTCTAGGTCCAGGCCGTATTTCTGACCCGAATTGGTGCAGTCAATCGGCGTGCCCACGCCGGCCACGGGCGGGAAAAAGTCTATGTACGCGTGATACTTCGATTCGCCGTAGTGGAGGCGCGAGCTGAGGTGCACCGTTTCAATATCCGTTTCATAGCGCAGCGCGGCTCCGCTGGCGGTCATGACCACTTCGCCGGTGGTCTGATGGACAGGGACCAAGCCGAATTTGTCTTTTTCTTCCGAAAAATGGTAAATATCCAAGTCCACTCCGGAGAACGAGAAATTACCGAAGAGATTATAGAAATCGTTCTCATACGCATCCGGGTCCGACGCGTAATCACCCAGTTGCGCGGTCACGCCGTTTTCGTCCAGCACCTCCGCGTAGTAGCCCTTGCTCTCGTGGTAGGACCCGCCCAGGAGGAACTTCAACCCCTCCGCCTGCTGGGCCACGGCCGCTTCGCCGTGCAGGGTATGCTTACTGCCGACGGTATGGGAGGACTCCGCCAGGGGAGCTTGCTTTTTGGTGATCACGCTGATGACGCCCGCGAAGGCGCCGGTGCCGTACAGCACCGAACCCGGGCCGCGGATAATTTCGATTTTCTCGATCACGCTCGCCGGAATCGCCTCCAGCCAGTGCGTGCCGACGATCACATCCCGGATGGGCGTGCCGTTGAGCAGCAGCAGGGTGCGGTTGTTATAGTGGGTTTCCTTAATGCCGCGGAAGCTGATGGCCGTATAGCCGAAAAAAGATTCGGTAACGGTCACGCCTGGAATGGTTTTAAGAACGTCATACAAGGTCTCGGCCGGCAGATCGGCGATGTCCTGGCTGGTGATCACGGACACGACGCCAGGAGCCTCGTAAATGCTTTCGGTTTTTTTGGAAGCGACCGAAACCCCCATATAAATCAGATCGGCCAATGATTCCGGTTGGGCTTGCTCCTGAAGCGGAGCGGGTTGAACAAGTTCCGGCGCCGTCGCTTCCTGCGGGGCGGCGGGTGGAACCGCCTCCTCCTGGCTCCAGGCCGTAGCGCCCATCAGACTGACTCCCAGACAGAAAGCCAACACCAGACCCCATCGCCTCTTCCGGTCCATACAGTCCCTCCCGTGTGCATGAATGGTCTTGCGCAGTGGAGTGCGCCCGGACTAAAGTTACCCAGCGGGAACCTTCGGCCTGGGCTCCCTCCACAAAAAAACCGCAGATCGTCCCCTCCCGCGGAAAGACGCGTCCATTATACCTGAACTTCCCGGGCCATATAAATTTTTTTTACCTGAGCATGGTCATTTCTTCAATCCTAGTGGATTCATGACCAAGCCTGAAATGATCTTTGGCAAAAAATAGGTGGATTTTTGGGGCAGCGTCTCCCCCTGCCGCGCCAAGTCCCACACTGCATCCACATTCGGCTGGCTGGGAAAAAAAGCGGCTTGCGCCTTGCGGCCGGCGACGCACAGCCGCGCTTCCTGGGGATTCTTGGTGAACCGGAGCCTCCCGGCTTCTTCCCCGGGTTTCAGCCCCAGCAGGGTTTCCAGCAATCCGTGGTTGAGCACCACCACGTCCAGCCGTCCGTAGACCCGGGAGTGGCCAGTCATACGCGGATCCGAAAGCCGCTCCAGCTGGGGAAGCCGCGGCCGCAGCAGGCAAGCCGTCCTGCCGCCGCGGCCGAGAAAACCGATCACCGGTCCCGGCCCCTGCGCGGCCTGTTGGGCTTCGAGCAATTTTCCCGGCGGCACGGGTTCCACGTCGAAATACTCCGGCAGCTTGCGGTCAAAGTCGCGCCACCGCTCAGGGGCCACGCCGGAAACCAGACGGATCACCGGCAGCACCAGCAATCCCGGATCATGCATCTCGGCCAGGCACGTCATGACATAATCCGCCTCGGGTCCGGCCTGGGCGCCGCACTCCCGGCGGTACCGCAGGGCGGTCAAATAGCGATGGTGGCCGTCCGCGATGAGCAGGCGCTTGCCGAGAAACTCCTTGCGGATAGACGCCACGAGCTTGGGTTGGCGGATGACCCACAAGTGGTGCCTGCTCCCCGCCCAGTCGCGGAACGCCACATCCGCGGACCGCCGGCGCACCCGTCCATAGAGGCGCGTTAGGGTTTGCGCGGGATCGCGGTAGAGCGCCAGCACCGGGGAAAAACTGACCCCGGTGGCGCACAGCAGGTTAAACCGGTCCGTGCGCGGGCCCGCGAAGGTCTGTTCGTGCGGAAGGACTTTCCCCTCTCCAAAAGGTTCCAGAAACACCCCGGCAAAAAGACCCGTAAAACACCGGCGTTTCCCGTCCGGCGCCGCATAGCGCGTTTCCAGCAGATACAAAGCGGGCTGGGGATCGCGGCGCAGTACGCCCCGCCGGAGCCAGTCCGTCAGGGTCTGCTGCGCGCGGGTGTACCGGTTGTTGGACGGCTGATCCGTGGGTCTGGTACGGCCCAGTTCCAGGCGGATGAAATTCAGAGGATGAGAGCGGTAAAAGCGGGTCTGCTCGCGCGGGGAAATAATATCATAGGGCGGCGTCACCAGCCGCGGATAGGCCGCATGGTAGGCCGGAGCGTAACGGAGGCCGGCGAAGGGCGCGATTTTAGCCATGCGTCGTCTTGGTGCCTTTTTGCTTGAGACGGTCCTTCCAGCTGGTGATGGCGACCAGCTCTTCATTGGTGTTGCGCAGCCGCTGGGAGAGGATGGTGATGATTTGGGTGAGAATCTTATAGGCCAGGGGCAGGTCCTGCTGCAGCATTTTGTCAAACGGTTCTTTCGAAATCATCATGCAGCGGGTCTCTTCCACGGCAATGATGTTCGCCGAGTACGGCAGATTGTCGAACAGGGACATCTCGCCGAAAATGGCCTGGGGGCCCAGCGTGGTGATGATCTTGTCTTTTTTGCCTTCCAGTTTTTTCGTGACCTTGACCTTGCCCTTCATAATCACGTGCAGCGCGCCGCCCAGGCGGCCTTCCTCCAAAATCACGCTGTCCTGGGGATAGAGCTTGATCCGGGCGAGCTTGAAGATCTTTTCCAGTTCGGGATCAGTAAGTCCCTCGAAAATATTGATGGTGCGCAGCAGGCTGACTTCCATGGAGCTCCTCCTTCAAACAGGTATCGAGCGTGAAGTCAAAAACGAATTTCCAGAGCCGCCAGGGTGATCGGACGCTGAAGCGGTTGGGCGGCGGCCGGAAGAACATCCTGGCTTTGATCCGGCACCCGGTCTAGACTCCCCAGCGCGATCGCCAGCGAACTTCCAGCCGCCATGCCGATAACCATCCACATATCCGTCTGGCGAAACTCAGGTGGAAAACGGCCTTGGACCGCGGCGTCCAAGGAAGTCAAGGCCAGATAACTGTACAGGGCTGTAAACGGCAGGGAAACGAAAAAGTGAACCTCAAAATCCTGCCAGCCCTGGTTTTCGGAATACGTCAGGGGCTCGGCGGAGCCGGCCTCCTGCTCCACCACCGAATCCCCAGGTTCAAAATCGCTCTCGCCCGCCGCCACAGCCGCCGGCGTCGTGCCCTGACCATCCGGCCGGGGTTCGGCGGCGCGCGCGGCCGCAGTTGCCAGGGTCGCTGCCAGCACCAGCAGCACCCAACCACTCAGCCGCCTTCCACGCGCCACGTGATACCCCGCCCTGTACTGGTTTGGGTCCGTTCCCCGCGCTCGCGCGGGCAACATCCATCCCGGTTGTGGTTTATAATACAACTTTATTCAGCGGATACTCAATAATTCCCTGCGCGCCGGCTGCCTTGAGCCTGGGAATCAGGTCACGGGCCACGCTTTCGTCAATAATGGTTTCCACGTCCAGCCAGTCCGGGTCCGTAAGCGGCGCCACGGTCGGCTTTTTCAAGGCCGGGAGCAAAGCCAGCACCCGCTGCAAATGTTCATGCCGCACATTGAGCTTGATCCCCACTTTGACCTCGGCCAAAAGGGCGCCTTGAAGCAGCATCGAAAGATTCTGCAGCTTGCGCCGTTTGTCCGCGTTTTTCCACGAACGGGTGTTGGCAATCAGCACGGTGACGGAAGACAACACCGTATCCACGATGCGCAGCTTGTTGGCCCGCAAAGAACTGCCGGTCTCCGTTAACTCCACCACCGCGTCAGCCAGTTTCGGCGGTTTGGCTTCGGTGGCGCCCCAGGAATACTCCACCCGGGCCTGTACCCGGTGCCGCCGCAAATAACCCTTCACCACCCTGACCAGTTCCGTGGCGACACGCTTGCCGCGAAGATCCTTGACCGACCGGATCGCGGAATCCTCGGGAACCGCGAGCACCCAGCGCACCTTTCCCAATCCCTGCTTGGCGTAAACCAACTCCGCCACTTTTTCCACTTTCGCCCCGTTCTCCAGGGTCCAGTCCAGGCCGGTCAGGCCGGCGTCCATGGCGCCCGACGCCACATAGCGCGGGATTTCCTGTGCTCTCACCAACATCACTTCAAATTCCGGATCGTCAATTTGGGGATAATAGGAACGCGAGGTCCCGCGGAGGACAAAACCGGCCTTTTTCATGAGGGAAAACGTGGCTTCTTTCAGGCTGCCCGCAGGCAGGGCCAGCGTAACCAGGGGGGATTTTCGAACAGCGGTCATGGTGATCTCCTCATCTCAAGAAAACGAGATATTTTTATAGCATTTGCCGGAAGCGAGCGCAAGATTTTTGTTTGACATTTCGGTCACGGGCGTTATACTTTTTTCGCGACAACCTGGAAACAGCCGTCTTCTCCCCTGGAATCCTTCACTCCGGGGTGAAAGCCAGCCATCCCAACCTAAAGGAACCACCCAGCGGCCGCATGCGGGATTTTTTTGATCTATCTCCCAGCCAGCTCCAAACCCAACTGCTCCAGTGGGGAGAGTCCGCTTATCGAACCCGCCAAGTCATCGCCGCGGCCTGGGAACCACAGGCCGAAAGCTTCCGCCAGGCCTCTTCCCTGCCCGTCTCCCTGCGCCGGAACCTGGACCACACCTACTGTCTGCCGCCGGCGTGGCGGGCCGAGAACGAAGTTGAGGCCCAGGACCACACGCTGAAGGCGGTTTTCCGGCTCGCGGATGGCGCTGCCATCGAAAGCGTCGCCATCCCCAAGGATGACCGCCTGACCTTTTGCCTTTCCACCCAGGCCGGCTGCGCCATGGGCTGCCGCTTTTGCGCCAGCGCCCAGGGCGGGCTGAAACGGTCATTGACCGCCGGCGAGATCATCGGACAGATCCGCGGCCTGGCCCTCCGCCTCGGACGCCGTCCCACCAATCTCGTTCTGATGGGGATGGGCGAACCCCTGCAGAACCTCGAGGCGGTCCGCAGCGCGCTGGAACAGCTGACCCATCCCCAGGCGTGGAACTGGTCGCCTAACAAAACCGTTGTCTCCACCAGCGGCTGGCTGCCGGGGCTGGAAGAACTGATCCGTGCTCCCCTGCCGGCCAAGCTGGCGTTCTCCCTGAACGCTCCCACCGCATCCCTGCGGAACCAGCTCATGCCGGTCAACCGCCGCTACCCCCTGGAACGCGTGCTCAATGCCTTGCGGCGCTATGCCCTGGCCACCGGAGAATCCATCTGCGTCGAATATGTTCTACTGGGCGGGATCAATGACCGCCCTCAGGAGGCCCAGCTCCTCGGCCGTCTGCTGAAAAATCTCCCGTGCAAGATCAACCTCATTCCTTTCAACCCCGTGCCCGGCCGCGACTATCACGCGCCGGCGCCCGCGGCCGTCACGGCCTTTGTCCGCGAACTGCGCCAGCACCGCCTGCTGTGCACCCTGCGCACCTCCCGCGGCAGCGGTATTTCCGCCGCCTGCGGCCAGCTGGCAGGCCAGGCGGGAAAGCATGGGAGATCCCATACGCCGGTGACCGCGACACCGGCGCCCGGGGAATTCAGCAGCAGCGCTTCCTTGGCGAACCGACCGGCGGGCCGCGCATGAATCCGCCTCCTTCCTCCGGTCGGCATACCTACACCTGGCTGGTTTTATTGAGCATGCTGGTGTGCATGGCCGCGGCGTTTTTCGCCACCCGCCAGGCTCTGAACCGGATCTCCGAAATGGTCGTCCCGGACTTGGCGAATAAGAGCGTGGAATCAGCGCGCAGCCTGCTGCGGGTCAAGCGTTTGTCATTGGAAATCACGGGCTACCAATTCGACCAGCGGATCGCCGCCAACCGCGTCCTTTCCCAGGAACCTCCCGCCGGCTCCAAACTCACCAGCGGCCGCGCGGTCAACGTGGTGGTTTCACGGGGTGCGAGCGCGCTGGAAATACCGGCGCTCGCCGGCCTCCCGCTTTCCGAAGCGCTGCAAACCTTGGAAACTCTCGGGCTCAATCCCGGCCGGGTGACCCGGTTGTACGACGCCAGCGCCGACAAAGACACGGTCTTGGCCCACTATCCCGAATCCGGCGCCCGCTCCAGCCGCGGGTCCAACGTGGACCTGCTGGTTTCGCAAGGCCCGCGGCCGCTGTGGTTCATCATGCCCAGCTTTCTCGGCTGGCACGTGGATGAGGCGGTGGCTTTTTTACGCGAGGTGGGGATCGAGGTCCAGGAAATCAAGCGCAAGGTTGATGATAACCGCCCCACCGGCACGGTCGTGGAACAGACACCGCTGGCGGGGTCCCGCGTCCAGCGCGGCAGCGCGGCCGGACTGGTCGCCACCCTGCAGAGTCTGGACCAGGGGATCGCCCAGCTGGTGCGGCTGGAATACCAAGTTCCCGCCGGCCCCATCGAAGTGCGGGTCAAACTGATGCTTCAGGATGACACCGGACTGCATGAAGTATACAATGCCATGGAGAAACCGGAATCCCTTCTGAACCTCAGCCGCACGATCCGCGGCGCGCGCGCGCGGTTATTCATCTATCTCAACGGCAAACTCCAGGAGGAACGCAGCCTCCCCTAGTCGCCTGAGCAGTCAATGGCTCAGGATTCAGCGCAGGCGAGGGTCGAAAGGAGAGCGGGGATTGAAAATCCAATACGCTCCCCGTGCTGTTGGCGGCTTTCGTTAGTTTTCCGATCAGGATTCATACCCCCAGGAGTCTCTTATGAACTTGCTTATCGCCCCGTCCCTGCTGTCGGCAGATTTCAGCTGTTTGCGCGAGGAGATCCGCCGGGTTGAAGACGGCGGCGCGGATCTCCTGCATCTGGATGTGATGGACGGCAGTTTCGTGCCCAACATCACTTTCGGCCCGCCGCTCATCCGCTCGATCCGCCCCCGCACCCGCCTCTTGCTGGAAGCGCACCTCATGCTGGCCGAACCGGCGAAATTCCTGGAAGCTTTCGTGACCGCCGGCGCGGACCGCATCATCATTCACGCGGAAGCAGTACCCCGCGCCCGCGAGGTCCTGGACCGCATCCGGGAGCTGGGCGTCCAAGCGGGCGTTTCCATCAAACCGAAAACCCCGCTCGCGGCCGTCGAGCCACACCTGGCTTCCGTGCAGACCCTGCTCATCATGACCGTGGAGCCGGGGTTCGGCGGGCAGACTTTCATGCCTGAAACCCTCCCGAAGATCCAGGCCGCCCGGTCCCTGGCCGACCAGCGCGGCTACGCGCTGGACATCGCGGTGGACGGCGGCATCAACCTGGAGACCGCGCCCCAGGTCATCGCCGCCGGCGCCAATGTCCTCATTGCCGGAAACGCGGTTTTCAACCAGCCGGACCCGGGCGCGGTCATCCGGCAATTCAAGCGGCTGGCCCTCTAGGAATTCACGCCGGGCACAAAAAAGGGGCACATTTCCTTTCGGAAACGTGCCCCTTCACGTGAGGTGAAACCTCCCCGTGCCCAGTCACGGGGACCTCAACATGTCCTATCCAAGCCCCTCGTTCCCCGCGCGCGCCCGCGGTCTTCTTCCTCAGGCCGCGCGGCTTTGGCTTTTGCTCTGATTTTGGCCTTCACCGCTTTCCGCTTGCTCCCGCCACGGAAGAATGAAGGTGAATTTACAGCCTTCGCCCATTTTACTTTGAACCCATATTTTTCCGCCCATTAAGTGCACCAGCTTCTTGCACAGGGAAAGGCCGATGCCCATGCCCCCGACCTGCCGGATGTAGAGATCCTCAATCTGGTAGAACTTTTCGAAGATTTGCGACAGTTTCTCCTCGGGAATCCCCGGCCCTTCGTCCGATACCGAAACTTCCAGATAGTCCCCCGGATGCAAGTCGGATAGATCAATGTAGGAGATCGGTACTTTGCGCCCGCCGAGGGCCGCCAGCCCGTGGAAACGGTCCACGGTCAGGGAAATGCGCCGGTGCGGCGGAGAGAAGGCAATGGCATTGTCCAGGAGAAACGTTACGATCTGCCGCATGCGGAAGGGATCCACGTAGATCGGCTTGAGCGAGGCCGCCAGATTCACCTCCAGGTTCAGCTGTTTCTTCTCATACGCGTCCTGAACTTCCGCGATGGCTTCCCAGATCACGCTCAGGGTGTTGGCGCTCACCGGCTCCAGATTCAGTTCGTTCATCTCGAGGCTGCTCATCACCATCATTTTGTCAATGATCTCCCGCAGTTTGTCGGTGTTTTGCTGGACTACCCCAAGATATTCTTTCTGCATATCCTTCAGCTCTCCCACCATGCCGCACTGAACCAGCTTCAAGTACCCTTTGATGGCCGTCAACGGGGTGCGCAGTTCGTGCGCGATCATGGTGATGAATTCACGCTTCATATTCTCCAGCTCGCGCAGGCGGCGGTTCTCTTCGGAAAGCTCGTGGATTTTCAAGGCGCGCTGGACCGTCATTTTCAGCAGATCGTTCGAGAAGGGTTTGAGCAGAAAATCACGCGCCCCATTTTTTAAAGCCTCGATGGCCGTCTCGATACTGCCGTAGGCGGTCATGACGATGATTTCCGGACGCCCGGGAACCTTGGCCACTTCTTCCAGGAGCTGGAGCCCGTTGATCCCCGGCATGCGGATGTCGGAAATGAGCAGGTCGTAGTGTTCCCCGCGCACGGCCGCCAGCGCTTCGTCCCCGTCCTTGACGGTTTTAACCGCATACCCTTCCCCTTCAAGCAAGATCGTCAGGGCGGTGCGGATCCCGGCTTCGTCTTCAGCGATCAGGATGTTGGCTGGCATCAAGGAATCCCTTCTTTTTATCCGGTCTGGCGCGCCGCTTCCAGGGCGCGCAGGAATGTGGCGACAACCGTGGGATCGAACTGCTCCCCGGCGCACCGTTTAAGTTCCCCGATCGCGGCCTGTTCGGTCAGGCAGGACCGGTACGGACGTTCGCTGATCATGGCGTCAAAGGCGTCGGCCACGGCGATAATTCTGGCAAAGAGGGGTATATCCTCTCCCCGCAACCCGTCGGGATAGCCGCTGCCGTTGAACCATTCGTGGTGATGCCGGACGCTCGCCTCCCCGCGGTTGAGAAATTTAATGGGGCGGATAATGGTACTGCCCAGCACGGTATGTTTCTTGACCACCGACCATTCATGCGGGTTCAGCTTCCCGGGTTTGCGCAAAATTTCCTCGGCAATCCCGATTTTGCCGATATCATGGAGCAGCGCGGTATACTCCAGCTCCCGGACCTCGGCCTCGGTCAATCCCAGGTGGTTTCCGATCATCAGGGAATACTGCGTGACCCGGTCCGAATGCCCGTAGGTGTAGGCATCCTTGGCTTCCATGGCAGTCACCAGAGCGCGGATCGTGTCCGCGAAATGGCCTTGCAGTTCCTCGTAGAGCTGGGCGTTTTCGATGGCGATGGACGCCTGGTTGACCAGTGTGGTCAGGAATTGAAAATCATCTTCCGTGAATTTGCGGTGCCCGGCCCGGTTGGTGAGGATCATGACCCCGATCATGTCGCTTTTGCGTTTGATCGGGAGGACCAGCAGCGAACCCAGCCCGGAGGAAGTCAGCAGCTGGGATTCCTGGGCCGGGATTTTCTGGATGTCCTCGAGTAAAATGCCCTCGCCGCGCCGTTTCACCCAGGCCGCGGCGTACTCGTCCACGGCTTCCCATTGGCGGTGATTGGTTTCGTCCACCGCGTACGCCAGGTCCATCATGTCGCGCTGGGAATCCCGGTAATACAGCTTCACGCGGGCCCGGTCCGCTCCCACGGATTGACGGGCCATTTCCAGGATGATCGAAACTATTTTCCGTATATCCAGCGTGGAATTGATCATTTTGCCGGTCTCGTGCAGGACCGCAAGCTCGAAAATGGCGTGATCAAGCTTGCGATTGGCGCTTTCCATGCGGCGGGCGTAGTCTTCCTGCGCTTTCATCGCCTCTCTCATTTTCTCGCGCTCTTTGGTCAGGGCTTTACGGACCGATTCCCGTAAATGATCCACTTCGAACGGTTTTACGATATAATCGCTGGCACCTTCCTTAATGGCCTGAATGGCGGTATCCACATGACTGCAGGAGGTGAGCAAAATGACGGGTATCTTCTCGTCCCACTTCTCCTTGATCTGGGAAAGCAGGGACAAGCCGTTGACATTGGGCATGCGCAGATCAGTCAATACCAGATCGTAATGTTTCTTTTCCAGCAAATGCAGAGCTTCCAAGCCGTCCGCAGCAGTATCAATCTGGTAGCCTTCGTCGGTCAGGAGGATATGCAACGATTCGCGAATGCCTTTCTCGTCATCAACAACTAATATTTGAGACATCTGGGGCTCCTAATGAGTCAGCGAAGTGAGTGACAGAATATAGATATGCAAGCATCTTGCCAACTCGCGTTGATAACCATTAAAATAACTAAATATTTTTTAATTTTCAAAACCCCACATTTTGATACGGAAACGCTGTTGACCACTGTAATTTGTATGAGCTCCCATTTCGATAGAAACACAGCCCTGTTGAAAAGGTGTGTTTATCTTCTGGAAAAATTCCGAACAAATTATTGTACATTAATTAGTGCACCCTGTATAGTATTTCTTATTAACAATAATTTGTTACTATTAACCAATAAAATTAAACGAAAACCCATGAAGTGCTGTTTTCTAATCCGGGAATTTAGCAGGCGATTAAGCTATTGTGTTGATTTTAAAGATTATAATTAGGACTGATAAATGCAATTTGCACATTTTGATGTGCATATATATTTAGGCAAATTGATTGATCATTCTTTTTAGCTTTGGAATATCAACGAGTTGATCAACCAATGGTTCTCCCTGCAATTGGGGAAAATTCTGGTCGTAAGCTTTGCCAGGCGCTTGATAAAGAATCCCAATGGGAATTCTGTCGCCCCACTCCAGTGCCTTATCCAAAGCATGATGCCAACTCTGGGGATTATAGTTCGGTTCTTCATTTACATGATACAGCCTCTCTTGATACCAGCTATACGTATTGGTTTTGTTAAAAGACACGCAAGGTTGAAGCACATCAATTAGTGAAAAACCCTGATGGTGCACAGCAGCTGTAATCAGCTCGGCCAAATGGTCAGTTTTTCCAGAAAAACCCCGCGCGACAAAACCGCAATTCTGGCTGATCGCCAGTGTCAGGGGATTGAACGGCCGGCTGAAAACTCCTTGGGGTTGAACCTTGGTTTTTACCCCCTGATCGGAGGTAGGCGAGGCCTGCCCTTTGGTTAATCCATATATTTTATTGTCATGGACGATCAGCGTCAGATCTAAATTCCTGCGCAAGGCATGTAAAAAGTGATTGCCGCCCTCGCCATACATATCTCCATCTCCGCCAACCGCTATCACTGTCAAACGGTGGTTGGCGATCTTGGCAGCCTGCGCGGCTGGCAAGGCCCGGCCATGCAAGCCGTTGAAAACATTGCACCGGAGGTAATGCGGCAGTTTGGCCGCTTGTCCAATGCCCGAACAGATCAACACCTCATGCGGCGCTTTGTCCAGCGCCACGAGCGCCTTTTTCACTGCTTGCAGAATCCCGAAGTCGCCACATCCAGGGCACCAGGCCGGCGCTAGGCTTTGATAGTCAGCCAAGGTCGTCATTTTTTCCTCCTGGCAGCCCGCCGGCGGCTGGGTACGGCAGGCCGGAGCTTGTTTTGTATCTGGGCCGCGAGCTCATCCTGCAAAAAAGGCCTTCCATCCGAGCGCAAGATTTTCGCGTGCACGTGGATTCCAGTTTCGGCGCGAAGCAGGCGGCTGAACTGGCCGCCGGCGTTCCCTTCCACGCACACCAGGTTCTTATAGGGCGCCAGCCAGGTCTTCAACTTGACTTCCTCCAAAGGCCAAAGCTGGGAGAAGTGCATTAAAGAGATCTTTTTCCCTTGCGCGCTCAATTTCCGTACCGCGTCCAGGCATGGCCCCAGGCTGGATCCCCAGCAAATCACCAAATTATCCTTGGCTGTGCCAAAAACCGAAGGTTTGAGCACATCGCGGCGCAAACCTTTGAACTTGGCCAGCCGCTTGGCATTCATCTTGTTCCTGACCATCAGATCTTCGGTCAAATGACCATCTTCCGCGTGCTCGTCGCTGTCTGCAATAACCACTCCCGGACCTTTTCCTGGGAACGCCCGTGGAGATATGCCGCTTGGCGTAAGCCGGTACCGGGCATAGGATGCCTCGGGCACAACGACCGAACCGCGGTCGCGCTTCACTTTTTCTACTTGAAAAGGCTTCACATTTCCATACAGATCTGCCAGATACTGGTCCGTGAGCAAAATGACCGGAATCTGGTAGCGCTCAGCCAAGTTGAAGGCACGCACGGTCAACCAAAAGCATTCCTCCAGGTTCCCGGGCGCCAGCACCACCCTGGGAAATTCCCCATGACCGGCATGGATAACGAACTCCAGGTCAGCCTGCTCGGTGCGTGTAGGCAGTCCAGTGGCTGGCCCTGGCCGCTGGGCATTGACAATGACCGCCGGACACTCCAGCATTCCGGCCAGGCTCAGCGCCTCGACCATCAAACTGAAACCGCCGCCCGATGTCCCGGTCATGGCCCGCACGCCTGCGTAACTGGCGCCCAGCACCATGTTCAAGGCCGCCACTTCGTCCTCGGCCTGCTCCACCACGATGCCGCTTTGGGAGGCAAAACCTGCCACGGTTTCGAACAAACTGGTGGAGGGGGTCATCGGGTAGGCCGAAAAGAAGCGGCAGCCGGCCGCGGCCGCGCCCAGGGCAATGGCCTGGTTGCCATGCACCACCAGCGAAGGCACTGGCCGGGATGGAACGTGGGCCAAAAAACGGTTTTTCCAGGCTTTCTCCGCCTGGATAAAACCCAGGCCAGCCCGGAATGCCGCCCGGTTTTGGGCGATTACCGCTTCCCCTTTCTTGCCAAACGCCGCATCCAGGAGCGTTTCCACTGGCTCCGCCGGGCACCCCAGCATGCCCGCCAGCATGCCCAAATAAACAATATTGGCGAAGATCTCATTTTCCTTGGCTGGCGGAAAAACACGGTTAAGATCCAGTCCCAAAGCCTGCCCGCAGATGCCGTCAGGCTTGATCTTGGCCTGGTCGAACACCACCACCGCCCTGCGGCTTAGATCCCGGCAGTGCTCGCCGATGGTGTTCTGGTCCAACGCGACCAGCAGGTCCGTGCCCTGCCGCAGGCTGTGAACCGGGTTCGAGGAAATGCGCAGCTGGAAATAATTATGTCCGCCGCGGATGCGCGACTGGTAGGACTGCAAGGTGGAAAGGCAATATCCCAGCTTGAGAAAGGTTTTGGCCAGCAGCACGCCCAGGGTCTGCATGCCCTGCCCTGCCGCGCCGCCAATGGTTATGACGTAATCAAAGGCCTTCGGATCCATAGACGCCTCTTAACGGTGATGAACAGAAAATAATCGAGGTCCGGTTAAATTTCAAGTGAATTCACTTGGGGGCAAGGTGCGGCGGTGCGCCGGTTACTCGAATTTCCGGATCGGAGCGGCAATGGGAATGATCACCGCGTCCTGGGTCAGGTTGGTGGGCAGCATGATCGTGACCTTGGTGCCCTTCCCTTCCTCGGATTCAATGTAGATATCGCCGCGATGCGCTTCCAAAATGCGCTTGCAAGTGGCCAGGCCCAGCCCCGTGCCCTCGGTCTTGGTGGTAAAAAACGGCTGGAACAGGTTGACCATATCCTTGCGCTTGATGCCCGTGCCGAAATCCTCGATGGTCACCAGCATGTACAGCCCCTTGCCGCTCGGATGACCGGGCGCCTGATCCTTGATCTCACCGTACACTTTGATTTGCCCTTTTTCGTGCGATGCATGGACCGAGTTGATCACGATATTCAGGACGATCTGGAAGATCTGCTGGGGGTCGGCTTGAATATTGGGCAGATGGGCGAGATTCCAGCTGAACTCAATCTGCTTCTTGCGGAACGGACTGGCCATCAGGGTTTTCACTTTGTCCATGAGATAGTCCATGTTCAAAGTATCCAGCTTAGGTGCCGAAGGCCGGGCGAACGTCAGCAGGTCAGCGGTAATGGTGGATAGCCGGTCTATCTCAGAACCCACAACCGTGTGAAACCGGGTTCGAAAGTCCTCCTGGTTGTACTTTTCCGGCAGCATCTGGATGAAAGTCTTGATCGAAGCCAGCGGATTGCGAATCTCGTGCGCGATCCCGGCGGCCAAGGTCCCGATCACCGTCAGGCGCTCGTTAGCAATCATCTGATCATAAAGATGAACATTTTCCAAAGCGGTCGTCATCTGACTACTCAGGGTCTCAAGCAGGCTTAAATCACGCGAAGTAAATAAATCCCCGGATTTCTTTTCGCCCAGTGCCATAAAACCCATCAGGTTCTTCTTCTGTATTAAAGGAATGATCAATGCCGCTTGGAAAGTCTTATCCAACTCTTTCTGAATTTGATATTTGTTTTCATCTGCAATCTTGCCATCCGAATATAAATGGCCATACTGATGACGAAATTCACCGGTTTCTATGAGCTGGCGTTTTTCTAATAAATACTCCAAAAGAGGATTTCCTTCACCAATTTGTTCGGGTAGCAAGTCTGCGGTTTCGCCGTCTTTCGTGTGACAGAGGTATATGGTTGTATCGGATCTTTCACGCAAATAAATCCCAACATTTCTGAGATGCATCTCATTGAGAAGCGTTGCCGAAACCACGTTCAATATTTCCGACAATTTCAAAACCGAGTTCAACTCGCGAGCTAATTTTTCCAAAACGAGATAATAATCATATTTCCTTTGAAAAAACACCCTGTCTGTTACGCTATCTAGCCAATCCCTGAGCGGCACCATTGTGATCGCACTAATGACAGCAGCGATAATAATAAAAATAATCGGTCTAGAGTTACCAGCGTTCAGAATAAATTGCTGCGGAATCAGAATAACAAAAGTATAAATACTGGTAATAATAATCACCAAACCAAAATATACTGTCGTCCTTTTGATAATGATCTCTATATCAAGTAATCGATAACGTAAAATAGCGTAGCCAAAAAGGCCGACCATTTCAACCGTCGCCCAAGGACCCAATACATATATTTCTTTCAACCCCAGTAGCGGGAGAATGATATTGGTTAATAACACATGCAAAATGGGGATGGGCAATCCAAATAGGATATAGAGCCATTGCAATTTTGATATTCCCGCGGCATTCCGATACTCTTTTATGATCCAATAAATGGCCAAACCGATAAATAGTGCGAAATACAAAATAACAAAAAGATAGCCTGGTCCTATAACTGGTTCTAAACCCCAGCTCTGGACCTTAACATCTTTGATCACCAGTGGTGTTAAAGTTAAAAGAAATGCGACGCCGCCAGGAATATATAAAAGGAGCATTTCTTTTAAATAGATACTTTTATTTGGAAAGGCCATGGCAAAATGAAGCAGAGCCGCCGGGGCCAACATACCGGCTGTAAATGCCAATCTTCCCAATAACAAAATGATCGTCTGAAAATGAGTTTGCGAATTAAGTAACAAAAAAAGAGCACAATTCCAAAGAGCAAAATTTAAGGTGAGCACCCCAAAAGCGATGTGAGTTTGCTTTTTGGGTGACTTGAAAAAGACGTATCCCCCCACCAGTATATCGATGAAGGCGATGAGTAGAAAATGTTTGTGCAACAATTCATTTCTCCCGGCAGGCCAGCAATAGGTGATTTTGTCCAGCATAGACAGAGTGAGTAGCCATAATTTTAAAACCCGCTTCTATGATAAGCGCTTTCAAAGCATTAGTCTCCATAAATGGTTCTTTGGCACCATACTGAAGCAGCGCGCTGAATATAACGGCCGAGATGAACAACGGCATTTTTAACCTATCCACCAAGTTCCCTTTTCTAAAGTGTTCTGCTAAAAGCGCACTTAATTTCGCTCCTTTTTTAGGGTCCGAAATTATTAACACCCCACCCTTGCGCAATACCCTTCTCATGGCATCCAGCGCTTTCCTTTTTTGAGGCAAGGTATATAGCGCGTTGATCATCAAAACCACATCTAAGCTCTCTGCTGGTAGTATAGGTAGCTGCTCGTCAATGGTCGATTGATAAAACTGAACTTCCGGACATTTTTTCCTTGCACGCCTTAACATCGATTCAGAAAAATCTATTCCAACCAAGTTACTTTCTGGTATCCGGCGTTCTAGCTCCCTTATATAATTTCCTGTCCCGCAACACGCATCAAGAATGTGCGGCGAGTTTATTTTCAGTTCTTTTAGGTAGGATTTTATGATTTGAACAATATCAGTAAGCGCCTCTCGGTACGGCAAACCATTGCACACCGCAGCATCATATACGAAAGCATACCAGTTCCAAATCAGCCGATTCATGATAAAAAATTCAATTCTCTCCTCATTCCTGAAATATATAATAATCTCGGTGTTGTTTTAAACAAAAACCGGAATTAGATTATTAAGTGTATAGGGTACTTCACTTTCCTCGGGAATGTCCGCGCTTACTTTCTTAGAGAGTAATTTTTCTATAAAATTAGAATTTAATTTTCCGGAAATATAGCAGGCATCACTCGGGCCGATGTCCTTAAATGCCTCGCTAATCCTTTCGTTACTGATCTTGGTACCAAACGGAAGACCTTCCGGATAAACATTATACGAAATCCCAGTATTGAAATTGTAATTACAATTCAAATGATTCGCTGTTTTAATAAATATTTTCTGTTCTTCTAGATCTGTTGTGTTTTCTGTCGAGATTTTAACTTCACGCAAAACATGGAGCATTACGCTGGCAACATTTTTATTGTGGGTCCGGCATACGATTTCGGGTGCGCCAACACCATTTGCAACCGCTTCTTCTACTGCCAATTTCCACAACAAAGCATTCGCCAACACTCCCACGCCGGTCGGTTGCTCCACCGGTAAAACCATGGCACTACTTAGGTAGAGCAAAAAGGGAGTCAAGTAGGTGGCAGAACCAAAAGCGACTGGGATTTTATTCTTTCTTACGATTACCAACCAATCGACCCATATGGCATTTTTCGAAATAACGTTCTGCGGAACATACGTATCGATCTCGTCCATTTCCTTCCGGAATGCCATTATCGCAACATAACTCAATTCTTTTTGGACTTTTTCGATGATGCCCGCTTCGATAAATTTATCTCCCGGATGGTGGATAACCTCGGCTGAAAATCCGCCACCGATTTTATATTTAAAACTATCTTTAAAATAATAATCTTGGTTATTTACAGCAACTTTATTTTGAAAATGGTAGGTCGGTAACTTGCTCTTACTGTGACTCGTCCCGACACCAACTGCCGTACCCATATTGCATCCCCCCTTAGGTGATACGACAGTTTTTAAAGGCACGCGGCCAGGCGCAGGGTTTGACTGATCATGTCATCCACTTCGCGCTGGCTGATGATGGGTTCGGATTGCTTCGATGCAGACTGGTACTCGACCAGCCGCACGGCTTTGCCGGCCGCCCGTTCGATCTTGCGCTTGATGTCCTTCACGTCGAACGGTTTGCCCACGAAGTCCACGGCGCCTGCTCCCAGGCACCGTTCCACCTGGTCGCGGTCGTCGTAGGCGGACATGAGCACGGTCTGGGAATCCGGCGCGAGCTGCTTGAGGTAGGACAGGGTCTCAATGCCATCCAACCCTGGCATGCGGTAGTCCATCAGGACCACCTCGGGCTTGCGCTTGAAGCTGAAGCGCAGGGCTTCTTCCCCGCTGCCGGCGAAGGCCAGCTCGTATTCGTCCTCGAATACGGTGCGGAGGGCCTCGCGCAGGCCCTGGTTGTCATCCACGATCAACATCTGTCTCTTTGACATTTTTTTCTCCTTTTTTTGAATTACTTGCCTTAGATCCTGACGCGACTACTTTGGTGTCTGCTACGGGGGTGCATCACCTCCTTTGAAGCGTTCGTCATTCGGGCCTGTCTCAGGCCGGAATCCAGAGCCTCCAAATTCCCTGGACCCCGGATAATTTCATGCCGGGGCGACAGACTGTCTACTACAGACCTGGTTTGATAAATAGGTATCCCTTGGATATCGAAAGACGTCGTCACAGACTTGTCCTGTTAGGGGTAAACGATCGGAAATTTATGCGGGATAAGGGGGCGAGGCTTAAAACCAGGATGTTCAAATGCGCTTTGGTTCTTAAGAAAGAAAACGACCTGCCGCAGTCAAGCAACCGCTTCTCCAGGCCCAGCAGGCGCTGGAGGCGACGATCGGCTAAAAGCGGTTTTTCGACCCGGCGGGTCAAGTTCCCCACAGTCCCCCCTGCTGTTTACTATGGGAAAACTATACCGATTGACGTTTGATGCCCAGTTCTTCCATTTTCAAGATCAGGGTATTGCGGTGGATGCCCATAACGCGGGCGGCCTTGCTTTGGTTCCAGCGCAATTTTTCCAGCACCCTGAGGATAAATTGCTTTTCAAACTGATGCCTGGCTTCTTTGAGGGAGATGACCGCCCCCTCCTGGTCCAGGGGTTCCTTCAGCGCCTGGTTGGTCAAAATGTTCGATGGCAGATCGCTGGCCTGGATCGTGCCGCCCGTCGCCAGCAGTACGACCATTTCCAGCATGTTCTCGAGCTCGCGGACATTGCCCGGCCAGTTGTAGTTGGATAACAGCGCCATGGCCTCGGACTGCACCTTCTTGACCGGTTTGTTGTGGCGGCCGCACAGTCTGGCCACGAAATGTTCCACCAGAAGCGGGATGTCTTCGCGCCGGGCGCGCAGGGGCGGGATCTCGACGGGCACGACCTTGAGGCGGAAATAGAGGTCCTCGCGGAAGCGGCGTTGTTCCACCAGATCCCGCAGGTCCACGTTGGTGGCCGCCACCACCCGCACATCCACCGGGATCACCTCGTTGGCGCCCACCCGCACGATCTCCCGTTCCTGCAGCACGCGCAACAGCTTGGCCTGGATGGGCAGAGGCAGTTCGCCCACATCGTCCAGGAAGATTATGCCGCCGTTGGCGTATTCGAATTTCCCGATCTTGCGGCTGCTGGCCGAGGTAAATGCGCCTTTTTCGTGGCCGAAGAACTCGCTCTCCACCAATTCGCTCGGAATGGCGGCGCAATTCACCGCCACAAAAGGTTTGTCGCGGCGGATCCCGCGGCGGTGCAGTTCGCGGGCCACCAGTTCCTTGCCCGTGCCGCTCTCGCCGAAGATCAAAACCGTGCTGTCCGCGTCCGCCACTTTATCTATGAGGGAATAGACGTTCTGCATGGCCGGGCTTTTCCCCACCAGAGGCGAAAGCTCCCATTGCTTCTTTTCTTCCGCAAGCAAGATGTTTTGCCGGATCAGCCGGCGCTTTTCCAGCGCGCGGTTGATGATCGCGATGAGGTCGTCATTGTCGAACGGTTTGGTGACGTAATCATAGGCGCCGTACTTGATGGTCTTGATCGCGGCTTCGGCCGTGTTGTTGGCCGAGACCATGATCACGTCCAGCTGTGAATCCAGGTCCTTGATGCGCCGGAGCGCTTCGATGCCGTTCATGTCCGGCATGGTAATATCGAGCAGGACCAGGTCCAGGCTGGGATGCTTTTTGACTTTTTCGAGGGCTTCGGCGCCGCTGGTCACAGCGATGGGTGAGTAATCGTCTTGCAGAAGTTCTTTCAGGGCAGCCAGTACGGAGGGATCGTCATCCACTACGAGAATGTTCGGCTTCACTATCTCACCCCCAAGAATGTCACACAGGATACTCGATTACGCTTTTTTGTCAATCCCTTAAATCGGTTTTATACATTTTTTTATTCAGGTTGCACATTTATTTATATAATGGCAATTAAAAAGTGTCAAGTTTTTTTAATACCACATATCAACCTGGTAAAATCAGGAAATACTATGGATAGTGTTGCACGCTTATTTTTTAAGGATTTTTCCTTCGTGTCTGTCCATCCTGTTTTCATTAATTTTTAAAAAATAAAAAAAGTATAGTCCCCAGGAATATTTTTAGGGAGTGCCCGCGCAAAGACCGGGGTACCAACTGCACCCTTCGCTACCCCTTCTTGGCGATATCCCCAAAGCAACCATTCCGCATTCACCCCCGAACAAGCTCGGGGAGCCCTGCCGAGGGGATGGCCATGGTGTTTCTGTGTAACAACAGCGAGGAGGCGCGGGAGTAAAAAAAACACCGGCTGATGGCTCAGCCGGTGCGAAAGGATAGAACCGAATTTTTCGAACTTATGCTTTCAGTTCCTTCAGCGCATCTTTATGCGAGAGACGGATTTTTCCGCTGGGATCAATTTCGATCACCTTGACGTCAATCACGTCGCCTTCCTTCACCACGTCGGTCACGGCCTTGACGCGGTGTTCGGCCAGTTGGGAAATATGCACCAGCCCGTCTTTGTTTGGCACGATCTCCACGAAGGCTCCGAAATCCGTGACCTTCTTCACTTCCCCGCGGTAGATCTTCCCTATTTCGATGCGCGGGGCCAGCCGGTTGACCCAATCAATGGCGGCTTGCATGGATTTGGGATCCTTGGCCGCCACGGTCACGCGCCCGCTGTCTTCGATATCAATCTCCGCGCCGGTTTCCTCGGTAATCTTCTTGATCATCTTGCCGCCGGGACCGATGACCGTACGGATATCGTCGGGATCAATCTGGATGGTCACCAGCCGCGGGGCATATTCAGACAGTTCCGTGTTGGGCTGGGAAATGGTCTGGTTCATGATCTCGAGGATCTTCAAGCGGGCTTCGCGGGCCTGGTCCAAGGCCTGGCCCATGAGCTGTTGGCTTAAGCCCGAGATCTTGATGTCCATCTGGATGGCGGTGATCCCCTTTTGGGTGCCGGCCACTTTGAAATCCATATCGCCAAAATGGTCTTCCAACCCCTGAATGTCGGTCAGGACGATGTAGCGATCCTGGTGTTTGATGAGGCCCATGGCGATGCCCGCCACGTGGGTCGGGATCGGCACGCCGGCATCCATGAGGGACAGCGAGGCGCCGCAGACCGACGCCATGGACGAAGACCCGTTCGATTCCAGAATATCCGAGGTGATCTGGATCGTGTAGTTGAAGGCTTCCTTGTCCGGAATCAGCGGTGCCAGCGCGCGTTCCGCCAGCATGCCGTGACCGATCTCGCGGCGGCCCGGCCCGCGCACAGGGCGCGCCTCGCCGACGCTGAACGAGGGGAAATTGTAATAGAGCATGAAATTTTTCTTGTATTCGCGTTCCAGCTGTTCCATCAACTGTTGGTCCGCGGCAGTTCCCAAGGTGGTGACCACGAGCGCCTGCGTCTGGCCGCGGGTGAAAAGCGCCGATCCGTGGGGCCGCGGCAGCACGTTGATCTCGCAGTGAATGGGACGGATATCCTTCAGCCCGCGTCCGTCCGGACGCCGGGCGTGCATGGCGATGTCCTCGCGCACGGTTTCAACCTCGATCTGGTCCAGTACCCAGGAAGCGTCCGCCGCGACTTTGGGATCCAGCGCGCCGCCGGATTCGGCCTGGAGACGGTCCAGCACGTCCTGCTTGGCTTTGTCCACCGCCAGCATGCGGGCCTGCTTTTCAACGGTGCGCACGGCGGCGGCGACCGCGCCGGCGGCCAGGGAGCGCACTTTGGCTTCGAAGCCAGGATCCACTTGTTTGAGCTCCAACTGCCTCTTCGGCTTGCCGACTTTTTTCACCAGCTCTTCGATCATGCCGATAATCTCGCCGTTTTGCCGCTGGGCCAGTTCGAACGCCTGCAGGAAAGACTGTTCCGGAACCTGCTCGGCCTCGCCTTCCACCATGACCAGGCTGTCGCGGGAGCCGGCCACCACGATATCCATTTCGCTGTGGCTGACCTGCTCAAAGGTGGGGTTAATGATAAACTGGCCGTCCACGCGCCCGATACGGATGGCGCTGAGAATATTGCCGAAGGGTATGTCGGAAATGGCCATGGCGGCCGAGGCGCCGATGAGCGCCGGGACATCCGAATTATTCTCGGTGTCCGACGAGATCACCAAGGCGTAGACCTGCAGTTCATTGCGAAGGCCTTTGGCGATCTGAGGCCGCAGGGCGCGGTCAATCAGCCGCGCGGTGAGGATTTCTTTTTCGCCCGGCCTCCCGCCACGTTTGAAGAACCCGCCTGGAATCTTCCCGGCCGCATAGGTCCGCTCGCGGTATTCAACGGTCAGCGGCACGAAATCCCCGCCTCCGAACCCCTCGCGAATCTCGTGCGCGCACACGGCGGTGGCCAGAACGACCGTTCCGCCGTACTGAACCGTAACGGAACCGTGGGCCTGGCGGGCCACATGGCCTGATGCAATGGTAAGTGTTCTTCCGGCAATTTCCCGGCTGACTGCGACAGCGCCTTCCAAAATAAGGCCTCCTGTGAGAATCGGTGCGTTTCGCTGCCCTTCCCGGCCAAGAACCGGCAAGCGGGCGGTTATTTACGCAGATTCAGTTTATTGATGATCGCCTTGTAACGGTTAACGTGATGTTTCTTCAGATAATCCAGCAGACGGCGGCGTTTGCTGACCAGCATTAACAAGCCGGTGCGGGAATGGTGATCCTTCAGATGCGCCTTGAAATGCTCGGTCAGGCCGTTGATCCTTTCGGACAGTAACGCAATCTGGACTTCTGGAGAACCAGTATCCGTGTCGTGGGTTTTGTTGCCTTCGATCAACTCTTTTTTCCTTTCCTTAATCAGCGCCATGGGCCATCCCTCCTTTCATTAAAAATCGTGTTGAAATAACGACTAAAATTTTCCGCCGGCGATTGTAGCCAGGAAGATGCACCACTTGAGGCTGCAAATCGGGGATTACCCTTTAAAAACAACGAATTTCAAGAGGAGTTGAAGGGTATCGGATCGAAACTTTTTACCATACTAAATCAGGTTTGTCAAGCCTATTATTTCTACAGGCTAGCGGGCGGGAAACGCCGGATAATAATCTTAACCCTTGGTTTGGAGAGCTCGGCCGCAGGGATGAAGCTTCCCGAAGTCAGGGGCTTTCCGTTCACCAAGATCGTTCCCTTTCCCCCTCCGGGCCCTTGGACTTCCACATCCAGAAGGGTGTCCAGGTAAGGAAGTGAACGGAAAGCAACCTCCAGGTCCTGAGGATACGGCGGGAGGGTCACTTTGAGTCCCCGAGGTTCAGGACTCAACCCCGCCAGTCCCGAATAGAGCAAAAAAATCAAATTCAGGGAAGAAGGATCCAGACAAGCGTGTTCCCCCACCCTGCCGGTCCATCCCGACTGGCGCACATCGGCCAATAACCCTTGCGCGTACAACCGCAGGCGGTCCAGGGCCTGTTCCGCGGTTTCGGGACGCCGCAAGCCTTGGCGCAGAAGCTCGTGCGTGGCCTGATAATCCGTGACCGGTTCCCGGGGGTTCGAGGAGGACGGCTGGGCGAGCAAGCGGGCGTACCGTTCCAGGCCAGATCGCCAGCGGGGATTGTTCCAAAGATCGTGCCACACACGGCGCCTGCTCTGCGCGTCACCAATCGGCGAGCGTAAAAGATCAGCGGCCGATGACCCGCGCAGGGGTATCCACCTGGCGGATCCCGCCACCCGCGCGAAAGCGTAAAACCCCTGGCTGCCGAGGGACGGCCGCCAATACAAAGAGTGCAGGGTATCCGCGCCGTGCACAGCCTGTCTGGCATACTGCTGCGCCTTGGCCGCTTGTTCGGGATCCCTGGTCAACCGGAGCAGGTCCGCCGAGGTCCTCAGCGCCTCGCATCCGGCCAGTGCGAAATCGAAAAACTCCACCTCCCGGTAGGCGAAAGGATCCTGCCCGGCATAAGCCCCCAGCCATTCTGTTTGCGCCTCCGGCGGCAACCGATAATCCGGAAGGCCGTCCTGGTTATTATCCATGTCCGCGAGATAATCCGCCAGGGCTTCCACGCGCGCGGCATTTTCCAGCAGCCATCCGTGATCGTGGCTCAGGTGGTAATAGCGGGCAGCCAGGCACAAGGTATCGGCCAGGTCCGGCGTTTCCGCCCGCTGATCCAGCCAGAAATCCAGATAATTCCGGATGGCCTGACGCTGGCGCAAGGCCAGCCAGGATTCCAGCCCCGCCAGAACCTGCCGCGGCCGCAGGGGCCGGCCATCGTGCAGGCTGACCAGGGGCGGCTGCCCGCTGGCGGGCTGGCGCACCATCCAGGGCATCCAGGCTTTATGCGCCAGAAACAGTTCGACCAAAGCGGGATCCTTGCAGCGAAAGGACACTCCCCGCTGCAGCCCAACGGTGAGTTTTTCCAGCCAGCGGCTATACCCCGGCTGTTTTTGCAGCTGCCGGATTTGCTCGGACACGCTTTCCTGATCCGGCCCCCAGGTCAGCCACAACGTGGACTGCAGCACCTGGCCGGCGGGAATGTCCTGCGCGGGCGATTCCAACGCCACCATCAAATCAACCCCGCCGGCGTCGGTTCCGGCCTCGCCTCCGCTCACCAACCCGCCGGGGCTTCCCCACCCGCAGGCCGCCCAGCTTTCTTCGCGGAGGACATAATCCCGGACCAGCAGCAACGCTTCGCGGGGATCGGCCCACAAATCATCATCACGCTCATCCGGATATTCCAGAATTTCGGGGTGGTGCCAGCGCGCCTCCATCCTGACGCCGCGCAGTGCCGCCGCATCCGGGTGAAGCACGCGGAAGCGCATGCCCAGGGCGGGAACCTCCAGGGGCTGATAGTACGTTCGCTCCAGCCGAAGGCCGTCCTTCCATTGCCAGATTTCTTCAATGCGTCCGGGATAGAGCGCAACCTGCAGGGTGGCCCCTTGTTCACCCATCCTCAGCGCGCGCCGCTCCGGCCCCACGAGCACGGCGAACTCCACCTGGCCGCTCAGCGTCCGCTCGGTCCCCAGCCGATAGGCGCCGCTGGGGCCGGCCTGAGTCGCGGAATACGCGAGGGTCAGGTTCAGGGGCTGGGAATACCCAAAGCTGAAAGCGGTTCGCTCTGACCAGTCAGGACTCGGGGAAAGCAGCAGATGGGTCTTTTCCGGAAAAGCCTCAGTGAAAACCAGGGAAAGCCGCGGCGCAGAGGTGGTTGACACGGCTTCTACAATCGCGGCCCGTGCCGGCCCGGCGGCAGGCCAGAGGGCGACCAACATCCAGGCGATCCAGCCATGAATCGTCCGCGCAAGGCCCGCGGACCGCAAGGATCAACTCCCGTTGCGGAAGTTCCGGATCAACTCCGGGACCACCTCGTTGACATCGCCCACGATGCCAAAAGTGGCCACCTTGAATATTTCCGCATCTGGGTTATTATTCACCGCGATAATCATGTCCGAGGACTGCATGCCGGCAAGATGCTGGATCGCGCCTGAAACACCCAAAGCAAAGTAGACTTTGGGACAGACGGTTTTTCCGGTTTGGCCGACCTGGTGGGAATAAGGCACCCAGCCGGCATCCACCACGGCGCGCGAGGCGCCGACCGCGCCGCCGATAGCCGCGGCCAGGTCGCGCACCAACTGGAAATTTTCCTTGCTGCCGATCCCCCGGCCGCCGGTGACGATAATGTCCGCTTCGGCCAGATTACAGGTTTCTTCCACTTCTTTCACTGCATTCGTGACCCGGGCCCGCCAGGTCAAGTCTTGTTCCGCGATGTGTTGTTCCAGGATTTCGCCCTGCCGGGCGTCGTCGCGGGGTAAAACTTTCATGACCTTATGCCGCACGGTGGCCATCTGGGGCCGTTTGCTCGCGCATACGATGGTGGCCATAATATTCCCGCCGTAAGCCGGCCGGGTGCCGAGCAGGATTTTTTTATCCGGGTCAATGGCCAGGGCGGTACAGTCCGCGGTCATGCCGGTGGCGAGATTGGCGGCGACACGGGGAATGAAGGACCGCCCGATCGCGGTGGCGCCGCCCAAAATGATGGCGGGCCGGTGAGTTTTCGCCAGCTGGGTCAACGCCTGGGCATAAGGCTCGTCCGCAAATTTGGCAAATGCCGGGCTGTCCAGGTAGAAGACCTTGTCCGCGCCGTGCGCGACCAACTCGGTGGCCAGGGATCTGGCTTGGTGCCCCAGCAGCACGGCGACCAGCTTTTGGCCGAGGTCATCGGCCAGTTTGCGCCCTGCCCCCAGCAGCTCCAGAGATACCGAGTGCAGCTTCCCCTCCCGCTGCTCGGCGTAAATCCACACATCTTGATACGTCTCGATGGTCATTGCGTTAACCTCCCGATGCCACGCATGCGCGCCTTACTGGATGATATGCATATCCTTGATCTTCTTATACAGCACGTCCGCCGCTTCCTTGGGCGTGCCGCCGATCATTTCGCTATGATACTGCCGCTGGGGGGTAAATGTCTTGGCCACACGGGTGGGCGACCCGCTCAATCCCACCTGCGCGGTATCAAAATCCGGCAGGTCCGCGACTCCCCAGGTTTGCGGTTCGTATTTTTTCGCCCGCATCTTCCCTTTCAGGGATTCCAGCCGCGGCTCATTGATCTCCTTGACCACGCTGAGCACCGCAGGCAGGGGGCTTTCCAGCACGTCATACCCGTCCTCCATCAGCCGCTCGGCGCGGATGCGCTCCGGCGTGATCTCCTCGATTTTGCGCACCCAGGCAATCATCGGCAGGTCCAGGCAGGCCGCGATCTCCGGACCCACCTGGGCGGTATCCCCATCCACCGCCTGTTTTCCCGTCAGGATAAGCTGGAAGTCGCCGATCTTTTTCAGCGCTTGGGACAGGGTATACGCCGTGGCCCAGGTATCCGACCCTGCCAGCGCCCGGTCAGTCAGCAGAATCCCTTCGTCCACGCCCATGCCGATGGCCTTGCGAATGACCTCCTTGGCCTGCGGCGGCCCCATGGTCAGCACCGTGACTTTGCCGCCCAGCTTTTCCTTGATGCGCAGGCCCTCTTCCACGGCGTACTCGTCAAAGGGATTGAGAATGCTCTCCACCCCGTCCCGGATCATGGTCCCAGTCTGGGGATCCAGTTTGACGTTGGTGGTGGCCACCACTTGTTTGATCAAAACGACGATATGCATGAAATACCTCCAAGACTCGTCTGACCGGCCGGACGGGGTCTGACCGGTCCAACGGCTTATTTTTTCTGCGCGGCTTCTTTGATCAACTGCAGGGCGATCTCGTTCCGTTGGATCTGGCTCGTGCCCTCATAGATCTGGGTAATCTTGGCGTCGCGCATCATTTTTTCCACGGGGTATTCTTTCATGTAGCCGTACCCGCCCAGCACTTGAACCGCGTTGGTGGTAACCCGCATGGCCACTTCCGAAGCGAACAGCTTGGACATGGCCGAGATGCGGGCAAATCCCTTTTCGCCGGCGTCAATCGTGCGCGCGGTGGCGTACAGCAGCGCGCGGGCGGCTTCCACTTCGGTGGCCATATCCGCCAGCATATGCTGCACGGCTTGTATGCTGGAAATGGGCTGGCCGAACTGGACGCGCTGGCGGGCGTACTGGACCGCCTCCTCCAGGGCCCCGGCGGCGATGCCCAATGCCTGGGACGCCACGCCCGGCCGGGACGTGTTCAGCGTGTTCACCGCCACGATGAAGCCCATGCCTTCCTTGGCGAGTACATTCTTGGCCGGGACCCGGCAGTTGGTGAAAACCAGCTCCCGCGTGGCCGAGGCGCGAATACCCATTTTATTTTCCTTTTTGCCAAAACTGAACCCAGGCGTTCCCTTCTCCACGATGAACGCCGTGGCGCCGCGCGTACCCTTGGCTTTGTTGGTCATGGCAATGACCGTATAGGTTTCCGCCTCGCCGCCGTTGGTGATCCACTGTTTGGTGCCGTTAATCACATAGTGATCGCCGTCCTTGACCGCGGTGGTAGTCATGTTACCCGCGTCCGAGCCGGCGTTGGCCTCGGTCAATCCGAAAGCCGCCAGCTTTTTGCCCGTGGCGATGTCCGGGAGGTATTTGGCTTTTTGCTCGTCCGTGCCGAACAGGAGGATGGGAAACGTGCCCAGGGCCGTGGCGGCCATGGCCAGGGAAATGCCGCCGCAGACCTTGGAGAGTTCCTCGACCGCCAGGCAGAGTTCGAAAATGCCCCGGCCCATCCCCTTATACTGTTCGGGAATATAGAGTCCCATGAGGTCCGCCGCGGCCATCTCCTTGACGATGTCCCAGGGGAAGTGCCCCTCTTCGTCATACTTTTCCCGGACCGGCTTGATCTTCTCCTGCGCCAGCTCCCGCGCGGTGTCCACAATCATTTTTTGCTCTTCGCTTAAAAAGTAGTTCATGCCATCCCCCTGTTATTTTTCCTGTTGCAAGGCCGCATAGGCCTGCGCCGCGGCTGCCTGCGCGGCTTGTTTTTTGCTAGGCCCTTCGCCCCGGCCCCTCACTCTGTCCTTGAGCCGGACCGCGACCTGATAACGCCGGTTATGGGCAGGTCCCATAACCTGCTCCACCGTGTATTCCGGCAGAGCGCCGGTGGTTTTTTGGGAATATTCCTGCAACAGCGATTTATAGTCAGGCTGCGCGCCGCCGCGCAATTCTTCTTCGAGGGCCTCGGCCCACAAATCCCGGATCAGCGCTTCAGCCTGGTCCGTGCCTTCGCCAAGCGCCACCGCTCCGATCACGGCTTCCATGACATTGGCGAGAAGCGAAATGCGTTCGCGCCCGCCCGACACATCCTCGCCTTGCCCCAGAAGCAGCGCCTGTCCCAACTCCAGCCCGCGGGCGATTTGCGCCAGGCGCTCCGCGGAAACCAGGCGGGACTTGGCTTGGGACAGCCGTCCTTCGTCCGCTTGCGGCCAGGCCTGATACAGAAGCTTGGCGATGGTAAACCCCAGCACGGCATCGCCGAAAAACTCCAGCCGCTCGTTGGATGCTTCTCTTCCCGCGCGTCCTGATTTAAGTTCGTTCACATACGAACGGTGCCGGCAGGCCTCGCGCAGCAGTTCCAGCGTGGCCGGGCGTGCTTTCAGCCGCTTGTGGAGCCTGGCGAAAACTTGTTCCGGCGGCGCCGACCTGACCATGACTAGCCTTCAAACCGGCGCACCAGCAGGGTGACATTATGTCCGCCGAATCCGAATGAATTGGAGAGGACGTTGCGCACTTCGACCCGTCGGGGCCCTTCGGGAATATAATCCAGGTCGCACTCGGGGTCTGGATTTTCCAAATTGACCGTGGGATGAAGTATTTGTTCTTGGATGGACTTAACCGCGGCCACGAATTCAACGCCCCCAGCCGCGCCGAGCGCGTGTCCGATCATGGACTTGGTGGAGGAAACGGGAATATGCTTCGCCCGGTCGCCGAAGACCCGCTTGATCGCCATGGTCTCTCCGATGTCGCCCTGGAGGGTCGAGGTTCCGTGCGCGTTGATGTAACTGATGTCTTCCGGTTTGAGCCCCGCATCCTGGATGGCGAGGGCCATGGACTTGGCGCCTCCGGAGCCGTCCGGCAGGGGGGCGGTCATGTGATACGCGTCGTCCGACATGCCATAGCCGCCGATTTCCGCCAAGATTGCCGCGCCCCGGCGCTGAGCGTGCTCCAGCGATTCCACCACCGCCAGCCCGCAGCCTTCAGCAATGACAAACCCGTCGCGGTCACGATCAAAGGGCCGGCTGGCGCGCTGCGGTTCGTCATTGCGGGTGGAAAGCGCCTTGGCCGAGCAGAAGCCGGATACCGCCAGCGGCGTCACGGCGGATTCAGTGCCGCCGACGATCATGACATCCGCGTCACCCCGTTGGATCATGCGCACGGCATCCGTAAAAGCGTTGTTGCCCGAGGCGCAGGCCGTGACCACCGAAATATTGGGCCCGCGGAACCCGTATTTGATCGCGATCATTCCCGGCGCCATGTTGGGGATCATCATGGGAACCAAGAAAGGCGAGACGCGTCCCGGGCCGCGGGCGAGGAGAATTTCCTTCTGCGTTTCCGCCACGCCGATCCCGCCGATCCCGCAGCCGATCACGCTGCCGATCCGCTCATGATCCACCTTTTCCAAATCCAGCCCGGATTGCCGGAGGGCCTCCTGGGCCGCCACAAGCGCGTACTGGACAAAAAGATCAAGCCGCCGGGCTTCTTTGCGATCCACGACTCCGGACGGATCAAATTCACGCACTTCACCGGCGATGCGGGAATCAAATTGGCTGGCGTCGAAATGGGTGATGGGACCGATACCCGATTTTCCGGCCAGCAGGTTTTTCCAGTAGGTTTCAACGTTGTTTCCCAGGGGCGTCACAGCCCCCAGCCCGGTCACCACGACCCTTCTTGGCATAATCCCTCCCTAGGTTACTGGACAACCCGTTGCCCGGGAACCAGAGCATTTGAGAGGCGAGATTAGAAAGTTGATATGATATCTCACTTGCGGTCTACTATCACCTATCTTCTTTCTAAAAAAACCGTCTCATGACTCAAATTCCTGGTCAACAGATGAGGCACACCTGCCGCTGCCGTCCCAGCCGGGCCAGGACACAACCGGCTTCAGCGTCAAACGTAAAAATTCCCCCGCTCGCCGCTAAGCGAACGGGGGAACTTCTCCGTTGATCCGGTGCGGAATGAAGCTGAGTGGATTTGGACCTTATTCGTGCTTACGCTTGGGCGATATTGGCATGGGATTTGATGAACTCGATGGCATCCCCAACGGTCTTGATCTTCTCCGCTTCATCATCGGGAATTTCCATGCCGAATTCCTCTTCCAGGGCCATGACCAATTCCACTGTATCCAGGGAATCGGCGCCCAAATCGTCGATGAAGGAAGCCTCGTTGGTCACTTCATCAGGGTTGACACCCAGTTGGTTCGCGATAATCTCTTTGACTTTCGCTTCTAATGCCACGCTGTGTAACCTCCTTAAGTGTGATCTGTTGCTTTTGATCTGCCCGATTAAGGCATTTTTACGAATGCATCACCATGCCGCCATCCACAGCCACTACCTGTCCCGTGATATAGGCGGCTTCGTCCGATGCCAGAAAAGCCACGGTCTTGGCCACGTCTTCGGGTTCGCCAAGCGTCCCCAGAGGGATCAGCTTTTTCAGCGCCTCCTTGGCTTCCTCCGAAAGCACTTCAGTCATCTGGGTCTTGATAAATCCCGGCGCCACGGCGTTGACCGTGATGGAACGGCTCGCCAATTCCTTGGCCGCGGTTTTGGTCAACCCGATCACGCCGGCTTTACTGGCGGAATAATTAGCCTGTCCGGCATTGCCCATCAGACCGACCACGGAAGCGATGTTGACAATCCGTCCTGACCGTTGTTTGAGCATGGGCCGGGTTGCGGCTTTTATGCAGTTGAACGTGCCTTTTAAATTGATGGTCAGAACCAAATCCCAGTCCGATTCGTTCATGCGCATGATCAAACCGTCCCGGGTCACCCCTGCGTTATTGACCAATATATCGAGGCGGCCATATTTGTCAACGATTATTTTAAGGCCCGCCTCGACCTCGGCCAGAACGGCGACGTTCATTTTCACGGCCAGGGTTTGGCGTCCGGTCTCGGCGGCCAGCTGGCTGGCCGCGGCTTCGGCCTTTTCAAGGTTGACGTCCGCAATCGCCAAATCCGCCCCGCGGACAGCCAATTCTTTAGCTATCGCCAGCCCGATCCCCTGGGCTCCCCCGGTAATCCAAGCGACTTTTCCCTTCAAATTCATGGTCTCCCTCCTATTCCTGCCAGCTGCCCGGCAGCGTGATGGATTTCTTCAGGCCGGAAAACGCCCAAAACCTCCAGCGCCGGGTCGGTTTTCTTAATCAACCCTTTCAAAACCCGGCCTGGCCCGATTTCCAGCAGACGCGTGACACCCATGGCGGCCAGGCGGCGCACAGACGCCTCCCAGCGTACTGCCCCCGTGACCTGCTGGAGCAGGGCTGCCCGGATGGCATCCGGCTGGGACAACGGTTCAGCCGAAACGTTCGCCACAACCGGAAACCGGGCAGTCCGAAGGTCGGCCTGGTCCAATTCCGGCGCCAGGCGATCGGCGGCCAGCTGCATGAAACGCGAATGAAAAGGGCCTGAAACCGCCAGCGGAATAACCCGGACCTTCCTGGCCTTGGCCAGCGCCTCCAATTTCTCCAACGCCTCGCTGGAACCGGAAACCACGACTTGCCCGGGAGAGTTGAAATTGGCCGGCTGCACCTGCCCCTCGGCATCGGCTTCCAGGCAGAGCGTGGCCACCTCGGGTTCAGTGAGGCCGATAACCGCCGCCATGCCGCCGGATACAGTCTGCGCCGCGGCCTGCATAAGTTCTCCGCGCCGCCTTACGAGCCGGAGCGCAACCGGAAAGTCCATCACCCCGGCGGCCACCAGGGCGGAATACTCACCCAAGGAATGACCGGCAGCCAGACACTGCTCAGGCGCCGCATGCCAATTCCCATTCAGAGCGGCCCAGGCGGCGACCGACGCGGTCAGGATGGCCGGCTGGGCAACGGACGTCTGCCTGAGTTCTTCTTCCGGACCTTCCAGGATCAGACGGGTCAGGGGCATGCCAAGAATTTCATCCGCCTGCCGGTAAATGGCCTGCGCCTCGGGGAACGCAGCGATCAGTTCCTTGCCCATCCCCGCGAATTGGGATCCCTGTCCCGGAAAAACCAGCCCGATCTTCGACATAGGTCAGCTCCCTGCCCTCACCAGCGGATAATCGCCGAGCCCCAGGTGAGCCCGGCGCCGAAAGCCACCAACGCCACATTCATTCCCGGCTTGAGCAGTCCTTGATCTTTGGCCTCGCCGAGCGCGATGGGCAGGGACGCGGCCGAGGTATTGCTGTACCGGCCGATGTTGATCAGGACCTTTTCCATCGGCAGCTTGAAGCGTTTGGCGGCTGACTGCAAAATGCGGATATTGGCCTGGTGCGGCACCAAGAGATCCAGATCGGACTCGCGCAATCCCGCCAGCTTCAAGGCCTGCGCCACCGACTCGCCGATAATGCGGACCCCGAATTTGTAAATTTCAGGTCCGTTCATTTTCATATAGTGCAGCCGCTGGTCCACCGTGTCGTGGGAGGCCGGCAGTTTCGAACCGCCGGCTGGGATCCAAAGATCTTCGATCCCCCGGCTGTCGGTGCCGAGCGTGCTGGAAAGCAACTCGCCGCGGGGCGCGTCCGTGGTCAGAACCACCGCGCCCGCTCCGTCGCCCATCAGCACGGCGGTTCGCCGGTCCTGCCAATCCAGGAGGCTGGAAAACTTTTCCGTGGCCACGACCAGCACCCGGTCGGCCTGGCCGGAACGCACCAGGGCCGCGCCGGTCACATAAGCAAACACAAAACCGGAACAAACCGCGCTTAGATCGAATGCGCCGGCTCGCACGGCGCCGATCCGGGATTGAATCAGGCAGGCCGTGGCGGGAAAAACCATGTCTGGCGAGGAAGTCGCCGCCACGATCACATCCACGTCAGAGGCCATCACCCCGGCATCCGCCAGCGCCCGCTCGGCGGCAATCACGCCCAAATCGGAAGACGTCTGTTCCGGCGCAGCGATGCGCCGCTCGCGGATCCCCGTCCGGCTGACGATCCATTCGTCCGTGGTATCCAGCCGGGATTCCAGTTCCTGATTGGTCAGCACACGTTCGGGCAGGTAATACCCGATGCCCGCAATGCCCACCCGCCGCGGAGCGTTCACGATTCCGCGACCCCGTTGTCGCGCAGGGCTTCCGCGATCCGGTCGTTGATGTGCGCGGACACGTACCGGGCGGCGTGAAGAATAGCGCTTTTGATGGCTTTGCTGTTGGATTTGCCGTGGCCGATGGTGGAAATCCCATTCACGCCGAGCAAGGGAGCGCTGCCGTACTCCTTATAATCCATGCGGCGGTATATCCTGCGGATCGTCGGTGTCAGCAGACCCACGGTGAGCTTCGTGAACAAATTGCCGTTGAGAACTTCCTTTTTCATGATATCCCCGAAGAGGCGCATGATGCCTTCCCCGAATTTCAGGATAACGTTGCCGACAAAACCGTCGCAAACCACCACATCGGCGCGGCCGTTCACCACATCCTGGCCTTCCACGTTGCCGATAAAGTTGATATTCTTCAAGCCTCGCAAGAGCTCGTGGGATTCGCGGATCAGGTCGTTGCCCTTGGACTGTTCCTCTCCCAAAGAGAGCAGGCCCACGCGGGGCGAGGGCACTTTCAGCAGGATGCGGTGATAGAGATCGCCCATGACCGCGAACTGCGCAAGCATTTTCGGCTTGCAGTCCACATTGGCGCCGACGTCGAGGACCGAGGTCCATCCGTGCCGGGTCAGGGAAGGAATATTGATCATCAGTGCCGGGCGGATAATGCCCGGAATGCGGCCCAGCGTCAGCAGGGACACGCCCATGGCCGCGCCGGTGTTGCCCGCGGTGAACACCGCGTCCGCCCGGCCGTCCTTCACCAGCTGGTTGGCCACGTGCATGGAGGATTTTTTCTTCTGGCGCGCGGCCTGGGCCGGCGCGTCCTTCATGGTGATCTCGTCAGCCGCGTGCACCGTCTCAATCCGGCGGGGATCAAATTCCCGTTTGTGTTTAGCGAGGATGCTCTGGATGACTTCCTGATCGCCGACCAGGAGCACGGTCAGCTCGGGATTGGTGTTCACCGCTTCCAAGGCGCCGATGATGGTGGTCAGCGGCCCCCGGTCCCCTCCCATGCAATCAAGCGCGACGCGCACGTTCGGGCTGCCCTTCGGTTACTGCTGGTCCGGGCTGATGATTTCTTTGCCCCGATAGTATCCGCAGTTAGGGCACAGCCGGTGAGGTTGTTTGGGTTGCTGGCATTGCGGGCAAACGGAAATGTTCACGGGCGCGAGTTTCCAGGTGGAACGCCGCTTATGGGTTCGCGCTTTGGAGAATTTGCGCTTTGGATTAGCCATGAATTTATTTCCTCCTTGGCGTCAGGTACGCCACTGCTTCAAAGCTGAAAAAGGGCCCTCGACCATTCCGGGCTGACAACCGTCAGGGCCGCCTCTCTGCCCGGGGCAATCACAGGATCCCTCAACCAAACGCGCCCCGCATTGGGGGCAGAGTCCTTGACAGTCTTCGCTGCACAACGGCTTCATGGGCAGCGCCAGCATCAGCACGCTTTGTATTTCAGGCACCAGGTCCACCTGGTCCCCGGTATAGGCGATCCCCACGGGATCGTCTTGTTCCGTCCCCTCCCCCACGGCAGGCGAGAACTGTCCGGCCACGTGGTTGTCCGGTACGGCCAGCAACACCAAGGGAGATCGTACGGATTGAGCCACCTCCCGCAAACACCGGGAACAGCTCAACTCCACCGTCGTTTCGATTTGTCCGCGAACATAAACCTTTTCTCCCAGCCGGTGCACTCTCGCTTGCACGCGGACCGGTTCCCGCAATCGGACTTCGGATCCCAGTTCAAACGTTCCAGGATCCAGTTCCACGGCAATGACCGCAGGATCCGCGGCCAAGGAATTAACGTTTATTTTCAACCCTTTTTCCATCGCGCCCTGCCACGGAAGGAGGGATTATAGCTTCCACTCAGATCATTGTCAACCGAAAACCCGGTTAAGCCGCCTCGTTACCTAAGGAGCCGAGGGCAGATCAGACGGCCCGGCGGGTGCTGAACTGGGTTGTGCCGGTTCCACAGGTTGTTCCGCCGTTGGAAGCTGCTGCATCACCCCGCGATAACCCTTGGATTGACGGGAAGACATCAGGGAAAGAAGAATGGAAGTCACCATGAACAGGATGGCCAACCCAGAGGTCAGACGAGCAAAGAAATTTTTCCCCCCAGAAGAACCAAAAACCGTCTGGGAAGCGCCTCCTCCAAAAGACAGACCGACCGTCGAGCCGCGTCCAGCCTGCAACAGTACGACCACCACCAAGATCAGACAGTTGACAATATGAAGCGTCCATAAAATCGTAACAAGCATGTTGTTTCCTCCCGCTGGTCGCTCTCAGGCCGAATGATAGCGGACAAGCGCCAAGAAGGACTCGGCCAGAAGGCTCGCTCCTCCTACCAGTGCGCCGTCGATATCCGGCTGAGACATCAATTGCTTGATATTATCCGGCTTGACACTGCCGCCATATTGAATCCGGATGGCGCCGGCCACGTCCGGGCCTGCCAACTCCGTCAGAAGGCGGCGGATGAGCCGGTGAACTTCCTGAGCTTGCTCCGGGGTCGCCGTTTTCCCTGTGCCGATGGCCCAGACCGGTTCGTACGCCACGACCACCTTGGCCAGGTCCGCGGCCGGCACGCCGGCCAGACCCTGGCGCACGTGCTCGCTCACCACGGCCTCAACCTTCCCGGCTTCGCGCTCCGGAAGCGTTTCTCCGACGCATACGATCGGCAGGAGCCCTGCGCCCAGCGCGGCTTTCACCTTGCGGTTCACGGTATCGTTGGTCTCGCCGAAATACTGCCTGCGCTCCGAATGGCCGATGATGACGTAACGGCAACCAGCGTCCGCGAGCATGGGCCCGGAAACTTCCCCGGTAAATGCGCCGGAGGCCTCCCAGTAGAGATCTTGCGCGCCCAGCATAACCGGCGAGGATTGGATCGCGTCCCGAACGGCTTCCAGCGCTGTATACGGCGGGCAAAGAACAACTTCGATGTCCTTCACCTGCTTGACCCCCGCCACCACCTGGCGCGCCAGCGCTTCGGCTTCAAGCCGGGTCTTGTTCAACTTCCAGTTTCCAGCGATGATCGGTGTTCTCATGGGTTCATCCGTTCCACATAAAGTTTAATCGGCCAAGATCAAGATAACGCGTCACAAAAAATCGGTGTTTAAATTTCCGAACAATAGAGCCATCGAAAACAGATCGCAAGCGGTCGTTTCAATCCCTCCGCAAAAATCCCCGGGCTTCGGTTCCCGCAGGGGGCTTTCGGCCCGGGAGAGGATTTGCGTAATTTTATTGCGGAGGGAGGGAGCCCCGGCCTAGGGTCCCCCTGCGGGGAACTTCAGTCCGGGGAACCGCTCCACTTACTCCACGAATTGCTTTGAAGCACCCGGGCAAAGTCTGGCGTACCAACTTCAACCCCCGCGATCCCCTTTTGGCGACATCCCCGGAGCAACGATTCCGCATCCCCCCTGCGGAGGGGATGGCGTTTGAGCGATTCATTCATTCCTATGTGCTCGAACGCCTAGCGGTTGCTCAGGGCTGCCACGCCGGGCAGCTCTTTGCCTTCCAAGAACTCCAGCGAGGCTCCCCCGCCGGTGGAAACGTGGGTCATCTTGTCCGCCAAGCCCATCTGCGTGATGGCCGCCACGGAGTCACCGCCGCCGACAATGGTTGTCGCCTCGGAGCTGGCCAAGGCAGTCGCCATGGCTAGCGTCCCCTTGGCAAAGGCGGGTATTTCAAACACGCCCATCGGACCGTTCCAGACGATGGTCTTGGCTTTTTGAATGGCCGCGGTGAATTTCCTCACGGTGTCCGGTCCGATATCCACCCCTTGCCAGCCCTCATCAATATTATTGCGCGGCACGTGCTTCTGCATGGCATCGGCCTTGATATCATCCGCCACGACATGGTCAATCGGCAGGAGCAGCTGCTTGTCAAGATCCAGGGCCTGTTTGAGAATCTGCTTGGCCGTGGGGATCAAATCGTCCTCACAGATCGAGCGCCCGATGCCGATGGATTTGGCCTTCAAGAATGTGTACGCCATGCCGCCGCCGATCAGCAGACTGTCCACTTTGGGCAGCAGATTCTGGATCACTTCCAGTTTACCGGAAATTTTCGCGCCGCCCAAAATGGCCACAAACGGCCGTTCCGGGTTCGAAACGGCTTGGCTGAGGTAGTGAATCTCTTTTTCCATGAGAAACCCGGCAGCCGCCTGTTTGACGAGGCGGGCCACCCCCGCGGTAGAGGAATGGGCGCGGTGGGCCGAGCCGAAGGCATCATTGACATAAAAATCAGCCAGGGCCGCGAGCTGCTTCGAAAATTCCAAATCGTTCTTGGTTTCGCCTTTGATGAAACGTACATTTTCCAGCATGAGAACTTCACCGGACCCCAGCTGGTTGGCCAACTTTGTCACTTCGGGCCCGACCACGTCCGGAGCCATCTTCACGTTGGTTTTAAGCAGTTCACCCAGGCGACGGGCCACCGGCGCCAGCGTGAACGCCTGGCGGTCACCCGGTTCCCCTTTGGGGCGGCCCAGGTGCGAACAAAGGATGACCTTGGCTCCCCCCTGAAGCAGAAATTCGATCGTCGGCAGCGCAGCGCGAATTCGGGTGTCATCGGTGATGGTTCCATCCGCTTCCTGGGGCACGTTGAAATCCACGCGCACCAGGACCCGTTGATCTTTCACCGAAAGGTCTTTTACGGACAATTTTTGCATGCCGCCTCCTGGAAAACCGCGCGGGCGATTCCTCAACTCCCCGAGCGATCGAGAACAGACCACAGAGCCTTCACGAGATCATCGCGGCCTATTTTCTATCTCTTGCTCCGTCGCACATGCGCTTTGATCTTTAATTTTTCTTCGCCATATAGGCCACAAGGTCCACGACGCGGTTGGAATACCCCACCTCGTTGTCATACCAGGCCATGACCTTCACCATGTCGCCGTTGACGAAAGTCGAGAGCCCATCCACGATCGAGGAAGCCGGATTGCCGTTGAAATCGCGGGAAACCAGGGGTTCTTCCGTATAGGCAAGATAAGGACTCGCGGCGGCGGCCGCTTTCAGCGCGGCGTTCACTTCTTCCTTGGTCGTCGCCTTTTGGACCTTGAGCACCACGTCCACCAGGGACACGTTCGGGGTGGGCACGCGGATCGCCAGCCCGTCCAGCTTCCCCTTCAACTCAGGAATGACGAGGCCGATGGCTTTCGCCGCACCGGTGGTGGTGGGAATCATGGAGAGCGCCGCGGCCCGGGCCCGGCGCAGGTCCTTGTGGGGGGCATCCAGAATGACCTGGTCGTTCGTATAGGAGTGAATGGTGGTCATCAAGCCCGAGACCACCCCGAATTTATCCATCAGGACTTTCACCACCGGCGCCAAACAGTTGGTGGTGCAGGAGGCATTGGAAACGATGTTGTGTTTTGCAGAATCGTATTTGTCCTCGTTCACGCCCAGCACAATGGTAATATCCTCATTCTTGGCCGGAGCGCTGATCAAGACTTTCTTGGCGCCCGCCTGAACATGGGCCGCGGCTTTCTGGGCTTCGGTAAACCGGCCGGTGGATTCGATGACGATCTCAACACCCAGGCTTTTCCAGGGCAAATTGGCCGGGTCCTTCTCAGCCACCACCTTGATCGCCTTGCCGTTGACAATGATTTCGCCGTTGCCGGCCTTGACCTCGCCCGTGTAATTCCCGAATACGCTGTCATATTTAAAGAGATGGGCCAGCGTTTTGGCGTCCGTCAGGTCATTGACCGCCACGAAATCCAGATCGGATTTTTTCTCCAAGGCCGCCCGTAAAACACCCCGCCCGATCCGCCCAAACCCGTTGATCCCTACTTTGACTCCCATGTGAATGCCTCCTTGGCAAATTAAAAAAATTATCTCCAAACCATCCGCGCTTCGCAAAACCCTTATCTGGCAAGGCTAATTGCCACGCGCGGCACCGGTGAATAAACGGCGCATATTGTGGCACAAGCCCTCTCCGGCGTCAATGCTTTTTTAAAAAGGGGTTTGACAGGAAGGTATTTTCGGCGCTACATCCACTTCTTGCGCTTGAGAAAAATGATCATGCCGGTCAGGGCCAGCACCAAAAGCCCGACCGCGATAAAATAACCGACAGGGCCCATTTCGAATTCCGGGATTTTCACGTTCATGCCGTAGAACCCGGTAATCACGGAGAGCGGCATGAGGATCGTGGTAATCGTGGTCAGCGTTTTCACAATTTCGTTCATGCGCAGCGAAACCATGGAGACATAAGCGTCCATCGTCGAGGACAAGACTTCCCGGTAAGTGTCCAGCATGTCGCTGATGCGAACCACGTGATCGAGAACGTCGCGGAAATACGTGGCGATCGCCCGCGAAACAAAGGGCGTGTCGGAGCGGCCGAGAAGATTGAGGATTTTCCGCTGCGGTTGGATGAAATTGCGTATTTTCAAAAGGTTTTTCCTGATCTCGACGATTTTTTCCAGGACATGCCTGTCAGCGCCGGCCAGAACCTTATCTTCCAGGAGTTCAATGCGCTGTTCGAGTTGATCAATAATCGGGAAATAGCCGTCTACGACTTGGTCAATGATGGCATGCAAGAGAAAATCGCTGGCCGGCTGGATGGTACTAACCTTCTTTTGAAAACGCTGGAAGAGTTTGGAAACCGAAACCAGCGTATTAAGATGGCTGGTGACGACAAAATTACTGCCGATAAAAATATTCAGTTCGTGGGTCGCGACTTCCAAGGATTTCTTCGAAGGGTAATTCAACTCGTGAAGAACGACATGCAGGTGGTTTTTATAGCTTTCCAGTTTCGGCTGGTTCTGCGGAAAAATGGAATCCTCAATCGCCAGCTGGTGAAAGTGAAAAACATCCACCATGACGTCAATATCGTCTTCTTCGGGATTGGTAATGTCCACCCACAGAAGATTGGACCGGTTGCGGAGCAGACGCGCGATTTCCGAAGGTTTTTGTATCTGTGTCAGCTTCTTGGCGCGACTGATGCAAAGTGCCTGCAGCATATCCCGTACTCCGATCAAAATCCCGCACTGCTATTGTTGGCGGTATTATTGCTGCTGTTGCTGAGCTTCTCTTCTTTCGCCTTGCACTCAATGCACAGACGGGCGAACGGCAGCGCTTCCAAGCGCGTGGGGGAAATCAGGTTGCCACAGGTTTCGCATTTGCCGTACTTGCCGTTCTCCAGGCGATCCAGAGCCTCTTCGACCTCCTGCAGGCGGGCGCGTTCTGTTTCCGTCAGTCCCATGGCCAATTCGCGCTCATAAAAATCCGAGGCAAAATCGGCTGCGTCCCTGACTTCGTCCGAGGCCTCTTCGCGGTTCAGTTCCACGCTGCTCCTGACTTTCGCCAGCAAGGTTTGCTTTTGATTTTGCAGTATTTTACGGAAGTAATCAATTTGGTTTTTTTTCATTCCAGTCACCGTCTTTCTTTACATGATGCATGCCCGTAAACACGGGTGGGCATGAAGCCCTCCGCGGCCGAAGGGCCCGGGGGCTCAACTCCAACCCTTGCTAACCCTTCTTGGCCACATCCCCGGAGCAACCATTCCGCATCCATCCCCCTGCGGAGAGGAGTGGATTCGCGTTTTGAATCCTTTCAAACGACTTACCACAAGCTCGGCTGCCGGGTTTTCCGGCCTTCAGCGTCCGCCAGCACGCCTTTCGCGGCGGCCAGCGGTCCCAGTTCAACCACTTTAATCGTCCGCAATTCCGGATCGGATTGCCCCTGCACCCGTCCTCCGCGGTGGTGAAGCTCTTTGAGATAGTGCAGAATCTCTCCGGAAATTCTTTCTCCAGGATTGAGCAGCGGAATCCCGGGAGGATATGGAGAAAACACCTCCGCGCTGATCTGTCCCACCGCGGCTTTCAACGACACTTTTTTGGTCGCCGAAAAAACCGCTTCGCGCGGCGTCATCACGACCTCAGGCAGCTCGTCAGGAAACCGCAGGTGTTCTTTACGCGCCGACGGCGCTTGCGCGCCTTGTGCGGCCTGAGCTTCTTTGCCGACCGCATCCAGCGCCAGCACCAAACGCAAAATATCTTTCTCGGTATTCCCGATTGAAACGATCAATAGTATCGTATCGAGATCGGCGAATTCAACTTGTATTTTGAATTTTTCGTTCAATTGCTTGGCCACGTCAAATCCGGTCAGCCCGGTGCCGCTGACATTGATGCATAATTTGGTCACGTCGACCGCATGCACCCCAGGCCGTCCGGCCAATTCCCTTCCCGGGCAAAACATCCCGGGCAAGGCGTTGATTTTTTGACGCGCATCCTCCGCCAGCATGATCGCCACATTCAGCAACTCCTTCCCTCGGGTTGCCATTTGCATCCGCGCCAAGTCCAGCGAAGCCAACAGCAGATAGGAGGGACTGGTGGTCATGAGAAGGGTCAGGATGCGCTTCAGCTTAAGCACGTCCACGCTCCGGCGGGCCAGCAGCAAGGAAGCCTGCGTGAGACTGCTGATGATTTTGTGGGTGCTCTGAACGCAAATATCCGCGCCACACTCCATAGCCGCCGGAGGCAGATCAGGATGGAATTTCAAATGCGGACCGTGTGCCTCATCAACCAAGAAAAACATTTTCGCGCGTTTGGCCAAGCGGGAGATTTCACGCAGATTGGCGCCAATCCCCTGATAGGTCGGATGGGTCACCAGGATAGCTTTGGCGTCCGGGTGGCGTTGGATGGCCCGGTCAATGGCCTCTGGCGTGACATTGAGCATCTGGTTGTGCTCTTCGTCGCGTTCGGGCATGACATAGACTGGAATGGCGCCGGAAAAAATAATCCCCGCCAGGACCGAACGGTGGACATTGCGCGGAATGATGATTTTATCCCCGGGATCGCAAACCGTCAGCAGCATGGCATGATTCCCACCCGAGGTGCCGTTGACCAGGAAAAACGCGTAATCGGCACCGTACGCCTGGGCGGCCAGCCGCTGCGCTTCCCGGATCACGCTCTTGGGCTCGTGCAGGGAGTCCACTTCTTCCAGCAGCGTGAGATCGCAATCAAAGATCTTTTCTCCCACGAAATTCCTGAATTCCTGGGGAATGGAAACGCCGTGTTTATGCCCGGGTGTATGAAAGGATATTTTGCGGCCTTTGGCGTAATTGATGACCGCTTCAAACAAAGGGGTGGATTGTTGATTGAGTTCCGGAATTTCCGCCATCGCTGCCGATCACCTCGTTCCCGCTACAACGGGGTATAAATGGGCTGGTGGTCTTCGATCAACCTTCCTTGGGTGGCCAGCATGGTCCGCAAGGTTTTATTTAGAATGAATTGCCCGCGGTGCGTCTGACCGTCATAAGCTTTTAAATCCAAAATACTCCGTCGGCGCAACCGCTGATCCACTTCCTCCTGCCCCAAGCGGCCGGGATCCAGCCGTCTGGAACCCAAGCAGAACCCCCAGGGATATCCGAACGACGGAATGAATGCCTCATACGCGCCCACCACGGGAAAAACTTCGCCCAAGGTCCGGTAAATCGAAGCCATGATCTCCCCGCAGGTGGGACTGCTGGGTCCGGCCTGCATCGCAATCAAACCATCCGGCCGCAAACAGCGCGCCGCCGTTTGATAAAATTGCAGCGTATAAAGCAAATAGGCCGGCCCGTCATATCCCGGATCCGAAACATCAATAAAAATAAGGTCGTAGCGTTCCGGCGTCTCTTCCACGTGCCGCCGGCCGTCGCCGATGATCAAATGAAGCCGGGGATCATCAAACGCCCCGCGGTGCCAATCAGCAAGGTGGTGTTTCGCAAAGGTCACCACCTGTTCATCGATCTCCAGCATATCCACTTGTTCCACCGATGCATGCCGGAGCACTTCCCGCAGGGTGGCGCCTTCGCCGCCGCCAATGATCAATATTTTCCGCGGTGCGGGATGGGTCACCATGGCGGGGTGAACCAGCAATTCATGGTAGATATGTTCATCAACCTGGCTGGATTGCATTTTCCCGTCCAGGAGCAGGCAGCGGCCGTAGACGTGCGTATCAACGATCTCCACCTGCTGGTAGGCGGTTTGTCCGGTCACCAAGACACGCTGGAATCCATGGAGATGCCCTTCATGCTCCGAGTACATTTCCACGAACAGGCGATCGTTAAAAATCCGCATTGCTCCGCCCCCAAAAAAGGGAATGCAGAACCCGTCCCGGAGAACGAGTTCTGCATTCGACAACCTCTGCCTGGTGGCTTTCGTTTGTGAATCGCGGCCTAGGCTTCGATTTTGTGCTTTAATGTCGTCCGGTCAAACACACCCCGTTTCATTTCGATGGAGGTGCGCCGCTTAGCGCCCAAGCGCTCCGCGACGTAGTGATGGGCAACCCAGGGATCCACTTCGTCGCCGCAGGTAAAAAAATCCAACGCGGCATATCCGTATTCCGGCCACGTATGAATCGACAGATGGGATTCCGCGATCACCACGACTCCGCTTACGCCGTATGGATTGAAATGGTGAAAAACCGATTTGACGATCGTGGCCCTCGCGGCCAACGCGGCGCCCGTCATAATCTGTTCGATTTTTTTGTGATCCTGCAAAATTTCGCTGTCGCAGTCGTGAAGCTCCAGCAATATATGCCGACCCAGAGCTTTCACCTCGATCTCACCTCCTTCGCATTTTTTGGCCTGGCAGCACCCGGCCAATTTGATTGAGGACATTTTAGCGCGATTAACCTTCGGGGTAAATATTTTTTTTAAGGTTAGAGGTAAATTCTTCCGCCGATGGAAAAGGTGAAATAGAAATCAATCCGGGGGGAAACCGTCAGCGTCGGAGACAACTGCATAAAGATGTCAAAAGGTTCGGAGAATATGTAGGTCATGCCCGCTACGCCCCGAAGGCCCGCGGTGAATTGATCCCCGCCGCCTCCAAGGAAGGCCCCGCCGCCGATGTATATCGGAGCTTCGGGGGCATCCGAAATCACGGGAATATGGAGCAAATAATCCGCATGGGCGCCCACACCGGCTAACGAAAGCTGGGATCCCAGTGAAAATTCCCAGGCGTTTTGCGCGTTCAGCCAGTATTTCACGGTCACGCCGGTTGGATCCCCGATGATCAGCCCCACCCCCCAGGGGTGCTGGCGGGCATCCGTTTGGACGACCTTGACTTCTTCGGGTTTGATGGCATAGGAGGATTTTTTTTTGGCTTCGCAGAGAGCGGGAGAGCCCAGCGCCAACTGCAACCCCATCAGGACAAGACCCAACCGGCCGAATCGGCTCATGCGTTCACTATTCCTTTCGCTAAAACTCGCCCTCGCGCGCACAAAAAGTGGAGCGGGAGACGGGACTCGAACCCGCGACGTCCAGCTTGGGAAGCTGGCATTCTACCACTGAATTACCCCCGCTCGATGACCGCGCAAAGTGTCAACGCTGTTGGGCCGAAGGATTTTTTGGCTGGACTGGCAGCGGGATATTGGCCCGCCAAATTGCCGACCGGATGGCCGCCAATTCCTCGCGATCAATCACGTTATCCCGCAAAGCCTGACGGAAGGCCCGGACAACAACCGAGGCACGCGCGAGATTCGCGCGGTCATTAAGATTTTGTTCGGAGACAAAGGTCTTGCCAGCCGCCGCGTAGACTTTCAATTCCTGGTATTGTTCCGCCGGCAGGGTTCTTTCCCTCGCCAACTGGGTCTCGATCTGGTCCATCGCCTGGACCAACCCGTACTTCATGAGATTGGCTGGCTTGCGGAACACGACCACGAGAGCGATCGTCAATAGGACCAATACCAGCAAGACAACGATGGTCCCGCCCACCAGACAACCGCTTGGCATTTGCCCTGCCGGTTGATCAGCTGGAGATTTCAAACTTGGATTCATGCCACGCGTCCCCTCTCAATCGTCAGTATTACCAAGTAAAATCTTCCAGCGCCAACGTTCGGGAAATATCCAGATGGCCGGCCAAGGTTTCCGCCTCCTGCCCGCCGATTAATAACCGCACCGTTTTCACTTCGGAAAAATTCATCGTTAGGGTTTTAAGCAGCGAACGGATCATCAGCAGCTCTTCTTGCGCGCTAACGGCTTGATTATACTGGACGGGTTTTTCAAAGTCAACCACCAGCATCCCCCCGCCGCGCAGATAGACGGCGCGTACTTTGAGAGGCAGCGGCCACATCCGTGGATCATCTTGCGCTGCCCGAGAAACAAATTGATCCAGGAGGTGTTTGACCTGGACGCGCAGCGATCCCGTTTCAGGCACCCGCACTGATTCGGCCTTGAACTGCCGGGGATTGTCCGTCGCGTAATACAGTTTCAACGTGCGCGAGGCCGCCTCGGCGCCGCTGCCCGGTACGGCTTCGCGCGCTTGCCCCGACCAGTTGACCAGCCACCACCCCAGCGCCACCAGCAAGGCGACCCCGGCAACCGCCAGGACCGAGGGTATCCATTCGGAACGGTGTTTGCTGGTCATGGGGCCCGCCGGTTAAGCAGATATTTTTCAAGTCCCTGCGAAAGGCGTTCCGCATCCCGCTGCCAGTCCTTCGCCGCAGGCGGCAATTCCACCATCACCGCCGGATGGTTCACTCCCGCAAGCACTGCCACGGGAACTTCAATGATCTCGGCGGCGTGTCCGGCCCAGAGCGTACGCAGGCTCTCGGCCAATTTTCGGCTTTGCGGACGGAAAGCCGATTGAGCGTCATCCCAGGAGACCAGGCGTCCGCTTAAGGCGCGCGTCCGCTTCTCCTTGGTTGCCGGAGGCCGATATAAAAAAATCCGGACGGGAGGTTGGCGGTTTCCAGCCTGCCGGCCTTGGTGAAGACTCAAGAAGACATCTGCGTTCTTTCGGTTGGCCAGGCTTCCGCGGTCCAGCAAGGAATAGGACTCGTCCCCCGTCCGGGTCAAAAAAACGTTCAGATTGCGTTTTTCCAGCCGGCTTTTCAACTCGACCGCGAGTTGCAGCATCCGGACATTTTCGCTTCGCGGTTCGTCCTCTTTTTCGGCTAACCCCCGATCCCGCCCACCGTGCCCCGGATCGAGAACAATAGTCAGGCGCCGCCGGGGTTCTTCCCCGCTTTCCTCCTGCGTCTGTGCCATCCCGGAAAAAGGCATCTGAAAAAAACCGGAGAGCAGGCAAAGACCACAGACGGCCGAGCGCCACACGTGATGTTTCTGGGTTTTATGATTTGGCATGATTCGGAGCGGAATTCTGCTCTTGGCCGGGAGCGGCCGAGGGGCCGTCTCCATTCGAGCCCGCCGCCGCGTCGGACAAGGGTTCCGCGTCCTGCAAGAATCCCATGCGGCGATACTTGGCATAGCGCATTTCCAGGAGGTTGTCGGTCGGCAGGAGGGTCAGGCGCTGAAGCTGCTCGCTCAACTTGGCCTTCACGCGTTCCATCACCACTTTGGGTTCGCGGTGCGCGCCTCCCACCGGTTCCTCGACAATCTCGTCAATCACCCTAAGTTCCTTGAGATGCGGCGCCGTCAGTTTGAGAATTTCAGCCGCCCGCGGCGCCGCGGAGCGGTCTTTCCATAGAATGGCGGCGCATCCCTCGGGTGTGATGACTGTGTACATGGCATTGGAAAGCATGAGAACGTAATCGCCCACGCCGATCCCCAATGCTCCCCCGCTCCCTCCCTCGCCGATGACCACCACCAGGATCGGCGTTCTTAGAACGGACATTTCCCGGAGATTTCGCGCAATTGCCTCGGCCACCCCCCGTTCTTCCCCCTCCATGCCCGGAAACGCGCCTGCCGTATCAATAAACGTGATGACGGGAACATGGAATTTTTCCGCCAACTTCATGAGGCGCAATGCCTTGCGGTAGCCTTCGGGGAGAGGCAAGCCAAAATTATAGGCGAGGTTCTCTTTGGTGTCTTTGCCCTTTTGGGTGCCGATCACCACGCACGGACGGCCGTCCAGCCAAGCCATCCCGCCGATCATGGCCCGGTCGTCAATGAACGCCCGATCGCCGTGCAATTCCTGAAAGTCGTTAAAAATCCCTTGAATGTAATCCAGCGTGTGCGGCCGCTGAGGGTGCCGGCTGACCTGAACGATCTGCCATGGACTCAAATTGGAATAAATTTCCTCGCGCAGTTTGCGCGCGCGCTCTTCCATTTGCACCAGTTCCTGGTCCAGATTCAACTGCTGCCCGCTCGTAAAACTGCGCAATTCCTCGATCCGCCGTTCCAATTCCACCAGCGGCCTCTCAAATTCCAAACCACCATCAATCACCATGTTCAGCTCCTAGATAAGCGCCTGCAGGATTAGGGTGTCATTATACTGAGCGGATCAAAAAGGCTGCAAGCAAAATTCCGGCGTCCGCCATCCCCGCCGATCCAAAATAAGCACCCGGTTACGGTTCCGCCGAAAGGATAAGGGTGACTTCCACCCGCCGGTTCTTGGCGCGGCTCTCGGGCGCATCTCCCGTATACAGCGGTCTGGTCTTGCCAAATCCCCGGGTTTGAATCAGGCCCGAAGGCAACCCTTCGTCCTCCACCAGATAGCGCATGACCATCTTGGCGCGTTTGAGCGATAATTCCTGGTTGTAGGCGTCTGTACCAATCTCATCCGTGTGTCCTTCAATCAGCAGGCGGGCGGTCTTTTCCGGATGCGCGCGCACCAGATCGACGATCTTTCTCAATTTTTCGAAAACAGCCAGTTTGAGTTCCGCCCGGTTAAAATCAAACAGGATCTCCTCCACTTTGAGCGTAGGGGCCGCACCCGAGGAAATCACGCGAACCGAAGTGGAACCGATGGGAGCGGCTTGCTGCCAAACATTGCCCAATGAATCCTGCATCTGCAACACATAACTGTATTTTTCCCGCGAGGAGACATAGCGCCCTTGTTCGTCCTTTGAATCCCACACCAATGTTTCCGGCAGGGGCGCCGACCCCTCGAAAGAGCGGACGTTTTTTCCGCTGCCGATATCCACAATGCTGAAAACCCAGCGTTTGACCTTGATATCCGTCGGTTCAAAGTGGAACGGAACTTGTTCGGGAAGCGCCGCGGCCTGGTCGGTATAGGCCTTGGTGCCCGCGTCGATCACAATCAGGGGAGCCGTGCTCTTCATTTCATTGTCCTGGCGGTCCTTGGTCCGCAGCCGGAAATGATAGCCGGTCTTCACCGCCACCAGTCGTTTTTTATCGTCCGTGCCGTCCCAGGCGAAATCCTTGGGAATCGCACCCTGGCCCAAATAGCGTTTAAGCACGCGTCCGTCGGAATCCACAATCTCGATGGACCATTCCCTCAGGTCCTCGCCGGCTCTTGGGCGGAAGGTAACCTGGCCGGCAAAAATATCCCGCGGCATCGCTTTGAGTTTGGGCAGCGCGGTAATCGAAATCGGCAGGATTTCCCCCTCGACCTTGGCGACGTATCCCTGTTGGTCCACCACGCGTACCTGAAAGGTATAATACCCTTCCACGTTCACGCGCGTTCCCGCCTCATCCACGCCTTTCCAGGTCAACACCAAGGGCAGTTGTTTCTCACCGTTGCTGCGGTAGACGATCCGGCGGGTGGCGGTTTCGAGAATCACGGCGTCCCAGCGGTCGAGACCCGCCGCCACGGCGGCGGTCGGGACCAATTGTACATTGTACCCCGGTTCCCCATCCGGATAGACAAACTCCTGGACGGTCATGACCACCGTGAGTTTAGGCCTGGCCAGACGCCGCTGACTGCCAAAATCATAAGCTAGCGAAACCCTGTGCACCCAGCCCATCTCTCCCACGGGGGTTAAAGCATAATCCACATGCAATCCCTGCCAGCGGATACCCGCCCCCAGGGTCAGCCAATCGCCGGCATTCTGGGAGGATTTGACGCCAGCCCGCACAGCCAAAAAATTTTCCGCCCAGCCTTCGACCCCGAGCGCCAGAGAGGGCATGCCGGCCAGTGGCAGCTGCCCCTCCGCAGCCAGTGAGAAACGCCATGGTTCGTCCGGCCAGAAGAAATAACCGACTCCAAACACCCCAGACAGGGGCAAGGGATCCGAAACGCTCTGGTAGGGCGCCATCATGCCCAATTCCCGCAAAGCCCCGGAAAGGACCAATTGATCGTTGTTCATGAAATATTGAACGCCTGCATCCAAGGCCAGCCCCCAGGATTGTGCCTCATCCAGGCGCGACAGCAAGCTTTTCACCTGCGCGCCGCAGGACAGGGCGCGGCTCAGTTTATAGGCGTAGCTGCCGCCCAAAAGGAAATTCCATGCCTGAACCGACGACGCGGCGGGGTCTTCCGTGCTGTTGAAGGGCGCCACGTTAAGCCAGGCTGCGGACAAACCGATCGCACCCGCGTCGCCCAAAGGTTGTACACCCCACAAGGCGTCATAGGTAATGCCTTCCCACCACGCGAGATGGCTCAATCCAATTTGCGGGTTCAGCAGTCCCAGGATACCCGCGGGATTGTCAAAAAGCGCTTCCGCGTCCTGCCCGATGGCCGCATAGCTCCCGGCCAGGGACGCGGACCGGGCGCCGGGAAGCAGGCGCAGAAAATCCGCGCCGGCGGTTCCCTCTCCCGCTTCGCACCAATGAACCGGCAACCACACGGCGCAAACGGTCAGCAAGATCATTCTGAACAGGCGCTTCATTTGATCACCAGCACTTTGCGAACCACGCGGTAATTCGGGGATTCAAACACGATAAAATAAATCCCCGAAGCGGCTTGTTCCCCATCCTGGTTGCGGCCGTCCCAGTACAACTGCACATAACCCCCTGGCGGTGGGGATACGGCCAACTGTCTGACCAGGCGTCCGGTCAAGGTCAAGACCCGGATTTCGGCTGATTGGCCGTCCAGCAGACCGACCTTCAGACCCAGACTTTCCCTGGCAGGCCGGAATTGATTCCTGTCCAGGTAGAAAAGCACGCCCGGTGTTGGCGTGGCTGTCGGCGGCAGGGTGGGTGTTTGCGTCCTTGTTTGTGTAATCGTAGGCGTGACGGTACAGGTCGGCGTGATGGTGGAGGTTTGGGTGCCGGTATCGGTGGGTGTGGCCGTGACAACCGGCGAAGGTGTGGAAGAAGCCGTATGGGTGGCGGTAAAAGTGAACGAAGGCGTCCGCGTCAAGGTCACCGAGGATGTTGAACTGGCGCTCGGGGTCGGAGTGCCCGTGGCCGTGGCAGTGGCCGAAGGCGTGCCAGTAGGCGTGCCGGTTGTCGTGAAGGTCAAGGTCGAAGTGGCCGTAGGCGAACCGGATGGTGATCCAGTAGGACTGAGGGTCGCGGTAGCCGTAACCGTGCCGGTTCCAGTCGCGGTTCCGGTAACCGATGGCGTGCATGTTGGGCTGGGGGAAATGGTATGGGTCGGCGTGGGCGTGACGGTGGGCGACCGGGTGAACGTGGGCGTAAAAGTCGGCGTGTCTCCGTTTAGGGTGATGAAGGTTTCGCGGTAGTGCGAAACCGCACCGCCATTGACGATCCCCGCGTCTTCCCGGAACCACACACGGACGGTTTTCAAACCCGCGCCGCTGGTCAGCCGCGCTCTGACAGTCAGGGTATTGGCCCGGGTGCCCGCGACATTGCTCCAACGGCTGTCATCGGTCGAATGCCATTGATCGAAAACCGTGTTTGCGGCGAACGTGACCGGGAAATAATAATTCACCAGATCGGATGTGCCTTCCACCAGGACAAAATGGGCGTTCGGCACGCTCCAGTGAAGTTCAACTTCCTCTTGCGCCGTGGTGGCAGCACCGTGATTGATCAGCAAGTAAGGCATTCCCGGCTCGGTAAGGTCAAAATACACGTTGTTCGTCGCCGCGGTGGTGTAAAACTTGCGGCGCTCCGCGTCCATGGCCAAAGCCCTCACGTCATTGGCGGTCGCGAAAAAAACAGTGCCGTTGGGAATGCCTCCGGAATCCAGATCAATCCAGCGCAGATCATCGGTGCCGGTCACGGCTGTTCCAAAGTAAAGCCGGCGGCGCGTCGCGTCCGCCAGCAGACCATTCGGGGTCCAGGCGATCGTAAAAGAATTGGGGGAAGCGGCTAATTCGCCAGGATCCGCGGAGCCATCCGGCATCAGCGGAAACGTGTAAAGGATAGTATTGTTGGCGGCGACATACAGGCAATTGTCGAAGCTGTTGAGCGCCAGACTGGTCACATGCCCTGATCCGGCCGTCCGGGTATTATTGATGCCGACCACCTCGCCATTGGCATCCAAATCGCAAGTTCCCACCGCGCCGTTGTTGTATCCCAAGTAGAGTTTGTCGCGCGCCGCGTCCAGCGCCAGCGCGTTCACCCGGTTGTTTGTCCCGTACGTGACCGAGGAATCAAAATTCCCTTGGGGAGTCAACCTGATCATGGCCAGGCCGACCAACGCATCTCCCAGGCCCACATAAAGGCGGTTGCGCTGAGCGTCCAGGACCAAGGCCTGGGCGATGCCCGATGAAAGATTGTGGCCGCTGACGCCGGACGGATCTCCGTTGGACATTAAAGTCACAATATTAATCTCGTTATCCGTCAAGAGAACATTATTGGCTAAATAGAGGCGGTTACGCCGGGCATCCAGGCTCATGGCTACCGTGCGGCCGGCATCGTAGGTATGCGCCGTAACCGCGTTGGTTGTATCGCCGTTGCTGTCGAGCGTAAATACAAGCAGGTTGTTCGTCGCGGAATCAACCCCGACATAAAGCCGGTTCCGATGCGTGTCCAAGGCCAAGGCGCGGGCATTGGACCCCGAATAATAGGTTCTGGGATTGACCGGATCAGCCCAGGCCGATGCCAGCAACAAACCTTCCAGCACTGCCCCCAGAAAGATCCAGCTCATGATTCGCGGACCGCTTATCCTCATACGCTCCCCATCGCATCCCGCGCGAAGACTTTTCCGCTTGGCTAAAAATAACAAAGCCCAGGACTTCATCTTACCAGTCCTGGGCCCAGTCTAATAGCAAAAAGAAAGGCTTAGAAATTGTGCTTTTTGCCGCCGTTTTTCGTGTAATAGCCGTGTCCGTTGGCCTTCACGACAAAGACATACTGGTCAACAAAGCCGCGCCAATTCCGCACGGCCACAGTGCCGCCGCCCGCGCCGGTGGCGTCGAACTGCAGATCCATATTGAGCAGATTGGTGTCCTGGGACACAATGAGGCAGCGCGCGCTTTTATTTTTCGTGGACGCCCACACTTCGTTCGCGATGACCTTTTCATCGCCCCTCTGGAAAAATTGCGGATTATACGCGAAAAGAATCAGGCGGTCCTCGGGATACATATTGGCAAAACTCAAAACCAAGGACTTATCTACGCCCGTGGGATTGTTCGTTGTATTCGCGATAAAATTATACTCCCAACTAATGGTATCTATCGGTTTTTCATTTTTATAAATGTTGTTAATCGAGGAACCAGTGAACATTTCGATTTTATCGTTCTTGGGGGTATAACTGGTCAAGTGATAATTGCGCCCGTTGCCCCACTCGGACAAAAACGCACCGTAAAATCCGCTGTGTGGGTCCCACTGGTAAGGCAGAAGGGTGATTTCCGCGGTGCATTGGGCAGGATTGGTCCCGAGTCCCGGGAACCAGGTCTCCGCCATAATCTTCAAGCCTTCTAAAAACATGAGCGGGCCGACGCCGCATTTAAACGTAACGATGAAAAAGAGCCGGGAGGAAAGGATGTTGTCAACGGTGGTGATCAGTTCCGGGTCTTGGAACCAATCCCGGATGACGAACATCGTCCATCGTTTAACTTGCCCGTAATTGAAGAGTCCGAGATAATGATGGTAGTAGTGTTCGCTCCACTTTTTACCGCCTCCCTTGCCATGACAGGCCGCTTCGACTGTCCCACCTTCAACGCCAGGCAAAGAAACCGAATCCGCAGAGGCGATGTGCGAACCACCAGCTTGCTGGGCGACCAAGGCCGTGGGAGCGGTTGGACCCATCGTGTTCTTTCCACAACCGGTTCCCAACATCGAGGCGAGGGTGATAACGATGACCATTACCATTGGGTAGGTTAAAACCCTATTCATCGCCTTCATCTCCCCTCATGGTAAGAATTTATGTAACTATTTTCCTCTACAATTAAATTATAGCACACTTTTTAATTTTTGCAAACCTTCTTTTAAATATATTATAGCAATTATAATCTAATATATTTTGGTATTTTATTTCTGTGTAATAATTACTTTCTTACTTTCATATAAAACCTTTTAATATCAAGGTTTTTATATTATAAATCCAGATAAATAATAGGTATTTATTTAATAATTATCTAATTTTTGTTGCAATTTTTTATATGTAAAACAAAAATGTGTAAAAAGTACTTCACAGCGCTTTTACATAAAATTAATATAGAAATAATTGTTTAAATAAATGAGTAAATGGATTGGTCAGCTGATGTCTCGTAGAGCGTGGTGGAGAGAGGTTTGTATCTTTAATTCACGCGAGATTCACTGAGCAATGAGAAGGACCTCAACCCGGCGGTTCTTGGCTTGCGCGGCTTCCCCCTCGTCTTGCGAGAGCGGTTGTGACGCCCCTCTGCCAATCACTTTGATTTTCTCCGCAGGCAATCCTTGTTTGTTAATTAGGTAGTCCGCCACATTCTGGGCGCGGGTCCGTGAAAGTTCCAAAGCTTGTTCAGGATTTTCCCGAGCGGAGCAATGCCCGATCACATGCAGAAGGTAATTTTTTGTATAGCGCGACACGGTCTGCGCTGCTTGGGCCAGAGCTTGTTCTCCTTCCGCGGACCGGTCGGCGGAATTGACGGCGAAGCGCACTTGGACCAGGTTCATGGTGAGGGCTTTCTGGCTGGTCGCTTCCCCGAGGTCGCACTGGATCATGCCGGATTTGACCGTTGCCTGTGTTCCCGCGGCAGTTGTGATAGTCAGTAAAGCCTGATACACCGCGCCGGATTTGGCAGGTTGACCGCCAGACAGGAACCCGTCCCAGGCCAGGGCGGGAGGAAGGTTACCTTTTCCGTTCAGACTGCGCACCGTGCGTTTGTCTTCAGTACTGACGATGGACAATTCCCAGGAACGAATGGACATCCCGCTGTCAAGCGCCGGCGTGAAAGTGACACACGCCGCACCGCGCTCCCCAGGAATAAATTGCTGCGGATTGGCGCTGAGTTCCAATTTCACGGCGGGATAGGCGATCTCGAACGCAACACGCGCCTCCGATCGCAGTCCGACTTCGTCCAAAAAACTCAACCGGGCGGTATAGTCCCCGGCCGGGGGAACTTTACCGCTCTTAAGCGGTTGCCAGATTATTTTTTCCGGAACGCGCGCGTTTCCATTGGAGTTAAAAACTGTTTTGCCCGAAACATGCACCAGCGCGAAGCGCCAATCGCTGCTGCCGCGCAGTTCAGGCAGGCTAAATTCCACGGTTTTACCGGAAGCCTCGCTCCCGAGCAGCACCCGGCCCGGCCCCTGCATTTCCACGGCGTGCTGGCTGGTGCGAATCGTGACCTCTTGGGTGGCAGACGCCAACTCCATGCCGTTCTCGTCCATCGCCCGCAAGACCGCGATATACTCTCCGTCCTCGAGTCTTTTGTCGCGCTGATCGGTACCGTCCCATTCCAGATTGCGCGGCAGTGTGGCGCCTCCGCGGAAAAACCGGACCACGTCTCCGCCTGAACGGGAAATCGTCAGCAACCAGCGTTCCACGGGCAGCCGTTCATCCACCAAACGGCCAACGAACACGGTGCGATCTTGGCGGCCGTCGCCATTGGGAGAGAACGGGTTGACGACCACATGCAGCCGTAAAGACTGTTCGACGATCCGCAAGTCACCCCGGCCCCCGCTCAATGCTCCGGAAAAAAGTGCGGGCATTTCCGGACTGACGCCGAAACCGGAACGAACGCTTCCGGCAGGGCCTTCTGGAATCGGCAAGTTGTACCTTGCACTTTCTTCGGCGGCGCCTTCATCACTGGCCCGCCGGGGCGTGGGAGTGGGAGTATACACCGGCGTCGGCGTGCTGAACATCGAATACTCCTGGATCTCGGCGGCTTCCGCCAAGGCCGAGAAAATCCGGTCCGATTCGGGCGTCGGCAGGGCGGCTTTCGGCTGCACGGCGGTTCCGGCCGTTTCTTCGATCTGCCGCGCCCGACCCGAGAGCGGGCGCTGGTAGCCCCAGGAAAGCGCAAGTTGATGGCGGCTGTTGTAGAACGTCAGCGGCAGCTGAGCGGCGTAATCGAGGCGCCATTCATTCCAAGCCAGTCCTGCCCCCAGGCTCAAGCTGCCCGATTCACCCAGATGCTGAAGATACCCTCCGCGCAGGAAGAGCCGGAAAGCATCCCCCAAGTTCTGGCCGTGTTCATAACCGGTTCTAAGGATTTGAAAAGAAACGAAGGATGGAGAATCGCCGGATTGGTTCTCAAAAGCGACCGTCAGGATGTCTGCGTGACTGAGTTGGAGAACGGCTCCCAAACGCGCCAGGAGGGGCAAGCGGATTTCCTGGTCCTCCCGCTTCACGGAGGACTGTAAATCCGTCAGCGCGGCGCCCACTGCCAGCCCGCCGCCACCCTCATCCTGCCAGGCCTGAAAGAGCAATCCGATATCAATCCCAGCGCCCGTGGCCTTGCCGGACCATCCAGGCAAAGAACGGGTCAGCCATTTGGCATTGACCCCGGCGATCAATTGGCCGTTTCGGGAGAGCGGGAAGGCCAGTGAAAGATAATAATCTTCTCTCTCCGAGGGCAGAGAAACCGCTCCCAGTCCCACCGTCACGCGCCCCACCAGGGGCAGGGCGCCGAAGCCCTCGGCCTGATGCAGGGTGCCTAAATCCGTCTGATGGTACCCCAGTTCGATTTCCGGCCAGCCCAGCAGGACCAAGGTGGCGGGATTTTGACGCATCGAAGCGGCCGATCCGCCGTACGCCACTTCGGCGCCACCCATGCCGGCGGAGCGTGCGCTGGTGAAAAGGTTATCTTCCGCCCAGGCAGAACCTGCCAAGCATCCAGCCAGCAAGACCATCCAGCAGGTTTTTAATCCACCCATGGCACATCCTATTTAGAGCCTCCGGGCTTATTTTACACGGACGTTCAGCCCGGCCCGGGTTGTCCCGAAAAGCCGGGGGGCTGGTTCCGGCTGGCGGCCCGCCAACAACCCGCCCTATTCGCCAAAATCTCAGCTACCCGCCGGCTTCCGGGAACCGTTCGCTTATTTCTTCCGCAAATGGCGGTATTTTCTGCGGTGTTTTTTACGCTTATGTGTTTTGATTTTACGCAAGTGTCTTTTCTTTCCGCACCCCACGAGCTGTCCTCCTCTCAATGAAAATCATTCCGTCCGGTAGCGAAGGGACCCCCGGGCTCACCTCCGGGAAGTCCTTCGCAAACCCATCCCGTAATCCCCCGCCCCGACCGTGTGCCGGGGATTCCTGCGGAGGGATCGCTCTGCTGTTGAGCGGCATTCTAACAAAAATCACCACTCCCTGCAACGTCCCGCTGTTCTATTCCTTTTCGGTGCGAATCCGCACGCACTTGGCCTGGCCGGAGGCGATCAGGTTTCCCTCGCGGTCCCGAATCTCACCCCTGAGTAAAACCAGGCGGGTCTGCGTGTCGCCGTCCGGAAACGCCTGAATAACCAGCGGCTCACCCACCGGGGCCGGCCGGTGCAAGCGCACCTTCATCTCGGCCGTCACCACCACCTCGCGACGTCGGCGCCAGGGCAGATTGACCATGACCTCGTCCAGCAACAAGCTTAAGAATCCGCCATGAACGATACCCGCAAAACCTTGATACTGCTGGCCAGGGGTATACGCGCTTTGCAGGCCGTCCTCCCCAATCGGTTCGAAGCGCAAATGCAGCCCTGCGGGGTTCTTGACGCCGCAGGCAAAACACATCTGATTGTCTTTCCACTCAACGGGTTGCATCCGGTATGTCCTTGATGCTCTCGGCCTCAGACCATGGTCGCCAGCAGGTTTTTCAAATTCTGATCATAAGGCGCCCGCACCACTCCCAGTTCCGTGATCAGGGCGCTGATATATTTATGGGGCGTGATGTCGAATGCCGGATAGTACGCCTTGACCGCAGGCGGGGTGATCGGCTTGCCGTTGCACCACAGCAGTTCTTCGGGCCGCCGTTCCTCGATGGGAACCAGATCACCAGAAGGCAAATTGCGGTCAAAAGAGGAAACCGGAGCAGCCACATAGCAGGAGAGGCTGTGATAATAAGCCAGCAGGGCCAGGTTGTAGGTGCCGATTTCCGCGGCCACGTCGCCGTTCATGGTGATCCGCTCGGCGCCGACCAGCAGGACGTCAATCATGCCTTTCTTCATCAGATACGCCGCCATATTGTCCGTGATCAACTGGAACGGAATTTTCGCCTGTTTGAGTTCCAAAGCCGTTTGGCGGGCTCCATGAAGACCGGGGCGGGTTTCGCAAACCAGCACGTGCAAATCTCTCCGCGAGGCGGCCGCCGCTTTGATCATGCCCAAGGCGGTCCCGACGCTGCCGGAGGACAGGGACCCCGTGTTCCCGCAGGTCAAGATCGTATCGCCATCACGGAGCATTTCCGGGCCGAATCCCGCGATGGTCCTCGTGACCTTATCCTCCTCGCGCTGGATATTCAAGGCCTCCCGGAGCAGAATGTCGCGCAAGGTGTTCAGTTTGTGATCACGGTTGTTTTGAGCGCAGCGTTTCATGCGTTCCAACGCCCACAACAGATTCATGGACGTAGGCTGGCTTTTCGCTAGCAATTCGGAATTTTTTTTGATCTGCTGCACCAACTTGTCATGCGTCTTGGCCATCGGTTTCTGAATGACCCCCAGGTAAACCGCAAATCCGGCCGCCACGCCCAAAGCCGAGGCGCCGCAAAGACGCCGGCTGCGGATGGCTTCCGCAACCTGCAGCGGCGACCGGCAAGGGATCTTGGCCACCCGGGAGGGCAGCTTGGCTTGGTCTAAAATAAACAAACGGTGCTGTTTCCACTCGACCGCTTTCAGCATTCGGGTCCTCCGTTATAATTTGGAAATGATGGTTTTGACCAACTGGGTCAATTTTGGCTCTGCCGCCATGGCGGCACGGATAATCTCAGCGATATCCGCCGGCCCAACCTGATCCGGAACGCACCGGTCGGTCACCACCGCGATCCCCAAAACCTTCAGGCCCGCATGCCTGGCCACGATCACTTCGGGCACGGTGGACATGCCCACGCAGTCCGCCCCAATCATCTGCAGCCACCGGTATTCGGCAACGGTTTCCAGACAGGGACCGGGCAGGGCGGCGTAAACCGCCCGGTGCAGCCCGATTTGAAGTTCACGGGCGACTTGCATGGCCTGAGCCTGCAAGTCAGCATCATAGGCGTTGAAGAGATCAGGAAACCGCGGGCCCAGACGATCATCGTTGCGCCCGATCAAGGGGGTTTCCCCCATCAAATTGATATGATCGCTGAGCAAGGCCAAATCCCCGGGATGGAAGTGGCGGTTGATCCCCCCGCAGGCGGAAAAAACCATCAAGATCTTGGAGCCCAAGGCATGCATGACGCGCACCGGGAAAGTGATCTGCTTTTGATCGTACCCCTCATAACGATGAAAGCGCCCCTGCATGGCCACCACGCGCTTTCCCATTAAATTTCCCAGCAACAGCTGCCCGGCGTGCGTTTCCACGGTAGAGAGTGGAAAATGCGGGATTTGAGCGTAAGGAATCGTCACCGCGTCCTGGATGTCGTGGGCAAGGGCGCCCAACCCCGTCCCGAGAATGATGGCTATTTCCGGAACGAGCGCGGTCCGCTGGCGGACGGCGGCGACCGCCTCTTGGATCTCATCATAAAGCCCAGCCATGCTGTTCATGCCTCCTTCAAGATCCGGCCCGGCTTCCCGTCAGCGCCGAGCAAGCCCGCGCCTTGGTTAAGCCCCGGACCAAAATGACTTTGCGCGGGGCAAACTCCCCCGCAATGATCTCGACTGCGGTTCTCGGCACCCCCAGACAGTCGGCAAGAAAACGTACGCACGCGCGGTTGGCGTCGCCCTGGACGGGGGCTTTCGCCACATTGAGTTTGAGAGCGCCGTTCCAAAAGCCCGTGATGGCTGTCCGTCCCGCTCCTGCCCGGATCTTCACCGCGAAGGTGACGCCATCCGGACGCTCGGTCAGGATCAAATCCACGGCTGCTCCGCGACCTCCCTGTTGATGCCGCTACCCCGCCAACGGCTGATGAAGCATGCCCCAGTACACCATGGAACGAAATACAAACGTTTTGAACAGGAGCAGTAAAAGAATCGTCAGCCAGGGCGCGAAATCCATTCCGCGGTAGACCGTGGGCATCACCCGGCGCAAAAGGTTGACCGGCAATCCGGCCAGCCAGACCAATCCGTTTCCCAGCCATCCGCCACGCTGGTTGGTTTTCAGCACCCAGGCCGCCAGCAGGTCCAACAGGATCAATCCCACCCAGACCGTGGCCAGACTGTTCAGCAGCCAGCCAGCGGTCAGCAGACCTTCGGCCACCGCGTTACCCTCCGTCCTGCTGCAGGCTCAAGGTTTCAGCCCGGTTGCGGGCCGCCGACAGCGCCTGTAAAAAAACCGTTTCAAAATCCGAGGCGGCGAGAGTCTCCAAAGCTGCCTGCGTGGTTCCACCGGGTGACGTGACCGCCGCGCGCAACGCCGCCGGGGTTTCCCGGGTTTCCTTCAGCATCCGCGCCGCGCCCCACAGGGTCTGGATCGCAAGTTGTTCCGCGTCCGCGGGCGGCAATCCCATCTCCACGCCGGCGCGGATCATCATTTCACAAAATTTAAACACATAGGCCGGCCCGGAACCCGAAACCGCGGTTACGGTGTTGAGCAGTCCTTCATCCACCCGAAGAGTCAATCCCACTGCGTCAAACAACATATGCGCAATCAGACTTTCAGCCTCGCCGGCGTGCTGCCCCAGGCAAAAGGCCGTGGCCCCGGACAACAACCGTGCCGGGGTGTTGGGCATGGCGCGCACCACCTTAACCGGGCCTCTCAGCGCTTTTTCAATATAAGCGGTGGTCACACCGGCGGCAATGGAGACCAGGACGTGCCGGTCGGGACGGATCGAGGCGGCGATCTCCGCCAGCAGGTCCTTGAGTTGCTGAGGCTTGACGGCCAGAATCACGATATCACACGCGGCGACCAAATCCGGGTTTTGCGCGTAGCCGGTCAGTTTATAATTTTTAACCATATGGACCAGGCGGATCTCATTGAGGTCCGCCGCGGACAGTTGCTCGGGGGAGCACGTGCGCGTGGACAACAGACCGCGAATCAACGCCTCCGCCATGTTTCCCGCCCCCAAGAACCCGATGGTCTGGGGAATCATGCGGACCTCCGCAGTTCAGGCGTGTGGAAGATACCGGTTCCGATCCTGACCAAGGTGGCCCCTTCCTCAATCGCAACTTCAAAATCATTCGTCATGCCCATCGACAGGGTGTCCCAGGCCGGTCCCATGGAGGCCTGGAAGCGGCGAAACCAGGCGGCCAGTTCGCGAAAAAAAGGCCGCGCCAGGGAGGGATCGGCAACCATGGGCGCCAAGGTCATCAGCCCCCGCAAACGGAGATTTCTGTTTTTTCGCAGTTCGGGAAGCAACGTTTCAAGTTGCTGAGGGGACATCCCGAATTTACTCTCCTCGCCGCTGAGATTGACCTCCACCAACACATCCAGCTGGCGGTCAAGACGGCCGGCTTCCTGGTCAAGAGCCTGGGCCACCCGGGTGGAATCAATGGACTGGATCATGTCGAAGATCGCCGCGGCCGTGCGGGCTTTATTGGTCTGGAGGTGGCCAAGGAAATGCCAGCCCACGGTAGGACCAATTTGGGCGAACTTAGGTTTGGCTTCCTGGATCCGGTTTTCTCCCAAAGTTTTAACACCGGCTGACAGCGCGCTGCGAATGTCTTCTAAAAGAACATTTTTTGTAACCGCCACCAGGGTGATTTCCCGGCTCGGACGGCCTGCGCGTTGGGCGGCAGTGTGCAAACGCTGTTGTATCGAGGCAACGTTTTCTTGAATAATCACAGACCGATTCTTCATGATTGAGAGCATTATACTGGCAACTAGCTTTGATACAACGAAAAATAGAAATCAAAACTCATATTTATAATTATCAAAATACCTCTAATAACTTATTAGGCTTAAATTATAAGGATTTTACAATATTGTTTTTTATGCCTTGTTGTATAATTATCGGCGTTTTCTGGAAGGCAGTAACTGAATGACGCCCAGCATCCGGCCTGTTTTACCGTCACGACGATAGGAAAAAAACGAGTGCGGTTGACTGGCCGTGCACTGCCGAAGGACAAAAATCTGCTTTGGATTGACTCCTTCGCTTTTTAAAATATGCACCGCCGCTTTCCAAAGATCAAAACGGTTTTCTGACCTGATCGCAGACGGGTCAATCCGGCGCAATTTCCTCCGGGCTTCCCCTTTGACGATAAAGGCCCGTGGGCCGATGCCCGGACCAATCGCAACGCGTAAATCTGCAGGGTCAATCCCATATTTCCGCCGGAGTACCTGGAACGCGGCAGGGATCACGCCGCAGGTCAATCCGCGCCAGCCGGCGTGTACCGCAGCCACGGCGCGGCCGCGTCTATCCGCCAGCAAGACTGGAAGGCAGTCAGCGGTCGTGACGGCCAACGGCAATCCCGGAACAGAGGTCACGAGGCCATCCGTGCGCCGAAAAGCGGTGCGTAAAGTCGTCCAGCCGCGTCCCGCGTCCGCCCGCTTGGCTTCGCGGATCTTCGCTTCGTGACTCTGACGGGTGACGACTGGGGACAATGGACCTAAACCAGCGGCCCGTACCAACTTCCGCCGGTTGGCAAGGACTCTTTCCCGTTGGTCCGAGGTCGCCAATCCGAGGTTCAGGCTGGCAAACGGAGGGCGGCTGACGCCGCCGGCGCGGCAGGTAAAGACAATCCGGCAGCCCCATCGTCCCCACAAGGGCAGGCTCCAAAATTTAATTCCGGCACGTTGCTGCAGGCGAAAAAGACTGCCCGGCATTCAGTGGCTTTCCAGGATCATGGGCGGATCCTCGCGGGTGATGGATTCCCGCCGCACAAAATGTCGGGGGTTTTTCGGACCAGCCATCGGTAGTTGGATGTAAAACCTCGCCCCTTTGCCCTTCTCGCTTTCCACCCAGACCCTGCCTTCGTGAAGTTCAACGAACTCCTTGACGATGGCCAGCCCCAATCCGATGCCGGAAGCCTCCCGCGTCAGCGATCTTTCGCTTTGCTGGAACTTGCGGAAAATCCTCTCAAACTCCCAGGATTCGATGCCAATGCCCGAGTCGGCGACCTGGATGAGAACGTGTTCTCCCGAAGCTTCCAAGCTCACATGGATCGTGCCTCGGGGAGGCGTGAATTTAACCGCATTGGAGAGCAGATTATTGATGATTTGCTTCAACCGAACCTGATCGGCAACCAGTTTCGGCAAAGCGTCCGGCAGAGCCGTGGTCAGGTTCAGCTCGCGCCGTTCCAGCAGATCGCGAAATTCCTCCATGCTTTCCCGCAGAAGGCGGACGAGATCAAGATCTTCCACTTCAAGCTTCATTTGCCCGGATTCCAAGCGCGACAGATCCAGCAGATTGGCGATCAGCATTTGCAGGTGGTCCGCGTTGGTCCGGGCCATCAGAAGATACCGGCGATATTTTTCCGGTGACAGGCGTTCACCTTCGTTCAACAACAGGTTCAACGCCACCTTAATGATGGTCAGCGGCGTGCGCAATTCATGGGAGGTCAGGGTTAAAAAATACGACTTCATTTCGTCCAATTCCGTCAGCTGTTTGATTAAATCCTCCAACTCGATCGTGCGGTCAACCACCTTTTTCTCCAGGGTGCGGGCAAGGTCGGTTTTTTGCTGGACCAGTCCTTGCAGCAGTATGGCACTTTGGCGCAATTGGCGGTTGCGGCGCTCGACCATCCTGTACTCATCGAACAAATCATGCTGCACCATTTCCAAACTCCGGCGGCGGGGCATGCTGTAGCGCGTCCAGCGCCACCACCACCCCGGATTCCGTTTCCAGCGAATATGATACAGGCAGGCTGGCGCGCCATAGGTCGTACCCGCGTACGTGAAGGTGCCGTCTTGCGAGACAGGTCCGAGATCTTCGCGCCGGCCGGTGGCCGCCTCTTCGCGCCAGACCTTCCCTTCGCGGAGGTAAAACCGCCCTCCCGCGAGCAGGCCCTTTTCCCATATGGGTATGGCGCATTGTGATTCGGTAATCACACCTCCCGGCCGCCGGTACAAAGCCAGCAACGCCCGTATAAAACCCCACCGGTAATAGCATGAACCCCGGACCATCCCCGGTTCGCGGTGTTCGATCACGCACTCCTTGCTTGAACAGCTGCGCACCTTGATTTCCGCCGTAGTGGAGTAGAACGCGGAATACTGTTCGCTCAACTTGAGTATCTTCGACAAATCCCATTCCAGGCGGAATAACGAATCGAGAATTCCCATTGCGCGGAGGGCAAACACTTCCGCGCCAACTTCCTCAAGAATATCCGCACGCCCGAAGATCTCCTCCGCCCGCTGGAAAAGCAGATCGCGCGTTTCGAGCGACACCCAGGCGTGCTGGTCGGCAATCTCCGCGGCATTCAAGCCTGCCAGCAATTGCGGCAAGGATTCCGGTTTGTGTTTTTGCACATAGAGGACGAGATTATTGAGGACTCGGCCGTTGATCTCGGTCTGCATGGCGAATCACCTGCCGTCGCGACGAATTAACCTACCATCCGAATTTCCCAAAAGCGCTGAACCACGAGGCGACTCGCATCATGCCGCCGGTCAGCATGACGGACCCGATCAGGATGAGCAGAACCCCGGCCGCCATTTCCACCCAGCGCAGGAACTTCCGGAAGCGCTGGAGCAGCTCCAGGAACGACTCGACCGCGAGAGCCGCCAGGATGAACGGCAGCCCGAGGCCGGCCGAATAAACCGCGAGCAGAACCATCCCCTGCGTGACCGTTTCCCGCGATCCTGCCAGCGCCAGAATGCCGGCCAGGAGGGGCCCCACGCAGGGCGACCAGCCGAAGGCGAACGCCGCGCCGATGAGGAACACGCCCAGCACCGGCATGCCTCCGGATCTGACCTGCAGCCGCTTTTCGTAAAGCAGGAAAGGGAGTCTCACGATGCCCGCCAGGTGAAGTCCCAGCAGGATCAGCGCCGCGCCCGCCACTTTTCCCAGCCAAAATGCCTGAGCGGCGAGCCATTGCCCCAGCAGCGTGGCGGAAGCGCCCATGAGGACGAAAACCACGGAAAAACCCAGAACAAAAACCGCAGCCGCTCCCACGGCCCTGCGGCGCGCAGAACCGCCGCCTGATGTGCGGATCTGATCCAGACTCACGCCGGCGAGAAAGGAGAGATAGGCTGGAACCAGCGGCAGCACGCACGGCGAAAGAAACGAGATGACTCCCGCCAAAAACGCGCTGGTAAAGGAAAGGGTTTCGTTCATGTCAGTGTTCGGCTCCTTCGTCCGTTCGTGGGCGACGCGCGGGAAGAACGATGGTGAAGCTGCTTCCGTGCTTGACTTCACTCTCCACTTCCATCCGGCCCTGATGCATGTCCACGATCCGTTTGGCGATCGTCAAACCCAAGCCGGCGCCCCCTTTGCGGCGGGTCATGGTGCTCTCCGCCTGGTAAAACCTGTCGAATATTTTTGATTGAACCTCGGGCGTCATACCGATCCCCGTATCGGAAACGGTGATGCGGAACTCCCGCTGGTCGGGCACATGGACCGCCTTCAGCGTGATCGTTCCAGGCCCGTCGGTGAATTTGATGGCGTTGATGACCAGGTTGGTCAAAGCCCGTTCCAGTTGTTCCCGGTCGGCTTCCACCGGGGGCAGTTTGGATCCGGTCACCAACACCAGTTTCTGTTCCTTGCTGTTCAATTGCGGGCCCAGGTCCACGCTGATTTCATCCAGCAGTTCGTTCAGCGGGAAGGATTCATAGTGCAGCGAGAAGGACCCGGCGTCCAGTTTTTGCATGGCCAGCAGATCTTCGATCATTTGGGCCAATTTCTGCCCATTCTCGAGCGCGATGCCGATATACCGCTGGAGTTTTTTCTGGTCATGTTTTTCCATGGCCAGGTTGGCGTAGCTGAGAAACCCGATGATGGACGTCAGCGGGGTGCGCAGTTCGTGAGAAATGGTGGCGATAAATTCGGTTTTAATGCGGTCCACCTCTTTCAACTTTTCCACATCGGCCTTAACCTGTTCATACAGCCACGCGTTCTCGATCGCCCATCCGGCTTGGACGCCGATCGCCATGAAAATATCCCATTCTTGGTCCGTGACTTCCCGCTCGGTTTGGGAGAACAGCGTCATGACGCCCTGGATCGTCCCTTTGGCCCTCAGGGGCACGGCCACCACCAGGCGAATGCCCGCTTCCAGCATTTCCGGCAAATCAGGCCCTGCCGATTGCAGAAACCCGCTGCTGGCCGCCCGCCCAATGACCCCTTCGCCTTTGGGCACCTCGTTGAGCTTGGCCAGCAGGGCCTCGGGCATCTTCATTTGCGCGCGGATGGTCAGGATATTCGACGCCAGCAGGGGTGAAATGATCCCCATGTTGTACCCGGTCAATTCCAGAACCGAGCGCAGAATATTATTGAGCAGGGTGTCCAGCTCCAGGGATTGGCTGGCAACGCTCGAAACGTGATTGAGCATCAACAGGGTTTGCGACAGTTCTTCCAGCTCGGTTGTCCGCTGGCGGACTTTTTCCTCCAGCCGCTCGTTGGCCTCCCGCAGGGCCTCCTCGAGCCGGATTTCACGGGTAATGTCTTTGAAGATGGTCATGCTGCCCTGGGGTTGTCCCGCCTGCCCTTGGGGGGCCAGGAGGGAGACGGACATCAGGATCTCAACGATTTCGCCGTCCTTGCGGCGCAGGCGGGAGCGGATATTGCGCAACCCTCCTTGGAGCGGCATCGTGGTCAGCAGATCCAGGTAGCTTTCGGGCGTGATGAAAAGAATATCCACCGGCCGCCCCAAAACTTCTTCCATGCGGTAACCGGTGATTTCCTCCGCAACCTTGTTGAAGGTATTGATGTGCATCTCGCTGTCCAGCGCCCATATGGCGTCGGGTGAATTGGAAATAAGATTGGTCATGTACAGCCCGATGTGGAAAAGTTCCTGCCGGGCCAGTTCGAGGTCGCGGTTTTTCCGCTCCAATTCGATGTTGAGATCCGTCAGCTGGACGTCCCGTTTGAGCAGCATCTTGGTAATATAATCCAGTTCGGCATACGCCTGTTCGGGATCGCCCTGCGGGATCAGGAATGGATTCGTCGCCATCGTGTCCTCAAGCCAGCAGCAGGATAGCCATGGTTTCATTATGAAAACAGGCCGCGCAGGATTCGGTCCCTTCAAGGGGCGCAAACTCGCCGTAGCCGTAGAATCCGGCCACCGGAACTTCCGGACCCAGGATCTCGCGGACCAGTTTGATCTCTTCGCCGCTTTTGGGGCCGAACAGGTTCCGCCGCGCAACGCCGCTGAAGACCATGGCCAGCCGGGGGGGGCGGCCTTGCATTTGCGAGAGGGCTTCCAGCGTCGCGATCCGGGCGGCCTTGAGGGCGCCGTCCACGCTTCCGATCATGAGCCGGACATCGGCTCCTTCCGGTATTTCCGCGGTCAGGCGGATGGCCCCGTCCGCTTCCACGGACAGGGGCGCCCGCAGTAAAAATTCCGAGGAGGACGGCACTGGCAGGCCCAGTGGATAGTAGATCGCCAAACGCGCCAAAGGCTGGGTGCGCAGGCGTTCGACATACTCGCCAAAATATTCCTCGTATAAACGGATGGCGGGAATGCCGTTCACTTCCAGCAGGCGGTTGCCCTGCGACCGGGTCACGCGAACCGGCAACCCCACAGGTTCCCAGCCGTGCCGCACGCCGAGGCCATAGGCAAACTCCCCGCCCAAGCACGCGGCCGCCGCGCTCCCGGAGCAGGCTTCCCCGTCCAGATAGATTTCCGTACGCTGGAACCGCGAGTCATCGCCGGCCGCGCCGCCGATAATCGGGATCGGCGGTCTCAGCGCGGCGCGGACGCCGCGGACCACCGCGGAGGCATCTCCCGCCAAGCCGTCGCTCAGCAACAGCAACAGGCGCGCCTTCGGGCACGGCAACTGCCGTCCCAGCCGCTCTCCGGCTGCATGGCCGTCGGCCAGGATCGGACCAGACTGCGCGATCGCGACTTCCAGGCCGCTCAGGGCGACCAGCACGATGGACTCTTCGTCGGGACCGCTGGTATATATTTCACCAGCCGTGCTGCACCCCATGAGGGGACACCCTGGAAAAACCGACCGCACGGCGGAGAGAACCACGGGCGCCTGGTAGACGCGGCTTGCGAAAACCAGCAGGAGCGAGGGGGAAACGTTCAACTGACGCTGACAGGCTTCGCCAGCTTGGCGCGCGGCCAAAGCGGCATCCGGGTTCTTTCCTTTCCCCACCGCGCAGCCTATCATGGCCGTTTTCCCGCTTCCCCCGGACTCGCCGCCTCCGCCGCGCGGGGCCTAAAATACACCGCGAGTTTGCTTGCCAGCCGCAGGCGGCTGCCGTAGCCTTCGCCCTTCCAGACCAGCTGGCCCTCCGGGGAGACCAGCCAAATCAGCGGCAAGCGGTCAAGCGGAACTTCGCTTGGAGCAGAAAGCGCCGGTAGCAGCGCCACCGGCAACCGGACACCTGATGCCTGAATGGACTGGGCATCGGTTTCAACGCCTACTGCCAGCACGGCCACAGGCTGTCCGTCCAGGGTTTGCCAATACTGCTCCAGCCATGACAGTACCGCCATGCAGGGATCGCACCATGGCGCCCAAAAACAGATCACCACCGCCAAGCCTTGGTCCTCGCGCGAAGAACGCCAGGTGCCGGACACAAGCGGCAGTTCATAGGTCACCTGGTTGCCTGCAACGTGGACCGCCGGCGCTACCCCGCCGGGTCCGTGCGGTTCAGCCTCTTCCGCGCTGCGCACGCCCACCACGACCCACGCGGTCGCCAGTAAGCCTAACCCGACCGCCCAGCGCCAAGCGTGCCTTTGTCTCATCGGCGTTTGCTCCGGCAGGCATGATGCAGCCAGGTCAAGCGCAACCCTTCGAGCGTCAAATGCGGCCGCCACCGGCGCAAGACCGGACAATAGGGCTGAACCAGCGCGGCCAATCCTCCGGTTGACACCACCGGAACCCGCCCGCCCCAGCGGCGTTGAATGTCCCTGATGATCCGCTCCACTGCTCCAGCCGCGCCCAAGAGGATACCCGCTCGCAGACTCTCCTCGGTATTGCGGCCTAGCGCCGGGGCCGGAGAACGCAATTCCACCCGTGGAAGCAACGCGGTCCCCCGTGCCAGGGCGTCCGCGGACAACAGCAACCCCGGCAGGATAGCCCCCCCTTGATAAATGCCTCCGCGCGCCACGGCGTCCACGGTCGTGGCGGTTCCAAAATCAACCACCAGGACCGGTGCGCCGAATTCATGCACGGCCGCTACCGCGTTCATGAGCCGGTCGGCCCCGACGGCTTCGGGAGGGCGGTAGGCGTTACGGATGGGCAACGGCATGGCGGGCCCCACGGTCAGCACGGGAACCCCCAAGTGCTGCCGGACCGCTTCGGTCAGGGGACCGTCCATTTCCGGCACCACGCTGGCGAGAACCACGCCTTCCCAGACCGGCGCGCCCGGCAATCCCTGGAGCAGGCCCCGCAACATGACGCCCAGCTCATCCGCCGTGGCTTTGCGATTGGTGGATACGCGGAACTCCCGGATCAATGCCGCGCCTTCGAACAGGCCGAGGCAAATCTGGGTATTCCCCACGTCAACCACGATCAGCATTGGGCCTCCTGGGATGCGCGCATGGACTGGGCGGGCGGCGTGAGATGGCGCACTTCCCCGCTGGCCAGGCGGCGGTTCATCCCATTGTCCAGCCTAACCAGCAAGGCACCGCTGTCATCCACGCCCATGTTCATGCCCGTGATCCGGGACCCGTCCGGCAGATCCACCTGGATCTGGGTCCCCACCGCTAATGCGTGCCGCTGCCAGTTCGCGATGATCCGCTGCGGCCCGTTTTTCAAAGCGTCCAGGTAGAGGCGGTCCGCGGCTTCCAGAATTCCCCGCAGCAGAGGGACGCGCGGCTGCGGCCGGCCCAATAGATCCGCGAGAGAAGCCGCGGGTTGCCGGACCTGCTGGCGCGGCGCCGCATTGACATTCACGCCCACGCCGCAGACCACGAACGCAATCCGGTCGGCTTGCGCCTGGGATTCAGTGAGAATGCCCGCCACTTTGGCGCCGTCGATCAGCAGGTCGTTCGGCCATTTGATGCGGGTCCAGAGGCCGGTCACCTGATGGATGCCCTCCACCACAGCCGCCGCCATCAACAAGGTAACCAGGGGCGCTTGTTCCGCGATCCAAGGCGGCCGGAAAAGGAGGGAGAACAGGATATTTTGTCCGGCGGGCGAATGCCAGTGCCGTTCCCGGCGTCCGCGGCCCCGCGTTTGGTGTTCGGCAGTGACCACCGCTCCTTCCGGTTCATGCCGGAGGGCCAATTCCAGGGCGCGGTCATTGGTTGACGTCGTTTCGGGATAGGAGAACACCGTTCGGCCCAGCCGCTTCACGGTTAATCCAGCGAGAATCTCCGCCGGCAGCAAGCGGTCCGGAACCGAAACCAGCCGGTATCCCACGTGGGGAACCGCTTCGATCACGTATCCGGCCGCCTCCAGCTGGCGGATATGCTTCCAGACCATGCTCCGCGAAACCGACAGCTGGGAAGAAAGGTCCTCGCCGGAAAGGTACGCCCCGCGGCGGGCGCGCAGCAATTCCAGTACCGTGGCGGTCTGCGGCATGCGCAGTCATCCCTTCCGTTTTCGGTTCATGGAAACCCGTGTTGTCTGCCGTTCCACTTCCAGGTGCAGAGGCAGCCAGGGGGCCGAATGGGTCAGCGCGCCGATGCTGACACGGTCCACGCCCAGGCGGGCCGCGGTGCGCGCGGTCCTCAGCGTCAACCCCCCGGACACTTCGGTCCTGGCCCTCCCCCGGATCACGCGCAGGGCATGGGCCAACCGCCGGCCGGAGAGATTGTCGAGCAAAATCACTTCAGCGCGGGCCGAGAGCGCTTCCCGGACCTGCCGCAGGTTCTCGGCTTCCACCACCATGGGCACGCGTGCCCCCAGCACCTGCCGCGTGCGGCGGACCGCTTCCCCGATCCCCTGCGCCAGGGCCACATGGTTGTCCTTGATCAGAACGGCATCGTAAAGGCCGTTGCGGTGGTTATGACCGCCGCCGGCGCGAACCGCGTATTTGGCCAGGAGCCGCATACCGGGAACCGTTTTCCGAGTATCCCACACTTGCGTGCCGGTCCCCCTCATGACCTGGACATAGGCCGCGGTCTGCGTGGCGATGCCGGACAGGCAGCCCAGGAAATTCAACGCGGTGCGTTCTCCGGTCAAGATCGCAGCGGCCGGTCCGCTGATGCGCAAGAGGCGGTCGCCGGCGCGGACCGCGGCGCTGTCTTTTTTCAAGACCCGCACCTGGACCCGCCGGTCCAGCTGGCGATAAACCTCCCGGACCAGCGGCACGCCCGCCAGTACGCCGCGGCCCTGGGCGTACACCACCGCGCGCATCCGGTCTCCCGGCCGCGCAATGGCCCGCGTCGTGCAATCTCCCGGGCCCACGTCCTCGCGCAGGGCCTGCTGGACCAACCGACGCATGTGAGTGAAAGCAGGGGGACGGATCGCCACGGGACGCCTCCGGTCAAGCCGACAGTTGCTGCAGATTGCGCCGCAACTGTTCGCACCGCTGTTCGTAATCCGCGCGTTTGGCCTGTTCAGCGGCCACCACCTCGGCTGGCGCGCGGGACGCAAACTGCTCATTGGCTAATTTGGACCGCAGTTTTTCCAGCAGCCCTTCCAGATTGCGGAGCTCCTTCCGCAAACGCTCCCGTTCCTTATCCAGGTCAATCAGTCCGGCCAGTGGGATGAACAATTCCAACCCGTCCGCCACCGCCGTGGCGGAGAGAGGCGGCTTGACCGCCGCCGGATCAATGACCAAGTCCGAAACTTTGGCCAACTCCCGGATCATGTCCGCGTGGGACCGCAGTGAATGGGCGGCATCCGCCGCCGGCCGGATGAGGAGCTTCACCTTGGCCGCGGGCGGCACGTTCATTTCCCCGCGGATGTTGCGCACGGCGTAGATGACCTGCATCAGCAGGGCCATCTCCCGCTCCACCTCCGGTCGGCGTCTTCCAGCCTGGGGCCGGGGCCAGGCGGCGCGCATGAGAAAATCCCGCTGGCCCGGCAGGTGGGACCAGATCTCCTCGGTGATAAAGGGCAGAAAAGGATGCAGAAGACGCAGGATTTCGTCCAGAACCGCCAGCAGGTGGGATTGGGCCTGGCGGCGGGTTTTGGCCTCTCCGGCGAGCCGGGATTTGACCACTTCCAGGTACCAATCGCAAAACGCGTGCCAGATAAAGTCATACAAGGCCTGGGCGGCCTCGGCGAAGCGGTAGCCGTCCAGCGCGGTTTGCACGTGTTCCACCACCCCGTCCAAGCGGGATAAAATCCACTGGTCCGCGAATTCCGGGTCTCCCTGCGGAACAGCCGGAACATCCGCGTCAAGGTTCAACAGCACGAAGCGCGCGGCATTCCAAATTTTATTCATGAAATTGCGGCACGACTCGAGGCGGTCCGGGGTAAACGCCACATACCGGCTCTGGGTCTCGATTAAGGCCATGGTGAACCGGAGGCCGTCCGCGCCAGTATGCTCCATCAGGTCCAGCGGATCAACCGTATTGCCTTTGGACTTGCTCATCTTCTTGCCTTCCGCGTCCCCGACCAGGGAATTGATGCAGACCGCGCGGAACGGGACCTCCCCCATGAATTTCAGCCCCATCATGGCCATGCGGGCCACCCAGAAAAAGATGATATCCCACGAAGTCACGAGGACGCTGGTGGGATAATACCGGTGGAGCTCCGGTGTATTTTCCGGCCACCCCAGCGTGGAGAACGGCCACAGGGCGCTCGAAAACCACGTGTCCAGCACGTCCGGGTCCTGCTTGATCTCGCCGCCGCAACCCGGGCATCGGTCCGGCGTTTCCCGGGCCACGATGGGCTTCGCGCAGGCCTCGGTTTTGGGATGCTGGCAATACCAGGCCGGGATGCGGTGCCCCCACCAGATTTGGCGGGAGATGCACCAGTCGCGGATGTTCTCCATCCAGTCCAGGTAGACCTTGGTCCACGACTCGGGCGTGAAGCGGATGCGGCCGTCACGCACGGCCGCGATCGCGGGTTCGGCCAGCGGTTTCGTTTTCACGAACCACTGGCGCGACAGGTAGGGTTCGACCACGGTGTGGCAGCGGTAGCAGTGCCCGACCGCGTGCTGGTGGTCCTCGGTCTTCACCAGCAGGCCCTCCGCTTCCAGGTCCGCCAGGACGGCTTTGCGGCACGCGAAGCGGTCCAGGCCCGCATATTTTTCACCGGCGTTCCTATTCATGGTGCCATCGGGGTTCATCACGTTCAGGATCCCGATCTCTTCCGGATGCCGTTGCATGACCATAAAATCGTTCAGATCGTGGGCCGGAGTGATCTTGACCGCGCCGCTCCCGAAATCCTTGTCTACGTAATCATCGGCGATCACCGGGATCTCCACGCGCTGCAACGGCAGCATGATTTTTTTCCCGATCACTCCGCCGTAGCGTTCATCGCGGGGATTCACAGCCACGGCCGTGTCGCCGAGCATGGTCTCGGGCCGGGTGGTGGCCACGATCAAGCTCCCCGTGCCGTCCGCGAACGGATAGCGGATGTGCCAAAAATGGCCCGAGGTGTCCTGGTGCTCGGTCTCGATGTCCGACAGCGCCGTCTGGCACCGCGGGCACCAGTTGATGATGTAATCCCCCCGGTAGATCAGGCCTTCGGCGTGGAGGCGGACGAAGACCTCGCGGACCGCCGCGGACAGCCCCTCGTCCAGGGTAAAACGCTCGCGCGACCAGTCCAGCGACGACCCCAGCCGCCTGAGCTGGCGCATGATGGTTCCGCCGTATTGCTGCTTCCACTCCCACACGCGGGCGATGAATTGCTCCCTGCCCAGCGCGTGCCGCGAGGACTTCTGCTTGGCCAGCTCCCGTTCGACCACGTTCTGGGTGGCAATGCCGGCATGATCACAGCCCGGCACCCAGAGAACATCGTGTCCCAGCATGCGCTGGTAACGGCAGAGAATGTCCTGCAGGGTGTTGTTCAGGGCATGGCCGATGTGGAGGGATCCGGTCACGTTGGGCGGCGGGATGACGATGGAAAAAGCCGGCCGGCCGGAATCCGGGTCCGCCCGGAACAACCCTTCGCTTTCCCAGCGCTGATACCACTGGTCCTCGATCGCTTGGGGCTGGTAGCGGCTGGGCAGTTCCCGCGCGGGCGCCGGCGGTTGCATGGCGGTGGTCACGTTTTCGCTTGTTCCCTTCACGGTGGTCAACGTCCTTCGATGAATTTTTTCATGGCCTCGAGCTTGACCTGGGCGCGTTCGATGTTGATCTTGGCGTCGGTATTCTCCGGTTCCAGGGCCAGCACTTCCCGCCAGGCCTTGATGGCCTCCTCGATCTCCCCTCGCACGTACAGGTCCACGCCGCGGTAGTAAATCTCCTTGACTTTGTCCGCCGTCACCTTGGCGAGGGATTCAGACCCGGTGATTCTTTTCACGTACTCGTTGGCCGTCCGGTTCTGCGGATCCAGCGCCAGCACCTGGTTGAAGGCTTTTTGCGCGGCGGTGATCTCCTGCTTATCAAAAGCCCGCTTGCCTTCGGCGAGATTTTTCTGGATCAACTGGGCTTTGCGTTCGTTCACCTGGTTTAATCCGGCAAAAGCCTTCTCCTGCCATTCGGAATCAGAAAACGCCTCGGCCAGGTCCCCAATCTGCCGGTACAGGCCGGCGGCTTCCCGCAAGCGGCCGGCCTCGGTCTGTTCGCGGGCTTCGGACCACCAGCGCTTGCTCCGCAGCTGCCTGCTGGATTCCAGGTTCTCCAGCGCCCGGACGGCTTCCGGGTCGCCGCTTTTCGTCTCCAGCACGGACTGGTAGTAGTCCCGCGCGGCCTTGAAATTTCCGCGCTTTTCCTCGGCGCGGCCTTTTTGCAGCATCTGGGCCACCAAGTTGGCCAAGCGGGAGCGCGTTTGGCGCAGACCGGCCTGGGCGTCCGGGGACCCCGGATTAAACTTGACCGCCTGTTCGTACTCGTTGAACGCCTCCTCGAGTTTCCCTTCCTTGGAGAACTTCTCGGCCAGACGCAAATGGGAATCCACTTCTTCGGCCACTTTGCGTTCCAGGTCCTCGAGGAGTACTTTGGCTTTATGCTGGTGCGGGTCAATGGCCATGATCTTCTGCAATTCCGCGATCGCCTGGGGGTATTCTTCCTGGGCGATGTACAGACTGCTTTGCTGCAGATAGCGTTCGACCGCCGCGGTTTGCGCCTGACCCAGCAGGTTGAACGCATCCGCATCCTTGGGATTGAGCGTCACGGTTTTTTTCAGCGCCTCAATCGCCAGATCGAAACGGGTTTGGTAATAGTAGGCCATGCCCAGGTTGTAGTAGGCGTCCGCGAGGTCGGGTTTCAAGGCCACCGCCCGCTTGTAGGCCGCGACCATTTCGGGATACATTTTTTTATGATAGTAATTCAAGCCGAGCAAATAATACGCATTGAAGTTGGCGGAATCCAGCCTGGTCAGACGCTCCAGCACGCGGATGGCGTTCTCGGCATCCTGCCGGTGGTGGTAAATCAGGCCCAGCGCTTCCAGCGCGGGCTGAAAATCCGGATCATGTTCCATCGCTTTCTGGTAACTGGCGATGGCCTCCGGTTCTTTTCCCGCCTCGGCATAAGCCCGCCCCATCTGGTAATGCACCTCCGGGTCACGCTCCCGGCCGAGCGCCAGCGCCGCTTGCAGACTCTGCAAGGCGGCATGGGGGTCCTTCAGCCGCAAGGAAGCCAAACCCAGGGCATAGTGAGTGGTCGGATCGTCGGGCAGCCGTTTCAGGCTCCGGCGCAATGCCTCGACCGCCCGCCGGTCGTCGCGCAAATGCGAGTAATAAATAATTCCCAGCAATTGGTTCGCCGAGCCGTCCACCTGGTCATGCGCGGCCTGATCTCCGGGATTCGTGCGCAGGCATTTTTCGAGGGTGTCGCGCGCTTCAGTCCAGCGCTCGGCCTGATAGTAAGCCAAGCCCAAATTGAAATGGGCAATCACGTCCCGCGGGTCCGCGGCGAGTGCGCTTTGGTAGGTGGCAATGATGCTGTCCTGATCGGAGACGCCACGCGCTGCGGGACGCGGTTCGGGCGTGGGTTGCGTGGCGGCGCAGGCCGGCAGCGATCCGGCCGCCAGGAACAGCAGCACCAGACTGACAAGGTTCTTCATGAACAGCCTCTCCTTGGTTCTCATCGGCACCCGGCTCCAGGCATTATTTAACCTGCACGGTGTCCTTGAATTTTTTCTCTCCGGCGATCACCTGGATCGTGTACTGGCCGGGTTTGGCGAATTCGCCTAACAGGCCCTGGGCATCCCAGGTAATGGAATTGAGCCCCGCACTGTGCTGCCCTTGGGTCAAAATGTGAAAAACGTTGCCCTTCCCGTCCAGGACGCGGACCTGAACCTCGCCATCCGCGGGATTGACGTAGTAAATCAGCAGTTCCCGGTCCTGCCGGGGCGTGAAAGATCTCTTCGTGACCATAACGCCCGTGGTCAGTTCAGGCGTCGGATAGTAGAAGAGGCGAAAATCATCCACAAAAGCCCTGGTCTTGTAGGTGAACACCCCGACCCGGCCATAGCCGGCCGCCGGGTCTTGCAGCATGCGCAGTTCGCGGCCGTCCAGTTTGAGCACCAGCCGCTCGCCGTACCCGGCGGCGCCCAACGTATACCAGGTGTCCGTGCGGCCGGAAAAAGGAAGAATGAGAACGATTTGTTCGTCCGGTTTTCCGCTGCGGCCGGTCGCCGAGGCGGCCGGAGTGGTGCCCAGATAATCCGGAAGCACGCCGGCGGGTTGAGGCGTGCAGCGGAGCAAGGCGATGTTCGCGGCGGTAATACGGTATTTATAATAGTGACGTTTGTCCGCCAGGCGGAAAATCAACCCCATCTGCCAGTTGGAGGTTTTATGCTCATAGCTGTCCGTCCGCAAGCGGGCCGAAAACTCGAAATTCGCGTAAGACTGCTGGCTGAGCAGCATCTGATAATTGCGCTTCACGGTTTTCTGGTGCACGACGCGGTTGCCCGGATGCTCGGGTTCCGGACCCGCGCCCCACTCGCCGGATGCGGCCTTCCACGCCTTCGGAAGTTGTCCCGTTTTGACATGCTGAAAATCCCACTCGCGCCGCTGCAGTTCGAGAGGTGAACGCTTCGCCTGGGCCGGCTTCCGGGTTTTGACCGGCAGAGATTTGGGTTTCGCTTGGACAGCCCGCGGAGCAGGCGTCAAGACCGGCGCCCCCGCTTGCCCGGAGGCCGGCAGCGTGGTTCCGGCGGCGCCCGCCTCAACAGAACCAGCCCATGCTTTCCCTCCCGCCACTGCCATCGCGAAAATGGCTGCCCCGAGAACAGTTTTCCACCATCCTGCCGACCTCTGATGGTTTTTCACGGCGGAAGTCCCTTCGATTATTTAAACAGTTTATTTTAACGATATTTTCCGGCACTGTCAACGGACCCGGACCCTCGGGACCTTAACGCGGCCTCAGCAGGGTCTCCCGCACGCGGCGGGCCAGGTCATGACCCATCCCGGCCGTTTCAGCCAGCTCCTCTTCGCTTACCTTCAAAAGCGCGTCAACACTGCCAAAGAGCCGCAAAAGATTCCGGCGTTTTTCCGGTCCCAAACCAGGCACCGCGTTGAGCAGCGACCATTGCATGCGTTTGCCGCGCACCCGGCGATGGTAGGCAATCGCGAACCGATGCGCCTCATCACGCAGGCGCGTGAGCACCTTCAATGCCGGGCTGCCGGGCGGCAGCCTGAGCGGAACCTTTTGCCCCGTGAGATGAATTTCCTCATGCTGTTTGGCCAGTCCGATGGCCGCGAGATGATTCAAGTTCAATTCCTTTAGAACCTCGCGGACCGCAGATAGCTGGCCAGCCCCGCCATCCACCACCAGGAGATCCGGCGCCGCATCCGGGCCGGAGGAAACGCGCCGCAACCGCCGGAATAGGACCTCCTGCAACATGGCGTAATCATTCGGCCCGCGGACCGAGCGGATGCGGTAACGCCGGTAAGCGGACTTGTCCGGCTCCCCCTGGACGAAAACCACGCGCGCCCCCACGGCATCCTGCCCGGAAATATTCGAAATATCATAAGCCTCGATGCGCCGCGGGGGCCCCGGAAGATGCAGCCGCCCGGCCAGGTCCGCCAGCCCTTTCTGGATCTCTTCCGGAACACCCGTCGCCGCGTCCACCGCATTATGCCTTAAATACAGCCAGGCGTTGGTTTCAGCCATTTTCAGCAAGCGCCGGGTCTCCGGGGAACGCCCGAAAACGATCCGCGTCCGGCCGCCGCGTAACGAACTCAACCAGCGTTCAATAATTCCCGCGTCATCGGGCTTCTCGGCGACCACCACGGCAGGAGGAATGGTCACGGGTTGGGAAAAATATTGCGCCAGGATTTGCGCCAAGATCTCAGCCGTGGTATGGGCCCCCGCGTTCTGCAGGTAGTAGCGGCGTCTTCCCTCGAGATTTCCGCCGCGCACCTGGAAAATCTCCACAGCCGCCGAGGCCCCGGAACGCGCCAGGCCAACAACGTCCCGGTCGGCGCGGTCCAGCGTCGCGACCACGGACTGACGGCGCAGCTGGCTGACAACGGCAAGCTGGTCCCGCACCTGAGCCGCGGTTTCAAAGTCCTGATGCGCGGCCGCGGTACGCATCCGGGCCGTCAGTTCGGGCGTCACCTCGTCTGGGCCGCCTTCCAAGAAACGCACCAGTTCCTGGACTTTGCGGGCGTATGCGGCGGAGGATGTCTTTCCCAGGCAGACGCCGTCGCACTGTCCCATCTGATAGTACAGACAGGTGCGGCGCAACGCACGCCCGGGTTTGCGCTGGCAGAGGCGGAAATGCCGGGAAATCGCCCTGGCTGTTTCCTTCAACGCGCCGGTTGGAAACGGGCCATAATAGCGGGCCTCGTCCGCAAAAGGTTTGCGGGTGGTCATCAGCCGGGGGATCGGCTCGTGGACCGTGATCTTCAGGTAGGGATAACTTTTATCGTCCCGCAGTAAAATGTTGTACCGCGGCCTGTGCTTCTTGATCAGCGTGTTCTCCAGCAACAACGCATCCAGCTCGGAATCCGTCACCATGAATTCCACGTGCGCGATCTTGGCGATCAAGGCTTGTGTTTTGGGATCGGCTTTTTCCGGGGACCGGAAATAAGAGGCAAGCCGCTTGCGGAGGGAGAGGGCCTTGCCGACGTACAGTATCCGCCGCTGGCCGTCCCGCATGAGGTAAACGCCGGGCAGGTCCGGCGGATTCAGGCGTTCGAAATCAAATCCGGACATGGCAGGTTCATCCCAGACCCATGCGGCGGGCGACGCGTTTTTCCACCCGGCGCGGAACGCGGCGCGGCGGGCGGCGGGTCCGGCCCGGCGCCGGGTTCGCCAGGTCAATCCGCAGCACGGCGCGGCCCGGATGGATGTGGCGCAGCGTGCTGATCAGGTCGCGAAGTTCCGCCGCGCGTTCAAAATCCATCGCCGCGGCCGCTTTTTTCATCTCCGCTTCCAGCGCCAAAATACGCCGCGGTACCTGCTCCGGGGTCAGATACTCCTCCTGTCCCTCGGCCACCGCCGGAATGGTGAAATAATCCATTTCATACACCGAGGCCAGGATATTGCGCAGGTTCTTGCGGATGCTTTCGGGCGTAATGTGATGTTCGGCATTGTACGCCAGCTGCAGCTCCCGCCGCCGGTTGGTTTCCGAAACGGCGCGCTGGAGCGACTGGGTCATCTGATCCGCGTACAGGACGGCTTCCCCGTTGATGTGCCGGGCAGCCCGCCCGATGGTCTGCACCAGCGAGGTCGTGGAACGGAGAAAGCCTTCTTTATCGGCATCCAGGATCGCCACCAGGGAAACTTCAGGCAGATCCAGCCCTTCCCGGAGCAAATTGATTCCAACCAGGCAGTCGAATTCCCCGGCCCGCAAAGCCTGAATGATCTTCACCCGCTCCAGGGTGTCAATGTCCGAATGGAGGTACCGGGCTTTCACCTCCATTTGCGTCAAATGAGCGGTCAGATCTTCGGCCATGCGCTTGGTCAGCGTGGTCACCAAGACCCGTTCTTTCCGCTCCACCCGCTTGCGAATTTCACCCAGCAGATGGTCCACTTGATCGGCAAGCGGGTGCAGGGTGACCCGCGGGTCCGTAAGACCCGTCGGCCGGATAACCTGTTCCACCACGCGTCCCGGACTCCGGGCCAGCTCGTAGGACGCCGGCGTGGCCGAAACAAACAGCACCTGGCGGACGCGCTCTTCGAACTCCCCAAAAACCAGCGGACGGTTGTCGAACGCCGACGGCAGGCGGAACCCGTAATTCACCAGCGCCTGTTTGCGCGAGCGGTCGCCGTTGTGCATGCCCCGCAGCTGGGGAACCGTGGCGTGCGACTCATCAATCACCACCAAGCCGTCCGGGGGCAGGTAATCCAGAAGGGTGAAAGGAGGCTGGCCGGGCGCCCGTCCGTCCATGTGCCGCGAATAATTCTCGATGCCCTGGCAGTAACCCAGTTCGCGGATCATTTCCAGATCGAATTCCGTCCGGCGTTTGAGGCGCTCGGCCTCCAGCATCTTGCCCGCGCGTTCCAGCTGCGGCAGCCACTCGGAAAGCTCCTGCTGGATGGAACCGGCCGCGCGTTCGATCTGATCATAGGGCATCACGTAGTGCCGGGCCGGATAGATCTTGACCCGCGTCAGGGTCTGCGCCACCTCGCCGGTCAGGGGATCAATCAAGCTGAGTTTTTCGATGGTGGGGCCGAAAAAATCTATGCGCACGGCCTGTTCGCCGTAAGGCGGAAAAACCTCAACCACGTCTCCTTTGACTCTGAACCGTCCCTGGAAAAAATCCAGGTCCCCCCGGGTATAGAGCATTTCCACCAAACGGTGTAAAAAATCCTCCCGCGCGACGACCTGGCCGGGCGTCAGCTCCAGAAAAAGGCTGCGATAGACTTCGGGCGATCCGATGCCGTATATGCAGGAGACGGAAGCGACGACGATGGTATCACGGCGCTCCAGCAGCGCATGGGTGGCTTCCAGACGCAAACGGTCCAGTTCATCGTTGATCGAAGCGTCTTTTTCGATATACGTATCCGTCCCCGGGAGGTAGGCTTCTGGTTGGTAATAATCGTAATAGGAAACGAAATAGCGGACGGCATTCTCCGGGAAGAACTCCTGGAACTCCCCATAGAGTTGGGCCGCGAGGGTCTTGTTATGGGAGATGACCAGGGTCGGACGCTGGAGGCGGGCGACGACGTTGGCAATGGTAAAGGTCTTGCCCGAACCGGTAACACCCAGGAGCGTCGCCGCGGGCGCCCCCTCGACCAAATGCCTGGTCAGCGCGTCAATCGCCTGCGGTTGGTCTCCGCTGGGTTGATAATCCGATCTCAGCTTGAACGTCATCATCCACCACCCTGCAGGCGTCGGTCGGATCCATGCTCGGGAAAAAACGCGGAGGGGGCCGCCCCGAAATAACCGCACCTTTTCGGGATTGCAGGCGGCAGGTTAAAGGTTCTTCTTCTGAAAAATCTGCAACAGAATGCCCCGGACATCTTTATTCTGCGGATCCTGTTCCAGGATGTTCTGGGCCAGCCGCATGGCATCCGCCAATAAATTTTGCTGCACGTACATTTGCGCCTGGGTGAGCAGAAGCTGCACATTGGACTCTTGTTCAGCTTCCGCCCGGTGCGCGGAGGACTCTTCCGCGGGCATGGCCTTCTGCCGCTCCCGTTCGCGCCGGTCCTGGACCGCCAGGCGAAGCTTCTCCTCGGCCTGCTGGCGCAGGCGGTCCAAATCCTGCGCCGGCTGCGCTTTGGACGGTGTCCCGCTCTCCTGGGCGATCCGGTTCATCAAGCGGGCCACCGCGGATTCCGCCTGGGGTTTATCCTGGGTTTTGGCCATCTGTTTGGCTTTTTCCACGTTCTGCAGGCGTTCGGCGCTGATGCGATCCCATATCGCCCGCGACTTATCCGTGCGGGACAAGTGCCGGTAAATTTCCCGCAGCCGCTCCTGCACCTGCTCGTTCTTGGGCTGCAGACGCAGGACGGTGATATAGGCCTCCACGGCTTCTTCCCAGGATTCCTGTTTTTCATACTGCTGGGCCATCAGCATCAGGTTGGCGAACATTTCCCGGTTCGCGTTCTCGTCGGCCTTGACCTCGGAGACCCTGGCGCCGGCGTTCCCCGCCCGCTCGATTTCTTCCAGCTTTTTCTCCAATTCCGGATGCTGCGGCAGCCGCTGCAGTAAACGTTCGCACATCTCCACGGCATTGGCGACAAAACCTCGCCGCATCAGATCGTCAATTTCCACCAGCCGGGTGCGCACAATTTCCCCGATCTTGGCCTGCGCTTCCGCGTGAGCGGGGTCGAGTTTGAGGATGTGATTGTAAGCGTGCACCGCTTTTTCGAGGTTATTCGTGGCCTGCAGAAGGCTTCCAGCCTTTAAAAACTCGCTGATCGCCTGTTCTTTTTCGCCTTTTTTAACGTAGATTTCCGCCATCATGCTGTGGACCAGGAAATCCATGGGATCAATGGTTACGAGTTTCTTGTACTCCTCCAGCGCCCGGTCCAGTTTCCCCAACTGGACGTAATTGTAGGCTACCTTGACAATAACCCGCTTTTCTTCTCTATCCATGGCCAAACCTATTCCCCCGCGCCGGGCGGTATGATTGCCGTCATTATCCTACGGGTTGTGCCCCCTGACAAGGTTGAAATGCCGCGCGCCTTGACAGGCTTTCCCACTCAATGATACCATGGCCACCATCATCCCCGGGACCCGCGCTCATGAATGTACTCGATCTCTTAATGATGATTCTGCTGCTCCTCGCCGTGTTGCTCGGTTGGAAGTTCCGGGCGCTCAACCTGCTGGGATTGACCGTCTCCTTGGCAGCAGGCATCTGGACCGCCAACCATTTCCAGGGTCAGCTGGCGGATCTCTACCGCCACGTTTCCCCTCTGCTGGGAGGACCCTTGGCGTGGCTGACCCTCTTTGCCGCCGTGGCCATCCTCATGGCCGTTTTCTTCAGCTCGCTGGCCAAGTCCATCGATCATATCCAACTAGCTTGGTTGGACCGCGGCGTGGGCGCCCTCTTGGCCTTCCTTGTCATGTTGGGGTTGCTCTTGGCCGGTGTAACGATGCTCGACAACTTCGCCAGACCTTTAGGCTCTAAAATCGTGGAAAAATCCCGCCTGGCTCCCCCCCTGCTCAAAATTGCCCGCCCCTTCATCCGACAGGGGCTGGACGCCGTTCCGCAGCTCGAAAAAACGCTGAACCCTTAAGGGGTCCCGGTTAAAACTGGTTTAAAAACCGCAGGTCGTTTTCGAAAAAATAGCGGATATTGTCAATACCATGCTTAAGGATGGCAATACGCTCCACTCCCATGCCAAAAGCAAACCCCGTATAGTGTTCCGGATCGATCCCGCCATTGCGCAATACCTGCGGATGCACCATGCCGGCACCCAGGATCTCGATCCAGCCCGTCCCTTTGCACAACGAGCAGCCCTTCCCCAGGCACTTGTGGCAACTCATGTCAATTTCAGCGGAAGGTTCAGTAAAGGGGAAAAACCCCGGCCGAAACCGCAATTGGGCATCCTGGCCGAACATCCTCTGCACAAAGAGAGTCAGAACCGTCTTTAAATCCGCAAACGAGACCTCCCGGTCCACCATCAACCCTTCCACCTGATGAAACATGGGAGAATGCGTGGCATCGTCGTCATGGCGGTAGGTTTTGCCAGGCATAATCGCACGAATCGGAGGTTTATGCTTTTCCATATAACGGATTTGGACCGGTGAGGTATGGGTCCTCAACAGGACTTGCTCCGAAAGAAACAGGGTATCGTGCATGTCGCGCGAAGGATGGTCAGCCGGAAAGTTCATGGCTTGGAAATTGTAATAATCGGTCTCCACCTCCGGGCCTTCTGCCACCGAAAAACCCATGCCGCTGAAAATCTCTTCTATGGTTTCTGCGGTCCGGCAGAGAATATGGGCTCTCCCGAGCTCAGCCGGCCGACCAGGAAGTGTGTGGTCGGGACGCATGTTTTCATCTGCGGTCCAACTGGCCTGCTTCAGCGCCCGGGCCTTATCTTCGATCAATTGCGTCAATTCTTCTTTGGCGCTGTTGGCCAGCCGGCCCATTTCCCGCCGCTCCTCCGCGGGCAACTCCTTCAACCCATGCAGTAATTCAGTCAACGCGCCCTTGCGGCCCAGGATCCGCACCCGCAGGTCTTCAAGATTTTTTAAATCCTCGGTTTGGGTGATCGCCTCGCGCTGCAGGCTCACCAGTTCTTCCAGTTGTTGCTTCACGTCTTGCCCCTCCGGTCCGCGCCTTGCGCGAGACGCCGCTGGCGCACGACTTCAAACATTAAAACCGCCCCGGCGGTCGCCACATTGAGGGATTCCACCGCCCCGGGCATGGGGATCTGGACGTTCTGATCGCAGGCCGACATAACTTCGGAAGACAGCCCGGGACCCTCTCCGCCTAAAACCAGCAGACAGGGGCGCGTTAAATCCAGGGAAGTATGGGGTCTTCCCTGCCTCGGCACCGCGGCCAGGCACTGCACACCCGCGGCGCGGCAGCGCTGAATCACCTTCAGGGGATCGGCATCGGATACAGCCGGAAGATGAAAAATCAAACCAGCGGAGGCGCGTACCGCCTTGGGAGAAGCCGCCTCCGTGTTCCCCGCGCTGATCCACAGCCCCGAGCCCCCAGCCGCGGCCAGGGTCCTGACCAACGTGCCAAAATTTCCGGGATCCTGCAAAGCGACCAGCAGCGCGCCGAAAAAATTCGGCTCGTTCGCTTTCTTCCACAACTGTTCTTCCCGCCACACCGGCCGGAACGCCACCGCCAGCATCCCGGCGGGGGTTTCGGTCGTGGACATCTGTTCAAACTGCTTGAGTGTGGCCACCAAGGTCTGCACGCCGGCCGCCGCACAGGCATGCACCAAGTCCATCCTCCGCGCCCATACCTCGGCGGTCGCCACCACGGATTCCAGCTTCACCCCGTTGCGCAGGGTTTCGTTCACCAGCCGTTCGCCCTCCACCAGCGTCAACCCAGTGGTCTGACGTATTTTCTTCGCGTGCAGGGCGCGAATCTTGCCCAGCCGCCGTTTGGAGAGGGGGGGTAAGGCAGACAGAGACGGGCCTCCTCAGGCAGCCAAGGCTTGTTTGGCCACGGCGGCGATTTCCGCGAAGGTTTTGGCGTCGGTCGCGGCTAATTCGGCCAGGACTTTACGGTCAATCGTAATGGCGGCGTTTTTCAGCCCGCGGATAAACTGGGAATAGGTCAGTCCGTTCCCGCGCGCGGCGGCATTGATGCGGGCGATCCACAAAGCCCGGAATTCCCTTTTGCGCGCCCGGCGATCACGCGTGGCGAACCGAAGACTGCGGCGGACCTGTTCCTGCCCTTGCCGGTTTTGATTCTTTTTCGCGCCCCAGTATCCCTTGGTTTTCTTAAACAGTCTTTTTTTCCGGGCGCGCGTGGTAACGCCCCCCTTGACTCTAGCCATTTGACATCATCCTCCTCTTGACTTCAATCCAGATAGGCTGGCAGCCAGCCGAGCAACCCCGCGTTCGCGGCCGGTTGCGGATTAACATTCCGACAGGTTTTTAGGGCCCAAATCCAGGTGGAAATTCTGTCGGTGCAGCACCCCGAACGAATCCCGGCGCGCCGCTAAAACCACCTCGCCTCGTCGGCCAAGTCGGTACGGTTGATCTCAGGGAATTCCCCGGCAGGGGACGCATCCTGTCCGGTCTTGGCCCCTGCGTCCTCGGCGGGAATCGCCTGGTTGCGCCTTCATCCCCGGACCTACCCGGGGCCTTTGGCATCGCGGGGTAAAAACCGATCGGCAGGATTCCGCCTCATGCGGGTTCTTCCGCCATGCGGTCAGTACCCGAGCGGCTCACCGGCGCCAGCCGCCGTCAACAAGGACCCGCGCTTCAATACGGCAGCAACGTCTTGACGACGCGCGCCTGACGGCCCGTAAGTTCCAAGTTTCGCCGCATCTGCCGGATTTTTTTCGATGACTTATCACTCAACAGGTGCCGGCGCCCCGTGGCCTTACCCAACACTTTTCCGGTCTTCGTCACGCGCAGCCGTTTGGCCGCTTTTTTCTTGGTTTTAAGTTTAGGCATGCTGTTCGGATCTCCTCGTGTAATCAACCACCGGGCGCTGAATCCCGGCGTTAAAGCGACTGATCGCCGCTTGTCAGTTCGCTTTTTTTCTTTTCAGGCTTGGCGGTTGGTTCCGGCCGCTTGAGGGTCGGCGCGACCATCATGACCATGTTGCGTCCCTCGAGCCGGGGCATGGATTCCACCGTAACCTTATCGCCTAAATCGCTGATCAATTTATCCAGAATCCTGCGCCCCAGCTCCACGTGGTCCATTTCCCTGCCACGGTACATAATCGTCACTTTGACTTTATGGCCTTCATCCAAAAACCGTTCCACATGACCGCGCTTGGTCTGGTAGTCATGCGTGTCAATCTTGGGACGGAATTTTATTTCCTTGATATGGATGGTATGTTGCCGTTTTTTGGCCATCTTCTCCCGTTTGCTCTGCTCGAACCGGAATTTTCCGTAATCAAATATCTTGCAAACCGGAGGCTTGGCGTCTGGCGACACTTCGACGAGATCCTGCCCTTGTTCTTCCGACAAGCGCAGTGCCTCAGCCAGGGGCATTACACCCAGTTGTTCTCCCCCGCTGGTGACAACGCGCACTTCGCGGGCCCTGATTTCCTCGTTAATGCGTGGTTCCGTAATAATCCCACCTCCTTGAGTAAACGGTTATCCGCGGTCCACCGCGGAACAACTCCTAAGCGCATAAAAAAAAGCGGATGATGGCATACTCATCCGCTTCGCCTTGCCGAGTATAAATTCAATTTCATTCAGCCCGGACTGGCAACCCTTGGGCGCCGTCAGGCGAGAAGCGGATGCTTCTACTTTGCGCAGTATTCTGCGGCAATTTTCGGCACATCTTACCTTCCGGCCCCTGGAAAGTCAAGCGGATTCTCCACCGCGTCAAGGCGCGGAAGAAGGGGATGGTCCGCCGTCCGGAGAAGGCAACTGATCCAGTAAAGCGTTGATAAATCCGCCCGAATCCGCGCCGCTGTATTTTTTAGCCAGCTCGATCGCTTCATTGATCACCACGCTTTTAGGTACTTCGGGACAGTAGAGCAATTCATACGCGGCCAGCCGGAGCAGACTCCGGTCCACGCTCAACAGCCGCTCGAGCTCCCATTTTTCCGCCCGCTGGGCCAGCAAGCGGTCCAACCGGGCTTGCGCCGCGACGACCCCCCTGGACAAGCGCTCCACGTAGGAGACAACCTCTGGCGAGGCTTTCAAGGGGGAAAGCGTATGCCGGATGACCTCATCGGGATCTAATTTACCCAGGTCAATCTGAAAAATAATCTTAAATGCGATTTCCCGGGCTTGCCGCCTGCGACCCATTTATGCTCCCTTCTCGATCGCGCCGTATAAGTTGACCATCTCAATCGCGCTCACGGCGGCGTCAAAGCCTTTATTCCCGGACTTGGTGCCAGCCCGCTCGACCGCCTGTTCGATCGAATCCGTCGTTAAAATACCAAAAATAATTGGCACATTTGTAGCTAATGCCGTCTGCGCGATTCCTTTGGCTGCCTCCGCGGCCACATAATTAAAATGAGGCGTATTCCCGCGAATCACCGTGCCCAGGCAAATGATCGCATCATAACGCTTGGTTTCCGCAACTTTTTTAGCTAAGTAAGGCACTTCGAAAGCTCCCGGAACCCAAGCCATTTCAACGTCACTTTCATCGGCACCATGACGCAGCAAGGCATCGAGGGCTCCATCCAACAGTTTTTTGGATATAAACTCATTGAACCGGCTGATGATGATGAAGAACTTCTTGTTTTTAACCGTTAACTTTCCTTCGTACGTTTTCATTAGCATCCTCCAGAGATAGATTTCGTTACCCTCTGCCCGCAGGGCAAATCACGACTAAATATCCAAATAATGACCAAGCTTTTTTTTCTTGGTTTTAATATAGTTAATGTTACTTTCATTATATTTTACTTGAAGAGGAACACGTCTGGCAATGACCAACCCATATCCGGATAATCCGATAATTTTGCGGGGATTATTCGTAAGCAAGGCGATACGCTTTAAACCCAGATCCGCTAAAATTTGAGCACCAGTACCATAATCCCTTAGGTCCGGGGGAAAACCAAGCCTTTCGTTGGCCTCCACGGTATCCAAGCCATGCTCCTGCAAATGATACGCCTTAAGCTTGTTTACCAGACCAATCCCACGGCCTTCTTGCCGCATGTATAAAAGAACGCCTAACCCTGACTGGTTGATCATCTGCATGGCCTTGTGCAGCTGGTCTCCGCAGTCGCACCGCATTGACCCCAGGATGTCACCGGTAAGACATTCGGAATGAACTCGTACCAAGGGCAGTTTCATGCCCTTTTTCTCCACATCCCCTTTAACCAGCGCTAAGTGGGGCCCAGGTTCTCCGATGGATTCATAAGCAATCAGCTTGAAGTTACCCCACTTGGTTTGAAGATTGGCCTGGGCGGCTCTGGCGACCATTTTTTCGGTTCGCCTGCGGTACCGTATCAGATCCGCAATGGTGATCATCTGCAGCCGATGGCGCCGGGCAAACCTTCTCAATTGGGGCAGACGCGCCATGGTACCGTCATCGTTCATGATTTCGCAAATGACGCCGGCAGGCGTTAACCCGGCGAGCCGGGCCAAGTCAATGGCGGCCTCGGTATGCCCGGCCCGGCTTAATACTCCCCCGTCCCGCGCCCGCAAAGGAAATATATGTCCAGGTTTGACTAAGTCAGTCGCCCGGGTCTTTGGATCAATCAAGCAGCGTATGGTATGGGCCCGGTCATGGGCCGAAATTCCAGTGGTAACACCCACTTTGGCATCCACGGATACCGTAAAAGCCGTGCGCAGGCGATCGGTGTTCTCGCTGACCATGTCTCCCAGGTTCAGCCGGTCCAATTGTTCCCCGGTCATGGGCATGCAAATCAGTCCCCTCCCAAATCGCGCCATGAAATTAACGGAGTGGGGCGTTGCTTTTTCTGCGGCCATCAGCAGATCGCCTTCGTTTTCCCGGTCCGCGTCATCCACCACGACGACCATTTTTCCTTGACGTATGGCGCTTAGGGCTTGTGCAATCTTTACCACGATGAACGTTCCCCTTCTTTATAATTTAAAAAACCTGCCGCGGCCAATTTCTCCCAGGTTATTCCTTGGTGATCCCGTCTCTCCAATAGTTTTTCCAGATATCTGGCCAGCAGATCCACTTCGAGATTGACCCGGTCGCCCGGGCGCAAAGCGCCCAAAGTCGTGTGCTGGAGGGTGTGGGGAATGACCGAGACCGTCAGGCTGTTCATACCCGCCGCCTCGGCGATGGTCAAACTGACGCCGTCAATCGCCACGGACCCTTTGGCCGCGATGTACCGCCCGGTTTCCGCGGGGACCGCGAATTCAATCCGACGGCTGGCACCCTCTGGAATGACCGCACGCACCTCTGCCACGCCATCCACATGTCCTGCAACCCAATGACCGTCCAGGCGCCCATTCACGCGCAGGGCCCGCTCCAGGTTGACCTCGTCCCCTATTGCCCAGGACCGGATCGTCGTCCGCCGGACCGTTTCCGCTCCTGCCTCCACGATGAGATGATCCGGCTTCAGCGTGACCAGCGTCAGGCAGATCCCGTTGATTGCTACCGATTCTCCAATTTGCAGCTTTTCCCCGCAAAGATGGGGCGCATGGACTTCCAGCACAGAGGCCAGGTCTCCGGTATGAACCGAATTGATTTTTCCCACTTCCTGGATCAACCCAGTAAACATTTTATGCTCTCCGCCTTCGGCCGCGCCCCTGTCTTAAACCACCTAGTGGCGTGGCGCTTAATAACATGTCAGGCCCAAGTGCGCGCCACTGGCAATCAATCAACTGGATCGCTTCCGTGGGTTTTTCAACACCTTTGCCGCTCACCGGCCCAGGACTTTCGCCCCCCCCGATTATTTTCGGAGCGTAAATGAACTGTATCTGGTCGGAAAGCAGGGCGTCACCGGGATGTTGGAGCCCAAGAAAACCAGCGTGTGTTTCCGCCCCGCCTTCCACTAAAACATAGCTTGCGCCTTCTTCTCCCAGCCATTGCACCAGACGTTTAAGATCAACGCGTCCATCCCTCCCTGGAAAAACCTTCACTTCGACACCACTGGGCAGGCGCCGTGATTTCCAGTCTGTGGAACACGCAAGGACCGTCCGGCAAAACGGAACCGGCCGGAACACCGCCGCGCGCGCGGGTACTTCGTGTTCTCCCGCCAGCACAACCCTGATCAGTCGTTTTGCAGGAATACGGGAAGTCAACCGCGGCGTCAAGCGCGGGTTATCTCTGCGCACCGTGCCCATCCCCACGATAACGGCATCCGCCAGGGATCTCAAACGATGGGCGTATTTTCGCGCCGGTAAATTCGATATCCACCGCGAAGCCCCTGTCGAACAGGCTATTCTGCCATCCACGGAGAGCGCGGCTTTGTTGACCACGAAAGGCATGCCCGTGGTTATACGTTTGATAAAAACCGCGTTCACTCTGCGGGCTTTTTCACCCAGCAACCCTGTTTCCACGCGAATTCCCGATTGGCGGAGCAACTCAAATCCCCTTCCCGACACTTTTGGATTTGGATCCCGCATGGAACAGACCACCCGCTTGATCCCCGCCGCGCTCAGCGCCAAGGCGCAGGGCGGGGTTTTCCCGAAGTGAGAACACGGTTCCAAATTCACATAAAGCGTCGCTCCCTTGGCGTTGGCACCGGCTTGACGAAGCGCGAATACTTCCGCATGCGGCCCACCACAGCGCCGATGCCATCCTGTTCCCACCACTTTTCCATTTTTCACGAGGACCGCGCCTACCATCGGATTCGGCCATGTCCGTCCCATGCCCCGTTCCGCCAAATCCAGAGCCATGTCCATGAAAGTCCGATCATCTCGTGCAGGCATAAAAAAACCCCGAAACCATCGGCTTCGGGGCGGTTACGATCCATGCGCGCATGGGCGTCATTGCCTTCTCCCATCCCGACTTTAACGGTCGGCTCCGGAATTTCACCGGATCAATCCCGAACGTATCCGGGACTCGCGGGCTTTCACCGCCGGTGGGGAGTCACACCCCGCCCCGAAGGCCAATTATTCAATGATTTAAATCAACATAGCTACCGTGTATTTCCCTTTATCCTGAACAAGACTTTAGCAATTCTTGATTTCTTGGGCGAGAGTTTAATATTCTCTTTTGGCATTGTCAAACGCTCGACAAGATAATCCTGAATGATCTCCCCTTTGGAACTCGCATCATCGAGATCTTTGGCATACGCTTCCAACTGTACCGGGTAAACCTGGCGGGCGGTAATTAAATCGGCCACTTCCCGGAGATAAAGTTCGCCTTTCTGGCTTATGGTTGTTTTACGCTCGCCTTTATCAAAGATGGCATCATGGACCACTTGTGCGATCAGCTCGCCATTGTCCTCGTATAGCAGGGATTCCAGCACAACGGGTTTGCCCATCTGACTGGTCGGGTTCGAAGCGACATCCACGATGGAAAAAATGTAAGAATAAGACGTTCCGATATCCAACATCTGCTTGTTTTTATCCGTCCCGTCCCATATGATTTGCTTGGGCAGAGACCCTTCGCCGGTAAAATTCTTAAATACATTTCCAAATCCGTCGGTCACGCGCAGCGACCATCTGCTGATGTTGACTTGGCTGTTATAGCGGGGATTTAACGTGAGGATCGGCGGACGCCGGAACAACTGAATGTGGGGAGAAGCCGCCTGGCTGCTGTTCAGTGTCGAGGGCACCGACACTTGCGGATCCGTCATGGAAGTCGGCGAAACGTCCATCACGCTGTCTTCGGTGACCACATAGGGCACGGCGATTTCATCAACATCAAAAGACAGGTCAGGTTCGGGTTTAACGACTTTGACTTTCAGCCGCTGAACACCTTTAATGACCACTTCCTGGCTGCTGTCGGTTTTTTCCTCGGCCTTTTTCTCGGGAGCGCCAGCGAGCTCATCCTTGTCATCCGCCGCAGAAGCGGGTTGACCGAGCCAGACCGACAGGCAAAGAAGGATAATGATACGAAGGGTGTCGCGCCTGATCATAATCATGTCACCTCGACAACCTGAAATAGAATACAATCACGCCTTCTTGCTCTTCCTGCCGCTCACTGCTGGGCAGCGGAGCAAATTTGAATGCTTGCAGGGCCTTCATGGCCAACCCGTCCATTTCCGAAGAGCCGGAACTTTGTTCCACGAAAATGTTGTTTTTAACCATCCCGTTCGGGAAAACAAAAAAGTGCAGACTGACAGACCCTTCCAGACCTTGTTCCTCGGCCCAGCGGGGATACCGGGGTAAGTATTTTTCCAGAATCGGTCGGTCTTTCAAGGGGCCGAAAATCTTAAACGTGTTTTGGTCCCGGGAAATATTCAACTGCGAAGTGTCGAAGTCCACTTTCTTCTTTTCCGCGGGCTTCTGCAAAGTCGGCATATCCGCCAGCGCGCCGCCGCGTGCTTGCAGATTTGCGCGGCGGGCAAACTGCTGGGTGTCTACAACCGGCATTTGCTGACCAGGCAAAAAACTGCTTTTTTTACCGAGGCTGACACCGGTTGGAAGGTTCGCGGCGCTCGCCAACGAATCCCGGCGCTGATTCATCTGCAGGGGATTGACGTTCATGCCTGCCGGCGCTTCCACCGCTTTGCGCCCCACCAGATCCAGCGGCTTATCTCCGATCGCAGGTTTATCCAGGTCTTTTTTGCTGCCCAGTTTCAAGGCGTCCGGCATTTGGGCCATCGCCGGCTGGTCCTGCTTTTTGGGGAGATCAATCGGCAATTGTGAAGCCAGCTCTTCTGGTTTGGCTTTTAGCGGAATCGCTTGTTTCAAAAAATCCCAGACGTTTTTTTGCTCGGGCGGAGCCATCGGCATGGGCGGAGGCGCTTCTTCTTCCGGGATGGGGATGATTTGGTCAACCAGCGTAATCTCCGTCAACAGCACCTCGGCTTTTTTTTGTTGGTGGGTAACCAGGAAAACCAAAAAGAAGATCGAGGCATGGCCGAGCAGGGATGCAAAACCCCCTTTGGTTAAGCCCGGAATATCATAATCCGCGGCGAACCTTTCTTCTTCTTCGATGATGATCCTGATTCTGCTCATAATGACTGCCTCTATGTACGAAAAAGATTCCCTTTAACTTTTTGACCCCTAGTTACTTTTTATGTTCAGTTGCAAATACCAATTTTTTCGCTCCAAGCTCCTTGGCTAAATCGAGCGCTTTGAGAACGATCCCATGATTGGTAAGGTTATCCGCTCTGATAATCACGTATTTTTCGGCGCTTTCTTGCAGCTTCATTTTCAATTCAGGCTTCAGTTCATCAATCGTAACCTCTTTGGCATTAACGGCGATGCGCTCATCCGGATCAATGGTAATCGTAATATTTTCAGACGATTCCCCTTCATCCGTAACCGCTTTCGGCAACTCAACTTTCATGACCGGCTGGCTGAAAAGCGGCGCGGTCACCATGAAGATAATGACCAGCACCAGGCATACATCCACCAGAGGGGTGACATTGATCGCTGTGATGGGCTCGTCTGCAGAACCTGATGCTCCCATGGTTTTCCCTCCTAACGCCGCCGGCTTTTTTTCTTTTTTCCATCCACTTGTCCCATCACGGGCTTGCGCATGATGGATAGACCTTCGGCACCGCTCTGCTTGGAAATATCCAAAACCGAGACGATGATGCCGTGCTTAACATCCTCGTCTGCCGTGATGGTCACGACCTTCTTTTTATTGACCTTGAGCTTGGCGGTCATGAGGGGCGACAGGGTTTCCAAGGTGACCAAACGGTCGTTCAAGTAAATCTTGTCCGCAGTCAGGCGCACAGCGACAGATTCATTTTGGGAAACTTCGCCCTCCGCAGCGTCAACCTTACTGCTGGCAACGATGATCCCGGCTTGCATGGCCATTGGCGCCGTCACCATGAAGATGATGACCAGGACCAAACAAACGTCCACCAAGGGCGTTACATTAATTTCGGTGATGGCATCTTCTGCGCCTGCAGCCATTCCCATGGGAATAAACCCCCGTTACCGTGTATTCTCGTGCAGCGGACTTCAGCGCTTTCGCGTGGAAGTGCTTTCGCTTTCCTTATTGGTCAAAATAATGAGAAATCTTTTGGAAACCGCTTCCATTTCAACGGCGATGTTCTTGACTTTACGCATAAAATAATTGAACACCATCACGCAAGGGATCGCAACGGCCAACCCGGCGGCCGTCGCCACCAACGCCTCGGCAATGCCGGCGGCCACCACCGTCGGCCCACCCGAACCGGACGCCGCCAGGTCGTGGAAGGCCTTGATAATGCCGACCACGGTCCCGAACAGGCCGATAAAGGGCGAGGAGTTCCCCAGCGTTCCCAGCACACCCAAGTATCTCTCGAGTTTGACCCGTTCCTCTTCGCGGGTGGCTGCCATCAGCTCGTCCAGCTGCTCGTACGGAAGTTCGCGATTCAGCAGCCCGACGCGCAAAACCGCGGCCACCGGACTGCGATCCCGTTCACACGCGGAAATTGCTTCCTGGTAATTTTCGCTCTCCATCGACATTTTTATCCGCGAAAGAAAACGCGTGGAATCCACCTTGGCCCGGCGATAGAAAAGGAAGCGTTCGATCATGAACGCCACGGCCAAAATCGAACACACCAGCAAAATCATCAAGGTAAAACTACTGCGAAATATTTCAACAAAATCCAAGTTCCCTAAATCCATATTCCCCTCCTCGTTTCCTCCCGAAACTCAAGCGTACGGGTTTTTACTTCCCTTTTTTCTTGGAATCCACCTTGTTTTCGGCCGGCGAAGCTTTTGCACCGCCCAGGGCCGCCTCCACATCCGCCTGGTGCTCCAATTTGATGATTGACATCCGGCTTTTCGCGGCTTGGGTCCATTCCGGCTTCCCGCCCGAGGTAGAAAGGTCCTCGTAGACGATATAAGCCTTTCCCCACTGGGCTAATTCCTCATACAGACTACCCAGTTTTGCCAAAGCCGTCAAGCGGTAAACATCATCTTTGGGTTTCAGCGCGCGCATGCGGTCAAATGCCTTGGCCGCTTCTTCCTTGTTTTCCATCTCCATATACGCATCAGCGATGGTGTACATAATCTCGGCTTTTTCGGCCTCGAATTCCGGTTTCCCGGTCATTTCCTCGTAAATTTTAATGGCGGAAGGATAACGTTTTTCCTCCCGATAGGTGGTGGCGATCTGCATCAGGCTGTCTTTGGCCTTCGGGTCCTGAGGAAAACGCTGGTAAAACTCGGTATACCGTTCAATAGCCGACTGCCACTTTTTCAGGCGCTTGTAGCACAAGGCGATATTATACAAGGCGTTGGCGGCATAATCGGATTTCGGGTGCAAATCAATAAGGGACTGATATGCCGCGATAGCTGGTTCATACTCCTCTTTCGCGAAATATGCGGAGCCCAAGCGGAAACGGACATCCACGACCAGCTCGTGCGAGGGAAAATTGCGTATAAACGCCACATAGCTCCGGATCGCCTGATCGCGGTTCCCCAGTCCCTCGTTGCAGAGGGCGATGTAGTATTGGGCGTTCGGCAGAAGCGAGCTTTCCGGATAATCCGCGATCAGCTGCTGAAAAGCCGCGATCGTCTGTTCCATTTTCTTTTCCTGATAATAAATCTCACCAACCCGGTAAAGCGCATCCACTGCCAACCGGCTATTGGGAAACTTGGAAACAAATTCCATCAGTTGCGGAACCGCATCGGCGGTGGCGCCCTTGCGGTAATAACTCAACTGGATGCCTTCCATGGCATCTTTGACCTTGGGATCATCTGGATATTCATTGATGAATTTGGTGTAAGCCTGGACGGCTTTGTCATCCATTTTGGCGTTGTAATAGCACTGGGCGATGCGCAGCTGCATCTCCTTGCGGTAAGGGTTTTTTTCTTCCGGCCACTGAGCGAGCAACTCAAACCCCTTGACCGCCTCGTCAAACCGCTGAGCTTTAAAAAATGTATCCGCCAGACGGTAAGCGGCCTCGGGAGCTTTTTCGCTGTTGGGGAATGACTTGACCACGCGCTGCCAGGCCTCAATCGCGTTGGCATAGTATTCCAACTGATAGTAAGCCTGACCGGCGTAAAAATACGCGTCGCCGGCTTCCGGCATGGTCGGGTTCGTCTTCGCGAACGTTTCGTATTTCACGATCGCGTCTTCGTATTTTTTTTCATTGAAGAGATTGTGGGCGATCATCAGCGAGGCATAGTTGCGCAATTGATCGCTGGCGTCCGGAACCGACGCCAGATCCTGGGCCGCGCGTCGGGAATCTTTGAACTCGCCCGTCTCGAACAAACTATATGCCAGGCCAAGTTTGGCCCAATTGAGAATCAGCGAGTCCGAAAAGTTTTCCACGATCTTCTTGTATTGGCCTGCCGCCTGGGGATACATCTCCATGTGATAGTAGGATTCCCCCAGATAAAAATAGGACAGGGACCGCCAGGTGCTTTTGGAGGGCGGAAAATTGGCGGCCAGCACCTTCAGGATATAGTGCGTGGTCGAGATCAGCTGTTCATACTGTTTGGGAATGTAATAGGCCATCTGCAAAGCCGCCAACGCGGCGTCCGAGACATCGGAATACTTGTATTTCATCAAGATATCTTGATAGATGGGGATGGCCTGCGCATACAACTCCTGTTTAAAATAACTGTTGCCCAAAAGGTAGGTGGCCAACTGGACGTTTTCGTGGATGGGATACGTGGTTAAGAATTCTTTGAACGTCCGCATGGCCTGGGCGGATTGCCCCGCCCGCAGCATCACCCACCCGGCTTTGAATTTCGCGCTGCCGGATACATAGGTGTTGGGATATTCATTGAAGACCTGGTTGTAGGTGGCGATCGCCTGTTCGGACTTACCCAACTTCAGCTGGCATTCCCCTTTAAGGTACAAGGCATTGGCCGCCAATTGCGAACGTTCGGCCTGAGCCAGCAAACTCTCGATATTGTTGAGGGCATCGCCGTAATTTTCCTGCCGCATCTGGCTGACCGCCATTTTGTACAGCGCATACGGCCGGTATTTAGAATCCGGGTATTTCCTTAAAAAATCCTGAAATTCTTTTACCGCCACAGAATAATTCTGGCCTTTATAATACGCATCGGCCTTGCTGTAGGCGGCATCCAGGAGATAAATCGACTCCGGATATTTTTCTATGATTTTTTTATAATTGGCGGCTGCGGGCAAAAATTGCCCGAGATTTTCCTGGCAACGGCCGATGTAATACGTCGGCATATCCCCTTCCAGGCTCATAAAATACTGCATCGCCTGGGCATATTGTTTGTTCTGAAAATAAACCAGGCCCAAAGGCAGTTTGATTTTCTGGACTTTACGGTAGTAGGGATAGCGGCTGGTCAACCGTTCAATGGTTTCAGAGGCGTCGCGCCATTTGCGGCGCACAACATGGCAGAGGATCTGCCCATAGAGCGCTTCCGCGCGCAAAAACGTCGTGGGATATTGGCTCAGCAGTTGTTCCCAGCGCAGCAGGGCTTCCTTGTAGTCTTTCAGGTTGTACGCACACTCGGCGTAACGATAGGCGGCTGAATCCGAAAAGCTTTCCCGGGGGTATTTTTTTAGGAATTCCTGGTAGGCGGTGGCTGCCTTGTCATAAAAACGCTGCTGAAACTGGACTTCCGCCACCATGAATAAGGCGCGCGCCGCGCCGGGCTGATCAGCGAATTGTTTGGCGTAATTCGTCCAGGTTTGCGCGAGATTCTTATCTTCCGGGTCCACCACCGTGGCATCGAACGCCTGCTCCCAGGCTTCTTTGGCCGCTTTGGCTTTCTCCGGGTCCTCAGCCCAGCTCATGCCAGGCATGGCTGCCAAACCAGTCAGTACCGCGGCCAGAAAACAAACCCACCCCCGACTCTGCATAGTCGTTCCCCTTTAAAGTAGAATGGTATGGTCTTCGAGTGGAGATTGCGGCCTACTCTAGCTCCAAGCCGCCTTCCCCGCCCAGCGGCACAGCGCTTTGAATCCTGACCGATTCGAAATTGGATTTGATCACTTTGCCATTCGAATCTGTCACGACCAGCTGCGCGCTGAAATTGCCATCCGGTGCGGGAAGGCCGCGATCATCTTTTCCGTTCCATACGATTTGGTTCGGCGGATTGTCTTCGCCGGAATAGGAACGTACGATGTCCCCGTTCTGATCCTTGATATTCATTTCCCATTCCCGGACCGGATACTTGGACACCGCCCGGATGGCGAAGGTCGTGACTTTCTTGATGCCGACCGGCGAGAATATCTTCGGCGCGGCTTTCAGCGTCATTTCGAACCCGCCCATGGAATACCCCAGGGAAATTTTATGCGCCAAACCCAAATTCTCAAGGCTCAGCGCATAATCCAGGGCGATGTTCATGTACCGGCCGCCGGCTCCCAGGTGCACTTTCATTTCATCGTCCAGACCGGCACGGACAAAAACCATATCTTCATATACGTCGAGCTGGCCGCCGACGTCCCACTTCAGGCCCTGGTTGGCCAGTGACTTGGTGACGTCAACATCCAAAAGCAAATCATCATTGAACAGGCGGCTTCCCAGCCCCAGGGTGGCGCTGCCCGGATAGGTGTCCCCTAAAACCGTCGGGGTGAGAACATTATTGAGGAACAAACCCACTTGCAGTTCTGGAATAATGTTGTAGAGGCCGCCCAGATCAACGCCCACGCCGGTGCCGGTATGGCCGAACATGTCCTCGTAGGCGAATTTGATATTGCCGCCCACAGCCAGGCTGGGCATTAAATCGCGTGCATAACTCAGGCATACGCCCAGTTGGCTCATGGCATTGGTGAATCCAGTCGGGTTGGGCCGATACCGGTCATCCCGGGTGTCAAACCCGCCGGAATGAAGCATGACCGCCCCCAGTCCAATCGTCCCGATCTCCACGATCGGCATGGAAAAGCCGAGAAAATCGAACATGGTATCCTCAAACAAGATGACATGCTGGAGCCCAAACTGGATGGGATTCTGGGTAGCCAGTCCCGCGGGGTTGTAAAAAATTGCGCTCACGTCATCCGCCAGACCTGTCATGGCACCGCCCATGCCGGCGGCTCTGGCGCCAATCTCATAGGTCAGGAATTCCCCCGGCAATCCGTGATCTCCGGTTCCTGCCAGGGCAAATCCGCTGAGGGCTCCGCAGAGCACCACACCCACCACTGCTCGGCTGATGATCTTTGTCATGCCTGAGTCACCCGCTTTCTCGTATGAAGTTACCGTTTGCCTTTATAAACGCCGATCTTGAAGCGGTATTGCTCTTGATCGTTGACTTTGATCACGCAGATATACCCGCCGTTGGCCACGGTGACGCCCTGATTGTTGCGGCCGTTCCAGCGAATCGTGCGCACACCCGCCGAACCTTCCGAGGATCCGGCCGGATATTCGCGATCCCAAACCAGATCACCCAGCAGGGTATAGATGCTGATCTTCACACTGGCATTCTGGCGGAGGAGATAATCAATGTTCGCCCACTGGGTGGGATCCAGGGGGTTGAAGGGGTTGGGATAGACACCGCCCTCTTCGGTCACAGTAATCCCCATCACCAGCTGTCCTCTGACCCCGGCCGTGCCCGTATTTTCGGCCGCTTCCACGGTCACGCTCTGGTTCCGCGCGCCGGCTTCGAACGAAACGTCGGCTTCCCCATTCGCGTTGGTCGTTAAATAAAGCGGCTGAGGCAGGCCGCCGTTCAAGGTCGCGGCCTCGGTTCCGGAAACAATCGAGAAATAGAGACCGATGCCGGCCACGGGATTGCCGTTAATGTCCACCGCCCGGCCTGTGATCTGCGCGGTCTGGTTGGCCAAAATCTGATACTCCGGAATATTGTTGGCCGTGCGCACGTACCGGGCATCCGAACTCATAATGATCTGGCTTACGCCCGAGGCGCCGACCCGCACTTCCGGCGAGTACCCTTCGGTGGGGCGGTCCGCCGCGAGATTGGCGTTCCGGGCCCGGATATAAATGGTTTCGGCCACCGTATAGGTTTGATTGGTGATGACCAATTCGCCCCCGACCGTCTGCCCGAATGTCACATTCAAAGATCCAGAACCGGGCGTGTTGGTGGCGGGATTGGTCACGGCTTCGAGGACGAAATTCACGTTGGCCGTGCGAACCACTTTCTGAGAAGTGTCGTCGCGCACTTCCACCTTGACCGTAAACGGCATGGGCGAAGCCTGGACGCTAACCGGTCCCGGCTGCTCCACGCCGTTGACCCAAACTTTGAAATGGGTTTCGCCAAAGGACACGACATTTATGTCCGACCGCGACTCTTGATTGTGATTCATGCTGCCGTTCGTCATATCCCAAGGATAGATCGTGATCTGTCCCAGGGTGTACAGCGTGGATTGCACCCAGGCCCTGCCGAGGGCCAAAATCCCGGCAATCGGGCCGGAAACATCCGGCTCGGCCTGTGGATCGGTTTCGTTCGTGGTCCGGACCTCGAAATTATCCGAACTGCTGACCATGTTGCCATATTGGTCAACAGCGGCCACGGTCACCCCAAACGCGGCGCCGGAGATTTCGGGATCCGCCGAGAAGGAATTGGATATCTCGCCGTAAGGCGGTTCAGTGGGTGTGACGCCGCTGTACCAGCCACCGACCGTCACTCCGCCGATGCCGCTCGCCATGCCGGAATTGCCGCTGCCCTCAGCCAATGCCTGGCCAGGCGCAACGGTCACCAAGCCAAAGGCCGCGGAAGGATTAACGTAAATGCCCGGGGTTGTGCCGTCGGTAATGCCCGCGGGATTCCGGTACACCCAGCGAACTTGATAAAGCTGGCCCACGGCCGGCTGTCTGCTGGTCAGCCATTCGATCGCATCACCGTTTTGACGGTAGTCGAAATTCTTCACCGCGGTGAAAGTCACTCCGAGCAGATCCACGATGTTGGAGGTCGCAAGCGGATCCGAAGCGGCGGCCGTACGGGTCACGCCCCGGATGGTTTCCAGAATGTCATAGCCCGTAAGGGTGAACGGCGTGTCGCCCTGGCTGGACTCGGCCGCGGTGTGGAACGCGAATCCATTGCCGCCGGCGAAATCCGCGTACCCGCTGATGTTGTTAATGGCCACCGGTCTGGGGCTGGGCGCGAACCGGTCCGTGGACTTGATATAAACCAGGTCCGTTGGCCCCTCGGCGATATTACCGTAGGCGTCGCAGGCATAGACCCGCAGGTTGGGGATCAGCGTGCCCGCGGTCTGGATATTGGGCGTACCCTGATAGCCGACAAATCCCATGCTCGGGTTCGGGGCCGTATAGCGCCCGCCACCGTTCTGCACGTCCATGCTGGGAACCTGCGGGATCAGCCGCGCGAACGAATTGGCGTTGACGTTCATGGCCGCCGAGGTCCCGCGGTGCGTGCCGTACACATCCGTGTAGCTGGCCGTAACGCTGTTGCCGATGTATTCCTTATACATGGTCAGTGAAGGATAGCCGACGCCATTGTAAGGCAACTGCACAGTGACCGGATAAAGGGTGTTGGTGCCGGACCCCGCGGACAGGCCCACATTGTTGGTGGGCGCGAAAGCCGAGGCGCCATTGCGGTCGTCCATGGTGTTGCCGTAAGCGTCCTGGGCGGTGATCGTGCTGGGGAAAGCCACGCCGGCCGTTTTGGCCGCGGTGGTAATGGTCACCTGGAAGCGGTCCACCCGGGCGTTGTGGCGCACGTTCACCGGCGGCACGCCGCCGCCGCCAAGCGTGAAATCACTCACGCCGGACTGGTCCAAATTATCCGCGGTGATGGTCTGGTAACCATTGGTGCCCACGGTGTAAAGGCGGAAATTGGTCGTACGGTAGGCGCCGGCTGGATACCCGGAATCCTGGGGTGAATAAACGCCCACCGCGCCGACCCGCACCGTTTCCGGCAAGGGCTCATAATCACTGCTCATGGTCCCCATGGTCGCCGGATAAGGGTCAGAGGATGTAATCTGGATCTGGTCGTTGCCGCCGTCCGCGGTCCGCGTGACCACGTTATAGTACTGGTCGCACAGGTGGACGCGGAAATCGAAGGCCACGCCTGCTTCCTGGATCTCCGGATTGCCCGTGTACCCCGGGAAACCGCCCGTGGGGTAGGTGTCAGGCGCGATGCCGGGCTTCTCGTTCATGCCCGTGGCCAGGATCAGCATGCGGTCCGCAAGCGCGTGGCAGATCGAGGGGTTATTGGGAATGTTGGAGGGCACACTGCCCAGCTTGCACTGAATATTGATATTGTCGAACGCACGGTAGATGGTGATGTAGCCCCACCACACGCCGCTGGCAAAGGTGATGCGCTGGGGGCTGATAACGCGGAAGGGCTCTTCCCAGTCCGCGGAGGTAATCAGATTGGCCTGGCCGTTGAACGTGGTGGCGATCGTGGACCCCGCGTCCGCATACGCGGTAATGGAAATGAAGATGGGCGTGCCGGCCCTCACATTGGGCAGATTCGGTCCGCCTGCCCAGGGATAGGAGATGGCGAAGCGGTTGATGGTAATGGACGTGATGGAGTAGGGCGTGGTGTAATCGTCAATGCCGTCAATGCCGTAATCCGCGGTCAGGAAGTACGTGTCCGCGGCGTTCAGCACCACCGCCACCCGCGTATTGCCATTGTTGAAGTTCCAGTTGGTGTTGTGGATGTTGGAGGTGTTGGGATTGCTGGTCATGGTAAACCCGCCGAACGAACTGATCTGGTTCCACCAGTCATCCGTGGCATAGACCGTGACCGAAAAAGGAGTGCCCGCCTGCTGGGCGTCGGGCGTTCCCACGTAACCGCCGGTCATGACGCCGTCGCCGCCGCCGGTTCCAGGCCGGTATTCCAAACCCGGAACGATCATGAAGACCTTGCCGTGCGCATTGGGCACCACCTGGAATGAAGCGCTCCAGCCTTTATATCCTGTGCCGTCGGCATTGGAAGCCACGTACAGGTTGGCCGAGGTGGCGGCCCGGTAAACCGTGATATTGTGGGACCAGACGCCGCTGGAGAACCCGCTGCTGACCGTCCAGGTCACGCCGCTGACCGTTCCGTATGCCGAGATGTCTATGACGCTGTCATCCGGACTGCGGTAATCCAGGCCCGGGCAGGAGACATAAACAGGCCCCGTAAACGACGTAACCACGTTTTCGTACGCGTCGCGCGCGGAGATGTTCACGTTAAATCCCGCGCCCGCAGTAACCGAGGACGGAATGTTGCCGATAGTGAAGTGATCCAAGGTGTTGGAGACCACGTTGAACAGCGAGGACGGCAGGGCCAGGGGCGTGCCGCCGGAAGGGATCAACTGCTGCTGGGTGGCGCCGGAATAGGCCCGCGTCAGGATCATGTTGAAGTGGCCCAACCCGCCGGCAATACTCACGGGATTGTACAGCGTGGCGCCGGCGTCGGTGCGCAGGAGGCTGACATTCGCGGTATTATTGTAGGTCGTGGACCGGTTGCCGTACAGGTCGGTTACATATACGCTCACCGAGCGGAACTGGCCAGCCGTCACGTCCGTGGGCGTGCCCTGATACCCGTACCCCACCCCGTAATCCTCGCCCGGACGGTAGGTCTGGCCGGGCATGATGAACAAATAACGCAGGGTTGCGGCTGGATTCACGGCGAAATCATAGGTGGTGGTCAGGGGTCCGCTGAAACCGGCTGAATCGTTGCTGATGCGGACATCGTAGTTGATGCCCGCGCGGTAAATGGTCATGGTACCGTTGTAGCGGCCGTTCGTGAAACTTCCGCTGGCCACGGTCGGCGCGGTGATCCAGGCGCCGTTGGCATTGGAAATCGGCGTAGACACCTCCAGCAATTCGAACGTGGTGGTGCCGCCCACCGTGGTGACTGTGTTGCCCCAGTCGTCGTAACCGGTGATCTGCAAGGCAAAGGCCGTGCCCGCGGTCTTGGTGCCCGACAGATTGTTCACGCCGAACCGGTCCAGGGTGGAGGCGCTCAGCGGAACGATGTCCGTGCTGTCGATCGCGCCGCCGTCACTGGCGGTCACGAGCAAATAACCGTCGCCCACCGTGTAATTGGTCACCCCGTTGAACGTCAGCGTGCTGCCGCCGCCAAAGGCTTGCGACCCGCCATAGCTGAAGATCGGATCTTCCGCGCAGGCGAGCGAAACCGTGGAATTGGCCGTGCGCGTGTTCCAGTAGCTGTCGCAGGCGTATACGTTCAGCGTGTAGCCGGTGCCCGCGGCTTGGGCGGTAATGGTGTTGGAGGTGCTGGCGCGGCCATTGCCGCCATTCTCGCCGGACCGGATGGTCTGGCCGGGCCCGATGATGAGCAAGCGGGTGAAGGTATTGGGATTGATGGTGAAGGTCGGAGAATATTGCGCGGTGGGAGAATTGGTCTTCGCGATCTGGACGCGCGCATAGCCGGGGGAAGCATGATAGAGAAGCAGGGTGCTTGTGGTATACACGCCGTTGGTGAAATTGACATTTCCCAGGCTGCGGGTCGTCCCGTTGACACCCGCATCGAGGACCGAGAGACTCACCTGGCCGTTATAGGCCGTGCAGAGATTGTTGCTGGCGTCCCGGGCTTCGATGGTCAGCGTACCATTCGATCCGGCGGTATAGGGGCCAAGCGCGGTGAAAACAAAATTGGTCACACGCTGAACCGGAATCGTGATCGTGTCGGCCAAAATACCTCCGCTGGTATTGGCCGTTACGTTGACATTCCCCGTGGCTGCGGGCGTGATATTGACGGTAATCGGTGTATAGAGGGAATTTGGCACTCCGCCGTATGTCTGGTTGAGGGTGGCAGGGTCAGGATTGAAGGTTTCTAGCACGGCGTTCGAGGATAAATTCGTGGGATTCAGGAGACTGTTCTGTGGCAAGAAGGTTGCGTCGTCGTAACAGTAAACCGCTATGGAAAATTGCTCCCCTGCCACCTGGGTGCTGGGTGATCCGGACCTGGCGCTGGAACCGTTATAGGTTTGGCCCGGCGCCACGACCAGGAAAGAGGTGGTCGCCCAAGCTGCTGTGGATGATAGCAGCAGGGGCAAAATAAAAATGGTAGCTATAGAATGAAGGCGTTGAAGACCGTTTTTCGGTGGCATAGGTCTCATTCCTTTCAAATTATTTGACATTCTGCTTCAATTCGGAGTTAACAAACTATCATTATAAACGATTATCCTTGTATGTCAATCGTAATGTGGTCTGCTTTCAGAAATTATCGGCTGGAAAAGCACTTTCTTAAGGTTCAATAGTTACCCCGCGCTTTTTTCTTCCATATTTTAAAGGAAATTCAGACTCTTCGTCCTTCCTATTTGCTAATCAGATCCTTATAACACTTATTCCTTAAAAATTCACCGAACCAGGAATATTTTGCCTATCAGCTTCTCGCCTTGCGGGGTGGTTATCAAATAAACATATACGCCTTTGGCCACGTCTTCAGCCTGCGTGTTCTTGCCATCCCAGAGTATCCGGTTCCCCGTGCATTCGAAACGGCGCACCAGTTCCCCGGTAACCGTAAACAACCGGATCTCCGTTCCTGCCGGGCAATTCTCTATTTTCAAGGTGCCGCCAACCGCCTGCCCTGGGTTAAATGGGTTCGGATAGATCCGCGGTTCCAAGACCACCGGCAAGGATGTGGGCGTCGGGGTCACGGTCGGCGTCGCGGTCCAGGGCCACGCGTAAACCGTTGGCGTGGGTGAAGCCATCCATGTGGGTGTCGGCGAGACAGTCGGACTGGCGGTCCACGTCGCGGTAATGGTCCGGGTCTCGGTAATGCTGGCGGTAGCGGTCAGCGTCGGGGTTTCGGTCAGCGTGGGCGTGACCGTGGGAGTCGGCGTAATCGTGGCGGTTCCAGTATCCGTCGGCGTGAAGGTCAAGGTCCAGGTTTCGGTGGCAGTAGGCGAGATGGTCGCGGTCTCGGTAATGGTGGGCGTGGGCGAGACCGTCGCGGTCTCGGTGATGGTCGGGGTAAAGGTCGGCGAATACACCGGGCTGGGCGTGAAGGTCAGCGTCGCGGTCTCGGTTGGCGTAATGGTCGGCGTGTCGGTCTCGGTCTCGGTCGAGGTCGCGGTCAGCGTTTCAGTGGCCGTGGCCGTAACAGTCTCCGAGGGAGAGGCTGTCCGCGTAGGCGTGGGCGTAGCCGTAGCGGTCGGCGTATCCGTGGCGGTCGGTGTCATGGTCTGGGTAGGTGTTTCGGTGGGTGTAGCGGTCTCTGTCGCCGTATCCGTTGGCGTCGCGGTATAGGTTGCCGTATCGGTCGGCGTGTCCGTAGGCGTGGTTGTGAAAGTGTAGGTGCCGGTCGGCGTCGCCGTATCCGTCGGTGTAACGGTCGGCGTCACCGTGAAAGTCGGGGTGTCCGTCGGCGTCGCCGTATACGTCGGCGTATCGGTCGGCGTATCGGTCGGCGTCACCGTGAAAGTCGGGGTGTCTGTCGGCGTCGCCGTATCCGTCGGCGTATCGGTCGG
>CAZVUO010000004.1:0-324131 GCA_964630235.1 uncultured bacterium | reverse complement strand
CGTACACGGCCACGCCGACGGACACTGATACTTACACGGCCACACCGACGGACACGCCGACCGATACGGCTACGCCGACAGCAACGGATACTTCCACCGCCACGCAGACCGATACGCCGACGTATACCGCCACGCCGACAGATACGGATACTGTCACAGTCACGCCGACTGACACGCCGACGTACACGGCCACGCCGACAGATACGGACACAGCCACGGTTACGCCGACGGACACGCCGACGTATACCGCCACGCCGACAGATACGGATACTGCCACAGTCACGCCGACTGACACGCTGACGTACACGGCCACGCCTACGGATACGCCGACCGCAAGCGCCACACCGACGGACACGCCGACGTACACGGCCACGCCGACGGACACTGATACTTACACGGCCACACCGACGGACACGCCGACCGATACGGCTACGCCGACAGCAACGGATACTTCCACCGCCACGCAGACCGATACGCCGACGTACACCGCAACCCCGACCGATACGGCGACTTTCACCGCGACACCGACGGATACCCCGACCGCGACCGCCACGCCGACGGATACCGACACCCCGACGATGACCGCCACGCCGGAGGACACCGCGACCTTTACCGAGACGCCTACGCCCACGCCGACCTGGACCATGACCGACACGAGCACCACCACGCCGACGCCGACCGACACGCCGACCGACACGCCGACGGCCACGGATACCCCGACCGCGACCGTGACCTCCACGCCGACCGACACGCCGACCGAGACACCGACCTACACGGTGACCTCCACACCGACGATCACGCCCACGCCGACCGAGACGCCGACCGTGACCGAGACGTCAACCGTGACCGAAACCGCGACCATTACGCCGACTCCTACCGCGACGCCGACCTTCACTCCGACCCCGACCATCACGCCCACGCCGACCATCACCCCGACCTTTACGGCCTCGCCCACGGTGACCCCGACGCCGACCGAGGTCGGCGGCGTCCGGCTGGTCTTGCTGGTGCTGGATACGGCCGGCAATCGCGTCCGCACGCTCTTGGATGGGCCAATCTACCAGGCGGCCAGCGACTTCCAGCTCTCCTCCGACCTGCTGACCGCCGACGGCCAGGCACAGGTGCAGATCTGGGAGGATAATGTGTTCCAGAGCGCGTGGGACGGAACAAACGAAGCGAATCAGCTGGTGGCCAGCGGACAGTATTACATTCAGGCTATCAGCACCGACGCGCAGAATGACCGTACCGTGGTCACCAAGGCAGTGACCGTGATCCGGTCCGCGGCCCGGGTCATCAGCGCCACACGGCTGGCGCCCAACCCGGCGCGCGATACGGTTGATATTTGGGCGCGCACGCGCGTGGCCGGCGCCCAGGTTAGGGTCAAGGTATATACCCTCGCGGGCGAGTTGGTGGCCAAACTGGACTTCGGTTCGGCCGACCGGTTGACCTGGAACATAACCAATGCCAGCGGAGAACGACTGGCCAGCGGCGTGTACTTGGTGGTCGTGGTGGCAAACGATCCGGTCAGCGGCCAGAGCGAACGGCAAATTCTCAAACTGGCGGTGGTGCGATGAACCGGGCGCGGTGGGTCTGGCTGCTGGCAATGGCCGGATTATGGCCGCAGATGGCGGGCGCGGGCCTCTATGAGAAGGGCGGCGCCAACGGCCTGGGCGCGCGGGCCATGGGTTTGGCCGGCGCGTATACCGCCGTGGCCGGCGATGAGACAGCGGTGGTCTGGAATCCAGCCGGGCTGGGCGAACTGGACACCTGGCGATTCGGCACGTCGCTCGGATCGCTCTACGACGGCCGCCTGCGGCTGGCGAATTTTTCGGCCGCCGGGCCTTTGCCGGCCGGCGCGGCCGCCGGCGTGAGCTGGCAGCATGAATATTTCTCCCAGTCGGCCGAGATCAACGCTGACGCGCTGCACCTGGCCGGAAGCCTCCCGTTCGCTCCGGTCCCGAACCTGCGGGTAGGCGCGGGGCTGAAGCTCCTGTTTGGATCGGTTCCCAAAGCGGAATTGAACTACACGGGTGTGGGGCTGGATGTGGCCCTGCGCTATGAGCTGCCGCCTCCCGGGACGGATCAGCAATTGGCCTTATCCCTGGCGTTTTCCGACCTGGACACGCGCCTGGCGTGGAGCCACGGCGCGAGCGACCCCGTGCCGCAGAGCGTGGTTTTAGGTTCCGCCTGGAAACCCGACCGCTCCACGACCGCGGCGGTGGATCTGGAATGGATCCGCGCCGAAGCGCGGGAAACCAGCATTCTGAGGCTTGGCATGGAGCGCTGGTTCGGGCAGATCGTGGGCGTGCGCGCGGGATACATGGTGAACAGCGACTATGCCAGCACGTTCAGCGTCGGTGCTGGAGTGAAGATCGCGGGCTGGGATGTGCACTACGCGCTGGTCGGCCAGATCGCGGAGCTGGGATGGTCGCACCGCCTGGCCGCGAGCTACGGTCTGCCGAAAGTCGCGCCGGCCCGCCTCACGCCGGAGCCGACGCCCGCCGCAACGCCGGCGCCGCCGGCCTTCAGATTGTCGCTGCGCGCCCTGCCCGAGGTCTTCTCGCCGCGCGGCGGCGCGCTGGCGGATTCCGTGGTTTTCAAGCTGCAGATCCTGGAGGGGGATATCAGCCTGATCCGGCAGTGGCGCCTGACCCTCGGCGATCCGGAAGGGGCCACGGTCCGCGAATGGACCGGACAGGAATTCACGGAACAGTTCCCCTGGGACGGGACCGGCGCTTCCGGCGGCGCCAGCCCGGATGGGACGTACCAGGCGCGCCTGGAACTCTATGGCGCGCAGGGAGCCTGGCTTGGACAGGCCACGGCGTCCGTGCAGCTGAAGTCCGCTCTGCCCGGCGTCGCGCTCCAGGTTTCGCCCAAACGGCTGGTCACGTTCGCGGACCGCAGGCCGGCCCCCCTGTCCTTTAAACCGCGGCAAACCGAGGCCCTGCCGCCCGTAAGCTGGACGCTGACCGTGCGTTCACCCGAGGGGGCGGAGCTCCAGTCCTTCTCCGGCGAGGGAAAAGTTCCCAAAGAACAGCGGTGGACGCCTCTGGCGGGCGGGAATGTGCTGCCGCCAGGGCGCTATGCGGTTGAGCTGGTGGTCACGGACGAGCAGGGGCAGGCCCAGAGCGCGGGACAGACGTTCACCGTGGTGCTGGTGGAGCCGCAGATCCAGATGGACGCCGCGCCGCGGCTGGTGGACCTTAACGCGGCCGGCGGCGCGGCCGTCGCTTTCACCCTGGGCGTCCTCCCCAAGGAGGACATCACCGCCTGGAAGATCGAAGTTCGCGATGCGCAGACCAAGACCCTGGTCCGCCGTCTGTCCGGCGCCGGTTCTCCGCCCAACCGGGTGGTATGGAACTGCCGCGACCAGAACGGCCAGACGGTAAAACTAGGCTCCTACTTCCGGACCCAGCTGACCGTGACCTATGCGGGCGCCTATGCGTTCACCGGTCCCGTGCTGGCCGTGGGCACGGACCTTGGCGTGGAGGAGACCACCAGGGCTCTGGCGCTCCACCTTACGCTGGTCACGTTCAGCCCCGGGTCCACGACCATCCAGGTTGGCGATTTCCGCCGGCTGCAGCAGGCCGCGGAGACCATCAACAAGTACGCCACCAAGTACCGCCTGCAGATCAAAGGCTATACCGACACGCAGGAGGCCAAGGGACAGGAGTTGGAACTGTCCTGGGAGCGGGCGCGCAAAGTGAAGGAGTATCTGCACTATTCCTGCAAGATCCCGACGGACAAAATGGAGATCGTCGGCTACGGCGCCCGCCTGCCCCTGGCGCCGGAAACCACACCGGCCGGACGGGCAAAGAACCGGCGCGCGGAAATCGTACTGATCATCCAAAAATAGCGGGTGCAGACCCTGCCGGACTGGGGCCGGCGCCTTGACACGCACGCCGGACCCTTGTATCATCGTATTCAATCCCTCCGCATGAATCCCCGGGCTTCAGCTCCCGAAGGGACCTTCGGCCGGGGAGATGATTTGCGGGATTTTATTGCGGAGGGAGGGAGCCCCGGCCCAAGGTCCCCCTTGCGGGGAACTTTAGTCCGGGGGACCATTCCACTTCGCAAGCAGGGAACTGGCGCGGGTGTTCCCTTCGCAGGAGCAATGACTGCGGGTCTCCTGCTGCGGGAATGTCGCCCCGGCCGGATGGACAGGGGACGACCTCCGGTCGCCCCGACCGGATGGACAGGGGACGACCTCCGGTCGCCCTCTCGCCACGGCGCATGGCAGGAAGCTATACCCCGGACCGTTCAGCCGGGGGGGCTCCACAGGAGCAATCTATGTTGCGTAAAATACTCGGCACCCTGTTCTTCGTCTTTCTGGGTGCCTTTATGGTGGCGGTGTGGTTCCAGAATTATTATTTCGTGCATGATGTCGCTTCCCAGGGTCTGGTGCTGCAGGTCTGGAACAAACCCCCGTCCCGCCTGGAAAAGGAAGCCCAGTTGTGGAAGGAAAATATCCTCCGGTTCGAACAGGAAAATCCCGACATCAAAATCAACGGCATTGAGCGGGAGTTTTCACCCCAGGAATTCGTTACCGCCATGGCCGGCGGCAAAGGTCCGGATGTGATGCACATCTGGGTCGGCACGCTGAGCACGCTCGCGCGCCAGGGCTTCATCGCTCCCATGGACGGCTACCTGGAGGACTGGGACCAGCGCGACTATATTCCCCGGAATGTCTGGGAACCTGCCCAAATCGAAGGCAAGACGTTCGGCGTCCCGCGCGACACATATTTTACCGTTCTGTTCTACCGCAAGGACCTGTTCCGCAAGGCAGGGCTGGACCCGGAACATCCCCCGAAAAACTGGGAGGAACTGGTTGAGTTCGCGAAAATCCTCACGGTTCCCACCGAGGGGCAGTACGGCCTGGGTCTGCCGCCGACCACCCGGAATTTAATTGATTTCGCCTGGCAGAACGGCGGCGAGCTGGTGCAGCGCGACCCGCGGGGAAATTGGCAGGTGAACCTGGCCTCGCCCGAGGTTGTCCGCACCCTGCAATTTTGGCGCGACCTGCGCCGCGAATACAAGGTCCTGCCGCCCAACACCCTGGCCAACCACGAGGACATCTCCCAGATGTTCGCGCTGGGCAAAGTGGCCATGATGACCGGCGTGGCCATCCAGCTGCCCGTCCTGATCAACAAATACGGGCTCGATTTCAGCGCCACGGGCGTGGCGCCGCTGCCGGCGGGACCGGACGGCACGCGGGCCTGCCATGCGGACGGCGAAGCGTACATCATCAACGCCGCCATCCCCAGGGAGCGGCGCGACGCGGCCTGGCGGTACATCCGCTTCGAACTCTCCCCGGCCACGCAGCTGTGGAAGTGGGTGCGCATGAACGAGCTCCAAATGACCATTTTTCCCGGGGCCTTCTCCGCGTCCACCAACCTGCTGAACCTGCCCGAGTTTACGATGGTGAAGGAAGAACTGCAGTATGTCCGCAATGAGCCGGTGTTCCCGGAATGGTCGCTGATCAAAGACGCGCTCGACCGTGACCTGCTGCAGGCGATCATGGTGGACCCCGCGTTGGATTTGAACGCCTACGTGCAGGCCTTCAATTTGAAGGTCAACGAGCAATTTTTTCCGATGGGAGGGCGGAAGTAATGCCTCCCCAGAGACCCAAGCGCCTGCCCACGGATTTTTTCGACCGCCTGCTGTCCAACCAGACCGACGACCAGATCAACGATCTGCTGAATTCCCTGGTGGACGAGCAGATCACGCCGGTGGCCGAGGAGCCGGCCGCGGCTCCCGCGGCCGCGCCGCCGTCCGCCAAGGCGCCGCGCCGCGGATTCCACCGGGACAAGATTGACGACTCCATCCTCACCCGCGACGAGGAGCTCGACGCCGAACCGTCGGGCGCGGAACGGGAATCCGCGCTGGACGAGCTGATCCCGCGCACGGCGCGCATGCAGGCCGCGGGCGCCGCCCGAACCAAGCGGCCGGCCCCTCCCGCGCGGGGCGAGATCCAGACCACTGAACCCCCGCGCAAACCGGCGCCTCCTGTTGCCCCTCCGGCGAAGATCCCCGGCTTGGACAATTTGGAAATTCCGCCCGAGCTCCTGGCCGAACCCCATGCCGCGCCGCCCGCGGCGCCGGCCGCCAAACCGCCCGCGTCTCCGCCGCCGCCCGCGCCGGAGGAGCCGGCTTGGACCCCCGCGGCGGCTGATTTCGAACCGTTCCTGAACCTGCCGCATGAAGCGACGCCGGCCGAGGCGCCCGCCGCCGCTCCGGCCGTGCGCGCGGAACCGCCGGTCCCGGCCGCGGCGCCGGTCCCTGCGGCCGCGCGCGAGGATTTACTACGGCGCAGGATCCTGGCCAGACTGGGGCGCATCCAGCGCAAACCCAAGCAGCCCAAGCTGGCCAAATACACGCCACCCATCAGTTACGCTCCGCCCAAAGCCGACCGTCTGGCCGGCTTGTTCGGCGAGGTCAAGCCCCGGCAGGAACGCGTGCCCATCGCCAAATACCAGCGCGCGGCCATGTGGTTCCTGCTGCCGGCCTTCGTGGCGTTCTCGCTTTTTTCCTGGTATCCCATGCTCAAGGGCCTGATGATCTCCTTCTTTGACTACCATCCCACCGGTGTCTCGGTTTTCGTGGGGGCGGCCAATTACGTGCGCGCGTTCCAGGATGAAATGTTCTGGCGCACCCTGCTGCACGCGGGCGGATTCTGCGTGCTGGTCCTGGCGCTGGGGTTCTGGCTCCCCATCCTGCTTTCGATCTTTATCCACGAACTGCGTCTGGGGCGGGGGATGTTGAAATTTCTCTTCTTCCTGCCGTTTCTCATGCCCACCGTGCCGGCCTCCATCCTCTGGAAGTGGATCATGGACCAGGGTTTCGGCCTGCTCAACGCGGTGCTGGCCTTCCTCTCCCTGCCTAACCCGCATATTGGCTGGCTGACCGATCCCCGGCTGGCGCTGATCTCGATCGCGCTGGTCTACATTTGGAAGAACACGGGCTGGGCGATCCTGATCTACTCCGCGGCGCTGACGAACATTGACGAAACCCTGTACGAAGAGGCCGAGATTGACGGGGCGACCGTGGCGGACAAACTGGGCCACGTCACCCTGCCCGCGCTCAGGACCGTGATCGCGGTTATGTTCATCATCACGGTGATCAACACCTTGCAGCTGTTCACGGAGATCTACATCATGACCAACGGCGGTCCGGTGAACTCCACGGAAGTCATCGCCACGTACATTTACCGCCAGGCGTTCTTCTACATGGACATCGGATACGCCACGGCCCTGTCCATGCTCCTGCTGTTCATGCTCCTGATCATCACGCTCTTTCGGCTCCGCCGCCTGGAACCGGAGGTGAACTGAGCCATGGTCATTTATCCCCGGGGGCTCCTGTCCGTGACCGACCGCAAGCATTGGGGCATCCGGCTGCTGCTGACCGCCGGCACGCTGGCCGCCTGCCTGCTGGCGGCGCTGGTGGTCGTCCCGTTCCTGTGGATGGTGGCCACCTCCCTGGCGCCGGCGCAAGCCATGTTCAGCTGGCCGCCGCGCTGGTTCTACGGGCATTTCGACTGGTCCTCTTACCTCGTGGCCTGGCAGCACGTGCCCTTCGCCACCTATATTTTCAACTCCCTGATCCACTGCTTCGGCGTGGTGCTCGGACAGCTGCTCATCTCCGCCCTGGCGGCGTACGCGTTCGCGAAACTCAAGCCGCCCTTCGGCCAGACGCTCCTGATCCTGTTCCTGCTCACGCTCATGATCCCGACCGAAAGCCTGCTGATCCCCCTGTATCTGGTCATGAAGAGTTTCCCGGCGGCGCAGGTGCCGAACGTGAACCTGATCTCGACCTTCTGGGGCTTGATCCTGCCGACCGTGGTTTCGGCCTTCAACATCCTGATCATGAAGAGTTTCTTCGAACGCCTGCCGTCCGATCTGATTGACGCCGGGCGCCTGGACGGCTGTTCGGAGTGGATGATCTTCCGCAAGATCATGATCCCCATGTCGCGCCCCATCCTGGTGGTGCTCGGCATTTTCGGCTTCATCACGACCTGGAACAGTTTTTTCTGGCCTCTCATCGTGCTGAACGACCCCAAAATGTACACGCTGATGGTGGGCGTGCAGAAGATGGTGGAAACCGGCGAGCCCTGGAACATCGTCATGGCCGTCGTCACCCTGACCACGCTGCCCACGATCCTGATGTATTTCGCCTTCCAGAAGTACATCGTCCGCGGCGTGGTCTTTACCGGATTGCAAGTGTGATCGTAGGCTCGTAAAGACGAGAGGCGATAGTCGCGAGTGGATCGCATTTGAGCTTTTTGTCAACTTACTACTCTCGACTCTCAAATGCTCTGGCGACCGAGCACAAGAGCGCTCGGTCGCCCAGGAGGGATGCATGGCCAAACGCAGGAAACGGATACCGAAGGATGTGCAGCAGGAGCTGGACCTTGCGGAACACACCGCCCGGTTGCGGGCGCTGCCGGGCACGCCCTGGGAGGCGCTGCGGACGCTGACGGTCTGGATCGCGGCCGCCATCCTGCTGTTCGCCCTGGCCTGGCTGGCGCTGGGGCGGTGATCAGGGCGGACCTGGCGCGGCGCGTCCGCCCCTGGCTCACGCCCCGGCGGTTCGCGCACGCGCGCCGGACCGCTGTGCTGGCAGCCCGGCTGGCCCGGCGGCACGGACTCCCGCCGGAGCGCGCCTGGCTGGCCGGATGGCTGCACGACCTGGCGCGCGATCTGCCTCCTGCCGAACTTCAAGCCCTTTTACGGCGCTACCGCGGCCGTCACTGCCCGGCCGCCACCTGTTCCACTCCCGGGCTGTGGCACAACCCGGTTGGCGCCTACCTTGCCCGCCGCAGGCTGGACATCCGCGATCCCCTGGTCTTACGCGCCATTGCCGTGCATTCCACCGGCGTGGGGCAGCCCACGGTCTGGGACAAGCTGATCTTCGTGGCCGATTACTGCGAACCGGGCAGGCGCTACCGCGGCGCGGCGGCCCTGCGCCGGCTGGCGGAAAAAGACCTGGATGCGGCGGCCCGGCGCGTGCTGGCTGCAAAAATGGCCTACCTGGCGGGCGCTGGCCTGCCCGTCCATCCCTATACGCGGCAGATGGCGCGGCGCTATCATCTTTCCCTTCCCAAAACCTTAAAATGAAAAGCGGGGCGTTCCAGGGAACGCCCCGCTTTTGTTTCCGGACGCCGCGTGAAGATCAGGATGTTGCGGCCAGCCGGGCCTTGAGCGCATGCAGCTTTTGGGCCAGCCCCCGCAGCTGGTCAAAGCTCCAGGTGCCCTGGTCGGTCACGCGTTTGACCAGGTACTGGGGCAAAGCGTCCAAACCCAGGAACGCGCCGCTGATGGCGCCGGCCATGGCCGCGGTGGTGTCCACGTCGCCCCCCACCCGGATGGCGGTGCAGATGGTCTGCCAGTAGTCCTCGGGCGTCCGCAGGAAGGAAAACAAGCTCCACAGCACGCTGGTGATCACGAAGGGGGAGACGCCCTGCCAGATGCCCTGGTACTCCGGGTCCACGCCCAGGGTGGAAATGGCCGAAAACGCGTCGTCCGGGGACATCGGCAGCCAGTTGTTCAGCTGTTTGACCACGCGGGCGAAGTCCTGGTCAAAGGGATCCATCCACTGGGAGATCTGGTTGAGAAAGGGGACAGGCGAGAGGGGCGGGCCGGACAGGGCCAGCGCCACGGCGCCGGCCACGGCCACGGCGCCGGCGGCGCAGCGCGGATCGCGGTGCGTGATCCGGCCTTGGTCGAAGGCGGCCCGCTGCAATTCCTCGGGCTGGTCAAAGCAGAACAAGCCGATGGGCGCGGCCCGCATGGCGCTGCCGTTGCCGGCCGCGGGCGGGTAGATGCCGGAATCCGTCCACGCGAAGCCGAGCAGGAGGCGCTTGGCCGCCGCCTCGGTGGCTTTCCCCTGCCCGACGATCTTGCGGGTTTTGAACAGGCCGGCCAGGCGCTGGGCGTAATCCTCGGGATCGAAGTGTTCGCAGTGGAGCAGCGACAGCACGAGTTCGCGCGCCAACTGGGTATCGTCGCTGTACTGGCCGAAAAGATAGGGGTAATGGTTCCACTCCCCGGCCAGCCCCTTGGTGAGAATGTCCTCGACATACCGCTGGCAGATCAGGGGCGGGTAACCCTCCACCGGGTATCCCACCGCGTCGCCCACGGCCTGGCCCACCAGGCAGCCTTCGAATTGGTCAATCCGCGGAAACGTCATTGGCACCTCTTGCTTATCAGTAACGGCGAAAAAACCGTATTCTTTAACAAAAGCGGCATGCGGGCGAAGCCGAACATCCTCCGGAGCACGGCGGCTCCGCTGCGTTTCGCGAGCAGGGTCCGGTCACGGAAGGATCTCCGGCGGGACGGCGGCCGGCTGTTCGGGCGGCCGGGTGGGATCGCACGGCGGCACGTCCCAGATCGCCAGGCTGGGCCACCGGCGCTGGAAAACCAGACGGGTATCGCGGGTGATTTCCTGCGCGGCTGAAAGGGCCAGATTATAAGCCAATCCTGGCACAGGCACCCCCTCGGACCGGAGACGGTCCACGGTCAGGAAGGTGTGGTTCAGGCTGCCGAGACGGGGGCAGGTGACAACCAGGGTGGGGAAGCGGCGCTGGGCCAGGTACTCCAGGGTGGTCAGATCCTCCCGCAGCGGGACTTCGACGCCGCCCGCGCCTTCCAGCAGGAGCCAGTCGGCCTGATCCGCCAGCCGGGCCCAGGATTGATCCAGAACGTCCGGGTCAATGCGGCGCTTTTCCAAACTTGCGGCCAAATGGGGCGAGGCCGGAAATTTGAGGACATAAGGGCAGGTCCAGCCTTTCTCGTCCGCGGGAAGCACGGGCGAACCCATGAGGCGGCGGTGGACCTGGATGTCTTCCGCCACGCCCGGGCCGGCGGCGCCGGTCTGGACCAGTTTGGCGGTCAGCACGCGCTGTCCCTGGCTGATGAGGAAATGCGCCAGCAAGCCCGTGATCACGGTCTTGCCCACCCCGGTGTCAATGCCCGTGATGAAGACGGTTTTCATGAAGCCCTCCCGTGTTTTTTGAAGATCAGCTGCAGCACCTGCTGGGTGAGGCGCACCCCGCCGGCCACGGCATAGGCGCCGCGGTAGCGTGCTTCCCAGTCGCGCAGCGTGTCCTTGCGCCAGCGCCAGTCCGTCAGGCTGTTGGCGCCCAGCCCTTGCAGGTGACGGAGCACGTCCCGCGGTCCAGGGAGCACCAGCATGGTCTCATGTTCCTCCGCGGCCAGGCAATCGAAATCAGCGGCCGCGAGCGACAGCCACTCCCGGCAAGACCGGTACGGCAGGCCCACGCCGAGCGTGGCGGCCAACTCGCGGCAGTTTTCAGGGCCGAAGACCGCGATGGCCAGGCCGCCTCCCGGCTTGAGCGCGCGGGCCAGGGCCTGGATCACTTCTCCCGGCGCGTGCAACCACTGGAACGCCGCGTTGGAGACCGCCAGGTCCAGATCGCACGGCCATTCGGGCATGGACTCGGCATCACCGGGAAGGAAGTGCAGGCGCGCCGTTTGTCCGCTCGGCAGATACTTTTTGCATTCCGGGACCAGGTCATTGGCGTAGATGTCCCGCACCTGCAGCGCGTCGAGCAGGCGCCGCGTGAACAGTCCGGTCCCGCAGCCGATCTCCAGCACGCGCGGGAATTCGTGTCCCAGCGTGGCCCGCACCAGTTCCAGCAGGCGTCCGGCCGCGCCGGCCTGCACCCCCGCGTGCTGATCGTAAGTACCCAGCGCGCGCTTGAAGCGGGCCTGAACCAGGGTTTTATTCATGGGATTCCGCCGTTTCCCGCCCTTCGGCCAGCAGTTCTTCCCACTGCCGCCAGGCGAAGAAAGGGAAATGCCCGCTCGGCAGGATCCGGTGCGGGCAGCGGCCGCCCCAGGATCGCACCTGGTTCCGGGACAGGAAAATCACGTCGCGCTTGCTGATCAAGGCGGCATTGAACAGGCAGCCAGCCGCGGGCTGCCGCTGCCGCCGGATCTCGCTGGCCAGCCATTCGAGTTCCTGGCGCTGGTCGTCAACCGTCCGCTCGGGAGCGTGGGCCAGGAAGCGCTGGGATAGGAACACCCCATTGAACATGTTGGCATAGAACCGTTCGCGAAGGCCTGCGGACCAGCCCGACAGGGTTGAACGGAAAATGCGCGGCGCGATGCCGTGGAGATCATGCACTGGCTGCAGGGTGCCGTTTACGGCCAGGGCCAGCCGGGTATGAGCTGGCAGCTGGTCCTGCACGGTCTGGGCCATCCACACGCCCAGCGACCAAGCCACGACATGCACGGCCTGGTAACGCGGCCAGGCCGCGGCGGCCTCCCGGGGCAGTGCGCGCGAGGCATAGGCATGCAGTTCCAGTACGTCGTAGCGGTCGCTGCCCAGGTGCGCCACAGGCCTGGGGTCCATGCCCCAGCCGTTGAAGAACACGACCAGTTCTGGCCGGTCTTTTTGGAGAAGCCACTGGGCTTTCATGCGGGGACCCGGGCCAGGCAGCTGCGGATCAGGCCTGGCAGGGGCGCCAGGGCATCTGCCGGCATGGATGCGGTCAGGGATAGGCGCAGGCGGGCCGTGCCCGCGGGCACGGTCGGAGGCCGGATGGCCAGGGTCCAGAACCCCCCGGTTTGCAGCTTGGCCGCGGTCTGGACCGCGAGGTGGTTCTCTCCCAGCACCACGGGCACGATCTGGGTGTCGCCGAGGGTCTGCAGGCCCTCGGCCGCGAGCGCCTGGCGCAAGCTGGCGGCCAAGCGGGCGAGCTGTGCGCGCCTGACACTCCAGGCCGCGCGTTGCGAGAAGAGATGACCCAGCCAGGCGATCTGCAAGGGCGGCAGGGCGGTGGTGAAAATGAACGTGCGCATCTTGTTCACGAGGTAGTCCACGACCGTGTGGTCCGACACCACGAAAGCGCCGAGACCGGCCAAGGCCTTGCCGAACGTGCCGACGAGGAGGTCCACGTCCGCGATGCGTTTTTGTTCCTCGGCCAGGCCCAAACCGGTCGGGCCGAGCACGCCGAAGGCGTGGGCTTCGTCCAAGACCAGCCGGGCGTCCCACCGTTGTTTCAGCGCCACCAGGGCGTCGAGGTCCGCGCGGTCGCCGTCCATGCTGAACACGCTTTCTGAAACGATCCACGCGCGCCGGGCCTGCGGACGGTGGCGCGCCAGCAGGGTCTCCAGGTGGCCGTAGTCGCGGTGGCGGAAGCGGCGGCTCTGCGCGCCGGACAGGCGCAGACCGTCCCAGAGGCTGGCGTGGTTGAGCCGGTCGGAGAAGACCGCGTCCTGAGGCCCGGCGAGAGCCGCCAGCCAGCCGCAGTTGGCGTGGTAGCCGGAGGACGTGACCAGGGCGGACTCGCGGCCGAACGCGGCGGCCAGGTCCTGCTCCAGACGCCGGCAGGCCGGATGATTGCCGGCCAGCAGCCGCGAGGCCGTGGCCCCCAGTCCGAAGCCGTCCACCGTGGGGTCCTCGGCCGCCTGCCGCAGGAAGGTCCGCTGCAGTTGTGCGTCAGCCGCCAGACCCAGGTAATCATTGGAAGAGAGGTTCAGCAGGCGCCGGCCTTCGAGCCAGACCCAGGGCCCTTCGCGGCGTTCGAAAGCGGGCAGGCGCCTGAACGCGCCGTTCGCGCGCAACTGCTCCAGCTCCGCGGTGAGTTCCGGCCACCCGGCCATGGTCTAGACGCCGATCTTGGCCACGGCTGCTTGGATCGCCTCGCGGCTCTTGGCCAGGATGAGGTCAATCTCCCCGGGCGTGATGGAGAGCGGCAGGAACCAGTAAATGGTCTGGTCCAGCGGGCGCAGGAGCACCTGGCGCTCGAGCCCTTCCAGATAGATGCGGAAGCCGATACGGGTTTGGGCCGGGTAGGTTTTTTTCGCGGTCCGGCTTTTCACGATGTCCACCGCTCCCACGAAACCGAGGTGGCGGATGTCGCCGACAAAGTCAAAGACCTCCCAGGCGCGCAGGCGCTGGTGAAAATACTCCATGACCTTGGCCCGGCTGTCCGGCAGCCGGTCCTCTTCCAGCCATTGCAGGTTGGCCGCGGCCACGGCGCAGGCCAGGGGGTTGGCCGTGTAAGTATGGCCGTGGAAGAAGGTTGCGTCCTGAAACGCCCTCTTTCCCGTTTGTGTTCTGGATAGCAGGCCCCACAGGCGTTTCAGGATGTCGCCTTCCCGCTTATCGGGGGATGCGAGGTCATTTCGTGGGACCCCGGGCTCGGTTTTGGATTGATTGGATTGACCCGCCCCGGGGGCTCCACGGGGATCATCGCCGATGAACGCCTGGTAAACAGGTTCCGTGGTGACGGTAAGCGCGAGGGGCATATAACCGGCGGTCAGTCCTTTGGACAGGCAGAGAAAGTCCGGTACGGTAGCGGTCTGCTGGAAGGCGAACAGCGTGCCCGTGCGGCCGAAGCCCGTGGCCACCTCGTCATAGATGAGCAGCACATCCAGTTCCCGGGTGAGCTGGCGCAGGCGGTCCAAGTAGGCGGGAGGATACAGGGAGATGCCGGCCGATCCCTGCAGCAGGGGTTCCACGATCACGGCCGCGAGCTCGCGCCGCCGGCGCCGCAGGATCCGCTCCATGCCGTCGAAGCACTGCAGGGAGCAGCCCGTGTCCCGCGCGTCCCAGGTGAAGCGCGAGCGGCGGTGCGGGCACGCCCGGCAGGCCGGGGCCGGCGCCTGGAACGACTTGAACCGCAGCGGAGCGTACAGGCGGTGGTAGAGCGAGATGCCGCCCACGCTCATGGCGCCGGTGGTGTCGCCGTGGTACGCGTTCTCCAGGAACACGAACCGGGTCTTGCGGCGCTGGCCGCGGTTCTGCCAGTACTGGAAGGCCATTTTAAGGGCCACCTCCACGGCCGTGGAGCCATTGTCCGAATAGAAGAACCGGCTTAAGCTCGGCGGGAGCAAACGGCTCAGGCGGTCCGCCACCTCGGCGGCCCAGGGGTGCGTGAGCCCGGCGAAGAGCGTGTGTTCCAGCCGCTCCAGCTGGCCGGCCACGGCCTGGTTGAGGCGCGGCTGGCAGTGGCCGTGCAGGTTGCACCACCAGGAAGAGATGGTGTCGTAATACGCCCGGCCGTCGGCGTCGAAGAGCTGGTGGCCCTCGCCGCGCATCACGACCACCGGATCGCGGTCCAGGTAATCCTTCAGATGGGTGTACGGGTGCCAGAGCAGGCGGCGGTCAATGTCCAGGGTCTTGGCCTTGTCGTACATGGCTCACCTCGGGAGCGGTCAGGAGCGGAATCCCGCGAGCGCGCGCGCAAAGGCCTGGTCCTCGCCGATGTCGCGGCCGCGGGTCGTGAGATAGCCGCCGGTTAGGAATCCGCTGGCGCCGGCGAGCATGAGCAGGCCCTGGAAATCCTTGAGCAAGGTCTCCCGGCCGGCCGCGAACTTGATGGACTTGGCGGGCAGCAGCAGGCGGAACAGGGCGAAGGTCTTGACGATCTCGGCGACCGCCACGGCCGGCTGGCGTTCCAGGGGCGTGCCGGGCAGGGGCAGCAGCACGTTGAGGGGGATCACGTCCACGTTGAGCGCGGCCAGGGTCAGGGCCAGGTCAATGCGGTCGGCCATGGTCTCGCCCAGGCCGATGATGCCGCCCGCGCAGATCTTGATCCCGTGCCGCTGGAGGCGGCGGATGGTCTCCACCCGTTCCGCGGCCGTGTGGGTGGAGGAGACCAGGTCCGCGTAGCGGCCGGGGGCAACCTGCAGGTTCAAGTTATAGTGGACGATACCCGCCGCGGACAGTGCGGCGGCCGCCTCCTCGCTTAAAATGCCGAATGACCCGCACACGGCCAAATCCGGGTACCGCGCGTGCAGGTCCCGGATGGCGCTGAGCACGGCTTCCACTTCGGGTGTGATCTCCTTCCAGCCCCAGCCGCTGGTGACCAAGCCGAAGGTGCGGATGCCCTGGCTGTACGCCCGGCCCGCGGCTTCCAGGATCTGGCCGCTGGAGAGCAGGGGATACACCGCGATGGCGGCCGTATGGTGGCTGGACTGGGCGCAAAAGGAGCAGTCCTCGGAACAAGCGCCGGACTTCGCGTTGAGAATTGTGCAGAGGTGGTCGGCTGGAGCGAAAGCCAGCCGGACCTTGTGGGCCAGGGAGGCGAGATCGAGGATATCCGGCCCTTCCAGCTGGCTCAGGCGCAGGGCGAGCCCGCGGTCCAGGGACTGGCCGGACAGCACGGCGTAAGCCGCGTGCACGTCCGGATGCACTCTGCAGGGGGCGGAGCCGGCCGCTGGTTCCATGTTCGACCTCGGAAGGAAATGTCAACCTAAAAAAAACAAGAGGTTGACAATGATTGTACCCCCGAAACCCGGGGATGCAAGCGAAAAATAGGCGGGGCGGCTGAAAGGGCGGGAATAGAGTTGAAGTTGCGAAGGGCTTGATTATAATGGAGCCCATTCCATGCTCCGCCAGCCCCGTTCTCCGGAGAAGAAGGACCCAGCATGTTGTACAGCCGCAGGCCGCGCAGGTTCGCCCGTTCCAACCGCCGCATCACGCAGCGGGTGTCCGCGCGCGTTATGGAAAAAGCGCCCGAGGCGGGGCTGGGGCCCGAAACGCCGGCCTGGAGGACCGGGGTGCGGCTTGCGGGCCTGGCTCTGCTGGCTGCCGGCGCCATTTATCTTTCGACCGTGTCCGTGAACATCCTCGTGCTCGGTACGGACGACGTGGACTACGCCAAGCACACAGACACCATCATGCTGCTGCACTGGCAGCCGCTGACCCGCCGCCTGGCCCTGCTGTCGGTCCCTCGCGACACCCTCATCCGCCTGCCCAAACGCGGCCCGATGAAGATCAACGCCGTGTACGCGTACGGCAGCGCGGCCGGCACCCGTGACTACGCCCTGGCCATGACCCGCGCCGCGGTGGAGAGCCTGCTCGGCGCCAAGATCCACTACACCGTGCATTTGCGCTACACCAATTTCATCCAGGTGGTGGACGCGCTCGGCGGCGTGCCCCTGTACGTGGACAAAGCCATGCATTATCAAGATCAAGCCGGCGGCGTGAACATCCAGTTGGAGCCCGGGTATCAGCTTCTCGACGGCCGCCAGGCGCTGGATTACGTGCGCTTCCGCCAGGACCGGGACGGCGATCTGGGGCGGATCCGCCGGCAGCAGAACTTCATGAAAGCCTTTGTCAGCCAATTGATCCGGTTTTCCCAACTGCCCCGGACGGTCCGGGCGTTTTTCATCGTCATGAAACAGGTGGAGACCAACCTCTCCTGGCCGGTCGCCACGTTCCTGGCCTGGGAACTGAAGACCGCGGCCGGAGGGTCCTGGCGCCAGGCCATTTTGCCGGGCCACGCGGTTTACCTGGAAGGGAGGTCCTACTGGGAATCCGACCCGGCCGCCGTGCGCAAGCTGATGGCCGAACTCAGCTCGCCGCCGAAGCGCCGCGCCGAGTCCGCGCCCAACCCGACGCCCACCGCGGCCGCGAAGCCGTCCGCGGACGGACCGGCTGAAGCCGAGCGGGCGGAGTCTGCGCGGCCCGCCCCGGTTCCCACGGTCCGGGCCCAGCGGGATGTCCTGCGGCCGCCCGCGGCCGCTGTCAGCCTGGCGCCCCTGCCCAGCGGGCCCCAGCCCGTGGTGCGCGTGCTCAACGGCTGCGGGGTGCAGGGCGTAGCCGGCCGCGTCACCCAGCGCCTGCTGTCCAAGAACATCCATACGCGCGAGAGCGACGTGACCAATGCGCCTTCCTTTGACTATGCGCGCACGATTATCAAAACCAGGCAGGAGCACTTGCCCTGGGCGCGCCGAATTGCTACAATCCTAGGGCTGGGCGACGATCAGATACAGATCATTCCCAAGAACATCGCCTATCCCACGGTCACGCTCGTGATCGGCAAGGATTACCAGGAATACTTGAAATGATGATCGTTCGCGGGGGCGTTCACTGAAACGCCCCTGCGCCGGATTCAAGCACAGAGGGGTCTCGCAGTGAACTATCTTGCCGATCAGGTCGCGCATAAAATCCAGGACGCGCTTGCGCGTTTGGAACAGAACGGGTTTCTGCCCGCCGGGCTCGCGCTCCCGGCCGAGGTGGAGCGGCCCGCGGACCCGGCGTTCGGCGACTACTCCTGCAATGTCGCCATGAAGTACGCCAAGCAGATCAAAAAAGCGCCCATTCAGACCGCGCAGGCCCTGGCCGAGCAACTGCGGCAGGACCCGGATCTCTCGTCCGCCGAGGGCGTCAAACCGGGATTCGTCAATCTCAGGCTGTCACCCCGCGTGCTGCTGGAGGAATGCGCCCGGATCCGCCTGGCCGGGGCGGCGTACGGCTCCTCGGACAGGGGCCGCGGCCGCCGGCTGCTCCTGGAATTCGTCTCCGCCAATCCCACGGGTCCCCTGAACATCGTCTCCGCGCGCGCCGCCGCGGTCGGGGATTCCCTGGTCCGCATGTTGCGCAGCCAGGGCGTGGAAGCGGCCGCGGAGTATTACATCAACGACGCGGGCAACCAGGCCCTGCTTCTGGGTGAATCACTGCTGGCGCGCTTCAAGCAGTTCAAGGGTGAGCAGGCCGAGGTGCCGGAAGAAGGGTACCAGGGCGAATATATCGTGGATTTGATGAAGGAGATCGCGGACGAAAACCAAGCTGAGATCCAAACCGCACTTGCAGGTCCCGCGCCACAATCACAACTGCTGGATATCTTCCGACTTCACGGTGTTGCCAAGATCGTTGCCTGGCACAAACGCGATCTGGAAAACTTCGAGGTGAAATTCGACGAGTGGTTTCATGAAAAGGATCTGGTTGAGCCGCCCAGAGGCTCAACGCTGATGCCTTTTTTCAAGATCTTGGAACTCCTCGAGGCGAAGGGGTACATTTTTGAGAAAGACGGCGCCAAATGGTTTCGCTCCACGGATTTCGGAGACGATAAGGATCGTGTTGTGGAAAAAAGTGACAAGACCTTTACCTACTTGGCCACGGACATCGCCTACCACGTTCATAAGTACGCCCGGGGCTACACGGAACTGGTGGACATCTGGGGGCCGGACCATCACGGCTACATTCCACGCATGCAGGCGGCCATGCAGGCGCTCGGCCATCCGGCGGAGGCGTTTCGCGTGCTGATCGCGCAGCAGGTGAACCTGTTCGAGGCCGGCCAGCCCGTGGCCATGTCCAAGCGCGCGGGCAAGTTCGTGACCATGGCGGATCTGGTGCGCGAGGTCGGCCGGGATGTGGCCCGTTTCTTCTTCCTGATGCGCGCCACGTCCGCGCACCTGGATTTCGATCTGGACCTGGCGCGCAAGCATACGGAAGATAACCCGGTTTATTATGTGCAGTATGCCTATGCGCGGATTTGTAGTATACTCAGGAAGGCCGGCGAGGAAAACCTCGGCCTGCCGGCTCCCGAGGAACCGGTAGGTGCGGGCTATGAGGCCCAGGCCGAGGAACTCTCCCTGGCCCGGGAGCTGGCTGTTTTTCCCGAGACGCTGGCCTCCTGCGCGCTCGCTTTGGAGCCGCACGGGCTGGCCTTTTACCTGCGCGACCTGGCGACCCAGTTCCACCGTTTTTACACCGTGTGCCGCGTGCTGGACGCCGGCGCACCCGAGGTGACCCGCGGCCGGCTGGCCCTGGTGGACGCCACGCGCCAGGTGCTGGAGAACGGGTTGAAGTTGTTGGGCATCAGCGCTCCACAAAGTATGTAGGTCTATCCCATTTCCATCAGGCGGGCATGCGCGGACGCGTTCGTCACCAAAACCTGTTCCAATTAAGCGGCGAGCGGATGGCTGAACCGCGCGCCGAGGAGATGGTGCGCGATTTTTACCGGCTGGATTCGCGCGAGCGCCGCGTGCTGGTCATCGGCTCCGGGCAGGCCCGCACCGTGAAGACCGTGGGCTGGCTCGACCCCTGGCCGGACCTGGCCGATTTCGATGTGGTCATCATCGTCCTGCCGGCGCTGGACCGCGTCACCCTGGTGAAAATGTCGCGGGTGGACAAGGAGCGCCTGGCCCGCATGCGCGCCCAGCTCTTCGACCTGCTCATGTCGCGGGGCGAGGTCTATTGCATCCTCGCGCCTTTCCTGGCGTTCGGTTCCTACGTGGATTACGCGGACGGCAACCTGGAGCCGGAGTGGTCGAATCTCAACTGGTCGCCCATTGCCTTTTCGCTTACGGAAATCCGCGGCGAAACCGTCCAGATCGAGAGTGACGTCAAATTCGAGGAATACCTGCGCCAGGTGGCCGGCTGGGACTGTTACCTCAACGCCACGGCCGGTCTGGGGTATATCGAGGAGCGTCTGCGGCGCGACGGGAAGCTCCGGCCCAACGACGAGCTGTTCTGGCAGAGCATCCCTCTGGCGCTGAACCGCTACGGCAAGCCGCTCGCCGCTTCGCTGTGCTTCGGGGTGCGGCAGGCCGACGCGGCGTCCGCCGCGGGCGGGGAAGGCAAGATCCGGTTCATCTCCGATTTCCTCCACCTGCTTCCGCCGCCCACCAAACGCACGCTGGAGGAGGGGATTGACCTCCTGGTCGAGGAAGCCAAGGGATTGCCGGCACGGACCCTGACGCCCGAGTGGGCCGAGCTGTACCATGTGCCGGGCGAGGAGCAGCTCGAGGCGCGGATCGAGGACGCGAACCGCCGCATCCGGGCCGCGGAACGCGAGCAGCGGAAATTTTTCCAGATCTACCGCGAGCTGCAACGGACCAAGTCCCTGCTCTACGAGCACGGCGACAACCTCCGGCGCGCGGTGGCCGATGTGCTGGAGCGCATGCAGTTCGCGGTCCGGCCCTATCCCGTGGAGCCCGCCTTGCTGGTGGTCGAGACCCGCTGGGGACCCCTGCTGGTGGACGCCGGCGGCCGTTCCGGGCCGGCGGAGATGGAGGACCTTCAGCTCCTGCTGCGGTACGCGGTTTTCGCCCAGGAGGAGGACGGCCGGATCTGGAAAGGCATCCTGGTCTTCAACCATTACCGTCTGGATGACCCCAGCAGCGAGCGCCCCGCGGCGTTTCCGGCCGAAGTGGTGGTCCGGGCCAGGGAAATGCGGTTGGGCCTCCTGACCAGCGAGGGATTGTACGCCTCGTTCTGCCAGGTGTCGCGGGGGTCGGTGTTGCGCGAGGAATTGGAAGAGCGCTTGTTCCGCAAAGCGGGCCTCATTCATCTGCCGGCCGTGGAACCTTACCGGCCCCAGACGTCCCTGGCATTTACGCCGCCCCGCCTGGAAATGGAATAACCGCACGAGATCCGGCAGAGGAACGTGATCATGCACATCACCGTGAACGGAGAAACGCGCGACGTCAGCCCCGGGCTGGCGCTGGTGGACCTGCTGGCGCAGCTCCACATCGAGCCCAAAACCGTCGTCGTGGAACGCAACGGGACGATCCTGCGGTCCGGCGACCTGGAGGGCGTGAGGCTGGAAGCGGGTGACCGGCTCGAGATCGTGCATTTTTTAGGCGGCGGCTGACCTGCTCGTGAAAGGCATCTTCCGGGCAGGCGAGCAGTTGAGCAGGAGATCCAAGAGAGGACTTAAAATAAGTTTTGACCGCCGAATGGTTTTTTGTTCAACTGTTCACCTGATCACCTGTTCCACTGCTCATTTCGATATCAGGAAGGCAGAACAACATGGATGAACTCATCATCGCCGGCCGGACCATCCGGTCCCGGCTGTTCGTGGGCACGGGGAAGTTTTCCTCGCCCGCGGTCATGGCCGCCGCGGTGGAAGCCTCTGGCGCCGAGATCGTGACGGTCGCCCTGCGGCGGGTGGATTTGCACCGGGTGGACCCATCCCGGCCGGCTGACCCGACGCTTGCGGCCTTGGACCCGGCGCGTTATCTGATTCTTCCCAACACGTCGGGCGCCCGCACGGCCGAAGAAGCCGTGCGCATCGCGCGCCTGGCCCGGGCGCTGTCGGGCAACCAGTGGGTCAAGCTGGAGATCACGCCGGACCCGCGCAACCTCCTGCCTGACCCGGTGGAAACCCTCAAGGCCGCGGAGCAGCTGGTCGCCGAGGGGTTCGTGGTGCTGCCTTACCTGAACGCGGACCCGGTCCTGGCCAAGCGCCTGGAAGATACCGGCACGGCCACGGTCATGCCCCTGGGCGCACCCATCGGGACCAACCAGGGGCTGCGCACCAAAGACAGCCTGAACCTCATCATCGCGGAAGCGCGGGTGCCCGTGGTGGTGGACGCGGGACTGGGCGCGCCGTCGCACGCGGCCGAGGCGCTCGAGATGGGAGCGGATGCGGTGCTGGTCAATACCGCGCTCGCCGTGGCGCGAGACCCGGTTTCCATGGCCGAGGCATTCCGCTGGGCCGTGGCCGCCGGACGGCAGGCGTATCGCGCCGGCCTCGCGGCGGTCCGCGACCAAGCCGACGCGTCCAGCCCGGTGACCGGGTTTTTGCGCGGGAACAAATAACGGACCGGACGTTTATCTGTCAGCGCGAGCGTGGCGAAACCATCTGGGTCTTTCGGGCACGCCCCGGATTGCCACGGCGCCCTCCGGCAAGCCCAGGGCGCCTCGCCATGCCCAGTGAATCGAATGTGTGCAGGGAACAGACCCGCTGGTTTCCTGCGATCGAGGCGGAAGTCCCATGCAGCCCTGTTTTTCCCCGGAACCCTACGGCTCGCCGCAAGCCCTGACCGCGCGCCTGCACCAGGCGACAGCCGACGACGTCACCGCCGCCCTGGCCAAGCCGCGGCTCGAAGCGGCTGACCTGCTGTCTTTGCTCTCGCCGGCGGCCGAACCGCACCTGGAGCAAATGGCCCGCCAGGCCCAGGTCCTCACGCGCCGGCGCTTCGGCCGGATCATGAAATTGTACGCGCCCCTGTACGTCTCCAACGCGTGCACCAACGCCTGCCTCTACTGCGGCTTCAACCGCAGCCACCGCATTGAACGCCGGACCCTCACGCTCGACGAGGTGGAGGCGCAGGCCGGGTTCCTGGCCGGCCAGGGGTTTCAGAACCTGCTGCTGGTCTCCGGGGAATCCCGGCGCCACGTGCCCGTTCCTTTTCTGCTGGACTGCGTGCGGCGGTTGAAACGCCTTTTTCCGGAGCTGAGCCTCGAAGTGTATCCGCTGGAGGCCGCGGAGTACCGCGACCTGGCCGCGGCCGGGCTATACGGCCTGGCCTTGTACCAGGAGACCTACCAGCGGGACGTGTACGCGGTCATGCACCCGTCCGGCGAGAAACGCGATTACGACCGCCGCCTGCTCACGCCCCAGCTGGCCGCGGCCGCCGGTTTGCGGCAGGTGGCGCTGGGCGCGCTGCTGGGGCTGGCGGATTTCCGCGTGGACGCTTTTTACCTGGGACTGCACGCCCGCAGCCTGCAGAAGCAGTACTGGCGCGCCAGCGTGGCCCTCTCTTTTCCGCGCCTGCGGCCGGCCACCGGCGGCTTCGCGCCGCCGCATCCGGTCAGCGACCGCCAGTTGGTGCAGATGGTCGCCGCGCTCAGGCTGTTCCTGCCGGACGCGCCGTTCTCCCTCTCCACCCGCGAACCGGCCGGCCTGCGCGACCACCTGCTGGCCCTGGGGTTCACGCAAATGAGCGCGGGCAGCTGCACCGAGCCCGGCGGATACGGGGCCGTCGGCGAGCGGCCGGCGGCCGCGCAGTTCACGGTGGAGGACCGGCGCAGCGCGGCCGACATCGCGGCGGAACTGGAACGCCTGGGTTTCGAGCCGGTGTGGAAGGACTGGGACGCGGGCTTTGAACCCGCCGCCCGCCAGGAGCCGTCATGACCCGCCGGGAGCGCCTGGAACGGTTCACGGACGCGGACGTGTATCCGGTGATCACCGAGGCGTTCTGCGCCGGCCGGTCCAGCCTGGACGTGCTGGCCCGGGTCCTGGACGGCGGCGCGCGCATCGTGCAGCTGCGGGAGAAAGAAAAAAAACGTGACGCGCTGCTGGTCCTGTGCCGGGAATACCGGCGTCTGTGCGACCGGCATGACGCGCTTTTCATTTTGAACGACGATGTGGCCTTGGCCCTGACCGCCGAAGCGGACGGCGTTCATCTGGGGCAGGAGGATATGCCTCTGGACGCGGCGCGCCGGCTGGCCCCTGAGCTGATCCTGGGACAATCCACGCACAACCGCGGCGAAGTGCTTCGCGCCCAAACCGGGGGCGCGGACTATCTCAACCTGGGGCCGGTTTTTCCCACGGCCACCAAAGGTCCGGCTCATCCGGCTTTGGGTCTCGAGGGGCTGAAGGCGCTGCTGCCGCTGGTGAAGATCCCCTTCACGGTCATGGGCGGCATCCACGCGGACAATCTCCCGGGCGTGCTGGGCCTCGGCGTCCGGCGCGTGGCCATGGTCACGGAAATTACGCAAGCTCCGGAGCCGGCGGCCAAGGTCAGGGAACTGCGGCAGATGATCCTTGATCAAGACGCCGGAAAAAGCCTGTAATTAAAGAACAATTCTTCGCGGGGACGTTTGGGCCGTGAATTGCATTTATGCGCAATAAAAAGATTGCGCCGCAAAACTGAGTATGCTATTATTCCCGGTCTATCGCTTGAAATAATCCGGTTTCGGCTGGATTTTTGCAGGCTGATTTCATCGGGTGCGATCACGGAGGTTGGGTATGAAGACGCCGTACGAGACCATGTTCTTGCTGCCGCCGACCATGGGAGAAGACAAGATTGACGAATTCCTCGGGCGCCTGCGCGAGAGCGTGGAGAAGAAACATGGCGAAGTCACGAACACCGAAAAAATGGGCGTGCGCAAAACCGCTTACGCGGTGAACAAACTCCATTCCGCCTACTACGTCCTGCTGCAATACCGCGGGCGCGGGGAGACCATCCAGGAAGTGGAGCGTCTGCTGCGCAACAGCGATGAAGTGTTGAAGTACCTTTCCACCAAGATCACCACCAAGCCTGCTCCGGTTTCCGAACGGAGTGCGATGCCGAAACGGGAAGCACCCCAAGCCGAACCGGTTGAACTGGCCGAACCGGTCGAGCCTGCCGAACCGGCCGCCACCGCAGAAAACACCGTACCGGAGTAGGCCATGGCGAATTTCAACCGCGTCCTGCTCATGGGTAATTTGACGCGCGATCCTGAACTGCGCTATATTCCCAACGGGTCGGCAGTGACCAATCTCCGCCTGGCCGTGAACCGGAGTTATAAGAACCAGGCCGGTGAGCTCAAAGAAGAAGTCACGTACGTGAACATCGTGGTCTGGGGCAAGCAGGCCGAAAATTGCGCCGAGTATCTGGCCAAGGGCAGTTCGATCTTCGTGGAAGGCCGCCTCCAGAGCCGTCAGTGGGAAACCGATGACGGCCAAAAACGTTCCACCCTCGAAGTTGTGGCAGACCGGGTGCAGTTCTTGGACCGGAAGCGCACGGCCGGCTCGGGCGGCGAAGCGCGCGGCGAAAGCCGCGGCGAACGGCCGGCCGGCGCGGAGCATGAGCCCGTGGCCGGCGGCGACACCGCGCCGGAAGACGATATTCCTTTTTAAGAGAGGCAGCACGCATGAACGATACCGGAACAAGCAGACCATCCAGACCCCCATTCAAGAGCGGCAGGCCCAAGGACCCCAACCGCAAGCGGCGTCCGCACCGCAAGAGCTGCCGTTTCTGCGCTGACAAGGTCCGCAGCATTGATTACAAGCAGATTGACATGATCAGAGGCTTCATCAGCGAACGGGGAAAAATCATGCCGCGCCGGATCACCGGCAACTGCGCCAAACACCAGCGGGCGCTGACCGTGGCCTTGAAACGCGCCCGCGTTCTGGCGCTGCTCCCCTACACCGCCGGATGATGGCGGCGGCGGCGCGCCGCAGCACGCAGAACGCCATGTCACCCCTCGCCTGGTCTCGCTCGATTCCCCGGTTGCAGGGCAGAGCCCGCAAGGCCTGATTCGCATGCCCGCCGGGTGGATTCCGTCGCTCTCGCTATGGCTGGGACTGCTGATCCTGGGAAGCGCGATCGGCGTCATGTGGCTCGGGCTGCGGCAGGGGCAAAAGCCCTCGGCCTGCATCGCCCTGGGCGCGCTGACGTTTCTGGGATTGCTGGCGCTGGCGCTGTTCGCGGCGAGCGGATGGAATCCGGCGGAGCTGGTTGACCGCTGGCGGCGGGAATTCGACGCCAGCTTGAACCTCACGGCCGTGTTTTACCGCCAGTGGGGCTGGCCCGAAACGGAGATCCAGCGGGCCCTGAAACTGGTGACCGGGCTTTTTTGGGAGGGCGCCCTGGGGTGGGTCGTGGTCGCGGCCCTGGGTTTTGCGCTTGCGGGGTACAGCCTGCTGCGAACCGCGGCGCCCCACTTGCCCGGCGCGGCGCACGACTGGCCGCCGTTGCGCCTCTGGTCGGCTGAAGACGGCCTGGTCTGGCTGCTGCTGGGCGGCTTGTGCCTGAAATTATTAGGCGGGCGTTTGCCCGCGCTTTACGGCTGGGTGGGCCTGAATGTGCTGATTGTGCTCGCCAGCGTGTATCTGGTGATCGGAATGGCGGTGGGCCTTTTTTACTTCGGCAAAAAAGAGGTGCCCCGCCTGGTCAAACTATTCATCCTGTCGGCCCTGGTACTGATGCCGTCGCTCTGGCTGCTGCTCTCCCTGGTGGGCGTGCTGGACACCTGGTGGGATTGGCGGCGGATGCGGACGGAAAAGAAAACGGTCTAGGTCCGAGGGACGCGGCGAAGGAGCGGTACCCACATGAAACTCATTTTGCGGGAAGACGTGAAAAGCCTGGGACGGGCCGGCGACACGGTCACGGTGGCCGAGGGATACGGCCGGAACTACCTGCTGGCCAAAAAGCTGGCCGTGACGGCCACGCCCTCCAACCTGAAGCGGATGCAGCAGGAGCTGAACAGCAAGAAGGGGCGCGAACGCCGGGTGCAGCGCGACGCGCAGTACCAGGCCGATGCGCTGGCCCAACAGCCCCTGGTGTTCACTGCCACGGCGGGCGAGGGCGGCAAGCTGTTCGGTTCGGTCACGACTTCGGAGATCGAGCAAAAGCTCGCCCAGCGCGGCTTCGAAGTGGACAAGCGCAAGATTGAACTGGAGGAACCGATCAAAACGCTCGGGACCTTCAAAGTCAAGGTCAAGCTTCATCCGGAAGTGACGGCCGAAGTCACGGTGGTTGTGCAAGCCGAAACCCCGTCTCCCGCCCCCGCGGCCGGCGACTCCGCGAGCGACACCGCCGCGAACGCTCCCGAAGCGTCCGCCTAACGCCGCACTAGATTTTGGTGGCCAAGGCTTTCCTCCATATTATATTATGAGGGTCTTCGCCCCGCCCGCACGTCGGGGGCGCGGGCGGCACCCGGCTTGATCACGTGAGGCGGCAGCATGACCACTGGCACTGTGCCTGTTTCAGCCCCTGAAAAAATACCGCCCCAAAACCTCGAGGCCGAGCGTTCCACGCTCGGCGCCATGCTGCTGGACGCCGAGGCGATCGGCCGCGTCCTGGAGTTCCTGAAGGAAGAGTGTTTTTATCAGGAAGCCCACCGGATCCTCTTCCGCGCCATTCTCGATCTCTACAACCGCAACGAACCCGTGGACTATATCACCCTGACCGACCTCCTCGCCCGCTGGGGCGAGCTGGAACGGGTCGGCGGCGCCGCCTATCTGACCAGCCTGACCGACCAGGTGCCGACCACGGCCCACGTCGAACACTACGCCCGCATTGTCAAGGAAAAGTACCTTCTGCGCAGTTTGATCCGCACGGCCACCCAGGTCATCGGCCGCTGCTACGGCGAGGAGGACAACGCCGACCTGCTGCTGGACCAGGCCGAGAAGGCCATCTTCGACCTTTCCCAGGACCGCCAGCGTGGCACGGTGCTGGCCATCCGCGACGTGATCCATGACGCCATGGAAATGGTGGAGAACCTGTCCAAGCATGATTCCCATATTACCGGCGTGCCCACGGGATATCCGGAACTGGACCAAATGACCGCTGGATTGCAGCCCGGCGAACTGATCATTCTCGCCGCCCGCCCCTCCATGGGAAAAACCGCCCTGGCGCTCAATATCGCCGCGCACGCGGCCCTGGAAGCCAAAATCCCGGCCGTGCTGTTTTCCATGGAGATGAGTTCGGAAGCGCTGGTCACGCGCCTGCTCTGCGCCGAGGCCCGCGTGGACCTGAAGAACGTGCGCACCGGCCGGCTGGGTGAAGGCGACCTGGGACACCTCTCCATGGCCGCGGGCCGCCTCTTCGATTCGCCCATTTATATTGACGATTCTCCCAGTTGCAATGTGCTGGAAATCCGCTCCAAGGCCAGGCGCCTCAAGGCCGAGCAGCACATCGGCCTGGTGGTGATCGACTACATCCAGATGATGCCCGGCCTGGGGCGCGCGGACAACCGGCAGCAGGAAATCGCGAGCATTTCGCGCAGTCTCAAGACGCTGGCCAAGGAACTGCGGGTGCCGGTTCTGGTTCTCTCCCAGCTGTCCCGGGCCCCCGAGTCGCGCGGCGGCGAGGGCCGCCGTCCGCAATTGTCCGACTTGCGCGAATCCGGGGCCATTGAGCAGGACGCGGACGTGGTGACCTTCATCTACCGCGAGGCCTACTACAGCCAGGACAAGCGCGACGACAAAACGGCCGAGATCATCGTGGCCAAACAGCGCAACGGGCCGACCGGCACGATCAAACTCATCTTCAACCAGCAGTATACGCGGTTTGACAGCATGTCCTTCCGCCTGCCGGCCGGAGTGGCCTGATGCCCTGGCGCTACGGCGGCCGCCCCACGTGGGCGGAAATTGATGTCGCGGCCCTGCGCTGGAATTTGCGGCAGGTGCGCCGGCTAACAGGCCCCAAGCGGCCGGTGCTGGCCGTGGTCAAGGCCAACGCCTACGGCCATGGCGCCGCGCTGTGCGCGCGCGCGCTGGCGGCGGCCGGCGCCGATCAGTTCGGCGTGGCCTCGGTCGAGGAAGGCCGGGAACTGCGGCAGGCGGGCATCCGGCAGCCGATCGTTGTTTTCGGGCTCCTGCAGCCGCCGGAAGCCGAGGAAGCGGCGGTCTGGCGGCTTGAACCCACGGTGGTCTTCCGGTCCCAGGTCCTCGCGCTCAGCCGGGCGGCCCGGAAGCGGGGGATGAGCGTTCCGGTTCACCTGAAAGTGGACACGGGCATGGGGCGCATCGGCCTCGCGCCTGGCGAGGCTCCGGCCTTTTTAGACTGGCTGCGGGGGCAGTCCGGAATCCGCCTGGCGGGCATCTTCACCCACTTCGCGCAGGCTGACGGCCGGGATCGGTCCCTGCTGCGGCGTCAGATGCGGCGTTTGACCGAGGCGGCGGACGCGGCCCACCGGCTCGGTTGGCGGGGATACCGCGTGCACGCCGCGAATTCGGCTGCGGTCATCGAAGCGCCGGAGACGCACGCGGACATGGTCAGGCCCGGGCTCATGCTCTACGGCGTGTATCCGGCCGAACGGTTCAAGCGCCGCGTGCGGCTGCGCCCGGTCCTGCGCTGGGTCAGCCGGATCATCCAGGTCAAGCAGGTTCCGGCCGGGACGGGCCTGTCCTATGGGCATACGTTCGTCACCCGCCGTTCTTCCCGCATTGCCACGCTGCCGGTCGGCTACGCGGACGGTTTTTCCCGGGCCTGGTCCAATCGCGGGCAGGTGCTGGTGGCCGGACGGCTGTGTCCCATCGTCGGCCGGGTGTGCATGGACATGTGTCTGGCGGATGTCACGGCCGCCGGTCCGGTGGCCGTGGGCGCGGAGGCGGTGCTGATCGGCCGCCAGGGACGGCGGGAACGCACGGCCGACGACCTGGCCGCGTCCTTGGGAACCATCAGTTACGAAGTGTTGTGCGCGATCGGGGCGCGCGTGCCCCGCCTCGCGATTGCGCCGGAGGCAAAGCATGCCTAAAGGCCTGAATTGGGTCCTCAAGCTCAGCGATCAGATGTCCGCTCCCGTGCTCAAGGTGATTACCGAGACCGGCGAGTTGTTCCTGCTGCTGGGCCGTCTGCTGGCGGCTTGCTTCGACCTGTTGACGCATCCCCGGCGGCTGCGCCGTTTCTACTACCAGTCCATTTTGGAACAGATGGTCCAGGTGGGCGTGGAGTCCATCCCCGTGGTTTTGACCACGGCGCTGTTCACGGGCATGGTGCTCGCGCTGCAGACCGGCGTGACCCTCGAATCCAAGCTCATGGGTTCATCCGTTTTCATCGGCAACATCGTGACGCTGTCCCTCACCCGCGAACTGGGCCCCGTGCTCACGGCCCTGCTGGTGACCGGGCGCGTGGGGTCGGCCATGGCGGCCGAGATCGGGACCATGAAGATCACCGAGCAGATCGACGCCCTGCGAACCCTGGCCGCTAACCCGGTGGAATACATCGGCGTGCCCCGGTTTCTGGCCACGCTCCTCATGCTTCCCCTGCTGACGATCATGGCGGACGTGCTGGGCTCGATCGGCGGCTGGATCGTCGCTTCCTATCATTTGGGTGTCAGCAGCATGGTGTTCTGGGATGGCGCGCAAAGCACGGTGGAATTCGGTGATGTCTTTTCCGGCCTTTCCAAGAGCTTCTTTTTCGGCCTGATTATCTGCCTGTTCGCCCTGTACCGCGGGTTCAACACGTACGGCGGAGCGGTGGGCGTGGGCCGCTCCACGACCGGCGCCGTGGTCAACGCCTCCATCGCGATCCTGATCGCGGATTATTTTCTGACCCAGTTGTTCGCCATTTTTTAACAGACTGGGAGGCCTTCTGAAAGTAGAAAGTCGAGAGTAGAAAGTAGACCGCCTTTGAGATCGATCTACTTTCGGCTTTCGAATCTCAAATGCTCTGAAGCCTGAGCCGGGTCCGGCTCAGGCTTCCAGGGGAGCGGCACGTGCTGCGCATCGAAAACCTGCATAAATCTTTCGGGGGCAACCATGTGCTGCGCGGCGTCAACCTGGAGATCCGCAAGGGCGAAACCATGGTCATCATCGGGCGCTCCGGCGGCGGCAAGAGCGTGCTGCTGAAATGCATCTTGAACCTGGTCGAACCGGACGAGGGCCGGATCCTGGTGGACGACCAGGACATCACGCACGCCTCCGAGGAGGCGCAGGTTAAGCACCGGCGCCGCTTTGGCATGCTCTTTCAGGGCGCCGCGCTGTTCGACTCCCTGAGCGTGGAGGACAATGTCAGCTTCGGCTTGCGCCGGATGAAGCGCCTGTCCGAGGAGGAAATCCGCCGCGTGGTCCGGGCCAAGCTGGCCCTGGTGGGGCTCAAGGACATCGAAACGTTGTCGCCGTCCGAGCTGTCGGGAGGCATGAAGAAGCGCGTGGCCCTGGCCCGCGCCATTGCCATGGACCCGGAGTTCATCCTGTACGACGAACCCACGACCGGCATTGATCCCATCATGGCGGACGCCATCAACGACCTGATCGTGGATATGGACGAGAAGCTGCACGTGACCAGCATCGCCGTGACCCACGACATGGTCAGCGCGTACAAGATCGCCGACCGCATCGCCATGCTGCATGACGGCCAAATTGTCGGCGTGGGAACCCCGGCTCAAATCAAGCGCTCCAGCAATCCGCTGGTCCGCCAGTTCATTACCGGTTCGGCCCAAGGGCCGATCAGCTTGTTGTAGGAGGCATCGCTATGGCGCAGAAGAAAACCACGGCCCTGGAACTCAAGGTGGGGATCATGGCTGGCATTTCCCTGGTGCTGTTGGCTGTCATCATCTTTACGGTTGAAAAGGTCCGGTTCGGCAAGGCCGGGTACCCGATCTACGTTTCCTTCCAATTCGTGGACGCCATCAAACCCCAGGCGGACGTGGTGATTGGAGGCGGGGTGAAGATCGGCAGCGTGGAAACCATTGACGTGCAGGGCGAACGGATTCAGCTGAAGGTCATGGTCAACCACGACGTCAAGATCCCCAAGACCGCGAAGTTCCAAATCCTTTCCAAGGGGCTCATGGGGGACAAATATCTCAACGTCGTGACCGCCGAGGATACGGGCGAGTTTTTCGTCGAGAACGATCACGTCGAGGGTGTGGAACCGACCAATATTGACAAGGCTTTTCAGCGTCTGGGTCAGGTGGCGGACTCGATCAAGATGCTTCTCGGAGACCCGGAACTGAAAACCTCCTTCGGCGACATGATGAAAAACTTCAGCAGCCTTTCCAAGCGCCTGGATCGCCTGGTCGAGGTGAACGAGAAAAACATTAACCGCTCGGTCGGCGATTTCACCGTGGCGGCCAAATCCGTCAACCGTCTCACCGCGGAGATGGAGAACGTGACCAGTGAACTCGAACAACTGCTGTCCGCGGACAACCGCAAGAACATCGAAGTGACGCTTGAGAAACTCCGCTCGCTCTCCACGCGCCTGGATGCCCAGGTGAGCAACCTGGAGCGGACCGATGCGCCCCTGGGCGCGCTGCTCAACGACAAGGAAATGGCGCGCAACCTGAAAATCTTCGTGCGGGACTTGAAGGAAAATCCCTGGAAGTTGTTCTGGAAGCAATGAGCGCCCGGCCGGCCAAGGACAAAATCCTATTCGCCTGCCAGTCCTGCGGCCAGCAGTCGCCCAAATGGCTGGGCCGGTGTCCGGCCTGCGGCGCCTGGAATTCTTTTGCGGAAGAGCGGCAGGCCGCGAGGACCCCGGCAGGAGGACGGACGCCGGCTGTCCCCAGCCGGCCGCCGCTTCGACTGCGCGAGGTGGGGCGGCAGGACGCGGCCAGACAGCGGACCGGCCTGGAGGAGTTCGACCGCGTTCTGGGCGGCGGCCTGGTGCCGGGGTCGCTCGTCCTCATCGGCGGCGATCCGGGCATCGGCAAATCCACTTTGCTGCTGCAGGCCGCCTTCAGCCTGGCGCAGTCCGGAACGCCCGTGCTGTACGTGAGCGGGGAAGAATCGGCCGGCCAGATCAGCCTGCGGGCGGAACGCCTGGGACCCGCGCCCGATGCGCTCTGGCTGCTGTGCGAAACGCGGCTGGACGAGATCCTGGGCGCCATCGCGGCCCAGCGGCCGGCCGTGGCGGTCATTGATTCCATCCAGACCCTCACCCATCCGGACCAGGGCGCGGTGCCGGGATCCGTGAGCCAGATCCGCGAATGCGGACAGGCGCTGCTGGCCTGCGCCAAAGCGGAAGGCGGCCCGGCCGTTTTGCTGGTCGGCCACGTGACCAAGGAAGGGCTGCTCGCCGGGCCGCGGGTGCTGGAACACCTGGTGGACACGGTGCTGTATTTTGAAGGCGACCGGCAGCAGGGATACCGCGTGCTGCGCACCGCGAAGAACCGCTTCGGTTCCACGAACGAGGTCGGCCTGTTCGAGATGGCGGCTAACGGGCTGCAAACCGTCCCCGATCCCTCCCGCTGGCTGCTCAAGGAGCGCCACGCGGGCGCGGCGGGCTCGGCCGTGGCCGTGAGCCTCGAAGGCACGCGGCCCCTGCTCGTGGAGATTCAAGCCCTGACCGCCACGGCTTATTTCGGTGTTCCCCAGCGGCGGGTCTCGGGCTTGGATTACAACCGCTGCTGCCTGCTGCTGGCCGTGCTGGACCGGCGCGCCGGGATTTCGGTTGGCGGCCAGGACGTGTTTTTGTCGGTGGCCGGCGGGCTTACGGTTATGGAACCGGCCATGGACCTGGCCGTGGCCTTGGCCGTGGCCTCCAGCCTTCGGGACCAGGCCCTGCCGCCGTCATTGGCTGTCATGGGGGAAGTGAGCCTGGGCGGAGACGTGCGCGCCGTCACGCAGGTGGAGCGGCGCTGCCAGGAAGCGCAGCAGCTGGGATTCCAGCGCTGCCTGCTGCCCCGCCAGAATCTCGCGGACTTGAAAGCGCCGCTGGCGCTGGAAGCGGTGGGCGTGGCCACGCTCTCCGAAGCGCTGGCCGCCATCCGCGCGTGATTTCAAAAAAGGAGACGAGCGGACCATGAAATGGGACGTGATCCTGGTTGCCGGCGGGCAGGGGCGGCGCATGCTCCACCCCGAACCCAAAGCCTTCCTCCCGCTGGCAGGCCAGCCGCTCTTTACCTATAGTCTGAACACCATTGCCGCGCTTCCCGAGGTTTCGGGCGTGGTGCTGGTGGCGCCCGCCGGCCAGAACGACCGGGCGTGGAAAATCGTCCGGCAGCTTCCGGCCGGGGGGAAGGTGCGGGAGATCGTCGAGGCCGGACCCCGGCGGCAGGATTCGGTGCGCAACGGCATGGACTGCCTGCCCCCGGACGCGGAACTGGTGCTGATTCACGACGCGGCCCGGCCCTTCGCGAGCGCGGCGCTTATTCGCCGCGTGGCTGAAGCGGCCGCGGGGTCGGGCGCGGCCCTTCCCGGGCTTCCGATCGTGGATACCCTGAAGCGCGTGAATACGGAGGGGCGCATCGAAAGCACCGTGGACCGGCGCAGCCTGGTGGCCGTGCAGACGCCGCAGGGATTCAGGGCCGCAGTGCTGCGGCAGGCCTACCAGCGCGCCTGGCAGGAGAATCAGACTGCGACCGATGACGCGGGGCTGGTGGAATTTGCCGGGCAGCCGGTGACCGTGGTCGAAGGGGAAGCGATGAACTTTAAGATCACCAGACCTTATGATTTGGAGTTGGCCGGATGGTGGCTGAACGTCAAAGGACTCAGAAGCGAAGCCTGCCAGGGCGCGTAACGGGTTCCGTGTTCCGCGTGGGCTTTGGCTACGACGTGCACCCGTGCGGGCCGGTACGGACCGGCCGCAGGCTTCGGCTCGGCGGCGTGACGTTTCCGCGCGCGGGCTTCACCTTGCAAGGCCATTCAGACGCGGATGTGCTGCTGCACGCGGCCTGCGACGCCTTGCTGGGCGCCGCAGGCTTGGCTGACATCGGAACTTGGTTTCCGAACACCGATTTAAAAAATCGCGGCCGCGATTCGCTGGAATTTCTCGCTCTGGTGGGAAAACAGCTGGACCGCCGGGGTTTCGGCATCATGAACGTGGACTGCACTCTGGTTGCCGAAGCGCCGAAAATCGCGGGCCAGGTTCCTCTCATGCGCCGCCGCATCGCCCGCGCGCTGAACATCCACCCTGACCAGGTCGCGGTGAAAGCCACCACGAACGAAGGCCTGGGTACTGTGGGCCGGAAGGAGGGGCTGGCTGCTTTTGCGGTAGCTTTAGTGCAAAATAATGCTCCCCGGTTGTCTCAAAAGTCCTGATATCCCTTCTTTTTCCGGCATTCCCCAACAGCGTTGAAAACAAGGGATTATTCCAACACCCGAAAATCATGGTTTTTTACAGCACACCCTCCGGACTCCCAAATCAAAGAAAACCATTGATAATAAAAGGTTTTAAATGACCCCCTCATTTGCAAAGGCGTTTTTCCTATGATATACTTCAATCGAAAGATAATAAATTGACGTATTTATCTGGGTTTTTGCAAAAATTTCCCAGCAATTGAGGAGGGAGCGAGTATGACTTCCAACCGTCCAAGTCATCTCGACGCCACGCGATTCATCCGCGATCTTATCCTGGGCGCAGTCGCTGTCGGACTTGTCCTCGGGCCGCTGGCTCTGGCCCAGGCCGCTTCGGACCGGCTGCTGAATTCCATCCTGGATCAGCTGCGCGACATGGGCAAAAAGGTTAAAAGCACCCAGGTCGTGGAACTGGCTGAAGGCGAAGCCGTGGTCACCGTGATCCTCGTGGACGGCGAGGTGCGGAAATACGACGACCGGGGCCGCCTGCAGGAAGTGAAGGACAAGGACGGAAAAGTCACGCGTTATGAAGAAGGCATGCCGGTCGAGGAACGGGACGCTTCGGGGGATCTGATCTCACGCACCAAATATTTCCGTTCCAGCCAGGGCACGGTGCTCAAGCTGGTGAAAACCGGGCGCGCGGGCACGGAGACCAAGAGCTTTGACCCTCAGGGGAATATCATCCAGATCACCAACGCGCAAGGCACCAAATTTTACAGCCAGTACGAGAAAAACAGCCGCGGCAAAACCACGAGCTACGTGGAGCGGGAAATGGGAACCGGCAAAACCTACCGGGTGTTCCTGGAACCCGACACCGGCTCCGTCCAGAGCAAGGTGGACGAGAACGGCGTGCGGACCGACATTGAATACCAGCGTGACGCCCAGGGCGAGATCGTCACCACCACTGAACGCGACACGGCCGGGCATGTGAAGGTCAAGCATTTCAAAAATGGGCAGCTGGTGGAATCGGTCGAAGACGGCGTGCGCACCCTGCACGACAACCTGGTGGATGACAAGGGGCAGCTGGTCCGTAAGACCGAGCGCAAATTGCTCACGGGGGCCGGCGGCCAGGCGGTGGAGGACGTCGCGGTCAAGGACTTTGACGAAAGCGGCCGCGTGGTCCGGCTGCAGGACAAGACCGGCACGCACACGTACACCTACGCCGTGGATGAAAACGGCCGGGTCCGGTCACGCTTCGAACACACGGTGAAGGCCGAAGGCGGAGCGCCCGTGGAAAAAACAACTTACTACGATCTGGCCGGGCGCGTCATCGGCATCAAGGAAGAAGGCCAGGAGACCAAGACCAGTTACGTGCTGGACGACAAGGGCAATATCCTGTCGTCGCTGGATACGGTCACGATTTCCGTGGGGCCCCAGTCTTTTACCCAGCAGATCCGCAAGGAGTATGACGGCAACGGACGCGTGACCGCGAAGACGGACGATAACGGCCTTCGGACCGAGTATACGTATGATGCCAAAGGCAACCGCATCCGCAGTGAGAACGAATTCGAGCTCTCGCACTTTGCCTATGACGAGCAGGGGAATCTGGTCAGCAGTCTGAGTTACGACCACAAAAGCATGACGTTCACCCGCTTTGACGTCAAAACCAAACTGCCCGACCAGAAAGTGAAGATTAAAAACAGCGGCGTGGTCGAACCCACCAGCTATTCAGTGGATGACAGCGGGCTCCGGATCTCCCAAACCCTGGAGGCGTTCGGCGTACGCACCACGACCTACCTCGGCGGCCAGAGCGAACAGCCCCAGCAGGTGGTCTTTACGAAAAACAACGGTCTGCAGACCGTTTCCCATTACGACTACGTCGGGGAACACCTGGTGGCCAGCCGCGAAACCGGCCCCGGCGGCAGCTCCCAGACGCTGTATAACGCCTATGGCAAACCCTATTTCGTCCACCAGGAGGACAAGTGGGGACGCGCGCAGCAAACCACCCATCAGTATGCCCGCGGACGCCTGACCCAGTCGCTGATGGTGGACCGCAAGGGCAAGACCACGACGGACTACAATAAATTCGAGGACCCGGTCCAGATCACCCGGATCAACCAGATCGGCTTCCCGCGCCGGTCGGTGGAAGAACGCACCTATACCGACGGCATTCTGACCGAGAGCGTTTCACGGGATGTCAAGGGCAGGAGCATAACGACTTTCGACGTCAATGAACTGGCCGATACCGTCCACCGGGTGAACCACCACGGGTTCCCCCGGCAGAACTGGGTCAAGAATGTTTACAACACCAGCGGCGAGCTGGCAAAGAGCTTTCAGCGCGACAGCCGGGGCATCACCCGGAACAACTATGACGGCGACGGCCTGATGGAAGACAGCGAGCGGATTGATGTCTATGGGTTCCCCAAGCGCAAGTTCACCACCTACCAATACCAGGCAGGCGAGCTGGTGACCAGTGTCACGGACGACCAGCGCGGCACGGCCTACAATAAGTTCGACGAGGACGGCCTGATGCGGGAGACCAGGCGGGTCAAGAAATTCGGGTTCCCCCGCGAGGAGTTTTCCAATTTCGAATATGACAGTAATGGCTATATGACCTACAGCGAATCCCGCGATGCCAACGGCACGACCCAGAACTACTACAACATTGACGAACTGGTGGTGGTCTCTTACCGGGAAAACAAGTACGGCCACGCGCGGCAGCAGTGGACGGTCAATGAATATGACGACGAAGGGTTCATGACCGTGAGCAAGGAAACGGACCTGAAAGGGGCGACCATCACCCAGTTCAACCGGGACGCGCTTGCCACCGAAAACCTGCGTCTGGACCACTACGGCGTGGTGTACGGCCGCAACACCATCACGACCAATGACTATGACTGGGAGGGATTCCTCACCCGGGCGTTGAGCAAGAACCTGCTGACCACCATGGAGAAGGAATTCGACCGGGACGCCCTGGTCCAATTCCAGATGCAGCAGGACAACTTCGGCGTGCTGGATGGGCGCTACAAGGAGTCCTACGATTTCGAGTATGACGGCGAGGGCCGTCTGCTGACCAACACCAGCACGGATGACCTGGGCACCACCTATAGCGACTACGATATCCACGGGGACGCGGTCCGCAGCCGCCGGGTCGCCACCATCGGGCTGGAGGCCTCGCGCCAGTCCTTTACCCAGGCGGAGTACGAAGCGGATACGGGGATGACCACGGCCCGCGTTTCGCGCAGCCTCTACGGCATCACCACGAGCCACGACTTTGATCCCGTGACCGGTCTGGAAAGCCGCCAGGTTACCAACAATTATTTCGGGCTGCTGGCCACGCGTCTCACGGAGAGCCGGGTGGATATGGATATCCGGCACGGGCTGACCCGGGAAACCCTGGCCACCAACGCCTACGGCCGGACCCACACCACGTATGACACGGTGACGGACGGTCCCTACGGCGTGGCGGTCGCGAGCCGGGCGATCAACAATTTCGGCCTGGGATACACGCTGGACACCGCGACCGTCATCGAGGCGGACATCCATACCGGCCAGAATCTCCGGACCAAGGCGCAAAATAGATACGGCACCACCCTGACCGAATACGACAGCGTGGAGGGCGGCCGCCACGGGGTCGCGACCCGGTCCTACACGTTCAACAACTTTGGCTTGATCGCCACGGAAGAGACGTATACCGCCATCCAGGCCAATACGTTCAACGGCCTGAACGAGGTGACCGTGGGACGCAATGCCTACGGCACCACGGTCACCCGCTACGAGAGCGGGGAGACCGGCGTGGCCCTGGAATCCAACGCGGAAAACAACTTCGGGCTGGGCAAGACCCTGAGAACCCACACCGAAATTACCGCCAATATTTTCAACGGGCTGAACCGCGAGACCCTGGCATCCAACGCCTACGGCACCACCCTGACGCGCTATGACGAGCAGATCAGCGGGGTGGCCCTGGAGTCCGACGCGGACAACAACTACGGGCTGGAGGCCAGCCGGAAGACCCGCACGGCGATCACGGCCAACCGCAACAACGGCCTGAACCAGGAGACCGTGGCGGTCAATGAGTACGGCACCACCACCACCGAGTACGACGATGAAAAATACGGAACCGCGGAGGAGTCCCTGGCGCTCAACAACTTTGGCCTGGGCGCCACCCGCGAAACGCGGACGAAAATTTACGCCAATGTTTTTAACGGGCTCAACGAATTGACGCTGGCCGCGAACGCCTACGGGACGACCGTGACGCGCTATGACCACCAGCAGTCAGGCGTGGCCGAGGAGTCCATGGCGTACAACAACTTTGGCCTGGGCGCCACCCGCCAAAGCCGCACCGTGATCACTGCCAGCCATGACACGGGCTTGAACGAGAAGACCGTCGCGGTCAACGAATACGGTGCCACCACCACGTTCTACGACGACACCTACGGCCTGTCCGTTGAATCCTGGGCTGAAAACAATTTCGGTCTGGGCGCCACCCTGGTGACGCATACCGCCATCCTGGGGAATGTGTACAACGGCCTGAACCAGGTCACGACCGGGGAGAACGACTACGGAAGGACCGTGACCTATTACGACGACCGGGAATACGGTGTGTCCCTGCATTCTGACGCGGCCAACAAGTTCGGCATCCTCGCCAGCCGGCGCACGGGCACGGACATTGACGCCAACACCTGGAACGGCTTGAACCGGACAACCGTGGCCAGGAACGCGTACGGCAAAACCACCACGACCTATGACGACGCCGTCTACGGCGTGTCTGTGCAATCCCGGGCGGAGAACGTCTACGGCCTGGGGGCCAGCCGCGACACGGACACCCTGATCCAGGCCAATACCTACAACGGGCTGAACCAGGCCACTTTCGCGAGCAACGCGTACGGCGAAACCACCACCCTCTACGATGACCAGCAAAGCGGCGTGTCCCTGCAATCCTATGCCCGCAATCAGTTCGGCCTGGGCGCCACGCGGGAAACCCTGACCGACATTCAGGCCAATACGTATAACGGCCTCAACGAGCAGACCTACGCGGTCAACGAGTACGGCGCCACGCGGACGATTTACGACAGCGAGGAATACGGCGTGGCGACAGCCAGCTACGCGGTAAACCGGTTCGGGCTGGGCGCCACCTTGGAGAGCCAGACCCAGATCGCCGCCAACGTGGAAAACGGCCTGAACGACTACACATATGCGGTCAGCGCGTACAGCAGCACGCTCACGCTCTATGATAATGAAGATACCGGGGTGGCGGTTCAGTCCCTGGCCCTGAACAATTACGGGCTCCTGGATTCACGCTTTACCCACACCCTGGTTACGGCCAACCACTGGAACGGCTTGAATCAGGAAACCCTCGCGTCCAATGCCTATGGCCAGACCCGTACGTATTATGACAGTGCGGTCTACGGCGTCGCGACGGCGTCGGACGCCAACAACAACGTGGGCATTGGCGCGACCCGGCAGACGCACACCGACGTCACGGCCAACACCTGGAACGGGCTCAATCAGGAGACCGTGGCCGTTAACCGCTACGGCACGACCCGGACTGAATATGACCAGCACCTGACCGGCGTGGCCCTGAACTCCGTGGCGGACAATCACTTCGGGCTGGGCGCGAGCCGTCATTCTGAAACCGATATCAGCGCCAACACGTACAACGGGCTCAACCAGTGGACCCTGGCCGCCTCCGACTACGGCTGGACCTACACGGAATACGACGACGACCGCTACGGCGTGGCCGAGCAATCACTGGCGCTGAATCAATTCGGGCTCAAATCCACCCGCCTGACCGCCACGCGCATTGACGCCAATATTGAAAACGGCCTCAACAACCACACGCTGGCCCGGAATGACTACGGGCAAACCTATACCGTGTACGACAACGAAGACTACGGCACCGCGCGCTGGTCCCTGGCCGAGAACAACTACGGCCTGCTGGACACCCGCGACACCTTTACCACCATTCGGGCCAACACCGATACCGGGCTCAACCAGGCCACGGTTGCGGTCAATGCCTATGGCACGACCGCCACGGATTACGACTCCGCCGCGACCGGCGTGGCCCTTGCTTCCCACGCGGAGAACAATTACGGTCTGGGCGCTTCCGCGGTCACGGATTCGGTCATCACGGCCAATACCTGGAACGGCCTGAACATCCAGACGGACGCGGTCAATGCCTACGGCCGGTCCTTGACCCTGTACGACGAGGCGGAGACCGGCGTCGCGGAAGAATCGTTCGGCTGGAATAATTACGGCCTAGGCGCCACGCGCTATACCGAGACGGACATTGACGCGAACGACTGGAACGGCCTGAACATCCGCACCGCGGCCCGCAACGCCTACGCGCTGACCGTGACCGAGTTTGACGAAGACGAGACCGGCAAGGCTGAATATTCCTGGGCGGAGAACTATTTCGGCCTGGGATCCACCCGGCAGACAGCCACCCAGATCAACGCCAGCCGGCGCAACGGCCTGAACATCAGTACCCGCGCGGACAATGCCTACGGCACGACCTGGACGTTCTACGACGAACAGCAAAGCGGCGCCGCGGAATGGTCGCTGGCGCTTAACAACTTCGGGCTGGGCGCGAGCCGCTTGACGTTCACGGATATTGACGCCAACACCTTCAACGGGATGAATACCCGCACTACCGCGGTCAACCTCTACGGGCGGACCACCACCCAGTATGACGACCAGGATGCGGGCGTGGCCGTCAGTTCCCTCGCGGAGAACAATTTCGGGTTGCACGCCACCCGCATCACCCAGACCAGCGTGGCGGCCAACGTCTGGAACGGCTTGAACCGGGAAACCACCGCGACCAATGATTACGGCACCACGGTCACGCGCTATGACGACCTGCAATACGGCACGGCCCAAAACTCGGACGCGGACAACCGCTACGGGCTGGGCGCCACCCGGCATACGCATACGGATATCGCCGCCAATGTCTGGAACGGCTTGAACCGGGAAACCACGGCCACCAACCGCTACGGCCAAACCGTTACCCGTTATGACGAACACGAAACAGGCGTTTCCCTGGATTCGGACGCCGCGAACCGCTTCGGATTGTTGTCCTCGCGGGATACCCACACGGAGATCGAAGCCAACGCGTGGAACGGCTTGAACGAGGAAACCGAGGCGGTCAACGACTACGGCACCACCTGGACGGAATACGAGTCCGAGGAAACCGGCGTGGCGGAACGGTCGGTGGCGCAGAACGTTTACGGCCTTGGCGCCTCGCGCGTGACCTTCACGGAGATTGACGCCAGCATCATCAGCGGCCTCAATACCCGCACCCAGGCGGTCAATGCTTTCGGCACGACGGAAACGCAGTATGATGACGATGACTATGGCGTGGCGCTTTTCTCGCACGCGGTGAACAATTTTGGTCTGGGCGCCAGCAAAATAACGGACACGACCATCGTGGCCAACACCGAGACGGGCTTGAACCAGTACACCCTGGGCAGCAACAATTACGGCACCACCCTGACGCAGTATGACGACGCGGTGTACGGAACCTCCGTCGCGTCGCTCAGCTGGAACAATTTCGGCGTCGAAGACGCCCGTGTATCCCTGGCCGTCATTGACGCCAACGAGACCACGGGGTTGAACCGCCAGACCACGGCCGTGAGCCGCTACAGCACCGTGACCACGAATTTTGACGATGCCGCCACGGGCGTCAGCGAGGAGTCCTGGACCACGAGTAATTACGGCTTGGTCGCCGCGCGGCAGACCTATACCGACGTCAAGGCCAACGCGTGGAACGGGCTCAATCAGGAAACCCTCGCCACGAATGTGTACGGGACCACCTATACCCGGTATGACGACGTGGAAAGCGGGGTTTCCCTGGAATCGCTCGCGAACAACAATTTCGGCATCAACGCCTCGCGCAGCACCTACACGGAGATCCTCGCCAACCGTGAGAACGGGCTCAATCAGCAGACGGTGGCCACCAACACGTACGGCACCACGACCACCTTCTATGACGACCTGACGTACGGTGTCGCGGTGCGTTCTGAAGCGGAAAACAATTACGGTTTGGGCGCCAGCCGCCAGACCACCACTTACACCCAGGCCAACCTGGCCAACGGCCTTAACACCCGCACGCTCGCGGTGAATGATTACGGCTGGACCGAGACCTTCTACGAGAACCAATCCGTCGGCACGGCTGATTGGTCGCGGGCTCACAACAACTTCGGCCTGGGCGCCACCCGGGATACCGTGACGGATGTCACGGCCAGCGCGGTCAACGGCCTCAACGTCCAAACCATTTCGTACAGCGCATACGGCACCACGGTGACGAATTACGAAAGCGCGGTCTACGGCACGGCGGATACCTCGACGACCTATAATAACTTCGGACTGGACGCCACCCGCGTCACCAGTACGGATATTACCGCGAGCCCGGACACGGGCCTGAACATCCAGACCGAGGCCTGGAGCGCCTATTCCTACACCCGGACCAATTACGACTACCTGGATTCCGGGACCGCGCTGCCGGGTTCTTTTACGCGGAATAACTACGGGCTGGGCGCGACCCGCGAAACCACGACGACCAAACTGCTCGTCAACAAATTCAACGGGCTCAACCGCGAGACGGAAACGACAAACGCCTATGGCAAGACCACGACGGTCTTTGACGCGGAGGAAACCGGCCTGGCGCTGTACAGCGACGCGGCGAACAACTATGGCATCGGCCTGACCCGCAACACCCACACGGTGAACAACGCCAATCCCTGGAACGGCCTGAACCAGGCCACCTTGGCCACCAACGGCTACGGCACGACCATCACGCTCTACGACGACCAAACCCACGGCCAGGCGCTCGAGTCCTTCGCGGCGACGAACTACGGACTGCTGTCCACCCGCACGACCCATACGCTCCTGGACGCGCGCACGGACAACGGGTTGAACAACAGCAGCGTGGCCTACAACGACTACAGCCTCACCGTGACCAACTATGACGGCGCGGACACCGGCAAGGCCACGTCGTCGGACTCCCTGCAAAACTGGGGACTGCTCTCGGTGCGGTTCACCCATACCGACATTTATGCCAATGACTTCACCGGACAGAACGTGAGAACCGTCGCCGCCAACCAGAACGGCCGGACCGAATCCTTCTACAAGTGGCAGGGCAGCGGCGTCATTGACTACAGCGTCTCGGACAACAACTACGGCGCCATCGGCAGCCGGCACGCCACCACCACGTTCAAGGTGAACGAAAGCACGGGCGTCAACGAGTGGTCGTTCAGCACGGCCCATGACAAAAACAACCCGAGTAAAATACTTTCCAAGACGAAAACCTTCTATGACCCGGTCTACGGAACCAACACCCGGTCGGAGTCGGAAAATATGTACGGCGCACGCCTGGCCAGCCCCACCACCACCACCTTCACCACGGACAAGTGGACCGGCATCAACCGCTGGTCCACGGCTGTCAATGGATTGTCCACCACCACCACGGAGTACGATGCGGTGTACGGCAAGGCCGAAGCCAGCGTTGCGGACAATTACCGGGGCGCCACCTTTGGCCGGCATGTCGAAACCATCATTGACGCCAGCGAGGTGACGGGGCTGAACAGGGCGACCTACAGCCACTCCATGCTCAGCGACAGCTGGACCGAGTATGACGCCAACGGGCTGCAGGACATGGCCGTGACCAAGATGAACGAAGGCATTACCCTGGGCTACGCGGTCTGGACCCTGAACGACTACACCATGGACGCGTGGACCGGCCTCATGGCCCAGTCCACAGCCATGAACAACCTGGGCACCACCTATGCCAATTACGACGCGAACGGATTCATTGACACCAGCTGGAATTATTCGGTGTACGGCCTGGTGTACGGAACGTACACGGACTATACGCCGGATCTCGATACCGGGTTCAACGCCACGTCCGTGTCCACGGCATATTCAGCCATCAACACCAGCCAGGCGATTTCCACCACCACCTCCTATTATGACGGGCACGGCATGGCCTGGAAAGCGGTCACCAGCGCCACCACCGGCCCGAACAGCGCCAAAGTCAAGACCTCGATCATGACCAATGACATCGAAACCGGGGTCAAGACCTACACCTCCACCACCTGCGGCCTGTCGGACAGCCAGACCTGGTCCAATGTCAAAGGCGTGGACATCAAGACCATCACCAACAGCTATCTCGGACCGTACGCGGGCCGGACCACCACGGATTGGACCGTGCGCTATGACGCCGACACGGGCATCCGCCGTGAAAGCTATTCGGAGAGCGGCCTGAACCGCACGCGGTCCTATTTCACCGCGCATGGCCTGCCCGTGGCCGGCGTGTACCAGCAGAAGCGCAGTTTTTACGGCGCGGCCGAGGGCGCCTATTACGAGGAAACGGAAGTGGCGGATTCGAGCGGCGAGGATCTCCATTGGAGCGGCAATCCCAAAAAGACCGTTTCCCGCACCGCGATCTCCATCACTGAGAATTACAACGACGTGAACGGGTTCACTTATGCCAGCTGGGCTGGCAACATGTATGGGGCGGCCGGGGATGCTTTAACCTACACCACTTACGCGGTTAACCCCGACACGGGGCTGAATAGTTCCTCCACGCAGTATAAGTATTCCTCCCCTGGGAACCGGTACGGCGAGGCGCGGACCTATTCAACCTATGACGGCACCTTTGGCGTCGCCACCTATACCAAAGCCTGGAACAAGAAGGGCGATGTCACGGAAACCAGCACGGGCTTCAACCATTCGACGGGGATGACCAACTCCTCCGTGACCACGGGCAAGAACGAGTACCGCCACACCGGCGGGAGTTTTGACTCTAACGGCCGCAAAGGCTCGGCCACCACCAGCCAAAAGAGCGGGAAAGACAGCACGGAGACCTACAACTCAACGTACTGGTACAATAACTGGACCGGTCTGCTGACCAAGGAAACGCGCAGCGGCAGCCAGAATAAGACTGTTTATTACGACGCGCACGGCGTGGAAAACAGTTCTTACGGCGAGAACAGCAGTTATCCCGGAGGGCAGGCCCGGGACGTGACGCGGTATTATGGAACCAGCAATATGGGCGATCCGACCACCGCGGCCGTGACCTACAGCGGCGCCGGGTACGGCGAGACCGTGACCATTGTCCAGCATGACCTCAGCCGGGCCAATGAGAACCAGGACCGGCTTGCCATGATGCCCACCTGGGCCGAGGTGACGTATAACTACGGGAATTTCGTCACGGACGCGACCGTGATTTACAACATGACGGAGAACGGGCCGATCGCCGCCACCGTGACGGACAACCAGGGCAGCGAGGTGTGGATCATCAACAACGGATACGAACAGTCCGCGATCCAAACCCGCAGCCGCGTCAACAATGACGGCAGCACCTTCACCTGGGTTTACACCGACACGCCGACCGGGCCGTTCCATACTTCGGCCGACATCAGCTATACGCTCTATATGGGAACCCATACCGGCGTGGGCACGGAGACCTACACTTCCAGCGGGATCCTGACCCGGCAGGTGCTTAACAACAACGAGACCTGGGACGAGACCATTACCTTCCAAAACGACGGCACCTATGTCACCACGGCCACAGGCCGGCGCGAGGATGGCGTGAACACGTCGTATTCCTATACCGGCGTGAACGAGATCGCCACCAGTTCCGACGATAAGGGCGTCACCACCTGGGACCCGGCCACCCAGCGCCGGACCTCGACCACCGGCGGCCTGGGCACGTTCACCTATACCTATTCCGGCGCGGCGGTGATCGGCATCCAGGGCGAGGCCGCGGCCGGCGGCCAGGTGAAAATGGACCAGTATTGGAACCTGCGCGAGTGGACCGACAGCAAGGGCGTGGTGCACTCGTATACGCCTGCCACTAAAAATAAAGCCTATGTCACCCAGGCCACGGAAACCTTTACCGACAGCAAGGGAACGGTTTGGACCGGAACCGTCCATTATAAGTCCGCGGGGTTCTATTTCGACCATAGCACGCTCAAAGCGACGAATGCCAAGCTGGACAGCCAGGCGGCGGACAATACCGTAACCATGGACAAAGCCAAGGCCTTTGCTTTCCTGAAAACCCTGATCGCCAAGTACAACACCGAGAAGGAAACTTTTTCATGGAAAGCGCCGGATGATCCCACGGACCCCAATCCCGGAATGCAACAAGCGATTATGGGCACTCTGTTCCCGCTTAGAAAAACCCTGGCGGAGTACAAACTGGCTGCTTTCACGCTCGACGATGTGACCGGATACGGCGATATTGAAATGAAGACCGAAGCGGATGGGACGGTGGCGGTGTATTACAACAATATCAGGTATCTGGACCGCCAGTTCGTGAAAAAAGCCCGTTACCGCCCAGTGGTCGAGTCGCGGACGTATACCGTGATTTCCGACACTCAGCCGGCGACCGGTGATTATCGCAACATGCAAAAATACAACAACAAGTTCTATACCGGCGATATCGGCAATGAGATCGCCGTCAAGAGCTCGAGGCAGGTTGTGACGGGAACCAAAACCGAGACGTATTTTGTGGAAATCATCGCCGACGATCCTTCCACCGAAGAAAATGAGTACCGTGAAATTGAGCATGCCCAGCAGGCCTATAATCAGCTCAACCAGCCTCTGTATCAGTCCCGCACCCGGGAGGTGACGCTTTACAGCACGCAGTGGACCATGATCGAGAAGCATTGGTTTAAAAAAGAGGACGGCTGGATGTGGGTTGACGCGGGCGTGGACAGCGAGCAATATCATGCCGATGTTTTAAGCCAGAAAACGGTGACCTACGCCGCCGCTCCCTTTGGGGCCGAAGGGCTGGCCACGGCTTCTGCCACCAATCTGCGGAAGTACCGCACATCCTCCGGCAACAAAGCCGGCGGCGCGAGTCTGGCCGGCGGGCTGGCCGTCCCGGCGGACAGCGGCAAAGGGCGGGCGCAGGGGGCGGCGGAACCGGCGCAGGGGGTGGCAGAAACGATCGGCAAGGCCCTGGCCAGCACGGTTCCAGGCACCATGGCGCAGGCCGTGACGGACACCTACCAGCGTGTTTTCGGCGCCGCGTACGAGTCCTCGCTGCTCAAACGTTTGCTGGGCGCCTCGCTCGCAAACCCGGTGGTCGAAGAGGTGCGCGCGAACCTGGCCGGCGCGCCGGCGGCAGCGCCCGACGCGGATATTGCCCTGCAGGTGGACAAGAACGTGCAGCAGGCGGCGGAATTCAAGCGGGATGAACAGGGCCGGGTGGTGCAGGCCGTGGACCAGCGTGGCCTGACGCATGACTTCAAGTACGAACCGCAGGGGTTCAGCCAGACCATCCAGTACGGCGACCGCACCCTGTGCGTGCGGTTCTACGACAACGACGGCCGGCTGCAAACCGAGAACGTGGATGGCCGCTCGCGCGTTTTCAATTACGCGGCGGACGGGCAGATGAAGCTGACCGAACACACGGCGGCCGGCGCGGTCACCATGGAATACGACGCCGACGGCCGGCTGCTGCAGTTCTCGCAGGGGAGCCAGAAGACCGTCTACCAGTACACCAACCAGGAAAATAACGCCTACACGGCCACGGTGTTCGGGCCGACCGGGGCTTTCCTGGAATCGCGCCACTACCAGAACGGCAAGCTGGTCAGCAAAAAGACCGCGGCCGGCAGCGTGGTGAAATACGATTATTTGTCCGACCAGGACGGCAAGGTGCTGGCCGTGACCCAGGAGGTCACGGACACGGACGGCGCCAAGACCTATCTCAAGTACAACAGCGACGGCCGCCTGATCACGGCCACGGGCAAGCACGCCGAGCGCGTGGTCAAGATGGCGGAGGAAGGCACCTTGTCCGAAGCAGCCTTCAAATTTGAACTGCTGGGCAAGGACCCGTTCGAGGAACAACGCCTGGAGGGGTTGCGTTTGAACCAGCAGCCGGCTTTCGCGCCTTTCAAACCTTAAGCCGGGGCGGCCGGCGTTGGGCGCCCTGCTTGCGGAGCTGAAGCCCGCAGGCAGGGCTTTTTTTTTAACGTAAGTATGCTATACTTCGGCAGCACAACCAACGAAAGGACGAATCCTCGTGGATAAAATCATGATTCGCGGCGGCCAGCGGCTGTCCGGAACCGTCCGGGTGGGGGGGTCGAAGAACGCCTGCCTGCCCCTGATGGCGGCCTGCATGCTGGCCGGCGGGCCGTGCCGGCTGGAGAATGTCCCGGACGTGCAGGATATCCGCACCATGGCCCAAATGCTGGAGCTCCTCGGTGTCGCTGTCCGCCGGGAAGACCATGCCCTGGTGCTTGATCCGGCCAACCTGGCCAACCACCGGGCGCCCTACGAGCTGGTCAGCACCATGCGCGCCTCGATCTACGTGCTGGCGCCGCTCTTGAGCCGTTTCGGCGAAGCCGAGGTCGCCCAGCCCGGCGGCTGCGCCATCGGCCTGCGGCCCATTGACCAGCATCTCAAGGGACTGGAAGCGCTTGGCGCCCGCGTCCAGCTGGAACACGGTTATATCCGGGCAAGCGCTCCGCACGGACTGCGGGGCGGCGACATCTACCTGGACGTGGCCAGTGTGGGCGCCACGGTCACCATTTTGCTGGCTGCGGCGCTGGCCAAAGGACGGACCGTGCTGGAACACGCGGCCTGCGAGCCCGAGATCCAGCATTTGGCCGAGAGCTTGAACGCCATGGGGGCGCGCATTCAGGGGGCCGGCGGCAGCCGGATCGTGGTGGAAGGCGTGCCCCGGCTCACAACCGCCGCCATGACCGTGATTCCGGACCGGATTGAAGCCGGCACCCTGGCGCTGGCCTGCGCCATCACGGCTGGGGACGTGAAGCTGGAAGGCTACCCCGCGAGCCACCTGACCGCCCTGGAGAGCAAGCTCCAGGAGGCGGGCGTGGAGCTGATATCCGAAGGGAAGGGGATTCTGAGGGTTCTGCCCCGGGACACGCCCCTGCGGCCCGTGGATATCGTGACCCTGCCGTACCCCGGGTTTCCCACGGACCTGCAAGCCCAATGGATGGCGCTGATGTGTTTGGCCCAGGGAAGGTCTGTGATCACCGAAACGGTTTGGGAGAACCGCTTCATGCACGTCGCGGAACTCAACCGCATGGGCGCGGATATTCAGATCGAAGGCAGCAACGCCCTGGTCCGGGGAGGCCGCCCGCTGTCCGGCGCCCAGGTCATGGCCTCGGATCTGCGCGCTTCGGCGGCTTTGATTCTGGCCGCCCTGGTGGCTGAAGGGGAGACCCAGGTCTCGCGCATTTACCATCTGGACCGTGGGTACGAGCACTTGGAACGTAAACTGGCTTCCCTGGGCGCGCGCGTTGAGCGCGTGAAAGCATGAGGCGCGCCGCGGGCCGCTGGGTTTTCGCGGCGGCGCTGGCCCTGCCGCTGTGCGCGGCCGCCGGCGAGGAGGTCCGCCTGCTGTTCGATCCCGGCCTGCGGGAGGTGATCATGGAGGCGGTCGCGAAGAGCCGGTCCAGCGTGGCCGTGGCGGTGTACCTTCTGACGGATTGGGGCGTGACCGAAAGCCTGGAGCAGGCCGCGCAACGCGGAGTGAAGGTGCGGGTCATCCTGTGCCCGAGCGGCAAGCAGAACCGGCGCGCCGCGGAACAGCTGTCCAAAGCCGGGGCCGAGGTGCGCTGGTACCCGCTGACCCATCCGAACCAGCTCATGCATGTGAAAATGGGGATCGTGGACGGCCGGCGCCTGCTCCTGGGCAGCGCCAATTGGACGCACTGGGGTCTGACCCTGCATCACGAGGCCGTGCTCGACGTGCAGACACCCGGGGTTGTCCGGCAGGCCTTGGAGCGGTTCGAATCCGACTGGGCCCATTCCGCCCCGCATCGGTAATACAACATGAGCAGCCGCCGAGCCGGTCGAAGCGGCGTCTTAAAAACCTCCGGGAAGATTTGGAATTAATCCTTTCGACAAGCTCGGGAACCTCGGAATCCCGCCGGGAAAATCCTTGCCGCCTCTTCCTGCAGCGTGCTATAGTATTTTTTCTTAAAATGATCGGAGCAGGTACCGCCAAGCGCGAGATTTGACAGTCGGAAATAGACCGCGTTCGAGGGTTTTTCTCCTTTCGCCTTTCCACTCTCGAATGCTCTGGAGCCCGATCGGTTTTTCATCGGGCTCCCCCACGGAGCGTTCCCAAACATGCGCCGAATCGTTTACGCAACCCCTGCGGGTAAAAAACAATGGCGGCAGCTTGTGCTCCGGCGGTCCGGAGCCTCGGACCCGCTGGCCGTGCGGCGCGACCGCCGCACGCTGCGTGCGTTCGGACGGCCGCTCTGCGCCCGCGAAGCCGTGTCCGAGATCGTGAACGCGGTCCGGCGCCAGGGCGACCGGGCGGTCCTGCGCTATGAGCGTCTGCTCGACAACTGGCGGCCGACCCGCGCCTTGCTCACAGTGTCCGCGGCCGAGCGCCGGGCCGCCGTCCGGCAGGTGCCGCGTTCCCTCAGACGGGCGATGGCTCAAGCCGCCGATCACATCCGGTCTTTTCACCGCGCACAGCAGGCCCGCGCGGCTGCGGTCAAGCGTCCGGGCGCGGCGGTGTCCGAGCGGCGCCTGCCTTTGGACCGCGTGGGCGTCTACGTGCCCGGCGGCATGGCTCCGCTGGTCTCCACGGTGCTCATGAACGTGCTGCCAGCCCGGGTGGCCGGGGTGCGGGAGGTCGTGCTGGCGACCCCGCCCGGATCCGATGGCCGCATCCTGCCGGCCTTGCTCTACGCGGCCGCGCTGGCGAAAGTGGACGCCGTCTACCGCCTGGGCGGCGCGGTCGCCGTGGCCGCGCTGGCTTTTGGAACGGAAACCATTCCGGCTGTGGACAAGATCGTGGGACCGGCGAATGTTTTCGGCACCGAGGCCAAGCGCCAGGTGGTGGGCCAGGTGGGCATTGACAGCCTGGCCGGGCCCAGCGAAATCTTGATCCTGGCGGATGATACGGCCCAGCCCGAACAGCTGGCGTGGGATCTGCTGGCCCAGGCCGAACACGGGTCAGGCGCGGTTTCTCTGCTGTTGACGCCCTCCCGCCGGCTGCTGGACGCCGTGGCCGGGGAAGTCCGGCGCATCGCGGCCCAGTACCCGGGACTCGCCCCTGCCGGCCGCATGGCCACGGCGATGGCGGTGAGCAACCTGGGTGAAGCGGCCGCCCTGGCCGAGGAATACGCTCCGGAACATCTTTCCCTGCAGACGCGGCAGCCATCCCGATGGCTGGCCCGCATCCGCCGGGCGGGTGCGGCATTTTTAGGGCCGGTCACGGCCCAGGCGCTGGGAGATTATATCGCGGGCCCCAATCACGTGCTGCCGACCGGCGGTTCGGCCCGCTGGTCTTCGGCTTTGTCCGTGCGCGACTTTGAACGCTTCACGAGCGTGGTGGCGTACACGCCCGCGGGCTTGCGGCGGGAAGGTCCTGCGGCGGTCGCCGTGGCTGAGGCCGAAGGCCTTACCGCGCATGCCGGTTCCATCCGCGCGCGCCTCCGGGGTTCAGGCGCCGGGAGAAAAACCGCATGAACGCCAAGCCCGGCATCGTGGTGCCCTTGCGCCGCATCCGCGCGCGCAGGAAAAGCAGACCCAGGGCCGCGGCTGTCCGGGTAAAAGTCAAATCCGCTCCGCGCCAGCCCTGGACCGCCTGGGTCAAGCCGCACGTGAGGAAATTGTCCGCCTACCAGCCTGAACCGCCTGGCCCGGCCATTCGTTTGGACGCGAACGAGAGCGCCTTTGACGTGCCGCGCGCACTCAAGGAGGAGATCTGGGAGCGCTTCGTCAACCAGGACTGGAACCGCTATCCTGATCCGGACAGCCGGGCTTTGCGGCAGGCCCTGGCCGCGGCGGAGCGGGTCTCCTCCGAACAGCTGCTCGTGGGCAACGGTTCGGACGAATTGATCCGGGACCTGCTGGTCTGTTTTGGCGGCCCGGGCACCCGGACCGTGGTGCCCGCGCCCACCTTCAGCATGTACGCGGTTCTGGCGCATGCCTTGGGCGGCACGGTCGCCAGCGTGCCCCTGCGCCCGGATTGGTCGCTGGACTTGCCGGCCCTGCTCGCGGCCTTGCGGCATGCGGACGCGCGGATCCTGTTTCTGGCCACCCCCAACAACCCCACGGGACGCAGCGTGCCCCTGGCGCAGATCGAACAAGTTCTGCAAGCCACGGACCGCCTGGTGGTGGTGGACGAGGCCTACCGCCTGTTCGCGGATCCGGAGGACGGCGCCGTGACGCCGCTCATCAAAACCTATCCGCACCTGGCGGTGCTGGGGACGTTTTCCAAAGCCTGGTCCCTGGCCGGCCTGCGCGTCGGCTATCTGATCGCCCGGCCGGACCTGATCGGGACCGTCAACCGCGTGCGGCTTCCGTTCAACTTGGACGCCTTTGCCCAGACCGCGGCCGAGGTGGCGTTGCGCCACCCGGAAGCGTGGCAGGGTCAGGCGCGGTTGATCACGGCCGAACGGGAGCGGGTCAGCCAGGCGTTGCAAGCACTGCCCGGGGTGGAAGTGTTCCCCAGCCAGGCCAATTTCCTGCTCGTGAGAATGTCCCGCGCCGGCCGGGTCAAAGCGCGCCTGGCCGAGAGGGACATCGCGGTGCGAGGCTTCGGTGGAGAGCCGGCCTTGGCCAACTGTCTGCGCATTTCCATCGGCCGGCCGCCGGAGAATGACGCCCTGCTGCGTCAGCTGGCGCTGGCTTTTGGTGAAAAATAGGAGGCTCGTCATGTCCAGATCGCGTACCGCGACCGTGCAGCGCAAGACCCGGGAGACCTCCGTGGCCCTGACCGTGAACCTGGACGGCAGCGGCCGTTCCCATTTGTCGCTGGGCGTCCCGTTCCTCGAGCACATGCTGGCCTTGGTCGCCGGGCACAGCCTCGTGGACCTGCGCGTGCGCGCGTCCGGGGACCTCAAGGTGGACCAGCATCACCTGGTCGAGGACCTGGGACTGACCCTGGGCCAGGCCCTGGCCAAGGCCTGGGGGGACAAACGCGGCCTGCGGCGGTACGGCTGGGCCATGATCCCCATGGACGAGTCGCTGGTGGCCGTGGCCCTCGACCTATCGGGCCGGCCTTTCCTGAATTTCGGGCTGAAACTCCGCCAGCGCCGGCTCGGCTCCTTCGACACGGAACTGGCCCCGGAATTTTTCCGCGCGCTGTGCAACCAGGCCGGCATGACCCTGCACGTGGTGCAGCTCGCCGGCGGCAACACCCACCACGTGGTGGAAGCGGCCTTCAAGGGCCTGGGCCGGGTGCTGCGGCAGGCCCTGGAGCGGGACCCGCGCCAAAAGGGCGTGCCCAGCACCAAGGGCACGCTATAGGGCCGAGTGTTTCAAGAACGAATAGCGTGACGAAGAGAAAGATTGCCACGCTCGCTTCACTCGCTCGCAATGACCGGTCAAAAAAGTCAGGTGGTCATTGCGAGGAGCCCCGAGGGCGACGAAGCGATCTGATCATTTGCTGTGAACGACGAAATTTCCGCCGAGGATAAACGGTTATGGTGGCCATTGTTGATTACCGCATGGGCAACCTGCACTCGGTGCAGAAGGCCTGCACCCGGGCCGGCCTGCCGTCGCGGATCACGGCCCGCGCCCAGGACCTGCGCCGCAGCCGGGCGATCATCCTGCCCGGGGTGGGCGCGTTCGGCCATGCCATGCAGAACCTGACCCGGCAGCGGCTGGTGGGTGTTTTGAAGGACGCGGCGGCGCGCGGCAAGCCGCTCCTGGGCGTGTGCCTGGGAATGCAGCTGCTGTTCGAAACGTCCGAGGAGTTCGGCAAGCATCCGGGCCTGGGGATCTTTCCGGGACGGGTCAAGCCGTTCCCCAGAAAATATAAAGTGCCGCACATGGGATGGAACAGCCTGTCCATCAAGCGCCGCCATCCCCTGCTGCGCAGCATCCCGGACGGTTCCTACATGTATTTTGTCCACTCGTTCTACTGCGAACCTACGGACCCGCAGTTGACGCTGGCCACCACGGCTTACGGCATCGAAGTCGCGGCCGCGGTCGGCCGGGATAACATCCTGGCCACGCAGTTCCATCCCGAGAAAAGCCAGGACCTGGGCCTGCACGTGTACCGCAATTTGGCGCGGTGGCTGAAACGAAAGGGGTGAGCGCCATGCTCATTTATCCGGCGATTGATTTGCGCAAAGGACGCTGCGTGCGGCTCGTGCGCGGCGACGTTCGGGACGAAACCGTTTATTCCAAGGAACCCAGTTCCATGGCCAAGCTGTGGCAGCTCAAGGGCGCCAAGTACCTGCACGTGGTGGACCTGGATGGCGCGCTGACCGGCGCGCCCAAGAACCTCAAGTTCGTCTACCAGATCGCCAAAGCGGTCCGGATCCCGATCCAATTCGGCGGCGGCATCCGCGACCTGGATTTGATCAAGGAAGTGCTGGACAACGGCATTCGCCGCGTTATTCTGGGCACGAACGCGCTTTCCCTGGATTTCCTCACCAAGGCCCTCAAGCGCTTTGGCGCCTCACGCATCGTGGTCGGCGTGGACAGCCGGGACGGCAAGGTCGCGATCCGCGGCTGGAAGGACGTGACGGACAAGTCGGCCATCGAATTCGCCCAGGAACTGGAGAAAGCCGGCGTCAAGCACCTGATCTTCACGGACGTGAAGCGCGACGGACTGCTCTCCGGCCCCAACTTCAAGGGCATCAAGGCCATGGCCTGCGCGGTGAACATCCCGATCATCGCCTCCGGCGGCGTGGCCTCGGTCAAGGACATCAAGCACCTGAAGAATCTTGAAAAATACGGCGTGAGCGGCTGCATCATCGGCAAGGCCCTGTACACCGGCGCCCTGGACCTTAAGGATGCGGTCGCGGCCGCCGGAGCGTGAGCGGCCGCCATGCTGGCTAAACGCATCATCCCCTGCCTGGACGTCAAGGACGGCCGGGTGGTCAAGGGCATCCACTTTGTGCACCTGCGCGACGCCGGCGATCCGGTAGCCCAGGCCAAGGTCTACGACCGCGCGGGCGCGGACGAGCTGGTGTTCCTCGATATCACCGCCAGCGTGGAGAGCCGGCGCACCCTGCTGCGCGTGGTGGAGCGCTGCGCGGACCAGGTGTTCATGCCGCTCACCGTGGGCGGAGGCATCCGCACCATCCAGGACATCCGCGACCTCCTGCGCGCCGGCGCGGACAAAGTGTCAATCAACACCACCGCGGTTCAGCGGCCCGAACTGCTGCGGCAGGCCTCGGAAGTGTTCGGCCGCAGCACCATCGTGCTGGCCATTGATGCCCGGCGCCGGCCCGGGCGCAAACCGGCCTGGGAAGTGTTCACCCACGGCGGACGAACACCCACGGGAATGGACGCGGTCCGGTGGGCCCGGCGCGGCGTGGCCCTGGGCGCGGGAGAGATTTTGCTGACCTCCATGGATCGCGACGGCACGCAGGACGGCTACGACGTGGAACTGACGCGCACCGTCTCCCAAGCCGTGAGCGTGCCGGTGATCGCCAGCGGCGGGGCCGGCCAGCTCAAGCACCTGGCCGAGGTGCTGGACCAGGGCTGGGCGGACGCGGTCCTGGCGGCCAGCATTTTTCACTACGGTAAGTACACCATCAGCCAGGCCAAGCGGTACCTGGCCCGGCGCGGCGTGCCGGTGCGCCTAACGCAAGAGCATGGGAGAGGCGATAGGTGAAAGGGGAGCAACCTCAAATGCGGCCCCTTTCGCCTTTCCCCTCTCGTTCTTTTTGGCTGAAAACAAGCTTCTTACTGAGAGGGAGGACCCACAAATGCCTATTCCCGACGGCATGAAATTCGATTCGCGAGGACTGCTGGTGGCCATCGTCCAGGATGTCGCCACCCGCGAGGTGTTGATGCAGGCCTTCATGAACGAGGAAGCCCTGCGCCTGACCCTGGAGACCGGCGTGGCCCACTACTACAGCCGGTCACGGAACAAGCTTTGGAAGAAAGGTGAAACGTCGGGCAATCTGCAGCGGGTGAAAAGCCTGCATGTGGATTGCGACCAAGACGCCGTGCTGCTCGAGGTGGAGCAGACCGGGGGTGCCTGCCACGAGGGCTACCGGTCCTGCTTTTTCCGGCGCGTGGCCGAAGACGGACGGCTGGTGGTTGACGGCGAAAAAGTGTTCGAGCCCGGGGACAAGTACTCCGCCCGCTGAATCCGCATCCAGAGGCTGCCATGAATTTTTACCCGACTTGGGACGAATTCAAGCGCCGGTGCCGGCGCGGGAACCTGATCCCCGTGTACGCTGAGCTGCCGGCGGACGTGGAGACGCCGGTATCGGCCTTTCTCAAGATCGCCGGCCAGGCGTCCCGCGCGTTCCTGCTGGAAAGCGTGGAAGGCGGCGATCAGGTCGGACGGTATTCCTTTTTGGGCGCCAATCCGTCGGAATGGATGGCGGTCCGCGGCGGCGTGGTGGAACATCACCAGGCCGGGCAGGTCCGGCTCCTTCCGCACGGCGGCAATCCCCTGGCCGTGGTCAGGTCGCTGCTCCGGCGCTTCCGCCACGTGGCCACGCCCGGACTCCCGCCGTTCCACGGCGGGGCGGTCGGGTATCTGAGCTACGACCTGGCGCGCTATTTCGAAAAAATTCCCACCCGAAATCCGGATCCCCTGGGGCTTCCGGACGCTTTGCTGGTGTTCACCGAGAACCTGTTGGTCTTCGACCACGTGCAGCACGTGATCAAGGTCGTGAGCAACGCCCATGTGACCGGCGATCCAGCCCGGGCCTACCAGCGCGCGCTGGCGGCGATCCGCCGCGTAAGCCGCGAGCTGCGCCAGCCTCTGCCGCGCGCCGAAGGGCCGGACCGCCGGTCCCTGCGCCCCGCGCTCCATCTTCGTTCCAACGTCACGCGGGCCCGGTTCCTGGCCCAGGTGCGCAAGGCCAAAGAATACATCCGCGCCGGCGATATCATCCAGGTCCAGATCTCGCGGCGCTTGAGCGCCGAGCTGGCGGCGCCGCCTTTTTCAGTGTACCGGGCCCTGCGCACCATCAATCCCTCGCCGTATATGTTCTATCTGCGTTTCCCGGAGTGCGAACTGATCGGCTCCTCGCCGGAACTCCTGTTGCGGAAGACCGGCAACATCGCCGCGACCCGGCCGATCGCCGGCACGGTCCGGCGCGGCGCCACGTCCACCGAAGACCAGCGCCTGGAAGCGCGGCTCCTGGCCGATCCCAAAGAGCGGGCCGAGCACATCATGCTGGTGGACCTGGGGCGCAACGACCTGGGGCGCGTGTGCCGGTACGGAACCGTGCGGGTGCCGGAGCTGATGGTGATCGAGCGCTACTCGCATGTGATGCACATTGTGTCCCACGTGGAAGGGAAGCTCCAGGCCGGCCGCGACCAGTGCGACGCGCTGCAGGCCGCGTTTCCGGCCGGCACCGTGACCGGCGCGCCCAAGATCAGGGCCATGGAGATCATCGAGGAACTTGAAACCGAGCGGCGGGGTCCGTATGGAGGCGCCGTGGGCTACTTCGATTACTCGGGGGATCTGGACACGGGCATCACCATCCGGACCATCCTCTATTCCCGGGGGACCTATCACCTCCAGGCCGCCGCTGGGATCGTGGCCGATTCCAAGCCCGAGCGGGAATATCTGGAAACAGAGAACAAGATGCGTGCGCTCAAGCGGGCGCTGGAACTGGCCAGCCAGGGCTGGCCGGTGGGCCTCCCCGCGGCCGCGGGCGGGAGGCGCAAGCCGTGATCCTCGTCATAGACAATTACGATTCTTTTACCTACAACCTGGTGCAGTACTTGGGCGAACTGGGCCAGCGCGTGCGCGTGGTCCGCAACGACCAGATTGATATCCCGGGCATCGCGCGGCTCAAACCCGACCGCCTGCTGGTCTCGCCCGGCCCTTGCACGCCGCGGGAAGCCGGCATCTCGTTGGCCGCGATACGCGCCTTCGCGCCGCGCGTACCGATCCTGGGTGTGTGTCTCGGGCACCAGGCCATCGGCGAGGCGTTCGGCGGCAAGGTGGTGCGCGCCACGCGGCTGATGCACGGCAAAACCTCGGAAGTCCGGCACGACGGCCGCGGCGTGTTCCAGGGTCTGCCCAACCCCCTGACCGCCACCCGCTACCATTCGCTCCTGGTTTCGCCGGCCGGTCTGCCGGGCAGCCTGGTGGTCACCGCCCGGACGCGGGCCGGCGAGATCATGGGCCTGCGGCACCGGCGATTCCCGACGGAAGGCGTGCAGTTCCATCCGGAATCCATCCTGACCGAGTCGGGCAAAGCGCTGCTTGCGAATTTTATAAAATTCCGCCGTCCGTCCGGCGCGCGAAAGGATTGACCAGATGAGGGCCAAGGTTCTTCCCCTGTGCGGCTTGCTGCTGGCGGCGGGCCTCTGTACCGGCGCCAAGGCCTTGTCGCCGCTGGAGCGGGCCCTGGCCGCGCTGGCCGCGGCTGAGAGCAACACGGTCCAGGCGGCCGTCCCCGCCTCCGTCCCGGCCGCGGCCCAGGGCGCCACCCCGGCCGCGAGGGCGCTTCCGGATCCGTTGGGCCTGACCGCCACGGCCACCGCCGAAGCGATCACGCTTTCCTGGTCCACCACCCAGACCGCGCGCACGGTGGACGGCTATCTGGTCTCGCGGGGCGCAGGCGGCCGGAAGCTGGAACTGCTCACACCCGCCATGCTCACCGCCACCAGCTACCAGGATCTCAGCGCCACGGCGGAGGAATGGTATGCCTACCAGGTCGCCGCGATCACGGCGGCGGGCGATACGCTGGCCGCCTCGGCCGTGATCCTCTCGAAGCTCCTGCCCGCCGATCCTCCCTTGCCGCCCGAGGTCGCGGTCAGCAATCTGGAGGAACGCGTATACTTGAAGTGGAAGAAGCCCGCCCGCACGTCCTTCGAGGTGGTCGGTTATCTGGTGCGCCGGACCACGGCGCCGAGCGAGCCGCCCCGGCTTCTGACCGAGAAGCCGGTTACCCGCGAGGAATACTACGACGATGCCGTGGAGCCCCGCCGGAACTACACCTATCAGGTGCTGACCGTGGATGCGCGGGGGCAAACCAGCGCAGCCAGCGCCGAGGCAACGGGCCAGGCCCGGCCGCGCAGCCGCAGCGGTCTGATCCTATTGTCCTCGGCCTACCGGGGCGTGGATTGGCTCGACACCGGTCTGACCGGCGACCTCCAATTCACGTACTATATCGGAACGCTCTACGGCGAGCAGGACCCGGACCTGTCTCCGCTGGCCGTGTACCTCGATCCCATCAGCCTGTGGCTCCTGTCCGCGGACGCCAAATACACGCTGGTGTCGGAAAAAAGCTGGCCCCTGGCTGTCGCGGCCGGCGGCAAGGCCGCCCTGCAGTTGTTCGCCGGACAGCAGAGCCAAACCGCCGGCAGTTTCACTTTTTCCAACAAGTCCGAACTGGATTACGTGTGGGGCGGCTATGTGGCCGCGAGCCGCAGTTTCGGCGAACTGGGGGTCCATGGCGGTTACCTCTTCGGCTCGTACGGCGATCCCATCTTTTACTTGTCCAAATATTTGACTTATGGAGAAACCTTCCGGACCCGTAATCTGATCTATTTTGGCCTGGACGTGCCTTTGGCCCGCCGTGTCAACCTGACGTGGGAGATTCTTTACCCCCTGGACGCCGACCTCCGCTCCCAACAGCATCCGGTGTTGATCAACATGCACGTGGACCGGCTGTTCAATTTCGACATCGCGTACCTGCACTGGGACCAAGGCTGGGCGTTCCTCGGCTATTTCAACCTCCGCTTCACGCTTTTTCCGGCGGCTTATTGATCCGATGAGCATAGGGCGGCTACATCGGGCCGCCCCGGCGCAGGACGGGGAAAAAGTGTTGGCCGGGCAGGACCGGTGTCCGCGCGCCATCCTCTCCGCAGGGGAATGAATGCGGAATTGCTGCTCCGGGGATGTCGCCAAGAGGGGGTAGCGAGGGTTGAAGTTGGTACCCCGGGCTTTGCCCGGGGAGACCTTCGCTTGACGCTCTTTGCAGGCCGATGATAGAATGGTGCAACCTACCAACCCGACGGAGACCGCGACGCCTTTGAGCACGCCCCATGGCCTGACCCGCATCCAGGACCTGCTGCGACAGTTGGTGTTGTCGGCCGGTGAACGCTTGCGGCGCCGGCTGGGCAAGGTTCACCAGGTCCGGTTCAAGAGCGAAGTGGACTTGGTGACTGAAATGGATCACGCGGTCGAGGCGCTGTTCTGCCGAGCCCTGCGGCGGCATTTTCCGGACCACGAATTGGTTTCCGAGGAACTGGTCGAGGCTTCGGGCCGCGGATTTCCCCCGGGCCCGGCGCCGGCCGGACGCGTCCGTTGGATCGTGGATCCCCTCGACGGCACCACGAATTACGCCCACGGGTTTCCCCATTTCGCCGTCTCCGCGGGGGTGGAATGGGACGGCCTGGTGCGGCTGGGCGCGGTTTACAATCCCATGCTCAACGAACTTTTTTTCGGCCGCCTGGGGCGCGGCGCCTGGCGCAACCGGCAGCGCCTGCGGGTTTCCAGCACCCCAAGCCTGCGCCGCGCGTTGCTGGCCACCGGCTTTCCCTATGATCTGGCCACCAGCACCCGCAACAACTTCGTGGAATTCCAATATGTTTCCCGGCACTGCCAGGCTGTCCGCCGGGCCGGCTCCGCGTCCCTGGACTTGTGCGACGTCGCCTGCGGCCGGTTCGACGGATTTTGGGAATACAAACTGAAACCCTGGGACGTGGCGGCGGCTTCGGTGATGCTGGCCGAAGCGGGCGGCCGCCTGACCGACCTTTCCGGCGAACGGTACAACCTTTATGGCGGCACGTTTCTCGCCAGCAACGGCCGCCTCCACGCCAGCCTGATTAAAACCCTGCGGGACGCCCTCGAGACGCGGCGGACCGTCAAGGAGGCCGTTTCATGAGCACGCCGATCCGGACGTCAAGCCTGGTGAAGGACCTGCTCCTTCCCTGCATCCTGATCCTGTTCCTGCTGCTGCTGGTGGGCATGCGCTTCAGCTTTTTGATGGAGAAAACCCGGGAAGGGACCACGGTCGGGCGCCTGCATCAGATCCGGCAGGCCTTGCTCCTTTACTACCAGGACCACAACGGCGTCTTTCCCCGCGAATTGAACCGGCAATCAGTGTTCGGGCAGTACTTGCCCGAGGTGCCGGCCGTGGACGCGCTCCATCCGCGCGGCGGCGCGGCTTCGCCGGCGGGCGCCGAGGTCACCTACGGGACCGCCACTCCGCGCGGGTATGGGCGCGGCTGGTACTACAACTACGAAACCGGCCGGATCTACGTCAATTCCATCGGCCTGGATACGCGCGGGTTGTCCTATTCGGCGTACTGAGCGGGATAGGCGACAAGCCTATCCGGTCCGGTGAGCGAGCAACTGGAGCCAAGGGACCGCCTCGACCGGTTGGATAGGGGACTCCCGGCGGTCGCGACGGAGCTTGGGACCGTTTGAATTGCCCGGCTTGCTCAATTGTCCTAAAGCCTGAGCGGCGAACGCCCAGGCGCCTAGCGAGGGGGTGGTAACGCCATGAAATGGCGTCGGCGGAATTTTTTAATCAACAAGGATTTTCAGCTCCGGTTTATCGCCCGGATCCTTTTCGGTATTTCGATCATGGCCCTCACGGTCGCGTTTACCGCGTATTACACCACCTGGGTCCGGATCATGGACCAGTTCTACAACCTGCCGCCCGTGGCCGCCCAGTTCGCGCCGCTGTTTGTTTCCGTCAACCGCACCCTGTTGGTGCTGCTGATCCTGTTTCTGCTGATCTCGGCGGTGCTGGCCGTGTTTGTCTCCCACACGATCGCCGGACCCATGTTCCGCTTCGAGCAGACCTTAAAAGCCCTGCTGGCCGGGGACCTGACCCTGAACATCGGGTTGCGGCGGTCCGATGAATTCAAAGCGCTCGTGGACCTGTTTAACGCCCTGAGCGTTCAGTGGCGGGATCAGGTGCGGGAAAACCAGCAGCTGCTGGCCGAGGCCATCGAAGCGGCCAGACGGCAGGGCGCGGGCAAGCCCCCCAAGGGAGCCGATCTTCTGTCCACGCTGGTCAAGCTGAAGGAAAGCTGGAAACGCTACAAGACCGAGTAACCGCCCGGCGGTCGCGAAAAAAAGCCCCGCACCTCACGGTGCGGGGCTTTTTTATTCGGGGAGAGTGGTGGCGGCCCGGACCTGGCTCCACGGCCCATGGCCGCCGGCGTTGACCATGCGGACCTTGGCCCGGTAGGTGGTGTTGGGCTGCAGGTTGACGAACACGAAAGGAGGCGCGGGGCTGACCTGGGGCGGTCCCTGATCCTCACCCAGCGCATCCGTGCCGATGCTCACTTCGTAACGCAGGACTTTGGGATCGGCGTCCCAGGTAAGGGTGATGGCCCGCGCGGTGATGTCGCTCAAGCCCGTGCCGGTCGGGGCGGTGATGGGGGGCGATGGCCGGGTGGCGAACCAGAGGGGTTCGGTCCAGGGCCCCTCGCCCGAAGCGTTATAGCCGCGCACCGTGATGTAATAATTGGTTTCGGGAATCAGGCTGCGCAAGGTTTGGAAGGTCTCGGCCGAAACGATTTGAGGCCGGTCGCTGACGTCGCTGGACAGGCCGAGGCTCAGGTGGTATCCCTGAGCGCCGGGCAGGGGCCGCCACTGAACGCGCGCCGACAGATCCGTAATCTGGTCCACGCGCAGGCGTTCGGGCGCGCGCTGAGGCGGGGCGTCCGGGGTGCGGAAGGTCTGGGTGGGGCTCCAGGGACCCGCGCCGCCGGCATTGAACGCTTGAACTTCGAACCGGTAAGTCTGGTTGGGGTCAAGGGGCGTCAGGATCGCGGCCAGGCCTTTGATGTCCGACGTCGTCTGCCACTCCTGCCCGGCCGCGGGCGCCCAGCGCACGGCGTAGGTCACGGCGGCTGGACCGGGAAGCCTTTCCCAGGCCACGGTGGCCTCGGCGGCGGTCACGCCGCTCACAGTCACCCGGGCCGGCGCCTGACGGGGCAAGGTGGTGAAGGACACGGGCTCGGACCAGACGCCCGCGCTGTCGCCCTGGAAGGCCCGGACGGACGCGCGGTATTCATGGTTCGGCTCCAAACCGCCCACAACGGCAGGCGGTTTGGCGAACCGCAGGATACGGCCCAGGGCCAGGTCCGTGGGCATGCGGACCTCGATCTCATACTGCACCGTGCCGCCTGGCAGCCAGGTGAAGCGCGCCTCGCGCCCGGCCGGCTCAACGAGTTTGAAGCCGGCGACTTCGTCCGGCACGCCCAGCGTGGTGAAGGAAACGGGTTTTGACCAGTTGCCCAGGGTCTGGTCAGCCAGAATCGGCCGGACCTTGGCCTGGTAGGTTACCCCCGCCAGCAGGTTACCCAGCAGGGCGGGCGGACCGGGCTTCTCGAAAAAACCCTTGTTTTCGGCCTCGGGGTCCGACCCGTAGGACACCTCGTAGGAACGGGCCCCTCCCACGGGCGACCAGGTGATCCGGGCCCGCTCTTTTTCCACCTGCTCGACGCGGACACCGCTTGCCTGGGGCGGCAGGGCCTGGGTGGTGAAATTCAGCGTCTGGCTCCAGGGGCTCGCGCCGCTCGCGTTGCGGCCGCGGATGCGCAGGGAAAAGGAGCGGCCTGCCGGCAGATTTTCCAAAGCCAGGTTGGTCATGGCGGTCAGCGTGCTGCCCGAAAGGCCGCCCTGCCAGTTCACTTCATAGAGCAGCGCCTCGACCGGGCCCTTGCCGGCCTGCCAGCTCACGATCACCTGCTGCTGGGACCGGCTGTCCAGCTTGAGATCCCGCGGCGTATCGGGCAAGGAAAGCAGCTCCACTTCCGAGGACCAGTAGCTCGGACGGTCCTCGATGAACGAGCGGACCTTGAAGAAATACCGCGTATTGGGCGTGAGCGAGAGTTCCGCGCTGGTCCCGCTGCTGACCGTGGACTGCTTGTCCGCCAGGGAAGGGTCCAGGGCGAATCCCGCCTCGTAACGGCTGGCCGCGGCCACGCGCTGCCAGTCGGCCCGCACCCGGCCAGGCGCCACATTTCTCACGGTGAGTCCATCGGGCGCGTGGCCGGGGGAGTAGGGCAGGGTGGTCAGGGATACGGGATCGCTCCAGGGCCCATGGGCCTGGGCGTTGCTGACCCGCGCCTTGACCCAGTAGGTGGTGTCGGGTTTGAGGCGCTGCAAGCGCACGGAAGCGGCGCGGAGTTTTTCCGTGCCCGCGTTCGTGGCTTGCGGGTCCGTGCCGTAGCAGACCTCCAACCAGCGCGGGTCAAGGGTGGCAAAGGGATGGCGGATGGACAGGTCGGCCCGTGCGTCCAGGACCTCGCCCAGGACCGGCGCCGGAAGCTTGGGCAGCGCGGTGGAGAGGGAGGCGATCGGGCTCCAGTCAGAGGGCGCGTCACCCAGCAGGGCGCGGACCTTGACATAGTAGACCGTGCCCGGCTGGAGGTCTGTCAGCTGGCGGCTGGTCGCGGTGAGTAGGGCCTGGCCGTCCTGGGAAGCATCGGGCCGCGGACTCCAGATGAGCTCGTAGCTGCCGGCGCCCGGGACCGCGGACCACTTGGCCTGCAGGCTGGTCTCCTGGGCGTTGGAGAGCTTGACGCTTAAGGGTTTTGGGGCTGCAGTTGGAGCCGCGGCAGCCGCCATCCAGGGAAGACAGGCCAGCAGCAGCCAGGTGTAACGACGCAGAGAAGATCGCATGGGACACGCACCTCGGGTTTTTCTGGCATCGTACCACAGGGCCGGCCCGCGGGTCCACAGACATGATCGTAGGGGCGTTCAATTGAACGCCCCTACGCCGTTTGTAGTCGTTAAAAAATGCCTGTGCCGGCTGCCCGCGATTTCCGGTATAATCATCCTTGCCATGACCGTGCTCGCCGAGCGCAGCTTTCTTACCAGCCTGACCTACATGGAGGGACCCGCGGACAGCCGCGAGTCCCTGGCCGAATTGCACCGCCTGACCGAGACCGTCGGAAACACGGTGGTGGGCGCGCGCGCTTTCAGCCGCGCGCACCCGGACGCGGCCCTTTTTTTGGGCCCGGGACAGGTCCAGGAGCTTAAAAAACTGACGGACCAGCACCAGGCCAGCCTGCTGATCGTGGACCACGAGTTGAAACCCATGCAGCAGCGCAACCTGGAGCGGGCTCTGAAACTCCGGGTGGTTGACCGCACGCAGCTGATCCTCGATATTTTCGCCCGCCGGGCCAAATCCCACGAAGGCAAGATCCAGGTCGAGCTGGCGCAGCTGACCTATCTCTTGCCGCGCCTCACCGGCAAGGGGGTGGAGATGTCCCAGCTGGGCGGCGGCGGGATCGCGACGCGAGGCGCCACCCGCGGGCCGGGTGAGACCAAACTGGAATACGACCGGCGCCGCGCGCGCGACCGGATCGGGGTGCTCCGGCGGCAGCTGGACACCCTGCGCCGGACCCGCCAGCTCCATCGGCAGGACCGCGGGACCATCCCCCTGCCGCTGGTGTCGCTGGTGGGCTACACCAACGCGGGCAAGTCCGCCCTGCTGCGTGCCTTGACCGGAGCGCCCGCGTTCGTGGAGGACAAGCTGTTCGCGACCCTGGACCTTTCCACCCGGCGCCTGGTGCTGCCGCCCTCGCAAGAGGTGCTGCTGACGGATACGGTGGGATTCATCCGGCGCCTGCCGCACCACCTCGTGGCCGCTTTCCGCGGCACGCTGGAAGAAGCGCGGTTCGCGGATCTGCTGTTGCACGTGGTGGACGGATCGCATCCGGACTGGGAGGCCCAGGCCCGCACCGTGAACCAGGTCCTCGCGGAACTGGAAGCCGGCGACAAACCCAAAATCGTGGTTTTGAACAAGCTGGACAAATTCAGCGCCGCGCAGAAGCGGCGTTTCCGCTACCAAATTCCGGACGCTGTCCAGGTCTCGGCCCTGACCGGCGAGGGACTGGACGGCCTGCGCCGCGCCGTGGCCGCGCGCATCGCCTCGGACTGGCAGGCCGTGACCCTGCGCCTGCCGTATCGCCGCGCGGATCTCAGGGCCCAGCTGCTTAAGCGCGGGCGGGTGCTCTCGGAAACCTACGGGCCCAAAGTCATCACGCTGAAGATCGAACTGCCGCCCAAATTCCTGCAGAAAGTGCGGCAGTGGAAGCGGGAATGGAACGAGGAAGGGCCGGCGGACAGCGCGTGAGGCATCCGGAGCCTTTCGCCTTGACAGGGCTATACGCGGGTCGGATAATCATGTGATTTTTTCGGAAACCAGGAGGTGGCGGTCCTTGTCAGAGACAGGCGCGGGCGTCAAACCGTTGCGCGCGGGCGTGGTGGGCGTGGGCAGCCTCGGCCAGCATCATGCCCGGGTGTACACCCAGATTCCAGGCGTCACGCTCGTGGGCGTGGTGGATGCGGACGAGCAGCGGGTCCGGGAAGTGGCCAAGCGCCACCACTGCCAGGCGTACACCGATCCCCAGGCTTTGCTGGGGCAGGTGGACCTGGTCTCCGTGGTCGTGCCCACGTTCCTGCATTTTGCGGTCACCCGCCCCTTCCTGCAGCAGGGCGTGCACGTGCTGCTGGAGAAGCCCATGACCCGCACCCTGGAAGAAGCGGACGAGCTGATCGCTTTGTCCCAGCGGTACGGCAGCGTGTTCCAGATCGGTCACATTGAGCGCTTCAACGAGGCTTTCCAGCAGCTGAAGCGCATCCTGACCGCGCCCGGCTTCATCGAGGTTCACCGGCTCGGGCCTTTCTCCCAGCGCAACACGGATATCGGCGTCACCCTGGACCTCATGATCCACGACCTGGACATCCTCCTCCACCTGGTCGCCTCGCCCGTGGCCCGGGTGGAAGCCGCGGGTGTCCGGATTCTGTCGGAATATGAAGATATCGCCAACGCCCGCCTGACGTTCGCCAACGGCTGCGTGGCCAACGTGACCGCCTCGCGCGTGACCCTGGAGGCGCAGCGCAAGATCCGGATCTTTTCCCCTGAATGCTACATCAGCCTCGACTATCAGAAGCAAGAGATGACCATTTACCGCCTGAAACCGGGAACCGGCGCCAAGGACCAGAATCTGATGCAGCGGATCGAGCGCGAGCGGCTGGCCTTCGGCAAGCGCGAACCCCTGATGGCCGAGCTGAGCGCGTTTGTGGACTCGATCCGCAACGGCGCCGCGCCTGAAGTGACGGGCGAGGTGGGGCGGCAGGCCCTGGCCGCGGCTTTGGATATCACGGCCCAGATCCGCAATCAGGGTTTCTACACCCGGTCGTAACCGTGGCCGCGCCCAAGATCCTCGTCGTGGCCGGAGAAGCCTCGGGCGACCAGCACGCCGCGGACGTCGTGGCCGCGCTGCTCCGGCGCCGGCCGGACCTGCGGGTCCTGGCCCTGGGCGGCGAACGGCTGCGCCAGGCCGGCGCCACCGTGGTTTTTGACCTGGTGTCGCACGCGGTGATCGGCATCACCGAGGCTTTGCGCAAGCTCGGTTCCTTCCTGGCCGCCTTGCGCTGCGCCCGCGGCCTGCTGGAAAAAGAACATCCGGACGCCGTGGTGCTGATTGATCTGCCGGACCTCAATTTCCGCATCGGCGCCAGGGCCAAGGCCTTGGGCATCCCGGTCTTCTACTACATCAGCCCGCAGGTCTGGGCCTGGCGCCGCGGCCGGATCAAGACCCTGCGCCGGTTCGTCAACCGCATGCTCGTGATCCTGCCTTTCGAGGAACCGCTCTACCAACAGGCGCAGGTCCCGGTCACGTACGTGGGAAACCCCCTGCTGGACCAGGTCCACCTGGAGGCGGACCCGAAGCAAGTGCGGAAGGATCTGCTCGGTCCGGCCAGCGGGCCCCTGGTCGCGCTCCTGCCTGGCAGCCGCAGCCAGGAGATCGAGTTCCTGCTGCCCACCCTCGCGGAAGTCGGACGGCGCTTGACGCGGCGTTTCCCCGGCTGCCGCCTGATCCTGCCCCTGGCACGGACCGTGTCCGCGGACCGCGTCACTGCGCTCCTGGCCGCGGCCGGCTGCGAGGCGTTTCTGCTGCGGGACCGGCTCTTTGCCGGCCGGGCGGCAGCGGACCTGGCCATCGTATCCTCCGGAACCGCCACCCTCGAAACCGCGATCTTGGGCACGCCCCAGCTGATCGTGTACCGCATGCAGGCGCTGAGTTACTGGCTCGCCCGGCAATTCGTCAAGCTCCCCTACTTTGGGCTGGCCAATTTGGTGGCGGGACGAAAGGTCGCGCCGGAATTTCTGCAGCAGGAATTCACGGCTGACGCGGTCTACGAGGCCGCGGTCAGCCTGCTGACCGATCCGGCCGCGGCCGAGGGCCAGCGCCAAGCCTGGGCCGGCGTGCGCCAGCGTCTGGGCGGGCCTGGCGCCGCGGAGCGCGCGGCCGGGGAGATTTTGGATTTTTTATCCCGCCGCGACGAAACGAAAATTCCGTCGTAGGGACAGCCTTGCGTGGCTGTCCGGCACGGCAACGGGACAGTGAAGGGCGGCCCCGCGGGGCCGCCCCTGCGCAATCCGATCAACACGGAAGGGACCTCTGTGTATCTGCTCTATAACCTGCTGCTGCCGCTTGTCGGGCTCCTGGGCCTGCCGGTCTGGCTGGCGGCCCTGGCCATCCGCCCCCGGCTCGGCCGGGGAGTTGGCCAGCGCCTGGGTTTCCTGCCCAAGGCCTTGCGCGAGGTCATCCAGGCCGCGCCCAGGCCGCGGGTATGGCTGCACGCGGCCAGCGTGGGCGAAGTCTCGGCCATCGCGCCGGTGGCGCAACTCCTGCATGAACGGGATCCGCAGCTGAGCCTCATCATTTCGACCATGACCCAGAGCGGGCTGGAGCAGGCCCGGCGCCAGATCCCCTTCGCGGCCGCGATCCTGCTCATGCCCCTGGACTTTCCCGGCGCCGTGCGCCGCAGCTTGCGCCTGGCCGAGCCTCAGCTGGTGGCCATCGCGGAGACCGAATTGTGGCCCAATTTCGTGCGGCGGGCCAAACGCCAGGGCAGCCAATTGGCCCTGATCAACGGCCGCATGTCCGAACGCAGTTTCCGGCGCTATCGTCATCTCAGGCCTCTGCTGCGCCGGCTGCTTGAGCGCTTTGACCTGCTGGCCGTGCAGACGGAAAAGGACCAGGAACGCTATCAAGCCCTGGGCGCCAACCCGCAGCGCACCAAAGTGATCGGGAACGTCAAGGCCGATGTCCCGGCGGAAGCGGACCTCGCGCCCCTGCGCGCCGAACTGCGCCTGGACCCGGAGCGGCCGGTGTGGGTGGCCGGCAGCACCCGGCCCGGCGAAGAAGAGATCGTGCTCGAGGCGTTCCAAACGGTGTTACGCAGCCAGCCCTCGGCCCTGCTGGTCCTGGCCGTCCGGCACCTGGACCGCGTGCGGGAGGTCCAGCGCCTTCTGGGCGAGAAGCGACTGGCCTATGCCCTGCGTTCCCGCGTGTCCAAGGAACTTCTGAATTTTCCGGTGATCCTGGTGGACAGCATGGGCGAGCTGGCCAAACTGTACGGGCTGGGTACGGTGGCGTTCGTGGGCGGGAGCCTGATGCCGTTTGGCGGTCACAACCCGCTGGAACCCGCGGCCTGGGGCGTGCCCGTGCTGCTGGGTCCGCACACCGAGCATTTTGCCCAGTCGGCCGCCGCGCTGGTCGCCTCCGGCGGCGCCCAGGTCGTGAACCAGGCCCCGGAGCTGGCCCAGGCTGTGATCCAGTTGATGGCCCATCCCCAGGAAGCCAAGCGCCGGGGAAAACTTGCCCGGCAGACCGTGGCCTCGGCGCAGGGCGCGGCCGTGGAGACCGTGGAACTGCTGCAGAAACTGATGCTGATCAAACAGTGGGCCGGCGAGGTGCGGCGCTGGCGCCAGGACTCCCTGGCCCAGGCGCCCCGGCCGGCGCCCGTTGAAAAACTGCCGGACGATTGGCCCGAATGGTAAGCCTCTGCCCGTTCAGCTGGCTTTACGGCCTGGGCGTGCAGGCGCGCCGCGCCTGGCTGCGGCGCCGGCCGGCCTTGCGCCTGGGCATGCCCACGGTCTCGGTGGGGAACCTGACCGTGGGCGGAACAGGCAAGACCGAAGCGGTCGCCTTGATCGCGGCCTGGCTGGCTGAACGCGGCTTACGGCCCGCGGTGCTGTCCCGCGGCTACGGCCGCCGCAGCCGCGAACGCGTGCTCGTGGTTTCCCGGGGCGAAGGGCCGCTGGTCAGCGTCGCGGCCGCGGGCGACGAACCCTATCTTCTGGCCCGGCGCCTGCCCGGCGTGGCCGTGGTGGTGGGCGCGGACCGGTCCGCCACCGCCCGCCTGGCCCGCGAACAGCTGGGCTGCAGGTCCGCGGTTCTGGACGATGGATTTCAGCGGCGCGACCAGATCCACCGCGACGCGGACCTGGTGCTGCTCGACGTGACCGACCCCTTCGGCGGCGGACACTTGCTGCCCGCCGGCCGTTTGCGCGAACCCGCGGCCGGTCTGCGTGAAGCCGGCGCCGTGCTCTTGACGCGCTGCGACCAGCAGGACCCGGCGCCCCTGCTCGCGGACCTGAAGCGCTGGCTGCCGGACCTGATGGTGTGGCAATCGCGGCATGTTCCCAGCCGCCTGCGGGACCTGGCCACGGGCGCGGAGCTGCCGTTGGCGGCGTTGGGCAACAGCCGGGTCCTGGCGGTCAGCGGCATCGCGCGTCCCGGGGCGTTCCTCAAAACCCTGGAAACCCTGCACGCCGAGGTTACCGGCCACTTCGTTTTCAGGGACCATCACTGGTTTGGTCCCGCGGACTGCCGGCGCCTGCTGGCGCACGCCACGGCCCTGCAGTCCAGGATCGTGACCACGGCCAAGGACGCCGTGCGGCTGGCCGCGGTGCCGGGCGTGAAGATGGCGGGCTGGGTATTGGAGGTGCGCCTGGAGATCGGACCATCTGCGGTCTCCTGGCAGGCCTGGCTGGAAAAAACCCTGGAGGGAACGGCGTGAGTCAACCATCCCCTGCGGCGCTCCGTCCGCGCGCGCTGGTCATCCGGCTCAGTTCGCTGGGCGATATTGTGCTGACCCAGCCCGTGCTGGCGCAGCTCGAACGGTCGGGATTTGACGTGGACCTGTTTGTCAAATACGAATACGTCGCGCTGGGCAAACTGCTGCCGGGCGCGAAGCGGGTTCTGTCCGCGCCCGCGGACCTGGAACCGCGCTACGCGCTGATTCTGGACCTGCACGACACGCCGCGCAGCCGGCGCTTGGGCCGCCGCGCGCAGGCGGGCCAGCGGATCCGTTACGACAAGCATCCCGTGGCGCGGCGCCTGCTCGTGCGCCCCGGCGGCAGGACCATGCCCTGGCATGCCTGGGAGTGGCTCGCGCCCGGACAGCAGGTGACCGAGTGGTACGCGTCCGCGGCCCGCAGGGCCGGAGTCGCGGCCTCCGCGCTTCAGCCCAAGCTGGCGCTGCCGGAGTGGGTGACAGCCGCGGCCGAACAAATTCTCCGGGGCGCCAAGCTCGCGCCGCAGGAGCGCTTCGCCGTGCTGGCTCCCGGGGCGGCCTGGCCGGCCAAGCAATGGCCCGCGGAGTATTTTACCCGCGCGGCGCAGTTGCTGCACGGCGACCTCGGCCTGGTCCCGGTTTTCATCGGCTCGGCCGCCGAGCGCAAGACCTGCGAGTCCCTGGCGCAAGCTTGCGGCAGCCGGGCCGTGTCCCTGGCCGGAGTGACCACTTTGCCGACCCTGGCGGCCGTGCTGTCCAAGGCCGAAGTCCTGCTGACCAATGATTCCGGGCCCCTGCACCTGGGCTTGGCCGCGGGCACGGCGGCCGTGGCCATCTTCGGGCCCACGGTGTCGGCGTTTGGCTTCGCGCCGCTTACGCACCCGCGCTGCCGGGTGCTGGAACAGGACTTGCCGTGCCGGCCCTGCAGTCTGCACGGCGGCAACCGCTGTCCGCTGGGACACCACCGCTGTCTCCGCCAGACCACGCCCGAGCAGGCTGTCGCCGCTGGCCGCGAGCTGCTGGCCGCACAACCCCTGACCAAACGCAGCGGGCTGACATGACCGAACCCCAGATCACCGCCCTGATCATCGCGCGCGATGCCGGTGCCACCATCGGCGCCTGCGTGCAAGCCCTGAGCTTCTGCGACCGGGTGGTGGTGGCGGAGAACGGCTCCAGGGACGATACGGCGGCCAAGGCCCAGGCCGCGGGCGCGGAGGTCAGGCGCGTGGCCTGGGAAGGATATGGCCGGACCAAAAACCGATTGATCGCCGAGGTGCGGGAAGGCTGGGTCCTGTCCGTGGACGCGGACGAGATCGTCACGCCGGAGCTGGCGCGGGAGATCCGCATGGCCCTGGTCGAAAAGCCGCTCCTGGCGGGATTCGCCGTCTCCCGGCGCAATTATTTTCTCGGCCACCGGATCCGGCACTGCGGTTGGAGCCCGGACTGGCAGCTGCGGCTGTTCCAGGCCGGAAGCGGCCAATTTGAGACCAAACAGGTGCACGAAGCCTTGAAGGTCCGCGGGACGATCGGACGCCTGCAGCACCATCTCGAGCATTTCACCTACCGGACCGTGTGGGACTACCTGGACCGCATGAATACCTACACGACGCTGGCGGCGCGGGAACGCCAGGCCCGGGGCAAACGGTTCTCGCTGGCGCGCCTGCTGTTCGATCCCGTCTGGACCTTTAAAAAAATGTATCTTCTCCAGGCAGGCTGGCTGGACGGGTTCCCGGGGCTGGCGCTGTGCGGCCTCTCGGCCCTCAATACGCTGGTCAAGCACGCCAAGCACTGGGAACTGGAACGGGACCGCGGGCGGCCGGCATGAACGAGAAATCCCACCTGCTGGCCACCCACCTGTCCTGCCGCCTGTCCGGCCTGCAAGTGGGACGCGCGTTCGCGGAGCGGCTGGCCCGGGCCAGCGAAGCCACGGATTTTTTCCAGGACCTGGAATTCGTGGACGTGAACTTCGGGCGGGACGATCCCCATCGCCGCGAGCCGGGCAAGCTGAACGACCAGGCCCACCACGTGCTGGACCGGCGCACCCTCACCGCGTTCAATCATTTCATTGACATCAAAAAAGGTCCGGGACGCTTTGACGATTATGACGGCTACAGTTATGGCCGGGGATCGGCGCGGGGCGAGCAGTATCAGGCGGCCAGCGAAGTGGCCGGCCGCTGGCAGTACATTTTCGCCCGCCTGACCGGATTCAAGGTGGACGAGGGGATCCACTATTGGCTGAATGACGAGTATGTGCACGCCCCTGGCCGCAAATGGTACCGCAACTGTTCGCCTGCTTTGGAGCGCTATTCTTTTCCGGGAGACCTGGGGCGGTATCCGGGCAAGCGGAAGGAACTGGCGGCGCGGTTCCCCCTGACCGAACGGCGGGGGCAAAAGGGGCGCGGCGTGCCGTACAGCGTGTTCATGCCCCTGGACAACCTGGCCCGGTACTGGTGGGGCCGGTGGCGGCGCCGGCCGGACCGGATCGAGAATCTGGGGCCGGTCATGCATGCCGTGCAGGACGCCAGCATCCCGCATCACGCGGCCGGCTACAACGGCAACTGGCACGTGCAGTATGAGAACGCCCTGAACCGCCTGGCGTCTCGCTGCGGTCAGAAACGCACTGTGCTGGCTAAGGTCCGGCGTCTGGTGGGGGAGTGGGATTGGCAGGATCCGCAGGCGCCGAAGGCGGGCCAGCGACTGGAACTCGCTGACCGCGAACGCCGGCCTGGCCGCAACTGGCCCATCCAGCAGCTGGTCACGTGGCTGGCGCTCCATGCCTACCACGAATATGCCGGGACCTACCGACACTTCCGCCATGGCTGGTCGTTGAACCCGACCAGCATGGAAAGACTTTTTATCCTGGCCGTGGCCCTGGGCGGTTTAGTGCTGAGAAAGGCCTGGGCCAGCTTGCGGACCGCGCGGCGGAGGAACCCGAGGAGCGTATGAAAAGACTCGTCGATCTCGTTTCATCCGTCACCTTTTTCTTCATCTCCGCGAGCCTGCTCCTGGCCGCCAGCGTGGTCGGCGGGCTGTGGCTGCAATATCCGGTGTTCGCCAGCTGGCCGTTCCAGGCGGCGCTGGGGCTCTTGGCCCTCAATTTGGCGGCCTGCACGGCCAAACGCTGGCAGACCATCGCGCGCAAGCCTGGCATTTTCCTCACCCACCTGGCCGTGCTGGTGATCCTGGCCAGCGGCCTGTTCCATGGCCTGCTCGGCCAGCGCGGGTTCATGGCCCTGGAGATCGGACAGCAGCAGGCCGCTTATGTGAGCGACCAGGACCAGGAAAGGCCGCTCCCGTTCCAGGTCCAGCTCAAAGCCTTCCGGATCCAGTATTGGGAGCCTGACCAGCATTGGCTCTACGCCCAGCGCCGCAGCGACGGGAGAACGGTCAGCAGAAGCGTGGCCGTGGGGCAAAGCGCGACGTTCCCTGAATTCGGCCTGACCGTGACGCCGTACCGGTATTATCCCAATTTCGTGATGAACACGGCCGGGCCGGCCTCGCGCAACGATGCGCCGGAGAACCCCTGCCTGGAAGTGCTGGTGGACGACGGCAAGACCTTGGCGCGCCAGTTCCTGTTCGCCCGGTACCCGGACGTGCACCAGACCCAGGCCAAGAGCGAGGTGCTGCTGGCCTACGAGTTCAGGCCTGGCCGCATCCGGCAGTTCGAGAGCGACCTGGTGTTCCTGGAACAAGGCCGCGTCCTGGCGGAACGGACCCTCCGCGTCAACCAGCCGGGCACCTGGCAAGGCTGGACCTTCTACCAATCAGGCTATGACCAGGAGAACCTGAAGATATCTATTCTGCAGGTCTCCCGGGACCCTGGCCAGTACGCGGTGATCGCCGGCTTCGCGCTGCTGCTCGCTGGCCTGGGCTGGACCTTCCTGCGGGAACCGCAAAGGAGCTGACCATGCTGGACCTGACCTTGAACCTTACTTTCGGGCTGTATTTCCTCGCGTTCGGCGCCGGGCTGGTGGACAAGGTGCTGACCAAGACCGGCCGGCTGGCCGTCACGCTCGGGCCGCTGGCCCTGGCGTGGTTGCTGCATACCCTGCACATCATCCTTCGCTGGCAGGCCGCGGGCCGGCCGCCCCTGAGCAACCAATACGAGTCCATGCTCTTCCTGGTGTGGGCCAGCGTGGGCATCTTCCTGTTCTTCGTCTGGACCTCGCGTCCTGTGGCCGGCCGCCTGGCCTTTTGGGTCGGCTTGGCCGCGGCCCTCACCCTGGCCGGCGCTTCGCTCTTGGACCGCTCGATCAAACCCCTGGTCCCGGCCCTGCAGTCCAACTGGCTGATCGTGCACGTTACCACGGTCATGCTCGGCTACGCCGCGTTCTTGCTGGCCTGCATCGGCGGCATCGTGCTCCTGGCCGGCCGCCAGGCTCCGGTGGACGCGTTCAATTACCGGATGATGGCCCTGGGGTTCTGGCTCCTCACCCTGGGGATCGTCACCGGGTCCATCTGGGCGAAGACCGCCTGGGGCTCGTACTGGTCCTGGGACCCCAAGGAGACCTGGTCCCTGGTGACCTGGCTGTTCTACGCCATCGCGCTGCACCTGCGGCGCACGCGCGGCTTCACGGACCGGCGCTTCGCCTGGCTGTGCCTGCTGGGCTTCGCTTTCGTGCTGTTCACCTATTTCGGCGTGAACTACCTCCTCAAAGGGCTGCACAGCTACGCCTCGTAGGGAAGCAGGTCGGGTGAAATAAAAAACCCCGCCCCCCAAAAGGGGCGGGGTTTTTCTTTGCGCGTTTCCGATGTCTTAGAAAGCGAAGTCCACCCGCATGGTGGCGGAGTCCGAGGTCACGTTCTCGCTCTGCGGTCCGGCGTTGCGCTCCAGCAGCCGGGAATATTCGGTATGCAGGGCCAGGTTGTCCACGGCGTACAGCCGGCCGCCCACGGTCAGGCGCTGGCGGTCGCGGTTGACCTCCAGGGGTGAGGACACATGGTCAAAGCGGGCGAAAGCGGCCAGCGACGTCCACGGCATATAGGTCAGCTCGGTGAACCCGCCCCAGAATTCCTCGTCCGCAGGCAAGCCCCACAGGGTCTTGCCGTCCTTGCCGTACAAGGCCTGGACCGCCAGGTTCAGCTGCTCGTAGTTCAGGCTCACATCCGCGCCCACGCGCTTGACCTGTTCCACGTCGGCCTCGGGCTGCCCGCTAGGCCGGGCCTTGCCCAGGTAGCCGATGAGCCCGATGCGCTGGCCCACGGTCTGTCCTTCGCCCGGGTCGATGACCATGGCCGCACGGACATAAACGTCGCTGGTGGGATCGCTCGTGGGCACGCCGGCCGAGCCATTGACCCAGCCCACGGCATAGCTCAGTCCATACGCTCCGTGGCCTGTCACCTCGATCCCTTCCTGGGTCTCGGAGAAGGGAAGGATCTGCTGGTCAGCCGTGTACTCGTACGCCTCGATCGGGGCGGCGGAGAGCTGCCGCTTGACGCTGAAGGCCACATAGGCCGGTTCGAAGCGGCCTACGCGGACATTGAGCCAGGACGTGGCCACATTGCTGAAGATCACGTTGGCCATTTCCAGGGAACCGGTCTGCCCGGCCACGCCTGGGGCTGCTCCGATCTCAGGCACATAGATCATAAAGTACCCGATGTTGGCGCCCAAAAGGCCGCCGGACAGGACATCCAGGCCGTTGAGCTGGAAATGGCGGAGGTTGGACGCGGAATCGTAGTTGTAGCCGGCGCTGGTCCGGAAGGCGACCGGGGCAGGGCTTTGCAGGACAGTCTTCTCCTCGCTCTCCCGACCTGGCAGCTGGTAGCCGTTCTGGCGGTATCGCTGTCCCCAGTCGTTGAGCCGGGGGAAACTGGAGTGGCACATGGTGCAATTGAAGCCGTACTTCCTCGCGAACACCGGGATGGCCTGGGCCGGCAGGCACAAACAGAGCAGCGAGGCGACGGAAGCGCTGGTCAGGACCAGACGAGCGATCAGTTTAGTCATCGCACACCATCCTTTCAAGGTTCGGCGATCACGGGCTGGGTACCGGTCAGCGCCTTGAGAAACGCGACCAGGTCGGCCTTTTCCGAGGCGGTCAGCTGCAATGGCAGCATCAAGGGATCGAGATGGGGGTTGGGCACGCCGCCGCGGTTGTAGAACTCCACGACGTCCTCCAGGGTCTTCTCCGAGCCGTCATGCAGGTAAGGGAAGGTCAGTTCGACGTTCCGGAGCCCCGGGGTCTTGAACGCGCCTTTGTCCTTTTCGAGCTTGGTGACCTCGAACCGTCCGATGTCCTTGAGCTTGCCGTCCTGGAAGCCCACGCCCAGGTTGTGGAAGCCCTGGTCCGAGAACGTGGGGCCGCTGTGGCAGGGCGTGCAGTGCGCCTTGCCCTTGAAGAGGTCCAGGCCGCGGACCGCGGCCTGGCTCATGGCGTTCTTGTCACCCGCCAGCCAGCGGTCATAGGGGGAGGGTCCGCTCACAACGGTCCGTTCGAAAGAGGCGATGGCCTTGGCCATACCGTCGGTGTTGACATTTGTCCCGAACACATTTTGGAATTGGGCGACATAGTCCGGGATGGCGTTGAGCTTGCGTACCACGTTCTCCAGGGTCTCGCCCATTTCGATCGGATTGTGGATGGGTCCCAGGGCCTGTTCTTCCAGGGAGCCGGCCCGGCCGTCCCAGAACTGGAACTTCATATAACCGGAATCCAGGATGGTGCCGGAGTTGCGGTTGCCGACCTGGCTTTTGAAGCCGGTGTCCGTGGGATTGTGGTTGGCCCAGGCCATTTTAGGGTCATGGCAGGTGGCGCAACTGATGGTATTGTCCGCGGACAGCCGTTTGTCGAAGTAGAGCTGTTTGCCCAGCCGGATCTTGGCATCAGTCTGGGGGTTGTCCGCTGGGACCGTCATGGTGGGCAAGGAAGTGTGGGCAAGGAACTCGCTTTCAGCGAAGGCGGGAACTTGTGCACACAGCAGGCAGGCAGCCAGCGAGCCAGCGACCAGCATGACTAATTTTTTCATGAGGACCCCTCCCCTGAATAATCTATCCTATTATTATATAAATCAAAAAAGGCCCGGACAAGTCAAAATCCAGAAAAAGAGGCGGCGGTCAGGGCTTGGCCTCCACCGCTCAGAGGTGGTAATCTCCGGCGGCCTCTGGCTGGTAGATCAATTTTTCAACTTTCAGTTTTGTGATCCCGGCCGGCACCTTCCATTCGATGACATCCCCCACGCGGTAGCCGAGCAAGGCGGTTCCAACCGGCGCCAGGACCGAGATCCGGCCCTGGCTGGCATCCGCGCGGTCGGGAAAGACCAGGCGATAGGTCTTTTCCTCCCCGGAGTTCAGATCCCGCAAGTGAACCTCGGAATTCATGGTGATCACATCCGGCGGGATTTCCTGCGGCTTGATCACTTTTCCCTGGTCAAGTTCGTTTTCGAGTTCCCGTAAATACCGTTCATCTTCTTTTCCGAATTCCCTGGCCGCGATGATCAGTTCGCGCAACCGCCGCATGTCGTTTTCGGTGATGAAGATGCTCCTGCCGCTCATGGGCGCCTCCTGGGTAATGGTTATTCCGGCGGACCGGCCATGGCCGCGATGGTCTGCTGCAAAGCGGCGCGGTCCGATTCGTTCGCGAGCACCAGCAAAACATCCCCGCCCTGCAGGACCGTGGAACCGGCCGGGATGATGAACTTGTCATTGCGGGATATGAGCATGATAAGGCATTTCTCGGGAACATGCAACTCGCGGATCATCTTGCCCACGGCTTCCGCGTTGTAGGGGACGATGATATCCGACAGGTCGGCGTCAATGCCCTCGGTTTTCTCGAATTCAATGGGATAGTTCCTTTTGGCCGGCAGCGGCACTTCCAAGCGCAGGAGTTTGGAAACGAAAGGGATGGAGGTGCCCTGGATGAAAACCGAGGCGATCACGACGAAAAAGACGATGTTGAAATAAATGTCCGCCTGCGGCAGTCCGGCGGTGAACGGGAACGTCGCCAGGATGATCGGGACCGAGCCCCTGAGCCCCACCCAGGCGAGCATGGTTTTCTTTCGCAGGGTCAGGGAGAAGGGCAGCGTGCACAGCAAGATGCTGGCGGGGCGGGCCACCACCATCAGCAGCAGCGTGAGCAGCAATCCGGACCCGATGAGCGGCAGCAAATGGGAGGGATACACCAGCAGTCCCAGGGTCACGAACATGGTGATTTGGCAGATCCAGGCCACTCCGTCGTGAAACTTCGCGATGTTCCGCTTGTTCTGAAAATCCGCCCGTCCCAGCATCAGGCCCGCCAGGTACACGGCGAGGAACCCGTTGCCTTTTAGAAATACGGCCAGGACATAGGTGAATAAAACCAGGGCAAGCATGATGACCGGATACAAGCCTTCGTATTCCAGCTTGAGGTGCTTGATCAGGAAAACGATGGCTTTCGACATGCCGTAGCCGATCAGCGCTCCCATGCCCATATCCAGAAAAAAACGGGGGATCAGCGCTGCCACGCTGGAGTCCTGGCTGGTGAGCAGGCCCAGGATACCCACGGTCAGGAAGACCGCCATGGGGTCATTGCTGCCGGATTCAAGCTCCAACAGCGGCTTCAGGGGCTTTTGCAGGCTGATGCGTTTGGACCGCAGGATGGTGAAAACGGCGGCGGCGTCGGTCGAGGAGACGATCGAACCGAGGAGCATGCCCTGTAAAAAAGTGAATTGAAGGATATAAACCGCGAACAGGCCGGTGATGACCGCCGTGAGAAGCACGCCGAGGGTGGAAAGGACCAGGCCGAGTCCCAGGACCGGGCGGGTGTCCTTCCAGTCCGTATCAAACCCGCCGGAGAAAATGATGAAAATGAGGGCTACAACGCCGATGGATTTCGCCAGCGGCGCGCTGTCAAAATGAATTCCCCCGAGGCCTTCGGAACCGGCGAGCATGCCGATGGCTAAAAACAGCAGCAAGACCGGAACGGAAAATTTGTCCGAAAGCTTGCTCGAGAGCACGCTCGCGAACAGCAGGACCGCCGCCCATAACAAGATGGACTCGAACGACATCGCGAAGGATCCTTTGGGTGGTTCGTCAGCTCTGGAAGATGGCTAATTTTATCCCGGATGGCAAGGAGAGACAAATTAATTCGGACGGCGTCGTTCCGCGCGCTGGAGTTGCAGAACGGCGCCGTCCGGGAGGGGGGCTATTTTTCCGCGTCCTCGACCTTGATCCGCACCTCCGCGCCGTTGCAGCGCAGTTCGGGCACGTACATGGCGTGCCCGACCACGGGCAGGGCGTGGTAGGTGCCAGGCACCTCGGCCCGCAGGGTGTAGCGCATCTCCCACACGCCCTGGGGCAGGTGGTCAATAAAGAGCGCCACCTTGCGGTCGCGCAATTCCTGGTAGACCCAGGCCGTGCGGCCCGTGGTGTCGCCCGCCGACGCGGCGAGCTTGGCTTTGCGGCCGGCCTTGCCCTTGAACACCTTCTCCTGGCTGCTGGACTTGATCTCCCGGGCGTACAGCGGCTGGCCGCTCTTCACTTCCACGGCCTCCACGCCCGCGGGCTTCAAGTCCTCGAAGACCAGGTATTCATAATTGTTTTTCGCCTCGACCGTGACCACGGTCTCGATGCGCTGTCCGCTCTCCACGGTTTCGTTGTCCGCCAGGGGCACCTGGTCGTACACGAAGCCTTTGAGCAGGGTGGGCCGGCCCACGAACTTGAAATACTGGCGCCGCACGAAGATCTCGTTGCCCGCCGCCGTGATCGGCTCCTCCAGGCTGAAGAAGACCGCCTGGGCGGAGAAATAGATCGCGCCCTGGCCGGTTTTGTTCTTGAACAGGATCTCGTTGGCGCCGTCCTTGAGGAACTCGCGCTTGACCTCGAACACGCTGGGTGCGCCCAGCGACTCATCCGCCGAGACCTTTTTACTGACCACAGTGCGTCCGTTGACCAAAACCTCGTATTCCAGGTCCTGGCTCAGCTCGCGGCTGGCGCGCAGGTAGTCGCTGAGCGCCAGGACCACGATCGCCGTGTCGCGGGTGTTGGACCACTGCGCGCCGCGCCGGTTTTTCACCAGCCAGTTCATGACCGGCTCCACCAGCGCGTTGCCCGGGTCCACGGCCATGAGCGCCCGCAGGGCGAAGGCCGTGGCTTCGATCCCGCCGTCGGACCAGCGCCAGTAGAAGCCCTCTTCACCCCAGTGCGCGGTGGGCATGAGCGTGGCGTCGCCCCCGCCGGAGGCGTGCAGGACCGTGGCGTCCGGCCGCTGGTCCCGGATCACGCCGTTCTCCAGGTTGCGGACCAGGGTCTGCGCCTTGTCTTTCATCCCGAAGTCATGGGCGGCCAGGGCCAGCAGGGAGCGGGTGTAAGCGCTGAGCTTGTCCCTCTGCTCCCAGACGTTGTCGAACGCCTTGGCCTGGTAGGCGTGCGGTTTGGTCCGGTTTCGCAGGGCGTGCCAGCGGGCCAGGGCGTGCAGCATCCAGGCCTGCTGGTCCGGCTGATCCTCGTACTCCACCAGGCGCTGCGTCAGGTGGGAGTCGGCGCGGTTCAGGGCGTTCAAGGAAACGCTCACTCCGGCCTCGGAGGCCAGGCACAGGCCCCAGAGCACATAGGCGGTCATGTAGGCGTCGCTCGAACCTTCCTTCCACCAGCCCCAGCCGCCGTCTCCGTGCTGGAAATCGTACAGGCGGTCCAAGCCCTGCTTGACCATCTTGTCCAGCTGCTTGAAGTCCTTGGCGCCTGCCGGATGGGTCTTGTCCGCCGTCGTCTTCTCGATGCCGCCGAACATTTTTCGCGCGATGGTCTGAGGCTTGACGTCGAGGTCCTGCAGGGTCTTGGCCACGATCACCGCGGGCAGGAAGCGGCTCAGGGTCTGCTCGGTGCAGCCATAGGGATAATCGAACAGGTAGGGGAGCGCGTCCAGCAGGGCCACGGCCAGGCTGGGCGCGACCTGGATGGTCAGTGTGGACGAGTCCGCCTTGCGTTCCTTGGGCAGGTCGAGCTGGACCAGGCTTTCGCGGCCGCGGACCCGGCCGGCCTTGGCCACGAACTTCTCCAGGCCGTGCTCGTACACGGGATAGGTCTTTTCCATGGCGTCGGCATGCTCGCCGCCGCGCGCTTCCACGGTCAGCTTGGCCTCGCCGGGCTTTTCCACCCGGGCCACCCAGTCCGCGCGCGCCTCGGAGTTGGCCTTCACCTTGAGCTTGACCGCCGCGTCCTGGGCCAGGTCCAGGCCCAGGGCCTTGAGCGAAACGGCGACCGCGAGGTCTTTGCTGGTGTTGTTGTTGACCACCGCGGAGATCACGGCCTTGTCCCTGGTCAGGAAGAAACGGGGGGCCTGTAATCTGACGATCAAGGGCATTTTGGTGCGGGTGGAGGCCGAGGCCTGCCCGAACTGGTTCCCGGCCGAGGCCGCGCGGCCCATGGCCTTCCAGGTGGTCAGGGAATCCGGGTACTTGATCTTGACCACGGCCTGGCCGTCGCCGCCGGTCCGTACGTCCGGCTGCCAGAAGGCCGTGGCCCGGAAATCCTGACGCACGACCACCACGGGTCCGGCCGGTCCGGGCGCAGGCTCGGCCGCGACCTGAGGTTGGACGGACGCGGCCATTTCATCGGCTCCTTCGGAGCGGGCCGTGCGCCGCATGGGCGCCTGGGCGCTCGGCGCGGCTTCGGATTTGGACATCCGCATGCCGGCTCCGTAGGCCCGGTCCGCGGACATGGAGAGCTCGGCTTCGTCGCGCTCCATCCCGCCTATGGGTGCCGCGTCCTGCGGGGCCTGGGTCTTGAGGCGGACATAGCTCCGCTGGTTGAGCGTGCTTTCGGTGCGCACGCCGTGTCCGCGTTTGGACCCGTAATAGAATTGGCGCGGATCAGCCGCGTAGTCGGCCTGGATGTAGGACACAGCCTCGTCCACCAGGGCCAGCGCCACCTCGGCCGGCACGGGCTGGCCCTCGTGGTCGCGGGTGGTCACGGTCAGCGTGCCTTCGTCCCGGGGCTGGTACTGCTCGCGGTCAGGTTTGACCTCCACGGTCAGGAAGTGCTCGATGGGCGGCACCACCACCTGTTTGACGTCCTGGAACAACTGCAGGTCGCTGGCCATGGTGGCACTCAAGAAAACGTTGGGCACGAAGGACTCTTCGATCTGCACCTCGAGCAGTTTAGCCGTGCCCTGCAGGCGCACGACCTGGTAGGCGTACAGGTCGTCCGCTTCCACGGAGAACAGCACGCACCGGCCGGACACGGGCGCGGTCAGCAGTACCGGCGCTTTGCGGCCGGCGCGCACGGTGTCCTGGTCCAGGACGATCTCCAGGCCGCCGTGCCGGTAGCCGAGTTCCGTGGTGGCGTTGGAAGCGACCCACACCGTGGTTTCGGAGGTGATCGGCGCGGCGGGGTAATCCCCCTTCGCCATCCACCTGGCCGCTTGCTTTTGGGAAGCATCGGTGTCACCAGGCTTGGGGGATGATATCCGCAGACCCAGGGGCAAGCCCCTGGGTATGGCATCCTCGCTTTCCCATGCCACCCGGTAATAGCCCTCGCGGGCCGCGACCCACGACAGTTCGGCCTCGCCCTGCTCGTCGGTTTTGACCTTGGAGGTCAGCACGTCCTCGTGTTCGTACCCCTGGAACTTGACCTGCCAGCCGAGTTCGGGTTTGTCGCCGATCCAGGGCGCCGCCGGACCCCGGGGATGCTCCTTGCGCCAGGCGTCCGCGGCCACGGTCTTGCCGGCCGGGTTGAGCCAGAGCTCCACCCAGCGGTCGCGGGTGATGCGCACCTGCCCGGACACGGACACCGGGTTCTGGTTGGCGTCCAGCGCCTTGACCTGGACGCTGACCTTGTCCTGGGGCCGGTAGAGCGAGTGGGCCGGACGCAGATGGACCTCGTAGCGGTGCCGGGTGACGCGCACGCTCTCCGATCCCACGATCTCCCGGCGGGAAGCGTCGGTCACGCGCGCCTCGATGCGGTACTCCAGGTCCTGCGAGCTGCCCCGGGGCGTGGTGAAGAACACGCTGGCGCGGCCCTGGGCGTCAGTCTTGAGCGTCTCCCGCTTCACGATCTGGCCTTGGCCGCCGTAGGTGTCCCGCTGGGGGAGCATGTCCTCGTAGAACCACGGATAATCGTAGGGCGGACGCCACCAGCGATAATAGGGGTTCTGGTAGACCACGACCTCCACGCTGGCGTTGGCCACCGGGCCGCCGAAGTAATAATCGGCCTGAATGCCGGCCTCCACGGTCTCGCCCAGGCGGAAGGCCTTTTTCCGCCCCGCTTCCTCGGGCGTCTGGATGGAGACCTTGAATTCGGGCAGTTTATATTCTTCGAGCCTGAAGAGCGTGGCTCCGCCCAGGGAGCGCTTGCGGCCCTGGCTGTAGAAGTGGATCTGATATTCTCCCAGAGGCTGGGTTGCGCTCAGCGTGAGCGCGTCCCACCCGCTGCCGAACGCGTTCAGTTTCAGTTCGCCGGCCTTGGCTTTGGCGCCGCGCGGGTCCGTCACCTCGTACTCCACGGTCTGGTTGGCCGGGGTGGTGTAGTCGCCGGCCTTGTAGGCGCGGGCGATCATTTTCCAGTGCACCGTGTCGCCCGGCCGGTAGGCGGCCCGGTCCGTGAAGGCGTAAATGCGCCAGTCCTCGGAGGTGTCGCTGGTGTAGTAAGCATAGGTGAGGGCGAACGCCTGCCGCTCGCCGCTTTTGGCCGCGGCGAACAGCTCGCTGCCCGAGCCGGCCTTGAGTTCGAAGACCGCGAGACCGTCCGCGTCGGTCTGCCGGCTCTGCTCCTGCCAAACTGACTGGCCGCTCTCCGAGCGGCGCGACCACAGGCTCACTGCGGCGTTCGGCAGGGGAGAGCCGTCCTCGGCCTGGCAGAAATAGGCCAGCACCCGCCGGCCCGAGGCCTTCAGCACCAGCGTGGCGTCGGTCACCAGGATGAAATCCCGGGAGCGGATCTTGCCCGACACGGCCTCGATCACGTAGGCGCCGGCCGGGAGCTTGCTGTCCAGGCGCAGGGTCTCGCTGCCAGGCAGGTACGCGCCTGCTTCCACGATCTTGGACCAGGCTTTCACTTTTCTCAGGCGGGAGGGTTTGAGGGTCTGCAGCCACTCGCTGCCGTCCTGCTTCTTTCCCAAGCCCACGTCCTGGGTCAGGTCCGCGGCGTAAATGGCCAGGTCAATGTGCTTCAGATTGCGCCAGTTCAGATAGGCCTGGATCTCGGAGTCCGGCAGGAAGATGTTGGAGACGCCCACGGAGAGCGTGGACTCGGTGATCGCTTCGATGCGCTGCCGGGCTTCTTCCCAGCGCCGGGTCTCGCCTTTTTTGAACTCGCGCAGGATCCGGCGGTACAGCTCCAGTGCCTTGGCCAGGTCGGCTTTCTGCTCCCACTGGCCGTTGGCCAGCCGCCGGCGCCGGCCGTAGTTGGCCAGCCACTCGGCGTACTGGAACAGGGCATCGTCGTACCAAGCGCTGGTCTTGCCGGCCGCGAGCGCGGCCTCGAACGCCTCGGGGATCCGCTCCATTTGCTCGTCGTTGCCGCCCTGGTACTGGAGGGTCATGGCGATCAGATAGTGGGCGTGCGCCTGGTCCTGCCCCTGCTTGGAGATCTTCAGCACGTTCTCGGCGATCTCGATGGGAAGGTAGTTGCCATAATAGCCGTAATAATAGTAAGGCTCAGGGTGCGCGGGCCGGGTGCAGCGCCAGACAATGGCCAGGTAGCGTTCGCGGGCCAGCTCGACGTCCCGGGCGCCGGCCCACCAGTCCAGGGCCTGCTGGTAGTGGGGCCAGGCGCTGCCCCAGTCCGGGTATCCCCGCCGGTCCCAATAATAATCGCCCAGGGATTCCTGGACCTCGGCCCAGAGCTGGTCGCGGTCCTCGGGATCCGGTTTGGACTGCAGCAGCTTCACCAAACCCTCGCGCGCCTGCTCGAGCAGGGTGGAGTCGGATTGCTTGCCCGCGGCTTGGCTGCGCCACAGGCAGTCGGCCGTGCGGAACTGGACCCATTCCTGGTCCGGTTTGGGCAGGTCCCAGTCCTTGGCCTGAAGGTAGAGGGTGTAGGCGCGTTGGTAGGATCTGTCGGCGTACTCTTTTTCAGCTTGAGATTTCAATTTGGGAAAATCCTGGGCATTCGCGGGGAAAGCGGTCATCAGCAGGGCTCCTATACATAGAATGGGAGATAAAGCACGAAAAACCGCGGGACAGGCCATGAGGTATCCTTTCTAATGAGGCGAGTTGGTCTATATATTATATATATGGAAAGATAAAACGACATTATCCTCCATCTACGGACGCAAAGCAACGGGACTAAAGGAGAAAACCCTGATGACACATAGACCCCGCAGCCAGGAGTTTTTCAGGGTCATGGGTAAAAATATCGGCTCCTTCATTATCTGTCATTGCGAGCCCCTCGGGGGCGAAGCAATCCCGCAGTTAAGGTTGATTTTGAGATTGCTTCGTCACCCTTCGACAAGCTCAGGGCTCCTCGCAATGACCCTAGCGAGCGGGTTCGCCATTACCAAAACCCCGCTTGCGCCGCCTGAACAAGCCTGCTACACTGTGGCCCACATGGAGCGGTACCGCTCCAGACCTACCCCTGCCGGCAAAGGAGCCTTTCGTGGCAGAGATCCAGACGCCGATCCCGATCGTGTTCGTGAATTATCACGGCACCGTGGGAGGCGGCCAGATCCATCTTTTATCCCTGCTGGACGAGCTGGACCGGACCGAGTTTGCGCCGCGCGTGGTTTGCTGCCAGGACGGCCCTTTTCTGGAGCTTTTGCGGCAGCGCGGCCTGGAACCCGTCCTGATCCCGTTTGGCAAAGGCAAGCGCCGCTATTTGACCATCGCCCTCCCGGCCTGGTGGAAATTCTATCGTTATTTGAAGCAAACCCGGGCCCGCGTGGTCCAGGCTGCCGGCCTGCAGGAGGCCAAGCTGGCGGCCTATCCCTGCGCCTGGGCCAAAGTGCCCTTGCTGTGGGTGGTGGCGCCATGAGCCAGGGACCAGGCGGGTACGTGGGCCGCGCCATGCGCGGCCTGGCCGGATACACCGCGGGCTTCATCTGCATTTCAGACTACGTGCGCCAGCTGGTGGAACGTTACGGTGTGGCGCCGGACCAATGCCGCATGATCCACTGCGGCACGAACCTGGCGGTTAAGAAGGAGTTCCCCTCGACCCTGCGGGATGAGCTGGATCTCCCTCTCGAAACGCCGGTGGTCGGCACCGCGGGCATCTGGCGGCCGAACAAGGGATTTCCCTATTTCATCGCGGCCTGCGAACTGGTGTACGAGCGTAATCCCTACGCGCGGTTCCTGCTGGGCGGCCGGGCCTACGGCCCGGACAGCGCGTACGCCACATCGCTGTGGATGCGCGGGCGCAACCTGCGCACCCTGAGCCTGCTCAAGTACACCGGTTTCATGGAGGACATCGGCCGCTTTCTCTCGGCCCTGGACGTCTTTGTGCTGCCCAGCGACTGCGAACCGTTCGGCCTGGTGCTGATCGAAGCCATGGCCCGGGGCATTCCGGTGGTCGCCACCGACGCCGGCGGCGTGCCGGAGATCGTGGTGCACGGCGAATCCGGCCTGCTGGTGCCGCCCCAATCGCCCCAAGCCATGGCCGACGCGATCGTGCATCTTTTGTCCAACCCGCTGGAGCGGCACCAGATGGGGGAGACGGGCCGTCTGCGCGTGGAGAAGCTCTTCGACCGGAAACGCATGACGCGCACCTACGAGGCCCTGTACCGGCAGGTGGCGCGGGAGGCCGGATGACCATCTCGGCCGTGGTCCACACGTTAAACGAGGAGCGCAATCTCCCGGACTGCCTGGCGTCGCTGGCGTTCTGCGACGAGATCGTGGTCGTGGACAACGGGAGCACGGACCGGACCGCGGAGATCGCCCGCCGCGCCGGCGCGCGGGTCGTGTCGTTCCCCGGACATCACGGCTACCCCGAGCCCGCGCGCGCGTTCGGCCTGACCCAGCTTACGCGGGACTGGGTGCTGATCGTGGACGCGGACGAGCGCGTCACGCCTGAGTTGCGGGCCGAGCTGCTCGCGGTCCAGGACGATCCCGCGGCGTTTAACGGCTACTGGCTCCCCATCCGCAATCACCACTTCAACCGCTGGCTCCGGCACGGCGGGCTGTACCCGGACCTGCATCTGCGGTTCTTCCGCCGGGGCCTGGGCAGCTACCCGGAGGTGGGGTTGCACCGGGGCGTGGCGGTAACCGGCTCGCTCGGCCGCCTGACCGGGGACCTGCTGCACTATTCCTACCGGGACCTGGCGCATTATTTCGGCAAGTTCAACGCCTACACCGACGCCGAGGCCGAGCGGATCGTGAGCCAGGGACGGCGTCCCACGGGATACGACCTCCTGCTCAAACCCTGGCACCGCTGGTTCAAGGCGTATGTGCGCAAGGCCGGGTTCCTGGACGGGCTGCCTGGTTTCCTCTTCCACGCGTTCTCCGCGGCCTACGTGTTCGCCAGCGAACTGAAAGCCTGGGACGCGTGGCGGGCGCGGGGAGAAGACCTGCCAGTGGGGAAGACCCTGTTCAAACGTTCAAAGAAACCAAACGGGTGATGGTGATATCATGCCTCTCCCCACGCGTTAGCTTGTGGGAGAGGGTGGGCCCCTCCCATCCTGAATCCCGGGGAGGGGAATTGATAAAATATTTTCGACAAGGCGAGATATGTCTGGCAATGTAAAGATCCTCCTTCGCAGCCCCAACTGGGTGGGCGACGCGGTCATGGCCCTGCCCGTGGCGCGGGCGCTGAAGGGCACCTGCCCGGACTGTGAAGTGCACGTGTGGGCCAAGCCCTGGGTCGCGCCTGTCTGGGAGAACCATCCCGACGTGAACCGGATTGTTGCCTGGCGCGCGGGCGCGGCCGCTTTGCGCCGCGAGCAGTACGACCGGGCCGTGATCCTGCCCAATTCCTTTTCCTCGGCCTGGCTGGCGTGGCGGGCCGGATGCAAACAAAGGGTGGGGTATGCGACCGAGGGCCGCAGGTGGCTCTTGACCCGGGCCGTGGCCTGGGAGCCGGCCATGGAGACCTGGCCCCGGCCGAAAGTCTACCTGCATCTCGCGCGGCACGCCGGCGCGGATCCGGACCTGTGCGAGGACTGGCGCATGGAACTGCGGGTGACCCCGGCGGAACTGGGCCGGGCGGACGCGCTGCTGGGGCCGCGGACCGGCCTGCTGGTGGGCCTTGCGCCTGGATCGGTCGCCCGGAGCAGGCGCTGGCCGGCGGACCGCTACGCGGCCCTGGCCAACCGCCTTCTGGGCCAAGGGCACGCCGTGGTGCTGGTCGGCAGCGCCGGCGACCAGGACGCGGCCCTGGCCGTGGAGCGCCACGCCCGGGCGCCGCTCCTGAACCTGGCCGGCCGCACCACCCTGCGCGAGGCCGCGGCCGTCATCCGGCGCTGCGACGCCCTGGTCAGCAACGATTCCGGCGCCATGCACCTGGCTTACAGCCAGGGCGTGCCCGTGCTGGTGCTGCAGGGCGCGGCGGATTACCGCGTCACCGGGCCTTTCGGACCCAGCGGCCGGGTGCTGCGCGACGCGAGCCTGGCGTGCGCGCCCTGCGTGCGCAACACCTGCCGTCCCGGCCACCTGCAATGCATGCTGAACCTTACGGTGGACCAAGTGGAAAAGGAGCTCCGCGAACTGCTTCACCCGGGTTCGCGATCCCATGCCTAGCCCCCCTGCGTCCAATCTGCTCGTCATCAAAGTGCGGGGCCTGGGCGATACGCTCTTGGCCACGCCGGCCTTGCGCGCCTTGCGCCGGGCCTATCCCCGGGCCGGGCTCTCGGTCCTGGTGTCGGCCGCCGGGCAGGACGTTCTGGCCGCGAACCCCTACGTGGACCGGGTCTTGGTAGACGACGACAAGCACTGGCTGTCCACGCTGCGGCTCGCGGCCGCGCTGCGCGCCTTCCATTATGACGGCGTGGTGGCCCTGCACGCTTCGCTGCGAACGGCCCTGCTGGCCCTGGCCACGGGTGCGGCCTGGCGCGTGGTCCACAACCACAGCGGCCAGAACCATTTCGCCACCATCCCCATCTTGGCCGCCAAGGAGTCCAAATCCGCGATCGAGCGCGACCTGGACGCCATCCGGGCTTTGGGTGCGGAGGACGACGGCCAGGAACTGGATTTTCCCCTTTCCACGGATGATCTGCGGTTCGCGCGGGAGTATATCGAGGATCACGGCGTGGCCTCGAATCAGCCGTTCTGGGTGCTGGCGCCTGGGGCGGGCAAGGCGCATAAAGCGATCCCGCCAGGACTGGTGGCGGGTTTTCTCCGCCTGGCCCGGCAGCGGTTTCCCGGCCCCTGGGTCATTTTGGCCGGCGCGGAGGACGTGGAACTGGCTTCGGCCATCGAGCGGGAACTGGATGATCCGCCGGTGGTTTTCAACCAAAGCTTGAGGACCGCCGGCGCCTTGATGTCCCTGTCCGGCGGCGTGGTGGCCGCGGATTCCGGGCCCAAACATGTGGCCGTGGCCGTGGGCGCCAAGACCCTCACCCTGTGGACCAACGAGCCGCTGGCCGAGTGGCACCCCTATCCCCTGGACCAGCACGCGGTGGTGCGTTCGCAGACCGGTCAGGTCGCGGACTTGACCGCGGAAGACGTATTCCAGGCCGCGCTGAGACATTTTCTGAAAGGCTGAACCCCCTTGCTCTCCCTCGATCTGCGCAAAGCAAAAACCGCTGAACCCGGCGGAGAACGGCAAACGACCGGCCGCACGCCGTGGGCTTGGCTGGCCGCGCTGGTGGTGGCGTGGGTGCTCAGCCAGACCGTGTGGCTGGCCCTGGACCAGCGCCCCTTTGCCTGGGACGAGTCTATCCACTATATGGGCGCCGTGGGGTACCACCAGATCCTGCGGGACGGCGGTCCCCGCCTTCTGCCGCGCCTGCTGTACCAGTCTGATTTTTATCCGCCGCTGACGGAGCTGGCCGCCGGAGCCGCTTTTTTGCTTACCGGACCCGGGCCGGACCTCGCGGCCGGGTTCAATCTGGCGTATCTCGCGGGAATTCTGCTGCTGCTGTTTTTCCTGGGACGCCGGCTTGGCGACGTGTACCAGGGCGTGGCCGCCGGAGCCATGCTGGCCGCCGGGGCCATGGTGTGCATCCAGGCGAAGTTCTTCATGCTGGATTTGCCGCTGACATTTTGGGTTTTGCTGGGATTTTATGTTTTCCTGCGCAGCGAAGCGTTCGGAAAGCTGGGCTGGTCCCTGGGATTCGGCGCGGTGTTCGGTCTGGCCCTGCTGACCAAATGGAGCGCGGTCTTTTTTCTGCTCCTGCCGCCCCTGGGGCTGGGCGCGGCGGCCGTGGCGCGCGGGAACGTGAAAGCCTCGGTCTGGGTCCGGAATGCGCTCCTGGCTTTTGGCCTGGCCGCGCTGGTGGCCGGACCGTGGTACGCGGCGCACGTGCTGAAGCTCGCGCAAAACACGTCCGGATATTTTCACGCCCGCGGCGTCCTGGAAAACGATCCCTCCCTGCTCTCGCCGGCCAGCTGGGTGTACTATGTGCTGGCGGTGGGGCGCCAGCTCGGCTGGCCCCTGGGCCTGGCGGTCCTGGCGGGAGTGGGGTACGTGCTGGCGCGCAGGCGCCAGGCACTGGTATGGGCCTGGTGGCTGGGCGCGCCTTACCTCCTGCTGACGCTCATCCGCAACAAAGACAACCGCTACACCCTGCCGCTCCTGCCCCTGGCCTGTCTGGCCGCATCCACGGCTCTTGCTGATTGTTCGCCCCGGACCAGGCGCCGCGTGGTCCGGACACTCATGGCCGTGTCGCTCGCGCAGCTGGCGTACGTGCATCTGGGCCAGCACGCCGGCTGGCTGCACCAGGTCCTGTCCTTCCGTCTGGCCGGGTCGCCGGTCGTGGAGTCGCTGGCTCCTGACCCGCGGGTGTGGCCCCTGGAAACGATCCTGGCTGAAGTCGAGAGGCTGTCCGCCGGCATGCGCCGGCCGCCTGTTTTGCGGGTCATCCCGGACCACGCGGCATTTTCCAAAGTGTCGTTCGTGGTCGCTCAGGCCGGCCGCCGGCACCGCGTGCAGCTGGCGGGCGCCACGGACTGGCCCGCGTTCACGGATTTCGCGGTCACGAAAACCGGGAGCCTGGGCCTGGAATTCGCGGTGGAAAAACCGCAAGCCATCACCCGCGAACTGCTGGACCCCGCTTCAGCGGCCGGCCGGAGGTTCGAGCTGGCGGGACGCTATCCCCTGCCGGACCAGAGCGAAGCCCTGCTCTTCCGCCGCCGCGAAGTGACCATCGCGCTGCCGGCTCCCGCGATCCTGCACCTGGTGGAAAAAGGGCTGGCCGGGCTCCTGGCCGCTTATGTCCGGGACGCGGCTTCCTTGACGCTCACCGTGACCCCGGCCTCGGAGACCGAAACCCGGCTGGGCCGCCTGCACGCGGTCCGGGTCCAGGCCCGGCAGGCCCGGGTCGGCGATTTTCAGCACAAGCCTTTTGGCGTGCGCTGCGAGGAACTGGACGCGGAGGTCTCGGGCGTGGCGTTCGACTGGGAAGCCTGGCAGGCTGGCCGCCTGGTGCTCTACGAGGTGGGCGGCCTCACGGTCCATCGCCTGCGTCTGCAAGCCAGTGAGGTCAACGAGGACCTGGCCGGCTCCGAAGACGACATCCGGCACCTCCAGCTCGATTTTGCCGCAGGCCGCGTGTGCGCGGACTGGCGCGGCCGGCCTGCCGCCTCGGTCTGCGCGGCCCTGGCGGTCATACCCGATCCCCAAACGCCGGACTCCGAGAATCTGCGCTTTGATCTGCGCGCGGTCCACGCGGCGGGTCTGGCCGTTCCCGGCTGGCTGCTCCAGCCGTGGGTGGAAGACTTCAATCCTCTGTTCAAGCTGGCGGGTTTTCCTGGCCGCGTCCGGTTCGGCGGACTGCGCTTGCAGGACCATGTTCTGGAACTGGGAGCGGACACCGAATCAGTCGCTGACCGCTGAGCTGTTTTATGGGTATAATGTCTTTTCCGGCGCCGGACAGGTCACCACGCCGGACGTGGGTCCGCATCTTGTGCGAGGCGACATGAATCTTCCCATCCTGATGTATCACCATCTGCTTCTTTCCCACCCCAAAGACCAGCTGGGGATCACCCTGCCCGCGTTTACCTATCAGATCCAGTGGCTCGCGGGCCGGGGATACCGGACCGTCACCCTCGCCCAGCTGGCCGGGGCCTGCGCCGGGGAGGAGCGCCTGCCCCGCAAGCCGGTCGTCATCACCTTCGACGACGCCTACCAGGAGACCCTGGAGCTGGCGCAACCGGTTTTGTCCCAGGCCGGGTTTTCGGCCACGGTCTTCGTGGTATCCCACGCCGTGGGAAAAAATAATTTCTGGGACCAGGGCCAGGTGCCGTGCGCGGACGCCGACACGCTGCGGCAGCTCGCGGGCCAGGGGTGGGAAATCGGCTCGCACAGCCAGACCCACGCCCATTTGCCGCGGCTGGATGACCGGGCCCTGGCTGCGGAAGTTCTTGGTTCCAGGCTGGACCTGGAACAGCTGCTGGGCGCCGAGGTCCTGGCGTTCAGCTACCCGTACGGCGAATGGGACAGCCGGGTCCGGGACGCGGCGGCCAGCACGGGGTATCGCGCGGCTTGCGCCACGTCCCCGGGGACCGCCTCCGTCACCGCGGACCTGCTGGCTCTGCGCCGGGTCTATGTCAAAGCCGGGGATACCCTGCCCGCTTTCCGCCGGAAAATTTCACGCTGGTACCTGGCGTACCGGGGCTGGAGGAGGCGCTAGCGTGGCCCAGGCTGCAGTGCATCTCCACCCGCCGGAACGGGCGGCCGAGCGGCTGGCCTGCTGGTCCCTGACCGTGTTCGCCCTCTTCGCGGCGGCCAGCATCTCCCTGCAGAACTTCGCCTGGGTGGCGGCCGGCGCCTGGGTGTTTCTCATGGCCAGGGGACGGAACTGGAGGCTTCCGGCCACGCCGGCCACCTGGCCCTTGCTGCTCCTGGCCGCGGTCCTGGTGGGGTCCTCGCTCCTGTTCGGCCGCCTCAACCCCAGCTTGTTCGGCCTGAGAAAGGTCGGACTCATGGCCGTGTTCTTCGTGACCAGCGCTCTCGTCGTCCATCCCTGGAAAGCCGAACGCCTGGTCACGTGGTTCCTGTTGGGCGCGGCGGTCTGCGGCGCGTGGGCGATTCTTCAGCACGTGCTGGGCGCGGATGGCGGCCGGGCCAAGTCTTTTTCCGGCGATTACATGGCGGCCGGCGGCCTGTTCATGCTGGCCCTGGTCCTGGCCGCGAGCCGGTTCCTCCACGCGCGCACGGCCGCGCGCTGGGGCTGGCTGGCCTGCGTGCTGCTTTTAGGCACGGCCCTGCTGTTGACCTACACCCGTTCCTCCTGGATCGGCGCGGCCGCGGCGCTCGCGGTGCTGGGCCTGCTGCGCGACTGGCGCTGGGCCGCGCTCCTGGCCGGGGCGCTGGTGCTGGGACTGGCGCTGTTCCCGCGCTCGCCCGTGGCCCAGCGCGTGGCCACGCTCACCTCCAAATATCATTCCAGCAACGTGGAACGGCGCTACATGTGGGCCTCGGGCTGGAAGCTCATCACCCAGCGCCCGCTGACCGGATACGGCGTGGACAACCTCTCCGAAGTGTATGGGCCCGTGGCCCATCCCCAAGCCCTGGAACAGCGCCCGCCCCACGTGCACAATACCCTGATGCAGCTGGCCATCAACGGAGGCGCGGGGGCCAGCCTCCTGTATCTGTGGTGGGCGGCGGCCCTGCTGGCGTGGGGGTTCGGCGCGTGGCGGCGCTTGCGCGCCACGGCGCCGGAACGCGCGGGGACCGTGCTGGGGGTGACCCTGGCCTTCCTGGGGTTCCTGGCCAACGGATTGTTCGAGTTTAATTTTGGGACCTCGCAGGTCATCACGGTGGTGTATTTTCTCACCGGCCTGCTGCCGGCGCTGGCCGCTTCGGACCGCCTGCTGCCCCCGGCGCCGCGCCTGCTGTTTTTACGGCCCCGCTTTTTGGGCGACATTCTGCTCGCCTCCAGCCTGCCGCGCCTGCTCCAGCGCGATTACCCGGACGCGGCCATTGACCTCTTGACCGAACCGGCCAGCGCGGCCGCGGCCGGCGGCGGGGCAGGCTGGCGCCAGGTGCTGGTCCTGGCCCGCAAGGGTGCTGCGGAGTGGTGGCGCACGGTGCTCGCTCTCCGGCGGGCCGACTACGACGCGGTCTGCGACCTTTTCGGCAATCCGCGCACCGTGCTCCTGGCCGCGGCCAGTGGCGCCCGCTTCCGGCTGGGTCCCAAGGTCCGCGGTTGGGACTGGCTGCTGGACGCCCGCACTGAACCGGACCGGCCAGGCCCGCGGCCGGCCTGGGAATCCTATTACGACCTGCTCCGCCTCCTGGGCGTGAAACAGCTTTCGCAGCGGCCGCGCTGGGAAGTGGACGAACAGGATGACGCCTGGGTCAGGACCTGGCTCAAGCAGCGGGGCTTGCGGTCCAGCCGGTTGCTGGGGATGTTCGCCGGCGGCAGCCATCCGGCCAAGCGCTGGCCCCTGGAGCGCTTCCTGCAAGTGGCAGGGGAGGCGCAGCGCCGGTTTAAACTGCGGGCGGTGTTCGTGTTCGGCCCCCTGGAGCAGGACCTGCTCAAAGCTTACCAGCGCCTGGGAGGCAAAGGATCGCAAGCCGTCGCTGGCCTGACACCCGGACAGCTCGCGGCCCTGTGGCAGCACTGCCAGGCCGTGGTCGCGAACGACGCTTTTCCCATGCACCTGGGCCCGGCCGTGGGCACGCCCACGCTCGGTCTGTTCGGACCCGGAGACCCGCGGGTCTGGTTCGCCTACCCGGGGCGCAACGGGCATAAAGCCCTGCATGTCCCGCCGGGCTGCTGGCCCTGCCACCGCGACGCGTGCGCTGACCCGGCATGCTGGCAGGCCCTCACCCCGGACATGGTCCTGGACGAGTTGGCCAGGAGCCTGAAGCACCGGAAGGCCGCATCCCCTTCGCGGGAGGACCAAGATATTTCTCCTGCTGTGGGGATGTCGTCCCACGGGGACTTCCTTCGGTCGCCGTCTGCCATGCAAAAACCGCATGGCAGAAAGCGGGACCCCGGGAAAGCACGGGGGGCTCCATGATCGAACCCAAACGCATCCTGGTGGCGAAACTCAGGGCCCTCGGCGACATCCTGACCACGTTCCCCCTGCTGCGCGCGCTGAAGGAGAGATTTCCCGGCGCCCGCCTGACGCTGGCCGTGGACGACCTGTACCAGGACCTGGCTGAGGTTAATCCCCGCGTGGATGAAGTCTGGGCGCACCCGGCCCGGGACCTGCGGCAGCGGTCAGGGTGGTTTGCCGCGCGTCAGCAGGCGGAGATGATCCGCCGTGTCCGTCAGGCGCGGTTTGACCTGTTCATTGACCTGTACGGCACGCTGCGCACGGCCCTGTGGGGATTCCTCGGCCGCGTTCCCCGGCGCATGGGCTTCGCCCTGCGCGGCCGGAAATATTTTTACACCCAGGCCATTGTGGCGGAACACCGCTACGTAGTGGATTTGAACCTGCAGTTCGCCGAGCTTCTGGGCTGGCAGGGGCAGGACCGGTCCCTGGAATTTTTTGTCACGCCGGACGATGACGCCCAAGCCCGCCAGGTCCTGACCCGGCGCGGATGGACGCCGTCCCAACCCCTGCTGGTGGTGGCGCCGGGCGGCGGCTGGCCGCTCAAACAGTGGGGCGCCGGCCGGTTCGGCCGCGTGGCCCGCCGCCTGGCCGAGGCCACAGGCTCCCAGGTGGCGGTGATCGGTTCTGCGTCCGAGGCGCTGCTCCTGGCCGAATGCGCGGCCGAGCTGGAGGCGCCCGCCCTGGTGATGGAAGGACTGCCCCTGCGCCAGGTCGCCGCGGCCATCAAGACCGCGCGGCTGTTTTTAGGCAATGATTCCGGCCCCAAATATTTCGCCGAGGCGTTCGGCGTTCCGACGGTGATCTGTTACGGCCCGACCGACCACGTGAACAATAACCCGGGCACGCCCCGCAACCTGGTGGCCACGCAACCGCAGCCGTGCCAGCCCTGCCATTCCGAGGTCTGCCGGGCCGGCCGGCGCGCCTGCTTGGACGACGTCAGCGAGGATGCGGTGTTCCAGCAGGCGCTCGCGCTTTGGCCACGCGCGTGACGGTTCCGCCGCCGCGGGCAACAATCCTCCTTGTCAGCACCCCGGCGCTGGGATAAAATTTAAGGAATTCTTTTTCAAGGAACCCAACCATGTGGATCTGCGGAAATTGCGGCCGTCCGGTCAGGGATGACCGGGCGGAAGCGTGTCCCCACTGCAGCAGTGTCAAGGGCACCCGGCGCCTTTCGGCCGTCCGCCCGTCGGGCGGCGCCGCGGAGCAGCCGGCCGCAGCGAACGCCGCGGCCACCGCGGTCAAGCCGGCGCAGCCTGCTCCGGCCCCGGTCAAACCGCAGGCGCCCGCCGCGCCACCGCCTCCGCCAGAACCCCGGGTCAAGCTCGGCGAGCGGCCGCTGGTCACCATGGCCAAGCGGCTCGCGCGCCAGCCGCGTTCTTGGATCGTTCTAACCTGTGTGCTGGCGGTCGTCGTGGCCGTGCCCTGGGCGGGGATGCAGCTGGCCGCATGGGTCTCGCGGCCGGCGCCAAAAACCGATCCCTTGGCCGTGGAAGAGGAGACCAAGAAACATTTCGAAAAAATGGTGGATCAGGCGCTGTCGGACAAACTGGAATGGGGACGCGAGGTGTTGCGCAACCGTCTGCCGAGCCGGTTTCCCGAGGAACTGGTCATGGAAGTGGACAAGCAGAAGGCGGAGCTGAAATACGACAGCCGCAAAAAAAACACCGCCAGTTTCAATGTCCAGATCAGCTATCACTTCGAAGACGACCATCCGAAAGCCATCCGCTGGTACCCGGTGGTTTTTTTCTTCCAGAAACAGGAGGACACGTGGTATTTAATCGGAGACAACTGGCTCAAGGAGAGCGAACTCATTTTTGAGTGAAATTTCAAAAAAAAGCGATAACCCGGAATAGTTCCTAAATAAAAGATTGACAGATTTTTAGCGATGGGGTATCCTGCAACTGACCGCGCGACTGGCGAAAGGTGGAGCACCACCGGGAAGCGCGGCCGCACAGCGGGGAAAAGCCGAACGCCTGGGCTTCCGCTCATTTATGGAGCGGAGGACTGGGCTTTTTTATTTCCGGGCTTCACTCCTTTGAGGAGGCGTGTCATGGCGAAGCGAATGCCACCCTTTCGGCGCGGACGCTGGGCATTGAAAATCGATTTGCAGGATTTCATCTCGCATAATTATACGCCCTACGAGGACGGCCCGGAGTTCCTCAAACCCGCGACCAAGCGCACCCAGGCCCTGTGGCGCAAAGTCCAGCGCCTGATGCAGGAAGAGCGCGCGAAAGGCGGCGTGCGCGCCATTGATCCGGACACGCCCGGCGGGATTCTGTCCCACGCCGCGGGCTACATTGACAAAAAAAACGAACGCATCGTCGGCCTGCAAACCGATGAACCGCTCAAGCGGGCCATCAAGCCGGTCGGCGGCATCCGCCTGGTGGAACGGGCTGCGAAAGCGCATGGCTACACCGTCAATCCGCGGGTGGTGGAGATCTATACCCGCTATCGCAAATCCCACAACGACGCGGTGTTCTCCATCTACACCGAGGAAATGAAAAAGATCCGGCGCCTGGGCATCATTACCGGCCTGCCGGACAACTACGCGCGCGGGCGGATCATCGGCGATTACCGCCGCCTGGCGCTGTACGGCACGGCCCGCCTGCTGCAGGAAAAGCGCGCGGACCAGGCCCGCATCGAGGATGTCATGGACACCCGCACCATCCGCGAGCGGGAGGAGGTGGCCAACCAGATCCAGGCGCTGGAGGAGATCACGGAACTGGGCCGCCGGTACGGCTGCGAGGTGTCCCGGCCGGCTGAAAACGCCCGCGAGGCCATCCAGTGGACCTACCTGGCCTACTTGGCCGCGGCCAAGGAATCGGACGGCGCCGCCATGTCCATCGGGCACCTGTCGGCTTTCTTCGATATCTATATCCAGCGGGATCTGGGCGCCGGCCGCCTGACCGAAACCCAGGCGCAGGAGCTGATTGACGATTTCATCATCAAACTGCGCATGATCCGCCAGCTGCGTCCGCCGGAGTACGACGAACTGTTCGCCGGCGACCCGGTCTGGGTCACGCTGGTGCTGGGCGGCATGGCGAGCGACGGCCGGACCAAGGTGACGAAAACCGATTACCGCTTCCTGCAGAGCCTGCGCAACCTGGGCCCCGCCCCGGAGCCGAACCTGACCGTGCTCTACTCGCCGCGCCTCCCTGAACCCTGGAAGCGGTTTGCTTCCGAGCGCGCCATCGAGACCAGCGCCCTGCAGTTCATGAACGACGACCTCATGCGGCCGGTGGCCGGCGATGACTACGGCATCTCCTGCTGCGTGTCCCTGCTGAAAGCCGGCACCCAGATCCAGTATTTCGGCGCCCGCTGCAATCTGCCCAAGGCGCTGCTGCTGGCGCTCAACCAGGGGCGCGATGAGATTTACGGGGAGCCCGTGGTCCCCGACATCCCGCCGCTCACCGGCAAAATCCTGGATTACGACCGCGTGTATGACAACTTTATCCGCGTCATTTCCTGGCTGGCGAAAAAGTACGTGGACATCATGAACGTCATCCACTGGTCCCACGACCGCTACTACTACGAAAGCGCCCAGATGGCCCTGCTGGATACCGAGGTTGACCGCCTGATGGCCTTCGGCGTGGCCGGCCTGTCCGTGGTCGTGGATTCCCTCTGCGCCATCCGCTACGCCAAGGTCCAGCCCATCCGCGACCAGCGGGGCCTGACCAAATCCTTCAAGCTCCAGGGGAGCTATCCGGCCTTCGGCAACGACGACGAGCGGGCCGACAACCGGGCGCGGGACCTCATCATCACCTTCATCACCGAACTGCGCAAGCACTCGGTCTACCGGCGCGCCACGCCCACGCTCTCCATCCTGACCATCACCAGCAACGTGCTCTACGGCAAGAAAACCGGCGCCACGCCGGACGGGCGCAAGGCCGGCGAGCCGTTCGCGCCCGGGGCGAATCCGATGTACGGCCGCGAAACCAACGGGGTGCTGGCGAGCCTGAACTCCGTGTCCAAGCTGCCGTACTACGCCGCGATGGACGGCATTTCCAACACCTTTTCCATCGTGCCCATGGCCCTGGGGCGCGACCGGGAGGCCCAGAAGGAAAACCTCTTCAGCCTGATGGACGGCTATTTCACCAAGGGCGGCCATCACCTCAACGTCAATGTGCTCGACCGGCAGCTTTTGCGCGACGCCATGCAGCATCCGGAAAAATATCCCCAGCTGACCATCCGGGTTTCCGGATACGCCGTGCACTTTACGAAACTTTCCCGCGAGCAGCAGGAAGAAATTTTGCGCAGGACTTTTCACCAAATGATGTAGCCTTCGGACCGGTCGGACAGATCTGACCGGTCAGACTGGTCGAAGATCATGAAAAAGATCGTTGGGCGTGTACATTCCGTCGAAACCCTCGGCACCCGCGACGGTCCGGGGTTGCGGTGCGTCTTTTTCCTCGCCGGCTGCAATTTCCGCTGCCGCTACTGCCAGAACCCGGACACCTGGACCGTCCGCGGTTCCGGCCGCATGACCCTGGATGAGGCCCGCGCCCGCCTGGAACCCTTGGTGCCGTATTTGCGTCAGCACGGCGGGGGCGTGACTGTTTCAGGCGGGGAACCCACGCTCCAGGCGGATTTCGTGGTGGCGCTGTTCCAACTGGCCCACCGCCTGAAACTCAACACGGCTTTGGATACGAACGGCAGCTGCGGCCTGGCTGCGGCCAAACGTCTCCTGGCCGAGACCGATGTGGTCCTGCTGGATGTGAAAGCCAGCCTGGAAGATTCCCACCGCGCCCTAACCAGCCGGGCCCTGGCGCCGGTGCTGGCGTTCGGCCGCCTGGCTGCGAAGGTCCCGGGACGGCTGGTGTTGCGGAGGGTCCTCCTCCCGGGCGTGAACGATTCCGCCGAAGAAATTGATGCTTTGGCGGACTATGCCGTGAGCCTGGAAAACGTCCCCCCCATCGAGCTGATCAGTTACCACCGCCTTGGGGTGCATAAATGGAAGGAACTGGGGCAGCCGTACCCCCTGGCCGGGCTCCAACCGCCTTCCCGCAGCCACTGGGCCAGGGTCGCCGGCCGGTTGCGCGCCAGAGGGCTGCAGGTTCTGGCAGGGTGAACAACCCTGCGGGTTGCGTGGGGGCTACCCCCTATGGGGTGAACCCGCGCTCCGGTTCACCCCGTCGAACGGGGGGATTCGGTGAAGGGGTATAAAAAAAAGTAAAAAATAAAATAATTTTTTCTTGACAAAGATAGGCTGAATATCCTATTCTAACATTTCTGTTTTTCCCTTTCTCGTACACCCTTTATTACATTATTATTTTTGTTTTTTAGTTTCTTCCAGACCGTGGGGCAAGGAGGAGCCTGCATGCCCAAAACGATCATCAACCCGAAGAACCGCACGTACTTCAGTAAACTCCCCGAAATCATGGAAATCCCCAACCTCATGGAGATCCAGAAAAAGTCCTACAACGACTTTCTCCAAAAGGATATCCGGCCCGAAGAGCGGAAAAACCAGGGGTTGCAGTCGGTACTGCAAAGCGTTTTCCCGATTTACGATTTCAACAACAACTCCAGCGTGGAGTTCGCCGGTTTCACGTTCGGCGAGCCGAAATACACCGAGGAGGAGTGCCGGGAGCGGGACATGACCTACTCCGCGGCCCTCAAAGTCACCCTGCGCCTCGTGGTGCGCGAGGAGGACCCGGAAACCAAGGTCAAGCGCATCCGCGACATCAAGGAGCAGGAGGTCTTTTTCTGCGAACTGCCGCTCATGACCAGCCGCGGCACCTTTATTATCAACGGCGCGGAGCGCGTCATCGTGTCGCAGCTGCACCGCTCGCCCGGCGTTTCCTTCGACGAGGACGAGGTCAAAACCGCGAATTCCGGCCGGCGTTTCATGGTGGCCCGCATCATTCCCTACTGGGGCTCCTGGCTGGAGCTGGAATTCGACGCCAATGACCTCATGTACGCGCGCATTGACCGCAAACGGAAGATCCTGGTCACCACCATCCTGCGCGCCATCGGCTTCACCACCCAGCAGAAGATCATCGGCCTGTTCTACGGTTCGGAAACCGTGCCGGTCAAGGACCAGTCCGTCAACCGGATCGTCATGGAGGACGTGGTGGACGAGTCCACCGGCGAGGTCCTCGCCGAATGCAACACCCTGATCACGCCGGAGCTGGCCGCCAAGCTGGAGGCCGCCAAGATCAAGAAGGTCACGGTGGCCGTGACCACCTCCGATGAATCCCTGACCATCCATAAAACCCTGGCCAAGGACAACACCCGTTCCAAGAACGAGGCCCTGATCGAGATCTACCGCAAGATGCGCCCCGGCGACCCGCCCACCGTGGAGAGCGCCTCGGCCCTCTTGGACAGCCTGTTTTTCAACCCCAAGCGCTACAACTTGTCGCGCGTGGGCCGCTACAAGCTGAACAAGCGACTGGGTCTTGCCATCCCGATCGACCACTGCACCCTGAAAAAAGAAGACCTGGTGGAGATCATCAAGAAGCTCATCCGCCTGAGCAGCCAGGAGGACGCCAAGGACGACATTGACCACCTGGGCAACCGCCGCGTGCGCTCCTCGGGCGAACTGCTGGAGAACCAATTCCGGATCGGCCTGGCGCGCATCGAGCGAACGGTCAAGGAGCGCATGTCCATTCTGGAAATTGACACCAGCATGCCGAGCAACCTCATCAACGCCAAGCCCGTGGCCGCCGGCGTCAAGGAGTTCTTCGGCTCCTCCCAGCTTTCCCAGTTCATGGACCAGACCAATCCCCTGGCCGAGCTCACCCACAAGCGCCGCCTTTCGGCCCTGGGTCCGGGCGGGTTGAACCGCGAGCGCGCCGGGTTCGAAGTGCGCGACGTGCATCACACCCACTACGGCCGCATCTGCCCGATCGAGACTCCGGAAGGACCGAACATCGGCCTGATTTCGTCGCTCGCCACTTTCGCGCGCGTGAACGAATACGGTTTCATCGAAACCCCGTACCGCAAGGTGGCCAACGGCAAGGTCACGGAAGAGATTCAATACCTGGTGGCGGACGAAGAGGACGAGTACGTCATCGCCCAGGCGAACGCGCCGGTGGACGAGAAGGGCAACCTCATCGGCCCCCTGATCTCGGCGCGGTTCCGCGGCGATTTCCCCCTGGTCAATCCCAAGGATGTGCACTACATGGACGTTTCGCCCAAGCAGCTGGTGTCGGTTGCCACGGCGCTCATTCCCTTCCTGGAGCACGACGACGCCAACCGCGCGCTCATGGGTTCGAACATGCAGCGCCAGGCCGTCCCCCTGCTCACCACCGAAGCGCCCCTCGTCGGAACGGGCATGGAAGCCCGGGCGGCCTATGACTCAGGCGTCATGGTCACCGCGCGGCACGAGGGCACGGTGGAGAAAGCCACATCGGACAAGATCGTGATATCCTGGGAAGACCGGCGGACCGAAGAAGTGCATGTGGACATCTACAACCTGCATAAGTATCTGCGCTCCAACCAGGATACGTGCGTGACCCAGAAGCCGATCGTGCGCCCCGGCCAGCACGTCAAGCGCGGCCAGGTGATCGCCGACGGCCCGGCCACGAGCGCGGGCGAAATGGCCCTGGGTCATAACGTGCTGGTGGCCTTCATGCCCTGGCAGGGTTACAATTTCGAAGACGCGATCATCATCTCCGAGCGCCTGCTCAAGCAGGACCGGTTCACCTCCATCCACATCGAAGAGTTCGAACTGGAAGCCCGCGACACCAAGCTGGGCAAAGAAGAGGTCACGCGCGACATCCCCAACGTCGGGGAAGAGGCGCTGAAGGACCTGGATGAAAACGGCATCATCCGTATCGGCGCCGAGGTAGGTCCAGGCGACATTCTGGTGGGTAAAGTGACTCCCAAAGGCGAGACCGAGCTTTCGCCGGAAGAGAAGCTTTTGCGGGCCATTTTTGGCGAGAAATCGGGCGATGTCCGCGACGCTTCGCTGAAAGTGCCGCCGGGCGTGGAGGGCAAGGTCATCAGCGTCAAGGTGTTTTCGCGCCGGGAGCGGGACGACAAGATGCGCGCGCGGGATATAGACCAGATCAAGAAGATCGAGAAGGAGCGCATGCGGCGGGTGGCGCGGATTGACAAGCGCCGGGATGACGATCTGGCCGCCCTGGAGCAGCAGCTTGCCGAGACGCTCGCCGAGATCAAACGCACCGGACGGGGCGACGCGGCCGAGGCCAAGGCCGAACACGCGCGCCGGATCGTCCGGCTGAAGCAGCTCGCGGAGGAGCTCAAGACCGAGGTCAACGCCGAACAGGAAAAGGCGATTCTCAAGATCCGCAAGGGCGACGAACTGCCGCCGGGAGTGATCAAACTGGTCAAGGTGAATATCGCCAAGCGCCGCAAACTCTCGGTTGGCGACAAGATGGCCGGGCGCCACGGCAATAAGGGCGTGGTCTCGCGCATCGTGCCCGAAGAGGACATGCCCTACCTGGCCGACGGCACGCCGGTGGACATTATTCTCAACCCCCTGGGCGTGCCCTCGCGCATGAACCTGGGGCAGATTCTCGAGACCCACCTGGGATGGGCAGCCCACGAACTGGGTCTGTACGTGGCCTCGCCGGTATTCGACGGCGCCACGCACGAGGAGATCAAGGAGCACCTCCGCCGGGCTGGGCTGCCGGAGAGCGGGAAGACCCAGCTGTATGACGGACGGACGGGAGATCCCTTCGACCAGGAGATCACGGTGGGCTTCATCTATATGCTGAAGCTCGCGCACCTGGTGGACGACAAGATCCACGCCCGGTCCATCGGTCCCTATTCGCTCATCACCCAGCAGCCGCTGGGCGGAAAAGCCCAGTTTGGAGGCCAGCGTTTTGGAGAAATGGAAGTCTGGGCGCTGGAAGCATACGGCGCCGCCGAGATTTTGCAGGAACTGCTGACCGTGAAATCGGACGACACGGCTGGCCGGACCAAGATCTACGAGGCCATCGTCAAGGGCAAGAACGCCCCCGAGTCCACGGTGCCGGAATCCTTCAACGTGCTGGTCAAGGAACTCCAGAGCCTGTGCCTGAATATTGAACTTCTGCGGCAATCGGGGCAGAAGGCGCGGGAGGAAGCCGAGGCCGCCTCGGCGGACGGCGGGGCTGTCGCGGTGGCTGAAAAACCGGCCAAAGGCGAGAAACCGGCCAAAGGCGAGAAAGCGGCGAAAACCAAGAAGCGCAAAGCCAAGGAGGAAGCATGAGAGTCGAAGGCGGCTTTGGTGAAAAATTGACCCTGCTCCAGCGGGAGCGGGAGAAAGAACGCGAATACCATGAATCCCGCGAAGCGGGGATGTTTGACGCCATCCGCATCTCCCTGGCTTCGCCCGAGGTGATCCGGGCCTGGTCGCGCGGCGAAGTCAAGAAGCCGGAAACCATCAACTACCGCACTTTCAAGCCGGAGCGGGACGGGTTGTTTTGCGAGCGCATCTTCGGGCCGGTGAAGGACTGGGAATGCGCCTGCGGGAAGTACAAGCGCATCCGCTACAAGGGCGTGGTCTGCGACCGTTGCGGCGTGGAGATCACCCAGAGCAAGGTGCGGCGCGAGCGGCTGGGGCACATCCAGCTGGTCGCGCCGGTCACCCATATTTGGTACTTCAAGGGCGTTCCCTCGCGCATCGCCTATCTCCTCAACATCAGCTCGCGCGCCCTGGAAAAAGTCATTTATTATGAGAGCTACATCGTGACCGATCCCGGCGACACGCCGCTGGCGAAGAAGCAGCTGCTCAACGACGAGGATCACCGCGGGTTCCGGGAGCAGTACGGCAACGCGTTCAAGGCGAAGATGGGGGCCGAGGCGATCCGCGACTTGCTGCGGGAAATTGACCTGGAGGAAATGGCCGCCAAGTTTCATCAGGAAATGGCCACCAGCTCGCTGCAGAAGAAAAAAGAGCTGGTCAAGCGTCTGCGCGTGGTCGAGTCCTTCCGCAAATCGGGCAACCAGCCCGACTGGATGGTGCTGGAGGTGATTCCCGTTATCCCGCCGGAACTGCGGCCCCTGGTGCCGCTGGACGGCGGACGCTTCGCCACTTCGGACCTCAACGACCTGTACCGGCGGGTGATCAACCGCAACAACCGGCTGCGAAAACTCATTGACCTCAAGGCGCCGGACGTCATCATCCGCAACGAGAAACGCATGCTGCAGGAAGCAGTGGACGCGCTGTTCGACAACGGCCGCCGCGGGCATGCGGTGAAGGGCCCCGGCAACCGTCCGCTCAAATCCCTTTCGGACATGCTGAAAGGCAAGCAGGGCCGTTTCCGGCAGAATCTGCTCGGCAAGCGCGTGGATTATTCGGGCCGCTCCGTGATCGTGGTGGGTCCGGAACTCAAATTATGGCAATGCGGCCTGCCCAAGAAGATGGCGCTTGAACTGTTCAAACCTTTCATTATCAAGAAACTCGAAGAGCGCGGCTACGTGCACACCATCAAAAGCGCCAAGAAAATGGTCGAACGGGTCAAACCCGAGGTCTGGGACATCCTCGAGGAGGTCCTGGAAGACCATCCCATCATGCTCAACCGCGCCCCCACGCTGCACCGGCAGGGCATCCAGGCCTTTCTGCCCGTACTGGTGGAAGGGAAGGCCATCCGGATCCACCCGCTGGTGTGCGCGGCTTTTAACGCCGATTTTGACGGCGACCAGATGGCGGTCCACGTGCCGCTGTCAACCGAGGCGCAGCTGGAAGCGCGCATCCTCATGCTCTCGACCAACAACATCCTTTCCACCGCGAGCGGACGCCCGATCATCGTGCCTTCGCAGGACATCGTGCTGGGTTGCTACTACCTGACCAAGGAACTGTCCGGCGCCCTGGGCGAGGGGCGGATATTCTCCAGTCCGGAAGAAGTGCTGATCGCGCTGGCGGCCGGCGAACTGGCCTACCACGCCAAGATCAAGGTGCGCACCGAGGGCAGCCGCCTGGAAATCACGGCCGGGCGCGTTTACTTCAACGAGGTCGTGGTGCCGCAGCCCCTGAGGTACGTGAACAAGCTGTTGAACAAAAAGGAGCTGACCAACCTCGTGGCGATGTGCTTTAAGCGCCTGGGCACCTACGAGACCGTGCTCATGCTGGACCGCATGAAGGAAATCGGCTTCCAGTTCGCCACCAAGGCCGGCATTACCGTCGGGATGGACGATATCCAGGTTCCGGCCAACAAGTCCTCCCTCATCACCCTGGCCAAGAAGGAAGTGGCGGAAATCGAGCGCCAGTACCAGCAGGGTGTCATCACGGACGGCGAACGCTACAACAAAGTCATTGATATCTGGACGCATACGACCGACAACATCGCGGATGTCATGATGGAAGGCTTGTCGAAGGACCGCAGCGGGTTCAACCCCATCTACATGATGGCGGATTCCGGAGCCCGCGGCTCCAAAATGCAGATCCGCCAGCTGGCCGGCATGCGGGGGCTGATGGCCAAACCCCAGCAGAAAATTACCGGGCAGGTGGGCGAAATCATTGAATCCCCGATTGTCGCGAATTTCCGCGAAGGATTGACGGTGCTGGAGTACTTCATTTCCACTCACGGCGCCCGCAAGGGTCTGGCCGACACGGCGCTCAAGACCGCGGACGCCGGCTACCTGACCCGGCGCCTGGTGGACGTGGCGCAGGACGTCATTATTTCCGAGGACGATTGCGGCACCCTGAACGGCATCTCCATCGGCGCCATCCGCGAAGGGTCGGAAGTCATCGAGCCCCTCAAGGAGCGCATCCTCGGCCGCGTGGCCTTGGACAACGTCGTGGACCTGCTCTCCGATGAGGTTCTGGTGCGCGCCGGCCAGGAGATCACCGAGGAGATTTCGGAAAAGATCGAGAACGCGGTGGTGGAAAAGATCCGCATCCGCTCGGTGCTGACCTGCGAGAGTAAAAGCGGCGTTTGTGCCAAATGCTACGGCCGCAACCTGGCCACCGGGCGCATGGTGGAGGTGGGCGAAGCGGTTGGCATTATCGCCGCCCAGTCCATCGGCGAACCGGGCACCCAGCTGACGCTGCGAACCTTCCACATCGGCGGCACGGCCAGCCGCGTGCTGGAAATTTCCAAGATCGAGGTCAAGGGCGACGGCATCGTGCGCTTCCACAACGCCCGCCTGATCCAGAACGCCGAAGGCAATGGGATCGTGCTCAACCGCAACGCGGAGCTCGGGATCTACGACGAGCGCGGGTCCGAGCGGGAACTTTATCCCCTGCCCTACGGCACCGTGCTGAAGGTCAAGGACGGGGAAAAGGTGAAAAAGGGCGAGGCCGTGGCCTTGTGGGATCTCTACAATGTGCCGATCTTCACCGAGCACAGCGGCAAGGTGGAGTTCGAGGATATCGTCGAAGGCCGCACCATGAAGGAACAGACCGACGAGACCACGGGCCTGATCGGCCGCGTGATCATCGAGCACAAGGAAGAGGACATGCACCCCCAGATCCTCGTCCGGGACAATGCCAATCACGTGCTCGCCAGCTATGCCATTCCGACCGGAGCCTACTTCACCGTGGATAACGGGCAGGCGATCAAGGCCGGCGACGTGCTGGCCAAGATCCCGCGCGAGATCTCGAAGACCCGGGACATCACCGGCGGTCTGCCGCGCGTCGCCGAATTGTTCGAAGCCCGCAAGCCCAAGGGCGCGGCCATTATCAGCGAGATTGACGGTCTGGTGCACTTCGGCGGCATGGTACGGGGCATGCGCCGCATCCTGGTCAAGCACGAGACCGGGATCGAAAAGGAATACATGATCCCCCAGGGCAAACACCTGAACGTGCGCGACGGGGACCGGGTGCTGGCCGGCGAACCGCTGACCGACGGTCCGATCAACCCGCACGACATCCTGGAGATCAAGGGTGAGAACGAAGTGCAGGAATACCTGGTCAACAAGGTCCAGGAAGTGTACCGGCTGCAGGGCGTCACCATCAATGACAAGCACATCGAGGTGATCGTCCGCCAGCTCCTGCGCAAGGTCGTGGTGGAGGATGCCGGCGACACGGAGTTCCTGGTCGGCACGCAGGTTTACCGCCACTCCTTCCGCGAGGAGAACGAGCGGGTGCTCAAGTCCGGCGGGCGGCCGGCCACCGCGCGTCCGATCCTGCTCGGAATCACCAAGGCCAGCCTGGGGACGGAAAGCTTCATTTCGGCCGCCAGTTTCCAGGAAACCACCCGCGTGCTGACCGAGGCGGCCATCGCCGGCAAAGTGGATGAACTGCGCGGGCTCAAGGAAAATGTCATCATGGGACACCTGATCTCCGCGGGCACGGGCATGACCCACCTCCAGGAGCTCCGGGTGGAGCTGGAAGGGGATCAGCAGCCCGAGGAAACGGTGGCCGAAGCTCTGGAGATAGCAAAAAACTGAAAATAAAGCCTTGACAGGCTTTCAGCAAATACCTTATACTCACTTCTCTTTTTGACTTGAGACATAACCACTGTGGTTGCGTGGTGCGTGGTTGAGACATCCGTTTGTACGCGGGAGGCTCACGTTGGTTGCCGTCCGCCCACCGAGCGTGGAGCGGCCGGTGTCCGAAGAAACCACGTCCCCTTGAGCAAGGCGCGGGGCGAAGGTCTTCCCAGAGTACAGGTCTTCCAGGACAGGTCCCGAAACGGGATCGCCTGCCTAAAAAGACGGATGTTTCCGTCTTTTTTTGTTTTAGAGAAGAGAAAAGCATTTCAAATGATCTCGCTGGCGAGTGGCGCTCGCCAGCCTAGGGAGGCGAGCATGCCGACCATCAATCAGTTGATCCGCAAGGGGCGCGAAACACTGCGCAGCAAAACCTCTTCGCCGGCCCTGAAGAGCTGTCCCCAAAAGCGCGGGGTGTGCCTGCGGGTGTATACCGTGACGCCCAAAAAACCGAATTCGGCTTTGCGCAAGGTGGCCCGCGTGCGCCTGGTGAACGGCATGGAAGTCACCTGCTACATTCCGGGCGAAGGCCACAACCTGCAGGAACACTCGATCGTGATGATCCGCGGCGGCCGCGTGAAGGATTTGCCCGGAGTCCGCTACCATATTATAAGGGGCACCCTGGATACCGCCGGTGTGCAGAACCGCAAGCAGGGACGCTCCAAGTACGGCCTCAAACGGCCGAAGTAGGGAGGTTCGTGATTCATGCCGCGTCGTAAAGGTGCCGCCAAACGTGAACTCAAGCCGGATGCGCGCTTCAACAGCCCGGTGGTGACGAAGTTCATCAATGCTCTGATGGAATGCGGAAAAAAGAGCTGCGCCGAAAGCATTTTCTACGGCGCGTTGAACATCATTAAAACCAAAACCGGCGATCCCACGCTGAATACCTTCAAACAGGCCATGGACAACGTGAAGCCCTCGGTGGAAGTCAAGTCGCGGCGCGTGGGAGGCGCCAACTACCAGGTGCCGATCGAAGTGCGGCCCGAGCGCCAGCTGTCCCTGGCCATCCGCTGGCTGCGGGATGCGGCGCGCGCCCGCAAGGGCAAGAACATGGAAGAGCGTCTGGCCGCCGAGTTCATGGAAGCGGCCGCAAACCAGGGCGCGGCGGTGAAGAAACGGGAAGACACGCACAAAATGGCTGAGGCGAACAAGGCTTTCGCCCATTACCGCTGGTAAGGCGAAAGCTGACCCTCGCAGGAACTTTGGAGCTTAAGGTATGAGTGTGCCTCAGTCTGGTGAGCTGGCCAAGACCCGGAACATCGGGATCATGGCCCATATTGACGCAGGGAAAACCACCATCACGGAGCGGATCCTCTTTTACTCCGGCCGGCTGTACAAGCTGGGCGAAGTGCACGAGGGGACGGCCACGATGGATTGGATGGTCCAGGAGCAGGAACGCGGCATCACCATTACGTCCGCCGCGACCACGTGTTTCTGGAAGCATCACCGCATCAACATCATCGACACGCCCGGCCACGTGGATTTCACGGTCGAGGTCGAGCGGTCGCTGCGGGTGTTGGACGGCGCGGTGGCGGTCTTTGACGGCGTGAGCGGGGTTCAGCCCCAGTCGGAAACGGTCTGGCGCCAGGCGGACAAGTACAATGTCCCGCGCCTGGCGTTCATCAACAAGATGGACCGGATCGGCGCGGATTTCATGCAGTCGGTCAAGAGCATCCACGAAAAGCTGGGTGCTCGCGCGGTTCCCATCCAGATTCCGGTGGGCAGCGAGAGCGCTTTCCGCGGGGTGGTGGACCTGATCGAGATGAAGCAGCTGGTTTGGAACGACGAGACCCTGGGCGCTGAATATGAGGTTGACGAGCAGATCGCGGAAACGGAATTTTTCGTCGCCCGGGCCCAGCGCGCGAAACTGATCGAGGTTCTGGCGGATTTCGACGACCACCTGCTCGAGAAGTTTCTCGCGGGCGAGGACGTCGCTCCCCTGGAGATCAAACGGGCGCTGCGCAAGGCCGTGGTCGCGGGAAAGGTCGTGCCGGTGCTGTGCGGCTCGGCGTTCAAGAACAAGGGCATCCAGCTGCTGCTGGATGCGGTGGCCGACTACCTGCCCTCGCCCCTGGACATTCCCCCGGTTTCCGGGGAGATACCGGGCAAGCAGGTGCGTGAAAACCGGCCGGCCAATCCCAAGGCGCCGTTCGCGGCCCTGGCGTTCAAGATCATGTCCGACCCTTATGTGGGAAAACTGACGTATTTCCGGATCTACTCCGGGCAGATCGCCACTGGCAATCATGTGCTGAATTCCACCCGGGAGAAACGGGAGCGCATTGGCCGGCTGATGCGCATGCACGCGAACAAGCGCGAGGAGATTGAATCCGCCTCCGCGGGGGACATCGTGGCTGCCGTGGGCTTGAAATTCACCACCACCGGCGACAGCTTGGCGGATGAATCCCAGCCCATCGTGCTCGAGTCCATGTCGTTCCCGGCGCCGGTGATCTCCGTGGCCATCGAGCCCAAGACCAAGGCGGACCAGGACAAGCTGGGGACCGCCCTGCAGCGCCTGTCGGAGGAAGATCCGACCTTCAAGATCCGGACGGACGAGGAAACCGGCCAGACGCTGATCTGGGGCATGGGCGAGCTGCACCTCGAGATCATTGTGGACCGGCTGCTCCGGGAGTTCAACGTGGAGGCCAACGTGGGCAAGCCCCAGGTGGCTTACCGCGAGACCGTCACCAAGCCCGTCGAGCAGGAAGGGAAATTCGTCCGGCAGACGGGCGGCCACGGCCAATATGGCCACGTGTGGATCCGCCTGGAACCGCAGGAAAGCGGCAAGGGGTACGAATTCGTGGACGCCATCCGGGGCGGCAGTATTCCCCGTGAGTACATCCAGCCGGTGAACCAGGGAATCCAGGACGCGATGCAGAGCGGCGTGCTGGCCGGCTATCCGGTGGTTGATTTTAAAGTGACGCTCTTCGACGGGTCCTATCACGAGGTGGATTCCTCGGAGATGGCTTTTAAGATCGCCGGCTCCATGGCGTTCAAGGAAGCCTGCCGCAAAGCCCAGCCGGTGCTGCTGGAACCCATGTTTTCCCTGGAGGTCGTGACACCCGAGGATTACATGGGCGATGTGCTCGGCAACCTGAATTCCCGGCGCGGCCGGATCGAAGGCCTGGACCGGAAAGGCAACACGCACGTGATCCACGGCCATGTGCCGCTGGCGGAAATGTTCGGATATGCCACGGACCTGCGGTCCATGACCCAGGGGCGGGCAACCTTTACCATGCAGTTCGCGCATTACGCCGCGGTGCCGAAAAGCATCGCGGAAGCCGTCGTGGCCAGGATGCAAGGCAAATAATTTTGCCACTGGCAAAATTATTTGCCTTGCATCCTGGAGCAGGTGAGCAGTCGAACAGTTGAACAGTTGAACAGTAGAACAAAGCTCACCTGCGGTCTACTGTTCACCTGGTCCACTGTTCGATCAGTGGCATTATCAAAGGAGGGACTCTCCATGGCGAAGCAGAAATTCGAGCGTACGAAGCCGCACGTGAACGTGGGAACGATCGGGCACGTGGACCACGGAAAGACGACCTTGACGGCGGCGATCACGATGTATCTGTCGAGCAAGGGCATGGCGACGGTGAAGAAGTACGACGAGATTGACAACGCGCCGGAGGAGAAAGCGCGCGGAATCACGATCAACACGGCGCACGTGGAGTACCAGACGGAGAAGCGCCACTACGCGCACGTGGACTGCCCGGGGCACGCGGACTACATCAAGAACATGATCACGGGCGCGGCGCAGATGGACGGAGCGATCCTGTTGGTGTCGGCGTCGGACGGGCCGATGCCGCAGACGCGGGAGCACATTCTCTTGGCGCGGCAGGTGGGCGTGCCGCAGATCGTGGTGTTTCTGAACAAAGTGGACCAGGTGGACGACCCGGAACTGCTGGACCTGGTGGAGATGGAAGTGCGCGAGCTGCTGAAGAAATACGAATATCCCGGGGACCAGACGCCGATCATCCGCGGGAGCGCGCTGAAGGCGATGGAGAAGGGACTGGCGGGGACGTTGACGGGTCCGGAGTGGGAGCCGATCCAGAAGCTGATGGACGCGGTGGACGAGTTCATCCCGACGCCGGTGCGCGACGTGGACAAGCCGTTCCTGATGGCGGTGGAAGACGTGTTTTCGATCACGGGGCGCGGGACAGTGGCGACCGGGCGCGTGGAGCGCGGGCGTGTAAAGATCGGGGACAACATCGAGATCGTTGGGATCCAGGAGACGCGCAAGAGCGTGGTGACCGGGGTGGAAATGTTCCGGAAGCTTTTGGAGGACGCGCAGGCGGGGGACAACATCGGGGTGCTGCTGCGCGGGATCGAGAAGGACGAGGTGGAGCGCGGGCAGGTGGTGGCGAAGCCCGGTTCGATCACGCCGCACAAGAAGTTCAAGGGACAGATCTACGTATTGAAGAAAGAGGAAGGCGGGCGGCACACGGCGTTTTTCAACAACTACCGGCCGCAATTTTATTTTCGGACGACGGACGTGACGGGCTCGGTCAAGCTTCCGGAAGGGGTGGAGATGGTGATGCCGGGGGACACGGTGACGATCGAGGCGGAGCTGATCACGCCGATCGCGATGGAGAAAGAGCTGCGGTTCGCGATCCGCGAAGGCGGCCACACGGTGGCCTCGGGCGTTATCGCCGAGATTCTGGAGTAGGAGGGTCCCATGCAGCAGCAAAAAATACGGATCCGGATGAAGGCCTACGATAGCAAGTTGCTGGACCGTTCCGCGGCCGACGTGATCGAGACCGCCAAGCGGACCGGCGCGCGCGTGTTCGGCCCGGTGCCGCTTCCGACCCGCATCAACCGGGTAACCGTGTTGCGCAGCCCGCATGTGGACAAAAAGTCGCGGGAACAATTCGAGATCCGCACCCACAAGCGGCTGTTGGATATCGTGGACCCGACTGCCAAGACCATCGACGCGTTGATGAAGATGGACCTGCCTGCAGGCGTGGACGTGGAAATTAAATTATAAATAAAGGAACGACCATGAAAAGCATCTTAGGCAGAAAGATCGGCATGACCCAGATCTTCGACGAGAGCGGCCGGGCGATCCCGGTGACCGTGGTTTCGGCCGGCCCTTGCACGGTGGTCCAGGTCAAGACCAAGGAACTGGACGGCTATGCCGCCATCCAGGTCGGCTATGAGGAACAAAAGCCCCGCCGGATCAGCAAACCGGTGCTGGGCCAATTCACCAAGCGCACCCTCAAGCCATTCCGGGTCCTGCGCGAGCTTGAACTCGCTGATCAGGACGCGTTTACGGTCGGGCAGACCTTCGGCCCGGAAGTCCTGGCGGACGTCCAATGGGTGGATGTGGTCGGGGTTTCAAAGGGCAAAGGCTACCAGGGCGTGGTCAAACGGCATCATTTCACCGGCGGACGCAACACGCACGGCTCCATGTTCCACCGCGCCCCTGGGTCCATCGGCGCCTCCTCGGATCCTTCGCGCGTGCTGAAAGGCCTGGGCATGCCCGGCCACATGGGGCGGGATCGGGTGACGGCCATGAAGCTCAAACTGGTCAAGGTTGATCCTGAACAAAAGATCCTGCTTATCCGCGGCGCCATTCCCGGCGCCAACCGGGATTTGGTGCTGGTGCGTGAGAGCCGGCGGGGAGGGAAGCGGTAGCCATGCCTGTTTTAAAAATCGTCAATCGCGAGAATCAGCCGGTCGGTGAAGTCTCCGTCTCGGACAAAGTATTCGGCGCCAAGGTCAACAAGCATTTGCTGTGGGAAGCGGTGCTGAGCCACCTGGCCAACAAGCGCCGCGGCACATCCGCCACCAAGACCCGCGGCGAGGTCAGCGGCGGCGGCGCCAAGCCCTGGCGGCAGAAAGGCACGGGACGGGCGCGCGCGGGCAGCAACCGTTCGCCCCTGTGGTACAAGGGCGGAACGGTTTTCGGCCCGCAACCCCGCGACTACACCTGGCTCCTGCCGCAGCGCCAGCGTCAGCAGGCCCTGCGGTCCGCGCTCTCGGCCAAAGTGGCGGATGGCGAGGTCGTGGTGTTGGATGAACTCAAGCTGACCCAGATCAAAACCAAAGTTTTAGCAGGCGTTCTTCAGAAACTCCAGCTGTCCGGCCGCACCACCCTGGTTCTCGCGAAAGCGGACGAGACCGTGCGGCGGTCCGGACGGAACATCGGGACGTTGCGGATTCTCAATCCGGAAAACATCAACACCTACGACCTGATCAATTGCGACCACCTGCTGCTGACGCGCGATGCGGTCAACCGGCTGGAAGAGAGGCTGAGCGCATGAATCCCTATACGATCATCCGGCGGCCGTTGCTGACGGAAAAGACCAGCCGCGCCAAAGAGGCGATCAATGCCTACGCGTTCGAGGTGGACGCGCGCGCCAACAAGCTGCAGATCAAGGAAGCGATCGAGACCATTTTCAAAGTGACCGTATTGCGGGTGAATACCGTCACCCTGCCGGGAAAAAGCCGGCGCTTCGGCGCCCACCAGACCGAGAAGCGGAGCTGGCGCAAAGCCATCGCCACGCTCAAAGCCGGGGACCGCATCGAAGTTTACGAGGGCGTTTAAGCCCTGTAAAGGAGAACAAGCATGCCGGTTAAATCCTATCGCCCCACGAGTCCGGGACGCCGCCAGATGACGGGGTATGATTTTTCGGAATTGACGTCCAAGCGGCCGGAAAAATCTTTGTTGCGGTCGAATCCGAAAAGTGGCGGTCACAACAGCTACGGTCGTTATACGGCGCGCCGGAAATCCGGTGGCCACAAGCGCCGCTACCGTCTGGTTGATTTTCAGCGGGACAAGAGCGGTATTCCGGCCCGCGTGGTTTCGATCGAGTACGATCCGAACCGTACGGCCCGGATCGCCCTGCTGCAGTATGCGGACGGAGAAAAGCGTTATATTGTGGCGCCCAACAACCTGCAGGTTGGCGCATGGCTGCATTCGGGTCCGGAGGCGGACATCCAGCTGGGGAACACCCTGCCGCTCCGGAAGATTCCGGTGGGCGAATTGGTGCATAATATCGAGGTCAAGCTTGAAAGCCGGGCGCGCTTGGTCCGCGCTGCGGGCAGCAGCGCGCAGCTCATGGCCAAGGAGGGGGATTATGCCCATGTCCGCCTGCCTTCCGGCGAAATGCGCCTGATTCACCTGGATTGCCAGGCCACCCTGGGACAGGTCGGCAATTTGGAACACGAGAACATCACCATCGGCAAGGCCGGACGGCACCGGTGGATGGGTTTTAAGCCGCGGAGCCGCGGCATGGCGCAAAATCCGGTGGATCATCCCATGGGCGGCGGCGAAGGCCGCAGCAAAAGCGGGCACCATCCCGTGACCCCCTGGGGTATGCCCACCAAGGGCTACAAGACGCGCAAAAAACATAAATACAGCGACCGCTTTATCATCCGGCGGCGGAAGAAGAAGTGAACCACTGCAGGACATCTGCATATCATGCCCCGTGGCCGGTGGGGTTTAGGAGGCGCATTCCATGACACGTTCGCTTAAAAAGGGTCCTTATGTGGATCCCAAATTGCTTGCCAAGGTCGAACGCATGCGGCAGGCGAACGAAAAGAAGGTCGTCAAGACCTGGTCGCGCCGCAGCACCATTACCCCGGACATGGTGGGGTTCACTCTGGCTGTACATAATGGCAAGAAATTCTTGCCGGTTTATTTAACGGAAAACATGGTAGGGCACAAGCTGGGTGAGTTTGCTCCCACCCGGACGTTTAAGGGCCACAGCCGGAGCGAAAAAGCCACGACCATTACCCCGGGAGCTCCGGGGGGCGCGCCGTCGGCGCCGTCAGCCCCGTCAGCCCCGTCGGCTCCGGCAGCGAAGGGGTCCTGACCGATTAATCTCTTGGAGTAGAGAGTAGAAAGCAGACCGCATTTGAGAACTTATCTACTCTCCACTATCAAATCTCAAATGCTCTGGAGGCTGAGCAGTCACTCAGCCTCCTAGCGGAGGCGTACGATGGACCAGAAAGTATCAGCCCGGTTTGTGAAAATAGGGCGTCGCAAGGCAGTCATCGTGGCGGACCTGATCCGGAAAAAACGCGTGGATGAGGCGCTGAATCTCCTGAGGTTCGTGCCTAAAGCCGCGGCGCCGGTCTTCAGCCGTCTGCTGAAGTCAGCGGTGGCTGCGGCCGGCCGTCATCCCGGCATGGATCCCGCCCACTTGTTCGTAAAGGAAGTGCGCGCGGATTCCGGCCCCCGGGTGCGCAACGCCCGGCGTTTCGTTCCCCGCGCCATGGGGCGGGCCAGCAAGCTCCGCGTGGAAACTTCGCATTTGACCCTGGTGGTGTCGGACGGCAAGTCCGCCGAGACCGCCAAACAAGGTTAAAGGAGGCCATCGTGGGCCAAAAGGTCAATCCGGTAGGTCTGCGTCTGGGGATCACGCGTACGTGGGATTCCCAGTGGTTCGCGCGCAAGAACTATTCCGATCTCCTCATTGAAGATATCAACATCCGGCGCTTCATCCAGAAACGGTTGAGCCACGCGGGTGTCTCCAAGATCGAGATCGAGCGCGCCTCCCAGCGGGCCACGGTGAGCATCTATGCCGCCAAACCCGGCATCATCATCGGTAAAAAAGGGTCCGAGATAGATCAATTGCGCAAGGAAGTTCAGCTAATGACCGGCAAGCAGGTCTACGTGAACATTCTGGAAGTCAAGCATCCGGAACTGGACGCCGTTTTGGTCGCGGAGAACGTGGCCCGGCAGCTGGAACGCCGCATTGCGTTCCGCCGCGCCATGAAACGGGCCGTGCAGGCCGCCATGGACATGGGCGCGAAGGGCATCCGGATTGCCTGCGCCGGACGCCTGGCTGGCGCCGAAATCGCGCGCCGGGAGTGGTACCGCGAAGGCCAGATCCCGCTGCACACGCTGCGGGCCAACATCGAGTACGGACAGGCCACGGCCAACACCACCTACGGCAAGATCGGGATCAAGGTCTGGGTCTACCAGGACGAAAAGAAGCCGGAAAAAGAGAAAGAAAAATCAGGGGGAGCCAAACAGCATGCTGCTGCCGAAAAGAATCAAGCATCGTAAAGTCCAGCGCGGTAAGATGCGCGGGCTTTCGCATCGGGGCTGCAAGGTCAGTTTTGGCAGCTTCGGGTTGAAAGCTTTGGCCGCGGACTGGGTCACAAGCGCCCAGATCGAGTCTTGCCGCGTGGCCATTACGCGGCACCTCAAACGGGGCGGCAAGCTGTGGATCCGGATTTTTCCGGATAAACCCATTACCAAAAAACCGGCCGAAACCCGCATGGGTAAGGGCAAAGGCGCGCCGGAAGCCTGGGTGGCAGTGGTCAAACCCGGCCGCGTGATTTTCGAACTGGACGGGGTGCCTGAGAATGTGGCCCGGGAAGCGCTGGGCATGGCCTCTCACCGGTTGCCTTTAGCCACCCGGTTCGTGACCCGCGAGGAGATTGGGGCCTGACATGAAAATTGAAAAATTCCGCGAAATGAGCCAGGTCGAACTGGAACGTAAACTGGTCGAAACCCAGGATGCGTTGTTCAAATTGAAAGTCAAGGTGCAAACCAAGCAGGCGGAGAATACCGCCCAACTGGCCGCCACCCGCAAGGATATCGCCCGCATCAAAACCTTGCTGCGGGAAATGGAATTGAAGAAAGCGGCGAGCCAGGCGTAGTCCGCGAGGAGGAATTATGGCAGGTCAGACGACCAGCAGGGAAAAAATCGGGGTGGTTACCAGCAACCGGATGCACAAGACCATCGTGGTGGAAGTGGAACGCCAGGTTCAGCATCCGAAGTACAAGCGTTTCGTCCGCCGTTCCAAGAAGTACAAGGTTCACGACGAGGCCAATACCGCGGGGCTGGGGGACAAGGTCCGGATCCGGGAAACCCGCCCTCTCTCCAAGGAAAAATACCACACGCTGGTGGAGGTCGTGGAGCGCGCGAAGGTCACGCCCAGCGTAGAAAAAGAGGACCCGGGATTATGATTCAGGTCCAGAGCATGCTCAAGGTTTCGGACAATTCCGGGGCCCGGCGCGTGCAGTGCATCAAAGTGCTGGGCGGGACCCGGCGCCGATACGCCGGCCTGGGCGACATCATCGTGGCGGCGGTCAAGGAAGCGATCCCGGGCGCCCAAGTCAAGAAGAGCGAAGTGGTCCGGTGCGTGATCGTGCGGGTCGCGGCCAACCATCGCCGGCCGGATGGATCGTACATCCGCTTCGACGAAAACGCCGCCGTGGTCATCAACGAGCAGATGAATCCCCGCGGGACTCGGATTTTCGGTCCCGTGGCCCGCGAACTGCGTGACCGGAATTTTTCTAAAATCATTTCCCTCGCGCCGGAAGTCGTCTAGGGCGCGATGAATCATCCTGCGGTTTGCTGCAGGATGTCCGGATGTCATGCCCCGGAGCCGTGACCCCGGTGACGCTGCGGAAAGATCGAGGCATCCGGCGAAGGGACAGAAAGGAACAGGCTGATGGCTGCGGTGAAACCCAAGTTGCACAAAAACGACATCGTGACCGTGATTTCGGGCAAGGATAAGGGCAAAAGCGGAAAAATCCTCAAGATCTTCCCGAAAGACGGACTCGCGATCGTGGAGAAAATCAATTTTATTAAACGCCATTCCCGGCGCACCCAGAAAATGCCCCAGGGCGGGATTCTGGAGAAGGAAGCGCCGCTGGCGCTGTCGAAGCTGAAGCTGATCTGCAACAAATGCAATACGGTCACGACCGTTAAATTCCAAAAGGCCGGCACCACCGGGCAGTTCGTGCGCGTCTGCAAAAAATGCAAGGAAATGCTCGACTAAGCGGACCGCTGACCAAGGAGAAAGTTCATGGCACGACTGAGAGACAAATATAAGCAGGAAATCGTTCCGGCGCTCATGGAGAAGTTCTCCTACCGCAATCAGCTGCAGGTGCCCCGGTTGGTCAAAATTGTGATCAACGTGGGGGTGGGCAAGGCGACGCAAAACATCAAACTGCTGGAAACGGCGGCCAAGGAGTTGGAGCAGATCACGGGGCAGCATCCTGTGATCAAACGGGCAAAGAAGTCCATCTCCAATTTCCATCTGCGCCAGAACAACCCCATTGCCAGCATGGTCACGCTGCGGGGGCCGCGCATGTATGAGTTCCTGGACCGCCTGCTGAACCTGGCTCTGCCGCGCATTAAAGACTTTCGCGGGATCTCCACCAAGGGGTTTGACGGGCGCGGCAATTACAATCTGGGACTGAAAGAACAAATCATTTTTCCGGAGATCAATTTCGACAAGATCCTGGAAGTGCACGGGATGAACGTTACCATCGTCACCACAGCCAAAACCGACAAGGAGGCGGAGGAGCTGCTGCGCCAGTTCGGCGCGCCTTTCGCCAAAAAATAATTTCCCGCAACGCCCAAACCTTGGGCATTGCCGGATAGGGAAAATCGTCTCCAGGCGTTGCGGGATGTCGCCTCGCCTAGTTAGCCGACGACGCGAGATTGCTAGGGTGACCCGGGGCTTCGCCCCGGAGCTCCACAAGGAGGCTTAATGGCCAAGCTGTGTTTGATCAACAAGCAGAAAAAGGAGCCGAAATTCAAGGTGCGCCGTTACCACCGGTGCAAACTCTGCGGGCGTCCGCGGGGGTATTTGCGCCAGTTCGGTATCTGCCGCATCTGTTTTCGCAATCTTGCCGGGCAGGGACAGATACCCGGCGTGATCAAGTCCAGCTGGTAAATAAGCAGTAACGATTCGTTCCGGATCGTCAGGGCTCCCGGACATGACCGGAAAGCAAATCGGGCGCCGGCATTCCGGGATGTCGCCTGCCAACATGCAGGGCGACGGAAGGTCAAAAGTGGGACCTGCGGGACCCACCAGAGAGGGTGAACGAAGATGTCCATGACCGATTCCATTGCAGACCTGTTGACGCGGATTCGCAACGCCAACCAGGCCAATCATGAAAAGGTGGATGTGCCTTTCTCCCGCCTCAAGCAGGAGATCGTCCGGCTGATCAAGGACGAGGGGTTCATCAAAAACTACCGGTTCATCGAAGACCGGCGGCAGGGCACCATCCGCATCTTCATGAAATACGGTCCCAACCGGGAACGGGTGATCAGGGACCTGCGCCGGATCTCGTCCCCCGGGTGCCGGGTGTACGCTTCGGTGGACCGTATTCCCCGCGTGCTGGGCGGGCTCGGGGTTGCCATCCTATCCACATCCCAGGGCATCATGACCGACCGCCAGGCGCGCCGCGCCGGCATCGGCGGCGAAGTGCTCTGCTACATCTGGTAAGGAGGCCGCCCATGTCGCGCGTAGGAAAGATGCCGGTACCGATCGCCAAAGGCGTCACGGTGGATCTGAAGGGCCACCACTTGACGGTTAACGGACCCAAGGGCAAGTTAGCCCGGGATCTGCATCCCGCCATGGAAGTGGAAGTGCAGGCGCAGGCCGTGGTCGTCAAGGCGCCCAAGAGCCGCGACCGTCTCTATCGGGGCCTCTATGGGTTGACCCGCACCCTGATCGCCAATATGGTGAGGGGCGTGACCGAAGGTTTTGAAAAAAGCCTGGAGATCCGTGGCGTGGGCTATCGCGCCCAAGTCGCCAATAACAAGCTGACGCTGTTCGTCGGTTTTTCCCACCCGGTGGAGTATCAGCCCCCGGAGGGGATCACCCTGGAAGCGCCCAAGCCCACCGTGCTGGTCATCAAGGGCACGGACAAAGAGAAAGTGGGGGCCGTGGCCGCGGAGCTGCGGTTTGTCCGCGAACCGGAGCCCTATAAAGGCAAAGGGATCCGGTATGAAGGCGAATACGTGCGTCAAAAGGTCGGCAAGGCCGGCGCGGGCGCGGGCGCCGCGGGCGGCGCGGCCAAGAAGTGAGAACCCCCCGCGACATGCGGCGGGTCAACGGTGCAGATATCCTACCCCGACGCGGAGCTGATCCCACATCCACCAGGATGGGGCGGAAGCCCGCCCGCTTGTATGCTGGCGGACTCGGTGAAGGGGTATAAGGGAGAACCAGTATGTTGATGAATCGTTCGCGCAATGACAATCGGGACATCCGCCAACTGCGGGGACGCCGTCATTTGGCCGGGACGCCGGAGCGGCCCCGGTTGAACGTTTTCAAAAGCCACCGGCATTTTTTTCTGCAAGTGATCGACGACGCCTCGGGTCAGACCCTGGTTTCGGCCAGCACGCAGGAAAAAGAGCTGAAAGGCTCCCTGCAAGCCCGGGGCAACTTATCGGCGGCCAAGGCCGTGGGCGACCTGGTGGCGAAGCGGACGTTGGCCAAAGGCATCAATCAAGTCGTGTTCGACCGCGGTGGATTCAAATATCACGGTGCAGTCAAAGCCCTGGCTGAGGCGGCCCGGGCCGCCGGTTTGAAATTTTAAGCAGCCGCTGAATTACCCGGCACCATCCACGGGCGGTCCCGAACGGAATGACCGACGGTCGCCTGGATCCCCGAAACAGGGCAATTTTTTCGGGGCAGAGGAAATGGAGGCAGACGCATGGCGCAGCAGAAAAAAGATACTAATGCCACGGAATTCAAAGACCGGGTGGTGAAGATCAACCGGGTCGCCAAGGTGGTCAAAGGCGGCCGCCGGTTCAAATTTTCCTCCCTGGTCGTGGTTGGCGACGGCAAGGGCCAAGTAGGCTTCGGCTTGGGCAAGGCCGGCGAAGTGCCGGTCTCGATCGCCAAGGCCGTGGAAGCGGCGAAGAAAAACATGATTCAGGTGCCGTTGCGAGGCAACACCCTGCCGCACGCGGTGATTGGCGTTTTCGGAGCAGCCAGGGTCATGATGCGGCCGGCTTCGCCAGGTACCGGGATCATCGCGGGTGGCGCCGTGCGTGCGATCATGGATGTGGCCGGCGTGCGTGACGTGCTGACCAAGATCATCGGCACGCACAATCCCCACAACGTGCTTTACGCCACCTTCAACGGATTTCGGTCCCTCCTGACCGAGGAGGAAGTCGTCCGCCTGCGCGGGAAGCTGCCTGGCGCGCCGGTGCCGGCCAAGGAGAAGGACAGCAAGGAGGCGGTCAAGGCATGAGCGCCCAGTTGAAAGTCACCTTAGCCCGCAGCGTGAACGGCACGACGCGCGAACAGCGGGAAACCGTCCGGGCTTTGGGCCTGGGTAAACGGGGAAGTTCCCACCTGGTGCCGGATCGGCCCGAAATCCGCGGCATGATCCGCGCGGTCCAGCATTTGGTGGTGGTGGAAGCCGTTCAGGCTGTAGGAAAGGAGTAAGCGGCATGCAACTCTCTCATCTCGCTCCCTCTTCTGGCGCCCGCCGCACCCGCAAACGCGTGGGCCGCGGGATTGGTTCAGGTCTGGGCAAGACCTCGGGACGCGGCTACAACGGGCAGGGCGCCCGCAGCGGCGGCGGCAAAGCCGTGGGATTTGAAGGCGGCCAGATGCCACTGTCCCAAAAACTGCCCAAGCGGGGTTTTAACAACAAGTTTAGAACCGTGTACGCCGTGGTCAACCTGAGCGATCTGGCGGGATTTGAAGCCGGCTCCACGGTGGACCCGCAAGCTTTGGCCGGCCGCGGCCTGGTCGGAAAAAACGCATCCGTTAAAATTTTGGGCGACGGAGAAGCACCGAAGCAATTAAACGTCAAGGCGCACAAGTTTTCCAAAAGCGCGGCCGAAAAACTGTTGGCCGCGGGCGGGAAAATCGAGGTGTTGGCATGCTAGGCGCCTTCCAGAACGCCATATCCATTCCTGAACTCAAGCGGCGCATTTTCTTCACGCTGGGAATGATTTTTGTTTTTCGCGTCGGATCCCACGTTCCCACGCCGGGGATCAATGCGGCAGCCATGGAAGCCTTGATCCAGAGCCAAGCCGGCGGCGTGCTGGGATTCATGAACCTGTTTTCGGGCGGAGCGCTGAGCAATTTTTCCGTTTTCGCGCTGGGGATCATGCCTTACATTTCGACCTCCATCATCATCCAGCTCTTGACCACGGTCGTGCCCTACCTGGAACGGTTGCAGAAAGAAGGCGAGCAAGGCCGGAAAAAAATCACCCAGTATACCCGTTACGGCACGGTGCTGTTGTGCGTGATCCAGTCCGTGGGCATGACCTATATGCTGCGCAACCTCTCCCCGGCGGGCGGAGACTCGATCGTGCTTAACTGGGGACTGGGCTTCCAGATCACCACCGTGCTGACGCTGACCTGCGGCACGATCTTCATCATGTGGCTGGGCGAGCAGATCAACGAACGGGGCATCGGGAACGGCATGTCCATGCTCATCTTCGCCGGCATCGTGGCGCGTCTGCCTCTCGAGGCCGGCACCATGTGGGCCCTGTTTAGCGCGGGCACGGTCAACCTCTTCCAGGTCCTGCTGTTCGTTGGCATTCTCCTGGCCCTGGTCGCGCTGACCGTCGTCATCCAGCAATCGTACCGCAAGGTCCCGGTGCAGTACGCTCAGCGCATTGTCGGCCGTAAGGTCTACCGGGGCCAGTCCACCCAGCTGCCGTTGAAGGTGGATTATTCGGGTGTGATCGCCGTTATTTTCGCCAGCTCCGTGTTGATCACCCCCACCACGCTGGCCCAATATTTCCAGAATCCCAACGCCGAAGGCATTGGGCAGAGCCTGATCACCACTCTGATCAATCTGCTCTCACCCGGAAGCTGGTTGTATATCGCGCTATACGCCATTCTGATCGTCTTTTTCTGTTATTTTTACACGGCCATCACCTTCAACCCGACCGATGTGGCCGAGAACATGAAAAAATACGGCGGTTTTATTCCTGGGTTGCGTCCGGGGAAGTCCACCGCGGAATATATTGACCAGACGCTGTCGCGCATCACCCTGGGCGGCTCCCTGGCCGTCGTGCTGATCGCGATTGTCCCTGATTTGCTGGCCAAGCAGATGTCCATCGGCTGGTATTTTGGCGGGACGACGATGTTGATTGTGGTGGGTGTGGCCTTGGACACCATGAAGCAGGTCGAATCGCACCTGCTGATGCGCCACTATGAAGGGTTCATGAAGCAGGGCAAACTCAAAGGCCGCACGGCTTTTTAAATGGAGACCCCGGAAATGAGCGATTCCATGCGGCTGGTTTTCCTCGGCGCGCCAGGGGCTGGAAAAGGCACGTATGCCGGGCCGTTGAGCCAGCACTGGCAGGTTCCCACCATTTCGACTGGGGATTTGCTCCGGCTGCATGTCAAGCAGCGGTCGGCCCTGGGGAACAAAGCCAAAACCTTCATGGACCAGGGCGCGCTGGTTCCGGACGAATTGGTTACGAGCATGGTGGCGGAACGGCTGCAGGAAGCGGATGCCGTGGCGGGATTCATTCTCGATGGGTTTCCACGCACGCTGCAGCAGGCCGAGGATTTGCGCACCCTGTTGGAGAAAGACAGCGGCGGTCTGACCGCCGTGATCAATATTGAGGTGCCGCAGGATGTGCTGCTGCGGCGCCTGACCGGCCGCCGCGTCTGCACAAACTGCCGCGCGAACTACAACGTCAACACCAATCTGCGGCCGAGGCGCGAGGGGATTTGCGACCAGTGCGGCAGTCAGCTGGTGCAGCGTTCGGACGACACCGAAGAGACGATTACCAGGCGGCTGAAGGTCTACCAGGAACAAACCGCTCCGCTGATTGAATATTACCGAAAAGCAGGTTTGCTACGAACCGTGAAAGCCACCGGCGAAATACCGGAGATCGTCAACATGATCCGGTCGGCCGCGGAGTGGAACCAATAGCATGATCGCCCTTCGCAGCGGCGCGGAAATCGCGGCCATGCGACAGGCTGGACAAGTGGTCGGGGAAGTGCTGAGAGGCCTGGAAGCGCTCGTCAGGCCGGGCGTGACCACCGCGGAGCTGGACCGCTGGGCGGAAGCGTTGATCCGGGAGCGGGGCGGAAAGCCCTCGTTCAAGGGCTATCACGGGTTTCCCGCAACGCTTTGCACGTCGCTCAACGAGGAAGTTGTTCACGGCATTCCCGGAAGCCGAAAATTACGGACCGGGGATTTGGTCAGCATTGATGTCGGCGTTTGCTGGGAGGGCTGGCACGGGGATGCGGCCAGGACCTACCCGGTGGGGGATATTTCGGAAGCATCCGCCCGCCTTCTGGAAACGACCCGGACCGCCTTGCAGCTGGGAATCCAGCAGGCCCGGATCGGAAACCGGCTGTCCGACATCGGGCACGCCGTCCAGCGTCATGTTGAGGCGTCGGGATTCTCCGTGGTGCGGGATTTTGTGGGGCACGGGATCGGGCGCGAACTGCACGAGGAGCCGCAGGTGCCGAATTTCGGCCCGCCGCACCAGGGTGTGGCGCTGAAGGCGGGCATGGTGCTGGCCATCGAGCCCATGGTCAACGCGGGTCGCTACGGCGTGCATGTCATCAGGAACCGCTGGACGGTGGTCACGGACGACGGCAGCCGTTCAGCGCATTTCGAGCATACGGTGGCGATCACCGATACCCAAGCGGAGGTTCTCACGGCATGAAGCGAGGTCCCTATAGGCGTCCGCCGGACAGCCGGAAGTCCCGGAAACCGGCCAAGGAGATCCGCACGCAGGCTAAGGAAGACTCGATCCAGTTGGAAGGGCGGGTTCTGGAAGCGCTTCCCAACGCCATGTTCAGAGTGGAGCTGGACAACGGGCACAAGGTTTTGGCGCATATCTCGGGAAAGATGCGCATGAACTTTATCCGCATCCTGCCCGGAGACCGTGTGACCGTGGAAATGTCCCCCTATGATCTGGAGCGGGGGCGGATTACCTACCGGTTTAAATGAGAGAAGGGAAAGCGAGGCAGGCATGAAAGTACGGGCGTCCATCAAACCCCTGTGTGAAAAGTGCAAGGTGATCAAGCGCAAAGGCGTGATCCGCGTCATTTGCACCAACCCCAAGCACAAGCAGCGCCAAGGTTAGCGCTGTCTTTATCGTGTGGCGCGAACCTCGGCGCTGCCGAGCAGCTGAGCAGCAGAACGGCTGGCCAGGAATAAAAAAGCGAGGCTGCGGTCTTTTGATCCGCTGCTCCGCTGTTCAAGATGCAAGTGACTAAGAACTGATAGGGAGGAAAACCATCATGGCTCGTATCAGCGGCGTAGATTTGCCCAAGGACAAGCGCGTGGAAATCGCGTTGCGGTATCTATACGGCATCGGCGCCACCTTGTCCCGCAGGATCGTCTCCGAGGCCAGTGTTTCCCCGGACGTGCGGGTCAAGAACCTGACTGAGGACGAGGTGCACCGCCTCCAGACGGTCATTAATAAATCGTATAAGATCGAGGGCGATCTGCGGCGGGAGGTCAGCCAGGACATCAAACGCCTGGTTGACATCGGAAGTTATCGCGGATTCCGGCACCGGCGGGGATTGCCGGTCCGGGGCCAGAGGACCCGAACCAACGCGCGCACCCGGAAGGGCCCGCGGAAAACCATCGCCAACAAGAAGGTCGCGAGCGAAAAGACCTAGTCCAGAGGCGATCGGGATAAAGGAGGCACCAGGGTGGTCAAAAAAAGCACCGTCCGCAGTAAAAAGAAGGTCAAGAAAATAGCCACGGTGGGAATGGCCCACATTCAATCCACCTTCAACAACACCATTGTGTCCATTACGGACAGAACCGGGGCGGTCGTGTCGTGGTGCTCGGCCGGACAAGTTGGCTTCAAAGGTTCGCGCAAGAGCACGCCGTATGCCGCCCAGATGGTGGCCGAGGCGGCCGGCCGCAAAGCGTTGGAAGCCGGCATGAAGGAGATCGAGGTTTATGTCAAGGGACCCGGCGCTGGCCGCGAAGCGGCGATCCGGAGCCTGCAGGCCGTGGGACTGGACATCACCCTGATCAAGGACGTGACCCCCATTCCCCACAACGGCTGCCGCCCGCCCAAACGGCGGCGTGTTTAAGACGGAAGCAGAGGACAAGGAGGAATTTTCATATGGCCAGGTATATTGGCCCGGAGTGTAAATTGTGCCGCCGGGAGGGCGTCAAGCTTTTCCTGAAGGGCAACAAATGCACGACGGACAAATGCGCATTGGAACGGCGCAGTTACGCGCCCGGGCAGCACAAGGACACCCGTGCCAAGCTGTCGGATTACGGACGGCAGCTGCGCGAAAAGCAAAAGCTGCGCCGCATTTACGGCGTGCTGGAGCGGCAGTTCCGGCGGTACTACGAGGAGGCCAGCCGAAAACACGGCGTGACTGGCGAGATCATGCTGCAGTTGCTGGAACGGCGGTTGGATAACGTGCTCTACCGCATGGGCTATGCGGTCAACCGCCTGGCCTCTCGGCAGTTGGTGAATCACGGGCATGTCATGGTCAACGGCCGCAAAGTGGACATCGCTTCCTATCAGCTCAAGCCAGGCGACCGGATCGAGATCAAGATGCCCAGCAAGGACTTGAAGCCCATCCAGTACGCGATCGAGACCCTCGCCCGCCGGGGCGGGGTGCCGTCCTGGCTGGAAGTGAATCACGAAACCCGAACCGGCGTATTCAAGACCCTGCCGAAGCGGGATGAGCTGGACCTGTCGGTCCAGGAGCAGCTGGTGGTCGAATTGTATTCGAAGTAGTTTTTTCCTGCGACGCCGAAAGTCCGGTTTTGACCGAGGCTAAAGGCGTCAAGAGGCGTCGCGGGATGTCGCCTGCCAATTTGGGGCGGCGCAAGAGTATTCAGTGCTACCCCGGCCTTCGGCCGGGGGGCTCCATATTTCACTGGCGCAAAAGGGGAGCAAACAACCATGAAGTGGAAAAGCCTGGTTAAACCCGAGCGTTTGGATTGCGATCGCGAAAGCCTGACCGGACAGTACGGCAAGTTCGTGGCCGAGCCCTTCGAACGGGGGTTCGCGGCCACCATCGGCAATTCGCTGCGCCGGATTTTGCTGTCCTCCATCCAAGCGGCGGCCGCCACTTCGGTTCGGATCAACGGCGTGGTCCACGAATACGCCTCCATTCCGGGGGTCGTGGAAGACACCACGGACATCGTGCTGAACCTCAAGCAGCTTAAAGTGAAGCTGCTGGAGGACGGTCCCAAGATGGTGCGCCTGCAAGTGAGCGGAGAACGGGAAGTGACCGCGGCCGACATCCAAGCCGACGCGGGCGTGGAGATCATCAATCCCGACCTTCACATCGCCACCCTCAATGACCGCGATGCCACCCTGGAGATGGAGATCGAGATCGCCTCGGGGCGCGGCTACATGGACGCCAGCCGAAACCGGCGGGAAGACCAGTCCCTCGGGACGATTCCGCTGGATTCGGTCTTTACCCCCGTGACCAAGGTGAAAATCGAAACCGAGAACACGCGCGTGGGACAGATGACCGACTATGACAAACTGATCATGGAGATCTGGACCGACGGCCGCATCCGTCCCGAGGACGCGCTGGCGCATGCCGCGAAGATCCTCAAGGACCACATGACCATCTTCATCAACTTCGAGGAAGAGCCGGTCGAGGAAGTCGAGGAAGTTGACGAGGAGAAGGAACGGCTGCGCGAACTCCTGAACCGGAGCGTCGAAGAAATGGAGCTGTCGGTGCGCTCCAGTAATTGCCTGAAAACCGCCAACATCAAGATGATCGGCGAATTGGTCCAGAAAACCGAGAGCGAAATGCTCCGGTACCGCAATTTCGGCCGGAAATCCTTGAACGAGATCAAGGAGATCCTGGCGGAAATGGGCTTAAGCCTGGGGATGGATTTGTCTTACCTCAGCGGCCAGGACCTGGCGGCGAAGAAGAACTGATCATCATTTCAACGAAAGGTTGAGCGCATGAGACATCGCAACGCAGGACGAAAACTGGGTGTGCCAACCAAACGCCGGAAGGCCATCTTGCGGCAGTTGGTGGAAGCCGTATTGCTGCATGGCCGGATTAAAACCACCGTCACCCGGGCCAAGGCAGCGCAACCCCTGGTGGACCGGATGGTGACGCTGGCCAAAAAAGGAACACTGCATCACCGCCGGCAGGCGATGGCGTTCATCCCGCGCCAGGACGTCGTGAACCGCCTGTTTGATCAGATCGTGGAGTGGTACAAACAGCGGGCCGGCGGATACACCCGTGTCATTAAAATCGGGCCCCGGCCGGGAGACGGCGCCGAGACGGCCTTCCTCGAACTGGTGGATTGGATTCCGGGCGACAAACTGCCAGGCCAGCTGACCAAGGTGATCAAGGTCGAGACGCCCGAGGAGGCGGCCAAAGCCGAGAAGGAAAAGAAGGACAAGGAAAAGAAAGAAGGGAAGAAGGAAGCTAAAAAAGAGGTCAAGAAAGAGGTTAAGAAGAATAAAAAAGCCGAGGCCAAAGAAAGCGCCAAGCGGACGCCCCGTGATGCGGAGAAAGAAAAGCGCATCGCCGAACGGAAGGCTGCGAAAGAACAGCAAAAAAAGGCCAAAGCCGCAGAACGCGCCCGCGGCAAGCAGGAAAAGCAAAAAACACAGGACCAGGAAAAACCTGCCAAGTCCCACGGCAAGAAGTCCGGCCCGCAGAAATAAGCGGTCGCCGCGTGTTTCCAGGGCAGGCCTCCGGGCCTGCCCTTTTTGTTAACGAAGAAATTACCCTTTCCGCCGTTCTTGGCGGCGGTTATAATCATACCGCTTTTATTTTCTTGTCGGGAGCTGCGGCATGCCGCTCTACTTCTACAACACCGTGTCCCGCCGCAAGGAACCTTTCGAGCCGCTTACGCCCGGCCAGGTGCGCATGTACGCCTGCGGGCCCACGGTGTACGACTTTTTCCATGTCGGCAACGCCCGGGCGTTCGTGGTCTTCGACACCCTGCGCCGGGTGCTGGAACGCCGGGGCTATCGTGTCACCTACGTCCAGAACATCACGGATGTGGACGACAAGATCATCCGCCGGGCCCAGGAATCGGGGATGACGCCCCAGGCAGTGGCGCAAACCTTTACCCGGGCGTTTTTTGAGGACCTGCAGGCGCTGGGCTGCCGGCCTGCGGATGTGAGCCCCAAAGCCACGGAGCATATTCCGGAGATGCACGCCTTGATCGCCCGCCTGATCGAGCGCGGCCACGCCTACGTGGCTGGGAACGACGTTTTCTTCTCGGTGCGCAGCCTGCCCCGCTACGGACATCTGGCTGGCAAACCGCTCGACGAGCTGGAAAAAGGCGCCCGCGTGGAAATCAATCCCGCCAAACGCGACCCACTCGATTTTTCTCTGTGGAAAGCCGCCAAACCCGGGGAACCATCCTGGGATTCCCCCTGGGGACCGGGACGCCCGGGATGGCACATCGAGTGTTCGGCCATGTCCATGAAATATCTGGGGGATCAGTTCGACATTCACGGCGGGGGCGAGGACCTCGTCTTTCCCCACCATGAGAATGAAAACGCCCAGAGCGAAGGCGCCACCGGCAAAACGCTGGCACGCTACTGGCTGCACAACGGCCACCTGCAGATCCGGGGCGAAAAAATGTCCAAGTCGCTGGGCAATTTTTGGATTACGCGGGAAGTGCTGCGCACCCTGCCCGCGCCGGTGCTCAGGATGTTCCTGCTGAGCGCCCATTATCGCAGCCCGCTGGACCTGACGCCGGAGAATTTGGAAGCTGCCCGCCAGGGTTATGCGGAATTGCAAAGGACCGTGGAGCGCCTGGACGAGCTTCTGCGCACGCCGATGGCGGAAGACTTCCGCGCCGATGACGCGGCGGACCGCCTGGAACACGACCGGGAAGGCATCCTGCAGGTCTTTGAAACGGCGCTGGACGATGATCTGAACACCGCCGGCGCGCTCGGGCAGGTATTCACCCTGGCCAACCGCTGCAAGCAAGTAATGGCCGGCAGGATGGAAAAGACCTTCAAGATGCATGCGACGCTGTCACGGGTGCGGAAAAACCTGCAGGACCTTCTGGATGTTTTAGGGCTGGCGCCGATGCCGATCAGCATCCCGGCCGAGGTCCGGCAATGGGCGGAAGAACGCCGCACCGCCCGTGAGCGCCGCGATTGGGCCGAGTCCGACCGCCTGCGCGACCGCATCTTGGCCGAGGGGTTCATGGTGGAGGATACGCCGTTTGGGACCCTGGTACTGCGTGCGGGAGACCCCAAGGCATGACGGCGCGCGCCGGAAGGGCGGAACACAGAAGCCGTCTGGTAGGCCGCAGGGCCGTCTTGGAAGCACTGCGGGCGCAAGGCCGCGCCGTGGAGAAAGTACTGCTGGCCAAGGGGACGCACGGGTCCATTCTGCGGGAAATCGAGATCGCGGCAACGGTCCAGGGCGTGGAAGTGGAGTGGCTGGAGCGGCGCCACTTGGACAAGCTGGCCGGCTCGCTGCCCAGCCAGGGCGTCATGGCCTGCCTGCGGCGGACGGAGTACGCGGAATTAGCCGATGTTTTAGATCAATGCCGGGAACAGGGTAAGCAGGCGCTGCTGATGGTGACGGATGAGATCGAGGACCCGCGCAATCTGGGCGCCATCGCCCGCTGCGCTGAAGCTGCCGGCAGCCTGGGGCTGGTGATCACGGAACGGCGCAGCGCCCAACGGACACCGGTGACGGAGAAAGCGGCCGGCGGCGCGCTGGCGCACCTGCCGCTGGCGCGGGTGGTGAATCTTCAGCAGGCGCTGGCTGACGCCAAAGCCGCGGGATTATGGGTGGTGGGGTTGGACGCCGGCGCCGGGCAGACGCTGTGGGAGGCGGATCTCGACCGTCCCATTGCCCTGGTGGTGGGGAACGAAGGACGGGGACTGCGGCGCCTGACGCGCGAAGCCTGTGACCTGCTGGTGCGCATTCCCATGCGGGGTAAAACCGCCTCGCTGAACGCGGCCGTGGCCGCGGGCGTGGCTTTGTTCGAAATCGAAAGACAGCGGCGGCTGTCCTGATCCCAGCCGCCGCATGAACGTCGGGAAGAGCCACCGTAGCTCAGTGGTAGAGCGCCCGCCTTGTAAGCGGATGGTCGTCGGTCCGATTCCGACCGGTGGCTCCAGTAAATTTTCGCTGAGCAAAAATTTACAGAGCAATGGAGCAATTGAAAATTGAGCAAGTTGAAGAAGGCTCCATTGCGGTCTACTGCTCAACTGATCAACTGCTCAGGGTTTAGGACCGACGACCGAGGGGGAACAAGGCCGTTTTCTTGAAAACCCCATCATTTTTGGAGAAAAATAGACTTTACAGGCTTTTGCGCTTTGGATAAACTATCTATCCCCTTCGCGGAAATCTCCGGGCCTTCGGCCGGGGATGAATGCGAATTTCCTGCTGCGGGGATGTCGCCGTCTACCATGCCAAAAACACATGGTAGGAAAGGTGCCCCGGGCTAAATCCGGGGGAGTTCCACCCTTGTGGACAGGTGGCCGAGCGGTCAATGGCAACAGACTGTAAATCTGTCGGGCACTGCCCTACGAAGGTTCAAATCCTTCCCTGTCCACCAGCGCTTCGCCTCTGACGAAGCGCAGAGAAGTCGAGAGGCGAAAGTAGAAAGTGGACCCAAACTCGACTTCGGTCACCTTTCTACTCTCGACTATCAGCGCCTCGCTTAACGAAACGTGTGGTTTTCGGCATGGTTTTGTCTCCGATGAAAAACGCAGTACAGTCGAGCAGTGGCACAGCTGAACAGTAGAAAAAGCTCGGCTGCGACCCAAGGGAGTCCCATCCCTTCCGCAGGGTACCCCAGGTGTGCCTGGGGGTGAATGCGTCGGTGGCCTGCTCCAGGGAGATCGCCCTGCCATCAGCGTGCAGCGCAAGTTTTGAGGTTGGCACCCTGGGCTTTTCCCGGGGGGCTCCATAGTAAACCGGCCGGGGCAGTCTCCTGCTCACCTGTTCTGGCTTCCAGAGGATTTTCATTCCAGGCGGGTTAATCAACCCGCCTTTCTGTTATACTTACGTAGAGGGCAGCCGAGGCGCGGGGGTAATTCAGTGGAAGAATGTCAGCCTTCCAAGCTGAACGTCGCGGGTTCGAACCCCGTCCCCCGCTCCAAAATCCATCTGTCCTGATCTTCCGGAGAGCTCCATGCAGGCAACGGACTTTCTTGCCCATGCCCAACGCCATCTGCAGACGCGTATCGCTCCCTTGGCGGATGCCATTGAGAACAGCGACGCATTTCCGCGCGAACACCTTGCGGGCCTGGGGGCGGAACGGGCTTTCGGCGTCACGGTGGCCGAAAGCCGGGGAGGCTGGGGACTGTCTTTTGACGTGCTCCGGGAATTGATCTACCAGGTGGGGCTGCTTTCGCCGACGCTGGCGGTGGTCATGGGGATTCCCGTGCTTACCACCCACCTGGTGGCCAGTCACGGCCAGGGTGCGGTGATGCGGGATTTGCTGCCGCGCCTGATTCGCGGCCAAGCCCTGTGCGCTTTTGCCTATACCGAACTGAAGCGCGCGCCGGACCAAAATGGGTTTGCCACCGTTGCCATGCCCGCGGAAGAAGGGTATATCCTGTCAGGCGAAAAAAACCTGATTTCGCTGGCTGGTGTCGCGGAGTATTACTTGGTGGTGGCGACGCTCAAACGCGATCCGCAGTCCAGCCGTCCGGCGGTTTTCCTTGTGCCGAAAGACCGCCACGGGGTCCGGTTCAGCCCGCCGCGCGCCAAAATGGCCTTTCCCGGGTTGGTTCTGGGGGATATCCATTTTGACGACGTGCGGGTCCAGGCGGATGAAGTGCTGGGCCGGCCGGGATGGGGCCTGAAGATCGCCGGCGAGGGGTTGCAGCTTGGCAGGTTGTGCGTGAGCACCGTGGCGCTGGCCTTGGCCCAGGCCGCGATGGACGCCTCATTGCGGCAGGCGCAGCTGCCGCACGGCGCCGGCCGCCTGGCGGATCGGCAAGCCGTTCAGTTTAGCCTGGCGGAAATGAAATTGGAGCTGGAAGCCTGCCGGGCGCTGGTGGCCTCAGCCTGGCAGCAATGGACCGCGGGCGCCGAAGACTGCAGCCAGGCCGTGGCCATGGCCAAGATTTACGCAGCCCGGACCGTGCTGGATGTGGCAAACCGGGCTCTGCAGCTGGCGGGCGGCGCGGGTTACCTGCAAGGCAATCCCTGGGAAAGATGGTTCCGCCAGGCGCGTGTTTTCAGCCTGGTGGAGGGTTCGGATGAATTTTTGCTTGATGCCCTGGCCGGACGCCTGCTCAGCGCCCGCGGGCTCAACCGCGGCGGGAATCCGGACCAGACGGGCGAAGGGGAGGAAAACGGGAATGTCTGAGGCGGAACTTAAAGCTAAAATCAAACAGGTTCTGGTCGAAGGCCTGAAACTCAAGCGGGACCCCGAAAGCATCGGGGAGGATGATTCTTTCTTTGGCGGCGGGCTGAATCTCGACTCCGTGGACATTCTGACCTTGGTGACCGTGCTGGAGGAGCAGTTCGACCTCCGCATCCAGGATGAAGAAGTGCGGCAAATCAACTCCGTAAACGAAGTCGCTGCTTTTCTGCAGCGAAAAAAAAGCCAGGACCAGCCAGGCGCATGACCCCTTGCGCTTCCTGTCTGCATACCGGATAGATCATGGTTTATTCAGATCAGCCCCGCGATGTGGTGGTAACCGGCCTGGGCCTGATCACCGGACTGGGGACGAACCGCGCGGCTTTTTGGCGGCGTCTTATCGCCGCTGAATCGGCGGTCGGGCCTGTTGCCAGCTTTGACAGTGCGGACTGGAAGACGCATCTCGGCTGTGAGATCCGGGACCCCCTCCCCGAAACCGGCCATCCGGACCGGGTGTATGACCTGGCGATGGGCGCGTGCCGCGAAGCGCTGGGCCAGGCCGGCGGCGCGTTGCCCGCGGAGCGCACAGCCGTTGTCATTGGCACGCTGCAGGGCGGGATTTTGACTCTGGAGCAAGCCGTGGCTAGGGAAGTCCGGAACGGGCAGCCGCTGGAGATGTTAACGTCCTATCCGGTTTTCATCCTTTCCAGTCTGTCCCGGTATGTTGCCTCGCACTTCGGATATCGCGGGCCCGTGGCCACGCCCTGCCCGGCATGCGCGTCTTCAGGGACCGCTATCAGCCGGGCCGCGGATTTGATCCGCCTGGGCTACGCGGACGCCGCGGTGACTGGCGGGGCGGACGCCTTCGGCGTGGATACCTTTTCCGGGTTCAATGCCATGCGGTCGGCCGCGCCGACCGCATGCCGGCCTTTTTCCATCAACCGCGAGGGACTGGTGATCGGCGAAGGCAGCGGTATCCTGATCCTGGAGGCGCGGGAAAGCGCCTTGGCGCGGGGCGCGCAACCCCTGGCTGTCGTGGCCGGCACGGGTCTTTCGGAGGACGCCTACCATATTATCGCCCCTGATCCGGAGGGGCGGGGCGCGGAATTGGCCATGCGCGCCGCCCTGGCTGACGCCGGCTGGTTGCCGCAAGCGATTGACTACATCAACACCCACGGCACGGGTACGCCCCAAAACGACCGCATGGAGACCCTGGCGGTGAAACGTGTTTTTGGAGAGCGGGCGCGGCACATCCCGCTGTCTTCGATCAAAGCGGCAGTGGGTCACTGCATGGGCGCGGCCGGCGCCGTGGAGGCGGTGGCCGCTGTGATGACCCTGCTTCACCAAACACTTCCGCCGACCTTGAATTTCACCCCGGGCGACCCCGAATGCGACCTGGATTATGTGCCCAACTGTGCCCGGCCGGCGGCTGTCCGCACCGTGCTTTCCAATTCTTTTGGCTTTGCGGGCAACAACGTCAGCTTGATTTTCAGGCTGGAGGGCGGGGAATGAAGGCGGAGTGGGTCGTGACCGGCCTGGGGGTGCTGCATCAGGCCGGACAGACGCCGGAGGATTTTTGGAACAGCGCCTGCGGCGCGTCCTGCCTGACGCGCGAGGCGCCGGGCGTTGTGGCGCTGAACCCGTTTGTTCCCGAGGCGCTTTTGCCTGAAGACCATGTGCGGCGCATGGACCGCATGTCCCAAGTGCTGGCGGTCATGGTTGTCAGTCTCCTCCGCCGCTTGGGACCCGGCGCGGTTGGCGATCCCAGCCGCGTGGGATTGTGCAGCAGCACCAATTTGGGCACGCTGAACAGCATTTTGAATTTCAGCCGGACCGTGTTCAAGCGGGGGCCGCAACGGGCCAACCCCATGGAATTTCCCAGCACGGTGTTGAACGCCAGCGCCGGCTATGCCTGCATGGAGACCGGCCTGCGCGGGCACAACAACACGATTTGCGGGAGCGGCTCCCTGGCGGAAGCTCATGACGCGCTGTGCCTGGGCCGCGCGGACGCCATGCTGGCCACGGGCTTGGAGGAAGCCGCGGTTCCACAGCGTGAGACGGTGGCCCACTGGGCCAAAGACCGGCCGCGCCCTTTGAGCCGCGGGCGCGATGGGTGTTGGTTGGGTGAAGGAGCGGTCGGTCTGTTTCTGGAATCCGCTGGCCGGGCCCGCGCGCGAAAGGCGTCGGCCGTGGCCCGCTACCTTGGTTACGCCGAGACCTACGACGCCCAAGGGTTCAGAACGCTGGACCCGCTGGGATCGGAACTGCAGCGGGCGATGCGCCTGGCGCTGGACCGGTCCGGCCTGTCGCCTGACCAGGTAGACGGCGTGGTGGTTTCAGCCAGCGGCCTGCCAGACGAGGATGCCCGGCTGGCCGCCTCCCTCGCGGGTGTTTTCGGATCCCGGTTGGCGGGGCTGCCCGTATACGCGTTTTCCGGCTTGACCGGATATCTGAGCGGCGCGGCCGAGGCCATGGGCGCGTTCTGCGCCTGTTTGGCCCTGCAGACCCGGCGCTGGCCGGCGTCGCCCTGGCACATTCCGGATCCGGACCTGCCGGTCCTGCACATCCGCGCCGCAGCCTCTGGATTTGAAGGCCGCGTGGTGCTGTCCGTGACCACCGACCATTTCGGCGATAATCACGCGCACGTGTTTTCAAGGAGTTGAAGAGCCGTGAAATATTTTTTCATGTGGCTGGTCACGCGCTGCTTGATGGTTCTGCTGGTCGGACTGCCCAAGTCCTGGGTGCTGGCCGCCGGGCGCTGGCTGGGCCGGTTTGTCTTTCGGCGCATGGCCAGCCGTCGGCAGGTCGCGCTGGACAATCTGCAGATGATTTACGGCGAACGCCTGACCGCTGACGGCCGCTGGCGTCTGGCGCGGGATAATTTCGCCCATCTGGGAGGCGTTTTGTTGGAAAGCCTGCAGGCGGCCGGCGCTCCCCGACGATTGTCCCGTTGGATCCGCCTGGAAGGGGAAACGCATCTCCGGGCCGCGCTGGCCAAAGGCAAAGGCGCCATTCTCTTTTCTGGCCATATGGGAAATTTTATCCTCATGGCTGCGGCGGCCGCGCCCTTCTGCCGCCTGAGTTTTTTGTTTCGCGATCCTTCCCAGCCCGAGGTCTCGCGCCTCTACCGCTGGCTGATCGGCCGCCTGGGCATCGGGCTGATTGCCGACAATCCGCGCCATGCCTGCGCCTGCCAGCTGTTGTCGCATATCAGATCCGGCGGTACGGTAGGCATGCTGATTGATCAGGTGGAGACCGGGGGGCTCTATGTGGATTTCATGGGCAAACCCGCCGGGTCTTCGCTCGGAGCGGCCAACCTGGCGCTCAGGACCGGCGCGCCGCTGATTCCGATCCATTGTTACCGCCTTGCCGATGGAACGCTCAAGGCGGTCATTGAACCCGAATTGGTCCTCGCCCAGGCGGAGTCCAAGCGCGACGCGGTCCTGAATGTGGTCACTGCCACCAATCAAGCGGTCGCCAACTGGGTGTGGGCGAACCCGGAACAGTGGTTTTGGGGACACCGCCGCTGGCGCGCGTGGCGGAAATAATTATTATCTTTTAAAATCAACGATTTTATTGTTTTTGAGCTGCGGACATTTAGCGAAAAAAGGGATTGACAGGATAAAAGCCTTTTGTTATCCTCGTTTTCCTCTATGTCGTAAAAACGACCTATTTGCCCAGGTAGCTCAGTCGGTAGAGCACGTCCTTGGTAAGGACGGGGTCACCGGTTCAATCCCGGTCTTGGGCTCCAGTAAATTTTCGCGACGCGAAAATTTACAGAGCAATGGAGCAATAGAGCAATCGAGAGTAGCCAAGCTCCATTGCGGTCTATTGTTCTATTTGTCAATTTTCGCGAGTTGCATTTATAGGGGCGGCCGTTCGCTCCTATCATGAAGAAAACGGAGGATTCCTCATGGCGAAGCAGAAATTCGAGCGTACGAAGCCGCACGTGAACGTGGGAACGATCGGGCACGTGGACCACGGAAAGACGACCTTGACGGCGGCGATCACGATGTATCTGTCGAGCAAGGGCATGGCGACGGTGAAGAAGTACGACGAGATTGACAACGCGCCGGAGGAGAAAGCGCGCGGAATCACGATCAACACGGCGCACGTGGAGTACCAGACGGAGAAGCGCCACTACGCGCACGTGGACTGCCCGGGGCACGCGGACTACATCAAGAACATGATCACGGGCGCGGCGCAGATGGACGGAGCGATCCTGTTGGTGTCGGCGTCGGACGGGCCGATGCCGCAGACGCGGGAGCACATTCTCTTGGCGCGGCAGGTGGGCGTGCCGCAGATCGTGGTGTTTCTGAACAAAGTGGACCAGGTGGACGACCCGGAACTGCTGGACCTGGTGGAGATGGAAGTGCGCGAGCTGCTGAAGAAATACGAATATCCCGGGGACCAGACGCCGATCATCCGCGGGAGCGCGCTGAAGGCGATGGAGAAGGGACTGGCGGGGACGTTGACGGGTCCGGAGTGGGAGCCGATCCAGAAGCTGATGGACGCGGTGGACGAGTTCATCCCGACGCCGGTGCGCGACGTGGACAAGCCGTTCCTGATGGCGGTGGAAGACGTGTTTTCGATCACGGGGCGCGGGACAGTGGCGACCGGGCGCGTGGAGCGCGGGCGTGTAAAGATCGGGGACAACATCGAGATCGTTGGGATCCAGGAGACGCGCAAGAGCGTGGTGACCGGGGTGGAAATGTTCCGGAAGCTTTTGGAGGACGCGCAGGCGGGGGACAACATCGGGGTGCTGCTGCGCGGGATCGAGAAGGACGAGGTGGAGCGCGGGCAGGTGGTGGCGAAGCCCGGTTCGATCACGCCGCACAAGAAGTTCAAGGGACAGATCTACGTATTGAAGAAAGAGGAAGGCGGGCGGCACACGGCGTTTTTCAACAACTACCGGCCGCAATTTTATTTTCGGACGACGGACGTGACGGGCTCGGTCAAGCTTCCGGAAGGGGTGGAGATGGTGATGCCGGGGGACACGGTGACGATCGAGGCGGAGCTGATCACGCCGATCGCGATGGAGAAAGAGCTGCGGTTCGCGATCCGCGAAGGCGGCCACACGGTGGCCTCGGGCGTTATCGCCGAGATTCTGGAGTAGTCGGAGAACGGTGGGCGTATGCGGGAAATCATCTATCTGAGCTGCGGTGATTGCAAGCGCCGCAACTATAGCAGCAAGAAAGACAAGCGGAAGAGTCCGGAAAAGCTGTCGATCAAGAAATACTGCCGTTTCTGCGGGAAACATACCCTCCACAAAGAAACGAAATAGATGGCGGGGGTCTCGTCCCCGTCCTTGCCTTGAATTTTCGCGAAGCGAAAATTTAGGCCAGTAGCTCTAACGGCTAGAGCACCGGTCTCCAAAACCGGGTGTTGCTGGTTCGAATCCAGCCTGGCCTGCCAGAAAAATTTCACCCCCTGGGGCGAAATTTTTAGAGCAGTTGAGCAATAGGTAATCGAACAATAGATAAGACTTCATTGCGGTCTATTGCTCAATTTGCTCTGTTTTTAAGGGTGGCGTTTCGCCACGGGCAAAATGGCACCCATCTGCTTATGTCGAGGTTGAGCGATGTTGGAAAAAACGATGACGTTTCTCCGGGAATCGGTCGCGGAACTCAAACGGGTGACCTGGCCGACCCGCAAGGAGATCATGGGATCTACGCTGGTGGTGGTCGTCGTGGTCGGCATCATTATGCTGTTCATCGCCTTATTTGACTTTGTCCTGGCCTTGCTGGTCAGGATGCTGATTTAACGAGGTCGCATCGTGGCATCCAAGTGGTACGTCGTAAACACCTACTCCGGCAACGAGAACAAGGTTAAGACCAATCTGGAGCAGCGCATTAAATCCATGGGCATGGAGGGCAAGATCTTCCGGGTCCTGGTGCCTTCCGAAGAGGTCTCCGAAATTCGGGGCGGGAAAAAGAAAATTTCCACCAAGCGGTTTTTCCCCGGCTATGTGCTGGTGGAAATGGAGATTGACGACGAAGCCTGGTACGTGGTCCGCAATACACCCAAGGTCACCGGCTTCGTGGGTTCGGGCAACAAGCCCATCCCCCTTACCGACGAGGAGATCGAGAGCATTCTGGGCCAGATGGAAGGCGCGAAGTCCAAACCCAAGCCCAAAGTCAGTTTTGAAATCGGCGAGCGGGTAAAGGTCATTGACGGCCCGTTCACGAACTTCACGGGTGTGGTCGAGGAAATGAACCTCGAACGCGGAAAACTGAAAGTCATGGTTTCCATCTTTGGGCGTCAGACACCGGTGGAACTGGAATTCGTCCAGGTGGAAAAGGACTAAAGGAGAACGCACATGGCCAAACAGGTCAAATCGGTCGTCAAACTTCAGGTGGCGGCCGGGAAAGCCAATCCCGCGCCGCCCGTTGGACCCGCCTTGGGTCAGGCCGGCGTCAATATCATGGAATTTTGCAAGGCCTTCAACGCCCAGACACAGAGCCAGGAAGGGCTGATCATTCCCGTGGTGATTACGGTCTACACGGACCGGTCCTTTTCTTTCATTTGCAAGACACCGCCGGCCTCGGTGCTGCTCAAGCGCGAAGCCAACTTGGCCAAAGCCAGCCAGACACCCGGTCGGCAGGTCATCGGTACCGTCAAGCGTTCGGCGGTCAAGGCCATCGCCCAACTTAAAATGGCGGACCTTAATGCGGCCAGCCTGGAAGCGGCCATGCGCATGGTGGAAGGCACGGCGCGCAGCATGGGGATCACCATTGAAAATTGACCGTTCGGTCAATTTTCGATGGTGGAGCAATTGCACTATAGATAATTGAGCAATAGATAGAGACCATCGCGATCCATTGCTCAGTTGTTCTGCGGTTTCGCGGAGCGAACATCCGTGGGAGGGCGCCGACAAGGGATCCGGGGCCCGCTCGGACCACAGGAGGAAACACATGCGTAAAAGCAGCAAGCGTCATCTGACGAATCTCAAATTGGTTGATCGTGCCAAGCTGTACCCGGTGGCGGAAGCCATGAAGGTCCTGCATTCCGCGGCCAAGACCAAATTCGACGAGACCGTGGATGTGGCCATCCGCCTGGGTGTAAACCCCAAAAAAGCCGATCAACAAGTGCGTGGCACCATGGTGCTGCCCCACGGGACCGGCAAGAGCAAGCGTATTTTGGTCATTGCCAAAGGCGAGAAGATCCAGGAAGCCACCGCCGCGGGCGCGGATTTCGTCGGCTTCGAGGACATGATTGCCAAGGTGCAGGAAGGCTGGCTGGATTTCGACGTGGTTGTCGCCACGCCGGATGTCATGCGGGACCTGGCGAAGCTAGGTAAAATTCTGGGAACCAAGGGCCTGATGCCGAATCCCAAGGCCGGCACGGTGACCCAGAACATTACCCAGGCCATTAAGGAAGTGAAAGCGGGCCGGCTGGAGTTCCGCGTGAACGACGAAGGCCTGGTTCACTTTGGAGCCGGCAAGGTTTCTTTTGGACCGGAAAAATTAGCGGAAAATGTTAAATATGCCGTCGAAACCGTGTTGCGGGCCAAGCCACCGGGCGCCAAAGGGCAGTATATGCGCAGTGTGTCTGTTTCGACCACGATGGGGCCGGGTCTGAAGCTGGACTTGGCGCAGTTTTCGGCGAAAGCATAACATCATTCGTGGAGTGGTCCCCCGGACGAAAGTTCCCCTTTGGAGACCAATGGCCGGGGCTCCCTCCGCAATTAAAACCCGCAGATCCTCTCCCCGGCCGAAGGTCCCCGTGGGAGTCCTGCGGAGGGATTGAAATAAGATTGTCTCGATCCATGACCGTAGGTACCCCGCGAGGGGTGTAAATGTCCCGCAGCAACCGCGGGGCGGCCCACCGAGATCGGGTGTGATTCACCGTGGACTCGTTGTGAGCGGGTCTAACGCGCTGAAAAACCCCGGCCGGCGTGCCGGGGTTTTTTATTTAGGCCCTTGCGAAATTCGTTTTTCGGCCCCCTGCGGCCGTTTCTATAGTGGCCCGTCTTCTGGAATTTTCCGGAGATCGGAAAATTATTTAGAAAACGGGGTAGATTTTTTAGGTAGGCCCGGCATTCGTGCCGAAAAACGAATTTCACAAGGCCCCTTTTTGCTGGAGATAGGCAGGAAGGGCAGATTCGGCGCGGCACACGCGCCAGGCGAAGGCAGGTGGTGTTATGGCAACGGCGAAAGCTAAAAAAAATCAGGTACTGGAGCAGATGCGGGACGTTCTCAAGGAACACCGCAACGTGGTGCTCACCGAATTCCGGGGCATCAGCGTGGACCAGATGACCGACCTCCGCTCCCGGCTGCGCAAAGTGGGCGTCAGCCTCAAGGTCGTCAAGAACAGCCTCTCCAAGAAGCTGTTCCAGGAAGCGGGCATGGAAGACATGCTCCCGTTCCTCAAGGGGCCGCTCGCCATTGGGTTCCTGGGATCGGACGTGAGCGTGTCCTCCAAGGCCCTGCTGGACTACGCCAAGCAGAATGAACTGCTGGTAATCAAGGCCGCGTTCCTGGACGGGAAGATGCTGCCGGCCGAAGGGCTGAAAGCCATCGCCAATCTGCCGTCCCGCGAGGTGCTGCTGACCATGCTCGTGTCCGGTCTGCAGTCGCCCCTGCGCAATCTTATGTCGGTTTTCCAAGGCACGACCCGCAAGTTGATCTACGCCTTGCAGGCCGTGAAAGCGGAAAAGGAGAAAAAAGCCGCGTAATTTCCGGTTCGACCGGAATAATTGATGGAATCCATTCCCCAAGGAGGAATAGTCATGTCAGTCACGAAAGACCAGATTATCGAAGCGATCAGTGGGATGACGGTGTTGGAAGTGTCCGAGTTGGTGAAGGCCATGGAAGAGAAGTTCGGCGTGACCGCGGCCGCGCCCGTCATGATGGGCGGGATGATGCCCATGGCTGGCGGCACCGCTGGCGGCGCCGAGGCGGCAGAAAAGACCTCTTTTGACGTCATCCTCAGCACCGCCGGGGACAAGAAGATCCAGGTCATCAAGGTCGTGCGCGAGTTGACCGGTCTGGGCCTGAAAGAGGCCAAGGATTTGGTTGATTCAGCCCCCAAACCGGTCAAGGAAGGCCTGAGCAAGCAGGAAGCGGATGCGCTCAAGGCGAAGCTGGAGGAAGCCGGAGCCGTCGTCGAAGTGAAGTAATCTTGCGCAGGGTTTGGTCCCCCGTCCGGGTAACCCCGGGCGGGGGATTTTTTTTGCGGTTCCGGGGCGTATTTTTCACCTTGCCAGCCCGGCCGGCTGGAGATAAACTTGAAGTACTGCGGGGTCGCAAAACCGCGGAAACGCACAGGGAGGTGTTGATCTTGAAAGCGAAACTGGGAGGGCTGGTGGTGGTTGGACTGCTGTTGCCCGCGCTTGCGGGGGCGGAACCAATTGCATTTGAACAGGCGGCCAACGTGACAGGGCTGGCCGGCATCGAAGTCGGCGCGAACGTGGATTATGCCTATACCAAGGTGGAGAGCGGCGGAATCACTCTTGCCGAGCAAACACTGATGGATGTGCCGGTCTTCGTGCGCGCCGGGATTCCCGTCCTCGAGGGCAAGCTCACACTGCCTTATGGCACGGTGAAGGAAAGCGTCGCGAACGAAAGCTTCAGCGGGATCAAAGATATCGGCGTGATGCTCAAAACCGGCCTGCTGACGCTCCCTGTCTTCAGCTTCGCCCTTGGCGTGGATACCACCATTCCGACGGGCGACCCCATGAAGCTGCTGGGCGAGGGGCTCAATTTAAACCCCTTTCTTGCGGCGGGGATTGACGCGGGTCTTTTGAAACTGCACGCCAATGTCGGCTACCGCTACCGCGCCGAATACGCCATTGATACGGTTACCATTGATTCCTCGGGCAATCTGGTCGTCGACAGCGGCGTGAAACTGAAACCCGGCGATGCCGTGAATTTCGCTCTGGGCGTGGAAATCCCTGCCGGCGATATGATCTCCCTGCACGCGGAACTATTGGGGGCCAATTACGGAGAAGTCAAAATGGAAGGTGTCTCCCTTCCCGACACCGCGGGCATGACGCTGTCCGTGGTTCCGGGCGTGCGCCTGCACACCGGGCCCCTGAAGGCCAAACTGGGCGTGCAGATTCCCCTTGAAAGCAAGGCAGACCGCCCTTCCTACGCTCCCACCAGCGACTGGCGGGTTCTCGCTGGGTTGAGCCTGCAGTTCAGCTTGTGATGCGGGTCTGCTGAAGAATCAAGCCGGGATCCGGTCAGGCCGGGTCCCGGCTTTTTTTTACGGAGCGTGGAAATGGCCAAACATGTGGTGGTGGACGGGTTTAATGTCATCCGGCGGGATCCGGAGCTGGCGCGAATCGAGCGGTCGGATTTTCCCGGGGCCCAGCAAACCCTGATCCAGTACTTAGCCCAATACCGGCGGGGAACGGACCATCAGATTACTGTCGTTTTTGACGGTGCGGGCAGCGACCGGTCTTACCGCCAACGCTCCCAGCGCGAAGGCGTTGATGTGGTTTTTTCGGCCCGGGGAGAGACGGCGGACGAGGTGATTATGCACCTCACGCACACCGCGCTGGGCCGGCAATCCGGCTGGCTGGTGGTCACCGCGGACCGCGCGCTGGCCGCGGCCTGCCGCAACCGCCAGGTGGGTATTCTGCCCCCGGAGCAATTGCTGCGGCGCGCGCGCCAGCGGCGGGCGGTCCCAGTCTCGCCCGAGTTTTGGCACGGGAAACGCGAGGAGCGCGGCTGGTCCGGGCACACGAAGAAAAAAGGCAATCCGCGGCGAGCCCCCAAACAACAGCGCGGGACGCGCGATTTATGGTGAGCCGCGCAGGGGATGCGTTTCAGGGGAGGTGAGGCCCATGGGCCGCAAGGATCCTGTTCCTCCGGTGGCATGGACGGCGGAAAGCGCCTGGCACCATCTGTTTCACTCAGGGCTGCTGGGCATTTTTATTTTCGACATGGCGGGGAAAATATTGTCCGCCAATGAGCGGTTTTTGGAACTCGTCGGGTATGCTTCCGCCGAATTGAACGCCGGGGAAGTCTCGTGGTTGAAACTGACAACTCCCAGCTTGGTAAAAAAAGCTTTTGATGCCAGGACCGCGCTGCTGGATCGCAGGCAGGTCGGGCCATGGGAGGTGGAATTCACCACGCGCCAGGGCCAGCGCCGCACGATCGCGTTTACGGCCGCGCTCCTGCCGGACGCGGAGGTCGGGCTGGCGGTCCTCACGGATTTGACGGAGAGGCAGAAAGCCGATGAAATGCGGCGGAATTTCATGCTGAGTGTTTCTCACGAACTCCGGAGTCCGATGACGAATGTGCTCTGTTTCCTGCAATTGTTGGAACGGTCCAAAACCCTTTCCAGCCAGGACCGGGAATTTTTGGGGATCGCGGACCGTAATGCCCGCCGCCTGGCCGCCCTGATCAACTCCACCATGGAAGTGGGGCGGGTTGAGCTCGTTCCGCTGCCGCCGCAATGCCAGCTGGTGGATCTGCGGGCCGTTTTGGACCGTGTTTTTGCTTCGCTCGCGCCCCAGGCCCAGGCCAAGGGCCTGGTGTTTCGTAATGATTCGCCGGCCGGCGGCGATTGCACCCTGCCCGGAGACGAAGAACGGCTGGAGCAAATGGTGACCAACCTGATGGTCAATGCCATTAAGTACACTGACCGGGGCGAAGTGCGCGTCTGTCTGATGCGCGATCAAACGGGGAAAACGCTGGAACTGCGCGTGCAAGATACCGGGGTGGGGATCGCGGACGAGGAACAAAAAAAGATTTTCGAACCTTTTTACCGGGTGACGGGCGATCACACGCAAAAAGTGGAGGGAATCGGGCTGGGACTGCGGACCGTCCAAACCGTGGCAGAACAGCACGGCGGCAACATTTCCCTCGAAAGCCGGCTTGGCCGGGGAAGCACCTTTACGATCAGGCTGCCCCTGGGCGGGGAAGAAGCCGGGGAAGCAAGCGGCTAATCGCCCGCGGCCTGCAGGGCGTCTTGCTTGATTTTCGCGAGCGTTTCCGACAGCCCCAGCCAATAAATTTCCGGGTTCCGCAACCGGAGGTACTCCTCGGGAAACGCCGCGAGCGACGCCCGGGCGTGCGCGCGGATTTCCTCCAGAGACGGAGCAGGACCTGTCGGCCGGCCGCCGGTAAAAACCGGATGCAAGAGTTCTTCAATAGCGGCGACTTGATTGAGCTGCCTTTTTTGGAGCAGGTAGCGGCGGTCGTGCGAGCTGAGCGCCGGTCCCTGCGGAACCGGCTCCTGCTCCGCGATCATCACATCTCCCAGGGGCTGGCGGTCGCTGTTGTAGCACCGGAGCGGCCGCTTCAAACCGGGATCCGTGGTTTTTTCGGGATTGCCGGATAGCTTCAGACGGGGAACCCACCTGCCGTTTTTTTCAATCGCCACCAATTTATACACGCCGTCCAGCGCGGGATGGTCCTTGGACGTGATGAGATGTGTCCCAACCGCCCAGGTGTTGATCTTGGCGCCCTGCCGCTTCAAGTCCGCAATCAAATCCTCGTCGAGGTCGTTGGTGCCCACAATGCGGACCTCCGGAAGTCCGGCTTGGCTGAACAAGCGATGGGCGGCTTTGGAAAGCCTGGCCAGGTCGCCGGAATCCAGGCGGATAGCCGGAGGGAGCTGGGGACGGGCTTTAAAAACCTGAATGGCATTGGGCACACCGCTTTTCAGCGGGTGGTAGGTGTCCACCAGCAGCACGCAACCGCGCGGGAAGGCGTCGGCAAAGGCCTCGAAGGCCGCTTGCTCGCTGGAAAAGCTCATCACCCAGGAATGCGCATGCGTGCCCCGCACCGGAATGCCGAACAAGCGGCCGGCCAGCACATTGCTCGTGGCCATGGCGCCGCCGATGTAGGCCGCGCGGCTGCCGCTCAAGCCCCCATCCGGCCCTTGCGCCCGGCGCAGCCCGAACTCCATGACCGGATCGTCCTGCGCGGCCAGGCAGATGCGGGCGGTTTTGGTCGCGACCAGGGACTGGTAATTGAGGGCATTGAGAAGAAAAGCCTCGACCAGCTGGGCGTGGGGCAGAGGCCCCACCACGCGCACCACCGGCTCATGCGGGAAGACGGGGGTTCCCTCCGGGACCGCGAATACGTCGAGCGCGGGCTTGAAAGCGGCCAGGTAGTCCAGGGTCGCCCGGTCAAAAACGCGCAGGCTCTCCAGGTAGGCCAGGTCTTCCGGGGAGAACCGCAGATGCTCCAAATAGGACAGAAAGGATTCCAACCCGGCGCTCAGGACAAAACCGGTGTGCGGCGGCAAGGTGCGGAAAAAATATTCGAAGGCCACGCGCTGTTCCGCCAGGCCGTGCTTGAGATACCCGGCGAGCATGGTCAGTTCGTAAAAATCCGTCAAGAGGGCCATGCCCTCGCGCTGCTGCCAGCGACGGGCCAGATCTCCGCTCATGGTGACAGTAATTCCTGACTGGTGGTCAGGCGAACTCCGGCCCGCTCCAGTTCCGCCAAAGCCGCGGCCGCGCTGCCGGCCGGCTGGTCCACCCCGCGCACCGCATCCGTGACCACGAAGGCTGAAAAGCCGGCGGCTTGGGCGTCCAGCGCCGTGGCCTTGACGCAGTAGTCCGTGGCCACGCCCACGATGAATACCCGCTGGACATTGCGCGCTTCCAGCCAGGCCTCGAGGTCCGTGCCCTGGAACCCCGAATAGGCTTCCTGCCGGGGATCCGTGCCTTTGCTGATGATCCGGTCGGCCAGGTCCACACGCAGGGAGGGGTGAAAACCTGCGCCGGGCGTATTTTGAACGCAGTGGGCTGGCCAGGACTTGTCTTTGAAAGTGGGGCGGGCTGAAAAGCTAAGGTGCTTGGGCGGATGCCAGTCGCGGGTGAATACCCTGCAGGCAAAGCGCGCGGCCAGGCGGTTGATCACCGGGATGATCAGGTCGCCCTGGGGGACTGGCAGCGCTCCCCCGGGCATGAAGTCCCTCTGCATGTCCACGACCACCAAGGCATCCGAAGGCTGAAGGGAAATAACCATGTGCATCACCTCTTGGGCCCTACGGGGGTATTGTCTGGCTTCCCAGCGGGGCTGTCAAGCTTCGCCTGCACATTGCGGCACACAGGGCCGATCATTCAGCGCTTCAGGATCACGACTTTACGCATGGGGAAGGTTTTTCTGCCCGCTGACGACACCAGGGTGAGACGGTAGAAATAGACGCCCGGCGCAACCGCCCGGATGTCCCAGTGCGTGCGCCAGGGACCGCCCGAGGGGCAGGTGTCCCGAAGGGTCTGGCAGGGCTCGCCGGCCACGTTGAAAACATCAATTTTAACCTGCGCTGGGCCGGCTGGCGCGAAAGCGAACCAAAGGTCCGGGCCGGCTGCCGGCACGGGATAGGCCAGCACCTGATCCGCGGCCAGGGAAATCGGCGTGGCGGTGAGAGTGGCGGTGGCTGGCACTGTGGGGGAGATGGTGGGAGTCAGCGTGACCGTGGGCGTGGTGGTGCGTGTGGGGCTGATGGTCGAAGTGGGCGAAATCGAGGGGGTTGGAGAGATGGTGAAGGTGGGCGTGAACGTTGGGGTAAGGGTGAACGTCGGCGTAGGCGTGTAAGACGGGGTGGCGGTGAACGTCGGGGAGTGGGTGCGCGTGGGCGTGGCGGTCAAGGTGGAGGTATTGCTGGGTGTGCAGGTGCGGGTGTGAGTCGGCGTGGCGGTGCAGGTGAACGTGGCCGTGGCGGTGGCCGTGGGCGTGGCCGTGCGGGTCGGCGTGGCGGTATGGGTCGGCGTGGCGGTGGCCGTGGGCGTCCAGGTTGGCGTGGCCGTGCGGGTGAACGTGCGGGTCGTCGTGGCGCTTAAAACCGGCGTGGGCGATAGCGTTGGAGAGGCCGTGGCGGTGGCCGAATGCGTCCGGGTCGGGGTTGCGGTCGCGGTGCGGGAGGGGGTGAACGTCATGGTGCGGGTGCGGGAGGGCGTCGGCGTGCGCGTGGGGGTGAACGTGGGCGTATCCGCCGAAACGATGGCATAGGCGGGGCTGGTGCCGGCCGGTTGCGGAGAGGTTCTGACGGTCAGCGTGTAGTTGCCGGACGCGGCCGGGTTGGTGATCCCGGACTGGGGGATCACCAGGGTCAGGTTAAAGGTCGCGCCGGAGATGTTCTGCGCCGGTACGATGGTCACCGTGCGGGAGAGCGAGATGCCGGAGGCGGAAAAGGCGGCCGCGCCTTCCACGGTCACGCCGGTTATCGCGCCGTTCGTCACCTGGGTGCCAAAAGGGAAAGTCACTTCGATGGAACTCACGCCGCCCAGCAGGGCGCCATCCACGCTGGTGTGAAAATCAATGGTGTAGTCAGCCGGATATCCGGCGCTATTCGGGCTGGCCGCAACCGACGCCACGGCGAGGGAGGTGCTGGACAGGCTGATTGCATAGAGCGGGCTGGTACCCGACGGTTGCGGAGAGGTCCGGATGGAGAGCACGTAGTCCGCGTTGCTCGTTGGGTTGCGGACGGCGGATGGCGGCAAGACCAGGGTGATATTGCTCGTGTCGCCGCCAATCGGTTGGGCCGGGATGATCCATACCGAGCGGGTAAGCGTATTCCCGACCGCCAAGACCGGGGCGATGCCTTCCACGGTCACCCCCGGCAGCACGCCGCTGGTGATCAGGGTGTTGGCGGGGAAGTAGGCCGTAATGGTGCTCGCGCCGCCGACCAGCGCGCCATCCGGGCTGGTGTTGAAATCAATGGTGTACTGCGCCGGATTGCCGATGACCGCCGGATTGACGGTGACCGAAGCCACCGTGATGCCGGTGGAGGACAGTCCGATGGGATAGGATGGGCTGGTGCCCGCGGGTTGCTGGCTGGTGGACACGGTCAGGGTATAGCTGCCGCTGGCCAGGGGGTTGCGGACATGGGCTGCCGGGATGTACAGCGTTACGCCGGAGGTGCCGCCGGGAATATTCTGGGCAGGGATGATCGTGATCCGGCGTTGCGCGGGCGTGCCTGTGGCTGACGAGGCGTCAAGGCCGGCGACCGTGACACCGGGAAGACTGCCGTTGGCAATGGTGGTGTCCGGAGGGAAGTTGACTTCAATTTGGCTGACTCCGCCGGTCAATCCTCCGTCCGTGGCAAGGTTGATGTCAATGGCGTAATCGGCGGGATTGCCGATGACGGCCGGGTCCGGATCAACATAAAAAATAAAAACCGGTGTCGTCGAAGCAGTGCCGTTTTGTACGGCTGCCAGGCAGAGGACAGCGGCCGCGCCCAGCGCGCGCAGCGTTTGAAATTTATTCATGGTCCCGTCTCACCTGTTCATCCCTTCATCCCTGCGGGAGCTAAAGCCCGGCCAAAGGTCCTGCGGTGGGATCGAAGGTTTGTTAACCGGGAACGCGGGCGCTGAACACACCGCCAATCAGCGCTGTTTGATAATGACCAATTTTTTGAAATCAAACACGCGTGTTTCCGAAGGATAGGTGAGGGTGAGACGGTAGAAGTAGACGCCGGGCGCGACCGCGCGAATGTCCCAGCGCGTGCGCCACGTGCCGGCCGCGGGGCATTCGTCTTGCAGGGTTTGGCAGAGCTCGCCGGCCACGTTGAGGATTTCGATTTTAACCTGGGATGGGCCCGTGGGGGCGTACGCGAACCAGAGGTCAGGGCCGATGGCCGGAGCCGGGTAGGCCAGCACCTGGTCAGCGGTCATCAAGACCGGGGTGGCGGTGGCCGTGGCCGTGGCAAGCACCGTGGGAGAGATCGTGCAGGTCAGGGTCACGGTGGGGGTCATCGTGCGGGTGGGAGAAATGGTGAATGTGGGCGTGATCGTGGAGGTGGGGGAGATTGTGAACGTGGGCGTGATCGTGCGGGTGGCGGTAAAGGTCGGGGTGGCGGTAAAGGTCGGGGTGGCGGTAAAGGTCGCGGAGTGGGTGCGCGTGGGCGTGGCGGTGAAGGTCGGGGTAGCGGTCGGGGTGGTGGTGCGCGTGGGGGTCGCGGTCCGGGTGGGCGTGGCGGTGGAAGTGGGGCTGATGGTCGGGGTGGCGGTGCGCGTGGGGGTAAAGGTGGGCGTGGGGTCGAGAATGGCATATTGCGGGCTGGTGCCCGCGGGCTGGACGCTGGTGGCCACGGAGAGCGTATAGGTCGTGGCGGCCACCGTGGGATTGCGGACCGCCAAGACGGGAAGAAACAGCGTGATACCGGCGGTGTTGCCCGGAATATTTTGGGCGGGTGTTATGATCACGGTGCGCGCCGCGGAACTGCCCGCGGCCGAAAATGCGGCGAGCCCTTCGACCGTGATCCCTGCCAGCGCACCGTCTGTCACCACGGTGTCGCTGGGGAACGTCACGGTGATCGTGCTGGCGCCGCCCAGCAGGGCGCCATCGGAACTGGTATTGAAATCAATGGAATAGGCGGCGGGGAGGTTGACGGTAATGGGATTGGGCGTGACACTGGTGACGGTCACCGCCGAGGAGGACACCCCGATCGAGTAAGCGGGACTGGTGTTGGCCGTGGTCTGCACGCTGGTGGCCACGGTCAAGGTGTAGGTGCTGACTGTGGTGGGATTGCGCAGGGCGGCGGAGGGAATGACGACGTTGATATTGACCGTGCTGCCGTTAAAACTTTGGGCGGGGGTGACGACGACCGTGCGCGAGGCCGCGGTGCCAGTGGCCGAGGCCGCGGCCACGCCTTCCACCATGACGCCGGCAATGGCGCCGTTTTGCACCACCGTGTCGCCGGGGAAAACGATCGTAATAGTGCTGGCGCTGCCCACCAGGCCGCCGTTGCTGGCCAGATCGAATTGGATGTTGTAGGCGGCCGGGTTGGCGATGGTCGCGGGCGCGGGGGAAACGTAGTCAATATTGACCGGAGTGGAGGACACGCCAATCGTGTAGATGGGGCTGGTGCCGGCCGTGGTCTGCACGCTGGTGGCCACGGTAAGGGTGTAATTGCCTGCCGTGAGCGGATTGCGCACCGCGCTGGCGGGGATGAAGAGGGTAACATTGCCTGTGCCGCCGGAAATATTCTGGGCGGGCGTAATCACAATCGTGCGCGAGGCTGAATTGCCCGTGGATGCAAAGTCAGCCAGACCCTCCACGGTTACATTGGCGATCGCGCCGCTGGCGACGATGGTGCCGGCTGGAAAGGTGACCGTGATGGTGCTCGCGCCGCCGACCAGGGCGCCGTCGGACGCGGTGTTGAAATCAATGGTATACGCCGCCAGGTTGCCGATGGTGTTGGGGTTGGGTGTGACCGAGACCACGGCGACCGACGTGGAGGAGTAGCCGATGCCATAACCGGGACTGGTGCCGGCAGGCTGCTGGGTGGTGGTAACGGTAAGCGTGTAGGTGGCCGCGGCCGTGGGATTGCGCACGGCCGGGGAGGGGATGACAAGCGTGACACCGGTGGTCCCGCCGGGCAGGTCCTGGCTGGGATAGATGGTGATGGTTCTGGCGGAAGAGCTGCCCGTGGCCGAGCCGGCGGCCAGGCCTTCCACGGTCACGCCGGCGAGCGGGCCGTTGAGCACAACCGTGTCGCTGGGAAAGGTGACGACGATATAATCTACTGCGGCAATCATGCCTCCGTCCGCGGCTACGTCGAAATCTATCGTATGGGTCGCCGGGTTGCCGATGGTGTTTGGAACCACCGCAACCGAGGTGATGTTAACAGGCGTGACGGATGCGGCAAATGAACGCTCGGCCAGGGTCAATACAGCCAACCCGGGCAGGGCGAAAATCAGCATGCAAAACATCAGCCGGTTCTTCATCGGAGCCTTGTGGACCTGAATAATAATCATTTTATCACACTTGCTCCAGCGCTGTCCAATCCGCGAAGAGGAAAAATAAACTCGTTCATCGTTTGATAATCACGAATTTGTTATAGGAGGTGGCGCTGGATTTGCCGGCATAGCGGTACAGCACGCGGTACAGATAGACGCCGGGCGCCACGTCTTCGATATTCCAATAGATCCGCCAGGTGCCGGCCGCGGGCGCTGTGCCCGGGATCGTATGGATGCGTTCGCCGGTGACCGCGTGGATTTCAACGGTTACGTCCGCGGGAGCCGAGGTCGCGTAGCTGAACCACAGGTCATTCCCCGAAGCAGGGGATGGATAGGCCAGCGTGGTCTCGGGGCTTAGCAGGTACGGGGTAGGCGTGGTGGTGGGCGTGGCAATCAGGGTCGGCGAGGGCGTGGCTGTCAAGGTGATGGTCGGCGTCACGGTCGGCGTGGGGGAGATCGTGGAGGTGGGCGTGTGGGTAAACGTGGGCGTGGCGGTCCGGGTGAAGGTCCGCGTGCGCGTGGCGGTCCGGGTGAACGTGAAGGTGGCTGTGGGAGGCGGATTGATCGAGTAGCCTGGGCTGGTTCCCGCCGGCTGGAGCGTGGTAAGGATGTTCAGGGTGTACGTGCCGGCTAGGGTGGGATTGCGCACCGCGGCTGAGGGAATGACCAGGGTCACGGCTGTCGTGCCGCCGGGCAGGTCCTGGCCGGGCGTAATGTCAATCCGGCGTAACAGCGAGTCGCCGCTGGCTTCCCAGGCGGGGGTGCCTTCGACGACCACGCCAGCGATGATTCCATCGTCCACCAGGGTATTGATGGGGAAAATGACGGAAATGACATCCGATTCGCCGAGCAATCCGCCGTCGGCCGCGAGGTCTATATTAATGGTATATTGGGCCTGATAGCCGATGGTGCGGGGAGAGGGAACCACACTCGTGATGTTCACGGGCGTGGAGGACGCCCAAGCCGGTAGGGGTGTCAGAAACAAAGCCAAGAAGAGGGCTGGATACAGGGAGCAGATGACCGCTTTATGCATGCCCTCATCCTCCGCTTCCGGGGTTGAAATGCATTTTAGCACAGGGGCAGGAGGCCTCCAACCTCAAAGACTTGGACCAGGCGGCCGGGTTTAGGGTTCCAGGTACTTTTCCGGCAGGATGTTGCCGCGGTTGAGGATGAAAGCCGGGTCAAACGCGCGTTTCACGCGGGCCATTTCCCGTAATCCCGGATCGCCCACCATCAAGCGCAGAAAATCATGTTTGAGTTTGCCAATGCCGTGTTCCGCGCTGACCGTGCCGCCCCGGGCGACAGCCTGGCGGGCAAACTCCACGTACAGCTGCTTGGCCTGGTCGAACTCGGAGCGGTCGCGCGGCAGGACATTGACATGCAGATGACATTCGCCGATATGGCCGAACATCAGGTGCTCCAGACCGCTGGTATCCAGACCCTGCATATAAACGGACAGCATCCCCGGAAATTCATCCTCCGGGACCGCCATGTCGGTCCCGACCTTGGGGAATTTGCGCTGCCGGACGATGGTATTCACGGTTTCCGGCAGGGCATGGCGGAAAGCGCGGAGCCGTTCGCGGTCCTGGGGCGAAAAGGCCAGCCACAGCATGCGGTCCGGCAAGCCCTGGGACGCAAGGAAGGCCTCCCAGGCGGCCAGGCAGGCGTCTTCGTCAGCGCGGGCGTACTCTTGCTCGATGAGCAGGACGGCCTCGGCCTCGGCAGGCAGGGAAGGGAATTGGGGGCGCAGCAGGGCCAGGGCGTGGCGGTCCATGAATTCGAGCGAAACCGGAGCCAGGCCGGAAGCGGTCCGTGGCCGGCGGCCGGCCTTCCGAAGCGCGGCGGCGCACGCCGCGGCCGCTTGCAGGGTCGGAAAGAACGCGGCCAGGGAGAAAACGCTTTCCGGCGCCGGCAGCAGCCTCAGTTTGATCTCCGTGATGACAGCCAGCGTGCCGTCCATGCCGATCAGCAGGTCCAGGGGATCCATGTCCGGGGCGGAAAAATACCCGGCCGCGTTCTTGGCCACCCGCAGCGGCGGCAGCAGGGGGCGCTGAACTTCCAGCGTGCGGCCCGATTCCAGCGCATAGACCAGCAGATCCGCATGGCGCGGCCCGCGGCCGCGCTCCAGGGTCAACCGCTCGCCAGTACTCAGCACCGCGGTCAGCCCCAGTACGTGGTCGCGGGTGGTGCCGTACTTGAAGCCCTGCCCGCCGCTGGCATTGGTCGCCACGTTGCCGCCCAGGGTGCCGGTCCGTTCGGTCGGGTCCGGGGCGTATAGGAGACCCTGGGCCGCGGCTGCCGCTTTCACGGCATCCACCCGCGCCGCCGCGCCGACCGTGACCCAGCCGCCTTCACCCTGCCGCCGCACTGGTCCGATGGCGGCAAACTTCTCCAGCGACAAGATCGCGCCCTTTTCGGGAATCGAACCCGCGGCCACGCCCGTGCGGCCGCCGGACACGGTGACTGGCTCGCTGCGGCGCGACGCTTCGGCCAGGTAGGTTTCGAGTTCCCGGATGGTTTCGGGGATCACCAGGCGGTCTGCCTGGCCGGCGGTGAAACCCGAGGCGTCTTCCAGGTAACCCGCGATGACGGCAGGGTCGGTTTTGATGATCACGGGGCACATCCTTTGGCTTGGAAAAATGGATTTTAGCACGCGGACCAAAGCCGGCCAAGCGGGTTTTTCCCCCTTGCCGGGGCCGGGGAATGCCTCTATAATCAGCGGAATTCAAGCCCGGGATACTGTCATGGACAAACCGAAAATTCTTCTCCATATATGCTGCGCGCCGGACGCCACGGCCGTGGTGGAGCGGTTGTCGGCGGAGTACGACGTTTATGGATATTTTCATAATGATAATATCTATCCCGAGGGAGAATACTATCGGCGCCTGGAAAACGCGGAACGCGTGGCCGCGGCCCTGGGCTTCCCCCTGGTGGCGGCCCCGTACCAGCCGCGGTCCTGGGACGCGGCCGTGGCCGGTCTGGAGCAGGAGCCGGAACGGGGTGGACGCTGCGCCGCTTGCTTTTGCCACAACCTGAACGCCACCGCGGCCAAGGCCCGCGAACTGGGCCTGCCCTGGTTCACCACCACGCTCACCATTTCCCCGCATAAAGACGCGGCAACGATCTTCCGCACCGGCCGCGAAGCGGCGCAACGGCACGGCGTGCAATTTCTGGAAATGGATTTCAAGAAGCAAGACGGGTTCAAGCGCAGCTTGGAATGGTCGCGCCGGCTGGAGCTGTACCGGCAGAATTACTGCGGCTGCCAATATTCGCAAAGAACGAAATAATGCCCGAACTGCCCGAAGTCGAAACCATCCGCAAAGTCCTGGAACGCAAGTTGGCCGGCCGCCGCATCCTGAGGGCCGAGGTGCGCAAACCGCGCACTCCCGGCTCGCGCCTGACGCGGGGGTTTTCCGGCCTGCAAATCGATTTGGCCGGATGCCTGCGGGGACGCAAGCTCAAAAGCGTGCGCCGCCGGGCCAAGTACCTGCTGTTGGAGTTTGGTCCTGCAACGTCGAAAGTCACGGTGGCGATCCGGGATGAAGGCCATGGCGACGTTGCAGGATGTCGCCTTCCCAATCGGCCGGGGGTGCGAGGTCGTTTGGTGGGGCCCCGGGCTCGCTCCCTAAAGGCACTTCCTTCGCTCGCCGGGGGGCTCCATGGAACCCTGCTCGTGCACCTGGGTATGACCGGCCAGCTATTCGCGGCGCCCGCAGGCCGACGGCCGTGCTGCGACCTGCCCATGCTGCCGGACCAGCATACCCATTTGGTCGTTGACTTCGAGGGAAGGCAGCGGCTCTATTTCCGCGATATTCGGAAATTCGGGAGCCTGCGCTGGCTGCGGGACCGGAGTGAGGAGCAAACGGCGTTCGCCGCCCTGGGTCCTGAGCCGCTGGAAGGGGAATTTACATCCCGGAGTTTGGCCGCTGGGCTGGCCGGGAAGCAAGCCTCGATCAAGGCCCTGTTATTAAACCAAAAACTGGTCGCGGGTCTGGGCAATATCTACGCGGACGAAGCGCTGTTTAGGGCCGGCATCGCCCCGCAAGCCCGCGCTGGAAGCCTGTCGTTGCGGCGGATCGCCCGCCTGCATGCCGCTATCCGCGAAGTGCTGGCCGAGGCCATCCGTTTTCGCGGCACGACCATGTCCGATTATTTCGATCCGGAAAGCCGGCGCGGTGGATTTCAAGCGCGTCTGCGGGTGTACGGGCGGGAAGGCGAACCCTGCGTGCAGTGCGGCCGGCCGATCTCGAAAGGCGTGGTCGCCCAGCGCGGCACGCACTGGTGCTCCCGGTGCCAGCCAGGCGGCGGGCAAAAACAACAAAAAAAACGAGCAGGCGGATTCAGCGGAAAATAGCGATCTTGCCCGGGGGCAGAGACAGTTCGCGGTGGTTTCTGGTGTACCACACCTGAAAATAGACAATATCCGACCAGCGATTCCCGATATTCCAGGAAGCGCTGTCCTGCGTTCCCGGGCGCAAGGTCGCCAGCCGTTCGCCGGCAACATCATAGATAACAATCCGCCGGACACGCCCCAAATTTTGGGAGGACCACGTGAACTGGATCGCGTTTCTGTTTTGGTCACTGAACACGCGAATGGGCGAACGGCCGGAAGCGGACCGGGGGGAAGCGTGGCTGGGCGCCGGGCTCGCGAGCAAGGACCGCCAAAACGCAGTATCCTCCCATAAGCGCTGGTAAGCCTTGTTGTAGAGCTCGTCTTGGTCGGTTAAGGGCTCAAGGCGCAGGGGAGAGGTCTGCCGGAGGGGCGGGGATTCCTCTTCAGGCAAGGCTCCGGCAACCTGGAGCGCTCCCACGCCCCAAGCCAGCCAGCCAGCGCACACCACCGTTTTTCCGAAACGCATGGCATCCACCTCCCCCCCGGTGGATAAGAAGGCCAGGTTCAACAGCGAACGCCTCCTGTTGATTTAGACACCTGGCAGGGCGGGTTTATTTCATGCGTTGCGCGCAAACAGCCAAGGGAGGGGTGAGCGTGTCAGCCGGGAGGAACGGGCGTTGTTTGTGGGGCAGGACGGGCTATTTGAGCGCCTGCTTGATTTTTTCTGCGATTTGCCGGGTGGCCGCGCGGCCGGCTTCGATCAGCTCCTGTTTGCGGGTGAAATCCGTAATGCCGACCTGGCCGACATCGGGTTTAATGAGAAAATCCATTTCGCCCTGTCTGAGCCGCACGATTTCCCCGCCCATGAGGTCAATGGACTCCAGAATGACCAGCAAGGCGTTGGGCTGGCCTTCGGCAAAGCGCGCCCGCCCTTTGCCGATATCCACCCCCACCACGATATCCGCGCCCATGGCCCTGGCCACCTGCGGCGCCAAGTTGCCCAGCACGCCGCCGTCCACCAGCAGTTTGTCTTCAAAGGGCACGGGCGCGAAAATGCCCGGCACCGAGGTGCTGGCGCGCACCGCGGTCTTGATGAGCCCCCGGCGGAACACCACCGGCTGGCCCGAATACAAGTCCACGGCCACGATGGCAAGGGGGATTTTGAGGTCTTCGATGAACGTGTTCTCGAGATTCTTGTCGAGATATGCCATGAGCGCGTCGCCCTTGGCCAGACCGTCCCAGACATTGAGAACTTTAAAATCGAAGATCTGGTTTTTTTCGATTTTGAAAGACTTCCACTCCAGCTTGAAAGAATCGCCCGTGTCCGCGTAGAGAGCGCCGATCAGGCTGCCTACGCTGACGCCGACGATCATGTCAATCGGGATGCCGGCGCTTTCCAGTTCGCGGATTACGCCCACGTGGGCGAAGCCGCGCGCGCCGCCGCCGCCCAAAACCAGCGCCACTTTTTTTTGCCCGGCGGGTTTGGGCGGGACCGCGGCGCAGCCGGCCACTGCCCCCACCAGGGTCAAAATGGCCAGGACGCGGATGGTCCGGTTCTTCAAGCTGGACAAGATCGGCATGGCACAGGGCTCCTTGGGGTCTTAAGCTGGCCCAATTATAAAGCAGGAAAACGCGCTGTAAAGTCTTTTCATGCAGGGGAAGTTTTTCTATAATACGGCTGCTCGCCCATCCGCCGGAAAGGACCCCCTCTGCGTGGCAAAGCGAACGATCCCGGGAACGGTTCGCCAGGAAGCGGAACGCTTGCGCCAGGATCTCGACCGGCACAACCGTCTCTACTATGTTCTGTCCCAGCCTGAAATCAGCGACGCTGAATACGACCGGCGCTACCGCCGCCTTCAGGACCTGGAGGCCCAGTACCCGTCCCTGGCCACGCCGGACTCGCCCACGCGGCGCGTGGGTGGAGAGCCGCTGGCCGAGTTCGCAGCTGTCCGGCATGCTGAACCCATGCTCTCCCTGGATAACACGTATTCCGTGGAGGAATTGTCCGAATGGGACGAACGCGTGCGCAAGGCCCTGCCCGGCGAGCCGGTCGCCTACACGGTGGAGCTCAAGATTGACGGCGTGGCCGTCGCCCTCACGTACCGAAACCGAAAATTCGTTCTGGGCAGCACGCGCGGCGACGGTCTCACCGGCGACGATATCAGCCAAAACCTCAGGACCCTCGCCGGCCTGCCGCTGAGCCTGGACTCCCAAGCCCCGGCCAAGGAAGTGGTGGCGCGCGGCGAGGTGTTCTTGCCTAAAAGAGCGTTTCTGGAATTGAACCGGCAAAGAGAAGAGGCCGGCGATAAGATCTTTGCCAATCCGCGCAACGCCGCGGCCGGATCGCTGAAACTGCTGGACCCCCGCCAGACCGCGCAGCGGCCCCTGGCCCTCTTCGCGTACGCCGTGGACGAAAAGAACGGGCTGCGCCTCAAGACCCAGTCCCGCGCGCTGTCCAGCCTGGCCGCGTGGGGACTGCCGGTCAATCCGCATCACGCCCGCTGCGAGAGCCTGGACGAGATCAGACACTTCCTGGGTGCCTGGGAACGGAAACGGCACGATCTTCCTTTCGAGATTGACGGCCTGGTCATCAAGGTGGACGATCTCGACCAGCAAAAACGCCTGGGTGCCACGTCCAAGAGCCCGCGCTGGGCGATCGCGTATAAATACGCCGCGGAGCAGGCCCGGACGCGCCTGCTGGCCATCACGGTCCAGGTGGGCCGCACCGGGGTGTTGACGCCGGTGGCCGAGCTGGAGCCGGTCTTTCTGGCCGGCACCACGGTTTCCCGCGCCACGCTGCACAACGAGGAAGATATCGCGCGCAAGGACATCCGCGAGGGCGACCTGGTGCTTGTCGAGAAAGCCGGGGAGATCATCCCCCAGATCGCGGGGCCGCTTGCCGAAGCGCGCACGGGCAAGGAGAGAAAATTCGTCATGCCCGCCGCCTGCCCGGTCTGCGGGAGCGTCGCGGTCAAACTGGAAGGCGAGGTGGCCTGGCGCTGCGTCAGTCCCGCCTGCCCGGCGCAGTTGAAAGGCAGCATCCGGCATTTTGCCCAGCGCGATGCCATGGACATCGAGGGCCTGGGCGAGGCGCTCGTGGACCAACTGGTGGAAAAAAAACTGGTGCGCGATTACGGCGACCTCTACCGGCTCACCGCGGACCAGATCGTTCCCCTGGAGCGCATGGCCGAGAAATCCGCGGATAATCTGATGGCCGCGCTCCGGGCGTCGAAACAGCGGACCCTCGGCCGTCTCATCTATGCGCTGGGCATCCCGCTCGTGGGCCAACACGCGGGCGAGGTGCTGGCCGCGCACTATGCGGACCTCCGGGCTCTGGCGGCCGCCGAACCCGAAGCCTTGCAGGAACTGCATGAGATCGGGCCCAAGGTTGCCCAGAGCATCCATGCCTTTTTCAGCAGGCCGGAGACCAGCGCCGTCGTGGCCAAGTTGGAGGCGGCTGGCGTCAACCTGCGGCAGCTGTCCGAAGAGAAAGCGGTCACGGGTGAATTGACCGGCAAGATTTTCGTGTTTACCGGCGAGTTGGAAAGCCTGACCCGCAGCCAGGCCGAAGCGAAGGTGAAGTCCCAAGGCGGGCGCCCGGCCAGCGTGGTTTCCAAGAACACGCATTACGTGGTCGCCGGCCCCGGCGCGGGCGGCAAGCTGGCCAAGGCGAAAAAGATCGGGGTACGGGTGTTGAACGAAAAAGAGTTTTTAAAGTTGATCGGCGAGAAAAAAAACGGTTGAACCCGATCTGTTCCCGCCGGGCCCCGTCATATTTTCATTGCTTGCCCTGTCCGTTTTAATATACACTCATGGACTCTTGCGCCAGGACCAGGAGGCGTTTTTGTGGTACGAAGCAAGCGACAACCTTTGCGCCGGAATCTGAAAACCGGGGGAGCCTCCCGGCGACCGCAGGAAGTCCCTTGGGGAGCGAAGCCCGGGGCACCACTCCATCACCTCCCGTCGCCGGTCGGGTTGGCACGGTTGAACGCAGGGAAAGCCCCGGTAGGGGACGAAATCCCGCGACGCTTGTTGACGCCTTCATCCCGGGGCGTACCCGGGGTTTTCGGCGTTGCGGGAAAAAAAACAGCCGCCGTTCCCACCAGACGGGTCAAGCAATTTGCCGTGGCGTTCACCCGCACGGACCGGCGGGGAGGAAGAAAATGACCGAGAAATTGGAACCCAAGCCCGCCAACCCGGGTGACCTGGAATTCCGCATGCGCTTCAAGCGGACCCACAGTTGCGGAGCACTCAAGCGGGAGGACGTCGGCCGGCAGGTGGTGCTGGCCGGATGGGTCCATACCAACCGTGACCACGGCGGCCTGATCTTCATTGATCTGCGCGACCGGGAAGGGATCACCCAGCTGGTTTTTGATCCCTCCGAGGCGCCCGCGGCGCATGCTTTGGCCGCAACCTTGCGGAGCGAATTTGTGGTGCTGGCCCAGGGCCGGGTCTTGGCCCGCACGCCGGAAACCGTCAATCCCAAAATGCCCACCGGCGAAATCGAGGTCCGGGTAACCGAGGTGCAGATTCTCAACCGCGCGCTGACCCCGCCGTTCCAGGTGGAGGAGGATCTGGACGTCTCCGAAGATTTGCGCCTCCGCTACCGGTACCTCGACCTCCGCCGGTTGTGCATGCAGCGCAACCTGCGCCTGCGGCACCGCATGCTCCGCGCCGTGCACGCTTATCTGGACAGCCAGGGCTTTTTAGAGGTGGAAACCCCCTATCTGCTCAAAAGCACCCCCGAAGGCGCCCGCGACTATGTGGTGCCCTCCCGCATCTATCCCGGCAGCTGTTACGCCCTGCCGCAGTCGCCCCAGATGCTGAAGCAGATCCTCATGGTCTCCGGCTGTCAGGCCTACTACCAGATCGCCCGCTGCTTCCGGGACGAGGACTTGCGGGCTGACCGCCAGCCCGAATTCACCCAGATCGACCTGGAAATGTCCTTCGTGGACCAGGACGATCTGCTGGGGAAAGTTGAAGGGCTGATGACCGAGGTGTTCCGCGCCTGCGGACTGCCGGCACCCAGCCTTCCCCTGCCGCGCATGACCTATGCTGAAGCCATGCGCCGGTTCGGCTCGGACAAACCAGACCAGCGGTTCGGCCTGGAATTGAAGGACATCACCGCGGTGGCCAGGCAGGCTGAATTCAAGGTGTTCGCCGAAGCGGCGAACGCCGGAGGCCTGGTGAAAGGCATGGCTGTTCCCGGCGGCGCTTCTTTCTCCCGCCAGGAAATTGACTCCCTGATCGCCGCTTCGCAAAAATTCGGGGCCAAAGGCATGGCCTGGTTCAAAGTCGCGGCCCAGGGGTTGGAATCCAACCTGACGAAGTATTTCACCCCGGCCCAGTTGGCAGAGATCCAAACGATTATGGAAGGCCGCCCAGGGGATCTGCTGGTCTTCATCGCGGACCAGCCGCAGGTCACGAACGACGTGCTGTCCCGGCTCCGCCTGCAGATCGGCGGCCAGCTCGGCCTCATCCCGAGCGATCAGTGGCATTTATCCTGGATCGTGGACTTCCCCCTGTTCCACTACGATGCCGTCAACCGGCGCTGGGATCCCGAACACCACCCCTTTACCGCTCCGCATCCGGACGATCTCCACCTGCTGGATTCGGAACCGGGCCAGGTGCGGTCCCAGAGCTTTGACCTGGTGCTTAATGGCTGCGAGATCGCCTCAGGCAGCATCCGTATCCACCAGTCGGCCCTGCAGGCGCGGATCTTCAAACTCATCGGGCTTTCAGAGCAGGAGGCGAAAGAGAAATTCGGGTTCTTGCTGGAAGCGTTTGAGTACGGCGCCCCGCCGCACGGCGGGCTGGCCATCGGATTGGACCGCCTGGTCATGCTGACAGCCGGCGAAAGAACGATCCGGGATGTCATCGCGTTCCCCAAAACCCAGCGTGCGCAGGACCTCTTGACCGGCGCGCCGGGACCGCTGCAGGATGAGCAACTGCGCGAGTTGCATATTAAAATAAGCGAATAATCAAGGGGACTTTTATCCCCGGCGAACACAATAATTAGGATAATGAACTAAGGCTTGACAAGATGGAATTTAACGTGATATTTTACCCATAACTTAAAAAACCGAGTTCAGAGTGACCGTGAAAAATAAGCTTGTATTCCTTGTGGTTTTTTTATGTTTTGCTCATCTCGGCCTGTTCATTCCATCGGCGGGTGCGGCAGGCCGGGGTCCAATCATCGCCAATAATATTTTAGGTGGCGCGGGTTCGGGCTTGCTGGTGGGTCTTTCAGCCGGCACGCTGGCTTACGGACTGGGAAACAACACTGAACCGGAATATCTGCTGTCCGGCGCGGTTTATGGATTCCTGACCGGTGCGCTCGCCGGCACGGGCGTCGGTATCTACGAGATCAGCACCGACCGCCAGGACACAGGTTTCACCCTGGCGGAATATACGGTCGGCGGTACGGGCATCGGCGCCCTGCTGGGTGTCGTGATAACCACGCTGCCATACATGCGGGACAAAGACCCCGAGGATTTTACCATCGGGCTGGGCCTGGGCGGGGTCATTGGCGCGGCCTTTGGCGTGGGGTTCGCCATTTTGGACATCAACTCCCGGACAGCAGGCAAGGATGATCTTCTGCTGTCGGGTCGCATAGGGATCGAACCCGAGCACGCGTATGTGCCTGTGGCCGGTCCTGCTGAAACACGGGAACCACTGGTCTTGTGCCGTGTGGTCACACTGTCGTTCAGGTAGTGGTGCGCACAGGCTAAACGGGACCCAATCCACCCTGATTGGAAGGAGGTGACAAGGATGAAGGGAACTGCATGGCTGAAAGTGTCAGTGACAGCGGTCTTGGTTTTCGGCTTGATGGGAGCGATGGGCTGCGGAGGGAAGAAAGAGCTGAAGCCCGAAGCGACACCCGTGGCGATTGCCCCGGAGCCGACACCGGAGCCGGAGATGCAGCGGTACACGGTCTCGCGGGGCGACACCCTGTGGGATATTTCCGGGCAATCGGATGTGTATGGGGACAATTTCCAGTGGCCCCTGATCTTCAAGGCCAACCGCGATCAGATCGAGGATCCGGACATCATCGAGATCGGCCAGGACCTGGCGATCTCGCGCGAGTTTAGTCAGGAAGAAGTCGAAATGGCGATCCGAAACGCCAAGCGGACCCCGCGCTACGTGCCTCACACCAAACCGCGGAGAACGCTGCCGATCGAGTATTAAACCGGATGCCGGTCGAAAAAAGGGACCTGTAACGGGTCCCTTTTTTCGTCTGGCCGGTTTTTACATTTCATAGTCCGGACCAAAGGAGTTCAATCGCGCGTTTGTTACGCAGCCGGTGCGTTCTTTTTCCACAGAGAAACCTTCCGACGAGACGGTGGCGCAGAGGGGTTTGCAGCCGTCCCCAGGGGATGGTTTTCCCCGTTCCTCTCCAGGGATGTAATTACCCGTGAGCGTCCAGGTCCGTTTTTCCGGGGTTCCCGGCAAGTCAGTTCCGGCCATCCGGAGACTGCTGTCCTGCTGTTTGCGGCGTCTGGGCCTGCCGCGGGCCGAACTCTCCGTCCTTATCACGAACGATGCCGCGATCCGCTCGCTGAACCGGCGTTACCGCGGCAAAGACCGCCCCACGGATATTTTATCCTTCGGCATGCGGGAGCGGCGCCAGCGCGGCGATCCTCTGCCGCCGGAACCGAACCTCCTGGGCGACCTGGTGGTCTCGTGGCCTCAGGTCAAACGGCAAGCGGGCGAGCGCGGCCAGGCGCCCCGCCGCGAGCTGGAGCTGGTCCTGGTCCATGGTCTGCTGCACTTGGTGGGGCATGACCACGTCCGGCGTTCCCAAACCCTGCGCATGCAGGCCATGGAACATGCGCTGCTGGGCGCCTGCCGACCGAGGTGATCCTGTTGGATCCTAAAATCACGCTGGAACTGTTGGCCATGGCGGTCCTGCTGTTCTTTTCGGGGCTTTTTTCCGCCAGCGAAACCTCGCTCATGGGCCTGGGGCGAAGCCGGCTGGCCAAAGCCATTGAAAAGGGCGGTGCGCGCGGCCGCGCGCTGGAGGTCTGGAAAAACGACCCCAACCGCATGCTGACCACCATTCTCATCCTCAACAACGCCGTCAACATCACCGCCACGACCATCGCCGCTTTCCTGGCGGTGCACCTGTCCGAATTGTTCCATCTTAACCGCGCCCAGATGGGCGCCCTGGTTGCCGCCCTGGTGACCGTGGTCCTCATCATTTTCGGCGAAGTCACGCCCAAGGTGCTCGCGATCCAGAAGTCGGAAGCCATCGCCTTCGCGCTCATCCGTCCCCTGGTATTTCTGGCCAAGGTGCTGAATCCATTGAGCCGGCTGCTGGTGAAGGCGGCCGGGATTGTGCTGAGGCCCCTGGGCCTGCGCCCCGGCGCGTCAATTCCCATGGTGACGGAAGAGGAGATCCGGACCCTGATCCAGCTCGGGGCGGACGAAGGGCTGTTCGAGGACCAGGAACACCAGATGATCCACGGCGTGATCCACCTCGGGGAAACCCAGGTGCGGGAGGTCATGGTGCCGCGCACGGCCATGGAGTGCATCAATGCGCAGGACCAGATCGAACGCATTATTGACCAAATCACCCAGGCGGGATATTCCCGCATGCCGGTCTACCGTGGCAACGTGGACAACATCGTCGGCGTGGTTTACACCAAAGACATCATCCCCCTCCTCCAGAACCGGGAACTGATCGTGCTGCAGGACGTCCTGCGCCAGCCGTATTTTGTTCCGGAAACGAAAAAAGTCGACGAATTGCTCCATGAGTTTCAGCGGGGCAAGCTGCATCTGGCCATTGTGGTGGACGAGTACGGCGGCACCTCCGGGCTGGTCACGCTCGAGGACCTCATCGAGGAGATCGTCGGGGAGATCCGGGACGAGTATGACACCGAGGAGCGCAAGCTGGAGAAGATCGGCCAGAGTCAGTGGCTGGTGGACGCTTCGACGGATATCAAGGAGATCAATACTGCCCTGGAGGTGGACCTGCCGGACATGAAGGACGTGAATACCCTCGGCGGATTTCTCGCCCACCTGCTGGGGCACCTGCCGAAAAAAGGGGAACAGGTGGTCTACCAGGATCTGCACCTGACCGTGGTGGCCGCCACCAGCAAGCGGATCGAAAAAATCCAGGTCCGCAAGCTGGATGCGCCGCTGGATCTGGACATGCCGGAAAACAGCTGAACGGCCGCCGCGCGCGGGCCGCATCCGCGTTCGGGCCCATAAACCAAAGGTTTTCCCGGGCTGTGCGATTAATTTTATTGACTTTGCGGATATTCGGTGATAACTTTAGACAACAATCAACTACTTCATATAGAACAGGGGGTACAGAATGGCTGGATTTCTAAAAGATTATTACGAAACCGGCAAAAAGATCATCGTTAAACCAGTGGATTTTTTCCAATCCATGCCCACGACCGGCGGATACAAAGATCCGCTGGTGTTCGCCATCATCACGGCTGTGATCATGGGCGTGGGTCTCACCATCATCACCTTGGGCGTCGGCTTTTTAGCAATTATTTTTGCTCCCATCGCGGTCGTGATCAGCATTTTTTTGGCGGCCCTGCTCCTGATGGTGTGCGCTAAAATCGTCGGCGGCACCGGTTCCTACGAGGCTACGGTGCGCGTGGCTTCCTACGCCAATGTGGTGAACGTCATCGGCTGGATTCCGATCGTTTCCGTGCTGGGTTCCATTTATGGCCTGATTTTGACCGTGATCGGCATCAAGGAGATCAACAAGTTGACCACCGCGAAGGCCATTATCGCGGTTGCCATTGCCATTGCGATCGTTTTCGTGATCGTGGTGCTGCTGGCCATCATCGGCATAGGGATCACCGGATACGTTCCTGGCGGTTGAACGATCCCTGAGCCAGCGGGTATCCCCTGAATGATTTCCGGAAGAACCACGTCCTTCCTCCGGGAGGGGCGTGGTTCTTCCTTATTGGGAAACAATATGCCAGCTGAAAAGAAAACACACTCACGGCGTACGCCAGTCAATCATCCCCCGGCCCCGGCGGCTCACCCGGCGAAAGCAGGGCTGGCCCTGCCTCAAGGCGGCCTACGGCTGCCTCAAGGCGGCCTACGGCTCCTGGCTTATCTCTTGTCCTTGTTTCCGTTGTATGGAGTTGTGCTCGGCCTGGTGTATGCCCCGCAGCCTGACCCGGAAGTGAAGAAGTTCGGGCAGTTCTGTTTTTTTCTGGCGGTCCTGGGTTTGGTGGGGGCGGTCTTTCTGTGGGGATTGGGCGCGGTGTGGAAGGCCTTGACCGCCGCGGAGCAGGGAGGCATGGGCGGGGGTTATTTTTAACCGCCGCGAAAGCAGGAAAATCAGAACGACGATCCATAGGGCCGTTCGGAAGGACTTGCGGTGCCGGCGTTGCGGGTTTCAGCCATCATCCTGCGTCATTACCCGTTCTCGGAAGCAGACCAGGTCTTGGTGCTGCTGACCGAACAGGAAGGAAAGTGCCGGGTCCTGGCCAAGGGGGTGCGCCGCGGTTCGAGCCGTTTGGCGGCCAGTGTGGGTCTTTTTTCCCTCTCTGAACTTCAATTGCACGGACGCGAACAGCAGGAGCTGTGGCTGGTGACGCAGGGTCAGTTGCTGACCGCTCATCCCCGTTTGAAATCCAACCTGCAGGCTTTGGCCAGCGCGGCGCGCTGGAGCGAATTGGTGGACCGGCTGGTTCCGGACCGCCAGCCTTTGCCTGAAATCTTCATGCTTTTGAAACAGGCGTTTGGATTGCTGGAAAGCGGTTTGGCGCCGCAGCCGGCGGGCCTCTGGTTCGAAAGCCGCCTGCTGGACCTGCTGGGCTACCGCCCGCACCTGGCGGCCTGCGTGCGCTGTCAAGAGCGAGAAGGCTCCATGACCTATGTTCCAAACCGCGGGGGAGCCGTATGCAGTCTGTGTGAACCGCCGGGCGACCTGCCCCTGTCGGCCGGGGCGCGGGCGCTGCTTGAAAAATTGCGGCAGCTACCGGCGGACAAAGTGCCGCGCCTGGACATTCTGCCCCGGCTGGCGGAAGAAGCGGCGGACGCGCTGGAAGCAGCCTTGCTGTACCAGCTGGGGCGCGGCCTGCGGAGCGACAAATTCCGGCGCGCCGTCGCGAGCCTGAAATGCTAGGGGAGTCCCCGATGACCTTTCAAGAGATTATCAGGTCCCTGGAACAATTTTGGAGCCGGCAGGGCTGCCTGCTGGTGCAGCCCTATGACCTGGAAAAAGGCGCGGCCACCTTCAACCCGTTCACCTTCCTGAGGGTCCTGGGTCCCGAACCCTGGGCCGCGGCCAACGTCGAACCTTGCCGCAGGCCCAAGGACGGCCGCTATGGGGAGAATCCCAACCGCGGGCAGCACTACTACCAGTTCCAGGTGGTGATCAAACCGGCTCCGTCCGGGATCCAGGACCTGTACCGCGCCAGCCTGGAGCAATTGGGGCTGAAGCTGTCCGAGCACGACATCCGTTTCACCGAGGACGACTGGGAGTCTCCCACCCTGGGCGCCGGCGGCTTGGGCTGGCAAGTGTGGCTGGACGGTCTTGAGATCACCCAGTTCACCTATTTCCAGCAAATGGCCGCCCTGGATTTGAATCCAGTGACCGTGGAGATCACCTACGGCCTGGAACGCATCGCCATGTTCCTGCAGGGTGTTGACTCCCTGTTTAAAATCGAATGGGGCCAGGGCGTGGCCTACGGCGAACTGTTCCACGCGCCCGAGCAGCAGTGGTCGAAATACAATTTCGAGTCCTCGGACCCCGCGGCGCTGTTCGCGGCTTTCCGTGCCTGCGAGGAGGAGACCCAGCGCCTGCTGGCCGAACAGCTCCTGTTCCCGGCCTACGACCAACTGGTGAAAAGCTCCCATCTGTTCAACCTGCTCGACGCCCGCGGGTCCATTTCCGTGACCGAGCGGGTGGGGTATATTACCCGCCTGCGCACCCTGGCCAAGCAGGTCGCCCAGACCTATCTCAAGCAGCGGGAGACGCTGGACTATCCCCTTTTGCGGCACCGGTTCGCGCCATCCGCCTTGCCCCGGCGGGCCCGTCCGGCAGGGCAGCGGTCCATCCGCAAACCGGCGGCGGCCAAACCAGCCCGTCCCCTGCCGCCCATGCGGATCAGAGTCAAAGGGTAGGCCGACCAGGCCGAGATTACGCAAAGGAGCAGGAACGCATGCCGCGGACCATTTCCCGTCGCCGCCACTGGCCTGAAGTGGCGAACGCCCTGTTTGAGATCGGCTGTGAAGAGCTGCCGGTGGACTACGTGTCCGCCGAACGGCTGGCTGCCGTCGAAGGCAAAGTGCGGACCGCGTTTGCCCAAGCCCGGCTGTCCTGCGGCGATGTCAAACTGGAAGCCACGCCCCGCCGCCTGGTGTTCTTTTTTCAGGCGCTGGCCCTGCGCCAGCCTGACGAGCAAAAGACCGTTTCCGGGCCCCAGGCGTCCGCGGCTTACAACGCCGACGGCCAGCTCACGCCGGCGGGCGAAGGATTCCTGCGCAAGCACGGCCTGCAGCCCGGCCAGGCGAAGGTCGAGAACGGCCGGCTCTGCGCCGAGGTCAAGCTGGTGGGGAAGGACGCCCGGGAAATTTTACCGGAGCTGTTTCTGACCTGCCTGCAGTCCTTTGAGTTCCCCAAGACCATGCGCTGGGAGTCCACGGGTGCCCGTTTTGCCCGCCCGGTCCGGTGGCTGGTGGCGCTGCTCGGTTCGGAAGTCATCCCGGTACAATTCGCGGGCATCACGGCGGGCAGGGTGTCCTGGCTGCATCCCCTGCGCCGGCCCCGCGCCATGGAGGTCCGGCACGCGGATCGGTACCTGCGGCTGATGAGCCAGGGCTGGGTGACGGTTTCCACGGCCACGCGCCGCCAGCGCCTCGCCCAGCAACTGTCCGTAGCCGCGCAAAAGTGCGGTGGCCGGCTGGTGGCCGACGAGGAACTGCTGGATCGCGTGGCGCTCATGGTCGAACACCCGGGCATTGTGACCGGCGATTACTCCGAGCATTTTCTGACCTTGCCGCGGGAGATCGTGGTCACCACCCTGCGTGAACACCAGCGGTTCTTCGCGGTGGAAGATAGCCAGGGACGCCTGCTCCCGCATTTTCTCGCGGTGCATGACAATCCCCTGGCCAAGGCCGCCAAGCTCCGGCCGGGATGCGAGCGCGTGCTGACCGCGCGCCTCAAGGACGCGGAATTTTTCTACCGCGAAGACCTCAAGAAACCGCTGGCGGACCTGGTGCCGGAGCTCGCGCGGGTGCTGTGGATCCAGGGTCTCGGCAATTTGCTGGACAAGACCAAGCGCCTGGAACAGCTGGCCGGCTGGCTGGCGCAGCGCCTCGAACCCCAGGCCGCGTCCGCGGCCGTGGAGGCCGCGCATCTGGCCAAGGCCGACCTGATCACCAACATGGTGCAGGAAAAGGAGTTCACCGCCCTGCAGGGCGTCATGGGCACCTACTACGCCCTGGCCCAGGGACATTCCGAGAAGAGCGCCCAGGCCATTCGGGAGCATTACCTGCCCCGCTGGGCCGAGGACGAACTGCCCCAAACGCCGGCCGGCCGCGTGCTGGCCCTGGCGGAGAAGACCGATCATCTGCTGGGCTGCTGGGGCGCGGGGTTCGTGCCCACGGGCAGCAAGGACCCCTATGCGCTGCGCCGCGCGGCGCAGGGGCTGGTCGCCATCACGCTGGCCAACGGATACCATTTTTCCCTGACCGCGCTGCTCGAAGAAGCGCTGAAGTTGTTCCCCGGGTTTCCGGAAAAAAAGGACGCCCTACTCGCCGAGGTCAAAGGTTTCGTGCAGGGACGGCTGGAGAGCGAGTTGGCCGGCCGGGGACTGGCTCCGGACCTGATCCAGGCGGTGCTGGGTGTATGGTGGGACGACCTCGCCGCCGTGGTCAAGAAAGCGGAAGCCCTCCGCGACCTGAAGCAGGAGGCTGGGTTCGACGAGCGGATCCTGACCTTTGCCCGCGTGGTCAATATCCTGCCCAAAGGGACCCCCCGCAGCGTCCTGCCCGCGAGCCCGGATCAGCCAATTTGGCCCGAACGCATGGAACACCAAGCCGAGCGTGAATTGCATGCCGCCAGCGTCAGCACCGGACAGGTCGTGGCCCAGCGGGTCGAGGCCGCGGACTATCTCGGTGCGTTCTCTGCCCTGAGCACCCTGAAAGAACCGGTGGACCGTTTTTTCGACGAGGTCATGGTCATGGACGAGCGGCCGGAGGTGCGGGAGAACCGGCTGAATGTACTCCATAACCTGGCCCGCAAGATCTGGCTCCTGGCGGATTTTTCCAAGCTCGTTTCCCCGAATTCCGCTGATAAATGAACTACCCCGCGATGAATCGCGGGGTACCCAATATCATGCCCTGAGCACCCTTTCATCTTATCCCCGCCCCGAAGGGCGGGATTTTAATAAGCGAAAGGGTATAAAGAGGGCATGGTAATTTAGGAAATCCGGTCTAAAATATATCGAGACGGATCGCTTTCAACCAGTAACCGCGAGGGAAAGGCTATCATGAGGCCGAAAAGCAGTGGATTACTTTTGTTAGCCACTATCTTTATCGTTATTAATCCACTCTTTTCAAATGCAGACACCTTCATCGTGACCAGCCGGGACGACAGCGGGCCAGGCACCCTCCGTGAAGCCATAGACGCTGCCAATATCACCACAGGCCAGCATCTGATTACCTTCAATATTTCCGGCCCAGGTTCCAATTCCATTACTGTCAACACTCCTTTGATCGTCTCAAACCAAATGACCATCAACGGCGCAGGCACCCAGGTTATCAACGGGCAAGGTACCACCACATTTGCCCTGGCAGCAGGCAGCAATGGCAGCGAATTGCGGGGCCTGGCCATTATCGCGAGCACACAAGGGGTGCTGATCCAGTCCGATAACTGCCGGCTGGCCGGATGCCGGATCGGCGTGGACTGGGCGGACAATACCACCAATGGCAACCAGTACGGCGTAATGGTGACAGGAAATGATAATTGGATCGGTGGTAATACCGTTCCGGACCGCAACCTTATCTCTAGCCAGCGCTATTACGGGATTCATGCGGTAGGCGCACAGCGGTTGAAGATCCAGGGGAATTATGTGGGTACCAACAGCACGGGCATGAGTTCTGTTAGAAACAGGGACCACGGAGTTTTATTGGAAAACAGCACCTCCCAATGCTTGATCGGCGGTAACCGGAGTCTAGGTGAAGGCAATCTTATTTCCGGCAATGGGAACAGAGGTATTTTTATTCGCTTATCCAGCACCGGCAACACTGTATGTGGGAATATCATTGGTCTGAGCATTGACCAATCGACTATTGTAGGTAATGTGGTGGGCATAAGTGTTGATTCGGATGGAAATAGAGTGGGAATACCAGCGCTGGGTTTCGAGAATATTATTTCCGGTAATGATCAGGGTATTTCTGTGTTTTCTTCAAATAATACAGTTCAAAACAATATCGTTGGGCTCAATTCAAACGGGGACGTTAAATATAATAGCGAAGGTATTAGAGTATATGGATATAGAAATACGGTTGGCGGCTCACGCAATAATGGGAAATACGAAAGTAACGTTTGTTCGGGAAATGGGTTTGGCATTTATGTCCAATATGACGGAAACACCGTTTGCGGCAATTATGTAGGGACAGATCGAACCGGCACATTATCCAGGGGAAATGACGAAGGCATAGTGATACTCGGGAGTCACAATGTAATTGGCGGTGATCAGCAGGAATTTGGCAACGTTATTTCAGGTAACACTGATTATGGGTTTTATCAAGGAAATGGAACAGGAAATGTTATTATCGGGAATCTAATCGGTTTAACGGCAAATGGCGATGTTGCACTACCAAACGGAAGAGGCCTATACATTGACGGAGGAACAGATTGTATCGTTGGGGATGTATTTCCAGCAAGGCGAAATGTTATTTCGGGCAACGGGCTTTGGGGTGGCGTCTATATTAGTTACGCTACGAGAATAATACTGCGTGGAAATTATATCGGGACAGACATTACTGGACTTAATCCAATAAAGAACAACTTCGTTGATATGGCTATCTATAATGCTTACGGCTGCTTGATTGGCGGCACAACCGCTGAAGAGAAAAACCTAATCTGCGGCGATGCCGTGGGGATATCAATCACAGCCGCATCCGGGAATACCATCGTTGGCAATTGGATGGGCGTGCTGGCCAATGGAAATATGTCTTCCGAACATTTTCAAACCGCCGTTTATCTGGATGCAGATGCCCATGATAATTACATAGGCCTCCAAGGTTCTGGCCAGGGTAATTTGATCGCGGCCGCTGGTGTTGGCATTCACGCCGTAGGCGCAGGCACTACTGCCAATGCTTTCTACGGCAATACCATCTGCGCTTCCACGATCACGCCGATCCTGCTTGAGAGCGACGCAAATTTAAACCAACAACCGCCAGTTATTACCTACGCGTATTCCGGAGATTTTCAAGGCAGGGCCTCGCCTGGGGATTATATCGAGGTTTTTAAAGCAGACCGGGATGACACGCGTTATGGAGGCAGTCTGCGATATTTGGGAGCGGCCACGGCCAATGCTCAAGGAATGTGGTTTGTCAATGGTACCAATTTGTTGGGCGGGGAATATATGACGGCCATTTCCACGGATAGCAACAATAATTCATCAAGTTTTGCCTTGAACTTCCGGGACCATGGACCAACTCCCACGCCGACGCCCTTCGCCGGATTGGCGGCGGTTGATTTAAAAGGCAGGATAGCTTTGCCTTATCCAAACCCAGCCAAGGATCAGGTCAATTTCTTGCTCCATTTGGACCAGCCGGGTGAAGTGAAGATCAATATCTATAATTTATCTGGTGAGCGTGTGGCCTCTGTGCAGGAGGATCTTGCCGCGGGCAGGGGACAGGTCATTACCTGGATGTGTGAAAGCCTGGCACCTGGGATTTATTTCGCCCGCGTGAGCATTAAAGGCCAAAAAGCCGAGACCTTCAAGATCGCCATTCTCAATAAATAACCTTACAAATCAATCGTTTTAGTTAAAATTAAATACCTCCAATTTCGCATGAAATTCCCCCTATAAATGTCTAATAAATAAAGGCGTTTGGCAGGAAATGCACAAAATATAGTGCTATACTTAAACATACTTTATTTCGAGGTATTCAAATGAATAATTGGAAAAAGATAATCATCTTCTCCGTTATTCTCCTGCCTCTCCTACCTCATTTAGTCTCCGCAGAAAAAGATCCAGCCGTTCAATTCCGCCAAGCTGAACAAGCCTTCGAGAAATATAATTTCGCCCAAGCAGAGCAGCTCTACCGCGAAACCCTGAAGGAATACTCTGACATGGGCAATTTCACCGCCTACCTTAATAACCAGATCGCTTTCTGCTTAAGGTATCAAAAAAAGACCGAAGAAGCCGTTCAAACCTATCGGACTTTGAAGGAACAATACCCCGAAAGCCCCGCGGCCGAGGACGCCCAGGAGAACATTGCCCGGTCGTATTACGAGGCGGGGAATTACGAAAAGGCCGGGCCGGAGTTTGAAAAGTTGGGGGATGAATTGGAAGCGAAAGAAGATTCGGATCAAGTCAAAGCCGCTAGTGTAAATAAGTCAGGAAAGTCTAAGGATATTATTGACTCGCAAAAGAAAACCGAGGCTTTTGGATTGGCGGCGTTTTGTTACCATGGTGGAAAAAAACCTAATGATTCGTATAGGGTTTATCAAAAATGGTTAAAGAACAAATGAAAAGCGATAAAGAAATAACTAACCTGACAAATAAAAGGAAACTAGGAATAATATTTGCTTCTGTTTTAATTATTCTTTCCTTTATTTCGAGCTGTGCAAATGTTCAGGGGCCACTGCTTTCCTTCGATCCACGTATTTCAAACCCTACCCCGGAGCCGACACCGAGCAGTACAGCAGATTATGGACTTGTTATAGCGCCACTTGATCCAACTTTATCAACGACATTCCTGTCAAGTGGCGTCGTCTCTTTCTGGCCTAATATTACCAATCCTTCCGTTGATCCTGGTGCAACATCACTGGTTGCCTGGTCATATGTAGATAGAACTGGCCGTGGAGATCAAGGATCACCCTATAGCCAAGTTGGTGGATATTATTATTTTCAACCAATACCTACAGGAATCACTATTTCTAATCCCTATACGGGTATTGGCAGGGGGTATTCTTTAAGCTATGGGATTAGAGGATCACTTGAATTAAGTAGTGGCATAGATATTAAAGAACACGTTATTACGCAAAATAATTTAGCTGAGTTGCGACAGGAGTACTTGGATTTTTTTATAAGTATTTATGATCTACCGCAGATAGATGAATTTGATCAATGGCAACCTACAGGAGTAATATCGGCATTACTACAACGAGGAGATGATATCAACCATGGGGTATGTACACGCCATCAGTATTGGATTTTATGGGATCTTGCTATAAAAGCCGGTAATGTAAATATTAATTATAGGGTCGAATATTCAAGAGATGTTCCTTTTTCTAGTGGGTATAGGTGCCCGGCAGGAAACCGCAGAGTAGGCGGAGCAGCATTATCTGAGCATCTTTTTGGAAAAGCTTTTGATTGGGATGCTGGTGAGAATACAGAAGCAAATAGTCAGATAAATTGGCAAATTGCCAATAATATAATTAATAATAGATTTATCAATAATGTAGGGAGGGTCATTCTTTATGACCAAAATGGAAGACTTTATTGGCATGATCATGAGGAAACTCATGCATATAGCATCCCCGATGATTATGCATCAAGACCCCCTGGAGTTATATTTAAAAATGGCCATGCGGACTGGTGGTGGGGATGGGATTATGTTCCCCCAAGATAAGGAGGAGTAACGAATGAAAAAAGAATTGTTGCTATTCATAGCACTACTAATTTCATTTCCTAATTCCCTATATAGTTATTATTCTGAAGATGAAACAATTAAAATGCTTCGATCACCTGATATTCAAAAAAGAATCATGGCACTTAGAAACTTGAATACTGGATTAAAACGAGGGGAACTTCAATTAAGTCCGAAGTTAATAAAAATACTAGATCCAATTATTGAAGAACAAATAAGAGAAAAAAACGATTTAAATGCTGTCATAGATGAAGAGGGGCAATATCCCACGGAAGTAAATATGCTTATGATCAAAATCAACGATGAGAAATACTTGCCTTATTTTGCTAAAAGTGGTTTTGGCCCGATTGTAAAAGCCGCAATTTTACAACATGGCGAGAAGGCTTATGACCTCGCTATAAAATTGAGTCAAGAGTTTAGTAGTATGAACTCCACCCGGAAGAGCGGATATATTGTTTTCATGGCCGATTTGATAGACATGAATCGCAAGGGTTTTGTGGCTAAAGGTGAAAAACGCAACAATATTAAAAAAGTAATGTTTCAGATATATTCGGATATTCAATACCCTGATCCAAAAGACAAGGACTATAATCGCAAAATAGCCAACCTTTCGCGTGAAGTAATAAGCCCTTTTCTAACATTTTTCCAAGTATTAGGTGACACGGATGTTATTCCGCTTGTAGAAAAGATCGCAAAAGAAAATGAATTTAAGGATAGTTATCGAAAAAAATATGAAAAATATCGCCAAATGTCCGGAGAAGAGTTAATGAAACACTGGAAAGAGGTTGAAAAAATGACCGCTGAGGATGATGAGAAAATCAAGGCCAAAGGCGCAAACGCCTTGAAGGATGAGGAATGGGTGGTTAAATATCCTGTCCGTGAAAAAGCCGCGAAAGTCCTGGCGGAATTAAAAAAGAAGCATGGAATAAAATGAGCTGTTAAAGGCTTAATCAGGTGATTGTATCATGACAAGGTTGACACTGATTGGGATAACAAGCTTACTTATTATTGTGTCGGCTCTATTTGTTCTAAATATTTCTGCCTATGCTGGACCTTTATATAGGGAAACATTTGATAATCCCCGCTATCAAGAGATTTTTAATGATAAAGGGCATAAACTTATTGGCGGCTTGACTTCGGTTTGTGGGCTTAAACTTACCGGTGACCCTTCTCCAACTTCTGGCTTCTTCGCCTCGGGTACCTTATTTACCCTCGATGGCGGTTACCCAAGCCTGATTTGGAATTATTATGATCCCTCTACTGAAAAATACAGCATTACCGGGTTTGCAGACAACGAGGGATTGAAGTATCCCCGTGGGGTTGCTGCAAATACTACGGGGAATATATATATTGCCGACACAGGCAATCACCGTATAATTAGGCTTAAAGGATATTTCGGCAGCCAGGGCTTACGGGCAGATAAAGTAAGGAACTTTGGCAGATTAGGGCGTGGTGACGGCGAGTTCGTTAGTCCTTTTGACGTGGACATCTGCAAATCTAATAACCATTTATTTGTTTCTGATTATGGTAATAGCCGAATACAAGAATTTGATGAAAATGGAGAATTTATCCAAATAATTGGTCAATATGGAAATGCCCAAGGTCAATTCATTAACCAAAAAGGTATTATGGTTGATCCTGGCGGATATTTATTAGTAGCAGATACTGGCAATGTGCGAATACAGACCTTCAAAACGATAGGTGGCATTTACCAATTCGATAAAGAGTTAAAGCCTACAGGTGATATTCCTCCTGATGCGGAATTCTGTGATGTTGTTCTGACTGAGTCCGGTGCGATTTATATTGCGGATGAAAAATATAACCAGATATATCTTTTTGATTCTAATTACAATTATCTTAAAACATATATTGGCAATCCTGGAGATCCGTTTAGATCACTACGCGGCGCAAGTGTTCCGGCGCCCGAAGGATCCAATTACTTCCCAAATACCATGGTGACGGTTGAAAAAGACCGGCTTCAAGCTTTTATTCTCGGCATGGAAGCGCTGGATGTAAGGGCTGAACCATCTTATTTCTACCCTTTGGCACCCGAAAATAATTCTACCACTTTTAAATACACCTTAACAGAACACGGCCTGATACAATTGTATGTGTTAGATAACCGGAACATGGTCGTGCGTACGCTCGCCACAGACCAGCTCCGCTCCATGGGATACAATCAGGAAATCTGGGATGGTAAAGATAATGCCGGCAATTATGTTCCACCCGGCACCTATACCTTTCAACTGAACGCTTATGATAACAATGCCAACGGGCACGCGGTGCGGTGGGATTACAAGTACTTCCCTATAACTATCCACGACCCACCGGTAATAACCATCTCCTCCATCGCCCCCAAAGTAATCGCCACAGACACAACTAGCCAAATATCCTATACCCTCTCCAAACCAGGCATAGTTAAAATGGAAGTACTTAATAGCAATAATGTATCAGTTTATTCAATTCAAGGCCCGGCGGCGGTTGGAAACAATCTCGCTTATTGGTCGGGAAGGGACAACTACAACCAAATCCCATTGGATGGCTACTACACCATCCGCCTCCAAGCCCAGGATGAACAGGGGTATTGGGGCTTATCCAAAACTATTCAGGTTGCCCTGGCCAACACCCCGCCGCAGACCAGCCTGACCATGCCACAAAATAATACATATGGGTTGGATGCGAGAATAAACGGTTCCATATCCGGGTTCTTGCTTGCTTCATACCGTTTAGAGTACCAACACAATGGTAACTGGTGGCCGCTGGCTGAGAAAAACGTCACGACCGATCAGATCACAGGTGAACTGGCGGCGTGGAATACGAAGGATCTTAATACGGACGAGAACACTTATTATTTAATTAGGTTAACCGCAAAGAATCAGGCTGGTGTTGAATCAACGCCGATAACCATGAATGTGCTGGTGGATAACATTGCTCCGCGGATCATTACTCATTCACTCTTCCCGCAATATATTTCACCCCTGGGCGCGACCGGAAGTACGCAAAATGCGACGAGTATTTCCTGTCAAATAGAAGAACAGAACCACTTTGAGAACAAGTTGGAATTTATTGACAACCTTGCTGCGGTCCGCAAGATGATCAACCTAGATCTGGATAATGATACACAGACCAAGACTTGGGATGGCAATGACGAAACGGGCGTTAATGTAAATGACGGGCTGGTGATCTGCCGCTTGAAAGCCACGGATAGGGGAGGGAATACCACAATCAAGGATATTCAAGTGGTGATAGACACCAACCGTTATCCGGAAAATATCGCAATTCTTAGTAGTCGGCAAATAGTTGGACAGACTGAGAACAATTATAAAATCAGCTGGACACCGGACAATAAGCAAATTGTCTATTCATTTAAAGAAGGTGATTTTACAAATATTTATTTGCGTAATTCCGATGGCACAGGCAGCCCGATTAGGCTTACCAATTACAATGCGTCACCTATCTTTACTGCTACAAGACCAGAAATCTCCAATGACGGCAAGAAATATCTCTATGATACTCACGATAGTATTTATATTTACTATTTAAATAGTGGTGTTATGGATAGACAGATAAACGGTTACTGGTATGGCAGTTGGTCACCAGATGGTTCTAAAATTGCTTCTATCAACTATTTAAACGGACTAAATAGAGTGTTCGATAACCAGGGCAATTTTATAGCCGATTTGTCTTTTGGTTTCTGCCCGTCATGGGCGCCTGATTCTAAGTATCTATATTACAGCACAGAGGCAGCGCCTTCTTCGTCTAGCCAGATATTTTTGGTGGATATCCAAAGCGGTCAAGTAACCGGCCCAATCGCCAATGGTGTTAATCCGGAGATGAGTCCAGATGGAAATGCTCTCGTTTATTTAACCCCGCAATTCAACTTAGCTGTAAAGACCGCCAGTGGCGCGGTGCAAAACCTGATCACGGGAAATACTCGCCGCTACGCGACCTGGTCGCCGGATGGAAAGCAATTGGCTTTCACCAATCTGGACGGCCAGACTTTTGTAGCTACTCTGGATCGGCCGGACCGCTATGCCAATCTCTCGGCTGTCTTGCATATGCCTTTGGCAGGTTCTGAGGACATTTTGGGTACCGCGGCGGATATGAATTTCCTGGGTTATGAACTTTCCTACGCGACAACTGAAAATGCCGCGGTCTGGACAGTGCTGAGGTCATCCACTACACAGGTCAAAGAAAGCACCCTAGGCGATTGGAATACCTCGGGCTTGCCTGTGGGCGATTATTGGCTGAAGCTCCATGTGTGGGATAAAGCCTTGAACCGGAAAGTTATTTTAACCAAGGTCAACATTGGCACTTTGGGGCCAAATCTTATCTTCAACCTGCACGCTAACCCTGCAGCGTTCTTCCCTGATGTTTCAGGCCAGGATCAAACCACCATCAACTATACTCTATACGGAGCGGTCTCCGACCTCACGCTTGGCGTCTACAATGAGGCGGGCACACTGATTAAAAACCTAAATCCCCCGCAGGATCCTGGCGCACCCTATCCGCGAACTTTAAGCGTAGCCTGGAACGGCAAGAACAACTCGAATCAGATCGTTGACGCGGAAACCTATACCATCAAGCTTCAGGCGACAGGTTTGGGACAGCCGATCCTCAAACAGTCGGCTGTTATTGTGGCCAATGGGCTGCCTACTGCCATCATTCTGTCTCCTGCCATGAGCGGCTGGTCTGGCGGAACCATCACGTACGAAGGTCAGGCCACTGGCTACGAATTTGAGCAGTATTGGTTGGAAGTCACTGGACTGGGCGGGAGCATGATGCCGCAAACCAGGATCGCGCAAAGCGATTTCCCTGTCGAACAAGGGGAATTAGTCAAGTGGGAGGCCCCCAAGAGCGGCCAGTACTTTGCTCAGTTGACCGTGAGGAATAAACTTGGCGTGGAAAATACCGCGTCGGTCTTCTTTACGGTAGATCGCACACCGCCAACTACCACCCTGGAAGTACAATCAGATTCCGTTGAAGCCACGGGTAAAATATTCGTGGGCCTTGCAAATCAATTGGTCCTTTCGAGCGCCGAGCCAACGGCCTATAGCTCGGGGCTTAAGGAAATAAAAGTGGCGGTCGATGGAACCTGGCAAACCTATACCGTTCCTTTTAGCCTGGCCACGGTCGGAGAACATATGGTCTCCTACTACGCCGTGGATCTAATGGATAATGAAGAGCCGGTTCAGACTAAGCAAGTTGTAGTTAATGGACTGAAGCCGGATACATCGGTTATCATCAATCACCCCAAATATCAACCCTACAGTACGATATTCGTCAATGGCCAGACCGAGTTCGTCGTCAATGCTCAGGAAACCGGTGCAGATGCAGTGCCTATACAAGAAATACACTGGGGTATTGCACCTCCTCAGCGGCTTAAATTCCCCGGCGATGAGTACCAAGTGCCCAGCTATCAAATTTATACCATCCCTCTAACCTTAGCAGAGTATGCTGCCCAAGGCATCAGCCTTTATACCCGGGCCGTGGACGCCACTGGCAACGTAGGTGCCTGGGTGCAAACCGGGCCGTTGTATGTGGATATTACCTCGCCTAACTTGACGCTAAGCTGGGAAGGACCTGATCCTATGCTGGACCCGGTGGGTATACGTTATGCCACCAGCGCCACCATGTATCTACTGACTTCCGAAGATTTGGGATCGGGTTTAAACCGGGCTGAATATCAACTCGTGCATGAATGGGGAAGCGACGGCTGGAGCGATTATGCTGAAGGACAGAAAGTTATTTTAACGGCAAACGGCGGGCATGAAATTCAGTACCGCGCATTTGACCAAGTTGGGAATTCCGTAAGCGGGCAAGCCTATCAAGTCATTATTGACAACACCCCACCGGAGATATCCATTGCCAATATTGAGGAAGGCGGATTCTACGCCGCGTCGCTGGTACCGGAAATCAGCATACTTGATGCCCACTTGAAAAACTCCGAAATATTATTGGATGGCCAGCCTTATAACGGCGACCCAATTATCTCTATTGGCAGCCATCTTTTGCACCTCCAAGCCTCTGACTGGTCGGGAAATACCAGCCAGCAGGATATGACCTTCAACATAGGGGAGCCGACGCCTACACCCACGTCAACCGCAAGCCCGACTGACACGCAAACCGAAACCCCGACCGCTACTGTCACCCCGACCCCGAGCGCCACGCCCACCGATACCCCAACCCCGACTGACACGTCTACCCTCACTCAGACAGCCACGGAAACCACCACGGACACAGCGACAGTTACAGATACACCCACAGACACCGCAACGCCCACTTTCACAGCCACGCCCACTGATACAGACACAGTCACAGCCACCCACACCCCCACTGATACAGATACAGTTACGCTAACTCATACACACACTGATACCCCGTCAGGTACTGCCACGGCTTCGCAAACCGATACTCCTTCTCCAACCTTTACCCTGACTTCCACGCCCACACTTACGCCTACGCTGAGCAGCACGGATACTCCGATTGATACCGAAACAGTTACTCCAACCCTAACAGCTACGCCATCCCCTACAGCCAGCGCCACGCTGGTTGTGCCAGTATTAACCCCTCAGCATGTGCGGGCTCGGGTTGAAGGATCGTTCATTCTGTCACCTGGTGAATCGCGCCGTTTGTTTGGCATCTCAGTCTATAGAAAGGAACCGCAGCCAAATATTCCGCTTAGATTTAGGATGATCATGGGCGAGGGTGATCTGGAGGGTAGCAACGAGAAGATGGTAGTTACTGGGCCGGCAGGGGAGCCGGCTAGCGTGATGTTTAATAGCGCGGAAACGCCTAAAGTTGACGTCAATCTGGTTCAGGTGGACAATTTGGGGTTGGGCGGCAGGCGATATCTGCTCTTGCTGGTCATTTCCCACGGAAAGCACAAAGACCATAAAGCTGGGGCCAGCACCAATGCGGAGAATGCGACAGATTTTGATACCCTAGAAGAGGCTCAGGCAGCGGCTGATCGGCTTCTGGGTGAACTTGGGTGTGTTTGCAACTCGCCTACGGTCACAGTGACAAGAACACCCACGATCATTCCCACTGTGACCCCGACCCAAACGCCTCTTCCCTCCGTATTGATCTACAATGTGGATAAGGGCCAGGTCTTGCCCTACCCCAATCCTGGACGCGAGCGCATCAAATTCGCCTTGAGGCTTGAAGAAAGCGCCAGCGTAAGCATTGAGATCTATAACATGCTTGGCGAGAGAGTGTCTGCTGTCCAAGAACACCTCAACGCTTCGCCCATGGGAACAGCAGTTGAATGGATCTGTAAGAACAATGCGCCAGGTATGTATTTTGCAAAAATCACCGTTACCTCCGAACGGGGAATTGTGATTTTAACGCGCACCGTAAAAGTGTTGGTCGTCCACTAAATCATGTCATCCCGTTCGCAGAAGTCCCCAGCCTATCGCCCGGGAGGAATGCGAATCTCCTGCTGCGGGGTTGTCGCCGTCTGCCCTGCAAATAACGCCTGGCAGGAGTTGGTGCCCCAGGCGTGCCCGGGGGGGGCTCCATGGACGAGCGGCCGGAGGTGCGGGAGAACCGGCTGAATGTACTCCATAACCTGGCCCGCAAGATCTGGCTCCTGGCGGATTTTTCCAAGCTCGTTTCCCCGAATTCTCCCAATAAATGAAGGATATTTCCGGCTTGAAATAACTTGCGAAACAATGGGCGGATGTGATACAATCCCGCCGAATTTGCGCTTCTAACCCCGCAAAGTTCAAAATCCCGATTCAAGCAGCGGTCATTACCGTGATGCCCTGGACGGTCAAGGCACGCATCACGATCACTCTCACTTCAAGGAAGGGGTAAGCCGAGGATGGCAAAAGCAGCGAAAAAGAGGGCAGGCAGCAGCAAGAAGAAGTTTGTTTACTTTTTCGGAAACGGGAAAGCGGAAGGCAACGGATCGCAGAAGGAATTGCTGGGCGGCAAAGGCGCGGGCCTGGCGGAAATGACCAACTCCGGCGTGCCGGTGCCGGCAGGGTTCACTATTACCACCGAGACCTGCAACCTGTACTACGCGAACGGCCGCAAGGTCCCGGCCAGCTTGGACCCTGAGATCAAGGTCAACCTGGCCAAGCTGGAAAAAGCCATGGGCAAAGCTTTCGGCGATCCCAAGAACCCGCTCCTCGTTTCCGTGCGCTCGGGCGCGAAGTTCTCCATGCCCGGCATGATGGACACCATTCTCAATTTAGGACTGAACGACGTGACCGTGCAAGGGCTGGCCAAGAGCACGGGCAACGAGCGTTTCGCCTTTGACAGCTACCGCCGGTTCATCGCGATGTTCGGCAACGTGGTCCTGGAGATTGAAAAAGACGTATTTGAAAAGGCGCTCTCATCGAAAAAAGCGCAGGTTGGCGTCAAACTGGACACGGAACTCAACGCCGAACACCTCAAGGACCTGGTCAATAAGTTCAAGGAGATCACCCGCCAGCACTCCAGCCAGAAGCAGGATTTTCCCCAGGATCCCTGGACTCAGCTGACCATGGCCCGGGACGCGGTGTTCCGCTCCTGGAACAACGACCGCGCCATTTATTACCGGAAGATGAATGACATTCCTGACAATCTGGGAACCGCGGTCAATGTTCAGGCCATGGTGTTCGGCAATATGGGCACGGATTCCGGCACGGGCGTGGGCTTCACCCGCAATCCCTCGACCGGCGAGAATATGTTCTACGGCGAATACCTGACCAATGCCCAGGGCGAGGATGTGGTGGCTGGGGTGCGCACCCCCAACCCCATCTCCAAGCTGGAGCAGGAAATGCCCGCGGTGTTCAAACAACTCCATGGCATAACCAAAAAGCTGGAGAAGCATTACCGGGATGTACAGGATTTTGAATTTACCATCGAAAAAGGCAAGCTCTTCATGCTGCAGACCCGGAATGGCAAGCGCACGGCCCAGGCGGCTATTCGGGTCGCGGTGGATATGGTCAAGGAAGGACTGCTTTCGAAGGAAGAGGGGATCATGCGCGTGCAGCCAGCCCAACTCGACCAGTTGCTGCACCCGATCATTGACCCCAAGGCCGAGGTGAAGTTGCTGACCAAAGGTCTGCCGGCTTCGCCGGGCGCGGCCGCGGGCAAGGTCGTGTTCACGGCCGAAGACGCGGTGCGCTGGGCCGAGGAACTGGACGAGGACGTCATTTTGGTGCGGGAGGAAACCTGCCCGGATGACATCCACGGCATGGAAGTGTCGCGCGGCATTGTCACGGCCCGCGGCGGCATGACCAGCCACGCGGCGGTGGTGGCCCGGAGCATGGGCAAATGCTGCGTGGCCGGCTGCGAGGATATCCATATTCAGGAAAACGGGAAATCCTTCGTGGTCGCGGGGCAGACCTTCAAGGAAGGCGACTGGATCACACTGGACGGCGGCACGGGCCGGGTGCTGGCCGGCAAAGTGCCCACCAAGGACCCCGAACTGTCCGGGGATTTTGGCACGTTCATGACCTGGGCGGAACAGTACCGGCAGATGGGCGTGCGGGCCAACGCGGATATTCCGCGCGACGCCCAGAAGGCGCGGGAATACGGCGCCGAGGGTATCGGACTGTGCCGCACCGAACACATGTTCTTCGCCGAGGACCGGCTGCCGCACATGGTGGACATGATCATGGCCGATGAGGAAGATGAGCGGCGCGCGGCCCTGTCCAAGCTGCTGCCCATGCAGCGGTCGGATTTCAAGGGTTTGTTCGACAGCATGAAGGGATATCCGGTCACGATTCGTCTGCTGGACCCGCCCTTGCACGAGTTCCTGCCCAAGCGGGAGGAACTCATGGTCGAGATCGCCAAACTGGAAGCCGCCAATCCCAATGCGCCGGAGCTGGCAGAGAAGAAACGCATTTTGAAGCGGGTGCAGGAACTGCATGAACTCAACCCCATGCTGGGTCTTCGCGGCTGCCGGCTGGGCATCACCTATCCCGAGATCACGGAAATGCAGGTGCGGGCGATCGCGGAAGCCGCGGCGGAATGCCATGCCGCGGGCAACAAAGTGATTCCCGAGATCATGATCCCCCTGGTGGGCAACGTCAAGGAGCTGAAACACCAGAAGGACCTGGCCGTGAAAATACTCGATGAGGTGATGGCCGAAAAGAAAGTGAAATTCCAGTATCTCATCGGCACCATGATCGAACTGCCGAGAGCCGCGGTGACCGCGGACGCGGTGGCGCAAGAAGCGGAGTTTTTCTCCTTCGGCACCAATGACCTGACCCAAACCGCGCTGGGCTTCTCCCGAGACGACGCGGGCAAGTTCATCAAGGTATACGAGGAAAAGAAAATTTTGGAAAAAGATCCCTTCCAAACCTTGGATATCGTGGGTGTGGGCCAGCTGATGAAGATCGGTGTGGACAAGGGGCGGCAGACGCGTCCGAATATCAAACTGGGCATCTGCGGCGAGCATGGTGGCGACCCGGCTTCGGTGACTTTCTGCCATGAGCTGGGCCTGAACTACGTTTCCTGCTCGCCCTACCGGGTGCCGATCGCCCGTCTGGCGGCCGCCCAGGCGGCTTTGCAGCATCCACGGAAAGCGGCCAAAGATAAAACCAAGTCCGTGAAAGGCAAGGGCAAGAGAGGCAGGAAGTAATCAGGTCGGATCAGCCAAGAGCCCTGCGCCATGCGGCGCAGGGCTCTTTTTTTTTGGCTTAGCAGGCTGATGAAAAAGCCCGCGCAGCGTGGAATACCCCCTTCACATATCAGAGATATTTCAAGGGATAACAGGTTGCTGCATGAATCTATGAGGGTTTTTCAGCAGCCTGTTAGAATACCGGCGGCCGGTCCGTGGCCGGCGGGGCGGAAGGCTGCGCGGGCGAAGGCGGCGCCGGCTGGGGACCAGGATGTTCGGGCGGCGCTTCATCGTCCATGGAACCGGTCTCCGAAGCAGTGCCGCCGAAGTCCACCAGATCCGGCGAGACGTTCAGATGGTGAGAGGGCTGAACGCCAAGAGCTCCCGGGTCCGCGTGAACGTCGCAGGGTTGCGTGGGCGCGGTCCCGATGGCGAAAACGCCCTGGACGACGAACGGTTTGCAGGCGGGATTAGGCAGCAAGCCGGATGCATTGCAGAAATTCACTTTTTCCACTCCGGAAGGCAAGTTGAGTTTTTTTGGCATGCGGCTGGCGTAGATGCGGAGCATCAGCTTGGTCCAGAGCGGGCAGGCGAGATAGCCGCCAGTGACACCTTTGCCCAGGCTGCGGTGGGAATCCAGGCCGATCCACACGCCGGCCACGTAATCGCCGGTAAAGCCCAGAAACCAGGCGTCTGAATAATCGTTGGTGGTGCCGGTTTTGCCGCCGGCGGGATGGGTGAACCCCAGGCGGCGCACGGCGAAGCCGGTGCCGCGGTTGACCACGTTTTCGAGCAGATCGCTCATGATGGCGGCGGCCGTGGGAGGCAGGGCTTCGGTCTGGAAGGGGGTGTTTTCCTCCAGCGTTTCGCCGGCATTGCTCTCCACGCGCAAAATACTGACCGGGCTGACATGCACGCCGCCGTTGGGGATGGTGCCGAACGCCGAGGTCAGCTCGAGCAGGTTGACTTCCGAGGACCCGAGCGCCAGGGTCAGGTACGGCCGCAGGAGACTTTGCACCCCCATCCGCTGCGCCGTGGCGATGACATTTTTCACGCCCACTTTGTCGAGGAGTTTCACGGTTACGACATTGCGGGAGTGCGTCAGCGCGGAACGCAGGGTGGTGGGGCCGCGGAAGGTGTTGGTGAAATTTTCCGGTTTCCATACCCCGCCGCGCTCGTCCCGGAACACCACGGGTGTATCCAGGATGACATCGGCCTGGGTGAATCCGTGGGTCAAAGCTGTCGCGTAGATGAAAGGCTTGAAGGCCGATCCCGGCTGGCGCTGAGCTTGATAGGCGCGGTTGAATTTGCTGTCGGCGAAGCTCCGCCCCCCGATCATGGCCCGGATTTCTCCAGTGGCAAAATCCAACAGGACCAGGGCTCCCTGGATCACCTCGGGACGCTGGCCGGAGAGGGTGTCGATCTTTCCCTCCAACAGCTTATCCACTTCCAGCATGCCTTCGTCCATCGTGGTCTGGGCCATGCGCTGGAGGTCCAGATCCAGCGTCGTGTAGACCCCGAGGCCGGATTGGTAGATCGCGGTGCTGCCGTACCGTTCCTCCAGCTGGCGGCGGACATATTCCACAAAATACGGAGCCTCGGAAACCTGATCGGAAGTCAGCTGGATGGGAGCCTCCCGGGCTGCTGCGGCCTCCTGCGCACTGATGAACCCCAAGCGTTCCATCTGCGAAAGGACCAAATTCCGCCGCTGCTGGGCGCGCTCCTGATTGCGGTAGGGATTGTAGGTGTTGGGCGCGCGGGGCAGGCCGGCCAGCAGCGCGCATTCGGGCAAGCTGAGTTCCCTGACATGTTTGCCGAAATAGGTCCGGCTGGCCGATTCCACCCCGTGGGCGCCGTTCCCGAAATAGATCTGGTTGAGGTACATTTCCAAGATTTCCCGCTTCTGGTAGGTGCGTTCGATCTGCAAGGCGAGAATAATCTCTTTGAGCTTGCGCTCGATGGTTTTTTCCCGCGTCAGAAACATATTGCGGGCCAGCTGCTGGGTGATCGTGGATCCGCCCTGCTTGTATTCTTTATGCAGAAAATTGACCATGAAGGAACGGAGAATGCCGGAAAATTGAATGCCAAAATGCTGATAGAAATTATTGTCCTCGATGGCGATGATCGCCTGCTGAAGGCGTTCGGGCACGTCGTCCATGCGAATTAAGGTCCGCTGCTCCGAGAAAAGTTCGGTAATCAGCCGGTTCTGGCAGTCATAGATTTTCGTGGACAACGAGGGCTGGTAGGCCTTGAGGTCCGTAACCAGGGGAATTTCGCCTAGAAAGGTGATATAAACAGCGAGCGCGATGCCGCTGGCGGCGGCGAATCCGGACCAGAAAAGCAGCCACAGCACGCGGCGCAGGGTCCACAAGCGGACCGGCGCGGGTTGCGGGGAAGGTGAGGGACCGTTCACGTGAACTCCCGGGACAAGGGTTTCGGTTGCAGTCAGGGTGAAGCCGCGAAGCATTGTACCACAAACACCGCCTCGGCCCAACAGGTCTTCGGATCGGCGGCGCGGATATTTTCCCATTGCCAACCCCTGAGGCGCGATGCTAGCATACGTTTTCCGAAGTGGTCAGACTACTTTACGATGCGCACGAGGATGCCGTGAGCCAAAGTCAGCAATTAAGCTTGCTGCGGCAGGGAACCGCCGAAGTCATTGGGGAAGAAGCTCTGCTCGCGAAGCTTCAGCGGGGCGTTCCCTTGCGCGTCAAGTACGGCGCCGATCCCTCGGCGCCGGACCTGCATCTGGGCCATACCGTGGTCCTGCGCAAACTGCGGCAATTTCAAAATTTGGGCCACACGGTCCAGTTCCTGATCGGCGATTTCACCGGCATGATCGGCGATCCCACCGGCCGGTCAGTGACCCGTCCGCCGCTCACGTCCGAGCAGATCCAGGCCAATGCCCGGACCTACCAGGAACAGGTTTTCAAGATTCTCCTTCCGGAAAAGACGGAAATCGTCTTTAACAGCACCTGGTGCCAGCCCATGAATTTTTCCGACGTCATCCGCTTGGCATCGCAGTATACCGTTGCGCGCATCCTGGAGCGGGACGATTTCCAGCTCCGTTACCGGGAGGGACGTCCCATCGGTCTGCATGAGCTGCTGTACCCCTTGATCCAGGGGTATGATTCAGTGGTGCTGCGGTCCGATGTCGAACTATGCGGGACGGACCAGATCTTTAATTGCCTGGTCGCCCGGGCGTTGCAGCAGGCCGCCGGACAGGAGCCTGAAGTGATTATCGCCATGCCCCTCCTGGAAGGCCTGGACGGCGTGCAGAAAATGTCCAAGAGTTTGGGCAATTATGTCGGTCTGACCGATTCCCCGCAGGAAATGTACGGAAAATTAATGAGCCTGCCCGATACCCTCATGATGAAATATTTCGAGCTCTTGACGGATGTCGATCTCCCGACGCTGCGACAGTGGCTGCAAGCGTGGGAAACCGGCCAACTGCATCCACGGGAGTTAAAGTCGCGATTGGCCCAGTCTTTGGTCAGCCGCTATCATGGCGAACCGGCGGCCAAGGAAGCCGGGGAGCAGTTTGATCGGATTTTTAAAAACAATGAATTGCCCGACGCGATTCCCGAGAAAACCCTTGCCGAACAGGCGTTAAAGGACGGCAAGATGTGGATCATTCCGCTTCTGCATGCCGCCGGATTGACTGCCAGTAAATCCGAAGCTCAGCGAATGATTCAGCAGGGTGCGGTGCAGGTCAATCAAAGGCGGGTGACGGATCCGTCTGAGAATATTCAGATCACCGATGGGTTGATTCTTCAAGTGGGTAAAAGAAAATTCGCGAAAATAAAACTAATACCTTCCTAGCTTTTCTTTAATTTTAAAGTCTAAAAACATAATATTTAAAAATAAACTACAAAAACAATTAATAGAAACTTGACAAAAAAATTCAATCCTGATAAAATCAAAACGCTAAATTAATTAATGTTATTATCTTAGTAATTTTTTCTTCAGTATTAGGTAAAAAATAATAGGTGCTGAATTATGAAAGAAAAACTGATTGGAATTGGCGCGACAGCCAAATTGAGCGGTCTTTCCGAACGCACGTTGCGCTATTGGGAGAGTTTGGGCCTGATCACGCCGGTTCGTGTTCCGTCCGGACACCGCAAGTACAATAAATCCATGGTTAAAAAAATTATCGCGCTCAAGGAAATTCTTGAAAATAACAACCTTCGCATCAATGATCTGCTCACGTCCTCGGTTTTTTTGCAGGATGAGATGCTGAAAAAGAAAGTCAAGGATGTCAGTCAGTTCAACGTGGGTCCTGATATTGACGAGGGGTATGCGGATTCCAAGGGGGCTGGCCGGGTCCATCCGCTGACCAACCTCCCGGATCATTTTTTCATTCAGCAGGAGATTGACCGCAGATTGTCCGAAGACTCCAAAACCGCGATCTGCTATATTGATCTGGACAATTTCCGGGCTTACAACCTGCGCTATGGCTACCAGCGCGGAGACAAGCTCCTGAAATTCACCGCGTTGATCATTTTTGACGTCACCAGGGATCATGGCAACCCTAACGACATTGTCGGCCACCTGGGCGGCGATAATTTCGTCATTATCACCACGCCGGATAAATATCCCCTGATTTGTTCAAAGCTTATCGAAAATTTTGATCAGTTGATTCCGCAGCAATACGATAAGGAAGACCGCAAGCAAGGGTACATCATCAATATCAATCGCAAGGGCGAAGTTTTAAAGTATCCGGTGATGACGCTTTCGGTTGCAGTAGTGACCAACGAACGCCGCAATCTGGCTCACTACGCCCAGATTGACGATATTGCCAATGAACTCAAGCAGTATGCGCAAAAGATGAAGAAAAGCGATTTCGTGGTGGACAAGCGGGCTTCGTAAATTCGACTGGAAAATGAAACAGGGGGCGGTTTATAAACCGCCCCCTGTTTTTTTAAGGGATTCATTCGAAAGGATGGACAGCGGAACAGGTGAGCAGTAGACCGCCCCGACTGGTTGATTATGGGACTCTCTCCAGTCGCAGTTGAGAAGTTTTTTCACCTGCTCAACTGTTCTTCTGATCAACTGCTCTGCTCTTTTCCGCACAGCGAAAAAGGGCTGGTGCCGGAGGTCGGACTCGAACCGACATGCCCCAAAAGGCGGTGGATTTTGAGTCCACTGCGTCTACCAGTTTCACCACTCCGGCGGAGTCCTCCAGCCGATCGAAGGCTGGAGCATTACTTAATGCCCGCGCATCTCCCGCTGATACGGCACGGTTGACCGAAGAGAAATCCCCAGCAGGGGACGGTGTCCTGCCCTGTTTATGGTCCCGCGGTTTTAGGCGGGAAACGCCAATCCCCTCCGCAGGGCACCCCGAGCTTGCTCGGGGGTGAATGCGGAATCGCTGCTCCGGGGATGTCGCCAAGAGGAGCTAGCGAGGGTTGAAGTTAGTATCCCTGTGGGAGCCCTTCGGTCCCTAAAGCGACTTCTTTCAGTCGCCGGGGAGCTCCATGCAACCTTCATCTTTAACTAAAATCCGCAATATAGCGTTGCGAGACGTTCTAAATCTTAAGCAAATTTGGGGACCTTGTCAATTTCATTCACATTCTTCACCAAAAAAATTTAATTACTGAGGCAGATTATTTGTCAGGAATCCCCGTTTCCTGTTTTGCCCTTGACACCGAAAAAAATAGGATGCTAGTATAAATAGATTTAGTATAAGTTTTGGGAGAATGGTCACATGAGCAAGCAGGCATGGGAGGCCTTCGGCAGTTTCAAAGAAGGGCAACTTCCTCAGGCATCCAATAAATATCAGCAAATTTTCGAACAAGAGCCTACCAATGTCTCGGCTGTGAATATGCTGGCGGAAATCGCCACCCGCCAGGGACAATTGGTGGAAGCACTGCGCTATTACCGGCAGGCCATCCGTCTTCCCAGCGAGTCCGAGGTAAAATCAGAGATCCTGCGCAAGAAAATGAGCCGCCTGGATCCGGACAGCGTGGACGATGCCGAGGCCGAAGCGGAGTCCGACGCGCCGATTTCCGAGTCGGCGCAAGCCTCCTTGGAGCAGTTGAAAGCGACGATTGCGGCCGAACCCAAGAATCTCGAAAATTACCAAAAATTAGGCGATTTTTTAGAACGGAACGGACGCCGGAAAGAAGCGGCCGAACAGTGGCTGATGGTCGGAAACGCCCTGTTCAATAACAAAGCGTTTAAGAAAGCCGGCGAGATATTTAAGCGGGTTGTTAGCCTGGACAACACGTGCCTGCCGGCCCACCTGGCCTTGGGAGAAATTTACACCAAGGAAGGATCGGATTCGGATGCGAAAAAGGAATTCTTGTACGTTGCGGAGCAACTGATCCGGCAGGGCAATCTGGATAGAGGGCAGGTGTTCGCCCAGAAAGCGATTCAGCTTAAAAGCATTGAAGCGCATTATTACCTGGGACTGATTTATCTGCTGACCCGCCAGGAGGAAGACGCGCGCAAGGAATTCGAAACCCTCTTGAAATTCAAAGTCAACCATCAGAGCGGATTGACGCAGTTGGCCTCGTTGCTGAGCGAGCGCAAACAGTGGGATGAGGCCGTAAAACTGTACGAACGGCTGCTCAAAATTGACTCCCGCAATGCCTATGCCGCGGAGCGCATCGCGGCCGCCGCCTTGCAGATGAATCAACCCAACCTGGCGGAGGAGAAATTTGTTCAGGCCATGGAGAGCTACGCCGCCAATGAGGAATGGGAGCTGGCGGCGTATTGCGCCCTGGAAGCCGTGAGGTTGGACCAGCGCAACCAGGAGCTCTATTATAAACTGGCGGATGCGGCTTACAACGCCGGCTTGGAACCCCAGGCCGCCGAGGCCTGTCTGGCCTTGGCTGATCTGCTGGAGGCCGAGGGCAAGGCGGACGAGGCGCAAAACCTGCGCACCAAGGCGCGCGAGCTTCAGAGCGGCGGCAAGGTCGAACCCGTTTTACCCCCGCAGACCGCCGCGGCGGCCAAACCCCAAGCGGCGGCCAAACCCCAAGCCGCGGCCAAAGCGCCGGCCGCGCCGGAAGATGTCTCGGTGATGTTGAACGTGGCGGATACCTATGTTCAGCAGGGGGCGCTTGACGAGGCCATCGAAGTCTATCAAAAGATCCTTAAGCGGGAGCCCAACAATCAAAAGGTCCGGACCGCCTTGACCCGGGTGTATGCCATGTTTGCCGGCTTGAATCCGGAGACCGCCGTGGCCAGAAAGAATCAGGCGCCGGCCGCCTCGCCGGGCCGCGAACCTGACGAACAGCGCGTCCAGCGGGAAGCGCGCGAGCGGGCCATCCGGGAGGCGCAGGTCCGCGCCCAGCGCACCACTTCTCCGGACTCGGCTGGCGCAGCCAGCGCCAAGCCGGCGGCGAAAGAGGACGAGTGGCTGCAGACAGTGGGCAATGCCCGGGGGGATGAAATCGCCGGCGACCACCAGGACGAATTTATGACGGTGACCGTGGCGGAAATTTACACCAAACAGGGACTTTTGAGCGAGGCGCTTAAAATTTACCAGAAAATTTTGGAAATCGAACCCGGCAACATGGAAGCCCAGGTCAAGAAACAGCAGTTGGAAAAACGGGTGGCGGAACAGGAGAAAATCCGCCAGCAGACCCAGGATGCGCAGGCCGCGCAGGCTGCGCCGAAGCCTGCCGCCAAAGAACCGGACCAAAAGGAGGCGCCAACAGCCGAGGCGCCCCCAAGAGCACAGCCGAAACCGGCGCCTGCCAAGGATCAAAACGGCGGGGACGAGCCGCCCGCCGGCAGGGGAAAACGCGGGCGCGTCTCCTATGTATAAAAGGGGGGCCATCCATTGAGTTATGAAGCGTTCTTCGGGCTGCGCGAGCAGCCGTTTTCAAATGCTCCGGAGTCCCGGTATTTTTACGAAAGCCGGCAGCATTCCGAAGCCTTGGTCCGATTGATGCACGCCATCAACACCATGAAAGGGCTTTCCGTCATGGTGGGGGAGATCGGCTGCGGGAAGACGTTGCTGGCCCGCAAGTTGCTGGAAAATCTGGAGGCGGACGCGAAATTCGAGGCCGCCCTGTTGGTCATCGTCCACTCGGAAATCACCGCCGAATGGCTGCTCCGCAAGATCGCCTCACAGCTCGGCGTCAAGGAGCCCGGCGAGAAGAAAGCCGTCATTCTTCCCCAGCTCTACGAGCGTCTCATGGAGATATACGAAAAAGGGCGCAAGGCGGTGGTCATCATTGATGAAGCCAATATGCTGCTGACCCGGGAGATATTTGAGGAGTTCCGGGGTCTGCTGAATCTCGAGGCGCCGGGGCAGAAACTGCTGTCCATCAACCTCATCGGCCTGCCGGAGCTGGAACAGAACATCGCCCTCGACCCTCCTCTGCAGCAACGCATCGCTTTGAAGTTCACCCTCCAAAGCCTGCAGGAAAGAGACGTGGCCGAATACGTTCGGCACCGCGTGACGATCGCGGGCGGCCAGCGGGAACTGTTCTCGCCCGGCGCCTATAAAAAGCTCTTTCACTACAGCCGCGGCATTCCCCGGCTGATCAATACGGTGTGCGACAACAGCCTCCTGGAAAGCTATCTGGTGAAGAGGGAAACCGTGGACGAGGAGATCGTTGACGGTGTCGGCAACGACCTGGGTTTGAAGCCGGATGCGTAAACCGTCCCGGGGGATGGCGAAACGTGGATCAGCCCTTGACAAGCAGGGACTGAATTCTTACAATGTGCGCCTGCAGTCGTCCGGCGCGGCCGTTCCTGAGGGCGCGGGCGGGCCGCAGCCATCCCGCAGCGGGAATAGCTCAGTGGTAGAGCGCTACCTTGCCAAGGTAGATGTCGTGGGTTCGAGCCCCATTTCCCGCTCCAGAAAATCCCTGCCGGCCGTGAATACGGCCGGCTGATTTTTTAGCAGGTGATGAAAAAGTCCCGCCAGCGGGACTTTTTGCATGCCCTGGAAAAGATACTCTTTTCCAGGGCCACAACCTGCAAGTGGACGATTATTTTACTTTTTTCTGCAGCTTGTTGGCGGCATCGCCAAGTGGTAAGGCAAGGGTCTGCAAAACCCTCACCCTCGGTTCAATTCCGAGTGCCGCCTCCAGCCTCTCAACCCAGCCGCGTGCAGAAGGGCCGGCAGAACACCGGCGCCGCGCTGGTGGCGTCCAGATAGAATGTGAAGGCAGTCGATTTCAAACCGGGAGGCTTGTCCAGCGTGCCCAACGACCGCCACATTCTCATCGTTGACGACGAACCGGAACACTGCTTGGTGGTGTCTCAAGCCCTGCAGGCCGCCGGCTATGCCACCGAGGTCGCCCAGGACGGTCCCCGCGCCCTCGCCCTTTCCAGGGAAAAACGCTTTGATCTGTATCTCCTTGACATCCGCATGCAGCCCATGGACGGTATCCAGGTGCTGCAGACCCTGCGGAGCCTCGATCCGGAAATCCAAGTCATTATGCTGTCCGCCCTGGGCGACGTGGACGTGGCCGTGAAATGCATGAAGCTCGGCGCCTACGATTTCCTGTCCAAACCGATCAATCTGGACGAACTGATGATCACCGTGGGCAACGCCATGAAGTCCATGCAACTGCAGCAGGAAGTTCAAACCCTGCGCACTCAGATCCAAATCCAGCAAAGCACGGACCAGCTGCTGGGTGAATCGCCAAAAATGCAGGAACTCCTGCACACGATCGAACAGGTGGCGCGGCACGATATCACGGTGATGATCCGGGGCGAATCAGGCACCGGCAAGGAACTGACCGCGCGCGCCCTGCACGCCAGCAGCCGCCGCGCGCGCGCCCCCTTCATTTCGGTGGACTGCGCGACGCTGCCGGAGACGCTGGTGGAAAGCGAACTGTTCGGGTACGAGCGGGGCGCCTTTACCGGCGCCAGCGGCCGCAAACTCGGGCGTTTTGAGCAGGCCGGCGAAGGCACGCTGTTCCTGGATGAGATCGGCAATTTGGATGTGGCGGTTCAGATCAAGTTGCTGCGCGTCCTGCAGGAACGGCGGTTTACACGCTTGGGTGGCAAAGAGGAATTGCCTTTCCGGGCCACGGTGGTCACGGCCACCAACCTCAACCTGGAACACGCGATCCGCGAAGGACGGTTCCGGGAGGATCTCTACTACCGGCTGAACGAATTCGTCCTCCATCTTCCGCCCTTGCGGGAGCGCCGGGAGGATATCCCGCTTCTGGTCAAACACTTCATTGATATGTTCAATCTGAGTTTCAAGAAAAAGATCAACGGGCTCACCGCGGAGGTCTTGGATTGTTTTATGAATTATCCCTGGCCGGGAAACATCCGGGAGATGAAGAACCTGATCAAGCGAGCGGTGGTGCTGGCTGATGATGAGATTGAGGTCCGCCATCTGCCCGAACGGGCCTTTGGCGATCCGGGCGTCCTCCCGGAGGCCGGGGTGCAGACGGCCGCGTCCGGCTCGCTCAAAGATATCGTGCGCAGGGAAGTGGCCAGCGTGGAAACACGGGTGATCCGCCAGACCCTCGAACTCTGCCGCTGGAACCGCTCGCTGGCCGCTAAACAACTGGAGATAGATTACAAAACCCTTTATAATAAAATGAAGGAGTACCAGATCGGCTAGGGGGAATTCTGCCTGACAGGATTCCGCCGGAGGGGAGAAAGTGATGCCGAACGTGAAAAATCTCCTGTTGTGGAGTGGCAGTGTGTTTCTGGTTCTGACGCTATCCTGCGCCGCGCCGTCGCAAACCACGAAACCCGAACTCTCCGCGCCTGCGCCCACGCCCGAACTGGCGGAGGCGACCCCGACGGCGGTTCAGCCGGACGTGACGCCCACGCCGGTTCCCGCGCCGGTCGCCGCGGTCGAGCGTACACTGCCCCCCGCGGATACAGGCCCCCGCACCGCGGCCAAACGCTCCGCGCCGCCCGCGCCGCCGGAAGAATTAGCCAGCGCCGCGTGGTCGAAAGCCGAGGAACCCCCGGCACAGGCTTGGCCGCGGGTTACGGAACCCGAGCCGCCGCAGGAAGACACCGTCTCTGAGAGCGGGTTGGCCAGCGTGCAGCCGGCCAAGTCCCTGAACGAGGAGCCGGCCCCCCGGCCCAGCCGGGCCGGAAGCCTGTGGCTGGTGTTACTGGGCGTGGCCGTGGTGGTTTTGGCCGTGGTGATCTGGATGGCCGGCGGGCGCCGGACCAGCGCGAGGCCGGCGCGGGTGGAAGAAAGGCGTCATCCAGCGGTTGAAGCCAAGCCGGCCGAAAGGCCGCATGCCGCCCACGAAGCGAAACCGGCTCCATTGGCGCATGCCAAGGAAGAAACGGGCAAACAGCTGGTGCTGCCGGCCATCCCCGAGGCTGTCCATCATCCGACGGTCCGGGTCGCGGCCAGCGCCAAGAAAACCGCGGGAAAGCGCAAGACCGTCGCGCGCAAAACCACCCGCGGCCGAAAAGAAGGAACGCGCCGGGCAGCCGCCGCGCGCCGGCGTTCAACCGCGGCCGGGCGCCGAAAGGTGGTTGCCGTGGCCAAGCGTCCAACCAAGCGCCGCAAGGCCTAATGCGGATGGAGCGGGTGCACGGGGGGACAACGGCGGGTTTTTCGGCAGCCGGCTAGTTGTTCCGGTCCACATGGGCGTCGCGCGCGTGCCGGGAGGCCCGGTTCAGGATTTCCCGCTCCTGGCGCGTTAAGGACGCCATGCCTTCGCGGGAAATTTTATCCAGGATGCCGTCCACTTCCGATTCGGGCGTGACCACGCGCAGACGCCGCCGGCGCGTCCAGCGCCAAGGAATGAATCCCTCCAGCGCTTGCGGCCAGCGCACCCAAAAAAACACGTAGCCGATCACCAGCCCGCTTAGATGGGCCAGGTGGGAAACCCGTCCCAGCGCTTGGCCGACGCCCGCGAAAAATTCAAACGCGCCGAATAAGATCACCATGGTGCGGGCTTTCATGCTGACGGGCAGGATGAAGAAGAAGAGCAAAGTGATTTGCCGTTCCGCGAACAGAACGCCGAACGCCAGCAGCACGCCGAAGACAGCTCCCGAGGCGCCGAGCGTGATGGAGGTCTCGTGGGCGGCGAATCCGGCGCCGGCCACGCACCACCCCGCCCCCACGCCGCAGGCCAGGTAGTACCAGGCAAACCAGCGCGTGCCCAGCCGGGTTTCCACGTCGCTGCCAAACATCCACAGGGCCAGCAGGTTGAAGGCCAGGTGCCAGAAGCCGCCGTGGAAGAAGAGATAAGTAAACGGCTGCCACCAGCGGGCATGGGTGAAGACGTCGGGGACTTCCAGCATGAGCCGGGTGAGCAGGGGCTGGCCGGAGAAAATGATTTGGAGCAGAAAAACACCCAAGTTGATCAGGATCAGGGCACGCACCGCCGGCGTCCAGGGGCGGCCGAAGGTCCAGGATGAGGAAGCGGAAGGGTAGGGCGGCATAAGGTCATCTTACCGCAACGCCGGGAAGCTGGCAAGTCCGGCGCCGGGCCGTTTCCTGTTCCCGACGGAACAAAATAATCTTGCCAGGCGCCGCGGGCTTCTGTTAAGCTGTGGCCCTATCAGCCGTCGGGGGTTTCCCTCGCTGGCGGCTGGCCTTATCCGGAGTGGACGGGGGCCGACCCCGCGCCACGGCAACCAGGTTTTCCGACTCCGCGCCGGGAAATCCGCGGTGCCATTTTCCCGCCAGCGGGAAAGATAAGGAGAGGCGTGGAAAGGGCGTTTCCTAAGCCTCATCCCGCGAGGGAGAGGCTTATTTTTTTAGTTTGGGAGCGACCGTGAACGACACACCGAAGGCGCCGACGACTGAGGCGGGGTCTGTGGGTTTGGTGCAGACCCGCCTGCTGGACCTCCAGCTGCCGCCGGAAGGACTGCGGCTGGAGTGCGGCCGTTTTCTGCGCCCCATCCAGGTAGCGTTCGAAACCTACGGACAACTGTCGCCCGCCAAGGACAACGCCATTCTCGTCCTTCACGCCCTGAGCGGGGACGCGCATGCGGCCGGTTACCATTCCGCCGAGGAACGCAAGCCTGGCTGGTGGGACTTGATGATCGGCCCCGGCAAATCGTTTGATACCAACCGTTACTTCGTGATTTGCACCAACGTCATCGGCGGCTGCAAGGGTTCGACCGGACCGTCCTCCCTGAACCCGGCCACCGGCAAGCCTTACGGAATGACCTTTCCGATCCTGACCATCGCCGACATGGTCAAGGTCCAGAAACTTTTCCTGGACCAGCTTGGCATCGGCCGCCTGCTTTCCATGGCCGGCGGGTCCATGGGGGGCATGCAGGCCCTCGAATGGATCTTGCGCTACCCGGAGCGGACGCGGTCCGCCATGATCATCGCCTCGACCGCCAACTCCTCGCCGCAATCCATTGCCTTCAACGAGGTGCAGCGCCACGCCATTGTGTCGGACCCGAATTGGGCGGGCGGGAATTACTATGACGGGCCCAGGCCGGAGACCGGCCTGGCCATCGCGCGCATGATCGGGCACATCACGTTTTTGTCCGAGGAATCCATGAACCAGAAATTCGGGCGGCGTCTTCAGGACCAGGCTGAATATTGCTACGAATTCACCCGGGAGTTCGAGGTGGAGAATTACCTGCACTATCAGGGCGCGCAGTTCGTCCAGCGCTTCGACGCCAACAGCTATCTCTACATTCTCAAGGCCATGGATTACTTCGACGCGGCCCAGGACTGGGGTGACTGCTCGCTGGCCCGCGCCTGCGCCCGGGTCCAGGCCAAGACCCTGGTTGTGTCCTTTACCTCGGATTGGCTGTATCCCTCTTCGCAGTCCAAGGACCTGGTGAAGGCCTTGCGCCAGAATAACAAGGACGTTTCCTACCTCGAGATCCAATCCTCGGCCGGGCATGATGCGTTCCTGCTGGAATCGCCCGCGTTCCATCAGGCGGTGGACAGTTTTCTCGACAACCTCTACCACGGGGAGGCTGGGGCATGATCCAGCGGCGTCTGCAGCGCGGCGTGCTGCTTTCCGACTACGACCTGGTGGTCTCGCTGGTCGAACCCGGCAGCCGGGTGCTGGATTTGGGATGCGGCACCGGCGTGCTGCTGGAACGCCTGATCGCCGAACGCCAGGTGGCGGGCATGGGCGTGGAAATCGAGCAGAACGCGGTGATTGAATGCATCCACAGAGGATTGTCCGTGTTTCAGGGCGACATTGACGCGGGCCTCGCGGATTACGGGAACGCCTCCTACGATTACGTGATCCTGAACCAAACCCTGCAGGTGATCCGCCGGCCGGATTTCGTGCTTGAGGAAATGCTCCGGGTCGGCCGCCGGGCGATCATTTCCTTTCCCAATTTCGCCTACTGGCGCGTCCGGGCGCTCCTGGCGGTGAAGGGGCGGATGCCCCGCACGCCCAAGCTGCCGTTTGAGTGGTACAACACCCCGAACATCCATTTGCTGACCATCAAGGATTTCCTGGCTTTCTGCCGGGAGCGGCGGATTCGGGTGCTCAAAGGCCTGTGCCTGCACCGCGGCATTCACAGCCGCCACCGGGCCGTTCGCTGGATGCCGAATTTGCGCGCGGACGAAGGCCTGTTCGTCATCACACGGCAGGCTGGCGCATGACGCCGGGCCGCTGGTGGCGCACGGCCGGCGTGACGGCGGCTTGTTTGCTGGCCGGGCTGGCCGCCGGAGTGTGGCTGGGGCCGGAATACCGCGTGGCGCGGCTGTCCGGGTACTTGGTGACCCTCTATTTCATCCCGCGGACGCCGGCCGTGGGCGAGCAGCAGGTGGCGCTGAGGGTGCAGGACCGGGAGTATCGGATCGTGAAGGAGGCCGGAGGCAGTCTGGAGCTTCACGAAGTATCCACTGGCCAAAGACGCGCGGCAGTGCTGAAACCCGGTCCGGGCAAGGACTGGCGGGCCTGGGTGGAATTCCCGCGCGCCGGCGCCTATCAGGTCGCGTATCGTTTCACCGAAGCGTCGGGACAGACGCAAACCGCCCGGTTTGACGTACGCGTCCCGGCCGGCAGGTAAGACCGGCGAATTCTGTTCGCTCAGGGTTGAACCCAAGGAGGAAGCATGCAGGAGAGAATCGAAAAGGCGTTGGACAGCATCCGGCCGGCTTTGCAAGCCGACGGCGGCAACGTGGAATTGGTCGCGGTGCAGGGAAAGACCGTTAAAGTCCGGTTGCAGGGAGCCTGCGGCTCCTGCCCCATGGCGACGCTCACGCTCAAGCAGGTGATCGCGTCGCGGCTCAAGGCCTTGATCCCGGAGATCGAGAACGTGGAGTCCGTGTGAGCGCTCCCCGCCGGGAACGCTTGGTCCGGCGCCAGGTGCGCTACCGGGGACGGGTGGTGGAGCTGTACCTGGACCGGGTCCGCGACGACCAGGGCGGACGGTATTGGCGGGAAGTGGTCGGACACCGGCCGGCCGTGGCCGTGGTGCCCCTGCTGGCGCCGGACCGCATCCTGCTGATCCGCCAGTATCGCTACGCGGTCGGGCGGTTCTTGTGGGAACTTCCAGCCGGTCTGGTGGAGACCGGCGAGTCCCCGGCCAGAGCCGCCCGGCGCGAGCTGGAGGAGGAGACGGGCTACCAAGCCCGGCACTGGCGGCTGGCGCGCAGGATTTATTCCTCGCCGGGATTCAGCCAGGAGATCATCCATCTTTTCATCGCCCAAGGCTTGACCCGGGTCGGCAACACACGCCTGGACCCGGACGAATTCGTGAGCGCCAAGGCCTGGTCCCTGCCGGCCGCGCGGGCAGTATTGCGGCAGGGAAGCGCCCAGGACGGCAAAACCCTCCTGGGCGTGCAGCTTGCCTGGGAGCGGTTGAAAAAAACAAAAACAGGGTTGTGACTTGCAGCCAAGCTTGTTACAATAACACACTTTTTCGATAAGGCTTTCCTGGCTGGAGGACGACGCGTGCATATTCGATATTATGGCCCCCGTGGATCTTTGCCCACCCCTGGTCCTGCCACGGTCAAATACGGCGGCAACACGACCTGCCTGTCCATCCGGCTGAATAACCGCCAGTTCATCGTGGACGGCGGGTCGGGCTTGCGGGTGCTGGGGAACGAACTCATGACTGGCGATTTCAAGAAAGGCAAGGGCGAAGTAACCTTTTTCTGGACCCACTTCCACTGGGACCATATCATGGGGTTCCCCTTTTTCACCCCGAATTTCATCCGCGGCAACCGCATCACCCATTACGGCACCGACCGGACCCAGGAGATCCTGACCCGGCAGCAGGAATTCATCACCTTCCCGGTCGAATTCAAACAGATGCCCAGCGAGCAGGTGTTCCGCACCGTTCCCGCGGATAAGCCGTTCGAGGTGGAGGGGTTGACCGTCAGCCACTGCCCCATGAACCATCCGGCCGGCGGCTTTACCTTCAAGTTCTCTGCCAGAGGGAAAAGCTTTGTGTTCGCCACGGATAACGAACACCCGGAAAACGGATTGGATGAGCGCCTGGTGGCTTTGTGCCAGGGCGCGGATCTGTTGATTTACGACGCCCAGTACACGCCTGAAGAATACGCTCGCGGCCGGAAAGGATGGGGGCACAGTACCTGGGAAAAAGGCGTTGAGACCGCCAAAGCGGCCGGCGTTAAACGACTCCACCTTTGCCATCACGATCAGCTGCATTCGGACCGTTTCTTGGAAAGTAAAATATTGACCCCCGCCCAACGTCTCTTCCCGCGCACGGCGCTTGCCCGCGAGGGATGGGAATTCACGCTTTAGCCTTGACAGATCCTGGATAATTTTTTATCGTTAGGAACCATTCCCAGCAAGGACCAAAAATGGTAATTTACCGCGAGAGCAGTCAGCGCAAGACCATTGTGCAGCACCTTTCCCAGCGTTGGGATCACCCGACTGCCGCGGCTATTTACAAGGATCTCCGCCGGGAACACCCGCACATTTCGCTGGGTACGGTCTACCGCAATCTGGAGATCCTTGAACAGCAAGGCCGGATCCGCTGCCTGCATCTGGATCCGCGCGAAGCGCGCTATGAAGCGCACATGGAACCGCACGCGCATTTTTACTGCCAGCACTGCGGCCGGATTGAGGACATCCCGCTGCTGGAAAACACCTGCTGCAAACTGTCGCCGCATCTGCGGGCGGCCGGATACCGCGTTGACCGTTCTCACATTGATCTCATTGGGTGCTGCCCTGCCTGCCAGGGCCAGAACCCGGAACCGAATGAAGGAGGCATGGCATGAGCAAGAGCGTTAAAGGCACGCGTACGGAAAAAAACCTGTTGGCGGCGTTCGCCGGCGAATCCCAGGCCAGGAACCGGTATGCCTACGCCGCTGGCGTGGCTGAAAAAGAAGGCTATCTGCAGATCGCGGAACTGTTTCTTGAAACCGCGGAGAATGAGCGCGAACACGCCAAGCGCTTTTTCAAATATCTGGAGGGCGGCATGGTCGAGATCACGGCCGCGTATCCGGCGGGCGTGATCGGAACGACCGCGGAAAATTTGAAAGCCGCGGCCGCGGGTGAACACGAGGAGTGGACCAAACTCTATCCCGCCGCGGCGGCCGTTGCGCGGGAGGAGGGGTTCGCGGAGGTGGCGGAGACCTTCGAGAACATTTCCAAGGTCGAGAACGCCCATGAACAGCGCTACCGCAAGCTGCTGGCCAACGTCGAGCAGGGACAGGTCTTCAAGAAACTTCAGCCCGTGCGCTGGAAGTGCCGCAACTGCGGCTATCTCCACGAGGGCCCGGAAGCGCTGGCGAGCTGCCCGGCCTGCAGGCACCCGCAGAAATATTTTGAAGTATTGGCCGAGAATTATTGAGCCGCATGGCCGCCGGCCCGGGATTGCTGATTATCGGCTCTGGCCCGGCCGGCATCGCGGCCGCGAAAGCTTTCCGGGAACGTGACCGCGACACGCCGGTTACCCTGGTCTCCCGCGAGTCCGTCTCCGGTTACGCACGGCCCCGGTTGCCGGAGGTGGTGGCTGGAACCGTTCCTGGGCCGCAGATTTGCCTCTATCCGGACTCCTGGTATCAAGCCCAGCGTGTTTCCTTGCGGCTCCGCCAGACCGCGGTGTCCCTCCGCCCCATGGAAAAAAAAGTGACCCTGGATGCGGGCGGCACCCTGGCCTACGACCGCTTGATTTTAGCGACCGGCGCCACGGCGTTCCTGCCTCCCATCGCGGGACTGCCGACGGAGAACGCTTTCGTTCTGCGCACGCTGGATGACGCACTGGCCCTCCGGCGGCGCGCCCAGGGCCGGCAGAACGCCGTGCTCATCGGCGGGGGGTTGCTGGGATTGGAGGCCGGCTACGCCCTGACCCGCTTGGGTCTCGCGGTGACGGTGATCGAGGTGGAACCGCGCCTTTTGCCGCGCCAGGTGGACGAGGAAGGATCAGCCCTCCTCCAGGAGAAACTGCTACCGCTGGGGTTCAGGTTTTTTCTCGGGGCGCGCGTCAGCCGGGTGGCGTCCCGGGACCGCGGCATTCAGGTCGAACTGGCCTGCGGCACGCAGCTGTCGGCGGATCTCGCGCTGGTCTCGGCCGGGATACAGCCGAACGTGGAACTGGCCCGGGCGGCCGGACTGCAGGTGGGCCGGCGCGGCGTGGTGGTGGACGATTTTCTCGCGACCAGCCAGCCGGACATCTGGGCGGCGGGCGACATCGCGGAGTGGCGCGGCGCCGTGGCCGGCCTCTGGACCGTGGCGCAGGCCATGGGCCAGGTGGCGGGCCGCAACGCCGCCGGCGCTGTTGAACCGTACCCGGGCGTGGTTCCGGCAACCAAGTTGAAGATCGCGGGGATCGAACTGTGGTCCCAGGGAGACATCCGCCCGGAAGGGGCCACGGTTCTGTCGCGCAGCGACCCGGCGGCCGGCTGGTTGATGAAGCTCTTCATCCGCGACGAACGGGTGGCCGGTTCCCTGCAAATCGGTCGCACCGCCCAGGTGACGGCTTTACGCCGCCTCATGGAACAACAGGTCAAGATTACCGGGTTCGAGGAGCACCTGCTCCAGGAGGGATTTGATTTTCAGCGCCTGCCGGGTTATCGCGCGTAATCCAGGCGGGTGGAGGCCCGGGCGCCACGCAACCGTCTCGCGCCCCCCGGGTTGGTGTGGTTGACCGGAAGAAAACCTCCGTCAGGGGACGACATCCCGCCCTGTTTCGGCCCCGCCGGTTTTGGCGGGAAACGTTTCAGGCCGCCTGGCGTCAAAGGCGCGGTTTGAGGTGAAAACGTCGCGGGGAAAGGACCAAGACCATGACCCACGCTGCGGTTCGGCTTGCCGAAGGCATTTCCTGGATCGGCGCGTTCAATCCCAAACTCCGCATTTTCGACATCATCATGCGCACGGAGCGCGGGACCAGCTATAACGCCTATTTGGTTCAGGGGAGCGAACGAACCGCCCTGATTGACGGCGTTAAGGCCGGATTTTCCCAGGAGTGGCTCGACCGGCTCGGCGCCCTCATCCCGCTGGATCGCATAGATTATTTGGTGGGGAACCATTTAGAACCCGACCATTCCGGCGCTTATCTCGCGGCGCTGGAACACATGCCCCGGGCGCGCGTGGTGGTCTCCAAGAACGCCCGCACCTTCCTGCAGGAGCTGACCAACCAGGACCTGGATCCGCTTCTGGTCGGGACCGGGGACTCCTTGGACCTCGGGGGAAAAACCCTGCAATTTCTGACCGCGCCTTTCCTGCATTGGCCGGACACGATGTTTACCTACGTGCCCGAGGATGCGGTTTTGTTCTCCTGCGATTTCTTTGGCGCGCATTTCTGCCACGAGGCGCTGTTTGACGATCAGGTCGGTGAGTATACCCGCGATTTTAAATATTACTTCGACCACATCTTCCGCCCCTTCAAGGAACACGTACGCCACGGGTTGCAGCTCATCGAACCCCTGCCGCTCAAGCTGATCGCCCCCAGCCACGGTCCCCTGGTGCGCGGCCGGATCGCGGAAGTGCAGCGGCAGTACCGCGAATGGGCCTCGTACCCCGCTCCGGTTCCCGAGGGCAGCCTGCTGGTCTTCTATGTGTCGGCGTACGGTCTGACCGGCCAGCTGGCCCAGGCCGTGGCCGAGGGCGCGCAGGCCGCCGGAGTGCGCACCGCGCTGCACGACCTGGTGGGGACCGAGATCCCCGCGGTCCTGGACGACATCGAGGCGGCCGACGCCCTGGCCGTGGGCTCCTGCACCATCAATGGCGACGCGGTCAAACCGGTCTGGGACCTGCTCTCCTCCCTGGCCACGCTCAAGCTCAGGGGGAAGTGGGCCGCGGCCTTCGGCTCCTACGGCTGGAGCGGGGAAGCGGTGCCCATGATCGAGGAACGGTTGAAGTCGCTCAAGTTCCGCCTGGCCGCGCCCGGCGTGCGCGTCAAGTTCACGCCCAAGCCGGAGGACCTCGAGGCGGCCCGGGCCCTCGGCCACCTACTGGGCGAAAAGATCAAGTCTGACAATTCCGGAGGAGCGAAAACATGAATCCCTGGTCAAAGTTCGGGGTCGGATTGGCGATGGCCCTGGCAGTGGGCCTCGGCGCCTGCGCGCCCCAAGTGGGGGAACCGCCCCAGTACGACGAGCCGGCTATTATCACCGCGGCCGAGCTGCTGGCCCGTTTGCAATCGGGCCCCGCGCCGTATCTTCTGGATGTCCGGGAACCCGAGGAGCTGCAGGGGCCGGAGGGGGTCCTGCCCGGAACAGTCAACATTCCTCTGGGACAGATCTCCGAGCGGGCGGATGAAATCCCCCGCGACCAGGAGGTCGTGGTGATCTGCCACTCGGGGCTGCGCTCCCGCAGCGCCATCCAGTGGCTGCGAAGCCAGGGCTACAGCCGTTTGCGGAACCTGGACGGCGGCATGCTGGCGGTCCGCGCACTGGATGCCGCGACGAAATAATTATGAAACGAAACGCGTTCCAGCGGGGTCAAAGGCGTAGTCAGTGCCGCGCGGGTGTGAGATAATAGGCCTGACGACAAGAGGCGATGTTTCCATGACCAAACAGCGAAAAGATCCCGAACCCAAGACCGAATCGCCCCTGGCCAGGTCCATCCGGCTTGAGGCCCAAGCCTGCCACCCTTCTGTCACCCGCCTGCAGGAAATGAAGGATTTCGTGCGCTGGATGTCCAGGGACGCGGCGGTGCTGGACTATTTCGCCGGCGACAAGACCCGGCTGTCCCGCGAACTGTGGGACTCCATGGAGCGGCTGCGCGCCAACAAGGGCGACGACCTGTACATTGACCTGCTCCAGGCCGTGACCCACAACCGTTTCTCGGCCGAGGAGGCCAAACGGCTCTGGCACGAAATTCTGGTTCACAAATACTTCATGTCGGAAAAACTGGGACGCAACGTTGGCATCAAGGTGGCGGTGCTGGACTATCTGGACAACCACGCCGGCCGGATCAAGGACTTCCACCTCCTGCCGGGGAAAGACCTGGACTGCCTGCTGCTGTTCGTGAACGAGGACGGCTTGACCGGTCTGTTCAATCACCGCTATTTTCAGGAACACTTGCGCGAGGAATTGCTGCGGTGCCAGCGGTACCACCGGCAGTTCAGCCTGCTGTTCATTGATCTGGATCATTTCAAGCCCTACAATGACAATTTCGGTCATATGCGGGGCGATCTGCTGCTGCGGGAGATCGCGGCTTTTTTCAAGGCGTCCTGCCGCGAGGCGGACGTGGTCGCCCGCTACGGCGGCGACGAGTTCGCCATGATCTTGCCCGAGACCAACCGCGATGAAGCGCTGCAGTTCGCCCTGCGCCTGCAGAAAAATTTTCTGAACCGGGAATTCGGGGGGCAGGTGCCTGGGCTCCCCCTGCCGGTGACCATTTCCATCGGCATCGCGACGTTCCCTGACGATGGGAATCTTTCCGAGGAGCTGGTGGATCTGGCGGACAAGGCCCTGTACCGGGCCAAGCGGGCGGGCCGCAACTGCGTGCGGCAGGCGGAGCACACCTATCCCACTCCCTCGCAGCGCAAGCGGCGCGAAGCGACGAATTAACCCGGACGCCCGCTTCGGCCGGCTCGGTGAGCGTCCCTGCGGCCCTCGGCGGACGGTCGTTGAACTTGTCGGAACGACCGACAACGTGAAATAAAAAAGCCGCGGGCCTTTCGGGCCCGCGGCTTTTTTATTCCGGTGTTCCTATTCTTCCTCTTTCTCCTCGCCGTGCAGCGCGGCCGCGGCCTTGATCACGTTCTCCGCGATCCGGCCCGCGATCGGCTGGTAGTGCGAGAACTCCATTTCGAACGAAGCCGTGCCCGAGGTCATGGCCTTGAGGTCCAGGCTGTAGGTCAGGAGCTCGGCCTGCGGCACGTGGGATTCGATCTGCTCCGTGCCCATGGCCAGCACGCGTCCCCGCCGGGAGTTCAGGTCGCTGGTGATCGCGCCCATGTACGTATCCGTGGCCATGATCTTGACCTTCATGACCGGCTCCAGCAGGACCGGCGAGGCGTTTTGCATGGCGTCGTAGAAGGCCTTGCGGCCCGCGATCTTGAAGGACATTTCCGAGGAATCCACGTCGTGGTAGGAACCGTCCACAACCTTGACGCCCACGTCAATCACCGGATACTTGGCCAGCACGCCCCGCAGCAGCGCCTCCTTGACACCCTTCTCCACGCCGGGGATATAGCTGCGCGGAATGCTGCCGCCCACGGTCTTGTCCTCGAACAGATAGCCTGAACCGCGTTCGCGAGGGATCAGGTCCAGATAGACCTCGCCGTACTGGCCGTGGCCGCCGGTCTGCTTTTTGTGCTTGTGATGGCCTTTGCCCGGTTTCTGGATGGTCTCCTTGTACAGGACGCGCGGGACCTGGCGGTCCACTTCGACGTTGAAGCGTTTTTTCAGCTTGGCCAGGGTGATCTCGATCTGCATATCGCCCATGGCCGAGAGCAGGGATTGCTGGATCTCGGGGACAAAATGGAACTCCAGGGTCGGGTCCTCTTCGCACAGCTTGGCCAGCACTGTGGCCAGTTTCTGCTCGTCGCCTTTCTTCTTGGGTAATATGGCCACCGCGTACACGGCCTGCGGCAGGTTGAGAGGCGGGAACTGGATGGGCTGGGCCGGGTCGGCGAAGGCGTGCCCGCTGAGCGTGGTATCCAGCTTGGCGACCACGGCGATGTCGCCGGCCACGGCCCGCGGCACCTCCACCGTCTTCTTGCCCTGCAGGTTGAGGATGTGGCTGAACCGCTCCTTGCGGTTCAGGTTGACGTTGTACACGTCCTGGTCCGTGGCCACGCTGCCCGACATGACGCGGAAAAAGGAAAATTTTCCCGCGTACTGGTCAATCAGGGTCTTGAAGACGTAGGCCGAGAAGGGTGCGTCCTCCTTGGGCGGGCGCGTGAGGGGCTGGTCCGGCGCGCCGGGCTTGAAGCCCTTGGCCTCTGGCCGCTGGCCGGCGTGCGGCAGGGCTTGCACCAGGAAATCCGCCAGGGCCGCGGCGCAGGCGGGGTAGTGCCCGCCGCCGCATAGCACCGGCACGCAGTGGCCGGCCAGCAGGGATTCGCTCAGCCCCCGCGCGATCTCCTCGGAAGAGAGGGGTTTGCCCTCCAGAAATTTTTCCGTCAGCGTGTCGTCGCCCTCGGCCGCGGCTTCGACGAGTTTTTCCCGGGCCGCGGCCGCCGTGTTCTGTGCGGCGGCCGGGATATCGCCCGCTTTCGGCTTGGCCGCGCCGGGCTCGAAGGTCAGGGCCTTCATCTGCAGGAGGTCCACCACGCCGGTGAAGGCCTGGCCCTGCCCCAGCGGGAGCCAGACCGGGATGGCCGGCTTGCCGAACTTTTTAGAGATTGACTCGACCGCGGCCTCGAAGTCGGCGTGTTCCTTGTCCAGCTTGTTGACCAGGGCCAGCCGCGGCACTTGGAAGTCCGCCGCGTAGTGCGCGTGCTTCTCGGCCTCGACCTGCACCCCGGCCTCGGCGTCCACCAGGATCAGGCAGGCGTCCGCCACGTGCAGCCCGGCGCGGAACTCGCCGATGAAATCCGGCGAACCGGGCGCGTCCAGCAGGTTGATCTTGTGGCCCTGGTGCTCCAGGAACGCCAGCGAGAGCTTCAGCGAGATCTTGCGCGCGATCTCCTCCTCGTCAAAATCGGAGACCGTCGTGCCTTTGTCCACGGAACCGGCCGCGGGCAGGGCGCCGCCCGCCACCAGCAGGGATTCGGTCAGGGTGGTCTTGCCGGTTTGGCCGTGCCCTGCGATCAGAAGGTTGTGGATGTTCTCGGTCCGGTAGTTTTGCAGCATGCCGTTCCTCCGGGGTGGGTTGGAACGCCCGGTTGCGCCGGGCGTTGAGCGGTGATGGGCCGCGTGATGTCGGAAGAAGTAGGGGTAGATTATATGTAGCGGGCAAAAATACTGTCAAGGCTTTTTAAGTATTCAGCAATCGGTGCTTGGATGGTATAGTGGGAACACGGCTTCGAGATTTGAAATCCGTTGGGGGAGTTTAGGGGTGAGCGAACCATTCCGCCTGCGGGTGATCGGCCGGGCCCGGCAGGATCCGGAATTGGCCCGGCGGCTGCGCGAATTGGCGCAGTGGGACCGCCTTTTGTCCACCGCCCGGCCGCACCTGCAGCAGGCGCTGGCCCAAAGCCCGGGACATATTCGCGGGCTCTGGGACGGCCTGCAGGCCGGCTGCCGGGCCGTTGCCTGGCAGTTGCGGGAGGGGGGCGAGGACCCCCTGGAATTGGCCCGGGACTTGGAGCGTAACTTGAGCGCCTGGGTGGCGGAGCTGGACGCAAAGAACGCGCGGGACTGAACCCGCGAGGAGATACCGTGTTTCCTTTTACCTTTTATAATCCCACGCGCATCCTGTTTGGGCGCGGAACCACGCGGGAGATCGGCGAAGCCACGGCGCCTTACGGCCGGCGGGTTCTGCTCCTGTCCGGGCAGGGAAGCGCCCGCCGTTTTGGCGTGCTGGACCGGGTCGAAGCCAGCCTTCGAGCCGCGGCCGTGGACTGGGTGCCGCTCCCCGGGGTGCGTCCCAATCCCACGCTCGGCTTCGCCCGCGAGGCCGTGGAACGTTTCCGCCGGGAGCGCCTGGACGCCATCGTGGCGGTCGGCGGCGGGAGCGTGATTGACACGGCCAAGGCCATCGCCGCCGGGGTAAAGTATTCCGGGGATCTGTGGGATTTTTTCATCGGCGCGGCGGATGTTGAAGCAGCGGTCCCGGTCACCACCGTGCTCACGCTTGCGGCCACGGGGTCCGAAATGAACGGCGGCGGCGTGCTGACCAATGAAGCCACCCAGGAAAAGCTGCATCTCTCCGGCGAGTCCTTGTTTCCCAAGGTGTCGGTGCTGGATCCGGAGAACACCTTTACCGTGCCCCCCGACCAGACGCTGTTCGGGGCGGTGGACGCGATCATCCATCTGCTGGAGGGATACTGCAACGGGTCGGATCCCGACCTGCCGCTGCAGGACCGCCTGGTCGAAGGCCTGGTGCGGACGATCCTGGAGGCCGCCCCCCTCGCCGCGCGGCAGCCTGACCACTACCCGGCCCGGGCCCGGCTGATGTGGGGCGCGACCCTGGCCTTGAACGGCATCACCCAGGCCGGCACCGGCAACACCGGATTTCCCATGCATATGCTTGAACATCCTCTCAGCGCGCTGTATGATTTGGCTCATGGGGCCGGCCTGGCAGTTGTGGGTCCGGCGTGGATGCGGTACGAGTGCCGCCGCGCGCCGGAGAAATACGCGCGCCTGGCCGCGCGAGTGTTCAATGCGCGGACAGGTTCCGCGCAGGAACAGGCCGAGGCGGGCATTCGGGCGCTGGAGGCCTGGTGCCAGGAACACGGCGTGCCGACACGGCTGGCCGCGGCCGGAGTTCCTGTCGCGGATATTCCCCGCGTCGTGCCGCATATCCGGCGCGTGGCCGAGGTTTGGGGATTGCCGCAGTACACCGAGCCGGTGATCGAGGAAATCTTGAACCTGGCTGTTTAGCGGCCGGTTAGGCCGGACAGGGTAACAGGAGGTGGCGAAGATGAGCCAGGAACGCAGACACTCCTCGCGGGTACAGCCTGCCTTTCGGGTCCGGACCGAGGTGCTTCCCGAGGCCGGGGACATCCATATGGCGGTTTTTGCCGACATTCTCAATCTGTCGGAGGAAGGCATCGGATTGCGTTCTCCCCTCAAACTGAAGCTGAACGACCGGATCATCATCTATCTGCCAACCCTGGAAAACCGCGAGCCGCTTGAAGTGCGCGGCGTGGTCCGCTGGGTCCGGACCGCGGGCCCGCTCATGTACCAGTACGGCATGAAGTTTGAAACCGCGTCCAAGGCGCGGGAAAGCACCCTGCGGTCCGAGATCAAAGCGGTTATGGATTCCTACTACCGCCAAGAGTCCATCGAATTATAGGCTTGACGCCTCCCGCCGGCGTCCGATAATAATGAATCATATCAACAGGAGCCAACCCCTCGTGCGAAACCTCATTCTCCGTGTTCCGGCCATTCTGCTTGTGGCGCTCTTGGCCGGGTGTGCTTCAACCAGCGAGCGTCTGGCTCAAAAAATCCAGTACATTCTGCCGCAGGACCAGGCTTCACCCGGCGAAGTGCTCAGCATCGGCGTGGTGCGGCCTCCGGAGATCCGCGGCGGTTTTCTGCGGTTCCTGGACAAAACGTACCGCCTCTACCCCCGCCGGGATCTCGCGCCCGGCACCTTTACCGCTTTCGTGCCTGTGCCCAAGGTGGACCCGGGGGAATATCCGCTGACCCTGGTTTTCTATCCCCGTGAAAAAGGGCCTGCGATCCGGGAGGAATTCCAGATCCAGATCCTTCCGGATTTCCTGCCCCGGCCGTTGCAGACGGTTCCCGCCAAGAAGTTCAACACGGAGCAGTATATCAAGGACCGGATGAAGGTCCAGGAACTGCTCGCCACCTCCAAATATAAAGCCGCGAAACTGCAGGACCTGCTGCTGCCTCTGGGCGGGGAGATCGTTTCCGAGTTCGGCGCGCGGCGGGAATACGTGGGCAGGGCCGAAGTCGCTCTGGAAGGCCTGGAGATCGCTCCCGTCAGCGCCACGGCCGTGGAAATTAACGCCGCGGCCGACGGCTTGGTGCGGCTGGCGGAGAACCTGCCCATGCTCGGCAACACGGTCCTCATTGACCACGGCTTTTCCTTCGCCACGCTCTACTGTCACCTTAAAAACCTGGAGGTCAGCCCGGGCCAGACCCTTTTGCGGGGCGACCGCCTGGGGTTCGTGGGGAATACCGGCGGCGCGGCCGTGGGGAAGCGCCTGTACTACCAATTGTTCGTGGCCGGCACACCCATCAACGTCAAGACGTATACCGGCATTGATGTGTTTAAATAAGCAGCCTGCTTTTTCTGGCCGGGTTGAATCCGGACCGTCGTGAACAAGGGAGACCGCCGTATGAGTGAAAATGTCAGCAGCGCGATTCATGAAGGGGCCCGTTCCGAGGACCTGATCATTCAGCGCGGGCTGGTTCTTGTTTCCGGCCTGGCGGCGGGCGCTGCCCTGGGATGGACGCTTCTCGCGGGCTGGACCGGGCCTGTTTCCGCGCCGGAGGGCGTCGTGGGGCCCCTGGCTTTGGGATTGCCCGTGGGCGGCACGGGACTGAAAGCCTGGCTGCTGGCGGCCGCCGGCATTGGGGGCGCCTGGCTGGGCCAATGGCTGTGGGTGCTGCTTGCCCAGGGCCAGCGCGTGGTGGCCCCGCTGCCGGCCGCGACCGCCCTGAAGCGCGCGGCCGTGCCGTTTGCCGCCTTTCTGCCGCAGATCACCAGCCTGATGCAGGGCCGCGCCGACTTCCACTTTTCCGCCGCGGCGTTCGTGCTGCTGGCCGCGGGATTTTTTCTGGCGGCCCTGGGGGAACAGCGGGATAAACGCAAATTGTTCGTCGCGCACCCCACGGAAACCGAGTACCAGCCCCTGGGTCTTTTTACCTTTGGCGCGGTCATCGCCTTATTCGGCGGAGTGGGATGGTTTCTCCAAACGCTCGGTGCTGGTCCGGCCGGCCTGGGTCTTTGGTTCCCGCTTGGGCTGGGCCTGGCCGGATGGCTGGGTTCTCTGCTGGCGGCTTGGGGATTGAACTGGATATTCCGCGGGCAGACGTTCGACCAGGTCTACCTGGCCTTGGCCCTGGCCGTGCTTCCCCTGGCGATCCTGCCGCTCAATACCTTCAGCGGGGTGCAGTATCTCGCGCAGGGACAGGTCGTGGCCGAGCATGCACTCGGTCCTCTCGCGTTGTGGTTGTTCATCGCGGCGGCCGCGGGCCTCCTGGCGGCGCTGACCCTGGCCCTGCTTCGCCTGCGCCGCCTGCCGCTGGAGCTGGTGCCGTCCTGGGAGGAGCTTTTCCGCGCTCTGATGCTGATCCTGGCCATCCCCTGCCTGCTGCTGGCCGTGGCGTTTTGGCCCGCGGGCGGCGCCTACAGCCCGGCGGCCGTGACCGGCGCCCTCGATCTGTGGAAAGACGGGGAAGCGCTCGGTATCGCCCAGGCCGTTCTGCAGGGAAAACTGCCCTTTAAGGAAATTTTGCTGCGCCATGGGTTCCTGACCGATGTGGTCAGCGGCCTGACCGCGGTCAGCTGGCTCGGCCCCACGGTGGGCGCCTTCCGCCTGTGGCTGAACTACCTGGCGCCCCTGGGCCTGGTGGCCGTCTATCTGCTCTCCGTTTTCTGCCTCCCCTGGCCCTGGGCTTTGATGTATATCCTGGTGGTGCTGTCCGGCGCCGCCGGCACCATCCCCCAGGCGCGGTTCTTTTTCCCGCTGGTGGGGTTCATCTTCACCCTTTATTATCTGCAGCGGCCCCGGTGGCACATCCTGCTGCTGTCCGCGCTGTTTACGGTCCTGTCCCTGCTCGCGTCCTACACCGCGGGGCTGGTGGCGTTTGCCGGGCACGCGGCCCTGCTGGCGGTCTATGTCCTGTGGGGAAAAAAAGAATGGCTTCAGCGCGCGGCGCATTTCGGGATCTACCTCGGGGGCGTGCTCGTGATCTCCCTGCCGTGGTGGCTGTATCTGGCCATGAGCGGCAGCCTGGGTGCGTATTTCCAGAACTTCGCCTGGGTCCTGAACACCTACGGGGCCATCTTCGGCCTGCCGCTGCCCGGCTGGGGAGAGGCGCCCGGCCTGGCGGCGCAGCTCTTGTTCCTGCTGCCGCCGCTGGTGCTGGCCGCGGGGGTTTTAGTCTGGCTGGCCGAGTGGCGCAGTCAAACCGAGGGCGAGGCCCCGCTGTGGAACGTGCTGCTCCTGATCGTGCTGGTCGGCGGGTTCTGGATGCGCTTTCTGGGACGCGGCGACTGGGCGTTTCTGCGGGACGCCCTGCCGCTGGCCTTCATGCTGCTGGCTTTTCTGCTCTACCAGCTCTCCCGCAGGCAGCGCAGGCTCCGGTCGCTGGTTTTTCTGCTGGCTTTGCTGCCGGCCTTCCTGGCTTATCCCGGCGGCCGGCCGCTGCCTGAATGGGCTGGCGGCTTCGGCCATAAGACCCGCGTGCCGGTGAATGGCTTCGTCCAGGGACAATCCGAACAGCTGCAAAAAACCTTTCTGCCCGCCCAGCAGGCCTCGGCGCTGGATCAGGGCGTGGCCTATTTGGAGGGGCAGGTGGGCACCCGCGATCAGTTCTTCGATTTTTCCAACCAGCCCCTGTGGTATTTTCTGGTGCCGCGCTCACCCGCGGTCAGCGCCCTCTCCACCGTGTCGCAGGCCACCCTGGAACAACAGCAGGACGTGATCCGGGCGCTGCGCGCGGCGCCGGTGAAGGCGGTGATTACCGCGCCACCGGCCGCCGAACCCGCTTCGCCGGATGAGGTTTCGCCGGTGATCCGCCAGTATGCGGTGGCCGAGTACCTGTTGCGGAATTTCGTGCCGGCCAGCGTGACCGGCAATCAGGTGATGCTCCTGCCCAGCCAGGAAGGCTTTGTGCCTGACCCGGCGGCCGCGGAAGCCTGGATGAAACCCCTGGCCTTGTTCGGGCTTCCGGCGTACTGGGGCGGCCAAAGCAAATACGACCCCAGCCAGGGCGGCGTCTTGGCCCGCTATGCGCCCGCCGCCGGGGCGCAGGCGGTCGAACCCGCGGGCCTGACCGTGACCGCCGCCGCGGACAACCTGACCATCGGCGCATCCGGCGCACCGGTGCGCCTGACCCTGCAAGCACCGGAAGGCAAGCCCGCGCAAGGCAATGTCTTGGTCCTGCGCCTGGCCGTGCCGGAGGCCCTGGAAGGCCAAACGGCCGCCCTGAGCTGGGGCGGCCCGGGGGCCGGCACGCGCGCCACGTTCCAGCTGCGCGCGTCGGCCGAGAGCCGGCGGTACGTTTTCCGGGTGGGCAGTTGGCCCAGTTGGGTCTGGGCCAAGGAGCGCGGCCGCCTGGTGCTCGAGCTGCCCGGCGGCAACTGGCAGTGGTCAGGCGCCGACCTGCTGCAGATCGCCGACATACCCGAACTGGCGGAGACGCCGGCCCCCGCCGCCGCGAAGCCCTAGGAGGGAACTCGGATGCCCGAAGAAGTCTTTAGCGGTGAAACCAACGCGGAACGGCGGCGTTATGTGCGCCGCCCGCTCAAATTGAAGGTCACCTACCGCTGTCTGGAACGCGACCGCGTGTCCGCCATGCGGTCCGACCTGGTTGAAGATGTGGGCGCCGGGGGATTGCTGCTGCGCACGCACCAGCCGCTCACGACCGACCAAGTGCTGATGCTGACCCTGTTCATCCCGCCGCCGGAACGCCGCCAGTTGGCGACGGAAAACCTCCTGTGCCCGGAAGAGGAATGTCAGCAGGTGGAAATCCTGTCGCGGGTGGCCTGGAGCACGTCGGCTCCGGGCAACGGTTTTCTGGCCGGCGTGCAGTTCCTGGACCTGGAGCAGAGCCACCGCAAGTGGCTGAAGGAATTTCTGGTGGAATTCCAACTGGACCAGCCGAACTCGCCCCTGTATACTTGACCCCCCGAGGAGGAAAACATGAAAGGGTTTGGCAGCGCGCAATTCGACCGCCGGCGTTTTCCCCGCATGGATTTCTCCCTGCCCCTGGCCTTCCAATCGGGCGGCGGCCCTTTCGAACCCGGGGGCGTGTCCCAGAACGTGTCCCTCGGCGGGATCATGGCGCTTCTGCCCAACCCGGTCAACCAGGGTGACGTGCTGGAGATCACGCTGCTTCTGCCCGTCGGCGAGGAGCGGCAGTACTGCCGGGCGCGGGCTAAAGTGGCCTGGGCGCGCCAGGGCGAGTTCGAGGGCGGCTGGCGCTGCCAGGTGGGTCTGGAATTCGCGGAACTGAGCGCCGAGGCCGCGGTTTTGTGGGAACAGTTCATCAATTCCTGGCAGGCCGAACCGACCCAGTCCTGAACGAAAGCTGGATTTCACAGACCGGTCACGCTGCCTCGCCAGTCGGGAGTCAACCATGCCTGATGATAAATACGGGGAAGTTGAATTCGAGCGCCGCGTTTTTCCGCGGTTTGTCATCCACCTGCCGTTCCGCTACCAAAAGGAGGACCATCCGCGTTTCGGCGACGGCGTGACCCATGACGCCTCCCGGGGCGGGCTGCAGATCTACCTGGACGAGCCCATGGAGGTCAACCAGCGCCTCAACCTGAGCTTGTCCATCTCCGAAGGCAAGAGCATGCGCACCATCCAGGCCAAGGCCCGCGTGGTCTGGATCGCGGAGAATCCCAAGCAGGTCCCCAAACCCTACAAAGCCGGTCTGGCGTTCACGGACATCACGCCCGAGTCCCTCGAGTTCCTCACCTGGTTCGAACAGCTGTGGCTCAACCAGGGAGGCTGAACCTGTTCCGTTCTCATTCAGCCACAGGGTTAACCACGGGGATCCTGTTCTGCGCCCTGGCTTTGTCCTTCCTGTCAAAAGATAGCATGGCGTTCACGCCCGTCTCCTCCAGCTACAGCCTGCGGGTGCAGGCCATGGGTAACGCGGACTTGGCCATTGAGGACGAAACCACCTATATCAATCTGTTCAATTTTGGCAACCCGGCGGGCCTGTCCTATCTGCCGCACCAGGACCGGTTGGACTTAAGTTTTGGCGCGGCTATCCAGATAGAGCCCCACACAGATTATGATGATCTTCTCGGCACACCGATGGGTAACTACCACGGTCTCACGCTCTGGTTTGGCGATGAGATTGACTGGGGCGGCGGGGCATCTTGGGCCCCAGTCTAAAATCGCTTGCTTATCCCGAAGGGGCGGGGTAAGATTATCGTCCAAAAAAACCCCGCGCTTGCTTTCGCCCGGCGCGAGATCGCGAGGTTCGATCATGGGATTTACCGGAAAATTCATCTGGATGGACGGCAAGCTGGTGCCTTGGGACGAGGCCAAGATCCACGTGCTTTCGCACGTCGTTCACTACGCGTCCTGCGCCTTCGACGGCATGCGCATGTACCAAAACCCGAAAGGCTCGTTCGTGCTGCGCATGCGCGAGCACCTGAAGCGCATGTTCGATTCGGCCAAGATCTACCGCATGCCCATCCCGTATACCGTGGACCAGCTTTGCGAGGCGGTCAAGGAAACCGTGGCAGCCAACGACTTGACCAGCGGTTATATCCGCCCCTTCGCCTTCCGGGGGTATCATTCGCTGGGCGTCAACCCTTTGAACTGTCCGTTGGTGACGGCCGTGGCCGCTTGGGAGTGGGGGGCGTACCTCGGCGAGGAGGGCATGGAGAAGGGCGTGTCGGTGCGCATCTCGTCCTGGAACCGGCCGGCACCCAACACGCTGCCCACCATGGCCAAGGTGGCCTCCAACTACATGAATTCCCAACTCATCAAGCTGGAGGCCATGGCCGACGGCTTCGACGAGGGCATCGCCCTGGACACGTTCGGCTACGTGTCCGAGGGGTCGGGGGAGAACGTGTTCATCGTCAAGAACGGGATCCTGTTCACGCCGCCCTCGTCCTCGAGCATCCTGCCGGGCATCACCCGGCACTGCGTGTTCCAGCTCGCGCGCGAACTGGGTTACGAAGTCAAACAGCACGTGCTGCCACGGGAGAGCCTGTACACCGCGGACGAAGCCTTCATGTGCGGCACGGCCGCCGAGATCACGCCCATCGCCAAGGTGGACAACGTGTCCGTGGGCGAAGGCAGCCGCGGGCCGATCACCAAAGCCATCCAGGCCGCGTTCTTCGGCGTCCTGCGCGGCGAACGGCCGGACAAGCACGGCTGGCTGGAAAAGGTCCGGTAAGAGAGAGCATCCGGCTTTTTTCCGCTTGGTTTTATACCGCCGTCATTCCGGCATGCTTTTAGCCGGAATCCAGGGACTTGAAAACCCGACTCGACCTGGACCCCGGATCGTGCCATTCCGGGGTGACCAAATGAAAATAGGTGACGCATGCAAAAAACGTTCATTCTGGACACCAACGTCCTGCTGCACAACCCGCAGGCCGTGGCCATGTTCGAGGACAACATCGTCGTCATCCCCATTCTCGCGCTGGAAGAGCTGGACAAGTTCAAGAAGCTCAATGACGAAAAAGGGAAAAACGCCCGGGCCGTGTCGCGTTTCGTGGACGGCCTGCGGGGCAAAGGGTCCCTCTCCAAGGGCGTGGCCATGGAGAACGGCGGCCTCCTGAAGATCCCGGTCGAGATGCCGGACCTGGAGCTCAAGGGCCTCGACAACAGCAAGATTGACAACCAGATCCTGGCCCTGGCCATGTCCCTGCAGCAGCGGGGCGTGGAGAACGTGCGCCTGGTCACGAAGGATGTGAACCTGCGGGTCAAGGCCGACGTCTTCGGCGTGGTGGCCGAGGATTTCGAGCACCACAAGGTGAACATTGACGAGCTGTACTCGGGTGTGACCAACCTGGACATGGCGCCCGAGGTCATCAATCAGTTCTACGCGGACAAAAAACTCCCGCTGGGCGACCAGGAAGTGTATCCGAACCAGTTCGTGATTCTGCGCGACGCGGGCGGCGCCTCGCGCCAGAGCGCGTTGAGCAAGGTCAACGCCAAGGACCGGACCCTGGTGCCCTTGGTGCTGGGCGATCAGGAAATTTGGGGGATCAAGGCCAAGAACCTGCGGCAGAAATTCGCCCTGGAGCTGCTGCTCGATAACAACATTCCCCTGGTCACGCTGGTGGGGACGGCCGGCACGGGCAAAACCCTGCTGGCCATTGCCGCCGCCCTGCGGGTCACCCTGGACGAACGCCGGTACCGCCGCATTCTGGTGACCCGGCCGGTGATCCCCCTGGGCCGGGACATCGGCTATCTGCCCGGCACGAAGGAAGAAAAGGTCGCCCCCTGGATGCAGCCGATCTTCGACAACCTGGAATTCCTCATGGACCAGAACGGCGAGGCCGAGGAGACCGGCGAAGGAACGCTGCGCTATTTGAATGAAAGCGGCAAGATCGTGCTCGAGTCGCTGACCTATATCCGCGGCCGTTCGATCCCCAAGCAGTTCATCATCGTGGACGAAGCCCAGAACCTGACCCCTCACGAGGTCAAGACCATCGTGTCCCGCGCCGGCGAAGGCTCCAAGGTCGTGCTCACCGGCGACCCCTACCAAATTGACAATCCCTACCTGGACTCCAACTCCAACGGTCTGACGTATCTGGTGGAGCATTTCAAGGCCCAGCCGCTCTTCGGGCACATTACCTTGACGAAAAGCGAGCGTTCGCCCCTGGCGGCCCTGGCCGCGGAAATTCTCTAAAGGCACGTTCCCCGGCCCCTCCTTAGTGCCCGGCGAACCTCAGGATGACGGTGAAAGGTATGGCGGCGGATGGTTTGCTGGTCCTGCATTTTTTGTGGGTGGTGTTCATGCTGGTCGGTTTTCCGCTCGCCTTGCTGCTCAAGAGCCCGGCTTTGCGCCTCGCGCACAGCGCGGGCCTGTCCTTTTACCTCGCGCTCGCCGTTCTCGGCTGGTACTGCCCCCTGACCGTGGCGGAAACGTACTTCCGGCGCCTGTCCCAGCCGGATTTTACCTACCACGGTTCCTTTCTCGCCTCCTGGATCGAACGGATCATTTACGTGGAGAACTGGGGCGCGCCGCTGGAGTTATTCTACGTTCTGGCCGCCCTGTACTTGATGCTGTGCGTGTCCTCCTGGTGGTGGTGGCGGCCGGCCGGGAACGCGGGGAGCCGGGCATGAACCGCGCCTGGATGCTGTCAACGATCCTGGTTTGCTGGCTTGGAGCAGGCCTGGCCAACGCCCAGCCAGCGCCTGCCGCGGAACCCGCCGCGCCCAGGGAGGCGGACCTGGCCGGCCGTCTGGCCCTGGCCTGTCACAGCCTGGCCTCGGCTCCTGAGGCCAAGGCCGCGGGACGCCTGGAGGACCTGGAGCTTTTTTGGCTGGCCGAACTCATGGACTTTCAGGGCGAGGCGCTGGAAGCCCGGCGCACCCGGAGGTACCTCGCCGCCTACTGGCCCCGCAGTCCGCTGTTGCCTCTGCTGCCTTCCTTCCAAACGGACGGCGACCTGCTTTCCGATTTCACTCCTGATCCTGATTGGTCCAGACTGGTCAAAGCCTATTACCAGTGGCTGGGCCGGTCTGGCGCCGCGCCTGATCCGGCGGACCCGGACCTGGAGGCCGCGGTGGCGATCAGCCTGGTTTATCTGGAAGGGATCACCGCAGGCGGACTGGGTGGACGCCTGGAAGCCTTTGTGCGCGAATACCCGGAATCCCGGTTCGCGGGCTGGGCGGTGTACCAGCAAGCTTGGATCCACTGGATGGAAGCGGACGGAGACCCTTCGGGGTTCTCGGCCCTGCGGGCCCAGCATGCGGAGCATCCGCTGGCCGCCGAGGCCGCCGAGGCGGCGACGGTCCCGTACTTTGAACCGCGGAGCGTGGCCTGGCGCTCGAGTCTGCTGCCGGGCTGGGGCGAAGAACTGCTGGAACCCGGCATGCGGGAATCCTCCAGCCAGCTGTATTCCGAGCTGTTGTTCATCGCCGGCGCCGTCGGCTTCGCCGTGGCCAGCCAAAACCAGTCACGGCTGGAGAACCTGACCGGCGCCGCGATCTTCGCCAACCTGCTGTTCCTGAACCACCAGGGCAGCGCGGAACGCGCCTGGCATCTGGCCCAGCGCCGCAACTGGGCCGAACGCAACCGGTTCCTCCGGGAGCGGCTCGAGGCGCCCATCGCGGGGCAGGGCCGCTTTGCCTCCCTCGCCAGGCCGGAGCGTCCGGCGCCGGCCATGGCCGACGAACTGGAGGTCGCGCTGCTGATCAAACAGCGCGGCGCGGACCAGGAATTCGCCGGCCGCGGCTGGATCCACGACGATCAGCTGATCAACCTGGGCGGGCAGGCGCGCTATCGCCGCAGTTTCCTGCAGACTCCGGCCGCCGGCCCCCTGACCGCGGGCCTGGCTGTCGCGCCCAGGCTGAAGTTCGTCTACGCGCAGGCAGGCACCCGCGATCCGGAACGCTTCCGCGACCCCCTGCGGTCGAGCGAATGGAGCCTGGGCGCGGAACTGCTCGGGATCGTGCGCTGGTCCTGGGACAGCGGGTGGATCCAGGGGTCCCTGGGCGCCGGTCCCATCTGGCGCCAGCGCCGCTTGACCTTCGACCCTTTCAGCCACGCGGACCAGGGACCGGCGCTCGCGGCTACCTTGGGCTTGGAGTGGGGCGGTCCGAGCGGCACCTTCTGGCAGGCCGGCTTCTGGTGGGAAGACGATTTCCAGCGCCGGTCCGTGTCCACGGCCGAGGGCCAGGTGGATATCCCGGGATCCGGACTCGGTCTGCAGTTCAGTTTGGGGGTCCGCTTCTAATGCCGGATGGCGCGCTGTGGCTGTTCGACCTGGACGGCACGCTCCTGCGCACGGGCGGAGCGGGCATGCAGGCCATGGAGCAGGCGTTCACCGAGGTCATGGGCTGGCGCGATCCCCTGGCCGGCGTGTCGCCGGCCGGCCGGACCGATCCTTCCATCGCCCACGAGATCTCCTGGAAGTTCCGCGGCCGGGACATGGCGCCCGCCGAACTGGAGCGCGTGTTCGGGCGGTACCTGGAACTGCTGGGACAGGTCCTGGCAAATGCACCGGGCTTCCGCGTCCTGCCCGGCATCCGCGAGTTCCTGGAACAAGCCAGAACCTGGCCGGATACCTGGGTGGGACTGGGCACGGGCAATCTCGAGCAGGGCGCCTATCTTAAGCTTGACCGGGCCGGCTTGAAGGAGTATTTTCCCTTCGGGGGTTTTGGCTCGGACGCCGTGGACCGGGTGCAGATGCTCCGCATCGCCGTTGAGCGGGGCCAGGCCCTGCGGGGACGGCCCCTGGACAGCCGGCAGGTCATCGTGGTCGGCGATACCCCCCACGACGTGGCGGCCGGCATGGCCATCGGCGCCCGCACCGTGGCCGTGGCGACCGGGCCCTTTAGCCCGGCCCAGCTGGCAGCCAGCGGGGCCGGCGTGGTGCTGGAGGACTTCACGCAGCAAGCCAGGCTGCTGGAATGGCTGGGCGACGGCGCACGGTAGGGAATGGGCAAGGCCGGGAGGCGGACGGCCGCGGGTGAAAAAAATAGAAAGGATTTTCCTTTTCGCCGGTCTAAACAGTAGGGAGCAGGCAACACCATGATCAACCTGAGCACTTGGCAAGAATTATTGGTCGTGCCCACCGCGTCCTGCAGCCGGTCCTGTCCGGATTGCCCCTGGCAGGCCGGGGTCGCGCCGCGGACCGCTGATTTTTTCCGGGGCATGCTCGAGGCCAGCCGCGCGATCCCGCGCTGGTCATTCGCGTTTGGCGCGCTTCCGCCGGCCGCGGATCTGGAGTGGCTGTCCCTGCTCGACTACGCGTGGTTCATGCAGGGCGGCTACGCGCTGCATACCGTGGCGGACAACCTCGACCGCCTGCCCCTGACCGCGTGGCGCCGGAGCCGGCGGGTGGTGTTCGGCCTGGACGAATACAAGGTGTCCGACGGGGACTGGGAACGGCTGATCCGACTCCTGGGCAAGGCCAGAAGGGAGCGCCTGCCCGTGGAAGTGGAGCTCAACCTCACGGAGCGCATGGTGGACAAGGTGCTCAACGGACTGCTTTTCGAGCGGCTGTTGTCCTACGTCCAAAAGATCCATTTCTGCGTGCCCAAACATCCGCGCGTGCCGCTGCTGCACCGGGATGTTTATAGCGAAGTGCTGGATTACCTGATCCGGCGCATGCGCACCGAGCTGACGACCAGCAAAATTGATTTCGATCCATGCCTGTTCAAGATCCTGGGTCTCAAACCCCAAGCCCCCAATCCCCCGTGCGCCTGGCAGCAGCGCTTGATCCTCCTGCCGGACGGCAGCCTCAAACAGTGCCCCCATCTGCCCAGTCTGATCCACATTCAGGACCCGCGGACCTTTTCCGTGCTGCTGGGTTCCGGTCTGCCGGCCGAGTTTTTTCCCGCCGACGCGTCCTGCGCCTGGCGCGATGCGTGGCGGGCCCAGGAGACGCCGGCGGTCTATCAGCACTGAACGCCGGTTGGTCTTGACAAGCCCAGTGATTTCAGGCATATTCGGGGCGGCTGTCAACCCGACAGGAGCGTTATTCCGTGTTGCCTGAACCCTCACTCCGGCCCCAGCCCCACAAAGAACACCCCTTGCGCCGGATTTTCATTTCCGGCCTGCTGGTGGTCATCCCGCTCGCGGCCACGATCCTGGTTCTGGTCTTCCTCTTCAACCTGCTCGATGGCTGGCTGGCGCCCATGGGAGGCCAGTTCCTCCGGACCGTGGGCTTCAAACTGCCTCCGGAACTCAAGAACATCCCCGGGTTCGGCATCCTGGCTACCCTGGTGCTGATCATGCTGACCGGACTGGTGGCATCCAATTATCTGGGGCGGCGCGTGCTCAGTTTCGGCGACCGGATCATCCGCAACATTCCCCTGGTCAGCAATGTCTATAGCGGCGTTCGCCAGCTGGTCAAGGCGTTTTCCGGCAGCGGTTCCACCGCTTTCCGCACTGCGGTCTTGTTTGAGTTCCCCCGCAAGGGCATCTGGACCGTGGGATTTTTAACCGTGCCGGCTTTCGCAGCGGCAGAGCAGATCGTCCGCAAGAAAATGCTCACCATTTTTTTACCCGCGGCGCCGATTCCCAGCCAAGGCGTCATGCTCCTGGTGCCCACGAAGGACGTCCGGATTTTGCCGATTTCAGCAGAGCAGGCGTTCAAGCTGATCGCCACGCTGGGATTGGTTTCCAGCCACGAAGATGAAGCGCACCCTGCCGATTCCCCGCCGCCCCCGCCCGCAGCCGGCCTGATCCTGCCGGCCCGGAAACGGCGGCGCGGCAAGGCCTGAATTCCATTTTCATACTCTTGACAAAATATTTTAGATGCGTATGATTGCTACGTTTTTGTTCCGATCCAGGAGGTGAACGGCATGATCCAAGTCGAAGCGCTGGCCAAGCATTTTGGCCCGGTAACCGCGGTGGACCAGGTCAGTTTCCAGGTCAAACCGGGCGAGATCCTCGGCCTGCTGGGGCCCAACGGCGCGGGCAAGACCACGACCCTGCGCCTGATCGCGGGTTACCTGCGGCCGGACGCGGGGAGGATCACGGTCGGCGGGCTCGACGCCCTCGACGAGCGCCAGCCCATCCGTGACATGATCGGTTACCTGCCCGAATACAACCCCCTGTACCAGGACATGCTCGTGTACGATTACCTGCACTTCGTGGCCGCCATGCGCGAACTGCCTCCCGCCGAGCGCGAAACCCGGGTCAATGACATGATCGCGGTCTGCGGCCTGGAAGGCGTGGTGCACAAGAAAGTGTCCGAAGTTTCGAAAGGCAATCGCCAGCGCGTCGGTCTGGCGCAGGCCATGATTCACGATCCCGCGTACCTGATTCTGGACGAACCCACGGCCGGCCTGGACCCCAACCAGATCAGCGAGATCCGCGACCTGATCAAGCGCCTGGGCCGGGAGAAGACCGTGATCCTGTCCTCCCATATATTAAGCGAGGTTGAGGCCACCTGCGACCGGGTGGTCATCATCCACCAGGGCCGGGTGGTGGCGGACAGCAATCCCCGTGACCTGCAGCGGCAGGCCGTGGACGAAACCCGCCTGCACCTGCGGATCGGCGACGGCGAAAGCCGGGCCATATTGGACAGCTTGAAAAAACTGCCCCATGTCCTGACCGCGGAGCGGACCGAGGACGAAACCCGGGAGCTCCACGGGTTCCTCGTCCGCTACCAGCCCGCTCATGACCTGCGGCCTGAGATCTTCCGGCTGGCCAAACGCGAAGGCTGGACCCTGTATGAAATGCACCGCGAGGTCGTGAGCCTGGAAGATGTTTTCCGCCGCCTGACCGCGAACTGACGGTTATCATCTGGATGGTATCAAGGAACAGGATGTCATTGCGAGCGGAGCGAGCGGAGTGAAGTGAAGCAATCCCGATCTCATCGGGAGATTGCTTCGTCCCTCCGGTCCCCGCAAAGACCGGAAAAAAACTGGAGGGTTTCGGCATGAACACCGTGAAATCGCATCCCAAGGCATCCGCTGCAGCCCCGCCCGCGTCGGCTCCGGGCTTCAAACCGGCCTGGAGCCGGATCGCCAGCCTGGCCAAGCGGGAACTGTACGCGTACTTTTTTTCGCCCATCGCCTACGTCGTCATCGTGATCTATCTGCTTTTCGCCGGCTGGTTTTTCTTTTCGCGCTTCTTCCTGTTCGGCGTTCTGGAGATGCGGACGTATTTCACCACCGCGCCGCTCCTGCTGATGTTCCTGGCGCCGGCCATTACCATGCGCCTCCTGGCCGAGGAATTCAACACCGGGTCCTACGAAATGCTCATGACCCTGCCCCTGTCGGTCACCGAAATGCTGCTGGGCAAGTGGCTGGCCGCCTTCGGTTTCCTGGCCGTGATCCTGGGGTTCACGCTCAGCTATCCCCTGACCCTGGCCACGCTGGGCCCCCTGGACTGGGGGCCGGTGGTGGGCGGCTATCTCGGGCTGCTGTGCCTGGGGGCCACGTACCTGAGCTTGGGCCTGCTGACCTCGGCCCTGACCCGCAACCAAATCGTGGCGTTTATCCTCGGCTTCGCCGCCTGCTTCGCCCTGTACCTCGTGGACAAGATTTTGCTGTTCGTGCCTTCTTTCCTGGTGGGCTTGTTCGAGTACCTGGGCGCGGACTACCATTTTCAAAATTTCGCCCGGGGCGTGATTGATTCCAAGGACCTGGTCTACTTCGCCTCGGTCAGCGTGGCGGCCTTTTTAGGCACGCGCCTGGTGCTGGAAAGGAGGAGATAAGATGCGTCTCGACGAGCAAACCCGCAACCAAGCGAGCCTGTACCTGATCGTGATGGGGATTTTGATCCTGGCCAACCTCATTTCCGTGCGGACGTTTTTCCGGATTGACCTGACCAAGAACCGCGCCTACTCCCTGTCCGCCGTTTCCAAACAGTATATGCGCGACCTCAAGGACCCGCTGACCGTGAAGGCTTTTTTCAGCGAGCAGCTGCCGCCGCCGTATAACGCCAATGCCCGCTACCTGCGGGATCTTCTGGAGGATTACCGGATCTATTCCCACGGCCGCTTCAACTACCAGTTCGCGGATCCGGCAGCCGACCCGGCCTTGGAGCGGGAAGCCCGCACCCTGGGCGTCTACGAAATCCAGCTGACCGCCGTGGCGCGGGACAAATTCGAACAAAAAACCGGCTATATGGGTCTGGCGATGTTTTACGGCGGCCGGCAGGAGGTGCTGCCGCTTTTGCAGGATACCAGCGGCCTGGAGTACCAGCTCTCGAGCATGATCAAAAAACTGGTGCAGGAAAAAATGAAAGTGGTGGGGATCACGCAGGGCCATGGCGAGCCGGCTTTGGAAGCCGAGCTCGGCAATTTCGCCCAGCTGATCGCCCGCAACTACGAGGTGGTGCCGGTCCGCCTCGGCGAGGAAGCGATTCCGGACCGCGTGGACGCGCTGGTGGTGCCCGGCCCGACCGAACCGCTTGGCGAAGGTTCCCGCTACCAGCTCGACCATTTCCTCCGCTCGGGCCGGAGCCTGGCGCTCATGGTGCAGATGATCAAGGCGGACGCGCGCAATACCATGCAGGGGCGGCCGCTGGCCACGCGCCTGGCCGAGCTGTCCACGGCCTGGGGCGTGCGCGTCATGCCCAACCTGATCTACGACGTCCAATGCCAGAAAATCGCCGTGGCCCAGCGCGGGCCGGGATTCATCATGCAGAACATCGTGGCCTACCCTCCCTTTCCGCTGGTGACCGAAGTGGACGCCAGCCATCTCATGGTGAAAAACCTGGAATCCTTCACCCTGCCCTTCGTGAGCGAGGTCAGCCCCATTGAAGAGTACTGTAAGAACCACCAGCTGGACTGCCAGGTGGTGGCGAAAAGTTCGCCCCGTGCCTGGGCGCAGCAGGGGTTTTTCATGCTCTCGCCGCAATTCATCCAGCCACCGCAGGGCGTGGAGCCCAAGCAATTTCCCCTCCTCGTAACCGTGGCCGGCAAGTTTCCCAGCGCGTTCCCGGCCGGTCAGCCGCAGGAGACAGAACCGGCGCTCGCGGGCCTTCTGCCGCCGTTTGCGGCCGAAGCCAAGCCCAGCCGCCTGGTGGTCGTGGGCGGAACGGATTTTCTCACGAACGACTTCATTGATCCCCGGCGCCAGGGCGACGTGGTCCAGCTGGCGCAGAACCTGGTGGACTGGATCGCGCAGGACGCGGCCATGATTGAGATTCGCGGCAAAGAGACCGCGCCCCCGGCTCTGGGGCAGGTGGCCGAAGCGCACCGCCAGGGCGTGAAATATTTTAACTGGCTGGGCCTGCCCCTGCTCGTGATCGCGGCGGGCCTGGTCATGTGGCGGCGCCAGGCCAGCCGCCAGCTCGCGCTGGCGCAGCGCTACGGCGCCAAGGCGCAATAGGGAAACAGGAAAAGCGGATGTGTCGGCATTAAGTGTTCGGATCTTTTAAGGTTCGTCACCCCGGCATGCTGGTAGCCGGAATCCAGCCACGGCCTAGGGCCCCCCGGGCTGAATGTGAGAGGGCAAAGTCGAGCTAAGGCCCCTGATAAAGCAGGTCATTGCGAGCGACTGGAGGGAGCGAAGCAATCCCGTTTATCCTGAGCAAACAGAGATTGCCGCGTCTCCCCTCGACAAGCTCGGGGAGCCTCGCAATGACGACTGCAGAATGAGACTTCGCCCGGTTTGGTTTTGGTGCCCCGGCCGATGGTCCCCAGTGGGGAGCTTTAGCCGGGGGGAACCACGAAGAGCTTTAATTAATAATACCCCTGGATTCCGGCTAAAACCACCCCGGAATGACGATCGCTTGAAAACACCGTTGCAACCCATCCCCTCAAGGGAGGGGAGAGATGGAGGCTTCTATCATGTCCAAACGCACCTTATACATCACCGGCGGCGTATTCCTGCTGCTCCTGGCCTACGTTCTCTTGACCCAAACCGGGGACCGCGGATTCAACACCCTCAAACTGCCCCAGCTTCCACGGATCGCCGCTGAAAAAATGCTCAAGATCGAAATCACCACGCAGGCCGGTTCGCTGGCGCTGGAGAAGCAGCCCGCGGCCTGGCGGATCACAAGTCCCGTGGATTTTCCCGCGGATAAAAACAAGCTCGACAGTCTGACGCGCCTGCTCGGCGAGCTGCGCATTACCGGGCTCACCTCCGACCGCCCCGGCGCGGCCGCGGATTTCGGGCTCACCACGCCCACGGCGGCCACCTTGCGCGTCAGCGGGGAAGGCGGCCTGGCGTGGGAGCTGACCGTGGGCCGGCCCGACGCGGCCATGACGCACACCTACGTGCAGCTGCCCGGCGATCCGAAAGTTTACCAGGTGCTGGGAGACATGACCCAGCAGTTGTCGCGGCCAGCGGCCGAATGGCGCTCCCTCCAGATTTTCGACTTTTCCACGGACCTGGCCCAGCGCGTCGCGATCCGTTCGGCCGGGAAAAAAGCGCTGCAATTTTCCAAGGAGCAAGAACCCGAGGCCAGGATCGTGGGGGACACGCCCCAGGGTGTCACCCCCCCGGCACTGCCGGCCCGGAGCGTTTGGAAGGACCAGTCCAGCGGAAAAGAGCTTCCGGATCCGGCGGTCAACCAGTTTCTCAACGCATTCACGCGCCTCTCGGCCTCCCGCATCGCGGATGAAGCGCAATCCGCGGCCCAGCCGCTGGCCACAGTCACCGTGGGAACCCTGGACCGGGAGTATACGCTGGAGATCTTGCGCTTCCTCGCCGCTTCGCGGCAATACCTGGTCCGGCGGCAGGGCGAGGCGCTGCTCTACGAAATTCCGGAATATCAGGGAAAGAACCTGCTGAAGGAAGCAAAGGATTTCACCCGCTAGGCGCCTGGATACGCTTGCACAACGAAGCCGTCATTCCAGCCCGCTCCAGGCCGGAATCCAGCAGGCGGGTTTCCCTGGGCCCTGGCCGGGAGCATGCCGGGGTGATGTCTTGATCTGATCACGTGCGGCCGGGCCGCCGCCAAATATTTCTTTTCCTAACCCCGACCGGCGCATATAATAACTTCCGTGCGGCAATGGATTTCTTCCCGCCAGGAGCAAACCATGAAAAAAACCGCGTTGATCCTCCTCGCGCTGGCGCTCTTTTGCGCGCCGGTCAGGGCCATGCAATTCAAGGCCGAAACCAACCTGTACTTCAACCAAAACGAACTGGTTGACGAAGACCTCTACGCCGCCGGCGAGAACGTCACGTTCCTGGGCAACGCCCTGCAGGACCTCTGCGTCGCCGCGTCCAACCAGGCCACCGTGTCCGGCACCGTGGTCCAGGACCTCAACATCCTGGCCGTGGACGCCGAAGTGACCGCCAAGGTGGGGGATGACCTGCGGATTTTCGCCTCGGGGGTGAAGTTCGCCGGCAATGTCGCCGGCAGTACGATGGTCCTGGCCAGCCGCGTCACGCAGCAGCGGCAGAGCCTGCTGGAGGGTGACGTGGCCATCACCGGCGGCGAGATCCGCCTGTCGGGCACCATCAACGGGCCCCTGCAGGTCAGCGCCAGGGAAATCATCCTGGACGGCACGCTGGCCGGCCCGGTCACGCTGAACGCGGACCGCATCCGCCTGGAATCCGGCGCCCGCGTGCTGGGCCGGTTGCAGTACAGTTCGCCGCAGGAAATCCAGATTGACCTCGGCGCGCTCGTGCAGCAGCCCGTGCAGCGCGTGTCCGCTCCGGCCGTGACCGGGGCAGGCACCGAACCCTTCGACTGGAAGGGTTTGGTCTGGTTCGGAAAATTCCTCTACCGCCTGACGCTCTATCTGGGCTTGCTGGCCGTGGGCTGTCTGCTGCTCTGGCTCGCGCCGCTGCCCATGCGCCGTTACGCGGACGTGATCCGCCTGCGTCCCTGGCCGAGCCTGGGCTGGGGGTTGATCACGGTCCTGGGCCTGGCCGTGGTGATGGGACTGCTGGTGGTCTCGCTGCTGGGCATCCCGATCGCCGCGATTGTCGCGGTGCTGGCGTTTTTTGCCGCGCTGTTCGCCGCCATTGGCGCCGGCTACACCCTGGGCCTGCTCCTGCTCAAACCTCAGCCGCAAGCGCTGGGCAAGAATCTGCTCGCGTTTTTCCTGGGTTTCACCGTACTCTCCGTGATCCAGTTGATTCCGGCCGTTGGAACGCTCGTGGATGTGCTGGTGATCCTCGCGGGGCTAGGCGCGCTATGGCTGCTGCGCACTTTCCAGGAGCCCGCCCCTGCGGTTCCTGTTCGGCCTGCTCCCGCGAAAACGCAAGGTCCACAGCCGGTCGCGCCCCCGGCGCCGCAGACACCGGCCTCGACGGCCGCCGCGAGCTCCCCCAAGACCGCCTGGAAACCCTCGATTCCGGCCTTCAAGAAAAAAGGCGGGGGCAAGCCAAAAGCAGCGCAACCGAGGTCCAAGCCGCGTCCTGCGCCTCGTAAAAAAAAAAAAAAAAAGAAAGAAGTAGCCCTCCACTTCCACAACCTCTCTCGCCGGGGACCGAAAATCCGTATGGTTGAGTGCCAGGAATAATTATCGTTGCGGGGTTTTTATTTGCCAAATACCCAACTTTTAGTGTGAAAACCCAAAGATAAAAAGGCATTGACAGCGAGTAAATACAAATATATAGTGTGTATTTATCGGCTCGAACACAACATATAGCGATTCCCGCATCCGGCCGTCATTCGGGATATGGCGCCCCATCGCCAGGGGTTCGCGGTTCTTGCAGGTCTGCAACGCGTGGAATTGGCAAGGGGTGTGGCATCCGAAAATCCCGTGGCGTCAGCCGCGGGACACCCACAGGAGGGGTATGTAGGATGGAGACGCAAGGGATAAGCCAAATCCGCAAGCGTGATGGACGCCTGGTTCCCTTTGACGAGCAGAAGATCGTCAACGCCATTTTCCGGGCCATGGACGCGGTCGGCCAGCATGATCTTGAGCAGGCCCGGAATCTCGCCCGCCGGGTCCACAATCTTCTCAAGGCCGTGTACAAGGACGGCCAGGTTCCCACCGTGGAAAACGTCCAGGACGTGGTCGAAACCACGCTCATGGACAGCGGGTTCAAGGAAGTCTCCAAACAGTACATCCTCTACCGCGCCCAGCACAGCAAGCTCCGCCAGACGCGCGAACTCTTCTCCTCGGCCGACGAGATTATCGACAACTATCTCGGCAAGAGCGACTGGCGCATCAAAGAAAATTCGAACATGAGCTACTCCCTCCAGGGTCTGAACAACCATATCACGGCCATCCTGGTCTCGCAGTACTGGCTGGAGGAGATCTATCCGGAGCGCGTGCGCCAGGCGCACATGAACGGCGATTTTCACATCCACGATCTGGGCTCGCTCTCCGTCTATTGCTGCGGCTGGGACCTGCGCGATGTCCTGCTCAAGGGTCTGCAAGGCGCCTACGGCAAGACCGAGAGCGGGCCGGCCAAGCATTTCCGCACGGCCCTGGGCCAGGTGTGCAACTTTTTCTTCACCCTGCAGGGCGAGGCCGCCGGCGCGCAGGCTTTCTCCAATTTTGACACCTACCTGGCGCCTTTCATCGCCTATGACCAGCTGACCTATCCAGAGGTCCTGCAGTGCATGCAGGAATTCATTTTCAACGTGAACGTGCCCACGCGCGTTGGCTTCCAGACGCCTTTCACCAACATCACCCTGGACCTGCAGGTGCCGGAGCGCATGCGCAACGAACCCGTGGTGATCGGCGGGGAACTGCAGACCCGGACCTACGGGGAATTCCAGGCCGAGATGGACCTGCTCAACCGCGCGTTCTGCGAGGTCATGCTCCGCGGCGACGCGCGCGGCCGGATCTTCACTTTCCCGATCCCGACTTACAACCTGAGCAAGAACTTTAACTGGGACGGGCCGGTGGTCAAGGACATCTTCACCATGACCGCCAAGTACGGCATTCCGTACTTCGCCAACTTCATCAACAGCGACATGGACCCGGACGACGCCCGCTCCATGTGCTGCCGCCTGCGGCTGGACAACCGCGAACTGCGCAAGCGGGGCGGGGGACTGTTCGGCTCCAACCCCCTGACCGGCAGCCTGGGCGTGGTGACCCTCAACCTGCCCCGGGCCGCCTACCTCTCGCAGAGCGAAGAGGAGTTCCAGGCCCGCCTGCTGAACCTCATGGACCTGGCGCGCGAGAGCCTGCAGACCAAGCGCAAAATCGTGGAACGCTACACGGAACACGATCTGTACCCGTATTCCAAGTTTTACTTAAGCACCGTCAAGCAGCGTACCGGCCAGTACTGGTCCAACCACTTCTCGACCATCGGCGTGCTGGGCATGCACGAGGCCCTGCTCAATCTCATCGGCCAGGGCATCGAGACGCCGGAAGGACGCGCCCTGGCTTTGCGTACCCTGACCCGCCTGCGGGAGCGCCTGCAGCAGTACCAGGACGAGGACGGCGAACTGTACAACCTGGAAGCCACGCCGGCCGAAGGCACCTCGTACCGCTTCGCCCGCCTGGACCGCCGGGAATTCCCGGATATCATCGCCTCGGGCACCGAGGAGCCGTTTTACACCAACTCCACCCAGTTCCCGGTGAACGGCAGCACGGACCTGTTCGAAGTGCTGGAGCACCAGGACGCGCTGCAGTGCAGTTATACCGGCGGCACGGTTCTGCACATCTTCCTGGGCGAGAGCGTGGAGGACCCCTGGCAGGTGCGCAATCTGGTGCGCAAGGTCGCCGAGGGCTACCACCTGCCTTATTTCACCCTGACACCGACGTTTTCCATCTGCCCGGTGCACGGCTACATCCGCGGCGAGCATCATGTCTGCCCGTATGACCAGGAGGAGACACCGCACAGCCAGCCGGCCCACGAGCTGGACATACTGAGCGCGGACCACCCGGCAAAAAGTTCAGCTCCGGCCCCCGAAAGGCCGGTACTCTCCGAAAGGACTTAAACCCATGACCAAGAAATGCCAGGAGAAAACCGAAGTGTATTCCCGCGTGGTCGGCTATTTCCGGCCGGTGCAGCAGTGGAACAAGGGCAAGCAAGCCGAGTTCAAGGCCCGCGAGGAATTCGTGCTGCCCAAGGAGACCAAGCAGGCCCAATGAAGACCATCCACGGCATCAAGGGCTTTCTGGGGACGTCGCTCCTGGACTACCCCGGCCGGGTGGCGGCCGTGGTGTTCTTGAGCGGCTGCAACCTGCGGTGCCCTTACTGCCATAACAGCCGGCTCCTGGGCCAGGAAGTGGATGCCGAGCTGGAGGATCTTTCCCTGGAGGAACTGCTCCAGGCCCTGGAGCGCCGGCGCAAGCTCATTGACGGCGTGGTCGTGACCGGCGGGGAACCCACGGTCCATCCCCAGCTCACCTATCTGCTTCGCAGTTTGAAGCCCCTGGGCCTGTCCATCAAACTTGACACCAACGGCCTGCGCGCCACTCTGTTGAACATCCTGTTCAAGGAGCGGCTGATTGACTATGTGGCCGTGGATATCAAAACCTCCCCGGACCGCTATCCAGCCGAGCTGGCCGCGCCGCCGGACGCGGTGCAGGCCCTGCGCGAGACCGTGAGCTGGCTGAAATCCCAGACCGACCTGCCTTACGAGTTCCGCACCACCTGTGTGCCCGGACTGGTGCAGGAGCAGGATATCGCGGAGATCGCGCGCTTGGTGGCCGGCGCGCCGCTCTATGTCCTGCAGCAGTTCGTTCCCACCTATGTGACCGATCCGGAACTCTCCCGCCGGCCGCCCTATCCCCAGGAAGTGCTGGAGCGCTTCCGCGACCTGGCCCGTCCCCATGTGCAGAATGTCGAACTGAGGAATTTGTAAAACCCCGGCATGAGCATCCTGCAGCAGTTGACCAAACTGGTTTCCGGTCCTTCCCAGTCCGAGGCGCCGGCTGTGACCTACCGGGTGGCCCTGGGTGCGTTGCTGGCCTTGGTGGCCAGGGCGGACAGCCAGGTTTCGGACCAGGAACGAGCAGCCAAAAAAAAGATCCTCACCGAGAGGGGCTTCACCGACGCCGAGGAACAGCGCCAGATCCTGGATGCCGGACGCCAGGCTCTGGAGTCCAGGCTGGACTGGCACGGATTCACCCGGGAGATCGCCAAAACCTTTCCTTATCCGGAACGGGTCCGTCTGGTCTTCGATTTGTTCCGCGTGGCCTGGGCGGACCGTGAGCTGGACAACGAGGAAGTGGAGACCATCCGCAAGCTCGCGGCCTTGATGTGGGTGGAGCACAAGGATTTCATCCAGGCCAAGCTGGACGCCAAGATCCAGGTCCTGAACCAGCAGGACCAGTGAACCCCGGTACGCCGGCCGCCTCCCCACGGCCGTCTCTTTCCCTGAAAACCTGGCTCGCGGCCGTTGGTCTCCTGCTCGTCCTGCTGGGGGCGGTCATCGGGTGGCGCCTTGCCCATCAGGAAAGCGAAGTCCAGCATTGCTCCCGTTTTTTGCTCAACACGGTCTGCAGCCTGCATGTGCCCGGCGGTCCCGAATGGGGTCCGGTCCTCGACCGCGTGCTGGACGAGACGGCCCGCCTGAATGTCCTGTTCAATCCCCATGATCCGCAAAGCCCGGTTTACGCGTTCAATGTCCGCCACGAGCCGGTCCATGATCCGGAGATCGCGGCGGTCGTGGCCGCCGCGCTGCAGGTCAGCCGCGAAAGCGGAGGGGCGTTCGATGTCACGATCTTCCCCCTGGTGAGCCTGTGGCGCGAGGCGCGGCGGCAAAACCGTCCGCCGCCGCCGGCGGCGATCGAACAAGCCAAAACCCGGGTTGACTGGCGCCGCTTGTCGGCCGCAGACAGCCGGGTGGACAAGGCGAAGCCCGAAGTGCAAATGGACCTTGGCGGCATCGCCAAAGGATATGCGGCCGGCTTGGCGGCCAGGCGTCTGCAAGCTGCGGGGGCGCGCGCGGGACTGGTGGATTTCGGGGGCAATGTGGTCGCCTTCGGCCGCATGGGGCGCCGCGGATGGAAAATCGGCGTGCAGGACCCGAGGGGCACGGGTCTGATCGGCGTGTTGGAAGTGCGCGACGCGGCGGTTTCCACCTCGGGGGATTATGAACGGTATTTCGAAGCGGACGGCGTGCGGTACCACCATCTGCTTGACCCGCATACCGGCCGGCCGGCGCATGGCATGCGGAGCGTGACCGTCGTGGCCAAGGATCCCGTGCTGGCGGATGCCTGGTCCACGGCGTTTTTTGTCCGCGGCCCGGCGTGGACCGCGGCGTATTGCGGCCAGCATCCGGAGGTGGAAGCTTTATGGGTGGATGCGGCCGGGACGCTGGGGATGTCCCCTTCGCTCGCTCCTCGGTTCAAGCGGATCCGGGCAAGATAGCGCCTTATTAGCCGGCCCGGGTGAGCCCCAGCCGGGCGATGACGGATTTCTAGAACCGCACGACGGTGATATTCTCGAATCCGGGTAGATCGGCCAGCCCCAAGTTTTTCCGCGTTTCCTCGTTTACGGACAACAGCAATTTTTCCGGCGGCCGCGCCGGCAGGCTTTCGCCGGTCTCCAGCACCTGACGGACCAGCTCCGCGGCCTGGGCGCCCATGGCTTCGAAATTCGGCGCGAGCGCGAGGCAAGCTCCCTGCCGTACGGCCTGCTCGCTTTCAGCCCAGTAGGGGAGCTTGTGCTTGAGGCAATGCCGGGTTTGCAGCTGGACAGCCGCCGCATTGCACGTGGTGGGATCGGGGATCGAGAGCAGGGCGTCCATCCGGTCGGCGGCGAATCTCTCCAGGAGGTTTGGAATCTCGTCCAGGCTCGAGACCGAGGCGGTCAGCAGGCGCAGGCCGCGCTCGGACGCTTCGGCGCGCAAGCGGCTGACAGCCTGGGTGCTGTACGCGGCGTCGTAGAGCACGCCCACTGTGTTGGCCTGCGGCAGGATTCGCTTGAGCAGGTCGAGTTTGGTCTTTTCCGGGATGGTCAGCAGCACGCCCGCGCTGGGCTGGTTTTCAAAGGGCAGGGCTTCCATGACCATGCAATAGACCACGGGCATGCCGGCCAGGTAGCGGCGGGCGGCCAGCGTGGCTTCGGTGCCGATGGTAACCGCCACATCCGCATCCGAGCTGGCAATCTGGTCCATGACCGTCTGGGCTTGAGCGGTGTTGCCGGTGAGATCGTAACGGGTGATGGTGTTGGGGGAGGTCAGGACAGAGCCTTCCAGAGCGCGGCGCAGGCCATAGCAGGCTTTTTTATAGGGCACCAGGTCCCGGCTCATGACCACGGCGATTTCCTCTGCGTACGCCACGGCGGTGATCGTGGCCAGGCCGAAGATGCAGGCTGCGAGTCGCCAGTGGAACCTCACCGGGCTTCCCTCCTCCCCTGAAGTTCCAGCCTGTGCTATCTTAATTTTATCACTTTTTTACCTTCTTAGCCATCCCCTTCGCAGGGCACTCCGAGCTTGCTCGGGGGTGAATGCGGAATGGTTGCTCCGGGGATGTCACCCAGAAGGGGTAGCAATGGTTGAAGTTGGTACCCCGGCCGTAGGTCCCTGTGGGAGCCCTTCGGCCGGGGGGCTCCATACTCCTCAGCGAAAAAGGGCCAGCAGGGCGGCGAGCGGAAGGAGGGCCAGCGACAGGGAGAGCCACAGGCTGTTGACCAGCCGGCGGTCAAGATCGAACAGCGCGGCTGTAATCACCGCGTAGATGGCCGGCGGCATGGCGGACTGGATAAGAATGATGCGGCTGGGCAGGGGAGCCAGCGAACCATACGCGGCCAGGGCCAGCAGGAGCCCCGCGGCCGGCGAGAGCGCGAATTTGATGGCCGCGCCGGCCGCGAGCACCTTGCCCGGCGGAAGCAGTTCCCGGGGATTCAGCGTCATCCCAATGGCCAGGCACATGCCGCCCAACCCCAGTTTGATGAAGGTGTCCACCCAGGGCGCCAGCCCGTCCGGCGGCCTTAAGCCCGCGGCGTTCAGGCACAAGCCAAGGGCAATGGCCAGCAGGGGAACAAGCGAAATGAGGTTGGATACGATGTGCGCGAGGTATTCATGCGGCCGCAGGCGGCCTGAACCGGCGTAGTGGCGCGCCGCGGCGAACCCCAGGGTGAACACCAGGACCGGATAGGGCAGCAGAAACAAGTAGCCCTGGGCCAGGCCTTCCAGCCCGAAAAAAAGGTAGCAGAGAAAAGCGCCGCCCGTGGTTCCGATGTTGGAGAACGCGGAGGCCAGAACGAAACTCCCCTGGCTGCGCCGATCCGGCAGCAGGCGCTTGGCCCAGAGGGGTGAGAGCCACAGGGTGGCCACGACCAGGACCGTTGCGATGATGGGGATCGGCGCGTACAGCCGCGCGTGCGCCAGGTCCAGGGACCAGTAGCTGTAGAAAAACAGCGGCGCGTCAATGGCGAGGATGATCAGGCGCATCAGCCCCGGTGCCAGCGCCTGCCAGCGCCGCAGCGTAAGCCCCAGGCCCAGGCCGCCGCCGAAGATGCCGTAAAACCACAGGAGGGAGGTCATGAAGCGGCCGGAGGAGCGCCGAAGACCCGCCGCAGCGAGGGCGCGAACGCGAGATACGCGAACAGGCCGAGGAAATATCCTGCCAAGGCCAGGGCCTGCCAGTACTGCCAAAAGCCGGCTGGCCGGGGATCCATGGTGGCCGGCAGGCCGGCCAGACCGATGCCCAGGGCCGCGATGGCCAGGGTCCAGCGCGCCCAATTGTGGATTTGCTGCAGGAAGATGAGGAGCATGGCCAGGCCCATGGCGCCGGTTACTTGCAGCAGGCCCCATTCGGCTTCGGTTGCCGCCAGGTCGCCGGAAGCCGGCAGCATCCGCTCCCAGCCGCGCCAGCCCGCGCCCAAAAGGTAAAGCAGGAGGACCACGCTATGAAAGGTGAGCCAGCCGCCTGCCGGCAGGCGCTTTTGCTCGGCCGGCCGCAAGGCGCGGAAGAAGCGCAGGGCCACGGGATGGCCCAGGACCCAGGCTCCGTAGACGCAGTAGACGCCGCAGAGGCCCCAGGCCCAGTCGGGTTTCTCTGTTATGCGCAGGGAAGCGGCGAAAGCGGTGATCAGGAAGACCGCGCGGAGGCACAGGCGGGCGGTATTGATGTGGCGGGACACCAGCAGGGCCAGGACCAGGACCGAAGGCAGCAGCGCCAGCAGGCCCAGATGCTGGGCCGCGGGCGCGTCGCGCAGCGGGGCGTGGAAGAAGATGCCGCCGAAGTAGACCACCCATCCGATCCCGGCCAGACCCGCGGTCCCGTAGCTTGCGATCTCCACGTGGTCCTGCAGGCGTTCTTCCGGGGAGAGCCAATCCGTGGTCATGCCGGGCGTTCTCCTTCCACGCCGAAGGAGCGGGGATTTTGCGTCTTGTCAAGCGGTCGGGAACATGTGACAATGCTCCCGGCTCAGCAGGGTGCGGCACGGTGGCGAAGAAAAAAAACCCCGGACCATTCGGCCCGGGGGAGAAAAGACTGGTGCGGAAGGGGGGATTTGAACCCCCACAAGGTTGCCCCCACTAGACCCTGAATCTAGCGCGTCTGCCAGTTCCGCCACTTCCGCAGGGAGACAGAAATATACCCCACCCTTCTGTCCGGTGTCAAGCGCAAAGCCCGATCCGAGGGAACATGTCCAAACGAAAATTCCAAACAGGTCCGGCCCTGACCACCGGATCGCTCCTCGCGGCGCTCCAGGCCGGTCCCCGCTCCCTGCGGCAGCTGCTCGCCGGCCTGCGCCTGCCTGCCAACCGGCGCCGGGACCTCGCGTCCCGCCTGCAAACGCTCCAGTCCCAGGGACAGGTGGCGCGCTTGCGCGGCGGGCTATTCGGCCTTCCCGTGTCCAAACCTGGTCAAAAACCCTCGCCCAAACCCGGGCCTCAGCCCGGACGCAAGCCTGCGGCCGCCGCGCCCAGGACCAGATCCGGAAAAACCGACCACGGCGCGGGGCGTCCAATGCTGCGCGGCCGGTTGCAGCAAAGCCAGCCGGGGTTCGGCTTCGTCATCCCCGACGACCCCGGCCAGGCGGATTGCTACGTGGCCGGCCCGGACCTTTCGGACGCAGTGTCCGACGACGTGGTCGAGGTCCGCGTGTTCACCCAGCCGGGCCGCCGGCCCGGCCAGCAGGCGCGGCGCCGGGGCCAGGTCGTGCGGGTGCTGGAACGCGCCCGGCAGACCATCGTGGGCGTGCTGAGCGAACGTCAGGGCCAGACCGGGATCAAGCCCGAGGGATTCTTCGCGGTCAGCGATTTCCTGGTGCCTCACAACCGGCGCAACGGCGCCAAGCCCGGTTACCAGGTCGTGGCGCAAGTGCTGGCGTGGCCGAAGCAGCTGGAGCCAGGCCAGGCCCAGGTCGTGGAAGTGCTCGGCCGTCCTGATGAACCGGGCGTGGATATCAGTTCCCTGATCCGCCGTTTCGAGATCCCGGAACGTTTTACCAAAGCCGCCTGGGAGCAGGCCGCGGCCGCGGCCCAGGAGCCGGACGCCTCGGCGCGCCTGGGACGGCTGGACCTGCGGCAGGAAATCATTGTCACCATTGACGGCGCGGACGCGCGCGATTTCGACGATGCGGTTTCCTGCGCGGACCGGCCCGGCGGCGGCTGGCACCTGGGTGTGCACATCGCCGACGTGGCGCATTACCTTATCCCCGGCACGGTGCTGGACGCCGAGGCCCAGAAACGCGGCACCAGCGTGTACCTGCCGGACCGCGTGCTGCATATGCTGCCCGAACCGCTCTCCTGCGGGGTGTGCAGCCTGCGGCCCGACCTCGACCGGCTGACCGTGAGCGCGCTCCTTACCGTGGAGCCGGACGGCAAGGTGTCGCGCGCCGAGTTCCACCGCAGCGTGATCCACAGCGCGGCCCGCCTGACCTATGAAGGCGTGGAAGAGGTGCTGGCCGGGCGGCCGACCGTGGATGCAGCCGGCCGTTTCCAGCCCGAGATCCAGCGCCTGTGGGCCGTGTCCCAGGCCCTGCGGCGGCACCGCATGAGCCGGGGCAGCCTGGATTTCGACCTGCCGGACCCGCGCGTGGTCCTGGGGCCGGACGGCCGGGTGACCACCATCGAGCGCCGGCCCCAGTTGGCCAGCCACCATCTGATCGAAGACTGCATGCTTGCGGCCAATGAGGCCGTGGCCCGCTATCTCCTGCGGCGCAGCGCGCCGGCCCTGTACCGGGTCCATGAGCCGCCGGACGGCGAAAAACTGAAGGATTTCCGGGAATTCATCGCGGCCTATGGCTACGAACTCCGCATCGGCAAGCCCCAGGACGCGGCCAAGGCCTTCCAGCGGCTCCTGCGCTCCTGGCAGAACAAACCCGAGGCGCCGCTCCTGAACATGGCGCTCCTGCGCGCCATGAAGCTGGCCGTGTACGCGACGCGCAACCAGGGGCATTTCGGCCTGGCCAGCGCCTGCTACACGCATTTTACCTCGCCCATCCGGCGCTATCCGGACCTGGTCGTGCACCGACAGCTCACCGCCTGTTTGGCGGGCCAACGGCCGCTGGTGCTGGGGCGCCTGGACCAGCTGGCCGAGCAGTTGTCCCTGGACGAGCGGAGGGCGGAAAAGGCGGAGCGCGAGGCCGTGAAGCTCAAGCAGGCCGAGTTCATGGAGGACAAGATCGGCCGGGTGTACAACGCGGTCATCGGTTCAGTGCTGAATTTTGGTTTCTTCGTGGAGCTCGACGAACCCTACGTGGAAGGACTGGTGCGCTCCGCGGACCTCAAGGACGATTATTATTATTTCGACGACCGCAAGCGGCAGCTGGTGGGATCCAGCCGCGGCCGCCTGTTCGCGACCGGCCAGAAGATCAGGGTCAAGGTGGCGGCCGTGGAACGCGCCGACAGCCGCGTGCTCTTCACGTTGGATGAGGCCCCGGCCACACCACCCTCCCGGCGCAACCCGCCGCGGATCGCGGCCCGGCGCCACCGCAAGCGTCTATGAGCGAGCAGGCGGTCCGCGTGCTGGTGCGGAACCGTAAGGCCCTGCACCTGTACCACATCCTGGAAAAGCACGAGGCAGGCATCGCCCTGGTGGGCTGCGAAGTAAAATCCCTGCGCGCGGGATTGGGCAACCTGGTGGACAGCTACGGGCTCATCAAAGCGGGGTCGCTGTTCCTGCTCAACATGCACATCTCGCCGTATCCCCAGGGCAACCGCCAGAACCCGGACCCCACGCGCACGCGGCAGCTGCTCATGCACAAGCGCGAGATCAGCAAACTCGCCGGCCAGGTGGCCCAGCGGGGCTACACGCTCGTGCCGCTGTCCGTATACCTGAAGGGGAACAAGGTCAAAGTGGAGATGGCCCTGGCCAAGGGCAAGCAGACGCATGACAAGAAGCAGGCGCTCAAGGAGCGGGACATCAAGCGCGAGACCGACCGCCAGCTCAGGCAGCGGGGGAGGGAATAGAAGTGGATTTGGCGGGAGGAGCTAATGTTTCCTGATCTCTCCTTTAGTTCGTCACCCCGGCGAAAGCCGGGGTCCAGAGGTTTATAAAAAGGAATGCAATTATCATCAGACTTCGCCGGTCTAAGCTGAACAAGCATTTATCCCGGTGATGAGGTGCTTTGCCTATGAAGCGGACAGTTCGAAAATCCAAGAAAAAAACCCAAGTGGATGCCTATGTTCACGAAGGCCAGACCCGCAAGAATAACCCGCCAGTCGGGCTGGTCTCCAGCGCAACGGACAAGCTCAATGGCCGCACGCAATATCAGCACGATCCGCACATTGACCCTTTCCTAAGCTGGGCTGGCAAGGCAGAAGGCAACAGCTTTGAGGTCCAGAACGTCAGCTTGCATATCCACGAGCGCATTGATCCCCAACGCGTGATCAAAGCGTTTGTGCAGGACAAGAAAAAGGACGAACGGCAGATTTCGCTGTTCGAGCAGCCGGAGAACGACCCGCCACTGACCCAGGCCGTGGATTTCTATCATCACGAGCAAGGCTGGGCCAACCGCCTGATCGCTGGGGATTCGCTTCTGGTCATGAACAGCCTGCTGCATAAAGAGGGCATGGCCGGCAAAGTGCAGATGATCTACATAGATCCGCCGTATGGCATTAAATACAACTCGAATTTCCAGCCGTTCGTGAACAAACGCGACGTCAAGGACGGCAACGATGCGGATATTCCGGCCGAGCCAGAGATGATACAGGCGTTTAGGGATACGTGGGAGCTGGGGATACATAGCTACCTGACATATTTACGGGATAGACTCTTGTTATGCAAGGAGTTGTTAAACGAGACTGGGTCGGTATTCATACAAATTAATGCAGAAAATCTTCATAAGGCAATGGAGATAATGGATGAAATAATGGGCGAGAAAAACTTTTGTTGTTTGATATCGTTTTCGAAGACTACAGGATTTTCTGGAAAATATTTGTCATCGGTTGCTGATTATATTGTTTGGTATGCTAAGGATGCCGAGAAGTTGAAATATTATCAGCTCTTTCGTGAAAAGTTGCCTGGCGATGAAGGTGCAACGAAATATAAACCCGTTCACCTGATTTTAGCCGCCGCCAAGTTGAACTACGATCCAGAACGCCTTGCGACGTCAGATCAGCTGACGTCGCAAGGCGAGAGCGTTAATACAAAACAAGATTTTCAATATGAGAACAGAACCTGGAAACCGCGGCCAGGGCTTCACTGGAAGACTACAATTGAGGGCCTTCAACGCCTACAAAAAGCAAGACGACTTCTGGTGGAGGGCGATTCTCTTAGATATTTGCGATTTTTAGATGATTTTCCTGTTTTTCCAATAGCCAATGTTTGGACCGATATAGGAGGGATACAGGAAAGATCGGAAGGCAAGATATATGTTGTTCAAACCGCTAACCTTGCCTTACAGCGCTGCCTTCTCATGACCACCGACCCCGGTGATCTCGTTCTCGACATTACCTGCGGCTCGGGCACCACGGCGTACGTAGCCGAGCAATGGGGCAGGCGGTGGATCACGTGCGACACTTCGCGGGTGGCGATTACGCTGGCTAAACAGCGGCTCATGACCGCGAAGTACGACTATTATGAACTCGCCCATCCAGAAGAAGGCGTACGAAGCGGGTTCAAGTACAAGACCGTCCCGCATATCACCCTCGGCTCGATTGCCAACAACGAGCCGCCCAAGCAGGAAACCCTCTATGACCAGCCTTTTAAAGTGAGTGGCAAGGTTCGCGTGACCGGGCCATTTACTGTCGAGGCTGTGCCCAGCCTGCGAGTCAAGCCATTTGACGGCAAAGCGCCCAAGCTGGATCTGACTCACGAGCAACTGGCCAGGTCCGGCGAGACGGGCCGCCAGGCCGAATGGCGGGACGAGCTCAAAGCCACGGGCATCCGCGCCACTGGCGGCAAGGTGCTGAACTTTTCCCGCGTGGAGCCCATGCGCGCTACGCGCTTTCTTCATGCCGAAGCCGAGACACTGGAAGAATCCGGCAAGAACAAGCTGGCGTACATCAGCTTTGGCCCTGACTACGGCCCATTGGAACAGCGCCAAGTGGAAGAAGCCATGCGCGAGGCCAGAGCACTGGGGCAGAAGCCGGATTTCGTCATCTTCGCGGCGTTTCATTTTGATCCCGAGGCAGCCAAGGATATTGACCAGATCCAGGTGTCAGGCATTCAAATCTTAAAAGCCCAAATGAGCGTGGACCTGCTTACCCAGGACCTGCGCAAAAAGCGCTCATCCAACCAGAGCTACTGGCTTATCGGACAGCCGGACGTGGAAGTCATTAAGCTCAAGGACAAGTACAAAGTCAAGGTCAAAGGGTTCGACTATTACAACCCAGTGACCGGCGAGATCGAATCCAAGGGAACCAAGCAGATCGCCATGTGGTTCCTGGACACGGATTACGACGAGCGCAGCCTTTACCCTGACCAGGTCTTTTTCCCCGAGGGCGACCCCAAACGCGACTGGACCCGGCTTGCCAAAGCGCTGAACGGAGAAGTGAACGAGGAATTATTGGAAAAGTTCTCAGGCGTGGAATCCATTCCCTTTTCCGCCGGAGAGAATAAAAAGATCGCGGTCAAGATCATTGACAATCGCGGGATCGAATCGTTTGTGGTGAAGAAACTGGCGTGAATGGTAATTGTGCCGCAGCCTGTGGCACAAATAAAATGGCCGTATAGATTGGGAAACAAATGGAAAAGCTAATCCAACAGATTCTCGAGATTCCCGCCGAATCGCAGAATGTGGAATTCAAACGCCTGGGCGGGCCCAATATAGTTTCGAAAATAATTCAGACCATCGTCGCCATGGCCAATACAAACGGCGGCATCATTATACTAGGTGTTGAAGACCCGGAAAAGACCAAGAAAAAGGGATTGGATAGAATACTAGGTATCGAAGAGAACCTGGGGAATTATGATTCGATCAATGCCGAAATAAAAAGGATTGTGCCGCCCCTCACCGGCATTTGGCCTGGAGAAGTACTTTCCCCTAAAGGCTTGCAGGTTAAAATGGTTTTACTTGATATACCCAAAGCGACCGAATCGTTTCACTCCGTTGATAATAAAGTGTATATCCGGGAGCAAAAAAGCAACCGCCAACTTACCGCGCACGAACTGGTTCCATTTGCCTATGCCAAGGGTTTTACCAAAGCCGACCGGGAGCTGGTCGAGGTTGATCTTAAGTTATTAAATACGGATCATTTCCGATTGTGGGGCGAGGCCAGGGGCATTACCGGGTCGGTGCCAGATGCGCTGGAGAAAACCGGTCTCGCCCGCCGGTCAGATAAGGGTGTATTGTTGCCTACCTTGGCGGCAGTGCTGTTGTTTGCGGAATATCCAAGCGACATAACAAATGCCAAGTGCGCGATCCGGATTTTCCAGTACACGGGTAATACTGAAACCATAGGCGAGACTCCAAACCTGCTGGGGACACCGAAGACATTACAAGGCCCGGCGGTCAAACTGATTTCTGATGCGCATCAATATGTCCTTAATCTACTTCGCACTGGCGTCCGCATACCTTCCGGATTTCAAACCCAGTATCAAATCCCAGAAAGGGCGGTCAAGGAAGCCATCACCAATGCTGTGATCCACCGCGACTATCATGCAAAACGGGACATTGAAATAAAGATATTTGAAGACCGCTTGGAGATCGAGAGCGCAGGCCTGCTGCCTTATAATATAACTAAATTCAATATCGGCTTTGAACGCGCGATGGGATATAGAAACGATCTTTTAGTTAAACACCTGCGGGAATTTCCGTCCCCTCCAAATCTGGACCAAAACGAAGGCGTTAAAGCAATGCGGGCGGAGATGAAAGCCCGAAATCTCTATTTCCCGATATTCATGACATTTCCAGACTTGAAGGATTCGGTCAAGGTAATCCTGCTGAATGAGCAGGCACCAAGTGAGTGGGAAAAATTACGGGCTTTTTTAAGAATCAATAAATATGTGAATAACGAGCTTGCTCGAAAAGCTTCCGGTGTGGTGCAGAGAGATAAAATGACGAAATTGCTAAAAAAGTGGGTCAGACAAGGGCTGCTGCTCCAGACCATGCCTTATACCGGTTATAGAAAAGGCACGCTATATCAGTTACCAGAAGTTCCGGATATAAGAGAAGAATAGAGGTGCCTAGGTGGTTTATACGCCACCTAGGCTAGCGTATAAAACTAAAGCGATTGAAATATAATGGTTTTCGGGTTTGTTACAAGTTTTTTTCCTTTTTTTTACAAGTTTTTTTCCTTTAATACGACTAGGCGGGTAAAAAATTAGGAGCGGCACCCCATGCCTAAAAATACCATTGACCAGCTCATTATCAATAGTCCCTACGAAGAGCCCCAGGAGCACTGGCTCTATGTTCGGGAAACCCAGGAATTCGAACGCAAGGCTGGCCGGCGTAGGGCGGGGTACTGGCGGGCTTCGGCGCGTACGGTGACGAATTTTGACGACCCCGGCGAGTTTGTCGAGATCGAGCTGGTCAACCGACTGCGGCCGCGAGTGCAGAAATGGAGGGAAGCAGGTTATACCAATGTTACGGGCGTGACCCGCAAGCTTCTCGAACACTGGACAGATCGCGGCCTGAGAGAACAGCCATTATTCTGGTGCCAATTGGAGGCGGTCGAAACCGCTATTTTTCTGACCGAGGCTTTGCCTGCTGACAGACAAGGCCTGGAAATAATGGGAGACGGCAGTACTTGGGAGCGGCAATGCTTAAAGCTGGCGACCGGCACAGGCAAGACCGTGGTCATGGCCATGCTGATCGCTTGGCAGGCGCTTAACAAGATAGCCAACTCCAAAGACCCAAGGTTTTCCAAACACATTTTGATCATTGCGCCCGGGATCACGGTCCGCGACCGGTTGCAGGTGCTCAAACCCAGCCACGAGGATAATTTTTATTCCAAATTCGAGTTGCTGGATTCCAGTATGTGGCAGGATCTACAGCAGGCGAAAATCGAGGTAATGAACTGGCATGCTCTGGCCGGGCTCAACGAGAACTACGGCCCCAAGGTCGTGAAAAAGGGACCGGAAAGCGACGAAGCGTTTGTGCGGCGCACCTTGCCGGATTTCGGGAATGCCACGGGCATTTTGATCATCAATGATGAGGCGCATCATTGCCACCGGCCTACGCCTGACGAGGACGAGGAAGAAAAAGAAGAGGCCACCGAGTGGGTTTCGGCCATTGACCGAATTCATCAGGCTCGCGGCGTTTTAAAAGCCTTTGACCTGACAGCGACGCCCTTTAAGCCAACGGGGATGCTTAATCAAGAGGAACAGCTGTTTTCGTGGATCGTCAGCGACTTTGGCTTGAACGACGCCATCGAGAGCGGGCTGGTTAAAACACCCAAGGTGGCGGTGCGGGATGATGCGGCTGCCCATGCCGAAGACAAAACGAGGTTTTTCCATATCTATCCGCATGTCAAGGACGACCTTAACCGCAGGGCTGAACCGCACGAGGACCTCCCGCCACTGGTGATTAATGCCGTGAACTTGCTGGGCGCGGATTGGAAGCAGGAAAGCGACCGCTGGAAAGGCCAAACGCCGCCGCGCGATACGCCGCCGGTCATGATCATGATCTGCAACCGCACGGAAACTGCGGCCCGCATGGAATACTCCCTGCAAAACGGATTGCTGGCTATTCCCGAGCTGGGGGATAAAGGACGGCTGTTGCGCATTGATCAAAATGCACTGGATAGGTTGGAAGCAGGCGAGGGCGATTCGGCAGGCGGATTGGGCAAGGACCGAATACTTCTGGAAAGGGAAAAGTTTAATACTGTCGGGAAGATCGGCAAGCTAGGCGCGCCCATTCATTGCGTGATTGGCGTGAACATGCTCTCCGAAGGCTGGGACGCCAGGACAGTGACCCATATTTTGGGGCTCAGGGCTTTTACCAGCCAGCTTTTATGCGAGCAGGTCATTGGCCGCGGTTTACGCCGTATTTCCTACGAGCTGAATGAGGAAGGCCGGTTTGACCCGGAATATGTCACGGTGTTCGGCGTGCCATTCACATTTCTGCCGGTTGAAGAGACAGCCGGTATTCCCCGGGTGGAAAAGCCCAAAACCAAGATTGAACCCAAGCTAGACCGGATGGACTTGGAGATCAAATGGCCGAATGTTCTGCGGGTGGAGCGGCGGCTGGACTATTACCTTGAATTTGACCTGGCTAGTGTTGAAAAATTGGTCCTATCATCCGCTGATGCTCCCACGACAGTTGAGACCGCGCCGGTAATTGACGGCAAACCGAAATTCGACCAGATGGAAACCATTGATTTGGAAAGCTTGGACGAAGAACAGCGCTTGGAAAGCATTAAACTACGTATGGCCGTGCAGCTCCAGCATGAGTTGGGGAAGAATTGGCCGGGAGACATTGGACATCATATTGGCGAACTGACGAACATCATTGACCGCTTCATTGATTCGGACCGCCTGGAGGTCGTGCAGCCGCCTGCCCCTGATCCTGTAAAGATGCGCATTCGCCTTTTGGCATTGAATATGCCGAAGATCAACAAGCATATCAGCCGCTGTATCCGCAGGCTGAGCCGTGAAAACCCGATACCTATATTGGACTCGGTTAAACCAGTTTTGAGCACTGCGACCTCGCCAGTTTGGTACACCACCCGGCCGACCCAGCCGATCCGCAGAAGCCAGATCAGCCACATTGTTTTAGACAGCGGCTGGGAGAAGGTCGGGTATGAGTTTGAACGAAACAGGATACCTGGATTAATTGCTTGGGTCAAGAATGACCATCTCGGGTTTAAAATTTACTATCTCTGGCAAGGCCAGGTAAAAGCATACTATCCTGACTTTCTTTTGCGCTTCGAGGGTGATAAATATTTAATCCTTGAAGTCAAAGGCCAAACCACTGAACAAGACCGGGAAAAGTGGCAGGCAGCCAGCGAATGGGTGGAAGCGGTCAATGCTTCAGGTCAATTTGGTAAATGGGATTTTAAAACTGTTACTGATCCAAGCCGCCTATTTGAAGTGATAGGCTAGGGGCCGTAGAGGGAGAATATATGTCGTCTGGGATTACTAATCCTATGCAAATCCTGTCCGGGTTCGGACGTTATCCGGTGAGCGCCGCCTGGGTCGAGCCCGTGTGGTCGGCAGCGGATGCGCAGCAGCGGCTTGCCAACCGCGGCGGACGCAAGGTGCTCGGCCGGGGCACAGGCCGGAGCTATGGCGACGCCTCCCTGAACCGCGACGGTTGGTGTCTCGACTACACGCCCTCGGACCGGCTGCTGGGGTTCGATCCCCAACGCGGCCGCTTGCACGCTGAGGCCGGGGTCACGCTGGAGCAGGTCCTGCAGGTCATGGTGCCGCGCGGATGGTTCCTGCCCGTAACGCCCGGCACGAAATATCCGACCCTGGGCGGCTGCGTGGCCTGCGACGTGCACGGTAAAAGCCGGTTCCCGCTCGGGCATTATCTCCGCCGCCTGCACCTGGTCCTGGCCGACGGCAGGGAAGTGACCTGCTCGCCTGCCGAGAAGCCCGATCTGTTCTGGGCCACGATCGGCGGCATGGGGCTCACGGGCCTGATCACCAGCGTGGAGCTCGATCTGATGAGGATCGAGAGCAGTTACGTGAAGTACGAGGGGTTGAAAGCCCCGGACCTGGAAACCATTTTTCGCCTGCTGGAAGAGACGCCGCCCGAGCTCATGACCGTGGCCTGGATCGACTGCCTGGCCCAGGGCCGCAGTCTCGGCCGAAGCATCTTGATGCGCGGGCGGTTCGCGAAACGGTCCGAACTGGCCGGTACGCATCAACGCCGCGCTCCCCTGGCCGTGCCCCGCAAGCCCAAGGTCGCCGTGCCCCTGAATTTCCCGGGCTGGGTGCTTAATCCGCTCAGCATGAAAGCCTTCAATGTGGCGTATTACGGCAAGCATCCCCGGCGCCTGGAAACCCTTATGGATTACGACAGCTTCTTCTATCCGCTGGATTCCATCTTGAATTGGAACCGCGTGTACGGCCGCAAGGGCCTGCTGCAGTACCAGTTCCTCATCCCGCCGCCTCACAGCTTCGAGGGCGTGCGCGCGGTGCTGGAAGCCATCGCCAGAACAGGCAAGGCCTCGTTCCTGGCCGTGCTGAAGAAGTTCGGCGCCATGCAGAACCGCGCACCGCTGTCCTTCCCAGAGCCCGGATATTTCCTGGCCCTGGATTTTCCTGTGGGCGATGGTTCGATCTTGCGGGATATGGAAGCGTGGGACAAGCTGGTGCTCAAATACGGCGGCAGGCTGTACCTGGCCAAGGACAGCCGCATGCTGCGCTCGACGTTCGAGCCTATGTACCCCCGGCTCAAGGAGTGGAAGCGGGTGAAGGCCAAGTACGACCCGCACGGTGTGTTCGCGTCGGATCTGGGGAGGAGATTAGGGTTAGTAGGGAGGAGTTGAAATGCTTGGGAGGCGAAAAATAATTTACACGCGTTAATTGCCCCTGTGTGCAAATAGGCGTGAACATTTATGGCCATGTTTTTGTAAGATTCGAGCGACAGGGGCAGGACATGAACGCTGGCAAATTATTTTTCGCCTCCCAAGCATTCGAGGGGATAGGGAACAAGTGGTGAGAAAGAGATGAAAGGTGCCGGAGGTGGAGCCCCCATTACCCGTGATTACGCTTTGCCCCTGTCGCTTAGTTTCAGGCAGTCCCAGGCAGTTACTGCCGCGGTTTATTTGCATCCAGGGGCAGTTTGAACGGGTAATGGGGGCTCCACCTCCGGCGATTGTTTAAACACCAGGCAAGTGAGGGGGGAGGGGAAAATGAGAAATATTTTGATCCTCGGCGCGAACTCGGGCATGGCCAAGGCGCTGATCCGGCGGCTGGCCGGGCCGGATTCCCGCCTGATCCTCGCCAGCCGAAACCTGGTGGAACTTCGGAGGACCGCGGCGGATGCGGCGGTCCGGGGCCAGGGTCCGCAGCCTCTGGTGATCGGGTTCGACGCCCTGCGCCTGGAGATCCATTCCAGGTTCGTTCAGGACCTGATGCGCCGGGTCAGGACCCTGGACGAAGTTTACGTGTTTTTCGGCGCACTCCATCCCCAGGCCGAGGCGCAGAAAGATTTCCAGCTGGCCCAGGAGATGCTGACCGCCAACTATGTGGGCGCGGTGTCGGTTCTGGAGCGGCTGGCCCCGCACCTGGAGCGCCGGAAACAGGGTTTGATCGTCGGTGTTTCCTCCGTGGCCGGCGACCGCGGCCGGCAGAGCAACTATTTCTACGGATCGGCGAAGGCCGGCTTTTCCACCTATTTGCAGGGACTGCGCAACCGGCTGGCCAAAAGCGGGGTCCGCGTGCTGACCGTCAAACCCGGATTCGTGGACACGCCCATGACCCGGCACCTGAAAAAAGGCCTGCTGTTCGCCTCGCCGGAGACCATTGCCAGGGGTCTAATCAAAGCCGTGCGGCAGAAGCGGAATGTGGTTTATCTGCCGGGTTACTGGCGCTGGATCATGCTGGTCGTGCGATCCGTTCCGGAGTTCATATTCAAGAAAATGAAACTGTAGGCAAACGGCCGGAGCGGTGTATAATAACGGGCAGGTTCGGCAAGGCCGAGAGTGGACAGGAGAAAGTAGACCGCATTTGAGGTTTTGTCTATTTTCTACTTTCTACTCTCAAATGCTCTGCAAATTTTGCGGAGCAAAATTTGCGTGGGGGCGCTCGGATTCGACGGGAGTCTTTTGGCTGGTCTGGCATGCCGAGGAATCCATCTCACCTCGTTAAACATGGTGGAACCTTTAATTGCTGAACCTGAGTTCGCACTAGCAGCCTAATTAGGTTGCTCGTTCCGCGGTTCTGCCCCTGCCGGGGCCGCGGGGCGCCACACAGCAGGGTGGCCTGCCCGTTCGGTCCTGGGGCGGTCGGGCGAGAATTACCGGGAATAGCGGCTCATTCATCCGGCCTCGAGGAGGGCTGGGCCGCGAGCAATAAAATCGGGGCTAAGCATGTAGAAGGGCCAGTAGGAAGTCTTTCGGACGCGGGTTCGATTCCCGCCGCCTCCACCATTTAGAAAAGACAAACCCGTCTCTCTGGGGTCATTCTCCGGGGTGACGGGTTTTCTTTTTCCCCTTGTTTCTAAAGGGTTTGCGCCCGTTTCACATCTTTCCAAAGCACCTCTCCGCACCATCGATTCTCCCCATCCTCGAGCCTTTCTTTCTCTGTTTGGCCCCTGATTCTCTGTTTTCTCCGGACCAAGTCCGAAGCTCGTCCGGAAAGCTACATCCTTGATTGATATGGGTTTGCGGCTGGTTGCCGTTTTGGGCGGTTGTCTTAGGTCATCGCTCGACGCCGCAACCGGACGTTTTTTTCGAAATCACCCGCTTCGCCCATGAAAAGAAGCGTGGTCAACTCCGGTTTCCTGCCCCCGAAGTAGAAAAGCCGACGCTGATGGTCGGCTCTCTGGGGTGGTCTCCGGTCCGGTCGTCAGTCGGTGGCGAAGCCGAACTGGCGGCGCTGCTCGGCCCAGTCCTCGGGAAAGGTCTGGGTCAGCTTGGCCAGCGAGAGCCCGTTGGGTTCCTCGCCGTTGATCAGGGCTTCGACGATGTCGGGGGCCAGAGTCGTCAGCTTGAGGATGCGGGCCACATACGAGCCATCGACGTCGAGGGTACGGGCAAGCTCGCTGATGGACTTGATCTGGCCGGATTCGAGGATGTCGGCCCAGGAAAAGGCCCTTCCCAGCGCCTGGAGGATGGCGGACTGCACCGGTTCCTGCGCTCCGGTGATATCTCCATCCAGGGCCTGGGGAGCGATGACCGTCTTGCGGCCGCGCATGCGCCGGATCAGCATCGGGATGTGGATCTGCAGGTTGCCGTTGTCGGCTACGGTAATGGTCGGCTTCATTTTCATCGGCTTGCCCTCCGTTCAGTGACTTCGCATGCCAGACCAGCCAGCTCGGCGATGAGCGTTGTCAGCCCGTTGGTGCGCAGCTCCATGTCGATTCCGGTCTCGCGGATCTCCACCTTATCCACCAGGAGGCGGATGAGCCGGTTTCGCTCCACCGGGAAAAGGTCTTCCCAGAAGCCCTCGACATTCTGGAAGGCCTCCGACACATCCTGTTCCGTGATGCTGTTCCCCCGGTAGGCTCTGCATCGCTCGCTCACGTGCGTCAGTTGTTTCGAGAGCTCGACCGCCTGGCGGTTGACGGTCGTGAGCATCTCGGCCTTGCCCGGCTGATCGCTGCCGGGTTTCATTAATTCGAGAGCCTGCTCCCGCGCCTGCGACAGCTCCATCTCGAGTTGGGCTTTCTGCTTGAACAACCGCTCCCGCTCTGCCTGCTCGATGTCCCGGGCCGCGAAGTAGGTCTTGGCCACCAGCGTCGGCGTGCGAAACACGGCGCTCAACTGCTCAATCACGGCCTGCTCGATGTCCCCGGCGGGAATCCGTTTGAGCGGGCACCGGCTCACGGTCCGCTTGCTGTCTTTCTGGCAGATGTAATAGGTGTAGTGGCGGCCGTTCTTGCGGGCGTAGGTCGGTCCCATCGCGCATCCGCAGTGGCCGCAGCGGATAACGCCTTTCAGCGGGGCGACCATTTTGGTTCTGGCCATGGAAACCTTGACCGGTTTGTTGTCCTCCAGGATGGCCTTAACCTTGTCCCAGGTCGCCCGGTCGATGATTCCTTCGTGCTCACCAGGGTAACTACGGTCCTTGTGGGCGATCTCGCCGATATAGATCCGGTTGTTCAGCAGCCGGTAGATGTGGGCGGTGTTCCATTCGGAGCCCTCGCGCACTTTGCCTTTCTTGGTGGTCCAGGCCTTGGTGCGGTAACCCTGTTCGTTCAGCTCTTGGCCCAGCTTCTTGGCCGAGCCGATCTGGATGAATCGGCGGAAGATGTACTGCACCGTTCTGGCTTCATCGGGGTTGATCAGCAGCTTCTTATTTTCCCGGTCGACGTCGTATCCGATGATGGGCACGCCGCCGCAGTATTTCCCCCGGCGCTTGGCTGCCGCCACCTTGTCCCGGATACGTTCGGCGATGACCTCCCGCTCGTACTGGGCGAAGGTAATCAGGATGCCGAGAAACATCCGGCCGGTGGGATCGGTGGTGCTGAAGTGCTGGGTGACCGAGACGAAGCTGACGCCCTTTTCGTTGAAGAGGTCGATCATCTTCATGAAGTCCAGCAGCGAGCGGGACAGGCGGTCGACCTTGTAGACCACGATCACGTCAATCTTCCCAGCGTCGATATCCGCCAGCAGGCGGCGTAGCCCCGGACGCTCCATGTTCCCGCCCGAGAAACCACCATCGTCATAGCGATCCGGCAGAGCCGTCCAGCCCCGCATCCTCTGGGCTTCGATATAGTGTTCCGCCGATTCCCGTTGCGCATCCAACGAGTTGAATTCCTGTTCGAGTCCTTCCTCATGACTCTTGCGTGTGTAGATGGCACAGCGCAGGGTCTTGTTTTTGCCCGGCGCGACATTGCTGTTATCAAGCATCCGCCCCTCCCTCGGCTTTTCTGCCGTAAACCTTCTTCAGCCCGAAAAAGACTTTGCCGTTCCAGCGCGTCCCGGTGATCTCCCTGGCCACCGCGCTGAGCGACCGGAAGGTGCGACCTTCGAACTCGTAGCCGTCGGCAAGGACGATCACCTCATAGCGCCGGTCGTTCCAGATCCGCACCAGTCTGGTCCCAGGCAAGATCGCCTCGTTCGATTTCCGCTCCTCTGGGATGCGTCGATTGACAGTGGCGACCGGGTCCTCCTTGGCGGCCTGCTGGAGATGGACCTTGGCCTGCTCGGACAGCCCGCCGTAGAAAAGCTCCTGGATGCGATAAGCCAGCCGCTTGATGAGGAATTGCTTTTTGTACTGGGGCGGTTCTTCGCCGTAGAGGTCGAGCCATTTTTCCCGGAGCTGCTCCAGGGACATGGATTGCAGCAGGGCCATCTGCCGAAGGACCGAGTTTCGGGTTCGGTCCTGATTCTTGCCGCCGGTGGCGGCGTTCTGTAACTCATTCATTTTCAACTCCTTGTTTTGGTTTCCGGACGAGTTGTCATGAATGAATGCTCTGTTCCGGCAATGAATCAAGTCCTTCTCCGAGCACAGGGGAAGAATCTTCGAAAACCTCTAACTCATTGCCCACACATGCGTTTTTTGCCTTTCGGCGCAGGATCGCCGTGGCCAGAATAGAGGCGGCTGACTGGAGCCTCGCCTCACCCGACAGGCGGCCGGGTTTGCCGTTTTCGCCAAGGTCATCCGTCCCCGGCCCATCATTCATTTCCTGTACATCCAACATCGAACACCTCCGGTGGGACCGGGGGACTGGATGGTGTGGATGCCAGAAAACGGTGGCGGTCGGGATGCGCGTTCGATGGCACCCACAACCGCCTCAGCTCCGCCTCTGGTCGGTTATCTGGTTTCTAACTGTTCGTCCGGTTTCAAACCGGCTTTCTTCAGGCATTACCTACCGAGGGGCTCATGGAAGTGTCGGAAATCAGGTGTGAGATTATTTCTTGACCTGATGTGCATCAGGTTTATATTATTAGGGTTTGTTGGCGCATTGCGCCTTTTTGTCTTTCAACAGAAATGGAGACTCCATGGGCAAAGCGAAAACGGATGAGATAACGCCGTTGCAGCGAAAAACGCTCGAAGAGATATGTCGTTTCGTCGATGCCAAGGGTTTTCCTCCAACGGTGAAAGAACTGAGTGAGATCTTTGAAATCAGCCCGGCCAGCGCCCACGACCGAATCAATCAACTGGTGCGCAAGGGATACCTGAAGCGAGAGGACGGAAAGTCGCGAGGAATAGCTGTTGCCCGCCGCCCCAGTGAGATGGCTGCCTCTCTGGTTTCAGTCCCTGTTGTGGGTATGGTGGCCGCTGGTCACCCTATCTTGGCCGAAGAGAACATCACAGGCCAGGTGCTGGTCGAGTCGGACGTCGTTCGTTCCGGACAGCACTTCGCACTCCGTGCGGTGGGGGACAGCATGGTCGGTGCCGGTATCAACGATGGCGATTTGATCATTGTGCGGCAGCAGCCCATCGCCGAGGACGGTGACATCGTTGTGGCGCTGCTCAACGACGAAGCGACCGTTAAGCGGTTGAGAATCAAAGACGAGCTCATCGAATTGGTGCCCGAGAACCCGGAGGTACGGAAGATCCGAATCAGGCCGGAGGATGACCTTCGCGTGTTGGGCAAGGTCGTTGGGTGGAAACGGAACTGATCGAGACAGATATGGAAAAGTAACGACAAAACGAGAGGAGTAACTAATGGCAACTTTCAACCTACGCCGCTTTTCGAAGCCGGAAATGCTCCGGCGAATCGACAGGAAGCATCTCATTGCCTTTCTGGAGCCTCATGCCGCCTATTTTTCAGCTCGCGGCGTAGAGTTGCCACCAGTCCAGCAGGAAGATGGCCTGGACTACAACGCGCTCAGTCACATTTTGCTGACCCCGGACGGCTCAACTCCAGACGACCTTGCAGAGGCCTTGTTCTATGTAAATGAAGTTTCGACTCCTGAAGGATTCGACTCCATTCAGGATGAGATCGCTGGAACGGACATCGACGTGGAAATTGGGGAGAACGCCGCACCGGCAGACTTGGCTATACAGGTCTGGATGGCTGATCGGGAAATCATCGAGAAGGTACACGCCGAACAGTTCTTCATGAACGTCAGGTCCTTCGAGTATTTCAAGACCAAGAAAAACCCGCTGCCAGATTTCGTGCTGCCATCGGAGGAAACCCTCGCGGCCCTTGAAGCCGATCTTGACGAATGGTTTTCTAAGAAGCGTCGGGGCAAGTATTCCAAGGTGTTCGTTTATCCGAAAGAAGGCCACACATGGTTCCTCGTGCGCCACGGGAAGCCCTATGCTCGTGAGGCGGTCATTGAGGCCGGTGAGTCCACCAGTCAGTACTTCCGCCCTGAAAAATTCGACGTGCTTGCCTACAACCCCGTCATTGGGGAGATCCGCATGAACGCCGAAACCAAGGGCGAGAAGGAGCTCTACCGGAAGAAATTCGGGCTGCATCTGTTCGGCAACGAAGAGTTCTTTAGCGAGCGCAGCCGATTCGACCTCGAGCCACTACGGCAGATCGGGGAAGAAGCGCTTCTTTGTGACGACGTGGAAGGCATTGAATACGTCAGACTGAAAGAGGTTCAGTTTTTTTGGGGTGGCGCACACAAGGATATAGAAATCCGGCGATCCGAGGACATGTTCGCTTCTCTCCGAGATCGGGATAAGACCCTTCCCGCTGGAGGCAAGATCGTCAAGGCGAGCTTCCAGATCAAATTCGACGGTTCCAAGACGCCCAGGTCGGTCACCTTGAGTTCAGGTAACCGAGCGCAATTCAAGCGGGATGGTGATGCCGAGGTTATCGAGCGCTGGCTCGGACTCAGGGGCTTTATTGTCGGAGCCGGAGGGGCCTCGGATGAGTGACCCCTTCTGGGCATACCTGGAGACATTGCCTGGAAAGTCGGCGGCGCTGTTCGATTGGGATAAGGCGCTCTCCGGTTGGGACCGGTATCCATTGTTTCGGGACAATTTTCTTCAACTGACCAAGAATCACGCGACCGCTGTGGATTGCCCGACGGAATGTGGCCTGGGATGCCCACGTAGTGTGATCACCCATGCGAAGACCGACATCCGAGCCGTCTGCATCGAAAAAGAACACGCGGCCATCCAACTCTCTCCACGGCAGACGCTGATCTACCGGCTCAAGCAGTCAGCCATCAATGGCGCTATCTGCACGGCCATGGGAATTGAACACCGAGAGGCAAAACTCGATGGCCTGCCCCACACATGGAGACTGGGCGATTTCATACCCACGGCTGGGATGGACTTCCCCGTTGTGCTGACAATGCAGGACAGCAAGGACGCGCTGGTAGAGGTCGTCCGATCATTATGCCTTTCGACCCCCAAACCCTTTGTTGTAATAGCGCCCACGCGCCTTCATCTGAGTCCTGCAGTTGAAACACTGCTTGCGCAGAAAGACAGCCTTTTCGTCGCGCTGAACGAAGATCTGTACCTGGGTGATGCGCCACGACTCCTGACCTGTCGGGACAAGACTGAGATATTCGCTCCCCTTATCGATCAGGTGCCTGGGCCGGATTCAGGCGGCACAGTGTTTTTCATGACACCGCCGGGCACCACATGGCCACAAATCAAGATTCAGTTCCGCGATGGCCATACCGTCACAATATGGGCGGGAGACCAGAGCGGTCGATACACCTATACGCAAATGGGAATGGCGAGCAGGAAGAATGGCAATCCAACCGAGCAATGGAAATTGCTTGAGGGGTTTGCCAACTCCAGTGGCGAGATCGACTGGCACAGCCGATACGCCTCGGACAAACTGAAGAAACAAAAGCAAGAGTTGTCGAAGCACCTGCGTGAATTCTTCCGGCTCGATGATGATCCCATCGAATGGGTCAAGGATACAAAGACCTACCGCTGCAAGTTTCGCATCCTCCCGGAAGGTGCCGAGGTCTACTGACCACCCTTCATAACCAGGCAAAACTAAAGCCCCGATTCAGGATTCTGGATCGGGGCTTTTTGCGTCTTGGAGGCCCGCCCGGTGAGATTTCACTGGGGCCGGGCAAAAAAAGTTAAAAAAATTTTCCTCTGTAAACCCACCACCAATCAGAGCCTTACGGGCTTTCCTCCTCCTTGAGCCAGGGCGTTTTTCGGGGTCGTAACGAAAATTCGCCAAAGCAGGGTGACAGGTCTGGTGAACACAAAGAGTTCACGACCGCCACCCGGGAAATTCATGCCGGACCTGTCTCCCGGTCGGTCCAGAAATGAAGGAGGTTCGGCATGAACCAGACAAGCAAAGCACATCTCACCCCACCGAAGCGGCGACTCATCGAGTTGATGCAGGACATCAACTTCGGCCGCATCACCAACATTCCGGTCCGCGACGGCGAGCCGGAACTCACCCCTGACACGGTCATCGAGCGCGAGATCAAGCTGGGCGGACAGAGCGGTCCCCGGCCCGAGCGCGACCAAGATGACTTCATCCTCAAGCAAGAGGTCGTGACGCTGCTGGAGCACCTCGCGCAGATGGGCAGCGGAAAAGTCTGCCTGCTCGAGATCAAACACGGTCTCCCGTTCCTGATGCGCATCGAGGAACGGGCAGCCTGAACACGTAACGACCTGAACCCTTAGACACTGGACAACAAGCTGGACGCATGGCGGAGGCTGTTGTGGGTGTCGCCGAGCCGAATACGGCAATTGGCGGCGTACCTGCGACCCCTTCGCCCACGCGACAGCTTTGTCCTGTGATCTGGCCCGTGCCGACACCCACGCGGACCTCCTCCTCGCTCCGAGGAGGCCCCGATGGTTTCACAAAATTCTTACGACGGCATCGACAAGTATGCCGCCGACCTCATTCGGCACAAAGCACGTCAACTCGTAGGCAAGGCCGGATTCACCGAGGACGACAGACCCGACCTCGAACAGGAACTGATGATCGATCTGCTGCAGCGGATGCGGCATTTCAATCCCGCCAAGGCCAAGAAGACCACCTTCATGGCCCGGATCGTCGAACGTCACATCTCCACCATTCTGGAGGCCCGGTTCGCCCAATGCCGGGACTGGCGGCTCTGCCAAACGTCACTCAACGAACCCCTCGACAACGGTGAAGGCGACACCACCGAGCGGATCGACTTCCTGGACAGCGAAGGCTCTCTGGGAGGCGGCACCCGCGAGACAAGGGAGCGTCTCGCCCATGAGATCCGCATGGATCTCGACCGGGCCATCGCCTCGCTGCCGGAAGAGCTCCGGGATCTGTGCGTGCGCCTGCACGACAGCACCATGGCCGAAGTCGCCCGGGAGATGGGCATTCCCAGAACCACCCTCTACGACCGGCTGAGCAAGCTGCGGGACGCGTTCAGCGAGGCTGGCCTTACCGACTACCTGTGATCTCCGACGCATCGGCTCCGGCTCCGGTAAGTAAGCACCGTGCCGCATGGTGCGGCTATCCGGGGCCTCGGAAATCTGAACCTGAACGAAAGAGGAGTTCAACCATGACTCACGACACCTACAAGTACCGTTTTGACGAGTCGGTCCCGGCCCAGGAACTGGAAGACACTTTCATGCTGGCGATGCTGGCCGTCGAAAGCCTGCATGGCCGTTCCCGTGTGCGGATGGAGAGCCGGTTCAATTTGGACAAGGCCCGACGCACCTGCGTGATCGACGCCTCCACCGATGTCGGCAGTGATCTCGCCCGCATCTTCACCGGCTTCGCCACCAAGGAATACGGCGAACGCTCGGTCCTGATCGAACGAACCCAGCCGTCGGGCTGCGCCTGCGCCTCCAAGCATCGCGCAGCGCCCGCCGCCGCTACAGCGGGGGTGGCGGTATGAGCGAGCTGATGACCACCACCTATTCCATGTGGCGGCTGTTCCGCAACTGCCGCATGGCCTGCAAGTGGCGCTACATCGACGAGCTGGTGCCGCTCGAGCGTGACCCCAATCTGGCCTTCGGCTCGGTCATTCACGACTGCCTGGAGTGCTGGCACGGCGAGCGGGATCTGGCCAAGGTCCTCGACCACATCGACCGGACATATCCGAACCGGGCGCAGGACGATCATCAACAGGCCGACTGGCATCTCGCCCGAGCCATGATGAGCGCCTATGCGGAACACTACCCGGCCGAAGAATTCGAGGTCGTCGCGCTCGAAAAGACCTTCGAAGGTCCCATCGTCAACCCGGCGACAGGCGCGACCTCGCGCAGTTTCATTCTCGCCGGAAAGGTGGACGGCATCGTCCGTCAGGATGGTCAGTATTTCCTGCTGGAACACAAAACCGCCTCGCAGATCGACGCCAGCTACCTGGAGCGGCTGTGGACCGACTTCCAGATCATCCTCTACGCCTGGTACCTGGAGCAGACCCTCGGCATCACGGTCAGCGGCATCATCTACAACGTCCTGGTCAAGGCCAAGCTGCGCCAGGGCAAGGGTGAGACCGAAGCCGAGTTCGAGGCCCGCCGGGCGGAGCTGATCGCCAAGTCGAAAACCGGCAAGAGCAGCGCCAAGCGCAAGCTGCCGGAGGACGACGACACCTTCCAGCAGCGGCTCCAGGAGAAGTACCTCGAGCCGGGCATGTTCCATCGCGAGGTGCTCTACATCTCCCGCGACCAGTTCGAGGAACTGCGGGCGGAGCTGTGGGAACTCTCCAAGGCCATGCTCGACGCCCGTCGGCGCGACACCTTCTACCGCAACACCAGCTACTGCTTCCAGTACGGAAGGCCCTGCGCCTACTTCCAGCTCTGCCGCTCGGGCGGCAACCCCAACGTCATTGAAAACCATTTCCAACGGATCGCCCCGCACGAAGAGCTGCGGGACGGAGCCGGTGAAGACGCCGCTCCGGTGTTTTGAAATCCCAACCATAAGGAGACGAAGCCATGCTTCCCAAGACCAAAAGCAAACCCAAACACACGCTCTCGGACCTCACCGCCCTGGTGTACGGCCCGAGCAAGATCGGCAAGAGCACCTGGTGCTCCAAGGCCGATGACGCACTGTTCCTGGCGACCGAGCCGGGCCTGAACGCCCTGGAGGTGTTCCAGACCCCGATCACCTGCTGGGACGATCTTCTGCAGGCCTGCGCGGAAATCGCCGAGGGCAAGCACGAGTTCAAGACCATCGTCGTCGACACGGTGGATAACGCCTACAAGATGTGCTCGGACTACGTCTGCAAGAAATTCAAGATCGAGCACGAGTCCGACCTGGGCTACGGCAAGGGCTACGCGCTGATCAACAACGAGTTCCAGCGCGTCATCAACAAACTCGCCTTCCTGCCCTATGGGTTGATCCTGATCTCCCACTCCCAGGAACGGGACATCGAGACCCGGACCGGCAAACACACCCGCATCGTGCCGACGCTGCCGGAAAAGGCGCGGAAGCTGGTCACCGGCCTGGTGGACCTGATTCTGTTCTGCGACCTGGACATGAAAACCGGCGAGGACGGCAAGCCGGTCTGGCAGCGCGTGATGCGCACCAAGCCCAGTCCCAACTACGACGCCGGTGACCGCACCGGCCGACTCCCCGAAGTCATCCCCCTCGATTTTTCGAGCTTCATGAAAGCGTTCAACAACACGGCAGCCGGAGCTGCGGCGAGTGCCGCCCGGCCGAAGCCGGAGCCGACCGCGAGTGCGGCGGCGAAACCCCAACAGTAAGGAGATCCGACCATGGAACACTACGAAAACCAATCCAGCAGCAACCTCGACCTGGCGCAGTTCGACGACGCCTTTGAAACCGCCGAAGTCGAGGAACGCGAGTTCGAGGCCGTCCCCGACGGCAAGTACCAGGTCAACGTCGACCGGGTCGAACTGACCCGCGCCCAGACCTCGGGCAACCCCATGCTCAAGTGGACCCTGCGCATTCTCGCGCCGACCCACAAGGGCCGTCTGCTCTGGCGCAACAACGTCATGGCCAGCAACGAGAACATCAAGTGGCTCAAGCAGGACCTCTACACCTGCGGGCTACAGCTTCAGAAGCTCTCCGACCTGCCGGGCCACCTCGAGCAGCTTCTCAACATCAAGCTGGAGGTGACCAAACGCACTCGCGGTGAAAACGAGAATATCTACTTCAACCGTCGCATTGTCATGGCCGACGATGCCGGAGCTCCCGGCGCGGCGATGGACGACATGATCCCGTTCTGATGATGGACCGGATCACCGTTGTCGTCGACACCCGCGAACAGGAGCCCTACAGCTTCGATAGCGACAAGGTTTCGGCGGTTCGCAAGGCGCTGCCCGCCGGTGATTACTCGCTGGTCGGCCTCGAGGAACGGGTGGCGGTGGAGCGTAAATCCCTGACGGATTTCGTCTCCACCGTCATCCGGGGGCGAAAGCGGTTCCACCGCGAGCTGGAAAAGCTCTCCGCCTACGAATCCGCCTGTGTGGTTGTCGAGTGCAACTTTCGCGATCTGGTCGATGGCCGCTACCGCAGCGATGCCCACCCGCACGCGCTGATCGGAACGGTCGCCTCCATCGTCGTCGACTTCGGTGTCCCCGTCTACTTCTGCTCGGACCGGCAGGCAGCCTGCCGTTTTGTCGAGGAGTACCTGACACGTTTTCACCGGAGGATCGCGAGATGCCAAAAAGAAATGAGAGTAACCCGGCGCGACTCCGGGGAAGAATAGAGCGCGTTTACTATGCCGGACCCAAGTTCTCCGCAGGCCGACTGCTCACCCCGACCGGTGAGGAAGTCCAGTTCGCGGGCAATTTGTTCGCCCGGGAAAATCAGCCTGTGGTCCTGCTCGGGTCGTGGTCCACCCATCCAAAATACGGCCGTCAGTTCAAGGTCGACGGGATGGAGCACGACCTCGAACTCGATCCGGAGGGGCTGATCCACTATCTGGCCAACCATCCGGAGATCAAGGGCATTGGACCGGCCAAGGCCAGATTGATCGTCGAGAGCTTCGGCGACGCCTTTGAAGAAACCCTTCTGAACGACCCCGAGCGCATTGCGCTCAAGGCTCGACTGCCCCTGGAAGCGGCCCGGCGGTTGCGTGACGAATGGTTGAAGAACCGTAGCGTTAACACCGTCATGGCCTGGCTGTCGGCATTCGGCCTGACCCATCATCAGGTCACCACCCTGGTCGAAAGACTCGGCGGCAACTGCCTCGATATTCTGAAGGAAGACCCGTACATCCTCATTCGGGAGATCCGGGGATTCGGCTTCAAGAAGGTCGACAAGATCGCCCGCAAGCTGGGAACCCCCAAGGACCATACCCCTCGTATCCGGGCCGGATTGAATTTCTGCGTCCGTGAAGCCCTGGACAATGGCCACTGTTGGATCGAATACGAGGATCTGGTGGACCAGGCCAATTTGCTGCTGGTCATGGATGCCCTGGACAGCCGGGTCCGTATCGAGAGCGCCCTCGACGCGCTCATCGAAGAACAGGCGCTTTCCTGCGATTCCCACGGCGGTCGTTTCGTGGTCGCTCTGCCGGAGATCGTCCGCATGGAGCGGAAGCTGGCCTCGTTGTTCGGCCAAGCCGAAACACCCAACCCGCATTTCCAGTCCGTCAAGAAACTCGATGCCCTGATTCGGCGCTGCGCGGCGACGCTGAACGAGAAGCAGCTCGACGCGGTCCGCTCGGCCCTCAACCACAGCATCAGCCTGATTTCGGGTGGAGCCGGTTCGGGCAAGAGCTACACCATTTCGGTCATCAACACTATCTGCGAGGAGAGCGACCTGGAGGTCGTGCTCGCCGCGCCGACCGGCAAGGCCGCCAAGCGCCTGGAGGAAGTCAGCGGCCGTAGCGGCACCACCATCCACCGTCTGCTCGGCTATGACGGCAAGGGTTTCTCGCGTAGCAAGGAGAACCCCATCGATGCCGATGTCCTGGTAGTCGACGAGTTTTCGATGGTCGATGTTCCGTTGGCTTGGCACCTGTTCGAGGCGGTCGATCTGTCGCGGACCACGGTGCTGCTGGTCGGGGACCACAACCAGCTTCCGCCGGTGGGACCAGGGAACATCCTGCGCGATCTGATCCAGACACGCGCCATCCCCACGGTCATCCTCGACAAGGTCGTGCGCCAGGCGGGCGTCCTCAAGGAGAACTGCACCGCCGTTCTCAAGGGCGAAGTGCGCAAGACCAGCGAGGCGTCGGTATCTGGATGCCGGGATTGGTATCTGGTGGATCAGTTCACAGATCCGATGGCGGCACGCTCGTTCCTGCTGGAGTTGTTTCAGGAGCGGCTCGACGCCCTGGGGTTCGACATCATCAAGGACGTGCAGGTGCTGACGCCGACCCACAAGGGGCCGCTCGGCACCAAGGAACTGAACGAGGAACTGCAGCGGCTCATCCAGCGCAAGCTCTGGAACACCGAGGTGCCGCCGGTCGCTATGGGCCGCCGCGCTCCGTTTCTCAAGCACGACAAGGTCATCCAGACCCGGAACAACTACGACCTGAATGTGATGAACGGTGCCATCGGCTATGTGGTCGATGTCCTCGCGAACGGCACCCTGGTCATCGACTTCGACGGCATGCCGGTGGAGATGGAAAAGGGTTCGCCCGACCTTCAGGACCTGCAGCTCGCCTATGCGCTCACCATCCACAAAACCCAGGGTTCCGAGTTCCCCTGCGCCGTGGTGGTGGTCCACAAGGCGCATTCCTTCATGCACCACCGCAATCTGCTCTACACCGGGGTGACCCGCGCCCGGCGCACCGCCATTGTCCTGGGTGATCATTGGGGCATCCAGAATTGCGCCAAGCGATGCCAGGTGGATGACCGCCGGACCTTCCTGCCCCTGTTCCTGGACGCCGCCCAGCACGCGGAAGCCGATTTCGCCCGTGTCGCGGAGGCCGAATGAGTATGGGCGGAACGGATAACGTCAGGGAGTATTACCGGCTCGTCACCGAGATGGACATCGGTGACGTGGCCCGGGAACTCCTGCCGGGACGGATCACCCAGGAGACCGGCCAGCGCTTGATGTGCGACTGCCCCAACCATCAAAGTCAGTCGCGCCTGTCGCTGCACGTGATGCTCGACAAGCAGGGCTGGTACTGCTTCGGCTGCGGAGTCGGCGGCGATGTGCTGCAGCTCGTGGAGTTCATTCAGACGGGCTCGGTCACCGCCGGGCAATCCGGTCCGATGCCGGACAGCCACCGCCAGGCCCGGGACTATCTCGCCAAGAAGGCGGGCTTGCCGCCGCTGTCGCGCTATGGCCTCAGCCAGGAGCGTCTGGCCCAGACGGAGGCCGACCGCGCCTTCGAACTGCGGGTCAAGGACGCGCTGACGGCGCTGGCCAGGCTTTACCACGCCAGGCTCAAGGAGTCTCCGGAGGTCCTCGACTGGCTGAAATCCAAATACGCCCTGAGCGAGGAGACCATCGACGATCTCCTGATCGGCTACGCGGACAACGCATCCGGCGCGGTCGTCCAACTGACCGGGGGTGAGGACGGTTTCTCCAAGCGGGAGCTCGCCGCCACCGGCGCTTTCCGTCCCACCAGCCAGGACGGCCTGACGCCATTTTTCGAGCGCCGGATCGTCTTTCCCTACTGGAGCCGTGGCCGGGTGGTGTTCATGATCGGCCGCAAGACGCCGTGGACCCCGGACGTGGGCTGGGAGCAAGGGAAATACAAGAAACTGCCGGTTCACGACGAGCACCAGCGGCCCTACGTCGCCGACTTCATCAACAACGCGCTGCTGTTCAACGAGGACTGCCTGCTGGCCCGGCCCGGCAAGGTGATCATCACCGAGGGGGTGACCGATTGTCTGGCGCTGATGCAACTGGGCCTGCCCACCGTATCGCCGGTCACCGTCCGCATCCGGGCCGCCGATTGGGAGCGCCTGATCCCCAAGCTGCGCGGCGTCGAAACCGTCTACATCTGTCAGGACAACGAACTTTCCCAAGCCGGTCTCAAGGGGGCGCTGCAAACCGCCCGCACCCTGGCCGAACACAAAATCGACACCCGCCTGGTGACGCTGCCCTTGTCGGAGACACAGATCTCAGCCCGGCAGGAGCTGACCGAACGCTTCGGCCTGATGGCGAGCGTGGGGCCGAAGGAATTGGCCAAGCTGCTGGCTGGACGGCCCGCCGAGGAAATCCAGGCGGCCGAGGCGCTTCTCGCCACCGCAAAGATCGACGTCAACGATTACATTGCCGCCGGGCATACCCGGGAGGATTTCGAACGCCTGCTCGCCGAGGCCAGCACGCCCATCGAATTCGGCGTGCGCTCGCTGCCCGAGGGCGCTGAAGAGGAGGAACGCAACCGCCTGCTCGAGCCGATCCTGGGGGAGATTTCCGAGCAGTCTCCGCTGGAACAGGCCCGTCTGCTGAAGCTGGTGCAGGAGCGCATCGGTGGTGGCGTCTCCATGGCCACCCTGAAGGAACAAATCCGCGCCATCCAGAAGGACCGAAAGGTCGAGTTCCGCAACGAAAAGAAAAAGGCCAAGCGGATGTCCGGCGCGATGCCCGGATCATGCCGCGCCCGGGTTGACGAGGTGCTGATCGACACGGAACTGGAGAACGGCGCTCCCGACTACACCCTGGCCGCCGAGGCCGCCTACGACTGGTTCACCTCCAACGGTGCCCAGTTCTTTCACACCCTGCCGGGCGAGCCGTTCATGTATTTCGACAACGCCATCTATTGGATGGATTCACCGGACCGGGGCCGCAAGCGCCATTACGCGGCCATGCTCTATAAGCATACGGGCATGGTGCCGACCTCCAACGGCGGACGGACATTTTTCGAGGTACTGCCCAGCCTGGCGATGATCCGTGGCCAGGTGCGCGACCATTTTTCCTGGCTGCACACCGATGTGGCTTCCTACACCGTCTATTTCAACCTGAACAATCCGGAGCACGAGATCGCCAAGATCACCCCGGACGAGATTCAGATCATGAAGAACGGCGGCAACGAGGACGGCATCATCCTGGACGGCTCGCGCAAGATGAAGCCGCTGAAATTCCTGCCCGACGCCGACCTCGAAGAGGCGGACCGGCTCCTGGTCGATCTGCTGGTGGGCAATATGACCTGTCCGCAGGGGGATCGATTTCTCATCCTTTCCTGGCTCTCCTGTTTCCTGCTGATCGACTTCGCCGGGACGCGGCCCATGACCCGCTTCGAGGGTTCGGCCGGATCGGGCAAGACCACCGCCAGCAAGATCACGTCGACGCTGCTTTACGGCGAGCCCCAGCACAAGAAGGCCACCGACGCGGCGAACTACACCGATGGCTCGCAGAACCCGCTCATCGTCCTCGACAACATCGAGGTCAAGCAGATGACCGAGGATCTGACCACCTTCATGCTGACCAGCATCACCGGCATCGCCAAGGAGAAACGCAAGAGCGGCACAGACAGCGAGACCATCACCGAGCGGACCAAATGCCTGCTGAACACCACCGGCATCGAGCCGCTGTGCGGGGAGCTTTCGGAGATACTGTCGAGGTCCTTCGTCATCAACTTCGACCTCGCCAACCAGGCCAGCGACTGCTTTCTGGAATCGGAGGTCATCTCCGCCATCCAGCAGAACCGGGATCTGATCATCTCGGCCATCATGAAGCGGACCAGCCATGTGCTGGCGATGATCCGGGACGGAGCCCAGAAACAGGTCATGCGCCTGCTGCACCGAACCATGCCGACCCATGGCAAGCGCCGGTGCAACGATTATCTGAGCCTGATGTACCTGATGATGCTGGCCGGGTCCGAGGAACACGAAGTGACCACCGGACTCGAGGATCTGAGCCCGCTGTTCATCGAGCAGATCCATTCCATCAACGACACCAGTCAGGAGATGGCGCGGGAGTCGAACCCCATTGCCACGGCGCTGGCGTCGCTCTTCCATGCCTACCGGAACGCGGTGGAGCTGGACGAGAAGGCCCGCTACGGCGAGGACGACCGGGCAAACCATGTGGTGGGGTTCATCGAACGCTACCAGGTGAGGTTCGAGAACGAGAACACCATGGAGCCGGTGTCGGCTGGACGGCTGCTCGCGGCGCTGCGCAGGGTTGGCCGGGAATTCAACCTCGAATTCGAATACAAGAAGCCCGCCCAGCTCGGTCGGCGCATCAGCAACGACCTGGACGTCATCCGGGACGCCGGGTTCGATATCGACCGGCAGCGCAACGCCCACACCAAGAACTTCGAGTACCGGATTGCCAAGACCGCCAATTTCTAATTTCACCCACACTGCCCAAATCATCCGGACGCTCTCGGGCGTCCTTTTCTTTTGCGGTGGTGCGGTGAACACCGCTGTCCCTTGCGGTGGATGACCACCGCACGCCAAACCATTGCCAGACAAGGCTTTCATGGCCTTTGCGGTGGTTGCGGTGGTAAATCCAGAGGTCTCACCCCCTATGGGCTGAAATATTTTTTCTACCTACCAACCCGATATCCCACGCCAGGGAAATTCCGGCCCAGCGTGAGAGACATTCCCCAAATACCACCGCAACCACCGCACTCTATCTTCTCTTTCTTCATAACTATCGAAAAACAATAAACAAACAACGCACCACCCTTGCGGTGGGACGAGAAAACCTTCCACCGCACGACCACCGCAGCCACCGCACGTATCCACCGCAGCGGGTGGTCACCGACGGTTTCAGGGCAGCTCCGGTAAGTAACGGGAAAAGCGATTAACCCGTATTTCTGGAGCCTGAAACCATGAGCCTTCTGAAAACCATGATCAAGCACACCGCCGGAGGGCAGGAAGCCTCGGCCGGATGTGAAACCCCATTATTACCACCGCAACCACCGCAGCCCGCCATCTATGTCTCCACCGGGCTCGACATCCACGAGATCGAAGACGCCCGCGACTGGCCTGAAGACATGGAGATCGACGGCACGCTGTGTCGCCGTCTGTCGCCTGAATACTTTGCCTGGCTACGTTCCCGCATGGTCACCGCCCAAGCCGCGCACAAGGCCGGAAAGCTCCCCGAGGATGCCTGGAATACGCTGCGGCAGCGATTCAACGCCCTGCAGGAGCTGGCCATCCGGGAGTTCGGCAAGGAAAGCCTCCAGGAGGTACTGCAGTCCTTTTCCCCGAAAAACTACCGGCCACCCGCGCTTCGTCCCGAGCCCCAGGAGAAACCCGTCGAAGTTCCCAGAAAGGACTGGATTTATCCCGGGAACCAAGCTTGGAAATGTAAGCAGCCGGTGACTTCCCAGGCTGTCGCCAAGGTCGACGCCATCCGTGAGGAGGCCATGGCCAAGGGTTGGTCCGAGACACGCCTCTATCAGAACCAGGGCCGGTTCCGGTTTCCCTGCGGCGAGGACTACGGCCTGGTCTGCTTCGTCGATGGCGATCAGGAGATTGGCGAGGTCACCGAGCGTTCTATCGAAATTATCCACGGGCCGAAGTCCGGGCGTCCCAGCACGCTGCGGTTCTACAACCCGGACGTGCCGCAGCCGTGGATGAAGAAAGTGGAGGATTGAGTCGTGAAGAAAAAGAAACGCTACGCCAACGCCAAGGATGTCCTGCCCGAGGAACTCTTCGAGCAGATCCAGAAGCACTACACCGGAATTCTCTGGGTCCCCGCACCGAGCCGGTTTTACCAGGAGCGCCGCGACCTGGTGCTTGCCCTTCATCTGCAGGGGATCAGCAGCCAGGAGATCTCCAACCTCGCCGGTGTGACCACCCGCCGAGTCAATCAGATCATCGCCGCCGAACGAAAACAGGATCGGGACCGACAGTTGGCCGCCGCTTCCGGTAAGTAACCCCTGAACCGGCGGGAGCGCGTTTGGAGGCTAAATCGGCCTCCCGCCCCGCATCCCGGCTTGGGAAAACAATATTCGGCAGGATTTCCACGTGGCACTGAACAAACCGGACAAAGAAACGCTAGACCGCTGGCACCGCAACGAGGGTAAGACCGAACCGCCTCGGCGCGGGCCTGGTGCGCCCGAGGGCAACCAGAACCGGCTGCGTCACGGCATCTTCGCCGACCGCTGTCTGACGCCGGAAGAGAAGGTTATGTTCGACGCGATCATCGACCGCCTCAACCAGGACTTCGAGTTCAACAAGTCCAGCGACTTCCTGCAGGTGGAGTTGGTGGGCGTCTACTCGGTGAAGCTGGTCCGCGCCCAGATCGAGGGGAACACCGACGCCGCCGAAAAGCTCGACCGGATGATCCGCTGCCACATGAAGGATCTCAAGACCACCAAGATTGCCCGCGAGGGTGAGGAGCCGAAAGACCCGCAGACCTCTCCGGCGGAATGGGCGGCGGCGCTGCTCGAGAAGGTGGCCGAGGCCGCCAACGCCCCGGGCGCGAAACCCTCCGGCCGCAAGAAACGCGGAAAGAATTGCGGATAACACCATGGAGGGCTTTTCCGATGACCCCGGCACACGGCGACTTGCGGCAGACAGCTTCACCAGAAATTGCGGATAAGACGTGTTCCTTGCACTTTCGGAATCGGCATTCTCCGGCTGCCGATTATCATTCCCACTCCTCGATTTCTTCCTGCAGCTCCCGATATCCGCTTGGCATGTCTGCGCATAAGCCGAGCCGCATAAGCCAAGTAAATATTGGCATGTTCACGCCGGAGCTCTCTCACACAACCCAAGTAAATATGGGCATGTCGAGCCCCAGGCAGAACCGGCCAGGCCCCGCAAACAGCCATTCCTTCGGCAGCGGCCCTCACATAAGCCAAGCAGATATTGCCATGTGTGTTCCGCGCCCGAAGCGCACAAGCCAAGCAGTTATAGCCATGTGCGGCCGACAGACAGAGAAGGAGAAATTCCGGTCAATCGATATTTCCCGCTCCGCCCGGGAGGCTGAGACCTATCGTCATGATCATTCATCATCGGCGGATGTGTTCTTCTGCGGGCACTGTCATTCACTGTCTTCGACACTGTCTCGCCCAACGAAAACAGGAGCAGCCGAGGCCGCTCCCATCGTCGGGTCAGGAAGGATCAGAGGCGTTCGAGGGCTTCCTCGAGCTGACCGTCCACGAGGTGGGTGTAGATCTGGGTGGTGGACACGTCCCGGTGCCCCAAGGCCCGCTGCACCACGAGCAGGTCATTGGTCGCGCCGTAGAGGTGGGTGGCGAAGGTATGCCGCAGCCCGTGCGGCGTCAGTTCCTTTTCGATCCCGGCCTTCCGCAGCCAGTGGGCGAGCCGGTTGGCTATCTGCCGCTGGCAGAGTCTGCCGTCCCGGTTCGACAGGAACAGGGCTTCCATTTCCGGGCGGCCGTGTCGACGACGCTCGGCCAGGTAACGGCGCAGCAATGTGCGGAGGTCGGTCTTGATGAACTTGACCTGCGGCACATTCCCCTTGGCCCGCACCCGCAGATGCTTGGCGTCGAGGTCGATGTCATCCATGTCGAGCGCGGCCAGCTCGCCAAGCCTGATCCCCGTGCCCAGCAACACCTCGATCATGGCGCGGTCGCGCAGCGTGGAGAAATCGGTCCGCCCCTTGAGCTCCTTGAGCAGACGTTTCTTTTCGGCGGTAGTCAGGAAGACTGGCAGCTTTCTTGGCAACCGATGCATGCGGATGGACCGGGCCGGGTTGTCACCGACCACGCCCGTCTCGGCGGCCCAGGCGAAAAAGGCCCGCACCGCCGCCTTCATCCGATGGAGCGAGGCCGCCGAACGTGGGCCTCGCTCACTCTCAGTGACCGCCCCGGCGGAGAACACCTGGTCGAGGAACCCGACCGTGACCTCCCGGCAGACGATCCCAGGGGCCAGCTCCCCGGCCACGCGGACTACCAGGGCGAGGTCCCGGCGGTATGCGGCTATGGTCGCCGGGGAGCGTCCTTCGGCCGACAGGCGGGCACAGAACGCCTCTGTCGCGCCCGTCAGATCGAGGTCAGCCGTTCGGTTGCTCATCGCTGGACTCCTTTACCCGGCTGTGGCCCATGGGCGTGCTCTTGGGCAGCGGCAGCTCCTCGATGCGCCCCGACTCCCTGGCCCAGACCATCATCATGCGGAACACCCGGACGGTCTTGGCGACGGTGCGTTCGGCTCGCTCCTTGCCGTCGGGGAGTTTGAGCAGCAGGTCCGACTTGTAGAACTTGCCGACCTGGGGAAGCCGGATCTCGGCGAGCTGGCGATCCGCGCCGAAGAAGGCCTCAACCGCGTCGAGGTCCTTCCGGTAGGTGTAGAGGGTCCGCTCTTTCTTTCCGGATTCCCGCAGGTAGCCGATGAAAGCCTCGGCGGCTTGATGCACGGTGCATTCGGTCATGTCGATGTCTCCTTTGTCGGTGGCCCGGTGTGTTCAGGACAGGAACTCGTCCAGCTCCCGCAGCAGTTCCTCGACGTGGCCGAGGGAGCCGACGCTCGCCCAGGTGATGTCCGGCTGCTTCGCGTCCGCTTCGAGCTTGCCGCGAATGCCCTCGATCAGCCGGGCGATGTTCTCCTGCTTTTCTCGGTACGCCTTGAGTGCCTGCTGGCGGTTTCTGTCGTAGGTCATGGCCTGCCTCCGGTTCCGGTTTTCGTGGATGCGGGACCATCCCGCGTCACATCCAATGACGCTTCTATTTCGTTGGAAATCAAGTGTTTGCAGAGATCTTTCTGCATGTGCCCCAAACCCATAAACCAAAGGAGATCAACATGTTGAAGAAGACACTCGAATGGACCATCCCGCTGGTCCTGGCCGGGATCATGACCGGCTGCGCCACCTACCGGCCACCGGCCCAGATCCAGTCGGCGGTGGCCACCGTCAACCGCCACACGCCCGAGTATGTGACCGAGGCCAACAAGGCGCTGCGCGAGGTCGGCCACCCGGACGCCGAGCGCCTGACCGGAGTCGGCCTGCGCCTGCAGACCGCCGTGGACGCCCTTGACCAGTGGGCCAACGGCTCGAACCAGGAGGCAGGCCAATGAAAGAGATCCTTCAGGAAAACAGCGATGCCGTTCGCCAGGCCGGTGAGGCCCTGGTCGAAATCGGCACCGAGCTGGCGGCGGGACGGATAGAGAACGCCCTCGGCCGTCTGGAAGCGGCCCAGCAGCAGTACCGGGCCTGGGCGGAGTTGGACCAGGCCATCATCGACATTCAGGAAGCTGTCCACGACCGGAAGAACACCCTGGCCGTGCAGCAGATCCTGACGGAACTGGTGGGCACCATCCTCGGCAACGCATTGAGGACGGGAATGCACTGATGGCGGTAACCGACAAGGAGCGCAAACTCGCGGCGACCCTGAGCGATCCCGTGTTGTGGGGGCAAGCCTACCTCTACAACCGGGATGGCTCAGGCCGCGACTACTGGCCGCACCAGGTGGAGGACCTGCGCTGCCCGGCCAAGAACATCATCCACCTCGACGGCCGGGACGTGGGCAAGTCCATCGTGCTCTCGACCGACGCGCTCCATTACGCCTTCACCACCCGGGGCGGCCAGGGCCTCATCGCGGCTCCGCACCAGGGGCACCTCGACACCATCATCGAGGAGATCGAGTTCCAGCTCGACACCAACCCGGATCTGATGAACAGCATTGCCCTGACCAAGTACGGCAAGCCAAAGATCCACCGCAAACCCTATTTCCGGCTGGAGTTCACCAACGGTTCGGTGCTCTATTTCCGCCCGGCCGGGGCCTATGGCGACGCCTTCCGGTCCCTGCACGTGGGCCGCGTCTGGGTTGATGAAGGAGCCTGGCTGACCGAACGGGCCTGGAAGGCGCTGCGCCAGTGCCTCAAGGCCGGGGGGACGCTACGCATCTACTCAACGCCCAACGGCCTGCGCGACACCACCTATTACCGGCTCACCTCGTCGGAGCAGTTCCATGTGTTCCGCTGGCCGTCCTGGCTCAATCCCCTGTGGACCGAGGATCGCGAGGCCGAACTGCTGGAGTTCTACGGCGGCCGCGACACCTCCGGCTGGCAGCACGAGGTGGCCGGTGAACACGGCAAGCCCTCCTATGGGGCCTTCAATGTCGAACAATTCAACCTCTGTCGGCAGGATCTGCTGGAGTACCAGAAGATCGTCATCACCGATTCCGAGATGCGCGACTGCGACACCGAGGAAGCGGCCCATGACCGGCTGGAGATGCTGCTCAACCTCACGCCCCGCAGCGGTCAGTTCTGGGTCGGCGGCGACCTGGGCTACACCAACGACCCCACCGAGATCGTTGTATTTCAGGAGACGGAGATCGGCGAGCGGACGCTGCTGAAGATGATCTTGCGCGTGCATCTTGAACACGTTTCCTATCCGCATATCGCCCAGATCATCGCGTTGCTGGAGCGTTACTACACCCCGGCGGGCATCGGCGTGGACAACGGCGGAAACGGTCTGGCGGTGGTTCAGGAGCTGCTCACCCTGGACAAGTACAAAGGGCTGGAGCTGGAAGGCAGGCTCAAGGGATACGACTTCGGCGGCATGACCCGGCTGGCGGTGCGGGACGGAAAGGAAATCAAGAAGCGAACCAAGGAGCTGATGACCAGCCTCATCAACGGAGCCCTACAGCGTAAGCAGGTCATTTTCCCCTCGGACGACCTGGAGGTGGAAGACCAGTTCACCACCCACACCTACACCCTGCGGGACGGCAAGATCATCTATTCCAAGGGCAACGACCACATCATCGACGCGGTGCGATGCGCCATGCTGATCCGGGAAGAAGGTAACCTCGACCCGGTCGGCGAAGAGGTGGTTTCACTCAAACCCGTGCTCACCAATCCGGTCTTCATCTGATCGCATCCTCCGACGCTTTCCACCCCGCTCCGGTAAGTAACCGGCATCGAGCCGGGTTCGGCCCACACGGGCCGGATGTGCGGCTGTCATGGCCGAAACTACCGAGAGGATCACGTGGAAAGCACCGCCCATCAGGACGAACAACCCGAAAGCCTGGACACCACCGGCTTTGTCATCGCGCCGCTGGCCGCAGCGGCCGCGCTCGACTCGGCGGCCTTCAGCAAGGTCAACGCCGCCGAGGCTATTCCGGCCACCTGGGAAGAACGCGCCCGTAAGGCCTGGGAATACTACGTCGAGGAGCCGCTGGTGAAGAACTGCGTCAACTCCTGGCGCACCTTCGCCGTGGGCGACGAGATCAAAATCACCAGCGATGACGAGACCCTCAAGGAGCAGGCACTGGAGGCCGCTTGGCGGTTGAACATCACGCAATTCATCAAGGACATGGTTCTTCAGCTCCTGGTGAAAGGCGACGCCATCGGCTTCAAGCGCTTCACCAAGTCTGGCCAGGACATCGAGGAACTGGTCTGCGTCAACCCGGTTTCGGTCAAAGTCAAATACGCCCAGGGCGAGCTGATCGAGGCCCGGCAATTTCCCGAGGACACCCCCGGCGGCGGGGAATCCATCCCGCTGCCCGTCGAACAGGTGGTCCACCTCAAATGGGATGCTCCGGCCTTCTCACCCAGGGGTAACTCCCTCGTGCTTCCCGCCTTTCAAGCCATCGAACTGCTGCGCGACTACCGCCGGGCCGAACAGGCCATCGCCAAGCGCTGGGCCACGCCCTTTCGCCTGCTCAAGGTGGGCGGCGCGTTCGGCCAGAAGATGGTGATGCCGGACCAGCGGATGCTCGAACAGGTTCGCGACATGGTCAACAAGATGGACATGAAAAGTGGCCTGGTGGTCCCGTTCTACGTCAACGTCGAAACCCACGGCACCGACGGTCAGGTCCTCAACGTCGAGGACAAGGTCAAGGAGGTGAAGGAAGACATCGTGGTGGCCCTGGGGCTGTCACGCTCGCTGGTGACCGGCGATGGCCCGAATTTCGCCACCGCCTCGGTGAGCATGCAGAAGATGATGGTCATGATCCGCGAGATCAAACAGGCCGCACGCAAGCTCCTCGACTGGGTGTTCGACGACTGGATGGAGCTGAACGGCCACGGCGACAAAAGCATCCAGTTCATCTTCAACGACCTCGACCCCAGCGACGCGGTCGATTTCAAGAAGCTCCTCATCGAACTCTACGACCGCAAGCTCATCAGCCGCTCCAGCCTTCAGCTCAAGATGGACCTGGACCCGGACATCGAGGCCGCCAACCGCGAGACCGAACGTAAGCAGATCGACCTGATGGACGAGAAGCAGGTGAAGCCGGTGGTGGATATGGTCGTCTCCGGCATTCTCAGCGTGCCTCGCGCCCGGAAGATGCTCGGCATTCCGGCCGAGGACGATGAACCCACGGCGGAGGCGGCATTGGTCTGGTCGGGCGACCTGGAGTCCACCGGCATTGCTGCCGTGTGCGACGAGTGCAGCCACTTCATTGCTGACACCAACCACTGCCGGGTTCACAACAGCGAGCGCACCTTCGACGCCCCGGCCTGTCGTTTCATCGACCGCCGGGAGCCCCGCTGATGCCGTCGGACCTCAAGCAGCGCATCCAGGCGGCCACCCTGAAAAGCCTGACGGCCCGCAACCGCTACAACGACCAGGTCACGGCCCAACTCACCCAGGCGCTGAAACAGGCCGAAGACGAGGTCGCCCGCGCCATCCTCCAGTACCGCTCCCTCGGCTCCCTGCCGGACAACAAGCTCGCCGCCCTCAAAGGGCTGGAAAAGCTCCAGCTCGAACTCGACGACACCATGAAACGGCTCAAGCGGGAGCAGACCCTGGTCTTTCGCAAGACAACCAAGGACTCCTTCAAGCTCGGCATCCAGCAGGGAATCGGCGAACTCGCCGACGCGGCACTGCCCTTCTACGCCGACCTCAAACCCGAAGGCATCGACAAGCTGGCCACTAAGGTGTTCACCATCGTCGACACCAATGCCCTCGACTTCATGGCGCAGTACAACCTCACACTCGCCGGTGACGTTCACCGCGAACTCGCAGACGGCATCAAGCGCACCATCCTGAACGGCGTCGCCACGGGCAAGGGAGCCGACGACATCGTCCGGGACATGGGCAAGGTGATCATCGACAAGGACTCCTTTCGCCAGGCCGGAAGCCGGGTGTTCAGCAAGGCTCAGTACCGCATGGAGATGATCGCCCGCACCGAGGTCCTCCGCGCCCACAACATGGGCAGGCTCAAATTCCACGAGCGGGTCGGCATCCAGAAGCTGGAATGGCTGGCCATGGAGGACGAGCGCATGTGCCCGGTCTGCGGCGGCCTGGACGGCAAGACCTTTCCCATCGACAAGTTCCCCCAGCAACCCGCGCATCCGCACTGCCGCTGCACCAACATCGTGGCCTGGCCGATGACCGTCTGTAGCAGCGAGATGGCAACCAAGGCCGCCGCCCAGGCATCGCAGGGGGACGCCTGCATTCTCCCGCCCCATGTGCTGGAAGGCATGGCCGACGTCCAGGCCAAGGAGAACGCCAAGCTCAAGAGCGCCTTTGAAAACGGCGACATCGCCGACCTCGGTTCGCTGACGGTCAAACAGCTCCAGACGCTGGCGAAACAGAACGGCGTGGCCATTGCCCGGACCAAGGCCGATTTCATCAAGCTGCTCGACCTGGCCGAACCGGGGATCGATCACGGTGACCTGGCCGGAGCGGCGCTCAGCGCCAAGCTCAAGGAACACAAGATCGGCCTGCTGCGGACCAAGGAAGAACTGGTCGAGCTGCTCGGACTGAAACAGGCGGAACTCAAACAGGCCAAGCTGCTCGCCGCCCAGATGGCGAAGATCCCTCCCGCCGAGGGGCTGGAAGGCATGACCGCCCAGCAGCTCAAGGAGATGGCGAAGGAGAACGGCATCTCCCTCAACATGACCAAACAGGAGACCATCGAGCTGCTGGACAAGCTGGAGCCCGGCGTGGATCACAGCGGCCTGATGGGCAAGGAACTCGCGGCGGCCAAACAGAAGCACGGCATCGGCATCCTCAAGAACAAGCAGCAGCTCGTCGAGGCTCTGCAGAAGAAGGCTGGTGCCGACATGGCCGAGTCGGTCAAGAAAAAGGCGGTCGACGAGGCCAAGCAGAAGCTGATCCTGAAACAAAAAACGGCACTCGAAGACGCAGCCAAGGCCGTCGTCGTTCCCGACACGCCGAGCGGCTACAAGGATTTCCTCGACGCGATTGCCAAGGCGGAACAGGTGGTTTCCGGCGGCACCGATTTGCCCCAGGATCTGCTGGCGGCCCACAGCAAGGAAATCGCCCTCAAGAAACAGCTCTTCCAGGACCAGGTCGGCAAGCTGAAATCGACGGAGCTCAAGACGCTCGCCAAGGAGACCAAGGTTCAGTATTGGCAGTGGGCCAACAAAGACGAGCTGACAACGCTCTTCACCGAGACCGATCCCGCGAAAATCAAGGCGGTTCAGGCCAGCATCGACACCAAGCACGCCGCATGGGCCGAAAAGCATGGCGGCAAGAAGAAAACCGCTCCTGCCAAGCCCGCCACGCCGAAGAAAGAGCCGCCGAAACCGGCTCCACAGCCGAGCCCGGTCAAGCCGCCCGAGGCCAAGATCGGCAAGAAAGGCGCGGAGTTCGCCACAGTCGATTCAGCGTGGCAGCAGAAAGGTCTGCCGTCAAAATTCAAGAAAACCGGCAAGGCCGCAGTCGGCGGCGCACACGAAAAGGAGTTCTGGACCGACGAAAACGGCGACAAATGGCTGTTCAAGCCCATTGGCCGCAAGGATGATGAGTTCATCGCCTTCGGAGAGGAAGCCGCCTACAAGATTGGCCGCCTGATCGACCCCCATTCCATCGAGGTGCGCACCATCCAATTGAACGGCCGCACCGGTTCCATCCAGAAATGGCGCACCGATCTGCGGGACGACTTCGATTTTCGCAACATCCTACCCCAGGATCTGACCACCATCGAACTGGAGCAGATCCAGCGCGAGCATGTGGTCGACTGGCTGATCGCCAATCACGACGGACATTCCAAGCAGTTCATCCGCGCCCGGGACGGTCGCGTCTACGGCATCGACAAAGGCCAGGCCTTCAAGTTTCTGGGCCAGGACAAGCTCTCGCTCGACTATCACCCCAACGGTGTCTGCGGCGAGGAAGAGCCGTTTTACAACAAGGTCTTCCGGGCGGCCAAGGAAGGGAAGGTACGGGTCGATCCGAACGCGACCTTTCGCTACATCCAGGAAGTCGAAAAGATCGCCGACGAGGATTACCTCGATCTGTTGCGACCCTACGCCGAGGGACGGTTCTCCAAGGACCCGGCCGGGCTGCGGCATTTCTACGATCTGGCCTTGGAGCGGAAACACAATCTCCGGCGGGACTTCGAAGGCTATTACGCCGATGTGCTGGGGGATCGGGGCTTCCGTTTCGACAAGCTGAGCGCCGCCACCGGGAAGAAAAAGTTGCTCTCCTCCGCCGAAGAGACCTTGGTCGAGGAGGCCCGCAAACTCGGCTGGCAGGGCAAGACGCTGCCCTTCGACAGCGGCGACGTGGAGGACCAGAACGCGCTGATCTTCACCGAGAGCTTCAAGGGGAAGAAGCGCACCGTGGTCAAGATGAAGATCCGGCCGGACACCGATCGCCGCATCGACGAGGTGCTGCGCAGGTATGTGCAGACGGCGGCCGGGGAAAAGGGACAACCGCTGGTCGAAGACAGCTTCTTTCCGACGATTCTGGACGCCGTCAAAAACGTCAACTTCCACGTGGGCGACGGCAAGTACAACCGGACCAAGATCGACAAGGCCCTGCGCCTGCGCAAGAAACTGGAGACCCTGCAAAAGAGCGCCGACCCCAAGGTCAAGGAGATGGCGGACCACTATCTGAAATGGGTCAAGGAGATCGAAGAGTCCGTCGACTGGGACCGGGCCACCAACGGCGTATTCGAGCAGTACCTGCCCAAGCTCGACGCGCAGAAACCCAAGGAGAAACCGCCGTTCAAGGTGGAACGCGGCAAGGTGACCCACACCAAGCGCAGGATCGGTTCCGGCACCATTACCGTCGAGGCCGACGACATCGACAACCGGACGCTGTTCAATCACAACTCCCGCATGCAGGACGGGCACCAGTACACCGTCACCTTCGAGGACGGCACCCGTGTCCGCTATCGCCCCTGGTCGGACACCAACCTCTATGCCCAGCGCGGCGAGCTGGAAATGATCCTGGACGGCGATGCTACCCCCGGACGGGTCGAGGCGATGCTGGAAAAGCTCGATCAGCTTGGGATCGACACCCGGGTGGCCACGGCGGAAAACGCGGAGCAGATGTACCTCGAAAAGCTCGCCTACATCCGCAAGACCGACAAGAGCGCCGATTACAAACGGCTGCAGAAATCCCTCGATGACCGCAACGCCACCACCACCGAGCGGGTCCAGGCCCTGCGCGGCTATTGGCAAAAGGAGCTGGGCGTCCAGGACATCACCCAGCTTTCCGGGTACAACCCGCTGGGTGAATACCAGGCGGGCTTTCTGGACCGCGACGCCAAGGGCGGATACCGGCACCAGTTCCGGTTCGACATCACCGAGGATGACCTGGAAAAACAGATGAAGGGCTATTCGCTGGTCCACGATCTGACCAACGGTGAGAGCATGTCCGGCTTCATCGACTTGATCATGGAGAACAACGGAGCCATGGTCAGCACGGTCGAGAAGATGCGCATGGGCGTGGCTCCGGGCGGAATGTCCCCGGTGGCCGACATGCAGACCGGGGGCGCGAGCTATTTCTTCACCCGGATCAAGAAGCAACCGGCCAGCGACGCCTCACCGGCCCTCTACTTCAAGAAACAGATGCTGCGGCGCATGGACGCCATCAGCTATGACCATGACGCCTACGGCAAGGTGATCGACGACTACGTGCAGCGCAACCGGGGAGCCAGCATCGACGACTGGAAGCGGTTCTCGCAACGCCATGGCAACGAAACCATCTTCAAATACTCGGTGACGCTGCTGGACAACATCGAGTTCATCGTGGCCAGAAGCGACAACGAACACCGGGAGATCATCCAGAGTTTCACCCGGCGCGGCATCAAGAAACTGCCCGACGGGCGCAAGGTGGAGGACATCGTCCATACCCCGCAAAGCTGGAGCAAACGCAAACAATGACCATGAAGGACTTCATCGAACAGGAGAAACGGCGGCTGCAGGAAGCGCTGCACTGGTTCAACAACCGGGGCAGCCGCATGACCGTCAGAGAATCCGGGGATCTCTTTCTGGATACCCTGGTGGACAGCTTCACCGTCACCCGGATCGCACCCCATTTCGACACCGCTGGCAACCATCTGCGCACCGATTTCTGGCTGTTGTGGAAGGCGCTCGGTTACGACGAGGGTTTTCAGCACGCCCACACCATCAAAGTGGTCGATGTCCGGGTCGAAGACACCCTGATGGCCGAACATGACGGCAAGGAGGCCGAAGGCTGGCTGATTGTCGAGCTGACCGACGATCTGGGCCGCACTCACTATGTCGAAATGATCGAGCCGGTCTCGGAGCCCGAACTCGCGGCGGACTGGCAACGCTGGATCGCCTACCGCCAGAAAAACGCCGAGAGATTCCGCCGGATCGATGCACAGCTTCTGGCCGAGCATCTCCAGATCGCGGAGGACTGGTCATGAAACTGCGCTATATGATCGACTCGATAGTCGTCGACCGGCAAGCAGCCATCCCGGAATACGTGCCCGTGGGCGTTTGGGTTCAGGGGCCGGGTCCCGGCCTGGATATAGAGATGTACTACCTCGACCGAGGGCCTAGCGGGCTTGCCGACCGCAGGGACGAGGCTGCCTGGGTGGTCAATCGCCTGGTCGAGGCCGGGGCCACCTCGCTTCCGGCGGATTTTCTCGAATACCACCGGCTGTCCCGCTCCCCCTATGACGGGGTCTTTTTCGAGATCACCGAGAGCGACGAATACCCCTCCCTCGACGCCTGCGGCAAGGCCGTTCTGGCGCGGCTGAACCCCGCCCGCTGAAATTCGCCGTCACCCTCCGACACATCGCCGACGCTTCCGGTAAGTAACCGCTGAACGCTCCCCGCAGGTTGCGGAGAGCACAGCAAACTGACCGGAGACGTTGATGGAACTGTTCGCCACAGACCTGGAAAGGCTGGCGTTTCTACTGGAGGCCGATGCGGCGCTGACTCTCGATCCCGATGCGCTCGGGTCCGAGGCCGCCGAACAGTCCGCTCCTGAAGAGCTCCCTCCCGAGAAGCGCCCCAAGTACATCACCAACTACATCGGCAGTAAGCAGAAGCTCGTCGACTGGATCTGGAAGCATACCCCGGAAGGCGTTGGCACCGTGCTCGACGCCTTTTCGGGGTCTGCGGTCGTGGCCTACATGTACAAGACCAAGGGCCTCCAGGTCATCGCCAACGACCGGCTCCGCTACTGCCACCACGCCGCCAAGGCGATCATCGAGAACAACTCGGTTCGCCTGAGCGAGGACGAGATCGAGGCGCTCCTGGCCGACAACGCCAAGGCGGGCAGCTTCGTTCAGGACAACTTCAAGGGCATTTTTTTCGCCAAGGGCGTCCACGCGCTGATCGACACCATCCGCGCCAACTGCGACAAGCTCTCCGGCTTCAAGAAAGACATCGCCCTGTTCGGCTTCGGCAAGACCTGCATGAGCGGCAAGGGCGGCTTCGGCCACTTCTCGTCGTCCACCGACTATGGCCGCCGCCAGGACACCCCAGACGAATTCAAGGATCGTCTGCGCAAGAACCTGCAGCGCATCAACGCCCTGGTCTTCGACAACGACAAGGAGAACAAGGCATACCGGCAGGATATCAACGAACTGCTGCCGAAAGCCAAGGCGGATCTGGCCTACTTCGATCCGCCCTACGCCACCGAGTTTTCGACCACCAACTACGAGCGGGCCTACCACTTCGTGGAGGGGCTCATGACCTATTGGGAAGGGCTCGAAATCAAGGCCGACACCAAGGTCAAGTATTACGAGACCGACCACAAGACCGTCACCAAGGCCAACGCCAACGAGTTCTTCCAGACCTTTCTCGGCAATGCCAAGCACATTCCGCACTGGCTGATTTCCTACCGCGATCACGCCTATCCCAACGAGCAGGAGATGAAGCGGATCATCGGCTCCTTCGGAAAGCAGAGCCGGATGAAGTCCAAGGATCACCACTACGCCATCACCTCCAAGCACGGCGAGGCTTCCAACGCCAAGGAGCGTCTGTTCGTCTGCGCCCCCGGGGCCAAGGCCAGCGCCGAGCGGGAGGAGAAACCCGTTCCGATGGCCGCCGCCGCGAACTTCCACACCAGCATCCCCGTGGATATCCGGCTGGGCGAAGGCGAACGCCTCACGACCGAGGCCATGGATGTCGGCTCGGCGGGCGACCCCCAATTCAGCTTCGTGCTCTGCCGAACCGGGACCAACAAGAACGGCGACCACTTCACCGCCGAGGAGTTGTCCGGTCGGCATATGACGGCCGTGAACAAGAAGGTCGATCTGCAGCATTCGCAGGAGTTCAACGACATCGTGGGCGGCATCGTCGCCGCCGACTACCTGGAGGACGACAACGGCGGCCGCGTGGAATGCGTCGGTGAGCTGTACGTCCACGACACCCCGGCCGCCCGGCTGGCCTACAAGCTGATGAAGCGCGGGATCATCTCCCAGGTCTCCATGGAGTGCGACTACCAGGAAGGCGAATGCTCGGTCTGCCACAAGCGCTTCCAGAACAAGGCCGACTACTGCACCCACCTGCGCAAATTCAAGGGCCGTGATTTCAATGGCCAACCCGTTTTCGAGATTCTGCACGGCGTCACTTTCACCGGACTGGGACTGCTCGACCGCAAGGGCGCGGACGAGAACGCCAGGATTCTGCAGGTGGCGTCCCTTCAGAGCCAGCCCGACCAATCCCAACCCGAAGGAGATTCCACGATGGAAGACAAAACCAAACCTACCGATGAACCGGCCGTCGAAGCGGCCAAGAAGAAACCGGCCCAGCAGGAAGGCGATCCCGCTCGCGTTACCGACCTGGAAAAGGAAAACCGGCAGCTCAAGGCCCAGGTCGCCGAGCTGCAGAAACGCGTCCAGGAACTGGAAGCCGAACAAAAGGCGGCCGCCTGCCGCTCCCGGGCCAAGAAGCTGCTCACCCGGCTGGAGAAGCAGGGGCTCTCCTTCGCTTCCGAGGAGGACCGGGAAGCCGAGCTGAAACGCCTGGCCGAACTGTCCGACGAAGCCTTCGCCGCCACCGAGGCCGCTTACGAGCGCCTGCCCAAGTCGGCCAAAGCGGACAAGGAAGAGAAACCCGCCGACAGCGACCAGGGCGGCAAGCCCGCCGCCAAGGCGTCGACGGAAACCCCGCTGCGCAGCGACGCCGGTGTCCGGCCCCACGATGTGGACGACCGCAAGGTGTCGCTCGAGGACCGTCTGCGCGACGGGTTCATGGCCGCTTACCGCAACCGTGTCGGCGAGGACTCTCCCGAACACTCGCAAATCAACGCATAAGGAGGAAACACCATGTCATTCATCAATCCGTGTCACCGCAGTCTCGCCTATGGCGACGGCCACATCCAGGGCGACGGCCAACTCGGCCAGGTGGTCCGCGTGGTCGGCGACGACCTGTTCGCCGTCAACACCGATCCCACCAAGCGCTCCTTCGGCATCCTGATCAAGGATTACGCCGGTGGCGAAATGCCCGGCATCTACTGTGACGGCGGCGTTTACGAGACCGACGCCTTCGAAGGGACCGTCGTCGCCGGAGACGACCTGAAAGTTTCGGCGGGCGGTCGCCTGACCAACGGCGTCGCGGCCGGAGAGCACGTCGTCGCCCACGCCATTTCCGTACAGAGCGGCGTCCTCAAATTCCGCCTGCTCGTCTAACCCAAGGAGCCAACGCACATGAAAACCAATCAGTTGAAGATCCATTCCCAGGAATACATGGAAACCATGGCGCGGCTCATGAGCGAGGCTCTCGAGTCGCCCGAAGGCATGCGGGCGCTTGCCGCCGCCATCGCCGCGCCCATCGAACAGGAGATCAAGCGCAAGGAGATCTCCTCGCTGCTGCTCACCAAGCACACGCTGCCCAAGGGCGAACGTCCGGTCTATCAGAAGAAACCGACCGTCAAGGCCCACTGGATCAGCAAGGACGGCGACGCCCAGGAGCAGGAGGTGGGCAAGGACGAGGTCGAGTTCCCCACCAACCGCATCCACTCCAATCCGATGGTGGACGTTTCCGTTCTCAAGAACGGCAACATCGGCACGCTGATGGACATCCAGACCAGCGCCGCCGACGCCATTCGCAAGGAGATGGACCGCCGCACCATCTCGGTGCTCTCCTCGGCCATCCCGGCGACCAACACCATCGAGGTTACCGGCGACCTGCTCACCGAAGAGGCGCTGAACGAGGCCATCTCGATCATCGAGGACCTGGAGCTGTCGGTGAAGTACATCGTCATGCGCGGCCGCCGGTTCAACGACATGCGCGGCTGGAACCTCGATCCCCAGACCAAGCTCGAGCTGCGCCAGAAGGGCGTCATCAAGAACTACGGAACCGGCGGCATTCTGCTGACCGCCTCCATGCCGCTGGACGAGATCATCATCGTCCCGGATGAAGAGGTCGGGAAGATGCCGGTGCGCGAAAACCTGAAGACGGAGTCCATCGATCAGAAGACCCGCTTCAAGACCGGCTGGCTGGTGTGGTCCGAGATCGGTCAGGGCATTACTCGCCCCGACATCATGGCCAAGGTCAAACTGGTTCCGTAATCTTAGGAGGTGATGTGACATGAATCGAATCAAGAACATCCGTCCCGGCGTTCTGGTGATCCCCGACGCCGGGTTGAAGCTCAAACCCGGTCAGGTGGTTGAGGTGGAACGCCTCACCAAGCAGATCCAGGCGGCTCTCAAGAACGGCCGCCTGGCCATGGCCGACAAACCGAAGCAGGAACCGCTCGCCCCTCCAGAGCCCGACCAGGACGCGGAACCGGTGGACCTGAGCAAACTCTCCGCCACCGACGCCATCTCCAGGGTCAACGAGGAAGCCAATCCGGAAACCCTCAAAGGCTACATGGACACCGAGAAACGCCGCACGGTGATCGACGCGCTCAAGAGCCGTCTGGAGGGCCTGCAAGGTGCTGCTGAGTAACCTGATCGCCGACCTGCGGCTCGACCTGTCCGATCCGGGCGCATCTCTCTTCGAGGATCAGACTCTGGAGAGATGCGTCCGGAAAGCCGTTTTCCGGGTCGGCCGTGACCTCGACCAATCGCTGACGGTCACGGCCGGAGAGATTACCCCCGATCCCACCGGCGAGGTCCGCGAGCTCCTGGTGATCATGGCGCAGATCCACGCCTGCCAGGTCATGCGTTCGGCCACCGCCAACGCCTTCTCCTTTTCCAGCGGCGACAAGCGGGTGGACAAAACCGGCCAGCCCGGCCACTGGGCCAAGCTCGAAGCCGATCTGCTCGCCGACTACCGGCAGCGGCTCACCGAGCTGCGTCCGGCCACCCAGCTCGATCAGGAAGCCTACATCCTGACCCCGAGCGGCCTTACGCCGGTCATCTACGAACAAGGGATCGATCTCGATGTTGTTGAATGACCGGGAACGCGCCGAAGCCGTGGCCGACGTCGCCCGGCTGATCCTCTCCTCCGGCCAGACAGCACGCATCCTGCGCGTGGTTCCCGGCGAGCGGCTCTACGGCACCGACGATGCCGAATACGCGGAAATCTCCGTCATCCCCCTCGAACTGAACGAAACCCCGCCGGAGGAGCTGAGTGGCAAGATCGACGCGCTCGCCTGTGTCCTTCCGGATGCCGATGTCCGGGGTGAAGACCGCCTGGCCGCAGACCGGGAAACCTATCGCATACAGAGTGTGGAAGAAGAACACTTCTTCGGCACCGTCACTCACAAGAACCTGCAACTGGTGAAGCTCAATGGGCGTTAGGCGGACCGGTGACTGGGACAAGGCCCGCGCCAAGCTGACCACCGGCATGGGGCCGCGCCTGGCCACGGCCCTGCGTCAGGCCACGATCCGCAACGCCCTTTTTCTGGTGCGCGAGATCCAGCGGGGGATTCGCTCCCAGGCCCCGGGCGGACAGGCCTTCGTGAAGCTCGCCGAGAGCACCATCGAGCGCAAAGGCTCAAGCAAGGCGCTCATCGACACCGGCTTTCTCGTCAACGCCATCACCCAGAAGATCATGGCCGACAAGGCGTTCGTCGGCCTGCTGCGTGGCACCGTCAACAAGGACGGGGAAGACATGGTGAACATCGGTGCCGTCATGGAGTACGGAGCCACCATCAAACATCCGAATGGCGCGACCATCGTCATCCCCGCCAGACCCTTTCTGCATCCGGTGATGGATAAGTACCGCGAACAGATCCTCCAGAACTATCGCGAGGCGATCCGCTCCGCGCTTTGAGCCTCCGACACATCGCCAGCGCTTCCGGTAAGTAACCAGGCAGAAAACGGAGGCGTCCTTTGAGCACGATACAGACCGTCACAGAAACACTGATCCGCCTGGCCAAGCAGGTCATCCACCCGGACACCGTGCTGGTGTTCCCGGATGACCTGTTCGAGGTCCAGCGCACCCCCAGCGTCATCCTCCAGGGGCCGAAGCTGGCGGAAGACCGTTTCCGCCGCAGCCAGAGCCGCCTGTTCGAGAAGAATGTCGCGGAGCTGAGTTTCGAGGAGTGCCGGTTTCCCCGGCTCTATCACCTCGATTTCGATCTGGTGGTGACCGTGGACCGGGAGGCCGAACTGCTCGGTTTTCACGAATCGGTGTCGCGGTTCCTCCAGCTTTACCCGGAGATCGCCATCGCCGACCAGGGCAGCCTGAACCTTACCGAACTGGTTCCTCTGGGCGGCCTGGCCCGGGTGAACCTCTCCAACCTCCGGCAAAGCTCCGGACGCATCCGCATCGAATCCTGCCCGGTGTACGACGGCGACCTGCGCGACGGTCGGCTGATCCGGGACCGGACCTTCCAGTTTCACGGCGACGTGACAGAGCAACGAACCATTCAACCGTAAAGGAGAACAACCGTGATCGAGATCAGAAACCTGCAGTTCCAACCCCTGACGTTCAACCTCTCCGGCCAGGGAACCCTTCACCTCGGACCGCGAGAGCGCAAGAGCATCGCCCGCAAGGACCTCTCCGCCGAGATCAAGACCGCCGGAAAACGCGGCCTGGTGCGCATCACCGACCTGACCGGCGGCGCGGAACCGGAGCCGGAAAAGCCCACGGCGACCGATGACGCCGCAGCCGATGAGGCCAAGACCACCAGCAAGCGGAGGAAATAACCATGCCGACCTATCTATCGCCCGGGATTTACACCCGGGAAACGGACTTCAGTTTCTATGTGAAGCAGATCTCGACCTCGTCGGCCGCCATGGTCGGAGTGGCCGAGAAAGGCCCGATCAACAAGCCCGTGCTGGTGACGAGCTGGGAGCAGTTCATCAACCGTTTCGGCTCCTATATCAACGAGAGCTATCTGGCCTACGCCGCACGGGCGTTTTTCGACAACGGCGGCTCGGTCCTCTACGTCACCCGCATCGCCCATCTCACCGACTCCACCGACCGGGACACCCTGACGGCGCTCAAATCTTCCATCGTGCTGCAGAACCGGGAGGCGACGCCCGCCGACGCCCTGCGGATCGAGGCCGTGAACGAAGGCGTCTGGGGGGACCGGCTCTCCGTCTCCATCGAGGACGGCTCCCTCGACCCGGCCAACCATTTCAACCTGGTGGTCCGGCATAAAGGCGATGTGGTCGAGGTGTTCAAGGATCTGAGCATGGACGAGACGCTGCCCAACCATGTGGAGCTGGCGATCAACGACCGTTCGGATTTCATCTTGGTCCAGGATCTGGCCGCAGCAATGGGAACGCCCAGCGACCGTCCGGCATTGGGCGTGTTCACACTCAGCGGCGGCGACAATGGTCTGACCGATCTGGCCGATGCGGACTTCATCGGCGATCCCTCGCAGCATACCGGCCTCTATGGCTTTGACGAGATCGACGCCCTGAACCTGCTGATGGTTCCCGGCGTCACCACGGTGCCGGTGATCAACGCCGGAATCGCCTATGCCGAAGGGCGCAAGGATCTGCTGTTCATCGCCGACACGCCCATGTATCTGGAGCCGCTCGAAGCGGTCGACTTCCGCAAGGGACAAGGGATGTACAGCCACGCGGCCTTCAACTCCTCCTATGCGGCGCTCTACTACCCCTGGCTGGAGATCAGCGATCCGGTCAACTCGCGCAAGAAGCTGGTGCCGCCCTGCGGCGCGGTGGCGGGCTGCATCGCCCGCAGCGACCAGAAGACCAACGTCTGGAACGCGCCCGCCGGTATCGACCGTGGCCGCATCTTCAACACGCTCTCCCTGGCCTACAAGACCAGCCGTGGCGAGCGCGATGTGCTCTATCCGGAAGGGGTCAATGTCATCGCCGTGTTCCCCGACACCGGCATCAACATCTGGGGCCAGAAAACGCTGCAGAGCCAGCCCTCGGCCGTGGACCGCATCAACGTGCGCCGTCTGATGATGTACATGGAGGAAGCCATCTCGGAATCCTCCCGCTTCGTGGTGTTCGAGCCGAACCATCCCCAGACCTGGCGTGCCCTCGGCCGCCTGATCAACCCCTTCCTGCAGGACATCAAGGACAAGGGCGGCCTCTACGACTTCGCCTTCCAGTGCGACGAGGAGACCAATACCCCGGCGGTCATCGACCGCAACGAAATGGTGGCCCGCGTGTTCGTCAAGCCGACCAAGACGGCGGAGTTCATCGAGCTGAACTTCATCCTGACCAGCACCGGCGCGGACTTCAAAGAAATCATCTAACGGGAGAACACGGCTATGAGAAGCGGAAATATGCCCAAGAGCCTTTACCAGAACTGGCAGTTCGCCATCGAGGTAAACGGCTTCGACGTGGCCCTGTTCCACAAGGGACAGGAGCCCAAAACAGAATTCGAGGAAGTGGCCTTTGCCCCGGCCGGTTCGATGTTCGACCAGAAGGTGGCGGGGCGGGTCAAGTTCGAGGACATCACCCTCGAGAAAGGCAACCTGCAGGACGGCTCCGACGAGGCGGCACGCGAATGGATCAAGAAACAGGTGGACGTGAACGCCGTCACCGGCGGTCTTCCGGCCGACTACATGCGCGACATCGACGTTGTCCGCTACGACCGCACCGGCAACGAGACCCGCCGCTGGACCCTGCACGGGGCCTGGGTGAAGGCGCTCGAATACGACGAGCTCGAGGGCGGCAACACCGAGAACACCATCGAGAAGCTCACCATCTGCTTCCAATACTGGACCTAAACCGGAGGATCGACCATGTACAGCTTTGAACTGCCAAGCGGCACTGAACTCGAGCTTCGGGAAATGACCGGGGCCGAGGAAGAACTGCTTACCAACCAGCGCCTGATCCGTTCCGGAGAGGCGATCAACCAGGTGCTCCGCAACTGTTTCGTCCGGCTGGGCGAGAAGACCGACCCCGATCTTTCCGAGGTGATGAACCTGCTCTCGGGTGACCGGTTGTTCGCCCTGGTCCGCCTGCGCCAGATTTCCCTCGGCGACGAGGTGGAGCTGGAGCTGAGCTGCCCGAACAGCGCCTGCCGCATGAGCAACTTTGTGACCATCAATCTCGAGGATCTCAAGGTCACCCCCTACGGCGAGGAGCGCGAGTTCGCCTTCAAGCTGCCCGGCTCGAAGAAAACCGTGCGCTTCGGATATCTCGACGGCCACAAGGAAAAGCGTTTGGCCAGCCTGCGCGAGCCCAACATCAGCTCGGCCATGCTCATCCGTATCCTCGACATCGACGGCAAGGCTCCCTCCAAGAAGAGCCTGGCGGAAATGTCGATGCGTGACCGCAACGCGCTGCGGCAGGAGATGTCGCGGGTCGACGCGGGAATCGACACCTCGGTCGAAACCGAATGCGATGGCTGCGGCACCAAGATCCGCACCCGTCTGGAGGCAGAACCGGCTTTTTTGTTCCCCGGAGTTCGCTTGTAAGCGACGCATTCTTTCTCGCTTACGGCGGACTGCACTGGGGCTGGTCGGAAACCCGCTCGCTACCGCTCAGGGTCCGGCGTCAGTTCGTCGAGGCCCTCGAGCGGCAACTTGATTTTGAACGTGAGCAAACGGAACGGCGATAGATGAACGGCGATCTCGGACTGGGCATAGTGGTATCGATGAAGGATGCGTTCTCGCAGAACGCGCAGCGCATCCGTGGCTCCATGATGGACCTCGATTCCACCGTCGCGGATGCCAGCGAGCGGATGACCCGCAACCTGGACCGCATCCAGCAAGGCACCATGATGCTGGGGGCGGGACTGGCCCTGATGGCAGTGCCCGCCGCCCTGGTCGCCTCCACCGCCGCGACCCAGAAGGCCCTGGGAGAGCTGGCGTCCTTGGGCGTGCAGGATCTCCGTGCCATCGAGGACGCCGCCGAATCCTTCACCAACCAATGGTCCGGTGCCGACAAGGCCGCCTTCATCACCGCCACCTACGACGTGAAATCTGCCCTGTCCAACCTCAGCGACGAGGCGGTGGGCGTCTTCACCTCCATGGCCGCCATGACCGCCAAGGCGACCAAGGCCACCACCCAGGAAATGGTCGGCACCTTCACCACGGCCTACGGGATCTTCAAGCCCATCATGGCCGACATGAACGACATGGAATGGGCGACCGCCTTTTCAGGAGCCATGGCGCAGACCGTGGCCTCGTTCAAGACCAACGGCACCCAGATGGCCGACGCCATCAAGAACATCGGCGCGGTGGCGGCCGCGAGCAACATTCCCCTGAATGAGCAGCTCGCCGTGCTTGGCCAGCTTCAGACCACCATGCCCGGCTCCGAGGCGGGCACGCTGTACAAGGCGTTCATCATGAAGGCGGCCGAGGCCGGGGACGAGCTGGGCCTGTCCTTCACCGACACCAGTGGCCGTCTCAAGGGCGTGGTTCCCATCCTGCAGGAGATCAAGCGCCAGTTCCCCGATCTCTCCAACGCCGCCGCCCAGGTGAAGCTGAAGAAGGCCTTCGGTTCCGACGAGGCGGTCAAGTTCCTGCTGCAGATGTCGGCGGGCATGGAGAGCCTCGAAGGCAATATCCAGTCGGTGGGCCGAGCCATGAAGACCGGCACGGCGGTCACCGAACAGATGGCCGACGCCATGAACCAGGACATCGGAGCCCGGTTTCTGCTCCTGCGCCAGCAGATGGCCAACCTCAGCGAAATCCTGGGCCGCACTCTACTGCCGGTGGTCACGCCGATGATCAACGGCGTCTCCCGCTTCATTCTGTTCCTGCAACGCATGGCCAAATCGATGCCGGGCGTGACCCGGGTAGTCCTGGGGCTGTCCATGGCCCTCGGCACCATTCTGGTCGTGGCCGGAGCCGTCACCGCCGCCGTGGGCATGGTGGGACTCATGCTTCCAGCCATCAAGGCCGGGTTCGTGGCCATCAGCGCCGCGCTCGCCGGGGTGGGTTCGGCGGTTGCGACCTATTTCTTGCCCGTCACCGCGATCATCGCGGGTGTGATCTTGTCGGTGTATCTGCTCAAACGCGCCTGGGAAACCAACTTCGGCGGCATTCAGGAGATCATCACCGGGGCCTGGAACAAGGTCTCGCTGGTCTTCCAGGGGATCAGAGAGCTGGTGGGCTCTCTCAGCGGCGGCGTCGGGCAGATGTCGGCCGAACTGGCCCAGAAGCTCGAGTCCGCCGGGCTGTTGGGCTTCGTGGTCACCGTCTTCAAAGCCTATTACCGCGTTCGTGAGGCCCTGGCCGGATTGTGGGGCGCTTTTTCCCATGCCTTTGGCCGCATCCGCGCCATCCTCGAACCAACCGTCCGCACCCTGATGAGCGCCTATGCGGCGCTGGCGAGCGCGGTCTTTTCGGTGGTGGAGATTTTCGGCGTGGCCGCCAGCGCCACCGATGGGTCGTCCTGGCGCACCTTCGGCACGGTTATCGGCACCGTCGCCGGTGTGCTTCTGCAGGGGTTGGCATTCGCGCTGAAGATCGTGGCCTGGAACCTGTCGCTCATCGTCCGAGCCCTGGCGGTCGTGGTGCGCAGCGTGGTCTGGGTCGGCAAGATCATCGTCGGGTCCCTGGTCGGAGCGGCCAAGTTCATCTACAAGTTCCTGTTGCCCGTGCGCATGATCGGCGAGGCCTTCGTGGCCGCCGGGAAGATCGTCTATGCGGTCTGGCAGGTGCTGACCGGCGACATCTCCCTGCTGGCCGGTCTCAAGGCCATTGGCGGCGCGGTCTACGATTTTCTTGCCACCCCGTTCCGCTGGGCGCGGGATGTTGTGGTCGGCGTCTGGAATTTCATTTCCGGGATCTTCACCTCCATCGGACGCCTGGTGGCCGACGCCGCCGGGCAGATCGGCCAGGCGATTCTGAATCTGCCGATCATCAGCACCCTGCGAGATCTGTTTGCCACCGTGCGCTCCTTCTTCGCCGGGGACACCACCTTTTTCGAGGCAGGCAAGAAGCTACTGATCACCCTGGGTGAAGGGATTTGGTCGGCGGTGACCTATCCCTTCACCATGCTCAAGAACGCCCTGGGCAAGCTGCGCAATCTGCTGCCGTTCTCCGACGCCCGCGAAGGACCGCTTGCCAGCCTGACCACCTCCGGTTCCGCGCTGCTCAAGACCCTCGCCGACGGCATGAGCCTTACCCAGACGCTGCCCGCGAAAGTGTTCGGCTTCGCCGCTCGCGGAATTCTTTCGGCCGCTGCGGGAGCGTGGCAGCAGATCAAAACGGCGGGCGGCAACCTCATGGACGCCGCCTCGGCTCCCTTCCGGATGGCTGAAAAACTCTGGGATGGGTTGACCTCCGGCGCTCAAACCGTCGCGGCCAAGGCTGGTACCATTTTCGGAGGTCTCAAACAATCCCTGTTTGGCGACACGCCCGAGCTGGCGATCAAACCGCCCCAAGCCAATACCTGGGACGCGCTGGCCACGGGAGCCGTCAATGTTCGCGACCGGATCGTTGCCACGCTGTCGGCCGTCCCCGGGGCTGTGGGCCGAATCTTTGCCAGTGCCGGTACCGAGGGGCAATCCATCTGGCAAAGGCTTTCCAGCGGCGCGAGCGCGGGCATTCAGGCGATCAAGGATCGCAGCGCCGGGATTGCCAACGGTTTGCTCTCCTCCGCTCGCGCCATGCTGGGAGTCCAGACCCCGGTCCCGCAGGTGGCCGAGCAGAAACAACCGCTCAAGACCGCGCAGCCCGCCGAATCGATTGGGCAACGCATCATCGAAAGCGTGCTCAGTCTCGTTCCGCGTCTGGACGAACGCCTGGTGCCCAAGGCCCTGAGCGCCATGCTGATGCTCCAGCCAGTCATGGCCACGGCCGCGCCACCCCCACAACCGATGAACGGCACCGTGCAGACCGTCGCGGCGGCCGTCGAGCCGGTAAGTAAGAGCTACATCCAGCCGTTTGCGGTGGAACCGGCACCGGAAATCGGAAGTGCTTCTCTGGCTCCGGCCGGGATTGAACGGTCCAAGACGGCCGCGCCGACTCCGATAGCGAAGCCCCTGCAATCGGGACTCGCCGAGACGGTGCCCTCCGAGCGTTTGATCGCTTCGGCCCGAACCGCTCCCGCGACACCCCTGCGGGCAGAGGAAAGCGGTCCGGGGCTGCGCGAACTGCTGGAATCGCTGCTCTCGCGCCTCGATGGTCTGGCCGACCGCCCGGTGGAACTGAGCGTGACCACCAACATCGATGGCCGGAAGGTGGCCGAGGCCGTCTACAAGGATCTTCGGGAGCGGAAGATCAGAAACTACGAAACACTTTGAGAGGACCGATGAAACGCATCTTTGTATGCAGCCCGTTCGCGGGTGACATAGCCGGAAACGTGAAGGTCGCCGAGGCGCTTTGCCGACGGGTCATGAGAAACGGTCACGCGCCGTTCGCGCCGCACCTGTTGTATCCAACCTTTACCGATGACAGCGTTCCCGAGCAGCGGGAGACTGGCATCGCCTGCGGCCTGGCCTACATGGAATGTTGCGACGAGGTGTGGGCGTTCACCGGCAACGGCATTTCCAGCGGCATGCGGCTGGAACTCGACCGGGCCGGACAACTGGGCAAGCCGATCATCGAGATCGCCGAGGTGTAAGCAATGGCCTGGGATCAACAGCCCATCAAGGGATATCTGGTGGACGCCGACACGGGGGAGCGGCTCGAATTCCAGTACAACCCCAACTCCATCAGCGACGAGAAGTCGACCGACTACGCGACGATCAAGATCCCTGGCATGAGCCACCCGCGCTACCAATACGTCGCCGGGGAACCGCGCCGGATCGCCTTCAAGGTCGAGCTGTTCAAGGGGCCGGTGAAACAGAAGGTCGACTGGCTCCGCTCGCTGCAATATCCGGAACACGCCGGAACCATGCTCAAGAACGCGCCGCACCGTGTGCTGCTGATTTTCGGAGATCTCTACCCGGGCGTGACCTGCATCGTCCGGCAGGTTAAGGCGCGTTTCTTCGGCCTGTTCGACCGGGACAACCTGCTGCCGCAACGGGCCGAGGTGGACATCGTCCTCGAGGAATATGTGGACCGTTCCATCAACTGGTCGGAGGTACGCTCATGATCGGCCGTGATTCCCGATACGCCCGCTGCGTTCTCTACCGGGACAGCGACGGTACCTCCCTCGGCATGCGCCAGCGCATCGACACCACCCCCAGACACGACGACCGCCTGCACACCGTAGTCGAGGGCGACCGTCTGGATCTGCTCGCGCACCGCTATCTGGGTGACGCCCGGCTCTGGTGGATCATCTGCGACTACAACGACCTCTTTTTCCCGTTGGCGCTCGAGCCGGGTCTGGCGCTGCGCATTCCCTCCCGCGAACACGTCCAGATGCGCCTGCTCGACTGAAGCGTTCAAAAATCCAACGGACTGCGAGGCTCTTTCTTTGTCGAACTTTTGACCGTATGCGTATAGATCATTGTTGTCTGCACATCACTATGCCCCAGTAATTCCTGTATCGTCCGGATATCGTAATTTGCCTGAAGAAGATGACTGGCGAAGCTGTGGCGGAAAGTGTGCGCCGTCACGCGCTTTGTCAGCGTTGTGGAATCGGATGCCGCTTTGATGGCCTTGTTCACATGCGACACATGCAAATGATAGCGTCTGAACTCATTTGCGCCTGAAACTTTTGTCAGCAATATGGCCGGGAAAAACCACTGCCAGATAAATTCTGTCGGAGCTTTTGGATATTTGCGTTCCAGTGCGTGTGGCAGAAACGTCCCGGCGAAGCTTTCCGTAGACAAATCCTGATCAAGAATGGAGCGAACCACCTCCAGTTGAGAACGAATAGCCGGAACCAAGGTTTCGGGCAAAGGCACCGTTCTGTCCTTTCCGCCTTTGCCGTCATGAATTGTCAGCACACCCATCTCAAGGTTGAATGCGTTCACTCGAAGATCCAGACACTCCGATATCCGGAGCCCACAGCCATAAAGCAGTTTTACAACAAGGTCAAAAGGAGGCTCAAGTTTACTTAGAACTATGTCGATCTCCTCCCGGGACAGGACCACCGGCACGTATTTACGCCGCTTGGCGCGTACAACGCCATCAACTTTTCCGAATTCTTTGCCCAGAACGTGTCGATAAAAAAACAACAGCGCATTGAATGACTGATTCTGTGTTGAGGCCGCAACATCCCTTTCCACCGCCAGCCACGTCAAATACCGTTTGACATCGTCGGTATCAAGCAATGTGGGGGACTTGCTCCGGACAAAAGCCTGGAACTTTCTGGCCCAGCCATAATAACTCGATAGCGTTTTGGCAGAATAATGACGAATCCGGATTTCTTCCCTGAGCCTTGTCAGTTCACCCACCCAGGACGCACCTTCAGATTTCATGGTGGCCGGAGGCAGTTTTGAGATTCTTTCAGGTTCGCAGGCAGGTGTCGGCAGGGCATCTTTCGTTTCCCCGGCCATTCGGTAATACAAACGAACGGCACGTGACGCTTCCTCGATCTGGAAAGGGTGCTGACCTTTGTCTTGCAGCTTTTCGGCGAATAGACCAAGGCTCAGTTCGTCAAGGTATCCATTCCCGTATTTGTGGCAGAAATCCAGATAATAGCGTAGCCATTTCCGGTGCTCGCCATGACGGTTGGCATCAACCGCCTCCCGTTCCAGCCAATCGTCATATTTGTCCAAAAGCGCCTTCGGCAACGTGATCATATGGGATATCCTCTTCACATTTATTATGAAAATAATATGATATCCATAAGGAAAAATTTCAAGTATTTTCTTGAAATTGCCAATTGTTAAGTGTAATCTAGCATTTTTTGAGTGGAGTTGTCTGATCGGGCACTCATGATCGGCACCACCTAAGACGAGATATAAAGAAACGAATTAATAATTTGTTAGAGGTATCCGTTTCACATTTTTTACTCAAAGGGGAAAATTAAATCATGGCGGTCAAATTCCTTTCAGTAGCATCGTGCATTGCTCTCGTAACTCTTTCTGGCTGTGCGCTCACAACCGACCACATCCAGCTTTCTTACAACCAACAGCAAGGCATTTCTCCAGTTCCCGGTGCAAATAACGTAACCGTTAGCGTTCAAGTCAATGATCAGCGGCAAGATAAAAGCAAAGTCAGTAGCAAGAAGAATGGGTTTGGAATGGAGATGGCCCCAATTCTTGCGTCTGAGGACGTAGCAATTACCGTTCGAAGAGCGATTGAGCAAGAACTTCGCTCAAGGGGTTTTCAACTCTCGGCAGAGGCTGCACTTGTGCAAATCGCGGCAGATCTAACGCGCTTTTACAACGACCACAAGACTGGCTTTTTCGCAGGTGACGCTATCGCAGACCTAAACATGTCAGTCATAGTCAAGTCAAAGAAGGGCGAGTTGCTTTTTTCAAAGCAAATAGCTGCGCAAGGTATTGAGCCAAACACACAACTTATGAGTGGCGAAAACGCAAGGCTTGCATTGAACAGAGCACTTGAAAATGGAATGAAGGCACTATTTGAGGATCAAGCCTTCCTGTCGGCGCTAGTGGCCTCCTCATCACAAAAGCTAACGTTACAATAACCTCTAACACTGCGCTCCAGAGGGACGCTCCGCCGGCAAGCCGGCTTCGCGCCCCTGAGCTAGCACGTTAGTCGGACGCCTTCGGCGCGCGAGGATGTCTATTTTTACCTTAAGAAAAGTTTAAATCCATATCATATAAGTAATTAATCATATATTCTGAATTTGACAAAGTATATATAAGTGTATATACTTTTTCTTAGGAGGTAAGATATATGCTTAGAAGCAGCACAGAATCTTGATATCGCTGATTTCTATTGCCGTTTTCTTGTCGTGGATGATATATGGATACCCCTCGCAGAGTCGATGCTCATTGAGCGCTTTAAACCCGTATGGAACAGAGTTCTCGATGGTTTCGGCAACCATGACCCCGGCAAGGGCAGACACCAAGGCACGATGCCGCAGTGGGATTGCCTGCACCCCGGACGTACTTGGGCAGAGCGGTTGCAGCCGTGTGTGAGTACAGCAGAGCAGTTGGCGGAGCGGGTGAAGGAGTATTTGGAGGACAATTAAGTGATGGTAGAACGATTAAACATTAGAAATTCGCAAAACTTTTTACGTGATATCAATCTTGTGAGACGTTTGGTTAGGATGAGTAGTCTTACTATTGAAGATGTCGTTTTTGAAATAGGCGGTGGTAAAGGCATTATTACAAGTGCATTGGCTTCTGTTTGTAAAAAGGTGATTTCGATTGAGGCAGACCCTCAAATTGCTGAAACGTTAAAAAAGAAATTTGTATCTACAAATAATGTTGAAATAGTCTTTTCAGATTTCTTAAGATATGTTATTCCGACTGGTTTGAGGTGTAAATTCTTTTCAAACATCCCGTTCAACATTACTGCTGAGATTATGACGAAGGTTCTTGCGGCAAGTAATGTTGAAGATATTTATTTTATTATGCAATACGAGGCTTTTTTGAAATATGCTGGCGAACCTTATTACAGTGAGTGCCTAAAGTCGTTGATTTATAAACCATACTTCGAAACAGAGTTATTGCACGAATTTGAACCGGCAGATTTTTCTCCTGCGCCAAAGGCACGAATTGTCTTCGCCCGTTTCCGACGTAAAAATTCTCCCGATATTGCGGTTTGTGAAATAGAAGGGTATAAAGATTTTTTATGCTTCGTTTTCGAGGAAAAGGGGAAATCATTAAAAGAAAAACTAAAACGGCTGTTTAGTTACGAACAACTTAAACGAGCATCAAAGAATATTGGCTTTTCTGTTGAACAATCATTATCAGATTTGAAGTTTGCTCAATGGCTTGCCCTTTATGAATTGTATAAAAAATATGTCTCTCCTGATAAAAAAGCCTTAGTAACGGGAGCGAACAAGAAACTATCATTAGCACAAGGTAAGCTACAGAAAATTCACAGGAATAGACATCAGAACGGAGGTACACCTCGTAATGGCAAGCGTTAAACTTGTTGATGTCAATAAATCATTTGACGGGAACAATATGGTTGTAAATGGCGTAAATTTCTCCATTGGCGATGGAGATTTTCTCGTAATAGTAGGACCATCCGGGTGCGGTAAATCAACCACGTTAAATCTAATTGCCGGATTGGATGAGGTTACGAGCGGTCAGATATACATAAATGATCAACTTGTCAATGGCGTTGAACCAAAGGATAGGAATGTTTCAATGGTTTTCCAAAGCCATACGTTGTATCCTCATCTGACCGTGTATGGTAATTTGGCATTTTCACTAAAAGCAAAACATATTAAGAAAAGCATAATTGAGGAAAAGGTTTCTCAAGTTGCGAGAATGTTGGACATTGAAGGCTTACTCAAGCGCAAACCACATCAGTTGTCTGGTGGTCAGCAACAACGTGTAGCTATTGGCAGAGCGATAATTCGTGAACCTGCTGTTTTCTTAATGGACGAACCTCTTTCTAATCTGGATGTAAATTTACGTGTGAATATGAGAAAAGAAATTAAGCACATTCACGAAGACCTAAATGCCACGTTTATTTATGTTACGCACGACCAAACAGAAGCGATGACTTTAGCTACTTCTTTGGTGGTTATGAACGAAGGTGTAATCCAACAGTTAGGAACTCCTTTTGATGTGTTTATGAGACCTCAGAATACGTTCGTTGCTAAGTTTATGGGTGCACATCCAATAAATCTTTTGCGTAGTGAAATTTCATTCCTCGATTTAAACCAAACGTTGAATATTGATTACTGATAGGAACTGTCATTTCGGGTTTTTTGCGGTTTCGGGTCAAAATTCGGTTTTTCCCCCGAACTACGACTGTTTTCGCACCCCGAACAACTAATCCAATCAGAATTTTCCGGCAACGCCGACTCCAAGAAGTGTAATTCCAGTCTATTTCTGCCGTCAACCCCTGATTCGCGTTAATGCGACAAAGCTCAAACACATAACTCCCCCACGAAGCCATATAAACTCCGATTTCGAGGTGTTATCCTGTTCCGCATAAACTTCGTTTTTGGGTATTATACCTACACCAAAGCAAGCTCAGGAGGTGAACGAGCACAGACGGCCACTGGCTGCTCCCGTTCCTGCTGCTTTGCCCAGTTAATAATCTTGGCAAGCTCCTTGGGATCCTCGATTATCGCCACAACCGACATTGTTCCCTGGCATTTTGGGCAAACAAACGGGTCAACTTCATAGACTTTCTGTAACAACCGTGCCCAACTTTGTTTGCGCAACTTGGACCAGGCATCGGAAACTTGGACAGTTTCCGGTTTCTCCTGAGGTATGGCTGGAACAATTTTGGATTCGCGTGGATGACCTTTTTGCCAACTTTCTGGGGCCAGGCTATAAATATTGGGGCGCTCTTGCCACTGCTTGCGGACTTTGCCCGCATATACGCCATAGCGACGAAGCAATTGAACCCGCCTTGGTGGTAAATGGGCCACAAGCTGGTCGACGAATTCAAAGCCTTTGAAGGTCTCTGTTTTTCCTTTGTAGAATCCCTTTGGGCTAGCTGTCCAGATTATCGTGTCGGAAGCTGGATCATACTGAATTTTTTCTGCACAGGTAGCGCCGCGAACGACATACTGGCCGAGGGCTTCTCGATCGGCCTTGTTGAATAGTCTGGTTTCGCTCTCGATGCTAAAGCCGGAATGCTTCCAGTCCCTGAGCATGTTCACTCGGGCTTGATCTATTAGTTCCTTTCGCAGAAACAAAGCCATAATCGCTGCTTGCCAGACCTTGAGCATCCCTTCGTCGGCTCCGATTGGTAAATATACAAAGCGGTCGTACTTGGTGAACCCACCTTCCAGAACCAGAACATGCCAGTGCGGGTGGAATCGAGCGAATTCACCAAACGACTGATAGCTGACAACACAGGCACATAGTAGTTCTTGACCGGCTGCCAGGGAGAAAAAATCAGAAAGCAAGGAGAATACCAGCCTGGACACCTCGCCAAACAGTCGCTTATCCGATTTAAAGTATGGTCTGAGAATCTTGGGAATCGTAAAAACAAATTGCCGATGCGGTAGATCAAGGAGCAAATCCTCGGCCAGGTATTCAGCATAGAGTAAGGTCCGTTTTTGGTCACAGGATGGGCAAAGGTGGAAAACCTTGCACGAAAATGGCCTGAAGTACGAATGTCCACAATCATGGCAACGTATTCGAACAACACCCTTGGTCCAATCGGCACATTCAGCAAAATGCTCAAGGCGGTCAAGGATAGTTTGCGATGGACTTGCGTAGGCTTGGTACTGGGTTAGAGAATTGCGGACTATGGTCTGGATTATCCCTTCCCGATGGGGAATGTAAGTTCCCATACCTATACATACGCAGGAAAACGATCATTTGCTTGCAATTGCGAAGAAAATAATGGAAAATGTGGACTGGCGCCACCTAACAACCGGTTCGAGCGGACTCACGGGACAAGCCCGTTCGCAGCTCAACCGAATGTTATGCACATAACTCTCAATTGCCACACACCCTCCATACGCCAAAAGATTTTCAAACCTAAAGCTTGATCCCCCCCGACACCTCGCCATGCCTTCCGGTAAGTAAGCAGGGAACTGCGAACCGCCGGAGATACGCATGGATCTGGATACCTTCAAGCCGACATTTCTGATTCAGATCGAGGGGCAAGACCTCTCGAAGGACATCACCCAGGAGATCACCTCGTTCGTCTTCACCGACAACGAGGAGGAGCTGGATGTCCTCGAGCTGTCGGTGACCGACCGCAACCTGCAGTTCGTCGACGATCCGCTGTTCCAGGAAGGCAACGAGATCGTGGCCCGCTTCGGCTACGTGGGTAACCTCTCTCCGCGCAAGAAGGCGGTCATCAAGGACATCGATTACGACTTCCCGGAAAACGGTGATCCGACCATCCGCATCAAGGCCTACGACAAGGGCTTCAAACTCGCGGGCAAGGAGAACCAGAAGGTCTGGCAGAAACCCGCTCCCGGCATCCTCTATTCGGAAATCGCCGAACAAGTCGCCGCAGCCAACGGCCTCACGCCAGTGGTCACGGCCACCAAGGGAACCCATCTCCGCGTCACCCAGAGCAACATCTCGGACGCCCAGTTCCTCAAGGAGCTGGCGGAAAAGGCCCGTGACCGCGATGGCGACGGCGTGAGCGGCTATGTCTTCTACATCCAGGACGACGAACTCCATTTCCATCCCCGCGAGCTCGACCAGACGCCGCTTCTGACCCTCGAATATTTCACCGACACCAAGGGCCTGCTGCGCTCGTTCCGCCCCAGCACCCAATCGCAGGGGGCCAAGGGCGCGGGTGTCGAAACCAAGACGGTCGGCATCGACCCGCGCAAGAAGGACGTGGTCGAGCACAAGGCCAACAACGCCACCACGCCCGAGCGGACGGCCCTGGGCAAGCAGACCTATTTGGTCGACGGCAACACCGGCGAAGGCAGCTTCAAGGAACAGGAGACGGGACAGATCGTGCCCAGCTTCGACCGTTCCGAAGGCTTTCACGAAGAGCCGCGCCAGGAGCCCGCCCAGGACAGCGCCGAAGGCAAATTCCGCGAGGCCGAGCTGCGGCAGGTCGAGGCGGACGCGGCCACCATCGGCATTCCCCAGCTACGCGCCAAGAAGAACGTCGAGATCAAGGGCGTGGGACGGAAGTTTTCCGGCATCTACTACTGCCACTCGGTGCGCCACAGCATCAGCAGCGCTGGCTATCTCTGCGAACTCAAACTCAAGAAGAACGCCCTCGGCAAGGGCGCGGGCGACAAGTCCGCCGAGTCCCAGGGCAAACCCAACGATAAGGAGGCCCCGCCCACGCCGCAAAACGAGCCGCCAGCCATGGTGACCATCGACGCGGATTCCGGCGCGGTCACACAAGGAGGCGGCAATGGGTGATCTCAGTAAGAATTTCAACCGTTCGGAATTCGCCTGCAAGGGCAAGAACTGCTGCGGCCATTCGGCTGCGGTCCATCCCGACCTGGTCGACGCCCTGCAGACGTTGCGCGACCGCATCGGCAAACCGCTGTCCATCACCAGCGGCTTTCGCTGCAACCGGCACAACAAGGCGGTGGGTGGCGCGGAGCAGAGTTTCCACACGCTGGGCATGGCGGCCGACGTGAGCTGTCCCGCAGGCGTTTCGCCCGAGGAACTGGCGGTCATCGCCGAGGAAATTCCGCTTTTCCGCGAGGGCGGCATCGGTGTCTATGCCTCCTGGGTCCATCTCGATGTGCGCCAGTCGGGCAAGGCGAGGTGGCGGTCATGAGCGCCGAAACCAAGACCCTGTTTTCGGGCACCGCGCTGGGACTGTCCGGGCCTCTTCGGGTGGAGATCCTGCCCAATGGAATGACCGCGAGGCTGACCCAGCCGTTCCGTGTCCGCACCGGCGCTGGCCGCATCATCGAAGTGCCCGCTGGGTTCGAGACCGACTTCGCCTCGGTGCCGCGCCTGTTCTGGCGCGTGGTGCCGCCCTGGGGGAGATATTCCCCGGCGGCCGTCGTTCACGACTACCTCTACCACACCGGCAAGGTCTCGCGGCTTGCTGCCGACCGCGTCTTTCTCGAACTGATGGCGGCCCTGGGCGTGCCCCTGTGGAAACGGCAGGTCATGTATTGGGCGGTTCGCCTGGGCGGCTGGCTGGCCTGGGACACCAGTCGAAAACGGGAGACGGAGCATGCTTGAAACCCGCGACCGTCAATCCGAGGAGCGCTACCGCAACCGCTGGTACGGCAAGTACCGGGCCTTCGTGCGCGACAACAACGACCCCGAACGCCTTGGCCGGGTCCGGCTGGAGATCCCCGCCGTGCTCGGCAGCGGGCGGGAGAACTGGTCCGAATGGGCCGCTCCCTGTTTCCCCTACGGCGGCAACGACGACACCGGCATGTTCCTGGTCCCCGAGGAAGGAGCCTCGGTCTGGGCCGAGTTCGAGGGAGGCGTCGTCCAGTATCCGATCTGGACCGGGGTCTGGCTGGCCAAGAGCAATCCCGGTGAGCAGCCCGAGGAATCGAAGCGCACCTGCGCGAACGCCTTCTGCCATGACTGCGAGGACAAAGTCGAGCATCAGGCCAACCGGCACGACGATCTCGAACACAAGAAGTACCACGGCCATCCGCCGTATTACTGCCCGCGCCTGAAGGTCCTGCTCAAGACCGAAACCGGCCACACCATCCTGGCCGATGACCGCGACGGCGACGAGCTGCTGCGCATCATCGACCGCGCCGGACAAATTCTCACCATGGAAGGGAAGGTGAAGCCGGAGATGCAGAGCGGCAACGCCCTGCGCCGAGGCACGAAGGACGCCGAGAAAGGCGACCAGCTCGACATCGCTTCGCAGATCGTCGGCTCCCGCGCCCGCATCCAGCTCACCGACCTCTGCCGCCAGCAGGTGATCCTCGAAGCCTGGCAGGACAAGGAGAAGGTCCACATCCTCTCGTGCGACAAGGGCCGCTCCCGCTGGCAGAAGATCCTCATCGATACCACCAAGGGCCGGGAAAAGGTTCACATCTGGGGACTCAACGGCACCCAGGAAATCCTCGTCGATTCCACCGCCGCCGCCGAACAGATCCGGCTCACCGACAAGGCCGGTCAGGTGGTGCGCATGAACGCCGCGCCCGGCCAGGAGAGCATCAGCGCCACCGACAAGTCCGGCAGCCTCGTGTTCATGGATGGGGTAGCCGGAAACATCATCATTCGCTCGACGAACACCGTCTTGATCAACACCTGAAGGAAGCATCGCATGGGAGAAAGAACAACAACGCCCTCCGGACTTTCGGCCAGCGAGGAATTGCTGGCCCGGACCTTCGATCATTGGCGGGAGGAATTCCGCAGCATCCTCGAAAGTCACCGCCGGGAAATCCAGGATCGCCTCGAGAAGATCGAGCGCGAAATCGAGAAGAAATCGGACAAGGAAAACGTCGAGGTGCTGGTCCGCTCGATCTATTCCGATCTGCACCGGCACGCCGAGGAGATCGACCGGCTGCATGCCCGGGTCGGCTCCAAGATGGGGACCGAGACCATGTGGAAGATCGTCGGCCTGGTATTGACCATCGGCAGCACCATCGGCGGACTCATCGGCTTTCTGATCCATCTGTTGCTGAAGGTGAACCCATGAGCTCCCAGGCGCGACTCGGTGACATCAGCAGTCACGGCGGCGTCATCATCACCGGGGCCAGCCGGACGCTGGACAACGGCATGCCCGTGGCCCGTATGGGGGACCTGCACGTCTGTCCCATCCCAGGGCATGGCGTGACGCCCATCGTGACCGGCAGCTTCGACACCATCACCGAAGGATTGCCCAACGCCCGCATCGGCGACATCACCGCCTGCGGAGCCATCATCGTCACCGGCAGTCCCGACACCATCGACAACTGAGGGGGACGCGATGAACAATCTTGAACAGCCGCAGGAACCGCACTACTGGGATGTTTTCCCGAAACTGATCCGGGTCTCGCGATCCCCATTCGTCCAGCGCATTCCGCTCTCGATCCGTGGTCTACCCGAAGCGCCGGTGTTCGAATCGTCCAATCCCGACGTGGCCAGTGTCGATGAGGACGGCAATGTCGAGTGCGGCTTCGTTCCCGGGGCGGCCATGATCCTGGCCTGGGATTCTGCCCAGCGGCTCAGCCTGCGTCACGTCCAGGTCGAGGTCTATGGCGGCGGCGTCTCCACACCGGTGGAGGTTCCTTCATGACGGATACCGCGCCAGACCACAGCCACTGGGAGGTTCAGCCTTGCTCCATCCGGCTCTCCGCTGGCGAGTTCGAGCAACGGGTTCCGCTCTCACTGCGCGGCGACGTGGACGCCCCGGTCTTTACCTCCAGCAATCCGGAGGTCGCGGAGATCGGGCCGGACGGTGTCGTTCGCTGCGGCTGGACCATCGGCAATGCCGTGCTCATGGTTTGGAGATCCTCGGTCCGGGACAGCCTCCGTCATGTACTGGTGGAGGTTCGCGATGCGTCCTGGTTTGCCGACCACCCGGACTTTGCCAGCGGAGCATCGGTCTTCCTCGGCGGCACAGTGGTCAACGCCCTCAACACCAGCGGCGTCGGCAACGCGCTGATCGAATTTCGCCGCTCGGAAACCGGCCCGGCTGCGTACCAGACCTTTGCCAACGCCTATGGCGGGTTCGAGCTGTCCGTACCCGAGGGATTCTATTACGTGGAGGTCACCGCGCCGGGCTACATTGCCTGGCATGGCTGGGTGAACGCCGACTCCAACACCTCCGGCGACATTCAAATCGTTCTTTCTCCCGAACTCGACGGCCAGATCGCCCGCATCGTGTTGCAGTGGGGCCTAAACCCCAGGGATCTCGATTCCCATCTCACCGGACCGACGCCATCGGGCGGTCGTTTTCATGTGTTCTATTCCCACACCATCGAAAACGAGGCGGCGGAATTGGACGTGGACGACACCAGCTCCTACGGGCCGGAGACCATCACCATCCATCGGCTCATCCCGGGTGTCTACCGCTACGCGGTCCACGACTACACCAACCGCAACGCCAATCCGAGCACCGGCCTGGCGCAGTCTGGAGCCTCGGTGAAAGTGTTCCTGAGCGATGGCCGTGAGCAGACCTTCACCGTTCCCAACGCCCCGGGCACGGTCTGGACCGTGTTCGAAATCGACGGCGCGACCGGAACAGTGACGCCGGTCAACGGCATGAGCTATCAATCCCAACCCGCCAATGTCGGCATGTAATGGAGGTTGTCGATGATTTCCGAAGAACCCGCCGACTTGCAGGCCACCATCGAACAAACCGATTCCGGCGAACAGCAGTATGTACTGCGGGCGCTCTGCGATCACCTGTCCGGCATCCGTGAGGAGCTTTCCGGCATCCGCACGTTGCTGGAGGCCGGTCACGCCGCCTCGGAGGCGATGCGTGGCCAGGCCCAGGCCTATCTTGAGGCTCAGCAGGCCAGGACCCAGGAGTACCTGGAGCAGGTACAGATCGAGCCGGAGCCCGATTTCTATCCCTTCATCGAACTGCCTGCGGGCACCGAACCCCGGGATCTGCCGGATGGCAACCGGCTCTTCACCTTGCCCGACGGCATGATCCTGCGAACCACGGACGACCAGCGAATCTGCGTTATCGACGCTGGGGAACAGCAGATCATCACCCCCGGCCCCGGCACGGCCATCGAGGTCGCCCCGGGACGCCTTTACACCCTGGTCGAGTCCTATCTGCGTTCGACCCAGGAGGCAGCCGGTATCAGCGGACTGCCTGCCGGGATCGAGCCGACCGCCATGGGCGCGGAACGCTTCGCGGTGGTTCTGCCCGAGGGCATCCGCCTCGACGTCGATCACCGGGAGAGGTTCATCACCCTGATCAACCCGGCCGGACCTATCGACATCATCGGCATCGGCCGCATCGATGGCATCGGCGAAACCATCGCTGCCCGTCTGCTCTCCGGCGGAGCCAAGGGATTCCAGTGCGGCCAGTCCGGCCACGGCGGGCTGATCGAGGCGGACGGAACCATCCATCTGGGACTCAAGAGCGGTCTGGATCTGGTGGTCCGGTTCCAGGGGGAAGCCATCGACGACGGCGCACCGGAAAATGGCTGCTCAGGTCAATGCGGCATCGACTGCGAGGAGCGTACCTGATGAGCTACGATTTCCTCGGCAAGGGGCTGCGGTATCCGTTCCGGTTTCAGTCTGTATCCGGCGGCACCCAGATTTCGACCGCCACCTCGCGGGAGCACGAGCATATCCGCGAAAGCATCCTGCAGATCCTCGGCACCCGGATCGGCGAACGGTTCATGAATCCGGAGTTCGGCTCGAGGCTGAAGGATCTGGTGTTCGAACAGAACGACGAGGTGCTCAAGGGCCTGCTGCGCCATTACGTGATCGACGCCATCAAGCGCTGGGAAAAGCGGGTGATCATCACGGAGGTGCGCTTCGATGACCGGCCGCTGAACATCGACGGCAACCTGCTACTGGTAAATATCGCCTACCGGGTGATCCAGAGCCAGGTGGACGGCAACCTGGTCTATCCCTTCTACAGAGAAGACCCGAACAATCCCGCGCCCAGCTATCCGCAGCCGGAACCCGAGCCGGAACCCGAGCCGGAACCCGAGCCGGAACCCGAGCCGGAACCGCCGCCGGTGCGCAGCGTGCGCCTGTCGCCGGACGTGCGCTCACTGTTCAATCTGCTCTGGTTCGACGCGGCCGAGATGAGCCCCGATCCGAACGACTTCTTCATCTGGCCAGCCGGGGAATACGAAGTCGCCTACATCGAGGGAGCCTTTCAGGACCGCAACGGCAAGTGGATCGTCAGCGATCCGGGTGACAACCACGGCCATTACCTGACGTTCGAGGGAGCGCCAGAAACCGAAGCGCCCCAGGCCGAGCACGCCCTCTATCTGGCCGCGAGCGGTCTGGGCTTCGACACACAGAGTCAGGCGGAAGACAACGCCGCTGGCACCGTTCAGCGGATCACCACGTTGGAGCCGGGCCGCATCGGTCTGTTCTATTTCGAGGGCAAAAAGGAATCCCACTACCTCAACAACACCTCCGGGCAGCCCAATCCCGTCTGGCAACTGCGCGGCCCGCTCTGAGGCATCCCGCCTCCGACACATCCAGGCCCCTTCCGGTAAGTAACCGGCGTGGCGAGAGCATCAGGCGCTCTCGCATAACCGCCGAAAACCGGAGAGACCATGGGCCGCGCAAGCATCGGATACATCAACAAGGATTACGAATCGATCCGCCAGGAGCTGCTGGCGAAGATCTCGCAGCTCACCGACCGCTGGACCGATTTCAACCACTCCGATCTCGGCGTCGTCCTGCTCGATCTGTTCTGCGGCGTGGGCGACATGCTGGCCTACTACCTGGACGCCCAAGCGGCGGAGGCCTTTCTGCCCACGGCCCGCCAGCGCCAGAACGTCATCAACCTCTGCAAACTCATCGGCTACCGGCTGGACTCGCCGGTGGCCTCCACCACCACGCTGCGTTTCCGGCTCTCCGCCCCGCTCGGCAAGGACCTGACCATTCCGGCGGGGACGGCCTGCCGCGCCTTGCTGAGTGACGGCGAAGCGGATTTCGAGACGGTCGAGGACGGTCTGATCCCGCGAGGCGTGCTCTCGGTGGAGATCCCTGCCCGTCAAGGCGTGCGCCGCTCTGAGACCTTCACGTCGACGGGCCTGCCATTCCAGCGCTTCCGCCTGACCGGCGACGTCATCGCCCAGGGCACCATCACTGTTACGGTGGGGGACGACGCCTGGAGCGAGGTCGATCATTTTCAGGACAGTCTGGCCGACAGCCGCCATTTCATGGCAGATCTCGACGCCCTCGACATCTCCACGCTGATTTTCGGCGATGGGCAAAGCGGCGCTGTACCCGCACAGGGAAGCGCCATCGCCGTCAGCTATCTGCAGACCATCGGGGACCAGGGAAATCTCGGTCCGAACCGGATCACCCAACTGCTGAGCCCGGTCTACCTCGACGGCGGCCAGGTTTCCCTGACCGTCACCAACCCGGTGCCCGCCACCGGCGGCGCTTCGCGGGAAGCCCTCGAACACGCCCGCCGACAGGCACCGGCGGAGCTGCGCAGTCTCTGGAAGGCCGTCACCCTGGAGGATTACCTGGCGCTCGCCGAAGGTTACCCAGGCGTCGCCAAGGCCAAGGTGCTCGACACCAATGCCTGTCAGAACATCCGCTATTACAACGTCCAACTGGCCATCGCCCCCAACGGCGGCGGAATGCCCTCGGCGCTGCTCAAGCGGGACCTCGCGGAGTTTCTCGAACGCCGCAAGGTCATCACAGTCGAGATCAACCTGTTCGATCCGATCTACCGGCCCGTTTCCATCGACGCCGAGGTCTACATCTGGCCAGGTGAACCGCTGGAAAATGTGCGCAGCCGCATCGAAGCCGCGCTCTCCGATTTCTTTTCCTTCGACCAAGTCTCCTTTGGCCAGACCATTCACTTCTCCGACCTGGTGGCCCTGATCGACGGCGTGCGCGGCGTCAGCCACATGCACCTCTACGCACCCCAGCAGGACATCGAGCTGCGCCACGGCGAAATCCCGGTTCTCGGCAGCGTCAACCTCGATCTGCGGAGGGCCGGTTGATGTCAGATTGGTTCAAGGACAATCTGCTCGGCCTGCTGCCGCCGCTTTACGAGCACAACGACGAGGCCGGTGACCTGCGCACCTTTCTGAGCCTTCCCGCCGGAACGCTCGACGAACTCAAGCAGGCCATCGACGACTTCCCGACCATCTTCGATGTCGATCATTGCGACGAACGCTTCCTGCCGCTGCTGGCGAGGCTCGTCGGTCTCGAGGTGGACGGCACCTGTTCGCCGGACTGCCAGCGCCGCCGCGTGCGGGAGGCGGTCGAGATCTATCGCCGCAAGGGCACCATCCCGGCCATCGAACGCGACTTCGACGCGCTCGGTTGGAAGGGGGAACTGCAGGAGACCTTCCGCTCGGCTCTGCGTCTCAATGCCCGATCCCGACTCAGCAGCGCCAAGCTGCCCGGGCTGGTGTTCAGCCTCGGCGTGTTTCGCGTGTTGTGCCTCAACCAGACCGAGGGGCTGCGCGACGCCCTGGTGTTTCACCACCCGGCGGGCACCCGCTGTTTCTGGCTCCAGTTTCTGCTCGAATGGATCGAAGGCGGCGCGATGCTCGAATTCGGACACGCCAACGCCGTGCGCCGGATCGTATTGGCGTTTCTCGACGAAACCTTTGTCCTCGGACGTTCCTCGCTCGGTTCCTGCCGCCACCTGACCAACAAGCAGAGGGTCTGGGAGCTGCTGCAGCTCACCAGTACCACGGAAATGATTCCGGAGATCGACCGGGCCGCCGTGAAGGTCTCCCGTTTTCACGGCCGCCAGAACCGGATGCGCCTGAACCACAAGGCCCTCAACGACTGGCGGCTTCCGTACACCCGTGTCGGCGAGGATCGGGTTTCCTTCTGCACGCCCATCTACACCGGCCGCGACTTCGAAGGGGATGTGCTGGAAAGCGGCTTCGGGCTGGGCGAGAGCCATCTCAACCGCAAGCCGCTGACCCATGGTGAGACCGCGCTGCGCTACTGCTTCCGGCAGAAGGATTTCTTTTTCGACACGCAGGCGGAACCGGTTGAACGGGCGGAAGCCAAGTACGACCTGCGCCTGCCCCTGGAATCCCGGCACCGCCTCTGTTTCCAGCTTGGCCGCGCCAGGCTCAACGAAGGTCTCGATCTCACCGCCAACCAGGGCGGCATCAGCAATCTGCTGCTCGCCTCCACCGCTGGCTGCGACGCGGACGTCACCCTGGCCGTGGACCGGATCGACCGATGGCGGCGGAGAGGGCCTGTGTTCCGGCTCAACGCGAACACCCTGAACACCCGGTATCTGAGCAATGCGAATCTGACCGGCGAACGGGCCGCGCTTGAAGTCTACGTGGACACGGGCTCTCTCCAGCGCCATCGGGTCGAGACCATGAAGCTGGGCGCAAGCCCGCTCAACACCACCGGCCTGCGCCTCTCCGTGGATCGGACCCGCCCCATGCGCGTCAGCCGCATGCGCCTCAACCAGGCCGGATTCCGCTGGTCGCGGCCTTCCTATCGCTGGCTGTTCCGTCAGCAGGATCTGCACGCGCCGACGCAGGCCGGGTTCGAGGCCGCCACCAACAACTATCGCGCCACCCAGTGGCCCACCTGAAGGAGAACCCATGGCGATTCACCTCTATCTTGACGAAGCGCTGACCCAGCAGATTTCAGAGGGGGATTTCAGCCGTCCCGAGGCCGAGAGCTACAACGGCACCGACGGTGACATCAAGGACCGGCAACTCTACGTCGCCAACGAGCAGACGAACCTCGCTTCGGCCATCGACGCGGCGCAGACCGCCATCGCTCTGGCCGAACCGCGCTTTGCCGACGGCGAACTCATCATCACCGACGGCGAGCAGATGCTCATCGAAAGCGGCGGCGGCACCGTCAATCTCACCGTGCAGCGGGGCGTGGCCAACACCGCTCCGGCCGCGCACGACGCAGGGACGACTGTCTATTCCGGCTACGACTACACCGGTCTGGTGCTCGATCCCATCGACGAAACCGGCACCGACGAATCGGTCTGGTACCGCCTGGCCCTGACCCAGGGCGAACTCGACACCGCCACCCAGGGCGCACCGCTCAATCTCGGCGACAAGGCATTCCAGCAGACGCTGTCCTTCTGGCGGCGCTGCACCGTGCTCCCGGGCACCCCGGTGCAAAACAAACTCGACATCAAGCTGCGCCTGACCGGCACGGAAAACCCGATTCTCTAAGGAGGCCGCCATGGCATACCACAGCATTCAAGGACTCGCCCACGGTCGGCTCGACCTGCTCAATCAACTTCGGACCTTTCTGGTGACCACCACCGGATGGACCCTGCACGACGACCAGTCGGCCGACCCGCAGCCATATTTCGTCTTCAAGTCTCACGGGGAATCCGGAGCCGAGGACGTCTATCTGCAGTTCCGTATCAGCACCACCTCCGGGCGGATTCACGTCGCGGCATTCCAGTATTGGGATGCGGCCACCCACACCGGCGTCAACGAGGCTTCGCACACCAGTTACACCTACCTGCGGGTGGAGGACAGCGCCGACTTCATCTTCTGGCTGTTCGCCGACCTGGACCACGTCTTCGTGGTGACCAAGCTCGTCTCCACCTACTACGGCCACTACAGCGGCTTGCTGAAACGGTTCTGGTCCGGGGCCGTCGCGCTCACACAGGCGGCGGTCACTGCAGGAAGCGGCGTAGTGCTTCAGGTCAACGACGCCACCGTGGTCACGCCCGGACAGGACTATGTGATCAAGGACGACGCGGGCATCGAACGCGTGCGGGTGAGCGCCATCGACACCGCTGCCACGCCGAACACCATCACCGTCGAAACCCTCGTCCGGGATTACGCCTCGGGAGCCAAGATCGGCGAGGACCCGCAGCCGGTCGTCAACAGTTACTACAACGCGCCGGGCACATTTTACGCCGTGAACAAGTTCGACGGCTGGACCTCCGCGTCCGGCCAGCAGGGCCGCTGCGGCGCGGCCCACGGAGGTCTCCAGGGCGAAACCGATCCGGAAATGCGCTACGGCACCACCATCCTTTTTCCCTGGATCGCCTCGATGTCCGGCTCCGCCGCCTACCAGGAGCTGCGCGGCGAACTCATTGAGATCTTCGCCGCGGGCGGCGGCAACGTCGCCTCGGAAGACACCATTCAAACCGGAACGGACAGCTACCGCGTGTTCAACCTGACCACCGGCGGCTGGTGCGCGGTGAAGGAGTAATGCCATGGCAACGCATAGCGGAAAGCTCAAAATCGTCACCACGATCACCGGCCAGCGTCGCCCGGAAACGCTTCTGTCCATGAACCGTGGCCAGGCGCTCAAGCTCAGCGGGAGGATTCGCCGTGGCCGTGCATAAGGGACAACTGGCATCCATCACCACCCGCCGAGGCATCCGGCGGCCGGAACTGCTCGTCATCGGCGCGGCGCAACCCGCAGCGCTCTTCGAGCTGTTTTCCGGGGCACCGGTCAGGCGCACGGTGATGGTCCGGGCCGACAGCGCGGTGCGGGTCGCCCATCGGCTCGAACGTCGATCCGACCTCGCGCTTCGCGTGAACAACCGCTTGAACCGGAGCGCCGACCTTTGGCTCGTCGTCCATGGCCGTCTGGGCGTCGATGCCGACGCGGCGGTGCGGGTGACGCGCCCCTGGCTGCGGAGCATCGACACCAGCGTCCGGACGTCCGGCGCACACACCAGCCGATCCGACACCGTTCAGCGCATCGCGATCCCGGCCGGGCTGCTGGCCGACACGCGCCAGATCCTGTTCGCGGTGCTCATCGATCAAGACCACGAAATTCAGACCTAAAGGAGAACAGCAATGGCACTGGGACTCATCGTCAAAACCGGCCGGATATTGACGGCCAAACTCCTCCTCGGCCAGGCCGTGGACGGCATCACCCACTGCGCCATCGGCGACGGGGATGCCAGCTTCACCAACCCACAGAATCCGCCCGCGCCGGACATCGGCCAGACCGGGCTCAGAAACGAACGCGCCCGCAAGCGCTACTACAAGCGGACCTTCCTCAAGGAAGACGCCGAAGGGGCGCTCCTGGTCAACGGCGTGCGCTATCTCGAAACCGGCGAGGAGACCAACACCATCGGCGTCTTCTTCCGCTTCGACGAGGCCGAGGCCAACGGTATCACCATCCGCGAATACGGCTTCTTCGGCGGCGACGTGCAGTACGTGCAAAGCGTCACCGGGGATCTCGCCATGGGCGGCGTGTTCCATCAGGACACCAACCCGACCGGCGAGGTACTGCGCTCGGGCTACCTGTACGAGGTGAAGAATATTCCCGACTTCAACAAGATTTCCGACACCCGCGTGGAGCTGGTCGGGATCATCAAGATCTAACTGGAGGATTCAAACATGAGCATCTCACGCGAGACATTCGACCCGACCAAGAACTACAAGCGCATCCGCTACCATCAGGATCGCGACCTGCTGGATTCCGAACTCAACGAGCAGCAGGACATCATCAATCTGGAGCGGCGCAAGATCGCCGACATCCTGTTCAAGGAAGGCTCCATCATCATGGGTCTGGAGGTCAGCGCGGCCGCCAACGTCCTGACCCTGGCCCCGGGCGTGGTCTACATCGACGGCCATCTGGAACAGGTGAGCGGCGCGACCCTGACCTATGATCCGGCCACCACCAGCGGGGCCGATTACGTCTATGTGGAGCTGCTGAAGTACAACTACGGCTACACCCAGGACCCGGCCCTGATCAATCCGGCCACCGGCGAGCCCACCGCCGAACGGGAAAAATGGGCGCTCTCCCTCAAGGCGACGGACACCAGCGGCCAGACGCTGCCCAACAACGTGGCCGAGCGCCGGGTGATCCCGATCTACAAGTTCGACCGCGAGAGCGGAGACGTCACGCCCACGGTGCAGGAGAAGTCCAACCTCTACCTGCGGGATCTGCTGGGTACGCTGCCGGGCAGCCGGATCACCGTCTCCTCGATCACCGAGGACCAGCTCTCCTTCGCCGCCGCCGAGGGGCTCAATTCCCTGATTCAGAACCTGGCCGAGCGCACCTTCGACCAGGCAGGAAGCTACCTGGTGCGGGGCTTCGACACCTTCATCGGCGGCGTCGACGACGACAGCGTGGAGGCGATCACCAACGCCGGACGCGCCTACATCCAGGGCTTCCGGCATCAGCGCGATCTGCCCACCTCGACCCTGGTACCCAAATCCATCGCCACCAAGTCGGTGCGCGGCGAGCAGAAGACCTTCGACATCAACAAGCGCCGCTATCCGGTCAACTCCACCCCGCTCAAGGAGACGACCCAGGTGGAGGCCATCGTCGAGATCACCCGCAACGTCACTCGCGGCTCGGTGGGCGGCGGCGAAGACCTGCTCGACCCCAATCCGGTGGTGGACATCCTCGAGGTCAGCCAGGGGGCGACCATCTTCCAGGAGGGCGTGGACTGGCAGCAGTCGGGCAACCATGTCGACTGGCTCGGCTCCGGCAACGAACCGGCCATCGGCACCACCTACACGGTGCGCTGGACCTACACCAAGCAGATGGTCAAGGGTACCGACTACGTGGACAGCGGCTGGTTCGGACAGCCCAACCATCCGGCGGCCGGAAACTACTTCTATCTGGTGACCGCCTACAACGCCACCGGTGAGACGGCCTTCAACGCCGCTGCGGTCATTGCCCGGGCCACCGCCGCCGGGGAGATGAACAAGCTCTCCTGGCTGCCGGTCAGCGGCGCGACCGGCTATCGCGTCTACCGGGCCACCACCAACGGCGCACGCACCGACTACAAGCGCCTGATGGAGCTGGGCAGCGAGGCGCTCTCCTACGTCGACGATGGCGTCGAGGAGATCGGCACCGCTTCGCCTCCGGCCACCAACACGGCCGGACTCACCATGTCACCGGTGCAGCTCGAGCTGGGCAACCTCAACGTGATCAACTTCGGGCGCGGCAGCCTCGGCGATCAGCCGGTGAACGGCTCCAACTGCAGCCTGGACTACGACTATTACCTCGGTCGCCGCGACATCGTTTACGCCACCACCACCGAGATCAAGCGGCTCGAAGGGGCTCCGGCGGATTTCCCGAAGCTGCCTATCGTACCGGAAAACGCCCTGGGGCTGTGCAGCATCGATTGCCCGCCCAACTCAACCGACATGGAGATCCGCAACTTCGGCCTGACCCGCATCACCATGGACCAGATCCACGACATCATCCAGGACGTCGAGGACCTGAAGTACAACGACGCCCAGTACCAGATGAACAACGAGCTGCAGAACCGGGATGCCCAGACCAAGAAAGGCATTTACTCGGATGACTTCTCGAACACCGCCCAGTCGGACATCTACCACGCCGAATGGGACGCCCGGGTCAACGAGATCGCCCGTTTCGTCGCGCCGGACCGCATTCCGCACTCCACCGTGCTCTCGGTCGATCAGGCGGGCAGCAACGCGAGCTTCTTCGGCAGCCTGGCGCTGCTGCCGGGCAACGAGACCGTGCTGGTGGAGCAGAACGACTGGTCCGAAGAGCGCAACATCAACCCCTACGCGGTGTTCGACAAGCCCCCGGCCATGCTGCAGATCACGCCCAACCTCGGGCGGCGCGGCCAGACCGGCATCGCCGTCACCGGCATCAACTTCACCCCGAGCAAGTCCGGCATCGTGCTGCGCTGCGACGGCCAGGTGATGGCCAGCAACCTGATCAGCGACGAGGCCGGTCGGGTCAGCGCCTCCTTCACCATCCCGACCAACGCCCGCAACGGCAACCGCATCGTGGAGATGGCCGACGGCGTCTACTCGGCCCGGGCCAGCCTGCAGATCAACGATCCGCTGGTCATCACCCGCATCGAGCGCATCATCGAGAACCGCATCATCCGCGTGCCCGTGGTGCAAGTGGTCTGGCGCACCCAGACCATCTTCGTGCCCCGCGATCCGCTGGCCCAGACCTTCAGTTTCACCCAAAACCAGGTGATCTCCAGCATCGGTCTGCAGTTCACCGCCAGGGACCCGAGCATCCCGGTCACGGTGCAGATTCGCGGCGTCACCACCGGTCTGCCCAACGGCGTGGTGTTCGCCGAGAAGGTGCTGGCCCCGAACGAGATCAGTCTGAGCGGCGAGACCCGCATTCGCTTCGACGACCCGTTCTACGCCGAGGCCAACACGAGCTATTCCGTGGTGCTGCTGACCAACAGCACCAATTACAAGGTGCGCACCGCCACCCTGGGCAAGATGGGCCGCTGGGGCATCATCACCCGGCAGACCTACATGGAAGGTGTGCTGCTGGAGAGCTCCAACGCCGAGACCTGGACGCCGCTCAACGGCTCCGACCTGGCGATGAAGATCTACGGCTACAACTTCCAATCCGAGGGGATGATCCGCTTCCAGCCGATCACCGGCGTGCAGTTCTCCGACATCAACCTCGACGAATACTCGGCCATCCCCCAGGGCACCGGCCTCGACTGGGAATACTCCACCGACGGCGGCGTGACCTGGGACGCCATGGTTCCCGCCGAGGAGGAACGGTTGCCCAACCTCGCCACCCGGGTCCAGATCCGCGTGCGCCTGAGCAGCTCGCTTGCCAACGACACCCCGGCCATCAACTTCCGCGACGTCAACCTGGTGGGCTACCTCAACAAGACCACCGGGGCCTACCTGACCCGCGAGAACGAGCTGACCCAGGGCGTGGAATCGACCAAGGCCTACGTGCAGATGCAAATCCCCAGCGGCACCACCCTGCAATGGTTCGCCAGCAACGACGGCGGCCTGACCTGGGAGGCGATGACCATCCAGGACACCCGGCCCATCGACGAGAACTGGACCGAGTACACCCTGGTGCGCACCTTCACCGACAACACCGGCAACAAGGTCCGCTACAAGGCCGAGATGACAGGCACGCCGCTGATCTACCCGCGCATCCATTCGCTGGGCGCGACCCTGAGCTAAGGAGGCACGGCCATGATCGTTCGACGCACAGGCGGCCTGACCGAGTTCATCCCCACGCCGCAGGAGAAGCGCGACGGGCTGATCCGCGACCACGCCCTGGGCCTGCTGGAGAATCTGCACCAGCGCCTGGCGCGGCTGGAACGGGCATCAAAGCTCCCGGCCGACGAAGCGGAGGCCTTCACGGCGCTGCTGGCGCGGATGCGGGCCGACGAGTCGCGCAACCTCGAGCTGCACGCCAGCCTGATTACCTCTGATACCGCCTCCGGCTGACCGGCGCACTGCCACCGCCAACATAGAAACCCCGGATACGGCCAGCCCGTTCCGGGGTTTCTGCCGCCTGTGCGCAGCCCAATCCGGCCCAACTCGCAAGTCATTGAAAATAAACGTGTTAAATGTCGGCTTCGGCTGTTCTTCTACTTGATTTGTGTCCGGAAAGAAGCATTCATTCATGGTGTAAGCAGAGGCTAAAAAGCCTTGCCAGACAACGAGTTAGAAGCGCCATGAACGACGGAGGCACGCATGAACCTGAAAGAGATCCACTACGGGATCGAGATCGAGACCGTAAAACGCACCCGGGAGCAGATCGCCTGGGCCATCCACTCGGTGGTGGGCGGCACGGTCCGTCATGTCGGCATCCCCAGCAGCTATGACCCCTGGGAGGTCGAGGACCTGCGCGGCCGCGTCTGGAAGGTGGTGGGGGACGCCTCCCTGACCAGCGTCCCGGCCCATCTGCGGGCCGAGGTGGTCAGCCCGGTGCTCGGCTACGACGACATCCCGCAACTGCAGGAGGTGGTCCGGGCCATCCGCCGCGCCGGAGGCAAGATCAACAGTCAGTGCGGCATCCACATCCATATCGACGCCGCGCCCTTCGACGGCAGGCACCTGGGTAACCTGGCCAAAATCGTCTACAAGCAGGAGCCGCTGATCCTCCACGCCCTCGGCATCAGCCGTGACCGGCTCAACCGCTACACCCGGCCGGTCAGCGACGAGCTGATCCAGCGCATCGAACAGCATCGCCCCCGCACCAAGGACCAGCTCAACCGCATCTGGTACGGCTACCACAACCGCCAGCCCCAGCACTACGACAACAGCCGCTACCACGGGGTCAACCTGCACAACGTCTGGTACCGGGGCACGGTGGAGTTCCGCTGGTTCGAGGCGACCCTCCACGCGGGGCGGATCAAGGCCTACCTGCAGTTCTGCCTCGCGGTCGCCGCCAAGGCGCTCAATGGCCGGGCCGCCTCCAGCCGCAAGCGGGACTTCGATCCTCAGAGCGCCAAGTACGACTTCCGGGTCTTCCTGCTCCACCTGGGCCTTATCGGCGATGAGTTCAAGACCGCCCGCAAGCATCTGATGGCCAACATGCCCGGTGACGCCGCCTTCAAGAACGGACGGCCCAAACCGGAGGACGTCCTCCCGGACGAAACCGAAACCACCACTCTCACCAACGAGGCCGGGCAAGTTCCCGGCCTCACTGTTTAAGGAGGTGCCCCATGAAGATTCTGATCCGCTCCACCACGCTGGACGGCGAACCGATCCCCGGCAGCGGGGAAACCCTGCAAGCCGCCGACTGCCTCGAAATTGTCGAGCTGATGCGCGGCCAGACGCCGTTCACCGCCAGTCGAGCGCCCCGGGACTACATGACCGAGGTGCTCTACGGCATCGAAGGCGGGCCGACCCAGCCGTTGCCGGAGGACGCCGCCGCTGCGGCCGCCGAGTTTCTCACCCGTCTGGCCCGGCACGGCCTGATCGAATTCCTGCCCGACGACAAGGCCAGCGATCCCTGGCCGGAACGCTTCCTCGAAGCCCTGGAGACGGTGCGGCTCTCCGGGCGCACCAACATGCTCGACCACCCGGAGGTGACCCGGCTGACAGCCGAGATGGGCTACCCGGAGGTGGCCGAGTGGCTGGCGGACCACCGGCGCGAATACGCAGCCTTCGTCCTCGAAGGGACGAGACCGCTCGGCAAGAACTTCGGCGGCAAGGAGGACCCGGCTCCATGTGCGGACAAGTAGGCATCATCTTCGGCCGCAAGCGCAGACGGCCGGACGAGCGGGACTACCTGCGCGAGGTCTTCATCCGCATGCTGCTGCACAGCGAGGAGCGCGGCCCGCACGCCTCCGGTCTGGCCTGGCTCAAGACCGACGGCAGCCACCGCATCTTCAAGCGGCCGATGCGGGCGCACGAGCTGGTCTACGAGAAGCCGTTTCAGGAGCTGCTCGGGCAGGTCGACAACGAGACCACCATCCTCATGGGCCACACCCGCTGGCGCACCCGGGGCAACGAGTTCAACAATCGCAACAATCATCCCATCCGGGCCGGGATCGTCATCGGCACCCACAATGGCACCATCTACAACGCCGATTATCTGTTCCGCCGCCTCGGGCTGCCGCGCTACGCCGAGGTGGATAGCGAACTGATCTTCCGCCTGGCCGACCGCTTCGCGCCCGAAGGCCCCATCGACCAGGACGGCCTGAAGAAGGCGCTGGCCCTCTGTCGCGGTCAGATGAGCGCCGTGCTGGCCTCACGGCTCGACCCCGGCACCATCACCGTGCTCAAGGGCAACAAGCCACTCTACCTGCGCATCCACCGCCAGCATCGGGTGGTGCTCTACGCCTCGGAAGACGCCTTTATTGACTTTGCCGTGGACAACGAGAAGGGCTGGCGCGAGCTGGAGGTGCCGCCCATGACCATGCTCACCATCCGCCACGAGGATGTGCGGGCCGTCGAAAACAGCGAATTCCGCTTCATACCCCAGGAGCGCAAAGGGACATTGCCCGAAGGAGTGAATGCATGAACATTGGAGACACCGCGAAGCTGAACACAAACCCGGAAGACAGTCCGGAGACCACCCTCCGGCTCTTCGTCTACGGCACCTTGAAACGGGGCTACTGGAACCATCAACGCTTCTGCGCCCAGGCTCGCAGCGTCGAACCGGCCGTGGTCTGGGGCAGGCTCTACCATCTCCACGCAGGGTTCCCGGCGCTCGAAGTGCCGGAGGGTCTGATCCTGTCCCAGGGCACCGCCGATCCACTGGCGGACGCTCGCAGGCAGCAGGGGGTCGGCTCGCCACGCTTTGGTCGACCGACCGGCGACTGGGATCTGATCCATGGGGAGCTGGTGACCTTCACCGACCCGC
>CAZVUO010000003.1:388860-437933 GCA_964630235.1 uncultured bacterium | reverse complement strand
CTCCTGCGCGGGCAGCTGCTGGGCGCGTATCGGGAGAATTACCAGGCCGCGGAGCGCGGCGAATGGGCCTCGATCTATGTGCCGGACAATCTCCTGCGGACCATGAGCGGGGAATTGCCGGCCGCGGACAGCAGGCTGAGGACCGCGCTGGCGCGCCTGAGCTACCGGCTGCAGGCCATGCTCTTCGGAGCGATCGTGGGCTATCAGGCCGAGCAGTATTACCAGGCCGGCCGCTGGGACAGCGTGGCGCAGGCTTTCGGCCTGGCCAGGACCCAGCTGGGAGTTGAAGAAGGACGGGCTCCGGCCGCGAACCTCCTGGCCGGCGAAACGGCTGTTGACTGGCTGACAGCCAAGCGGTCCAAGCTGGGTGTGGGCCATATGGAATTCTTGAGCCTGGTCGCGGGTTATTTGGCCGAGACTCAGGCAGTGCTCGGCAAAACCCCTGACCGCAGCCTGGGCCAGCTCAAGCAGGCAATGGAGCAGGAACTGACCCGGGGCGCTGAACCGAGTCTGGCCGCCATCTTGAGGGTCCTGCGTAATCTGCCGGGCATGGATCGTTCATCCGAAGCTGGCCTGCTCCAGGCCGCAATCGGCGAAGCCCTGGAACTGGAGGGAATTGGCCGTGACGTGGTCACGCAAGCAGCCGCCGGCCGGGTGATCCGGGGCGCGGCCGGGGTCAAGCCCGGCGCCTGGGCGCGGACCGTTGAGACCGCCGCGCCAATTGCCGGCCAGGAAGTGTACGTGCAGTCCCTGCCCATAGCCAACCAGGCCCTGCAGGCCGCGGTGGTGCAAGCCCTGGCTTCTCTGCGGGGCAGGCGCGAGGCGGCCGGCCTCATCAGCCGTCTGGAAATGGCCCAGGCCGTGCTGGCCAACCTCGGCACGGCGCCGCGCGGGCACCTCTCCCTGCTGGACACGGCCACCGCGCAGAAGCTGCGCGGCGAACTGGAACTCCAGGCGCGGCAGGAGACCGCGCGGGTGGCGGCCATTGGCGAGGACCTGTCGCGCATGATCCACGGCGTGGCCACGGGCCGGGTGCAAACCGTTCAGATCGGCGGCATTGAGCTGGCCCAGGCCCAGGTGTTCCAGGTGTCGGCGCCGGTGAACCGGCAGGTCGCGCTCGCCGACGTGCTCGGCGCCGCCCTGCCCGAGGAACTGGTGGCCCAGCCGTATGCGGGCGAGGTCGAGGAGATCGTGGCCGCGCCGCGGCCTGTCCGCTCGCTGTTCCTGAACCTGCTGCCGCTCCTGACTTCGCGGCGCATGCATCAGGTGACCATGCGCGTGGATCCCATGGGTTATCTGCGGGCCCTGGTCAATCGGATGGAAACGCGCCAATCGGCCTTGCATCAGCAGTTCTCCCAGCCGGCCAGCCCGGTGGTGCAGGCCTACCTGCGCTACGTGGCGAACCCGGGCAGCCGCAATGCCGAGCGCAACTTCATCAAGACCATGCTCCGCGCCCTCAAGGCCGAAGCCGGACAGGCGGATACCCAGCCCAGGCAGATGGCGCTCCTGCAGTCCGTGGCCGCGTTCAACGAACTGGTCGCGGCCATGCGCGCCCTGTCTCCCAGCGCCGAGCTGGGCGCGTGGGCGCCGGAGGCAGGCACGCGGCTGGCCGGCAAGGCGCTCCACGTGCCCGGCGTTCTGCTGGAAGTGGGCGGCAAGGGCGCCTTGGGCGCTTACTACGACATTCTGCACACCCTGCCGGCCAAGGTGAACGAGAACGCGCTGGAACTGCAGCGCAGGAAGCTGTTCCGCAGTTCCGCGGTCGCGGCGTAAGGACCGCCGCAGGGAGGCGGTCCTGAGCAGTTGAGCAGGAGAACAGCGGACCAGCGGCGGTAACGATCTCTTCCTCTATCCCCCTCTTTACGAAAGAGGGGGTAGGGGGAGTTGGGCGGGTCATTGCGAGCGTCGCGAAGCAATCTCAAGATCGAGATTGCCGCGTCTCCCCTCGACAGGCTCGGGGAGCCTCGCAATGACGGTAAAATGAGACATCACCCGGTTCGATCGTCCTGGACCCCGGCTTTCGCCGGGGTGACGAACTTCTGAGATGCCGTCATTCCGGCGTGTATTAAGCCGGAATCCAGGGGGGTTAGGGTTGCGCTGTTTATTGTGCACTTTTTTTTGACAACCCCGCCATAAATAAGGTAAGATACGCCCCCATACCATCGAGGAGGTCAAGGGCACATGCAGGGGACTCGTTTTTTCCAATCCAAATGGCAAATCTGGGCTTTGGTTCTGCTGGCCGGCGGCCTGTGGACGCTCGCGGGGTGCGGTAAAAAGAGCGACTACGCGGTCGAGGAAACATCCGAATTCGTAAAAGTGGAGGAACCGGCAGCCGCGAAGACCGCCTATTACGAACATTTCGAAAAAAACCAGGCCGGCGAATACGACAAACCCGGACAGCCCGCGGGCTGGTGGGACGAGAGCAACGACGCCGCGCACAACGCCGAGATTGACGTGACCGGCCAGGGCGCGGCCCGCATCACCAAGGTGAGCGACGATGTCTGGGGCAAGGTACTTTCCGACAAACTCACGCTGGATCTGGACGCCAGCGGCCAGCTGCGGATCGTGATCGTCAAGGTGGATAAAAACACCGGCTTCAAGGTCATGGTCCAGGAGCCGGACCAGCAGGAGATACAGGTTTCCGAGCCCGGCGACGGCGCGGGCGTGCATACCTATGATATCAAGTCCAAAACCGGCTGGAGCGGGGTCAAGACCTTTTCCATCGTTCTCGTGGTGGAAGCGGCGACCAACGGAGTCGGCACCACGGTGGACGAGCTCTGGATCACCCCGCCTATCAAGGAAGATGCCTATCAAGCCCACTTCAACGGCCTTGCCGGCCAGCCGGGCGGCTGGTGGGACTATACCAACGAAGCCGGCAATAATGCGGAAATAGACAACAGCGGGTCCGGAAGCGCCAAGGTTTTCAAAGCCGGCAAGGACGTGTGGGGCAAGGTCTTGTCCGACCGCCTGAAAATGGACGTGGACCTGTACCCCACCCTGAGCATTATCGTGACGCAAATTGACGAGAACGCGGGCTTCAAGGTCATGCTGCTGGAGCAGGGGTCATCGCAGGCCCTGGAGCTTTCCGACCCCCAGACCGAAGCCGGCACGCACCGGTACAATATCCCGGCCAAAACCGGCTGGAGCGGAGAGAAAACCTTTTCCATCACGCTGGTGGTGGAGGCGAAGAACAACCGCCTGGGCGCGCGGATAGACGAGATCCGCATTGATGAAGCGGGATTTTAAAGCCCCGCGGCCTGGAGCGCTTGGAATGAAAACAGGCTGTCTGGCAGGCAGAGAGTGAAGAAATCCCAGAAAGGGGTTGCTCGGGCTAATTAGGAATGATATAATAATAATCTACGGATTTTGAGGGTAAAAAAACCTCATTTTTTTGGATATATTTTGGGGGCTTAACGAGTCTAAGGTGTAAGACTCAGTTCTATACGAAGCTGTTTAAAAATTTAGGCTAGGGTTACCCCCGCACGAGAGAGTACAGAGCCGAGAGCAAGTCCTGTCAACGAGAGCGTCGGAGGGGTAGCTGCCGTAACGAAAGGAGGGATGTCGAGTCCACTATCCGAGTAGTTCAAACGCTACCCCAGCAAATCCAACCCAGATTACCGACATACATTCGAAGCAGTAAAATAACCCGTGAGGTGAAATTGTAATGCGTAGAACTCTTTATGCTGTTTTGGCAGTTGCTTTGATCGCGGGGTTGGCAGCTTCGGCCCAGGCCGGAACCACTCTGCAATTTCCCATCACTGTGATCTTTAACGCCGATCAGATTAATCTTACCACCGATGTTGTTGACCCTCTCACTTGGGGAACAGTTGGGGCGGACCAGGACATCTTGTCGAATCGGGCAGGCGGCCAAATCCGTATCAATGTCGAGAACATTGGTTATTCACGCGTTGACTATACTGTCCTAGGCGCTTGCACAACTGGCTGGACCCTAACCCAAGCGTTGGATCCTACAGGTGATAACAACTGCACGTTAGCAGGAATATTTACAGCTCCAGTTCTTGAAGCGGAAAATCCGGGAACCTATGGTCGTGACTTGGTTATTGGGGATTTTGCTGCGAATGACATTGTGCCGACAGCGGCTGCTGCCCAAGCCTCGGCCACTGTACTCGCACGGGATGATACGGGAACCGATGACGATCCAGTGTATATGAAGGGCTTTAACGTTCCCGAAAATGTTGGTGGGACAACCGTGCGCAGTTTACGTTTTATGCTGCAAACACCACAGAGTGTTGCAGGTAGCGGCACCGCCGAACAGACGATTAATGTTACCTTAGGGGGCACTGTAGTTGCTTGGTAAAGCACCAGAAAGTAGAGAATAAATAAGCAGGAGATGCCCAAGAGCATCCTTTTGGGCATCTCCTGCTTAACAAACAACCTCGTTTGAGGGTGTCCTGATATGGCGGTATTGCCTTTTAAAACAGCACTGCTTGTGGCGATGCTAAGTTCGTTGCCACTACTTTCGATTGCCGGGCCAAGAGCTGGTTTGAGTACAAACTACTCAAAGCTTGCCGTAGATAATTTACCGATTGGTCATAGTGTCAGTATGATTCAAATCGCCAATGCGCCTATGATCGTTGGTAATAATTATAGCGTTCCTGTTTATGTGACTATAAAGTCCCAGGTTCCCGAAGTGTTGGCCGTTGGTTATGAACCGATTCCTGATCCCAATTGGATCGTATTCGAACCTAATAGCCTGACCTTGGAAGCGTCTGCGACCATGCAAGTAGATGTTATTATTAAGCTTCCGGACGACGAAACATTATTTGGTAAAAAATACCAGTGTAATATTATTACGTACACAGAAGGCGATCCGGCAATGACTGGTATGCGCTATGGCACTCAGCTCACCGGTTTGTTTATGTTTTCGGTCGCGCCTATCAGAAATGAATCCGGACTAGAACGAGTGTTGAATAATCCTGCAACCGCCGAATATGAAATTAACCCACCCATGGTTGATATTTGGGGTGTTAAACCCGGACAGAAAGTCAAGGTTCGGGATAAAAATAACAAAAAAGTGGAACTCATTAACCACTCGGCAAAACGTCAAAATCTTTTTTTGTCATCCGTTGATCCGCTTAAAACGGAATATTCTAGGATTTCGAATTCCCAACCAGCTAAAGTGGCAGATGATGTCCTGATTCAGCAAGATGACCTTTGGATTAACCCTAAGCAAAAGAAAGCGCTGGAAATTTCCATTCAGGTTCCGAAGGATGCTGATTTTAGTATGGGACCGCTCTTGTACTTAGTGGCAGTTACCAGTGGATCTGCTGGAGGAGTGACAAGGTACCTGGGGATCTATTTGAGTGAAGAAGAGTCGGCGGCGGCAGCTCGACAAAAAAAAGATATTGAGGCTGAGCAGAGGATTAAAAATACCACTCCGCAGGCGGTTACACCCGCGGCGGGGACAAAATAAATGAAACGCTTTTCTTGGAAAGGCAGTCTAACTAATATATGAATACCAGGGGATTTATTGAAGTAATATTATTAATTGCCCAGCAGTACGGGCGTATCAATCCATGAGGGGGGTGGTTCTGGGGTTTGTTTGGCTGGTAAGTTTTTAAAAGGGGTACCCATAAGTTGCACCATCAAATTAAACGTGAGGTGAAAGTAATGCGTAGAACTCTTCTGGTTGCTTTGGCAGTTGCTTTGATCTCTGGCATGGCTGTCTCGACCTTTGCGGCGAGCGGCGTGACCTCCATCACCTGGCCGATCTCGATCCAATTCGGTCAATATGACATTGATCTGCGCAGTGGTTCGCCGGATCCACTGACCTACGGTATCGTTGGTCCGGAAGCTGACGTGCTTTCGAATACGACAGGTGGTCAGAATCGCATCACCCTGAGCAACTTGGGATACGCGACTATTGATTACACCGCTTCCGTCGTATGCGCCAACCCAAACACCTGGACCACGACCACGCCCTGGATTATGGCCGCTGCGGTGGATGGAAATACAGTTAATACTGCTGTACTGGCGGGTATTTTCACGGCCCCTGTAATCGCCAGCGAACAAACTGCGCCGTATGGCCGCGATCTCGCTATTTCCGACTTCGGTAATGAAGATGTGCTGGGCAGTACTGCGACCTATGCAACCCTCACTGATCTTTTCTGGCAGGGTGGTACGGATCCAGACTGGATGTCAGGTTACAACGTCTCAACTGCTCCGACCGGCAGCACGGAGCGCAGTATGCGGTTCCTTATGCAAGCACCGTCAGCTTTGGAAGCTGCCTACTCGACTTCTGTTATCTTTAATGTGACCATCGGAGCGGATATTCATTAAAAAAGCTGGTTTATAAATCGGGAAATGCACGGCTTGGAAGTCGTGCATTTCCCGATTTTTTAACAAGTGCAGGCAGGATATTTAGCTTAACGTTGCCTGAGATGAGATTTTATTCATGTGGTGGGAGTCGTGCTGGAGGCTCAAAAAAGGAGCTAATGAAATGAGAATTCAAAGATGGATTGTGCTCACCCTTGGCGTTATGCTCTGTATGGCTTATTCGGTTTCCGCGGCCCAAAGCGGTTTAAAAACCAATTACTCCAAATTTATTGCTGATAATCTGCCGATCGGCACTACCATCAGCATGAAAAAAATCGCCAATGCTCCGCTCGTGGTCGGCAGTAATTACGACGTGCCGGTGATCATTACGATCCGGCCGCAACTACCTAGAAAACTTCAGCCAGGCTACGAAGCGATTCCGGATCCAACCTGGATACGAATTGAGTCCAATGCCGTGACCGTGCCGGCGAATGCCAAAGTCGAATTGGATGTGCTGGTAAGCATTCCGGATGACCAGAAATATTTCGGTAAAAAATATCAGTGCGATCTCAATATTTATACCGGGGGAGATGCAGAAGTCAGGGGCATGTTCCGATACGGATTCCAGATTAACGGAATGTTCCTATTCTCGGTAGCTCCCGGCAGGAATGAAGAGGCCTTGGCCAGTGCTATGAAAAGTCCGGCCAATGCCCAGTATACGATTGCGCCACCCCAGGTGGTCCTGTGGAATGTAAAACCTGGGCAGACCGTGGAAGTCAAAAGTCCGGAGAAAAAATGGCTGGAACTGGCCAATACCTCTAAGAAAAATCAAACCTACAGGCTTGCTTCCGTCAATCCTGCAGATACCGGCTTCTCGATTTTCGAGGGCAGTCATTTTTCCGGCAATACAGACGATGTCATCATTGCCAAAGACGAGATCACGCTTGGCCCGGGCGGAAAACGGCCTTTGCAATTGAAGGTCAAAGTGCCTTCGAACGCGGACTTCACCTCGGGACCGCTGGTTTATTTGGTCGCCGTGAAAACCGGCGATATCCAGGGCGGCGTGACCCGTTATATCGCGATCTATTTGTATGAAACGGCGGAAATGAAAATGCCGAGTGAATTAACGCCCCAGCCATGAGCAGGGGTGCGCAGGGGTAGTGAAAACGGGTGTTTTGGAAAGTCCATGAAACCGAGCTTGCGATTGGCCAGACCGGCGCTATTTCTTTTCTGCGGATTATTTTTATTGGGGAATATTGCCGCTCACGCGCAGATCGCGTTTGAGCCCAATCCGCTGACTTTGGAACTGAAACCAGGACAGGCTTCGGAATACACGGTGAAAGTGTTCAATCGGTCGGCCGCCGCGAAAAGACTGGCCTTTTCGTTAGAGTACCGCCGCGGTGCTTTAGCCGGGGTCAAGATCCATGAGTGGGTCTACCTGGCGCCCGTGAACTTGGATTTAAAGCCGGGCGAAGCTGGCACGGTGCATTTGAAAATTAAAAGGCCCAATGGCGCACTAAAGGGCGAATGTGTGCTTTCTCTCTTCGCTGCCGAACAGATCCAACGCCAACAAATCCCTCTCACGGTTCGTGTCGGCATGCCGATCTTTGTTTTGTGGGATGGTTCGGGCCAGGCTTTGGACGGCATTGTGGCCGGTTGCAGGAAAACCGACCTGGGTAAAAATGAAATGCAGCTCGAAGTCGAAGTGCTCAACCGGGGCTGGATCCATCTGGCGCCCTTTGGGATCGCATGGGTCGAGGACCGGGCGGGGAAGAAATTGTGGCAAGTTGAATTGAGACCCGATCAGCCCATCTTCCCCGGAGAGCGAAAAACCATCGTCTGGCGCGGCAAGGGCCTGCCGCCTGGCGACCATCGGCCGGGAGACGTTCTCGGGGTGCAAATGTTCATGGGTTCTCTGTATGGTTTGCAGAGCCTGGGGATCCCAAAGAGGGCCGAGTTGAAGATGCCTTTTAAACTCGAGGCGAAGAAGTAGCCAAAGGTGCATAATGTTCAAACGCTTATCCCTGATCTTGGGTACGGTCTTCCTGCTTATGGCCAGCGCCACGCAGCTGCGCGCCGCCTATATGACCGTGGAAATATTTAGTCTGACCCAGACCGCATACGCCTTTCCGAACATGCTTCTCACCAATTGCCAGCTATTCACTAATTACGGTTACCTGCCTTTTTATCTGCAGGTCAATTTGCAGTCCAACAACAACACCAATTGGGGTATTGAACTGTATACCAACAATCGCGAAGTGATCGGCCCGGTGAACCCCGGCGATGGACTTTTCCGCGGCTTGCGGGCCCGCGACAACATTGAGGAGAAAATCCCGCTTTATTGGCAGGTCTATCCCTATGATCAAAACGTGGGCATGTACTGGGGGGCGCCTAATTCGGTGACCACAACTGTCGGGGGATTGGCGATTTCCGCCGGAACTTTGCGGTTCTGGCAGACCCTCTACGATGCTTCGGATATTGACCGAACACCGACCTGGAACACAGACCGGCCTGAACGCACCATTGCTTCGGTCAATGGCTTGGCGCCTTACCCCCAGCCCAACCGACCCTTGAATACCCCGGCAGTTTACGTTTATTTTGGCGCGGACATGAGCACCGCTACCAACCAAGAATATATCGGCCAGCTCACGATGGATTATTTCTACTATCCCTTCGACTTCAACGAGGGCTGTTTTGTCACGCCCAACCCGTTTAGGCCGATCCGGGGGGAGCGGGCGTATTTCAATTTTTATACCAATTACCCGGATTCCAGGATTATAATCAAAATATACGATCCCACCGGCTTCCCGGTCGTCACCCTGCAAAACACCCGTTACTGGGATGGCCGCAATGCGAACCATCAATATGTTGAAGGTGGCCTGTACCTGTACCAGATCGAGACCGAGGGCCATCTGATCTCAGGGACCGTGGTGGTCATCAAATGAAGCAGGTTCAAGGCGCTATAAAAAGATGGTTGAGCGCCGGAGGGGCGGTTGTGCTGGTCCTGTGCGGTCTGGCAGGGCCTGCGGCCGCCTATTTTTTTGACTACGGCGACGGCGTGCGGCCGACCGGCCTGGGCCGGGCGTTCGTGGCCGTGGCCGACGACGCCAATGCCATCAACTGGAACCCGGCTGGCCTGGCTTTGATGGACCGCTACGAGATCACCACCATGTTCTCCAGTCTGTTCGCGGGTTTTGAGGGCCGGCTCTATGGCGATCGGCGGGACGCCCTGGGATATAGCTACATCGGCGTGGCCGTTCCTGTGGACCCCACGGTAGGCTACTTCGGCGCTTCCTGGGCCCAGTTCGGGTCCGTGCTCTACCACGAGAACACCTTTGTGGCGGGATACGCCCGCACGGTCAAGTACGAGACCGAGACCATCCATGTGGGCGCCAACCTGAAGATCATGAGCTGGGACGTAACGGCCGGAGACTATTCGCCGGCCATCGGCAAGACCGGTTTTACCATGGACCTGGCCGCGCTGTATCCCCTGCCCGAAAAATTCATGCTGGGCGTCGGCCTTGAAAATATCATTCCGGCCAATGTGGGCGTGGACACCTACGAGGAAGTGCCGCGCATTTTCCGGCTCGGCGCATCCTGGCGGCAGGATCTCCAGCCGCTGGGTTCGGTGGTGGATGATATCCTTCTCAGCGCGGAATGGAACAACCGCAGTTACGCCCAGAACACCAATACCATCCATTTTGGCGCGGAGAGCTGGTTTTTCGACGGTTTGGCCGCGGCCCGGCTGGGCGTCAATTCCACGGAGTTCACCATCAGTCTGAGCGGGCGCTACGCGTTCCAGGACCTGAACAAGATCCAGTTGCAACTGGATTATTCCTTCTCCCTGCCGTTCTATATCCAAAAAACCTACGGCACGCACCGCGTGGCTTTAACCGGGAGCTGGGGCAAGCTGGCCGGCACGCGCGTGGAGCGCGCGGAAAAAGCCCTGGCCGAGGCCATTGTCAGCACCGTGGAAGACGAAAACCTGGCCAAGAAGCGCGACCAGGAACTGGCCGCGGCCCGGGCGCAGGAACAGGCCAAGCTCGAACAGATCATGGGCCAGCTCAAGCAGGAGATCCAGGACGGCCGCGAAGGCTTGCGGGTCATTGATGAGAAAATCAAATCCGGGCAGCTCCCGTCCATTCAATTTGAATCCGGCAAGGCGGTGCTGATGACCTCTTCCTTGCCCACGCTGAACGAGATCGGCGCCCTGCTGGAAAAACATCCCCAGCTCAAGGTTCGCCTGGCCGGCCATACGGATTCGCAGGGCAAGCCCAAGGCCAACCTCGAACTCTCCCAGTCCAGGGTGCAGGCGGTGCGCGAGTACCTGGTGGCGCTGTATAAAGTGAAGTCCCAGAACTTGATCCCAATGGGTTTTGGCGATACCCGCCCGATCGCAGACAATGCCACCGCGGCCGGCCGCGCGGCCAACCGCCGCGTGGAAATCCAGGTGCTGGTCCCGGCGGGAATGGAGACCGAGGAAGCCGGCGCGCTGAAACCCGGGGCCGGGGACCAGGTTGGCAAAGAAATCCTGCGTCCAGAAGACGTCGTGCCGTACGAGGAAATTGAAAAGCTCCGGGAGAAGCTCAAGGTTTTCGAAATGCAGACCAATCCCGAACAGGTCGAGGAGTTGTTGCGGCAGCAGCATCAGCAAAACGGCGTTGCGCCTTAAGGTTATTCGCGTTTAACCCCATCAGCGGCACCCGCCCTTCCTGGTTTGCCCAAACGACTTCAAACTTAAGCGTGCATGGTTGATATAAAGGGTGTCTAAATGTACAATGAGTGTGTTTGAGATCGGTCTTGGTGGTTTAACCTGCTGCCCATTGCGCCCTGCCGGCAATTAATCGGGAAAAACCCAGCGTTTTGTGATAAAAATGATATTGGAAGGGGCGACCGGCCGGTCGCCCCTTCGGATAAACAAGGACTAAAATACCCCCTTCATCTCCCCTCCCCAGGACGTGGTGGGAGGGGGAAGGGGAGGGGGTTCTGAGCAAGTAATTGAGATGGCGCCAGGCGAAAGGTGAGAGATGATTTGGTTGCGGGGCGAAGGGGATTTATTGATAGTGCAACGATCAGAAAGGGTTTGTGACCAGCTGTTTATGAGGTTGCTTAGGGTTCTCCAGATCGTGTTTTTTCTGGCCCTCGTCAGCGGCCTGTCCGTGGCCTTAACAGCCGCGCCGGCCGCGGCCGCGGCGTTGTCCTATTTGTGGGAGAAAGCCACCGAGGCTTATTTGGACAAGAATTACGCCAAAAGCCTCGAGCTTCTCGAGAAGTATCTGGAACGCGCCCAGGATGCAGACCAGATCGCCACGGCCCGCTTTTTCCAGGCGGAAATTCACCGCGCCAAGGGCGAGGACGAGCGGGCGGCGGCCCTGTACCAGACCCTGGCCATTTCCGCGCCCTCCGGTCCCCTGAAAATCAGCGCGCGTTACCGGGAAGGGGAATTGGCCTATAACCGCGGGGACTACGCCAAGGCGCTGGGCATCTTCGCCGGGCTGGCCGGCAACAGCGCGGCGGATTTTCTCTTTCCCCAGCTTCCCCTGGCCCAGGTGAAATGCGACCTCAAGCTGCAGCGGCTGGACGAAGCCCGCAAGGTGTTCGGCCGCCTGCTGGACGCCTATCCGCGCTCCCTGCTGGACCCGGAAATAAAATTTCTCTACGGGATCATGAAGGAATACCAGGGCAACGCCATTGACGCCCTGAAAATTTACGAGGAACTGAATGAAAACCCCCTGGCGCGTCTGTTCTCCGGAGGCATTCTGGAAGCCCAGGGGCGCTATCTTGAAGCCATCTCGGCTTACAACGCCACGCTGGAAATCGCCGACCAGGCCGCGCACCGGCAGATGGCGAGCTACTACAAACTGCGCGCCTTCTACAAATCCGGCGACCTCCTCTCCACGGAACGGCTGTGCGACGTGTTCCTGACCGCCTATCCGCAAAGCCAATTCCGGCCCAAGGCGGCCTTGACGAAACTCCTGGTGCTGAACGGCCAGGGGCGCTTTGCCGCGGTCCTGGAAAGCTATCCCGCCCTGACCGCGGCCCTGGCTGGTCTCGAGGCCGTGGACCGCGCTCTCCTGCATTTTACCCTGGGCGAAGCGATGCTGAATTTGGGGCGCTATCCGGAGGCTGCCGCCCAGTACCAGCAGGCCCTGCCCAACGCCGGGACCAACCGGCCTGATGTCCTGCTCAAATTGTCCTACGCGCAGCTGGCGGTCGCGGATTGGGAAGGATGCTACCGTACCATCAATGAATACCTGCGTACGGCTCCCAGGCCGCAGGCCCTCGGCTACGCCCTGGCGATCCGGGCGAATCTCGAGACCAGCCGGGAAGCCAACGCATTTCACCTGGCCCAGACCCTGGTGCAGAGCCAGGCTCCGCAGGCCGAACTGGGGCTGTACTTTCTGGCTGTCTATTATCAGGCCCGGGGCGATTCCGGGAAATTGGTCTCGCAGTGGGCGATCCTGGAGAAGGGAACCGCCGCGGCGGCTCCCGACGTGGAATACCGGGAAGCCGCGGCCTGGTCCCGCCTGCTGGTTTCGGAGGCCCATTTCCGCGAGGGAAATTATCCTCTGGCCCGGCGCTATGCCGAAGAGGCCTTGAAACTTTTCCCGCACGGCCAGCTCGAGAGCTGGGTATACGCCAACCTGACCTGGTGCGCGTTCCAGGAGCAGGATTACCCGGGCGTCAAGGCCGCCGCGGACCGCTGCCTGGCCGGCAAAAACGTCCCGCCCGCGATTACCACCGAGATCTCCCTGCTGCAGGCCCACGCGGCCTTCAATCTGCAGGAATACGCGGACGCGATCGCGGCCTACCGCCGCTGGCTGCAGGGCGCGCCGCCCGGGCATCCGGCCGTTCCCGGCGTGCGCTTCCAGCTGGGATGGGCCCATTATCTCAACAGATCCTACCTGGACGCCATTGATGCCTGGAAGGAGATGGTGAAGGATTATCCCGACGATCCCCAGAGCCAGGAGGCGCTGTTCTGGATCGCCGACACCTATTTCCAGGCCGGGGAGAACCGCCAGGCGCGCGCCGTTTACCAGGACCTGATCGCGCGCTTTCCCGCTTCGGCGCGGCTGGCCGCTTTTGACCTGCGGGTGGCCCAGACCTATTATAATGAACAGCAGAACGACGAAGCGATCCGCCGCTTCACGGCCATGATGGTCACCTACCCCGGCACGCCCGAGGCCGAGGAGGCGCGCCAGGGCATTGAAGCGGCCTCCTATCGGATCGCCGACGAGATGAACACCATTCCCGCGTTCCGCGAATTCATCGTCCGTTTTCCGGAGAGCAAGCTGGCCGAGGACATCCAGTACCGCATCGGTGAAGCGTATTATTTCAAGGAGAAATACCAGGAGAGCCTGGCGGAATTCCTGCAGTTCGTCGTGGTCTATACCAAGAGCCCGCGCACCCCCAACGCGCAGTATTACATCGCGGTTTGCCAGGAACAGTTGGGCAACACCCAGGACGCGGTTTTGCAGGCCCAGGCGTTCGTGGCGAATTATCCCCAGCACGAACTGGCGCCGGAGATGATGTTCCGGCTCGCTTCCGGGGAATTTCAACTAGAGAAATACACGGAAGCCGCCGAACATTTCGTGGCCTGCGCCGAGCAGTACGCCCTGAAGGAATACCAGCCACGGGCCTGGTACAACGCGGCTGTCACCTACGAAAAACTGCAACTGCCCGCCCAGGCGGTGATTTACTACGAAAAGCTGGTGCGGGCCTATCCCCAGGACCCGAACAGCGAGGTCAGCATGTCGCGCCTGGTGGTCCTGCAGGCCATGCAGGACAACGCGGAAGGCGTCGAGACCGCTTTGCAGGCCATGGAGGCGCGCGGGGACCGGGAGCTGCTGCAGAAGACCTGGCTGAACCTGGCCGTGATCTATCAGGAACAGGGCAAGGTTGAGGCCTATCAGACTATGCTCGGCAAAATCATGCGGCAGGGGTTACCCAAAACCAAGGAGTATTCCGCCGCTCTGGTGGAACTGGCCGCTTCCTACGAGGGGCAAAAAGACTGGTCTTCGGCGCTGGAAGTTTACCGGCGGCTGGCCGAAACCACGACGGAGAAAAAGTGGCGCGAAGCCGCGCAGAAGCGCATCAAGCTGTTACAGCGGATCATCAAGGCGGCCCCGTGATACCCATGCGCGGAAATAATGTCCTGAAACCTCGGAAAGACCCGCTTGGCAGTCTATGCGAGCGGTCCACGGGAGCGTGGCAATCTGCTAATATGCCTGAAAAGGCAAGATGGCTTCTCCCCCCGCGGGGCATCGCAAGGACATGCACCGCTGAAGCAAAGTGTTTCAGAGGTTTCGGCTTTTTTCTGATTCTCGTCGGTTTAAACCTGGCGGGGCATCTGCCGGCCTTCGCGGCCGCTGTCACGAAGACGGCGGCCGCGGAAACGATGGCCGCGGAGACGGCGGTTGCGGAAGCAACGGCCGCGGGGGCGGCGGGCGCCTCCGGGGATTTCATCGCCCAGGGCAAGAACCGGGCCGCCGTGCAGATGGAGCGGGCGGTTTATGCCGAACCCCTGAACCTGGACTTCCTGCTGGGGACCCTGGCCACGAAGAGCACGGCCTTGAAGAACGTCGGGGAGCCGCGTTATCTCTACCAGGAAGTGGACCCCGTTCCCCTCCATTCCTACAAAGTGTTCACTCCGTGGCTCAGTCACTTCAAACAGTCCGTGGTTTTCGTCATCGGGCGCCTGGACGCCAAGCGGCTCAATCTGGCGCGTTGGTCGGTGAGCGTGCACGACCCCTCCGGCCAGGTGGTGAAAACCTTTTCCGGGGCCGGCACCCCGCCCACGGCTTTTTACTGGAACGGACGCGACAGCCAGCAGAACCCCGTGGAGGTCGGCAGGCCCTATATTCCGGAAATCACGCTGGTGGATGTTTACGGCGCCAAAGTGAGCCTCCCCCAGAAGAATCTTCTGCTGGAGGAATTCATTTGGGACCAACCGGGACGGATGCGGGTCGGCGCCCTGCAAGACCACGTGTTTCAGAAGCAAAGGGACCGTTTTTCGAACAGCGGACTGCTCGTGATGCGGGAATTGTCCCATCTGATTGACCAGCACGACACCATCCTGCTGGATATCGAGTGTTCGGGGCCTGACCTGGACCTGGCGCGGGAACGCGCCCTGACTTTACAAAAGTTTTTCGCCAAGGAGAATTTGCGGATCAAAAAGATAAGGCTGGCCTCGATCACCCGCGGCGAAAACGCGGTTTTCTACCTCAACGCCGTAAAAACCCGGTAATATAAGGTTATTGCCGGACGCGAAATTTCCCGAACCCTTCATTTCGTCGTTGTCAGGGCGGGTATTTTGCGTTAAATAGTAGCTTCCCCGGAAAGTGGCCTGCCCGGCATTACACGCTAAAGGAGATGCCCGTATGAAGGACGTCCAGTGGTTAGCCTTGTTCTGGTCCAGCCCGACCCTGATTGTGCTGTTTATCTGCTCCGTGATCTCGGTGATTTTCATCCTGGAACGCGGCCTCTATTACCTGATCAACCTGCCCAGCACGGAAAAGTTCGTGCGCGGGTTGCGGCCGCTGATCCAGAAAAAGGACATTCCGGCCGCGCTGGCTTTCTGCGAAAAGCACCGCGGGCCCATGGCCCGGGTCGTGAGAGCCACCATCGAGAATTCCAAGGAATCCCTGGAGAGCTTGAGCAGCCTGCTCTCCAGCCTGATTAAAAAAGAAGAGGTGCAATTGGAGCGGTTCCTGGGCATCCTAGGCACGCTCGGCAATACCGCGCCTTTTATCGGACTGCTGGGAACGGTCATCGGCATCATCCGGGCGTTCCAGTCCCTGGCCACGGCCGGGTCTGGAGGCCCCAACGTCGTGGCCGCCGGCATCGCGGAAGCCCTGGTGGCGACCGCGGCCGGCCTGCTGGTCGCCATTCCCGCGGTCATTTTCTACAACTACTACGTCTCCCGGGTGCGCTTGACCATCACGGATATCGAAGCGGCCGTGGAACAGGTGCTGTTCATCATTAAACGTTAGGCGAGGCCGCCATGCTGGATGTCCGCAAGCCCATTGTCAGCATCAATTTGACGCCCCTGGTGGACGTGAGCCTCGTGCTGGTCGTGATCTTCATGGCCACGGCCCCCATGTTCCTCCAGAGCGGCATCATCGTCACCTCCGGGGAAAAGAAAGCGGCCGTGGCGGTCCAGGAGCAAAAAGACCAGACCGAGAATATTCTGGTGCGGCTCGAGCAGGATAAGATCTGGCTCAACCAGCACGAAACCACGCTGGCGGACCTGCCGGAACTGCTGAGGCGCATGCTGGCCGAGGCCGAGATGCGCCGCGTGATCATTAACCCGGACCGGGAGGTTGCCCACGGCCGCGTGATTCAGGTGATGGATATCGCCAAACAGTCCGGCGCGGACAATCTGGTGATTTTGGGAAAATCGCAATCCGAGGCGGAGAAAACGCTGGCCCCTTAATGGGACAAATGGTGATCATCGTCCTGCAGTCGCGGAGAAAAAATGTCGTTTTTAGGATTCGGTAATTATTTTTAGGTCACCCCGGCCCAGTCCTGGCGGACTTGGGCCAGGGCGAAAGCCGGGGTCCAGAAGAATGTGTTTACATTTCGGTCCCTGGATTCCGGCTAAGTACATGCCGGAATGACAAACGAGGGTACCTAGTGTCTTAAGGACGAGGTTCGATCCATGCTGAAAAGCAAGATGCGCAGTGAAGAAGCGAAGGCCATCATGTCCGAAATCAACGTCACGCCCCTGGTGGACGTGTGCCTCGTGCTGGTCATCATTTTCATGGTCACCACCACCGCGTTCCTGGAGCCGCCCTTCGAGATCCAGCTTCCCAAGGCGCACACGGCCGAACAGACCAAGGAGGAGAATATTTTCGTGGCCGTCAGCCCGGAAGGGAACGTGGCCATCAACGAAAGCCGCATCCCCCTCGAGCAGTTTCCCGCGGCCATCGCCGAGCGCCTCAAGCAGAGCCGGATGAAACTGGTCATCATCCGCGCGGATGAAAAAGCCATGAGCGGCGCGGTGATTGACGTGCTGAACGTGGTGAAGAAGGCCGGTGCCCGCCGCATCACCTTCGGGACCGAACAAATACAGGAATAACCGCCTATGTGGTTTGACAATACCGCGCCCCGCCTGAACCTGACCGTGATCGCTTCGCTGGGGGTCCATGTGCTGTTCCTGAGCATCCTGGCGTCCCATAAATTCAGCGAAGCTCCGGAACGCCTTAAACTGACCGAGGTGGAGTTCCAGGAAGAGGTTGTCAAGCAGACCGAAATGGAAAAGCTCATGACCAAGCTGGTCGCGCCGGCGCCGGAACCACCGCGCGCCGAAGAAGTGCGGATCGCCGCGATCGAGGAGATCCAGAAGGAATCTTTCCGGCAGGTCGTGGGCATGAAAGCCCCCAAACCGCTGGAAGATATTTCGGATCTTGACCTGACCCGCCTGGCCGCCTTGCCCAAACTGGATCTGGCCAAGCAGGCGCCGCCCCCGGCCATTGCCGCGCAACCGGCCAAGCGCATCGCCCTGGTCCGCGCCGCGCCCTCGGCTTTGGAGGGGCTGGAATCCCGGGTCGTGCCGGTTGAAGAGCTGCCGCCGGCGGATTTCGGCCCGGAAATAAGCAAACGCGGGTTTCAGCAGCCGGAACTGATCATCAAGCAGGTCAAGGCCGAGCGGCGGGCGCAAACCGGCGTGGATACCGCCAAGAAGCTGAGCCTGGCGCGGGGAGGCTCGATTTCGGGAGAAGTCAAGGACCGCGAGATTCTGCACCGCGAAAATCCGGCGGTTCCGCGCTGGCTGGAGGAAAAAGGCGTTGAAGCGGAGGTCGTCATCCGCTTCGTGGTCAATCCGGACGGGGAAGTGGGCGATAAGATCTTTGTCGAGAAAACCTCGGGTTACGCGGAGCTGGACCGCCTGGCGATCGAGGCGCTGAAGAAATTCATTTTTGCCCCCCTCCCCCTGAATGTCCGGCAGGTGGAACAGTCGGGGACCATTGTGATCCGGTTTACCTTTAAATAATCATGAAATATTTTTACGGCCTCCGGGGTCTAATGCATCACAAGCTGAAGGTGGGACAAATCCAGGGGAGGAGGACTTGTTTTACCGACAAGCGCATGCACAGAATACTAAACACAAAAAAAGAAAACACATAAAAAAAAAGGGGGAATTTGAGCTTGACTTGGTGTGGATCATGAGCTAAATTTATAGCGTATGTCTAAAAAAGGGATATTTAACCCTTTATTTCTAAAAAAGGAGTGATTCGATCATGAAGTTTCGCTACTTGGCAGTGATCAGTGTGCTTACCTTGTTCGTCGCGGGCAGCAGCCAGGCCAAAGTACTTTGGCAGAACGACTGGAAGAACTGGCGCGATCAAAATACCAATCCCGGTTTTGACGCCACGCTGGACGTTGACGAGCAAAAAAATATTGGCGTCGCAAAAACGGACGCTGAAACCAGCTATGGAAAGATCATGTCTCCGGAAGCGGGGATCAGCATGGAGCTGGATGCCAGCACGACCCTGCACCTGGAACTGCTGGAGGATATCCCCGAGGGCGACATCAAGGTTGATTTAATGACCAGCGCCGAGCCCTATGATTCGCACACGATTCTCGGCCCGCTGGATAAAAAAGGGACCTATACGGTGAAAGTAACCGAGAAGACCCCCTGGACCGGGAAGCACGGTTTTTGGGTCACGATCTGGGTCGAGGGATTTGACCGGACCGCCAAGATCGGCAAGATCGCCATCACGGATGGCAAAGCAGCCGTGAAGAAAAAGCGGGTCGTGAAAAAGGCGAAATAATTATCGTGAATCCCAATTGACAATGCTCGCATCAGGGAGAACTCGCGGGTTTAGGTTGCGAGTTCTCCCTGATGTTTAACTGCGCGTGAGTCCGAAGGGAAGAGGTTCCCGATGGCAGCAAAGAAAATCATGTTGTTCCTGGTGCCGGTTTTCATCCTGGCCCTCTCGATCATCCTCGCCTCCTCGCTCTTTTCCCTGCCGAGTCTGACCACCAAAGGAATCCCCGGAAAACAAATCCAAAAGGTTATCCAACAGATTGAGTTCAGCCAGTGGCGGGACGAAACCACTGATCCCGGATTTAACAGCGCGGTCAATGGGGGCCCCCGGGGGTTAATGGTCTCGACCGGACAGGCTGACTTTGGCAAAGCCATGTCAGGCCGCCAGCCGATCGCGCTTACCATTACCCGGGATCTCCAGCTCCTGGCGGAAATCAACCGCCTCAGCCCGGGCGGAAAAGCCACGCTGCGGGTCATGAATGCCAATGAACCCTACGAAGCATTTGATGTGGCCCGGATCGAGAAAGCCGGGGAGTATGCCGCCAATCTCCACGAACTGACCAGGTGGCAGGGGGATACCAACCTCTGGCTGGAACTGTGGCTGGAAGGAAAAAATAAAAGTGTGGCGGTTGGCAGCATTTCGTTTTTAACCCTTGAAAAAACACCGGTCCAGGCGCAGCCCAGCCTCAAAAAGAAGGCGGGGTGGCTGGCCGGATTGCAGGGAAAGCGCTATGTCTATCAAAAAGAATTTTCGGAAGGCGCGGACGGCTGGCGCAACGGCCAGACCGATCCCGGGTTTAACACTATATTTGAACTTGCCGGAGGCCTTCCCCGCTTTAAGCTGCAGCCGGGCTTCCGAAACGGCAAAATTCTTTCTCCTGCGCATGGCATTCAGGCCAACGTAACGTCCAAAACGGAATTCATGGTTGATGTTCAAGATCCGGGCGGTCTGCGGGCGAAAATAGACCTCATGGAAACCACCCCTCCCTACGCGACCAAGACGATTCTCGACTGGATCTCCCAGCCAGGAACCTACAAGGCCAAGCTGGCTCAAAAAACGTCCTGGAAAGGCCAGAAAAGATTTTGGATACAAATCTGGCTCGAACCGACGTCTAACCCAGTAGAGAATGCTTCCGGGGTAGTCATAAAGCGGATCCAGATCAAAGAGTAACGTTTTTTCCAGCGGGACCGTTGGACACGTTTATCGCCATCCATGGCTAGGGGGGAAAATGACGCCATCGCTGCGTTTGGCCGTTCTTTCTTTGGTGGGTATCCTCTGCGCAACCGTCCATCTTCATGCCGCCGAAAAATTCTACAGCGCCGATTTCAAGGATTGGCGGGACCAGCGCACGGATTCCGGATTCAACGCGCAAATAGACCGCGAAGACGGGAAGGCGAAAATCCTGGTCCCGCCGCAGTATACCTACGGGAAAGTGATGACCCCGCAAAGCGCCATTTCCATGGCTGTCACGCCTTCCCTGATCCTCCAGGTGACCGTGGATGAGATCAGCGCGGACTCCGTGTTGAGCGTGGAGATCATCAATGCCGGCCCCCCCTACGACGGCTACAAGCTGATCACCGGCGTCACCCAGCCCGGGACCTATTCCGCCAGCATCGGCAAAGTGACCGAGTGGACGGGAGACAGGAATTTTTGGGTTGCGGTTTGGCTGGAAGGATCGGGAAAATCCGCGGTGCTTTCCAAACTCCGGATCGGCGAAAACCTTCCCCAGCCAAAAGCCGAGGCGCCGGCCAAGAAGGCGGCGGCTCCGGCTGCGGCCGCCCCGGCTGCTGCGGCGGCTCCTGCTCCGGCCCAGACCATAGACCTCGAGGATGCGAAGACGACCCAGATCGATTTCCGCGGCAAAATCGAGGAGAATTACGTGAAGTTCGAGAGTTGGGCCGAGGGCTTGAACGGCTGGCGGGATGATACGGTCATCAAAGGCGCGAATACCGTGGCCACGGTCAAAAAAGGCGGCCGCATCCTGCTCAAACTGCAGCCCAAGGCCACTTACGGCAAGTTCATGTCGCCGGAGAAACCGCTGGCGGTTGATTTCGAGCAGTACCCGTTTCTGGAGGTCGAGACGGAACGTGAATTCGAAACAGGGCGGGCCAAAATACGCCTGACGCAGGCGCGCAACTCCGACAATTTTCACGATGTGATCACCAACTTTTCCCGGCCGGGCGTTTACATTGCGAATATTCCGGAAGTTGCCGGCTGGCGCAAAAAGGAAGCCTTTTTCGTGGAGATCTGGCTGGAAGGGGCGGGAACCGAAATACACATCCGCTCGATCGGGTTCGCCAAAAAAATGTCGGTTTTGCAGGGCATTATGACGCCGATCCAATCCGTCAATGCCGCTGAACTGGCTCCCACCAAAGATGGCAGCATCCTTCACCTCTCGGGTGTCGCGGACCAGCTCTACCGCGGCCAGTGGCTGGAAGGCGTGGCCGCGCAGCCGGACTGGCAGGAACTTGACCGCTACGGTAAAAAACTGATCAATGTCGGCTATTCGGAGATCACCCAGAAAATGTACCTCATGAGCTCCATCCATCCCTCCCAGGACGTGGACATCTACGCCTCGCTGGGGTACGATCTGGTCAACGCCTTCGAGGGGCTGACGTGGGAAAACTCTTTTGCGCGGGCGATCAAGGCCAAATTTGATTTTGGTTTGGCGCGCCTGTACGACCTTTATGTGGGCAATGTGGCGCAGATCGGGTCGGTGTATGATCCCTTGTTCACTGACCTGACCTTTAAAAAGGCTTCGACCTTCCGCGGGTTCCTGTGGAAGCCGAGGGTGGGGGATTTCAATTTCAAGCTGTTCGGCACGCGGATGTACACGGATCCCGGCACGTATAAAAAGAACGTCTTTCTGACCGGCGCGCGGGTCAGCAACAATTTCACCCTGGCGCCGGGAAGCGTGCGCGTCGGACTGAATGCCATCAACCTGTCGAAAAGCAACGGCGAGCTGGACTCGGATATTTTCCAGGGCAAGGTGGACAGCAGTGTATACGAGAACTTCGCGCCTTCGATCTATATCCGGTTCAAGAACAACACGGATCAAAATGCGTACTATCAGCAGTTGTGGCAGAATGATGTCACGATCACTACTATCCGTGGGCCGATCGAGGCCCATTTGGCCCCTCCGAACGGTTCAAATTACATCTACGATCAGTCCAACACCTATTTCGATAAAAGCAATCCCCTGAACTATTCGCAGGGTATCAATGCCACGGGTTTCATCATCTACCGGATCCCGCTGAAGATCAACATGGATGAGGTCGTTGATCCCAAAACCGAGTTGGTTTCGGTGGCCCTTACCCTCAACATGGGGTTATGGAACACCAGACAATATGGAACCATCGAGGTCGCGGTCTCTTCGGACGGGACGAACTGGCAGCCGGTCACTGTCGGGACCAATGATGGGTCAGGGGCCAGGATATTCGATAACGCCCGCTTCACCGTTTCGACCAGCGAAAATGCCGCTAGTTTTGCCGCGCTGATCAACGGGGTCTTCGATCCCACCGAGGACACCCTGGCGCGGTCCGTGCTCAGTGCGGACCTGAAAGGCGAACTGTTCGGCGTGAACCTGGACGCGGAATACGCGGTGTCCATCGCCCACAACCAGTCCTTCCGGGGCGAGCGCATCAACCACCAGTCCAACGCGTTTTACGCCAAACTATCCCGCGGTTTCTCCGGCGCCCTGCTCAAAGCGGCTTATTTCCAGATCATGCCCGAGTACGACACGTCGCTCGACGGCTACAACAGCGTGGACGACAACGACAACGGGACGCTTCTGCCGGACCTCTACCTGGATAAGGCAGGGGTCGTGTTCAATGATTTCTCCAACCGGGGCTACCCGGACAAGGAGTATGTCGTGGGCCTCTATGTTCCGGAGGATTATTTGCTCTCGGAGAGCGAGGACCGCAATCACAACGGCCTGCTGGACAGCCGCGAGAACGACCACGAACCGGACTATACCTACCGCCGCGACCAGCGCGGATACGATATTTCCCTGTATGTGCCGCGCCAGGTGCTGGAAGACACCTTGGCGGCCGGACTGGAGCTGGAGGCCCGGGCCTTGGTGGTGGATAAGGTTTCCGGCGAAGGCCGCAACCAAACCATTGACGCGAAGTTGAATTACATCAACACCGACCTGGAAGACACGCAGATCATTTTGGGCGTCTATGCGGCCTCTGTCATGGACAAGATGTCGGATCAGTATCAAATGTTCACCGCCGAGGATGTGCCGATCCCGGTCCGCGTGGACTATCTGCACAACCTGGTGGTCACGCCGAGCCTGACAGTGAAATACGACGCGCCCTGGGGGCTCAAGGCCACCCTGCTGGACCGGTTCCGCTACAACAAACCGTTCTTTTCGGACCTGCCGGAGACCAAAGGCAATGAGGTCTCCGTGGACCTGCGCTACCGGCACTATGTGGTGGGCGGGTTTTCCATGACCCCGATCTACCAGGGGCGGTTTAATGCGCGGCAGGCCAACGCGGATTCTCCGATCCACAACACCTACTACCTGCCCGTGGAGTATGCGGGCGAAGATTGGCTGGATATCCCGATCTTCCACGGCTTCTATCTGAAAAATTCCTATCCCATCATGGATGAATACAACCTGGCCGTGGATCTGGGCCGCGAACTGTCGCTCTATGCCAAACGCGGGCTGCCGGAAAAGATCCAGGATAAAATGGCCGTGGGGCTGCTGCGCAACCTGCCGCGCGGATACGTGCGCATCCAGTGGGAGCTCAATAAAGTATATTTCCCGTCCGCCAACGGGGAAAATTGGAGCCAGAGCGCTCTCTGGGCGCAGGTCACCTTAACGTTCTAACTGTCCGGCGACGAACGCAATCGGGAATGAGCGTGCGATGAAAAAAAGTCTATTGCTGATCATTGGGCTCTTTTTACTTCCGGTCTGCGTCCAGGCAGCCACGGATTACTGGTTTGAAGGGTTCGACGGCCTGGCCGGCAGCCAGCCTGCCGGGTGGCGCGACGAAACGAACGACAACACGTTTAATGCGGAAATAGCCTGCAGTTATACTTCCTCCTGGGCCGCGATAACCCGAACGGCGGAAAGTACCTACGGCAAAGTCCTGTCTGCCATACAAAATCCGGATGTTGCGCTATATCCCTCGGTCGAGGTCGCGGTAACGGGTGTTTCGGCCAGCGCCACCTGGCGGCTGGGAATACAAGAAGAGGAGGGCTCATTCCAACACAGGGATTTGAGCGGCCCCCAGACGGGGTCCGGCACCTTTTCCTATAATTACGCCGCGGCCTTTGGTTGGACCAGCGGCATCCATGCACTCAGCGTAGAATTGATCTTGGAAGGCAATACCACTACGGCCATCGAAGTTGACTCGGTCCGCATTTCCACTGCGCCCACCCCGACCCCGACCCCCACGGTCGGCCCGGTCTTCTGGGCGGAGAATTTCACCGGCACGGCCAATGACCCAGTGCCAGGCTGGCGGGTTTTGGATCCCGCGCCTACGCCGGTGGACTTTAACGCGCGCATTTATTATTCGGGAACTGGCGGCGCGTACGTTGAAGTGACCCCAAACGCTTCAGTAAGTTTCGGGAAAGTACTGTCGCCGGTCCAAACGGTCAACACGGCGAATTACCCCCTGCTCGAATTGAAGGTGTTGTCGCTCGATACAGATGCGTACTGGAAGGTGCGTATTCAGGAGGAAGAAGGCCCCGCTCCGCGCGGCAGTTGGGACCTGCGGCCTTATACCCAGCGCGCGGGTGTTTTTGTTTTCGACTATGCCGCCATCACCGGCTGGACCAGCGGCACCCATCTCTTCAGCATCGAGATTGACGTGGAAGGCGGGTTCCGTAAAAAAGTCGAGCTGGATTCCATCCGCATCCTGAACGCGTCCGCCCTGCCGACCCCCGTGGTGACGCCCACGCCCTACGCCGCCGATTTCGGCCTGGACGCTTCGCCGCCCGATGGGTGGATGTATGCTTCGGTGAATCGTCCCAGTCCCCTGGCCGCTCCGGAGGGCGTGCGCATGTATTCCCTGGGAGGCTACGCCTATCTCACCTTCACCGCCGCTTTTGGGGCAGATCTGATCGGAAAAGCGCTTTCCACGACCATTACCGTGGATACGGACAGTTACCCTGAATTGTGGTTTTGGGTCACGGACGCCTATCCCTTTGACTGCACCTACACGGTTTCCCTCTGGACGGAGAATGTCGGTGTTTTTCCGGTCTTTTCCAGCGGCCGGAATACGACTGGTTTAAAAAAGATTGATTATCGCGACTTGATCCGTCAGGACACGCCTGGATGGGGCGGGCCGCAGGCCTTGAACCTGGAACTTAAAATGGAAGGCGAGATCGGCGGCTTCATTAAAATGGATTTTATCCGGTTCGAGCCGCCGGCCCCCACGCCAACCATCACCCCGACCCCGGTGACCAATACCCTGCGGCCTGCGGCCAATTTGTTCCGGCCTGATCAAGGCCCCCTGACCATTGAATACCGGGTCCAGAGCGCGGATACGATCCGCATCGCCGTTTTCAACACGGCCGGCAGGAAAGTGCGAACTCTGCTGGAACAACATGCGAGCGGCCAGGTGTCCAGCGCCGTGGAATGGGACGGAAAAAACGAAGCGGGAGACTGGGTGGGCAGCGGTGTTTACGTGATCCGGATCGAGAGCAAGGATCTTGTGCATAACACGCGATTCTTCAAAAACGTCCGTGTGGCGGTCGTGCGATGACTTCTTTTTATAAGCCCTGGATGATCGCGGCGCTGGCAGGGGCAGTGCTGTGTCTGCCGGGGGCTGAATCAGCCAATGCTTCGGCAGGAACCAGCGCTGGATGGCTGTTCGCCACGGCCGATACGGCCCGCGGCCACGCCTTGCATGGCGCGACCGTGACCCTGTCCGGCGACGCGGGCGCGGTTTTCGCCAATCCGGCGGGGCTGGCCGGATTGGCGGGGTTTTCAGGTTTGTTTTCCCACCAGACCGGCCTGGCCTTGGACGGGACGGAAATACTCACTGTGGCGTTTCCCCTGCAGGGGGTCGGCGGGGTGGGGGCGACCCTGGCTTATCATGGGTTCCAGCCCCTGGATGATGCGGGAGAGGGCATTCCTGCTATTGACGTAAACGAGAAAATGGCTATACTATCTTTCGGCCGGGGCGAACCCTCCCTCCTGGAAGGGCTCGCGTACGGGGTCAATCTCAAGGTCCTGCAAGCAGTGCTGGGCGAATACGCGGCGCTGGCCTGGGCCGCTGACGTGGGATTGCAGTGGGCGCCTCTTCCCGAAACCGCCGTGGGGCTGGCGGTGAAACACCTCGGGACGGGCCTTCAATTCATTTCCGAAGAAAGCCCCTTGCCAACGGCCTTGACGCTGGGCGGACGCTATGTCCTGCTGTCCGGCAGCGAAGCCCGCGCGTTTGTGGCCGCGGACGCGGAATACACCCTGGAGGGTGACACGCTCCTGCACGCGGGCGGGGAAGTGGACTATCTCGGAATATTTTTCCTGCGCGCGGGATATTCCCTGGGTGTCGCCAGAACCCTTGGCGCCGCGTTCGGCCTGGGCATCTACCCGAAATTCGGGGCGTACACGGTCCGGCTGGATTACGCCTACCGCGTCAACGCCTGGAGCAATGACAGTTTTGAGGGCACTCAGCTGATTACGGTCGGCGTGATGTTTTAAGAATTGAGAAGGGAAGCGATATGGCTCTGATACCCAGTTTGTGGAAGGAAACCAAGCGCAACTGGAGCGTTTATCTGTTCATCCTGCCGGCGCTGGTGATCTACCTGATTTTTGGGCTTTATCCCTTTATCGAAACCTTCAAAATCAGTTTTTTTGAATGGGACGGGATTTCCACCGAACAGACTTTTGTCGGACTGGGAAATTATTTCGAGATATTTTTTAAAGACAATGTCTGGTGGGCTTCGGTCGGGAACGCCGTCTTCATTGCCGTATTCGCCATGATCGTCCAAAACGCCATCGCGCTTTTCCTGGCTATCCTGGTGTACCGCGATATCAAAGCCAAGCGGTTTTACCGGATGGTTTTTTATATCCCGCCGGTGCTTTCGCTCATTGTGGTCGGCTTGATCTGGCGCTTCATATATAATAATGAGTACGGCCTGCTGAATTACTGGCTGCAGATGATCGGACTGGAGAATTTGACCCGGCCCTGGCTGGCGGACCCTAAAACCGCCCTGCTCTGCGTGGCCATCGTGCAAAGCTGGCAGGGGCTGGGGAACGCCTTTTTGCTCTTTTACGCCGGATTGCAGGTGATCCCCGAAGAACTGTTCGAGGCCGCCCATGTGGACGGGGCGAACGCCTGGGGGCGGTTCATTAACATCACCCTGCCCTCGCTGATCCCGGTCGCCACGCTGGTCTCGATCCTGACCCTCCTGGGGACCATGCAGACCTTCCCCCTGATTATCGCCATGACCAACGGCGGGCCCGGATTCCATACCGAGGTGCCGGTCACGCGAATTTACAAAACCGCTTTTGAGTCCTATCATTTTGGCTATGCCACCGCCGAAGCGGTGGTTTTGGGCGTTATGCTGTTAATTCTGTCGCTGCTGCAATTGCGCATCAGCAAGGCCATGGATTACCGGTGATTACTGCTAAAGGAAGGCCCTGAGTCTCGTGAAATTCCGCATTCGCCGTAAAACCTGGTTTGACCTGCTGACCCACGCGGTGTTGATCTTTTGGACGCTGGTCAGCATTTTTCCCCTGCTCTGGATGTTCGGCGCCTCGCTGAAGGAACAGAACGAGGTTTTCTCCAATCTCTCCCTGATCCCTCATGCCTGGAAGTTCATGAATTATGTCACCGCCTGGAACGTCGGCTCTTTCGGGATCTATTTTTTCAACAGCGTTTTCTATACGGTGGTGACGCTCGGGCTCTCGCTGTTTTTGGCCTCCATGGCCGCGTTTGTTTTCGCGCGCTACCGGTTTTTGGGGCGCAACCTGATGTACTTTCTCTTCATCGGGGCGCTGATGATCCCCATCCCGGGCGCGTTCATTCCCTTGTATGTCCTGTTGATCAAGCTGGGCCTGGCGGATACCCGGCTGGGGTTGATTCTTCCGTACACCAACGCGGCTCTGGCCCTGGCCATTTTCATTTTGAAGACCTTTTTCGAAAACATCCCCAAGGAAATGGAAGAGGCCGCTGTCATTGACGGGTGCAACCGGTTTGACCTCTATTGGCGGATTTTCCTGCCCCTGGCGAAACCCGCCATTGCCACGGTCTCCATCTTCACCGTGCTGGCGGTGTGGAATGAATTCCTGCTGGCCTTGATCATCATCAACAACCGGATGCTGATGCCCATCCAGCGCGGGATCATGGTTTTTCAGGGCGAGCATTTAACCGATTATCCGCTCCTCATGGCCGGGCTCACGATCGCCACGGTTCCCTTGCTGATTATCTATTTCTTTCTATCCAAATACATCATTAAAGGGATCACCGCCGGAGCCGTCAAGGGTTAAAGCGGGTCTGGCAGGTGATTGGAGGTACGTCGCCTATGCGGCAGAAGTTCGGTATCTTGATCGTCACCACTATGCTGGCGGCGTGGTTTTCGCCGCCAGGGGCCGCCTATGGGGGGGATGCGCAGGTTTTGTTCAACGCCCAGAGCCCTTCCTTGGAAGGCTGGAAAGACACCTGGGAGGATGGACGCCGGAGCGGCGCGCGCATCGAACGCGTGCAAAACCACGCGGAAGTCATCGGTACGGAAACCGAGCGGAACTATGGGGTGGTTTATCAGTACTTGGATTGGGACCTGGATCAGTATCCCTATCTGGAAATCAACGTCGTATCATCCAACACGGAATGGTTTCTGATCATTGAAAATCCCGAGCTTGCCAGCGGGTATCTCAAATTTCAAAAAGACACGCACGCGGCGGGGACCTTCTCCTACAACCTTCGCGAAGCCACGGGTTTGAAAGGCAAACGGCGGATCCGGCTGGAAATGGGGATTGCCACGAAGGAGCGTCCGGGAAACATCAACTTGAAGATGCGTTTCGCCAGCCTGCGCTTGGTTGATTCGCCGACCGGCACCGTGGTTAAGATAGCGGGCCAGGATGCGCCGGCCGAAGAACTTGCCCTGCAAACCAGCCTTTTGGGGTGGAGCAGCAGCTGGAAGAGCGGTGAGCCGTCGGGCGCTTATTTGAGCAAGCTGGCGGGGAATAAACTGCGCCTCACCGGAAGTTACCGCCATCAGGAGTACGGGTGTGTTTACCGGAATTTGACCGTTGACTTCAACGAATTCCCCCAGTTGGAGGTCAACGTCAGCAAAGTCAACGGCCATCTCTATCTTATTTTCGAAGGCGCCCAGTTCAGAGGCGGGTACTACCGTCTCAAACCGGACATATCCAAACCGGGCAATTATATCTTTAATTTGCAGAAGGATTTAAAGTACCTGGAAGGGCCCCAGAATTTTAATTTCAATTTGGGGGTCACCACGGGCACGGCCTCCATTCCGGTGGACGGCCACGCCGTTGAGTTTGCCACGGTTAAATTCGTCGGGGCGGACAAGATCAACGTGGTGGCCGGCAGCATTCCTTCACAGTTGATCCAGCCGCCGCCTCCGCTTGCCCGCGCCCGGAGATACCGGGAACAGCCGCTCTCCCGGGACTATCGTCCCACCCGCGAATCGCTGGATCGCGGAGGCGTGCTGAAACTTTTTGGCCAGCAATACCGGCTGGAAAAGCCTCCCCGGACGCTTCACCAAGCGGTTTTTGGCGAACAGGGAGACCAGCTGGTCGTGTCCAATGCCTATTACCAGGTCACGTTCAACCGCAAATCAGGGAATATCCTCGCCATTGAGGACAAGCGGAACAACGCCACGGTCAGCTGGGGAAGCGAACAGCCCTATCTGTGGAGGATACTTAAAAAAGACGGCGATTTTATCAACGCGGCCGGCTTTTTAAACGGCGCGGGGACCGGCATGACGTACCAATGGGTGCCGGAGGCGCAAACCCTGAAATTGCGGTACCGCCGTCCGCGCCTGGAAGTGGTGTGCTCTTTCCAGTTCAGTCAGGAGAATTATTTTGACCTGACGGCCTCCATTGACAATCAGGATGATCAACCCTTGCTCGCGTTCGATGTGCCCCGCCTGGCTTTTGATTATCAGCAAATAGACCGTTTCTACCTTCCCTACGGCATGGGCGTGGCATTCAATCAGAAGTTCTTTGCCGGCAAGCGGCAGTGGAAGACCACCTATCCGACCTTGTTCGCGGATTTTGTTCACTGGTCGTTTAAAAACGGAGGACAATTTACCGCGTTTCTGAACTGGGCGGAAAAACCCGTGCGCCCGACGCGCCTGCACGTCGGATACTCTCCCGCGCGCGGCGGGTGCGGCGTATTTGAGCATGGCTGGACGATCTACCTTCGGCCCGGGGAATCGTGGGCCGGCCAGCCATTGCGCATGGTGGTGGGGGAGAGCATCGAAACAGCCATTCAGCGTTACCGCCAGGATAACCAACTGACCAGAGCCCCCAAACTGGCCGAGAAGTTAGGACGGGAATTATTCGATAAGCTTCGCAAAGGCGTTTTGCTGAAAGTGTCGCTGGACATGAACCGTGATTTTTCCTATGTGAAGTCCTTTCTGCCGGAACTGCCGTACGGGACGATTGTTCACTATGTGACGTGGTGGCTGGAGGGGTTTGACCGCCACATGCCTGACTTTTGGCCGGTGAATCCGATCTTTGGCAGCAATGAGGATTTCAAGCGCAATGTCGAACAAGCCAAAGCGCTGGATCTGACGGTCATGCCGTATACCAATAATACGTTTTGGAATCTCAGCCCGACCCTGACCCGCGTCGGCGGACCGGAAGCGGTGGCCTGCCGGGATCTGAACAACCAGCCCATCTTCGAGGTGTATCCTTCCGGCGGCAAAGGCTGGGCGGTTTCGCCCCGCCATCCCGCGGTACAGGCGACCGGTCGCTACATCGCGGACCGGTTTTTTAACGAATACAAGATGGACATGCTTTTTCTCGACCAGATCGGAGCCCGTTTCATTGATTATGATTTCCATCCCACCCTGAAAGATCCTACCGCCTACGCTCATTACTGGTATGAACATTGCCTCGAACTTGTGAAAAAAGGGCCTTTATATACCGAACAGGGGTATGACCGCCTGATACCGCTCATGAGCGGTTTTTGCGGGCTGGCTTCCTTTACCTTCCCGGAGAGCATGGACTACAATATTTGGTGGGGAGAAGGCGCTTGGGAATATTTTCCCATCGCCCAATATCTCTCGCACGAAAACGTGCTTTTTTATCACCATAATCTGGCTCACGAAGTCTTTTGCGATTCCCACCGGAAAATCGCCTTTTATTTGGCCCATGGATATAATATGTATAACGGACGCTGGGTATCGGAATGGCGCAATCAAGAGCGGTGGTTTTTGCTCGCCGATCAGCTTCAGAAACACGTTGTGTCCCTGTATGCCGGCCAGCCCCTCATGAACTATGCGCAAATCGAACCTCACCGGGTCATCTGGACCGCCTATCCCGACCTGGGGATCCTTGCCAATCTCTCGGAAAATCAGGACTATCCGGTGCTCAATCATGCGGTTGCGCCCAATGGGTTCATCGCGACCGACCGGCAAGGTGCTTTCCTGGCCGGCAGATTCACCCGGTTGTATGGTTATGATTTGAGCGAGCCGCAGTATCTGGTCATCCAGCGGATGCCCAATAAAATGATTGTGAACCAGCTGGAAAATACGAATTCGTTGATCTCCCTGCCCAGGCCGACCAAGTGGAAAATCTCTGAAGCCATTACGGTCCGGGTCGAGGAGCGGGAACTGCCTTTTGTGGCGATCACGCCCGATACCATCACCTTTCACACCGATTCCGATCTTCCGACGACCGGCGCGGTGCGCTATCTGGTCGAATACGCGCCGGACCAGCAGCCCCGTTTTTCTCTGGAGATGTTGTCGCCGGACGCGCAAGGGACTCCCAATACGCCGCTGCGGATCGGCATGCAGGCTCAAAATAAAAGCGGGCAGGCTTTCGCGGATGTGCAGCTGGTGTTGTCCGCCTGGCTGGTTAAGCGCAATACCCCGGTGATCCAACCACAAGCTGGTTATGCGACGCTGGCTCCGGAACAATATCTAAAAACCGACCTGCTGGACCAGTGGCAGCCTGATAAAACGCTGTCGGCTGAATTTGAACTCCAAGTGCCTTCGACCGCCCAGGCCGGAGATATTATCTGGCTGAAAGGTGAAATAATCAGCCGGGAAAAGCAGCAGTTCCAAATGCAAAGCGTTGTCCCCGTCTCGGCGGTGTTTGAAGTGGGGATGGGGGTCGAACAGGAGCAGCTCATCAGCGACCAGTGGGCGCCTGTAAACGTAAAAGTGAAGAACAACTTCAACAAAAAAGTGCGGGGCGCTTTGAAACTGCAGTTACCCCGGGGCTGGAAGGGCAAAACCCGCCAGCATCTTTCGCTTAAACCCGGCCAAACCAAAGAAATCCAGATCAAGGTGAAGCCCCCATCCCGGGAGAGCCGCGAAACAGCCGAGGTCAAGGCCGCTTTCCAGGTGAAACGCAATGTGACGGAAACGGCGCCGCTTAAACTGGCGGTCACGCCCCTCTGGCGGGTGAACTCCTGCGAAGGGATCCGCGTGCTGGCGAAAGGACAGCAGGTCAGCGGCATGGTTCGCCTCATTACCCATCCTGGGAAACGGGCCACCGGCCGCCTCACCCTGAGGCCGTCCGGAGGACTGGCCGTGGAACCCCGGGACATTCCCTTCGCGATCTCCGAGGGCGGCGAGCAGCTGCTCCGCTTCAAGCTGACGGCAAAACAGGCCAAGGATCAGCAGCTTACTTTCCAGATTGACACGGAATACGGCCGGCAATCCTGGCAGGCTGACTATCCCGTGGTGCCGGAAGGAAAAGCGGTGGCCCGCACGGGTGATCTGCTGAACCGGGGCGACGAGGACTACATTCTGGCGAACGGCGAAGTGGAGGTTCAGGCGGTCCGGGACATGGGCGGGCGCATCCTGGCATTTTACCACCGGGCGTCGGGTGCCAATGGCTTGTATCAAAACTATCCCAATGTTGCCAAACAGCCGCAGTCCAAGGACTGGGTGGAATACGGCGGCATCAATGATTGGTTCCCTTCGGGTTGGCCGGGATTTGTCTGGAACAACCAGTGGGAGGCTTCGGTGGTATCGGCCCAGGGGAAAGAAGCTGTTGTCGTCATGAGCACGGAGACGGAAAACAATCTGCGCCTGGAACGCCGGATGACGCTTCCCGCTCAAGGCCGGCAGCTCCGCTTGGATTATACCGTCACCAATCTCAGCCAGTCCAGCCGGCGATATCAATGGTTCAATCATCCTGATTTGGCGCCGGGATTATTTAACTACGCGAGCGATACTCACCGGATCATCGTCCCGATCGCCGATCCCGACGATCTGGAACAGACCCTGGTATTCAAGGGGAAATTCAATGCCAAGATCGGCAAGGACACCTATGTGCCCAAAGAGGGGTGGGTCGTGGCCGAGGACAGCTCCACCGGCTATTATTTCATGCAGAAGTTCGATGTCCGGCAGATCGGGCAGGTCGGCGTCTGGCAGGATGCGATATTCTATACCATGGAGCTTTTGGGCAATCCCGAGGAACTGAAGGCCGGAGAAAGCAAGCAATTCACGGTCTTCTACCAAGTGGGAGAAAACAAATGGGAGGCGGAGCTATGAAAAAGGGATTGGCACTGTGGATGGCGGCGTGGTTGGCATGCGGCGTCCTGGCGGCCGGTTTGACCGGCTGCGGCGAAGGTGACGGGGGGAAGAAGGAGGAACAACTCAAGATCACTTTTTGGCACTGGTGGGCCGATCAGCAGGATACACTCAAGCGGCTGGCCGCCGAATATGAGGACGAAACCGGGATTAAGGTGGTTTTTGAGCTCATTGACGGCGGGGAATATTTCAAGAAGATCCAGGCGTCGGCCACGGCGAGGACCCTGCCCGATATGATCGGCTTGGCCGGCGGCGGGGACGTTCTGGCCCGCTATATCAATGCCGGGCGCATCCTGGAATTGACGGAGGAACTGAACCGCGACACCTTCAAGTGGCGCAATACGTTCTTTCCCCGCGCGCTGGAGGCGTTCTTCTACGAAGAAAACAACATTTACAAGGTCAAACCCAATTCCTACTGGGGTCTGCCGGTTTCGGTGATGAACATCCAGCTGTTTTACCATAAAGATCTGTTCGCGCAGGCGGGGCTGGACCCGGAAAAGCCGCCGGAGACCTGGTCCCAGTTGGTCAAGGCCTGCGAAAAGCTGAATGCCGCGGGGATTCCGCCCCTGCTGGCGGGTTTCGCGGACCTCTGGATTGATTACACTTTTTTCAACGCCTACTGCTGGAGCTACCTGGGCGCGGAGAACATGAAAAAACTCTACCGCGGCGAATTGCCCTATACCAACGACGGGTGCCTGAAAGCCCTGCAGCGGGTGGTGGATCTCCGGGTCCACAAGATGCTTTACGAAGGCTCTATTTCCAAAGCCAACAAAGAAGCCGAAATTGATTTCGCCAACAAAAAAGCCGCGATCATGCTCAACGGGTCCTGGGCGGTGAATGTCTATCAGGGTTTGAATCCAAATTTGCAATTGGGCGTGTTCCCGTTTCCCAAGCCGGATGACGCCCAGCATCCCATGTATCTCATCGGCGGCGTCGGGAAAGGGTGCGCGGTGACGACCAGCTCCAAGTATCCCCAGGAAACCGTTGAATTTATGCGCTGGTTTACCGCCAAGGAGCAGCAGGTCCGGCTGGCCAAAGAAGCCCGGGAAATTCCGGCCAACTTCCAGGCCATGGAGGATATTGATCCTTTGTTGCGCGGCTTTGCCCGCGGCATGCGGAGCCTGACCCCGGATATCAAGATCGAGGAGAAAAACGAGGTTCGGGAGGTCATTTCCAAAGGCATGCAGTCCATTCTGATCGGCGAGGAGATCCCGCAAAATATCCTGCAGAAAGCCTGGGAAGTGAAGCAGAAGATCTCCAAGCCCTGACCGGCGGCGGCCGCGCCGGAGGCAAAGAACGCACAAGGGGAAAACCAAAGAGAAGGGATGACACGATGAGAACGTATCTCCGACGGTTCGTCAGTTTGGCGGCGCTGGCCGGGGGGCTGCTGTTCTCCGGGGCGGGCGCGGTTCCCGCGCTGGCCGCGGCGCAACCGTCCAAGACCCTGGTTTTTTGGCATTATTGGACCGACGATCAGACGTTTTTGGATGAAATGGCCCAGCGGTACCAGATGGAAACCAACGTCAAAGTGGACTTCCAGCTGTTTTCCCCGACCGGACGGGACTACTGGTCCAAAGTGCAGACCGCGGCCCAGGCCGACCGGCTGCCGGACATTTTGGGGACCACCGATGATCCGGAACTGCTCGCCCGCTACGTCAAAGCCGGCAAGATCGTGGATCTCACTCAGGAGATGCGCGCGAACCAGCACGCCTGGGAGTATTCTTTTTTTCCGCGCACGGTGAACGCGCTGTACTTTCCCAAGTACAACATCTACGGTGTTCTCCCCGACCGGATCTGGGGCGTGCCCCTTTCGGCCATGAACATCCAGGTCTTTTACAACCGGGAGCTTTTCCAAAAGGCGGGTTTGGATCCTGACCAGCCGCCCGCGACCTGGGACGCGTTCATCCAAGCGGGCCAGACCCTGCGGAAGGCCGGCGTGGACCCGCTGGTGTGCGGTTTTGGCGATTTATGGCTCAACCAGACTTTTTTCAGGATCTACGCCTGGCCGATTTTGGGTCAGGATAAAATCAGGAGCTTGTATGTGGGGGAACTGCCCTATACGGCCCCTGAATGCAGGCAAGTGCTGGATTATTTCCTGGAACTGCGCGACCAGAAGTTCTTGTATCCGGGCGCGGCTTCCTTGAATAACAAAGAAGCTGAAATTATCTTTTCCCGCGGCAGAGCGGCGATGATGATCAACGGGTCCTGGGGCGTGAACGTCCTCAAACAGATGAACCCGGAACTGAAGTTCGGGGTCATGTCCTTCCCGCCGCCGCGCGCGGCGGCGCATCCCATGTATGTGGTGGGCGGGCTCGGCCGCGCGGCCCTGGTGACCGCCAATTCCAAGCATCCGAAAGAGGCGGTCAAGTTCCTCCGCTGGCTGACGGCCCAGCCGCAGCAAGAGCGGTGGGCACGCCTGCCGAACGGGTTCCCGGCCATGATCAAAGCGCAGGACGCCATGCATCCGGACTTGGCGCCGTTTTTGGATAAAATGAAGGATCTGGCGCCGAATTTGTATTTGGAGGAACGGCAGGAAGTACTGGAGGCGCTGAGCAAGGGCATGCAATCTCTGCTGATCGGCGACTCAGACCCGCAGTCCGTGCTTGAAAAAGTCGAGGAAATTAAGAAAAAAAAGGCTTTTTAAGCGCGCGTATTTCCTCCGCAGGGGGATGAATGCGGAATGGTTGCTCCGGGGATGTCGCCCAGAGGGGGGAACGCGGGGTGCGGTTGGTGCCCCGGACCCTTCGGCCGGGGAACTCCATAAAACCATTGACATTTGTTTTTAACGACAGGAAAATTTTAGTAGCCAATCATGATCCGGAGCGCTTTATGACCAGGACAGGCGGGTGGCTGCTGGGTTTGGTTCTGGCCCTGGGCGTGTTTGCCGGCCAGGCCGGGGCCAAGGAATATTGCAGCGCCCAGGTCAGTAACCCCAATCCCAACCTGGGAGACACGCTCGTTTACACCGTGGAAGTCATGACCGCCGGGGAGAAGCAATTTTCTCCGGACGTGACGCTCCCTGAGCTGGGGGCGTTTTTTCAAGTCCGCGACACCTATACCCGTTCGGCGGTCAATATTCTTAACGGCCGCACGCACGTGGTCCATTTCAAGGAAGTCCACCTGCTCGCCAACCATACCGGAGAAATCACCATCCCCCCCGCTTCGGTTGAAATGATCGATCCCGCCAGCAACCAGCGGGTCACCGTGAAAACCAACCCGGTCGTGCTGAAGGTAAACGAGGCGACGGGAGCAGCCGCCTTGCCGACGCCCACGCCTGAAATTGACGTGCTGAGGCCCATCAAGAAAAAAGCCAAGCTGTCTCCGGCGCAATGGTCGCCGTTTGCTTTGGGCGGCGGCCTCCTGGTGGTCATGTTCTCGCTGATGTATTACCTGCGCAACCGTCCCCGGATAGAGCCTCCGGCTCCGGTTGAACCGGTTGATCCGCGGACGCCGGAAGAACGCGCCTATGAGGCGCTGGAAGCCGCCTTGGCGCTGAAATCCGAAGGGCGGATCAATGAGTTTTATACCGCGCTGTCCTCGATCCTGCGCCGGTTCATGGCCGAAACCTTCGCCTTCAAAGCCGAAGAAGCGACGACCCGGGAAATGCTCTATGCCATGGAACAGATGGGCTTCAAGCCTCAGTTCCTGGAGAAATACCGGCGGTATTTCATGGAGTGCGACCAGGTCAAATTCGCGAATATCCTGCCGGAAACGAAAACCGTGGAGACCGTGGCGCCGCGGGCCAAGGAATTGATCGAGGAGAAGGACAAGCTGGAACCTCCCGCGGTCGTTCCGGAGGCTCCGGAAGACCAACCGACGGATCCGGCCGCCCCGATTTCCTGAGCTTGACGCCGCTTCTGACGATGAGCGCCGATTGGCTTTGGGCCCAGCCCCTGGGCTTTACGCTCCTGCTCCTCCTGCCCCTGGTGTTGCTTTGCCTGCGGCGTCCCCGCCGGCAGATGCCTGCCGGATTGAGGCACACGGGTACGCGCTGGGCCGCGCGCCTGGCCCGCGAATCCCACCAGTGGTGGCGGCGCCTTCCCGATCTTTTCCGTTTCCTGGCGTGTGTTGCCCTCATCCTCTGCCTGGCCCGCCCGCAAACCGAACAGCGCAGCGCTGAAAAAGAAACCGAAGCGCTGGATGTGATGTTGGCGCTGGATCTTTCGGAGAGCATGCGGGCTTCCGATCTGGCGCCCAACCGGCTGGCGGTCGCCAAAAAAAACCTCTCGGATTTTTTAAGACGCAGACCGCTGGACCGCCTGGGGCTGGTGGTGTTCTCCGGCACCGCGCTGCTCGCGGCGCCGCTCTCCGTGGACCACGAAGTCGTCCAGCAGAGTCTGCGGGAGGTGGACACCGCCACGACGCCGGTCGAGGGGACCGCGATCGGCGAAGCGGTTTTGGCCTCCGCTAACCGCCTGCTTTCCGCCTCTCCGGGCGGCTCCCCGCGGTCCGGCGGGCGGATCATCATTCTGGCGACGGACGGGGCCAACAACCAGGGATTCCATCCACTCCTCGCCGCCAAGGCCGCGGCCCAGAAAGGCATCCGCCTGTACACGATCGGCATTGGCAGCCGGCGGCTCGTGCCCCGGTTTGAACCTGACGGCCGTCCCCTGCGCGATATTTACGGGCGCCGGCAGTACTGGGATCAGCTGGACGAGCCGCTGCTGCGGGAGATGGCGGCGGCCGGGGGGGGGAAGTACTTTCGGGCCGGCGACCAGCAGGAACTCGCGCGGGTGTTGAATGAGATCGACCGGCTGGAGAAGAACAAAGTCTCCATAAAGCGGAACCGCCAAGTGGAGGAGCGGTACGCTGGATTTTTACTGGCCGCCGGATTGCTGCTGTTTTCCGAGGCCCTCCTGCGCCTCATGCGTTTCAGCGTATGGCGGGGCTGATCCGGCCATGAGACGGGAGCGCTGACGCATGCAGTGGATGAATCCACAGTGGTTATGGGGCTTAACCGCATTGCCCCTGGTCTGGTCGCTGGAGTGGTGGCGCCGGCGGCGGCAGCGGCGGACCCTGGCTGAATTCGCCGCACCCGCGCTGCATCCCGTCCTGCTGGCTGGACCGGTCAAGCCGCGCCGCTGGGGACGGATGAGCTTGTGGTCGCTGGCCTGGGTAGCGATCGTATTGGCTTTGGCCCGGCCCCAGGGCGCTCCTCTGGAAGTCGAGCAGCCGGAACGCTTGCGCACGCTTTACCTGGTTCTCGACGCGTCCCTGAGCATGCGGGTTCAGGACGTTCCGCCCAGCCGCCTGGCAGCGGCGAAAAGCGCCGCCGAAGGAATGATACGCGCCCATCCGCTGGACCGGATCGGGCTGATTGCTTTTGCCAAAGAAGCCCGGACCCTCTGTCCGGCCACGCTGGATCACGCGGCGCTGCGGCGGATGCTGGCCGAGACCGATACGTCCCTGCCGCTCGCGCCAGGCTCCGATCCCGTGGCCGGCCTGGTCCTGGCCGAAAAGCTGCTGTCCAGCCGTCCGGGGAAGGCCAAAACGGTTATTCTGCTCACCGATGGGGAAGCCACCCAGGCGGGAGATTTAACGGCGCAAAGCCGGCGGATGGCCGGAGCTGGCATCCGGCTGCTCGTGCTGGGATTTGGCACCGAGGAGGGCGGACCAATCCCCCTGGGGAGCGATTTTTGGGGGCGGCCGCAGGTCCGGATGCATCAGGGCCGGCCGGTTACCTCGCGTCTGGCGCCGCTGGGCTTGCGCCGCGCGGCCGCGGTCAACGGCGGACGATATGCGGTCTGGGAATCGGAGGTAAAAACCCTGCCGCTGGTCCGGAACGCCCTCAGGCAGCAGTGGCGCGACCAACTGCAAACCGCGAAAGTGTGGAGGTATTACGAGTTTTTTCCGTGGCTGGTGGCGCTGGCCTTGGGTCTCCTGCTGTGGGAATGGAGAACCGCCTATCTGCCTCCCGTGTGCGCGGAGCGCCGGGCCGGGAACGCGCCATGAACGCGGCGCTGTGGTGGCTCTGGATTTGGGGATGGTTCCTGAACATGCTTCCGATTCCCGCCGGCAACTATTTTCAGGAGGGGAATGCGTCTTATCTGCGGGGCGAACACGTTCGGGCTGAACAGCTGTACGCCCGGTGTTTTGATATCCCCTGGCTGGCTCAAGAGTCCTACTATAATGCGGGCAATGCCGCTTACCAGCGCGGAGCGTTTGCCGCAGCGGTGGGGTATTTCGAGCAGGCGCTGGAACGTGATCCGGACGACGAGGATGCCTGGTTCAATCTGGAGCTTGCCCGGCGACGTTTGGACCAAAACCAGAAGCGTACGCGGGACCTGACGCCGCCGCCGGCCGGACCGAAGCCTCCGGCGCCCCGGCGGCCGGATCCCCCACGGGTGACCCGGCTCCATCCCGACCAGGCCTTGAACGAAGACGAGGCGGACAGAATTTTGGCCCAAGCCCGGCAACGGGAGCGGCAGGTCAACTTTTTCAAGCCATGGCCGGCGCGGTCAGGGCGCACTCTGAAAATAACCGGCGATATTTTCACCCAGACGCCCGAGGAGTTGCTGCAGACGCTCAGAGAGCAGACCCGGGCGGGCTATCCGTTCCGGCCCGGTTCCTCTTTGTCACAACCCCGGGTGCTGCCGGACGAGGTGGATTGGTAAGAGGCGGAAAAACGCAAAAGCGCTTTTATTAGGCCGTGAAATGTGAAATAATAATCAATCAAGTTATTTTTATCAAAAGAGGGGTGATCAGAATGCCGCTGAAAATGGTGACCGCGATCGGCAAGGGCAAGGACTCCGCAGAACTGGGAACCCGCCTGGCCAGAGAGGCCAAGTCCGGCCTCAAGGGCAAACGCCTGGCATTTGCCTTGCTCCTGGCTTCGAGTCATTATGATCATAAAGCCCTGCTCAAGGCGATCCGCAAAGTTTTGGGCAAGACGCCTTTGATCGGCTGCACCACGGCCGGAGAATTCACCGAAAAACAGGTGGCGAAAGAGTCCGTGGCGCTGACACTGATGTCCGCTTCGCCCAATTATGCCTTCCACGTGTCCATGGCCACAGGTCTGCATGAGGACGCTGAAAAAACCGTGAAAAAGGCGGTCAAATTGCTGCCCAAGCGGCCGCCGCGCTTCCCTTACCGCTCCGCGATCCTGCTGGCCGACGGCCTGGCGGGCCGCGGAGAAGAAGCCGTGGTTTCGGCCATGACCGTTCTGGGCGCCCCGGTCAGTTTCGCGGGCGGCACGGCGGGGGATGACCTGGCTTTCAAGCAGACCTTCGTTTTCTGCAATGACAAGATCACGTCCAATTCCGTGGCGATCTGCGTCATTGATTCCAAACAGCCGCTCGCTTTTGGCGTCAAGCACGGCCATGCGCCGGTGAGCCCCACCCTGATGGTCACCAAGGCCCAAGAGAACGTGCTGTACGAGGTGGACAACCAGCCTGCCTGGGAGGTGTGGAAGCGGGAAATGGCCGCCGAAGCCAAAAACCTGGGCATTGACGTGAATTGCCTGCAAGAAGCGTCGGAGGTCGGGCAATTCCTGCTGCGGTACGAGATGGGCCTCACCACGGGCACGGAATACAAAGTGCGCGTGCCATTGTCGAAGAACCCCGATGGTTCGCTCAATTTCGCCTGCACCATTCCCGATGGCGCCAAGTTCCGCATCATGAAGAGCCCCAAGGAAGACCAGATCGCTTCCGCCGAACAGGCGGCCAAGTACGCCATGGAACAGGTCGGCAAACGCAAACTCGCGGGCGCGCTGGTTTTCGACTGCGTATGCCGGGGCATCATCCTCGGAGAGGAGTTCCACAAGGGCGTGAAAGCCGTTCAGCGGGTAGTGGGGAAGATCCCGCTGGCGGGGTTTGAGACGTACGGTGAAATCTGCCGCCAAACAGGGCAATTCAGCGGATTTCATAACACCACCACCGTGGTCATGCTCCTGCCCGCCTAGGGCCATCTCAACAGGGAGAGGGAAGGCCTACCATGAGATTCATGTCCAGGGATGACATCATCCGCCGATTCGCAGAGTCTTTGGGCCAGGAAAAGGCTACGGAATTGGTTGACCAGGCCTTGCAGGGGCTGGGATTGTCACAAAAGTCGCTGTTTAGTAAATCGGAGCTGCTGCAAACGGCGAAATACCTGCAGAATAGAGGCGGGTTGATCGGCATTACCGCCTCTTTTTGGGCTTCGGAGCTGTATTTGATGGATTGAGTCTTCAGTTGGAGGGACGTTGTTCAAAAAAAGGACGGGGCGAATGCCCCGTCCTTTTTTTATGCGCGTGACGGGCCCTCAGGCCTCGGCGAACAATTTGGTGAGATGCGTCAGCCGTTTCTTCAATTCTTCGCTGGCCGCGTTGAGCTCTTGGGTGGTGGCGGAAAATTCTTCGGTGATGGAATTGATGTCCTGCATGCGGAGCTTGATGGTATCCAGGCTTCCCATCTGGGTCTGGATCAGGTTGCTGATCTCGTGAAATTGATCGGCGAAGCCGCGCATGATATGATTCAGGGAGTCCAGGGCGTTGCGCGACGCGTCGGCCACGGTTTGCACCTGGGAGACGGTCTCTTCGTTACCCGCGGAGATCTCGAGGGCCTTCTGGGTTTGCTGGGTGACGGTGCGAATGATGACGGTGACGTCCTTGGCGGAATTGGAGCTTTGTTCAGCCAGCTTGCGGACCTCGTCGGCGACCACGGCAAAGCCGCGGCCGTGTTCGCCCGCGCGCGCCGCCTCGATGGCGGCGTTCAAGGCCAGCAGGTTGGTCTGCGAGGCGATGCCTTTGATGATCTCAATGAATTTCCCGATCTCCTGGCTGGACTGGCCCATGCCCTCGATCAGATGGACGTAGGAATTCAGCGTGGAACGGATGTTCAGCATCAGATCAACCGCCCGGCCCGCGGCCTGGCTGTTGGCCGTGGTTGTTTCCAGAGCGTTGTTGTTGTTGACCACCGCACGGTGGATGTAGTCCCCGATGTGGTTGAACGAGCTGTGGATCTCGTCCGAGAGGGTTGAAATTTCCGAGATGCTTTCGCTCTGATGAGCCGCGGCCGTGGTGATCTGCTCGATGGAATTGACCAGCTGCGAGACCATGTCGAACGCCTCGGTGACTTCGTCCCGGTATTGCTGCAGCCTGGTTCCGCCGCTCTGCGCCCGGGCCACTTCTTCTTTCAGACCCAGCCACTGCTGCCGCAAACGCTGGAGCAGGGGGACCAGCGGGTCGCCGGGATCACCGGGAAGGTCGCCGGGATCGGCGCCGGAGATCCACCGTTCCAGGAAGCGCGCGGACGCGTCCGATGGGGAAGCCCCGGAGGCGGGCTGGAAACGCCGCCAGAGAAAGACCAGCAGGAGAGAAAGGGCGGCCGCCGTCGCCAGGCTGAACCCGGCATACAGCCAGGTGAGCGTGCCGGAGGCTAATTCCAGCAAAAGGAGGAACAGCCAGATCAGGCCTGCGGCCGGGCCGGCGAAGAGGAGCAAACGGTTGCCGGGATTCTGCGGTGAATCGGACTGGGAAGAGATCATGGGGTCGTTGTCACCTGTATTGATGAGTTGAACTTGTTTATCATAGCATAATTGAAATATCAGAAAAAGCACTAAACGAGTTCTTTGGTGTCCGGGTGTGCGTTCCGGCATGCTCTCTCCGGTCATGCCGGAAGCACCCCTGAAACGCCTGCGCGGACTGTTTGCGTGGGCAAACATCCAAACGCGGCAGGCAAAAAAGACCCGGGCTTTTAACCCTTGACTTTTGCGGGGGGCTCTGATAAAAGATAATAAAATCAAGCACTTTTCGGAGGTTTCATGCGGAGATATTTTCTCTTCTTCGCCTTGGCGGCTACCTTGCCGGCAGGTTGGCAGGCGCTGAGCGCCTGGGCGTTGGATGAAGTGACATTTAAAGCCTTCCTTGAGAAGGATAAAATCAAGCAGTCGGAAAAAATCCAGTACTTGATTGAGATCCAATTCGGCGCCGACACGATGGTGCCTTCCATTTCTCCGCCTTCTTTCGCTCAGTTTAACATTCTCGCCGAAAACGAAAAAATTATTGAAACCGGCCAGGGCGCGGATCGCTACCGCGTTCTCCGGAAAATCTGGCTGCTGGAGCCCGCGGAAACCGGCCGGCTGTCCATCGCGTCGGCCATCATCACCTATCAGGACCCCACTTCCAATCTGCTCAGGAACGGAAAGACCGACGTGGCGTTCGTGACGGTGGAAGCTTCCGGGGAGGAAGGCCCGCAGGCCCGGCAGCAGCTGGCCGCGGCGGCCACCACCACGACCGCCGCGGGACGGACGGCGCCCTGGATGCTGCTGGCGGCGCTGGCCGTCGCAGCCGTGGCCGGCATCGCGTTGCTGGGATTGCTGCGGCGCAGGCCCGGCGGCCCCAAGATCGCGGCTGAAGACCAGGCGCTGACAACGCTCCAGCAAGCCATTGACCACGCCGACCAGGGGGATCTGGGCGCCTATTTCGCCGTGCTGACCCGCGCCCTGCTGGATTACCTCCAGAATAAATTTCATCTGGACGCCCATGTGCTGGACACGCCTTCCCTGCTTTCGGCGCTGAAGGAGCAGCCGATCCCCGCCCAGGCCGCGGACAGCCTGAAGGAGTTTTTCGCCCTGGCGGACAAGGCGAAGTTTGCCGGGTACGTGCCCGACGAGGAGCACCTGATCCGCTTGCATCAAACCGTGAAAGATTTCATCGAAACCGGCCGCCGCGTGCGCGTGAAACCGGTGAAACAGAAGCCCAAACAGGCGGAAGAAGAGTAACCGCCGCCTCTATCCGCCCGAACGAAAGGAGCAGTGACCATGCCGGAAGTCCATGAGCTGGATCAAAAAGGCAAGCAGATGAGCGCCGCGCTGGAACGCATTATCGCGGAAACCCAGAAGGTGATCGTGGGCCAGCCCCTGATGATCCGGGGCTTGCTGATGGGATTGCTTACGCAAGGGCACATTCTGCTGGAAGGGGTGCCGGGCCTGGCCAAGACGCTCGCGGTCATGACCCTGTCCACCTGCATTCAGGCCAGGTTTTCCCGCATCCAGTTCACGCCCGACTTGCTGCCGTCGGACATTATCGGCACGAATATCTACAACGCCAAAACCGCCGAGTTCACCATTAAGAAAGGGCCGATCTTCGCCAATATCGTCCTGGCCGACGAGATCAACCGCGCCGCGGCCAAGGTGCAATCCGCGCTTCTGGAAGCCATGCAGGAAAAGCAGGTCACCATCGGCGGCCAGACCTTCAAGCTCGAGAAGCCGTTCCTGGTGCTGGCGACGCAGAACCCGATCGAATCCGAAGGGACCTACAACCTGCCGGACGCCCAGGTGGACCGTTTCATGTTCAAGGTCGTGATCGGCTATCCCACCCCGGAGGACGAGCTGGAAATCATCAACCGGTTCACCAAAGGCCTGGCGCCCCAGGCACAGGCGGTCTGCACCCCGGCGGACATCGTCGCCACCCGCGAGTCAATCAACAACATCTACATTGATGACAAGATCAAGCGCTACGTGGTGGATATTATCTTCGCCACCCGCTATCCGGAACGGTTCGGGCTGAAAATCAAGAATCTCATCCAGTACGGCGCCGGGCCGCGGGCCTCGCTCTACCTGACCATCGGCGCCAAGGGAAACGCATTCATGGAAGGGCGGGGCTACGTCACCCCGGACGACATCAAGGCCGTGGCCCACGATGTCCTGCGCCACCGCATTTCGGTCAGCTACGAGGCCGAAGCCGAGGAAATCCGGTCGGAGAACATTATTGACGAGATTCTCAAAACCGTTAAGGTGCCCTGACCTCCCATCCCCTTCGCGGGATAGATGACAGGTTTGCCGAGATCAAGAGTTTAAATGCCCGCTTCGGGGATGTCGCCCCGACCGGATGGATAGATAGGCGCCTGCGGCGCTGAGGGACTTCCTTCGGTCGCCCCGACCGGATGGATAGGGGACGACCTTCGGTCGCCAACCGCATAGCGGATTTGGCAAGAAGAAAGGAGGAGCCCCGGGCTTCGCCCGGGGGACTCCATGCAATTGGATATCCGGGATGTACTGAAACAGGTCCGCAAGATCGAGATCGTCAACCGCATCCTGGTTGAAACCACGCTGCAGGGCGCTTACCGGTCCAGTTTCAAGGGCCAGGGCATGGAGTTCACCGACGTGCGCGAATACGTCGAAGGGGACGATGTCCGCAATATAGACTGGAACGTCACCGCCCGCACCAACACCCCGCATGTCAAGCAGTTTGAGGAAGAGCGCGAGATGACCGTACTGCTCCTGGTGGACGCCTCCGGCTCCACGGATTTCGGCACGGTCAACCGCATCAAGCGGCAGATGGCGGTGGAGTTCTGCGCGTCCATGGCCTTTTCGGCGGTCAAGAACAGCGACCGCGTGGGGCTGGTGATGTTCACCGACAAGATCGAGCATTTCATACCGGCCAAGAAGGGGCGCGCCCATATCATGCGGGTCATCCGCGACATGATCGCGTTCCAGCCGAAATCCCTCGAAACCGACCTGAACTGCGCGCTGGATTTCCTGACCCACATCGTCAAAAAGAAGTGCACGGTTTTTTTGGTGTCCGATTTCATGAGTGAAATTGATTTCGAGGAAAATCTGCGCCGCGCCAATTTCCGGCACGACGTCAACGCGCTGGTGATGACCGACCGGCGCGAGCGGGAAATTCCAAACCTCGGGATCGTGGAGTTCGAGGACCCCGAGACCGGCAAGCGGGTGGTGTTTGACACGGGCGGGAAAAAAGCCCGCCGCCGCTTCAAGGAGCTGGCCCAGGAGCAGAAGGAGAAAATCGCCGCTGTTTTTCAGCGCTGCCGCGTGGATGCGGTGGACCTGGATACCGGCGAATCCTACGTGGACGCGATTGTAGGCTTCTTCCGCAAGCGCCAGAAGAGAAAATGGTGAAGTGGTCCAACTGGTATTGGGGCTGGATAGCCTTGCCGGTCCTGGTCGTGCTGTTTCTGGCCTTTCGCGACCGGCTCAGGAGCAAAGGCGTTTTTTTCAGCCAGGTGAAGGCTTTTCTGTCGTACCGCCCCTCCTTGACCGTCCGGTTGCGCCACCTGCCCCTGTTGCTGCGCGGACTGGCCCTGGTGATCCTGGCTTTGGCCGTGCTGCGGCCCCAGGCGTTGATGGGCGAGGAAGAAGTCAAACTCAAGGGCATCAATATCATGCTGGTGGTGGACCTTTCGGGGTCCATGGTGGCCGAAGACCTGAAGCCGGACCGGATCACGGCCGAGAAAAAAGTGCTGTCCGACTTCGTGACCAGAACGAAGAACGACCAGGTGGGGCTGGTGGTGTTCGGCGCCAAGAGCTTTACCCAGTCGCCCCTCACCCTGGACCACACTGTTTTACAGAACGCCATTGAAGCCATAGACCTGAACACGGTGGACGCGGACGGCACCGCCATCGGCGACGGGCTGCTGACCGCCGTCAACCGCCTCTCCGAATTCGACGGCCAAACCAACATTGTCATTCTGGCCACCGACGGCACCAACAACCGGGGCGAGGACCCCCTGAAAGCGGCCGAGGTCGCGGAAGCCAAGAAGATCCGCGTCTTCACCGTCGGCATCGGCGCGAAAGGGGGCGCTCCGGTTTACACGGTTGACCAGTTTGGCACCAAGAGCCCCTTTGTCGTGGACGGCAAGCCCATGCGCTGGGACGAACCCAACGACGAGGTGCTCAGCGGAGTGGCTTCCAAGACCGGAGGCCAGTATTTCAGGGCCACGGACGAGAAAACCCTGGATGCGATCTACGCCCAGATTGACAAACTCATCAAAGACGAGAAAAAGCGGCGCGATCCACACTACCGCGAGCTTTCCAGCTGGTTCCTGCTGGCGGCGGTCGCCCTGCTCTTTTTGGAGGCCTTCCTCTCCGCCACGTGGCTGAGGACTTTCGTATGAGCGCCTGGGGCATAACCTTCATTGATCCGCAGTGGCTGTGGCTGCTCGCCGGCCTGCCGGTTTACGCCTGGCTGAGGTGGTGGGAAGCCAGCCGCCGGCGCCAGGCCTTCGCCCGTTTCAGCGACCTGGGCCTGTTTAAATTGCTGAATCCCACCCTGGCGGCCTCCGGCCGCCACGGCGGCCTGCGGCTCCTGCTGGCGGTAGCCGCGCTGGGGCTGCTGATCCTGGCCATGGCGCGGCCTGGAGGAAATCCGACCTGGGTGGAGCAGGAAAAAACGCAAAAAGGCCTGGATATCATGCTCTTGCTGGATCTGTCCTCTTCCATGAAGGCCACGGATATCGCTCCCACCCGCCTGCAGGCCGCCAAATCCGCGCTCAAGTCATTCATTGACCGCATGGAAACCGACCGCATCGGCTTGGTGGTTTTCGCCGGCTCGGTTTCCCTGCAATCGCCCATGACCCTGGATTACCGCACCGCGAAAATGATGATTGACATCGTGGGGACGGATTTTTTACCCGTGGACGGGACCGCGATCGGCGAGGCCCTGCAATTCGCCCTGGAAAAGATCGAGGCCGAGGCCAGGAAAAGCGCGGTCATGATCCTGCTGACGGACGGGGAGAATACCAAGGGCAGGCCTCCAGTCGAGGTCCTAACCAAGATCCGGGAGGCGGGAACACGGGTCTACGCCGTCGGGCTGGGCACTCCGGAGGGCGCGAAAATCCCGGACGGCGCGGATGAAAAAGGCAACCCCAAATTTAAAACGTATCTGGGCGAACCCGTGGTCACCAAACTGGACACACAGCTTCTGGAGCGCATTGCGCAGGAGACGGGCGGCAAGTACTATGCCGCGGATACGAGCGAAGCCCTGCAGAATGCCTACGCCGAGATCAGCCGGCTGACCAAGACCGAACATACGGAAAAAAAGAAGACCGCGGTTTATCAAGAATACTACGGCTGGCCGGCCGCGGCCGGGCTGGCGCTTCTGCTGTTTGAAGTACTGCTGGCGATGCGCACAGCCTGGCGCCGGCCGAAGGCGGGGAACCATGCGGCCGGGTGAACGGGTGGTCCTGAGCCTGGCGCTGGCGGTTCTGCTGGCAATGACCGGATGCGCGCAGAGGCATTTTTCCCTGGGCAACAAGGCGATGAGGGATTATGACTATGAGAAAGCCATTCAGTACTATGACCGCGCCGCGAACGCGGATCCGACCATGTATGAAGCGCACTACAACATGGGAAACGCCCTGATGCGTTTGCAGCGCTACAAACAAGCTGTAACCGCTTATGAAAATGCGAAAAAACTGGCTCCGGCTGATACGGATGTTGAACACAATCTGGAAATCGCCCGCAAGAAACAGCAAGATGATGATTCTTCGGGCGGCGGTGGCGGTGGTGGCGGTGGTGGCGGCGGCGGTAGTAGTTCGAACCAGCAGCAACAGCAACAACAACAGCAACAACAACAACAGCAACAACAACAGCAACAACAACAACAGCAAC
>CAZVUO010000003.1:0-388760 GCA_964630235.1 uncultured bacterium | reverse complement strand
AGCAACAGCAGCAACAACAACAGCAGCAACAACAACAGCAACAGCAGCAACAACAACAGCAGCAACAACAACAGCAACAGCAGCAACAACAGCAGCAGCAGCAGCAACAACAACAACAGCAACCTCCGCCCCAGCAACAACCGCAGGACCAGCCGCCGCCTCAGCAACAACCACAGGACCAGCCTCCGCCTCAGCAGCAGCCTCCGCCTCCGTTGCCTCCGGAGATGCAGGACAAACTGGATAACGCGGAACAGCAGGACCGCGACCAGCAGCGGCAAAAGCAGCAGCGCCAGGAGCAGGAGGGCAAGGATAAGTTTAACCAAGCCTGGGGAAAGGAAGATAAGGATTGGTGATCCAGGGACTGCGCGTGCTGGGGCTGGATCCTGGTTATGGGCGCTGCGGCTGGGGAGTGATTCAGGCCGAGGGACCCCAAATCAGGTTTGCGGGTTGCGGGGTGATCGAAACGCCCGCGCGCGTTTCTTTCCCGGCGCGTCTGCTCCAGATTCAGAATGCCATTCGCGGTCTGGTTCAGGAGCACTGTCCCCAGGAAGCGGCGATCGAACAGCTTTATTTCGCGAAAAACGTTAAAACCGGCATTGATGTCGGCCAAGCCCGGGGCGTGGCCCTGGTCACCTGCGCTCAGGCCGGCCTGGAGATCTTTGAATATAAGCCGACCGAGATCAAGCTGGCGGTTACAGGCTACGGGGCGGCGCCCAAGGACCAGGTGCAAAAAATGGTAAGGCTCCTGCTCAAACTGGAACAGGCGCCGAGATTGGACGATGCGGCTGACGCGCTGGCCACGGCGCTTTGCCATGTACAGTCCCGCGTCCTGAAAAAACATTTGCAAAACCGCCCGCAGCGCATATGATGCGGAGTGGAGATAGGGCGATGGCCGTTTCGACAGGCTCAACGACCGGCCTTTTATGACCGCGGTCACGGCGTGTGCCGAAGTGACCAGATGATAAGGGCCCGGGTGAGGCGCAATGATCGCTTTTGTGAAGGGGATACTTGAATCCGTCGCGGACCATGGCTGTCTGGTTGACGTGAACGGCGTGGGGTATGAGGTGCAAATGCCGCTCTCCCAAATCGGGAGGCTGCCCGCCCCTGGAGAGCCGGTGACGTTATATACTTGGCACTTGCAGCGCGAGGACGGCGTTCAGCTTTTCGGCTTTCTGGCTCCGGAGGACCGCGGCCTGTTCAAACTTCTGCTGGGCGTGACGGCGGTGGGCCCGAAATCCGCGCTGGCCGTGCTTTCGGCTTTAACCCTGGCCCAGCTCGAAGAAGTGGTCGCGCGCCAGGATGCGGCAACTCTGTCGCGCATCCCCGGGATCGGGCGAAAAACTTCCGAGCGTCTGCTTCTGGAATTGAAAGACAAACTCAAAACCGCGGCCCATAGTCTGCCCCCCTTGCCGGCGGCCGAACAGGAGACCCTGGCCGAAGCGCTGGAAGCCCTGGCTTCCCTGGGGTATTCGCGCACGCAGGCCCGCCAGGCGCTGCAAAAAGTGGCTTCCGAAGCCCTGCCCGCCGGCGCCAGCACTGAAGCGCGGCTGGCGGAGTGGGTGCGGAGAGCATTGAGGTTTTTATAAGGTTTTTTAGGATCTCCGACCGGTCGGACAGGTCCGACGAGTCTGACCGGTCTGAAAAAAGGTCAAAGCGAATGCGCGCAGCAACAGGAGAGCAAGCGTGAAAGCACCTTCATCCGGCGAGACCGGCGAAAACCGCGTACTGGCCTCCCAGCTGGCCGAAGCTGAACGCCAGGGGGAATGGTCGCTGCGGCCTGAAAACCTGGCCCAGTTCGTGGGTCAGGGCAAGGTTGTCGCGGCGCTGAAAATCTTCATCCAGGCCGCCCAACAGCGCCAGGAGCCCCTGGACCATGTCCTGTTTCTCGGGCCTCCGGGTCTTGGCAAAACCACCCTGGCCATGATCATGGCCAGGGAGATGGGCGTGCATATCAAAGTAACTTCCGGTCCGGCCATCGAGCGGCCAGGGGACCTGGCCGCGATCCTGACCAATTTGCAGCCCAATGACATCCTCTTCATTGACGAGATCCACCGGTTGAACCGCGCCGTCGAGGAGATCCTGTACCCCGCGCTGGAGGATTTCGCCCTGGACATTATCATCGGCAAGGGCCCCGGCGCGCGTTCCATCCGCCTGGATTTGCCCCGGTTTACCTTGATCGGCGCCACGACCCGCGCCGGACTGATCACCAGCCCGCTGCGCGACCGTTTCGGCGTCACCCACCGCCTGGACTTTTACCAGGCGGAGGAGCTGCAGTCAATCGTGCTGCGTTCCGCGAAGTTGTTCGCTTTTCAGCTGACCGGGGACGGCGGTCTGGAAATCGCGCGGCGTTCCCGGGGCACGCCCCGCATCGCCAACCGCCTGCTCAAGCGGGTACGGGATTTCGCCCTGGTCCAGAACGCCCCGGCCGCGGACGCGGGCCTGGTGGGCAAGGCCTTGGATTTCATGGAGATTGACGACCGCGGCCTGGACCAAATGGACCGGCGCCTGTTGACAACCATCCTTGACCATTTTGGAGGGGGCCCGGTGGGGATTGAAACGCTGGCCGTGGCCCTGGGCGAGGAGACCGGCACCCTGGAAGATGTCTATGAACCTTTTCTGATCCAGATCGGGTTCCTGCAGCGGACCTCTTCGGGGAGGAAAATCACGCCCCAGGCTTGCGTTCACCTCGGCCGGCCGCTGCCGGTCAGCGAACAGGGGAAACTGCTGTGAAGCGCCTGCCCCGCATCCGGGTGGCGGGCGTGGCGGTGAGCGGGGACCGTATCCTCCTGGTCCGCCACCGGCGGGACGGCCGGGAGTATTACCTGCTTCCCGGCGGCGGCCTGGAGTGGGGCGAGCGCTGCGCCGAAGGGCTGGCCCGCGAATTCGCGGAGGAACTTTCTCTGCGGGTGTCCGTGGGCAGGCTGTTATGCGTGAATGAGTCGCTGGAACCGGCTGGCCGGCGGCATATCCTCAATTTGACTTTTCACGTGCGCCTCCAGGGCGGCCGCCTCAAAGTGAACGCGGACCGCAGACTGCAAGGCGCCGCCTGGGTGCGGCGGCAGGACCTCATGCGCCTCGCGTTCTATCCCGAGATCCGCCGGCCTATCCTGGCCGCCTGGAAAAACCGCTTTCGCGGCGGACAAACACTGGTGGAGACCCCCTGGATATGACCCTGGCCAACTGGCTCACCGTGCTGCGGATCGTGTTGATCCCGTTCTTCGTGTCCTCGCTCATCTACCGCGAGATCGGGTGGGCGCTGGCTTTTTTCGTCTCGGCCGTGCTCACCGACCTGCTGGACGGCTTCGTGGCGCGGCGGACCAAAGTGACCTCCCTGGGCAAGTTCCTCGATCCCCTGGCGGACAAACTCCTGCTGGCCTCGGCCTTCGTGCTGCTCCCGATCTTGGACGGCATCCCGGTGTGGGTGACCGTGGTGGTGGTGTCGCGCGACGTGATCATCGCCCTGGGGTATCTGCTGCTGTATTTGAACTGGAGCTCCACGCAGATCAAGGTCCGGTTGCTGGGCAAGGTCACCACCTTCTTGCAGTCGGTGTGCGTGGGCGGCGCCCTGCTGAACATGCTGCTGGGCGGGCCGGAGTGGCTGGCCGTGTATTTCGCGTACCTCGTGGGCGCGGTGACCGCGGTTTCCGGGATTGATTACATTTTGCAGGGCGTGCAGCGGGCCAACCAAGCCGGGGCCGCGCGCAAATCAGGCACCCTGGACTGAAGACCTGGAAATAAAAAGCCCGGCCGGAGTTGCTTCCGGCCGGGCTTTTTAATGGCAGGGATCAGTTAGAACGCAATACCAATGGCCAAGCCCAAGCCGAACAGGAAGCCGTTCGCGCTCAGGGTGCTGTCCAGGACCGTGATCGAGCCCATGGAATAGCCAAGGTTGATATAGGGCGAGAGCACGAACCCGACTTTCTGGCCGAAAACCCACTTGTAGCCCAACTGGCCATAGATGGAAGTGAACAGGGTGGAAACGCCCGGTTCGTCTTGATACCCGGCGGTGACGTTCAGGAGGTCAACAGCCGGGCCGACCCACAGGCCGCGGGGAGCTTTGAGCTCGTCGTTCAGGAAGAACCGCCAGGACAGGCCGCCGCCGATGGCGGTGTTGGACCAGTCGCCCAGGGACCAGCCGCCGAACTTGGCGCGGATCGCCAAGGCGGAGCCGGGATCCATGACCGCTTCGTACTCAATGTCAGGCCCCCAGCCCACGAACCCGAGGGGATTCACGGTGATGCTGTTGCCGATCTCCGCCTGGGCGGCAGTGGCCATGCCCGCGCCCATCAGCAAAAGGACCGCCAACACTCTCAGACCTTTCTTCACCATACGTTCCTCCTTGATTGAGATTGAAAGCCAGTGGAGCCATTATATATAATCGGTTAACGATAAGCAATTAATAATCTTGCATGGCCAGCCGGGAACCGTCCTGCTGGTACCTGCGTGAGGCGGCGAAGATGAAGGTCAAAGGGCAAGCGTTCCGTTCCATTTGGCTGGAGCCCGGGGAACCCGAGCGGGTGCGCTGTTTGGACCAGACCCAGCTGCCGCACGCGCTGGTGGTGGAGGAGCTCAACAGCCTGGAGGCCTATGAGGGTGCCATCCGGGACATGCACGTGCGGGGCGCGATCCTGATCGGCGTGACCGCCGCGTTCGGCATGTTCCAGGCCGCCCGGGAAGCGGCCGAGGGTAGGCGGGGCTGGGACTACCTGGAGGCTGCCGGCAGGCGCTTGAAGGCCACGCGGCCGACCGCGGTCAACCTGGCCTGGGCTGTGGACCGGCAGTTGGACCGTCTGCGGCAGGTTAACCCCCAAGCCTGGGTGGAGACCAGCCGGGCCGGAGCCCTGGCCCTGGCCGAGCAGGAGGAAGCCGCCTGCCGCCGGCTGGGCGAGCACGGGCTGGGAATCATCCGGCGGATCAGCCAAGCCAAGAGCGGTAAGCGTGTCAACATTCTGACGCACTGCAACGCCGGCTGGCTGGCGTGCGTGGACTTTGGCACCGCGACCGCGCCGTTGTACGCGGCTTTTGACGCCGGGCTGGATATTCACGTCTGGGTGGATGAAACCCGGCCCTGGAACCAAGGCGCGCGGCTCACGGCCTGGGAGCTGGGCCAGCACGGCGTGCCGCACACCGTGATTGCGGACAACGTGGGCGGCCACCTGATGCAGCACGGCCTGGTGGACATGGCCATTGTCGGCAGCGACCGGACCACCCGGACCGGCGACGTGGCCAACAAGATCGGCACCTACTTGAAGGCGCTGGCCGCGCGCGACAATCAGGTGCCTTTCTACGTGGCGCTCACCGCGTCGAGCTTCGATTGGGCGGTGCGCGATGGGGTGCGCGAAATCCCCATCGAGGAACGCAGCGGGGAAGAGGTGAAGTACATCGCGGGCTGGACCCTGGAAGGGATCCGGTGGGTTCTGCTCACGCCGCCGGACAGCCCGGCGGCGAATTACGGGTTTGACGTGACGCCCAGCCGGTTGGTGACCGGCCTGGTGACCGAGCGCGGGATCTGCCCGGCGACCGAAGACGGCATCAGCCGGCTTTTTCCGGAATGGACGGGAGCTTAAATGGCGTCCGAGGGGGTCGTCAAGTTCAGGTGCCAGTGGGTGTATAAGCCGCCGGCCCCGGATTGGCCGCCGGCTGACTTGAACCGCTGGCGGTCCAAACTGTTCGCCCTGGGGCTGGTGGGTGTTTATCCCAACCACATCGGCTTTGGCAACGTCAGCCAGCGGATTGCGGGCACCAATTCCTTCATTATTTCCGGCACCCAGACCGGCCAGTACGAGACCCTGGGCGCCGAGCACTATACCCGCGTGACCGCGGTTGAAGTGGAGCGCAATTTCGTCGCCTGCGAAGGCCCGGTGCAGGCTTCGTCCGAATCCTTGAGCCACGTGGCCTTGTACCTCGCCTTGCCGGCCAGCCAGTGCGTCTTCCATGTCCACCATCCCGGACTCTGGACCAAGCTGGCGCACAAGCTGCCCACCACCGCGGATCACGCGGCTTACGGCACACCCGAGCTGGCCCGCGAGCTTTTGCGGGTGGGGCAGGGGCTGGCCAACAAGACCAGCGGCCTGGTGGTCATGGGCGGCCATCCTGAAGGACTGATGGCGTTCGGGGCCACGCCTGACCAGGCAGGTTCACAATTGCTGCGCTATTTGGCCGACTGAGCTCCACGCTAAACGGACCCCGAGCTTGTCGAGGGGCCGTTCGCTTCGGCAAGCTTAGCGAACGATCCTATCCGGCCGGCCTGAACGATAGCCGTTGACAGTCCTGGGCATCTTTGCTAAACTTGGTCCCGCTTGCGGAAAACGCTTGTATTTAATAGTTTTTCCACCCCGTCACCAGACTCCCACGACACGGCAGGCGATGAAACAGGGGCTGTTGTCAGGTTCGGGATGGGGGATTCGGAAATCCCGCGGCAGGCCGCGGGGAGCTTCAGTGAGCGGGGCGCCCTTGTCAGCAGATGTGCTCATCCATATTCTGGTTGTGATCCCGGGCTTGCTGCTGGGTATCGTGGTCCACGAAGTGGCGCACGGCTGGGTGGCTGACCGTTTGGGCGACCAGACCGCGCGCATGGTTGGACGGCTGTCCTTGAATCCGCTCCGGCATCTAGACCCCTGGGGCACGGTCATGCTGCCGTTGTTTCTCCTCCTCTTATCCAAAGGCAGCATGGTGTTCGGGTATGCCAAGCCCGTTCCGATCAATTTGCGGAACCTGCAGCACCTGCGCCGCGACACCCTGCTGATCTCCCTGGCCGGGCCGGCGGCCAACCTGCTGACCGCCATGGCCGTGATCCTGCTGGCCTGGCTGGCCCGCTATACCGGCTGGCTGCAGAATCCGGGACTGCGGGAAGTGGCTTACGCGGCCATGTATATCAACATTTTGCTCGCGGCTTTCAATTTGCTTCCCCTGCCGCCGCTGGACGGCGCGGAGATCGTGAATGTGCTGCTGCCGGATGTGTGGGCGCGGCGCTTCCAGCAGCTGGCGCCGTATTCGTTCCTGATCTTCATGATCCTGTATTTCACAGGTCTGCTGGGCGTATTGCTCGTTCCCATCACGCAGGTGATCCGTATCCTGCTCATTCCCTTGGGCAACCCTTTCGCCTGACAGAGAGAGGTAAACGATGACTGCCAAGCCGCCCGTCATTCTCAGCGGCATGCGTCCCACGGGACGCCTGCACCTCGGCCATCTGGCCGGGGCACTGCAAAATTACCTGCGCTATCAGGCCGGCGGCGCCGTGTGTTTTTTCATGGTGGCGGACTGGCACGCGCTCACCAGCGAATACGCCGCGCCGGCCGCGATCCGGGAGAACACCCGCGAACTGCTGCTGGACTGGCTGGCCGTGGGGCTCGATCCGGAGCGCGCGACCCTGTTCGTGCAGTCCGACGTGCCCGGGCACGCGGAACTGCACCTGATCCTGTCCATGCTCACGCCCCTGCCCTGGGCCGAGCGCTGTCCGACCTTCAAAGAACAGCAGCAGGAGGTCACGGACCGCGACCTCAATACCTACGGATTTCTCGGCTATCCGGTGCTGCAGGCCGCGGACATCCTGCTCTACCGGGCCACGCACGTGCCGATCGGCGCGGACCAGCTGCCGCACGTGGAGATGACCCGCGAGATCGCGCGGCGCTTTAACTTCCTCTACGGCGGGCAGGGGTCCGCGCCGGTGCTGCCCGAACCCGAATCCGTTCTGACCGAAAGCCCGCGGGTGCCGGGAATTGACGGCCGGAAGATGAGCAAGAGCTACGGCAACGCCGTGTTCCTGGCCGACGACGCGGCCACGGTGGAGAAGAAGGTCCTGCAGATGTACACGGACCCGCAGAAACTGCGCAAGGACACGCCTGGACAGCCGGACAACTGCGTGGTCCTGGCGCTGTATAAACTGTATGCATCCGGCGCGGCCGCCGGGGTGGAGCAGGAGTGCCGGGCCGGCCAGCGGGGCTGCGTGGACTGCAAGCGCCAGCTCCTGCCTGCTCTGCAACAGGCGCTGGAACCCATCCGGCAAGCCCGCGCCCGCTTCGCCGCCGAGCCGGACCGGCTGGAAGCGATCTTCACGGCCGGCGCCCGGCAAGCAAAGGAACGAGCGGCAGAGACCATTGATCTTGTAAGGAAAGCGATGGGGTGGAGGCGCCAAAATGACCATCGTGCCGAACCGGACGAACACGCCAAGAAGATCATCCGCGACCTGACCTCCCATGGTTGAATGTCATGGCGAGGAGCGAAGCGGCGTGGCCATCCCAGCTGGTCGTGGAAATAGATTGCTTCGCCCGCACACCGGGCGCGCAATGACCCCCTTCTATTGTCATTGTGGCACAAGGGTTAGGTTAACTTTATTTCGTCACCCCGGCCCGGAGGGGAACCGGGGTCCAGAAAAAACTTGCCAATCTTCACCCCTGGATACCGGCTTTCGCCGGTATGACGACATTAAAACCTTGCCCCACAGTTCTAAAAGGACAGGAAGAAGAAAACCATGACCTACCGCCTGCGCCTGGACGTGTTCGAGGGGCCGTTCGACCTGCTCCTGTACCTGATCAAAAAGAACGAGATAGATATTTATGACATTCCGATCGCCAAGATCCTGGAGGAATTTTTAGAGTACGTGGAGCTGATCCGCGTGCTCGATCTGGAGGTGGCGGGCGATTTCATTCTCATGGCCTCCACGCTGATGCAGATCAAATCGCGCATGCTCCTGCCCCAGGAGTCGCTGGCCCTGGAGGCCGGGGAGGAGGCCGACCCGCGCGCGGACCTGGTCCGGCGCCTGCTGGAATACAAACGCTTCCGGGAGGTCGCGGGATTGCTCGAACAGAACGAGCAGCTCCAGCGCCGGCGCTACTGGCGGCCGGTCAGCGTGCCCACGGAGGAGGAACTGGCCGAGGCCAGCGCGGCGGATCTGACCGGGCCGTTCCAGGAGGTCAACCTTTTCGATTTGCTGGCGGCCTTCAAACGGGTCGCGGCCTACGCCGCGCCGGAGACGTTCCGCGAGATCCAGCCCGAGGAGATCAAGACCAGCCAGAAGATCAACGAGATCCTGGACGCGCTGGAGGAGAGCGAAACGTTGGACTTCACGGCCCTCATGCTCCAGCAGGGCACCCGTCTGGGCATGGTCACCGTGTTCCTGGCCATCCTGGAGCTGGCCCGGCTGAAAGCCATCGAGGTGTTCCAGGAACACGCCTTTGACGAGATTAAAATCAAACGGGTGGATGAATTCACCGCGGCCGCGCGGCTGGCGGCGGCGGGCAAGGAGGCGGTGTGATGGAACCGCAGGAACTGAAAGCCGTCATCGAGTGCCTGCTGTTCGTCTCGGACAAGCCGCTGTCCCTGGGCACGCTCCAGGGTTTGCTGGAGGAGGTGGACCGGCGCACCCTGCTCGCGGCCCTGGATGAACTCAAGGCGGAGTACGACCAGGCTCAGCGCGCCTTTCAGCTGGTGGAGATCGCCGAGGGCTACCAGCTCGCGACGCGGGTGCAGTACGCGCCCTGGATCCGTAAATTGTATAAAAGCCGCGCGGGCAGCAAGCTGTCGCGGGCCGCGCTGGAAACCCTGGCCATCGTGGCCTACCGCCAGCCGATCACCAAGGCCGAGATCGAGGACATCCGCGGCGTGTCCGTGGACAGCGTGCTGAACCTGCTCCTGGAGCGCAAGCTGATCCGCATCGTGGGCCGCAAGGAAGTGGTCGGCAGGCCCATGCTCTACGGGACGACCAAGGAATTTCTCCACTATTTCGGGCTCAAGGACCTGAACGACATGCCCATGCTCAAGGACCTGGAGGATATCCTGGCCCAGGACGAAGCCGGCGAGGACTGGGAACTGAACCCGCAGGGCGAGTTGGTGGCCAAGGTCAAGCCCGACACGAGTCCGGAGACCGACCCCGCAAACAGTGAAACGCAGGCCGAGACGCAGGCCGAGACGCAGGCCGAGACGCAGGCCGAGACGCAGGCCGAAACGCAGGCCGAAACGCAGGCCGAGACACTGACCGAATCCAAACCATTGGACGAGGATGATCAGGAACTTGAAACAGCGCTTGCCGAGGACCAGGAAGAGGCCGGCGAGCTTGAGGACGCGGAGCTGACCGAAACCTTGGAGCCGCTCTTGCAGAGCAAACCGCCCGAAGACCCGTCGGTGAATTAGATGACGGACGTACTCCGGTCTGCGCGCCGCCTGAACCAGTTCCTGGCCGAAGCCGGGATCTGCTCCCGCCGGGACGCCGACGACCTGATCCGGCGCGGCGTGGTGACCGTGAACGGCGCGGCGGCCTCCGATCCGTCCGTGCGGATAGACCCGTTGCGGGACGCGGTCAAGGCCGAAGGAAAACTGGTGCGGCTGGAGCCGCTGGTTTACATCTTACTCAACAAGCCGGCCGGAGTCATTTCCACGCTGGAGGATCCGGAAGGACGCACCACGGTGCGCGATCTGCTGCGGGGTGTGCGGGCCAGGGTTTATCCGGTAGGGCGCCTGGACTGGAATACCGAAGGCGTGCTGCTGCTGACCAATGACGGCGACCTGGCGCAGCAGTTGACCCACCCGCGTTTTGGATTCCCCAAGACGTACGTGGCCAAGGTCAGCGGGTATCCCGAAGGTGGAGCCTTGCGCAAGCTGGCGCTGGGCGTGAGGATCCCGGGCTGGGACGGACGGTACGAGAAGACCCTGCCGGCCCGCGTGCGGGTGCGGCAGCGGGTGCGCGAAGGCGCCCTGCTGGAGCTGACCCTCCGCGAGGGGCGCCAGCACCAGGTGAAGAAAATGTGCGCCGCGGTCGGCCATCCGGTGCTGGCCCTGGCGCGGATCCGTTTCGGGTTCCTGACCCCGGCTGGTCTGGCGCCCGGACAGTGGCGCCATCTGACCCGCGAGGAAGTCAGCCGGCTGAAAAGTTCCTCCCCGGCGACGGCCCCGGTTGAACGGTCCCGCCGCCCGCGGCGGACCGTAAAGAAGTGAAAGGGTAAAGGGAGACGCGGATGGGGTTCACGGCCTGGCACGCGCTGGTTAAAAGCGACTGGTTCATCTGGTTCCTGCTCCTGGTGGTGATGGCCGTGGCCTGGGCTTATCCGTTCTTCCAGCAGGTGCTGCGGGAACTCTACTTCGAGGACCGGCGGGACCGGACCCAGCCATGAGTCTCGCTTCGTGGCGGAACAACCTGAACACCCGGTGGTCCAAGGTTTCGCCGGAACACAAACTGTGGCTCAAGCTCGGGGTGCTGGCGCTCTTCGTGCTCGTGTCGCCCTCGGGCGGCCGCCTGCTGGGTCCCTTGTTCTTGATCCTGTTTTGGTCCCTGGCCAGCACGGAAAACCGGACGGTGTCCTGGCAGAGCATCGGCGTGGCCGCGGTGTGGGGGCTGGTGGTCCTGGTGCCGTGCGCCTCGGTCCTGGAAACCCCGCTCCTGGCCCTGGTGGGGGAGGAGAATCTTTGGAGCGTGGCCGGGTGCACGCTGGTGGAGCTGGCGCTGGTCGGCGGCACGGTGGCCGTACTCCTGTTCTGGCCCAAAAGCCGTTTGCGGTTGACCGGGAGCATTTTGGATTTCACGGTTCTGGGACTGGCCGCGGGCGCGGGTTTTGAAGCCGGACTGGGCGTGCTGTCCCCTGCGGCCGCGGGATTCCACGGCGTGCCTTTAGGCGTCCTGCCGCAGCTGCCCGGCCTGCTGGGTCATCCCACCCAGTCCGCGGCCGCCGCAAGCGCCGCCAGCTGGGGCCTGGCCTTCGGCCTGCTGGCGGGAATGGCGCGTTATCTCTTCGGGCCGGGCCTGACCAACCTGAAAATCCGCCTGGCAGTGGGCGTGCTCGCCGGTCTGCTGGCGGCATGTTTCCTGGGAGAGCGCCTGGCTTATGCGGCGGGCGCGGTTTCCGGCCTCTGGGGCGCGCTTTACGCCATTGACCTGAAAGGCCGCCTGCTGGTTTACCTGAGCGGCATTGGAACCGGCGCGATCATCCTCGTTGAATGGCTGCTCCTCCACAGCCGGCCTCATGCCGAGGCCTTGAGGCAGCCTATGGCCGATTACAGCGCCGCCTGGGCCGGCGCCGGGCCGAACGCCGCGCTTTTCGGCCGGGTGCTGGCCCTGCTGCGGCTGGAAGAAGCGCGCAATCTGCTGCGGGAACGCCTGCAGGCCGAGGAAATGAGGCCGCTCCTGTCCGCCGCGGACCAGGCCCGGCTGGAACGACGTCTGCAACAGATCCACGCTCCGTTTTCCGGATCGGTGTGACCACGGAACTTGACCTTACGATAGGCGATAGGCGAAAGGTGACCGCGTTTGGTCGTTATCCTCCTTTCCCCTCTCGACTCTCGAATGCTCGGCAGCCTGAGCGGTTCCTGCCCAGGCTGCAAGGAGAGTGAACCGGCATGAAGCTGAGCCATGTTCGGACCGCGATTGACCGCCTGGACAGCCAGATCGTCCGCCTGCTCAACCAGCGGGCCAAATTGTCCGTGGAGGTGGCGGACCACAAGCGCCGCACCAACAGCCCGGTGTTCGCGCCGGAGCGCGAAAGCCAGCTCTTCGCCCGCCTCCAGCGCCTGGGCCAGGCCGGCCCGCTGACCCAGACGGCGCTCCAGGCCATCTACCGCGAGATCATTTCCGCCTCGATCGCCCTGCAGGCCGTGCAGACCATCGCCTACATGGGCCCGGAGGGTTCCTTCACCCATGAGGCGGCCAAGCTGCAGTTCGGCTCCTCGGTGCGCTACCAGCCGGTGCGCGGCATCGCGGATGTGTTCCGCGAGGTGGAGCGCGGCCGGGCGGATTACGGCGTGGTGCCCATCGAGAACTCGACCGAGGGCGTGGTCAACCACACGCTGGACATGTTCGTGGACAGCGAGGTGAACATCGCGGCCGAGGTGTCCCTGCGCGTGCGGCACAATCTCCTGGCGCGCGGGGGCCGGCTGGCCGACATCCGCCGGGTGTACATCCACCCGCAGACGCTCGGCCAATGCCGCTTCTGGCTGGACGGCAACCTGCCGGAGGTGGAGCTGGTGGAAGTGTCGTCGAACTCCAAAGCCGCCCAGCTGGCGGCCCGCACGCCCAGGACCGCGGCCATTGCCTCCCTGCTCGCGGCCAAGTTCTACGGGCTGGACGTGCTCGCGCGGAGCATCGAGGACCAGCCGGACAACATCACCCGCTTCCTGGTCTTGGGACGCCAGCTGCCCGGCCCGAGCGGCCGCGACAAGACTTCGATCATGCTGGCGATCAAGGACAGCGTGGGCGCCCTGCACCGGATCCTGCTGCCGTTCGCCCGCAACCGGGTCAACCTGACCAACATCGAGTCCCGCCCTTCGCGCAAGGGGCTCTGGAACTATATGTTCTTCATTGATTGTCTCGGCCACGTGTCCGAGCCGAAGATCAAACGGGTCCTGACCCAGCTGAGGCCGCTGACCATGAAGCTGAAGGTGCTGGGATCCTATCCGCGGGGAGAGGAATGATGGGCCAACCGGTTCCGTGGCGGCCGGGCGTGGAGCGCATCACGCCCTACCAGCCGGGCAAGCCGATCGAGGAAGTGGAGCGCGAGCTGGGCATCGCCCGGGCGATAAAACTGGCCAGCAACGAGAACCCGCTGGGGCCGTCGCCGGCCGTGAAAGCGGCCTTGGCCCGGGCCATTCGGGATGTCCACCGCTATCCGGACGGCGCCTGCTTCAACCTGCGGGCCGCGCTCAGCCGCCGCCTGGGCGTGAAGCCGGACGCGTTGCTGCTGGGCAACGGCTCCAACGAACTGCTGTCCCTGCTGGGGCTGGCCTACCTGCGGCCTGGGGACGAGGTGCTGACCTCGCGCCAGACCTTCGTGGTCTACGAGACCGTGGCCCTGCTCGCCAACGCCAAATTCATCACCGTGCCCCTGCGCGATTATGCCTATGATCTGGACGCCATGGCCAAGGCCGTCACTCCCGCCACCCGCTTGGTTTTCATCTCCAACCCCAACAACCCCACGGGTCCTGCCGTGAATCCGGACGCTTTAAAAACCTTCGTGGACGGCGTCCCCGAACAGTGCCTGGTGGTGCTGGACGAGGCCTACTACGAGTATATGGATTCCGCGTACCAGGCCGATACCCTGTCCTGGGCGCGGGAGCGCAACAACCTGGTGGTCCTGCGCACCTTCTCCAAGGCCTACGCCCTGGCCGGCCTGCGCGTGGGCTACGGCGTGGCGCCGGTCTCCGTCGGGCAGGCCCTCGAACGGGTGCGCGACCCGTTCAACGTCAATGTGCTGGCCCAGGCCGCGGCCCTGGCCGCGCTCGGCGACCGGGCCTACGTGAAGCGGGTGGTCTCTTTGGCCAAACGCGAGCGCAAGCGCGTGGCCAAAGCCCTGTCCATCCTGGGCTGCGAGGTTGCGCCCAGCCAGGCGAACTTCGTGTTCGTCAAGGTGCCGCGGGGAGACGGCCAGGCGCTGTACCAGCGGCTGCTGCGGCGCGGGGTGATCGTGCGGCCCATGCCCGGGCCGTTCGTGCGAATTACCTTGGGCCGCGAGGCGGAAAACGATAAAATGCTGACGGCGCTAAAAAAAACACTGGCCGATCATCCGGGTAGATAACTGCGCATTTTTCTATTCCCCTCCCCTGGATCTTTGGCGGGAGGGGTTAGGGGAGGGGGTACAGGCCAGTGAACATGAATGGGCCCCTCACCCTCCCCTCTCCCACGGATAACACCGGGGAGAGGGGTAATAAACAAGAGGGCGAGCCGGATATGGGTCGGAGGTTCTCATGATCATTGTGTTGCGCAAGGATTCCACGGAAGCACAGCTGGACCATCTTTTGGAAAAGCTGAAGGAAAAGGGCCTGACTCCGCATGTCTCGCGCGGCACGGAGCGGACCATCGTGGGCGCCATCGGCGACGAGCGCGTGCTCCAGACCGTGCCCCTCGAGGCGTTCCCCGGCGTGGAACAGGTCATGCAGGTGCTGCAGCCGTTCAAGCTGGTGTCGCGCGATTTTCGACCCGAACCCACGGTCGTGGACGTGGCCGGCGTCAAGATCGGCGGCGGGCACTTCGCCGTGATCGCGGGGCCGTGCTCCGTGGAGAACTGGGAGCTCCTGTCCTCGGCCGCGGCCGGCGTCAAGGCCGCGGGCGCCCACCTGCTCCGGGGCGGGGCCTTCAAGCCGCGGACCAGCCCCTACGTGTTCCAGGGCCTGGGGGAAGAAGGGCTCAAGCTCCTGGCCCGCGCCCGCCAGGAGACCGGCCTGCCCGTGGTCACCGAGGTCATGAACGTGAACCAGGTGGAGCTGGTCGCAAGCTACGCGGATATGCTGCAGATCGGCGCCCGCAACATGCAGAATTTCGACCTCCTGCGGGCCGTGGGCGAGGTGCGCAAGCCGGTCCTGCTCAAGCGCGGCATGTCCGCCACCATCAAGGAGTGGCTCATGTCCGCCGAGTACATCCTGGCCGGCGGAAATTATCAAGTGGTGCTGTGCGAACGGGGCATCCGCACCTTCGAGACCTATACGCGCAACACGCTCGACCTCTCGGCCGTGCCGGCGGTGAAAGAACTGTCGCACCTGCCCGTGGTGGTGGACCCGTCCCACGGCACGGGCCGGCGCAGCCTGGTCCAGAGCATGGCCCTGGCGGCCGTGGCCGCGGGCGCGGACGGGCTGGCCATCGAGGTTCATCCCAAACCCGAAGAGGCGCTCTCGGACGGCGATCAGTCCCTGCTGCCCGGGGAGTTCGCCGGGGTGATGCAGAACGTCAAACCGCTGGCGGCGCTGTTGGGGAAAAAATTATAAGTTCGCGTTTTGAATGAATATTCCTCTCCCCGCGCGCCGCGTGCGGGAGAGGGATCGGGTGAGGGGTCCGCGAGCGCTCGGTGGATCGGATGGATACCCCCTCCCCTAACCCCTCCCGCTAAAAATCCAGGGGAGGGGAATGACATGAAGGTCGGTATGGCTGTTGCCTTCAGGAGCTTGCCATGAGCCAAATCCGCTTTAAAAAAATCCTGATCGCGGGTCTGGGCATGATGGGCGGCTCGCTGGGCCTGGCCGTGAAGCGGGCCGGACTTGCCCGCACGGTCGCGGGTCTGGCGCGGCGGCCGGCGACCCTGCGGCAGGCCAGGCGGCACGGCTGCATTGACCAGGGCACGCTCAACCCGGCGGCCGCGGCCGCGGGCGCGGACCTGGTGGTGCTGGCCGGCCCGGTGTCCAGCTCGCCCGGCCTGCTTGCGGCGCTTGCCCCGCATCTGCCGTCCGGATGCCTGGTCACGGACGTGGGCAGCACCAAGGCTTGGCTGCTCAAACAATTACAGCCCCTGCTGGCGCGTCTCCGGGGAAAAATGATTTTCGTCGGTTCGCATCCCATGGCCGGTTCCGAGAAAGCGGGCGTGGCCGAAAGCCAGGCCCGGCTGTACGACCGCGCGCTCTGCCTGCTGGTGCCTACTCCTTCGGCGCCATCCGCGGCCGTGGGCCGCCTGCGCGCTTTCTGGCGGGGCGTGGGGTGCGGCCGCGTGCTGACCCTGACGTCGCGGGACCACGACCGTCTCGCGGCCGCGGCCTCGCATCTGCCGCATGTGGCGGCCGTGGCCCTGGTCAACGCGCTGGCGGATGAAGCGGCCCGCGACCCGCGCGCGCTGGAGGTGGCCGCGACGGGATTCAGGGATACGACGCGCATCGCGGCCAGCCTGCCCGGCATGTGGGCGGACATCCTGCTCACCAACCGCGGGGAGGTGGCCAGCCGCCTGGAGCGGGTGATCGAACGTCTGAGGCGGTTTTCCGGCCTGCTCAAGGCCGGCCGGCGCGCGGCGGTGCTGCGGGAACTGGAGCGCGCGCGGGACCTGCGCCTGCGCATGGAGCGAACGCATGGCAAACGTTAAATATATCCAGCCCGTGGCGCGGCTGCGCGGTGAGCCGCGCCTGCCGGGCGACAAATCCATCTCCCACCGGGCGGTCCTGCTGGGCACGCTGGCCGAGGGAGAAACCCGCGTGGAAAATTTCCTGACCGCCCAGGATTGCCTCAATACCCTGGCCGCGTGCCGGGAACTGGGCGGCCGCATCGAGCAAAAAGGCGCGTGCCTCGTCATACACGGGCGCGGCGCCGCGGGATTAACCCGTCCTTCGCGCGTCATTGACTGCGGCAATTCCGGCACGGGCGTGCGCCTGCTCGCCGGCGTTCTCGCCGGCCAGCCGTTCGACAGCGTGCTCACGGGCGACGAGCAGGTGCGGCGCCGGCCCATGCGGCGGATCATCGAACCCCTGGAGCGCATGGGCGCGTCCATCGAGAGTGAACCCGGGCATCTCTGTCCCCTGCGCCTGCGCGGACGCGCCCTCGCCGGCATTGAGTACGACTCGCCGGTGGCCAGCGCGCAGGTCAAATCCTGCCTGCTGCTGGCCGGCCTGTCCGCCTCGGGCGCGACCACGGTCCGGCTGCCCGCGGCCTCCCGCGACCATACCGAGCGGATGCTGCGCCATTTCGGCGCGGCCGTCGAACAGGGCGGCGGCGAACGGGGGCAGGGACACTGGAGCGCCGCGTCCGGCGAATGGGTCCGGGTTCAGGGCGGGAGCCGCCTGCGCGGCTGCGAAGTAAGCGTGCCGTCGGACATTTCCTCGGCCGCTTTTTTCCTGGTGGCCGCGGCCATCGTGCCAAGCGCGGACCTGGTTTTGCGGCACATCGGCGTCAACCCCTCGCGCACCGGCGTGCTGGACGTCCTGCGGCGGATGGGCGCCGACATCCGGCTGGAGAACCCGCGGGAGCAGAGCGGAGAGCCGGTGGCTGACCTGGCGGCGCGCAGCGCCGGGCTGCTTCGCGGCCGGAGCATCAGCGGGTCGGATTTGATACCCCGGCTGATTGACGAACTGCCGATTTTGTCCGTGGCCGCGGCCGTGGCCGAAGGCGAGACCGTGATCGAGGACGCGGCCGAACTGCGGGTGAAGGAAACCGACCGGATCAGCATCCTGGCCGGCGAGCTGCGCAAGATCGGCGTGCGGGTGGCCGAACGCAGCGACGGCTTGGTGATCCAGGGCGGGGAGATCCGCGGCGGCACGGTGGATTCTCACGGCGACCACCGCCTGGCCATGAGCCTGGCCGTGGCCGGGCTGGTCTCGGCCGAAGGGATCACCATCGAACGGCCGGAGTGCGTGGACACCTCCTTCCCCGGGTTCTGGGACCTGCTCACCGAGGTCACGGCATGAACCGGCGGAGCAAGCCGATCATCGCGATTGATGGCCCGGCCGGGGCGGGCAAAAGCACCGTGGCCCGCCGCCTGGCCGAACAGCTCAAATTCCTTTACATTGACACCGGGGCCATGTACCGCGCGGTGACGCTGGCCTGCATGCGGCGCCAGGTGTCCCTGGACGATCAGGCGGCCGTGGAAGCCGTGGCCCGCGAGGCCAAGCTGGAATTCGTGGCCGGCCGGCCGGGCGTCATTCTGCTGGATGGGGAGGACGTGTCGGCCGAGATCCGCCTGCCCGAGGTTTCGCGCAACGTTTCGGCCTTTGTGGCCAGCTATCCGGGCGTGCGGCGCGTGCTGGTGGCCGGCCAGCAGCGGCTGGGCGCCGCCGGCGGCGTGGTCATGGAAGGCCGCGACATCACCACCGTGGTGTTCCCGGACGCGGAGCTCAAGGTTTTTCTCGACGCCTCCCAGGAAGAACGCGCCCGCCGGCGCTTCGAGGAGCTGACCCGCCAGGGAAGGCCCCAGCTCTACGAGGATCTGCTGTCGGACCTGAAGCGCCGGGACCTGGAGGACCGCAACCGGCCGGGCGGCGCGCTCAAGCTGGCGCCGGGGGCCCTGGTGGTGGACACCACCAGCCTGAACATCGAACAAGTCGTGGCCAAAGTGGCCGCGGCCGCGGGCGGTGCGGCGTGAACCTCATGTACGGCGGCGGATACCTGCTCTCCGCCGCCTGGATGTATGTCTGGCACCGGCTTCGCGTGCGCCACCGCGAACGCATCCCGGACCGCGGCGGCTTCATTCTCGCCAGCAACCACGCCAGCCTGCTCGATCCCAATGCCCTGGGCGTCGCCATCCGCAAGCGCGAACTCCACTTCATGGCCCGTTCCACGCTGTTCAAACCGGCTTGGTTCGGCTGGCTGATCCGCAGCGTCAACTCCCACCCCATCGAGCGCGGCAAGGGCCCGGACCAGGACTGGGAATCGTTCGTCCAGCTGGTGCGGAGCGGCAAGGTCCTGCTGGTTTTTCCGGAGGGCACGCGCACCGAGACCGGCGAGCTCCAGCGCGGTAAATCCGGGTTCGGCCGCCTGGTGCACCTGGCCCGCGTGCCGGTCCACACGGCCTATGTCCACGGCAGCTTCGCGGCCTGGCCCAAGGGCGGCAAGCTCAGGCCCCGCCCGGTGTCCGTGCATTTCGGCCCCGCGGTGCCCCTGCAGGACCTGCTCGACCAGCCCGGCGAAAAGCGGGTGCTCCGGCAGATCTCGGACCGCGTCATGGAGGCCATCGGCCGCCTGCGGGACGAGGCCTTGTCGGTGAAAAGGTAAGCGGCTAAGAATGCATCGGCACTCTATGTGTGTTCGTCACCCCGGCATGGTTTTAGCCGGGGTCCAGCTAGCAAACCTGAAATCCAAGACCTCTGGATACCGGCTTTCGCCCTGGCCCAGATCCGCCAGGACGGGGCCGGTATGACGAAGAACACCATTGAAATTTTCCCTTGAAGGCACTAGCCATGGAGATCAGACTCGCCAAGCACGCAGGCCATTGTTTCGGCGTCAAAGCCGCCATCCAGACGGCCTTCGAAACCGCGCGCCGCGAAAAACAGCCGATTCACACCCTGGGGCCGATCATCCACAACCCCCAGGTGGTGGAACGCTTGCGCGCCGAAGGCGTCGCGCCGGTTAATAACTTGAGCGAGATAGAGAAGGGTGTTATAATCATCCGTTCTCACGGCGTGGCCCCGCGGGTGCTGGCCGAGGCCAAAGCCCAGGGGTTGCAGGTGGTGGACGCGACCTGTCCCTTTGTGAAACGCGCTCAAAACCAGGCCCAGGAACTCGTAAAACAAGGGTATTCTCTGGTGATTTTGGGAGATGTCTCTCACCCGGAGGTGGAAGGCATCCTTGGAACCGTGAACGGCGCGGCCGCGGTCGTGTCCGGCGGCGAAGACGCCGCCGCGCTTCCGGTGAAGAGCCGCTACGGCCTCATCGCCCAGACCACCCAGAGCCTGGAAAACCTGCAGCAAGTGGCCTGCGCGCTGTTGAGCAGGGCCGTGGAACTGAAGGTGATTAATACTATCTGCAATGCCACCACCCAATTGCAGCAGGAAACCCGGGAGCTGGCCTCTCAGGTGGACCTCATGCTGGTGGTGGGCGGGCGCAACAGCGCCAACACCGCGCGCCTGGCCTGGATCTGCCGGGAAGCGGGCGTGCGGCACCAGCATATCGAGACCGCCGCGGAAATTCAGCCGGATTGGTTTGACGGCGTGGCCCGCGTGGGCGTCACGGCCGGGACTTCGACCCCGGAGTGGGTGATTGCGGCCGTGATCGAGCGGTTGCAAAAAGTGCAGGAATCAGGAGGCAGTTGAGTCGCATGGAATCCAAACCCCTCAGCCATATCCCGTCCGGTGACAAGGCGCGGCATGCCGTCGGTTCGGGCACGCCGTTGCGCGACAACGACGATCACAGTTCGCCGCTGTATACACCGGCGGAGCAGTTGAATCCGCTCATGGGCATCGGGCCCGGAACGCCCCTGAACGACCCGGAACCCGCGGTCGAAGCCCCTCCGCCGCCGAAAACCGAACCCCCGGCCCCGGAGCCCCCGGCCCAGGCTGAGCCGCAACCGCTCGACGCGGCGGCCGTCCAGACCCCGCCGGCCGCGGCGGCGGTCCAGGCGGAAGAAACGGCGCCCGCGGTGGCCGAGGAGGCTGACGCGGAAGCGGATTTCGCCCAGGAGCTGGAGCAGGCCCTGGAGGCTGAACCCACGATCGGCGAGGTCATCACCGGGCGCGTCCTGCGGATTGACGAGGAAGGCGTGGTGGTGGACATCGGTTCCAAATCCGAGGGCATCATCCCCCGCGAAGAGTTTCTCGATGCGCGCGGACAGTTTGCCGCCCGCGTGGGCGATGAGATCGAAGTCCTCCTGGAGCGGCGGGAGAACCGCGAAGGCCTGATGGTGCTGTCCAAACGCAAAGTGGACCAGCGCCGGGCCTGGAACCAGGCCAAGGCCGCGCTCGCCAACAACGCCAGCGTTTCCGGCTTGATCTACCAGACCTGCAAAGGCGGGTTCATGGTGGATCTGGGCGGAGCCACGGCCTTCCTGCCCGCCTCCCAGCTGGACCTGACCACGGTCAAGAACCCCGAAACCTTTCTCAACCAGAAGCACCAGTTCAAGATCGTCAAAATGAACAAGGAGCGCGGCAATATCGTCGTCTCCCGGCGCAGCCACTTGCTGGACGAGCGCCAGAAAAAGCGCGAGGGCATCGTCGCCGGCCTCACGCCGGGCCGGCTGGTGCACGGCGTGGTGAAACACCTGACCACCTACGGCGCCTTTGTGGACATCGGCGGCATGGACGCCCTGCTGCACGTCAACGACATGGCCTGGTCCCGGGTGACCCATCCCCGGCAGATCGTCAACGTTGGCGACGAGATTGAAGCGCTGATCCTCACCGTGGACGCGGCCACGGGCAAGGTCGCCCTGGGATTGAAACAGAAGAGCGAGGACCCCTGGCAGAATCTCGCGGCCAAGTACCCGGTGGGCAGCTTGGTTGAAGGGGAAGTCGTGAACCTGACTGACTTTGGAGCTTTTCTCAGGCTGGAAGCGGGCGTGGAAGGCCTGTTGCCCGTTTCGGAAATGTCCTGGACCCGGCGGGTCAAGCACCCCAAGGAACTGCTCAAGCTCCAGGACCTGGTGCGCGTCAAGGTCCTGGCCCTGGACCCGCAGGCCAAAAAGATCACCCTGGGCCTTCGCCAGACCGAACAAGAACCCTTCACGGCGTACGCGGACAGCCACAAGGTCGGCGAGACCGTGACCGGCGAGGTGAAGTCCCTGACCAAGTTCGGCGCCTTCATCGAACTGGCCGAAGGTGTGACCGGGCTGGCGCACCTTTCCGACCTGTCCTGGGACGGCGCCCTGAAGGACCCGGGCGAGGTGCTCAAGACCGGGGACCGCATCCAGGTGAAGCTTCTCGACGTGCAGCGGGACAAGAAGAAAATCGCGCTCGGCCTCAAGCAGCTGACCCAGGACCCCTGGGTCGAGGCCGCCAAGCGGTACCCCATGGGCGCCGTCGTGCAGGCGACCGTGGTCCGCAACACCAAGTTCGGGATATTCGTCCAGCTCGAACCGGGCGTGGAAGGGCTGATCCACGTCTCCCAGCTTGACCGCCCCAAAGGCCAGACCGATTTCACCCCCCTGCCGGAGGGCACGACGGTGGACGCCAAGGTCATCAAGGTGAACCTGGCGGAGCATAAGATCGGGCTCTCCATCCGGGAAGCCCTGCAGGAGCAGGAGGCGGCCGAGATCAAGAAATACCTCGCGCCTTCCAACAAGCCGGGCATATCCCTGGCCGAAGCGTCCGGGGTGAACTGGGAGGAACTGCGCAAACGCGTAAGCGGCGAAACGCCGCCGCAATGAAGAGGTTGTGTTGTCACTGAATTGATGGATTCCGCATGGTTCGTCACCCCGGAGGCCTGAAACCGGGGTCCACGAAGCGTGTTAAGAAATAAGGTCCCTGAATGCCGGCCAAAACCATGCCGGCATGACGGGCAACGTATAACACCGTTACGACACAGTCTCTCAATCGGGGGTAAACCATGCCGACCTATCAGGATATCTTTCAGAAATACGGGAAAGCCTACCCGGCCGGGTCCACGATCTTCCGGGAAGGGGACAACGGCGAGGAAATGTTCATCATCCAGGCCGGACAGGTGCGGATCAGCAAATCCACCAACGAGGGTGAAAAAACCCTGGTCATCCTCTCGGAAGGCGATTTTTTCGGCGAAATGGCCGTGATTGACAGCGGGCCGCGCTCGGCCACGGCCACCGCGGTGACGGAGACCAAGTGCATCGTGCTCAACCAGGCCGTGTTCGAGCAGACCATGCAGAACAACATCCACATTGTCCAGAAAATTCTGCGCAACATGAGTTCCCGCCTGCGCGAAGCCAACAAGCAGATCGAGAATCTGCTGGTCAAGGATCACAACCGCCGGGTGGCCAACACCCTGGCCCTCATCGCCCACAAGCACGGCCAGAAATCCGACAAAGGCATTTCGTTCAGTATCCCGGTCAACGCCACGGAGGTCGCCAACGCGTCGGGCTTGAACGCGGAGCTGGCCAAAGTGAAGGACATTCTCAGCAAGCTGGCCAAGGCCAAGGTGATCCGGTTCGAGGGGGACCAAATCGTCATCCTGTCGCTGGAAAGCCTGGAGAAGTTCATCCGGTATTTGGAAATGAAAGAGGAGTTCGGGGAGTGAATCGCCCCGCAGCGACCGCAGGGAGTCCTCTAGGGGACTTGCTGCAGGGCATCAGGATATCATACCTCCCTAGACCCCAGGGACCTTGGGGCCGAAACCGTAGCTTGCAGTAAGACCGAAGTATTCGGTGAAGGGGTATAGCCACACTAACCACGGAGGGATACATCATGGGGCGGATCAAGGTGGGGATGGTGGGAGTCGCGCTCGGGTGTTTGTTGGGAGCGGGGTTGGGATGTCAAGGACAGGACCCGGACGTGCGCCGGGGGGATCTGTTCTATGGGAACGGAAAATACTACGAGGCCTATCAGGCTTATGAACGCGCCTACGCGCGCAAAGCGGAGCTCTTCGACGACAAAGAACTGCGGGAGCGGTTCAAGAACGCCTACTACTACCACGGCGGGCAGATGGAGCTGGCCGGCAGCCTGGAACCGGCCATTAAGTACTATGAAAAGGGCTTTGACTTGGTTCCGGATGACCCCGGCATGTGCGATAAGCTGGCGAAATATTTCTGGGCCGAGGAGGATTTCGAGAAGGCCGCCAAGTATTTCGGGCGCCTGGTGGAACTGGACGCCCAGGCCCCGGATACGGAGCGGAAATGGCAGGTGCTGGGGGACGATTACTACGCGCTGGGCTACTCGCTCGCCAAGATCAAAAAATACCAGGAAGCCATTGAAGCCCTGCAACAGTCGCTGAAAGCCGCGCCGCGCGGAAGAAACGCGGCCAAGGCCAAGAGTGCGCTGGAGAGCGCCAAGTTCGAGCTCGCCAAGCAAAAATGAACGAAACCGCGGGCCGGGGCGCCTCCGAACGCCAGGTTTACACGGTGACGGAAATCGTGGAGCGCGCCCGGGCCCTGCTGGAGGACGCGTTTCCGCGGGTCTGGGTCGAAGGCGAACTCTCCAATTTCAAGCATCACACCTCCGGGCATTTCTATTTCACCCTCAAAGACGCCCAAAGCCAGCTGCGGTCCGCCATGTTCCGCGGGGCCAACCGGCTGGTCCGCTTCCGCCCGGAGGACGGTCTCAAGGTGCTGGCCGGCGGCCGCCTCTCCCTCTATCCGGCCCGCGGCGACTTCCAGCTGGTGGTGGAGGAACTGGAGCCGGCCGGACTCGGCGCCCTGCAGCTGGCCTTTGAGCAGTTGAAGAAAAAGCTCGCCAGCGAAGGCCTGTTCGATCCCCGCCGCAAGAAACCCCTGCCCGTGTTCCCCCGCCGGATCGCCGTGGTGACCTCGCCCACGGGCGCGGCGGTGCGCGACATCCTGAACGTCACGGGCCGCCGCTCGCCCCTGGCCGACGTGGCCCTGTATCCGGTGCGGGTGCAGGGGCCGGGCGCGGCCGAGGAGATCGCGCGCGCGCTTACGCGCCTGAACGAAACGGGCGGCTGGGACGTGATCATTTGCGGCCGGGGCGGAGGGTCCCTGGAGGACCTCTGGGCTTTCAACGAGGAAGTGGTGGCCCGGGCCATCGCCGCCTCCGCCATCCCGGTGGTGTCGGCCGTCGGGCACGAAGTGGACTACACCATCGCCGACTTCGTGGCCGATGTGAGGGCCGAGACGCCCACCGCGGCCGCGGAGATGGTGCTGCGCGACCGCCGCGAACTGCTGGAACAGATCCGCAGCCGGCAGCGCCTGCTGGCCGCGCGGATGCAGGACCGCCTGCGTGACGGGCGCAGGCGGCTGGAGCGCGTGCTCGCGTCGCGGCTCCTGCGCCGGCCCCGCGCCGTGCTGGAGCCCCTGGCCCAGCGGTTGGACGACCTGAGCGGGCAGTTGAGAACTGGCCTTAAAAACCGCCTGCGCCTGGCGCGCGAGCAGTGGCGGGGCCTGGGCGCCCAGCTGGAGGCCCTGTCGCCCCTGAACGTCCTGCGGCGCGGGTATTCGCTGGTGTACGAGCAGGCCACGGGCCGGCTGGTGCGCGACAGCCGGGACCTGGCGCCCGCGGCCTCCTTGCGCATCCGCTTCCATCGCGGCGAGGCGCAGGTGCGGGTGGAAAAGAAAGAACAAGGCTGAGGAAAATTGGGGGAACTCGCGCTTCGAAAGGCGCGGGGCTTAAGAGAGACCCTGGTGGGCCCGAAAAGCGGCCTTCCACTGCCCACGCCAGGATAGAGTGAGAGAAAAATCCGGGAAAATACCCGCTTGCCACAAGATAGGTGAATGAGGATAATAGGGCCCCGGCCGATGGCACCGACCGTAGGGGCGTTCAATCCCTCCGCGGGAATCCCCGGGCTTCAGCTCCCACGGAGACCGCAGGCCGGGGAGAGGATTTGCGGGATTTTATTACGGAGGGAGAGACCACTCTACTTGAACGTCCCTACGACAGAAAGAACCGGATTTCCGTTTGCCAGTGAGGTGTATTTGCCATGAAAAAGAAAGTCCAGCCGCCGGCCCAAAAGCCCGCGCCGCCCTCTTTCGAAAAAGCCCTGACCCGGCTGGAGGAGATCGTTTCCCAGCTGGAAAGCGCCGAGGTGCCGCTGGAAAAGGCCCTGGCCTGGTATGAAGAAGGCGTGGGCCTGGCCCGTTTCTGCGCCGAGCAGCTGAAGCACGCGGAACGCCGGGTGGAGATATTGGAGGACACGGGACAGAAACTGGTCGGCCGGCCCTTTCTGGACCCGGAAGCCGGGGGCGGAATGTCCGCAGACGATACCGAAGAGGATGAAGATGACGAGGACGAGGACGAAGAAGATACCGGCGAAGGCAAAGAAGACCAGGAAACGCTCTTCTAAAGCCAAACCGTTCCCGCTGGCCGCCTATCTGCGCCAGCGACGGCAGATGGTGGAGGCGGCCCTGGACAAGGTGGTGCCGCGCCGGGACTTTTTCCCGGCCAAACTGCACTCGGCCGCGCGGCACAGCCTGTTCTCCGGCGGCAAGCGCCTGCGGCCGATCCTGGTCCTGGCCGCGGCCGAAGCGTGCGGGGGCCAGGTCCGGGAGGTGTTGCCCGCGGCCTGCGCCCTGGAGTGCATCCACACGTATTCGCTCATGCACGACGACCTGCCGGCCATGGACAACGACGACCTGCGCCGGGGGCAGCCTACCTGTCACAAGGTGTTCGGGGAAGCCGCGGCGATTCTGGCCGGCGACGGCCTGCTGACCCTGGCCTTCGAACTGATGACCCGCTGTCCCGCGGCCGCGGAGAGAACCACGGCGGCCATCCGCATTCTGGCGCAGGCCGCGGGCATGGCGGGCATGGTGGGCGGCCAGATGGCGGACATTGACGCCGAAGGACAGGAGCTCAGTCTGCCCATGCTGCAGTACATCCATACCCACAAAACCGGACGGCTGATCCAGGGCGCGGTGCTGATCGGGGGCACCCTGGCCGGCGCCGCCGACCGTCAGCTGCGCGCTTTGGCGGCGTTCGGCGAGACCGCGGGCCTGGCGTTCCAGATCGCCGACGACGTGCTGAACGTGGTCGGTGACCGGGACCGGATCGGGAAAAACACCGGGACGGACGGTGCGCGGGGCAAAGCCACCTATCCGGCCTATTTCGGGGTGGAGGAGTCCCGGCGGCAGGCCCAAAGTCTGCTGGAACGGGGGCTGGCCGCCCTGGAGCCTTTTGGCCGCCGGGCCGCGCCGCTCGCGGCTCTGGCCCATTATATTGTACGGCGCGAGGTGTAAACGTGCTGGACTGGCTGATCCAATTCGGGTGGGATTCCTGGCATGCCCTGAGCACCATCGTCACGCACCGGATCTTCCTGACCACGCTGACCGCCTGGTTCGTCGCCTCCCTGGTCAAGGTGATGATCCACCTGGTGCAGCACCGGCGCTTCGACTTCCGCTTGCTGCTCGACACCGGGCGCATGCCCAGCTCGCACTCCGCCTTTGTCGCCGCCCTGGCCACGTGCCTGGGCCTGGAGACCGGCTGGGGCAGCCCGGTGTTCATGCTGGCCCTGGGGTTCGCGCTGCTGGTCATGAACGACGCGGCCGGCGTGCGCCGGGCCGCGGGCCATCAGGCCCAGATTCTGAACCGGATCGTGGACGACATGTACGAGAAAAAGCCCTTCCGGCCCGAGCGGTTGAAAGAGTTTTTGGGGCACACCCGGCTGGAGGTCATGGCCGGCATGGTGATCGGCATGGTCTGGTCCCTGCTTTTTTATTGAACCTGCGAGCTGGTGAGGCATGAGCGATCCGTTGCTGCCGGGAATCCAATCCCCGGCTGACCTGAAAAAATTATCCCTCTCCGACCTTAAGACCCTGGCCCAGGAACTGCGCCAGCAGATCGTCCAGACCGTGTCCCAGACCGGCGGGCATCTGGCGTCTTCCCTGGGCGCGGTGGAACTGACCCTGGCCCTGCACCGCGTGTTCAACACGCCCGAGGATGTCATTGTCTGGGATGTGGGGCACCAGACCTACGCCCACAAGCTCCTGACCGGACGCCAGGCGCGTTTCCCGACCCTGCGCCAGTACCAGGGGCTTTCGGGATTCCCCAAGCGGGAGGAGAGCCCGTACGACGCCTTCAACACCGGGCATTCCTCCACCTCGATCTCGGCCGCCCTGGGGCTGGCCCGCGCCCGCGACCTGGCCGGCAAGAAGCACAAGGTGATAGCCGTCATCGGCGACGGTTCGATCTCCAACGGCCTGGCCCTGGAAGCGCTCAATGACGCCGGGCAACAGAAGACCGACCTCCTCGTCATTCTCAACGACAACCGCATGTCCATCAACAATCCGGTGGGCGGGCTCTCCAACTACCTCAACCAGATCCTCACGGGCCGCATGTACAACCGCCTCAAGGGGCAGGTCGAGGGTCTGGTGGCCGCCATCCCGAGCGTGGGCAAGAGCGCCCTCAAACTGACCTATTATCTCGAGGAAATCGCCAAGGGTCTGTTCGTGCCCGGCGTGCTGTTCGAGGAACTGGGATTCCGGTATTTCGGGCCGGGCGACGGGCATGACCTGGATTCCCTGTTGACGACCCTGGAACGCATCCGCCTGCTTCCCGGACCGATCCTGCTGCACATGCACACCCGCAAGGGCAAGGGGTTCGAGTTCGCGGAACAGGACCCGGTCACGTTCCACGGCACCCCGCAGTTCGACACGTGCACCGGAAAAAGCAAAAGCCGTCCGGCGCTGACGTACTCCCAGGCGTTCTCGCAGACGCTTCTGCACCTGGCCCACCAAGACCCCAAACTGGTGGCGATCGTGGCGGCCATGACCTCAGGCACGGCGCTGGAGGAATTCGCCCGGGAATTTCCCGGGCGCTTTTTCGATGTGGGCATCGCCGAAGGCCACGCCGTGACCCTGGCCGCCGGGCTGGCGGCCGGCGGATTCAGGCCCGTGGTGGCGATCTACTCCACCTTTTTGCAACGCGCCTACGACCAGATCCTGCACGACGTGTGCCTGCAGAACCTGCCGGTGATCTTCGCGGTGGACCGGGCGGGCGTGGTGGGCGAGGACGGCCCGACGCACCACGGCCTCTATGACCTGGCGTTTCTCCGGCATCTGCCGAACATGGCCGTTTTCGCGCCGGCGGACGAAAAAGACCTGGTGGGCATGCTCAAGGCGGCGGCGGCGCACCGCGGGCCCGTGGCCATCCGCTACCCGCGGGGCACGGTCGCCGGCGGCTGCATTGACCTGGACGAGCCCGCCGTGCCCCTGGGCAAGGCGCGTCTGCTCAAGCCGGGCTCGGACGTGGCGCTCCTGGGATTGGGCAACATGGTCGCGCCGGCCCTGGCCGCGGCCGAACGGCTGGCCCGGCGCCGCGTGCGGGCCCTGGTCCTGAACCCGCGCAGCGTGAAACCGCTGGACGGCGCGGCGCTGCGGCGCGCGGCGCGCCGTGTCCGCGCCCTGGTCACGGTCGAGGACCACGTCACATGCGGTGGGTTCGGCGGCGCGGTGCTGGAGTGGCTGCAGGCCGAGGGCTTCTCCCGCCTGCCCGTGCGGTGCCTGGGGTTCCCGGACCGGATCATCGGCCAGGGCGCGCGCGACCAGCTGTTCGCGGCGCATGGCCTGACCGCGGCCGGCATCGCCGACGCGGCGCTGGCCCTGCTTAAAACCAGCCCCGGGAGGCGCCGTTGATGCGGACGGCGAAAAAGGTCCGGCTGGACCAGCTGCTGGTGGACCGGGGGCTATTCGCCAACCGCACGCAGGCGCACGCGGCCATCCTGGCGGGCGAAATTTTTTCGGAAGAACACCTCCTGACCAAACCCGGCCATTTGGTGGATCCCCACCTGCCGCTCTCCCGCAAGAGCCGGCGCACGCGCTTCGTCGGGCGCGGGGGATACAAACTGGAGGGCGCGCTGCGGGATTTTCAACTCGACGTCCACGGCTGGAGCTGCCTCGACCTGGGCTCCTCCACCGGCGGGTTCACCGACTGCCTGCTGCAGCAGGGCGCCAGCCGTGTGTGGTGCGTGGACGTGGGCAAAGGCCAGCTCCACATCCGCCTGCGCACGGATCCTCGGGTCACGGTGCAGGAGGGCGTCAACGCCCGCAATCTCAAACCGGGCGATTTCCCGGATTTGTTCGACTTCGCGGTCATTGACGTCGCGTTCATTTCCCTGACCAAGATTCTGCCCGCGGCCGCGAAACTGGTCAACGTCCGGACCGGCCGGATTCTGGCCTTGATCAAGCCCCAGTTTGAAGTGGGGCCGGCGGCCATCGGCAAGGGCGGCATCGTCAAGGACAAGCAGGCCCGGGACGACGCCATCCAGCATGTGGTCGAGAGCCTGGACGCTTGCGGGCTGAGGAAGATCGGCATCAAGCCCAGCTGCATCACGGGCATGGACGGAAACCTGGAATTTTTCCTGCTGGCGGAGCGCGCCGCATGATCCTCGAACTGTCGGTCCGCAATATCTCCCTGATCCCGGCCCTGACCCTGGAACCCGGACCCAAGCTGACGGTGCTGACCGGCGAGACCGGGGCCGGCAAATCCATCCTGCTGGGCGCGCTGTCCCTGCTCTTGGGCGAGCGGGCGTCCGTGGACGTCATCCGCGCGGGCTGCGAGACCGCCACGGTCGAGGCGCTGTTCTCGGCCGAGGGGATGCCCCACGTGCCGGAGCTGCTGGAGGCCCGGGGTCTGCCGCCGTGCGAAGACCAGACCCTGATCCTCAAACGGGTGCTGGCGCGCAACGGCAAGAGCAAATGCTACGTCAACGGCGGCTATACCACGCTCGCCGTGCTGGAGCGGCTGGGTGCGGAGCTGGTGGACCTGCACGGCCAGCATGAGCACCAATCCCTGCTCGAACGCGGCCGGCAGCGCGATCTGCTGGACAGCTGGGCCGGGTTGCTGGACTTGCGGCGCGAGGTCGGAGCGGCTTACGCGGAACTCAAAGCCAGCCGCGAGGCCCGGGAACGTCTGGCCCTGGACGAGGCCGCACGGACGCGGCGGCTGGAGTTGCTGGATTTTCAGGTCCAGGAGATAAACGCCGCGGCCGTCAAACCCGGGGAGACCGCCGGCCTGCAGGAAGAACGGGAGCGGCTGGCCCACGCCGAACGCCTGCTCGGCACGGTCAACGAGGTCCTGGACATCCTGCACCGCCGCGAAGAGAACGCGGCCCGCGACGGTCTGGGGCATTCAGCCGACGCGCTGGCCCAGGTGGCGGCCTATGATCCCCAGCTGGGGGTCCTGGCCGACGCGTTGCGTTCCGCGGAGGCCATTACCAGCGACGTGGTCAACGAACTCTCTAAGTTCGCCGATTCCTTCGAGGCGGACCCGGAACGCCTGAACGAGGTGGAAGAGCGGTTGGATCTCTTGCACAAACTTGGACGGAAGTACGGCGCCGACGAAGAGGCGATCCTGGCGTTCCGCGACCAGGCCGCCCGCGAACGGGACCAGCTGGTTCACCATGATGAGGAGGTGTCGCGCCTGGCGGAATCCGAGGCGCGCCTGGCCGCCCGCTTGTCCGGCCTGGCCCGGAGTTTGTCGGACCAGCGGATCGCCAAATCCATCAAATTCAGCAGTGAAGTCATGAAAGAACTGCAGGGCCTGGGGTTCACCCGGCCGGAGTTCAAGGTCGCGGTGGCGCCCCGCGAGGACGCGGCAGGCTGGGTGCAATGGGACGGAAAGACCTTTGCCTGCGGCCTGGCCGGGGCGGACGAGCTGGAGTTCCTGATCGCGCCCAATCCGGGCGAGGAACCCAAACCCGTGGCCAAGATCGCATCAGGCGGCGAGCTCTCCCGCCTGATGCTGGCCATTAAGGTCGTGGCCGCGAACGCGGCCCAGGTGCCCACCATGATCTTCGACGAGGTGGACGCGGGGATCGGCGGCGCCACGGCCGAGGCCGTGGGCCGCAAGCTCGCGGCCCTGGCCCGGCACCGCCAGGTGGTGGTCATCACCCACCTGCCCCAGATCGCCAGGTTCGCGGACCGCCATTTCCAGGTTGCCAAACAGGTGGAGCAGGGCAGGACCGTTTCCAGCGTGGAAGTCCTTTCGCCCGAAGCACGCGTCCGGGAAGTCGCCCGGCTCATGGCCGGCGAACAGATCACCGAAACCGCCCTCCAGCACGCCCGGGAACTTATTGAGAAGGAATAGGGTTCTTATAAATATCCCCTCCCCCTGAAGGGAGGTCATGTCGTATTGTTTTTTTTATCCTTGTTCGTCACCCCGGCCCGGTCCTGGCGGACTTGGGCCAGGGCGGAAGCCGGGGTCCGGAAAGAGCATTCAAATCAACGCCCCTGGATTCCGGCTTTCGCCGGAATGACGGCAAAAAAGACCTTGTGACACAGTCTCGGGGGATAGGCGGGGGATCTTCCCGGCGCCACCCTTGACCCCCGCTTCTGGCGTGTGGTAGAGTAGGTTACTTTTTTCAGGAGTCAGTGAATGTCGGCGAAATTTTCGGTACGTGTGGACCCCAAGCGCTGCAAGAGCTGCGAGCTGTGCGTGGCGGTCTGCCCGAAGAAGATCATGGTCATCACCCACGAACGGAACGACCTGGGGTTCCATGTGGCCGCCTGCCAGGACGACTCCGCCTGCACGGGCTGTCTGGCCTGCGCGCTGGTCTGCCCGGACGTGGCCATCGAGATCATCGAGGAAAAAGGGAAATGAGCGCACCCGTGTTCATGAAAGGGAACGAGGCCATGGCCGAGGCGGCTCTCCGCGCCGGCTGCCGGTTCTACTTCGGCTACCCCATCACCCCGCAGAACGAGGTGCCGGCTTACATGTCCCGCCGCATGCCCGAGGTGGGCGGCACCTTCCTGCAGGCTGAGTCCGAGGTGGCGGCCATCAACATGGTCTTTGGCGCGGCCGTGGCCGGCGCCCGGGCCATGACCTCCTCCTCCTCGCCCGGGATCTCGCTCAAGCAGGAAGGCATTTCCTACATGGCGGCCTGCGAGCTGCCGGGCGTGATCGCCAATATCATGCGGGGCGGGCCGGGTCTGGGCAATATCGCGCCCTCGCAGGCGGACTACTTTCAGGCCACGCGCGGCGGCGGCCACGGCGATTACCGCCTGATCGTGCTCGCGCCGCATACGGTCACCGAGCTGGCCGAGCTCACCATGGACGCCTTCGACCTGGCGGACTATTACCGCAACCCGGTCATGGTCCTGGGCGACGGTCTCTTGGGACAGATGATGGAGAAGGTGGTGTTCCCTGACCCGGCCGAGCGCAGCAGAACCGGCTTGCTGCGGGGGCGGTCCCTGCCGCAGAAGGACTGGGCCCTGACCGGGGCCAAAGGCCGGCCGCCGCGTCTGATCCGGTCCCTCCTCATGCAGCCGGGAGCCCTGGAAGCGCACAACTTCCATCTGGCGGAAAAATACACCCGGATCGAGCAGGATGAACCACAGGCCGAGAGCATTGGCTGCGACGGAGCGGACCTGGTGCTGGTGGGTTTCGGCACCAGCGCGCGGGTGGCCAAGCAGGCGCGCGAGATACTGCGGGCGCAAGGGATCAAGGCCGGCCTCTTCAGGCCCATCACACTGTGGCCCTATCCCAGCGCGGAACTGGCGAAGATCGCCCGGACCGTGAGCAAGTTCCTGGTGGTGGAGATGAGCCTGGGGCAGATGATCGAGGACGTCCAGCTGGCCGTGGCCCGGGAAAAGGCCCTGAACCAGGTGACCATCGCCCTGCTGCCGCGGCCCGGCGGCGGGGTGCCGGTGCCCGAGGAGATCGTGGACAAGGCGCTGGAGATGCTGCGATGAGCCGGACCCTGTTCACCCGTCCGGAGGGGCTCAAGGATGCTCCCACGGTGTATTGTTCGGGCTGCGGGCACGGCGTCGCGCACCGCCTGCTGGCCGAAGCCATTGACGAGCTGCGCGCGCGCGAGCGCACGGTGGCCGTGGCGCCGGTGGGCTGCGCGGTCTACGGGTACGACTACTGGAACTTCGACACTACCGAGGCCGCCCACGGCCGCACGCCGGCCGTGGCCGCGGCCATCAAGCGGGTACTGCCGGACCGGCTGGTGATCAGCTACCAGGGCGACGGCGACCTGGCCTCTATCGGCATGGCCGAGATCGTGCACGCGGCCAACCGGGGCGACCGGATCACGGTGATCTTCATCAACAACACCAACTACGGCATGACCGGCGGCCAGATGGCGCCCACCACGCTCTCCGGCCAGGTCACCACAACCACGCCCGCTGGCCGCGACACCGCGACCGCCGGCTTCCCGATCAAAATGGCCGAATTCCTGGCGCAACTGCCCGGCGTTAAATTCTCGGCGCGCGGGGCTTTGCACAAGCCCGGACTGGTGCGCAAGGCCAAATCCCTGATCCAAAAAGCCCTGGCCGTGCAGGAAGCCGGCCTGGGATTCTCGCTGGTGGAACTGGTTTCCTTGTGCCCGACGAACTGGGGGCTGACCACGCTCCAGGCCGTGGAACTAGCGGAAAAAGAGATCATCCCGGCCTTTCCCCTGGGCGTGTTCAAAGACGAGCTCGCTCCCAAGGGAGCCTGACCATGCGCGAGCAGATCATTATCGCGGGGTCCGGCGGGCAGGGGATCCAGTTCTGCGGCCAGCTGCTCGCGCGGGCCGCGATCCGGCAGGGTCTGGAAGCGACCTATGTGCCGTCGTACGGAGCGGAGCGGCGGGGCGGGCCGTCCTTCAGTTCGGTGGTCCTGGCTGACCAGCCGATCTACGCTTCCTTGTTCAAGCATCCCGATATTTTCCTGTGCCTGGACCAGCGGGCGCGCAACCAGTACGCGGACAGTTTGCTCGCCGGCGGGATCATCCTGGCCAACGCCGACCTCGCGCCCCAAGCCGCGGCCGGTGAGACCGCCCGGGCCTTCGCGCTCGCGGCCTCCAAGTTGGCCGAACAGGTCCATTTCGAACAGCCGCCCCTGAACCTGGTCATGCTGGGCGCCTATCTGGGCCTGAACCGCGGCGTGCGGCTGGAATCCGTACAGGCCGAGCTCAAGGCCCGGTTCGCCAAGAGAGCCGAGGTGCTGGAACGAAACCTCAGGGCCCTGAGCTTGGGCGCGGAAGAGATCAGGAGCCACCAGCCATGATCCGCAAAGCCACCTTGCAGGACGTGCCCGCGATCCACCGGCTGATCAACAGCCGGGCCAAGCAGGGAGAGATGCTGCCGCGTTCCCTGGCCGAGATCTACGAGAACATCCGGGATTACTTCGTGGCCGTGGAGCGCAACGCCGTGGTGGGCGTGGCCGGCCTGCACGTGAGCTGGGAGGACCTGGCCGAGATCAAGTCCGTGGCCGTCAAGCCGGCGTATCAGGGGAAGGGGCTGGGCAGGGCAGTGGTCGAGGCTTGCCTGAACGAAGGCCAGGCTTTGCGGATCAAGAAATTTTTCGCCCTCACGTATGTGCCGGGTTTTTTCCGCAAATTGGGCTTTAAAAAGATCAAACGCGAATCGCTCCCGCACAAGATCTGGAGCGACTGCATCAAGTGCCCGCATTTCCCCAACTGCAAGGAAGAGGCCATGCTGCTGGTGAGAAAAAGGGCTTGACTTGCCTGGGTAATCGGGTAATATCGTCATTCTTGCATCGGGTTCAGGAACAGGCCGGGCGGATAGCTCAGCTGGTTAGAGCGCCTGCCTTACACGCAGGAGGTCACAGGTTCGAACCCTGTTCCGCCCACCAGCATTGTGCTTGGGCATCGGGGCGTGGGTTGTCAGTGCTCCGATGATTGAATGTTGCTCCCGCAGGGAGCAAGATACATGAGCATCTAGGAAGCGGCGCTCATGAGCGGATGCAGGAGGTCACAGGTTCGAACCCTGTTCCGCCCACCAAATTTCGCCCGTGGGCGAAATTTGGTGAGATTAGAAAGTTGAAAGTAGAGAGTAGACGGGTCGTACAACTTTCTAATCTCTACTCTCTAATTACTGATTTATGGGGTCGTAGCTCAGCTGGTCTAGAGCGCCTGCCTGTCACGCAGGAGGCCGCGGGTTCGAGCCCCGTCGACCCCGCCAGAAAATGAAAAGGCCAGCCCAGAATGGGCTGGCCTTTTCATTTTCTGACCGAGAGTGATGGAAGGGGCGAGAACCCAAGGGCGACGCGCGTTTGCGATGGCGGTAGCCGTTTAGCGCGTTAGTACCAAAGAGCCGAAGGCGAAGATAATATTATTCCGATCGGTGGGTCTGGGGGAGAAGCGCCCCCAGGCATTCGGGGTGACAGTCGAAGCGCCACAGGCGCGGAGACGCCAGAGGGGCGGAGCCCCTATGGGGAGCCCGAAGGGCGACGGGTTCTAGGCCAAAGGCCGGAGCCCCGTCGACCCCGCCAGAAAATGAAATACCCCATCCAACCGGATGGGGTATTTCATTTTCTGGCAGAGCATCCGAGAGTAGAAATTAGAGAGTAGATAAAACCTCGAATGCGGTCTACTTTCCACTTTATACTCACTGTCCTTTGACGCTTGATGTAACTGGACCGGGAATTATGCGGGAAAAATAAATGGATATCGGGCGCCGGCCGCTTGGGTTGCCGGTCAACCTCCTTTACAAGCGGGTTGTTTTAAGAGAGAATAAACGGATTTATTTTTACCAACAACCGGAGGGGGCGCAACACAATGAGCAGGAGATGGGTTTGGTTTTTCGTATTGGCTTGCAGTCTTTCCACCTCAGCACTGTCAGCAGTGATACCGGCGGACATTTATGTCACCACCAACGCGGATTCGGGTGCTGGCTCACTGCGCTGGGCCGTGGGTATTTCGAACACCACCACGGGCGTCCAGACCATTGGCTTCTCGGTCGGCAACAGTATTACCGTCCTGTCCAGGATCGACGTCACCGCGCCGGCGGTGATCAACGGCGATAACAACCAGGTGATCGGGGCCCTGGGCACGGGTTCGTCGTCCATTCTGTTTTTCACTTCGGCGAGCGCCGGCTCGACCCTCACGGGCTGCGCTTTTATCAATTCCTCCATGGCCGTGGATATCCAGACGAACGGGAACATTGTCAGCCTCTGCCGCTTTGGCCTGGATTTCGCGGACGCGGCCCACGCGAATGCCACCGGGGTGCGCGTGCTTTCCGCCTCGGATAATACGATCCAGAGTTGCGTGTTCGGCAACAATACCAGCAACGGAGCCCTGCTCTACAACGCGACCCGCGCCAGGGTCCTGGGATGCTACGTGGGCTCGCTTTCCAGCGGCGCGGTCTGCGCGAACGTCAACGGTATCAATCTTTATCAGAGCCGCAACTGCCAGGTGGGCGGATCGCTCTTGAACGCCAGCCAAAGGAACGTCATTTCCGGGAACACCCTCGGGGTCCTGATGCAGGAGTCGTCGTACAACAATATCATCTGCGGGAACATCATCGGGTTGAACACCGCCATGACCGCCGCGATCCCGAACACCTACGGGATCCGTCTTGCCTCACAAGCGCACGATAACCTGATCGGCCTGGCGCAGGACAACTTCGGCAACGTGATCGCGGGGAATACGATAGGAATCTACACCTATGAGGCCAACCCGGGCTCCCAACCGCGGACCAATATCATCCGGAACAATTTGATCGGATTGAACCCTTCGGGGACGGCGCTGCCCAACAGCACGGGGATCCATCTCTACAATGCCGATGGGTTCTTGATCGGCGGGAGTTCCTTGGCCGGCGTCTACGAAGCGAACGTCATTTCCGGGAACAACAACACGGCGGTCGAGCTGGCTGGAAACGGCAACACCATCAGCGGCAACTACATCGGGACCGACGCTAGCGGCACCCTCGACCGGGGCAACGGCGGGGACGGGATATATATGGAATCGCTATTGGTCGGGGCCAACACCATCACTTGCCGGGGCAACCTGATCGGTGGTCCAAAAACGACCAACCGGGGTAATGTGGTCTCAGGCAACGGCGGGTGCGGTATCGTCCTGGAAACCGCCGACGCGAACGAAATTTCCGGCAATCTCGTCGGCCTGTCGGTCAATTCGACGGCATTGCCCAACTCAGTATACGGGATCCTATTGAGCACCGCCACGGGCAATCGGCTGGGACGGCCAGATGCAGATTGCGGTAATGTCGTCTCCGGCCAGGCCAACGACGGGATATATTTGAGGACCCATAGCGACGGAAACACGTTGTGCGGGAATATTGTGGGGTTAACCAGAAACCAAAGCGCGGCCTTACCCAACAGCCCAGGCATCACGGTGGACGGTTCCCACGGCAATGCCATCGGCTTGCCCACCGGGAGCTATGGCTATAACGTCGTTGCCGGCAATAGTTCGGAAGGGATCTATTTGTCCGATGCCAATTATAACCGCATCCAAAATAATTTCATCGGTCTCAGTTCCGGGAACGCGGTCTTTGGTAACGATTATGGCGTTAGCATCAGCGATGGTTGGGGGAACCTGGTTGGCGGCAACCGGCTCGCCAACGAGGGCAATGTCATTTCCGGCAACCTGAACGAAGGCGTGATACTCGATGCCAGCTCGGGCAATACCGTCTGCGGGAACGTCATCGGCTTGAGCAGCGATCAGACCCAGGCCAGAGGCAATGGAGCCAGTGGTATCAGGCTGGGCTCGGGGGCCGGCGCCCACCATAATGCTGTGGGCTTGCCGCAGGCAGGCTGGGGCAATATCATTGGTGCGAACGATCTCGGCTTCTATTTATTGGACGCGGACGACAATACGGTTCAAAACAACGTTGTGGGTTTAAACTCCGCGGACGTGTCGTTTCCCAATACCCAAGCCGGGATCTATGCCAGCGCGGCTGATCGCAATTTATTCGGCGGGTCAGGCGGAGGGAATATCATCGCGTCGAGCGCGCCCTCCACTATCCGGCTGATCGGCAGCCACAATAACACCGTAAGCGCCAATACCATCAATCTGAACGCCGCGGGCAATTCCTTGCTGGCCAATTACTCGGAGAGCGCCGCCATCCAGCTCCAGGATTCGCTGGGGAACCTGATCGGCGGGAGCTCGCCTGCGGACCGCAACCTGATCTGCGGACGGAAGGTCCAATTGGACGTCATAGGCACTTCCTCGGGCAACACGATCGTGGGCAATACGTTCGGCCAGTTCGCCAATGGCCAGCCCATTGGAGCCTTGTCCGCCACAGCAGTTAAATTTTCCGGCAGCAGCCACGATAACTTGCTGGGTGAAAACGGGCAGGGCAATCAGATCACCGGCGGCAGCCTGGGAGTCTGGGCCGACGGGGCCGGCGTGGTCCGGAACGGGTTCTATCAAAATCTGATCTCCGGCCAAAGCACAAAGGCGATCTCACTCACCAACAGCAGCAATTATGGCATCGCTGCGCCCGTGATCGCGACGGCCTTTGGTCAAACGATCACCGGACAGACGCAATTCTTTACCGATGTGGTCGAGGTGTTTCAGGCGGAAGCGTCCAGCAATACCTATACTTCGGGCGGCAGTCTGAGATATCTGGGACGGGCCGTGGTTACCGGAAGCGGTGCGCCTGCACCTTGGAGCATCGTCGCCTCATCGGTCGGCGGGGAATGGATTTGTGCGACCACCTCGGATACCAACCAAAACACCTCGGAGTTCTCGTACAACGTCCTGAACACCGGGCCGACCCCGACGCCGACCGTGACCCCGATCGTCACGCCGACAGCCACGCCGACGCCCACAGCGCCGGCAGTCACCTCCACCTCCACGCCGATCCAGATCGATTGGAAGGGCGCGAAGGTCCTGGCGTTCCCCAATCCTGCCAAGGGCCAGATGACCTTTGCGGTCCAGGCGCCTGAAGCCGGGAACCTGACGATCGCGTTGTACAATTTGTCCGGCGAGCGCATTGCCTCCCTGCAGGAGTCCGTGACAGCCGGGACGGTCATGCTGGTCTGGGATTGCTCGGGCACGGCGCCTGGGGTTTACGTCGCGCGTGTCATGGTGAACAGCCGCGAGCTCACGAAGCTAAAAGTGGCGGTGTTGAAATAGCCCTCCTGCGTCGCTCCTAAGGTAAAAAGGCCATCCGTGGTTCTAAGCGGATGGCCTTTTTATTTATGATAGGCAACGAATACAAAAGAACAGCGGGTCATTGGCATTTGACCATAGGATATGCTACTATTAAAAGAGTATTTTCATTAACTTTCCCGGAGGGGGCGCAACACGATGAGCAAGAGATGGGTTTGGTTTTTACTGTTGGCTTGCAGTCTATCCACTTCAGCGATGTCAGCAGTCATACCGGCGGATATTTATGTCACCACCAACGCTGATTCAGGTGCAGGCTCACTGCGCTGGGCTGTGGGGATATCGAACACCACCACGGGCGTCCAGACCATTGGCTTCTCGGTCGGCAACAGCATTACCGTCCTGTCCAGGATCGACGTCACCGCGCCGGCGGTGATCAACGGCGATAACAACCAGGTGATCGGGGCCCTGGGCACAGGTACGGCATCCATTTTATATTTCAGTTCAGCGAGCGCCGGCTCGACCCTTACTGGCTGCGCTCTCGTCAACTCCAATTATGCCGTTGAATTCGACGCGAACAACAGCCTGATCAAGGATTGCCGTGTGGGAGTGGATTATTCCGGGACAGCCCGGCCCAACCAGTATGGCATTTACATGCATGATCATTCCAACAACACGGTCCAGAACTGCATTGTCGGGGGCGGCAACAACAACGGGATCCGCTTCATCCGCATGGCCAGTTCGCGCATCGTGGGCTGCCACGTCGGCCTGCTGCCGGACGGCACTCCGCGGGGGAACACCGCCGGCATCAACCTGTATGAATGCCGGAGCTGTCTAGTGGGCGGAAACAGCTCGGATAGCCTGCAGCGGAACGTTATTTCGGGGAATGGCACGGGGATCATTGTGCAAAACCTGGCCTTCGGCAATACCCTTTGCGGGAATGTCATCGGGTTGAATCCTGCCATGAGCGCCGCAGTTCCCAATAATAACGGCATCCATTTGGCCTCGCGGGCCTACGGCAATTATATCGGGTTGCCGCAGGCTAATTACGGCAACGTGATCGCGGGAAATTCCACGGCCGGGATCTACGCCTATGAATCCGTCATCAGCTCCAAACCCGAGAACATGATCATCCAGAACAATTTGATCGGCCTGAACCCTTCGGGGACAGTGTTCGCCAACGGCACCGGTATTTTCCTGGTCAATGCCGACGGGTTCCGGATCGGTGGCAGTTTGTCGGCCAGCGCCCGTGAAGCGAACGTCATTTCCGGGAACAGCGCCGATGCGCTCCTGCTGTCCGGGAAAGGGAACACCATCAGCGGCAATTACATCGGGACCGACGCCACGGGCTACAGCGGCGTGGGCAACGGCGGCTACGGCATCTGGATGGGCAACGTCTTGGCTGGGTCCAACACCATCACCTGTAGCGGCAACCTGATCGGCGGTGACAAAGCGACCAACCAGGGGAATGTGATCTGCAGCAACGGGGCGGACGGCATCAGCTTGGAGGAGGCCGCGAACAACGAGATCAGCGGCAACCTGATCGGACTCGCGGTTAATTCCGCCCCCCTGCCCAACGGGGGGTATGGGATCGGACTTGACCAGGCCATAGGCAATCGGATCGGCCGGCCGGATGCGGATTACGGCAACGTGATCTCCGGCCAACCGGACTCCGGGATCTATCTCATGGGCGGAAGCGATGGCAACACAGTGTGCGGCAACATCGTGGGCCTGGCCAGGCAACAGGGTTCGGCCATACCCAATGCGACCGGCATCTATTTATCCAATTCACACTACAATACCATCGGTTTGCCCACCGGGACTTACGGATATAATGTCATCGCCGGTAATACCTACGAAGGGATCATGTTGAGTTTCGCCCATAATAACCGCATCCAAAATAATTTCATCGGTCTCAGTTCCGGGAATGCGGCATTCGGTAACAACTTTGGTGTCTCGATCAACCAGGGCTTTGGTAACCTGGTCGGCGGCAACCGGCTGGCCAATGAGGGGAATATCATTTCCGGAAATACGAACGATGGCGTGCTGATCGATGCCGGCGCGGGGAACACGATCTGCGGTAACACCATCGGACTGAGCAGTACTCAAACCCAGGCCCGGGGGAACGGGAGCTCCGGGATCATATTGGGGGCGAATGCGGACACTCACCATAATGCCGTGGGCCTGCCCCAGGCAGGCTATGGCAATGTGATCTGCGCGAACGATGTCGGCGTTTATTTCGGTACGGATGCCGACGAGAATACCGTGCAAAATAACGTGATCGGCTTGAACGCCGCGGGTGAATCCTTCCCGAACGCCTCCCAAGGGCTGTACATCAGCCGTGCGGAGAAAAACCTGATCGGCGGGCCGGGCGCCGGGAATATCATTTCCTCAAATACGGGCTATGCCATTTACCTGAATGCCAGCCCCAACAATACCGTCAGCGCGAACACCATCAATCTGAACGCCGCGGGCAATTCCTTGCTGGCCAATTACGCCGAAACGGCGGCCATAGGTCTTAATGATTCCTACGGTAATTTCATCGGCGGTTACGGTTCGAACGGCAACCGGATCTGCGGCCGGAACCTCGGGATCGAGGTCAGCGGCTCTGCTGGCAACACGGTGGTGGGCAATACTTTCGGGCGGTTCGCCAACGGCCAGCCCACGGAGGCGTCGTTCGCCACGACGGTACACTTCACCAACGGCAGCCACCACAATATGCTGGGAGAATACGAGCAGGGAAACCAGATCACCGGCGGCGGCGTGGGGGTCTGGGGGGACGATAGCGGGGTATACCGCAACGGGTTTTACCGCAATTTGATCTCAGGCCAGAGCACCAAGCCGATCCTGCTGACCAACGGCAGCAATCAATACAAGGAAGCGCCGGTGATCACCTCGGCCTATGGCCAAACCATCACCGGCCAGACCCAAATGGCAGGGGACGTGGTCGAGGTGTTTCAAGCAGAAGCGTCCAGCAACACCTATACATCCGGCGGCAGTTTGAAATTCTTAGGGCGACTCGTCGCGCCAGGAAGCGCTTCACCTGCGCCATGGACCCTCGTCGTGCCGTCGGTCGGCGGCGAGTGGGTGTGCGCCACTTCGTCGGACATCAACCACAATACCTCGGAGTTCTCCTTCAATGTGCTCAACACCGGCCCGACCGCCACGCCGACCGTGACCCCGGTGGTTACGCCGACATCCACGGCCACTCCGGTGGAGATCACTTCCACGCCCACGCCGATCCAGATAGATTGGAAGGGCGCGAAAGTCCTGGCGTTCCCCAATCCAGCCAAGGGGCAGATGACCTTCGCGGCCCAGGTGCCAGAAGCCGGCAAGCTGACGATCGCCCTTTACAATCTGTCGGGCGAGCGCGTCGCGAGCCTGCAGGAATCGGTGGCAGCGGGCACGGCCATGCTGGTCTGGGATTGCTCGGGCACGGCGCCAGGGGTTTATGTGGTGCGGATCATGGTGAACAACCGCGAACTTACGAAGCTTAAAGTGGCGGTTTTAAAGTAATCCCGGAGCCTGCACCAAGAAAAAGGCCATCTGTCGCAAGGCGGATGGCCTTTTTCTTTGTCTCGGGATCTGTACGGCGGGGTTAGAGGACGTGAGGGAAGAGGAAGGCGTCCGGCCGTGCGGCGTTCGCGTCAGGCTGTTGTGAGCCGTCCAGCATTTGCTGTACATAATGGTTGTACAGCACGGCGCGGTGCCTTCCGCCCAGAGGAGGGTAATTGCGGTGATTGAAGGAGCGAATGCGCTCCAGGCGTCCGGCTTGCCACAGAAAACCGTCGCGCCAGTTGCCTCCGGACAGGTCCGCCAGCACGTACTGCGGGTGGTATTTTACCTCGGTGCCCAGATAGTTCCTGCCGTCAGCCCCGATGACCAATAGGAAATGCGCGGCATAATAGGCGTCAAAGGTCAGGGGGCCGGTCTCGTAACGCTGCGGGCAGTAATGGATCCGGAACCCCGGGCGCGCTTCCTGCTGCAAGGATGCGAGCGCCTGGGCGACGCCCTCCTGGTCCTCGTGAGCAAGCTGGCCGGTGCCCCAGCCCGCGCACATCGGGTGAAAATAGAGCCAGTGCGCGCCTGCCGCGGCCATCGCGTCAGCAATTTTTCGGAACTGAGGGACCCGGGCCCGCGTGGTCAGCGCGCTCACGCCGATATGCAACCTGCTGCCGCTTCGCTCCAGTCGGTTGCGCAGGAATTCGATCCGTTTCAGCAAACCGCCGTCCTTGCCCTGTAGTTCCTCCTCCCAATCATAGAAGGAGATCCTGACCGCCGCCGCATGCTCCGTGAGCGCGTCCGCGACGCGCTCGTGATGGAGATAGGAGCCGTTGGTGACGATCGCGATCTGTTCGATGCCCTTGCGGCGGGCCAGTCCCAGCACCTGCGGGAAGATCGGGGACAGCGTGGGCTCGCCGCCGCTGATCAGCATGCCCCGGGTCTGGCCCTCGAGCAGGCTGAACAATCGGTCGAGAAAAGGGAGATCGAGGCTCTGCGCGTCCGACCGGAGCGTGCTGGGGCACTCATGGCAGCCCCGGGGACAGCGCGTGGTGATATCCAGCTCGACGGAAGCGGGGAAGACCGGTTCCTGACGCAGGAAGGCGTCCAGTTTGTCGCGATGGAACGCGATTTTCTGAGGAGAAGTCATTTTAGGCATGGTTGGTCCCCTGGGGTGGTTTGGATTCGACCGTGATGAGCAGGTTTTTCAAGAGCAACGCCAGTTCGCGGTCGTCTTCGCTCAGACCCCGTTGCTTGGGAACAAATGATCCCTGGCTGTCCAGCCGGACCAGGTTATTCGTTCTATTCAAGACAACCCGAAGCGCATGGGCTTGCAAAGGCGCGGCAAAGATAAATTTTCCGGCGCTGCGGCCGTTGACCCGGGCGCGGAGGCTGAAGGGAAAACGCGGGTACCAGGCGGTTTCGCCGCACGCCAGCGTCAGCACGGCCGTGGCCGGCAAGGGCCCCTCCGGACGCAGATGCAGCAGGGCGCGCGGACCCATCCAGCGCGCGCCGCCCTCTTCAGGGAAAAAGCCGTTGCCGAAGGTTGAGGGGTCGTGGCCGGCAAGAGAGCCGGGTACTTGATTGGCCGCGGTCCGGCGTAGATCGCGGATTTGTGCATGCAAAGCCCCGAGCCGGGAAGGATAGCGCACGTCCAGATCAAGCACCAGGCTGTCGAGCGTCATTTGCACTGCTGACCGCAGGTCCCGCAGCCACGTTGCGCCGCCCCGCTGCAGGAGCTGCCACACGATCTTTTGGGGCAGCGCGCGCGGTGGAAAGCGGAGGCGCAAGCCGCGGCCGAAATCAGGCTGGTCCCGGAACCTTTGCCGCCACGTGGAGAGTTCCCTGGGACCGGCGTTGGCTTCGGTGCGCCAGTTCGCCCGGAAATGGAACAGCGTCGGAACGGGAACATAAGACAAGCGCCGGCCTTTGCCCCCGGCGATGAACCGCGCCCACAGGTCCCAGTCCCCGTTGTTGGGGAGCGCCTCGTTCCAGTTCCCGTAGCGCCGCAGGCACTCGCGCCGAAAGACCACGGTGGCCGCGGGAATGGAATTGAAACGCATGGCCAGGAAATCCTCACGCACGGCCGCGTCGCGGAGATTGAAGGAGGAAGGCACGAGGGTTCCGTCAGGTTCCACCCAAAGGGGCCGGCTGTAGGCCAGGTCAACGCCCGGGTTGTCGAATTCACGGCGCATGAGCTCCAGGTGGTCGGGGGTCCACAGGTCATCATGCGCCATGAACGCGACCAGCGCGCCGCGGGCCTGGCTGGCGACCGTGTTGAGATTGGCGTAACCGAAGTGGGGCGCTTTGGGCAGGTCGAACCACTGGATGCGCGGGTCCTGGAAACCTTGCACGACCTCCGCGGTGTGGTCCGTACAGCCGTCGCCGGAAACCAGCAATTCAAAGTCGCTGAACGTTTGCGCGAGGACTGACCGGATCGCGTACGCCAGGACCTCGGGACGGTTATGGGTGGGCAGCAGGATACTTATGGCAGGGCCAGTGGCCAAGGAACGTTCCTTTGTAGATAAAGATGGATGCAAATTGGTGAACGTAGAAAAAAATCCGGACGCAATTATAACAAAGTATAAAGTGGCTGGCACTTGGTTTAGTCTTTAAAAACAAAAATATATTTGAAATTATTAAATTATGATATATATTATAACTAAATAACTAATTAAGTAAATTAGTAAATAAGGAGAAAAATATGGATATTCCTACTGCATTGAAGCATAAACCGGTAATTGTCTGTGAAAACTATGAGAATATAGATGGTCGGTATGCGTATCAAACAGACGCGAAAGGTTTATCGCTCGGTTTGGCGCAATGGAATGACCGGGGTAAGGTCGAGATCTCGGCCAAGGTTTGGAGGCATACCGGCGAGAAATGGTCACGGCAGTCAGAGGAACTGCCCCTGCACCGGGTGCTGGACCTGGCGATCCTGGTTTGCCGGACGCGCCAGTATTTTTCCGATGCCTACCGGTTCGAAAAATTGTATGATCCGTCGAAACCCCAGATCGACCGGGTGGGCTTGCAGGGCGACGCCATGACCGTGGCGGTCTGCACGGCCAACGAGAAACTGGACGAGGACATCAAGTTGTTCCAGCAGGCGCTGAGCCAGGACGATGAACTGATCAGCGAACGCCTGAACACCTTGGCGAGGATCCTCAAGGACCTCGGGCATTGATAGCCCGGGATGGAAGGTGAGGCATGAGGGGCCAGCATAGCCGGGCGGCCTTGGGCTGGGGGCCGTTTTTCGATGCCCAAGTGACCGCGGACGAACGGCGGGACCTACTGGTTGCGCGCGTCACGGCCGTCCAGAAGCTCCGCCTCGCGCTGGAGAACGAGGACGGCGCGTTCTCGGCGGTCATCGCGGGCAAGGCGCTGTATGACACGGGCACGGAGTCTGACCTGCCCGTGGTGGGGGACTGGGTGCTGGCCAAGCCGCCGGTCGGAGGTTTGGCGGTCATCGTGCGCCGCCTGGACCGCCGCTCAGAACTTTCCCGCAGGCGGCCGCTGGACCGGAACGCGTCCAAGCCCTCCTGCGAGCGGCAGGTTCTGGCGAGTAATGTGGACCGTGTCTTCATCGTCATGAGCCTGAACCAGGATTTGAATCCCGCCCGTCTGGAACGGGCGCTGACCTTTGTCTGGAACAGCGGCGCCACGCCGGTGGTGCTGCTCAGCAAGGCGGACCTGTGCCAGGACCCCGCCGCCGCGGCCGACGCGATCCAAGGCACGGCCTGCGGCGCCGAGGTGCACGCGGTCAGCACGCTCCTGGGAGAAGGCCTGGACACCGTGCGGAAATACCTGCGGCCGGGCGTGACCGGCTGTCTGATCGGTTCGTCCGGCGCCGGGAAAACCACGTTGCTCAACGCCCTGTGCGGGACTTGCGCCAAAACCCTGGCCATCCGGGAAGATGACGGCAAAGGCCGCCACGCCACCACCAGCCGCGAAATGTTTTTCCTCCCCGATGGCGGCATGCTTATTGATACGCCCGGCCTGCGCGAGATCGGCCTGCTGGATGACAGCGGCCTCTCCGCCGCGTTCGCGGATATCGCCGAACTTGCCCGAGACTGCAAATATGCCGATTGCACCCACCGCGTGGAACCGGACTGCGCGGTGCAGGCGGCCCTGGACCGCGGAGAATTGCCGCGGGAACGCTACGACAGCTATCTCAAGTTGTGCCGGGAATTGGACTTCCAGGCGGGCAAACAATCCGCCGCCAAACAGCAGGAAACCAAGAAGAAGCAAAAACAACTGGGAAAACTGATCAAGGATTTCTACCAGGTCAGCCATAAACGCAAGCGCTGACCTTCTGCCTGCCGCACTGCTCTCCCTGTCTTTGCGCTTGACAATCCGGCCGTGAAAAATATAATGCATTAGTATGCATAACGCAAGCCGGGGGAGGATATGCGACCAAAAAAGACCCGCTGGGTGACCTGCGAACCGGGGGAACGTTGTTTTCGCCCGCAATGCAAAGCTCCGGCCGAGATAGAGGGCGTGGTCTTGACGCTGGATGAGTTCGAAGCCCTGCGGCTGACCCATTTGGCGGGGATGGAACAAGGCCGGATCGCCAAAGCGATGAAGCTCCATCAATCCACCGTTTCCAGGATCCTGCGGTCAGCCCACCAAAAAGTCACGGACGCCCTGGTGAACCTCAAGACGATCAGGATCGAAACCGGCTGCTGCCGGGTCAAGGGAAGGAAAGAATCATGAAGCTTTGGAAAAGCCTTTTTTGGATCGCGGGCGTCTTTCTGGGCGTCTATTTTCTGCCCCTGGAAAGCGTGCGGTTCAATAACGCCCTCTATGAGGCGTTGGCACTGACGAAATGGTATGCCCGCGAGCACGTGCTGTTATGCCTGGTTCCGGCATTCTTCATTGCGGGGGCGATCACGGTCTTTGTCAGCCAGGCCTCGGTGCTGAAATATTTCGGTGCCAAGGCCAATAAGGTCCTGTCCTATGGTGTGGCGTCGGTCTCTGGAACGATCCTGGCGGTCTGCTCCTGCACGGTTCTGCCTATCTTTACCGGCATCTATAAGCGCGGCGCCGGTTTGGGACCGGCAGTCGCGTTCCTCTACTCCGGGCCTGCGATCAATGTCCTGGCGATCATACTAACCGCCCGGATCCTGGGTTGGGAATTAGGCGCGGCCAGGGTGGCGGGCGCGGTCCTGTTCAGCGTGGTCATCGGTTTGTTAATGCACTTTCTGTTCCTTAAAGAAGAGCGCGAACGCCATGCGGAAGGCGATCTCGCCTTGCCCGAGGAAGCGGAGAAACGATCGCTGTTGCAGACGTCGCTGTATTTTGCGGCCATGATCGCTATCCTCGTCTTCGCGAACTGGGGAAAACCGCAAGACGCAGAGCAAGGGTTTTGGGTTTTGGTCTATAACCTCAAGTGGTGGTTAACCGGGCTATCGCTGGCCGGTCTTCTGGTTATGGTCATTTTATGGTTCAAAAAGGCCGAGCTTAAAACGTGGGTCAGTTCGGCCTGGGATTTTGCCCTGCAGATCCTGCCCCTGCTGCTGGTCGGGGTCCTGGTATCCGGGTTCCTGCTGGGGCGAGCAGGGCATGAGGGCCTTATCCCGTCTCGCTGGGTGGCGAGCTTGGTGGGCGGAAATTCCTTCTTCGCCAATCTCTTCGCCTCCGTGGTGGCGGCGTTCATGTATTTCGCGACCTTGACCGAAGTGCCGATCCTGCAGGCCTTACTCGGCGCGGGTATGGGCAAAGGGCCGGCCTTGGCCTTGTTGCTGGCGGGCCCGGCCTTGAGCCTGCCCAGCATGCTGGTGATCCGCAGTGTGATCGGAACCAAGAAGACCGTGGTCTATGTATCTTTGGTCGTCATCATAGCGACTTTTTGCGGCATGCTCTTCGGGGCGATCGCAGGGCATTAACCGGTACTATCCGAATAGAGGTGAAAAAGATGAAACTTGAAATATTAGGCACAGGCTGTCCAAAATGCAAGAAGTTGACGGAACTGACAACTGAGGTAGTGAATGAGTTGGGCATCAAGGCTGAAATCAGCAAAGTAGAGAAGATAAACGACATCATGAATTACGGGGTCATGGTGACTCCGGCCTTGGTGGTGGACGGCACGGTGAAGGTGGCCGGCCGGATCCCTTCTAAAGAGGAGATCAAGCAATGGCTGGAAGAGGTGTGAGGGCGAAGCTGAATTGCGCGGCAGTCACGGCTTTCCTAGTCACGGCCTTTCTTGGCTTGGCTGGTTCCACTCGGGCGATGGGCTCCTTGCCAGGGAACCAGGAAACTCGCAGGTCTGTGCCTGCAACGCAGACCGAACCACGGGATGCTCACCTGGTGACTTTTGTCGAGTTGGGTTCTGTGCGGTGCATCCCCTGTAAAATGATGCAACCCATTATGGCCGAGATCGAGAAGGAATACGGGCCGCAGGTCAAGGTGGTGTTCCACGATGTCTGGACCCCGGAAGGCCAGCCTTATGCCGCGAAGTACCGCATCCAAGCAATCCCCACCCAGGTCTTTCTCGACCGGGAGGGCAAGGAGTTTTTTCGGCACATGGGATTTTATCCCAAGGAAGAGATCGTTAAAGTCCTGCAAACGCAGGGTGTGAAGTAATGCTGGTCACCCTGTTCACCTGGCTCGGCAATACCCTGAATGCCTCGCCCCTGATCGCGCTCCTGGGGGCGGTTGTCTGGGGGATCCTGAGCATCCTGTTGAGCCCTTGCCATCTGGCCAGCATCCCTTTGATCATCGGATTTATTGACGGGCAGGGAAGGATTTCAACCAAAAGAGCCTTTTGGATCGCCACGCTCTTTTCTTTTGGTATCCTGATTACGATTGCTTTGATCGGGGCGTTGACTGCGCTTTTAGGGCGAATTGCCGGCGATGTAGGCCCCTGGGGGAATTATTTAGTGGCAGCGGTATTTGTCGTAGTGGGATTACATCTCATGGATTTGATCTCTTTGCCATTTTTAGGTCAAGCCGGCCAGCCGGATTTTCAGAAAAAAGGCCTGCTGGCGGCTTTTATCCTTGGCTTGGTTTTTGGCGTGGCGCTTGGCCCCTGCACCTTTGCCTTCATGGCGCCGGTCCTGGGTGCGGCTTTCCGCCTGGGCTCCACCCAGCCAGCCATGGCAGCCGGGCTAGTGGCGCTCTATGCTATGGGCCATGTGTCGGTCATCATCCTGGCCGGGACCTTTACTGAGATGCTGCAGCATTATTTGGACTGGAACGAAAAGTCCAAAGGCGCGGTGATCGTGAAAAAGATCTGCGGCGGGTTGGTGCTGTTGGGCGGGATATATATGCTGCTGAAATAGGCGGGCATGACGATGAAACAACCTAAGGTGCAGGTGCCTGGCACCTGAATGGCACCTGGCGGGGGCAAATCATGACAAATACGGAACTACGGGAAGCGGTTGCGGTTTTCGGGCTGGGGGAGTGCGCCACGATGGAGGAGATCCGCGCCCAGCACAAGGAAATGGTCAAACGACATCATCCTGATGCTGGTGGTGAAGAGACGGAAGTAATTAAAAAAATCAATATGGCTTATCGTGTCCTGCAAGAGTATATTGGCAACTATCATTATTCGTTTTCGGAAGAAGAGTTTTACAGGCAGCATCCGGAAGAGCGCACGCGAAAGCAGTTTAAAAATGACCACTTGTGGGGCTAAATAAATAGTTGGCCGGTGCCTGGCACCTGGGTCAGGCGGGATGAGGATCAGCTCCAGGCGGGGGATCAGAACATGCTGGATCTCATTCGAGGCTTTACTCCCGTACAGCAGGCTTTGCTGGCGGGGTTGTTCACCTGGGGCGTCACGGCCCTGGGAGCCGGGCTGGTGTTCGCCACCCGCACGGTGAGCCAGCGCGTGCTGGACGGGATGCTGGGGTTCGCCGGCGGCGTGATGATCGCGGCCAGCTTCTGGTCCCTCCTGTCGCCGGCCATTGCCATGTCCGAAGGCGGGCCCCTGCCGGCCTGGGTCCCGGCTGCCGGAGGCTTCGCGCTGGGCGCGGTTTTTTTGCGGTTAATTGACGTCATTTTACCCCACCTGCACATCGGGTTTCCCACTGAAGAGGCCGAAGGTATCCACACGCATTGGCGGCGGAGCACGCTCCTGGTGCTGGCCATCACCCTGCACAACATTCCCGAAGGCTTGGCCATCGGCGTGGCGTTTGGCGCGGTGGCCGCGGGATTTCCCGAAGCCACGCTGCCAGGCGCTATCGCGCTGGCCCTGGGAATCGGCATCCAGAATTTTCCGGAAGGATTCGCCGTGTCCGTGCCGCTTCGGCGCGAGGGCATGTCGCGACTGAAAAGTTTCTGGTACGGCCAGTTGTCCGCGGTGGCCGAACCCGTGGCGGCCCTGGCCGGCGCGGCGCTGGTCGTGGCGGCCAAGCCCCTGCTGCCGTATGCCCTGGCGTTCGCGGCTGGCGCCATGATCTTCGTGGTGGTGGAAGAGGTGATCCCGGAATCGCAGCGCAACCAGCATACCGAAATCGCCACCGGCGGCGCGATCCTGGGCTTTTTGGTCATGATGGTGCTGGACGTGGCGCTGGGCTAGAGCGCCGGACTATGCGCGGGGAGGGTCGTGCGATGAAAGCGATGGTGGTCTATGATTCCTTTTTCGGCAATACCGAGCAGATCGCCCTGGCCATTGGCAAGGGGCTGGGCACGGCCGCGGAGGTGAAGGTGTTCCGCGTCACGGACGCCAAGGCTGACGGCCCGGCAGGCGGGACCGTACTGGCGGTGGGCTCGCCCACCCGCGGCTTCCGTCCTTCCGAGGCCACCCAGCGCTGGCTCAAGGGTCTGCCGGCCAACAGCCTCGCGGGCGTGAAGGTGGCGGCCTTCGATACCGGCATTGCCCCGGCCGACATCAAGCAGGGTTTCGTGCGGGGCCTGATCAAGCTCTTCGGCTACGCGGCCAAACCCATTGCCCGGCAGCTTCAGAAAAAAGGCGGCTCCCTGGCCCTGGCGCCCGAAGGGTTTTTTGTCCTGGACAGCAAGGGCCCGCTCAAGGCCGGCGAGCTGGAACGCGCCCTGGACTGGGGCCGGCGGCTTCGGCGCTCCGCGGACCCCCGCTAAACCCATGGCCATGGCGCCGAAACACCCGCTCGGTCCGCTCGTGGGGTTCACGCTCGCGTATTTCGCGGCTGGGCTGCTGCTGATCCTGGCGCGCCGGGATTACGAGTTCCTGGTGTACATCGGCTTCATGGCCGCGGTCATGGCCTTGGTCCTGCACGTCCACCGCCGGGTGAGCCTCGCGCTCGCCAGCCTGTGGGGCATGAGCGTGTGGGGCTTGCTGCATCTAGCCGGAGGCTTGGTGGCCGTGCCCGAGGACTGGCCCATCAGCGGTTTGCCGGTGCTCTACTCTTGGTGGCTGATCCCGGATGTATTGAAGTTCGACAATGTGGTCCACACCTATGGATTCGGCATGACGACCTGGGTCTGCTGGCAAGGGCTGGCCTCGTCCCTGTCGGACCCTGGACAGCCGGTCCGGATCACCGTGGGCCGGTTGACCCTGGCGGCCGCGGCTGGGCAGGGATTTGGCGCCCTGAATGAAGTGCTTGAATTCGTGGTGACCCTGATCGTTCCGAACACCAACGTGGGCGGATACGTCAATACGGGCTGGGACCTGGTTTGCAATTTACTGGGGTCGGTCGTTGCGGTGGTTGTGATTGCCTGGCAGGGGCGGGGCGTGATGTTTCCGCGGACACGGGAATAAAAAAGAAATCGACAAATAGTAATGAATACTATATAGTAAAATAATGAGAAAAATCAGTGGCATGGCTCAAGACGAAGCCGAACGCGTGTTCGAGCGGCATGGATTAAAAAAGACCCCGCAACGCTGGGCGATTTGGCTTGAGCTGCAAAATAATCAGGAGCATCCCTCGGCGGACGCCATCTATAAGCGGGTACGCGAGGATCATCCGCATATTTCCTATGATACGGTCAATCGGACGTTGGTGCATTTTGCCGAACTCGGCATGATCCACGTGGTGGAGGGAACCAGCGATGTCAAGCGGTTCGATCCCATGATCAAAGAACACCATCATATGCGGTGCTTGCGCTGCGGCAGCATCATTGATTTTGAAAACGATGCCTATCAGGATCTGCCTGTTCCCGAGATGGTAGATAAGAAATTCAAAATTTTGCGTAAAAAGGTGGTTTTGGAAGGCTTGTGCGCGCGGTGTCAGGGACGGCATTAATATTTTTTTGACTATAAATAGTATAAAATACTAAATAGTAAATTATATTATAAAGAAAAAAAAGGGGGGGTGTCGGTTCAGAGATTAAGCGCGTTAGGAATTATTGCAGTACATTCGATCCCTCCGCTGGACCTGCGGGAGAAGTCGCGTTTTTTTGCGGAGGGAGGGAGCCCCGGCCAGAGGTCCCCACAGGGAACTTTAGTCTGGGGGACCACTCCACTAAAATCAAAAAGGAGAGCAAACTCATGGCTAAAGTGGCAAGAGAAATGGTTGAAAAAGCAGGTGTCAATGTTGACCAGTTGGTACAGTTGCTGGTCAAGAACGCAGCTGCGGAGTTGACGACGTTCTATTATTACACTATTCTGCGGGTGAACCTGATCGGAATGGAAGGCGAGGGGCTCAAGGAGATTGCGGAATCCGCGCGTATAGAGGACCGCAATCATTTCGAGGCCCTGGTGCCCCGCATCTATGAACTGGGAGGGCAGCTGCCCGCGGACATGAAGGCCTTCCACGATCTGTCCGCCTGCCCGCCAGCCAGCTTGCCCGGGAATCCCAAGGACGTGCAGGAGATCCTGAAAGTGCTGGTCGAGGCCGAGCGTTGTGCCGTGCGCGGTTATACCCAGATCTGCCATATGACCGCGGGCAAGGATCACCGGACCTATGATCTGGCCTTGGCGATCTTGAACGAAGAGATCGAGCACGAATCGTGGTTCTCCGAGTTCCTGGGCGAGGGGCCGTCCGGCCACTTCAAGCGGCAGGGACCGACCTCGCCGTTTGTATCCAAATTCATGGCCTGAGTCCGGGACCGGGGGGCGTCTTTTGCCTGCGCCGGAAAAGTCCGCGACGTCATGGGGAACTTCCGCCGGCAGGGTGGAGAAGAGATGGCACTGCATGCGGCTGCCCGGGATCTGACGCGCGCGCAGGCGCGTTGGGCGAAGAATAAAGGAAAAAAGTGCGGTCTTGATTTAAGCTTGATTTTATCCGGGGCTTGTTGTATTAAACCGGAAGCGAGAACAATTGTATAAGGAGGAAAAACCTATGGGAACCAAAGGCAGGGAGATCGTGGGCGTGGACGTCAAGCAGCTGATCGGCATGCTGAACAAGGCGTTTGCCGATGAATGGCTGGCGTATTACCAGTACTGGGTGGGGGCCAAAGTGGCGCAGGGGCGCATGCGGGGCATCATCGCCGGGGAACTGGAGGAGCACGCCAACGAGGAGCTGGAGCACGCCGGATTGCTCACCGAACGGATCATCCAGCTGGGCGGGCAGCCCCTGCTCGCGCCAGGTGACTGGCTGAAGGAGTCCGGTTGCGGCTACGACGCGCCGACGAACCCGGATACCATTGCCCTGCTCAAACAGAACATCAAGGGCGAGCAGTGCGCGATCGCGGCCTACCAGAAGATCCTGAATTTCGTTAAGGACAAGGACCCGATCACCGAGGCGTTGGCCCTGAAGATCATGACGGACGAAGTGGAGCACGAAGAGGATCTGGAGTCCATTCTTTCGGATATGCAATAAGGGTTTAGCAGGCTGATGAAAAAGCCCGCAGAGCGGTCTTTTTCGAATGCGTTGCGTAGAATACCCCGTGAAAAATCAGGGATTTTTCACGGGGGAACAGAGTGCTAGCGGAATATTTATAAGTTTTTCAGCACCCTGTTAGGTGAGGTTGTCCCGGGGCGCACCGCCAGGTGCGCCCTTGTTATTTCCGGGAGGAGGACCGGTAGGCCTGGATGCGCTGATCCAGCTCGGTATAGGGGAAGAGGTCGCTATAGGGGATCAGGTTGGCCATGGCCCGCGATGTGGCGCGGATGCCGTGTTCTTCCAGGATGGCGATGGGGTTCAGGCCGCCGATGACGATGGCGCCGGCGCGCCCCTCGGCCACCGGCACGCCCAGCAGGGGCTGGCCCGGCCAGCCGATGGTTAGGAACCCGCCCAGGCCCGCCTGCTCCATGGTCTTGGCGATCTCCTGCGCCCGGCCGCGGCTGTCAGCCGGGATCTCGCGGAAACCCACGCCGATGCGGCCGCTGCCCCGCGACGTGGCGCCGCGGTAGTCCGTCATGCCGGTGCGGATGAAGATCTCCAGCGGGTCAATGGTGGTGCCGTCGTAACTGATCAGCTCCACGAAGCGGCGGGGCCGGCGGTCCTCCAGTTCCAGCAGGCCGCCGAAACGGGAGTTGGTCGGGATGCCGTGGACCAGCAGGATACCGTTCACGGTCACCGAACAGACCGTGCCCACGCCCACGCAGTCCTGCGGGACCGTGTGCTCGCCAACCCGCGAGCCGGGTTCAAAGAGGGTCAGGAGCCTGCCCATGGCGTAGCCGGTGGCGAAGACCTTCTTGATGAGCGGCGCCGAGCGTTCGATCTCGCCGAGGGGCAGCATGCTGACGTTGGTCACGACCTTGCCGGTCCTGCGGGCCAGATCGAAGGTCATGTTGTAGGTCAGCTGGTCGATCTTGGCGGCCATGAAGCCGACCTTTTCGTAGACCTTCACCGCGGACAGCTCCCGTATCCCCCGCGGGGTGATCCGGCGGCCGCGTTTGCCGCAGTTCTCCGTGAGGCCTTCCTGGTCCAGCTCCAGCAAATACAGCCGCACGGTCCGTCCGCTGATCTCGAGGCCGCTGTCCTCCAGCTGGCGCGTGAGCTTGGAGCTGCTCAGACAGGCGCCATGATCCTTGAGCAGTTTGAGGATGGCCAGCCGTTTTTTTTCGCTTTTTTCCACGTTTTTCATATGCTCCAGTATAGATCATCGGGTTTGGCTGTCAAGGCATAATTGGCAATAATGCCAGATATCCTTAAGAACGCTCCGGTTATTCTCTTGGCTAACAAATGAAATATGATAATTCAGTTTGACAAGCAGGGATTCTTTTGGAAAAATAGGCAACCGTTTGCCAGAAATCCGTCCGCGAACAGCGCCGGAAAACAATTTTTCAAAGGGGGAGTGGCAATGCAGTACATCGAAACCGTGCTGGAAACCGTCCGCAAGCGCAATCCTGGGGAGACTGAGTTCCACCAAGCTGTGGAAGAGGTCCTGACATCCTTGGAACCCGCGATCAAGAAACATCCGGAGTTCATGGAAGCCGGCCTGCTGGAGCGGATCGTGGAACCCGAGCGGCAGATCATCTTTCGTGTTCCCTGGCAGGATGACAAAGGCAAGTTCCAGGTCAACCGCGGATTCCGCATCCAGTTCAGCTCCGCCCTCGGCCCCTACAAGGGCGGCATCCGCCTCCATCCCTCGGTGTATATCGGCATTATCAAGTTCCTCGGTTTCGAGCAGATCTTCAAGAATTCACTCACCGGGCTGATGATGGGCGGCGCCAAGGGCGGATCGGATTTCGATCCCAAGGGCAAATCGGACGGGGAAGTGATGCGCTTCTGCCAGAGCTTCATGAACGAACTTTTCCGTCACATCGGCGCGGATACCGACGTGCCGGCCGGCGATATCGGCACCGGCGCGCGCGAGGTCGGGTTTATGTTCGGACAGTACAAGCGGCTGCGGAACGAGTTCGTGGGCGTCCTGACCGGGAAGGGGCTGGCCTACGGCGGCTCCCTGGCCCGCACCGAAGCCACGGGTTACGGGTGCGTGTATTTCACCGAGGAAATGCTGAAAGCCAAGGGCACCTCATTCGCGGGCAAGTCCGTGGTGGTCTCCGGTTCGGGGAACGTGGCCATCTACGCTCACCAAAAAGCAACGGAATTGGGCGGCAAGGTCATCGCCATGTCGGACTCCAACGGCTACATCCACGATCCGCAAGGCATCAACTTGGACACGGTCAAGCAGCTCAAGGAAGTGGAGCGCAAACGCATCAAGGAATACGTGAATCTCCATAAATCCGCCACCTACACCGAGGGGTGCGCGGGCATCTGGAACATCAAGTGCGATGTGGCCCTGCCCTGCGCCACGCAGAACGAGCTGGACGAGGCCGCGGCCAAGACCTTGGTGAAGAACGGCGTCATCGCGGTCGCGGAAGGCGCCAACATGCCCTCCACCCCGGGCGCGGTCAGCGTGTTTGTGAATAACCGTGTGTCTTTCGGCCCTGGCAAGGCGGCCAACGCCGGCGGCGTGGCGACCAGCGGGCTGGAAATGGCGCAGAATTCCCAGCGCGAGTCCTGGACGTTTGAAGAGACGGACGCCAAGCTGCACCGGATCATGGTCAACATCTATACCGCGGCCAAGAACGCCGCGGAGGAGTACGGCCAGCCGGGCAACCTGGTGATGGGCGCGAACATTGCAGGCTTCCTCAAGGTCGCGCGGGCCATGATGGCGCAGGGGTTGGTCTAACCGGCCGGCTCACGGCGGAATGATCTGGGCGGGGGGCGTGGAGATCGCGTCCCCCGCTTTTTATTGGACCGAAATATGCTAATATCCTGGTGCAGGGGGTGCCGCTGATGACCAGGGCGACAACCGGGCTGACCCAGCTCGACGAGATCCTTAAAAGCCTGCAGATCGGCGATAACGTAGTCTGGCAGATCGACCACATTGGAGATTACCAGGCTTTCGTGACGCCCTTTGTGCGCCAAGCCCTGGCAGACCGCAAGCGCGTGGTCTATCTCCGTTTCGGCGCCCATGCGCCTCTGGTCGAGGCCGAGGGGGTGCGGCAGTACGCCCTGGACGCCTACCGCGGTTTCGAGTCCTTTTCCCGCGAAGTCCATACCATCATCACGCGGGAAGGCCGGGGCGTCTTCTACGTCTTCGACTGTCTCTCCGACTTGCTCTCGGCCTGGGCCACGGACCAGATGATCGGGAACTTTTTCGTGGTCACCTGCCCCTATCTGTTCGAGCTGGACACGATCGCCTATTTCGCCATCGAACGTACCCGGCATTCCTACAAGACCATCGCCCGTATCCGCGAAACCACCCAGCTGCTGCTCGACCTGTACAACTGCGAGGACAACTACTACCTCCACCCCCTCAAGGTCTGGAACCGCTACACCCCGACCATGTTCCTGCCTCACATGCTGCAGGGGGAGCGGTGGGTGCCCATTACCAGCAGCGCGGACACCAGCAAGCTGTTCACTCACATCTGCAAATTGCCCCAGGAAAGCACGCGGCGCAACCTGGATTACTGGGACCTGCTGTTCATGCAGGTGGAGGAGCTGGCGCGGCAGGAGGGGGGCGAGGCGGAGCGGGGCGACATGCTCGACCGGTTGTGCCGGATCCTGCTCAGCGGGCACCCGCGCATGCTCGAACTTTGCCGGCGCTACTTCTCCCTGGACGATCTATTGGCCGTCAAGTCGCGCCTGGTGGGAACGGGCTTCATCGGCGGAAAAGCAGTGGGCATGCTGCTCGCGCGCAATATCCTTCTCGCCGGCCCGGCCGGAGAGGAGCCGCCCAGCTTCGAGCCGCATGATTCCTTTTACATCGGGTCGGATGTTTACTACACCTATATCGTGCAGAACGGCGGCTGGAAGCTGTGGATGGAACAGAAGAACCCGGAAGGGTACTTCACCCTGGCGCCTCAGCTGCAGGCGAAACTCCGAGACGGAAAATTTCCCGAGGAAATCAGCGAGCAGTTCCAGCAGGTGATTGACTATTTCGGCCAGTCGCCGATCATCGTGCGCTCCAGCAGTCTGCTGGAGGACAGCTTTGACAGCGCCTTCGCGGGCAAGTACGAGAGCGTGTTCCTGGTCAACCAGGGCACGCCGGAACAGCGGCTCGGGCAGTTCACGGCCGCGGTGCGCGAGATCTACGCCAGCACCCTGAGCGAGGAGGCGCTGGCCTACCGCAAACAGCGCGGGCTCGACCAGCTGGACGAACAGATGGCTTTGCTGGTCCAGCGGGTGTCCGGGTCTTACCAGGGGAAATATTTCTTTCCCTTCTGCGCCGGGGTGGGCGTCTCTTATAACACGTTCGTGTGGGGGAGCGGGTTGGACCCCAAGGCCGGCATGCTGCGCCTGGTGTACGGCCTGGGCACGCGGGCCGTCAACCGCGTGGAGGGCGACTACCCCCGCATCGTGGCCCTGGACGCGCCGCTGCTCCGGCCGTACGCCGGCATGCGGGACGCGATGCAGTATTCCCAGAGAGAAGTGGACGTGCTGGACACCGCCGCCAACACGCTCCGGTCGGTCCATCTGGACGCGCTGGTACGGGAAAACGCCGGGCCGGCGTTGGAGCTGGTCGGCGTCAAGGACCAGGAGGCCGCGAACCGTTTGCGGGAGCGGGGCATACAGGGCCAGGAGGTGTGGGTCCTCACCTTCGACGAACTGCTGGCCCGCACGGACCTGGTCCCGCGTCTGTCGCGTCTCCTGAAAACGCTGGAACGCATCTACCAGTATCCCGTGGACGTGGAATTTACCGTGAACCTGAACCCGGACCAGACCCTGCTGATCAACATCCTGCAGTGCCGGCCCTTGCAGACCAAAGGCGTGGGGAGACGGGTCGAGATCCCCCCGGCCATCGCGTCCGGCCGCATGGTCTTCGCCTCCGCGGGGCGCTTCGCGGGCGGCAACCTGGCCCAGCCCATCCACAGGATCATCTATGTGGATCCGGCAGCCTACCTCAAGCTGAACCAGTCGGACCGGTACACGGTCGCCCGGCTGGTGGGGAAGCTGAACCAGCTGGCGCCCTCGGCCGAGGCCCTGCCGACCATGCTGATCGGCCCCGGGCGCTGGGGCACGTCCACGCCTTCGCTGGGCGTACCGGCCAGCTTCTCGGAGATCAACCGGACCGCGGTCCTGGTGGAGGTGGCGTTCACCAGCGGCGACTTGATGCCGGAATTGTCCTTTGGCACCCATTTCTTCCAGGACCTGGTTGAGACCGGGATTTTCTACGCGGCCCTCTATCCCGAAGAAGCGGGCGTGGAATACCATCCGGAACAATTTACCAAGCTTTCCAACCGCCTGGCCGATCTGGTGCCTGACCACGCCCGTCTCGCGGACGTGGTGCGGGTCTACGACGTCCAGGCCCTGGGGCTGCAGGTGCTCGCGGACGTGGTGTCCCAGAAGATCGTCTGCTTTACCGCCTGAAAAAAACCGCCATAACCCTTGTATCCGTCCGGCCCGGGTGCTACACTAATAAGTAAACTAACAGTATAATTTAATGCAGGTAAATGCAATGGGCGCGCGGGAACGCAAACAGCAGGAAAAACAGCTCCGGCAGGATGACATCCTGCGGGTCGCGGAAAAACTGTTCTTCTCCAAAGGCATCGCCCTCACCACCATGGACGACGTGGCCCGGGCGGCGGAATACAGCAAGCGCACGGTGTACTGCTATTTCAAGAGCAAAGAGCAAATGGTGCACGCCGTCGTCCTGCGCGCCCTGAAGACCCTGAACGTCCAGGTACAGGCGGTGATGGCCGCCCCGCAAGGGACGGCGCTGCAGACCATTCTGAAACTGTGCGACGCGTTCCTCGATTACGCCTCCCGCTATCCGAAATATTTCAATATCCTGTCGCTGTACGAACAGTGGGAGATGGACCCGGGCGATCAGGATGGCATTAAAGAAGCCAGCCTGGCCGAAGGGCGGCGGTTATTCGATCTGCTGGTCCACCTGCTACGCCAGGGACAGCGCGACGGCAGCATCCGGCGGCAGGGGGATGCCGTGGGGACGGCTTATATGATGTATGCCTATGTCATGGGCATGGCGCGGCTTCTCGTCAACCGCGAAAAGTACTCCGCCACCATCCACCGCAAATCCGCCCGGGAATTAAACTCCGCCATGCACGACTTCGTGTCCCGCGCCCTGCGCGGGAAGGCGTAACCCTGACGGGCGGCATGGAGCCCCCCGGCCATTGGTCCCCAACGGGGAACATTCGTCCGGGGGGCACTTCACAGCTCTGGGCCGGGGCTTGCAAGGAGACAGATCATGCTGGAGCGTTTTGCCGGGTATGTCATCCGTCACGCCAAATTCGTGGTGGCCGTGTGCTTGCTCGTCACGCTGGGGTTCGGCTACCTGATCCGCGATCTGAAGATCAATTCGGATATCCTGACGACCCTGCCACAGGACGACCCCGTCATCCAGACCTTCAACCAGGTGGGGGAAACATACGGAGGCAATTCACTGGCCATCGTGGCCGTGGAAGCAGACGACATCTTCACCCCGCGGACCCTGGCCACGATCCGCGACCTCACCAACCGGTTCCGGGCCATTCCCGGCGTCATCTCGGTCACCAGCCTGACGCACGTGATGGACATTCACGAGTCGGACGGGCAGATCGAGATCGCCCAGCTCATTGATGAAAACGATTTTCCCGAGACCGCCGAAGCCTGCCTGGCCCTGAAGACCCGCGCGCTGTCCAAGGACCTGCTGCGCGGCCGCCTGGTCTCGGAAGACAGCCGCCTGAGCCTGATCGTCTGCCGCCTGTTCACGGACAAGGAAAAGGTCAGCAGCCGGATCAGGGCCGAGGCGTTGGCGGCCGGAGTCCAGGAGAGGCTGTATTTCAGCGGCATGCCTTTCCAGTCCAACGAAATATTCCGTCTCATCATCAAGGACCTGATCTTATTGATCCCCATCATTGTGGTCGTGATGGGAGCGGCGCTTTTTCTCGGCTTCCGCACCCTGCACGGGGTCTGGCTGCCCCTGCTATCGGTGGGGATTTCGACTCTCTGGACCCTGGGATTGATGAGTCTCCTCCGCGTTCCATTGTCCATCTTTTCCGACATTATCCCCGTAGTGCTCATGGCCGTGGGCAGCGCTTACAGCATCCATGTGATCAGCCATTATCACGAGGGCGGCGCCGCGCAGAACCCGGAAGTCAAGGCCGTCCGCAACCTGGCGGCGATCGGTCTGCCGGTGATCCTGGCCGGCGTGACCACCATGGTCGGCTTCGTCTCCTTTGTCTTCGGCTCCTATCTGACCATGATCCGGGAATTTGGCGCGTTCGTGGCCCTGGGCATTGGCTTCACCCTGCTCAACGCCCTGACCCTGGTCCCGGCCCTGCTGTATATCATCCGCCCGCCGGTCAAAAGCCGGGGCTGGGAAGCCGCGCAGGCCCGCCGGCCCGGCCGGCTGAGCCGCGGCTGGGCAGGGCTGATCGTCGGTCATCGCGCGGGAGTCCTGGCGGTATTCGCGCTCCTCGCCGTGATCTTCAGCTTGTTCATTCCGCGCATTGACCGCCAGGTGGATTTCCTGGACTACTTCAAACCCGGGTCCGAGATCCGGCAGGCGGAGAGCATGATCGGGCGGTCTTTCGGCGGGTCGGTTCCCACCCAGGTCATCGTGCGGGGAGACATCCAGGACCCCGAGGTGCTGGCCGCCATGGCGCGCATGCAGGAGGAGTTGCGGCGCCAGCCAGAACTGCATAATCCGCAGTCCATCGTGGACTACCTGATCGAGATGAACGCGGTCATGGGCGAAGGCCGGCGCCTGCCCGATACCCGCGACAAGGTGGCCAACCTGTGGTTCCTGCTCGAGGGCGAGGAAGTCATGTCGCAATTGGTGAACAGCGACGGCACGGAAGCCATCATCCAGGCCATGCAAACCAGCGCGTTCACGCGGAGGAACAACCAGATGGTGGACCAGCTGCGCGCGGCCTGCCAAAGGCTTGGGACCGACAAGGTTTCGTTCGAGCTGACCAGCCAGCCGGTGATTTATAAAAAACTGGACGACAGTCTGATCCGCAGCCAAACGTCCAGCATGAGCCTGGCCCTGGGATTCATTGCGCTGTGCCTGGTGCTGATGCTCAGATCCGTAAAAAACGGCCTGCTGAGCGTCCTGCCCATGGTGTTTTCCCTGCTGTTGATGTTTGGCTTCATGGGAATGGCCCGGATCCCGCTGGACGTGGCCACCGTGCTCTTGGCGAGCATTTCCATCGGCATCGGCGTGGATTATTCGATCCATTTCGCCAGCCGGCTGCGCCGGGAACTGGATGCCAGCCGGGAGTTCCCCCTTGATCCCGAGCTGCTCCTCGCCCGCGCCCTGCAGGGCACCGGGAAAGCCATCTGGATCAACGCGGTCACGGTGGCCGCGGGGTTCCTGGTCCTCGGCTTCTCCAATTTGGTGCCGATCCAGCGGTTCGGCATGCTGGTGGCCTTCGCCATGTTCAGCTCGGGCCTTGGCGCGATCACCATCATCCCGGCCCTGCTGCTTCCCCGCAAGAAGAACGGCTCGGCTTTGCAGCCGGCCCAGACCGTAAAACCCGCCGAGCTGGCGGAGATCGAAGGAGGAAAGTGATATGCGCATGTTCAGGCATGGTTGGTGTTTGGCGGTCCTGCTGCTCGCTCCCGCGCCCCCGGCCCTGGCCGCCGGGGAGGACCTGACCGGAGACCAGATCCTGGCCCAGGTGGATGACGTGTTCATGGCGGCCAAGGACAAAACCGTCACGGTCACCCTGGTGCTGAAAGACAAGCAGGGGAAAGAAAAATCCCGCACCCTGATGCTCGAGGAGAAAGGCCGGGACAAGCGCCTGACCAAATTTCTCGCGCCGCAGGACCAGAAGGGCATTGCGTTCCTGTCCCTGCCGGGCGAACGCATGTATCTCTATCTGCCGGCGTTCAAGAAGACCCGGCGCATCGCTTCGCACGTCAAGAACCAGCGTTTCGCGGGCACGGATTTTTCCTACGAGGACATGGAGGCCCGGCGGTATTCCGAGAAATGGAACGCCAAACGGCTGGCGGACGAGGGCGGCGACTTCGTGCTCGAGCTGACCCTGAAGGCCGGGCAAACTTCCGAGTACACCCGTTTGAAAATGTGGGTGGGGCAGGACAACTTTTATTCCCGCCGCACCGAGTATTACGACCGCGCCGGCCAGCTGTACAAGGTCATGACCTTAAGCGACATCCGCCAGCTGGGCGGATACTGGGAGGCCTTCGAGAAGACCATGCAGGACGTGCGCACCCAGCACACGTCGCGGATGACCATCAGCGAAGCGAAGTTCGACACGGGGATACCGGACAGCCATTTCACCGAGCAGTATCTGAGCCGATAGGAGGCGTGCCATGCGCGGACGTTCGTTCCTTTGCGCCGGGCTGACGCTGACCGCGGGGTTGCTGGCCGCCGCGCCGGGCCTGGCCCTGGACTGGAGCGGCTACCTGCAGGCCGAGAACCGGCTGGCCATGAACGACCCGCACGCTTGGACCTGGCATGAATACCGGCTGGCCCTGCGGGCCGAGGCCGAGCCTTCGGAGAACACCCGGTTCTTCGGCGAGGTGTGGGTACGCTCCCTGGACTATCCCGCGGCCGCCTCCACCGCGGACCTGACCCTCAGGTCCGCGGTCGCGCCCCAGGACGTGGACCTGCGCGAGGCGTACCTGGATGTGCGCGGCCTGCTCCTCGACGGTCTGCGCCTGCAGATCGGGCGCCAGCGGATCGCCTGGGGCCGGGGCGACAAGATCAATCCCACGGATAATGTCAACCCCGACGATCTGGAGGACCTGTGGGATTACGGCCGGCATCTGGGTTCGGATTCACTGGTGCTGTCCTATTCCCTGGGCGAGGCCACGCTGTCCGCGGTCTGGGTCCCTTTCTTCACGCCGGCCGTTCTGCCCAAAGGCGCGTGGCAGCGGGCGCTCGTGCCTGACCAGGATCTGCCGGACCTGCTGGCGCTGGTGCCGGTCGCGGACCAGGTGCTGCTGCCGCCGGCCGACCTTGCTTCCGGTTCCTCGGCCGGCGTCAAGCTCAGCGCCAACCTGGCGGGGACCGACGTTTCGGTGAGCTATCTCTATGGCCGCGACGACCTGCCTCTGGTGAGGACCGTGCACATCGAATCGGGCCTGGCCGGCATAACGGGACTGACGGTGGACCTGGTCTACGCGCGGCAGCAGGTCATCGGGGTGGACGCGGCTGGCGCCATCGGCGGCGTGGGGTGCTGGGCCGAGGCGGCGGTGGTGATCCCCGAGGAAATCCGGCTGGTGTATGACCCGGACCCGGCGACCCAGGTGCTGCTGGCGGCTTACGGTCTGTCGTTCCCCGAACAGACCGTGCTCGAGGCCAGGCCCTATGTCCGGTACCTGCTCGGCGCGGACTACACCTTTCCGGGCGGTGTGTACGCCAATGTCCAGTACCTGCACGGTTTTTTGCACGAACGGGGGCAGGTCAACCTGGGCGATTATGTGTTCCTGAACCTGGACTGGGACGCTGTCCCGGACATGCTCAAGCTCACGCCCGTGGGTGTCGGCCTGGAGGTCCGGGATATCAGGCGTTTTTCCGAGCATTACAGCTTTCTCGCCATGCCGCAGGCCGAGTACAAACCGTTCGACAATATCAGCCTGGTTTTGGGCGGGCGCTGGATCTGGGGCGCTCCAGGCACCACCTTTGGCCAGGCCGCGGACCTGGACGAGGTTTTTTTCAAAGCCAAGTACAGTTTTTAACCGGCGGTCCCGGCCGGGAAGAGATGCGTGTTCTGCCGCCATCCAAGGCAGGGGCGGCCGGTCGTCCCTGCCCGCATTTTCCCCTGGTCCTGCCGGGACGATTGTAGGAAAATACGGTCGCGTGTTTGCCCGACCTTTTCCCGGAGCCGGACATGAACAAGGTTAAAGCCACCAACACCCTGACCCTGAAAAAAATCCTGAACAAGAAGCATCCGGATCTGGAAGCCAAGCTGCGCTCCGAACTGTCCCCCGAGAGCCTGAATATTTACCAGTACTCCACGGTTTCCACCTGGATCACGGACCTGGAAGAACGGGATATCCTGGCCATCGGTGCGCACCTGCTGTTCCCGGGCCATCCCCGGGCCATGGTCGAGCTGGGACGGGTCCTGGCCCTGGAAACCATGAGCGGCCTGTACAGCGTCTTTCTCCGCATCCCGAGCGTGTCCTTCGTCATGAAGCGGACCGCGAACATGTGGCGCCTGTTCAACGCCGCGGGCAATGCGCAGACCGACGACCTTGGGCCGGGCCGCGCGGTCATGACCGTGACCGACGCGGTTGATTTCGAGCCGTACCAATGCGACCTCGTGACCGGCTACATCCAGGCCGTGCTGGAGCTGACCGGGTCCAAGGGCATCAGCGTGATCTTTGACGGGGCTAATCCGGCGGCCTGGCGCTGGGAGATCGCCTGGCAGCAAGCCGGGTAGGCCGCCTTCTCCAAGGAGGGTCCTGACATGAAACGCCTGCTGGCATCCCTGATCCTCGCGGCGGCCGCCGCCGGCGTCCTCGGGGCCGCGGAACCGGAGCGGTTCGGCGGCCTGGGTCTGAACGTCGCCCAGCTGTACACGCAGGAAACCCAGGACCATCTCGGCCCTATCGTGGTGCTGGGTGTTTTACCCGGCACTCCGGCCAAAGCCGCCGGGATCGAACCTGGCGACGTGATCACGCACGTGGACCAAGAGCCGGTCGCGGGCAAGGAATTCCGCTCCATCGTGCTGAACCTGTTGCGCGGGGAAGTGGGCAGTACGGCCAGGCTGGTCGTGAAGCGGGGCGGGGAAGCGGAAAAAACGCCGGGGAGGCTCGTGGAGGTCAAGCGCATGGAGATCAAGTGGCCCGCTGAGGCGGCTCCGCAGGACAGCACGCCTCATTACAAGATCAACGGCAAGCAGGTGTCATACAAGGAATACCAGGAGTTCTTGCAGACCCTGACCGGCCGAGAAAACTGGTACTGCGATGAGGTCCCGGGCGGCGGGATCACGGGCTGGGAGGCCAAGGACGCGAAGGGCAGGCGCTACGAGGTCCGCTCGGTGTCCGGCGGGGACAACACCAGCACGATCACGCTGCTGGAGCCTGAAAAGTAGACACGGCCCCCGAAACCGGCCGCCGCGCTGCGGCCGGGCCCGCCTTTCAATCCCTCCATCCCTTCCGCAGGGGCGTGAATGCGGAATCGTTGCTTCGTGGATGTCGCCACGCGTGGGCAACCAGGAGTTGAAAGCGGGGGATAGTCACTCCGCGCCCTGCCGCGCGCCACGCGCCGGAACAGACCGCTTGCGGAAGATGCGGGAAGGATCCATCCGGGGAGAAAGGAAGAGGGTGGCGCGAGGATGCATTTCGACCACGCGGCGAAAGAATGGGACCAGGACCTCCAGCGGGTGCGCATGGCAGAGGGCATTGCCGACGCCATGGTCCGGCACCTGCGATTGCAAGCGGACCAGGTCCTGCTGGATTACGGAGCCGGCACGGGCCTGATCGCGCTGAAGTTGCGGCCCTATGTGGGCAAGGTGGTCGCGGTTGACACTTCGCAGGGCATGTTGGACGCCCTGGCAGCCAAGCTGGCCCAGCAGCAGATCGGGAACGTGGAGCTTTTCAAAGGATCGGCCGAGGATGCAGGCGTCCAGCTCCCGGCCGCGGATGTGATCGCCAGCTCCATGGCGCTGCATCATATCCAGGACACGCGGGCCGTGGCGCGGGCCTTCTGGGCGGCCCTGCGGCCGGACGGCCAGCTCGCGATCGCGGACCTGGATGAGGAGGACGGAACGTTCCATTCCGCGCCCGGCGCCGCCCGGCACAATGGCTTCAGCCGTTCGGAATTGCACAAGATCTTTGCCGGCGCCGGATTTGAAGATATACGGTTTCATGAAGCGTACCGGCGGGTGAAGACACTTAAAAACGGGAAGGAAAAAACTTTCACGATCTTCCTGATGACGGCCCGCAAGCCCCGGTAGCGGCGCGGGCGCGAGGAAAACCGGAGTCCCTGAATGCGAAAAAACGACCAGAAAAAAATCCCGCTGGCCGTGATCATGCTGGGCCTGGTCAGCCTGTTCACCGACGCCGCGTCGGAGATGATCTATCCGCTGGTGCCGGTCTTTGTCGCCCTGCTTGGTTCCGGCGCCATCGTGCTCGGCTTCATCGAGGGGATCGCCGAGACGACCGCCGCCATGCTGAAACTGGTCAGCGGCATCCTGTCGGACAAACTCGGCAAACGCAAGCTCCTGGTCCTGATCGGGTACGCCATCTCAAGCTTTGTCCGGCCCCTCACCGGCCTGGTCTCGGCCGGCTGGGAGATCATCATCGTCAGAATGTTCGACCGCGTGGGCAAGGGCATCCGGACCGCCCCCCGCGACGCGCTCATCGCCTCCTCGGTGGATGGGAGCATCCGGGGTAAATCCTACGGGTTCCACCGGGCCATGGACCATGCCGGCGCGGTCCTCGGACCTTTGCTCGCCATAGCCGCCCTGTTGCTGCTCTTTATCGGGTTCCACATGCAGGACCCGCTCCAGGTATTGCGGTGGACCTTCTTGCTCTCGATTATTCCAGGACTGTTGGCCGTGGCCACGATCGTTTTTTTTATTAAAGAAAAACCGTCCGCCGGCGCCAACGGAAAAGGCTTTAACTTTTCCCTCAAAACCTTCGATAAAAACTTTATCACCTATCTGTCCGTCATCATCCTGTTCACGCTGGGAAATTCCTCGGACGCCTTTCTGCTGTTCCGGGTCGAGGAGGCGGTCCGGAAAAGCGGCGCGGTCCTGAACCTGGTCAACTCCTTCCCGCCCCTGCGCGACCTGGTCTCGCGCTTCGGGAGCGCGGCCTCCCAGGCGCAGGTCATCAATATCCTGTTTCTGCCCCTGATCTGGGCGTTCTTCCATGTCATCAAAGTGGTTTTTTCCACCCCGTTGGGGGCGCTGTCGGACCGGATCGGGCGCAAAGTGGTCATCAGTATCGGCTGGGCCATCTACGCCTTCGTCTATCTGGGGTTCGCCCTGATCGTGTTCCTTCCGGCCGGGTGGCAGATCGCCGCGACCTTCGCGCTGTTCGCGGTTTACGCCCTGTTCTACGCGTTCTCGGAAGGCGCCGAAAAGGCGTTCGTCGCGGACCTGGTCGGCGAGGGGAACCGGGGCAGCGCTTTTGGCATGTACAATTTCGCGGTCGGCTTGGGCGCCCTGCCGGCCAGCGTCATTTTCGGCATACTGTACAGCGTGTTCGACGCGAAGTTTCCCGGCCTGGGCGGGACCGTGGCTTTTGGCTTCGGCGCCCTGATCGCCCTGGTCTCCCTGGTCCTGCTGGCGATCGCGGTCCAGGAACCGGAACAGGGCCGGCGGACGGCTTAAAAACCAAACTGGAGGACAGCATGGATCCCAAGCGCAAGGCGTATCTCGAACAGCTCAAAACCAAGCTCGATGAATGGGACGCGGCCATTGACCGGCTGAGCGAGCGGGGCAGCCAGACGGTCGCCCAGGCCAGGGAGGAGTACCAGAAACAGCTCGCCGCGCTGCAAGCGCAACGTCTCGTGGTGGCCCAGAAGCTCAAGGAACTGATGGAAGCCTCCGACAGCGCGTGGCAGGACCTGAAAGCCGGCGCTGAAAGCGCTTGGCAGACCCTGGGTCTGGCCGTGAAATCAGCGGTCCAGCGCCTGGACACGAACAAAAAATCGGGCCCGGACAAGACCTGAGGCGGGTACCCTCTTCCTGTCCTAGCCCCTCCTCAAGGAGGAGGGGAGTACTATTTATTTTGGATGCAGGTGAGGCGGGCCGAGTGCAAAACGGTATTCATTTCGCCCGCGTTCCCTTACAATACAGGCGGGAGACCGTTCCATGACCGATATCGTCAAACGTAAAACCTGGGTGGCCGCGCTGTCCGTGGCCTCCAACTCCACCCTGGTCATCCTCAAGGTGGTGGTGGGGCTGCTGATCGGGTCCGTGTCCGTTATCTCCGAGGCCATCCATTCCGGCGTGGACCTCTTGGCCGCGATCATCGCCTTGTTCGCGGTGCGCACCTCGCACAAGCCCGCGGACCGCGAGCATCCGTTCGGACACGGCAAGATCGAGAACATCTCCGGCACCATCGAGGCGCTCCTGATCTTCGTGGCCGCGGTCTGGATCATCTACGAGGCGGTTCACAAGCTCATCGTTCCCAAGCCCCTGGAGGCCGTGAACCTGGGCGTGCTGGTCATGGGGTTCTCGGCCCTGCTCAATTTCATCGTGTCGGCCATGCTCTTCAAGGTCGGCAAGGAGACCGAATCGCACGCCTTGCAGGCCGATGCCTGGCATTTGCGCACGGACGTGTGGACCTCGATGGGGGTCATGGCCGGCCTGGCCCTGATCTGGATGGGCGAGAAGGTGTTCCCGGGCGTGCACTTCCACTGGCTCGACCCGGTGGCGGCCATCGGCGTGGCCTTGCTCATCATCCGGGCCGCGTTCAAGCTGACCGTGGACGCGGGCAAGGACCTGATGGACCGGAGTTTGACCGCCGAGGAGGAGCTGGCCATCCGCGCGATCATTGTCCGGCATGCGCCGCCGGCCCGGGGCTTCCACCGCCTGCGCACGCGCAAGGCCGGGTCCAGCCGCTTCGTGGAATTCCACCTGCTGGTGGACGGTAGGATGTCGGTCACCGTGTCCCACGGCCTGGCCAAGGAGATCACCGCCGAGATCGGCCTGAGGCTGCCAGGGGCCAGCGTGACCATCCATATCGAGCCCTGCAATTATGTGTGCAGCCAGACCTGCGAGGAAGGCTGCTTGCTCGACCCCGAACAGCGCGCCGCGCGCGGGCAGCAGGTCCCGCCAGCCGCGGATACCGGCCAGGCGCAGACCCCCAAAGACCAACCCTAGGTCTTTTAACCTCCCTGTCAGGCCTGTAGCATTTTTCCGGAATTACAGGTGTATTTTTACCTAAATAACTATACAATCCCCTTATGTGCCCTGGGGGTCCTTCCTTGCCTCCCGCCTTTGTTCGGATTCACTCCTCTATGAACCCCTGGGAACATCCCCTCCGCAGGGCACCCCGAGCTTGGGGGTGAATACGGAATCGTTGCTCCGGGGATGTCGCCAAGACGGGGTAACGAGGGCGGAAGTGGGTACCTCGGGCTTTGCCCGAGGGGCTCCATGAACATCTTGAAGTCCGGGGGGAAAAGCCATCATGAACAATAAGTTTAGGACCGGGTTCAACGCTGTGGCTGCCATCCTGCTCTTCGGTTCGCTGGCCCAGGCGGACTGGGTGCAGGACAACGGGAGCTTGAATAACGACGTCAATAAGAACGCCGGCAATCCCAGCCTGGTCGCCAACGGCGCTACTCCTTATGTATCCTGGACGGAAGCCGTGGAGATGTTCCTGGGGCACAACTATGTGAAGCACTGGAACGGCGCGGCCTGGGTGCAGGTGGGCGGGATATTGAATACAGATGCCAATCGAACGGCTGGCGAACCGGTAATGAGCTTCTACAATGGCACGCCCTATGTGGCCCTGCTCGAGGAGGTCGCAACCAGCAATACCCAGATCCACGTGAAATACTGGAACGGCAGTTCCTGGCAGCAGTTGGGCGGGGGCATTTATGTGGATACCAGCGAACCCAAGTCAAGGTCCGATCTGAGCATTTACAATGGCTCCCCTTATGTGACCTGGTCAGAAGGCCTGGCAGCCAGGGACCTCTACGCGACCCGGTGGAACGGCGCGGCCTGGGTGCAATTGGGCGGGCTCTTGGATGTGCAGGCGAACATGAGCACCTATGCACCCAGTATGGGTATGTCGGCGGCCACGCCCTTCGTGGCCTGGCACGAGTATAACGGAACGGTCAACACCCAGGTCTATGTCAAACGCTGGAACGGCGCGGCCTGGCTGCAGAACGGCGGCAGTTTGAACGTGGATGTCAACCGGCCTGCCGCCATACCCAGCCTGTTCATCTCCGCCGGCTTGCCCTACGTGGCCTGGTACGAGGCTAACGCCTCGGGCGACAATCAGGTTTATGTCAAACGCTGGAACGGCGTGGCCTGGGTGCAGATGGGCGGGAGCCTGAACGTGGACGCTAACAGCAACGCGTTGTATCCCAGCTTGGCCATCTTCAACGACACGCCCTATGTGGCTTGGCGCGAATCCAATGGCTCGCAATATTATCTGTATGCCAAACAATGGAACGGCGCCAGTTGGGTGCAGATCGGTTCGAGGTTGAATTTGGATGTCAACCGGGCGATCTGGAATCCAGATTTGGCAGTCGCCAATGGTATGCCGTATGTGGCTTGGAGAGAGAACAACTCCTCCGGGGTTGACCAGATCTATGTCAAACACTACCATTCCCCGACCTTCACCCCCACGCCGACCTTCACCCCGACCCAGACCGTGACCCCCACCGCGACCCGCACCGCGACCGCAACGCTCAGCGCGACGCCTACCTTTACGCGGTCGCCGACCAGTACCCAGAGCCCGGTTTATACCGCGACCTTCACGCCCACGGTCACGCCCACGGCCACCTGGACCAGGACCTTCACCCCTACCACCACCGCCACCAGCGCGGTCTCGGCCGTGGACCTGGCGGGCAGGGAAGTGGTCGCCTATCCCAACCCCGCGCGCGAACGCATGCGCTTCATCCTGAACCTCGAACAGCCCGCAGCGGTGAAGGTGGAGATCTACAACGCGGCCGGTGAGCGCGTGGCCACCCTGTCCGAAACACTGAGCGGACCGGGGGCTTATCTTACTTGGGATTGCGCGGACCACGCGCCCGGCGCATACCTGGCCCGGGTTTTCAAGGCCGGTACGGAGATCGCGGTGCTCAAAGTGGCGCTGGTGAAATAATACGGAGCTTCGGGAGTTCCTGGACCCTGGTCTGGCTGACGCTGGATTCTGTAAAACCACCAAAACCTCGATCAGCTTCCGGTGTCTATACAACATGACAATGTTGCGATGACGAAGCGCGGCAATATTGGACGTATTTCCGGTTTTTAAGATTGCGCGCGGATTGAAATTGATAAATAATAGGCCTATATCATTTTGGGAGGGATACACTGTGACGAAAAAAGTGTTCATGATCGTGTCCGGGATAGGCTTGATGGTCGCGCTGGCCGCTTGTGGAAAAGAGGGCCCCGTGGGGCCGACCGGGCCCGCAGGGCCTGGTTCGCAGACCGTCTATACCCAGGATGTTACACCGCAGTACGCGGCCGCCAGTCTGGACCTGGCCTGCCCAGCGGTCGTCCTGGACGGGACGACCGGCGCCACTTCGACCGTGGTCTGTTATATCTCCCGGACCGGAGACGATTTTTACGCCCTGCCGGTCTCGCTGGACGACACGGCCTCAGGCACCACGGATTACGCTTACCGCATTTCCACGGGTATCGTCACCCTGCTGTGGTCCAATTCGGCCTCGCAGATCCCCCCGGTTTTTCAAGTTCGGGTGACAGTCGTTAACCAGTAACCGGAAGGCGCTGGTTCTTTTTTATTAAAACACCCTCGCCCCTTTTGGGGGCGAGGGTGTTTTTATTTCGCGGACGCGCCGTCCGGCCCGCGCGGAGCCCGGGGCTACGGCAGCCAGTACTCGGTGGTAAAGGCCGGCACTACTCCAGTGCGGGATTGTGTGGCCACGAGCGCGGCGTTCACATAAATATTCACGGTAACCGCCGCGCTTAGTGGGTTGGGGCCGGTATAAGCGCACACCAGCTCGGCTTTGAACCCGGAGTTCATGGTGACGGTTTGCGACCAAGGACCGCTGGTGATGTTGGTCGGGTAGGCATTATAATTATCGAGATAGGTAAATTGCACCCAGTTGGTATCCGTGGTGATGATCTCGTACATGACGGTGTAGGGCGTGCCGCTGGGTGTGGCCGTGGGCATCGGCGTAGCCGTAGGCATGGGTGTAGGCGTGGGCAGTGTGCCGCCACCGGCAGTGGGTGTGGCCGTGGACGTGGCCGCGGCTGTGGGCGCAACGACGGGCGTGTTAGTGGAAACCGGCGCAGGATCGGTAGGTTTACTGCAGCCTGAAAACGAAAAAGCCAATACGACCAAAACCGTAGCCAGCCACTGCTTCATGAGCTTGCTCCTCAAGGGGCGCCTTTCGGCAGTTTTGCGCGGAACAGGTCCGCGGCGATGCGGGGATACAAAAAAGCCGGCCAACGCCTACCTGCGGCGTTGCAGCCGGATAGGACAAGTATATATCAGATGGAAGGGTTTTTCCAGAGGTCCGTGCTATTTTCCTGGCGGATAAAAATGGAACGGGCAGGGTTTTCCTTGGCGTCCGGCCGGTGTCTAACCTGCACGAAAACTGGAGAGGGGTGGATCCCATGGCAGCCATCCGGGAGATCAAAGAAATCTATCACAGCCAGCCCACCCGCGAAGGTGCGGGCGTGCGGCTAAAACGAGCGTTCGGCTTCCATCAACTACCGAAGTTCGATCCGTTCCTGATGCTGGACGATTTCCGTTCTGACCGGCGCGAGGATTTTCAGGCCGGGTTCCCGTGGCACCCACACCGGGGCATCGAGACCATCACCTATGTGCTCGCCGGCCAGGTGGAGCACCAGGACAGCCTGGGCAATAAGGGCAGTATCGCAGCCGGGGACGTGCAGTGGATGACAGCCGGTAGTGGCATCATTCACCAGGAAATGCCCCAGGGCACGGCTGACGGGAAACTGCAGGGGTTCCAGCTGTGGCTCAACCTGCCGTCCAAATTCAAGATGCGGGACCCGCGTTACCAGAACATCGGCAGCGCATCCATCCCGGCCGCAGAACTGCACAATGGCGCGCAAGCGCGGGTCATTGCCGGCAAGGTGGGCGGGGCGCGGGGGCCGGTGGAGGACGACCTCGCGGACCCGGTTTACCTGGACATCCAAGTGCCGGCCAATGCGGACTTGGAACAGCCGGTCCAAAAAGGGCACACGGTCTTCGCCTATGTCCTGGGCGGGAAGGCTTTGTTCCCCGGCCATCCAGCCTTTCTGGGTAACGGGACCGTGGTGCTGTTCCAGGACGGCGATCGTGTGCAATTGCATAGCGGTGCCCAGGGCGCGCACCTGCTCTTGATCTCCGGCAGACCGCTGGGCGAGCCCATCTCCTGGTACGGACCCATGGTCATGAACACCCACGCGGAGATCGAACAGGCGCTGGAGGAGCTGGAGCAGGGCACATTCATCAAATACCGCGGCAAAATCCCGACCTGATGATCGGCCGGCGCAATAACAGGGGCCGAGATAACGGGCCCCTGTTTCTTATTTTGGTACGCGGGAAAGGATTCCAGCCACCCGCGGAAATAACCCATCATTCCCCCTTATCTCGCCCAGCCCCTCTTCAGGAAAGAGAGGCGAGTGCAGGCCGAATATTTCCGAAATAAACCCGTGCCATTCCTCCCGAATCGGCATAAAATCCCCTTACTATGTCCTTGATATCCCCCGAACTGATCGCTTTGTTCAATCAGGCCGCAGGCCTGGCCCGCGAAGGCCGTTTCGAAGAATCGTTGAAGGTCTGGGACCAGCTCCTCGGCCCCCAAAAGCAGGACCCGGACCAGCGTCTGGTCCTGACCGGCGATTTTCTCGGCCAGGCCACGATGCGGAAAGCCTGGGTGCTGATGGACTTGGAACGGTACGCGGAGGCGCGGGACGTACTAGGGAGCGACGTGATGCAGGCCTGCCTGGGGCAGTTCGAGCTCAAGGTCCTGTACGAATATTTTTTCAGCTTTGGCAATGTTCTGGGAACCCTGGGCGACATCGCGGGCATGGACGACAAGTTCTCGCGCGCCATGGGCATCGCCGCCGAGGAGCTGGGCGACTACCCGAAGGTCCGACAGTGCTGGCTGAACCTGCTGGACCACGCCCTGCAGCACAAGGCGTGGAAATACATCCTCCGCGAAAGCGATGCCTGCCGTAGCCTCGCTGAAAACTACGCGGACAAGGAATTGGCCGCCGCGGCGATGAAAGCGCGGGATCAAGCGCAAAAAGAGATCAAGTCGAACTAAAGGTCTAGGGCAAGGTGCCAGCCACCCGCAGGAATAACCCGTAATTTCCCCCTTTTCTAAAGGGGGAGTAAGGGGGATTACTCATAAAGTTCCAAACTCCAAGTGGATGAATGAGGAGCAATCTCCCCCAGCCCCTCTTTAGGAAAGAGGGGGAAACAACCACGCCAGCCGCGCTAGGTTCTTCGTAGGGTCCAGGCCTGCCTGGACCGCGTCTTGTATTTCCCATCCCCTCCGCAGGGCACCCCGAGCTTGCTCGGGGGTGAATGCGGAATGGTTGCTCCGGGGATGTCGCCAAGAGGAGGTAACGAGGGGTGCAGTTGGTACCCCGGGCTTTGCCCGGGGGGCTCCATAGATCGTCATTCTGGCATGCTTAAAGCCGGAATCCAGTAACATATAAAACTGTAATAAAAGGGCGAAATTCAAGTCAAAAGGTATAGAATCCGCATATAAAATATTTTGCCCGGAGGTCCCCTTCCTTGCCTCCAAGAGCAATGAATAGACGTTCCCGAGCTAATATTGAAAGGGTGGAAGCATGAGAACCCTGGTGGCTGTCCTGGTTTATTTTTCGCTCTTCCTGGCAGGGGGCTATTTTTTACTCAGGTTTTTCTCGGGCCTGGTTGGCCTGGATATGGTTGCCGCCTTTGGCTGGGGGTTCAAGGCCAAACGGTTCGAGCTGATTCTTCCCCTGATCATGTTTTATCTGATCGCGTTTTTTATGGTATTCGCCATTTTCATGGGGTTGTTCACCTCCTCAACTGCGTCCTTTACGCACCTGGGCGGCTTGCGGGGTTACCAGGACGGCGCTGGCCAATACCAATACTTTGACCCGCTTGCCCGCCGCTATACCCAGATCCCGCACTATAATGCCATGCCCGTCGCGCGCAAACTCGACGAAACCTTTTCCCTGGTCTCGTTTTACAAACCGCTATTTTCAGGCCACTATCAAAATGTGTCGGACCTGAGCTTATTGGTTTCCGTGATCAAGATCGTGATCGCCCTTATCGGGCTCGTGCCCCTGTACCTGGTGCTGGTCGTGCTGGCCAAGGACTTCGGCGCCAGCTTCACACCGGCACAGGAAGTGACGCATGCTTTGATCGGCAAACAGTTCAGCGCTATGACCGGCTATTCGGCCCTGCTGGTGGCTGGGGTGATAGCGCTGGCAGTCGTAGGTATCACGCTGTTGCAACATTATATGGAAAGACGCATTGTCAGCCGGCATCAGGAAACCCTGGGCACCTATGCCACGGAATACAGGGAACTGGTGACCCGGCGGATCGCGGTGGGTGATAAGATCACGGGAAAGATCATCCGGCGCGATGACGCCTCTGTTCAAGAAACGTATTATGATACTCAGGACGATACGAACATGAACAGAAGGGGGACCCGCACCCTCTCGGCCAGTTTGTATACCCTTGAAATCTCAGGACAGGTCCCAGTGCCGGTCTATATAGGGATGCAATTGGCCGGCGACGCGGACACCCATCCAGGTATCCGCCGGTTGGATGCGATGTTTGCGGATAAAAAGAGCGAGCGGCCGGCCGGCGACGCCAGGGTGGAATTAACGGTCAATCAGGATTATTCGGTCTCCCTGTCCCCAGCCGCTTCCCAGCCTGCTGAGTAATAGGTGATTTGCCGCAGAAAATAGGGGAAGGAGTCCCCGGAATGACACGCATCCCTCCCCCTTTTCTAAAGGGGGAGTAAGGGGGATTACTCATAAATTTCCAAACTAGAAGTTGATGAACTAGGAGTAATCTCCCCTAGCCCCTCTTTAGGAAAGAGGGGAGAGGGTGAAGAGGGCCGGGATCCAATTGCACAATTTTCTGTAATAAACAGGTGAAATAACGGTCAAATAATCATAGAATCCGTTTATCCTTGTTACCAGGGGGGAACAGGCTTTGGTTTACAGAGGCGCTAAGGCCATATTTGCCTTCCTGTTGCTGGGTGCACTACTTTCTGGCTGCAGCACCGTCAAAATTGACCCCCAGTTGAAACAGAGGATAAGCACGATCGAAGAACTGGCCATTGTCCAACCATTGGTGGACGTCACCAGATACGAATACCCTGGCGATGTGGGAAGTAAAGCCGATAGTTCTCAGGTGATAGAAAATACTATTAATCAGCTACGTGCCAGTTTAGAAAATATTTTTAATTTGATCCCAATGGGAATGATCCCGGAAGACCAAGCTCGCGGGATTGCGGGTGATGTTTCCTATATCAGGAACATACTCGTCAAAACGAAAAATACCCTTAGTATCAAAGCTGATCATTTTCTGTGGGATTACCTACGAAAAAAGGATCAGGATTATTTCTTGGTCGTTCATATGGAGGGATTTTCACGGTCTCGGGAAAATTTTCTAGCCCTCATGAGCGATCGGGTTAGGGTCGGCTCTTTGAAGGGGACCCTGCAGTCTGGGTTCTCATTGACCGCTCTGCTTTTCGACGGAAGGTCCGGAGAGGTGCTTTATTTTGCAAATGTTCAATCTCCGACGGATCAAATAGGATCCTTATTGGATGACTTGGTATCTATCAAACGAAGGCGGCAATAATTTCCGCCAGGAGGACCCACCATTGCCTCCGATATGTCTGCGATACCAGAGTTTCAAAACTTTGAAAGTTCCCAGTCCTTTTCGGTTGCTTGTGCTAGTGGTATTCATGTCCGTTTCAGGTATGGTTTGCCAGAATACTGCCCGAGCAGAAGAAAGCGGTTGGCAGGAAATTGGTGTGTCACTTTGGTTTACCGACCGTATGTACTTGGAAATGTCCCGGGAAGCCCGGCATAATAGCGTGATCTTATTTGACAATCCATACTACGCCAACCTTAAAGCCGCAGTTCTCTATAACGTGGTTTATTTTGATACCGGTCTGCAATAGGGGGAATGGGGACGTTCATAAGTATATAAGTATCCGCGCTTCTTATTACAACTCTGAAGGTCTATTTATATACTTATCAACGTCCCCAATATCACTTAATTCGCGGGCGAATTAAGTATGGTATCCCCGGAATTTACACCTTTAAGGAGAATCAAATGCCAAGATTCGCTGTCTGGTTAATTGGTTTAGCATTCCTTGTTTCTGCTTGTGGGTCTGTAAAGGTGGCTCCGAATTATTCGACCATCCGTCCTGAAATACAGAGCCTAACTATTTTGCGGCCCGTGATTTATCTCGAGAAAATACTGAACCAAGGGAGATATTTAGATCCTGAAAGCGGGGTAGAATCCGGGCGAATGATCTCGACCGCGTTACAGGATGCATTGGGCAGGTTCTATCAAACGGAAATGGCAGACGGCCCGGATTTGCAGGATCAGGCTTTATCGCAAGAACTATGGCAGTTTTGTATGCAAGCCAAGCATTCAACCAAGCTGGAAAGTTTGGTCATTCCTGTGGGCCTGAAGGATTATCTGAACCAAAGAGGATATAGGTTTTTCGTCCTTGCCTTTCAGAATGGATTCAGCCGCGACAGTGCGAACATGGCCTCGGAAAATCTTAAATCCGCGGGGATAGCCTTGCTAACCTTAGGTTCAACTAGAGTCGCTATTCCCGCAGTGAGCGATATTTATATCCTTGTTCTGGACAAAGAGGCTGGATATCCGATTTATTTTGGATACAACCACAGCCAATCAAGTCCTGTGAAAAAGCAGGTCCTGCGGCGCCAGGTAAGCGTTATCCTTTATCAGCTGCTTGGAAAGGATGTTTTGAAAGATTAAAAAGGCTGAGAGTCGCGTATGGGGTAGTTGTTCAAATGTCAAAATGACGTATGATTGAGACTGAAAGCATTAATGGTGTTAGGGACGGAGTTAATTGATTAGTTTATGGAATGTTAGTGAGATGGGGAAATATCCTGATATTGTTAAACTAATAAACTAACTCCGTCCCCATTCACGTCCCCACGACCAGGACCACCTTGCCCTTGAAGTCGCTCATAACCAAGGTTCTCCCGATCGGATCGCGAAAAGACAAATCGTAGAAAACCATAAGGCCTCCTTTTCGTAACGCTCCCCCGTGGGAAAATGGGGGAAGTGCGGATTATTTCCCGCTTGGTTCCGCACCCCTTGAGTATTCCTGCCAGATCGCGTCCATCGTTTCCGCCGCGCCGCCGGGGATGCGGATGTCCACCAGTTCGGAGACCGTGGTCGTGCTCGGGTTGATCTCCACGGTGGGGATGCCGCGCTGTTTCGCGTTCAGCACCGGTTCGATGATATAGGGGAACACGCTGGTGGTGCCCACGGAAAAGACCAGGTCAAACCCCCGCCGCAATTCCAGGTTGAGCCGCTGTACTTTATCCTGCGCCAGCATCTCCCCGAAAAAGACCACCTGGGGCCGCAGATAAGCCTGGCATTTCGGGCAGTGCGGCGGGATCTCCTGCAGGCCGCTGTAATCCGGCACGATCTGCGTGAACGCGCACTGCGTGCAGGCCAGGCCGTGCATATCGCCGTGGATATCAATGATGTTCCTGGAGCCGGCGGCCCGGTGGAACCCGTCCACGTTCTGGGTCAGAACCCAGACGCGCGGGAACTGCCGCTCCATTTCCGCGATGACCGCGTGCGCCCGGTTGAATGCGGCCTTGCGGCCGGCCTGTTCGACCTGCATCAGGTATTTCCAGGTGACCTGCGGCCGCTGGGCCAGCATTTCGCCGGACAGCGCGATCTCGAAGGGGATGCCTTCCTCGGTCAGGCCGCTGTTGTAAAGCCCGCCGATGCCGCGGTAGGTGGGCAGGCCCGAATCCGCGGACACGCCCGCGCCGGTGATGAAGAGCAGGCTCTGGCTCCGGCGCAAGTGAGCGACAACAGCTTGGATGCTCGAGGGGTCGATCATACGGTCATTATAAGAAGGAAAAGGCGGTTTGGTAACCGAAAATATAGAAGCGCGGCCTGGCCGGGCGATTGTCCCGGTTTATGGTGGAAACCGGGGCGCTGATGAGTATAGTAGTAGGCGGACATCGGGGCGGTGCGGATATACGCCTGAATGACCGAACCTCCCAGATCACCAGACAAGGATGGCCTCCGCATGACCGAGCCCCAGGACCCCGCCCGGCTCTTTACCCGCAGGGATGGGTATTTCTTAGCCCTGGTGATCGGCGTGACCTTCCTGGCACGCTGGGTGTACTGGTCCGCGGTGCATGCCTCCCTGTGGTTCAACCATCCCATGGTGGATTCGAAGAATTACCACCAGTGGGCGATCGCCATCCAAAAGGGCGTGTTGCTGGGTCAGGATGTGCTGCTGCACAGCCCTCTGTACGCTTTTTTTCTGGCCGGCCTATACCAACTGGCCGGCAGCGCCCAGCCCGCGCTAGCGGCCACGGTGCAGCTGTTCGTTCTGGGGCCGTTGACCGGCGGGCTGGTCTATTGGCTCGGCCGCCGGGTCTTTTCGCCCGGCGTCGGCCTGGCAGCCGGACTGTTGCAGGCCATCTACGCTCCCCTGTTTTTTCAGGAAGCCAACCTGCTGACGACCCAGTTGATCCATCTCCTTAACCTGCTTGCGCTCCTGGCCGCCTACTGGGCGATGGAAAAGGACCGGTCTTGGGCTTGGCTCCTGCCAGGAAGTCTGATCGGATTCTCGGTGCTGGCCAGGCCCAATGCCATCCTCCTGCTCCTGGTTTTGGGAGGGTGGATCGTCTGGCGTTGGAACCAGCGGCCCACGCGGCAAATGTGGGCGGCGCTGGCTTGGCTGTGCCTCAGCGCGGCTGTGCTCATTGCGCCGGTGACCTTGCGCAATGCCGTGGTGCTCAAGGAATTCCTGCCTACCGTGGGGAACGGGGGTCTGAATTTTTATCTGGGGAATTTTCGCGGGTCAACCGGCTATCATATTCCGCAAGGACAGTTTGGACTCTCGGCCGCGGAACAAGTGCAAGCCAGCCGGCAGCAGGCTGAAAAAGCGGTGGGCCGGAAAATGACCTATGGCCAGGCCAGCCGGTATTGGGCAGGCCAGGGCTGGCGCGAGATCGCGGCAGACCCGCTGCGCTGGCTGGGCTTGCTGTCGCGCAAAACCCTGCGGCTGTTCAATGCTTACGAATACACCACCAGCCTGAATTATTACGCGGTCAGAGAACGGATGGCGATATTGCGCTGGCCTTGGCTGGGTTTTGGCCTGCTGGCGCCCCTGGCCCTGGTGGGCATGGCCTTGGCCAGGAGACAGAGTCTGGAACTGTTTCCGCTCTATGGGATTTTCGGCGTATATATTTTTACCAACCTGGCGCTCCTGGTTTCCTCGGAATACCGCTTGGGCCTGCTGCCGGCGCTCTTGCTCTTTGGCGGATATGCGGTTGTGAAGCTGATTGACCGAATCCACTTCACATCATGGCGGCCTTTGGCTGTCTGGGCTGGTCTGCTCTTGCTCCTGATCGCCATCTGCCATTTGCCCGTGGTGCCGCGATCAGTACGGGATTATCATCTGGCCACAGCCTATGCCAATTTCGGCGCCACCCTGGCCCAGCAGGGGGCCTTCTTGCAAGCGGCGGAAGAGTTTCAGCGCGCGATCCGCAGACTGGGGAACCAGGAGGCGTATTTGCCCTTCCTCAATCTGCAACTGGGCAAATGCTACCTGAACGCCAACCAGCCCGAGGTTGCGCTCGCGCCCCTGGAATTTGCCTATGCCCGCCAGCCGCAGGACCCGGAGGTTGGCAATACCCTGGCCAACGCCTTGACCAGCCTGCGCGAATATCAGCGGGCCCTGGTGCTCAGGAAACAGGTGGTGGGCCTGGCCCCGGGGAATCCCGAATACTGGGTCAACCTGGGAGTCACTCTGCTGTGGATGGGCCAGGACTTGCAGGCCAGCGAGGCATTCGCGCGGGCGCGCGGCCTGGCGCCTGACCTTGACACTCATATCGAACAGACCCGGCAGAATATTCTGTTTTATCGCGCCCAATAGCCCTGCCTGAAGGTTTTCCCGGATAGGCTAAATTTCATACTTAGCTCGTGATTTCCGCTCTTTCCAGGGATATAATTCAAAACAGTTGTCTATTATAGGGTCGAGTCAAAGCACCGGGGGGCATATGCGAAAATCCATTGTAGGAATTGCGTTGCTGGGTATCTTTATGGGCACCACGGCAGGTCTGGTTGCAGCCGCCACGTATACGGTCACCAGCACGGCTGACACCACGGACCCTGGCACCTTGCGCACGGCCATCAATACCGCCAACGGCAACTCAGGCACAGATACGATCCAGATCAACGCAGGGCCGATCGCGGCCGCCAGCAGTCTGCCCAGCATAACCGATCCGGTCATCATCGAGGGCAATGGCGCCACGATCACGGCCAGCGGAAATTATGTGCTTTTCACCCTGGCGAGCGGCAGCAGCGGCAGCCAGATCCGGCAATTGGTGCTGATCAACACTACTGCAAGTGGTACGGCCATCCGCGTGGAATCCGATAATAACGTGATTCAAACCTGCCGGGTTGGCTTGGATTGGATCAATACCCCCAGCCAGGGATTCTCCTATGGCATGCATCTGCTGGGCCAGGGCAACCTGGTCGGCGGCAATGGCTTGTCCGGGCAGGGGAACCTTGTTTCCCGCAATGGCGATGGCATCCGGCTGGAAGGCTCCAACAATACAGTCTGCGGCAATCTGATCGGTTTATCCTCGGATCAAACCACTGACCAGGGCAACAACAACGGCATCATGATCCGGCTGTCTATGGGCAACCGGATCGGCCTGCCTGTCGCCGGGTGGGGCAATGTGATCTGCGGCAATGACAATTACGGCCTGGGCACTTACCGGGACCAGGGGACTGTCATCCAGAATAATTCAGTGGGGTTGAACTTGTCCGGCACGGCCATTCCCAACGATCAGGGCATCTATCTCTGGCAGGCCGGCGGCGCCCAGGTGGGGGGCGATTCCAATGCCCTGCAGGGCAACGTGGTTTCGAGCAATTCCCAGTCCGGCATCTACCTCAGCGAGACGTCCAGCGGCAACACGGTGTGCGGGAACATTGTCGGGCTCACCGCGGACCAAACCCAGCCGCGGAGCAACAACATTAGCGGGATAAGGGTGAGCGGCTCCGGAAATGCCATTGGCCTGCCGATCTCGGGCTGGGGCAATGTGGTGAGCGGCAACAGCAACTACGGCATCTGGGTCCTCCAGGCGCGCGGCGCGAAAGTGCGCAATAACCTCGTCGGCCTTAATGCGGCTGGCGCGAGCCTCAGTAATGGATATGGCATCTATGTGTGGGGAAGCGGCGGCAATCAGATCGGCGGCAATTCCTCGTCGACAGAAGGTAATTGCGTATCCGGCAACAGCAACGGCGGGATCACACTGTCCGGCGCATCCACGGGGAACACCATCTGCGGAAATGTTGTGGGATTGACGCCGAACCAGGCCCTGGCCCGCAGCAATGGACTGACCGGCATTCATTCGGAACAGGTTTCCGGCAACCGGATCGGCCTGCCTATTGCCGGCTGGGGCAACGTAATCAGCGGAAACGATAATTACGGCATCTATCTTAACGATGCTGTCGGGGAGAAAGTGCAAAACAACATCATTGGCCTGAATGCTTCGGAAAACGCCATGAGCAACGGTTACGGGATCCAAATATGGGCCGGCGCAGGCAATCTGATCGGCGGCAATTCTCAGACCCGGGAAGGAAACCTTATTTCCGGCAACCAAAGCTACGGGGTTAGCATCGTAAACAGCCAGGGCAACTCGGTTTGCGGAAACATACTCGGCTTGAATGCCGCCCAAACCCAGGCGCGCACCAATACCGGCACGAGCATCGCCCTCGGCAATGCCCAGGGCACTTATATTGGGCGGCCGATTTCCGGCTGGGGCAACGTGATCGCCGGCGGCAGTGATTATGGGATTAGCATGCAAAACTCCAACAATACCCTCATCCAAAACAATCTCATCGGGTTGAACAGCGCCGGCCTGGCTTTTGGGAATGATTATGGGATCAGGGCGCAAGATTCCAACAACATTCAAATTGGCGGGGTGGCCAATGCCGGCCGGTATGAAAGCAATACTATTTCCGACAACGGGACAGCAATATACCTCGTTGCCAGCGCGAACAATACCATCAGCGGCAATTTCATCAACACCGATCTGACCGGCTCCACGCAAGTTGTGGACAGCGCGGAAACCCTGACCATGGACCTGTGGGGCTGTTATGGCAACTTGATCGGCGGCCTCAATACCGACGCCAACCGGCGCGCCAACGTGGTTTGCGGCCGGGTGGAAGGCATCCGGTTCCGGGGCGCCTCCGGCGGCAATACGCTGACCGGAAATTTCATCGGCGTCCTGGCCAATGGGTCCCTGCCTGCCCAGCCCTACACCACCAGCGTGAACCTGACCGACAGTTCGCACGACAATCTGATCGGCGAGAACAACGGCCAGGGCAACCTGGTGGCTGGCACGGGCACGGGTGTGGTCATCAACGGCGCGGCGACCGTCAACAACACGGTCTGGGGCAATACCATCGCGGCCTTCTCCAGCAAAGGCATCAGCCTGGAAGCGGGCGGCAACAATTCCAAGGCCGCGCCTGTGGTCGCTGCGGCCGATGGGCTGGTGGTCCAGGGCAGCGGCGTGGCAGCCGGTGACCGGGTGGAAGTGTTCCTGGCCGAATCCCGGCCTGGCAGCGCGGGCGGGAGCCTGCGTTTCCTGGGCGCGGTCACTGCCAATGCGGCGGCCACTCCGGTGTGGAGTCTCAATGTATTGACTGTCAACGGCGAGTATGTCTGCGCGACCAGTTCGGAGGGCAAAAACACCTCGGAATTTTCGCTGAATGTCATCAGCACCGGCCCGACCGCCACGCCGACCGCGACCTTCACCGCCACACCGTTGGCTACGGCGACCCTCACGCCCACGCCTGCCAGGGCTGCCACGGCCGGCCGCCGGATGATCGCTGTTCCCAATCCCGGCCGCGGGCAGATCACGTTCCGGATCGATCAGGCGCCCAGCCAGCGCCTGGTGGTGCAGGTTTACAACCTGAACGGCGAACGGGTGGCCACGCTGCAGGGCGAAACCAACGCCAGCCAGGTGGTCTGGGATTGCCAGGGCCTAGCGCCGGGTATCTATCTGGCGCGGATCTGGGTGGATGGGCAGGACTGGGGCAAACTGAAAGTGGCGGTATTGAAATAGCCGGAGGCCAAGGACCCATGGATCAGGCACCTGACCGCGGGTGACCAGCCGTTGAGTTCATATCTGGCGATGAAAAAAAACAGCTCTTCAAGTCCGATCCTCCCTGACCTTGGATACCCGGAGGCAGCATGAAAGGCAACGGTCAAAATTTCGGGACCGAGTTCGAACGGCTGTTCGTCGCGATCCTGGCGTTCGGGGTCGGCATGGCGCTGGTTTATCTGGCGCTCTTGGGTCCGCTCTGGCTCGGCCGGATCCAGTACAAGACCGCGGCGATTATCAACAACCAGCTTTTGGGCCAGGACATCGTCAACCTTTTCCTGCTGGCCCCGATCTCCATGCTGGCGGGCATCCTGCTCTTACTGAAAAAGGACCTGGCGAAATACCTGCTCATCCTCTTGCCGCTGTACCTGATCTACTTCGCCCTGAGCTACACCATCGGCTGGGAGTGGAGCGCCCCTCAGTACACGGGCAACAACCACCAGTACACCTTTTATTTCCTCTTCATCCTGGTCGCGTCCCTGGTTATCCTGATGTATTCGCTGGCCGTGTTCCCCAGGAACGTGGAGAGCCGGTTCGGGTCCAGGGGGCTCTTGGTCTACACCGTGCTGTTCTCCGCGTTCTTGCTGCTGTTCGCGTCCATGTGGATCAAGGAGGTGGTGGAGGTCATTCAGACCGGAACCACCCGCGGCTATGATATCGCGCCCGCCGCGTTCTGGCTGGTGCGGGTGTTCGACCTCGGGTTCACCATCCCGCTGGGTTTTGTCAGCCTCTACCTTCTGTGGACCAGGCCCCGGACCACGTATCCGGTGCAGTTCATGTTCTACGGCTTCTTCCTGACCATGATCATCGCGGTTAATGCCATGGGCTGGTTCATGTTCTTCAAACAGGATCCCACCTTCCTGCTGCGCGACCTGCTGGTGTTCAGCAGCTTGGCCCTGATCGTGTTGGCGGGTTTTGCCTACGTGCTGCGCAACTATCGCGAAGTGTGAGACAAGGGGGCCGCCGTGGCGGACGAACCGTTCTCTGACCAATACCCGGCCCGGGTCGTGCTCGTGTCGGTCCTGCACACGCTCCTGCTCTACGCGGTGGGCGCGGCCATTATCCTGGCCGCCGGCCCGCTCTGGGCGCTGCTCTACCTGGCGTTCTGCGCGTGGAGCGAATACCGGGTGCTGAGCGCTAGCTGTGTCAACTGTGCGTACTATGGCAAGGTTTGCGCCTTTGGCCGGGGCCTCCTGTGCTCCTGGCTGTTCCAGCAGGGCGATCCGGCCAAGTTCAACGCGCGACAGATAACCTGGGCCGCGCTGGTCCCGGACCTGCTCATCTCCCTGCTGCCCCTCGTGGTGGGAGTGATCGCGCTCATCCGCTCCTGGTCCTGGCTGGTGCTGGGGCTCATGGTCGTGCTGGTGGTCCTGGCGTTCCCGGTCACAGGCGCGATCCGGTCCCAGCTGGCATGCGCCCACTGCCGCCAGCGCCAGTGCGGCTGTCCAGCTGAGCGGCTGTTCGGCAAGCAACGCCTCGCGGCTTAAGGCGTTCCCAACGGTCCTATCTTTCCGCTTCCCTCGCTTAATAGGAACCGTTATAATCAACCCGCTTGATTTCCCGGGTTGTCTTGGCCCGGCAAGCGGAAAAAGAGGTGATCAGCATGTTCGGTTTGGGCATCCCGGAACTGTTATTGATCCTGGTGGTCGCCCTGCTCCTGTTCGGCGCGGCGCGCCTGCCCCAGATCGCCCGCTCCCTGGGCGAGGCTATAAACCAGTTCAAGAAAAGCCTGGAAGGGAAAGAAACACCCAAGAACGACGAGGCTGAGAACAAGAAACCATGATGGGTCCTTACCCGCCTGAATCCCAGCGCCTGGACGTGGTGGGGCACCTGGATGAACTGCGGCGGAGACTGCTGGTCTGCCTCGCGGCGTTCGCGCTGGCGGCTGGCGCGCTGTTCTCCTTTGGCCACCTATTCCTGGCCTGGCTGGAGCAGCCGGCCGGCGGGTTGATCCGCGAATTCATCTTCATCAGCCCCACCGAGGCCTTCCTGACCTACCTGCAGGCGGTCCTGCTCGCGGCCCTGGTCGCGACCTCGCCGGTGGTCCTGTACGAGGCGTGGGCCTTCCTGGCGCCCGCGCTCCAGCCGCCGGCGCGCCAGCGCGTGCTGGCGTGGCTGATCCTGGCCCAGGTGCTGTTCCTGGGCGGCCTGGCGTTTTCCTACGCGGTGCTGTTGCCCGCGGCGCTGAAGTTCCTGCTGGGGTTCGGGGTTGGCGTGGCCCAGCCCGCGATCACAGTCTCGAAATATATTTCCTTTGCCAACAGTGTGCTCCTGCTGGGCGGCGCGGTGTTCGAGATCCCCGTGGTCCTGGGCCTGCTCACCGAGGCCGGCCTGGTGGACGCCGGGCGCTTGCGCGCGGGCCGGCGCCAGGCTGTCATCATCAATCTGGTCATCGCGGCCCTGATCACGCCCACGCAGGATGTTTTCAATCTGATGCTGTTCGCCGCGCCCATGCTCCTGCTGTACGAGGCCGGCATTCTCCTTTCCGCGCTGGTGGGAAAGGGCAAGGAGGCACGACTTCATGTCTAATGCCCGCGTATCCGGATGGACCCAGGCGGTTGTGCTCGGACAGTGGGATAAACTGGCCCTGACCCTGGCCGCGGCCTGCGGGCTGCCCTGGCTGGTGCATCTCCTGCCGCCGGTGACAGCCGCCGCAACCGGCCAGCAGTGGCTGCCCATGTTCTACGCTCCGCTCGTGGCCAGCGTGTGGTTCAGGCCCAGGGTGGCGCTCCTGGCCGCCATACTGGCGCCGCTGTTCAACCACCTGCTGTTCGGCATGCCTGCCGGGAGCCTGGTGGCCGGCCTGACCCTGGAGCTGGCGCTGTTCAGCGTTGCCGCGGTTGCCCTCAACCGCTGGTCCAGGCTTGCCTGGTGGCATGTTCCCCTGGTGTTTGGCGGCGCTCGTCTGCTCCTGCTGGCCTTGACCGGGCGCTTGGAACTCCAGGCCCTGCTGACGCCCTGGCCGGGCGTAGTCGTGATGAGCGCGCTGGTTGAGATCTGCCAGCGCCTGCGGCCTGAAAGGCGCGCGTGAGAGCGATCGCGTTCGAAACCATCATGGGCCGGTTGTGGAAACACCGCTTCCCGGCCGTGGACCTGGTGGTGGGGATCCGGAGCGGCGGCCTGGTGCCCGCGGCTCTGGCGGCACAGCGCCTGGGCAAGGAGGCGCGGTTTATCACCATCAACTACCGGGACGCGCGCAACCAGCCCCAGCGGCCGAGGCCGGCCGTGCTCGCGCCCCTGCGCCTGCCCCGGTCCGCCAAGCGGGTCCTGCTGGTGGATGACGTGGCGGTCACCGGGCAGACCCTGGCCTTGGCCAGACGCCGGCTGGCCGGCCGCCAGGTGACCACGTTCGTGCTCAAGGGCAGCGCCGACCACGTGCTGTTCCCCGAGATCCGGGAGTGCGTGGCCTGGCCCTGGAAATCCTATCAAAGGTGAACCCCATGACCGACCTGATCAAGCGCATGGAAAATTGGCTGAAGCAAAGGATCTCGCGCGGCGCGTTCCTGAAAGCCGGCCTGGTGGGGGTCCTGGCCATGGCCGTCAATAACCTCTGGTTCAAACTGGCCGCGGCCAAAGCCCCGCAGGCCGGGCCGCGCCCGGCCAGGAAGATCGCTACGCCCGTGCACGCGGCCGTGGCCAAGGGCCCTGACCCGGCCAAGAACACCCGCGCCGCGATCGAGGCCCTGGGCGGCATGCGGGCCTTCGTCAAGCCCGGCGACGTGGTCGTGATCAAGCCGAACATCGGCTGGGACCGCTCGCCGGAGCAGGCCGCGAACACCAATCCCGAAGTGGTGGCCACGCTGGTGGAGATGGCCTACCAGGCCAAGGCCAAGCGCGTGAACGTGTTCGACGTGACCTGCAACGACGAGCGGCGCACCTACGAGAACAGCGGCATCCGCGCGGCGGCCGAGGCCAAGGGCGCCAAAGTGTACTTCGCGGACCAGTGGAACGTGGTCAAGGCCAAGTTCCCGTACGCGAGCACCATGGCCGGCTGGCCGGTCCTGCGCGACGCGATGGTCTGCGACACGTTCATCAACGTACCGGTCCTCAAGCACCACGGCCTGACCGGTCTGACGCTCTCCCTGAAGAACCTGATGGGCGTGTGCGGGGGCAGGCGCGGGCTCATGCACCTGAACATCGCGCCCAAGCTGGCCGACCTGCTGGACCTCATCCGGCCCGAGCTGACCGTGATCGACGCCACGCGGGTCCTGCTGCGCAACGGGCCGGTCGGGGGCGACCTGAATGACGTCCGGCGGATGGACACGATCGTGGCTTCCACGGACGCGGTGCTGGCCGACGCTTACGCGCATACCCTGATGGGCCAGGACCCGTTCGCGAGCGAGGTCATCCAGGCCGCGGTCGAGCGCAAGCTCGGGCAGGCGGACGTGCGCAAGGCCAACATCCGCGTGCTCGAGGCCTGACCCTTGCCCATGCCGAGGCTCATCACCCTCCGGCGGGCGTCCCAGGTCCTTTTCTTCTCGCTCTTCATCTTCATCCTCTGGTCCGCGACCTACCCCCTGAAAGGCTTGATCTCGCCGGAGGTCCTGTTCGAGCTCGACCCCCTGCTCATGGCGCTCACCGCCTTGAGCCAGCGCTTGCTGCTGGCCGGCCTGCTGTGGTCCCTGGGCATGCTGCTCTTGACCCTGGTCCTGGGCCGGTTCTTCTGCGGCTGGGTCTGTCCCCTGGGCGCGGTGATCGACTGGACCGGGGCCTTAAGACCCAGGCGCCGGCCGCTCCCGGACCGCTTGAGCCGCACGCTCGCCCAGCCGAAATTCTATCTGCTGGGCCTGCTGACCCTGCTCGCGGTCTTCGGCCTCCAGGTCGCCTGGCTCCTCGACCCGATCACCACCCTGGCCCGGGTGGTCTCCCTGAACTTTATCCCCGGCGTGACCCTGGCCCTGGACAAGCTGTTCCAGTTCCTGGTCCAGGGACTGGGGTTCTACGGGTCCACCTATGACCTCTACCGTTTCCTCAAGCAGAACCTGCTCGGCGTGAACACGCATTTTTTCGCCAATTCGCTGATCACCCTGGGCTGGTTCCTGCTGCTCGCGCTGTCCAGCCTCTGGATCTCCCGGCTCTGGTGCCGCACGCTCTGCCCCCTGGGCGCGCTCTACGCGCTCGCGGCCAAGCCGGCCTGGCTGGCACGGCGGATCACGGGCTGTACGCAATGCGGCGCCTGCCAGGCCTCGTGCCCCCTGGGCGCCATCGCCCCGGACGGCAGCTACCGCAAAACCGAGTGCACGCTGTGCATGCGCTGTGTGGACGCGTGCCCCGCGGGCGTGACCGCTTTCACCTTCAAGCGGAGCGCGCCGGTTGGGCCCAAGCCGGGGGCCGGGGCAGGGGACCAGGGCCGCGGCCTGACCCGCGGCCAGTTCCTGGTGCTTTTCGCCGCGCTGCTGCCCTGGCTGGGGAGCAAACGTACCTGGGCCCAGGGCCAGGGACCGGCCCCGGGCCACCCTGTCATCCGGCCGCCGGCCGCGCTGCCCGAAGAGCGGTTCGTGAACGCCTGCGTGCGCTGCGGCAATTGCATGAAGGTCTGCGTGACCAACGGCCTGCAGCCGGTCATGCTGGAGTCCAGCTGGCTGGGCCTGTGGACTCCCCAACTCGTTCCCGAGATCGGCTATTGCGAGTACAACTGCACGCTGTGCGGCCAGGTGTGCCCGACCGGCGCCATACCCAAATTGCCGGTGGAGGAAAAGCGGCGCGCCAAGCTGGGCCTGGCTGAGATCGACAAACGCATCTGCTATGCCTGGGACGGGAACAAGCCGTGCATCGTGTGCGAGGAGCACTGCCCGGTCCCCTCCAAGGCCATCAAGACCATCAAGGAGCAGGTGAACGGCAGGACCATCTTCAGGCCCGTGGTGGACGAGGAGCTGTGCATCGGCTGCGGCATCTGCCAGAACGTGTGCCCGGTGCGGCCGGTGCGGGCCATCCGCGTGAACCCGCGCCGGGTGTGAAGCGGAGGTCGCGCTGGCAACCGCCAGCTAACTGGGGAGGTCGAGGAGCAATGTTCAGTTCGAGACAAAGAACGTTCAAGGTGTGTTGGTTCGCGCTGCTGGCCGGACTGCTGCCGCTGGCCGCTGGCATGGCGCACGCGGATGATGACGACGAGATCAAAGTCAAGCACCCGGAACGCTTCACCACGGTCAAGGAGTGGGACCTGACCGCCACCTGGTCGGCCGGCGGTTCATGGTCGCAGGCGGATGACAAGAGCAAGCTCAACACCACGGCCAAAATGAACTTCCAGGGCCAGGCGGCCACTCGGCTCAGTGTTGACCCGGAACAGGGTGGCTGGACCACCAACGATAACAGCCACCCAAGTTGGAGCGCGTCCCTGACCGGCGAAAAAAAGATCACCAATCCGAAGATCAAAGGGTTCGAGTGGCAGTGGGAATCCAAACCCGGCGAAGGCCAAGACCATCCGCCCGGGGCCGGCCTGCTGATTGACCTGAAAAACGGCACCTATACTCTGGCCGGGAGCCTGTATTTCACAGAGGTCATGACCCGGGTGGACAGCCCCACCCCGGAGGTGGAAGAACACCTGGACAGCGTCACGCTGAGATCGGATGACCCGCGCACGGGCGAGCCCCGGCGCCTGCCTGAGTCGGGAAACGACCTTTCCGGCAGCGCTACGCTGTACGAATCCCTGGGGCCGTTTTGCGATCTCAATCCGAAGGACTTCACCGAAATGCCGAAGATCGCGGGGATGATTCCCTACGCGGAGGTCACGCTGAACTGGACCCTGCGGCCGCACGAAGCCGATACCTATTTTGAATACGGGCCTTCCGCGAGCAATATCGAAGCGCTGAAGTACGACAATCTCGTGGTGGGGCACGAAGTGGGGCTCGTGCGGGGCTCGAACCTTTGGTCTTTGCACTCGAACTGGGAAGGGCAGGTGTATGTGGAAGGCAAGGCCAAGCTGACTATCAACAAGGCCGGCCACGGCGGCCAGGCGGGTAAAAGGCGGGTCACGGGCCGATACCCGATCCGCCGCCTGGCGCGTTCCTGGAAGCTGGACGCCGAGGGAAATTTCCTCAAGCAACCCGAGTCTTCTAGCGTGTGCCTGCCCAACAACTGGATCTATGACAGCCGTGGCCGGGAGGAAGACTGGTTGGACCTGGCCGCGATGCCGCAATTCAAGGACTGGGAGCATAAAGGCTGTATGGACGAGTTTCTGGTCGGCGTGGTGGATGATGACCCGGTGGTCAGGGGTGCGCCTGCCAACGAAATCCAGGGAAGCGACGACGCGTTCAAGGCCGCTAAGCAGTATTACCCGCAGGACAAATATTTCGAGCGCATTTCCGGCTTGCCGGAGTTTAAATACTTGTACGTGGCGTATCTGATAGAAACCTGCCCGTTTCCAAACCATCCCAGGGTGTTCCGCATCACCTATTTCAGCGAAGGGCCGTTTGACCTGGAGACCTACAAGAAAAAATATGAATCGCCGGTCCCTACCATGCAGTATCCCTGGAGCGGCACCACGGGCTGGAAGGAAGTGGTGAAAAAGGGCAAAGGCTGGAAAGTGGCGGACTTCACGGCTCCGAAGTAGCACCAGCGGCCGGAATCAAGGGGGGAACTGCCATGACGGATGAAGTTATTATGATCAATATCCGGCTCGCGTTGTTCTCGTCTCGTTATTGCACACGCTCCTGATCTACCTCACGGGCGCGGCGATTATGCCGGCAGCCGGGCTGGCGCGGGCCGGGCTGTATCTGATATTTTGCACCTGGAGCGAGTGCCGGGTGCTGAGCGGCAGTTGCGGCTACTGCGTCTGCTAGGGCAAAGCCTGTGCCTCCTGTGCCCCTGGCTTTTTCAGAAGGGCGGCCCAGCCAAGTATAACGCGCGTCCGATCACCCGGGTCTCCCTGATCCCGGACCGCTTGGTCTCCCTGCTGCTGCTGGCCGTGGGCATCATCGCGCTCATCCGCTCCTGGTGCTGGCTGGTGCCGGGTCTCATGGTCCTGCTCGTGGTCCTGACCTTCCCGGTCACCGGCGCGATCCGCAGCCAGCTGGCCTGCGCCCACTGCCGCCAGCGCCAGCGCGGCTGCCCGGCCGAGCAGCTGTTCGGCAAGCGGGTCGCCGCGTACTGAGGCCCGCGTCCTCCGACTGCCCCCAGCCTTCAGAAAATAAATTTCACGCCCACGGCATACAGGTCGCCGGTTCCGGTGTTGAAAAAATAGCGCCGCCAAGTGACCTTGGCTTTGAGCATCTCCGAGGGCTTCGCGGAAAGACTGAGGCCGGCGTCGCTGACCCACCCCGCCGGATAGACCTGGAGCTGCCGGCCGTAATCCGCTTCCAGCATGACCGGCCCAGGCAGGGCCAGGGAGAGGCCTGTCTGCCAGCTCGACCAGAGCAATCCCGCCATGAGCGAGGACAAAGCCGAGATACCCGAGGTGGTCAGGTCCGGATCGACATTGGCCGCGATCTGCGCCGGGTCGTCGGAATAGAATAAATAGCTCCCCGAGGCGTTCGCGTTGAGCCGGCCGGGAATCAGCGCGACATCCGCGAACAGGGTGGGAGAGGCCTGGGTCAGGGTCACCTTCCTAGCGGGAGCGAGACTGTCCGCGGCTTCCAGTTCAGCCTGGTAGAACGTGACCTGGCTTTCGAAGCCCACGGTGAAGGCGTCCGTTGCCGCTCCCTCCGGGCTGTCCCCGCCGGGTCCGGCCGCGGGGGATAATTGCATGTAAAACAAGCTAAGGCCCGGCCCCAGGGAGGACGTGCGGTCGCTGTCCAGGGAATAGGAAAAATTCGCGCTGAGTATGAGGCTTTCGGCCGCGAAATAACTAAGCTCCAGAAAGAACAGATTGCTCCAGCCGGAAGCGGCGGGGTCCGTGAACAGGTCCCGGCTGTAGGAGATATAGCTGTTCCAGTCGCCCGCGGGGTCCAGGTCCGCGCTGGCGCCGGCCCGGTAGCCCAGAAAATCAGGGCCCCAGGTGAACTTGGTTTCCACGGAATTCGCGGCCAGCAGGTTGGTGTTTAACCAGGCCAAGGAACAGATGAAAATATAAATACATTTCCAGCGCAAGATGTGTTCCCTCCGGTATGGCGGAGAGCGGAGGAAAAATATCCCTCCGCTCTCACGGTTCAGTCTCTTATCTCCCTCTGGGGGACCGAACGGGTTCGTCAACAGCCTTTTCCTCGAGCTTGTCTTGGATTTGCGTGTTGACGCGTTCTCGGACTCTTTCGCGGGTCATGGTTTTGGCGCCGTCTTTTTGCTCTTTGGCCTGGATTTTAAGGGCGGTTTTGGTCTTTACCTGGTTCTGGACTTTGGTTTTGACCTGTTTTTTGGCGCCGGCCGGGTCCTCGTCGCCATCGCCTTCCTCTTTGCCGGACTTGATTTTGGCCTGCTCCTGAGCCTGTGTTTTCACTTGTTCTCCGGCTTGGGTTTTTTCCTGGACTTGGGTTTTGGGTTGGGTGCGGGTCTGTGATTTCGTCTGCACCTGTTCCTGGGTTTGCGTGCGCACCTGGTTTTGCTCTAGAACCTGTTCCTGGGTTTGTGTCTGTACCTGTTCCTGGGTTTGGTTTTTGACCTGGGCCTGCAAAGCGGTGTCATCCGCCGCAAAGGAGGAGGCGGCCCAAGCCATGCCTGCCGCGAGACCGAAAACTGAAGCAGTAACCACAATCATTTTTTTCATGTGCTCACCTCGTTGGGAATGAAATCGAAAAACCAGTCAAACCAAGAAAACAGCCTCCTTTCTTTTGAATCTACCGCAATCAACAAACGTATTCAAGATTATTAACACCAGAGGGTTGGATTGGTTGCAGGTTAAATAGAATAAAATCGGCTGGAGCGGGCGCGAGAAAAGCCTTGTTAATCAAGGATTAAACCGGCGAACGGTTTCAAGGCCGCGGTTTTTTTATTTAAAATTTCAGGCGAAAGGATGATAATCATGGACCGTACACCTGGCACCTACAGACCCGAACCTGGAGGCGTTCACCATGTCCCAGCGGAACAGTCAGAATCCCGTACGCAAGGAACTGAGCTTTAAGAAGGACAGCGAGCGGTTCGTCGGAAGCGCGGACAGCCGGAAGGGTCAGGGCGCCATGACCTGCCCGTCCTGCGGGGAGCATGTGCCGCCCAAGCCCGGGTTCAGGATGAAGTCCCTCAAATGCCCCAAGTGCGGGGCAGCCATGCATAAATGAAGGGAACGCAGGAGCAGGAAAACGCCAACCAGGCATCCAGCCGGGTGCCGGGTATATCTTTGCGGAGGGTATCTGCATGAGACGGCACGCGATGGTCTTTTTGGCGGTGGGAGTGATTTGTGTTGCTGGGATGACGGTCAGCGCGCCGGCGGACGAAGGGGCAGGGGTCATCCAGCCCCACCTGCTCGCCATTTATGCGCCGGCGGACCTGCAAGATCCGCCGGACCGCGTACGGTTGCTGTCCAAGGACCCGGTCGCGAAGGTCAGGAAGTTCTACGAGGCGCATCTCGAGGCAGGGGACAAGATCGAGGAACTTAAGAACGAGAATGAGCGCGGTTTCCAGCTGACCTTCTACCAGACCGTGGACGGCGTGCCGCAATCCGTGCAACTGCTGCAGGTAACGGAAAAGGCGCCAGGTACGATCATGCACGATGCCCTGGGCGAGCTGAAAGGCCTGGTCCAGAAGGGCCTGCACACCGAAGCGGAGTTCCAGGCCATGGAGAAGCAATACCGGAACCTGGATGTGGCCTATTACCGCCGCGTGGACAACGGCCAGGGCGGCACGGACGACGAGGGCGAGCGCATCTACCGTCTGGCCCGGGATCAGGCGCACGGCGATGAGAAGTTCGAGGTGGACCAGGACGAATTGGCCGCGGGCAAGGCCAAGGCCAAGGAACTGAAAAAGCAGATGAAGGCGCTGAAGGCCAAGGGCGACATCGCCGGCATGATGAAACTGGCCCAGCAGAGCAAGCTGGCCCCGCCCACGGTCGCGGGCCAGGCCATGGAGGCCACGGCCAAGGATACCTGGGACATCTGGGCCGCCTGCCTGCGCGACCTCAAGGCCGCGGCCTACTGGACCCGGCTGGAGTTCCATTACGGCGCCCTGCCGGCCGAATAACAGGCGCCGGCCGGAATTGACAAAACCGGCCTGAGGTGTAAAATCGGGGGCAGTGCGGCAATTCTTTCTAACCGGAGGAGGACCAGCATGGCGACGGACAGACAAGGCGGCAGGCGCAGTTCAGTTACCGGCATTTCGGCAACTTCCAGACCCGGCTCCAGCACCACCTCTGCCAGCACCCCCAAGGTCCGCGTGGACGAATCCAAGAGCGAGCACGCGATCAGGGAACGGGCGTATCTTCTGTGGGAGCAAAGCGGCTGTCCGCACGGGCGCGACATCGAATTTTGGCTGAAAGCCCGCAAGGAAATTCTCGGCAAATAAGCGTGGACAGCGGCCGCGGTATTGTCCGCGCGGTCTTCGAGCAAGATCATCCCCGAAAAACCTCTACAGGCGAGGCGGCCATTACTCCTTTGGATCCTCTCACGTTGCCAGCCGCCCGGTCGGTGCGGCGCACGGCGCTCACCATCGCCGTATTGGGAGGTTTTCTAACACCTTTCATGGGAGCGGCGGTCAACGTCGCTCTGCCTGCCATTGGCCGCGCGTTCTCTCTGCATGCCGTGAATCTGGGCTGGGTGGCCACGGTTTACCTGCTGGCCGCGGCCGTGTTCCTGCTGCCGTTCGGCCGCCTGGCGGACATGATCGGCCGGAAAAAAATCTACACCTGGGGACTGCTGACCTACACCCTCGGCTCGCTGTTATGCGGGCTGGCCGGCTCGGGCGCGGGGCTCATCGGCTTCCGCGCAGTGCAGGGCCTGGGCGGGGCCATGATCTTCGGGACCGCCGTGGCTATTCTCTCGTCGGTCTTTCCGGCGCAGGAACGCGGACGGGTGCTGGGAATCAGCGTCAGCTCCACGTATTTGGGCCTATGCCTGGGGCCGGTCATCGGCGGGTTCCTGACCCAGCACTTCGGGTGGCGGTCTGTTTTTTGGATCAATCTCCCCATTGGCCTGCTGCTGTTCCTGCTGGTTAAGTGGAAACTGAAAGGGGAATGGGCCGAGGCCAAAGGCGAACGCTTTGACTTGACCGGGTCCGCGTTCTACGGACTGTCCATGGTGGCTCTGATCTACGGGTTTTCCCGGCTGCCGGGCTGGGCGGGAGCGGTCTGCCTGCTGGCCGCCAGCCTGGGGTTCTGGGTGTTCGTGCGCTGGGAGCAGGGAACGCCCCAGCCGGTGCTGCAGGTGGAACTCTTCAGCCGCAACCGGGTTTTTGCCTTTTCATCGCTGGCCGCGCTGATCAACTACAGCGCCACGTTCGCCGTGGGCTTTCTGCTCAGCCTGTACCTGCAGTATGTCCGGGGCTTGAGCCCCAGGGATGCGGGAATGGTCCTGATCGTGCAACCCGTGTTCATGGCCGCGCTGTCGCCTCTGGCCGGCCGGCTGTCGGACCGGATCGAAGCCCGGACCGTGGCTTCGGCGGGCATGGCCTTGACGGCCGCAGGCATGTTGCTGCTGCTGTTGCTGGACGGCCGGACCCCGCTGTGGTTCGTCCTGGTCAGCTTGGCGTTCATGGGTTTTGGGTTCGCCCTCTTCTCTTCACCGAACACCAATGCCGTGATGGGGTCCGTGGCCAAACGCTCCTACGGCGTGGCTTCGGCCACCCTGGGCACCATGCGGCTGACCGGTCAGATGCTGAGCCTGGCCATCAGCGTGCTGATCATGGCGCTGTATTTCGGCCAGACGCCCATTACACCCGCGTTCCACGGCCGGTTTCTGGCCAGCATGCATGCCGCGTTTTTGGTTTTCTCGATCCTGTGCGCGGCCGGGGTGTGGGCCTCGCTGGCGCGGGGCCCGGAGCAAAGGCGTGAAAAACCGCTAAGGACTTGAAACGATCCCTCCCCGCTCTTGAGGGGAGGGGAAGGAAGAGGGACGTCCGAATGAGACAGCCTCGATCCACCTGGGATCCGCCTGCGACCGATAGGTTGACCGTTCGAGTGGGTTTCCTGGCGGTTTGCTTGTTGCTGGCGCTCCTGGCCACCGGAGCGGCCGCGGGTCCCGGCGACCCGCCGGGCCTGGTGCGACCCACGCCCGAAGCGGGCGTGCAAGGCGCCGCGGTTTTTTCCGCCCTGGACGCGGAGACTGAAAAAGGCCTGTTCCTGGACCTGATCAACGACTACCGCCGGCAGAACGGCCTGGCCGAACTCGAGCTGAACTTCTTTCTGCAGGCGGCCAGCCAGTGGATGAGCGGGGACATGGCCGCGAATAATTATTTCAGCCACACGGATTCCCTGGGGCGCAGCTATTCGCAGCGCCTGGCGGCCTTCAACTATCCGGTCTCCTCCACGGCCACGGGCGAGAACATCGCGGCCGGGTACAGTACCGCTGCCGCGGTATTTGAAGGCTGGCGGAATTCGCCCGGCCACAACGCCAATATGCTCGGCGCGAACTACCGCGTGATCGGCATCGGCCTGGCGTACCACGCGGCCTCCGACTATGGATGGTACTGGACCACGGATTTCGGCGGCCGGCAGACCGATCCGCCCACGCCCACGCCGAGCGCGACCTTCAGCCCGGCCGAAGCCTCCTGGCTGGCCAGCCGGGGCGCGGTGGCGTTTCCCAATCCGGCGCGGGACCGCGTGTCGTTCGTGTGGCGGACCGGCGGCGTGGAAGCGCGCGTTGACGTGTACAATGCCCGGGGCGAACGCGTCGCCGCCCTGCGCGCGGACCAGCCCGGGCAGACCAGCTTGGTGTGGTATCCCGGAGAGATCGCGCCTGGTCCGTATTTTTTCCGGGTGGTTGTGCGCGACGCCTCGGGTCAGACCCGGACCTGGGTGCGCCGGCTGGCCGTGGTGAGATAGGCCATGGCCGCTCCCTCCACCCGCCGCACGCTCGCGATCCTGCTGTTCACGGTGTTCATTGACGTGATGGGGTTCGGGATCATGCTGCCCATTATCCCCATCCTGCTGGCTGACCCCCGCTCGCCGTTCTTCCTCCTGCCGCCGGGCATGAGCCTGGGGCAGGGTTACATCCTGCTGGGAGGCCTCGCGGCCGTATTTGCTCTCATGCAGTTCCTCACCGCGCCCCTTCTCGGCCAGCTGTCCGACCGCTACGGCCGGAAAAAAATCCTGGCCCTGTCCCGCGTGGGCACCAGTCTCTCCTACTTGCTGTTCGCGCTGGGGATCATCCTGAAGAACCTGCCCCTGATGTTCTTCGCCCGGGCCCTGGACGGCGCGACCGGCGGCGTGATCGCGGTGGCCCAGGCGTCCATCGCCGACCTGACCGAATCCCACAAGCGCGTGCGGCGCTTCGCCCTGCTGTCCGCGGCCTTCGGCCTGGGCTTTATCGGCGGCCCCTTTTTGGGCGGGAAATTGTCGGACCCCAGCTTGGTCCCGTGGTTCAACGCCACCACGCCTTTTTGGTTCGCTGGCGGTCTGGCCGCGGCCAACGCCCTGTTCGTGGGCCTGTTTCTGCCCGAGACCCTGGCCGCGCCCGGCCGGACCGGGGCGATCCACTGGAATCAGTCCTGGCGGAACATTGTCCGGGCTTTCGCCCATCCTTCCTTGCGGGCGCTGTTTTTGACGGCCTTTTTCTACCACACGGGATTTTCCTTTTACGCGTCCTTTGCCAGCGTGTTCATGATCAACCGCTTCGGGTTCAGCCAGGGGCAGATCGGAGATTATTTCGCCTTCCTGGGCGCGGTGGGGCTCCTGACCCAGCTGTTGATCGTGCGCCGGGTCGCCAGGCGCTGGACCCCGCCGCAGGTCCTGCGGCTGGTGATCTGGCTGGCCGGAACCTTCATGTTCCTGGCGAGCTTCGCGCCGGTCTGGCAGACGTTTGTCGGGGTCATGTTCTTTTTCGCGATGAGCAGCAACTTGATCCAAACCAATACCACGGGATTGATCAGCGCCAGCGCCGGGCCGGCCGAGCAGGGCGAGATCCTGGGAATTGCGTCCAGCCTCGCGGCCCTGGCCATGGGAATCACCCCCCTGGCTTCGGGCTTGATTGCGGCCGGTGTTTCCCCGGAAGCGCCGATCCGGGTCGCGGCCCTGCTGATCTTTTTCGCGGCCGCGGCCTTCCGCTGGCTGTACCAGGCGGGGACAAACGGCAAGAACGAGGGGCCAAAACGCGTTTAAAGCTTCGAGGGGACGCGCGATCAATTTTACCGGAGGTGGAACATGAGGATCATGGTGATGACGTTGTGTTTGTGCCTGGGCGCCGCGATTGCCGGCCAGGCGGCGGTCCTGAAGCTCACGGGCGACCGTTATGTGGACCAGGCTTCCGTGCTGGTCAACCGGCGGGGCGTGATCGAGTTCGAGCGCGCGGGGAAGCGCTATTTCGTCCCCAGCCGGGAGATCGTGCTGGTGCTGGAGGACCTGCCTGCCGGCGCGGCGGCGCTGACCGGCCCGGAGCTGGCGGTGTTCCTGCCCGCCGCGCAGGCGGCCGCTGGAGCCGGGGCGGCCGGGATAGTGGAGACCTCCGGCGGGGAAGCGGAGGAAGCGGCGGCAGAACCGGAACGCGCACCGGACGAGGCCGGGACAGGATCACCGGAAGAACTGCAAAGCCTGGTCGGCAAAAAAATCAGCTGGATGGGAAGCGGCACCCGGGATGAACAAAGCCGCCAGTTGCTGGCGCGCCTGTCGCCCGAGCAGGCGGGCGAACTTCGCTTGAAAGAAAAGCTCTACCCGGAGGAAAGTTTCGTTGTGTCCGGGGTGCGGAGACTGGCGGCCGCCGGGGGCATCCTCTACCGCGTGAACCTCTACAAAACTACCAACGGACGACATTACGATCTGCTGCTGGAGAACCCGCGGGAACTGAACGGTTGGCAGATCCGCCAGCCGGAGGTTCCCCGGGCGGAGCCCGGCCCCAGCCCGGCCTGGGCGCCCGAACCCTTTCCGCGCGCCTACTTCTTCACGGACGCGAGTTTAAGCCAGTCCACCGTGACCTACCGGCAGATTTCCTACTACTATTCACCCTTGTCGTACGACTATTCGGTGTACGCGGCGGTGCTCGGCCTGGGCATGCTGTTCCCCCTGGGCGGCAGTCCGGTGATGGGCGCGAGTTTTTATCTCCAGACCGGCCTGGCGGTCACGGGCAGCAGCGAGGGGAGTTCGGTCCCCACGGGCAACCAGACCCAGGCAGGGGTCGAGTTCTTCACCCCCAATCGCCGCTTCGATCTGAAACTGTACGGCGTGTTTGAATATCTGACCGATGCGGACTACGACGTCAGCAGCATCGGCGGTCGCTTGCAGGCCCGGGTGATGCTATACTGAGCGCCTGTTCACGGGAAAGACAACCGAGCAAAGGCAGGGACACGAAAATGACACTCAGAACGCTGCGCGAACTGGATTTTGCGGCCTTGACCCAACGGACCTTTTTCCCCTCGCCCGCGGCCTGGGAGGACCAGGTGCTGTACTTCCTGCTCCTGGACCGGTTCTCGGACGGCAAGGAGAAGGACTATCTGGACCATGAGGGCCGGCCCGTGACCCAGGGCCAGACGCCGCGCTTTCAGCCGGGAGACCGGGGCAATGCCGCCTCCACGCCCCAGGACCGGCAGGACTGGTTCGAGGCTGGCGGCAGGTTCGTGGGTGGAACGCTTAAGGGGCTGGAGAGCAAGCTCGGCTACCTGAAGCGGCTGGGGGTCACGGCCATCTGGATCAGCCCGGTGTTCAAGCAGACGGCCTGGTCCGAATCCTACCACGGTTACGGTATCCAGAATTTTCTCGACGTGGACCCCCATTTCGGCACGCGCGAGCACCTGCGGGACGTGGTCGCGGCCGCGCACGGCCTGGGCATCCGCGTGATCCTGGACATCATCCTCAATCACACGGGCGACGTGTTCGACTACACGGCGGACCGCTACGAGGTCCGGGGCGCGGACGGCCGGCTCGCGGGGTATGATCCACGCTGGGATGGAAGGCCCTACGCGGCGGCCGGCTTCAGGGACGCCGCGGGCCGGCCGACCCTGCCGTTCGGCCCGCTGGACCCGGCCCGCCATCCCCAGGTTTGGCCCGAAGGCGCGGTCTGGCCCGCGGAATTCCAGTCGCCGGAGACCTTCTCGTGCCTGGGCCGGATCTCCAACTGGGACCATGATCCGGAGTATAGGGAGGGCGATTTTTTAAGCCTGAAAGACGTGTGTCTGGGGCAGGGCGGGGCTGACGATTACCGGCCTTCCGCCGCGCTGCGCGCCCTGTGCGGGGTCTATAAATACTGGATTGCGTACGCGGACCTGGACGGATTCCGCGTGGACACGGTCAAGCACATGGACCCCGGGGCGTCCCGTTTTTTCACGGCGGTCATCCACGAGTTCGCCCAGAGCCTGGGCAAGGAAAATTTTTACCTGGTGGGCGAGATCACGGGCGGCCGCCAGCGCGCCTTCGAGACCCTGGAGACCACGGGCCTCAACGCGGCCCTGGGGATTGACGACATCCCGGACAAGCTCGAATACCTGGTGAAAGGCTGGCGCGACCCGCAGGAATATTTCGGCTTGTTCCGCAATTCCCTGCTGGTGCAGAAGGAATCGCACGTGTGGTTCCGCAACCGCATCGTCACGACGTTTGACGACCACGACCAGGTGCGCAAAGGGCAGGGCAAAGCGCGCTTTTGCCACAACGAAGCCGACGGGCAGGACAACGGCCGCCTGGTCCTCTCCGCGCTGGCTCTGCTCGCCACCACGCTCGGCATTCCCTGTATCTATTACGGAACAGAGCAGGGGTTCGACGGGCACGGCGACAATGACCGGTATCTGCGCGAGGCCATGTTCGGAGGGGCGTTTGGGCCGTTCGTCAGCTGCGGCCGGCACTGCTTCGACGAGGCGCATCCCGTGTACCGCGAGCTGGCCAAAATACTCGCACTGCGCCGGGAGCACCTGGCCCTGCGCCGGGGCCGGCAGTACCTGCGGCCGATCTCGGGCAATGGCGCGGATTTCGGACTGCCCAGCCGCTGGGGCGAGGGGCCCATGCACTCCGTGGTGGCCTGGTCGCGGATATTCTGCGACCAGGAGATGCTGTGCGCGCTCAATACGGACCCCGGGCAGGCTCAAAGCGCCTGGGTCACGCTCGACGACTCCCTGCAGGCCGTTGGCCGCGAACTCGCGTGCCTGTATTCCACGGACCCCGGCCAGATCGGCGGCCGCGCGGCCGTGGAAGCCCGCAACGGAAAAGCCGCGCGCCTGACCCTGCCGGCGGCCGGCTTCGCCATATGGGCGTAGGGAATGAGGGCTTTGCACCCTCTGGAAGACCTGCTATACTGGGGAAAGTTCGAACCTGAGAACGAAGGGGGAAAATCATGCGCAAATACGTTATTTCCGTCGTGATCCTGGGCTGGCTGGCCGCGGGCGCCGGGTCTGCGTGGGCCGGTCAGGCCCGCGGGCCGATCCTGGCCCGGGACATCATGCGCTGCGCGCTGGCCGGCACCACGGTGGGGTTTTCCGTGGGCATGATCGAGTACGGCAACAGCGGCAATACCCAGCCCAAGCTGATCCTGACGGACTCCATCTACGGCTTCCTCGGCGGCGCGGTGGTGGGTACGGGCATCGGCTTCTACGAATTTTCGAACGAGGATTCGGACGCCGGACTGACTATCGGCAACTACGTGGCCGCGGGCACGCTCATGGGGGCTTTTCTGGGTATCATGTATTCCTTTATCCCTTACGCGCTGAGCGAGGATTCCGATACGGACAACTTTGCCGTGGGTTCCGTGGGGCTGGGTATCGGCGGACTGATCGGCGGCGGCCTGGGGCTGGGGGTGGCGCTGCTTGACATCAGTCTGCGCGGCCCCTCCGGCAAGCAGGATGACCTGCTGCTCTCCGGCACGCTGGGCCTGCAACCCGAGACCCAGTGGCTGTCGGTGACCGGCGATCCCCAGCCGGCCCTGTGCTACCGCGTGGTGGAACTCCGCTATCGCTGAACTGCACTGGACGTTTGGGCAGGGACCATTCAACCAAGGAGCGGACACATGAGAAAAACGGCCAAGTGGATCGCAGGTGTGGTTTTGCTGGCGGGGCTCGCGGGCTGCGCGTCAACCGTGGTGGTCAAGCTCCCACCGGCCGTTGAACTCGGACGGTACGGGACCATCGGCATGATTCGGTTCGCGGCCAGCAGCGGCGAGAACGAGGACCTGGGCGCGCTCACGACCCAGAAATTCATGCAGGCTGCCCAGGAAGCCCAGCCCGGCGTGGCGATCCTGGAACTGGGGACCCTCTCTCAGGTCCTGCAGGCCGTGAAAAGCGGACAACTGGATTTTGAAACCGCCAGGGCCATCGGCAGTAAATACCAGGTCGGCGCGCTGATCACGGGAGAGCTCGACGTTTCCCCGGTCAGGCCGAAGGTCAATTTATCGCTGGACCTGGGCGCGATCAGCGCCAAGGCGCAGGTCAACGCCGCGTTGAGCGCGAAGCTTTTGGAAACCGCGGGCGGAGCCACGGTCTGGACGTCATCGCGTTCCGGGACCTGGACCCTGGCCGGGGCTTCGGTGGGGCTCGGCGGCGTGGCCGGCCTCGGGGTCAGCGATACCGAGAAGAAATACCGGCAGATGGTCACGGACCTGGTTTACGCGGTGACCAAGGATTTCCAGCCGCGTTACGAGCGGCGCAAAGTGGAAAAATGACCGCGCCGGCTGTCCGTTAACCTTGTTTTTGCCACCAGGCGGCGATGATCCCGCCCGCGGCGTTCGCGGTCAGCACCACCAGGGGCGTGAGTTGGCCCCATCCCAGGCCGAATAGGCCGGCCGAAGTGTGCGGAAAGACGTAAATCAGCTGGACCAGGGTAGGGAACAGGGACAGCACCAGGCCGCGCCACACCACCCGGCTCTTGAGGAGGGGGAGCAGCAGCAGAAAGCCCCAGAGCCCGCCCCAGACCACCTTGCCGAAAACCCAGCCGGTCGTCAGCTCGGGCGCGATGGCCACGTGCAGAAGCTTGGAAACGCCGAGCTGGCCGAAGGCCCACAAGGTCAGGCCCGCGGCCAGGCCGCCCAGGGCGCCGGATGCAAAAGCCAGGGATGAATCTCGCGCGATCGCCATGGTACATTCCTCCTGGTTCTTCAAGTTGCCAATCATTATAATATAAGGCCGCTGCGGCCGGACACCAGATAATTTTCGCGGGAACACCACGGGTCCGAGCAAGTAATTAGTGCGACGCCGTTCCAGATGTGGTATATGGAATGGCGATGAATGAGCTGAGGAAAGGTGCCAGGCCATGACTTTTTTGGATCTGAAACGGGGCGAAACGGCCAAAGTGAAGTCCGTCGCCGGCGGCCGGGGCTTGATGGAACGCCTGAGCGGTTTCGGCGTGTTCGTGGGCCGGCGCTTCCGTTTGGTGAAGAACGGCCCGTTCGCGGGTCCGCTCCTGCTCGAGGACGCGGACAGCGGCGCGCGCATCCTGCTGGGCCGGGGCATGGCGGCCAAGGTCACGGTCGAGCATGAATCCCCTTAAGCGCGACCGCCGCGGCGACGGCGGGCTCGTGATCGCTCTGGCCGGACAGCCCAACTGCGGCAAGTCCACCATCTTTAACACGGTCGGCGGGTTCAAGGTCAACACCGCCAATTTTCCCGGGACCTCGGTCGCGTACGCCGAGACCACGGTCTGTTTCGCCGGCCGCACCATCCGCCTGATTGACCTCCCGGGCACCTATTCCATCTCCTCCTTCGACCTGGCCGAAAAGGTGACCCGCGATTTTCTGCTTTCCGGGCAGGTGGACGTGATCATCAACGTGGCCGACGCCTCGCTGCTTTCACGCTCCCTGGAATTCACCCTGCAGCTCGTGGAAATGGGCGTGCCCCTGGTCCTGGGACTCAACATGCTGGACGAGGCCCAGCGCAAGGGCATGTCCTTTGACACGGAACGGTTCCGGGAACTGACCGGTGTCGCCGCCGTGCCGGTGGTGGCCGTGCAGGGCAAGGGCATCCCCGCGTTGTTCCAGGAAGCGGTGCGCCTGGCCGAAGGGCCTTACCAGCCGGTGCTGCCGGTCTACGACCGCGACGTCGAACAGTGCCTGGCCGAGATCCTGGACCGTTATCCCGCCTGCCTGGGCCGCGCGCAGGAGTTGAGCCCCCGCTTTGTCGCCATCCGCCTGCTGGAGATGGACGAGGATTTCGCGCGCCAGGCCCAGGCGGCTGATCCGGCCTTCGCCCGGTTCGTGGATGAAAAACGCCACGCGCTGGCCGAACTGCACGGCTGGCCCGAAACCAGCGTGCTGGCTTCCCACCGGCACGCCCTGGTGCTGGACCTGTACGAGGCCATTGCCACGCACCGCCGCGGCAGCGCCGAGGGCCTGCGCGAGCGCGTGGACGCCTTCATGACCTCGCCGCTCGGCGGGCTGGCCACGCTGGCGGTTTCGCTCCTGGCCATGTTCTACTCGGCTTTCTGGCTGGGCGACGTCATCGCGGGCTGGCTCGAAGGCCCGTTCGCCTGGCTGAGCGCCGCGATCATGTCCCTCGGCGGGGGGCCGCTCTCAGCCATCCTGCTGGGATTTGCCCAGGGCATCGAAGCCGGAGCGGGGATCATTTTGCCCTATCTCATTCCGCTCCTGGCCCTGCTGGCGCTGTACGAGGATACGGGTTTTTTACCCCGCCTGGCTTTTATGCTGGACGGCCTGCTGCACCGCGTGGGCCTGCACGGCAAGTCCATCGTGCCGCTGATCATCGGTTACGGCTGCAATGTGCCGGCCATCATGGCCACCCGCAATCTGGACAACTGGCGCGACCGGCTGATCGCCATGCTCGCCATCCCGTTCATTACCTGCTCGGCCCGGACCGTGATCATCCTGGCGCTGGCGGGAAAATATCTGGGCGCCGGCTGGGCGGCGCTGATGTACCTGCTGGGCTTGGCCGGGGGCGCTGGCGCGGCCTTCGTTCTCTCGCGCCTCAAGAAGGGGACTTTGCTCGGGGTGATCATGGACATGCCGCCCCTGAGGCGGCCTTACCCGGTCATCATCGCCAAAAAGGTCTGGCTCCGTTTGCAGGAATTTTTTGTGCTGGCCTGGCCGGTCATCATCATCGCGAGCGTGGCCCTGGCCTTGCTCTCCTTGGCCGGCGCCGACCATTACCTTAACGCCGCCCTCGCGCCTTTGACCGAAGGATTTTTGCGGCTTCCCGAAAGCACGGGCATCGCGTTGTTCTTAGGGGTGTTCCGGAAGGAATTGACGCTGGCGATCCTGACCACGGCCCTGGGCGGGGAGGTATCGGCCGTGCTCTCGCACCAGCAGATCCTGGTATTGGTGGTTTTCGCCACGCTGTACATCCCCTGCCTGGCCACCCTGGCCGCGATCTGGAAAGAGGGCGGGTGGAAAACCTGCCTGGCCTCGGCGGCCCTGAACCTGCTCGTGGCCCTGGCCGTGGCCGGCGCCTTCGCGCACTTCCTCCACCTTTAATAAAAAAAAACGCCGGGCAGGAAGGCCCGCCCAGCGTCTCTGTCCGGTCACCTTGATAATATTTTCCACTCGCCCCCGCCCTTTCCCTATCGTTCTGCATAGCGAGGGAGAGGGGGATTTGTAAATACCGACTTGTTGATCCAGCCTTATTTCGCCGCTTTGGCCAACTTGGCCAGGTCCATCTTGGCGGCCAGCTTCTGCAGCGGGGCGGTGTCGTCCGAGCCGTTGGCCGTGAGCTTGACCGTGAAGCGCTTGGCCACCAGCACCACGATCTCGGCCGTGGGGCTATCGCCCCGTTCCACCCGTTCCGAGCCTTTGAATCCTTGGATGGTCACGTTCTTGAAATAGCCGGCGTCGGATTCGGACTCCATCCCTTCCATCATGGTGGCGGCCATCTCGCTCATGTCCATGCCGCCGTAGTTCATGACCGCCGGATTGTCCTCGATCCTCACTTCGATGGTCTGCAGGTTCTCGTCGCCGCCTTTTTCATAGATGACCGAAGCGAAGGACATGGACACGCCGAAAGCCGAGTCAGTGGATCCTTCCGGTTTCAGGCGGGCGAACCCGGACAGGTCCATGGTGGGCAGGATGGACTGCAAGACCTTGTAGTTGACGGCCTTGGGAGGCTTGGCCGCGGTTTTGGCCGCGGCGTGCGCGGCCGTCGCGAGACAGAGAGAGAGCATCAGGGTCAAACCATGCTTCCAGAGAGTTTTCATGATCATCCTCCGTGCCGGGAATGGGGTCACTGAGACCCGGTCTGCTGGGAACGAGGAAATCCTAGCACAACCGGGCGGGATTGGGAAGAGGAGGTCAGGTCCGGTACCTCAGCCAGACACAACCGTCCTCGAAGCGCTCCTGCCCGAGCAGTTCCAGCTTAAGGCCCGACAGGGCTTCTCCGAACATGGGGAGGCGGCCGGCGCCGGAGACCACTGGATGCACCAGCAGGCTCACTTCGCTGGCCAGGCGCCCGGCCAGGAGCAGGGTGCCCAGGATCTGGCCGGTGTCCGCCAGCAGGGTACGGACCTGGTGCGCGTCAGCCAGCCACTCCAGCGCCGCGCGCAGGTCCACGTGGTCCGGCCCTGCTGCATGATAGGCGTAGTGCCGCTCCTCCAGGTGCCGCAGATAGGCTTCCGGGGTGTGGCCGGACACCAGCACGATAACGTCCCGGCAGAATTCGAAGTTCCGGCAGGTGTGCAGCAGGCCCTGCAGACGGCCGCGGGTGTCGGGGATCACCCAGACCGGCAGGCTGGGATCGCGTTCCGGCCGGTGGAAATCCTCCGGCCGTTCCGGGGGAACGCCGCCGAACAGCTCGGCGCCGGACTTGACGGTGTTCGAACCGATGAGATGCGCCTGCGGACGGTAGGAACCGGCCAGGCGGTAGTGCAGGGCCAGGTTGGGCTCGAACCCGGTCAGCGATCCGTCGAGACTGACGGAATTGTGGATGATGGTCCTGGGCAGCAGGGGCCGGCTCCTCGCGATCCTCGAAGAATCGCTTCATTTTACCGCCAAACTGTTGTATAAACCAAGTATTCTTCTTTTCAGGGGCCAAGCATGTCTGCTTCTCTGCACGAGGCGCCGCGCGGCGTGCGCCTGCACATCGGCCTGTTCGGCCGCCGTAACGTGGGCAAATCCTCCCTGCTGAACGCCCTGATCGGCCAGGCCGTGTCCATTGTCTCCCCCCAGGCCGGAACCACCACGGACGTGGTGAGCAAAGCCGCGGAGCTTCAGCCCCTGGGGCCGGTGCTGTTCCTGGACACAGCCGGACTGGACGATGAAGGCGACCTGGGAAGCCAGCGTGTCCGCGCCAGCCGCAAGGCGCTGGATCGCACGGACCTGGTCCTCTTGGTGGCCGAAGGGCAGTGGACGCCGTTCGAGGAGGAGCTGGCGCGGGAGCTCAAGGACCGCGGCCTGCCCTTGATCGTGGTGCTGGCCCAGTGCGACCGACAGTTGCCTGACCCGGGCCTGCGGCAGGCGGCCGCCCAGCACGCCGCCGCCGTGGTGGACGTCTCCAGCGTGACCGGACAAGGTCTGCTGGCCCTGAAAGAGGCGATCGTCCGCCAGGCGCCCCGCGAATCCCTGGAACGCACTTTGATTTTGAGCGGCTTGGTGGACCCGGGCGACTGGGTGGTGCTGGTGGTGCCGATTGATCTGGAAGCGCCCAAAGGCCGCTTGATCCTGCCGCAGGTGCAGACCCTGCGCGAGGCGCTGGACCACGGAACCAAGGCCGTGGTGGTCAAGGAGAGCGAACTGTCCGCGGCCCTGCGCGAACTGGGCGGCCGGCCCAGGCTGGTGGTCACGGATTCCCAGGCCATTCACCAGGTGGCCGAGGAGGTGCCGGAGGACATCCCGGTCACCGGTTTTTCCGTGCTCTACGCCCGCTGGAAAGGCGACCTCGCGACCTTTGCGGCCGGCGCGCGCGCGATTGAGGACCTGAAGCCAGGAGACGCGGTGCTGATCGCGGAAGCGTGCACGCACCATCCGGTGGCGGACGATATCGGCCGGGTCAAGATCCCGCGTTGGCTGCGCCAGCATACGGGCGCGGACCTGAAGTTCGATTACGCCGTGGGCCACGATTTCCCCGAAGGCTTGCACAACTACCGTCTGATTATCCAGTGCGGCGCGTGCATGACCAACCGCCGGGAGGTCCTGTCGCGGCTCCTGGCCGCCCAGGCGGCCGGCGTGCCCATCACCAACTACGGCCTGGCGATCGCCGCATGCCAGGGTCTGCTGGAGCGCATGCTCTCGCCGTTCCCGGAGTTGGCTGGCAGGATGGCGGCGGAGCCCGGTGCCTGGCTAAAAGAAAGAACGATCAGCGGAGGCGGAAGATGAAAAAAGCATTGGCGATCATGAGCGTGATGTTGTTGAGCGGCGCCGGCCTGGCCTGGGCGGCTTCGCCTCAGGGAAAAGGACTTGGACAAAACCCCGAACAGAGCCAGGAACAACCGGAGAATGGGCCCGGAATTAATGGCCCTGAACTGCAGCAGCCAAAGTGGGAGATGGAACAGGAGCAAGCGAGGGAAGGAGCGAAACCGGGTGAGCCAGGCCAGGCGGCCCAGCCTGGGCAGGAAGCGGTGCGAAAACTGGCGCAGGAAAGGGAACAGGCCCGGCGGCAAGACCTGGAAGCCCGGAAAAAAGCCGCGAACAAGGCCGAAAACGCGCGGAAGAAAGCCATCCAAAAAGAAGAGCAGGCCAGGAAAAAAGCGCTGGAGGATAGGGAAAAAGCCAGGAAAAAAAACATACGCGCTCGGGAAGCGGCGGCGAAACAAGCCGAGAAGGAAATCAAGAAAGCGCAGCAGGAACGGGAGCGGGCCAGGAAGCGGGCCTTGCAGGAAAGAAAATCAGGCGGGAAGGGCACCGCGCTGAAGAATGGGCAACGAGGACCAAGTGTGCTAAAATAAGGCCGCTGGCAGGCATGGCCGACGACAGGAGGCGGAACATGGATCGCGATTCGCGGTATTGGGAAGCCCACAACTGGGTGGTGGCGCTCAAAATATTTTACATTCACCTGATTGCCTATGTGGTCGTGAATTTCGGGCTGGCCGTGCTCAATCTGGCCACGACACCCAAACAGCTGTGGTTTTTCTTTCCGCTTTTTGGCTGGGGCATCGGCCTCCTGGCCCATGCCCTGGCGGTTTTTGGCTTGGGAGGTTTTTTAGGCAGGGATTGGGAAGACAAGAAGATCCAGCAGTACCTGAACAGAAAACGATAACCGGAAAAAATAGCGCATAGGTTTATTGCCCCCGGTGGTCTAGGCTTCAGCAGGCTTGGGCGCCAACCGCCACGGACCAAGGGGGAATAGTCCATGGGCGAAGAGAAAATGATTTCCCTAGCCGAAATTCGAACGGGTCACGCGTCTGGAAACATGAGCGGCATGGAATACGGCCCGCCCCCCAGGCGCGGCCGTCCGGTTCGCGTCGGAGACGCCTTCTGGTTGGCGGTCCTCGGCTGTTCTTTTCTCGGTGCCTGCGCTTCAGGTCCGGAAGTCGCTGTGATAAACGGCAAGGCCCGCTTTTTTCCTGCCTTGAATGTTTCCAACTGTGTCTCCAGTCTCAGCACGGATCCGAGGATTTATATCCCGCCGTTCGCATGTGCCGACGCGCCCGCGCTGGCCTGGCGGCGTTTATACGCGCTCTTGCTTGAATTCGACGGGATAAGGATCGTCGAAAGGGATGACGTTTACCTGCATGCGCTCGTCCGCGACCTCGATCTGGAATTTGCGCTCGAACCGGCGTCCGGCGTGATCGATGTCCAATTTATTTCCCGCTACGATCTCCGGGACCGTTCCCGCGCCTTCCGGAACTTCCTTGAATACTTGCGCGTGCGCTTTGGCCCGCGTTGACCGGCGGCCGCGCCTATTCCGAGATGGCGGGCGAGGTGACCCCTGCGGCTTCGGGGGCCGTGATCGCTCCGGAGCGGGGCGCCGGGGCATTCTGCGGTTGATCCGTGCCGGGCAAAGGCGTCACGGAGGTTACCGCGAGAATGGGCGAAGGCGGCAGGATGCCTTTTTCCAGCAGCCGCTGGTTGATCCAGTTTTGCCTGAACGCGGTGAAGCGGTCCGGCTCGAGGGGGGAATGCTTGAGCGGCGAGGGCAGGATGGCCGCCAGCGCCACCGCTTCCTCCCACGAGAGCTCGGCCGCGGGTTTTTGAAAATAGCGCTGGGCCGCGGCCTCGGCCCCGAAAATACCCGGTCCCCATTCCGCGATGTTCAGGTAGATCTCCAGAATGCGTCTTTTCTTGAGGGTCCGCTCCAGCCGTAGGGCCAGTACCGCCTCCTTGAGCTTGCGGAACAGGTTTTTTCGCGGCGAAAGGAACAGATTTTTGGCGACCTGCTGGGTGATGGTGCTGGCGCCGCGCCGGATCCTGCCACGCCGCAGGTTCTGCTCCCAGGCCGCGCGGATCTCCTCCCAATCCAGTCCCTCGTGCCGGTAGAACATATCGTCCTCGGACACGAGCACGGCCTGGCGCAGAGCCGGCGCGATGCGGCTCAAGGGCACCCAGCGGTAGTCCGGGTGAAAAGCCTGGTGTTGGCGTCCGGCTTCCAGCGCGCGCAGTTCCATCAACCGGGACCTGACCGGCTGCACGGTGGCCAGTTTTTCCAGACCCGGCGCCCAGACCAGCCAGACGCAAAAAGCCGCCAGGCCTGCCAGGAGCAGCAGCCGAAAGGTCAGGGAGCGCAGGAATTTCAGGATGGTCTTCCAGGGCATGGGTTCTCTCTTCTTGGCCCAAAGCAGGACGAAATGAGACGGGTGACCGGGCACGTGCCCTGCCAGGGGTAATTAATGTCCCGTAGACCTGAACAGTTCGACCGGACTCACGAGGCTGACCTTCTGCTGCTGCAGGCTGGCGACCGCCTGGTCCGGATCATCGAAACGGAAGATCAGGACCGCCTGGCCCTTCGGGCCCGCGGTGAAGGCGTACATGTACACGACGTTCAGTTTCGCGGCCTCGATGGCGGCCAGGATGTCGGCCAGGCCGCCGGGCCGGTCCTTGACCTCGATGGCCAGCACCTCGGTCACTTTGGTGGTGAACCCGTTGGCCTGCAGGATGGTCTGGGCCCGGCCCCAGTCGCGGACCACGAGGCGCAGGATGCCGTACTGCTGGGTGTCGGCCAGGGACAGGGCCAGGATGTTGATCTCGGCCTTGGCCAGGATCTGGCAGACCTTGTTCAACTGGCCGGGCTTGTTCTCCAAGAACACGGAGAGCTGCTGCAGTTTCATGGTTGACCTCCGGTCTTGCGCGCCTGCGGTCAGGCCGCGCTCAATCGATCACACCCGCGCGTCAGCGCGGGGATTCGCCGCCCCCTCTCCCTTGCGGGGAGAGGGTCTCCCGAATACCCCGCGCCGCTGGCGCAGAGGCTGTCGCTATAGGGTTCGCTTGTCCAACACCCGTTTGGCCTTGCCCTCGCTGCGCTGCAGGGTGAAGGGTTCGACCAGCTCCACCTCGGCCCGGAGGCCCAGCGTGTTCTCCAGGGACTTCGCGAGCTGGGCCTGCAGCCGCTCCAAACTGCCCACCTGGTCGCTGAAGAATTCCTGCGTGATCTCCACCTGGACCCTGAGCCGGTCCAGCCCCTGCTCCCGCTCCAGGATGATCTGGTAGTGGGGCAGGGTGCCCTCGACCGCGAGCAGGGCGTGCTCGATCTGCGAGGGGAAGACGTTGACCCCGCGGATGATCAGCATGTCGTCGCTGCGGCGGGCGATGCGCCGGATCCGGCGCAGGGTCCGGCCGCAGGCGCAGCGTTCGGGCAGCAGGGCCGTGATGTCGCGGGTCCGGTAGCGGATCAGGGGCATGGCCTCCTTGCCGAGGGTGGTCAGGACCAGTTCGCCCTCGCTGCCGTCGGGGAGGACCTCCCCGGTCCCGGGGTTGATGATCTCCGGATAAAAATAATCCTCGAAAATGTGCAGGCCGTTCTGGCACGGGCACTCGATCGCCACGCCCGGCCCCACGATCTCGGACAGCCCGTAGATGTCGAAGGCCTGGATGCCCGTGGCCTCCTGGATGCGGAGGCGCATGGAATCGGTCCAGGGCTCGGCGCCGAACACGCCCACCCGCAGGGGCAGCTGCTTCAGGTCCGCGCCCAGGGCCGCGGCCCGCTCGGACAGGTGCAGGAAGTAGCTGGGCGTGCAGCAGATCACCGTGACGCCGAAGTCCTTCAGCACCATGATCTGGCGCTCGGTGTTGCCGCCGGAGATGGGGATGACCGTGGCGCCCAGGGCCTCGGCCCCGTAGTGCGCGCCCAGGCCGCCGGTGAAGAGCCCGTAGCCGTAGGCGTTCTGGACCACGTCCCCGGCGTGCACGCCGCAGGCCGCCAGGCTCCGCAGCATGACCTCGGCCCAGACCTCGATGTCGCGGCGGGTGTAGGCCACGACGATCGGCTTGCCCGTGGTGCCGCTGGAAGCGTGCAGGCGGACGATCTCCGGCATGGGCCTGGCGAAGAGGCCGAAGGGGTAGGTGTCCCGGAGGTCGGCCTTCTGGACGAACGGCAGGTCGGCGAGGGCCTGCAGACTGGTGAGATGCGCCGGGGTCAGGTTCCGCTCCTGCATGCGCGCGCGGAACAGGGGCACATGCTGGTAGGCCAGGCCCACCATCCGCTGCAGGCGCTGGAGCTGCAGCTGCCGGAGCTGGTCCAGGGGCAGGAAATCCGCGGCGCTGGCCGGGTGGAACACGGTTTGGCTGGTTTTCATGGCTGGCTCCTTTGGGCCGGGCCGGTGGCGTGAAAGGCCGCGAGGGCCGAAGGGTGCAGGCGCGCGGGGAAGCGGGCGCGGAGCGCTTCCTCCCAGAGCGCCGACGGGAACGGCAGTTCGCGGCTCAGGGCGCCGAGCAGGGCCAGGTTGAGGCTGCGGCGGTTGGGCAGGACCCGCGCATCCACGCGGTCCGGCCCCAGCAGCTTGCCGCCGGGCTTCAGGATGTCCCGGTTGTTCTCCACCTGTTCCGCGTCCAGCACCAGCAGGAAGTCCGCGGCCCGCTCCGGGATCATGGGGCTTCGCACCTCGGGCCCGAAGCGCACGTCGCTGTACACCGAACCGCCGCGCTGGCTCATGCCGTGGATCTCGCTCTGCTTGACGTCGAGGCCAAAGCGGAAGGCCACCTCGGACAGGAGGTCAGCGGCCGTGAGGATGCCCTGGCCGCCCAGGCCCGCGATGCGCACGTTGGTCACGGCGGTCAGCATGCGGGAGCCTCGGAGGAACGGGCCTCGTCCGCCTTGCGCCGCGCTCCGGCCGTCAGCACGCAGGGGCGCCGCAAAATGATGACCCTGAGCTCCGCGTCCCGGCGCGCCTGGGTCAGGACCTCCGCGAGCCGGGCGCTGTCCTGAGCCGGGTCCAGGACCATGACCTGCTGGATGCCCACGGCCCGCGCCACCTCCTCGAGGGACAGCTTGGCCGCCGGGCTGCCGTCCAGTTTCCGGCCGGTGCCAGGATGTTCCTGCAGTCCGGTCATGGCCGTGGTGTCGTTGTCCAAAATGAGCACCACGTGGCCGGTGGACGGAGGATTGTAGACCATTTCCACCAGGCCGGTGATGCCGCTGTGCACGAAGGTGCTGTCCCCGATCACGCTGACCACGCGGCGCGCCTCCGCTTCCGGCAGCACGTGGCGCAGGCCCAAGCCCACGCCGATGCTGGCGCCCATGCACAGCTGCGAATCCATGGCCGAGAAGGGCGGCAGGACGCCGAGGGTGTAGCAGCCGATGTCCCCGGCCACGATCGCTTTCAGGTCGCGGAGCACTTCGAAGGTCTTGCGGTGCGGGCAGCCCGGACAGAGCTCGGGCGGTTTGCCCGGCAGGGGTTGGGGTTCGGGGCTGGCGTCCAAGCCCGCGAGCCGGCGGACGCGGTCCACGTTCAGCTCGCCGAAGCGGAACGCCTCGGCTTTGCCTTCCACCGGAAGGTTCTGGCCGCGCAGGGCCTGGACCAGATAGGGATCGCCTTCCTCCACCACCAGGCAGCGCCGGACCTGCTGGATAAAAGCCCGGATGGCCTGGAACGGCAGGGGATGCGTGAGCCCCAGCTTGAGGACGCTGGCCTGGGGCAGGGCCTCGCGGACGTGCTGGAAGGCCACGCCCGAGGTGATGATGCCCAGGTCCGGGCCGCCGGGGAGGAGGCGGTGCAGGCCCGCGGTCTCGGCCCAGGCGCCGATCTCGGCGAGCTTGGCGCGCAGGCGCCGGTGGGCCGGGCGGGCATGGATCGGGATCATGACGCGTTCCGTGGGTTTGCTCTGGTAGTGGATCCGGGGCGGGTCCAGCTGCGCGGGCTTGAGCTGCAGGACCGTCCGCGAATGGCAGATCCGCGTGGTCAGACGGAACAGGACCGGGATCTGCCAGCGCTCGGAGATGCGGACCGCTTCGATAAAATAATCGTAGGCTTCCTGGGAATCCGACGGCTCCAGCATGGGAACGCCCGCCGCTTCCGCATAGCGGCGGTTGTCCTGCTCGTTCTGGCTCGAGGACATGCCCGGGTCGTCGGCCGAGACCACGATCAGCGCCCCGCTCACGTCCGCGTAAGCGGCGATGAACAGGACATCGCTGGCCACGTTCAGGCCGACGTGCTTCATGGCCGCCAGCGCGCGGCCGCCGCCAAAGGCCGCGCCCAAGGCCACCTCGAGCGCCACTTTTTCGTTGGGGGCCCACTGGGCTTTTCCGCCCAGACGGCCGAACTCCTCGAGGATCTCCGTGGAGGGCGTGCCGGGATAGCCGGTCCCGAGATGACAGCCGCAGGCCCGGGCCGCCCGGGCCACGGCCTCGTTGCCGCTGGCTAAGATCTGTCCCACCTCTGGCATCCTGCGCGGTTCCTTTCCCCCTGAACATGAACAAGAGCGCTCATTTTAAGGAAACAGGGCGGAAAAAACAAGGGACAATCAGGCCCCCGTTTTTCCGGTTGGCGAACGGGGATCAGCGGGTTCATGCGAAGGGGATTGGGATCAAGCGGGTCCCTGAAGAGGACCCGGGTCAGCGGATCACCTGCGAAGCCGGCGGGTCGGTCTTGGCTTTCTCGGGCTTGGCCGCGGCGGCAGGTTCGGCTGGCGCCTCGTGGTGGAAACCCTGCCACAATCCCTCCAGGAAATTCCTGACGTTCGCGCCCAGGTTGCGGGTGTTGTAGCCGCCTTCCTGCGCGATCAGGGTGGGCAGGCGCAGGCCGCCGATCATCCGGCCGTGCCGCTCGAAATCCGCCGGCAGCCATTCCCAGGTCCCGGTCGGGTCGCCCCGACCCGTGTCCGCGCCAAACGCCACCACCAGGAACTGCGGGCCGAATTTCCGCACCTGCTTCAGGGCCGTGGCCAGGACCGGCGTGTAAGCCGTGGCTTCGAGCCGCTCGGGCAGGGGGTGATTGATGTTGTATCCTTGCCCCGGCCCCTGGCCGGTTTCGTCCTTGAAACCGGTGAAAAAGGGATAGGCAAAGCTGGGATGCGCGTGCAGGGACACGGTGAGCACGTCGTTGCGCTGGTAAAAGATCTCCTGCTGGCCGTTGCCGTGGTGGTAATCAATGTCCAGGATCGCCACCTTGCCGTAACGGCTCAAGTAGTGGGCCGCGATGGCCGCGGAGTTGAAGTAGCAGAAGCCGCCGAACGCCCCGCGCTCGGCGTGGTGGCCCGGGGGCCGGACCAGGGCGTAGGCGAGGTGGCGGGTGGTCAGAATATGGTGGGCGCCCGTGAGCGCGCAGTCCACCGCGCGCCTGGCCGCGATGTAGGCGTTGCGGTTCAGGGGCGTGAAGGTGTCAATGCCGTAATAGCCGGCGCAGACGGAGAGCTCCCTCGGCGGCCGGGTGAGGTTGCGGATGGGGAACACGTAGGGATAGACGGACTCGTTCTCAGGCAGGGTCTGGCACACGCGCCGGAAATAGCGGACATAGTCCGCGTCGTGCACTTCCGCGATGTATTTTTCCGCCACGTGCCAGGCTTTCCGGTGCTGGAAAAGGCCGGTCTTGTCGAGTTCGCGCAGAATGGCGGAGATGCGGACCGGCGCTTCGACGTAGCCGCTTTCCTTGACGTGGTGGATCTCGTGCTCGCGGTTCATGAGCAGGGCGATTTTCTGCTCGGCCGGCACCTGCGCCGGGGACTGGGCGCGTGGTTTTTTCAGGTAGCGCGGCTCCCGCAGCTGCACGGGGTCCTCCTGCACGGACGCCACCACCATTTGTAAATAATCCTTGGGCACCACCTCGCGGTACTTCCGCTCCAGGATGGCCCGGACAATGCTCCTGGCCACGTCCCGGCTCAGGGTCGTGCCCTGGCCCAGGTCGTCGAAGAGGAGGTAAGGCGGGTTGTCGTCCTCGGCGTTTAAAGGCGTCTCGTAGCGCGTGTTGAGGATCGGCCGCGCGCCGTAATATTCGTAGAACTTGAGGCGCGCCATGTTCTCCTTGAGCACCTCGGGGTCGCGGCAGAGCTTGGGGTCGTCGGGCAGGCACTCCAGGAACAGGCCCACGCTTTTTAAGCTCAGGGCCTCCTCGCGGACGCGTTCGTAGAGCGCGCTGCCGATGCCGCGCCCCATGGTCTGCTTGCTCGTGGCCAGGAGGTCCAGGTAGCAGAAATTCAGATCCGGCGCGTGCAGCAGCAGGGCGAACGCCTCGACCCGGCCGTAGAAATTCTCCCCCACGAACAGGATCGTGCGGAACCGGTACTTCAGGGGGTTCTTCAGGCGGGCCGGGATCTTGGCGATCTCTTTTTCCGGAATGGCCGAGAACTGCGAACGGATGATCGCCTGCACCTGCGCGATCGCCTGCGTTTCGGCCGGCGTGACCGCGTCGTAAATGGGGAAGATGCGAAACATGCCAGGACCTCGGGAAAAAGGCTAAAGAGGCATTATAAACCTGTGGCCGGGCACGGCCCAAGCCAAAAAGATACGGGGATGGTTGGGTGCCTACCCAGCTACCTCAAGGCCTTCGGTATTCATGATTCGGATCCGGAAGGCGAATCCGGATCCGAATGCAAAAAGGGTTTGGTGAGGCTGGTGAGCTAGCTGGGTAGGCACCCAACCATCAGGCGGAGGGCCTGTTTCGCTGAGGGGGAAAAGAATAAAAAAATGGTGTGTAAAAAAAATAATGATGGACAAAAAGGCGGATAGGCTCTATAAAAAAAACAGCAGCCCGGGCTTCACAGCCCAATGACGGGTCCCGGGGCGGCCCGCGCGGCCGTCCGCCCGTGTGAGGTGCAGTTCACCACACACCCATGAAGACCGCGAGCAGGTCTTTCCTGATTTCCCACCTGGTTTTCCTCCGCCCGGATGCCAGCCCCGCGCACAGGAGCGTGATGACGGTGTAGAGCCAGCGCAACGCGTTGGGCCGTCCGACCGAAGGCCTTGGGCCTCGGCATCTCATTCACCCCCCGCGGGGAGAGGGCAGCATGGAAAACGACTTGTTGAAGGAAAACGACGAGCCTCCGCTGTCAGGCGAAGGAACCAGCCGGTCCGTTCTGACCGCCGGCCATCTGGCGGAAGGCGTCCTGTTCAAAAATGACGCCCTGATCCGCCGGTTGTGGCCGGATGTGACGCAGGAACAATGGAACGACTGGCGCTGGCAAATGGCCAACCGCCTGCGGACCGTTGACCAGCTGATCGATCTGCTGAACCTCAAGCCTTACCAGGTTTCCAAGTACCGCCGCCTGCTGGAGGTCTTCCCGTACGCGGTCACGCCTTATTATTTTTCGCTGATTGACTGGTTCAATCCCGAGGATCCCATCCGCAAGCAGTGCCTGCCGGACATCAAGGAGCTGGAATACCAGGTGGTCGGCGACACGGATCCCCTCGAGGAAGAGGAGGACATGCAGGCCCCGGGTCTGGTCCACCGCTATCCGGACCGGGTGCTGGCCGTGGTCACCAACGTCTGCAGCATGAATTGCCGGCACTGCACCCGCAAACGCGTGTGGCGCGGGGGCGAGGCCGCCTGTTCCAAGCTGGACCTGCTGAAGATGTTGGAGTACGTGCGCGCCACGGCCGAGATCCGGGAAGTGATCGTCTCCGGCGGCGACCCGCTCACCCTGAACCTGGACCTGCTGGACTGGTTCCTGGGCGAGCTCCAGCGCATTTCGCATGTCGAGGTCCTGCGCATCGGCACCCGGGTGCCGGTGGTGCTGCCCATGCGGATCACCGACGACCTGGTGCGCATGCTGGCCAAACACCGGCCGCTCTGGGTGAACGTCCAGTTCAACCACCCGACCGAGATCACGCCCGAATCGCGCGAGGCCTGCGACAAGATCCTGCGCGCGGGGATCCCGCTGTCCAACCAGTCCGTGCTCCTGCGGGGCGTGAACGACACGGTGGAGACCATGCGCGATCTGTGCCACGAACTGCAATGCATCATGGTGCGCCCCTACTACCTGTACCAGTGCGATCCGGTGCGGGGCGTGGAGCATTTCCGCACCAATGTCTGGAAAGGGGTCCAGATCATCGAGATGATGCGCGGGTACACGGGCGGTCTGTGCGTTCCCACCTTCGTGGTGGACGCGCCCGGCGGGGGCGGCAAGATCCCCCTCCAGCCGTTCTATCTCCTGTCCGCCACCGAACACGACGTGCTGCTGCGCAACTACGAGGGCATGATCATCAACTATCACAACCCGCACGAGTTGGACCTGGAACGGGCCCGGCGCCAGAACGGCAACGGCAAGGAGGGCGGCACGGCCAACCTGATCCGGGGCAATGACAAGGCACTGGTCCCCGAGAAAACCCCGCGTTACCGGCGCCGCAGCCAGAAAAAATCGCTGCTGAAATTGAAGGGGGACGGGAATGCGGATCGGCCTGACCTATGACCTCAAATCCGACTACCTGGCGGCCGGGCTGACGCCCGAGGCGGTCGCGGAGTTCGACAGCGAAGAGACCATTGCCGGCCTGGAGCAGGTCCTGGCCGGCCTGGGGCACGCGGCCGTCCGCGTGGGCAACGTTTTTTCACTGGTGGCGGCCTTGGGCCGGGGCGAGCGCTGGGACCTGGTTTTCAACCTGTGCGAGGGCCTCTGGGGCCGCAGCCGCGAGGCCCAGGTGCCGGCCCTGCTGGAAGCGTACGGCCTTCCTTATACCTTCGGCGATCCCCTGACCCTGGCCCTTACCCTGGACAAAGGCATGGCCAAACGGATCGTGCGCGATGCCGGCCTGGCCACGCCGGCGTTCCTCTCCGTGTCCTCCCGGGAGGAAGTCCGGGACCTGCGGGTGCCGTTCGCCTTTCCCGCTTTCGTCAAGCCCGTGGCCGAAGGCACGGGCAAGGGCGTGACCTTGCAGTCGCTGGTCCGGGACCAGGCGGCGCTGCAAAAGCAAGTTGCCCGGCTGCTGGAACAATTCCAGCAGCCGGTGCTCGTGGAACGCTATCTTCCTGGCCGCGAGGTTACGGTGGGCATCCTGGGCACAGGACGCAAAGCCCGCAGCCTTGGCGTGCTGGAGATCCACCTGGGCGAGAAAGCCGAGCCGGGGGTTTACTCCTACAGCAATAAGCAGCTGTACGAGGACCGCGTGACCTACGCCCTGGTCAGGGACCCGGCCGTGGTCCAGGAAGCCGAGGCCCTGGCCCTGGCCGCCTACCAGGCGTTCGGCTGCCGGGACGCGGGCCGTGTGGACCTGCGCGCGGACCAGGACGGCCGCTTGCATTTCCTGGAGATCAATCCCCTGGCCGGCATCCACCCCGTGCATTCCGACCTTCCCATTCTCTGCCGCCTCCAGGGCATCCCTTATGCCGAGTTGATCGCGGGCATTCTGGAATCAGCTTCTGAGCGGCTGAACCAGGCTCCTGCGGTGGTCAGCCAGGTCCGCGGCGCCTGACCCCCCATGCGGATCGCCATCCTCTATAACCAGCCTGATCCCCTTGCGCCCGACGCGGCCGACGTGCTGGACCAGGTACTGCTCGTGGAATCTGCCCTGGCGCAGGCGGGCATTGACTGCGCGCGTTGCGCCCTGCCGGCTGACTGGCCGGGCCTGGCTCGCGCGTGGGACCGTATGCTGGCCTTCCGGCCGGACGTGGTGTTCAACCTGGTCGAGGCCGTGGGCGCGGACAGCCGCGGCCAGGCGCGCGTCGCGGGCCTGTTGGAGCTCTGCGGGCTCCGGTTCACTGGCTCAGGCTCATCAGCCCTGGCGCAGACGAATGACAAGGCCCTGGCCAAGGCCGCGCTCGCGGCCCAGGGGGTGGCCACTCCCGCCTGGCAGGTCGTGCGCAGGCCGCCGGACAAAGTTTCCGTGCCTGGCCCCTGGATCATCAAACCCTTGGGCGAGGATGCCTCGGTGGGCATCGACGCGTCCGCGTTCGTTGCTGCGGGTAAGGACCCGGTCACGGTACTGGCGGAGAAACTGGGACGCTTCAGGGAGCAGGGTCTGTTGTTGGAAACGTTCATCGAGGGCCGGGAATTCAATGTGTCCTTGTTGGAGCGCGTCCCGGAGGGACCCGAGACCCTGCCGCCGGCGGAGATCACCTTCGAGGCCTGGCCTGCCGGCCAGCCGCGCCTGCTGACCTACCAGGCCAAGTGGGACCCCACGGCCTTCGAATACCAGCACACGCGGCGCGTCTTTCTCGCCGCTGGGTCTTTGGCCCAGGAGCTGCGGGCGCTGGCGCTGAAGTGCTGGGATATTTTTGGGTTGCGGGGTTACGCGCGGGTGGATTTCAGGCAGGACCCCAACGGCAAGCTGTGGGTGCTGGAAGTGAACGCCAATCCCTGCCTCTCGGCGGACGCGGGCTTCATGGCCGCGGTCAAGGAGCAGGGCCTAAAACCTATTCAGGCGATCCAGGTGATCGTAGCGGCGGCCGGTGTATGAAGGCAACTTTTGGATAAAATAAATGAAGTCATTGCGAGCGACCCGGGGTTTTTAAGGGGGAGCGCGGCAATCTAGGTAGGTTTTGATAAGAGGAAGATTGCTTCGGCTCCCTTCGACAAGCTCAGGGAACCTCGCAAAGACCATGTGAAAAAGGCGCGCTAATTTCCGAAACCGATATCGTCGAAGGTGTAGGCGCCGGGATTGACCTCCCGGAGATAGATGCTTCTGATCCTGGACAGGTCCACGTCCGTGAAATCTCCCAGCTTCCAGTGGACCTGTTTCCAGTTGTTCAGCGATCCCGTGTCCACGGACAGCGCGGTCTGGCTTTTGCCGTCCTCGTCCCACAGCGTCAGATAGACCGGGTTGTCCCCCTGCTCGTCAAAGACCCAGACCCAGAACTCGTTCGCGTCCGTCAGCTTCATGGTGAGGGCGCAGGGGAAGACCCGGACCGTGCCGTTGTTGTCCTTGGGTTCGATCCGCAGGGACCGCTTGCCTTCCATGACGAAGGTGGAGAAGGCCGGGTTGGAGCCGTTGACGTCCTGGTAATATAATTCCGGGGTGCCGTTGCCTTCCTCGAAGTTCTGGAAACTGACCGGCGTGGGCGAAGGGGTGGGGGTGTAGGTGTAGGTCCGGGTGGATGTGCGGGTATAGGTGCGCGTGGCCGTGGGTGTATAGGTGCGGGTGAAGGTGGCCGGGGGCGTGGGGGTTGTCGTGGCCGTGGCCGGAGCGACCGGTGTGAAGGTGCTGGTGGCGGGGAGGAGCGGCGTCGCCGTGCCCGTGACCAGGATCACGGCCGTGGAGGTGGCGGTCTGCTGGACCGGCGTCGCGGTGCGGGTGGGGGCGGGCGTGGACTGGGAGGCGGCGGGCGTCGCCGTGGCCGTGACGGTTGCGATGGGCAGGGGCGCGATCGGCAGCTGGGGTTGGATCGGATTCTGCACCCGGCTGCAGGACAGGATGACAGACAGGCAGAACACGGCCAGCACGACTGCCAGCAACTTGAACACGCACCAGCTTCTCATGCCCAGTTCCTAGCCACGGCTGTTTAAAAGTCTCCGCTTCGCAGGTCGTCGAACCGGAATGTTTCCGGGATGGGGAGGGTGATGGTGCCATAAACAATAGCGGCCCGGTTCACGCCGGTAAAATTGTTCAAGCTCCAGTAGATCATGGTCCAGGTGTTGGGATTGGTGGCGCTGGATGAAGACGCGGTACGCGTGACGCCGGCGGCGTCGGCGAGAGTCAGGTCGAAATTTTGTTCGCCGACCGGGCTGTACACCATGACCCAGATCGTGCCGGGGAGGGTCAGGTCCACGCTGGCCGCGCCAGGGTAGATGCGGACCGATGCGGCCGCCACGGCGCTGCCGGTGGTTTGCAGCGCGCGCGCGCCTTCAAAGGCCTGGGAGGTGAACACGGAATTGGCGCTGCCGAAATCCTGGAAGTACAATCCGGGCGTGCCGTTGTTCTCCTCGAAGTTCTGGAAATGGCCCTCGGGCGTGGGCGCGGAGGTGGGGACCACGGTCGGCGTCACTGCCGCGGTCGGAGCGGGCGTGGCCGTGGGCTGGGGTGAGGAAGGCAAAGGCGTCAAGGAGACCGGTTCCAGGGGCGCCTCGATGCGGGTGCAGGACATGCCCATGACCAGCAGGAAAACCGCCAGGGAAAGCACCAGACATCCAAGGGGAATGAGCTTGGATTTTATCATCGGCGTCACCTCGCGCTTTCGCGGGTTGGAAGGGGGAAGAGGCGGCAGGGAGTCGCGCGTCTTAGATTAACCTCTATTTTATCAAACTGCGTTCCGTTTCCCAAGTGATATTAACCCCTTTCAGTTGCTTGAACCCCCTCCCCCAGCCCCTCCCACCCAAAATCCCGGGGAGGGGAATGGTATGCGCTTAAGCTGTGGGAGAGGGGAAGGTGAGGGGTCCAGCACAGCTCCATTATGCTCGCCGAATACTCTTTCTCTGACTTCGTCCGCGAAAAAGTTGCGTTGCCGAACGTTTTGGATGATAATACGGCAGTCCTGTCAAGGAGGAACGCGTCATGTCCAAACGCCCAGTGACCGAACCGCGCAAGACCCCTGTGCCGGAGATGCCGCCAGCTCCTGGCCCGCATCCTGGCTGGCTGGCCGGAGCCCTGGCGTGGCATGCCGCATATCTGGCCGCGTTTTACTACCTGCTGTCGGCGGACAACGCGTTCAATTTCAACAACAACTATCCGGCGCTGGGGTTCATAACGGCCCTGACCGTTCTGGTGGCGCTGGCCATGCTCATGCTGGCCGTGGAGTCCAGCCGGCCGCTGGCCGAGGGGCCGGCCGAAGCGCCGCACGCCGAAGCGCAGGCTTCACGCTATTTTATCCTCAGTCTGTCCCTGGTGGCCTTCTTGGTTATGCCGCTGATCTATTACTTCATGCTTCTGGATGATTTCGCCGTGACCGGCCGGCAGTGGGTCTCCGCCGGCCTGGCCCTGCTGGGCGCCTGGTACGCCTGGCGCGGCTGGGGCCGGCGGCTCCTGGCGCCGCGCGGATTGCTGGGACGGGCGGCCTTCGTGCTGCTCTCCGTGGGCCTGGTTTTGATCATGATGAACATGCTGAGCGATGTCATTCCCACGCCCGTGGGAGACACCAAATCCAACGTGATCCTGCCGCTATGACGCCTCCGGGATCCGCCCTCAAGGAGTTGAACGTGATGACGTCCACCACGGGATTCGACAACGAGCGTTATCTGGCCGAACAAACCCAGGCCATCCGCGAGCGCGTGAAAAATTTCCCGAGCAAACTGTACCTGGAATTCGGCGGAAAGATCATGTTCGACTACCACGCGGCCCGCGTCCTGCCGGGGTTTGATCCCAACGTGAAGATGCGCCTCTTCCAGACCCTGAGCGCCGAGGCGGAGATCATCCTGTGCATCTACGCCGGCGACATCGAACGCCGCAAAGTCCGGGCGGATTTCGGCATTACCTACGATGTGGACGCCCTCAAGCTGATTGACGACCTGCAGGAATGGGGCATCGAGCGGCCGCAGGTCGTGATCACGCGCTTCGACAACCAGCCCGCCGCCACGATCTTCAAGAACAAGCTCGAACGGCAGAACATCCGGGTGTACACCCACCGGTTCACCAAGGGCTATCCCACGGACGTGGACCTGATCGTCAGCGACCAGGGATACGGCGCGAACGAACGCATCGAGACCCGCAAGCGCCTGGTCATCGTGACCGGACCCGGGCCCAACAGCGGCAAGCTGGCCACCTGCCTGTCCCAGCTCTACCATGATTACCGCCAGGGCCTGAAATCCGGCTACGCCAAGTTCGAAACTTTTCCCATTTGGAACCTGCCCCTCAAGCACCCGGTGAATGTGGCTTACGAGGCGGCCACGGCCGACATCCGGGATTTCAATTTGATCGATCCCTTCCATCTGGACGCCTACGGCCAGACGGCCGTGAACTACAACCGCGACGTGGAAGTGTTCCCGGTGCTCAAGCGCATCCTCGAGCGCATTACGGGCACCGCCGCGCTGTACCGCTCGCCCACGGACATGGGCGTCAACCGCGCCGGGTTCGGCATCGTGGACGACGCCGCGGTGCGCGAGGCGGCCAAGCAGGAGATCATCCGCCGCTATCTGCGCTACGCCTGCGAGTACACGATGGGATTGGTGGACAAGGACACGGTTCAGCGCGCCGAGCTCCTGATGGAGGAGATCGGCGCCCGGGCCGAGGAACGCCAGGTTATCCAGCCGGCCCGGGACGCGGCCGCGGCCGGGCAGGGCGCGGCCAAGGGCAACGAGGGCATCTATTGCGGCGGCGCCCTGGCCCTGCGCGACGACCGCGTGGTGACCGGGAAGAATTCGGGCCTGATGCACGCCGCCTCGAGCCTGGTTTTGAACGCGGCCAAGACGCTGGCGGGCATACCGGATGAGATCCACCTGTTGTCGCCGTCCATCATCGCCAGCATCTCCGGCTTCAAGCGGGATATTTTGGGCGCGCGCAGCATCAGCCTGGATCTGGACGAGACCCTCATCGCCCTTTCCATCAGCGCGGCCACCAATCCCAGCGCCCAGCGCGCCATGGAAAAGCTCAAGGAGCTGCGGGGCTGCGAGGCCCACATGACCCATATCCCCACCTCCGGCGACGAGGCCGGCCTGCGGCGCCTGGGCATCAACCTGACCAGTGATCCGCGTTTTTCCACCCGGGCGGTGGGCGACCTCGGACGGCACTAAGGCCTCCAGCGATGGCGAACCCGGCCTGGTTCAAGCGCGCGGCGGAAGAGGCGCCGCCGCTCTGGGTGGGCCTGAGCCTGGTCATCCTGGCGGCGCTCCTGCACCTGCCGGCTCTAAACGGCGGCTTCGTTTACGACGACCACCTCCAGATCGAGCAGAACACCCTCCTCGACCGCCCCCTGAGCCGGATGCCGGAGATTTTTCTCCACGGCACCGGCGAATACACCCGGAGTCCCGCGAACTACTACCGGCCCCTGCACATGGCGGCCTACGCGCTGGTGGCGGCGGTGTTCGGCAAGGCCCCCCTGGCTTTTCATCTCCTCAATCTGGCGCTCGCCACTCTGGCTGCCTGGCTGGTCTTTCTGCTGGCCCGGCGCTGGTTTAGCCCCGGGGTGTCGTGGCTGGCGGCCATCCTGTTTCTGGTCCATCCCACTCACGTGGAGGCTGTGGCCTGGATCGCGGCCCTGCCCGAGCTTCTGACCGCGGTGCTGGTCTTGTCGGGATTGCTCCTGCACGTGCGCCGCGCGTGGGGACCGCGGGATTACGCGCTGGGCGCCGGGCTCCTGCTGGCCGCGCTGCTGACGCGGGAGAACGCCCTGGTCCTGCCCGGCCTGGCCCTGCTGGCGGATCTGCTGCTGCCGGAGCGCCGGTCCGCCTGGCGGACAGAGCGGTTGTGGCTGCGCTACGCGGCGTACGGACTGGCCGTCCTGGCTTACGCCGCGGCGCGCCGGGCTGTCCTGGGCTACTGGGTTACCGCGCCCGGGCCCGCGTATCCGCTGGCAGGGGGCCTGTACCTTCTGAACGTGTTCTGGGTACTGGCGCAATATGCCTGGTTTCTGCTGTCGCCTCCGCCCTACAGCGGATTCCATGTCTATCATCCAGTGCTGGCCTGGACTGACCTCCGCTGGCTGGCGGCTGCATCCGGCCTCGCACTGGCCGGCTGGCTGGCCCTGGCCGTGGGCCGGCGTCACCGGCCTCTGGCGTTTTTCTGCTGGTGGATCCCCATCGCGCTCCTGCCGTTTTTACTTTTCCGCGCGCTGGGCGACAACCTCGTGGCCGAACGCTATCTATATTTGCCCTCCGTGGGATTCGCCGTCGTGCTGGCCGCGGCGTTGGCCAGCCTCGGCCGGTCCTGGGGGGGTAAAACGGGAACCCGGCTGGCCGGGCTCGCGCTGGTCCTGACCTGGAGCGGCATGTCCCTGGCGCGCGCGTTCGTCTGGCAGGATGACATCCGCTTCTACCGCCACAGCCTGGCGAGCGAACCCGAAGCCTATCATTTTTGGAATCTCCTGGCCGTGGCGTATGACCAGGCCGGCGACCGCCAGGCCAGCCGGGAGATATGGAGATCATTCGCGGACCGTCTGCCCGCGGCCGCGCGAACCGGCCTGTCCAGCCCGCCAACGTGGGAGGAGATCAGCCGCCTGACCGGGCCGCAGCGGGCATTCCGGCGGGCTTTTTTCGAGGCTCAGGCACAGCTGGCTGCCTGGCATTACCGCGCGGGAGACTATGAACAGGCCGCGGACCTGTACCGCCGCCTGCTCGGCGCGTTGCCTCCGCGGCCGGACTGGTTCTATTTTCTGGGGCTGTGCGAAGCGCAGACAGGCCGTTTGTCCGCGGCGGAGCGCGCGTGGGGCCAGTGCCTGCAACTGGATCCGGACCATCCCGCGGCCAGGGCCCTGCTCGCTCCCTTGCCGGCAGACCCCGTGGAGGCGCTGTGCGAGCAGGCGAAGCGCCTGGTCGAGGTCAGGGTCTATGCCACGGCCGAAGCCCTGCTGAAAAAAGCCGCCAGCCTGGATGCGCGCCAGGCCCAACCCCACCATTATCTCTTCAATCTCTACTGGTTGACCGGGCAAACAGCGCTCGCCCGCCAGGCCATCGCCGAGGCCTTGCGGCGCGACCCGGACAATCCGGTTTATCAGTACAACCACCGCAGTCTGCAAGCGCAGCCAAACCCATAACAGCGTGGTATAATGGCCCCACCTGTGACGTGAGAGGGAATGCCATGGAACCGAGCGGCGACAACCAGGCCTGGCGGCGGCGCCAGATCATCGAAGGCTGGCAGAAGATTTTTTCCGGCCTGCTGCGTTTGGCTTTGGCCGTGTTCCTGCTCTATTGGGTTTTCAAGTATTTCGCCAAATGAGCGCCCCGGCCGCGCCTCTCCCCCAAAAAAATCCCGACCCCATCTGGCTGCAGGATTTTTTCAACCACCTGCGCGCGGAAAAAGGCCTCGCGCCCCTGACCTTGCTGGCCTACCGCCAGGATCTCGCGCACTACCTGCGGTTCCTCGACTCCCGCGGCGCGGGCTTCGACCCGCGCCATCCGCCGCGCCGCGAGACCGTCCAGGCGTTCCTGGGGTCGCTCCAGTCCCAGGCCAAGGCCTCGGCCACGGTGGTGCGCGCGTTGGTGTCCCTCCGCGGCCTGCACCGGTTCCTCAAGGAAGAGGGGATCGCGGACCACGACCCGACCGAGGATTTCGAATCCTACCGGCTCTGGAAAAAACTGCCCAGCGTGCTGAGCGTGGACGAGGTGGGCCGCCTGCTGCGCGCGCCCGAGCTGACCGCGCGCAACGGCCTCCGCGACCGGGCCATGCTGGAACTGCTGTACGCCACCGGCCTGCGCGTGTCCGAACTCGTGGGGCTCAGACCCGGCCAGATCAACTGGGAGGAAGGGTGGCTGCGCGCGCAGGGCAAGGGACGCCGGGAACGCCTGGTGCCGATCGGCCGGCCCGCCCTGCTCTTGTCCAAACGGTATTTGCGGGAACGGGGGCCGGCGGGCAGGGACGCGCCCCTGTTCCTCAGCCGGGGCGGCCGGGGGTTTTCGCGCGTGGGGTTCTGGAAGCTGATCCGCCGCTACGCCCGGCAGGCGGGGATCGACAAGCACCTGTCGCCCCACACCCTGCGGCATTCCTTTGCCACGCACCTGCTGGCCGGGGGCGCTGACCTGCGCCTGGTCCAGGAGATGCTCGGTCACGTGAACATCAGCACCACCCAGATTTACACCCACGTGGACCGACGGCGCTTGCAGCAGGTGCACAAGCAGTTTCACCCCAGGGCGTAGGAGCCTGTGGCCTCATGAATAAGGGAAACCTTTTCCAATGATAGAACCCCTCTCCCCAGCGATAGCTGTGGGAGAGGGTAAGGGTGAGGGGTCCAGCAAAGTTCTTTGACGTATTCAGAGCTTGAGGACAAAATAACATGGTACCCCCTCCCCTAGCCCCTCCCGCCATATCCTGGGGAGGGGAATGATAGGAGGCCAGCATTGGCATCTGTTTCCAGGCGCTCTAACGCCACTAATCTCGCGCCGCTTATGCACAAGCGCCTGTCCCGCAGGACCCTGGAACTGCTGGCCGCGGCCGGCCGCGCGGCCGACTATTTGGGCCTGCAGGTCTATGCGGTCGGGGGGTTTGTCCGAGACCTGCTGCTGCACCGGGATAACGAAGACGTGGACCTCCTGGTGGAGGGGCCGGGAATCGCTTTTGCGCGGCATTTGTCCAGACTGTGGGGCGCCGGCGTGCAGACGCATGAACGTTTCGGCACAGCCACCCTGCGCCTCGATTGGGGCGGGAAAGTGGACGTGGCGATGGCCCGGCTGGAAACCTATTCCCAACCGGCGGCTTTGCCCCAGGTCGCGCCGGCCGGCCTCGCGCAGGACCTGCGGAGACGGGATTTCACCATCAACGCCATGGCGATCCACCTCAATCCCGGCACGTACGGACATCTGGCCGATCCCCTGGACGGACGCGCGGATCTCGAAGCCGGAAGGATCCGGATTCTGCATCCGGGGAGTTTCGAGGATGATCCGACACGCATCTTCCGGGCCGTGCGCTTTGAACAGCGTTTTGGCTTCCGCCTGGAACCGGTTACGGCCCGCTGCTTGCGGGATGCGGTGCGCGGCGGCCTGATCGGGCGCCTTTCCCGGCCGAGGGTGCTGCGCGAGGTGCTGCTGCTCCTGGGGGAGACGGATCCCTCCCCGGCGTTCCGGCGCCTGTCGCGGCTCGGTGTGCTGGGCCAGGTGCACCCCCTGCTGGAGGACCCTCGAAAATCCACCCGCTGGCTCGGCCCCTGCCTCAAGGCCCTGGCCGCGGCTGAACGCGGCCCAGGACGTCCGGTGGACCGGCGTCTGCTTCTGCTGATGGCCCTGCTGGATGTTTTGCCTCTGGCCGAGACCGAGGCATGGGTCCGGGAGTACCAAGTGCCGCGGGATTTGAAATCCCGGCTGCTGCTGCAAAAGCGGCAGGGAGAACCTGCCCGCCTGCGGCTCGAGGCGAGCCGAGCTCCCGGTCCGGGCCACGCGGCGAATTGGTTTGAGGGCTTGCCGGATGAAGTCTTGCTCTTTACCCTGGCCAAAGTCAGCCGTAAGCCGGCATTGGCCAGATGGATGAAACGCTTATTGACCGAAAGAGGGACCGCGACTGTCCGTGAAAAAACTTGATCCCTCCCTGGTCCGCTGGCTGCGGCGGCGTCTGCTGGCCTGGTTCGGCCGCCATGCCCGCAAGCTGCCCTGGCGGCAGGGTCCGCATCCTTACCGCGTCTGGGTTTCGGAGATCATGCTCCAGCAAACCCAGGTGACCGCGGTTCTGCCTTATTACCGCCGTTTCCTGCGGCGCTTTCCCACGGTCCGGGCGCTGGCCCGCGCCGGCCAGAACGCCGTGCTGAAAGCGTGGGAAGGATTGGGATACTACTCCCGCGCCAGGAATCTGCAACGGGCGGCCCGGCAGGTGGCGCGGCAGAACGTGTTCCCGGCCACGGCCGAGGCCTGGCGTCTCCTGCCGGGGATTGGGCGCTACACGGCCAATGCGATCGCCAGCATCTGCCTGGGCGAGCGCGTGCCGGTCGTGGATGGGAACGTGGCCCGGGTTTGGGCGAGGTTTTTCCGGCTGGAGGGGGAGTTGGAGCGGCCGGATACGCGCCGCCGGTTGTGGGACCTGGGGGATCAGCTGGTGCCAGCTGCGGCGCCCGGGGATTTCAACCAGGCGGTCATGGAGCTGGGCGCCCTGGTGTGCCTGCCGCGCCGGCCGGCCTGCGCGTCCTGCCCGCTGGCGGCCCGGTGCCAGGCCCGGGCCGCCGGACAACCCGAACGGTTTCCGCGCCGGCGGCGCAAACGGCCGGTTCCGCATTACCAAGTGGCGGCGGCGGTTCTCGAACGCAGAGGAAGGTACCTGGTTGGGCAGCGGCCTGCCCCAGGCCTGCTGGGAGGGTTGTGGGAGTTTCCGGGCGGAAAGGTTGAACCGGGCGAGACCCTGCCCCAGGCGCTTAAGCGGGAGATTCGGGAAGAGCTGGGCCTGCGCGTGCGCGTGGGCAGGGAGCTGGTGGCCGTGGACCACGCTTACACCCATTTCAGCGTTACCTTGCATGCCTTCGCATGCGCGGCAGTACGCGGAGAGCCTGAACCGCGTTGGCACCAGTTCTTGCGCTGGGTCACGCTGGAGGAAATGCGCCGGCTCGCGTTCCCGCGGGCCAATCATGCTGTCATCAGTTGTTTACGGCAGGCGTCCCGCTGGCGGAAGCCGGGGACGCGGAACCCTGGCGGTCCGAAACCAGCTTGACGTAATCGGCCTCGTTCGGCAGGCACAAGGTAAAAGTGGCGCCCTGGCCAGGCTGGGAAGCGACGCGCAGCGTGCCGCCGTGGGCTTGGGCGATCTCCTGGCAGATGGCCAGGCCCAATCCTGTTCCCTGGCCCATGGGCTTCGAGGTGAACAGCGGGTTCCAGATTTTTTCCTGGTTTTCAGGCGGAATGCCGGGCCCGTTGTCCTGGATGCTGAGGCACAAGCGGTGCTGGTTGGGATAGGCCCGGGCGATGATGGACGGCGCGGGGGTGTCGGCCAGGGCATCCGCGGCATTGGCGATCAGGTTGACCAGGATCTGCGTGATCTGTACGGGGTTGGCCAGCACACGGAACGGGACATCCTGGGTCTCGACCGCCACCGGGCAGAGCCGTTTGGTTTTCGGCAGGCTGATCTGGATGGCGTCCTGGAGGCAGCGGAGGTGGTCCAGGACCTCGATCTTGCCCCCGCCGCCGTGCGACAGGGTCCGCATGCCGTCCACGATGTTGCGCAAGCGGTGGACGGATCTTTCCATGGAATCGAGCATGTCCTTGACGTCCAGGTGCTTGAGATCGGAGCTCTCGCTGGACGGCCGATCGGCTTGGATCCCCCGGAGCGCCTGGTCGCCGAATTGCCGCCAGAAATGCTTGAGCAGACCGAGATTCCCCTGGACGATGGTCAGGGGGTTGTTGATCTCGTGAGCCATGCCGGCGGCCATGGTGCCCAGGACGACCATGCGGTCGGCCCGCACCAGCTGTTCAGCCCGCTCCTGCGCGAGCTGCTCGAGGTCCAGCGAGTACTGGCGCAGGCGGTCGTTGACGATGCGCAGGCTGTTCTCGTAATTCACCACCCGCAGGCCGACCGCGACCCGACTGCGCAGTTCATCCTGATTGAAGGGCTTGATGATATAGTCGTTGGCGCCGGCGTCCAGACCGATGGTGATGTATTCCGGCCGGTCGTTGGACGTGACCAGGATGATATAGGTGAAGTGGTTGTCCTGCTTCACCCGCAGACGGCGGCAGATATCCGGCCCGTCCAGTTCCGGCATCATCCAATCCAGCAGGGCGAGGTCCGGCGGCGGCGCGGCGGTGAGATGCTGCCACGCTTCCTGGCCGTTATGCGCCAGCACGATCTCGGACCGGAGATGGGCGAGGGATTTTTTCAGGAGGTGCAAACTGATCGGGTCGTCGTCCGCCAATAATATTTTCATGCAGGTTCTCCTGGGACGCGAGGTGTCCCTCAGATCAGTATCGGCCAATAGGGCCGCGGATTAATACTGTCGCGGCATGAAAACAGGGGCGCGGGGCCGTGCTGGGCAACCATGGGGGTTGCTTATTTTAGTTAGGTTAATTATAATCAGCCGAATCCTGAAAAGCAAATGACCCGGGGTTTTTGCGGGCGCGCGGGGCGAAAAATAGTATAAAAGCCTTTGGAAACAAGCACAATCCGAAGCGGGGTGCAAAAATTTAGTTTGCCGAAAAGCGGAACTCCGCGGGCCGCGAGCGGTCTAATATAAAAGATTATTTATAGGATAAAACCGCCTGGCGGCGAAAGGCAAAAGGAGCAAAAGCCATGTGGGATTACAGCGAACGCGTGAAAGAACATTTTCTCCACCCGCACAATGTCGGCGAGGTGCAGGACGCCAACGCGGTGGGCGAGGTGGGGTCACTGGTGTGCGGCGACGCCCTGCGCCTGACCCTGCGGGTGGACCCCGGATCGGAAAAGATCACGGAAGCCAAGTTCCAGACCTTCGGCTGCGGCAGCGCCATCGCCTCGTCGAGCATCTTGACCGATATGGTGCTGGGCAAGACACTGGAGGAAGCCGGACGTATTTCCAACCGCGACATTGCCGACGCGCTGGGCGGCCTGCCGCAGGAAAAAATGCACTGCTCGGTCATGGGCATGGAGGCCCTGGAAGCGGCCATCGCGAACTACCGCGGTCAGGCCCGGCCCCAGGCCCACGAGGAAGAAGAAGGCGAAATAGTGTGCAAGTGCTTTGGCGTGACCGATAAAAAGATCGAACGGGCCATCCGGGAGAACAAGCTGACCACTCTGGAGCAGGTGACCAACTACACCAAGGCCGGCGGCGCCTGCGGCAGCTGCCACTGGCGCATTGAGGAGATCCTGCGCAAGGTCCAAGCCGACGCGCACCAGGTCAGCGCCGCGCGATCCGGCGGCCTGACCAACCTGCAGCGGATGAAGCTCGTGCAGGAGACCCTGGACCGGGAGGTGCGGCCGCAGCTGCAGAAGGACGGCGGCGATCTTGAACTGGTGGACGTCGAGGGGAAAAAGGTGAAGGTGCGCCTGCTCGGCATGTGTTCCGGCTGCCAGGTCGCGACCTTCACCCTGCGCGACCTGGTGGAAGGGAAACTGCGCGAGTTCGTGGAACCGGACATTACCGTGGAGGAGATCAGAGCATGAACCCGGTCATTTATTTGGACAACAACGCCACCTCTGCCATCGCCGCCGAAGTGCGGGAAGCCATGCTGCCCTACCTGGGGGAAAAATACGGCAATCCGTCGAGCATGCACACGTTTGGCGGCCAGCTTGCCCATGACCTGGACCGGGCGCGTTCTCAGGCGGCCGCTCTGTTCGGCGCCAAGGACACCGAGATCATTTTCACCAGCTGTGGCACCGAGTCGGACAATGCGGCCCTTCGCGGAGTCCTCGAGGCCATGCCTGACCGGCGGCACATCGTCACCAGCCGCGTGGAGCATCCCGCGATCCTGAATTTGTGCAAGCATCTGGAAAACCGGGGCTACCGGGTGACCTATCTGCCCGTGGACACCCAGGGGCGTCTGGATTTGGAGGCCCTGCGGCACGCGCTGACCCCGGATACCGCGCTGGTTTCAATCATGTACGCCAACAACGAAACCGGCACGGTGTTTCCCCTGCAAAAGATCGCCGAGCTGGTCAAAGAGCGGGGCCTGATTTTCCACACCGACGCCGTGCAGGCGGCCGGCAAACTCTCCCTGGACATGAACGCCATTCCCGCGGACCTCGTGTCCATCTCCGGTCACAAACTGCACGCACCCAAGGGCGTGGGCGCTCTGTACGTCCGGCGCGGCACGCGCTTCGTGCCCTTCATCATCGGCGGGCACCAGGAGCACGGCCGGCGGGGCGGCACGGAAAACGTGGCTGGCATCGTGGGCCTGGGCGTGGCCGCTGACCTGGCGGTGCGGCACCGCGGCCAGGTTCAGCAGCAGGCCGCCTTGCGCGACCGGCTGGAGCAGGGCGTGCTCCAGGCTGTTCCAAACACGCGCGTCAACGGCGACCCGGAGCACCGCCTGCCCAATACCACCAACATCAGCTTTGAATATATCGAAGGCGAGGCCATCCTGCTCAAACTGGATGAGGCGGGCATTTGCGCTTCCTCGGGGTCGGCCTGCACCTCCGGCTCGCTGGAGCCTTCGCATGTCCTCCGGGCCATGGGCGTGCCGTTCACGGCCATTCACGGCTCGATCCGTTTCTCCCTGTCGCGCTACAACACGCAGGCTGAGATTGACCGCGTCCTCGCCGTCCTGCCCCCGGTCATCGCGGGCCTGCGCGCGCTCTCGCCCTTCTGGGCCAGACGGCAGTAACCGGCAAGCGGAATATCCTTTTCACTGGCATTTCCCCCGCGAATCCGCTACAATACCCGCCGTTTTAAAAACTTCGCCCCACAGTTCAGGAGGACACCGCCTTATGGCCCAGCCGTCATCCGCCCACCCGGAGCTCATCCGCGCGTGGGAAGCCACGGAGAAAAATCACTCGCTCTTCGAGGACCAGGTCCGCCAGCTGCCCCTGCCTGTGCTGGCCATCTTTCAGGACCAAGGCGCGCTCCTGCCCGCCGGATTCGCGCCAGCCGAGTTTCATGAATTTCATCTGTCCACCAGCCTCGACCATAAAGCCCTCCAGGCCCACTTTCCCAAACTTTTCCCCAGGAACGGTGAACAGGTGCTGCAGGCTCAGGCCGCGAACCGTCCTCAGGCGGGCGGGAAGCGGGTGGCCGTGCTGTTCTCCGGCGGTCCTGCGGCCGGCGGGCACAATGTCCTGGCCGGCCTGAAAAAAGCCCTGGGGCCGAAAAACACCCTGCTGGGCGTGCGGCAGGGGCCCAAAGGACTCCTGGCAGGCAGGATTTTCGAGATCGCGGACGCGGATCTGAAGCGCATTTTCAACACCGGCGGGTTCGATTTCCTGGGGTCCGACCGCACCAAGATCAAGAGCCACGAGCAGTTTAAACAGGTCAAGGCCGTGTGCCAGGAGCAGCGGCTGGACGCGATCGTGATCGTGGGCGGCGACGACTCCAACACCAACGCCGCCCTGCTCGCGGAATACCTCGCCGACAGCGTGCACCCGGACGGCCGCGGGGTGCAGGTCATCGGCGTGCCCAAAACCATTGACGGCGACCTCCAGGTCGGAAAGCTCCTGCCTATTTCCTTTGGTTTTGACACGGCGACCAAGATTTACGCGGAACTGGTTGGAAATATCCTTCAGGACACCCCCTCGTCGCGCAAATATTGGCATTTCGTCAAATTGATGGGACGCAGCGCCACGCACGTGGGGCTTGAAGTCGCCTTGCAAACCAAGCCGTCCGTGGCGTTCGTGTCGGAGGAAATCGCGGACAAAAAGCTGTCGCTCGCCCAGATCGTGGACATCCTGTGCCGGGCCATCGCCCGCCGCGCGGCCAAGGGCATGGATTACGGCGTGGTGCTGATTCCCGAAGGCCTCATCGAATTCATCCCGGAGATGCGCAGCCTGATTCATGAACTCAATGAACTCATGGGCAAGCACGCCAAGGTCCTCGAGGACACGAAGACGCTCGCGGAAAAAAAGGATTTCCTTTTCGGCAAGTTGTCCCCGCAGTCCGCCAAACTCATGGCCTCGCTGCCCGACGAGTTCGAGGACATGCTGCTTCTGGACCGGGACGCCCACGGCAACCTGCAGGTCTCCCAGATCCCCACGGAGAAACTGCTGATCGAAATGGTCCAGGCCCGTCTGCACGAAATGAAAGTGGACCCTTCGGGCTTTGTCGGCCAGGGGGCCAATCAGGTGGACCTGACGCCGGCCGAAGTGGAGCGTTTCCAAAAATCCAAGCTCGCCACCAACAATCACTTTTTCGGGTACGAAGGCCGCTGCGGCGCGCCCAGCCGGTTTGACGCCGCCTACACCTTTAACCTGGGGTTCACGGCCGGCTCGCTGGTGCTGTCGGGCCATACCGGCTACATGGTGGCCATCCGCAGCCTGGACCAGGGCGGACAGGCGCTGGCTTTGCCGCTGACCGGGTTGTTGCACCAGGAGCGCCGGCACGGCGAGGACGAAATGGTAATCGAAAAGGCGCTGGTGGAAGTGGCTTCGCCGGCGTTCAAATATTTCCTCGCGGCGCGGGAGCGCTGGGCGCAGGAGGACTGTTTCGCCTCGCCGGGCCCCAGGCAGTTGTGGGGGCCGGTTGCCAGCCAAATGCCCGTCACCGTGGCCATGAACCAGGGCTATGCTGGTTTGAATTTCGATCTGGGGCCTGAAGTCCAGGTGGTTTTCTAAGGTTTAGGCGTGACCCACCCCGCGAAGGGTGATCCATTACAGCCGAGCGTCTCGGCAGGAGGACCGTATGCCCAAGAAAAAACTGAAGATTGAGAAAGTCAGCGCGTTGGAAATTCTCGATTCCCGCGGGAATCCAACCGTGCGCGTGTTCGTGGCCGCCAAGGGGCAGCCCGCGGTGTCCGCGTCCGTGCCGTCGGGCGCTTCGACCGGCGAGCACGAGGCCGTGGAATTGCGCGACGGCGACCGGGCGCGCTATCTGGGCAAGGGCACCAACCAGGCCGTGGCCAATGTCAACGGCCCCATCGCCAAGGCGGTGACGGGCATGGACGTCATGGATTTCATGGCCGTGGACCAGACGCTGCTCAAGCTGGATGGCACGCCCAACAAGGGCCAGCTCGGCGCCAACGCCATTCTGGGCGTGTCCATGGCCGTGGTGAAAGCCGCCGCGCAGGCGGAGAAACTTCCCGTGTATCAGTACCTGGGCGGGACCAAGGCCAAGGTGCTGCCGGCGCCCATGATGAATATCATCAACGGCGGCAAGCATGCGGACAACAGCGTGGATTTCCAGGAATTCATGGCCATGCCCCTGGGCCGTCCGTCCTTTCGCGAGGCTCTGCGCGCGGGCGCCGAAACCTTCCACCATCTGGCCAAGATATTGAAAAAGAAGGGGTATTCCACCGCGGTCGGCGACGAGGGCGGTTTCGCGCCCAACCTGAAGAGCAACGAGGAAGCCTGCGAGGTCATCCTGGAAGCGATCCAGGCCGCCGGCTATCAGGCGGGCAAGGACATCATGATCGCCCTGGACCCGGCCGCCAGCTCGCTTTACGAGAACGGGAAGTACAACCTGGCGGATTCGGGCAGCGGCTTCAAGACCACGGACGAGATGATCGCCCTCTGGGAATCCTGGGTCGCGCGCTATCCGATCGTGTCCATCGAAGACCCCCTCTACGAGAACGACTGGGCCGGATTCCAAAAATTCACCCAGCGGGTGGGGAACAAGATCCAGGTGGTGGGCGACGACCTGTTCGTGACCAACCCCGCGTTCGTCAAGAAGGGCATCGAGCAAAAGGCCGCCAACGCGGTGCTCATCAAGGTCAACCAGATCGGAACGGTCTCCGAGACCATCGCCACCATCAAGCTTTGCCAGAAGGCGGGCTGGAACTACATCATCTCCCACCGCTCCGGCGAGACCGAGGACACCTTCATTGCCGACCTGGCCGTGGCCATGGGCGGCGGCCAGATCAAGACCGGTTCGGCCAGCCGCAGCGACCGGATCGCCAAATACAACCGCCTGCTCGAAATTGAGATGGAATTGGGAAAAAAGGCGGTGTATCATAACGTGGTGAGCCGCTGACCGCGGCTCGCCGCGAGGTGGTTATTTTGCGCTATCCCTTGGGATTAGAGGGTCGGGAATTCCCGCCTGCACACGGACCCGGCTGGGCGCCCGCCGCCCAGCCGGCCAGCCGCTTGACCTGCCACCGCACCCTGCGTGGATGAAAAAAACCATGAAACTCAGGCCGCTCCGCGGCATCCGGCTGAAACATACCCTGGCCGCGGGCATCCGCTGGTTCTCCAATTTCCGCCACGATATTGACGCCATCAATGTCTTCCCGGTCGCGGACGGCGATACCGGCAAGAATATGCACCAGGCATTCCTGGCGGTTTTGAAGGAGATCCAGGGGATCCGGCATAACAGCGTGGCCGCGGTGGCCGAAGCCGCGGCCCGCGGCGCGCTGCTGGGCGGCCGCGGGTCTTCGGGCATGATCCTGTCCGGTTTTTTTTCGGGGTTCGCCGAAGGCGTGGGCGGCCGGGACGTGCTGAATGCCGAAGTGTTCGCCCGCGCCCTGCATCTGGGCTGCCTGCGCGCCCGCGAACGGATTGATCGCCCGCGCGAGGGCACCATCCTCAGCGTGGGCGAGGCGGTGGCGTTGCAAGCCCTGCGGGAATCCGGCGCCACCAAGGACCTGCACCGGATTTTCGTCTCCGCGCTGGACGCGGCCCGCCAGGCGCTGGCCGACACCCCCAAGCAGCTGCAGGTGCTGGCGGACCATTGCGTGGTGGACGCCGGGGGGCTGGGATTGGTTTGCTTTTTGGAAGGCGCGGTGCGCTATTTGAACAGAGCCCCGCTGACCCACGATGCCGCCGCGGCCCCGGTCTATCCGGCCAGGCGGCCGGCGGCCCTCAAACCTGCCGAAGTCTACTCCGACCATTATTGCGTCGAATTTATCCTCGAACACTGCACCTTGAGCCAGAGCGGGCTGCTGGCGCACCTCAAACCGCTGGGGCGCGAAGTCATGGTCGCGCCGGCCTCCGCGCAAACCTATAAGATTCACATCCATGCCGAGGATGGGGAAAGGCTGCTCCGCCGGGCCGGCGCGTGGGGCCGCGTCGCCTGGCGCAAGATCGAGGACATGCGGCGGCAACATCAGGATGCGTTCAACTGGAGCGTCACCGGCGCGGTGTGCGCCAGCCGGATCGCGGTGGTCACGGACAGCACGTCGGACCTTTCCGCCGAACTCCGCCACCAGTTGGATGTACGGACCGTCCCGCTGAGCGTGTTTTTCGGCGAAGTGGAATATCTGGACGGGGTCGGTTTTTCCACCGGGGCCTTCTTCCAGAAAATCAAGTCTGGAGGCCACTGGCCGACCACCTCCCAGCCGCCGATGGGGAAATTTTTGGCGCTCTTTGAGGAGCTGAAGCGCGAAGGATACCAGCAGGCGCTGGTGCTGACGATCTCCAGCCAGCTTTCCGGGACCTTCCAGTCCGCGGCCAACGCCGCCGCCATGGCCGGCGGCCTGGAGATCCAGGTTGTGGATTCCCGCACCACCTCGTGGGGACTGGGCTACCTGGCGGCTTTTGCCCGGCGCCTGGCCGCCGCCGGAACGTCCTGGCCGCAGCTGCTGGCCGAGGTGGAAGCCCAGTTGCCGCGGATCGGCATCTTTTTCGGGGTGGAGAAGCTGGACGCCCTGGAGCGCGGCGGGCGCATCAACCATGTGGCGGCTTTCATCGGCAAAGCGCTGGGCTTGCGGCCGATCCTCTCCCTGGCCGGCGGGGTGGGCAAGATCACGCTGGCGGACAAAGCGTTCAGCCACCGCGACGCGATCCGGAAGACAGCCCAGCAGGCGGTCCGTTTTCTGCGCCGGCACGGGAAACCCCGGTATGGCACCGCGGTCCTGTATTCGGATGACGCTTCCGTTTGCCCGCAAGTCCGCGAGGCCCTGGCCCGGACCGGCGGGGATTTCGGGGCCATCGCCGACCAGCAGATCGGGCCGGTGATCGGCACCCACCTGGGAAGCGGAGGCTGGGGCGTCGCGATCTGCTGAGGAAGGGCGCGAACGGTCACTCCCTGGCGTGACTGAGTCCCACGGTGATCAGCTGGCGCACGTGATCGTCGTTCAACCGGTAATAGACGGTTTGGCCGCTGCGCCGGCGCTCGACCAGCCTGGCCGCGCGCAGCTGGCGCAGCTGGTGGGAGACCGCGGAGATCGTGACCCCGAGCCTGCCGGCCAGTTCACCCACGGACCGTTCCTGGTCCGCCATCAAGAGCAGCAGGCTCAGCCGGCTCGGATCGCCCAGATGCCGGAACAGGTCCGCCACGGCTTGCAGGATCTCAGCTTTGAGCGTTCTCATCGCAGCCTTCCGTTACGGACAGGTATAGCCACGCACCGCGTACCCAGCCTGGCACACGGCCTGGGCCAGGCGTTCCCGGTTCAACCCTTGGCCCCGCATCCGCACCCGTCCGGTCTCCAGGTCCACGTCCACGCGCCCCACGCCCGGCACGGCCAGCAGGTCGCGCTGGATGCGCGCCGCGCAGTTGGCGCAGGTCATGCCGTCCACCTGCAGCAGCAGCTCATCCGTGCCTTTCACCCGGCGCCCCCGCAGCCAGTTCCGCACGTCCAGATAGGACCACCTGGCCACGAGCGCGACCAGAAAGAGCGCCGCGAGCGCGCTCGCGGTCTGGACCAGGACGTTCCCGCCGGCGTGCTGGTGCTGGGCGAGGTGCCGGATGGTCAGCGATCCCCACAGGGTCTGGAAGAGCAGGCCCGCCAGCACGCTCGTGACCAGGATCGTGCTCAAATAGATCGCCATGACGCGGCCGCCCAGCGAGCGCAGCACGGCCCCGGCCGTGGCGACGTTGGTGGCCGGGCCGGCCATGAGGAAGACGAGGGCCGAGCCGACCGGCAGGCCGGCCTGGATCAGGGAAGCGACGATCGGAACCGAGCCGTTGGAACATACATACATGGGCACGGCGATCAGCAGGACCGCCAGCATGCCCAGCACGCCGCGAAGGGCCGGGAAGGCGGAAAAGTAATTGGGCGGAACGGCCAGGCTGATCAGGGCTGACACCAGGATGCCGAGGACCAGGTAGCGGTAAACGCCGCCGATGAGCTCCTCGGTGGCGTATCGGTACCAGCGTTGCCAGCGGGAACCAGCGGGCGCGGCCGAGAGCGCGCAGCTGGCCTGGCCCGGGTCGGCCGGCGCCGGTTCCTTTCCCCGGTCAAAAGGCGCCAGCCAGTGCACCAGCACTCCGCCAATGAGACCGGAGACGAAGGTCACGGCCAGCATGAACAGGGCCAGCGGCCAGCCGAGGAAGGAAGCGCTGATCAGGAGCGAATCCGCGCCGGTCTGGGGGGTGCTGATCATGAAGCCGACGACCGCGCCGTTGGAGGCGCCGCTTTTTTTCAACCCAATGGCCGCGGGGATGACCCCGCAGGAACAGAGCGGCATGGGCACGCCCAGGAAAACGCTTTTCACCACGCTGCCCAGGGTCGGCCGCCCCATCTGGCCGGTGATAAAGCCCTGGGGCAGACCGAACTTGAGCAGGGTGGCGATGACCGCGCCCAGGAACAGATAGGGCGCCAGCTCGTTCAAAATGGACCAGATTTCAAGTCCGAAACGTACCAGCATGACACGGCTCCGGGTTGATATTTGAGTAGTTGCTCAAATGCTAACTCTTTAGACACCGGAGCGTCAAGGGAAAAGGGTGCGGCTGGTTCCGCCTGGCGCGGAATCTGTCAGTGCCGGGGAAAGGGGCTGGTCAGCCCTGGCGGGGGGACAAGCGTTCGACGCGGGTCTCGGCGAGGATATCGAGGGCGCCTGGACGCGGGGAGGCTCCGGTCACGCGGACCCGGTCGCCCCGGCGCAGGGCCGGGAAGATCCGGTTGGCCTCGGAGACGTTCCGTGGATGCAAGGCCAAGGCCAGGCGGCCCGCGGGCCCGCACGCCACAAAACGCCACCGCTGGTTCTTGGAACGCATCGGCTCGGAAACGATGAGAAAATCTTCCTCTCTTGACGGATGCCTGGCACCCGCCGCGGACCGGAAGATCATGACGCTGGCCTTGACCGCCTCTTTCTTGAACTTGGCCTGGTCGATCAGGCGCTTGAGGGGCGGCAGAGGCTGCCAGTCCCATTCCAAGTGGCAGCTGTCCGTGGCCGGGAGCAGGGCCGGGCAGGGAGCGGAGGTCAGACAGGGGCCGCTGAGCCCGAACCCCGCGGCCAGCGCATGATCACGGACCTGCAGCAGGTCCCTGGAGGTGGCGGTCAGGGCGGGTTCGAGCACGAGCAGAGAACCTTCGTGGCCGAGGAGCGGCCGCAAGGAGATCAGCAGGGAGGTCCGGCGCGCGGTCCGGTCCTGCGCGCGCGGCCAGAGCTCGTTCAGCACGTGCTGCAGGCTGATCGCGTCGAATGGGCCGGCGGGGAGGCGTCCACCGGGCGCGGAAGGGTCCCACGCCGCCACGCTATGCGGCAGGCCGGCCAGGCGCGCCAGCCGGTCCGCGAGCTTGAGGATCCAGGGGCTCCGGTCGGCGAACGTGATCTGCCGGGTGCCCAGGTCGAAGGCCGCGGCGCCCAGCGGGCCGGCGCCGGCGCCGAGCTCCAGGAGCGCGCGGGGCGGAGCGGGGAGCAAGCGGAGAGCGTGCCGGGCCTGCAGGTAGGACACGGGCCAGAAATACAGCAGGTAGGCGCCCAGCAGGTCAGGGGCCCGGAAGTAGTCTTCGCCGGCCAGGGAGCGTTCCCGGGTCAGGCCCCGCGAAAGTTTTAGCATGCCCCGGACCGCGAGGCGTTCCTCGGCGGGCGCCAGCCGGGAAGCTGGTCCTGCCGGCAAGCCCGCCGCTTTGCGCCAGACCGCGAGCAGCCTGGGCCACCAGGCGGTCAGCGGTTGTGCGGGCATCCGGCTGGGCGGCATGGCCTGTCCGTGGATTACCGCGTGACCTTGGATTCCAGTCCGGAGAACTTGTCGAAAGGCCGGGCGTCCGTGGAGATGCGGCCGAAGCGGCGCAGGACCCGGGTTTCCTCGGGCGTGGGCTGCACCAGATAGGTGGTGGGCGTGAAGTGGTCCAAACGGCCTTCCTGACGGGCGAGACGGCCGGCGTTCCGGGCCAGGCGGGCATAGCTCAGCGGACGCGCGGAGGCCATGCGATAGGTCCAGCCCATGCCGAAACACGGCATATCCACCCTGGCGGTCAGTAAATGAGGAAAGACCGAGGTCAGGGTCTTGTAGATGGTGGCGAAGGAGTCGGGGAAGAGAAAGTAATTGTCGGTGTGGATGGAGAGGATGCCTCCGGGCCGCAGGCGGGAGCGGCAGAGACGGTAGAATTCCCGGGTGTAGAGCATTTTCGAAGGACCGTGCGGCTCGGTCAGGTCCACGACCAGCACGTCGAACCGCTCGTCGTGCTCCTCGAGCCACTGGCGGGCGTCGGTATAGATGATCTCGATGCGCCGGTCCCGCCTGACCTGGCGGATGACCGGGTAGTGCCGGGTGCAAAAATCCACTACGCCTTTGTCAATTTCCAGCATGAGCACGCGTCCGAGGGAGGGGAATTTGACTGCTTCTTCCAGGGCGAAGCAGTCGCCGCCGCCCAAAATGCAGAGACTGCGCGGGTCAGGGTGGGCCAGGAGCGGCGCGGAGACCAGGTACTGGTGGTAGCGGTTCTCATCCCCGGCCGAGATCTGGATCTTTCCGTCCAGGAACAGAAGCGTGCCGAAGGTGCCGTGGCGGAAAATTTCCATGCTCTGGAATTTGGACCGGCCGCTGTACAGCCGCCGGCCGAGATAGCAGTGCCCAAAATCATTGTTGACCCATTCGGTTTTTTTAACGGTCGTGTCAGCCACGGTCATCCCTCCTTGGCGGAATGGCGCACATTATGCCATAAACCATCCGCAGGGGGGAAAAAATGCTTGCCCTGCGAGCGGACTGGCGCTATAGAATAAGACGATCTTGGAGCCTGAACGATCAGGCTGTTCTGGAAACGAGCAAAGAGAGCAAACGGACCGCCATGGAGCATGGAGTTGCTCACGTGATCCAAATTGCGCCATTGCTCCGGAGCCTGAACAGCTGACTATTCAGGCTCCGTGGAGGCGCGGCATGCACGGACAGCGCGGCTTGGTTATATGTGGAGCGATCCTCCTTGTGGCCGGTTGCAGCGGTCCTTCTCAACAGGCTCCCCGGCCTGCCGGGGCGGAGAACCAGGAGGTGAGCGGCATGCAGATCAACAGTCCGGCTTTTCAGATGGGCCAACCCATTCCCGCGCGCTTCACCTGCGACGGGGAAGACCGCTCGCCGGCCTTGACCTGGTCAGGCGTCCCTTCGGGAACGAAAAGTCTGGTCTTGGTCTGCGACGACCCGGACGCGCCCCTGGGCACGTGGATCCACTGGATCGTGGCCAACATCCCGGCGGCCGCCACCGGCATCCCGGAGAACGGCCCTCTGCCCGCGGGCGCCCTGGAGATCAAAAACAGTTTCGGCAAGACCGCCTATGGCGGCCCCTGCCCGCCAGGCGGCACCCACCGTTATTATTTTCGGTTGTTCGCTCTCGACGTGGAACGCGTCGAAGGCCTGACGCTGGCCAACTATCGGACTCTCCTTCCGTCGCACGTCCTGGCGCAGGCGGAGTGCATGGGAACCTATCGAAGGAAATAAAGGAAATAGCGGATGCCCGGGCCGGTTCACCGGGCCGCCCACGCCTTCTGCTGCCCGTTTAGCCAGAACTTTCCCGCGCTCCCCTAGGTCTAATTTCATGCAAGCCGAACCCCGTTCCCGGAAGGAAAGCTCCATGCCGAATGCATTGCTTCCGCCCTAGACTTTTTTGCGATTTCAGCGAGACATTTTGGTTGTGTTCGCAAATCGCGGCGGCTAGAATAGAGCCATTTTAGGCCAGAGGAGGCAACTGAACATGAAAAAGACCGTATTAGGTATATCGGTGGTGCTGGGTCTGGCAGTCTGGGGGCTGGCGGCGGCCCCTTCGCAGGCGCGGGTCACGGAGAAGGTAGACGCCATGATCGCCGAAAACACCCCGCTGAAAGTGAATGACAACGATCTGTGGGTGCAGGTGGGTTATCCGCTGGTGGTGGGCCTGCAATACGACAAATTCGCGACCGCCAATCTGGCGCTGGGCGGCGGCGTTGGCTCGTTCCTGAACGGCACGACCCTGGATTTATCCATCAAATATCTCTTTCTCACCGGGAAATTCTCGCCTTTTATCGCAGCCGGCCCGGTCCTGTATTTCCGGGATGCCGATAAAAACATCTTTGCCCTCTTCGGCACGGCGGGCGTGGGCTACTATTTTGACAACGGGCTCGGCCTGACCCTGGGCGTGAGCTATGTCAATGCCATTTCCCCCAGCCCCCAGCCGTTTGGCTATCCCTGGGTAAACGACGAAGTGAGCCAGGCTTCGGCGCAGTTCGGGTTCCATTGGAATTACTAAAAATCGTCCCTTGCGACGATCATCAAAGGAGGGAAGAAACATGAAAAGATGGCGGTGGGTCATGGCGGTCGTACTGAGTGCGGGGCTTTTCGCCGGCTGCGGCATGCAGGTCAAGCGGATCTCGCCGGACGAAGTGGTGGATCTGTCCGGCCGGTGGAACGACACGGATTCGAAACTGGTGGCGGAAGAAATGGTCAAGGAAGCTCTGGCCCGGCCCTGGCTGGCCATGTTCATGAAGGCGCACGGCGGCAACACGCCCAAGGTGATCGTGGGCACCATTGCCAACAAGACCGACGAGCACATCGCCATTGACACGTTCTCGAAAGACATCGAACGGGAACTGACCAATTCGGGCATGGTCCAGTTTGTCGCCAGCAAGACCGAACGCGAGGAGATCCGCGAAGAGCGCGAAGACCAGCAAACCTGGTCCTCGGGAGACACCCGCAAGGAGATGTACGACGAAACCGGCGCGGATTACATGATGAAAGGCACGATCTCCAAGATCACCGACGCGCGCTACGGCAAGGCGACCTACTACTACCAGGTGGACATGGAACTGGTTGATCTGCAGAAAAGCCTCAAAGTGTGGTACGGCAACAAGCAGATTAAAAAATTCATCCAGCGTCCCGGCGCGCGCTTCTAGCCGGCCGCGGGGGCATGCAGCATGACCGTCCGCCGGCAGTCCCTGGCCCTGAAAGGCGGGGCGGATCGAACCGCGGCAGGGGATTTCCGCCGCCCGGGCTCGCCGCTCCCCCGGGCCGCCATGCTCGTTTTAACGGCGGCCGCGGCAGCCTGGCTGCTGTCGGGCTGCGGCGGCGTCGGCATCTCCAAACGCGTGGCGGCTGACGCGGCGGCGGGGAACTATGCGGCGGCCCTGGAACTGCTGGACAAGGAAAAGAATCAATACTCCGGCCCCAACAATTTTCTCTATTATGTCGAGCGGGGCGCTTTGCTGCAGCGGGTCGGCCGGTATGGTGAAAGCTCACGGGAGCTGGAACAGGCCGAACTTCTGATCGAGGAACTGTACGGCACGAGCGTGACCGAGGCGGCTGCCTCCCTGCTGGTCAACGACATGAGCCTCTCCTACACCGGTGAGGATTTCGAGCAGGTCATGATCAACGTGCTCAAGGCGCTCAATTATCTTTACAGCAATGATCTGGTCGGCGCCGGCGTCGAGGCCCGCAAGGTGGATACCTTGCTCCTGAAGCTGTCCGACCAGTACGGCAGCGAGGCCGTTTACCAGCAGGACGCTTTTGCCCGCTACCTGGCGGCTTTTGCGCATGAAGCCGCGCGGGATTATAACAGCGCCTATATTGATTATAAAAAATCCTACGAAGCATTCCGGTGGTACGGGGAGCATTTCGGACTGCCCCTGCCCGCGCTGATCCAGGCTGATCTGCTCCGCCTCTCGCGCTGGCTGGGATTCGACGATGAATACCAAGAGTGGAGGGAACTGTTCGGGCCGGACCTGCCTGAACCCCGTCCGCGGCCCAGGCGGCAGAGCGAAGTGTTGCTCGTGGTCTACGACGGCCTCGTTCCTTCCAAGGAAACGCGGTTCGTGGCCGTCAACACGCTGGACCCGGATGGCCACCCGTACGCGCTGAAAGTGGCTTTCCCCGTGTTCCGGCCCAGGCCCCCTGTGGTGGAGCGCGTGCGCGTGGGCCTGCCGGAGGGCTGGACGGTTGAAAGCGAACTGGTCGAGCCCCTGGACGCCATCGCCTACAAAACGCTCGAACAGCGGATCGGGGCCATTTCCGGCAAGGCCATCGCGCGCGCCACGGCCAAGTTCATCGCGACCTATCAGGCCCGCAAAGCGGCGCGGGCAGGAAGCGAAGGGGCGGGGGCCCTGGTGGGGTTGGCGGCGAATATCTTTACCTGGGCCACGGAGCAGGCGGATACCCGCTCCTGGCGCACGCTGCCCAACCGCTTCCACCTCCTCCGCCTCCCCCTGCCACCCGGCGCCTTCGAACTGGAAGTGCGCGTTGAAACCGTTCGCGGCGACTCCCGCTCCCTGCCGCCGCTGGCGATCGAGTTGAAAAGGGGAGAAAAGAAGGCTGTTCCGCTGTACGTTCCGCGCTGAGGCTGAAACCGCAGGGGAGGAACGGGGTCAAAAATAACGGCGGACAGGGGCCCGGGAAATATCAGGGTCGAGAGAAACCGAAAGGAGTACCTCCTGTGTTACGCACTGCGCTGGAAATTCCTGGTTTAAAACTTGTCAAGCAGGGCAAAGTCCGGGATATTTATGACGCCGGCGAAGATCTTCTGCTGGTGGCTTCGGACCGCCTCTCGGCCTTCGACGTCGTGCTGCCCACCGCCATTCCCGGCAAAGGCGAAGTCCTGACCCAGATTTCCCATTTCTGGTTCGACCGCTTCGCTGGTCTGGTTCCCAACCATCTCTCTCCCCGCTCGTTAACGCCGCTGATCCAGGACCCGAGCCTGCTGGCGGCCCTGGAGCCGCGGACCATGCGGGTCCGCAAGGCCCGGCCGCTGGCCGTGGAAGCCATTGTCCGGGGCTATCTATCCGGCTCCGGCTGGCAGGAATACCAGAAATCCGGCACGGTCTGCGGCGTCAAGCTGCCGGCCGGATTGCGCGAATCCGACCCCCTGCCCGAGCCGCTCTTCACGCCGTCCACCAAGGCGGAAATCGGCCTGCATGACGAAAATATTTCTTTTGACCAGGCGTCCGAGATCGTGGGGCGCGAAACGGCCGAGAAAGTCCGCGCGCTGAGCCTGAAAATCTACCGGGAGGCCGCGGAGTATGCGCGCTCGCGGAAGATCATCATCGCGGACACCAAATTCGAGTTTGGACTGATCGGCGACAGCCTGGTGCTGATTGACGAGGTCCTGACGCCTGACTCCTCCCGCTTCTGGCCTTTGGATCAGTACCAGCCCGGGAAGGGACAGCCGTCGTTCGACAAGCAATATGTCCGGGATTGGCTCCTGGCTTCCGGCTGGGACAAGACCCCCCCGGGGCCTGAACTGCCCGAGGCTATTGTGCGCACCACGGCGCAGAAATATCGCGAAATTTATCACATACTGACCAAGGCGTGACGGCCTTGCAGCCTGGCAAGGGAGGAACAATCATGATCAAACGTTGGGTTCCGTTGGTGGCGGTGGCAGTGGTGGCGGGGCTGGCTTTTACGGCGTGGGCCAAACCCCGGATCTACAAATGGGTCAAGGACCGGAGGGTCTCCTCGGAGCTGGTGCTGGAGCGTTCCCAGTTCCAACGGGTGCTCCCGGTCACGGAAAACCAGACCGAGGACCTGGTCAGGCAGGTGATGACCGACGACCTCTACCTGGCTCTGGCCCAGTACCACACCACCAAGCATCAGCAGGATGCGGAAACCACGGTGGACACCGTTCTGCCCGAGGAAGTCATCCGGCAGGCGACCATTGACCTGGTGGATGAGGATTACCGCTTTGTTCTCGAGGTCCAGCTGAAAAAATTCGGGAGCAACACCCGCGTGACGGCCAAAGCCTGGCCCGTTTACCGCATCCGGGACTGGGAAGCCGAGGATGCGCGGGATGAGGACAGCGGCGGCAGTACCCTCGAGGTCAAGGTCAGGGCCGACCAGGGCAACGCCGTGGCCATCGGACCCATGATGATCGCTCCCATCCTGGGCGCGCCGGGCGATTACGGCATCGCGCCCCTGCCGGACGCGGCCGAGCGGGCCGCGGAGCTGGTGCGGTCGTTCATGTATCTGCTGGACAAGCGGGTCTCGCGGGCCCGGGCGCGCGGCGGCTACCAGCCGGACCCCGGCGGGGAAGAGGCGCCCCAGTCCACGGCCCCCGGCGGCGGGGAAACGGCGCCTGGGTCAGGCGTGGAAGTGGATATTAAAATGAAGAGCCAACCCTAATCAGCTTAACGCTTGAAACCCGGAGGACGGTTTTGGTCCTCCGGGTTTTTTATTTGCGTTAAAAAGTCAGGCCTGCCTTGACCGCTGCGACCACATAGCCGGCCGCATCCCGAGCGGTTCGGATCTCAGAGTCCAGCAAGGCGACATAGGAGACGCTGGGGGTCAGGGTAACCGGGTCCAGGCCAAAGGGAAGGCTGAGTGTGGCCACCAGGTCCACGGGCGCGGCTTTGTCCAGCCCAAAATAAAGCCGGTTGTACGAGCCGCTGCCGTAACCGGCGGTCAGGCCAAGGTCGATGCTTTTCAGCGGCGCCAGTTCGAGCCCGAAGCTGTGGGCGAGGCCGAGCAGGAAGTAAGACCCCTTGACCTCGTCCACGTCGCTGTAGACGCTCAGCGTGGGTTTGGACAGGACATCGAGCGCCGCGCTCACGAAAAGCTCATGCGTGGTGGCGCCGATCCCGGGGAAGATATAGGAGATGATACCGCCGGTCAGGGTGACCGGCGAAAGGCTGTAGCTCCAGCTGCCCGTCAGATCCAATTCCGTGAACTCCCCGGACCGGTTGCCGTAACCGGCCTCTTCGCCATAGCCGGTCAGATCCATATTGCCCCACAGATTGAAGCTCAACCCGTAGGGGAGCGCGACCGTCAACGAAGGCTGCACAACCGCCTCCTGGTTCGCTTCCAAGCCCCGCCAGACATACTTGCTGACCACAGGGACATCGAGAAAAACCTCGGCCGCTTGCGCGGCCGGTACCGATGCGAACGCAAGCGCTCCAGCAGCCAGCATGAATGCCATTCCGATTTTTTTATGGTACATAATCCTCACCTCCTGAGTGATGGGGAAGAAAACCTTCCCATGGGACGAATGAATTTAATGCAGAAAACGTGCCAGAAGGAATGAAACGAGGGAGTGCTTTGTTTAAGGGGATTCTGTGGTTGGGGGGGCCGAAGCTTAATTACAAAAAGAGGTAATTACCACTGACGAAGACACAAAAACGTAATTATACCGCTGGCGTCCGCGGGGGCTTCAATCGAACTCGTAATAGAGTTTTCCAAAATCAATGCCGCCGATGATGTTGCGTTCCCGCTGGTAGGCGTATTTGATTTTCTTGCGCGCGGCGACCAGCTCGTGGCTGGAACTGCCGTTGCTGATGGCCACGTCCGCCTCCAGAAAGGCCGCCATTTCGTCCGCGGCTTTGACCAGGTGTCCGTCGCGGGGATTGAACACATCCTGGTTATAGCGCTGGTTAATGACGTCACAGCTGACGTCCTCCCGCGGGCGTCCCTGTTCCTCGACCGAGTTGGCGAATTCATGCTCGGTGAAGAGGCGCATTTCGGCGTGCCATTCCCGGGGGAGCAAACTATAGACCTCTTTATGCATCAGCTCTTTTTCGTATTCCTTGATGAGGTCGCTCAACCCCTCCACCGAGCGCTTGACCGGTGAAATGATGTCGCGGGTCAGCACTTCGGGCAGGTCGTGGAAAAGCCCGGTGAAAAAGTTGTTGGCGCGGCGCCGGGGGCAGGCCGAGACCTCCAGGGAGAAGAGATAAGCCAAAACCGCCACGAAGAGCATATGTCCCATCACCGAGGTCTTGGGGATGCGGTGCAGGTTGGACCAGCGGATCTGGAACCGCAGTTCCCCGCATAAATTGATGAAGCGGGTGAGGGGCTTGTCCTTTTCCAGGCGGGAGGCCTCGTTCTTCAAGGCCTGGATGCCGGTCAGGTCCTGGTACCGCTCCTGCTTGGACTGGAGGTCTGCGGCGATGTCCTCGATGTCATAACTGTTTGGGTTGGCTTTTTGGATGATGTCGAACTCCCATTTGGTGGCGTAAAAATGGGCGGCGTTGAGAATCCGGCGGTTGATGTTTTCGTCCGTGCGGGCGAAATACGCCTGAAACCGGGCGCTGAATTCCTGGCCCAGGGGCTTGAGCAGGGGTTCGAGTTCACGGCAGACCCACTGGTTGAGCAACTGGTACTTGGCCGCGTCGGCGCGGATCTTGTGGAAGATCGGCGGCTTGATGTCCGTGACCACGATGCGCTGCAGCAGCTCGAATATGCCGCCTTCGATGATCTCGATCCAGTCGAACCCCGGGTCCTGTTCCTGGAGCTTGCCCAGCACGTAGGCGATGACCATTTTGTGCGCCTGCTTGTCAAGCTCCACCAGGTCCACGGGCCTGACTTTGTCGTTCCACCTCAGCATGTAGGCCGCGTCAAACAGCCGCAGCAGCAAATCCCGTTTGAGCATGCGCGCCTCCGGACGCTTATCTTGGCAAAAGCCCGGTGAGGGCGCAAGGAAAAAAACACGCGGTGAGATTCAGGGCTTTTATTCGGCCCGAAAGCGCGATAAAATATTAATCCCGCCGGAGCGGGGAAGGAGGAACCGATGCCCCAGCCGCCTGACCCGAACACCCTGGAAGAACGCGCCACGGTCTGGGGTGTTCAGCCGTTGATTCTCAACCGCTGGTCCCCCCGGGCCTATTTGGAGACGCCGGTGCCCGACCAGGATCTCATGGGCGTGCTGGAAGCCGCGCACTGGGCTCCTTCCTGTTTTAATGAACAGCCCTGGCGTTTTATCGTCGCCAAAGCCCCTGCTGACCGGGAAAAATTGCTGGAGTGTCTGACGCCAAAAAACCAGATCTGGGCCCGGCGCGCGCCGGTTCTGATCACGGTCATTTCCTCGCCGCGGTTTGAGCTGGACGGAAGGAGCAACCGCTGGCAGGCTTTCGATGCCGGCGCGGCCTGGGGATATTTAGCCCTCGAGGCCGCGGCCAGGGGACTGATCGCCCACGCCATGGGCGGATTCAGCCAGGACCGGGTCCGCCAGCTCTATGACATCCCGGAAGCCTGGGGCATCCACGCGGTGATCGCCCTGGGATACCGCGGACCGAAAGGGCTGCTCCCGGCGGACCTGCAATCCCAGGAACAGCCCAGCGGCCGCAGGCCCTTAAATGCGTGTTGGGCCGAGGGGCGGTTTAGTTTCTGAAAAAAGGGGGATTCAGAACGCGAGCGCTCTTTCGATCGCTCCCTGAACCTGTTCCAGCCGCAGCAGGCGCTTGGTTGGAACAGAACCGCGCATGGCAAGCAGGGAAAGTTCCCAGCGGGATTGGGCGAGGGCCTGGCGGCAGCGCGCCCGGAATGACCGGCGCGAGCCCTGTGGCCCGTTACGCTGGAGCAGAAGCAGGCGGCTGACGCCTTGCAGCCAGACGGCCGCTGGTTCGCAGGGAAGCGGACGCGCCGCGCGGCTGCAGCGCTTCCACAGCAGGGTTGAAATGCGCGCGGATGGATTGAGGTGCATGGCGGCTCCGGAGCGGCGATTTATAGTGACTATCGGCCGGGGACGTGTTTTGATAAAGAAAAAAATGGCGTGAGGGAGGATCGCATGAAACCAGACACCTGGCGGGCAGTCTTGGCCGCGACCGTAATGCTGGGGTGCGCGGCGGTCTCGGGGCCGGGATACGCGGCGTCTTCGGGGACCATCAGCGTGTACGCGGAGGCGGAGAAGGGGTACCGGCAGGTTCCCCTGGTCACGAAGACCCCGGAAGAATGGAAAGCCCAGCTGACGGCCGAGCAATACCGTCTGACCCGGGAGGGAGGCACGGAAGCCCCTTTCAGCGGCGCTTACTGGAACAACAATGTTTCCGGGATTTACCACTGTGTGTGTTGCGGCACCGATGTATTTAGTTCCACCGTGAAATTCGACGCCGGCAACGGATGGGCGAATTTCTGGCAGCCGATCTCCACCGCCAATGTGATGACCTTCGGCGGGAAGGTTCAGTGCCGGCGCTGTGGCGCCCAGCTCGGCACCGTGCACAGCGACGGCCCCAAACCCACGGGCGCCCGCTATACCGTGAATTCACGGGGGCTGACTTTCAGCGCGAAGTAGGTTCAGCCGCTGACCCGGTATCCGCGCTTCCGCAGGAAATCCCGCACCCGCGCCTGATGGTCGCCCTGCAATTCGAGACAGTGTTCTTTCGCCGTTCCACCCGTGCCGCACAGCGTCTGGAGTTCCTTCAGCAGGCGGCGCAAATCGTCGTCGGAAATCGCCAGGCGTTCCGCGATGGTCACGGTTTTTCCCGCCCGCCCTTTACGCTCCAGCCGAACCACGGCTTTGCCGCTTCCAGGCGCGTTTTTGGGATCAGAAGGATGCTTGCGATCGGGATCATCCGAATAAACTAACCGCGCATGCTCTGTGACCATGGTCTCTCCAATACCTTTGTTTTCCGAAGATGAGGCATTGTAAAACTTTTTCTAGGGAAGTGTAATTATTATGTTGACATATAAACAAATAAACATTATAAATAACATCATATTACTAATGAATAAGAATGGGTAATTAATAAATGAAAATATCTACTAAAGGCAGATACGCGGTCAGGGCTTTGGTGGAACTGGCAATGACGAAAAGTATCCGGCCGGTCCTGCTGGCACAGATCGCCCAGCGCCAGGAGATACCGGAACGCTATCTCATTCAAATTTTCGGTTCTTTGCGCCAGGCGGGTTTAGTCAACAGTTTTCGCGGAGCCAAGGGCGGTTTTCATTTGGCCCGGCCGGCCGAGGCGATCACGCTGGCCGAAATTCTGGAAGCTGCCGAAGGGTCTCTCCAGTTGGTGGATTGCCTGCAAGCGGATTATGCCCGTTGCAGCCGTTCCGACGCCTGCTTTGCCCGCGCGGTCTGGTCGCGGATCAACGACCAGGTCAGAATGGTTTTTTCGAATATGACGCTGGCCCACATGGCGGATCTGCATGCAACGGAACAGAGCCGCCAGGGTGCAAGCTATCAAATCTAGGGGGAAACTCCATGGGTGTCGCGCCGGATGTGTTAAGCTTGATCGGCAATACTCCCCTTGTGCGGCTCAACCGGATTACCCGGGGATTGGGCGCCGAGGTGCTCGTGAAAATGGAATCGTTCAATCCCTGCTCCAGCGTGAAAGACCGCATTACCTGGGCCATGATCCAGGCCGCGGAACAGAACGGCGACCTTAAACCCGGCGGCGTGGTGGTGGAGCCCACCAGCGGGAACACGGGCATCGGGCTGGCCATGGTGTGCGCGGTCCGCGGCTACCGGCTGATCCTCACGATGCCCGAGACCATGAGCGTGGAACGCAGGCAGATCTTGAGCGTGCTGGGCGCGGAGGTGATCCTGACCCCGGGCGCGGACGGCATGCGCGGAGCCGTGCGCCGCGCGGAGGAACTGGCGAGGGAAATGCCGGGCGCTTTTATTCCGCAGCAATTCACCAATCCGTCCAATCCGGAGATTCACCGCCGCACCACGGCCGAGGAGATCTGGAAGGACACGGACGGCCAGGTGGACGTGCTGGTCGCGGGCGTGGGAACCGGCGGCACCCTGACCGGCATCGGTCAGTTCCTGAAGGCGAAGAACGCGGACATCAAAGTGATCGCCGTGGAACCCGCGACCTCGCCGGTGCTGTCCGGCGGCAAACCCGGTTCGCATAAGATCCAGGGCATCGGTGCGGGATTCGTGCCGCAAATTCTCCGGCGCGAACTGATTGACGAAGTCATCACCGTGCTGGATGAGGAAGCAGGCGCCATGGCCCGGCGGCTGGCCAGGGAAGAGGGACTGCTGCTCGGCATTTCGGCCGGGGCGAACGTGTGGGCCGCGCTCCAGGCGGCGGCGCGGCCGGAACACCGCGGCCAGCGCATCGTGACCATCGGGTGCGACACCGGCGAGCGCTATTTATCCACCTGGGCTTTTAATTGACCAAAATTTGAAGCGAGGAGACCATCATGCCAGAACCCAAATACCGGTTTGAAACCCTGAGCCTGCACGCCGGGCAGGTCCCGGATCCCGCGACGACGTCCCGCGCCGTGCCGGTTTACCGCACCAGCAGTTTTGTGTTCAAAAGCACGGAACACGCGGCTAATCTGTTCAGCCTGAAGGAGGCCGGCAACATTTACACCCGCATGGGGAATCCCACGCAGGAGGTGCTGGAAGCGCGGCTGGCGGCCCTGGAGGGCGGGGTGGGCGCCCTGGCGCACGCCTCGGGCACGGCCGCGATCTTCAACACCGTCATTAATATCTGCCGGGCCGGGGACGAGGTGGTCGCCGCGCGCAACTTGTACGGCGGCACGTACACGATGTTCGACGCGATCCTGCCCCAGTTCGGCATCACGGTGAAAATGGTGGACCCGGACAAACCCGAAGCGTTCAAGCAAGCGTTGACCGACCGTACGCGCGCCTTCTTTGTCGAGACCATCGGCAATCCCACCCTGGAAGTGACGGACCTGGAGGCTGTGGCCAAGGTCGCCAAGGCGGCCCATGTGCCTCTGATCGTGGATTCCACCTTCACCACGCCTTACTTGCTCCGTCCGCTGGAGCATGGCGCGGATATCGTGGTGCACTCGCTCACCAAGTGGCTGGGCGGGCACGGCACGGCGATCGGCGGGGTGGTCGTGGATGGAGGAAAGTTCGACTGGACGGACAAGAAGTTCAAGCTGTTCAGCGACCCGGAGCCCAGCTATCACGATCTGCGCTTCGGCCACGACCTGGGCGATCTCCAGCCGCTGGCCTTCATTCTGCGCATGCGCCTGGTGCCCATGCGGAACCTTGGCGCCTGTCTCTCCCCGGACAATGCCTGGATGTTCCTGCAGGGGCTGGAGACGCTGCCGCTGCGCATGCAGCGGCATAGCGACAACGCCCTGGCCGTGGCGCAATTCCTGAAAGGGGAGGATCAGGTGAGCTGGGTCCGTTATCCCGGATTGGAGGACGATCCGGCGCATGCCGCGGCCAAACGGTATCTGCCCCGCGGCTCCGGGGGCATGGTGGTCTTCGGCATCCGCGGCGGGTCGCTCAAGGGCCAGCGTTTTATCGAGGCGCTGCGGCTCTTCTCGCACCTGGCCAATGTCGGGGACGCCAAGAGCCTGGCCATCCACCCGGCGTCCACGACGCATTCCCAGCTGTCCGAGGCCCAGCAGCAGGAAGCGGGCGTAACTCCGGACCTCATCAGACTGTCCATCGGCCTCGAGCATGTGGACGACATCAAAGAAGACCTGCGGCAAGCCCTGGCGCGGGCCGTGGTGTAGCCGGACGATACCGGATGCGCACCGCGATCGCCCTCTATTCCGGGGGACTGGACAGCACCCTGGCCATCGCCCTGATGCGGAAGGCCGGGGTGGGGGTCGTTCCCGTGGCCTTCACCTCGCCTTTCGGCGGGAAGTCCGGCGCCGAAGCCAAAGCGAAGGCCGTGGCTTCGGCGTTTCAGTTGGAATTACGCGCGGTCCCTTTTGCCGAAGAGTTGCTCGCCCTGGTCAAGGAACCGCGTTACGGCCGGGGCAAGAACCTCAATCCATGCATTGACTGCCATCTGCTCATGCTGCGCAAGGCCAAAGCCCTGCTGCCGGTTTATAGCGCGGATTTTGTGGTAACCGGCGAGGTCTTGGGCCAGCGGCCCATGAGCCAGCACCGGCAGGCGCTGGACTTGATCGCGCGCAAGTCGGGCCTCGAGGGGCTGCTGCTGAGGCCGCTCTCGGCCCGTCTGCTGGCGCCGACGATCCCCCAAACCGAAGGCTGGGTGGGCGGGGAGTGGCTGCTGGACATCTCGGGCCGCGGCCGCAAGCGGCAGCTGGAGCTGGCCGCGCAACTGGGCCTGTCGGACTACGAGGCCCCGGCTGGCGGATGTCTTCTGACTGATCCCGGTTACACCCGCAAGCTTCGCGATTTGATGGCATCCGGCCTGCTGACTGAACATTACGCGGAGGCGATCCGTCATGGACGCTATTTCGATCTGGGACGCGGGGCGAAACTCATGGTCGCCAGGCAGGAGGCGGAATGCCGGCGGCTGGAATCCGTGGCGCGCGCGGGCGAATGGCTGCTGGTGCCCGGCGAGGAGACCCGGGGGCCTTCGGCGCTGTTGTTTGGTCAGGCGGCCGAGTCCGGCCTGGATGCGGCGCTGGGGATCCTGGCCCATTACTGCAAACCTGCGCCTGCCATGGAAATGGAAGTCCGCCAGATCAACGGCAGGCGCCTGACCGCGAAACTGCCGCCGGCCCTGCCTGAAGACCGCGTGCGTGCTTTATTGGTGGGGTAAGCGGTTCAGCTCCACTGCAGGCGCCATTTCCAGGCACGCGGGTCACTTTCGTCCCTGTGCACGGCCATCCCTTTCAATCCGAGCAGGTCTGCCATGCCATGGAAATAGCCGCTGAGATATTCCCGCATGTAGGGCGGATATTCCGGGTAATTGCGCAGGACAAACGTGGCGCGATTGGGGCCGGGGTCTTCCATCGAGGCATCGCCGGTGTCGTAAAAACTCCGCCAGAGGACGGCCACGCGTTTCCACACGAATTGCACGGTGGGAATACGGATGAAAATTTGATAGAAGCGGGGCAGACCCTCCTTGGCCATGAGCCGGCCCAGTTCCCGGAGAGCATGGTTGGGTTCTCCCGGGAACAGGACCAGCGCGGCTTCGTACAGACCCGATCCTTCGGGCTTGAGCGGCAGGGGATTCCAGGAAATGGCCAGGATCTTGTTCGTATCCCAGGCCGCCCGGTCCTGGGCGGACAGACTATCCAGGAATTTTTTCTCGGTTGTTGGTCCCCGGTCATGGATGAGTTTTTTAATAATCAGCAGACCAGTCCCTTTGACCTGATTCATACGGTTCACCTGCGCAATTGGATTTAACCATAATCTAACATTAACCCGGAAAATATTCAATTCTCCCTGCTTTCCCGCACTGGTCCCTTCGAAACAGCGCTGGCGCTGAAACCTTGCTGGCTTGGTGGTGTCCATTCCGCTACCAGGAATGAATACTACCAGGGTTGGAGGGGTTTTACTTTGGGAGGTGAAGCGACCAAAAGCCTTGGGAAAGGAGAGGTGATAGAACATGCGACAACGTTATTTCATCCCAGTGTTTTTGGCCGGGTTGTTCTTGGGTTTGGCAGTGAACGGGAAAGCGTTCGAGCTGGTTCAGGGGGGAGTCCAGGGAGGAGTAGTTCCGGGCACACGGAACATCGTGACAGGCTCCGGGATGAAAGATATCCACCTGAACACCGGGGCGGCGTTTCAGCGCCAGCTCCAGGACCTGCAAACGCTGCTTGACCGCATTCATCTGCTGACCCGAGAGGGTCTTCAGCCGGCCAAAAGCATGAAGAGCAGGGAAGGGTTCAGGGAATTGGCCGTTCGATGGGTGGTCTCGGGCCCGAGCGAGCGGCAAGACCGCGAACGCGAGCTGATCATGGCGGTCATCCGGCACCTGCAAGCAGTGAAGGTAATTTACCCCGGTGACCATCAGTATAACGTAAGGTTGTTCAGCGAGCTGGTGGGTATTATCTCGGGTCAGAACGGGGTGGAGATCGCGGACCCGGCCTTTGAGCGTCCCTATGGCGCGTTGGCCGTGCCTGCCCAATTCCTCCAACCAGGCCATCGGGGCGTTTTAGGGGCTGTTCTCGACGTGCTCCAGGATTCGGATTACGTCGTGCGCCCACAGGTCAGGCAGTGGTTTGAACGGCCCGCTTGGCTGCGGTGGTTCAATTCCTCGGTCTAGCGGCCGCGGAGATCCCAGTCCGCACGGCAGATCCGACCGGGGCGGTCTTAGGGCCGTCCCGGTTTTTTAATGATCAGCAAAAAATCCGGTCTATGAACACGGGCGGCCTGCCCCGCTGAAAAACATTGACAGGGTCTGGATTCATGAATACGATTGAATGCCGGCGCCGTTCAAACGCCGGCAGGACGAAAGTCACCCGCCGGGAAGGGACTATTCCCATGCCCCCACAATCCGCTGAACCATCCAGCCAGGCTTCCACTTTGGGCCCGTCCCGGACGGGAATGGGCATCCAGCCGCTCGGCACCAAGTTGACCTGGCGCGATTACTGGGGGGCGGTCAGCGTGCGCTGGAATTGGGGCCGCGGGAACTACCGCGTGCAGCCCGGATTGTACGCGGTCAACGCGCCGGATGCGGATTCCGTGGTGCTGTTGTCCAGCAATTACAAGCTCAGCCTGGATCTGCTCCGTAAACATTTGACCCGCCTGAAGGCCTGGGTCTTGGTCCTGGATACGCGGGGCATCAATGTCTGGTGCGCGGCCGGAAAGGGAACATTCGGCGCTCAGGAGGTCATCCGGCAAGTCAAGACTGCGGGACTGGCGGGAGTCGTCCGCCACCGCCGCCTGGTGGCTCCGCAGCTCGGCGCTCCGGGGCTGTCAGCCCAGGAGGTCAAGGAGGGATGCGGTTTCGAGGTGGTGTTCGGCCCGGTGCGGGCCGAGGATCTACCGGCGTTCATGGCCGCGGGGTTCAAAGCCACGCCGCAGATGCGCCGGGTGTTTTTCTCCTGGCAAGACCGCCTGGCATTGATCCCCGTGGAGGTTTTGGGACATCTTAAACTTTTAGCGCTGATCGCCGTGATTTTCGGGATCGCATCCGGGTGGTTTCCGCTGGCCTATTCATGGGCGCACGCAGTGGTTGGCGCCCTGACCGCCGGTTTTTTTTTAGCGCTCGGCCTATTTGCGGGGTCTGTCCTGACGCCGCTTTTTCTGCCCTGGCTTCCGGGCAGGGCATTTTCCATCAAGGGAATGACCGCCGGGGTTGTAATGTTTGCGGGCTTTTGGGCGCTGGCCCGTTCCGCCCTGATTTGGACCCCTGGGGTGGCCGGAGCCTGGGGATTGCTGGTTTTGGCCACGGCCTCATTTACCGCCATGAATTTCACGGGCAGCTCAACCTACACCTCGCTGTCCGGAGTTCAGAAAGAGATGCGCGTGGCCGTGCCGCTGCAGATCCTTTCCGCCGCGGCTAGCCTGGCCATGCTGCTGATCTACCGGCTGCCATGAAAACGCCGCGCTATCTTAAAAATGTTTCCTCGCTCCGCCTCGCGGCCGAGCTGTGCAACGGCTGCGGCGCCTGCCTGCAGGTATGCCCGCACGCAGTGCTGCGGCGGGCGGACAGGCGGGTGGAGATCCAGGATCTGGATGCCTGCATGGAATGCGGCGCCTGCGCCCGGAATTGTCCGACCGGCGCGCTGACCGTGCGTTCCGGCGTCGGCTGCGCGAACGCCGTTTTGACCGGCTGGCTGTACCGATCGGAACCCACCTGCGATTGCGGATGCAAATGCGGTTCAGGGGCCAAGGACAAAGCACTGTTACCGAGAAAAGCTTAAGCGCCTGTTGCTTCCTGGCGTTCCATCTTGGAGCAGTCATCTGTTCGTTTTTCAAACGGCTGTCACACCCGGCCCAGGGTCCTTTTTATCCTTCTGCTTAAAAAGCCTTTAAAAATCGTATAAAAAATCTCTCTGCAACAGCCCGGTTTTTGGCATCAAACCTGCATTACCTATAGGCAAATAACATTGAAAGGAGCAAACCATCATGACCCTCATCAAGTGGCAACCGTTAAAAATGTTCAACTGGCAGAATAATTGGGACAACTGGCTGGATGCGCAGCTGCGCGGAACCTGGTCGCCGGCATCGGAGATCAGGGAAACCAAGGAAGGCTACACGATTTACCTGGAGCTGCCCGGGGTGAAGAAAGAGGACCTCAAGATAGACCTCGCGGATGATGTGCTCACGATTCAAGGCGAGAAGCGCTACGAGAAAGAGCTGGCGGAAGACGAGCAGCGCAGCAGCGAGCGGTTCTACGGTTCTTTCACCCGCAGTTTTGCGCTGCCCGGCCAGGTGGCCGCAGACAAGATCAAGGCTGAATACCGGGATGGTGTCCTGCTGGTGACGGTTCCCAAGTCCGAACAGGCCAAGGTCAAGCAGATCAGCATCAATTAAGGGCCGCAGGGTGGCCCGCAATCACGGGTCAGAAGGCAGAATCAGCCTTCTGTGGACATAACGCCGGATGGAGCGCCTGCCAGCTGGCAGGGCGCTCTGTCCGGCGGGTTATTTATCTCCTAACAGGCGGTGGGCTTCTTCCAGGGAGCCGACCACATCCACCGGGATGTCGTAGCCCGCATCCTTGCTGGTGCGCTCGAACTGTACCCGCGCCAGAACGTTTTTGGGATCCACGATGCGGATCACGCGCTTGGCTCCGCGCTGGCGCAGGAATTCCTGGACCCGCGTGATCTGTTCCGCTCCGCGTCCGGTGGTCGGCTTGGTCTGGGAAATGTCGTTGATGATGACGAAGCCGGGTTTGAGCTTGGTGGCTTCGGCCACCGTTTTGTCCGCAACTTCTCCGGTCAGGTCTTCGGGAAAGAACCCCTTCAAGGTAATATACAGCCGGTTTTTGGAGATGTCGGCCCGGATGGCATAATCAGCGTCTTTGCTCATGGCGCGTCCTCCTTGAAGAAGTAAATCCTGGTCTTAATAATCTAGCAAATATTTTCCCGTTCACCAAGTGCAATCGCGTTTTTATTGGCTTTTGGCTTGAACCGTTCAGAGGGCATGGGCCAGGACGGCTTCGATCTCCGCGGCGTTCAAGGTGACCGGGTTATTCCGGTTGGGGGTTTTGGCCGCGATCCGCTGCGCCTCAGCCGCAGTCAGGCCATAGGCGCCGAGCCGCGGAATTTCGAGGTCGCGCGCCCACTTCTCGAGCTGGCCGACCAAAGCCTCGCAGCCCTGTTCCCATGACCCCGCAGCCTGGCCGGAAAGCAAAGCGCCCGCGGCCGCGTGCTTGCGGAGCGCGGGCAGCCCTTCGGCGCCGAGGCCGCGGAGACTGTCCAGGTTGCGGCGCATGCCCGGTGCCAGCAGGGCGCCGCAGATGACGCCGTGCGGGATCTCGAACCGGCCGCCGATGACCGAGGACAGGGAATGCACAATGCCCAAACCGGCGTTGGCCAGCGTTATCCCGGAGAGGAGCGCGGCATAGGCCATGCCGGTCCGGGCCGCCAGGTTGCGCCCTTCGCGGTACGCGGCCAGCAGATGGCCGCGCACAGCGGCCAGCCCGCTTTCGGCCAGCGCGTCGGTCAGCGGCGTGGCCCGCGGGGAGAGGTAGGACTCCAGGAGCTGGGCCAGGGCATCCAGTCCGCAGGCGGCCGTGAGGGCCGGCGGGCAGGTAACTGTCAGTTCCGGATCCACCAGCGCCACGTCCGGCACCAGCGCGTCATGCCGCAGGGAATTTTTAAATCCCTCGGGACCGCGGCGGCGCAGGGAGGCGTTCTTGGTGGCCTCGGTGCCTGTGCCCGCGGTCGTGGGAACCGCGATGAAGGGGAGTTTGACGCCGGGATGTTCACGGGTCTGGCCCGCGCCTTCCAGATAGGGCAGGACGGATTCTTTCAGCGGCAGCATGGCGGAGATGGCTTTGCCCGCGTCCAGGACGCTGCCGCCGCCAATAGCGACCACGAGTTCCAGCCCGGTGTTTGCCAGACGGCGCACGGCCTCGTCCACCGCGTCAACCGCTGGTTCGGCGCTGACCATGAGTTCCTGAACGCTCAGGCCGGCTTCCTTCCAGTTCCGCTGCCACTCGGGCCAGGCGGCCGCGCGCCGGAGCGAGGAGGCGCCGGTGACCACCAGGGCCGCGCGGCCGAACCGGGCCATTTCTATGGGAAGCTGGCGGCGCACGCCGGCGCCGAACAGGACCTTCGGGGTGCGTCCGAGGGTGAACGGAGGGATTACCATTGCGCGGGATCCTCCGGCGCGAGGACGCGGTGCGGAACACCTTCCCTCGGCCTGGCCATCCACCCGGCGACAGCTTCTTTCCAGCGGAGATAGTGCGGGGTTTGTTTGTGGGCCGCGGCTTCGGCTTCGGATGCGTAGGCTTCATAGAGGAAGAACCGGGTGGGGTCGGTGGAGCACTGCAGGAGATCGAACCGCAGGTTGCCCGGCTCCAGCCTGGACCCGTGGTGATTCGCCAGGGTCTCCCGGATGAAATCCTCCACGCGCTCGGGAACGACGTGCACGGTAACGCAGGTGACCAGCATGGGATGCCTCCGGGATCAGGAAAGATGCGCGCGCCGCGGGGGCGCCACTTTGGGCCGGTAGACCTGGCCGTATTCCGTCAATCCCGCCAACTGCATCGCTTTTGCCGGGCAGTTGTTGACGCACAGGAAGCACAGGACGCAGGTGCCCCGGGCCCGGGGGTATCCGTGGGACCAGTACAGCCGCCCGGTGGGGCAATGGGCGATGCATTGCCCGCAGCGCGTGCAACGCCGGCGCCGCACCCAATTGCGGCAGAGGGCACGGTCGAGCCAGGGGTTGTCCAGCAGCAGGCCCGCCAGGGCCAGGGGGGTCGGCCAGCACAGGGTGGGCCAGCCCGCGGGGCTGCCCTGGATCCAGTCCAGCCCGGCCTGCCGCGCCGCCTCGAGATCGGACCGGACCGGGACCAAAGCATCCAGCCGCTTCCACCACGAGGAGAGCCCCAGGCGGAAGGTGGGGATATTGACCGGATAGGTGCCCCACACGCGGCCGTTGACGCGGTAGCCTTTGAGCACCAGCGGCAGCCAGGCCATGAAGCCCGCGTTCTCCGGCCCGCCGGCCGAGGAGTATAGGATGAAGGCCGGACGGCCGTGTCCGCGGGGCAGGCGGCGCCACAGATAACCCATCACCGGCCAGGGAGGTTTCCAGCCGACAGCCGGGAACGCAATGGCCACTGCATCCGCCGTGAGGACCGGGTCCGGATCATCGAGATAGTGCAGGCGGTGCAGGCGCACCCGGGCCCCGGCGGACTCAACGCCGGCTTGAAAAGCTCCGGCATAATGAGCCGTGTTCCCGGAATACGAACACAGCAGCAGGTCCACGGTGGCGGGCGGTCCCGGCTTTTTTCTCGGCCGGGCGTCGAGAGCGAACGCCAGGCAGGTGGCCGCCGAACCAGCCAGCATGACGGCGCCCACCAAGTCCGGCTGACGGCCCACCCGCACCATCCCCCATCCCAGGCAAAGGAGCAGGACAGGCCAGGCGGCACAGAACCCGGCGGGTCCGAGGGGCCAGGCGGCCTGGATCAGCAGGAAAACGAACAGGGGCAGGAAAAGCAGCTCTGGCTGCGGCAGGGCCCAGGCGGAGAGGATCCACGCCAGCAGGGGCAGGACCGAAATTTCGAAGAGCAGGGAAGGCGAACGCTGGCCCCACCAGGCCAGCACCAATCCCGGCACCCAGGCCCACCAGGGAGAAGACCCGGGATTCAGGGAGAACCACACGATCAGACTCAAAGCGTAAACAGCCGTGGCGGCCAGCTTCAGAGGTTTGATGTATGTGTACCTCCCCGGTCCGGGCTGGGAGAATATTTCCGAGCCATTTTAGCATAGCGCCCCAGGGAGCGCAGGGGGAAGTTGTCCGGCGTGGCGCGGGACAGGATAATGTTTGCACAAGTCTTTGGGTTTATGCCACAATGACCCGGCGCCCAGGGTAAAGGGGTGCGCATCCCGGCGGGATCAGGATCTAATCCACATGGCGCGTCGCGTGGTTTTTCTATTATCGCTTGCGTGTGCAGCCGCAACCCAGTTGCTCGGTGTTTCCCGGACCATGGCCGGGCTCATGGCCGAGGCGGAAAAAACGCTCTTCGTGAATTTCATGGTGGATTACGCCACGCCCGACCGGACCGGCGTCTGGAAGGGATGGAACTACAGCAATGCCCAAGTGCAGCACCATGCGGATCAGATCGGCCCCAGCCAGCGCCGGGATATTGCTTCCTGCCTCTATCCCCTGATCGGGGTTTATGACATGACCGATCCGGCGGTCGCGGAGTATCACTGCCAGTTGCTGAAGATGACCGGGGTGGATGGCGCGGTCTTTACCCTGAGCTTCAACGAGGACCCGAACACGACCCATCCGAAATTGAAGATTTTACAGCGCCGGGTGATGGAAAATTATTTCCGCGTCCTCAAGGCCTACGGTCTCAAGGCGGTGTTGCTGTTCGAGGACAAGGCACACTGGCTGTGGAACGACCGGCACAAAACCCGCACCGAAACCGTATGGGCCGCCTTCGCCGATCTGGACCAGTGGTTGAACCAGTTCCGGGACGTCCAGTTCACGGTGGCGGGCCGTCCCCTGGTTCTGCTGTTCAGCTACAGCCAGCAGGTCCCGGGCCGCGGCGAGAGCCGTTTCTCGCCTCCGGAGATCGGCTACTGGATGGAAACCTTCGAGGAGCGCCAGCGGCCGGTCCTGCTGGCGCAGTGGTTCAGCCCCGAATACCGGGGTTCCCTGGACGGTTATTACGAGTGGCCGCATGTGGTCGGCCCGCCTCCGGCTGGACAAGAGTGCCGCGTGTTCAACGACTACGACCAGGAAGTGAAGCTCTGGGAGAGCCGGCACGAGGAACTGTATTTCAACCTGGCCAACGGCCATTACCAGCTGGTGATCGGCGGCGTATGGCCGGGGTTCGAGGATACAGGCTGTTACGGGTGGGGCGGGGGCTGCCGCATTATCCCGCGCTACGACGGCCGGGTGTACGCGTACCACTGGCAGCGCATGGCGGCGTCGGACTATCCGCTGGTCCAGGTCGCCACCTGGAACGACTGGGCCGAAGGCACGGCCATCGAACCCAGCCGGGAATACGGTTACCAGTATGTGGAACTGACGCGGGAGTGGTCCGCCCGCTGGCGCCGGACCGAAGCCTTAACCGGCAATCTGCGCGTGCCTGCCTGGATTTACGTTTTACGCAAGACCAGCAGACAGCAGAAAGCCCTGGACGCGGCCAAAGCCGCAAGCGCGGCGATCCAAGCGGGCGATTTTGCAGAGGCGGAACGCGTCCTGAAGCCTTTCGTCCAGCCGCTCAAGCTGGAACAACTCCTGCCCTAGCCTGGGCGCTCCTCCTGGGATTATAAACTGGCATTTTTCCTGAAAATGGTTACAATGTGGGCAGTTTTTCTGGCAACGCTTAAAACCCGACTTGACCGGGGGCTCAACGGAGGGGAGGCCTGAAGATGAACAGAGTAATGGCCGTTTGCGTGCTGATTGCCGCATTGGGCGCGGCAGGATGCCAGAAGGCTTATGTTGACGCAGGCCCCGGCGCGGTGGCTTTTCAACCCGGCGCAGAACCGCCGGCCCTCCTGGCCCATTACGTGGCCTGGTACGAGACCCCTGCCCGCAGCAACCGCTGGCGTTACTGGTCCCGGGAGCAGGCGCCGCTTCGCCATAACCCGGACCGCATCCATCCGGACGGACGGCGTGATATCGCGGCGGTCCATTATCCGCTCATCGGCCCCTATGATTCGACCGACGAAGACGCCCTGGAGTATCATATTTTGCTGGCCAAGACCGCGGGGCTGGATGGGTTCGTGGTTGACTGGTACGGCTTCCAGAATGAATTCGGCCAGGCCCGGTACGAAGACCAAGCGTTCAAAAAACTGCTCGCGCTGGCCGGGCGCCTGGGGTTCCGGGTCTGTTTGAATTTCCAAGACAGCAGCATGTTTCCGCCTTATCAGCGCCTCGATCAGCGCGAAGCCAGCGTGGCGCTGGCGCGCGAGACGGTCAGCCGGGCGTGCGGCCTCTATGGGCAGGACGCGGCGTATTTCAAAATGGACGGCCGCCCGGTTCTGACCAATTACAACTGGAATCTTTCCGCCGAGGATGATCCTCAGGCCGGAGCCTTCACAGTGGCGGAATGGCGGCGCATTCTGTCCGGTGTGCGGCCGACCCGGCCGGTGTTTATTTCCAACGTGCATTGGCACTGGAACCGGGGCCTGGCCGACACCCATTACGCCGAAGTAGCCGATAGTCTCTACCCCTGGGTGGCGAACAGCTGCAAGCAGCTGGACCGCTTTTACACCGAGGCTGCGGAACTGCTGGCGGCCGGGAAAATTAAGTTTGTCAGCGGCCTGGCCTGCCCGGGATTCGACAATTACGGCACGTCCGGAGGCCAGGGCGAAGGCCGCACGGTGATTTCCCGTAAAAACGGGGAGATGTATCAAAACACCTGGCGCGAGACCCTCACGCACAAACCCCGCTGGATTCAAATCGCCACCTGGAACGATTTTGCGAACGGAACCGCGATCGAGCCGGCGCGGGAGTACGCCTACCAGTACCTGGAAATAACGGCGGATTTCGCCGCCGCGTTCCGGGGAAAAAAGCCGGATTACCCGGCGTTGCGGGTGCCGAAAAAAATTTACGACGCCAAACAGGAACTGCGCGAGTTGTCCCGGACCGCCGAAGCGGACCCGGCCGTGCTGGAACGGACGCGGCAGGACCTGGCGGAAGCCGCCGCGCTGCTGGCCGCGGGCCAGGCGCGCCAGGCGGATGCCTTGGCCGCCCAGGCAAACCAACGGCTGGAGGCGGAGCGGGCCAAGGTGCCGGTCCTGCCGTCCATTGGGGTGAAACTTGAACCGGAAAAAATAAAAATTCGCGCGGGCGAGTCCAAATATTTCTGGGTCGAGATCAAGAATCTCACCCCCAAGCCCGTGCGCGGGCGCATCAAGCTGGACAGCGACCGCGGCTTGCCCAACGAGTGGTTCAACCGGAGCACCATGCCCGTGGACTTGAATCCCCGTCAGGGGACCAAGCTTCCGTTCCGCCTGCAAGTCCCGGAAGAGGCGGGCAATGTAAAAACCCTGCTGGAGGCCCAGCTGTACGCGAGCAAACAATTTATCCGGTCGCGGGTCGCGGTCGTCGAGGTGATCACGCCCTACTTCAACGTGGACCTGGGGCCGCGCAACCTGTTCATGTTGGGCGAAGAAACCGAGGTGCGGGTCAGGCTTTCCGGCCTCGAGGAGGACAGCGGCAAGGTCCAGTTGGCGCTTCCCGGAGGCTGGCAGGCGCGCCCGGCCGAGGCCGACTATGTCCTGACGCCGGGCAAACCCGGAGAAGCCGTCTTTTGGGTCAAACCCACCACCACCCAGGCCGGCACGCTGACCGCCGTGGTCCAGAGCCGGGAACATGGACCGGTCAAGGTCCGGGAACCGGTCCAGGCCTTGCGGGGCGGGGAGGTGGCGGTTCTGCAGGGCGATTTGGATGACGATGGGGAAACGGATTACGTGCTGGGCAACCGCAAGGTGGAGGTGCACGTGAGCGCGGTCCGCGGCGGGCGCATCACCGGCATGTTCCTGCGGGCCAACGGCGGCGGCAATCAGCTGTATTACGACGCGTCGGCCGCCGTGCAGACGGCCGCGGAATCGAGCCAGTGGATCGAATACGGGGGCATCAACGACACGTTTCCCCTCAACTGGCCGGGAGAAGTGTGGAACAACCGCTGGCCGGGCAAGATCACTGAATCAGGGTCCGGCAAAGGGCTGGAGCAAAGCGTGCGGGTTTCCAACGGGCTGGTGCTGAAGCGGCAGTTGCGCCTTCGCGAGGACGCGCAGCGCCTGGAAGCGGTTTATGAGGTGCACAACCAGGGGCCGAAGCCGGTGAAATACCGCTGGCACAACCACCCGGACTTGGCTCCCGGCCCCCACGCCGAGGCGCGGCGGTCCGTGCGGATCCAGGTGCCCCAGGCCAACGGGACCGTCAATGTTCCTTTTACCGGCAGCCTCACCAAAGAACATTATCTTCCCGCCCAGAACTGGTGCTTGGCCTGGGACAGTGAATCGGACGAGTATTTCCTGCAGCAGTTCGACGCGCGGCGGGTCGAAAAGATCGGCGTGTGGCAGGGCAAGGTCTTTTTCACCATGGAAATCATTTCCAAGGAAGACCTGCTCAATCCCGGGGAGCGCGCGCGGTTCCGCGTGGATTACGTGGCCGGCAAGGGGGATTGGGAAAGTCAACTCCCCCTGTTTTCCACCCGTTGAACCCGGATCGCCGGTGAGTTCAGGAAGGAATCTCCACCCCTCATGATTCCCTTGCGGGACAATGTTCCCTCGCAGACCGTTCCGTTCGTCACCTATGGACTGATCGCGGTCAACGCCGCGGCTTTTTTGCTGACGCGCAACCTGGGTTCGGCGGCGGAGCCTTTCCTCTATCAGTACGGGTTCATTCCGGTCCGGTTATGGACCGAGGGGCTGGCGCAGGTCGGGCCCAGTCTGCTGACCTCCCAGTTTTTGCACGGCGGCTGGCTGCATCTGCTCAGCAATCTCTGGTACCTCTGGATTTTCGGGGACAACGTGGAAGACCGCCTGGGACACGGCCGCTTTCTGTTTTTCTACCTGGCGTGCGGTGTGGCGGCTGGTCTGGCCCAGGCCTGGAACCACCCGGGCCAGCCCATTCCAACGATCGGCGCTTCCGGCGCGATTGCCGGGGTGCTGGGAGCTTATTTCATTCTCTATCCCACGGCCCGGATCCTGACCCTGGTGCCGGTGATCATCTTCCTGGAGTTCATCCAGCTGCCGGCTTTCTTTTTTCTGGCGTTCTGGTTTGTTCAGCAGTATCTCATGGGCCTGATGGCCACCGGCATGACCGGGCAAAGCGGCGTGGCCTGGTGGGCGCATATCGGTGGATTCCTCGCGGGGATCGGATTGGTGCTGGTCCTGCAAAGGCGCGACCGGCGCCCGCGGACTTCGGATTACTGGCCCCGCCGCCATCGCGGGTATATCCGTTTCGACTAGGGGATGCGCGCATGACCAAGTGGACGCTGCTCGTCATCGCGGTCGGGTTGGGGATGGACGCCTTCGCCGTGGCCGTGGCCGCCGGCGTCAAACTGTGCCGGGTGACCTGGCGCCAGGCCGGCCGCATGGCCCTGGCCTTCGGGGGCTTCCAGTTCGCCATGCCGGTCCTAGGCTGGCTGGGCGGACAGACGCTGACCGGCGTCCTGCGGGCCCTGGACCACTGGGTGGCGTTCGGCCTTCTTCTGTTCGTCGGCGGGCGCATGGTTTGGGGAGGATTGCATCCTGGCCAGGCCGGATGGAAAGCCGAGGACCCGACGCGCGGGTGGGTGCTTTTCACGCTGGCCGTGGCCACCAGCATTGACGCGCTGGCCGTGGGGTTCGGTTTTTCACTGCTGAACCTCGCCATCTGGGGGCCGGCGCTGCTGATCGGCGCGGCGGCCTTCCTCATGACGCTGGCGGGCTTGCTCCTCGGCTGCCGCGTGGGCCTGACGTTCGGCGAACGCATGGAAATTTTAGGCGGGCTCCTGTTAATCGGCATCGGGGTCAAAATTCTTCTCGATCACCTCGCGTAAGACAGCCCGAAAAACAATTTGGCAGGCCGGCGCGTTAAGGGTAAAATCCTCACGGCGGCCGTTGGGCGCAGATGATTTTCAATCTCTCCGCAGGACCTTCGGGAGGATGTGCGGGATTTTTTGCGGAGGGAGGGAGCCCCGGCCTTTGGTCCCCCTTGCGGGGAACTTTAGTCCGGGGGATCACTCCACAGGAGAGGGACATGAGATTCGCAGATCGTCGTACGCTGCTTGTGCTGGGGCTCGGGTGGTTCGCGATGATGGGCGCGGCGGCCGCGGGATGGGCGGCCCAAAGCAAGGCGTCAAAAACACCCAAGTCCGCCGCGGAATGGCGCCAGGAAGCGGCAACCGCGCCGGATCAAGCCGGCCTCCAGTATGAGCTGGGAAAAGCGCTGGCCAGGGAAGGAAAACCGCTGGACGCGGTGAACGCCCTGAAACGGGCCACGGAGCTGAAACCGGATTTCGCCGCGGCCCACTATTCCCTGGGCGCCGTACAGTACGGCCTCAAACGGCTGGAACAGGCGAGAACCGCGTTTCAGCGGGCGGCGGAGATTGACCCCCGCCACGCCAAGGCGCATCTGGGTTTGGGCACGATCCAGCTGCAGGAACAGAAAGTTGCGGAGGCGGTCAAATCGCTGGAGACCGCGATTCAGAACGATTCCCGCCTGGCTGCGGCGCATTATCAGCTTGGACTGGGGCGCTATTACCAGGGCCAATACCGGACCGCGGTGTCGGCCTTGCGAAAGGCGGTGGAACTGGGCAAGCGCGACGGCGAGGCGCATTACGCGTTGGGCAACGCGTACCGCAAGCAGGGACAGTGGGAGCAGGCGGCGGCCGCTTTTACGGCCGCCACCAAGGCGGAACCCAAGAACGCGAAAACCTGGAATGAGCTGGGATACGTCAAATTCGAGCAGAAAGAGCGCAAGGCCGCCCAGCAGGCCTGGGACACCGCGGTGGCGCTGGATCCGAATTTGGCGGAAGCGCATTACGGTTTGGGATTGGCGCATCTGCAGGCCAAGCAGTGGGACCTGGTTCAAGCGGACGCCGAGCGGCTCAAGGCTTTGGACCGCGATCTGGCCGCGGACTTACTGGCCGAGCTGGAGGCCAAGCGTCCCCGGGAAAAGTGAAGGGCCGCCCGCTCAGCAGCCTGTTAGATATACAGGGGCGAGTTCATATCGTCCAGTTCGAAATCCACCAGAAAGCGTTTCAGAGTCTTGCGGTCCGACGGTTCGAGGTCCAGAAACTCGACGCCCACCGCGTGTCGTCCCTTGTCGCGGGGTTTGGACCAGGCCACGCGGGCCAGCACGCTGATCTGGTCGCACTCCTCTTCCTTGAACACACTGGCGTCCACGAGTTCCCGGCGTTTGGATTGCGGAGGCAGAAAAAGGGTCAACGTGAGAAGCTGGCCGCTTTCCAGCGGATATTGGCTGCTCATGGCCAGCCCCTTGGCTCCCAAATCGTCCGCCAGGCTGTGGCTGAACTCAAACCGGGCCTTCTGACCGTGGATCAGGATGCGGTATTTGATCTTCATCTTGAGGGGGATGCGCGGATATCTGCGGGCTTCCACCACCATTTCGCCTTTTAAAATCTTCCGGTCATCCATGGTGTCAGGCTCCCTTCAGGGGCGGATCCGTCCGCCTGTTCCTATACTACCACACGCAGGCCTTGGGGCACCACTTCGATATCCACCGGCAGATGTCCGATGTATTCACCGTCCAGCTGCAAGTGCTGGCGCCGGTTGAGCACGGTGACGCGGCGGCACTGCAGATAAGCGACATCCAGGAATTTATCCAGTGCGCCCTGCTGCAGCCCCCAGAGGTAGCCGAGAAAGTTCAGAAAGCTCCGGCGCTTGAAAATGCACACGTCCAATTTGCCGTCCTGCAGGTCCGCGCGCGGCAGCAGAACCATGTTGCCCCCGTAGTATTTGACGTTGCCGGCGATGACCAGGTACCCGCGGAGGGGTTCAGGCTGACCGTCAATGCGGACCCACACTTGCCGGAAAGGGTACAGGAAAAACGCGGCGATTCCCGCCACCAGATAGGCGAACGCGCCGGTCAGCCGCTTCAGCCTCCAGTCGGTGGTTTTGATGACGAACGCGTCGAAGCCCACGCCCGCCATGCAGGTGAAGTAGTGCCCGTTCACCCGCCCCAGGTCAATGGTGATCCGCCGCCCCCGAGCCAAACGGCGGCACGCTTCATCCAGGTCCAGCGGGATGTTCATTTGCAGGCTGAACAGGTTGACGGTCCCGGCCGGGATGACGCCCAGCGCGGTCCGGGAACCGGCCAGGCCGTTGATCACGGCATTGATGGTTCCGTCGCCGCCCACCGCGATGACCAGATCGTAGCCGGATTTCGCGCAGTGGCGGGCCGCGGCTGTCGCCGCGCTGGGGGAGAGCGTTAGCAAGACTTCGGTGTTCAACCCCTGGGCGCGCAAGGCGCCGAGGATCCGCCGCAGATAAACCTGGGGGGACTGGATTTTAGCCTGGGTCAGGGTTTGGTTTTCCGCGCGCATCGGGCCGGAACCGGACTGGGGGTTGAAAATGAGTTTGATTTTTTTGGCTGGTGACGATTTCCGTCCCGCGGGCGTTGACAAGACGGCGGGTCTGATCCGTTTCATGCCGTTTGACTCCTTAGCCGGGCAAGGGCCGGTCGGATTAATTTTAGCACTTTTCAGCTTGCTTCCCGACGGTAAAAAATCCAATACTTTGCGGATTTTCAAAAATGTGCTAGGATTAAAATCTCGGAACCAGCCGCGGCCGGGGGAAACACCCTGGCTGTGCAGCAAGAAGGAGCTGCGGCGTGAAACCCGGAAACATCATTCTCGCGCTTTTCCTGGTCATCGGTGTTTTTCTGGTCATGATGGGGCTGCAGATCGTCTCATTCAGCACAGCTTTTATTTTTATCGCCGTCCTGACCGTGGTCGCCCTGGTCCTGATCGCCATCTCCCTGAATAAACCCGCGGGAGCCAAAACGGCCGTTGCGGCGGCCGCGTCCCCTGCCGTTAAAGCGCCGCTGGCGCCAATCGAACCGCCCAAACCCGAGCTGCCCAAAATCCTGCAGTCCAAACCTGCGCCCCAGACAGTTGAACCCGCGCCCCAGACAGTTGAACCCGCGCAGCCCCTGCCCGCGGAAACGGCCGTCCGCCCGGCCGAGGCTCCTGACCAGGCGCCGGCGCCTGTCCCTCCGGAAATTTCCGAACCCGCGCCGGCCGAGACGCCGGCCGCGGCCGAAACAGCAGTCACGCTTGTCGCCGCGCCGGCGGAAAAAGCGGAGGAAGCTCTGGAACTTCCCGATGCGTCCGAAGCCAAACCGGTGGCCGAGTTTGCTCCTCAACCCGGACCTGAACCGGCGATTGCGGCCGTGTCTGAGTCTGCGCCGGAATCCGCCGCGGAACCAACGCCTGAAATGGACGCGGAGAAGCCAGGTGAATCCCGCTCCGAGGCTGTCCAGCCTGCGGAATCCGCGGCCGGGCCATCAGAGGCGGCCGAGACCGCCGCGCCTGAAGTTTCCTCACCGTCCCCTCCCCAATGGGAGCCTGAAGAACCTGCCGCGTCCCCGGCCGCACAACCGGAATTTGCCGCCCCTGCGGAAGGCACGCTCCTGAGTTCCCCGGTAATGGAAGGGTCCGCTACCCGGCAAGAGGCGCCGGCTTGGGTGGCACCGGTAGAGGTGGAGGAAGCGCGCGAGGAAGCTCCGGTTGCGCGCGAGGAAACATCGGTTGCGCGCGAGGAAGCGCCAGTTGCGCGCGAGGAAACACCACCGGCACGCGAAGCCGCGCCAGCACCGCGTCCGAACGTGCGCGCGGTGCAGCCGCCTGTGCCTCTAGCCCGCGCCAACCGCGGTCCGGGCGAAGCGCGGTCCATTCCCGAGGATCTTAGTTTGGGGCTCGCACAGCTGAGGCAAGAATGGTTCGCGGCCTGGGTGGACGGTATCCGGCGCTTCAACCGCCAGAACCGGCAGACAGGGGTCAGAATCCCGTTGGAGCATCCGAGGCTGGGCGGGGAGGCGGAAATTGCCTTGCGCGTTTTCCAACTGCGGCTGGTCGTGGATTACCTTCAGCGGTATCCCTATCTGCGGGGCGATGAAGCCCAGGATTTCCTGGCCAAGGTCGAACGCCAGATTTTTGGCGCCGAGCAGGAACAGTGTGAAGCGCATTGGCGCCAGACGGTGCCGGCCGGGGATCAGGTGACGGAAGCACCGGCCGATTTTTTTGCCGTGCATGCACCCAGTATCGGAGCCTATCTGGCCGGCCCTGCATCCGTCGAAATGGTCGGAAAACTCCTGGTGGAAAATTTACCCGCGTGGGTGGAGAGCAACCAGCTGGAAATCGCCCAGGCGCTGGGCGATAAGCGTACGGTCAGCAAACTCAGCAACCGCCTGCGCCAAGGGCTTCGCACGGGACGTTGACCCGGGCGCGGGCGGATTTCGCGACATCGGTTCGGAAAGAGAGGGATCGTGATGGGTTCACTGCTCGAATTAAGCCGTCACCCCAGCCCCCACATTGAAGGCGTGCTGATCCTTACGGCGAACGGTTCCATTGATTCCGAAACCGCTCCGCGCTTCGAGCAGGAGCTGGCGGCGCTCTTGGCCGGAGGGCATACCCGCGTCCTCGTGGATTTGGCCGCAACCGATTATGTCAGTTCGGCTGGTGTGGGGGTTTTTATCGGCATGATCCAGGAATTTCGCTCGCATCCGGACGGCGACATCAAAGCCTGCCGGGTGACCAGGAAAATCCAGAAAATTTTCGAATCCATCGGGCTGGACGACATGATGGACATCTATCCGGACGCGGAGTCCCTCACGATCTGGACTGCCGCCCCCCAGATCACGGAAACACTCCACCGTTTCGTGGTCACGGTCCCCGCGGCTGAAGTCTACTGCGGAGAGGAATTCCTCCTCCGCGTCGAGGCGCGGGACGCCAAGGGCAATTTGGCCATGGATTATCAGGGGAATCCCTCGCTCCAGGCGTCGTCGGGCATGGTCTTTCCCGCCGAACTCTTGGGATTCCTGCAAGGCGCCTGGCAGGGCAAGGTTAAAGTGACGGCGTCCGGCGAGCAGACCCTGACCGTCAAGGAAGGGCATCATACCGGCAGCCTGGTCCTCACGGTCAAGGAACGTGAGAAAAAAGGGTCCTTTCCCCTCGTCCACCGTTGTCCCACCTGCCGGACCGAAATTCAGGTCCAGGGGCCGGATCTGTACCGCTGCGAGATCTGCGACGAAACATTCCGGGTGGACGACTGGGGGCACGTGTTCACCCTCAAGCCCGGCAGCTTGGCCCGCCGCCGTAAATCCCAGTACAAGGGCATTGAAATCAAGATGAACGCGGACGTGAATTACCTGGCGGTCATCCGGCAGACCGTGAGCAGCATCTGCCAGAAAGAGGGCATGGATGAGGTCACGACGAATTCCGTGACCCTGGCGATCGAGGAGATCCTGCTCAACATCATCGAACACGGCAATGATTACGATCCCTGGCAGATTTTACGCCTGCGGCTGGAGTTTCAAAAAAAGCAGGCTAAAATTCAGATCCGCGATTACGGCGATCCGTTCGACGTGACCAAACGCAAGGACCTGTCGCTCAAGTCCAAAATCGTGCAGGGCGCGAAGCGCGGGGTGGGCGGGCTGCTGGTGAACCAGCTGATGGATCAGGTGAAATACGAAAGCCTGCCGACCTACAACCAACTGACCATGATCAAGCGGTACGGTGAATCCGGTCCGGAAGCATCCGCGTAAAGCCCGCCCGATCGGTGTTTTTCCCGAAAAACCTTCAGCGGTCCTGGGTGTTTTTTCCGGTAATCAAGCGCGACAATCTTTCCGCCAGGGTGCCGGTTTCCTGCTTCAGGCGTTTGAGCAGCACGCGCGCCCAGCCGACCTCCGTGGCTAAAAGGCCCAACCCGGCGATCACCATTACGATGCCGGGGCCGGGCGTGACCAGCATGACCAGTCCGGCCAGGAGGACCGTTGTCCCGATCAGCAGGATCGCGAGGCGGCGCAATCCGTAATAGGTCAACTGCGTCAAATGGCCGATGTCTTCAGCCAGCGGGGAAGACGGATCGGCGCCGGGCCGGGGAGGGACGAAGATGGACGCCAGCAGTCCCGCGAGCACCAGCGCGCCAATGACCGCCAGCACGGTCAGCGGGCGCAGGGGCCGGAGCGGGTCCAGCAGCAAGGTCACGCCCAGGAACAGGAGCAGGAAGACCTGGCTGAGCCGGATGAAGCGAAGCCGGCTCATGAGCGAGGCCAGGGCGAAATAGAGGGAGCGAAGGCCCAGGAGCGCGAACAGGTTGGCGGTCAGGGCGATCCAGGGGTCCTTGGTCACCGCGAAGATCGCCGGCACGGCGTCCGCCGCGAAGAGCAGATTGGAGGTGGTGATCAGCAGCAGGGCCGAGAACAAGGGCGTCGCGGCGAGTCGGCCGGACTGCCGCAGCCAGAAGCGCCCGCCGGTTTGCTCCTCGGTGTGCGGAAACCAGAGCCGGCTGAGCCAAACCGCCAGGTTGCGGCGCGGGTCCATGCGCGACTGCCGCGAAACCATCAATTTGACCGCCGTGGCGAGCAGGAGCGATCCGAAGAGATAATCCATCCAGACGACTTTATGCACGAGGTACAGGCCGCCGGCCAGGGCGAGCGAGCGCAGGCTGATCATGCCCACCAGGCCCCAGAACAAGACGCGGTGCTGGCAGTCCAGGCAGATGCGCAGGGAAGCGAAGATCCAGGCAATGAGATAGATGTTGTCCAGGCTGAGCGACTTTTCGAGCAGAAACCCCGTGAAAAATTCCAGGGCAGCCTGCCGCGGCTGGATATCCGCGGCCCCGGTGTAAAAAAGATAGATGGAGAAGTTGAAAAGCACAGCCAGGGCGAACCAGAGCGCCGACCAGAACCAGGCGCGGCTGATGGACAATGACCGGGACGGGGGGTGCAGGACGCGTGTTTCCAGGACCAGCAGCAGGATGGCGGCCAGCGGCAATCCGAACCAAATCCAGACCGTCACGCGTGATCCTCCGGGGAAAGACAGAGGCGAGCGTTCACTTGTCCTGCTGCTTCAAGGTGCCCAGGGGTGCGTTCAGGCGCCCGGTATCCGGCTGCAGGAGGGGAAGCGCCGACGGGCTCACGGACCGCACGTCTTCCACCGTGTACACCGCCTGGGGATCGTGGCGTTTGACGATCTCCAGGATCTCCTTGATGCGGCGGCGCTTCACGATGGAAAAAACGATCTTGACCGGTTGAAACAAACCCTGCCCGTTAATCACCGTCACCCCGAACCCTGCTTCCCTCAGCTCGGCGATCAGGTCCGGCGTGGGGTGCGGCGTGATAATGCGGATGATGGACAGGCCCATGGCCAGGAGGTTTTCCAGCCATATGCCCACGTACGTTCCAGTGGCGAATCCGCCGGCAAAGGCCAGGTACGTGGCGACATTGCCGAGGTTGTGCATGATCTGGGTGATGGCCGCGAGCCAGATCAGCACCTCCACGAAACCGATGAGCGGCGCCCAGTACCTCAAGCCGCGGGCAATAAAGATGATGCGGAGCGTGCCCAAGGTCACGTCCACAATGCGGGCGCAAAAAATCAGCAGGGGCAGGCCCACCCATTGGAATAACCCGCTCTGCACCCACTCGCCGAGCCAAGCCATGGTACCGCTCCGGTGATGCTGCGTAGAGACCAGAGCTACTTTATCCCCGGAGGATTGCGAAAGTCAACGATTTTGGTTTCCGAGGCTTGCGTATCGTCCTTTGCTTGGGTTATCATAAGGGCGAAATGAACGCCATACCGGGGAGGCGCGCCATGCCCAAGGCGAAGCAGGTTATGACCAGCAAGGTCGTTACGATCGGGCCGGAAGCAACCTTGGCGGAGGCCATCCAGGTACTGCTGGACCAGAAGATCAGCGGCATGCCGGTGGTGGATGCGTCCGGGCGGCTGGTCGGCATCATTTCCGAGAAAGACATGCTCAATTTCGCTTTTTCCGGCAATCTCGCGCTGACCAAAGTGGAAGAGGCCATGACGCGCGAGATCGTGAGCTTTTCGCCCGAGACGGATATCACGGAGATCGCCCTGGCCATCGGCCAGCGCCATTTTCGCCGGGTGCCGATCCTGGAAGCCGGGAACGTCGTGGGCATCGTTTCGCGCCGGGACATCATCCGCGCCGCCCTGCTGGGCAAATAATATCCGGACCCGGACCGGCGTTACTATCCGTCCTGCCCGCAAATCCGTCCAATCCCATCCACGCCAGCAGAATGCCCTTCCCAACAGCACGGTGAACGCCGGACCGGATAAATGCAGTAGGCAAAAAAAATAATTGCCCTTATAATTAAAAAAACCGGAGGTGAATCAATGTACAGGCCGAACCGAAAAAAGGTTTTTATGGCGGGTGTCCTGCTGGGGGTTGGCTTGCTGGGCGGAATGGTTGGGGCTCAGGAGCCGGAAGGCGAGATGACTCTGGAGGATATGCTGCTCACGAAAATCACGGTCGCTTCCGTCAAGCCCCTGACCCTGAGGGAATCGCCGGGCATCGTGACCCTGATCACCGCGGAGGAAATTAAACGTTCCGGGGCCCGTGATCTCATTGACGTGCTCCGCTTGGTGCCGGGACTGGATTTCGGGCTGGACGTGCAGAGCGTGATCGGGATGGGCGTCAGAGGCAACTGGGCGGCAGAAGGCAAAATGCTGCTGACCGTTGATGGGCACGAGCTCAACGAGCCGCTTTATTCCAGCCTTCAGTTCGGCAATCACTTCCCGGTTGACCAGATCAAACAAATCGAGATCATCCGCGGGCCGGGATCGGCTATTTACGGCGGGTTTGCCGAACTGGCGGTGATCAAAATCGAAACCAAGGGCGCGGTGGAACTGAACGGCGGCGAGGTATCCGCGGTGTACGGCCAAATGCCGAACGTCTATGGCCGGCGCAATTTCAGTGCTGCGTACGGCGCCAGCCTCGCCGGCGAACTGGCCCTCAGTGCTGCGGTATTCTGGGGGCAGGGGATTCGGAGTGACCGGGCATACACCGACTATTTAGGGTCGGTCTATTCCCTGGCGGACAATTCCGCCGTCAATCCGACGAATGTCAATCTAAAACTTGATTCTGGCGGCCTGAAAGTGCGTTTCATGCTTGACCAATACCGCACCCAATCCCGGGACGAATACGGCGAGAGTTACCCGGAACCGGTCAGCGTGGATTTTGATTCCTGGTTCGCCCGCGTGGAATATGCCTGGCAGGCGCTTCCGGAACTGAAATTGATGCCGGAGATCAGTTTCAAGCATCAGGCGCCGTGGAAAAATGTTCCGGCCGCCGCGCTCTTTGAAAACGCCGGGCGGACCTTGGAGGACGCGGCCTATGATACCCGGGTCATGCGTTCCACGGCCAAATTGAAAGCGGCGTATGATCCCTTGCCGGAGGTCAATGTCCAAGCCGGCCTGGAGTACCAGGACGATCAAGCCCGGGATAACCAGGATTTCGGTTATTTCCCTGATGGCAGCAGCAGCGGCCGCTATGCCAACCGCGCGGGGTACCTGCAGGGCTTGTGGAACAGTCCGTGGCTCCAGGTCACTGCCGGAGCGCGTTATGACCGCCACTCCGCTTACGGCGAAGCCTTTGTGCCGCGCATTGGGCTGAACAAGGTATGGGAAAAATGGCACCTCAAAGCGCTGGCCAGCCAGGCTTTCCGCGCGCCCAGCATCGAAAATATCAATGTCCAGACGGATATTCAGCCGGAACGCACCACGGTGTATGAGATCGAGGCGGGGTACCGGTTCTCTCCGGCCATGGGGCTGACAGTCAACCTTTTCGACGTCGAAATTGACCGGGCCATCGTGTATGAATATGACGACCTCTCGGGTTTGGAGTACTACCGCAATTACGCCCCGGTGCGCACCCGCGGCGCCGAAGTGGAATACCGCTGGAAAAAAGACTGGGGATATCTCACCTGCTCCTACTCTTTCTACCGGGTCGCGGAGAACAATGTGAACTTGTACGTTGTTCCCGGGCGTGAAGATCTGCTGCTGGCGTTTCCCGGCCACAAGTTCGCCTTGAACGGCTCCTGGGTGATCCTGCCGCGGCTGAGCCTCAACCCTTCGGCGGTCTGGCTGCACGAACGCTATGGCTATGCGGGCTTGAACACCGACGGCGAGGAAGACCTGCGGCGGTTTGAACCCATGTGGCTGGTGAACCTCAACCTTCTTTATGAGGATGCGGTTTTGGAAGGGCTGGATTTGAGCCTGGCGGTGTACAACGCCTTGAATTCGGCCGTGGATTTCATACAACCCTACAATGCCGGGCATCCGCCGCTGCCGGGATCCGCGCGCGAAGTGTTGCTGAAGGCCAGTTACCGTTTTTAAACCGGCGGCATTCTCTCCGCAAGCGCCGCGAAGGGCCTGCGGAGGGATCAACCGCCGGACCTCTCATACGCGTTGACTCAAGGAGTGGTTATGCCCCGCAGCCGCCTTATCTATGTCGGATTCCTCCTGGCCAGTCTGGGATTGCATCTGAGCGCCCATGCCAAAAAAACCGCGGTTTTCGTAAGTAAAAAGATACCCGCCTACCAGGACGTGGTTGCGGGATTTACCCGGACCCTGAAAACCGAGTGTATTACCGTGGACCTGCAAGGCCGGCCGGAAGAAGTCCGAACCTGGCTGGAGCAAGGCAATGCGCAGGGTCTCGGCCTTCTGCTGGCCATCGGGCCCGAAGCGGTCCAGGGAATCCAGCGCTATCTGCCGTCCCGCGCGCCGGACCTGCCATGGGTTTACACGATGGTTTTAAATCCACCCGAAGACGCGCCGCGCGCCGGGGGCGTACTGATGCAGCTGCCGCTGGCGAGCCAGCTCCAACAGATGCGGCAGCTCTTTCCCGACGCGAAGAAAATCGGCGTCATCTATACGCCGGCGTATTCTCTGAAGCTTATCAACGAGGTCCGGCAGCTGACCGAAGCGCAGGGATTCGTGTTGGTGCCTTTTCCCGTGGAAGGCCTCGAAGATATGACCGCAGTCCTGCCGCGGATCACGCCGGAAACGGTAGACCTGTTGTGGTCCGTGCTGGACCGGACCGTGATGAATCCGGCGGCCATGCAAAAAATCATCGCCTATACCGCGAAAGCCAGGATGCCTTTCGTTGGATTGTCCGAATACCATGTGGAAGCCGGAGCCCTGGCGGCTTTCTCGGTCGATTTTGGCAGTTTGGGGGAGCAGACCGCCCGCTTGGCAGGCCGGATGCTAAAGTCGGACGCCCAGGCCTTCGGCGCGGCAGAAACACCCCGCGAGATCATCACCTTTATCAATAAAACCACCCAGAAAAAGATCGGGCTCACCTTGCCGAAAGTGCCTAACCTCCGCTACAAGGAGTGAGCGTGCGTATTGCGAGCCTTGATTTTAAAACGAAGATCCTGTTCCTGCTTGGCGGGGTGGTCCTGTTTGTCTGCGTGGCCAATTTTGCCGTAAGCTATTTCCAGCTCCGCAGCGTGCTGCGGCAGCAATTCGTGCAATACGGCGTCTCCCTGGCCCGGAACCTGGCCTGGGACAGCAAGCCGGTCCTGCATGCGCGCAACCAGGAAACGCTGTATCTGCTCACGGACAGTCTGATGCGCGAACCGAGCCTGGTCTGGGCGGCGGTTCTCGACCCGGAAGGGCAGGTGCTGGCGCAGAGCGGAATGGGGGACGTCAAGCTCAAAAAAGGGCCGCAGGGGTCCGGAGCCGGGAAGCAACCGGTTTGGCAGCAGGAATACCGGCTGCCGGACGGCCGGGCGGTCCTGGAAATCCAGGTGGAGATCCTTTCCGAACAATCCGCCACCACCACGCAAACCGAGGGCGACAGCCTGATGATGGATGCCCTGCTGGGTAATCCCGGCGGGGAGGCGAAAGGGCCGGCGGAAGAGGAGGCTGCTTCGCTGGGAAAAATCAGCGTGGGGCTTTCCTTGCGCGTGCTGGCCGAAACCCAGGCCAATGCGATCCGGTATCAACTGCTCGTTCTGCTGGTGACCTTTGCGGTAACCACGATGATCGGCGTATATTTTTCCAACACCCTAACCGAGCCTTTGCACTGGTTGGTCGGACACCTGACCCAGTCCATCGAGGGCATCGCGGCCGGCCAGGCCGACTTGACCCAGGGAATCCGGGAGACCCGGCAGGACGAATTCGGCAAATTCATATTCGGGTATAATAATTTCATCCAGGCTTTCCGGACTATCATCGAAAAGATCATGGGGCACGCGCACCAGGTCACCACCTCGACCGCGGATATCGCCGCCACCGCCGAAGAGATGAACGCCGCCTCCGATGAGATCAACCAGACCACCCGCCGGTTCAACACCGAACTGGAAACCCAGAACAAAGCCACGGCGGACATCCTGACCACCCTGGAGAGCCTGGTCTCCATCCTGGACCAGATCACCCGCCAGGCGGCCGAGGCGGTGGCTATTTCCAAGGAGACCGAGGCCAGTTCGGTCCAAGGGGAGGCGAAGGTCACGGCCAGCGTGCGGGAAGGCGAGCGGCTTACCCGGCATGTCGGTTTGATTGAGCAACGCATCTCGGTTTTGGCGGATTCCCTGCAGGAGGTGATCAAATTCGTCAAAGTCATCCAAGACCTCGCTTCCCAAACAAATCTTCTGGCGCTGAATGCGGCGATTGAAGCCGCGCGCGCGGGCGAGGCCGGCCGCGGGTTTTCCGTGGTGGCGGATGAGGTCCGTAAGCTGGCCGAGCATTCCAACCAGGCTTCGAAAAAGATCCAGGAGGTCATCGCGCATACCCAGTCCGAAATGAACGTGGCCCGGACCGCCATCCAGGAAGGGGTGGGCATGGTCGGCGCGGAACAGCAGACCATACAGGAAGCGGGCGCCACGCTGCGCGAGATCACGGCCGCGGCCGGAAAATCCCTCGACGCTGCGGAAAGGATCGCCGAGGCGCTCAGGATGCAGGGAAACCGGCTGGAGGCCATCCGCGCGCGCGCCCAGGAGCTGCAGAAAATCGGGCAGGATAACCTGGCCGGCGCTCAATCCATCGCCAGTTCCATTGAACAGCAGACCGCCTCGCTGATTCAAGTCAATCACGCCCTGCAAAACCTCGCCGAGGAAACCGAGCAAATGCGCAGCCGGGTATCAGGTTTCAAACTGAACTGATACCGGCCTCCGCGGCTTTTTGCGCAGCGCCCCCGGTTGATGCTCCGCGGGGGGGCTTGCGCTCTCCGCAAACCACTCCCGCACATTCACGCCACCCGGTCCGGAACTCCCGCCAAGACAGTAAAATACTTGACACGGCAGACCTAAAAAGGTATAAAAATACCTTAATAAGACAAACCGGAGGTGGACGTGGCTGGAATGCTGCGGGTTTCGGAAGCTGCATCGCTGGCTTTGCACGCGCTGGCGTTTTTAACGAAAAATCCCGGCCGCCTGAGTTCGAGCCGGGAAATCGCCGGCAGCCTGGGCCTTTCGGAGGCCCATCTGGCCAAAGTCATGCAGCGCCTGGAACGGTCCGGCCTGGTGCGGGGCCGCAGGGGTCCAGCTGGCGGTTTTTTCCTGGCGTTCCCCGCCGGAGAGCTTTCTTTACGGAAGATTTATGAAATCGTCGAAGGCCCCATGCAGAGCGACACCTGTTTGCTCGGACGGCCTTTGGGACACAATCCCTGCCCGCTGGGACGGCTCCTCAAGGGAATTGAACGGGAGCTGGCCACCCAGTTGGGCCGCCTCACTTTAGCCGAATTCGCCGGGCACTGCGATCTGCGGGCCTGTGTGGGCGAGCGGCAGAACGGGGGGAAACAACATGCGGCTAAGCGGCGCAACCCGGATTCATGATTTGCTGGCGCAGTATCCCTTTTTGGCGGATTTTCTCTCGGGGTACCATCCGAAGTTCCATCTGCTGAAGAACCCTGTCATGCGGGTCACCATCGGACGGGTAGCGACCTTGCGGATGGTGGCCACGATGGGCGGTGTGGAGCTCGCGCGGTTGCTGAATGATGTCCGGCACGCCATCCAGGATCAAACCCATGAGGCGGTCGAGGTGGCGGATTCACGTCCCGACGAGGATCACCAAGCCAAGGTCGAGGCGCTTAAAACCATCATCCAGGGACTGCACGCCACCGGGGATTTGGACAGCGCGCGGCAGCAGTTCAATCTTCTGCTGCAAGACGTCCGGCCGGATGAAATCAGAACCCTGGAGGAGGATTTGGTCCGGCAGGGCACCCCGGTCCAGGAAATCCAGCGTCTGTGCGATTTGCACGTCGGGGTCTTTAAGGACGCTTTGGAAAAACAGACGCCGGCCTCCGCGCCTCCCGGACACCCGGTGCATACCTATCAACTCGAAAACCGCCTGCTGGAAGAAAAGACCGAAGCGTTGGATTGTCTGCTCAAAGCCTTGGGACAACCACCCTCCGCGAAAGCCATGACCGCCCTGGCGGGGGACCTGCAAGCCGCCTATGCGGCCTTGGGCCTTCTGGAGCGGCATTATGTGCGCAAGGAAAATCAACTCTTTCCTTTCATGGAAAAGCATGGCATAACCGCCCCGCCCCAGGTGATGTGGGGCGTGCATAATGATATCCGGGCCATGGGCAAGCAGGTCGGGGACGCGCTGGCCCGCGGCGACGTCAAGGCCCTCGCGGACAAGGGCGCGGCCTGGCTGCGGGCGATCGTCGAGATGATTTACAAGGAAGAAAAAATCCTTTTTCCCCTGGTGCTAGGCACCTTCACCGAGAAGGAGTGGGCCGAGATCCGGCGCGGCGAGGACGCGATCGGCTATGCGGTCGCTCCGGGAACGGAATGGACCCCCGCCGCGCGCGCGGAATCGAGAACCCAAGGAGGTTTGAGCATGGAACCCCGTTTGGCGTTGAACACCGGCAGTCTGACCATGGAGCAGCTGGACCTGATGTTGCGGCATCTCCCCGTTGATTTCAGCCTCGTGGATGAGCAGGATCAGGTGTGCTATTACAATGACGTGCCGGAGCGCCTCTTTCCCCGTTCGCCGGGCGTGATCGGCCGCAAAGTACAGCAGTGCCATCCCCCCCAAAGCGTGGACAAGGTGCAGCAAATCTTGGATGCGTTCCGGGCTGGGCGCAAGAACACGGCGGAGTTCTGGATTGAGATGAAGGGGCGCAAATTGCACATTCGCTATTTCGCGGTGCGGGACCAGGCCGGCGCGTACCGGGGCACGCTGGAAGTCAGTCAGGATATCACCGCGATCCAGCAGCTGAGCGGCGAACGCCGCCTGCTGGATTGGGAAAAATAAAATTAATCCCTCCACGGAAATTTCGGGAGGATTCGCGGGATCTTATTGCGGTGGGAGGGAGCCCAGGCCAACGGTCCCCGCGGGGGAACTTGAGTCCGGGGGACCACTCCACTTGCCCAGGAGGTCATGACAATGCAGCCGGCGGATGATGTGGTCAAGGGCCGCGCGGGACAACTCGCCGGCCTGGCGGAGTACCAGACGCATGCGGTGGTGAGCCGCACGCTGGTGAACAAGCCCGTGGGCACCATTACGTTGTTTGCTTTTGACCAGGGCCAGGGGTTGAGCGAGCATACCGCGCCCTTTGACGCATTCGTTCAGGTTTACGAGGGGAAAGCCGAGGTCACCATCAGCGGAAAGGCGCACACCCTGAAGGCCGGCGACGTGATTCTCATGCCGGCCGGGGAGCCGCACGCGCTGCACGCGGCGGAGCGTTTCAAGATGATGCTGGTGATGATCCGGCAGTAGCTCAGGACGCCGGGGATTGGGGTTTGCCCCGGCGGCGGAGGAATTCCCACACCGGCGGTATGACCGAAATGGAAATAATGAGGAAGATCACCACGGCAAAATTTTCTTTGATCAGCGGGAGATTGCCGAAGAAATAACCGCCATAGGCGAATATCGCCACCCACCCGATGCCGCCGGCTATATTATACAGAATGAATTTGAAATAATTCATTTTCCCGATGCCCGCCACAAAGGGGGCAAAGGTGCGGATGATGGGCAGGAAACGGGCGAGAATGATGGTCATGCCGCCGTACTTTTCGTAAAACGCGTGGGTTTTTTCCAGGTGCTTTTTATTGAAGAGGGTCTTGTCCGAACGGAAGATCTTGGGGCCCACGAAGTGTCCGATCCAGTAATTGACCGTGTCGCCCAGGATCGCGGCGGCGGCCATCAGGATGAACAGGAGATGCGGGTTCAAGGCGCCTTGCGCGGCGAAGGTGCCGGCCGCGAAGATCATCGAATCGCCCGGCAGGATCGGAGTGATGACCAGACCGGTTTCACAGAAGATGATCGCGAAAAACAGCGCGTACACCCAGGGGCCGAAGTACTCAATGATCTGGCCCAGGTTCTGGTCCAGGTGCAGGAAGTAATCCCATCCGGATTGCAGCCATTCCATCATGGGTCGGTTTTTCCCCGCAGGAGTAAGCCCATTCAGACCTTCGTCCCGTCGGCTTTGAACCGGCGGACGAAGTCCACCAGCCCGGCCAGGTCCAGCCGCGCCACGCCCACGCGCTCGTCGGCGGCCCCGTAGCTCGCCAGCAGTTCGCCGCCCAACCGGATCAGCCCGGTGATGAAGATACAGGGAGTTTTGAACTTGTGCGGCTGCTCCCAGGGTTCCTTGGGAAGCAGCAGGCGTTCCGGACAGCGGTGGGTGATGCGGGGAAATCCGTCCGGCGTGTCCTCCAAGATCATGAACGATTGTGTGTAGCCTATTTCGGCGTCCTGTTTGCCGTGATAGCAGAGCAGCCACTCGCGTTCGGAAATCCGCAGGGGTGGCGCGCTGGCGCCGATGCGGTCCCGCTCCCAGGGAAAACGGGGCGAAGCCAGAACGGTTTGTTCTTCTTCCCGCCAGAGGTCCTCGAACCGCTCCGCACTGCAGAGCAGGATGGACGGTTTGAGCGGCTGCTGGACGGCGGGGTAGTTCTGCGGCGCAAATGGGCGGTGCAGGCAAAGGTAGCGCGGCTGGCCCCTTACCGGCAATTTTTCCGGAAATAGCATCACGTCGCGGTTTTCGCCGTATTCGGGGTTGGTCAGGTGCGCGACATAATGGAACGCCTGTTCGTACTCTCCGCGGAGCAGGTGGTCGAGAGAGACTTCGTAGAGGACATTGTTCGTCACGTTCTCCCGGGCCGCGCGCCCAAAGGGCTGTCGGGCATCGTGGATCCACTCGGGGCTGCACTGGACCGGGTCATCGTGTTCCCAGTAGGGGCCGGGCGGCATGAGGCGGGTGGCCGCGATGAGATAGCAGCGGCCTTCCAGCCAGAACAGGCGGGGGTCCTCGATGCAGCCGTTGGCGTAATTGACCACGCGCTGGCCGTCGCGGTTGGTCAGGTAGAGGTCCTCCTGGCGGTAGGCGAGCGCCGGCGCGAGCGCGGGCCGCTCCCAATCAATGTGCCAGGTCCGGCCCAGGTCGGCGCTGCGTGCGAATCCCAGAAAGATCGGGTAGGGCAGGGGTTTTCCGGGCAGGCGTTTCTGCGGATAGGGGCCGGTGGCGCGGAAGAGCATCAGCACCTGGCCGGTAACCGGGTCCTGGATCAGGCCCGGGTTCAGGACCATTTCGCCGGCCCACGGGGACCCTGGCCGAGGTTCCATGACCAAGCTTCGGGAATGAACGAAAAGATCGGCGCTCAATTGCGGCCTCCTGAAATGAAGAACGCAAGATCGCACCAGCATAGGCCATCCGGGAGAGGGCGTCAAGCGCCGATTTGACCGGGATCGGCGATTGACAACGGGCCGGATTGTATTATAAAGTAATACCAGCAAAGACTGGAAGGGGACGCCGATTCCGTGGGCCAATCCAAACCCGAGATCGTGACGTTCAAGCTGGACCGTTGGCTGTACCAAGACCTGCAGCGGATCCCGAATAAATCGGAATTCATCCGTTCGGCCATCCAGGCGGCGCTTGCGGGAGCCTGCCCGTTCTGCCGGGGGACCGGGCAGCTGACCGCCCACCAGCGCCGCCAGTGGCGGGCTTTTACCCGGCGTCACGCCGTGCGCACGTGCAAGACCTGCCGGGCCCTGCACATTCGTCCGGTGGGCGAACCGCGATCGGCTGGCCAGAGGGGCGGGAACGGGAGGCTGCGAAAATGAACCGTTTCGCGGGCATGCTGATTTTGGGAATTGGATTTCAGTGTCTGGCCGCCGCCGGCGTTGCGGCTCCGCTGAAAGTGGTGACAACCCTGTTTCCCTGGTACGATTTTAGCCGCTCGGTCGGGCAGGAACTGGCCGAAGTCACGCTGCTGCTGCCGCCGGGGGTGGAGGCGCACAGCTACACGCCGACCCCCCGTGATCTGCGGCGTATCGAACAAGCGGACGTCTTTATTTATTCCGGACCGGCGATGGAGCCGTGGGTCACTGATCTTCTGGCCGGTCTGAACCTGCGGCGGACCCGGGTCATCAATGTCAGCGCCGGCATGGGGCTGGAACCGGTTCACCGCGGCCATGGAGCGGAACCCGGGCATCCCCACCATGCCGAGGACGCGCTGGATCCTCACTTTTGGCTCGACCCGGCGCTTGCCAGCCGGGCTGTGGAAGTGATCGCGGAAGGGCTGGCCACACAGGCCCCGGCCCACGCGGGGGATTTTTGGAGACAGGCTGAACGCGTGCGCGAAGAATTCAAGAACCTGGATGCGGAGATCGAGCGTGGATTGCGTCGTTGCGAGGGACGGGACCTGGTTTGCGCCGGGCACAGCGCGTTCTCATATTTTTGCCGGCGGTACCATCTCCGGCTGCACGCAGCCTATGCCGGATTTTCTCCCAACGCCCAGCCTTCACCCCGTGTCCTGGCGAAGCTGGTGAAGACCATCCGCGGCCTGGGGGTCCAGACGGTATTTTACGAAGAGTTGATTGAACCTCGGGTGGCCCGCATCCTGGCCGTGGAGACGGGTGTGAACATGCTTCCGCTGCACGGCGCGCATAATTTGTCGGCGGCGGACTGGGACCGGGGCCTGACGTATTTGCAGATCATGCGGGATAATCTCCGCCAAGTGCAGGCCGGCCTGGGGTGCGAACCATGAGCGTCCGCTGCCGCGACCTGGTGGTCCAGTACGGCGCTTCCCGGATCTTGGACCATGTCAGCCTGGAGATCCCCACCGGCGCTTACGTGGGCGTGGTGGGCCCCAACGGTTCGGGCAAAACCACCCTGATCAAGGCCATGCTCGGGCTCGCGCCGGCCGCTTCGGGGAGGATCGAATTGCTGGGACAACCGCTAGAGGCCTTTGCCCAGTGGGGCCGGGTGGGGTATCTGCCACAATTCATGCCCCAAACCCGCCGGGGGTTTCCGGCGCGCGTGGTGGAAGTCGTGGCCATGGGCCGCCTGGCGAACCAGCGCTGGCCGCGGCGCATGCGGCCGCAGGATCGCGAGGCCGTGTCCGGCATATTGACGGAACTTAAAATATCCGGATGGCAGCACCAGGAATTCAGCAAACTGTCGGGCGGCCAGCGCCAGCGGGTGTTGCTGGCGCGCGCCTTGGTTTCCAAACCAGACCTGCTCATTCTGGATGAACCGACCACAGCGCTGGACCCGGAAACGCGCAGTACATTTTACCGGATCCTGGCGGAATTGAATCAGCGGCACGGAACGACCATTCTTCTGGTTACGCATGAGAGCGGCACCATCGGCCAGTACGCGCAGCGCCTTTTATACCTGGACCGGAAGGTGATCTTTTACGGCGGGTTCAAGGAATTTTGCCTTTCGCGGGACATGACGAATTATTTCGGCGATTTCGCCCAGCATATTATCTGCCACCAGCACCAGGAAGGACGCGAACGCTAATGGGAGAACTCTGGCACTTGGGGTTCATGCAGCGCGCGCTCGTCGCCGGCTCGCTGATCGCGGTTGCCTGTTCCTTGCTCGGCGTCTTTCTGGTGCTGCGCAGGCTCTCGCTGATCGGGGAAGGGCTGGCCCATTTCGCCTTTGGAACCATCGGCCTGGGGCTGCTGCTGAACATCTATCCTTTTCCCCTGACCCTGGTTCTGGTGGTGATCGCCTCGTGGGGCATTCTCGCCCTGGTGGACAAAACCAATGTCTACGCGGATGCCGCGATCGGTTTGGTTTCGGCCCTGGGTGTGGCGCTGGGGGTGATCCTGGCCAGCAAGGGGCGGGGGTTCAACGTGGATTTGTTCAGCTATCTTTTCGGCGATATTCTGGCCGTGAGCTCAGGAGAGGCTTGGACCGCGGCTGCGCTGTCGCTGGCTGTGACCGCCACCGTGATTTTGTTTTACCACGAACTGCTGGCCGTAACGTTTGACGAGGAGTTTGCCGCGACCCAGGGCCTGCCGACCCACCGGTTGAACCAGTTCTTGGTCATGCTCACTGCGCTGACGATCGCGCTGGGCATACGGGTGGCGGGAACCCTGCTGGTGTCGAGCCTGGTGATCTTCCCGGCCGTGACCGCCCTGCAGCTGGCGCGCAGCTTCAAAACCGCGCTGATCACCGCCGCCGGAACCGCTTTACTGTCCGTGGCGGCGGGGATCGTGCTGGCCTACTGGCTGGATCTGCCGGCCGGCGCCAGCATCGTGTTGCTCAATTTTGCGCTTTTTTTGGGAGCGGCGGGCTGGCGGCTGGCCGCCAAACGCTGACGTTACCACTTTTTGAAGATGAAAACCACCGCGGCAATGATGAGACTGAATCCCACCAAGTAGTTCCATTTCAATTCTTCCCGCAGGTAAAAGATGGAAAAGAAGCAGAAGACCACCAGGGTGATGACTTCCTGGATGGTCTTGAGTTGGGCCGCTGAAAAATGCTGATGGCCGATGCGGTTGGCCGGCACCATGAAGCAGTATTCCAGGAAGGCGACCAGCCAGCTTAGCAGAATGACCGTGGGCAGCGGCGCTTCCTTGTAGCGCAAGTGGCCGTACCAGGCAAAGGTCATGAAAATATTGGAGATGCCGAGCAAAACGATGGTCTGCATGGGGCTCCTCTGGAGAACGGATTAAAAACCTAATACCATAAGGCAGAAAAGACCGGCTGACAATCATTATTTGTTTTTCGCGGGGAACGGCGCTGAGGAAGGCGTTGACGGTCGGAGAGCTGGTCAGTATAATAACCGCCGTCACTCGAATCCTCACCGAATGTCAGCCGTTCTCAGCAAAGACACCGTTGTGTGGGAGGTCAGATGTTTAAGATATTCAGAAAACTGTTTTCCCAGGAAACCGAATTTTCCAAATATATGCTGTGCTTTTCGGATCATATCGAAATGGCTGCGGAACGGTTTTCCGCCTTCATCCGGAATTTCGATCCTGCCGGCCTGGACGCTTGGGTGAAATCCATCAAGGAACTGGAACACGCCTGCGACCTCAATACCCACCAGACCATGAACTGGCTGGAAAGCACCTTCATCGTGAATTACGACCGCGAGGATATCCTGCGGCTGGCGGGCGACCTGGACGACATTCTGGATTTCATGGACGCGGCCGCCACCCGCGTGTCCCTCTATAACTTCACCTCTTTTATTCCGGAGATCGTGCAAATGGCCGACATTCTGAACCAAGCCTGCAAGGAAACGGCCAAGGCGATCCGCGCCATTTCCGGGCCCAAGCTGAACCGCAACATTCTCGAAATTTGCCGGAACATTAAAAATTTCGAGGAGAAGGGGGACGAGGTGTACCACAAGGGGCTGGCCTCGCTGTTCCGCGGCGGACTGGGTCCCCTGGATGTGATTAAATTCAAGGAGATCATCGAGGAGATCGAACGCTCCCTGGACAAGTGCAACCAGACGGCCATGAACGTTGAATCCCTCATCTTCAAGTATGCCTAGCGCCCGCCTTTATGTTTGAACACCTGCTGCAATTGCCGGTTTTTTTCTGGGTGGTCATTTTGACCGCGCTGATGTTCGATTTCGCCAATGGCTGGCATGATACGGCCAACGCCGTGGCGACTTCCATTTCCACCCGGGTCCTGCGTCCGACTACCGCGGTGCTGATGTCGGCCGCGCTGAATTTCATCGGCGCGCTGCTTTCGACCAAGGTGGCTAAAATGGTCGGCGGCGGCATTGTCAATCCCGAGGTCGTGAATCAAGCCGCCGGCAGCCAGGTGATCATGGCCGCGCTCCTGGCCGCCATTGCCTGGGAACTTTACACCGTGCTCAAGGGGCTTCCGGTTTCCGGCTCCCACGCGCTGATCGGCGGGCTGGTGGGCGCGGCCATCTCCTGCTACGGCCTGAACGCGGTGATCGGGCACGGCTTGCTCAAGGTAGGCCTGGCCTTGGTGATCTCCCCCCTGTTGGGCCTGCTGCTGGGATACGCCGTGCTTAAAATCAGTTATGCCGTGGCGTCGCGGCTCGGGCCGAACCAGGTCAATAAGCTGTTTTCCGTGCTGCAGGTTTTTACCGCCGCACTCATGTCCCTCATGCACGGCCAGAACGATGCGCAGAAGGTCATGGGTGTGATTACCTTGCTGCTCTTTACCGGGGGTGTTTTTGGCGCGGCCGAATTCAGCCAGGTCCATGTCCCGATCTGGGTGATGCTGGCCTGCGCCACGGCCATGGCCTTGGGCACCGCGGTGGGCGGCCGGGCGGTGATCAAAACCCTCGGCAGCCGGTTGTCCCATCTTCGCCCCATTGAGGGCGCGTCAGCCGAATTTTCCGCGGCTGTGGTTTTGGAAGCCGCGTCCGCGCTCGGCATACCCGTTTCCACGACCCACACCATTACCGGCAGTATCGTGGGCGTGGGCACGGCCAAACGCATGAAAGCAGTCAAGTGGTCCACGGGCTTCAAGATCGTCTATGCCTGGATTTTTACCCTGCCTATCACCGCCGCCCTGGCTGCTGCTTTAGTCTGGGTGATCCGTTTTTTGATGCATTAATCGGAGCGTTTCACCACGCTCCCGGTATGGGGATTTCCGCCCCCCACGTCTTGCCTTTAGGTATAATAATCTCTTGAAAACATCATCTTCGCACCGGAGCAATCCCATGGTATCCCGGAGGGTCTTGGGTATAACGGCCTGCCTGATCTGTTTGGCACTCGGCGCTGCGCGTTCAATGTTTGCCGCGGTCATGCTTGTGACCAGCGCGGCGGACACGGGAAACAACACCCTGCGGGCAGCCGTGGCCGCCTCCAATACCACCACCGGCCAGGACACCATCGCTTTTGCGCAGGGTACGTCCATCACGGTCCACACGCCGCTCCTGGTTTCGGATCCGGTGGTCGTGGAGGGTGCCGGCACGACCGTGGGGTCCACGGGCGATGGCGGGGCCTGTGAGCTGTTCATTATGCAAGCCGGTTCTGACGGCAGTCTGCTGCGGGCGCTGGCCCTGGTCAGCGGCGTGACGGGGGCGCGGTTGGAGTCCGACGGCAACTCTCTGCTCGGCTGCGCGCTGGGGACCGACTGGTCCGGCGCCGCCGGCCGCGGCAACACCCGGGGCGCGGTGGTCACCGGCAACGGCAACCGGCTGGGCGGGACCACGGCCGGCGCGCGGAATGTTTTTTCCGGCAACCATGCGGCCGGACTGGAGATCACGGGGTCGTTCAATCTCGTGCTGGGGAATTACCTGGGGCTCAACCCGGCCGGCACGGCTGCTCTGGCCAATGAGAATGGACTCGTCACCGGCCTGGGCGCGAACAACTGGATCGGCAACGCAACCGCGGCCGGGCGCAATATTATCTCGGGCAACCGGCGAGAGGGGCTCACTCTGGACGGCAGCCGGCAGCAGGTGCTGGGAAATTATTTTGGGTTTACCGCCGCCGGGTCGGCGGTGGTTCCCAACGGAAACAACGCCAGTATTTTCATTTACGGCAACGGCAACTGGCTGGCGGCCAACCAGCTGGCCAACCGGATGTTCTTTTTCGGGAATGGATCCACGGGCAACACGGCGACCGCCAACCGGTTTGGAATCCTTCCGGTCGGCGGGTTCTCGGGAAGCTGTCTGCAGGGTGTTTTCTTAGGCGGGGACGCGGCCGGGAACTGGATCGGCCTGCCAGGCGGGCAGGGCAACCTGATCGCGGACACCACGGGCTCGGGCATCTATGCGGATGGCACGACGGTCGTACGCAACGGATTTTATGGGAATACCATCGTGGCGTGCGGCGATTATCCGATCCGCCTGCTGAACAGCGCCAATGGCACCCATGTCGCCCCAACCGTGCAGACCGCCGTGGCCGGGGGATACATCAGCGGTCTGGCGGTTGCCAATGACTACGTCGAGGTCTTCGTGGCCGAGGGCAACGGGGCGCAGGATGGAACCACGCGCTATGTGGGATCTGCCACGGCGACCGGCGGCGCGTGGACAGTGCCGGGGGACGGTGTGCCTCCCGGGGCATATGTGTGCGCCATCGGTACGGACGCGCAAAACAACTCATCCGTCCTTTCGGCCAAAGTGGCGGTCATTACGCCTACCCCGACACCGAGCCCCACCATTTCGCCCACCTCCACGGTTTCGCCCACCCACACGCCGGCGCCAACGCAGACCGCTTCGCCTTCGGTGACCGCCACGTGCACACCCCCGGGCCTTCCGGCGGGTCTCTCGGTGTTGCTGCTGACCTATCCCAATCCCGCGCGCGAGACCGTCCGCTTCGTGCTGGAGATGGGCAGCGAGGCGGAGGTGCGCGTGTCGGTGTACAATCTGCACGGCGAACGGGTCGCGGCGGTCAGTCAACGGGTGCCGGCCGGACGCGATCAGGCCGTGAGCTGGGATTGCCGGAACGCCGCTCCGGGGCTGTATCTGGCGCGGATCCGGGTAAACGGCCGGGAAATCGCCGCGGCCAAGGTGGCGGTTATCCGGTAAAAAAAACCGGCCGCGCGGAGCTTTTGCCTTGCGCCCTGGCGGAGCCTTGTTTACAATACTTCCCGGAGGTCGAACGCATGGGTGAATAAGATCGGGAGCGGGTCCGGATCGGTTCCGGAGGAGAAGGCTGATGGTCGGGCCGCCATCTGGAGCTTCGCTCTAGATGGCTTTTCATTTTCAGGAGGTGCGGATGCCGCAGAATTTTTTTGAGCGTTCGTTGCGGACCATCAAAGACTCGTTGGCCCGCGCCGCGGAACGGGCGGAACGGCTGCGCGAATTACAGCATATCAGCAGCCGCGACACCTTGACCGATCTCGTCAACCGTAAACTCAAGGGCAGGCAGCTGATCCTGGCCTCCCACCGCGAACCCTATGTGCATATCCGCTCCGGGGAAACGGTTAGCTGGTACCGTTACGCCGGCGGGCTGACCATCGCCCTCGATTCCATGGCCGCCGCCTGCCAGGCCATATGGGTATGCTGCGGGAGCGGCGAAACGGATTTCGCGGCGGCGGACGCCAAAGGTCTGGTGCCCGTTCCGCCCAACCGCCCTGCTTACCATCTGCGGCGCCTGCAGCTGACTCCCGAAGAGGAAAAAGGCTACTATGAGGGTTTTGCCAATGAAACCCTCTGGCCCCTGTGCCACGTTTGTTATATCCGTCCGCGCTTTGTTCCCGAGACCTGGCAAACCTACCAAGCCGTCAACCGCAAATTCGCGCAAGCCATTTTGGAAATGGCCACTCCCAACAGCATCGTGTTCTTGCAGGATTACCACCTTTGCCTGGTTCCGAAATATATCAAGGAAGCCCGGCCGGACCTGACCACGATCATGTTCTGGCATATTCCCTGGCCCAATCCTGAGATTTTCCGCATTTGCCCCTGGAAAAAAGAAATCCTCGACGGACTCCTGGCCAACGATATCCTGGGCTTCCACGTCCAGTACCACGCCGCCAACTTCATCGAGACCGTGGGGCTGGAACTGGAAGCGCGGCTGGATTGGGAGAAAATGCAAGTGATCCGGAATGAATCCAGGACGCAAATCCGCGCCTATCCCATTTCCATTGATTTTCAGTCTGTTTACCAGCTGGCGGACAGCCGGAATGCGGTTCAGGCTTGCCAGCAGATCACCCAGGCCCTGTATCTGGAAGGCAAAAAAGTCCTGCTGGGCGTGGACCGCCTGGACTATACCAAGGGCATTCCCGAACGCCTGGACGCCCTGGACCGCCTGCTGGAACTGTACCCTGAATACCACGGCCGGATCGTCATGATCCAGGTCGGCGTCCCCAGCCGTGAAAATTTGGAAGACTACCAACAGGTGGTCCAAAAGATAGACACGCGCTGCGAGGAGATCAACGCCAAATATGGCAGCCCGGAGTGGATCCCGGTCATCTTCCGGAAAGGGCAGCACGACTTCGACACGCTGATCCCGTTCTACAAATTAGCCGACGTCTGCATCGTCAGCTCCCTGCATGACGGCATGAACCTGGTGGCCAAGGAGTTCGTGGCCGCGTCCAGCAATGACCGGGGCGTGCTGGTGCTGTCCCAGTTCACCGGAGCGGCCCGGGAATTGGAGCAGGCCCTGCTGATCAATCCCTACGACCTGCATCATTTCGCGGCCGCGCTCCATCAGGCCCTGCAAATGCCCGTGGAGGAGCAGAAACAGCGCCTGGGGCGCATGCGCCAGATCGTGGCGGAACAGAACGTTTTTCAGTGGGCGCAGCTGCTGTTCCAAGATGTCGTGAAACTGGCCGAGGACACGGCCGCGGTCCGTCCGTAGGCGCCGGGCATCATGGCGAGGTGGTTTTTCGCGACTGCGGAGGCGGCCGGCCGGCTGGCCGCGTGGCGCGCCGCGGCCCCCAAACTCCTGATGCTGGATTTCGACGGCACCCTGTCGCCGATCGCGGCCACTCCGGGCAAGGCCCGGCTGGCGCCGGGGATGCGGCGGGTTCTCGGCGCTCTCCGCCGGCCGCAGGGCAACCGTGTCGTTGTGATCAGCGGCCGTGCCCTGGAAGACCTGCGCCGCCGCGTGGGCATTCCGGGCCTTCTCTATGTGGGCAATCACGGCGCCAGCGGTTACCGTGCCCCGCGGATTTCACGGCTGTGGATGGAACGCGCGCGCCGGCTGGCCCGGGCGCTGCGGCTCGTGGCGCGGCGCTGCCCAGGGGCACTGCTCGAAAGCAAAGGGCCCGAACTGAGTTTGCACTACCGCCGCGCGTCCCGGTCCGGGATCGCCGGGCTGCTGAAGGCGGCGCGCGCCGCGGCGCGGACGTTTCCCTTCGCGGTACGCGGGGGCAAAAAGGTGCTAGAATTCCGCGTGCCCGGCTGGAGCGGAAAAGGCCGGGCCGCGGCCCGGCTGGCGCGATCCCTGGCGCCCGGCTGGCGCCGGACCGGGCTCTGCATCTATGTGGGCGATGATGCCACGGATGAAGACGCTTTTGCCGCGCTCCGCCGCTTGGGGCCCAGGGCGTTCGGTTTTAAAGTGGGTTCGGGCAAAACCGCCGCGACCTACCGGTTGCGCAATACGGGGGAGGCAGCCCGGCTGTTGCGGGAATTGGCCGCTCCCCGGGAACCCAAACCGTAGAAGGGAGCAAAAAAACCATGGACGCGTTCTGGCTTAAACCCTGGATTACTTTTCTCAATGACGCGGCCGCCTACGCGCCGAAAATCGTGGCCGCCCTGCTGGTGTTGCTGGCGGGGTTGTTCTGCGCCTGGCTGATCCGGAACCTGGCGCATGTGCTGTTTCGGTGGATGAAGCTGGATCAAAAAACCGGGGACATTTGGCTTTTCCGGTTATGGTCCAAAAGCACGCACGGCCACCCGGTATCCGACTCGCTCTCGAATTTTTTCTTTTACGCCGCCCTCTACGTGGTGATTCTGATCTCGGTCCGGTTCCTGGGCGTGGGCGAAAGCATCCTGCACACGCTGCTCGAAATGGTGCCGAGGGTGCTGGGGTTCATCCTGATCCTGCTCTTGGGCGCCCTGATGGCCATGTTCCTCTCGGTGCTGACCCAGCTATTTTTGGCCACCACCCGTTTGCAGCACCCGCATTTCTGGGGCAAAGTGATCGCCTGGGGCGTCTTCGGCGTGGCCATGATTTATTCCCTGGAACAGTTGGGCTTGGCCGGACGGTTCCTGACTCTGGCGGTCTACATCGTGCTGGGAACCGCCGGGATCGCCGCCGCGCTGGCCTTCGGGCTGGGGTGCAAGGACCTGGCGCGGGAATTCCTGATCGAACTGCTCAAGGAAGACTCCGGGAAGGGCAACGGCCAGGAGTAGACCCGTGGCCGAACCCTTTATTTTCATGACCTCGGTGCAGGCCATCGGGCTCACGGGCCTGAGGGCCCAGACCCTGGCCGAGCTGCACCAGGGATTGCGCGAGGTGGATGGGTCCTCCATCTACCACCATACCTACCGTTTTTTACGCACCCTGCACTTTCTGCCGGACACGCCCCGATCGGATTTCGCCTCCTGGCTGAGCGAAAAACTGCGGGAGGAGGAAATGGCCGAGCAGATCGCCGTGCTGGATCTGCGCGCGTACCCCGCCTTGCGCGATTTGCGGGAAGCGCTGCTGGAGATCATCGGCCGCGCCCGAAACGACCCGCGCCGCTGGGAACGCAGCGCGCCGCCCGGGATGGAGTTTCATTTCGGCCGCTCGACCAGCATTGTGTTGTCCGCCGGGATCGAGGCCGACGGCCGGACGGAATTCATTCAGGCCCTCGAACGCGTGGACGTGGGAAGCCTGTTTTACCATCTGGTCGAGGCGCCCCTGCACCAGGCCGCGCCCAGCGAATGGAACAACGATTTTTCCGCCTGGCTGGCCGATCGGTTCCGGCTGACCGCCGAGGCCAAGGCCATCGCCGAACTCGATTTCTATCAGCTGGACCTGGAACAGATCCGCGGCCGGATGATCGGCATTTTGGGAGGAAAAAAATGGCAGCGAGCTTTCCAGCGCGCGATCAGCCGGCCCGGTCCTACCGCGCTGGCGCCCGTGGTGCGCGGCTGGATCCGGCGCGTCCGGAAAGGGAACTGAGCAGGGCATGGCCGCTTCACTGGCTGATTACCGGAAATTGATCGGCGAGACCGATTACCAGCTCCTCCGGCGCCTGGGCGAGACCCTGCGCGGGTTACGCGTGGTCATGGTCAATTCCACCCGCGAGGGCGGCGGCGTGGCCGAGATCCTGCAAAATCTCGTTCCCTTGCTGAACGAGCTCGGAATCCCGACCGCGTGGGAAGTGGTCACCGGGCCCCCGGCCTTTTTTGCGGCCACCAAGACCCTGCACAACGCCCTGCACGGCCGTCCCGAGTTACTCACGCCGGAGATGGCCGCCGCTTACGAAGCAGCCACCGAAGAAAACGGCCGGCGCCTGCGCGGCGCGCTGAACCGGGACATCGTTTTCATTCACGATCCCCAGCCGGCCGGACTGATCCAGGGCCAGCGGCCTCCGGACCAGAAGTGGGTCTTCCGCTGCCATATTGACCTTTCCAGCCCTCATCCGGAGGCCTGGGAATTTCTCCGCGCCCGCATCCAAGCCTACGACGCTTCGGTGTTTTCCCATCCGCGCTTCGCGCAAAAGCTGGATCATCCGCAGTTCATGATCGCGCCTTCCATTGACCCGCTGTCGGATAAGAACCGGGAGCTGCCCGAATCCTTCGTGCGCCAGACCCTGGAGCGGTTCAACCTGGACCCCGCGCGCCCGCTGGTCACGCAGATCTCGAGGTTCGACAAGCTCAAGGACCCCTTGGGCGTGATCGCGGCCTACCGGCTGGTCAAAAAGACGCATCCCAAGGTCCAGCTGCTGCTGGCCGGCGGCGGCGCCAGCGACGATCCGGAATCCGGGGAGATCCTGGCGCGTTTGCAGGAAGCGGCCGGTCAGGACCCTGACCTGCACGTGCTCGATCTGCCAACGGGGTCGAACGTGGAGATCAACGCCTTGCAGCGGGGCAGTTCGGTCATTCTCCAGAAATCCCTGCGCGAGGGGTTCGCGCTCACGGTCAGCGAGGCGCTTTGGAAACGCAAGCCCGTGGTGGCTTCGGATGTGGGGGGGATCCCTCTGCAGGTTTTGCACGGCACGACCGGCTGGCTGACCTACACCGTCGAAGGGGCGGCCTACTATATCCGGCGCGTGCTCAACCACCCCGCGGAATCACTGGCCATGGCCAAGCTGGGCCGGGAGCACGTGCGGCGCAATTTTCTGATCACCCGGCATTTGCGGGAATATATCAGCCTGTTCCACTGCGTGCGCCAGCCGGGCCAGAACATCATCCGGCTTTAACCCGGGATCAGGCCTCGAGGCGGGCGCGGAAGGGCAGGTGGAAATCCGGATCAGTCGGTAGTGCGCCCCGGAGGCCGCAGATGGCTCCCGCCAATTCGCTGGCCGCGGCGAGCAGACGGCCAGCCTCCCACTGCTTGAGCCAACCCAGGGCCAGGCACGCTGAGAAGGCGTCGCCCGCGCCTACGGGATCAACTGCCGGCATGCACGACAGCCCGTGCTCGGTTAAACGTCCTTCCCGCCACAAGCAACTGCCTTTTTCGCCTTTGGTCAGACAGATCGTGCCGATGGAAAAAGCCGCGGCCAAAGACGCGAGCCGCGCTTCCTCCGAACCGTTCAATCCGAAATCGTCGGAGACCTGCTCCAGTTCCTCGTGGTTGAGCTTGAGCAAGCCGCAGGTCCGCAGGGAATAGTCCACGGTCTCGCGGGTGAATTTGCCCGGACGCAGGTTGAGGTCGCAGAATTTTGGGGCTGGGCAGGCCGCGAGGATCCGGCGCAAGGTGTTGCGGCTGTGCGCGCCGTGCTGGAGCGTGGTGCCGAAATAGACCAGGTCATAGCCGGCCAGTGCTGCGGCTGAAAGCGGCGGAAAGTCCAAAAATTCGGAGGCCACGTCCGTGGGAATATCGTAGCAGGGCTGGCCGTGCGCGTCCCGCAGGACGCGCACGGTCTTGGTCCGCTTGGCGGGGTCCACCTGCAGCAGGCTGGTGGGGAAGCCGCGGCGGCCGAGCTCGGCCTGGATGAACCGGCCCGGCTCGTCCGCGCCGATACGGGCGATAAAGTCCACGCCGCCGCCCTGCAGGCAGTGGACATGGTAGGCGAAATTGAACTCCGCGCCGCCCAAATGGCGTTCCGCCGGGCCATACAGGTCCAGCAGCACGCTGCCAGGAACCAGGATGCTAAAGGGGCGCGCGTTCAAGCGCGTCAGAGCAGGTTCAGCGCCAGTCCGATGCTCACCGTGATGAAGTGCAGCCAGTTCCGCACGTAACCGTCGCCCTGGACCTCGCCTTCGTTCGTGCCTACCGCGCCGCCGCCGAGGTAGCGGAGGTTGAGAAAGGCTTCCTGGTTGTTCTCCAGGCTCAAACCCAGCCGGAAACTCGCGTCGAGCAGGGCGCCGGTGATCTCCTCGTCGCTGCCGTTGAGGTAGCTGACCGGCGCGTAGATGCCGTCCACCTCCGCCCCCAGCCACCATTTCCCGGCCCAGGGCTCCCGCCAGCGGACCTTCAGCAGGGGCACGGGGCCGATGTTCGCTTCGCGGACCGAGGACTGGCCGTCCAGGCTGGAGAAGCGAATGTCCGCGTTGCGGATCTGCATGGAAAAGCCGATTGCCAGTTCCCGCCGCGGGTCCCGGTTAAAATCATACAAATAACTGGCACGGTAGAACGGAAATCCGTAAAAAAAGGTCATGGCAGTTCCAGCCGGAAACACCGTGTCATAAACGCGGAGGTCGCGGGGCAGGGTGGCCTGCGTTTCCAGCAGCAGGGGCTGGTAGAGCAGCGTGAAAGAGCTGACCTCGTTGACAGCCACGTCCGCGCTGAAGCGGGTCACGGCAAAGAGCACGTCCTGGCCGCCGTCCTGCTGATAACGGAACTCCGTGCCGCTCTGGCCGAACTGGATCAGGTGGTCCATGACGCCCAGGAACCCGATCTCCAGGCCGAGGCGCAGGGACGGGTAAACCAGGTCCGCGCGCTCGGAAACAAACGGTTCGGGTGCGTACTCCGGGGAGCCTCCGCAGCAGCCGGCGTACGGGTCGTGGATGTGCGCGCCGGACTCTGCCAGCCCGCTTGGGTCGGCGGACAGCGCCGTTTCCATGGCCGCCGCGGGGCTGTCCGCGCCGGCCAGCAGCAGGATCGCAAACAAGCAGGAACTGAACCAAGCGAAATTTCGTGAGGTCTTCATGCTAAACTCCTTTTGACTGAAAGGATGGATGGGATGCGCGCTGGCCCCTGGAGGACCTTGGCCGAAGGGCTCCCATGGGGACCTGCGGCCGGGGGACCACCTTCAACCCTCGCTACCCCTTCTTGGCGACCTCCCCGAAGCAACGATTCCGCATTTACCCTCCGCGGAGGGGATGGTCTCGGTACAGTATAGGGATTTTTTCGGCCCTGGAAAGAAAAAAATGCGGCGTTAACGAAGCCGGTCCAGGAGCTCGTTCGCCTGGAGCAGGCTGGGATCGATCCGCTGGGCGCGGAGGGCGTGCCGCCTGGCCTCGGACCGGCGCCCTTGCCGGGCAAGGAGCTCGGCGAGCAACAGGCGGGCATTGGCCTCGACCGGGGACCCGGACGCGTGCCGCACGCAGGCGCGCGCCCGGTGCTCGGCTTCGGACCACAACCGCTCCTGGGAGGCGATCACGGCCAGGTCGTACAGCGCCGGTGCATAGGATGGGACCACGGCGATCACCTGATCCAGTTCGCGCCGGGCGGAGGGAAGGTCATTCGAACGCAGCAGCAGATTCCCGGTAAAATAGCGCGGCAAATAGGACTGCGGCGCTTCGGCTGCGGCCCGCCGGGCTTCGGCCAAAGCCAAATCCGGATGATCGGGATGGAAAAAGAGCAGACTGTTGGGGTCCAGGTAACGGTATTCGCGGCCGAGCAGGGCCGGGTCAGCTCCGCCGCGCCGTAGGTAGATCGCGGCCACGTGGTCCCAGTAGACCAGGGCCCATTCCTGGGACCGGTCCAGCTCGGTGAAAACCGAAGGATAGGCCTGGAGCGAGAGGAGGAGGGTCTCGATCCGGTATTGCCGCAATAATTCCAGCATGCGTCCCGGACGGCCATAATTGAGGTCGTAATACTCCTGATACACGGACGGCGGATACAGCGGAATACGTCCGTCCATGAATACCGGCATTTGCCCGTGCGTCGCCCACCCGACGAAGCCCCCCCAATGAAATGGGCAGAACAGGCGACCAGCCGGTTTTTCCCGCTGGAGCCACTGCAGGGCGGCGTGGGGATAATCATCCGGAGATTGGCCCAGGCGGAACCATTTTCCGTGCCAGGCGCCCCACGCGGTTAGTACCAGGGCCAGCGTGGCCGCGGCCGCCAACAGGCGGCGGCGCCATGCCAGCGACAGGGGCCGGAGACGGACGGCTCGTGACTCCCCGATCCGCCGGAGCTGGCTGGTGAGGGCGGGCAGAACCAGGATCACGAAGAGAACAATGTGGCGGCGCGATTGCAGGGACAGATAGGTCAACAGCAGCAAAAGCAGTATCTCGCGTGGCCTGGATCTGGTAATGGTCAGGACCTGGGCCAGCCACGCCAGCCCCAGCAGCAGGAAAAAGAAGGGCTTGCGGCCGAGTTCCGGCGGCATCCATTCCACGATCGAGCGCAGCCACAGCGGGTTCTGGGCGCTGGCCAGGGTCCAGGCGTACAGTCCAAACCCCTGCGGATTGAGCGCGATGGCCGCTGGTGTCAGGAGCAGGACAACGGTCAAGAGGCCGAACCACGTGCGCGCCTCGGGCCGGCGCTGGACCCAGACCGACCAGGCCGCGTCCAGCCATTCCGCGGTCAGCAGGACGGGCAGGATGACCACGCCGGGGTGCAGGTTCGCCCAGGGAACGGCCAGGACCGGGAGCGCGGCCAGCGCCAGCGCCGCCCGGCGCGGGTGGGCGTGAGCCAGACCGCGCGCAGCCGCCACCAACCACAGGGTTGCCAGTAAAAATAGCAGGGTGAACAATTGCGGACGGGGAGGCAGGGAAGGCAGGCCGGGCGCGACGATCCCCAGCGCCAGCAGCAGGCTCACCGCCCCGAGCTGGGGCCAGAGGCGGTAAAGCAGCGCGCCCAATCCGGCCACCAGCAGAACCGTGAGCAGGGCGCTCAACAGGATGACCGCCGGCCAGCCACCTGACCGCCAGAGGGCATAGAGGCCGATCCGGAAAAGCCACTCCACTTTTTCGGTCGGCTGATCGTGCAGGGTATACGTGAACGGGTCCGCACCCGGCGCCAGGTTGGATTCCAGCCAGAAGCGGCCGTCCCGCAGGTGGATATAAACGTCCGGGTCGTACACCGGGCGCACCTGCGCGGCGAAGACGAACAGCAGGGCCGAAGCGATGAAGAGCCAGGTCAGCCACCGGGTCGGAGCGGAAGGGGCCAGGGAAAAAACCATTGCCATTCTCCGGAACTGGGATTTAAATAGGCATGGTAGCACGAAACCGAAGGCGTGTTTCCGTGTTTTTGTCCTAACAAGCTGCGCGGACGAAAAAGACCGCTCTGCGGGCTTTTTCATCAGCCTGCTATGACGGGAGCGTCCTGGGAGGGCTGACATGGGACCAACTGACCGGGAAAAACGCTTTGGCAACACGCTGCTGCGCCTGGAACTGGCCGATATCACCACTCTGCGCGTGGACGCGGTGGTGAACGCGGCCAATTCCGGGCTGATGGGCGGGGCGGGCGTGGATGGCGCGATCCATTTCGCCGGCGGGCCCCAGATCCTGCTGGAATGCAAGGCCATCATCCAGCGCATCGGACGGCTGGATCCCGGACAGGCCGTGGTCACGACCGGCGGCGAGCTTCCGGCCAGCTATGTCATCCACACCGTGGGGCCGATCTGGCGCGGCGGCCAGCGTCACGAACCGGAGGTCCTGGCCGCCTGCTACCGCTCCTGCCTGGCGCGGGCGGACGAGCTGAAGATCAAGACCGTCGCCTTCCCTTCGATCTCCACGGGCGCGTTCGGTTACCCGGTACTGCTGGCTTCGGCGGTGGCGATCGAAGCGGTCAAACAGTATCTGGAGCAGGGGACGAGCGGGCTGGAAACGGTCGTGTTCTCGCTTTTTAGCCGCGAGGATATGGGCGCGTACAGCCGCGCGCTGCGTGGCCCTGAAAGTTAGCGCCAGGTTGGAACAATATGGTCGTAGTAGCTCCGGGTCAGGTTCCGGACATTGCCGCCGTCGGCGTCCATCACGAAGATGTTCCAGGCTCCCTCCCACTGCGCGATGTAAGCGATCAGCGTGCCGTCCGGCGAATACACCGGGTCGTCCCGGTCCAGGTCGTCCTTGGTGATGCGCTGATAGCGGGAGTTGTAGAGGTCATAGAAAAAGAGCTGGCGGATGCGGGGGGAATAATAGTCCGAGGTGAAGATCAGGTAGCGTCCAGTTGGGCAGAACACCGGGTCTTCGTGGCTGGCCATTTCACCGGACTGGATGAGCATTTCGGTCTTGCGCGTGAGCAGGTCCATGACATGGACCTGGTGGATGTTGTTCACCTCGGTCTCATAGGCGATGCGCCCTCCGTCCGGCGAAAAACTGTAGGCGTGGTTGACGCCGTAGGTGGACGTGAGGATCTGCGTTCCCGATCCGTCGGCATTGATCATTCCCAGGTGCTGGCGGTTGCCCTCGACCTGGGTGAAGACGATTTTCTTGTCGTCCGGACTCCAGATCGGGTTGGTTTTATCGCCTGGGCCTTGGGTGAGCTGCTCGGTCTGGCCGGTGTCCAGGTGCAGCAGATAGATCTGGAATATGCCTCCGTTCCGGTTGGAAGTGAAGGCCAGGTGCTTGCCGTCGTAGGCGAAATGAGGGTCCCGGTCAAAAGCCTGGGTATGGGTCAGCCGGACCAGATTGTTGCCGTTGGCGTCCATCATGAAGATCTGGTAGTAGCGGCCGCCGGCCCGCGTGGAGGCGAAAGCGATCTGCCGGAAACCGCCGCCCGGCGGCGTGGGCGCGGGCGTGGCCGTGGTGGTGGGCGTGGGCACGAAGGGTACCGAAGGTTTTTCTTGTATGAAGAGCTGTTTGGGCTTGGCCGGTTCCGCGGGCCGCGGTTTGGCCGGCGCGCCGGGCTCCGGGACGTTCGGCGCGGGCGTGGCCTGGTCTGAGGGTTTGGCGCGATAGGGCTGGTAGCAGGGACCGACGAAGATCAGGATCAGCAGGAACAGGAAGGACAGCGCCATCAGGGTCTGGAGCGAGAACCCGTCGTCATTGTTGAAGTCGAATATCTTCTTGAACCAGTTCAGGTCCACGGCTGAGTCCTAGTGTGCGGGGTCGGCATGAATGCCCGGAGGCGAACGCATATAACCGATTATTGGACCAGATAATATCATGAAAGGTTCAAGAAAAAACCCGGAAAATAGGGAAAAACCGGCAACGGCGTAAGATGACAAAATAGCTGGACCCATTTCCTGCTTCTGAGGGTCAAAATCCTGCGAAGAAAGACCGGGTAGGAGTGGCGCCGATGAAAAGGTTGATTTTATGCTTTGTTTGCGCAGTTTTATTTCTGGCGGGTGCGGGAAGGAGCATATCCATGGCTAAATCAGACAATAACCTGGAGACCGCGATCGTGGCTGGCGGATGTTTTTGGTGTTTGCAAGGCCCTTTCGAGGCGCTACCCGGAGTTAAAAAAGTTACGGTGGGATATACGGGCGGCCACAAGGACCAGCCGACCTATGAGGAAGTCTGCGCCGGCAAGACCGGCCACTATGAGGCCGTGAAGGTCGAGTTCGACCCCGGACAGATCAGCTATGCGAGCGTGCTGGAAGCCTTCTGGCGGCAGATCGACCCGACGGATCCGGGCGGACAGTTCGTGGACCAGGGCAGCCAGTACCGCACTGCGGTCTTTTATCTGAGCGAGCGGCAAAAACAGGCGGCCGAGGCTTCGCGGCGGGCCTTGGCGGAAAGCGGGCGTTTTCGCAGTCCGATCGTGACCGAGATCAAACCCGCAAGCCCATTCTGGCCCGCGGAGAAACATCATCAGGGCTATTACCGGACCTGCCAGGCGCAGTATGAGTTCTACCGCTCCCACTCCGGCCGCGATTCGTTCATCCGCAAGTTCTGGGGACCGCACGCGGTGCCCAAATCCTCTGAGCCCCGGGGAAAAAAATACCCCAAGCCATCCGACGCCGAGCTTCGGAAGAAGCTCACGCCCCGTCAGTACGAGGTGACCCAGGCGTGCGGCACTGAACCGGCTTTCCGCAACGCTTACTGGGACAACCATCGGGAAGGGCTGTATGTGGACGTGGTGAGCGGCGAACCGCTGTTCAGTTCCAAGGACAAGTTCGACTCCGGCACGGGCTGGCCGAGTTTCACCCGGCCCCTCGAGTCCGGGGCGGTGGTGGAGAAGAAAGATTCAAGTCTGGGGATGGAACGGACCGAAGTACGCAGCCGCCAGGGGGAGTCCCACCTGGGGCATGTTTTTCCCGACGGGCCCGGGCCGGACGGCCTGAGGTATTGCATCAATTCCGCGGCCCTGCGGTTTGTTCCCAAAGCAGACCTGGAGAAAGAAGGGTATGGAGACTATCTGCGGCTGTTCGGGGACGCGGAGAAAAAGCGCTGATCGCGCACGGCCAGGGATCACAGGGTGCCCGCCACTTCCTGGTCCAGCCGGCGGAAGAACTCCTCCATGAACGCATGCCGCTCTTCGGCCAGGCGCCTGCCTTCGGCGGTTAAGATACGTTCCCGCACATGCCGCAATTTCACCCGATATTCCCGGTACGCGGTATCCTCCGGCGAGTAGGCCGGGGTCTCCTCGATATCCGGCCGGGGATTGTGCAGTTTCGCCCCCACCTCGCCGGCGAACAGGAAGGCCCGGCCGATCCCCACCGCGCCGATGGCGTCCAGCTTGTCCGCGTCGAACAGTACTTTGGCTTCCGTGGTATCGGGCGCAGGGCCCTTGCGGAAACGGTGAGTAAGGATGCAGTGCGCGACCGCTTCGATCACCGGCGGATTCAAATGATGGCGCGCCAGAAGTGTCCGGGCCAGTTCGGCGCCCCGGGCCGCGTGGTCCAGGCTGCCGTTGGACTGGTCCTCCTCGCCGCGGCCGATATCGTGCAACACGGCGGCCAGGCGCACGATGCCCAGGTCCGCGCCTTCGGCGGCTCCGATGCGTTCGGCCAAAGCCAGTACCCGCTCTGTATGCTCCCAATCATGCGAGCCCTTGGCGCCGAGAAAACGGCTTTGGGCCTCAAATTTGATGGTGGCGAACAATTCGTCGGTCAGATCCAAGGCGGTCTCCTCCTGGAGCCCCCCGGCCGAAGGCCGGGGCACCACTAAACAACCTTGCGCGGATCCAGCTAAGTTGGCAGGCGACATCCTGCAACGCCTTGTGAGGCCTTCAACCTAGGCTAAAATCAAGGCTTTCGGCGTTGCAGGACGAATGGCGCATTATAATATGTAATCACGTCCTGCCAACCGTTTTTCCGCTTGACTTATTATGAGCATATGCCCAAAATAACATCCGGAGGAGCGTTCCATGCCCAGACCCCGTTTCTGCCGCCGCGTGGCCGGCGCGCCCATAGCCCCGGTTTTCAAACCCGCCGGGATCCCGGCCAGCCAGCTGGAGGAAGTGGTCCTGACCCTGGATGAGTTCGAAGCCATCCGTCTGGCGGACGGCGAGGCGCTTTACCAGGAACAGGCGGCGGAGAAGATGAACGTTTCGCGCCAGACCTTCGGCCGCATCATCGAGAGCGCGCATAAAAAGATCGCCGATTGCCTGGTGCGCGGCAAGGTTTTGCGAATCGAGGGAGGCGTGGTGGCCTTGGCAGGTAAGCGGACTTTTATCTGCGGCCAGTGCGGGCACCAGTGGCAGGAGGACTTCGGCACCGGCCGCCCGCTAGCCTGCCCTGCCTGCCAAAGTTCTTTGCTACGGCGGTTGGATGGGGGATTCGGAGGCGGAGGTCGCGGCCATGGACAGGGTCGTTGGGGTAGGGGCTGTTCCGGCGGTGAGCAGGCATAAAGACCCCCGGAAGGGGGAGCAAAGGACCGGAGCAACAGGCTCCAAAGGAGGCAGGACATGAAGATCGCCATTCCCATGGCTCAGGGGGTATTGAGCCGGCATTTTGGGCACTGCGAGCAGTTCGCCCTGGTGGAGGTGGACGAAGCGCAGCGGAAGATCACGGGCCAGACGCGGGTCACGCCGCCGCCCCATGAGCCCGGCGTGCTGCCGCGCTGGCTGCACGAGCAAGGCGCGGATGTCATTATCGCCGGCGGCATGGGCCAGCGGGCGCAGTCCCTCTTCGCCGAGAACGGCATCCGCGTGGTGGTGGGCGTGGAGGCTGGAAGCGTGGAGGAATTGATTGCAGCCTATTTGTCCGGCGGGTTACGGAGCGGCGCCAACCTTTGCGACCACTAAACAAACGCCGACAGCGGTGGAATAAATAACCAGGAGGAATGAATCATGCCAAGAGGCGACAGGACAGGACCAAACGGAATGGGCGCCATGAGCGGCAGGGCCGCGGGTTTTTGCGCGGGGTATGGCGCGCCGGGGTTTGCCAATCCCATTCCGGGGCGTGGAATGGGTTTTGGGATGGGCAGGGGATTTGGCGGGCGTGGAAGCGGACGGGGCCGCGGGTTCGGCGGAGGCGGCTGGGGCTGGCGGAACTGGGGCTGGGGCGCGCCCTTTGCTGCGAACCAGAACCTTGATCAGGAAACCGAAAGAGAGGCGCTGAAAAACCAGGCTGACATGCTGCAAGCCGACCTGGAAAGCATTAAAAAACGCCTGACCGAGATCGAAGCCCGGGAGCAGAAGGATAGCGAATGAAACTGGCCCTGGTCATCACGCGGTCGGACCCGGAAACCGTTTACAATGCTTTGCGCCTGGCTTTGTACAGCCTGGAACAGAAAGACCAGGTCAGACTGTTCCTTTCTGGCGAAGGCGTGGAGCTTGACCGGATCGAGCACCCCCAATTTAACGTTAAGGAGTTGGCCATTAAGATCCTGGATGCTGGCGGCAAGTTCCTGGCCTGCGGCGCCTGCTTGAAATTGAGGGAGTCATCCGGCTCGGAAATCTGTCCGCTTTCGACCTTGAAAGACCAGTACGAGCTGGTGCGCGATGCGGACCGCGTGCTGACCTTTTAGCCCGACCAAGGAGAGAGAAATGAAGATCGCTTTCACGACTTCCGGCGGCGGCCTGAACGCCCCGTTGGACGGCCGCTTTGGGCGCGCTGCGAAATTTTTGATCTATGACACGGAGACCGATACCTTTGAGGTGATTGACAACCACCAAAATCTGAACGCCGCGCAGGGCGCGGGGATACAAGCCGCGGAGACCGTGGCGCGCGCCGGAGCCCAGGGGCTCGTGACCGGGCACTGCGGGCCTAAGGCTTACCGGGTGCTGGCGGCGGCCGGGGTCAAGGTCTTTCATTCCGGAGCGGCCACGGTGGCCGAGGCGCTGCGGCAGTACCTCGGAGGAACGCTGGCCGAATCCCAAGCGGCGGATGTGGAAGGGCACTGGGTGTGATCCTGGCCGTGGCCTCGGGCAAGGGCGGGACCGGCAAGACCACGGTGGCATTGAACCTGGCCAAGGTCTGGCCCGGGCCGGTCCAGCTCGCGGACTGCGATGTGGAGGAGCCGAACTGCCATCTTTTTTTACCAGGTCGGCTGGTCGAGGAAAAACCGTTCGCGCTGCTGATCCCGGAGGTGGATGGATCGCTGTGCGACGGTTGCGGCGAATGCAGCCGCTTTTGCCAATACCACGCCCTGGCCATCGCGGGCGGCAAAGCCCTGGTCTTTCCAGAACTGTGCCACGCGTGCGGAGGGTGTCGGCTGGTTTGTCCGCGCCAAGCCATCCACGAAGTGGAAAAGCGCATCGGCGCGGTCCGCGTGATGCGGTCGGAAGCGGTCACTTTGATCCAGGGGAAACTCGATGTGGGGGTGGCGACCTCGCCACCGCTGATCCGGGCGGTCAAGGACCGCCTGAGCGGGGAACAACCGGCTATTTTGGACGCGCCGCCCGGGACCTCTTGCCCGGTGGTTACGGCGGTCCGCGGGGCGGATTTCGTCGTCCTGGTCACCGAACCGACGCCTTTCGGACTGCACGACCTGACGCTGGCCGTGGACACGGTCCGGGAATTGAAACTGCCCTTCGGGGTGGTCGTGAACCGTATGGGCTCGGGTGACGACCGGGTGCAGGCGTATTGCCGGCAGCAGGGCATTGAGCATTTGCTGGACATTCCGGATGACCGGCGCATCGCCGAAGCGTATTCGCGCGGCGTGCTCCTGTTGGACGCTCTGCCGGAATATCGGCCGCTGTTCGCGTCCTTGCTGGACCGCCTGCGCCAGGCCGTGGGACCAAGGGCCCGGCTGGCAGGGGTGGATCATGACACCGGTGGATGAAGGGTGCGCTTACGGCCCGGTGCCGTCGCGGCGCCTGGGAAAAAGCCTGGGCATCAATAATATTCCGGCCAAAGTCTGCTCGTACGCCTGTGTCTACTGCCAGGCAGGACGGACGTTACGAATGGAAATTGTTCCGCGGCGTTTTTACGACCCCGAAGCTGTCTTGCAAGCCGTGCGGGGGAGACTGGAAAAAGCGCGGGCGGCCGCGGAACCGGTTAACTACCTGGCTTTTGTACCGGACGGCGAACCCACGCTGGATCTGAACCTGGCCGCGGAGATCACCCAGGCAAAGATCTTGGGAATTCCGGTTGCCGTGATCACGAACAGTTCCCTGATGTGGCGGGAGGATGTGCGGGAAGCATTGAGCCGGGCGGATTGGGTGTCGCTCAAACTCGACGCGGTCCAGGAAGCCATCTGGCAGCGGATCAACCGGCCGCACCGGGAGCTGCGGCTGCGCCGTATCCTGGATGGAATGCTGGCCTTTGCCAAGACATTTACTGGAAAACTGGTGACGGAGACCATGCTGGTGAGAGGGTGCAACGACCAGGACAGCTGCGTCCGGGACACGGCGGATTTTCTGCGGGAGTTACAGCCGGCAGTCGCTTATCTGAGCATTCCCACCCGTCCGCCGGCGGAACCAGGGGTGCGGGGCCCGGAGGAAGATGTTCTTAACCGGATCTATCAGACCTTCGCGGAGAAGATCAAGCATGTGGAATACCTGATCGGTTATGAGGGGGATGCCTTTGCCTTTACCGGGGATGTCGAGAAGGACCTTTTAAGCATCACCGCGGTTCACCCGATGAGAAAAGAGGCGGTCGATCTGTTCCTGTCGCGGGCAGGCGCTTCGTGGAAAGTGGTTGAAGAAATGCTGGCTCGGGGTGTCATGGCGGAAACGGAACACGCCGGACATACATTTTATATAAGGAAGTTCATGTCAAAGCGTGAGGCGGGAACATGACGCTCTCCCTGATCTTGTTGTTTACCATGGCAGGGTCTGCCTGCTCGGTCGGACTGGCCGGTTTGCTGCTCCTGTTAAAAGGGAAGCAGTTGCCCTCGGTTACCGGGATCCTGATTCCCTATGCCATTGGCACTCTGCTTGGCGCCGCGTTTTTCGGCATGATCCCTCACGCCCTGCTGCGCCTTCCCGCTACGGCGGTCCTGCCCGCGGTTTTGGCGGGGATCATTCTCTTTTATGTGCTTGAAAAGTTCGCACTGTGGCGTCATTGCCACGAACAGCCCTGCGAGGTGCACACCCGCGCGGGAACGATGATCCTGATCGGCGATTCCCTGCACAATTTCGTGGATGGCGTGGCCATTGCCGCCGCGTTCGCGGGATCGGTTCCGCTGGGGATCGCCACGTCCCTGGCCGTGATCGCCCATGAAGTGCCCCAGGAATTCGGCGATTTCGCGATTCTGCTCGAAAGTGGTTTTTCGCGTGCCCGGGCTTTTATTTTTAATCTGCTTTCCAGTCTCGCCGCGTTGTTGGGAGCGGTTTTGACCTATTTGCTTTTGCCTGTGGCCCAATCGCTGGTGCCTTACCTGCTTTCGGTGTCCGCGGCGAGCTTCATTTATATCGCTTTGGCTGACCTGGTGCCGGGGCGGCGCGCAACCGGCGGGTTGCGAAGCCTGGCGTGGGAATTGCCGTTGATCGTGTTAGGCATTCTTACGATTTACGTCCTTCGGCTTGCGGCCGCCCGGTGAGGGGGAATTTCATGCCAGGCGCCGGGACCCCGGAAGAACAATACCGCGAGTCGTGCCGGCGGGAATTCTGGCAGCAGGTGTTCCGCGCGGAGGCCGCGTACCTTGCCGAGCGCCTCGAGGGCTTTCCGGAGGTCCTGAGCGTGGGCTGCGGCCCGGCCGACGTCGAGGGCGAACTGGTCCGGCGGGGTTTTTCGGTTACCGGGCTGGATGTCTCGCGCGAGGTCCTGGACGGCGCGTCGGACGGGGTCCGCGCCGTGGTGGGGCGGGCGGAGGAACTGCCGTTCTCCCCGGCGGCGTTCGACGCGGTGATCTTCATTGCGTCGCTGCAATTCGTGGACGATTACCGGCGTGCGCTGGCCGAAGCCTGGCGGGTGCTTCGGACCGGCGGACGTCTGATCGCCCTGCTCTTGAATCCGGAGTCGGCGTTCTTTCGGGCAAAACGCGCTGATCCGGGCTCGTACGTGAACAAGATCAGGTACGCGGGCGTGCAAGGGATCGAGGCGGCCCTGAAGGCGAGCGTCCGGACGCATGCGGAATACTTCTTGGGCCTGGCGGGCGGGAAGGTCTGCCAGAGCCAGGATCCAGCTGTCGCGGCGCTGTATGTTCTGTCGGGCGACAAGCCAGGAGGGAACTGATCGCATGGATGACGCGCCAGCCGTGCCCCGCGCCGCCAAGGCCACCACCGTGGCCGTGCTCGGCGCCAGCGCCAAACCCGAGCGTTACAGCCACCAAGCGGTCCTGTTGCTCGAGCGGATGGGCTACGCCGTGTTTCCGGTGCATCCGGCCGTGTCCCGGATCGCCGGCCTGACGGTTTACAAACGCTTGTCCGACGTGGCGGCCGCCCTGGACACCATTACCGTTTATCTGTCCCCTGAACGCTCGGCCGCCCTGCGGGAGGAGCTGCTTTGCGCCAGGCCGCGGCGGATTATTTTCAATCCGGGCGCGGAAAATCCCGAACTGGCCAGGGTGCTGGCGAACGCGGGCATTGAGGTGCTGAATGCCTGCACCCTGGTTTTGCTCAGGACCGGCCGCTTCGACCGGCGGCAGGAGACCGCCCCGCTGCGTTCCTGCGCGGCCTGCGCACCCTGTTTTCTGCGGCAGGCCGAGGAGGCCCTGGCGATGGCCAAGGCGTCCGCCGCGGTCAGGGAGGTTTTGCTCCGCGAGATCAAGGAGCTGGCCGGATCCGGCAGCCAGGGGGCCGTGCCGCCAGTGGTCAGCCAGCGCATCCAGCGCCTGATCCGGGAACGGACCGGGTGCGAGGACCCCTACCGGCGCATGAAGTCTGACCTGAACCAGGCGGCCCTCGCCTTGTTGCCGGACGTGATGCGGAAAATACCGGAGGGCATGACCGCGCAGGAGGCGGCCGTGCGCCTGTCCATCGGCGGCAACATCCTTGACGCCGGCGCCAAGAGCGGGCTGGAGCTGGCCCAAGCCCTGGAAGCGCTGGAACGCGTGTTCACCCAGCCGCTCTCGGGCGACTGGCGCGGGGTGTTCACCCGGGCGGCGCAGGCGCGGCGGATCATGTTCCTGGCGGACAATGCGGGCGAGATCGTGTTTGACCGCCCCCTGCTCATGCTCCTGCCGCCTGGCGCGGTGACCGTGGCGGTGCGGGGCAGGCCTGTGATCAATGACGCCACGCTGGAGGATGCCGCCGCCGCGGGCATCGGCGATATCGCCGCGGTGATGGATAATGGTTCGGATGCGCCGGGAACCGTGCTGGACGATTGTTCGGCCGCGTTCCGAGAGGCTTTCCGGGCGAGCGACCTCGTGATCGCCAAGGGACAGGGCAATTATGAAACGCTGGCTGGCGGGGAGAAACCGGCGGTGTTTCTTCTGCAGGTGAAATGTCCGGTGATCGCCGCGCATACCGGCGCGGCGGTCGGGACCTTGTTGGTCCGGCACCAGGAGTGAGGGCGGCATGAGCGGAACAGTCCAAGAACTGGTCGTGATCAGCGGCAAAGGCGGGACCGGCAAGACCAGCGTGGCAGCTTCCCTGGCCGCGCTGGCCGAACGGCCGGTGCTCGCCGACTGCGACGTGGACGCTGCGGACCTGCATCTGCTCCTGGCGCCCACACACCGGGCGCGACACGAGTTCTTCGCGGGCCGGGAGGCGGTGATCCGGCAAGCGGATTGCACCCGCTGCGGCGAGTGCGAGCGGCTCTGCCGTTTTCAAGCCATCCGGCGGCAGGACGGGGAGTTCAGCGTGGACCCGGCCGCCTGCGAGGGCTGCGGGGTCTGCGTGCGTTTCTGCCCGGACAAGGCCATTGATTTCCCGGAACGCCGCTGCGGGGAATGGATGGTTTCCGAGACCCGTTTCGGCCCCGTGGTCCATGCCCGGCTGAACGCGGCGGCCGAGAACTCCGGCAAGCTGGTCACCGTGGTCCGCCAGGAAGCCCGGCGCCTGGCGGAACTGGAGCACCGCCCCTGGGTGATCGTGGACGGGCCGCCAGGCATTGGCTGTCCGGTGATCGCCTCCGTGGGAGGCGCCACGCTGGTGCTGGTGGTCACCGAACCCACTGTGTCCGGGGAGCATGATCTGAAGCGGGTGCTCGCGCTGACCCGGCACTTTGGGGTGGAAGCCGCGGTCTGCGTGAACAAATGGGACATTAATCCTGAGATGGCGGGAAAGATCGAGGCCCTGGCCCGCCAGGAAGGCGCGCGCCTGGCGGGACGGATCGCTTACGACCCGACCGTGACCCGGGCGCAACTCCAGGAGCGGACCGTGATGGAGACCGCTTCGCCCGCGGCGGAGGACATTAGGAAAATATGGCGGGCCTTGAACTCTTAGGGGAAAGGGAAGACGATGGCATGCGAAGAACTTGATACGCTTTCGGATTATGCGCGGGACCACGCGGCCTATCCGCGGAACCAGGGGCCGTTGGAACCCTACGACAGTTACGCGCGCCAGACCGGACCCTGCGGGGATACGATGGAATTCTGGCTGAAGGTCAATCAGGGCAAGGTCCAAAAAGCCTCCTTTACCACCACGGGTTGCGGGCCGTCGCTGGCGTGCGGCAGCATGGCCACCTGCCTGGTCAAGGGCAAACGCGTTGCAGACGCGGCCGTGATGGAGCCAAAAGTCATTTTGGAGGGCCTGCACGGCCTGCCCTCGGAGCACGAGCACTGCGCCCTGCTGGCCGCCAAGACGCTGCAGGCGGCGTGCGCGGCGTGGCTCGAGCGGCAGCGGACGTCCGGCCCGCCAAATCCGGACCGGCCTGCCTCCTGCGAGACTTGCGGAGACAAGACCTGTCCGGCCGCCGCGCCCCATCCGGACGAGGATCAAAAGGAGTTCGAAGAGCGCCGCCAACTGCAATCCCGGCTCTGCCGTATCCGTAAAAAGATCGTGGTGCTTTCCGGCAAGGGCGGCGTGGGCAAATCCACGGTCGCGGTCAACCTGGCCACGGCCTTGATGCTGGCAGGCAGGCGCGTGGGCCTGCTGGATGTGGATATCCACGGACCCAGCATTCCCACCCTGCTGGGACTGGAGGGCGAAGGGGTTCAGGGAGACGAGGCGGGCCTGCTGCCGGTGGAACTGGGCGGCATGAAGGTCATGTCGTTGGGATTTCTCCTGAAAAATCCGGACGACGCGGTCATCTGGCGCGGCCCCATGAAAATGGGTGTGATCAAACAGTTCCTCAAGGACGTGGCCTGGGGGGATCTCGACTGCCTGATCATTGATTCCCCGCCGGGAACCGGCGATGAGCCCCTGTCGGTCTGCCAGCTGATCGGCAAGCTCGACGGAGCGGTCGTCGTGACCACGCCGCAAAAAGTGGCGGCGGTGGACGTGCGCAAATCCATCACGTTTTGCAAACAATTGCAGGTGCCCGTGCTGGGCGTGGTGGAGAACATGAGCGGGTTTGCGTGCCCCAAGTGCGGGGAGGTCACTTCGATATTCCGGTCAGGGGGAGGCAAGCAGATGGCCGAGGATATGCAGGTGCCGTTTTTGGGTTCGATCCCCATTGACCCGAAGATCGCCGAGGCCTGCGATCAGGGCCGGGCGTTCATCCACCACTTTGCCGCGACCCCCACGGCCGGGATCATGCGGGGCATTATCGGGCCCCTGGCCGCTTTCGTGGAAAACCCCCGGAGCGAAAGAGCATGAGCCCGATTCTGCGGCAGAGAGAACTTGAAAATCTGGGGAGCGCCCGGCATGGCCGCTGCGTGGTCTGCGGGTCGGACAATCCGCAGGGCCTGCAGCTCCGCTTTCACGCCCTGGCCGAAGGCGGCGTGGAGGCGGTTTTTGCCTGCGCCGAGCGGTTCGCGGGATATGCCGAACGCCTGCACGGCGGGATCATTGCCTCGCTGCTGGACAGCGCCATGACCAATTGCCTGTTCGCCTGCGGCCAGGCGGCGGTCACGGCCGAACTGAACGTCCGCTACCACGCGCCTGTGGCCATCGGACAAAACGCCGTGATCCGTGCCTGGCTTGAACAGCACTCGCACTGGATGAGCCGGGTCCGCGCGGAACTGCGCCAGGACGGCCTGCTCAAGGCCTCGGCCTGGGGCAAGTTTATTCAGCCCGAACACTTGCCCAGGAAAACCGTTCATGGCGCCTGAAGTCCGCGTGACGGTCGTGGTGAACGACGAGGCGCGCGATCCCCGCCTGCGGGCCGAACACGGCTGGAGCGCCTGGCTGGAATGTGGCGGTCGCCAGGTCCTGCTGGACACCGGCCAGGGTCCGGCGCTAGCGCCCAACGCGGCGGCGCTGGGCCTGCCCTGGGAACGGCTGGAGGCGGTTCTGCTCAGCCACGGCCACTACGATCATACTGGAGGCCTGGCCGGGGCGCTGTCCCAGGCCGCGCGTGTGGCCGTGTACGCCCACCCGGCGGCCTGGGGGCCGAAATATGCCTGCCCGGCCGGCGAACCGTCGCGCGCTATCGGCACCGCGCCCTTGCTGGCCGCCCAAGCCCGCGCCTTGGCCGGGAACTGGGTCGAAACGACCCGGCCGGTGGAAGTGATCCCCGGACTCTGGCTCACCGGCCCCATCCCGCGGCGCACGGATTACGAGGATGTGGGTGGCCCGTTTTATCAAGACGCCCTGGGGCGCAGGCCGGACGATCTGGTGGACGACCAGGCGGTTTTTTTCGACACGCCGCAAGGGCTGGTGGCGGTGCTGGGGTGCGCCCACGCGGGCGTGATCAACACGCTGGATTACATCCGCGCGCTGAGACCCGGCCGGCCATGGCGGGCCGTGATCGGCGGCATGCATCTGTTGCGCGCGGGAGCGGACCGCCTGCAAAAGACCATCACGGCCCTGGAACGGCTGGGGATCGGATCCCTGCATCCCGCGCACTGCACGGGCGCGGCGGCGCAGGAGGCGTTTGGACGGCAATTTGGCCGGCGCTGCGCGCCAGTGCGGGCCGGAGACAGATTGGAATTTTAAAACCGCTGGTTCGCGGCGGGAAAACATCCGGACCGGTGTCCGGAACACTCAGCACGGGAGGGCATCGAATGAAAGTCGTTATTGTCGGCGGCGTGGCCGCGGGACCCAAAGCGGCCTCGAAGATCATCCGTCTCAATCCGGAGGCGGATGTCACGATCGTGGAGAAGGACAAATACCTTTCCTACGCCGGATGCGGTCTGCCGTATTACGTGTCAGGCGAGGTCAAGGAACAGAAGGAGCTCATGTGCACGCCCGTGGGCGTGGTGCGGGACCCGGTGTTTTTCCAGAAGGTGAAAAACGTGCACGTGAGGACGCAAACCGAAGCCCTGGAGATTGACCGAAAAGGCAGACGCGTGCGGGTGCGCGCCCTGGCCGACGGGCAGGAAGCCTGGCTGCCCTACGACAAGCTGCTCCTGGCCACCGGCGCCGCGCCGGTCATTCCGCCCATCCCGGGACGCGAGCTGAAAAACGTCTTCACCCTGCACGGCGTGGAGGACGCGGAGGGTATCAAAGCCCAGCTGGCGGAGGGGAAAGCCAAGGACGTGGTGATCGTGGGCGGCGGCCTGATCGGCGTGGAGATCACCGAAGCCCTCACGCATAAGGGCTGCCGGGTCACCATGATCGAGATGCTCCCGCAGATCTTGCGCATGCTGGATCAGGAAATGGCGCGCCTCGTGACCCAGCACATGGAAAGCCACGGGGTCAAGATCCTGACCAACACCGAGGTTCAGGCCTTCGAGGGCGAGGGCGCGGTCCGCGCGGTCAAGACCAGCCAGGGCGTCCTGCCGGCGGACATGGTCATTCTGGCAGTCGGCGTCCGTCCCCAGGTCAAACTGGCGAAGGACGCGGGATTGGAGATCGGCGCCACGGGCGCCATCCAGGTGGATCCTTATCAATGCACCTCGGATCCGGACATCTACGCGGCCGGCGACTGCGTGGAATCCATGGATTTGGCCACCCGCAAGCCCTGTTACATGCCCATGGGATCCACGGCCAACAAACAGGCGCGGGTGGCGGCCAACAATATCTGCGGCGTGCGCGACGTCTTTCCGGGAGTGCTGGGGAGCTTCATTTGCAAGGTCTTCGATTACACGGTGGGCAAGACCGGCCTGAACGAGGCCACGGCGCGCGGCCTGAACTACCAGGTGGTCACGGCCTACGCGCCCGGGCCGGACCGTTCGCACTTCATGCCGACCTCCAAGACGCTGCTGCTCAAGCTGGTGGTGGACGCGAAGACCCGGCGGCTCCTGGGCGTACAGGGCACGGGCCCGGGCGATGCGGACAAGCGCATTGACGTGGCGGCCGTGGCCATTGCCAACCGCATGACCGTGGACCAGATCGCCAACCTCGATCTCTGCTACGCGCCGCCCTATTCCATGGCCATGGACAGCCTGATCACGGGCGCCAACGTGGCGCGGAACAAGATTGACGGCTACATGACGGGCATCACGCCCGCGGAAGTCAAAGCCAAACTGGACCGCAAGGAAGACTTTGTCTTTCTGGATGTGCGCAGCCAAGCCGAGTATGATGAGGTGCGGCTGCCAGGGTCCACCTTGATCCCCCTGGGGGCTCTGCGCGCGCGCTGGCAGGAACTGCCCAAAGATAAGGAGATCATCGCTTTCTGCAAGATCTCTTTGCGCGGTTACGAGGCGGCCCTGATCCTCAAGGCCGAGGGATGTAAAGACGTCCGGGTTATGGACGGCGGGGTGGCCATGTGGACGTATGAAAGGATAAAAGGTTAAAGCCGGAAAAACGCCGGACTATTTTTTCTTGCCTTTGCCCTTGCCCGCGGGTTTGGCGGCTTTGGCAACCTGTTTTTTCAGGAAGGCCACGACGTCCTTGGCCTTTTTCCCCTGCGCTTTCTGAAGGGCCGTGGTCCCGTCCGCCGCTTGCGCGTTCACGTTGGCGCCATGTTCCACCAGGAATTCCACCAGCGCGAGGTTGCCGTTGCCCGCGGCCATCATGAGGGGGGTGTAGCCGGCCATCCGTCCCTCGCTCGCGGCTTCGTCCACGTCCGCGCCTTTTTCCAGGAGCAACTCGGCGATGTCCGTGGTTCCGTCCCCGCTGAGCACGCGCACGACGCTGGTGGTGAAGGGGCCGGCCGTGGCAGGCGAAATCTGTTTGACGTCCGCGCCCTTGTCCAGGAGCAGTTCCACCAATTCCTTGGATTGCCGGGCCGCGCCGATCAAGGCCGTGCTGCCGTTCTTGGCCTGCCGATTGACGTCCGCGCCCTTGTCCAGGAGCAGGTTGGCGATGTCCGTAAAGCCATAGTTGCAGGCCATCATGAGCGGCGTGCTGCCGTACGAGGGGTCCTGGTAATTCACGTCCGCGCCCTTGTCCAGGAGCGCGGCCACGGCCCGGGGTTCGTTGGCCATCACCTTGCCCATCAGTTCCTCGCCGAGAGGGTCGGCGTGAAGAAAGGGCACGCACAGGAACGACCAGGCTAGCAACGGAAGCATGCTTTTGAGGAATTTCATGGAAGACCTCCTAGCGTGGATTGGGGCGGGGGCGCGGTGTGATCACAGTATAACACGTCAGGCCAAGGGATGAAACTCCAGTATTCAGAGCCAAGTGTTTTCTGTTGTGCGCGCTAGCAATGAGTCGGCCGCGGTAAAAAGAGAATTTTCCAGGCGGCCGGTTCAGCCTCTGATGATCAAGCCGGGGATAGGTTGCGGCAAGCGCGTGATCTGCGAGGCCGGACCGAGTCGCTGGACTGGGCGCTCAGGCAGAGCTTCCTCCACAATCATTATCTCGCCGGGTTTGATTTTAAAAAAATCGCGATTTGTCTCTGAAACATCCGCGGGCGCGAGCCGGAAGGCCACCCGGCCTTCCGTGCCGCAGGTCAAGACCTCGATATCCCGCGTGTGGAGGCGCCGCGGCGCGGAGATCACCAACCAGCGATTGCCTGCAGTAGCCGCGGCGTGGGTGCGTGAAAACAGCAGCAGGGTCATTTTCAGCACTCGCTTGGCCAGGCCGGCCCGCTGCCAGAGGGATTGAACCGCATGCGGTGCGGACCACGCCGCTTCGACGTGGCAGCTGTCATCCGCGGCTAACGCCGGACAAGGGTTCTGGTGCAGGCAGGGAAAGCGGGCTGACCATCCGGTCTGAAGAAGGCGATCGCGCACCCTGAGCGCGCTTTGAGAGGTTGATTTTAAAGCTGGCTCGATCAGCAGTAAATGGCCTTCCGGCGATAGTTTTCCGGCCAGCGGGGCGAGCAGATCGGCGAACTGGGTATCCCGCCCGTTGTCTTCCAGCCACAATTCATTTCCCACATGTTGCGCGGCGATCAGGTCAAGAGACCCGTCCGCGTCCAGTCGCGCGCTGGTCAGGTCGCGCTGGCTGGTCTCGGGGATGACGCCTGCTTCCTGCAGCAGGACGCTTCCCCAGTGGAGCGCTTTGGCGCTGCGGTCCACCAGCAAGCAGCGGCTGGCGCCCAGGGCCGCGGCTGCCGCGGACAAGGGACCCGCGCCGCTGCCGAGCTCCAGCACGCTGCGGGGCGGGGCAGGCAGCAGGTTTAAGGTCAGGCGCGCCTGGGCGTAGGAGACCGGCCAGAAATACAGCAGATAGGCGCCGGCCTGGGCAGGATCGGAAAAATATGCTTCGCCTGCCAGCCGGCGTTCCCGGGTCAGTCCGTGTGACAGACGCTGAAGCCCGGCGGCCACGCTCTTGGCCTCGGCTGGCAGCAGGCGGTCCGGCGGGGCGTCCGACCAGTTGGACCTGGACTCCCGGCGCCACAAACGGATCAGGCGCGGGAGCCAGGCCGTGAGCTCGTCCCGGATGGCCGGGAACAGAACGTCTGTACGGGGATTCATGATCAGGTCACCGGCCTGATATCATATAGAGGCCCGGGGAAAAAGCCAAGCGAATCCGCCGGGCCGTCCGTGCTTCATGCCGAATCCGCTTGAGTCTTGGTGCCGATTGGATGAAAATATATCAATTCTTCTTTCGAGGTGAGGGAATGCGCCGTGTCTTGATTATGCTGTTGCTCGCCCAAAGCCTGGCCGCAACCGCCTGGGCAACCGATGAAGCCCTGGAGATCATCCGCCGGATCGACAACAATGAATTGTTCATCACCAACTCCTTCCGGGCCGCCATGACCATTCAGAAGGGCAAGCGTACCCTGACCAAGACCTTTCAGGGCTTTGGCCAGCGGCAGGGACAAAAATCCTTCATGGCGTTCACCAATCCCGAGGATCAAGGCGTCAAGTATCTTAAACTGGAGAACGAACTGTGGATCTATTTCCCGGACGCGGATGATGTCATGAAAATATCCGGGCACATGCTGCGCCAGGGCATGATGGGCAGCGACATTTCCTACGAGGACATGCTGGAGAACGAAAGCATTGAGGACCGCTACCACGCGGCCCTGCTGCCGGACGAGACCGTGGACAACCGCGACTGCCGCGTGGTGGAGCTGACCGCCAAACGCCCGGATCTGGCCTACGAGCGCCAGAAAGTGTACGTGGACCGCGAGCGCTTCGTGCCGCTGAAGCTTGAGCTGTTCGCCCGCGGCGGCCGCCTGCTCAAGCGCATGTCCCAGGACGAGGTCACGCGGATCGGGGAGCGGTGGGTGCCCCTGCGTGTCACCATCCAGGACCTGCGCCGGAAGGATTCCAGGACCGTGGTGACGTTCGAGGAAATTCAATTTGACGTGGCTTTGCCCAAGGATGTTTTTACCAAGCAGTATTTGATGAAATAGAGGATTCATGAGTAATCCCCCTCGGTCCCCCTTTAGTAAAGGGGGAGGGTACCCCTCTTTTCTAAGGAGGGGCTAGGGGAGATTACTGATCATCCTCCTTATAGGAAAGGGTCCATGGTCCGATTGCTTCGTGTTATCTCCGGCTGCCTGGCTTTCTCCCTGCTGGCCTCTGTCCCCAGCCAGGCCGAGCTCTCCTTGACCGGCTCCTTGCGCAATGATGCGGCGTGGTGGGTGCAGGACTCGTCCAGCCAGTTCGTGGACCTGTTGGAGAATAAATGGGTCATCGAAAATAAAGCCGAATGGTGGCGTTTCTACGCCGATCTGAGGCTGTGGCTGCTCTCCGGCCCCCTGGCCGAGGCCGCTGGTGCATCCCTGGCCGCCGGGTCGGCGCCTTTCGCGGTCCGCATTCCCAGGGCCTTTGTCCGCTTTTCTTCGGACCTGGGCGTGTTCAGCCTGGGAAAGACCTACGCCGCTTTCGGCCTCCTGGGCGTGTTCAATCCCTTCGAGCTCGACCGTTCCATCAATGTCACGGACCTGGGGTATGTCAAGGAAGGCGTCATGGGGTTAACCTGGGAACTGTCCCTGGATGAGCTTTCCGGCCTCCAGGCGTACGTTAGTTCGGAAGGGAATTCGCAGACCACGGCCGCGGGGGTGGGGTTTGAGACCCATGCCCTGGGATTTGATGCCGGCCTGGTGGCTTTGCGGCGGGGGACGAACCAGAACCAGGCCGGGGTCTTCCTGAAAGGCGACCTGGAAGTGGAAGCCCAGGCCAGTCTGGCGTGGAACGCGAATGACCGCGGCCAGGACGGCAGTTGGGAAGCGGTCGCAGGCCTGGATTACAGCCTGCTGGATGGTGAATGGCTGGTTGGCGCGCAATACGCCTACAAAGGCCGGTCCGCGGACCGGGAGGCGAACCCCTCCGGGCTGGCGATCTCGGCGGCCGGCACGTTCGGCGGCCGGCAATACCTGTACGCCTGGCTGTCCTATGTGCCGGACCAGTTTTTTCAGGCCCGCTGCGACCTGTTCTGCAATGTGGAGGACCGCAGCAGTCTGGTGGTGCCGTCCGCGACCTGGGTGCTGGCGGACGGTCTGAGCGCCACGCTGCTGGGCATGGTCCCGACCGGCGCCGGCTGGGCGGAGTACGGTTATGAGAGCCTGGGCCGGGCCGCGGTGGTGGCGCGCGCCGAGGCGAAGTTCTAATAAATAATTCGCAAGGGGCGTTCGCTGGAACGCCCCTGCAGAAGAAGGTAACGGATGCCGCCGAGATCGAAGAAGCGAGAAAAGCCGACCACACTGCTGCAGGTGAATAATCTGCATAAGACCTACACGGCCGGCAAGCTGGGCGTGAAGGCCCTGCGGAACATCAACCTGACGATCGGCCGGGGGGAGTTCACGGCCCTGGCCGGACCCTCTGGCTCGGGCAAGACCACCCTGCTCAACTGTATCGGCACCATTGACCGCGCCGAGGCCGGCGAGATCATCCTGGACGGCGTGAACTTGATGGGCAAAACCAGCAATGAGCTGGCTGCCCTGCGCCGGGAATACTTCGGGTTCATCTTCCAGACCTACAACCTGATCCCGGTCCTGACCGTGTTCGAGAACGTCGAGATGCCTCTCAAGCTGCTGCGGAAGTTCACTCCGCAGGAGATCGAGGACCAGGTCATGGACATGCTGGCCAAGGTCGGCCTGCGGGGCCTGGAAAACCGGCGCCCCCTGGAGCTGTCCGGCGGCCAGCAGCAGCGCGTGTCCATCGCCCGGGCCCTGGTCAAGCATCCCAAAATGGTCCTGGCCGACGAGCCCACGGCCAACCTGGACTCCAAGACCGGCGAGGAGATCGTGGACCTGATGAAGGAGCTGAACGAAAAGGAAGGCGCGACCTTTCTGTTCTCCACGCACGACCAGCTGATCATGAAGCACGCCAAGCGCCTGATCAAGCTCCGCGACGGAAAGACCGAATCATGACCTATTTATTAAAGCTGGCCGTAAAAAACATTTTACGTTCCAAGATCAGGACGGTCCTGACGTTCCTCATCCTCTCCTTCGGCGTGGGGGTGTATATTTTCTTCGCGTGCCTGATGGCGGGTTTCGACCGGGAATCCATCGTCAATGTGATCGATTTCGAAACCGGGCACTTCAAGGTACGCAGCACCGCCTTCGAGGAGGACCAGCCGTACGACAAAGACGGGTATCTCGCCGGCGCCGCAGCCGTCAAGGACCGGCTCCGCGCTCTGGGTTTCGTGACCGCCGTCACCGAGCGCTTGATGTTTCTGGCGGAAACCGACAACGGCGTTGACAGCCTGCCGGTGGTCGCGGTCGGCATCGGCCCGGACGACAATACGGTCTTTGACCTGAAAAAATATATCAAGGCCGGCGGCCTGGAGCCTGGAGGCGCGATCATCGGGAAGGCCCTGGCCGACGATCTGGGACTCAAGCTGGGAGACATCACCTATTTGACTTTCCGCAACCAGCAAGGCATGTACACCTCGACGGAACTGTTGATCACCGGCTTGATCGCGACCGCCAATCCCCAGGTGAACAAAGGCTCGGTGTTCATCGGTTTGTCCGAGGCGCAGCAGCTCATGAACACCGACCAGGTTTCGGAGATCGCCTTGAAGACCGACGCTTTCTTCAAGGTCAAGGAATACGGGCCCGCGATCGCGGACGCGGTGCGGGGCCTGGATGTGGCCGTGTACAGTTGGGAGAAGCTCTCCGAGGATTTTCGCGCCTTGATGGGCACGAAGCGGAAGGTTCAGAACGTGCTGGTCCTCTTGATCATGGTCATCGCCGTGGTGGGGATCGTCAATACCATGCTCATGTCGGTCTTCGAAAAGAAGAGGGAGATCGGGACCATGAAGGCCCTGGGCTTCACGGACCGGGAGGTCAGCAACCTGTTCCTGGTGGAGGGAACACTGATCGGGCTGGCCGGCGGCCTGATCGGCATGCTGCTGGGGACCCTGTTCAACGCGCCCTTCGCCATTTACGGGATGGACATGGACGCCATGTTCGGGAACCAGGACCTCGGGATGCCGGTCATGGGCGTCATCCGGTCCATGTGGCTGGGCCAGGCGTATATCAATGCCATGATCTTCACCCTGGCGGCCAGCATCGCGGCCAGCTACTACCCGGCGAAAAAGGTCACGAAGATGCAGGCCATGGAGTGCTTGAGAACCGTGCAGTGAACACTTGGATCTGACCGGTCGGACCGGTCTGACCCGTCGGACCTGTCGAAAGCAAGGAGACTTTAATGCTGTTCAAATTCGCCTTTCGCAACGTCATGCGCAACCGGCGCCGCAGTTTCTTGACCGCGGTGGCCGTGTTTTTCGGGGCCCTGATCGTCGGCTTGGCCGCGGGCTGGGTCAATGGCATGGTGGACATGGTCATGCAGAACTACATCATTTATCAGACCGGCAACGTGCGGGTCACCACGCAGGAGTTCGTGGACCGCGAACGGTTCGTTCCCGTGGATACCCTGGTCCCGGATGCCGGGGACCTGATCACCCGGGTGGCCAAGGTGCCGGGGGTGGCGCAGGTGGAGGAGCGCGTGCGCTTCGGTATTTTGCTCGGGCACGAGGACCTCACGGTCTCGGCGTTCGGGCTCGGGCTGGACGTCCAGCACAGCCGGATGGCGATCAAGGATAAAATGGTCGCGGGCAGCGCGGACACCCCGGGTCTATACATCGGCAAGGACCTGGCTGCAAAACTGGGCGTCCAGGTCGGGGACCAATTGCTCCTGGCCACCAAGACCTCGGAAGGCGGGTTGAACGGGATCAAGCTTCCGGTGGCCGGCGTCTTCAATCTGGGCATCGGCATGTTCAACCGGAAGACCTTCATCATTAGCCTGGAGGACGCCAAGCGTCTGCTGAAGATTCACGGCGGGACAACCGAGATCTTCGTGTACACGGAGCGGGAGGACCTGACGGACCGGGTGACCGCCGCGGTCCGTGACCTGCTGCCCGACGGCGTGGTGGGTAAAAGCTACAAGGAATTGATGGGACCGCTGTATTCCCTGTACGCCAACATGGGGGTCATCTATATCTTCGTGGAAGCGCTGATCCTGTTCCTGGCCTCGTTCGTGGTGATCAATACCATGATGATGGCCATCTTCGAACGTCTGCACGAGATCGGCACCTTGAAGGCCATTGGCATGACCGACCGCGAGTTGTTCGTGAATTTTACCCTGGAGGGTGGATTGATCGGGGCCATGGGAGGCATCCCCGGTGCGCTCTTCGGCTACGGGCTGGTCACGGTCGCGCACTTCACCGGTTTGAACCTGGAGGCCTCTCTGGACGCCCTGGAAATGCCCCTGGACAACATTTTCCATCCCACGCTTTCCGTCGGGGTGCTGTTCCTCGTCATCGGGCTGTCTATCGTGGTTCCGGCCCTGGCGGCCATGATCCCGGCCCGTTATGCCCGCAAGCTCCAACCCGCCGAAGCCCTGCGCAAATAGGTTTTCAATATGCATCCTTCCCAGCCCTATCAATCGGGATTCCTAAGGGGCATCCTCAAGGTTTTTAGGCTGTGGACCGCCTGGCGCCCTGACCGGGTCTGGGCCCTGTTGGATCGCCTGTGGTATTTTTGGCGGAGTTTGGGCCGGCGTAAACACTGGCTCGCGCAGGCGGGGGTGGTGGTGCCGCCGATCGTCATTTACAGCGTGACCACCCGCTGCGACCTGGCGTGCGCGGGCTGCTACAGCCGGGAATATAACCAGGCGCATGAGCTTTCCCTGGATGAGATCGATTCCTTGTTCAGGCAAGCTGCCGACCTGGGCGTGGCCTGGGTGGTGATCACAGGCGGCGAACCGCTCCAGCGGGAAGGGCTGTTGGAGGTGCTGGCCCGGCATCCGAGGTTGTTGTTCTTCGTCTTCTCGAACGCCAGGTATCTTGACGCCGCCGCGGCGCGGCGGTTTGGCCGCTTGTCCCATGTGATCCCCATCTTGAGCGTGGAGGGGGACGAGGCGCTGACCGACGCGCGCCGGGGCCAGGGCGCCTATAGGCGGGTCATGGCCGCCATGTCGAGCCTGCGGGAGGCGGACGTGTTCTTCGGCTTCTCCTGCATGGTCACCCGCGCCAACCTGCCGTTGATCTCGCGGGACTCCTTTGTGGACGGGCTGATCGAGCAGGGATGCCGGTTCGGGTATTTCGTGGGCTACGTGCCATCGGCCAAGGACGCGGACCTGGCGCTGGTACCGCTTCCCGCGGAACAGCAGGCTTTCCGCGCCCGCGTCAAGGCGTTCCAGCGCGGGAAGCGCATCATCCTGGTGCAAATGCCGGAAGATGAATATGACATCGGCGGGCTGTGCATGGCTGCCGGCAGGGGGTTCGTCCACGTGAACGCGTTGGGCCAGGTGGAACCCTGCCCCTTCGCGCATTATGCCGTGGACTCGATCCGAGAGGTCCCGCTCAGGCAGGCCCTCGCCTCTTCCTGGCTGGCGCGCATCCGCGAGCGCACGGACCTGCTGGGACCCACGCACCAGGGCTGTGCTTTGTTCGAACACCGGCTGGAACTGGAACAGCTGGCGCGCCAGGAAGGCGCCCGGCCCACGGAGCTGCAGCTTTCCCCGGCGCCGGGCCATGCCAAGGAAGGTGGCGATGCCCATGCTGTTTAGGGCTCTCTTGGCGGCCGTGCTGACCGCGGGCATGCCCCTCGCGGCCATGGCTGTCAAACCGGATCTGAAGGGCAAAGCGGAATACCGCGCTTTCAGCCACGACGGCAGGCAGCGCGGCTATCTGCTGTACCTGCCTCCGGGAACCAGCGCCGGGCCTCTGCCCCTGGTCATGGCCCTGCACGGTGGCGGCGGGTCGTCCAAAAAGTGGGCGACCTACACGCAGTACGGCTTCGAGCGCCTGGCTGACGCCGCCCCGTTTATTTTAGTGTATCCCGACGGCCTGGAAGGGCAGTGGAATGACGGCCGGGAGATCACGCAGTCCTACGCGCACCGGAATCAAGTGGATGACCTGGGTTTCCTGTCCGCGCTGATCGAATACCTATGCAACACCCTGCCCGTGGACCGCAACCGCGTTTTCGTCACGGGCGCATCCAACGGCGGCATGATGGCCCTGCTGCTGGCCGCCCGGCATCCCGAACAGATCGCGGCCATCGCGCCGGTCATCGCCTCTATTCCCGCGCGCGTTGCGGCGGATCTTGCGCCCGGCGAACCGGTTTCCGTGCTGCTGATCAACGGCAAGGAGGACCCGCTGGTCCCGTGGCAGGGCGGTTTTGTCAAGATCGGGCGGCAGACCAGGGATCAGGTGATCCCGACCGAGCAGACCGTGGAATTTTGGAGGCAGGTGAACGGCTGCGGGGCTGAAGGCATTACCACCGGCCTGCCGGACCTCGACCCGGGGGACGGCACGCGTGCCTGGCAGACCGTGTACAGCGGCGGCAAGGCCGGGACCGAAGTGTGGCTCATCGGCATTGAGGGCGGCGGGCACACCTGGCCTGGCCAGGTCGAATGGCGCGGACCTTTGCTTAAGGCCGTGGCCTCGGGTTTTGTGGGCAGGAAATGCAGGGACTTCGACGCCACGGACGTGATCTGGGAGTTCTTCCGCACCCATCCCAGGGTTGGGAGCCGCTGACAGCAGCTTACTTCGGCGGGTCGGCCCGGTAGGCGATGACGTTGGCCTTTTCCAGGGTGATCAGCCCCTCGCGCACCATGCCGTCGAGCAGAGGCAGGAACGCGGCGATCTTCTCCTCGCTGTCCACGATCTCGATGATGATGGGCAGGTCCTCGGAGAGCCGGAGCAATTTGGTGGTATGCAGGTGGCTCTTGCAGCCGAACCCCATGAAGCCCTTGATGGCCGTGGCGCCGGCCAGGCCCTGCTTCCGCGCCAGCAGTACGATGGCCTCGTAGAGGGGCTGTCCTTCCCACCGGTCCTGTTCGCCTAAAAAGATTCTCAGCAGCTTGCCTTCCGCGGGGATTTTCATAAGTACTCTCCTTATTAAACCAGATGGATCAGCCAACGTCCGCCCCTAAAAAGCGCGAACCCAAAAACGATACTGGCCGTTACGTTCAGCAGGGCGGGCAGCCAGGCTCCCTCGCGCAGCAGACCGTCGGTTTCGAAGATGAAGGTGGAAAAAGTGGTGAAGGCGCCGCAGAAACCGATCATGAGCAGCAGGCGCGCGTCCGGGCCGAGCAGGAACTTGTCCTCGGCCAGCCCGGCGAGCAGGCCGAGCAGGAAACAGCCGGCCAGATTGACCGCCAGGGTCCCGTAGGGAAAGCCGGTGCCTGCCACGCGGTACACCGCGCCGGCCAAATAATAGCGCGCCAGACCGCTGGCCATGCTGCCCAGGAGTAAATGCAGGATCTTCATTGCGGCTATTTCCCGAATAACTTGTTCAGTCCTTCCTGGGCCTTTTTCTTGGCCTCTTCCTCGGCCTGTTTTTTCTGTTGGTCCACGGCCTGCTGGGCCGCGTTCTGTTTTTCCTGGATCAGGTTCTGGATGGCCGCGATCTTGTCCTGCACGCTGTTCTGGGTCGAGGCGATGTCGCCCAGGGCGCCGGACCGGGACAGACCGTACTGGTCCAGCAGTTCCTTCTGTTTCACGGCCGCGTATTTATCTATCTCCGCCGATAATTTGGCGCGCACTTCGGCCAGTTTTTCCCCGGCCATGGTTTTCAGCCGCTCGCCCAGCAAACGGTCTAAATCGGACGTCAAGGAGAACTGCAGGTCATCACCCGAACCCGCCACGCTGGCTTGCAGGTTTACGCGGCTGACGCCCTGCCATAGTTCCGCCACGAGCTTTTTGGTCTGGTCCTGCGCCTGGCTTGGGTCCGGCGCGGTCATGCCCGAGACCGTGGCTTTCAGGTCGGCCGCCAGGCGGTCGCCCTCCAGAGTGAACTGACTGGTGAACGCCACCTGGCCCGTATCCAGGCGCGGCAGGTAATCCGAGGAAGGCAGCTTGAGCGCCGCGCTGGACAATCCCTGGCCGGACAGGGACACCGTGTCCTTGGGCACGTCGGCCGTATGGTCCAGGACCGCGAGGAGATCGTACACCCGGCCGGATTGCGCGCCTTTGATCTCGGCTTTGGTCGGAAGGCCCAGCAGGCGCGGATCCGAGGTGATGTTGGTTACCAGGCCCACGAACTCCACCGGTTCGCCGGTTTTACCCGGCCCGCCCGTGCTGCCGGTCAGCGACAGTTTCTGGATCAGGAACGCCGGCGGCACGCTGGCGCGGGGAAAGCTCACGTCCAGGCCGTGCAGGCGCGGCTGTGTGGTTTTGGTCTCTTTTTCCTTGCGCGGCGGCATGTAGCGGCGCGCGGTGTTGGAGAGTTCCACGAACCGCCGCACCCGCGAGAGCCAGACCGGGCCCACGAGACTGCGGGTCAGATTCTCGTAGGAGAGGGAGGGGAGGTTCAAGCTGCTGGCCAAACCGGCCAGATCCTTTTCCTTCCACTCGTTCAGTTTCTGCGTCAGCGACCCCGCTTGGGCGAAATCAGCCTCGGCCTGCGCTTTCAATTGCTGCAGTTGCCCTTGCACGGCCTGCAGATCGCGGATCTTGGCCTGGGCGTTTTCGATTTTGGACTTGGCGGCCACCGCGTCCTGCGGGGAGGCGATTTGCAGGCCTTTCAAGTCTTCCAGGGCCGGCTGCACGGCCTGCAGTTTGGCGCCCACGTCCAGGCCTTGCAACTTCTGGCGGTAGTCGGACGCCTTGGCCTGCGCTTCCTGTTTCAGGGCCTCGGCTTGCTTGAGGGTCTCCAGGTTTTCGGGTTTGACCACGCCGTCCAGGGACAGGTTGGCGATTTGGTCCTTGGTTTTTTGGATGCTGTCCCAGGCCGGCAGGGCGTCCCATTCGGTTTTGGCCTGGGTTTCGAGCTTGGCGAGCAGTTTCCCGGCCGGGCTGTCCGGCGGCGCCAGGCGCGCGGCATAGCTTTTCTGCTTGGCTGGCGGCAGGGCGCCCGAGGTCTTGCGCGCCGTGCCCCAGCGCACGCCTGTGACGCTGGCCTCGTCAATGTTGATCTTCTTCGAGAGCAGGGGCAGGGGCTTGACGGCCAGTTTGGCGGATTCGAACTCCACCAGGTTGGTCAGGGGAGCTTCCTTGTTGGCTGCCGCGAATCCCCTCACGGCCAGGGAGAGGTTGGAGAACTTGAAATCCACGGAGGCGATCTCCACCTTGGCGCCCAGGGCCAGTTCGCAAGCCATGATCAAGCCGCGCCGGAGCAGCGCGTCCATGAAAAAGAAGTAGAAGGCCAGGAGCAGGCCGATGACAATGGCCGCCGGAACGGCGTACTTCCAGCGGACGATGCCGGGGTTCATGGGTTTGGGGGCGGTCGCGTTCATCACAGTTTCTCCTTGATATTGAGGGCGGCGTTCAGGCCGCTCAGCCATTTGACCACGCCGACCTTGGCTACGCGCTCGCGCCAGTGCGCGCGGTAATACAGGATGAGGGCGCGGGTGAGGAAGATCACCGGGATGACCAGGATCAGGGCCAGGAGGAAACTGCCCAGGACCACGGTGTTGTTGAAGCGGGTAAAGGGCACGATGGGCAGGTTGTACAGCATGGTCCAGAAGGGCGTGAGGCCTTCGTTCGATACCAGCAGGGCGTATCCCAGGCGGTGCGCCAGCGGGTCCAGCAGGGCGGCCAGCCCAGCGAACAGGGCCGTGGCCACGGTGGCCGAGGCCACGTTCACGTTGGTGAAAAAGAGCAGGACCATGAGCAGGTAATTCTGCGGTCCGTTGAAAGGCGAGAAGCCCATGAACAGGCCGATGGCCACGCCGCCCGCGATTTGCCAGGGCGAGTTCTCGGATTGCAGGATGGTAAAAACGCTTTTTACGGCTCTTAAACCGAACATATCCGCCTCCTTGAAAGGACCGTGATGCCAAAGCCGCGATATTCTAACGCCCTTTCTCTGGACTGACAAGAGGGAAGAAGAGGATGGAACCTGACCGCGGGGATCCGTTCCCTTTAACCGATTTCATGCTGGGTTTTGGATGACCGTCACCCTCGCCCTCTCCCGATCGTTCTATGGATCGAAGGAGAGGGGTAATAATAACGAAAAAACGTTATTAAGTATTTCCCCTCGCCCCGCGCAATCCCCCTAGCCCCCTTCTCCGAAGGGGGAATATAATCCTGACTTCCTGCGGTTGCCCCGACCGGATGGATATGGGACTTCCTGTGGTCGCGCCGGACTATTCCCGGGGGGCACCTCACAAGGCGCTCGCCACGACCCGGCAAGTTATATATAATGAATCTCGACTTTGGAAAAATTGACATTTTCCCTTTCGCGCGTCGCCCGGGCCAGGTCCTGGCAGATTTGGGCCAGAGCGGAAGTTGCGAAAGTTGAGTAAGGAAAAATAAATCCCAAGGACCTTGCTAGATGCCCGAAATGCTTGTTCCGCTTTCCAGCCGCGCCAAATTGACCGCCCTCGCACAGGCGGGCTTCAAGCGCGTTCGCCTGGCCCGCCAGCTCGGCGTGGAATATATGACCGTGTACCGCTGGCTTAAAGGGAAAAGCGAGCCGCATTCCCGCTTCCGGGCGCGCATTGATGCGCTGTACCGCGGCCATGTCGGTCTGCTGCCGCTGGTCGAAAGCCTGGCCGGGACGCGGCCGGACGCCCTGGAACTGCTGCGCAGCCGCGCGGACCTCAGGGAGCGGTTTTTACTGGAAGCGGCCTACCACTTCCAGGCTCTGGGAGGCGGCGGCCTGACGCTGACCGAGACCCGGCAGGTGCTGGCGGCGCGTTTCCGGGACAGCCGCGCGGCCGTGGAAAAATTGGCGGCCAGCAACCTGCGCCACGGCCTGCTGTATCTTCTGGAACAGGCCGGGTCTGGATTCCACATCACCGAGGAATTCGTGGCCGAACTGCACCGCCTGGTCGTGCGCGACATTCCCGACCGGCGTCCTGCCCGCCAGGATGCCGAACAGCGCCTGGCGCGGGTGCGCCTGCACGCCTGGATGGCACGCTGCAACCTGCGAAGCCCTCATCCCGTGCTCCAGGCGGCCCGCGATCACCAGGAATTCGAGCGCATCCGTCCGTTTGGCGGCGTCAGCCGCCTGGTGGGGTTGCTGCTCCTGAACGCGCAGCTGTTTTCCGGCGGTTTGCCGCCGGCCCTGATCCGGATGGACGACCAGCACGACTACGAATCCGGGCTGCGACAGGGCGACCAGGGAGATTTCAAGCCTCTGGAGCGCCTGGTCTGCGAAAGCGTGCTGCGCGGACACCAGCTGTTGCAGGCCGGGGCGGCACATGTCTAGGCCGGCCGGGACCTGGTGCCTGGCCGCCGTGCTGGCCGCGGGCGCGGTGCTGGCCGCGGAACCGGTGCGCGTGGTTCCCGGGCCGGAAGAGATGCCGCGCGTGACCGCCGAGATGCGCACGGCGGAGTTTTGGATCGGGCGCCTGAAAGCGCCGGATACGGTGCTGGCAACCCCTGAACAAACCCAGGCGAACACGCGGGCCTGGCAGGCGGCGGGGCTGCTGAGCGATGTTTTCTCCCTGCCCGACCCGCTGCCCAAAGCGGTTCTCCGCGAATGGCTGCGCAGCGATCTTTCCTTCCTGCGGCGCGTGGGGCTGTATGATCGGCAAGGCAAACGCCTGGAAGAAGGCGACTATCAGCGCATCATCGCCAATCTCAACCTCTCCGGCGCGCGGCGCAACACCTCGCTGTCCTACGGCCTGGCCGTGCGCCGCACGGCCTTGCGCCTGTTTCCCACGGAACAGGTCGCGACCAGCAAGCCGCTGGATCTGGAATTCGATCAGTTGGTGCACTCGGCCCTGCGCCTGGCCGAGCCCGTGGCGATCCTGCACACAAGCCAGGATCAGCAATGGTGGTTTGTGGCCAGCGAGATCGGGCGGGGCTGGGCGCTGGCCGCGGACATCGCCCGGGCGGATGATCCTCAGATCGTGCGCGAGTACGCCGCGCGGGCGCGGGTGAAGATCGCGGCCCGCGCGGCGCGGCTGCGGTATGCGGACGGAACGCCCTGGCCTGAACCGCTGGAGATGGGATGCGAGCTGCTTCCGCGGGCCGCGGGTCCGGGCGTGCTAGCGCCCAAACGCGAGGCGGACGGCGCCCTGGCCCTGGAGCCCCTGCTGGTGGAGCCGGCTTCGGCCGCGGTGGTGGATGGCCTGCCGTGCACTCCGCGCAGCCTGCTGACCCTGGCGTTCCGGCTCCTGGACGCGCCCTATGGTTGGGGCGGGGAAGGCGGGTTCGGCGACTGTTCGGAGATCATCCGGCGCATGGGGCTGGCCTGCGGCCTGCGCCTGCCGCGCAGCACCACGGAGCTGTCGCGGGCGCTGGCCGGAGAGGACCTGCCGCAGGGTCCGCAAGCCAAACGCCGGCGTCTGGCCGCCGCGCGTGGCGGCGCGGACCTGATCGTAATGCCCGGCCATGTCATGCTCGCGCTGGGAACAGTTGAAGGCCGGCTGTTTGTGGTGCATAATCTTTATGGCATCCAAGCGCGGGACCGCGAAGGGGATCTCATCCAACGCGTGGGGCGCGTGGTGGTCGGCGACCTGTCCCTGGGCGCCGGCAGCCGCAAGGGCTCGCTGGAACAGCGCGCCACGCGGGTGTTGTTTCTGGATCAGCCTGCTGGGGCGGCACCGAAACCTTGAGTTCTTGACCGGGAGTTGTTCATGTTCCATTGGTTGATGAAACGGGCGGGCGTTAGATTATTGTTACTGGCTCTGGGCCTGATCATCCTGCCGCTGGCCGGCTGGCTCATTTGGATCGGTTCCTCGCCGCTCATGCGGGTCCTGGCCCATCGCTTGCCTGACCTGCGCTGGCAGCAGACAGCCGGGTATTTGTTCGAAACCATCGTGATGTACGAACAGCACCGGGCAAATATCGGGATGATGTACGGACTGGATTTCATCCTGGCGGTTGGGATGTTTCTGCTGTTTGCTTCGCTCCTGGGCTGGTGCCTCAGGCCTCAGGGACCGGGGCAGGGATCTCCGGCATGGGTGCTGGTGATCCCCTTTATGACGATGATCTGCGATTGGTGGGAAAATAGTCTGGTGCTGATGTTCACCGGGATCTATCCCACGCCGCTGATCCTGCAGCTTTTTCCGCTGTTTCAGGGCGTACTGCTCGCCAAATTCACCTTCCTCGGCTTAAGCCTGCTCACGGTCCTGGCCGGCGCGGGCGTCTGGCTCTGGCGCAAGGGTTTCGGCAAAAATAATCTAACCTAAAAATCTTGCCGGCATTTTCATCCCGCTATTATTCCCGCGAAATCCGTATTTCAACTCCCCTCTCCTTTTTAGAAACTGTATCGAAATTATTTTTATGGTTCGTCACCCCGGCAAGCTCGCAGCCGGGGTCCAGCCACGGCCTAGGGCCCCCCGGGCTTGCCCGGGGGTGAATGTGAGAGGGCGAAGTCGAGCTAAGGCCCTGATAAAGCTGGTCATTGCGAGCGACTGGAGGGAGCGAAGCAATCCCGTTTATCCTGAGCAAACAGAGATTGCCGCGTCTCCCCTCGACAAGCTCGGGGAGCCTCGCAATGACGACTGCAGAATGAGACTTCGCCCGGTTTGGGTTTGGTGCCCCGGGCTTTAGCCCGGGGGGAACCACGAAGATCTTTAAAAGTCAAAGTCCCTGGATTCCGGCTAAAATCATGCCGGAATGACGATCAAAGTAAAACACCGTTTCGATACAATCTATTGCCAAAGAGGGGGCGGGGGGAGTTCGCACCTGGACCCCGTTCCGGTAAAATGCATTCCGGGAGGACGTTCGCCGGGGTGACGATCTGTTGGGTTATTTGGACGGAGTTTGCTTGGCCGGTTTTTCCTGGCCGTGCAGGTAAAGCGCCGCGCCGGCGATCTGCGTCAGCAGCAGCAGTACACCCAGGGTCAGGAACCCGCCGTGCTTGACCAGGACCAGCACCAGGGACAGGAGCACGGCGTTCAGAGCCGCGATCGTGTACATCAGGAATGACTGGGAACTGAGCCAGTTGAAATACTTGGGATGGCTTGCGTCCGTGTACATGCCGCTGGCATTGCGGAACCCCAGAGGTTTCAGTGCGAGGAAGGTATGCCGCTGTTCGTTCAGGTAGCGCATGCAGCCCACGAAATACACGCGGTTGCGCACCACCAGGCCGAAGAGCCCAAGCCCGAAGAACAGGGCGATCAGGAAACCCGCCACAATGGCGAAGGTCAGGTCCACGTGTTTTTCCACGGCGAACTCGAACAGGCCGATCCCGCCGCCGGCGATGAGGGTGAAGAACGTGGCGAGGAACTTGAAGATGTCCACGCTCTGCGAATCATAGTACCGGGCCTGTTCGAAGACCCGGTCGAAATCCGCCTGCAAGAAAGCCAGCCCTGCTTCCGCGTGCTTGGCCATGCCCGTTCCTCCTTGCTGTTTCGAGGTCATTCCCACGTGAATTCCCACACGCAGGCTTCGTCCTTACGGGCCATGCATTTGGGATGCTTCCCGCGCGGGTTCTTGGCGCTCGACATGCGCAGTATTTCCTCTATGAACGGGGTATGAGAAAGGTCGTGATGGAGCGGGATGTCCGGGAAGCCGGTCAGCTTCACGGTGCTGGATTTATCCTGCTCGTCCAGCACTTCCATCTGGCCCACGTCGAAGTACTGTCGCCAGACCTGCGAAGCGCGCTTGATCACGAAATGGGGGGACGCCAGGGAAATGAAGAACCGGTAAATGCCGCTGAAATGATTTCGCGCCGTATACTGGGCCGAGGCGGTCACCAAGGAATAATCGCCTTTGCCCAGGACCTTGTCCGCGGTAAATAAATAACGGAGAAATGCGTCGTAATTCAGCCACATGACGGGAATGATCTTTTGCTGGAACAGCGCCCGGTCCGCAGGGGATAAAGCCGCCATGACCTTTTGGATGCCCCCGGGGCCGTAATTTTCCAGCAGAAATTTTTCAACGTCAATCCAGCGCGTTGCTTTGACATTGCCCATAAGCTGCTCCTCGTTGGTGGGATGGCCCATTTTAACGATTATTTGGCTTTTCGGATACCTTAAAAAGACGGATAATACCTTCTTAAAGCTCGGGTATCCTACCAACCCTCCTCCTCGCTGATCAGGATACGCGCACGGTGATGATGCGCGTCAGCGCCCGCGGCTGACGATTTGAAAACCGGCAACGAGGAGGGGTCGCTGTGCTGAAGAACCACGGAAAAATATTCGCTATCGTCGTCACGCTCTTCGTTTTCTCTCCCTTATCCTTCCTGCAGGCAGCCACTTATACGGTCACCAACAACAACAACAGCGGAACAGGGTCCCTAAGGGACGCCATTGATCAAGCCAATGTCAGCCCAGGAGCGGACCGGATCAATTTCAGCGGCTCGATCGGCGGGTCCATCACCGCGTATGCAAGCCTGATCATTACCGACCGGGTCTGGATCGACGGCAGCGGCCAGACCGTGGGCGCCAGCGCTTCTTCGACCAGCTTGTTCCACTTTCAGTCCGGCAGCACGGGCAGCACCTTGAACGGCGTGGCGGTCATCAATGGCAGCAACGGCGTGTTCCTGGACGAGGGCGCGAACTGCATCCGCGTCTGGGGCTGCCGGCTGGGCGTGGACTGGGGCGGGACCGCCCGAGGGAACGTCAACGGGCTCCGCATCCGCAGCCATGCCAACGACATTGGCGGCGCTACGGCCGCGGAGCGCAACCTTATCTCGGCCAACAGCGCCTCCGGCATCGAGATCAACTACCCCATTGATCCGCGCGGGAACCGGGTCCGGGGCAACTACATCGGCGTCAACGCCGCCGGGACCGCCGCGCTGGCCAACGGGCAGTATGGGATCTACAGCAACAGCTCGAGCGGCGGGATCATCGGTGGGGAGACCGCCGGCGAGGGGAACCTCATCTCCGGCAACGGGCTCCATGGGATTTACCTGATCAACGCGGATTGCCAGGGCAACTCGGTCTGGGGCAACACCGTCGGCTTGAACGCCGCGGGCACGGCCGCCATTGCGAATGGTCAGCACGGTATCTTCTGCAACGGCTCCGGAGGCAACATCATCGGCGGCAGGACGGCGGGACGTCGTAACGTGGTGGCAGGCAACACCATGGATGGCATCCAGGTGCAAAACAGCAGGGGAGTGGAAGTGATCGGGAATTATATCGATTGCAATGCCGCGGGCACAGCCGCGATCGTAAACTCCAACTACGGCATTTTCCTCTCCAACTGCGGCCCCAACCTGATCGAGAGCAATTACCTGGTGAATCCGATCGGGCTAAGTAGCGCAGGCGCCGCGGGCAACACACTGCTGGGGAACCGGATCGGGTTCCTACCCAACGGCTCGGTCGCAGCTTTCGCCGGGAACGGCGTTAACCTTCTTTCGGGAGCGCATGGCAATTTCGTCGGGCTGCCGGGCATAGGCACGGGAAACCTGATCGGGAACTTATCAGGGAACGGCGTGCTGGTGGACGGCGCAGCCACCATACAGAATGGTATTTTCGGCAATACGATCGTGGCGTGCACCACCCAACCCATTACCTTAAGCAATGGAGGCAATGGCTCCCATCCCGCGCCGACCATCACCACCTATCATAGTGAATTGATTGCCGGGACCGCTGGGGCAGGAGATCTGATCGAGATCTTCATCGCCGAAAGCTCCACCGGAGCCGGGGGCAGCGTGCGTTTTATTGGTTCGACCACTGCCAACGGCGCCGGCGCCTGGCAATTGGATGTGACCGGCTTGGTCCAAGCCGGTAACTTTATTTGCACTCTGGCCACGGACACAGACAACAATACCTCCCAGTTCAGCGCCAATGTCGTGCTGAGCCCCGCACCCACGCACACCATGACCCCGACCCGGACGCGCACACCCACGATCACCCCCACACCCACGATCACCCCGACTTTCACGATCAGCCCAACGCGTACAGCCACCCCTACCCGCACTCCTACGCGCACGGTCACCCCCACCTCGGCCCTGGCCGGTGTGGGCCTCGGCGGCAAGACCGTGGTGGCCTATCCCAATCCCGCCCAGGGCCGCATGACGTTCGTGTTCCAGCTCGACGCGGCGGCCAAGGTTGACATTCATATTTATAACCTTGCTGGCGAGCAAGCGGCGAACCTTTCGGGCGATTTTGCGGCAGGCCGGGGACAAAGCTTGGTTTGGGACCTGAAGGATGTCGCGCCAGGCGTGTACGTGGCGCGGGTGCTGATCGGCGGGAAAGAGGAAGGGAAACTTAAAGTGGCGGTGGTGAAATAACCAGTAATTCGTTTTCAAGGAGGGCACAGGCATGAAGATGTTCAGAGGTTTCGTCGGTTTCATTTGGCTGACGATGTTTGGATTCATCAACGCCATTCCGGTGAGTGCGGCCAATTTCACGGTCACCAACAACAATGACAGCGGGGCCGGGTCCTTGCGCGATTGCGTGGCCCAAGCCAATTCCAACGGCGAGGGGGACAATATCTATTTCAACAACGTGGGCACCATTGTGCTGGCCAGCCAGTTGCAGTTCACGGAAGACCTCACGCTGGTCGGCAACGCGGACGACACCTACCCAGTCGTCATTGACGGCGGCACGCTGAATATGGCCGCGATCCAGGTCTCAGCTTCCTATGTCCGGTTCCGCAATTTGGCCTTCATCCACTCGGGGCCTACCGGCGGAGGCAGCACAGGCATCGCGCTTAGCGGCACCATGTCGGGCATTTATGACTGCCGCGTGGGCACGGACTGGAACGGCACCACCGGGGTCGGATTTTACACCAACCTGTGGGTGGGCGGCGGCACCAATGTCTACATCGGCAACGTGGGCACGGGTACGGGGAACACCATCGTGGACGGCATGACCGGCATTTACGTGAGCAATTCAGTGGGCACCAAGATCCAGGGCAATTACATCGGCGTCTTGGAACCCGGATATACTGAAAATTTCAACAGCAATGCCATTGTCCTGGATTCCGGGGCCGTGCAGACCGCCATCGGCGGCACGACCGGATACCGGCGCAATGTCATCTGCGGCAACAACTATGGCATCGATATCCGGAACGGCGCCTCGGGCAATTCGGTCACCAGCGTCTGGATGAACCTGCTGGCCAACCGAAATCCCGCGTCCAGCCAGTTCAGCCGGGATATCTATATCCATTCGGGCGCGAGCGGCAATTTCATCGGGCCCCAGGGCGGGGGCGCCTACGGCAACCTGATTTACAGCGCCTATTTGCGGCTGGAAGACGATGCCACGGATTATAACGGTATTTTCGGCAACACCCTGGTGGCGGTCGGCACCTCGCCCATTGACCTGGTCAATGCCGGGACCAACAATGGCAAGACCGCGCCAATCATTACCACCGCCCTGACTGGTAGTATCCAGGGCACGGCCGGCCCTTCGGATTACATCGAGGTTTTCAAGGCCGACCTGGCGGTTGGCCAGCAGGGCGGCGCGCTGAATTTGTTGGGAACCGCCACGGCCAATGGCAGTGGCAATTGGAGCATTGTGCCAACTGGACTGATCGGCGGCGAGATCGTGACCGCCCTGGCCACGGACACCCTGAACAACACGTCTGAGTTTGCGACCAATGTGTTGGTGCCGCCGCCCACGCCTACCTCCACCCATACCCCCACGTTTACCGTCACGCCCACCGTGACCCGCACGCCCACGGCCACGCATTCGGCCACCATCACCCGGACCCGGACCATCACGGTCACCTCCACGGTTTCGGTCACTTCCACCATAACACCCACGTTCACCATCTCTCCCACACCGACGATCAGCCCCACGCGCACGGCCACGCCCACCTGCACGGTCACACCCGACAACCCGCTGCTCGGCCTGGACCTGGGCGACAAATCCGTGCTGGCCTATCCCAATCCCGCAAAAGGGCGGATGACCTTTGTCTTCCACCTGGACATTGCGGCCAAGGTGGAAATCACCTTGTATAACTTGGCGGGCGAGCGGGCGGCCGGTTTGTCCGGCGATTTCCCGGCCGGCCGGGGGCAGAGCCTGGTCTGGAATCTGGCCGACGTGGCGCCGGGCGTGTACGTGTGCCGGATGGCCGTGGCCGGCAAAGAAAAAGCCACGCTCAAAGTGGCGGTACTGAAGTAGGGGCGGGCCTATGTGCCCGCCCAGCAGGCATCCGGCCGCATCCGCGGTTCCGCCTGATAGCTGCAGGAGCGGGACTGCGTGGCCACCCGATAGATGCAAGGATGGTCTGAGTGTCTGAACCACACGAACGGAGGGAGATCACGATGAAACGCATGGCAGGAATGGCATTCATTTTGGCTTCTCTACTTCTGGCAGGCAGGGGCGTATGGGCCGCCACCTATACGGTCATCAGCCGCGCGGACAGCGGCACCAACACCCTGCGCTGGGCCGTGGAGCAGGCCAATGCCACCCCGGCCGTGGACACCATCCTCTTTGACCTGTTCGGCGGGAATTCCATTACCGTGTATACGGGCATCACGGTCACCGCGCCGGTCATCATAGACGGCGAGAACAAGAACGTGGTCATCGGCGCCGGGAACAGGACCATTTCCATGCTGGTCCTGGGCGCGGGCAGCGGTGGCAGCTGGGTCAAGAACTTGGCTTTGGTCCACGTGGACGTGGCCTTGAGCGTGACCAGCGGCGGGAATACGGTAACCGGTTGCCGCATCGGCGTGGATTGGGACGGCAATACGCTGCTGCCCAACCGGATCGGTATCTACCAGAGCGGGGCAGACGCGCAGATCGGCCGTGCGGGGGAAGGGAACGTTCTTTCCAACAATACCCTAGCCGGCATTTGGGCTCAGGGTGCGCTCCGGATGAAGGTGCAGGGGAACCGGATCGGCACCACCGCGGACGGGCTGGCGGGCTTGGGCAATTTGCGCGGAATATACTTGGATAACGCCTGTCAGCAGTGCCTGATCGGCGGCGCCATGGGCAGTTCAGGCAACCTGATCTCCGGCAACAGCAGCGGCCAGGGCGTCTATATCCGGGGCAATTCGCAGGGCAACACGGTGTGCGGGAACATCGTGGGATTGAACGCGAACGCCAACGCGGCCGTGCCCAACGCGACCGGCATCTCCCTGGACAGCTCGCCGGGCAACTCTATCGGCCTGGCCGCCGGGGGCTACCACAACATCATCGCGGGTAACACTGGGTGGGGCATTTACTTTCAGTCGGCCTCGGATTACTGCGTGGCCCAGAACAACTATTTGGGGTTCAACCTTGCCAACACCGCTATTCCCAATCAGTACGGCCTGGGCGCGGCCAATACGCGCGGCCTGCTGATCGGCGGCGACCGCGACGCCGGACTGAACCAGAGCAATTATATCGGCGGCAACGCCAATTACGGCGTCTATATCGGCGCGGACAGCAATACCATAGCCGGCAACTTCATCGGCACCAACCGCGACGGCGCCGCGGGCCTGGGTAATGCCTCGGTCGGCCTGTACGTGGTGGGCCACTGCAATGTGATCGGGGGCGACAACCTCGGCGCCAACTTCGGCAATGTCATCAGCGGGAACACTTCGTTTGGCCTGCAGATCCACGAGGGCCGTTTCAACTGCGTACGGGGCAATTTGATCGGGCTTCAGCCCAATGGCACGACCGCCAGGCCGAACAGCACCGGGATACTACTCTCGGCCACTTCGCCCGCGAATTGCACGGGCAACGAGATCGGCGGTTTCCTGGACGGGCACCGAAATGTGATCTCGGGCAACAGCGGCGTGGGGATCTCCTTTAACGCGGTCTGGAACAATGCCGTGGTGGGGAACTACGTCGGGACCAACGCGGCCGGCACTACGGCCATCACCAACGGCTCTTATCAGATCCACCTCAATGCGGCCGCGGGCAATAAGATCGGCGGCACGGAAGCGCACAACCGGAACGTCATCTGTGGCGCGCAGAACGCCGTGCATATCGGCGGCGCCGCGGCGCAGGGCAACACTGTGGTGGGAAACTGGCTCGGACTGCTGCCCAACGGCTCCCTGCCAGCCATCGCGCTCACTACCGGCATCCGGGTTGAGGCTGGCTCGAACAACCGCCTGGGCTGGAAGCTTACGGGCCAGGGCAACCTGATCACCAACTGCCAGACCGGGGTGGCCGTCATAGGAACCCAGGCCATTCGCAACGGCATTTATGGCAACACCATCACGGGTTTCAGCGGCGAAGGCATTGACCTGGGAACGGCTGGAAATTACGGCAACAACAACAAATCCGTGCCAACCATTTTGTTCGCCAACCTGTCGGCTGTGTGGGGCACGAGCCAGCCCTCTGACTATATCGAGATCTTCAAGGCAAGCCGCGGGGCCGGCGTGCGCGGCGGGAGCCTGGCCTGGCTGGGGTACGTGCTAGCGGACAGCAGCGGGAACTGGAGCTGGCCCGCGTCCGGCCTGAGCGCGGGCGAATATGTGTGCGCCACGGCGTCCACGTCGCAGGGGGATACTTCGGTTTTTTCCTTGAACCAGCAGGTGGTGGATGCCACGCCCACGGCCACCATCACCCGGACCGCCTCAGCCACGCCCACGGTGACGCGGACCGCAACGCCTACGGCCACGGTTTCTCCTACCGCGACCACTACGCCCACGCCTGACCCGCGCACACCCACGCCCACGGCTACGCCCAGCCGCACGGCCACCTCGACCATGACCGTGACGCCGACCAGCGCCTTGTCTGGGGCGGACCTGGGCGGCAAATCCGTGGTGGCGTATCCCAATCCTGCCCGCGACCGCATGACCTTCGTATTCCACCTCGACGCGGCGGCCCGGGTGGAAATGCATATATATAACCTTGCCGGCGAGCAGGTGGCGAACCTCTCGGGGGATTTCCCGGCTGGCAGGGGGCAAAGCTTGGTTTGGGACCTGAAGGAGGTCGCGCCAGGGGTGTATGTGGCGCGGATGTTTGTGGCCGGCAAGGAAAAGGCCACGCTCAAAGCGGCGGTGATTCGGTAAGGGCGCGTCCCTGTGCCCGCCCAATGACTGAAGATAGAAAGGAAAGCGCAGAATGAAAGGGCCGACATTAACGGTGGTTGTGGGAGGATTGCTGCTGCTTGCGGGTGCGGCGTTCGCCGAGGAGATGGCGGTTCCCGCGCCTGCTCCTCTTGCTGAAATCGAAGCGGTGGATAGCGGTGTGGTGGTTCCGGAAGAGACCTTCGAGGAGGCTGAAGAGGTGGTGGTGGAGGAAGAAAGCGGTGTTTTTGCTGAGACCGAAGCGGAAGAGTCTGCCGAGGAGGAGGCTGAGGATCAAGAACCCAAGACCTGGGCTGTTCTGGCCGGATTCCTTCACGGCGGCGGTTCTTTGCTGGGCGCGGACCTGGAACTGCTGGTATTTGACCGCTTTGCGATCCAAGCCGGCGCCGGCTATGAAGGTTACGGCGCGGCGGTCAATTTCCACTTCGAACCGACCTTGCGCAGTCACTATCTATCCCTGGCGTACTGGCATCAGGGATTCAGCGCGGACCTCAGCCAGCAGGCCGCGGGATTGACATTCGGATTCAGGTCGTTCGAGTGGCTGACGGTCCAGCTCGGGGTCGGTTATGTCCTTTACCGGGGTGAGACCGCGGCCGATAATTTAAAGCAGGCCTACGATACCGAAACGCTTTCGCGCTTCATGGTGCTGTATAGCATAGGCGCGTTCTTTTAAATCCCGCAGGAACGGGTTTGGATATTCCTCCACGGAAAGCCGAATACCGGCTGGCGGTGTCTAACAGGGTGCTGAAAAACCGATAAATATTCCGCTAGCACTCTGTACTGGCCCTCCAGGATATTTAAGGCTGGTAGGGCCGGCACCTAACGGTTACCCCGTGAAAAATCCCTGATTTTTCACGGGGTATTCTACGCAACGTATTCGAAAAAGAACGCTCTGCGGGCTTTTACATCAGCCTGGTAACTGAGCGTTGGTTGATTCCCACACTTTTCAACTAGACCCGGAGAAAGGCGAAGCCTGAAGGTGGTGATAGGATGGCAAGTCGGGTATAACGCAGGTGTTTCTCCCGCCCTTTGGGCCGGGCTGGCTGGACATTATAACCAAGGAGGAAGAACATGAACTGGCGTTGTCTTGCGGGAGCAGTGATGTTCCTGGTTTTTTCGGCCGATCTGGCCATCGCGCATACCGTGCAGTTCAAGGGTTACACGTTTGAAGCTTTTGTCGTCAAGTCAAACAACCGGCGCTACACCGAATTCAAGGAAAACAACCAGGCCACGCTGAAGGTTAAACCCAAAGAAGAGTATTCCATCGTGGTGCGCAACCCTCTGCCCGTGCGGGTTGGCGTGGCGGTTTCCATTGATGGGCTCAATTCCATTGACGGCAAGCGCACGACCCCCCGGAACGCCAAAAAATGGATCATTGAACCCCGTTCCTCGATCACGATCTCGGGGTGGCAAACCAGCAGCCAGACCCTGCGTAAATTTCTCTTCACCGAAGACACGGCGGCTTATGCTCAGTGGAAGGAAAAGAAGGAAGGCAAACCCTATACCCGTAATCTGGGCGTGATCGGCATTGCCTGGTTCTGGAATGCCCAGGAACTGGACATGGCGCTCCATCCGCCCGAGCCGTTTGCCGAAGAGTACACCCGGGGCAGTGTCCGCGCTAAATCCGAATCCAGGGCGCCCGCGGCCGCTTCCAGCGCCGCAGACATGGAGCGGCGGGCAGGCACGGGAATGGGCGGCCAGCAGCAGCATGCGGTCACGGAAGTGGCCTTCAATGCCACGGACGGCATGTTCTCGGTCAAGGACGCGCTGAAGATCTTCTATGAATTCGCTTCGGAACCGCCGGAGCCTCTGCCGTTCGTGGAGGACGAAGAGGATGACGGGCGGTTCGCGCCGGATATGTACAAATAGAATGACCGCTTTGGCCGTGTTCAGCGCAGGGGCGTTCAATTGAACGCCCCTGCTTTTTTCGATCCCCAATCTGCCCAACCCACGCTGGAGACCGGTCGCCTGTACCTGCGGCCTTTCACGCTCGCGGATGCCTGCGAAGTTCAAAAAATGGCCGGTGAGCGTGAGGTGGCGGCCATGACCTACCGCCTGCCGCACCCCTACCCGGATGGCATGGCCGAAGAGTGGATCCGCGGCCAGGAGGCTCTGTACCGATCCGGCCGGGAAGTGGTCTTTGCCGTGACGCTCAAACCTTCCGGCCAGCTGCTGGGCAGTATCGGCTTGACCTGTAAGTTCGAGCATGAACGGGCCGAGGTGGGGTATTGGCTCGGAAAGCCCTTTTGGGGACAGGGGTATGCCACGGAGGCGGTCTTGGCGGTCTTGGGTTACGGGTTCAAGCAGCTAGGGCTGCGCCGCATTTTCGCGCAGGTTTTCGACCGCAACGAAGCCTCGGCGAAGGTCTTGAAAAAAGCCGGCCTGCGTTTCGAGGGACATCTGCGGCAGCACGTGAAGAAATGGGACCGCTTCGAGGATATCCGGATCTTCTCGGTCTTATCCGATGAGTGGCGGCGGTGAGCGGTTTTTTTGCGCTGCTGCTATTGCCCGGTCTGCACCAGCTTGGCCTTGATGTTGGCGACCGCGTCCTTGGCTTTCACATGGTCCGGCTGGAGCGCGAGCACGTCCTGAAATGACCTGAGCGCCGCGCGCAAGTTGCCGGACGCATAATACTCCACTCCCTGCTTATACAGCGCGTCCACCTGGCCAGGGACCTTCTTTTCGGCCGCGGCTAGGTCGGCCTTCACCTTCTGGTTCTCCGGGTCCAGGGCCTGCATTTTGCGGTAGGCGTCCACTTCCTGGGCCAGATCGCCCTTCTCCCTGGCCTTTTTCGCCTGCGTGCGCAATGCGCTCATTTCCTGGTTCAAGGCGTCCTGGGCTTTTTCCAGCAGCGCGGTAGCCTGTTGATGCTGGGAGGTCAGTTCCAGGACAAGTTGCAGCTGTTTAATGGCCGTGCTGTAGTCCTTGGCTTTGTAGGCTTTGAGCCCTTGATCGTAATATTTGCGGATCGTTTCCTGCAGGGAAGCGGACGGCGCCGTTCCACCGGCATCGGATCCCTGTTTACGCGCCTGTTCGCGGGCCGCGGCCAAGGCGGTCTGGGCTTCCGCGTAGTCGGGACGGATGGAGAGGGCGGCTTTATATTCGACGATGGCGTCTATCCATTGGTTGTAGCGCTCATATTCCTTGCCCGCCTGAAAGTGAAATTCAGCCTGCTTGCGGTCGTCGCCCTGATATTTCATGGCTTCCACGGGCCGGGGCTGCGGTTCTGGCTGGGGTTTCACCCCGGCTTTTTCAAAGGTATAGGTCAAGCTGGCGATCGCTTGCCCGCCCAGGTCGCCGCGGCTGGTCAGGGCCAGGTCGAGGTTGAAATTCCAGAAATTGAAGCCCAGGCCGCCGACGAACATTTCCAGCGCGGACTGGTCGAAGGGCCCTTTATATCCGGCGCGCAGGGCGAGCCACTGCCATGGCCGCCATTCCGCTCCCAAGCCCACGTTCAGGGAATTGGGAGCCAGCGGGACCTCGACCTCCGCGTTCACCAACAAGACGCGATTGAACAGGCGGTAGGCCGCGCCCGCGCCCAGGCTGGCGGGCAAGCTGAACCCTGCGGGAGCCGTGCCCAGACTCCTCACGGTCGCGGCCAAAGTGCCTTCGGGACTCCAGTCCCAAGCAGTACCCAGATCCAGCACCGCGCCGGTCAGTTTCACGGGGCCGAGATTCTCGGCGTAGTATCCCGCCGTGGCGCCCGCGCGCCAGCCCGGCAGAAGGGCCAGGCCGTAGCCCAGGCCCAGGCGCAGGTCCGTGGGCGTTAGAACGCTGCCGGTCACCTGGCCGGCGGCGTCGAGCTGGTCCAGACTGCCGTATCCGATCCATTCGATCCCCGCGAAGAGACCGCCTGGGCCCAGCGGGAAACTGCCGGCCAGGACCTCTTGACGCATAAGATCCGCGACACCGTCGTGCTGGAAGCCCAGGCTGGTCGTCTCCACGCTGGCCAGACCGGCCGGATTGTAAAAAGCGGCGAACGGCCCTTCGGCCACGGCCAGGTAGCTGTCACCCATGCCTTTGGACCGCGCGCCAGCCCCGGATTGCAGGAAGGGGGCGGCCACATTGGCGTCGGGCCAGGCACTGGTGGTCCAAACGGCGGCGAGCAAAGCGGAGAAGAGTATCTTTTTCATCGCGCGATCACCAGCTTCCTGGCGTCGAATTTGCGGCCGCCGACGGTTATATGGTAGAAGTAAACGCCCGGGGCGATGCCCGACACGTCCCAGGACACGGACACCTGGCCCGTGGCCGTGGAGCTGGCGAACTCTTTCACCAGCCGGAACCGGGTGTTATACACCTTGATCACGACCTGCCCCGTAGCCTGGGTATTGAGCGCGAACGTCACCTGCGTGGAGGCGGGGACCGGATAGGCGGAAAGGCTCTCGCCGGGCAGAAGCCCGCCGGGCGGGGTTGCCGTGGGCGTGGGTTGCGCGGGGGTCACCCATTGACTGGCATACACACTGCCCGTGACCGGCCCGTCCGTGAGCTGTTCTTCCCATACAGCGCAAGGGACATTGTTCAGGGCCGTGAGGGCGGTGGTAAGGGCGTTTTTGGCGGGATCGCGGTTGAAAGAGGTTCCCACCCAGTTCCAGGCCCCCCCATTCCATTCCTTGACAACGGTCTGATAGGCGCCGCTGCCGATCGCTTGGAGGTAGAAAACATACGGTCGGTTATTGGCGACGATCAGCGACGGCGCGTCAATGTCCGAGCTTTCGTTGCTGACCAGTCCGCCCACCGGGTTCCAGGTCGAACCGTTCCAGCGGAAAACGCGGAGATACCAGCCGCTGGCGCTGCCGTTGAAAGCGGTGAAGGTGAGATAGAGCCCCGCGCTTGGGTCGTACACCAACTTGGGTTGCGTGCCGTTGGGGTAGCTGGGCAGGTAGAGCCCGTTTTCCATCGGGGTCCAACTATCGGGTGGAGTGGTGAGCCGTTTGACGCGAATGTCATAATATCCGTCCGTGGTGTTCGATTCGCACCAGGCGACCACGGGCCGGTTTTCGTTGTCCAGCGCGATGGTGGGATCATAGGCGCTTTGACCGATGACCGCATTTAAAGTGTTGCCCTCCACCCAATCTACCGCGCCTTCATGCCAGCGCTTATAGCAGAGGTGAACGTAGTTCTCGATCCAGACCGCGTAAGCGAGGGTGCTGTCCTGCCGATCCACGGCAATGGAGGGCTGGGTGCCGTAAGCGGATAGGTCGGCATTGAGGGCGCCTCCCAGGGATTCCCAGTCGGTTCCGTTCCAGCGGTTGGCATATACGAGAAAACCGGGGGTTTCCTCCCATATAATATAGGGTGTGCCGTTCGAGGCCATGGCGAGCTGGGGTTCCTGGGCATATTCGTATTCATCATTATTGACTACACCGCCCACTGCGGTCCAGGCCGCTCCGTTCCACTGTTTGACCACCACTTGGTAACTGCTCGACGGAAGGTAATCCTCGAAGGCCACATAAACAGTGCTGCCTTGCGCAACTGCCGAGGGTTTGCGGCCGTAATGCCCGGAACTCGCGTTGAGCGAGTTGCCCATGGCGACCCAGTCCGCTCGCGCCGGGATCACCATCGCCAACAAGCATCCTGCAAACCACAATCGCATGCCGATTCGCCACATCGTGCCTGCTCCTGGACTGCATGGGAATGGTTCGAAATATTATTCATTTTAGCTAACTTATTTCCTGTCGGCCATGTAAAATTGAATAAATTCTCCGGGGAGCGCCGGTGGGGTTGACTTAAAGAGGCGGAACCTTTTTCAGGCGACGGTGTTTAATAAAGTACCTGCCGCATCAAGGGTGAACGGCAGGAATTGATCCCGGCCGCACGGACCGGGGATCTCAAGGAGGAAGAACATGAAAGCGAACTGGTTGGCAGGGACCGTGGCTGCGGGAGTGGGTCTGGTGCTGGGCGTGACGCCCGCGCTGACAGCCCAGGAAACACAGCCAGGGGCAGAAGGCTCGGCGTACATGCAAGAGGACTTGAATCGCGTGGAACAGACCGGCCCGGAGTACGAAATGGAAGGCGCGGTGACCGGAGCGGCAGTTGCCGAGGAACCGGTGACCGGCGCCGCGGTGGAAGAAGGGGCGGTGACCGGCGCCGCGGCGGGTCCGCGGCGGCCCCTGCCGGGTGCATGGCAGGGCGGAGCGGCCGAAAGAGCGGGGATGGGTGTACAACGGCCTCTGCAATCTGGACAGCAAAAGGGCGCGGGGATGGGAATGCAGCAACCCCTGCCGGCCGTTATGGACGAGGAGCCGATGACCGCCGCCGTGGCTCAGCCAGGACCACGGCCCGCGGCGCCGGGGCGGAATTATATTTGGGTGAAGCCCTACCGCCTGCCCGGCGGACTGTGGGTCCAAGGATACTGGCGCCCGCGGACCATGGCAGGGTTTGTGTGGGTGAACGGCACGTGGGACCGGACCAACGGGTATTACATCGCAGGTTACTGGCGTCCGGCGCGGCCCAAAACCGGGTATGTGTGGGTGCCTGGTTATTGGCTTAACGGCCGCTGGTATCCAGGCCTGTGGCGGGCCGCGGCGCGAAACGGATTTGTGTGGGTGCCCGGACACTGGAGCCGCGACGGGCAATGGGTCCAGGCGCACTGGCGTCCGGCCGGTCCAGCGCCGGCTGGACAGGTTTGGGTGCCAGGGCACTATAACCCGGGCGGCCAGTGGGTGCCTGGACGCTGGCGCATGACCGCGCGTTCCGGCGCCGAGTGGGTGCCAGCCCACTACAACCGGCGCGGCGAGTGGATACAAGGCCACTGGCGGCAGACCGCGCCTGCTCCGCAGGCCCCTCCGCGAAACCGGGGCCGCCGGGGACCAGGCCGGTAACGGAAAAACCAGGAAGAATCAGATCCACATAGGGGCGTTCAATTGAACGCCCCTATTTTTTTTGCCCGGAGAGAGGAAGTTGGTAAGCGGAGTATTTTTCATCGACCTGAACCCGGAGATCCGCGAGGGTGATTAAAAACGACACCTTGACGTGCAATTCCATATGGAATTCCGAGGGGAGCCAGAACCCCTGGACCGGCTGGTAACGCATTTCCGCCTTCATTTCGCGCAATCCGGCAGGCAGGCTGGACGGCGAGAAAGCGAAATAGACCACGTCGTAGGTTTCCGGCAGGAGGTAACCGAAGCCGCGCGCCAGCTTGTCACCCGGCGTGAGGGGTTCAAAACTCACCTTCCAAACCTTGCGGCCCTCGTAGTCCGCTTCGCCCTCGCGCGTGAAGCGGTATTTCGGCATCTCGCGGGCCAGGAACGGCGAGTCGCCGCGCTGGCCGCGCATGCGCGACAGTTCCGACTTCCGTTCCTGCTCGGTAAGTTCCTTCCCGTTGACGGACATGAAGGAATAGTCCTGCTGGTACTGGTCGGGCCAGGTGAAGCGGACCTGGCGGATGCTGCGGATCACTTTCTGCACCTGGCCGTCGCTGGCCAGCTGCCGGGATTCGGACTCCGCGGTGTAAGAGATTTCCGGGAGGGCCTGCTGCACGGCCTCGGCGCGGGCGCGGATACCGGCCAGATCACGCTCCCAGTTTCCGGCAGGGTCCTGGGCAAGGGCTGGAGCGGTGCCAGCGAACAGCAAGAGCAGGGCGGCCGAAACAACGGGGTCTCGCTTCATGATTTCTCCTTGTCAGGTTCGTGGCGCCGCGAAAGCCCTGAGAACCCTGAACAGCTTGCGCAGGTCGCCGGGTTGGTAATGCGCGTTGAGGCCGCTGGGATTGGGCAGAATCCAGACCGTGGTGCGTCCCCAGGGTTCCTTCTGCCGGCCTAATCTGGCCTGCGGCTGCTGGAACGCCTGGCGGTACGCCGTGACGCCCAGCACGGCCAGCACCCGGGGCTGGTAGCGTCCGACTTTCGCGGCCAGCCGCCGGCCTCCGGCCGACAACTCCGCGGCGCCGAGCTCCTCGGCCGAGGCCGTGGCGCGCGCCACGAGGTTGGTGATGCCCAGGCCCCAGGCCGGCAGTTCGCGCTCCTCGAAGGGCGAGAGCAGGCGCGGGGTGAATCCCGAAGCGTGCAGGGCAGGCCAGAAGCGGTTCCCGGGCCGGGCGAAGTGATGCCCCACGGCGCCGGAATACAGGCCGGGATTGATGCCGCAGAACAGGACGGCGAGGCGCGGGGCGATCACATCCGGCACGGTCTTGCCGGCCGCGGCCGCGAGCTGGGCGGGCGTGGGTTTCCAAATGCGCATGCAGGCAGTATAAACGAAGCCGAAGGCGGGAGCAAGTCCCGCCGCCATCACCCTTTCCCAGCTTCTTACTCAATCCCTCCGCATGAATCCCCGGCCTTCAGCTCCCGAAGGGACCTTCGGCCGGGGAGATGATTTGCGGGATTTTATTGCGGAGGGAGGGAGCCCCGGCCCATGGTCCCCCTTGCGGGGAACTTTAGTCCGGGGGACCACTCCACTAACTCACTCTTCCTTTGAGAGGTGGTATCGTATTTCTCTTTTGGAAATTTTATAGTTCGTCACCCCGGCATGCTTGAAGCCGGGGTCCAGATAAACTATAAAAAAAGCCCTGGATTCCGGCTAGCACCATTCCGGAATGACGGTCAACTTAAAAAACCATGCGACACAACCTCTCTGCGAGGGGCAAAAGGGAGGGTGAGGAAGTTTGGGGAAAGGGGGCAGCATTATTTATCCGCAAGTAGAAATTGATCGGCGTTATGTTATGATGCCTAGAACTTGAAGAAAATCAAAGGAACCACGTTATGCGCTCTGAACGTTTGGGTCAATGGAGCATTCTGCTGGCCTGCGTGTTCTTTGCCGGGGCCGCGGTCTCGGCCAAATACCTCGCCGTGGGTTATTCGGGCCTGTTCGTTTCTCTGGTGCGGTTTTTTCTGGGCGCGCTGTTCTGCGTCTCCGCCATTTTTATCCTGCGGCGGGAATGGCGGGTCAAGGACTGGCGAATATGGATCATCCGCGGCGTGCTTGGCGGCCTGGCCATGTCCCTGACCTACTGGGCCATCCAGCTCACCAGCAGCGGCCGCGCGATTCTCTTGGCCGACACCTACCCCATCTTCGTGGCGGTTTTCGGATACCTGTTCTTCAGGGAAAAGATCACTGCCCAGCATGTGGCCGGCGTCGTGATCGGCATTCTGGGCGTGCTGCTGGTTTTCTACGATCGCAGCCAGTACGGCTGGCTGGGAAACCTGCTGGCGTTTGCGGCCGGAGCCGTGGGCGGCGTGTCCGTGCACTACGTCAAGCAATCCCGGGCCAAGAACAATCCGTTCCTGGTGTATCTCTCGGCCTGCATCTTTGGCGCGCTGTGGTGCCTGGTGTCCGTGGGGGAGGTCCGCCATCTGACCTGGTCCGGCGCGGCGGCCCTCGCGCTGGTGGCGGTCTTTGGATTCGTGGGGCAGGTGTTTGCGGGCTATGGCTTCAGATACGTAACCGCGACCACGGGCGGGATCATGGGCCTGGCCGAAGTGCCGCTGACCGTGGCGTTCAGCGCCCTGCTGGGCGAGGAAATGCGGGCCCGGTTCTGGCTGGGCACGCTCCTGATCCTGGCCGGAATCCTGATCGCGTATGGGCTGTGGCCCGCGGGAAGGAGGGAAGCATGAACCGGGCCGACCTCCTGGCTTGGCTGCGGGAAGCAGATCCCGGCCGGCTTGAAAACCTGTGGCAGCAGGCGGATGCGATGCGCGAAAAACACGTCGGTGACGCCGTGCACCTGCGCGGCCTGGTGGAGATCTCCAACTACTGCTGCCGGGAATGCTGGTACTGCGGACTGCGCGGCGAACGGAAAATCCTGCCGCGCTTCCGCCTGAGCGCGGAACAGATCAAGGACTGCGTGCGGCTGGTCCTCAAACTGGGCTATGGCACCGTGGTCCTGCAGGCTGGCGAGGACCCGGGCTTGGACCACCGGGAGTTGGCCGAGGTCGTGCGCTGGATCAAGGGCGAGACGCCCCTGGCCGTGACCCTGTCCTTGGGCGAACAGCCAGAGGCGCATTTCCGTCTGTGGCGCCAGGCTGGCGCTGACCGTTACCTCCTCAAGATCGAGACCACGGACCCCGTGCTGCTTTCCCACCTTCATCCCGGCGAACCGCACGGCTCGCGCCTGGAAAACATTCAGCGTCTGCAGGACCTGGGTTTCGAGGTGGGGTCGGGCTTGCTGGTGGGCCTGCCAGGCCAGACGTATGCATCCGTGGTCCGGGATTTGGAGTGGTTAAGGGAGAGGGATTTCGACATGATCGGTATTGGGCCTTTTGTGCCGCACCCGGACACGCCTCTGGCCGCCATGCCCGGCGTGGGCCCGGACCAAGTGCCGAACACGGAGCTTATGACCGACAAAGTGCTGGCACTTGCCCGCCTGCAGCGGCCGGACGCCAACCTCCCCGCCACCACGGCGCTGACGGTCCTGAGCCCTGCCAGCGGCCGCCAGCTGGCCCTGCAGCGCGGCGCGAACGTGGTCATGCCCGACGTGACGCCCCTGGAGTACCGCCGTCTGTACAATATATATCCGGGGAAAGGCGAGGGCACCCTGTCGCCAGAGGCGTCCCATGCTCAGTTGCTGGGATTGATAAAAGGATTGGGCCGCACGGTTGGCCAGGGGCCAGGCAGCCGGCAAGCTTTGCGAGGGGAAGCGGGGTTAGACCCGGCCTGATTCCGCTGCCAGCCGTCCCGTCGGCTTGGCACCAGATAGGATCCGCCACCACTTAGCGAGCATGTCCGCCAGGATCACCAGGGCCAGGCCGGCCATGAGCGCGACCAAGACGGCGTCGATGCGGAAGGTTAGCGCCTCGCCAGGCGTGGCCGCGGCCGCGGCTTTGCCCAAAAAGATCCAGAACAGCTGCCAGGCCGCGGTGAGCGTGGTGGTGAACATGAATACCATGGGCGCGAACGTGACCCAAGCGTAACGCCATTTGCCGTCCTTGAGGATGAGCGTGGTGCCCACACCCAGGGCGATGGCGGCCAGCAGCTGGTTGGACACGCCGAACATGGGCCAGATGGAAGATACGGAGCCGGAGTAGATCAAGGCCGCCCAGGCCGCGACCACCAAGCCGCTGGCGGCGAGGTTGCCGGGCAGCCAGGCCCGCTGGGCTAGAGGCTGGTAAACCAGGCCGCCGAATTCCTGCAGCAGGAAACGCGCCACGCGGGTGCCCGCGTCCACCGTGGTGAGGATGAACAAAGCTTCGAACATGAGCGCGAAATTGTACCAGTAAGGCATGAGCCCCTTCATGCCCGGTAGGTTGCCCAGGATGGATGACATGCCCACGGCCAGGGAAACCGCGCCGCCGGGCCGGTGGGCCACGTCCACGCCCACCAGCTGGGACAGCTCCTGGATGCGCTGGACCGGGAACCCCAGCGCCGCCAGCTGGTCGAAGGGAAGCTGGGAGTTGATGGCGAAATAATCGCCGGGGATCAGGATCGAGGCCGCGATCAGCGCCATCATGGCGACGAACCCCTCGGTGAGCATGGCGCCGAACCCGATCATCGGCACGTCCCGCTCGGACATGATCATCTTGGGCGTGGTGCCCGAGGCGATCAGGGAGTGGAAGCCCGAGATCGCGCCGCAGGCGATCGTAATGAACATAAAAGGAAAGAGGGTGCCCGGGATCACGGGCCCGTTGCCGTGGATGAAGGAAGTTATGCGGGGCATTTGCAACTGCGGGGCCAGGAACAGCACGCCCAGGGCCAGCAGGGCCATGGTGCCGATCTTCATGTAGGTGGACAGGTAGTCTCGCGGACAGAGCAGGAGCCACACCGGCAGGACCGAGGCCAGGAACCCGTACACCGCCAGGGCCGCGATCAGCTGGTTGCGCGACAGGTTGAACAGCGGTTCCAGGAACGAGCCCGGGATATAATGCCCGCCGATGACCGCCAGGAACAGGAGCGCCACGCCGAGCACGCTCATTTCTCCTACCCGGCCCGGCCGCCAGAACTGCAGGTACACGCCCATCAGCAGGGCCACGGGAATGGTGACCGCGATGGTGAACGTGCCCCAGGGGCTGCGCGTCAGGGCGTTTACCACGGCCAGGCCCAAGCCTGCCAGGGCCACGACGATGATAAAGAGCACGGCCAGGGAGGCGGCCATCCCGCCCACGGGTCCGATCTCCTCCTTGGCGATCTGGGCCAGGGACTTACCGTCGCGGCGCACCGATGCGGCCAGCACGACCATGTCATGCACCGCGCCCCCCAGCGCCGCGCCGATCAAGATCCACAGGAAGCCCGGCAGGTAGCCGAACTGCGCGGCCAGCATGGGGCCGATGAGCGGTCCGGCGCCCGCGATGGCCGCGAAGTGGTGGCCGAACAGCACCCAGCGATTGGTGGGCTCGTAATCCACGCCGTCCTTCAGGCGCAGGGCCGGGGTGGCCCGCGTCTGGTCCAGGGCCAGCACTTTGGCCGCGATGAACGCCGCGTAGAAGCGGTAGGTGATGGCGTAAAAGCAGGCCGCGGCCGTGACCATCCACAAGGCGTTCACTTTTTCCGTTGGATTGACCACGCCCACGACCAGGCCGATGGCCATCGCCGCCAACAGCGATGTCAGTACCCAAAAGGACTTTTTCAGCATGGGGGTTCCTTATAGAAAAAGGACCCCCGCCCTCCCCGGCGTGTTGGGGCGGGGAAGGCGAGGGTTGGTCGAATGGCCGGGAGCTAGAACAGCCCTTTCATCAGTTTCTGCACTTCCGCCGGGATCTCCTGCTGGCCTTCCTCGCCGCCTTCGTCCTCGTCCTCTTCCTCGTCTTCCTCTTCGTCGTCGCCGCCCATCATTTTATCCATGTCCTGCACTTTCGTGCCGGCCGGAAGTTGGAACAGCGAAGCAGCCGCGGGCTTGTTCACCACCAGGTCCGTGACCAGGGTTTCGGTGGTGGACGCCGGCACCGTGCTGGTCATCCCCATGATGGTCATTTTCTGCTGGGGGGTCTTGACGACGGTTTTCATGGGGAAATTTTTACCGGTCCACACCCACTCCTTGACGTCGCTGGTCAGGCCGCCGAAGGTCTGCTGGTAGGCGTAGATGGTGCAGGGCTTGCCGCTTACGGTCTCGGTGCCGGCTTTCTTGGCATTTTTACGGCGCTCGGCGGCTTCCTTGAAAGCCTTGCTGTCCAGCATGCCGGTCATCATGCCGCGCATCATGGCGCCCATTTTGGTGGCGGTTTTTTCTTTGGGGCTGTACATGTACTCGTCTTTGCCGTCGCTGATCATGACAGCCAACTCGCCGGTTTTTTTGTCCGTTGTTTCCATGCGCATTTTGTTGCCGGCGATCCAGATCTTGCTGGAGGTTTTGGTGACTTTGCCGCTCTCTTCGGTCTGGGTCATCTGCGCGGTCCACTGGGCGTGCTGGTAATCAAATCCCTGTTCCCGCATGGCCTGGGCCATGGTCTTTTCCGAAATCGTCTGACTTTTGGCTGCCTCGCACCACGAGGCGCCCAGGGTTGCGGCGAAAACAACGGCCATGAGAACCAAGATTGCCTTGCGATTTTTACGCATCTGCTGCTCCTTTCGGTGTTTGGAGAATGGATCGGCAACCCCTGCCGAACGGCCCGATTATCGTACAAGCCTGGCGTTTCTTCAATCTGATAATTGGCTGATTTACCGTGCTTGGCGGCGGGCCGGAATTCTCTGGAATTGAAGGGAAAGACACGTTAAGATGCTGGCTGACGCTTGAGGTGCCATGGCATGTTCCCTTCAGTTGCGCTCTCCAAAACGCGGCCTGCATCCGCCGCCTCCAGTTCCCGCGGCCGGCTGGTTCTTGCGGCGGTCCTGATGGCCGCGGCCCTGATCGGGCTTTTTTCGCTGGGACCGGGACGGCGCCTGGAATGGCTGGCCACGGACTGGCTGCAGCAGGTCCAGGCCCGCTGGCAGCAGCCTCTCCCTGGTCTGGTTTTTGTCGTGCTGGACCAAAAGAGCCTGGATGCCGGAGAGGCGGAGTTCGGCCTTTCCTGGCCCTGGCCCCGCGAGTCCTACGCCCGGGTTTTGCGGTATCTCAGCGAGGCGGGCGCCAAGGTCATCCTGTTTGATTTCCTGTTCACCGAGCCGTCGAGCTACGGGCCAGAGGATGACCAGACCCTGGCTGACGCGGTGCGCGCGGCCGGCACTGTGTACCTGCCGGTCGTGACCCAGACCAAGGGATCTCCCGCCAGCGTCGGCCAGCTTGCCGGACAGCGCCCGGAACTGCTGCTGCGCCCGGCTTTGGGTCCGGGGTCCAGGCAGGCACCCCTGCCCGGCGTGAATCTGCCCGTGGAACCGGTTTTGACCGCGGTGGCCGGCCTGGGAGACGTTCGCTTCCAGCCGGACGCGGACGGCGTGATGCGCCGCCTGGCGCCGCTGGCGCCTGTCGGGCCGGGCGCCCTTCCCGCCCTGGGCTTCGCGCCCTGGATGCCTGCCTCGGCTTTTATCCGCGTGGAAAGCGATCAGCTGAAGATCGGAGACCGCTCCTGGCCGCTGGATGTGCAAGGCAGGCTGGTGCTGCGCTATCCGGGCCGCTGGCAGGACTTCCCCCGAACCAGCCTGTTCGACGTGATCCAATCCCAGGTCGCGCTCCAGGAAGGCCAGACGCCCGCCGTGAGTCCGGAACAGTTCCGCGGCAAAGCGGTGGTGATCGGGTCCACGGCTGAAGGCTTGATGGATTTGCGCAAAACTCCCCTGGATGCGCAAACGCCGGGTTTCTTCATTTCAGCCGCGCTCTGGGCCGCCGGCCAAACCGGCTTCGCGTATGACGAGACGTGGCGCGGAAGGTCGGCCTGGCCGCTGGCAGCCCTGCTGATGCTGATCGGTGCCTGGGCTGGCACCCGGGCCCTGGGCCGCGGACTGCTGATCACGGGATTGAGCCTGGTGGTGTTTCTGGGAACCGCGGCCGCTTTGTTTTTTGCCCGCGGGATCCTGCTGGATCTGTTAGCCCCTGCCTTGGGATTGGTCGCGGCCCACGCCTTCGCCTGGGGGTTAAGCTATCGGGCCGAGCAGCGGCAGAAGCGCTACATTCAGGGCGCTTTCGCCCAGGTGCTGTCGCCAACCGTGCTGGAACGTCTGTTGCGCGAACCAGCCCGCCTGCAGGGCGGCGGGGAACTGGTGGAGGCGACCGTCTATTTTTCCGACCTGGCCGGATTTACCACCTTGTCCGAGGGCCTGGACCCGCACCGTCTGGTCGAAGTCATGAACCTGTACCTTGGCGAAATGGTGGCCACGATCGTGGATGAACAGCAGGGCTACGTGGACAAGTTCATCGGTGACGCCGTGATGGCCTTTTGGGGCGCGCCCCTGCCTGATCCGGACCAGGCTTATCGCGCCTGCGTCTCGGCCCTGCGCAACCAGGAAAAGCTGGCCGCCCTGCAGGGGCGGCTGAAGGAAATGGGATTGCCCTCGGAGCTGACCATGCGCGTCGGCCTGCACAGCGGGCCCGTGGTGGTGGGCATGATGGGTTCGCCCAAGAAACTGAACTACACCGTGATCGGCGACACCGTGAACCTGGCCTCCCGCCTGGAAGGGACCAACAAGCAGTATGGGACGCGCATCCTCGCGAGCGGCGATCTGGTCAACCAGGTGGGCGACCGGGTGGCGGCGCGGGAGGTGGACCGCATCCGTGTCAAAGGCAAGACCCAGCCCACCCGGCTGTTCGAAATCATAGGTTTGGCAGGCCGGATCAGCGAAGCCTGGACGCAGTTTCTGGGTGTCTATACCCAGGGGCTGGAGCAATATTACCGGCAGGCGTTCCCGGCGGCGCGCAAGCTCCTGAAGGAAGCATTGAAATTGCGTCCCGAAGACCAGCCCGCCACCGTGCTTCTGGAGCGGTGCGGGATCTTCGGCCGCAAGCGGCCGCCCAAGGATTGGGACGGCGTGTGGACGCTGACGAGCAAATAATTTCTTATTTTTTTCCCCTCCCTCGGAGGCTGTGTTACAACGCTCGTTTTTGTATTTGTTCGTCACCCCGGCCCGAAGGGAGCCGGGGTCCAGAAAAAGCTGTAAAATGAACACTTCCTGGATACCGGCTTTCGCCGGTATGACGAAATAGAGAGACCCGTAAGGCCATGGTCGGGAGAACGAAGGGGGGACTTATGATGAAACGTGCATGGTGGATGGCTGCGGTTCTCGCCAGCCTGCTTCCGAACTGGGCGCAGGCCGAGGTGAAATACGTGCAGGTCAACCAGACCCGGCTCCTGGAGCGGCCCACGGCGTTTTCCAAAGCCAAGGCCGTCCTGCCGTACCGCGCGGCGGTCGAGGTTCTGGGTCAGAAGGGCGCCTTCTACTACGTCCGGTCGGGTAAAACACTGGGCTATGTGGCCCAGCGGTCCCTGGTGGTCGCCAAACCGGCTTATTCGGCCAAAAGTTCAGGAAGTTACGTCTCCTCCGATGAAGTGGCCATGGCCACCAAAGGTTTCAACCAGCAGGTCGAGGCCGAGTACCGCCGGGGAAATCCGGAACTGGCCTATGCCGAACTGGACCGCTTGGAAAAAGCCACGCATTATCCTGATCCCGCAAAGACCTTTAAGGCTTTCCGCCAGACCGGGCAGCTGGGCGAATTCCAGAGCGGAGGTGGCGGCCAATGAAACGGATCGTGATGTGGATCGCGCTGGCCGCCCTGGCCGGTTCGGGTACGGGTTGCGCCACCTTGGGAACAGCCATCAAGCTCGGCGGACAGATGACCGGTTATCAGGACCTGTCGGACATGGGCACCAGCATGGAAAAAGCCAGCCGCGAGTTCAACGAAGAGGAAAAGTATTACATCGGCCGCACCGTGGCCGCCACGCTCCTGTCCGAGGACCACTGGCTGAATCGCGAAGGACTGAACGCCTACGTGAACGCGGTGGGGCAGACCCTGGTGCTGGCTTCCGAACGGCCGGAACTGTTCCGCGGTTATCACTTCGCGGTGCTGGACGCGCCGGATAAGTTCAACGCCTTTGCCTGCCCGGGCGGGTTCTTGTTCATCACGTCCGGTCTCCTCAGGACGTGCCAGAACGAGGATGAGCTCGCCGCGGTCCTGGCGCACGAGATCGCGCATATCATCCGCGAACACCCCATGCAGGCCATTCAGGCCAGCCACCAGCGGGCGGCCGTGGCCTCCCTGGTCAAGTTCGGCATCGCCAAGGCCGGTGAATCCAGTTCCGGGATCAGCGAACTGAGCGGCCTCTTCGATGCCGTGGTCAAGGACGTGGTCAATGCCGTGGCCCACGGGTATTCCCGCGAAAAGGAAAAAGAGGCGGACTTGATGGCCGTGGAAATCCTGGGACAGGCCGGGTATCCGCCCCTGGCGCTGGCCGGGGTGTTGGGCCGCATGGACCAGAAGTCCTGTCACCACGGCGATCCCAAGGTCCGGGCCGCGTCTGTAACCGAGGCCGCGGCCGGGAAGGCTTATGCCGCCAAGGCCTCTGGCGCGCGGGACCAGCGCTTCGCGCGCGAAAAAGACAAATAGGGTGGTGGGGCGAATGGCCGTGAAAAGAATCTACCGCTCCCGGTCGAACCGGATATTGGCCGGGGTTTTTGGCGGGCTGGGTGAGTATTATAACGTGGATCCGGTTTTGCTGAGGCTGGCTTGGGTGGTGATTACGGTGTTTTCCGGGTTTGTCCTGGGCCTCGTGGCCTATCTGATCGCGATCGTCATCATGCCGCCGAGAACCGAATAACACGCCTTCATGGGCCACGGGGATTTGTTCATGCGCGCGCGCTTTGCTTTATTAACATGGCTGCTTTGCTTCGCCGGACCGGGGATGGTTTTTCCCGCGCCTGCCGCCGGGGAGCTTACCCTGTCCGCCTACCTCGAGGAGGTCCGGCGGCACTCGGCAGGACTGCAAGCCGCGCGCACCGGGCAGGACGCCGCGCAGAAGCTTGCGGCCGAGAAAGGCCTGCCGACCGCGCCGTATCTGCTGGGCGAAGCCAGCTACGGCAAGGACCAGAGCCCGGATATCAACGACCTCTTTTCGGGCGCGAGCCAGAGCCAGTCCAAGTGGATGCTCGGGCTGGAAAAGAAGACCGCCTTTGGCCTGAGCGCGCGCGTGGCCTACCGCATGTGGCGCACCCTGATCGAGGACCCGGGCGCGCTCGACTTCCTTCTGCCCCTGGCCCTGCCGCCGCCGTTCTCCACGTCCGTGAACCTCCCGGTGAACGTTCCCCTGATCTCGGCCCCGGATTACTATACGGCCCGGACCGAACTGGAACTCACGTTCGATCTGTGGCGCAATTTCGCGGGTAACGAGGTGCGGGCCACTTCCGAGGCTTTGGAACAAAAGCACCGCGGCCAGGCCCTGGAGCGTTCTTTCCAGGCGCGCCAGCTCCTGGCGCAGGCTGAGACCGTGTACTGGAAGCTGGCTCTGGCCCAGGAGGCTGTCCGGGTGGAGGAGGAGCTTCTGTCCCGCAGCCAGCGCCTGCGCGACTGGGTGGCTGGGCAGGTGCGGCTGAAACTGCAGGACCCCTCGGACCTGCTGCAGGCCGAAGCTCAGGTCCAGGTGTACCAGCTGGAGCTGGTGCGCAGCCAGGACCAGGTCCGCACCGCGGCCGCCGCGTTCAACCAGCTGCGCGGCCAGGATTCGGAGCAGGCGCCCGAAGGCCTTCAGCTCCCGGCCGAGGCCGATCTCGCGGTGCCCGAACTGCCGACGCAGGCGCCGGCCAGGCAGGACGTGCTGGCGCTCGAGGCGCAGAACCGGGCCGCCGAGGCCCACTCCCGGCTGAAACAGGAGAGCGTGCTGCCCGAGCTGACGCTGAACCTTTCCGGCGCTCTGGAGGGTCAGGACACGGAGTATGCCGAGGCCATGGCCGGCAGCGGCACGCTCGACCGGTCCGTGTACGGCGCGAGCCTGGAACTGCGCGCACCCCTGGATTTCGGGGCGCGCGGGGATATGCGCGCCGGCTACGGCCTGGAGGCCGAGGCCAGCCGGCAGAACCTGGCCGAACGCCGGCGCCAGGCCCAGACCGACTGGCAATCCCTGCGGCGCCGTCTGGACACCGCCCGGGAGCAGCGGCGCCTCGCAATGACCCTGGAGCAGCTGCAGCAGCGCAAGGCGGACCGGGAGCGTCAGCGCCTGCAGCGCGGCAGCAGCGTGACCTTCCAGGTGCTGCAGTTCGAGCAGGACTGGGGCCGGAGCCAGCTGGGACGCATCGGGGCCGAACTGGCCCTGCTGGAACTCCTGGCCCAGCTGAAGGTGTACGGGGAATAGAAGGTTTTCCACGGGAAGGCTGTGTCGGAATTGTCTTTATAGACTTATATTGTCCGTCACCCCGGCGGAAGCCGGGGTCCAGCCACGGCCTAGGGCCCCCCGGGCTGAATGTGAGAGGGCGAAGTCGAACCTAGGACCCTAAAGAAGTGGGTCATTGCGAGCGATCGTAGGGAGCGAAGCAATCTTAAGACCGAGATTGCCGCGTCTCCCCTCGACAAGCTCGGGGAGCCTCGCAATGACGAGTGCAGAATGAGACTTCGCCCGTTTTGGGTTTGGTGCCCCGGCCGTAGGTCCCTGCGGGAGCTTTAGCCCGGGGGGAACCTCAAAGATTTTTAAAGGATTAAAACCTCTGGATTCCGGCTACAATCATGCCGGAATGACGATCAACGCTAAAACGCATTGCGACACCACCTATACAGGGGACTATTCATAAGGATTCATATGAGCATCGCCGAGATCGCCATCCGCCGCCCGGTCTTCATCACCTGCCTCGTGCTCCTCATGCTGGCCACGGGGCTGATCTTTTATTTCCGCCTCCCCGTGAACTTTTTCCCCGAGGTGACCATGCCCTTCATCCGGGTGCTGACCGTGTACCCGGGCGCGGGCCCCAAGGAGATGGAAAACCTGGTCAGCCAGCCCATCGAGGAGCAGGTCCGCACCATCGCCGGCGTCAAGCGGGTGTTCTCCTTCAGCAGCGAGGGCGTCTCGGTGCTCTTCGCGGAGTTCGTGCTGGAAGCCGATCCGGTCGAGGCGGAACAGCAGATGCGCGACAAAGTGGCGCTCGCCCGCGCCCAGATGCCGAAGGAAATCGAGGATCCGATCGTCCAGCGGTACGATTTCGCCGATTTTCCCGTGGCCTCGCTGGCCCTCCAGGGCCCGGGCACGACCGATGAGCTGTATACTCTGGCCGAAAACGAGATCAAGCCCAGCCTGGAGCAGGTGCCCCAAGTCAGCCAGGTCGCTCTCTTCGGCGGCTCGCGCCGGGAGATCCAGGTCCAGCTCGACCGGGACAAACTGGAAGCGTACGAACTTTCGGTGAGCCAGATCGCCCACGCCATCGGCATGGCCGGCCAGAACATCCCGCTCGGCAAACGGCCGGACGCGGGCGACCCGGACCGGGAGTGGATCTTCCGCTCCCTCGGGGAATTCACCACCCTGGAGAGCATCCGCGGCGTGATCGTGAAGTTTATCGGGAACGACATTCCGGTGCGGTTGTCCGAGGTGGGACGGGTCGCGGACGCGCACCGGGACGAGACCAGCCGGGCCTATGTGAACGGCCGGCCCACGGTGGTGATCGAGGTCAGCCGGCAAAGCGGCGCGAACACCGTGGCCGTGTCCGACGGCATCCGGCGGCGGATGGACCAGCTGAACCGGGAACTGGCCCTCGAACATCCCGGCGTGGAGCTGGTCCTGATCCGCGACGGCGCCCGGCCCATCCGGGACAGCATCGCGGACGTCAGCGAATCCATCGGCATCGGCATTCTGCTGTGCGTGCTGGTGGTCTTTTTCTTCCTCGGCAACCTGCGCTCCACGTTGATCACGGGCGTGGCCCTGCCCAACTCCCTGATCGGGGCGTTCATCCTGATCGCGGCCGCGGGTTTTTCGGTCAACGTGCTGACCCTGCTCGCCATGAGCCTGGCCGTGGGGCTTTTGGTGGACGACGCCATCGTGGTGCGCGAGAACATTTTCCGCCACATCGAGCAGGGTGAGCCGCCTGCGCGCGCCGCGGTGACCGGCACGCACGAGGTCCTGCTCGCGGTCATCGCCACGACCCTGGCCATCATTTCGGTCTTCGGCCCCATCGCCTTCGTGGGCGGCATTACCGGCAAGTTCCTGCGCGAGTTCGGGCTTACCGTCTGCTTCATCATGCTCATCAGCCTGTTCGACGCCCTGACCATGGGGCCCATGCTGTCCGCGAAATTCGCCGGCCGGGGCGAGAGCCGCTTCTGGCTGGTGCGCGCCTGGAGCGGCCTGATCCGCCCGGCGGTGGACGGATTTGGCGCATTCCAGAACTGGCTGGCCGAAGTATACGGCCGCCTCGCGGCGTGGTCCATCCGGCATCCCTGGCTCGTCATCCTCGGGAGCCTGCTGGTGTTCGCGGCCAGCAGCGCCACGGTGTTCGTGCTGCCGAAAACCTTCCTGCCCACGCCGGACACCGGCGAGTTCCAGATGCGCCTGGAAATGGCGCCCGGCGCCAGCCTCGCGGCCATGGAGCGGGAATCCCTGGCCGTGGACGAACGCGTTCGCAGCCATCCGGAGGTCGCGGACACCTTCCTGGTGGCGGGCCGGGACCAGGGCGATCCCAGCCGGGCTTCGATCTACATCCGCCTCAAACCCAGCCAGGAGCGCAAGCTCTCCAGCAAGGATTTTAAGGCCAGGCTCCGGCAGGATCTCGCCTCTTTGCATACGGTCCAGGTCCAGCTGAATGATTACGACGAGCTGTTCGGGGGCCAGCGTCCTTTCGCCTTGAACCTCATGGGCAGCGACGGCGCGCAACTGGAGGAAACGGCGCGGCGGGTGCTGGAGGCCGTGAGGCGCCATCCCGGGTTCGTGGAAGCGGACTGGAGCCACCGGCCGGGCAAGCCGGAGATGCGCTTGGTGTACGACGAGCGCCAGACCAAGCGCCTGGGCGTGTCCACGGTCATGGCCGGGGCCGAGGTCCGGGCGCAGATCGAAGGCGTGACCCCGGCGAAATTCCGCGACGCGGGCGAAGAATATGACATCCGCGTGCGCCTGCGGGACGCGGACCGCGATCTCCAGCGCCGTTTCGGCGAGACCCTGATCCCCAACCTCAACTACCGGTTGGTGAACCTGTCCCAGGTCGCCCGCCTGGAGCCGGAGCAGGGGCCGGCCACCATCAGCCGGCAGAACAGCCAGCGCTTGATCGAGATCAACTCGGACATCCACCCGGATTACGGCGTGGGCGAGCTGATGGATTATGTGCGGAGGGAAGTGGTGGACAAAGGGTTGCTGCCGCCCGGCGTGACCTACAGCTACGACAGCCAGGGCGAACAGTTCGAGGAAATGAGCCAGAACATGACCCTGGCCACGGTCCTGGCCGTACTGTTTATCTACCTGGTGCTGGCCAGCCTCTACGAGTCGTTCATCACGCCGCTCAGCCTGCTGCTGCCTCTGCCGCTGGCCGTATGCGGCGCGCTCGTGGCCCTGTGGATCGGGCGCCAGTCCCTTAACATCTATTCCATTATCGCCACCATCATGCTGCTGGGCGTGGCCACCAAAAATTCGATCCTGCTTATTGACTATACGGACCAGCTGGTGGCCAAAGGCATGAAACTGGCCGAGGCCCTGGTCGCGGCCGGCCGCAGGCGCCTGCGGCCCATCCTCATGACCTCCATGACCCTGGTGGCCGGCACCCTGCCCGTGGCCATCGGGCTCAACGAAGCATCCAAACAGCGCACCAGCATGGGCTGGGTCATCATCGGCGGCGTGATCAGCTCGACCCTGCTCACGCTGGTGGTGGTGCCCGCGGCTTTGACGCTGTTTCGCGGCGGGAAGACCGCCCGCACGGGAAATAAAACAGAACCCCGGCCGACTTCCTTCCGGGCCGGCCGGGCCGACAGGAGGAACGCGCGATGAAAGTCACGGGCACGGGCTGGTTGATCCAATGGCAGTTTTACCAGGAGAAATACTCCCGCGAAGAGCTGGAACGGGTCAAGGCGGTGCTCGCGCCCGCGGACCGGCAGGAGCTGTTCGAACGCACCGTGCTCCCGATCTCCTGGGTCGGACTGTCCGCGATCATGAACTTCATGGTGCTGGCGGATAAGATGCTGGACAAGGGGAAGCTGGAACTGATCGGCGAGATCATGCGCTACAAGGCGCAGAAGGAATTCCGGGGAATTTACCGTTTCTTTTTATCCGTCACCACGCCGAAAACCATCGTGCGGCGCGCATCGGTCGTTTGGAAGAAAATGTATTCCGAAGGCGAGGCGTCCGTCGAGAACGAGACCAAGAACAGCATTGATCTCGTCGTCACCGATCTGCGCGCGCAGCCGCCGTACCATGACCTGTCCGTGGCGTATTACGCGGAGGAGGTCATGCGCATCGCGGGCTGGCAGAATCCCCGCGGCGAGGTCCGGGAGTCGCCGCGCCTGGGCCAGAACCGCATGCTGATCCACTTTACCTGGGAGTAGCAGGCTGATGAAAAAGCCCGCAGAGCGGTCTTTTTCGATCGCGTCGCGTAGAAAACCCCATGAAAAATCAGAGATTTTTCATGGGGTAACCGTCAGGTGCTGGCCCTACCAGCATTAAATATCCTGGAGGGCCAGTACAGGGTGCTAGCGGAATATATTTGGGTTTTTCAGCACCCTGTTAGCCGGCCGCAGCGCCGTGAGCAAGCCCCAGCCTGTCACGCCACCGATCACCACCCCGGCCGCCAGACCGGCGGCCAGCAGGGAGGCTCCGGTTTCCCAGAACGACATCCGCGCCAGGGGCAGGGCGGCTTCGAGCGAAATCACCATCAAGCCCAGGCTCCAGCCGATCGCGTTGGCGGGGATCCACAAGCCCGCGTGCGTGCTGTGGTGCCTCAGTTCCAGCCACTGCATAATCCCGAAGATGCCTCCGAAGATCAGCCCGATCAGGCCGCTCCAGAGCAGCAAGAGCGCATAGGGCGGCCCGCTTTCGCTGACCAGGCGCGAAGCGAACGACAGGGTCGGCAGGCTGCCCAGCAGCCAGGCCAGACTGGCGGCCAGTACCGTGGCCCACAGCCAGGCTTGCAGTCTCAGCGCGGGCAGCCAGCGCCGCAGGGCCTGCCACTGGAACCAGCCCAGGACCAAGCCTTCGGTCACGCCCAGCAGGATCATGAGGAACACTTCAACCATACGGATGGTCAGACTGCTGGCCGGTTCCAGGCGCCGGATCAGGATCCAGACCGGCCAGGCGAAAAAGACTAAGCCGATCACCTCGCCCAGGGTGCAGACGAAGATCCAGCGCTGCCATTGACTTCTTGCGGATTCGGACATGACCCACCTCCCAGTCCAGTATAGTGACAGGCCGGACGGAAAAAATCAAGGCGCGGATGGGCCGGTTCGGACCGGAAAAGATTGACTTAAGTTGGATTATAGTTAAAATCTGTAAGACCTCACGCGTGAAGGAGAGAAACTCATGGAATCTTTACTCAACCAGCATTGGCACCACCTGCCGGCCGAGGAGATCGCCCAGTTGTTGAAGACCTCTCCCGGCCAGGGCTTGTCCTCGTTCGAGGTCAAGCACCGTCAGGAGCATTTTGGGCCCAATGCCATCACGGCCCAGAAGACCATGAGCCCGCTCAAACGGTTCCTGCTGCAGTTCCACAACCCGCTGCTCTACATCCTGCTCGCTTCGGCCGCGATCACCGCGCTTCTGGCCGAGTGGGTAGATTTTTCCGTCATCTTCGGCGTGGTGCTGATCAACGCCATCGTCGGCTATCTGCAGGAAGCCAAGGCCGAGCAGTCCCTGGAATCCCTGCGCCGCTCGGTGACGACCATCGCCACGGTCACGCGCGATGGCGAGCAGATCAAGGTCCCCTCCGTGGAACTGGTCCCCGGCGACCTGGTCTGGCTGGAATCCGGCGACAAGGTCCCGGCCGACCTGCGCCTGCTCAAGACCCGCGAACTGCGGATTGACGAATCGCCCCTGACCGGCGAGTCCCTGCCCGTGGAGAAGGCGCCGGCCCCGCTCCCGCAGGAGACCGTGCTCGCGGATCGCGCCAACATGGCCTACTCCGGCACCTTGGTGGCCACGGGGCGCGGGCACGGCCTCGTGGTCAGCATCGGCGATAACACGGAAACGGGGCGCATCTCGGGGATGATCGCCGCGGCGGCTAACCTGCAGACGCCGCTGACGAAAAAGATCGCCAAGTTCAGCCACACCCTGCTCTGGGTCATCCTGGGGCTGGGTGCGCTCACCTTCGGCGTGGGCCTGCTCCGGCACCAGCCGGTGTTCGACATGTTCATGGCCGCGGTGGCCCTGGTGGTGGGCGCCATTCCCGAAGGACTGCCGGCCGCGGTCACGATCGTGCTGGCCATCGGCGTCAACCGCATGGCGCAGCGCCGCGCCATCATCCGCAAACTGCCGGCCGTGGAGACCTTGGGCAGCACCACGGTGATCTGCTCGGACAAGACCGGCACGCTGACCGAGAACCAGATGACCGTGCAGGAGATCCTGGCCGGGGGCCGGGTGTACGAGGTCAGCGGCGGCGGGTACGCGCCCGCGGGCGCGATGACGCTCAAGGGCGAAGGCGGCGTGCTGGACCTGGCCCGGCATCCGGCGCTCAAGGAGTGCCTGCTGGCCGGCCTGCTCTGCAATGATTCCAAGCTCCGGCAGGAGAACGGCGCCTGGAAGGTCCAGGGCGACCCGACGGAGGCCGCATTGCTGGTCTCGGCGCGCAAGGCCGGTCTCGATCCCGACGCCCTGCGGGCCAGCCTGCCGCGCCTGGACGCCATTCCCTTCGAGTCGGACCGGCAATATATGGCCACCCTGCACGACACCGGGCCCAACCATCCCAATCCGGTCTATCTGAAAGGCTCCGTGGAAAAGATCCTGCAGCGTTCGGTGACCATGCTGGGCCCGGACGGCAAACCGCAAACACTGGACCGCGCGCAGGTCATGGAAGCCGTGGAAACCATGGCGAAAAACGGCTGGCGGGTGCTCGCCATGGCCAGCAAGCAAGTGGGAAATTTGCACAGCACGCTGGAATGCGCGGAAGACGGCCAGACGCCGGGAAAGATGTCGTGCGGCGATATTACCTCGGACCTGACCTTTCTGGGCCTGCAGGCCATGATTGATCCGCCCCGCGCCGAGGCCATACGGGCCGTGGCCGCCTGCGATAAAGCGGGGATCCAGGTCAAAATGATCACCGGCGACCACGCGGCCACGGCCGCGGCCATCGCCGGCCAGCTGGGTCTCAAAGGCCCGGATGGCGCGCTCCTGGCCATGACCGGCCAGGCACTGGAAGGAATGACGGACAAGGAACTGGTGGAGGCCGCCCGCAAAACCTCGGTCTTCGCGCGGGTCGCGCCCGAGCAAAAACTGAAGCTGGTGGACGCCCTGCAGTCCCTCGGACACGTGGTGGCCATGACCGGCGACGGCGTGAACGACGCGCCGGCCCTCAAGCAGGCCAACATCGGCGTGGCCATGGGCTTGGGCGGCACCGAGGTGGCCAAGGAAGCGGCGGACATGGTGCTCACCGACGACAATTTCGCCACCATCGAGGCGGCGGTGGAAGAAGGCCGTGGCGTTTTCGACAATCTGACCAAGTTCATCGTCTGGACCCTGCCCACCAACCTGGGCGAGGGCCTGGTGATCCTGGCCGCCATTCTGTTCGGGACCGCGCTCCCGATCCTGCCCGTGCAGATCCTTTGGATCAACATGACCACGGCCCTGCTGTTGGGATTGATGCTGGCTTTCGAGCCCAAGGAACCTGGCCTCATGCTCCGGCCGCCGCGCGAACCCAACCAGCCGATCCTGACCCGGACCCTGATCTTCCGGATCCTTCTGGTCGGCGGCATAATGCTTCTGGGGGCTTTTGGATTGTTCAAACTTGAAATCCTGAACGGTGGCAAACTCGATCAAGCTCGCACGGTCGCGGTGAACATTTTCGTGCTGGTGGAAACGTTCTATCTTTTCAACTGCCGTTCCCTGGACAAGTCCATGTTCAAAGTGGGGGTGTTTTCCAACCCCCTGCTCCTGGCCGGAGTAGGGGTCATGATCACCCTGCAGCTGCTGTTCACGTACTGGCCGCCCATGCAGACGGCGTTTTCTACCGCAGCGATCGGCTTGAAGGAATGGGGCTGGATCGTGCTGTTCGCGCTGGGAGCCTATTTGGTCGTCGGCTTGGAAAAATGGCTGCGCTTCAGGAAGCGTCCGGCGTAGCCGATCCGGTACGGCGCGCTGTCAGCGGGGACGGCTGGGACGCGGGAAAATATGGATCTGGGACGGCGCGAAACGGCCGGCCCGGAAAATCCTGGTTTCGATCAAGTAGCGCCTTGCCTTGAGCCGGATAAGGTTGTACGAATGCGGCCGGTTGAAAGTGCGGCTCGAGATCGCGGTCCCGGCCTGGGCCATGACCATGGGCCGGTCCAGCCAAGGGTAGAATTCCTGCAGATTATCCACGAACAAGCGGTGCGTGTGTCCCACCAGGACCAGGTCCACGTGGCATCCTGCCAGTATTTCCACGGCGGCTTTGCGGCGGTAGATCAGGTCTTTGGGAAAATGCCGGGGATGGGGCATGAAGGGGTGGTGGGACATGAAGATGCGGAACCGGCGGTCGCACCGACCGCAGAAAAAGCGCTGCATCTGCGAGAGCTGCTGCGCGGAAAGCTGGCCGCGGCGCCAGCGGAACCGGCGCGCGGAGTTCAGGCCCAGCACCAGCACTTCTTCGTCCTTGTAGTCCGATTCGGCATCCTGGGGAAAATAGGAGTGGTAGGCCGCGAGCGGGTTGATGAAGCGGCGGTAGAGGTTGAACAGGGGCACGTCGTGGTTGCCCGGCACGACCAGCTTGGGCGCGGGGATGCGGTTCAAGAACTCGGCGGCCCGCGCGAACTGGCTTTTGCGGGCGCGCTGGGTCAGGTCGCCGGACACCAGCAGCAGATCGGGCTTGATCTGGAGCAGGTCCTGGGCCAGGGCTTCGACCACCTCGGGCACTTCCGTGCCGAAGTGCAGATCGGACAAGTGGGCGATGAGGCGCATGGAACTCCCATTATACGGCCATTGCGGGTGGAGAGCAATTTCGTAATAGGGGGGGCAGGAGGAGTCCCCGCCACCCGCCTCAAGGCCCTCGACAGTCCACGTTCGGCTCCGGAACAGCTTACGGACCCGAACAAAAGATTTTTAAATGGTTGGGCTGGTGAGGCGGCTTTTGGGGACTCCTCCTGCTGCCTCCAAAGGAATTGAGAGAAACCTAGGAAAGCTTGGAAGGGTGATCCTTGGCAACCGGAGAGATTTACATCGGCACCAGGAAGGTCAGTTCGGCGTGGCAGTCCCAGAAGCATTCCTTGCACGACAGCGCTTCCAGCCGGTCCTGCCGCCATTTGGGGCTGTTCCATAATTCCTTCAGGGTCGCCTGGCTCGGGTTCCACTGGAACAAATAGCGGTCCGTGTTCATGTACGGGATGCAGCGGTAGATCTTCAGGTCCGTCCCGATGACCAGATGGGTATAGCCCGCGTTGCAACGCTCGGGCATGACCCCGCCGGTCATGACATTGTAAAAGCCCCGCAAATACTGGGAGCTGTTCTCCAAAGGCAGTTTATATTTTCGCGACAGCCCCACCAGCGTTTCGTACAGATCGGGCTTCACTTTTTCCGAGCGGGCAAGGAAGCTTTTACCCTCCGCGATGTCGTGCAGGGGAATGAAGCAGATCCGGTCCGCGCCCGAAGGGGCGACTTTCGCAAACAGCGCATCCAGGTCATCCACGTTCAGGTCGCTGAGCGTGGTGACCGCCGTGATGCTGAATTTCTTCCCGCGGGCGTCCCGCGCCCGGGCCAGGGCGCCGATGCGGTCCAGCACGCGCGCCAGCACGCCCCTGCCGCCCCGCAGCTGGTCGTTGACCTCCTCCCGGCCGCTGTCAATGGACACGTTGACATTGTCGAAATCCACTTCCAGCAGGGCCGCGATGCCCGCTTCGGTGAGCAGCATGAGGTTGCTGTTCAAGGTCACGGTGTTGCGCGGGCTTTTGGCGTGGCGCAGGAGTTCCAGGGCGTCCGGCCGGATCAGGGGTTCGCCGCCGCTGATGGCGATGCCGCCCAGGCCGAGCTCGTGCAGCTGGTCCAGCACCTGCTTCCAGGCCGCGGCGGGCTGGTTGTTGGGGTTGGCCTGGTAGCGGTGCGGCAGCACGCACATGGGGCAGCGGAGATTGCAGTTCTCGGTCACCACCAGGCCGCAGGCCAGGGGCGGCGGGGAATAGCCGGTCTTGAGCCAGCGTTCGAGCTTGAGGAACACGTAGGTGTAGGCCTTGTGCAGCAGCCAGAAAAAATCCAGGCGTTTGAGGCGTTCCCAGATGACCGAGGCGTAGATTTTACGCTGCATGCCGCCTCCTGGACGCGGACGGCAGCCAGGTTTCTGGGATGAGCTTGATCACCCACATGATATACCGCCAGAACCAGGGTACGTAGGCTTCGGCGGTCCTGGACTTGATCGCGGCCTGGATGCCGCGGGCCACGGCCGCGGGTTGGGAATAGAGGGGATTCTTGGGGAGCTGAGAAGTCAGGGGCGTGTCGGTCAGGCCGGGTTTGATGGTCACCACCGACACCCCGGCCGGGCGCAGGCGCTGGCGCAAACCCTGCAGGAACACGGTCACGCCTGCCTTGCAGGCCGCGTAAACGTACTGGTCGCGGCGCCCCCGGTCCCCGGCCACGGAGGTCAGCACGGCGATCGTGCCGCGTCCCTGGCGCTCGAACCAGGCGGCCAGGCGCAGAAGCAGCAGGGCCGTGCTCGTAAAATTGGTCTCGATCTCGCCGGGCAGAAGGCCGGGGTTTTTTTCCAGGGGCAGAGGAAAGGCCGGCGTGGCGTGCGCGATCAGAGCCACGTCCAGGCCGCCCAGGGCTTTGGCCCGGGCCAGGAGCGCGGCGTGCCGGCGGTGATGATTGACGTTCAGGGGGAAGCAGATGGTCTTGGCCGCGCCCGAATTTTTCAATTCCGCGGCCAAGCGGGTCAGCTTTTTCGGATCGCGGGCCGCGAGCAGGAAAGCCGCGCCCTCGCGGGCGTATAACTTGGCGGTCTCCCTCGCCATGGCCGAGGTCGCGCCGATGATCAGGATCCTGTCCACAGCCTAAACCTTCCGGAACAGGGCCAGGCCTTCAGCCACGGGCGAGAGGCTGCTGCCCGCGCCGAAGATGAGCGGCGGGCATTCCTTGAGGTGAGTCCGCCACCAGGCTTTATCCAGCAATCCCTGCATATAGGTCTCGGATTCGGCCTCGTGGGTGAAGACGTAACCGCCTTTTCTCAGGCGCGGCCAGAGCGGTTTGAGGCAGTCACGGGCCGAACTGATCAGGTCAACATCCAGCACGATGGCCGCGGGCCGCACGTTCAGCTTGGGCAGGGAACGGTTGAAAAAGCCCGGCACGAACTCGCAGACCTCGATCGCGCCGTAACGCGAAATGTTGGCCTTGATCTCGTCCAGGGTGGCGGCGTAATCGCCCTCCTGGTAGGTGTGCGTGCGGGAGTCGTTGAAGATCTTCACTTTGGCCTCGGACTTGGCCGGCGCGGGCAGGCCCTGGAACGAGTCGCAGACATAGAGCTTGCGCTTCGTGGCCCGGGCCAGCAGCGAGAGCTGGGACGACGAGCCGCCTTTGAAGGCCCCGCATTCCACGATCGGGCCCGGCACTTTCAGGTCCAGGAGGAACTTGGCCACCAGCGCGAAATGAAAGGGAAAGTGCAGGCATAGGATGGAACGGTAGATGAGCTTGAACTGCGCCAGCAGTTCGGCGCGCAGGCGTTTGGCTTCAGGCGTGGCCGCGCTCGCGACGAATTTACTTTCCTCGGCGCGCAGGAGCAGCCACAGGGCCGCGGCCTTGGTCAGGCCGAAGTATTTCACAGCCTGCAGGGCGGCCCCGAAAAACCCGGGGCGCATCTCGCGGTGAAGGACGTTTGGGGAGGCATCAGGCATCAGGGGTACTCCGGTGAAGGTGGTGCCAACGGCGAACATGCGCCGCAGGTTAGCAAAATTGTACGACAAAATGACGATTGCGGCAAAATGTTTCCTTGGGAACTGATGGACCCACTTGCGGCATGGTTGCCTGCGTAAAGAAATTAAGTTAGACTAAGGGCGATATTCCTGGGTTTAAAAGCCGGTTGATAAGGAAGTAAAGGCATGGAGCGACTGCTTGTGGACCTAGCCTTGATCCTATGCTGCGGCGTCGGCTCGCAGTGGTTGGCGTGGAGACTGAAAGTGCCGGCGCTGATGTTCTACCTTGTTTTTGGCTTGCTGCTCGGGCCGTTCACCGGCTGGCTGCATACCTCCCGGATCCCTGAAGGGTTGCTTAATCCCTTTATTTCCCTCAGTGTGGCTGTCATCCTGTTCGAAGGCAGCCTCAACCTCAACTTTAAGGATCTCCAGCAACATGGCCGCGTGATTGGCCGCTTGCTGAGCGTGGGTTTAGTGTCCACGACGGTGGGGATCGCCGTGGCCGCCAAATGGGTCCTGGGATTCGAATGGAAATTGGCCGTACTGCTTGGCGCTATATTGGCCGTCACCGGCCCCACCGCCATCTTACCTTTGCTGCAGCACGCGCGCATGAAAAAATCATTGGCCGCTATTCTCCGTTGGGAGGCCTTGGGGATTGATCCGCTGGGGGCCCTCCTGGCCATCCTGATATACCGCTCCATCCAGTTCGGCGACGCCCACTTGGCGGCCTTCGGGTTTGCCTGGGGGCTTGTCAAGACCGTGGTCATCGGCGGTAGCCTGGGCTGGTTGGCGGCATATGGATTAACGCTGATGATGCGGCGGTTCTGGATCGGCTATAGCCTGCAGGGGACCGGCACGCTGACCGTTGTGGCGGCGGTTTTCGCCCTGGCCGTTTATTGGCAGGATGAGGCCATGGGTTTTTTCGCGGTGACCGTGATGGGCATGACCCTGGCCAACCAGCGTCAGGTTTCTATCCAGCACATCGTGGAATTCAAGGAGCATCTCAGTCTGTTGCTGATTCCCGCGCTTTTTATTCTGCTGGCTTCCCAGCTTTCGCTGGCGCAGGTGCTGGCCCTGCGGGGGTCAGGCCTGGTTTTTCTGCTTTTGCTCCTGCTCGTGGCGCGGCCAGCGAGCGTTTTGCTTTCTACCTGGCGCTCGGACCTGGCCTGGCAAGAACGCCTGTTCCTGGCGGGTATGGCGCCGCGGGGTATCGTGGCCGCGGCTGTGGCTAGTGTGTTCGCACTGCGCCTCGGACACCTCGGGTTCGTAGAAGCGGAACGGCTGGTGCCAGTAACCATCCTCGTGGTCATTGGTACGGTAGCCGTTTACAGCTTGAGCGCTGGGCCCTGGGCGCGCTGGCTGGGGGTTTCGGGCAAGGATCAGCGTGGCATCCTGCTGTTCGGTATAAACCGCTTAAGCTTGTTGCTAGGGAAAGAGCTACGGAATGCTGGCAGGAACGTGGTTATGGTGGATGCCCGGCCTGAGGCAGTGGAGACCGCGTGGCAGCAAGACCTGACGGCCATCGCTGGCGACATCTTTTCTGAAACGGTGACCGAGCATCCCGAGGTGGGGGAGACCGGCCATTTCCTGGCGCTGACCAGCAACGATGAAGCCAATTCCTTGGCGGTCCTACACTACCAGAAGCGCTTTGAGCAGGCGCACCTGTACCAACTGCCCCCGAAGCATGCGCCGGCAGAGGCTGCGACCGACCGTGCCGGCCAGCCGCCTCGCGGGAGGTTCTTGTTCGGGACCACCGCCACCTGGGACTATTTGGATGGCCAGCTGGAGTTGGGTGCGCAGGGATTCTGGCGCCGGCAAAGCCACCATGACCCCAGAGGGACTTCGGTCAGCACCGGCGGCGCCTGGATGGCTTTGCTTACCCTTACCGACCGCGGGGAGATGGTTTTTCACACCGTGGACGCTCCCTGGGAACCCAAACCCGGGCAAAGAACCTTAGGCCTCCTGACGCCCGCCAAGAAGCAGGTTTCCTGGGTACAGCACCTGCGGCAGGAATGGCAGGCCGCCGCAGGTCGCTTCTGGCCTTTTCGGAAACCCGGAACCTGACCCCTGAAAAGAATCCTTGACTAATAAAAGAAAAAGGTACTATATTACCTAAATATAATTTGTGAATGCGGGAGGTGGGGCGTGAAACGCAAGATCATCCAGATCGACGAGGAACGCTGCACGGGCTGCGCGCTCTGCATCCCCAACTGCCCCGAAGGGGCGCTGCAGATCATTGACGGCAAGGCGCGGCTGGTAGGTGATTTGTTCTGCGATGGGCTGGGCGCCTGCCTGGGCCACTGCCCGGAGGGCGCCATCCGCCTGGAAGAACGCGAGGCCGGGGCCTATGACGAAGCCAAGGTCATGGACAATATCGTCCGCCAGGGGCCCAATACCATCCGCGCCCATTTGACCCATTTGCGGGAGCACGGAGAAATGGAGCTCCTTGCCCAAGCGGAAGCCTACCTGCGCGTCCACGAGATCGAAAACCCCCGCGCAGAGCCCGAAACGCCAGCACAGCGGCACGGCGGCTGTCCGGGGTCCCGGCTGCGGACGCTGCAGCCGCCGGCCGCGGTCCAGAGCCCGGCCGCGGAGGGAGGGACCGTTCCCTCCCAGCTTCAAAACTGGCCGGTTCAGATCCACCTGGCCAATCCGCGGGCGCCCTATTTCCGGAACGCCGACCTGCTGATCGCCGCGGACTGCGCTGGATTTGCCGCGCCGGACCTGCATGGCCGCTGGCTGGCCGGGCGGGTTACGGTCATCGGCTGCCCGAAATTGGACGATACGGAGGCCTATCTGGAAAAACTGACCGCCATTTTCGGACAGAACGACCTCCGCTCGGTGACGGTCCTGCACATGGAGGTGCCTTGCTGCGGGGGGTTGACCAGTCTCGCCCAAGAGGCGCTGTTACGCGCCGGCCGCTCTCTGCCCCTGCACACCGTGCAGATCAGCCTGCAAGGCGAGGTCCAGCGGACCCAGCAGCTGGTTAAAAGCTGATGCGGGCTATCAGCCTGCTCATGTTTTCTTAACTACAAAAGCCGTCGCTCTTCATGTTATAATCCTGCCACTTTTAATCAATCACCTGTTGCCAGAGGTAGAGCATGGCGAAGACGGACGGTCGCATCGGGCTTTTGGCCTGCTGCCTGATCTGGGCATCCGCCGCGCCTGCGGGGGCGGCTGACCCGGGTTTGACGCTGGAAACATGTTTCCAGGCGGCCCTAAAGCAGAGCGAGGTTTTAGCCGGCCAAACGGAATTGATCAACCAGGCCGAAGCCCGCTATCGCCAGGCCCTGGCGGCCGTGCTCCCCGGTGTTTCCCTGCAGGGAACGTACCTTCACCAGCAGGAGAAAAACGGCCCGGCGTCGGACCAAACCGTAGCCAAGCTGGCCGCGGTGCAACCGTTGTTCCGGGGGTTCCGGGAATACGCGGCCCTGCGTCAAGCCCAAAACCTGATCACGGCCGAAAAAGAAGCGTGGCAGTGGGTGAACCTGCAGCTTTACCAGGACGTGGCTGAAGCGTTCTTCACCGTGCTCTCGTTGGAAACCGAACAGGCGCACCTGGCCATTCAATTACGCCTGTACGATCAGCGGATCAAGGATTTACAGGACCGGGTGCGCATCGGACGTTCGCGGGACAGCGAGGTTTTATCGGTCCAGTCCGCCCAGGCGGGTTTGCAGGCCCAGGTTCAGGAATTGCGGGGCGTGCTGGACGTGACCAGAGAGCTCTTGGCCTTCCTTACCGGCCTGCCGCGGGACAGCCAGTGCCAGGCTCCCGCGCCGTTCACGCAGGTGTTGGAGCCGGTGGAGACCTATCTCGACCGGGCGCAAAACCGGCCGGATATCGCGGCGGCGCGCAGCCGGGTTGAAGCCGGCCGTGATGCCGTCGGTGTCGCCCAAGGCGGGCACTGGCCCTCCCTGGATGCGAGCGCTAATTATTATCTATATGGATCCGGCGTTTCCCGGGAGAACACCTGGGATGCGCAGCTCGCCCTGACCCTGCCGCTGTTTTTGGGCGGGGCGGTCGCCGCCACCACCGCCGAAGCCCAAGCGCAGCTGAGGCAGAACGAATTAGCCTGGGAGCGGCTGCGCCGCGCGGCCGAACAGGAGATTCGCGGCCATTACGCCACCGTGCGGGCCGGTCTGGCCCAGCGGCAAGCGTGGGAAAAAGCTTCGGCCCTGGCTCATAAAAACTATCTGGCCGTGCTGCGCGATTACAACCTGGGCCTGGCCACTAACCTGGATGTCCTGCAAGCGCTGGCCGCAGACCAGGATACACTGAGGAGTTTCGACCGTTCCGGTTATGCGGTCTGGATCGCGTATGCCCGCTTCCAGGCCGCCATCGCCGCGGCCCCGATTCAGGTACGGACAGGAGATCCCCAACCATGATTCTCTCCGATATTTCCATCCGCCGGCCGGTCTTCGCCTGGATGCTTATGTCCGCGCTGATCATTTTTGGCGGCATCGCTTTTTCCCGCATGGGGGTGAGCCGCCTGCCGGACGTGGACTATCCCGTGGTGTCGGTCTCCCTGCGCATGCCGGGCGCGGCCCCGGAGGTCATGGAGACGGACGTGGTGGACATCGTGGAGAGCGCGCTCATGAGCGTCCAGGGCGTGCGGGCCATCACGTCCTCCTCGCGCAACGGGTTCGCCCGCGTCACCCTGGAGTTCGAACTCTCCCGTAACATTGACCTGGCCCAGCAGGACGTCGAGGCCAAACTGCAAAGCATCATCCGCGACCTGCCCGATGACATGGACCCGTACGAGATCCACAAGACCAATCCCGAGGAACAACCGATCCTCATGCTGGCCGTGGAAAGCGAGACCATGCCGCGGCCCAAGCTCATGGCTTACGTGCGGGACCAGTTGCAGGGGAAATTCACCACGGTGTCTGGTGTGGGCAGCATTGACATGATGGGCTACGTGGACCCCAACCTGCGCATCTGGGTCTCGGACCGGGACTTGGCGCGGTACGCGCTCACGGTCAACGACGTGACCAACACCATCCGCCAGCAGCACTCCGAGCTTCCGGCCGGATGGGTCAAGAGTGGGAAGCGGGAGCTGAACGTGCGCGTCCTGGGGGAGGCCAGCACGGTCGGGGAGTTCGAGGACCTGATCATTCATTCCCGCGGCGGTTCGCCGAACTACGTGCCCGTCCGCCTGGGACAGGTGGCCAAAGTGGAGGAGGGCACGGCGGACATCCGGCGTTATGGCCGGGGCATGGGCCGGACGGCCGTTGGACTGGCGGTCATCAAGCAATCCGGCGTCAACGAAGTGGCGGTGGCCAAAGCGGTCAAAAAGCGCATGGCCGAAGTACAGAAGATCCTGCCTTCGGACATGCACATGGCGGTCAACATGGACGCCACGGTGTTTACCGAGCGGGAGGTCGAGGATATGAACTTCACCCTGATCCTCTCGGCGATCCTGACCGCGCTGGTCTGCTGGCTGTTCCTGGGGTCCTGGTCCTCCACGATCAACGTGCTGCTGGCCATCCCCACCTCGGTGGTGGGCACCTTTTTGGTGCTGTACTTCTCCGGGTTCACCCTGAATACCTTCACCCTGATGGCCCTGTCCCTGGTGATCGGCATCGTGGTGGACGACGCCATCATGATGCTCGAGAACATCATGCGCCACCGCGAAGCCGGCGAGGACAAAGTGCCCGCGGCCCTGGTCGGCGCCCGGGAGATCACGTTCGCGGCCACGGCCACCAGCCTGGCGATCGTGGCCATCTTCCTGCCCGTGGCCTTCATGCGCGGTGTGATCGGCAAGTTCTTCTTCCAGTTCGGCGTCACCATCACCGTGGCGGTCCTCCTCTCCCTCCTGGAGGCCGTCACCCTGACGCCCATGCGCTGTTCGCAGTTCCTGGAAGTCGGAAAGCGCCGCACCTGGCTGGGCCAGGGGATGGAAACGGGCCTTACTTGGTTCAAGGAGTTTTACCGCGCGGTCCTGGGATGGGTTTTGCAGCATCGGTGGAAAGTGGTGACGGTCTCCCTGTTGCTCTTCGGGGCCAGTTTCCTGTTGGTGGGAAGACTCAATAAGGAGTTCATGCCTCCAGAGGACCAGGGCCGGTTCATGATCCGGCTCCAAACGCCGGTCGGGACGTCCTTGGAGTACACGGATTCCCGCGTTCGGGAGGTCGAGGCGATGCTCCTGAAACGGCCGGAGGTCCAGAGGATATTCGCGGGGGTCGGCGGCGGTTCGATCAACAACGGTATGGTGTTCGTCACCTTGAAACCCAAGGGGCAGCGCGGCGTGAACCCGGAGACCGGCAGAGAGTTCACCCAGCAGGACATGATGGACTGCTGCCGCAAAACCTTGAAGGAGATCCGGGACCTCAAAGCCGTGGTGCAGGACCCCTCGCTCCGTTCCTTCACGGCTTCCCGCGGGTTCCCGGTCGAATTTACCGTCCAGGGGCCGGATTGGGAACAGCTCGCGGTCTATTCGGAACGGATCAGCCAGGAGCTCGAAAAGACCGGGCTGGTCACGGACCTGGACACGGATTACCGGGTGGGACAGCCTGAACTGCACGTGATCCCGGACCGGAACCAGGCGGCCCTGCACGGCGTCAATGTCGTGTCCATCGGCGAAGTGATCAATTCCATGATCGGCGGCGTGAAGGTCGGCACTTATCCCAAAGGCGGCCACCGCTACGACATCCGGGTCAAACTGCAGGAAGACAACCGGGAGCGGGACGAACGCATCAAGGGGCTGTACGTTCGCAACAACCGCGGGGAGCTGATCCCCCTGACCAAGGTGGTGCGTTTCGAGGAAAAACCCACCCTGCAGTCCATTTCGCGCAAGAACCGGGAACGGGCCATCTCGATCTCCGCCAACGTGGCGGCCGGGAAGTCCCAGGCCAAAGCCTTGGAAACCGTCCAGGAGATCGCCCGCGAGCTCCTGCCCGGGGACTACCATGTGGAGATCGGCGGCAGCGCCCAGACCTTCCAGGAATCCTTCGGCGACCTCATCATGGCCATGCTCCTGGGCATCCTGATCGCCTACATGATCCTCGCGTCGCAGTACAACAGCTATATTGACCCGGTCACCATCCTCATGGCCTTACCGTTCAGCGTGTCCGGCGCGCTGCTGGCTCTTTGGCTGACGCACCAGTCCCTTAATATCTACAGCATGATCGGCATGATCCTGCTGCTCGGGATCGTGAAGAAAAATTCCATTCTCCTGGTGGATTTCACCAACCGCCTGCGGGAGACCAGGGGCCTGGCCGTGCGCGAGGCCCTGCTGGAAGCCTGCCCGATCCGGCTCCGGCCGATCCTGATGACCTCCGTGGCCATCATCGCCGGCGCCACGCCCGTGGCCCTGGCCATCGGGCCGGGCGCGGAGAGCCGCGTGCCCATGGCCGTGACCATCATCGGCGGAGTGATCGTGTCCACGTTGCTGACCCTTTTGGTCGTGCCGCCCGTGTACAGCCTGTTTTCCAAACTGGAAAGCAAGACCGCTCACCGGGGTTTGATCGCGGCCGCGATCAAGGTCTTGGAAGAAAAGGCCTTGGCCGCGCCGACACGCGCAGCCAAGGCCTCGCGAAAAACCCGTTAACGAATTCCAGGCCATGACCTTCAACCGCCTGCCTCCTGGCCGGCGGCACCCAGGCCTGTTGGGAGAAGATCATCCCCTTCGCAGGGGATGATCCAATCCCTGCTACGGGGATGTCGCCGCTTGCCATGCATGACTACGCAATGCAAGTGTGGCGCCCCGAAAAGGCCCGGGGGGCTCCATGCTCGTTTATACCCATTTCGACCGCCAGCCTCTCTGTTTCGCACAGCCCCACGCTACCCTCGTTTGCCATGATCCCAAGGACCTTCCTGCGTCCTTCCGGCGCGCCGAACAATGGCTCCGCGAGGGGTATCACGTCGCGGGATTTTTCAGCTACGAAGCCGGCTATGCCTTCGAACCGCGACTGTTCGACCCGAGACCGCGCGCCTTTCCGCTGGCCATGCTGGGCGCTTACCGCCGGCCCGAACGCCGGCCGATCCCGCGCGCGCGCGGCGGCGCCTTCTCACTCAGCGGCCTTCGGTTCGGCACTCCGTACGCCCGGTATGCCCGGGACATCCAGGCCATCCGCCGCTATATCGCCCAGGGCGATGTCTATCAGATCACTTATTGCATAAAACTGGGCTTCCGGTTCTCGGGCGATCCGCGCGCCCTGTATGCGGCGCTCTTCCGATACCAGCCTGTCCCCTATGCGTCCTATGTGGACGACGGCCGCTTCCAGATCCTGTCGCTGTCGCCGGAACGTTTTCTCCGCAAATGCGGCGGCCGCATCCTGTCGGAACCCATGAAAGGCACCTGGCCGAGGGGGAAGAACCGGTTGGCTGACCAGAAAGCGCGCAGGCGCTTTCAACTGGACGAAAAGAACCGAGCCGAGAACGTCATGATCGCGGACCTGCTGCGCAATGACCTAGGGCGGGTGGGGACACGCATCCGCGCGCCCAGGCTTTTCACGGTCACGCCCTACCGTACGCTGTTCCAGATGACCTCCACAGTGACTGGCCGCGTTCCGTTGGGCCTTGGGTTACATGCCTTGTTCTCCGCGACTTTTCCCTCGGGGTCGGTGACCGGCGCGCCGAAGATCAGGGCCATGCAGATCATCCGGGAGCTGGAGCGTGAAGACAGGAAGCTCTACACCGGCGCCATCGGTTACATCACCCCGGACCGCGACCTCTATTTCAGTATCCCCATCCGGACCCTGTTGCTCGAGAACGGACGGGGTGAAATGGGCATTGGCGGCGGGATCGTGTGGGATTCCACGGCCAAGGGGGAATGGGAAGAGGGATTGCTTAAGGCGCGCTTTCTGTCTGAAGTAACCGGCGCGCGGCTGCGTTTCGACCATTAAGGCCGCGTTTTTTGCCATTGCACGAAAACGCGAGGGTTGTTACACTTTCCGCTTTTGCAGGGACAAATAGCTGGGAGGGAAAATGCGAATCAGGAGGATCGCCGCGCCGTGCTGGTGTCTCCTTGCCGCTCTGTGGGGCGGGGCAACGCCTGTGGCTGCGGCCAACTTAATATATGAAGGGTCGGTCCCGATGGGCGAATACATCATGCTGGAGGCCGGTGAAGCTTTTTATCAAAAATACGGCGTGAAATTCGAGGCCATCTACAGCAACGGAACGGAACTGGCCCTGCGGTCGCTGGAGCAGGGTGCATGCCAGATCGCGGGGGTCGCCCGGTCCCTGACACCGGACGAATTGAAGCCCGGCTATACCTACCAGATCATCGGTTACGACGCGATCGCGGTTTTCGTGAACGATGAAAATACCGCGGACAGCCTGGATCTTGCACAGCTGCGGGGCGTCTTTTCCGGGGCGGTCGGGAATTGGCGGGAAGTCGCCGGCCCTGACCTGCCAATCCGGGCGGTGGTGGACGGCACCTCGGGCCGCACCCTGAACCAGGAATTCATCAAGCGCGTCATGGGCGGCGGATTCGAGGCGGTGGAACGGACGGCGATCCCCCGCGAACACCTCCTGCTCGCCAGCCAAGATCCCCGTGTGATCACTTTTGATTCGCTGGCGCTGAAACCGGCGGGGACCAAAGTGCTTTCCATAGGGGGTTTTCTCCCGTCGAAAAAAAACGTCCGCAGCGGAAATTACCCCCTGTGCCGCCCGCTCTATCTCGTGGTCAAAGGCCAGCCGCGGGGCGACGTTAAAAAATTCATGAAATTCATGCTGTCCTCGGAAGGGCAGAAGATCGTGGACAAGGGATTTGTGCGGGTGAAATAAGCCTGTCGGATCAAACCCAATCGCTCATCACGGCCGCCAAGTGGCTGGCTTTCATGGTCCCGGACCCTGGAAAATCCCGGCCTTGTCCCAGCGGTTCGGTCCGTTCGAGGTCCCTGCCCGTAGAAAGGGCCGCCTGCCTCAGCCAGCGTTCCAGGTGCGCCGGGCTGATCTCCGAATGATTGGCCGAAACGAAAAGCGTTCCGCCGGGATTGAGGACCCGCAGGCTGGCCGAGATCAGCCTGGGCAGTTGGGTTTTAACGGTGAACGTCCGCCCCTGGTGCCGGGAGAAAGAGGGCGGATCGAGGATGATCAGGTCGAAAGGATTGCGCCACTTGGCCGCGCCCCGAAGATAGCCGGCGCTTTCAGCGGTCACGAATTCCTCTTCTTTGACCGGCAATCCGTTTAGCGCGTAATTCTTTTTTCCCCAATCCAGATATTTCCGGCTGATATCCACATTGACCACCGCGCTCGCGCCGTGCTGATAGGCATAGGCGCCGAAAGAGCAGGTATAGGCGAAGGTGTTCAGCACCTTGCGCCCCTTGGCCATCTGGGCCAGGCGCAGGCGGTTGGCGCGCATGTCCAGGAACAAGCCGGGATTGACCGCGTCGTGCAGGTCCACCAAAAAGCGCAGGCCGTGTTCCGTCACTTCGGTGGTAGAACCGGTTTCGGCGAACAGCACCCGGGCGTGCTGGGCGCATTGGCCGGCCTGCAAGGTACGGTCCTTGAGGATGATGAAGTCAGCCGGAAAATGCGCGGTGACATATGCGGCCAGAAGGTCAGGGTCAATGGCCGGGCGGCTGCTGTAGGTCTGGATGAGGAAGTGCCGGTGGAATCGGTCCAGGGTGATACCCGGCAGGCCGTCGCCCTGGCCGTTGATCAGGCGTAGGGCGTTGGTACTATCCAGAAGGCGCTGGCGGCGGGATAAGGCCCTCTCCACGGCCCGAACCAGATGCGGGTCCATTAATCCCGGAATTTTTCCAGCCACGCTTCGATCTTGGCCATGATCTGGTCCCTGACCTCCAGGGTCTGCCGCAGGCGCTCCTCGTGGCTGCCGGTGAACCGGGAAGGGTCCGGGAAGCTCCAATGCAGGAACTGGACCGCCCCCGGGAAGATGGGACAGCGTTCGGACTGGGATTCGTCGCAAACGGTCACGACATAATGGTACCGCCGGCCTTGCGTGAAAAAGTCGAAGACGCTTTTGGTCTGGTTGTTGGAAATATCAATGCCGGCCTCCCGCATGGCCTCGACCACCAGGGGGTTGAGCACGCCCGGCTCCAGGCCCGCGCTTTCCACCTCGAAACGGTCCCCGCCTAATTGCTTGAGCCAGGCCTCGGCCATCTGGCTGCGGGCCGAATTGTGAACGCAGACGAACAGGACCTTCAATTTATCCATGATACCACCTCTGCTTGAGAAATGTGGAAACACGAACCAACAGGACCAGCACCGGCACCTCCACCAGGGGGCCGATGACCGTCGCGAAAGCCTGGCCTGATTGGATGCCGAAGATGGCCACGGCCACGGCGATGGCCAGTTCGAAGTCGTTGCTCGCGGCGGTGAACGAGACGGCCGCGGTTTGGGGGTAGCTGGCGCGCATGCGCCGCGCGACCAGGAAAGTGGCGAACCACATCAGGATGAAATAGATCACCAACGGCAGGGCAACGCGCAACACGTCCAGGGGAAGGCGGATGATGTACTCCCCCTTGAGGGAGAACATGACGAAAATGGTGAACAGCAAGGCTGCCAGGGTCAGGGGGCTTATGGCCGGAAGGAAGCGGGTTTCAAACCATATTTTGCCTTTCAAGCGTAAAAGACCGGCCCGAGTGACGACCCCGGCAACGAAAGGTATTCCCAAATAAATAAACACCGTTTTGGCGGATTCCCACATCGAAATGCTGGCTTCGAATCCGTTGGCCAAGTTCAGCCATTTCAGGCCGAGCGTCAGGAACAGAAAGATGTAAACTGCGTACAGCAATACTTGAAAAATGGCGTTGAAGGCGACGAGGCCGGCGGCCAGCTCCCGGTCGCCACCGGCCAGTTCGTTCCAGACGATCACCATGGCGATGCAGCGGGCCAGGCCCACCAAGATGACCCCCATCATATAATCCGGGCGGTCCCGTAGCAGCAGCACGGCCAGCCCGAACATGACCACCGGCCCGATCACCCAATTCTGCAGAAGCGAAAAACCCAACAACTTCGGCGAACGGAATATGCCCCCGATCTCCTCATATTTCACCTTGGCCAGGGGCGGATACATCATCAGGATCAGCCCCAAGGCGATGGGGAGGTTCGTCGTGCCGACCTGGAACCGGCTCCAGAAAGCCTCGGTCGCTGGAAAAAGGTAACCCCACGCCACTCCTGCCGCCATGGTGGCGAAGATCCACACGGTCAGCCAGCGATCCACGAAAGAAAGGTTTTTGCCGGGAAAACCTGTCATGAGCCGCTCCTGGGTCTGTGCGGGCGGCCTGAACCAGCGATTCGGCAGCAGCCGCCCTCGATCTTGATGGCCCTGATGTTTACCAGGGCGTCGGCGAGTTTACGGTGCGCGGAGGCAAGGATGCGCGAAAAGGTGGGCCGGGAAACATGCATGCGCGTGGCCGAAACGCTTTGGGGTTGACGTTCCCAGTGGGTCAGTCGGACCGATTCAAATTCATCCAGGGACAAGGTGACCCCGGCAAGTTTTGCCGGACGCCGCCCGGCCGGGCGAAAGCACCGTTCGGTCGGCAGGCATTTCACCCAACGGATTTTTTTGGGTCTCATGGGCCTCACCAATATTATGAACGTATGTTCATAATAGCCTGTACCTTACCATAATCGGGGCAGAAGTCAATCCGCGAATGGTTAGGAGATGGTTAAGGCGCGAAAACCCTTGCCGCGCCACAAGGATATGCTAAGATGGCCGGGTCAAGATACTTCTCGGGAGGGGAACCATGCAAAAGATGCATCGCTGGCAAGGACTGTTCGCTGTGGGCTTTTCATTGCTCGCCTGGGCTTCGGCCGCTTCGGGCGCCATGGTCATGGTGACCAGCTTCGAAGATTCCGGTCCGGGCACGTTCCGCGAAGCCGTCGAAAGCACCAACGCCATCCCAGGGAGGGAAACGATCGCTTTTTCCGTGTCGAACTCCATAACGGTGTTTTCCTCGATCAACGTCACGGACCAGATCATTATCGAAGGCGGGGGAGTTACGGTAGGTTCGACCGGATTGTTGAATATCACGGTCTTGAGCCTTACCGGGAGCTCGGGCGGCAGCATGGTCCGGGATATGGCCATTGTCAGCGGCGCCACGGGTCTCTTGGTGTCAAGCTCAGGCAATACCATTGCCAGTTGCCGCCTGGGCACGGACTGGGCCGATGCCGCGGGCCGCGGCAATACCATGGGCGCGACGGTCACTGGCCACATGAATATCATCGGCGGCAGCGCTGCGGGCGCGGGCAACGTCTTTTCCAGGAATTACCAGCATGGATTGAATTTGACCGGCCAGCGCAATTGGGTGGCAGGCAATATCATGGGTTTGAATTCGGCCGGGACGGCCGCTTCGCCCAACAGCATGTATGGCCTTTATGTCGGGGGCGATAATAATATCATCGGAGGATTGGGCGCCGGCGAGGGCAACGTGATCGCCGGGAACATTCTGCAGGGGTTCACTACCTATGGTAATAATTGCCGGTTCCAAGGCAATTATTTTGGTTTCAGCCGCGCTGGAGACATTGTCATTCAAAACGGCAACAATACGGACATGATCGGTTATGGCGGTTATAGTCTCTATGAGAGGAATTATTTCGCCCGCCGCTTGTATTTCATCCAAGCCTCGGCTCGGGGCAATACGGCCGTGGGCAACGTGGTCGGCATGTACCCGAATGGCAGTGGATTCTCGGGTTCGGCCCGCGAGGGAGTCTATCTGGGCTCCGGCGCTTCGGGGAATTTCATCGGCCTTCCGGGCGGCAATGGCAATCTGTTCGCCAACCTTTCCAGATATGGGGTCAATATCGATGGTTCCTCCTCCATAAACAACAGCATTTATGGCAATACCATCGTGGCTTCGGCAATGCTGCCAATAGGCTTGACCAATGGCTCCAATGGTGGCCAGCTTCCGCCGTCCATCACTTTGGCGAATCCAGGCGGGCCGATCGCCGGGACTGCGGACCCTGGGGAATATATAGAGCTCTTTCTGGCTGCGGGCGGCGGTGTGAACGATGGAACGGTCCAGTACCTGGGGACCGCGACCGCCAGTGGCGCTGGGATCTGGCAGATCGCATCGGTGCCGGTGGTGTTGGGGCAATATATCTGCGCCACGGCCACGGACAGCCAGAACAATACCTCTCAACTGTCGGCAAAGGTGCTGGTACAGCCGCCCACGCCCACGCCGACCATTTCGCCCACCTCGACCATTACCCCCACGGTGACCGTGACCCCGACCGTCACTGTCACTTTTACACAGACCGCGACTCCGACCATTACCCTCACGGCCACGATCAGCCCCACCTCCACCATCACGCCTACAGTGACCGCCACGCCCACCTCGGCCCTGGCCGGCCTGGACCTCGGCGGTAAAGTGGCCCTGGCCTATCCCAACCCCGGGAAGAACCAGATCGCTTTTGCCGTGCAATTGGACCAGGCGGCGGTCGTGCGGATCAAACTCTACAATTTGAGCGGCGAAAGGGTGGGACAGGTATCCGCCAGTCTGGAAAGCGGCACGCAGACCCTGGTCTGGGACTGCCGGGATACTGCTCCTGGCGTCTACGTGGCGCGCATCAGCGTGGACGGCCGGGACAAGGCCACGCTCAAGGTCGCGGTGGTGAAATAAATGCCGCGCCAGAGGCTGGCGCCGGGGATCGTGCTGGTAGCTGTACTGATAACCGCTGGCTGCGCCACGCGCGGCCCCCTGGCCAGCCTGCCGTCGAGCTGGACCAAAGCGCTGGTCGTGGGGCGCGTCTCGGTCCTCTACAACCAGCAAATCCGCACCGCGCAAACGGAACTCCGTTTTAAACAAACGGAGCGGGTGGAACCCAGCCATGCCTTCTTTTACGGTCCGGGCGGGGAGGGGCCAAAAATCCCCACGACCTACCGCCTGGACGAGAGCGGCCTGGTGGTCCTGGAGTTGGAACCCGGGCAGTGGGTATTGGAACGGATCATCTGCCAGCCAGGCCAGGAGACCGGCGAGATGCAATACGTGTTCCTTGGCGGGGACACGGTTTTCCGTCTGGCCCAGGCGGGCAGGATCTATTATCTCGGCGACTTGGATGTAAACTGGCTGGGCCCGGCGGTCAAGGACTGGAACCTGTTCCGCACCCTGGACCCGACCAGCAGGCCGGTCAGCGACGGCGAGCTGGCCCTGTCCATCCGGGACGATCCCGACGCCATGCGTTTCGAGCTGGCCCGGCGCTTTGGCGGCGACCCGGCGCTGGAGCGGGCGCTGCTACCCGGCCGATCGGATGAAAAATAAGCTGAACTGGACGCCTAAAAAAGGGTATAATACGCGTTCCGTGGCCAAGCCACTAACACGAAGTCCCTACAAGGAGGGGCGGAAATGATGAAGTATGTATGGCTGTTGCCGTTGGGTATGTTGCTGGTGGCGGGTTGTTCAAGCATGAATGTTTCCTTGGGAGGAGAACTGGGAGGCGCCAACGTCGGCGCCAGCGTTGATCCGCTGAACAAGAACGTGAACGTCAATGCCGGCAAGACCTTCAAGGTCGGCGATGTCGAGACCACGGTCAATTCTTCCACGGACGGGTCGGGCGTCAGCACGGACACGGAGATCGAATACGAGGAAGAGGAAGAATAGTTTAGGAACAAATCGAACCGGCCGGGCCGCGCAAGGCGCCCGGCTGGTTCGAAGATTTTCCTTGCCAGGCGGCAGGTTTTGCCGTATAGTCTTACCCGATAGCGCAGTGATTTGCCTTCCAACCTTCCTCATTCTTACCTGGAGAGAGCGGCAGGGAAATTTCCGCTAATCAGAAAAATCCATTTCTGTTCCCGTTTTAACGATCCTCCGGATCGCTGCCAGCTTAAGGCGGTGGGGAGTGGATGAAAAACCTCGCTTGCTGGCAGGCAAAAAAGGAAAAGCATGAAGTTCGAAACGTTCCAGTTGGACACCCGTCTGGCCCAAGGGTTGCGGGCCGCCGGGTATGAAGACGCAACTCCCATTCAGGAGGCGGCGATCCCGGCCGCCATGGCCGGTCAGGACCTGATCGGTACCGCACAGACCGGGACCGGAAAGACCGCCGCGTTCGTCCTGCCGATCCTGCACCGGCTTTTGCAGAACCCCGGTACCGGACGCACCCGGGCCTTGATCGTGACCCCCACCCGGGAGCTAGCGGAGCAGATCCACGGAGTGGTAAAAGTGCTTGGACAGCACACCCGGCTCCGGTCGGCTACCGTGTACGGCGGCGTGGGCATGCAGCCCCAGACCGACGCCCTGCGCCGGGGATATGACATCATCGTGGCCTGCCCCGGACGTTTGCTGGACCACGTGTCGCAAGGCCATGCCAAGCTGGATGCGGTGGAGATCCTGGTCCTGGATGAGGCGGACCGGATGCTGGACATGGGCTTTTTACCCTCGATCCGCAAGATCCTGGCCTTGCTGCCAACGAAGCGGCAAACCATGCTGTTCTCGGCGACCTTCGACCGGACCATGGAAGGCCTCATCAAGCACGCCCTGCGCCAGCCGCAGCGCTTCGCGGTGGACGTGGAGGCTCCGGCTGACACGGTCGCGCATACGCTCTATCCGGTCGCCCAGCACATGAAAAACAACCTGTTGCTGCAGTTGATCAAAAAAACCGTGGCGCAATCTATCCTGGTCTTCACCCGCACCAAGCACCGCGCGGACCGGGTGACCGAGATCATCAAGCGCGCCGGCCACCCGGCCGCCGCGCTGCATGCCAACAAGTCGCAAGGCCAGCGCCAGCACGCCTTGGAACAATTCCGCTCCGGCCGGCTCTCCATTCTGGTCGCCACGGACATCGCGGCGCGGGGGCTGGATATCGCGAGCATTTCCCACGTGATCAACTACGACATGCCCGATTCCGCCACCACGTATATTCACCGCATCGGCCGGACCGGCCGCGCCTCGCGCACCGGCGACGCGCTGACCCTGGCGACGTGGGAAGACGCGGACGTGGTGAAGGATATCGAAAGATTGCTGGGTACTTCCATCCGGCGGGAAGCATTGGCTGAACTGACTGACAGCGCCGCGCTGCCTGTCAATACCGAGGTGGTGGCGGCGGCGAAGACGCTGAGCAACCGTCACACCTCGCCCGTGCGCCGGCGCCTGTAAGCCGGGAAACACGGCGTGAGGCAGCCGCGGCAACGGGACTGCCTCACGCCGGTTAGTTTTCTCGTTTTTTAATGTGAGGCGCGACGGCTTTCAGGAAGGGGACCGGCGCGGTTTGCGCCTGGTCCTGGGATTGGGCGGGTTTTGACGCGGCCAGGAACTCCGGCCGGTACTCGAAATGCATCGTGTCAAAGTGGTGCCATTTTCCTCCCCAGATAAACCCATGCCGCTCGAAAATTTCCACCAATCGCCAGGGTACGGCCTCTATGCTTCCGCTGAAATCATGTTTCCAGCCCCAGTATTTCGGCAGCGGGGTGTCGGGGTTATTGATATCCACGGCGATCCCGAAACTGTGGGCCGAGAGCCGCTGGGTTCCCGCCACCCGACGCCATTCCCAATCGGTGATATAACGGCCCTGAAATAAACCGGCGGTTTTGCCTTTGAAAAACCTGCGCCAATGGTGCCGGGCGATGGACTTGATGTAAGCGCTCACTTCCTGGTCAGCCGCGATGTCCTGCACCACGGCGCGCAGCGCCTCTGCTGCGCCGTTACGGCGGTTGAACCAGACCGCATTTCCGAAAAAATCCACAACCTCCAAGTTTTGCCTGACTTCTCGCGGCGTGCGCCCGTAGGCAGCACCCAGCAGGCCGTAGTGGCGTATCCGGCCTGGGTCCTGGCCAGCCGGCCTGGGGAGCAGTACCGGGCCGAAGGGGTAAGGGAGGGCCAGGATCGAGGCTAGATCAGGCTGGTCAATTCGTTCAGGCCAGGAGCGGGACCGGCTGTCAAGGTACCACTCCTCACTGCCGTCCTGGAAACGGACCAGCCAGCCGCCGGGTGTATGCCGAAGAAGGCTGATCGCCTCGGGATAGGCCTTGGCCAGGATTTCGGGGCCAGGAAGAGTTGGATGGATGGGTGCCTGGCGCGGCCAGAATAGAAGCAAGCCGAGGCTTAGGGCCAGGCTCAGCGCCAGCCAGCGCGGGGCATAGACCAGGCCAGTGATCCAGCCGATAAATCTTTTCCAACAACCGTCGCAGAAAGCGAGGAAGGATTGCCATTCGTTGCGGATATCAAGGTGGATGGCCGCAGAGTGTTGGGACACACCGGGGGGCAGAGGTGCGGTACCTTCCTGCCGAACCAACACAGACAAACGCACAGTCTTGGCAAGATGCCGTTTGCGTTTGCGGTTTTTCCTTTTTTTGGTTTTGGCCATGACAGCAACCCTTTTTCATTATAAACGGTAATGATTCTTAAATCACGCAATTACATTGACATGGCTTGAATATCACTGATAAAATCCCTTTCCTATAGAACCACGTTGATGGCTTTCGCCGGGCAAGCGGGATTTTTCGCTGGAAACATTATTAAAAGGAGAAAGAAACCATGGCCGAGACGGAGAAAAATTCAACCCCCGGGCCAAACCAACTTCAGGACCTGGTAGCGCGCGTGGCCAAGCTTGAAAAAAATGCGCCCCAGGATAGTTTGACCCTGGGTGTGATGAAAGGCGATCTTGATTATACCATGGCCGCCTTTATCATCGCTCTGGGCGCTGCTGCCTACGATATGAAGGTGGATATGTTTTTCACATTTTGGGGCACCGCGGCGTTGCGCGATCCCAAGAAAACCGCCAAAAAGGGTTTGCTGGACAAAATGTTCGGGTGGATGCTGCCCCGGGGTACCTTCCACCTGCCACTCTCCAAGATGCAAATGGCCGGCATCGGCCCCAAGATGATCAGGCAAGTGATGAAAATGCGGCATGTCAAATCCTTGGAGGAGTTGATGGCCGAGGCGGCGACCATGGGCATCCGCATCCATGTGTGTACCATGTCCATGGACGTGATGGGAATCAAGAAAGAAGAGCTGATTGAATATCCGCACATGGACTACGTGGGCGTAGGAACGTTCGTGGATATGTTTTCCAATTCCAAACAATGCTGGTTTATGTAGCCGACCGGCGAAGGAGCGCGAATGGATGCCAATGACTTGAAGGCTTTGAAAGTGGACAAGGAAGTGGACGCCCGCGGCATGGCCTGCCCCGGGCCCCTGCTGGAAGCCAAGCGGGCCGTGGCCGAGGTTTCCGCCGGCCAGATCATGGTTGTGATGTCTTCGGATGAGGGTACGCTCTCGGATATGCAACGGTGGACGAATAAAATCGGGCACGAATACCTGGGTCATAGCGAAGAGGACGGGTACTGGTGCATCTACGTAAAGATTAAAGCCTGAACGCTCGGCAAAGCGGCCTATGTCCCACTCCCCGAAAATACTGGTGTTTTCCACCAACAATATCTCGGACCCCGGAATTGATTTTGCAGGCAGCGCGCATATGCACTACTCGACCGCGGTCCGTGTGGTGGCCCTGCCGTGTTCCAGCGGAATCAAGCCGTCCTGGATCGCCCACGCCCTGAAGTCCGGGTTCGACGGCGTGTTCATAGCGGCCTGCGGGGGCGATTGCGCCTTTCTGCCCAATTGCAACCAGCTGACCGGGCAGGTGGTGCAAAAGGCCCAGGCGCTCCTGAAAGCCTCCGACCTGAATCCCAAACGCCTCAAAATGGCCGCCATTTGCTCGGTGTGCGCGGAGCAGTTTGTCAACCACATGCACAACTTCGAAAAGGAGCTCGCGAAACTTGCCGCCCCTGGACAGCCGTAACCACTTTGACGCGCTGGTCGTCGGCGCGGGCACATCGGGCATGGAGGCCGCGCTCAGCCTGGGCGACATGGGGTATCAGGTGCTCCTGCTCGAAAAAGAGCCCAGCATCGGCGGGAAGTCCATCCTGCTGAGCAAGGTGTTTCCCACCCTGGACTGCGCCAGCTGCATATCCACGCCGAAAATGGCCGCCGCGGCCCACCATCCCAACGTGACGCTCATGGTTTCCAGCGAACTGGAAGCCATGGAGCGCGACGGAGGCGCTTTCGCGGTGAGCCTGCGGAAGCGCGCCACCTCGGTGCATCCCGATCTGTGCACGGGCTGCGGCCAGTGCGAGGAAGTTTGCACCGTGGCGGTCCCGGACCAGTACAATTACGGACTTTCCGCCCGGCGGGCCGCCCACATTCCATTTCCCCAGGCCATTCCCAAAAAAGCGGTGATCGACAAGGAGGGCTCGGCGCCCTGTCACGCCGCCTGCCCGGCCGGCGTCCACGCCAGCGGTTTCGTCTCGCTGGTGCGGAGCGGGGAATTCAGAAAAGGCTTCCTCCTGCACCTGGAAGACGCACCCCTGGTCGGCGTACTGAGCCGGGCCTGCTACGCGCCCTGCGAAGGGGAATGCACGCGCGCCCAAATGGAAGGGACGGTCAATATCCGCGCCATCAAGCGCTTCATGTCGGACCGCTATTACGCCGAGCATCCGGACCCTGAACACGGCCCCGCGGCCGAGCGGTTGGCCACGCGGGTGGCTGTGGTGGGTTCCGGGCCGGCCGGCCTGTCCGCGGCTTTTTTTCTCGCCCGCCAGGGACATCAGGTGACGATCTTCGAATCCCAGCCCGAACCCGGCGGCATGCTGCGCTATGGGATCCCGGCCTACCGCCTGCCCCGGGAGGTCGTGGACCGCGACATCCGGAATGTCACCGCTTTGGGAGTGGAAATCAAAACCAACGCCAAAGTGGAATCCCTGGCCAGCCTGAAGCACCAGGGGTTCGACGGCCTGGTGGTGGCCGTGGGCGGGCAAGTGCCGCGCATCGTGCCCCTGCAGGGCATTGAGCTGGTGAACCGCGACGACTGCATGAATTTCCTCAGCCGAAGCTCAAGCAAGCAGGCGGAAATCAAAGACCGCCACGTGGTGGTGATCGGCGGCGGCAATGTGGCCATGGACGTGGCGCGCTCGGCCATGCGCCTGGGCGCGGCCGCGGTCTCGGTCCTGTGCCTGGAATGCCGGGCGGATATGCCGGCCCATCCCTTTGAAGTCGTGGAGGCCGAGGAGGAGGGCGTCCGGTTTCATCCGGCCTCGGTGACCAACCGGATTTTCGGCGGACCCGAGGGCCCCATGCTGGAATGCATGCGGGTGCATGACTTCAAGCTGATCGGCGGCAAGCCCACGTTCCAAACCACGCCCGGAAGCGAGCTGCAAATCCGCGCGGACGTGGTAATCATGGCAATCGGTTTGGCGGCCAGCACCCAGCCGTTTCAGAAGGAACTTGCGCTCCATCCCAATCAAACCATCCGCACGGACGAGGAGACCCTGGAAACATCGTTGCCCCTGGTTTTCGCCTGCGGCGACGCGGTGCTGGGCCCTTCCATCATCGTCAAATCGATTGGCCAGGGCAAACGCGCGGCACACTATCTGGATCTGAAACTGCGGCGGCAACCCCTGGAACCGGCGGCGTGGATGCGTCTGCCGGAGGCGGTCGCAAAAGCCGGCGTGCTTCAAGCGGCGGAGGGTGCGCCCCGGCAAGCACCCGCGGCCGTGCCCCTGCGCGCGCCCAAGGAGCGGGTGCAAAGCTTCGAAGCGTACGAGGGCAGCCTCACCGAGTCCGTGGCGCGCGCGGCGGCCGGCCGCTGCCTGGACTGCGCCGTCTGCTCCCAGTGCCTGGAATGCGTGCGGGTCTGCCCGGCGAAAGCGGTGGATTTCACCCTGCGGCCGCAATCGCTGCGGATCACGGCCTCGGCCGTGATCCTGGCCGCCGGCTTCGAGATCCTTGATCCGGCCGCGAAGCCCCTGCTGGGCTTTGGGCGCTATGCCAACGTGCTGTCCGCGCCGCAGATGGACCGCCTGCTCGCGCCCACCCGGCCATTCAACGGCGTCTTGCGGCCGTCCGACGGCAGGGAACCGGAGCACATCGCCATGGTGCTGTGTTCCGGCGCGCGGGACCACACCGTGTGCAATCCACTCTGCTGCCGGATCGGATGCATGTACGCGCTCAAGCAGGCGCAGTTGCTCATGGGCGCGCTGCCCCTGGCCGAGATCACGGTGTACTACATTGATATCCGCGCATTCGGCAAGGGATACGACGAATTCTTCGAGCAGGCCAATGGCATGGGCGTGCGGTTCGTTAAAGGCAAGGTCGTTCGCATCACCGAGAAGGCCGGAGGCCAACTGCTCCTGCAGTATGAGGATCAGGCCGGCGGCGCGGGAGTCAAAACCGCGGAGCACGATTTGGCGGTACTCTCCGTGGGCTTGCAGCCGAACCGCAGTCTGCTCGAACGGCTGGGGAGCCTCAGGCCGGAGACCGATGCGCTGGCGTATGTGCGCGAAATGGATCCCCTCGCCGAACCGGCGAAAACCAGCGTGCCCGGTGTTTTCGTGGCCGGCGGCTTTGCGGGCGGCCGGGACATTCCGGACGCGGTGCTGCATTCGGCCGCGGCCGCCACGCAAGCCGCCCGCTATCTCGCGGGCCTGAAAACCCGGAAGGCCGAGGCGCGCCGATGACCGCGCATCCTGCGGGCGATAAGCGCATCGGCGTGTATGTCTGTTATTGCGGCGGCAATATTTCGGATTACGTGGACGTTGAGAAGGTGGCCCTGGCGGTCAGCCAGGAGCCGGGCGTGGCGGTTTCGCGCACCCATATGTTCACTTGCTCGGACGCGGCCCAGCAGGAAATCATCCAGGACATCAAAGAACAGAAGCTGGACGGCCTGGTGATCGCCTCCTGTTCGCCCAAACTGCACATGTTCACTTTCCGGGGCATGGCCGAACGCGCGGGACTCAATCCCTACCAGTACATCCAGGTCAATCTGCGGGAGCAATGCTCCTGGGCCCACACGCAGGAGTGCGCGGAAGCAACCGAAAAGGGAATTGCCCTGGTGAAGGCCGGCATTGCCAAAGCCCGCTATACCGAACCCCTGGCGCCCATCCGGGTGAACACCAAGCCCGGCGTGCTGGTGGTGGGCGGAGGCATCACGGGGCTCGCGGCGGCGCGCGCTCTGTCGGATCTCGGCCTGGCCGTCGAGGTGGTGGAAAAAAGCGACCGTCTGGGCGGATGGACCGCGGAGTGGGAACGGGTGTATCCCGGCGACCGGGACGGTGGAGCGCTCGCAGCCGGGCTCGTCCAGGATTTGGGCCAACGCGCGAACGTGCGGCTCTGGACCCAGGCCGAAGTAAAAGAAAAGGGCGGACATTTGGGGGAATTTGAAATTGCGCTCCAGACTCCCGGCGGCCGGCAAACCCTGTCCGTGGGCGCGATCGTGGCGGCCACGGGTTTTGACCCCCATGCACCAGAGGCAGGGGAATTCGGTTTCGGCCTGCCGGATGTGGTGACCCTGGCTGATTTCAAGCGCCGTTTGGGCCGAGGCCAGCCTCTGACCACAGCCGCAGGCAAGCCGGTGAAATCCATCGCTTACATCTACTGCGTGGGCAGCCGGCAGAAGAAATCCGCCGAAACCAAAGCCAACACCCACTGCTCCCGCTACTGCTGTACCGCGGCTTGTTACTCCAGTGTCAGCGTCCACGCAGCGCATCCGGAAGTGGCCCAGTACCACCTCTTCCGGGATATCCGCACGTTTGGGGAGCATGAACTGCTGTACGAACAAGCCCGCCAGGAGGGGGCGGTCTTTATCCGGTTCGATGCAGGCGAGCCGCCCCGCGTGGAATCATCGGGTCAGGGTTTGCAGGTCCTGGTCAAGGACCAGCTGACTGCCAATGAGTCGCTGGAGATTCCGGCTGACCTGGTGGTTCTGGTCACGGGCATGCAGCCCCGCAAAAACGAGGAACTCATCAACGTCCTGAAAGTGCCCATGGGTAGCACCGGTTTTTTCAACGAAATTCATCCCAAACTGCGGCCCGTGGAAACCGTGATGGACGGGATTTTCATTGCCGGCGCGGCGCAGAGTCCGAGACTAATCGGGGAAGCGGTCACCTCGGCCCTGGCGGCCGTGAGCAAGTGCGGCGCCCTGCTGCAGAAGGGATATGTGGACCTGGAGCCTTTGATCGCCCTGGTGTACCCCGACCGCTGCGAATGGTGCGGCTTGTGCCAGCCCGTGTGCCCCTACCGGGCCATTGAAATGGTTTCCTGCGACGGGAAGGACAAAGCGCAGATTATCCCCTTTCTGTGCAAGGGCTGCGGCGCCTGCGTGCCCGTGTGCCCCAAAGACGCCATTGATGTCAAAGGCTATGGCGACGAGCAGATCACGTCCATGATTTCGGCTTTGGCGGAGGCGCCCACCCCATGAGAAACACGCGGGCGGTCATGCGCGATGAAATGCTCAGGCGCGGCGAAATTCTGCGGCTACTGCAGGCAGGTCCGAAAACCATACCCCAGGTCGCCCAGGCCCTGGCCGCGCCCTCGGAGGACGTGGTGCTGTGGATGATGGCCATGCGCCGGTACGGATTGATCGCCGAAACCGGCCGGCCCAATACCGAAGGTTATTTCGCCTACACCCTGATTCCCAAGGACAAGTCGTGAGCCGGGTCAACGCGGACTTTCTCAAAACTTTAGACGCCACCGGCGAGTTCGACGCTTCGCCGTGCTTGAACTGCGGCGCCTGCACGGCCTTGTGTCCCATGGAGCTGACGAATCTGCCGCGTGAAATGTTCCGCTATGCCCAGCTGGGCCTGGAGGAGAAGCTCGGCCAGCACGCGGAAACGGTTTTTTCCTGCCTGCTGTGCCGTATGTGCGAAGTCAACTGCCCGTCACAGGTCAAAATCGCGGGCAATGTGCGGGCGCTGCGGGCGTATTTCAACCGCAAGGACGGATTATGACCCTTCCAAGAAAGCATATCCTGGGCATCCTGGCGGACAACCTCCGCCTGCGGGACAGCGTCATGCCGCTTTCCGGCCGGCGCCTCACGGCCTGGGCCAGGGGGCTGAATCTGCCGAGGGGCGGGGAGACCGTCCTGTACACTGGGCATATGTATCAGATGATGCCGGCCCTGGCTTCCCTGGAGGCGGGCCTGGCCCTGGCGGAGAAAATTCATCTCACACGCTTCATGGGACTCGGCCGCTGGGTCAACCGCCTGCTGAACGTGTCCACATTCATGACTTGGCCGTCCGGTCGGGAGCAGAGGGCCTATGACAGCCGGCTGGCCGCCATCGCGAAGCGGTTGCTCCAGGCCAAAGTGCCGTTCGGTTATCTGTATGAAAAGGAGCTTTACTCCGGCGCGTTGCTGCACGACCTGGGAGTGGAGAGCGGGTTTCGAGACCATGCGCTGAAGGTTTGGAACCTGCTCCAGTCCCAGGGTGTCAAGCGCGTGATCACCGTTGACCCGCATACCACCGACATGCTGCGCGAAGTCTATCCCCATTATTGCCCCGGTTATTCGCTTGAGGTGAAGAACTACCTGGAGGTGCTGGCAGAGAGTGCGGCGAGGAGCAGGGAAGCGGTGGCCGGAACTTTAAACCGGGCCGTGGCGTTGCATGATTCCTGCCTCTATGCCCGGGTGCTAGGCATCGTCGAGCCGCCCAGACAGCTGCTGGACCAGGCCCGCTGCCGCGAAGTGGTGCATGACAACTCCCGGGCTGCGACCTATTGCTGCGGCGGCCCGCTCGAGTCCCTCTTCCCCCGCAAGGCCGAGACCGTGGCCAGGGCCCGCATTGAGCAGCTGGTTCAGACCGGCTGCAAATCCATTGCTGCCATGTGTCCGATCTGCCTGCACAACCTGCGCAAGGCCGCGGCTGGGAAAGGCGTGGAGGTCAGCGATTTGTCCGAACTGTTGGGAGCATAATGCATGGCAGGCAGATAAAAAAAGCCCCGCCATAACCCGGCGGGGCTTTTTTTAATGGGATCAGGCGTTTAGGCTTTTTTGAAAATATGGTCGTTCTTCCTGACCTTTTCATCCACCTTGATGCCCACGGCCTGGCCAGACGCTGCCTGGGTGACCGGCGCATGTTCGATCTGGATGGAGCGGACGATTTGTTCGGTGTTGGTGGTAAAGCCGCGGATGGACACCATGTCCCCCACAGCCAGGGGGGTTTTCAGGGTGGTTAAAATGACTTCCAAATGGCTGAGATAGTCCTCGACAACCCCTACCAGGGCTTCACCCTCGCGGGGCAGATGCCAGGTGGGAGCGGATGGGGCTGGCGCGGGCGAGGTTTTTTTTACTGATTTTTTAACCGGTTTGCGTGCGGTTTTTTTTACCGGGCGTTTCGTTTTTTTTACTGATTTTTTAATGGTTTTCTTGGTTTTGGAGACAATCTTTTTTTTGGCTTTTTTAACGGCTTTTTTCTTGGTTTTCGGTTTGACCTTTTTAGGCTTCTTTTTTGCGGCTGGCATATGCTTAATTACCTCCTTGAATTTTTCTCGTTGGAAAAATCTCGAGGTAACACTTATTGCCTTATAGCACTTTTAGGGAGGAAAGGGAATAGAAAATTCCAGCCGGCCTTCAAAACCGGGATAAAAAAATGGCGAAAACAGCTAAAACAAGATTTGACAGAGTGAGCAAACTGGCGTATGGTTCATACTAGGTTTGGGTGGAATAAACCCGGACCCGTAAGTTACATCAATCAGGAGGAACGAAATTCATGGCAGTGCAAGGAAAAGTTAAGTGGTTCAACAGCTCGAAGGGTTTTGGTTTCATCGAAAGGGAGGGTGGCAAGGACGTATTTGTTCATTTTTCGGCCATCAAGGGGGAAGGGTTCAAGAATCTGAACGAAGGTGATGCGGTTGAGTTCGACATCATTGACGGCCCCAAAGGCCCCCAGGCAGCCAACGTCACTAAAATCGGCTAAGACTGCCGCCGGACAAGCTGTCCGTCCAATCTAAAATAATGAAAACGGCCCGCAAGGGCCGTTTTTTTTTATTTGTATGCAAGCAAGGGTGGGATTGGATTTTTTTCTTGAAATATGCAGGAATTTAATTATAGTAGTTACTCCTTTGCCTAGGCTGTGAAAATTGACCTTGCTTTTTTCCTCGGTAGCTTAATCCCTCCGCAGGAAGCCCCGGTCATTGGACCGGGGAGAGGATTGAAGGATTGGTATGCGGAGGGAGGGAGCCCCGGGTTTTATCCCGGGCCCGGGGAAAGCCCGAAGGGCTTTGGGGCGAGCCCAGCCCGCGCTTTCGATTTGTGAAAGCGACAATCGAATTAAACTGAACACCATTCCTCGGTAGCTCAATGGTGGAGCGAGCGGCTGTTAACCGCTAGGTTGGGGCGAAAGCCCCTGGGGGCATGGGGGAGAGACTCCCCCATTAGATAGGGGTGACAGCGAGGCTTTTTCGAGCGCCCTTAGGGGGCAATGCCCCCTAGGGAAAGCCCGAAGGGCTTTGGGGCGAGCCCAGCCCGCGCTTTCGATTTGTGAAAGCGACAATCGAATTAAACTGAACACCATTCCTCGGTAGCTCAATGGTGGAGCGAGCGGCTGTTAACCGCTAGGTTGCTGGTTCGAGCCCAGCCCGAGGAGCCAATAATAAAAATACCCGCCTTTATCGGGCGGGTATTTTTATTATTGGCTGTTATCGTATGGGCTGGGCGAGAACCAGGGGAGGTGCGCGGGGATCGGTATTGCAGTTTCCGGTTGCTAAAAACCCCGCGTTTCGGCATACTCGTGCATCTGCGGTCCTCGCGGACCTGAAAACGATTGGAGGAGACGGAATATGTTAAGCGAAAAAATGCAGGCTGAATTCAACCAGCGGATCAACGACGAGCTGTACGCTTCTTATCTCTACCTTTCCATGGTGGCGTATTTCGAGTCGGAAAATCTGCCGGGGTTTGCGAAATGGATGCGCAAGCAGACTGAGGAGGAACGGACCCACGCCATGAAAAATTTCGAGTACATCCTGGAACGCCAGGGCCAGGTGGTTTTAAAGCCTCTGGCCGAGGTGCCGGCGACATTTGCCTCGCCGCTGGCTGCTTTCGAGGAAGCCTTGAAGCATGAACAGAAAGTCACGGCCATCTACAATAAATTCATCGAACTGGCCCGCGCCGAGAAAGATCACGCCGCGGAAATATTTCTCCAGTGGTTCGTGAAGGAACAGGTCGAGGAAGAAGCACAGACCAGCCAGGTCGTCGAAATTTTGAGAAAGGTCAAGGATTCGACCGGCGGCCTGTACCAGCTGGACCATCGGTTGGGAAAAAGAGAGTAACAAGAAGGATTTTCCGGGGCGGCCGAAACTGTTCGGCCGCCCTTTTTTATACGCCGGTCACGGGCAAACGTTGACCCCCTCCATTGCCATCCGTTTGCCCTGGTAACATGAACAGGCTCTGCCTGGGAATCGTGGCCTGCGCGGCACGGAAACCGTCCGCCGTTGCCGCGGGCTGGATGGCGGGCGCTTGCTGGGCAGGAGATGTTTACCGGCCGGCGGCAGGATGCCGGGCCTCGTACCAGATAAAAATCGCCACCAGCGTCCCGCCCAGCAACGCGGCCAGCAGCGTCAGCGCTTCATTGGCGCCGAAAGCCGCGGGCCATTGGTTACCCAGGTAAACGGTCTTTTCGCCCACTTGTACGCTCTCCCGGAACGGCCAGATCGCCCACAGCGAACCCAGTACCAGCCCGAGCAAAAACGCCATGGTCAGGTCGTGCCACTTTTTGAGCAGGAGATCCAAGAGCCGGGTGAACGCCAGCAACCCGGTGACGCATCCCAGGGCAAAAACCGCGAGCACGACAAGATCACGGTAAACGATGGCCTTGAGGATTTCAAAATAGGTCCCCATGAGGAGCAGCAAAAAAGAGCCGCTGATGCCGGGCAGGATCATGGCGGAGATGGCCAGGGCGCCGGCCGCGAAGAGGAACAACAGGCGTGCGGGGCTTTGCGATCCGGCCGCGGCCTGGCCGCCTTGGTCCTGGTCCAGCTGGATGGCATGCCGGGTCTGCTCCTTCTTGAGCAACGCCTCGCCGCCCATGCTCTGCGACAGGGCTGCCACGCCGATCACGGCCACCAGTCCGATCAATAAGCAAGCCAGGTTTTTTTTGCGGATCAATTGATAAGGCACCCAGGCGGAAACGGCCACCAACCCGAGGAAGAACCCATAGGTCGGATCATGATGGACGCGCAGCAAGTAGGTCATCAAGTTCGCCAGGGCCACGATTGCGGTCATGGCTCCCGCGCCGAGCAGGACCAGAAAAACGGCGTCAATGCGGCGCAGTTCCAAGGCGAATTCCCGCCAGCACCCGGGTTTGAAGCGCAGCAGCCCAAGCGCGGCAACCGCGGTCCGCGCCGAAATGGCGTGAAGGGCGCCGATCAGCCTTTCATAAATGCCCAGTACCAGGGCCATGGTTCCTCCGGAAACCCCGGGAATGATGTTTGCCACGCCGATAACCACGCCTTGGAAAAAATGTTTGATGTATTCCAGCATCGTCCCTTCTCCTCGCTTTCGGCGGCCCGCGGGTTGCGGCGCCTTTGTTTTGTGCGATCCCCGCGCCGAACTTCCCTTGGGAGGCCTGCTTGCGGGAATTTGGCTCCGGGGCATGCCCCTCCGGCATAGCCGTGACCGGACTGGCCAGGTTATCCGCGGGCAGGCGGAAGAGGTGCTTCGCCGTTCCCCGGATAAGGCCGCTCATTGTACACTGAAATCGGCGGAAAAAGATATTTTGAAATCAATCCCTCCGCGGGGTCGTCGGGCAGGGGATGGATTTTCGGGATAATAGGCGGGGGGAGGGAGTCCAGGACGGATTGGCCTATATAGGCGCCCGTGGACTTGCCCCGTGTCCCTGCTTCCTGGTCATTGGACCCGCGGGGATGCCTGGGGGCTCCACTGATTCCGGCGGCTGCTGGGGCATCTGGGAAAGCGCCGTAGGTGGAAAATCTAGAGAGCATGAGGTTGCGGAGAAACGAAACGCCGGCAATCATGCGCGCGGGTTTTTCGGCGTGGTGTTCTGCGATAAAGGCCCGGAGCAGGCTTGGCATGTCCGGCGGCAGATCCGGGAACGCTCGGGGCTTTTTTTCCCGAGCTGCATGGCATATAATAGAAACGAAAGCAGGCCGTGATCTCGAACGTCCAGCTGGCCGGGGGAGCATCGGCTTGTAAAAGAGTGAGGTGCCGGTCTGTTTGGCGAACGTGTTCTTGAACCTGCGCCGGGCATCCATGCCAACGACCTGCTCCAAATTGATTTTTTGGCATTCCCGAATCCGACAACATGCCAGGGGAGCTACGGGTGGAGATCGGGCCCTGTCTTTTAGATGATGGACGCTGCACCTTCACGCTTTGGGCGCCCCGCGTTCAGCAGGCCGACCTCCTGTTGCTGGGGACCACGGTTCAAACCCTGCCCATGCAGCCTCTGCGCCCGGGGTACTGGCGCAAAACCGTTCCAGACCTCGGGGACGGACAGCGGTACGCTTTCCGCTTGAACAGCCGCGTGCAGCGCGCGGACCCCGCCTCGCACAGCCAACCTGAGGGCGTTCATGGCCCTTCCGAAATTGTGGATCACCGGCGGTTCGCCTGGGAGGACCAGGACTGGCGTGGTCTGCCGCTCGAGGAGTACCTGATCTACGAGCTGCATGTCGGCGCGTTTTCCCGCGACGGGTCTTTTAAGGACGTCATCGCGCGCCTGAACGACCTGGCCGATCTGGGCGTGACCGCGGTGGAAATCATGCCGGTCGCGGCTTTCCCCGGCACGCGCAACTGGGGTTATGACGGTGTTTTTCCTTTCGCGGTGCAGGCCTCGTACGGCGGCCCTCTGGGGCTTAAGGAACTGGTCAACGCCTGCCACCGGCGCGGGCTTGCGGTTATTTTGGACGTGGTTTACAACCATCTCGGGCCGGAAGGCAACCACCTTGCCGAATTCGGGCCTTATTTCTCCGACCGTCACCAGACGCCCTGGGGCGCGGCGATGAATTTTGACGGACCGGCCAGCGATGAGGTGCGGAATTATTTCATCGCCAATGCCGTCCATTGGTTCGGGCACTACCACCTGGATGCCCTGCGCCTCGACGCCATTCAGGCCATCCACGATCACAGCGCCAATCCGTTCCTGGCGGAACTGGCCGCGGCGGTCGAGTCCTTTTCCCGACGCGACGGCAGGCCCCGGTACCTCATCGCGGAAAGCGACCTGAACGACGCACGCGTCATCCAACCCCGCGCGACCCACGGCCTGGGCCTGGACGCGTGCTGGTGCGACGATCTTCACCACGCCATCCACGCGTTTCTGACCGGCGAACGCCAGGGGTATTACCAGGATTACGGCGACTGGGCCCAGGTGGTCAAGGCGGTCCGGGAAGGGTTCGTTTACGGCGGCGAGTTTTCCCGCTACCGCGGCCGCCGCTACGGGAATTTCACGCCCCAGGTCGAATCCGGCAGGCTGGTGGTCTCCGCACAAAATCATGATCTGGCCGGAAACCGTCTTCACGGGGAACGAACGTCCCGCCTCCTGTCTTTTGACGCGCTCAAGCTTTTTGCCGCGACCGTGGTCCTGTCCCCCTGCCTGCCCCTGCTGTTCATGGGCGAAGAGTACGGCGAAACCGCGCCCTTCCTGTATTTCGTTGATCACAGCGATCCCAAGCTGGCGGAAGCCGTGCGCCGCGGCCGCCAGGAGGAATTCCGGAATTTCGCCTGGCAGGGGCCGCCGCCTGACCCGGGCGCCTTGGAAACTTTCGAACGCTCTCGTCTCCGCTGGGAGGATCGGTGCAAAGGCCAGCACGCGCAGCTCCTGGCATTCTACCGCGCCTTGCTGCATCTCCGCCGGACCGTCCCGGCGTTGCGTATTCCCGGCAAGGACGGCTGCCAGGTCCGGCATTGGGAAGCGGAACGGATCATCACCTGCCGGCGGCAGCAAGGGGCGTCGGAGGTTTGGATTTGCCTGGGGTTCAACGCCGCGCCGGTCGCGTGGGCGGCCGAAGCTCCGGAAGGGTCCTGGCGCAAGGTTCTGGATGCGGGCGAAATTTCCTTCGGCGGCAGCGGTGCTGGTTTTACGGCGGGCATGCCCGAAGGTGACAAACCGATCCTGTTACCGTATACTGTGGCGGTCTATCTCAAGGAGCCTGCTGCCATCCCCTCCGCAGGGACATTAGGCAGTCTGGCTGTGTAAGCGCACGGCCTGCTGCGGGGATGTCGCCCCGCCACGAGCCAGATCTCGAAGCCAGAAAGGAGGAACCCGGCTGGAAGTCGCCGGGGCTCCATGGAAAAGTATATCTGCCTGCATGGACATTTCTACCAGCCGCCGCGCGAAAATCCCTGGCTGGAAGAGATCGAGATGCAGGATAGCGCCTACCCCTACCATGATTGGAATGAACGCATCAGCGCCGAATGTTACGCGCCCAACGCCGCGGCCCGCATTCTGGGCCCCAAGGACCGCATCGCGGAGATCCTGAACAATTATTCGCGCATCAGCTTCAATTTCGGCCCCACCTTGCTCTCCTGGCTGGAAAAAAAGCAGCCCGAGACCTATCAATCCATCCTGAAGGCCGATAAACTGAGCCAGGAACGGTTCTCCGGACACGGCTCGGCTTTGGCCCAGGTTTACAACCATTTGATCATGCCCCTGGCCACGCGCCAGGACAAGGAAACCCAGGTCGTCTGGGGGTTGCGCGACTTTGCCCACCGCTTCCAGCGGCCTGCGGAAGGGATGTGGCTGCCGGAGACCGCCGTGGACCTGGAAACCCTGGAGATTCTGGCCGCTCACCAGGTCCGCTTCACCATTCTCGGAGCCCACCAGGCCAAGCAGGTGAGGAAGATCGGCGATAAGAAATGGAAGGATGTGAGCGATTCCAAAATTGATCCCCGGACGCCCTATCTGTGCCCTCTGCCTTCCGGCCAGCGCATTGCGCTGTTTTTTTACGACGGGCCGGTGGCCAATGACCTGGCCTTCGGCTCTCTGCTCAAAAACGGGGAAACATTCGCCCAGCGCCTGCTGGGTCTGTTCAGCGAGAACGGGGGGCCGGAGACCCAACTGGTAAACGTCGCGACGGACGGTGAGACCTACGGACATCACCACCGCTACGGGGACATGGCCCTGGCCTACTGCCTGAATTATCTGGAATCCCGCAAATTGGCCCGCATCACCATTTACGGCGAGTACCTGGAAAAGTTTCCGCCGGAACAGGAGGTGGAGATTTTTGAGAATACGTCGTGGAGCTGTTTCCACGGCGTGGAGCGCTGGCGCAGCGACTGCGGTTGCAATTCCGGCCTCAATCCCGGTTTCCACCAGAAATGGCGGGCGCCGCTGCGCCAGGCCCTGGACGAACTGCGCGGCGATTTGGCGTACATTTTCGAACGCACGCTGGCGCCCATTCTGCCGGACCCTTGGCAGGCGCGCAACGACTACGTTGACGTCATGCTGGACCGGCGGGAGAAGCGGGTCGAACGTTTTTTGGCGGAGCACGCCGCGCGCTCCTTGACGGACGAGGAAAAAGTTCTGGCCTTGAAGCTGCTTGAGATGGAACGCCACAGCCTGCTCATGTTCACGAGCTGCGGATGGTTTTTCGACGACATTTCCGGCCTCGAAACTCTGCAGGTCTTGCAGTACGCCGCCCGGGCCATGCAGCTGGCGCGGGAGGTGGCCGGGGTGGACCTGGCGACCGCCTTTCTTGAACACCTGCGCCAGGCGCCCGGCAATTTGCCGAAACTCCAGGACGGCGCCGCGGTATGGAAAAAACACGTCGGGCCTGTGGTGACGGACCTGTACAAGGTCAGCGCCCATTACGCCGTGGCGCTGTTATTTGAGAATCATCACCGGCCCTCCGACCAGATCTACTGCTACGCGGCCGGCTGGGAACTCTTCGACCGGGTCAGCCAGGGGGAGCAAAAACTCCTGACCGGCCGCCTGCAGGTGCGTTCGAACATCACCTGGGAATCCCAGGCCATGATCTTCGCCCTGCTGCATATCGGCGACCACAACCTCGTGGTCGGCCTGGGCACCGACCGCGAGCAATCGGCCGTCCGCGCGGTATGCCAGGCCTTGCTGGAGCCTTTCGGGCGGGACGATATTCCCGAGGTCATCCGGCTGATGGACCACCTCTTCGGCGGCCATAATTACTCCCTGCGCGATTTGTTCAAGGACGAGCAGCGCAAGATCCTGAGCCTCATCATGGGTACCGCGCTTTCCGAAGCGGAAACCTACTACCGCGCCATCTATCAGCATCATTACGCCATCATCCAGCTGCTGGATAAAATGAACCTGCCTTTGCCCAAAATCCTCTCCACCACCATCGAGTTCATCCTGAACACGGACATTACGCGGCTCTTGGAGCAGGAACCGGTGGACAACGAACAGCTGCGTCCGTTGGCCGAGGAAATGCGGCGCTGGAATTTCAAGCGCGACCAGCGGACCCTGGAGTTCGTGGCCTCCCAGGCCGTCACCCGCTTGCTCGCGCGCCTCGCCGGACAGCCCCGGGATCTGGAACTCATGGACGCCACCCTCGAGACCCTGGAGATCCTCCGCTCGCTGGAGCTGGAGTTGAATATCTGGCAGGCGCAAAACCTCTTCCATGGCATCGAGCAGGAGCAGCAGGCCGATTTCGAGCGGCTGGCCCGCGCCGGCGAGGACCATGCCAAGCAGTGGCTCGAACGCTTCGGCCGCTTGAGGAAGATTTTGCGGCTGGACGGCGGCGGGGATTCCGAGGCTGGATGAACACTCTGGCGCTGGGTGTCCTGCTGGCTTATGCCGCGTGGGCACTGGTCGAACATGGGCTGGACGCGCTCAACCGGCGGCACCTCCTGAAGAGCGGGACGGAGATCCCGGCGATTCTGTCCGGCCAGGCGGACCAGGGCCTGCCGAGCAGGATGCGGGCGTACACCCTGGCCAAACACCGGCTGGCCACCGTGGCTGCGCTGGCCGGCCAGGCCGCGACCCTGGTCTTTTTCTACACCGGGCTGCTCAGGGGGATGGACGCATGGGCCGCCTCCTGGCGCCTGCCGTTCGTGGCGGAAACGCTCATATTTTTCCTGCTGCTCTATCTCGCGCAAACCCTCCTGCAGTTGCCGCTGAGCTGGTACCGCCAATTCAGGCTGGAAACGCGTTTCGGATTCACCACCCTGTCTCCCGGGTTGTGGGCGCGAGACCGCGTGAAATCCTTCCTGCTGGGCGGTCTGGTGCTGACCGTGGCCGCGACCGCTGGCGCGTGGCTGGTCGTTCGTTTTCCGTCCGCGTGGTGGCTGTGGGTGTGGGTCCTGGGCGCGCTCCTCGGCTGGGTCCTGATGACCGCGGGACCGCTCTGGTTCGATCCCTGGTTCAACCGCTTCACGCCGCTGGCCGCGGGGAGTCTGACCGCGGGCATACAAAGGGTGCTGGACAAGGCGGGCATCCGCGTGGACCGGGTTTTCAGCATGGATGCCTCGCGCCGCAGCCGGCATACCAACGCTTACTTGACCGGGGTGGGGAAGGTCAAGCGCATCGTTTTATTCGATACCCTGCTCGCGAAGCTGTCCGAACCCGAGATTCTGGCCGTGCTCGCGCACGAAGCCGCGCATTGGCGGAAACGGCACCTGCTCAAGCGGACGGGCGTTTCTCTGCTGCTCGGTTTGGCCGCCTGCTCTCTCGCGTTTGCGCTGACGCGCGGCGACCTGCTGGCCGCGGCGTTTGGGATGCCGGCCGCGACCTTTGCCGCCAAGCTAACGCTCACGGGGCTGCTGTTCCAGGTGCTGGCGTTCCCCCTGAATCCTTTTTTGCTCGCCTGGTCCCGGCGGCAGGAGCTGGCCGCGGACAGGTATGCCGCCACGCTGACCGGCGATCCGGCCAGCCTGGCCGGCGCCCTGGTGAAACTGTCCCGTGACAACCTGGCCAACTGGGCTCCGCATCCCCTCTATGCGGCGTTTCATTATTCCCATCCGCCCCTTCTGGAACGCCTGGAGAAATTAGCATCCAGCGAGAAAGACGATGGGCGCGTGGCTTGAAAACGTGTATAATACCGCTCCAGAAACGGAGGCGCGGGAGTGCCGGAAAAGCAGCAAACTGTCATTGAGCCGTTGCGCACCAGCTCGCTGGGCGAATTTACGCGTTTGATCAAGTTCCTGTTCGAGGAAGCGAAGCTTGAACCCGAGTTCCACCGCTTTGACCAGGACGTGACCGCGCCGCTGTCTTATTACGTTCCTCCCAAAGGCGGGGTCTGGTTTTTGCGTCCCCGGGAGGGGCTGCAGGCCGTGGGGCTGACAGCCTTGCGCGGCCTGTCCAACCGCACCTGCGAGGTCAAGCGGCTGTTTGTGATGCCCGAGGAAAGAGGCAAAGGATACGGCCAGTTACTGCTCGTCCAGGCGATGAATTTCGCGCGCTTGGCCGATTACGTCGAAATCCTGGCCTCCGTGCGGCCCGAGCAAAAGAACGCGCAGCAGCTGTACGCGCACAACGGCTTCCATCCCTGCGCCCGCTACCATCCGGACCAGCGGGCCGGCATCTTCTTCTCCTATCAGTTTTCCCAGGAAGTCAAATAGGCTGGTCCTACCGGAAGAAAATCAAGGTTTGCAGAAAAAAGATGGGCAGCAGGATACCGAAGGACCAGAGCAGGTAGCCTCCGAAGGACGGCATCTTGATGCGGGCGTGCTCGGCCATGCTTTTAACCATGAAGTTGGGGCCGTTGCCAATATAGGTGTTTGCGCCCATGAACACCGCGCCGCAGGAAATGGCGGCCAGCAACTGGGGAGCATGGGCGGCCAGGGCGCGGAAGGAATCGGCCGTGACGCCCGAACAGCTGCAGGCCAGGGTCGTGAAGGTAAGGTAGGTCGGCGCGTTGTCCAGAAAGGAACTGAGCAGGCCGCTGGCCCAGAAATACTGCCACGGTTCGGTGAGGTTGAAGCCCGGCGCTTTGGCCGCGAGCACGGACAGGGCGGGCAGCATGGCGCCGAAAATGCCGAAGAAAAGCGCGGCCACCTCCTGGATGGGATGGAAGGAGAAGTGGTTGCTTTGGTGCAGGCCGGCTGGGGTCAGCTTGAAAGACAGGATTGAAATGAGGGCCAGCATGAGAGCCTGGAATCCTTTGGACCACGCCTCGGCCTGGGTCAACGGCAAGCGGTGTTCGAGCCAGGGCTGTAAATAATATCCCGCAAACAGAATGGTTGCGACGATCAGGAGCAGAAACCCGACGTTGCGGCGTCCTTGAATATGCAGGCGCTTTTTAGAGGCCTTGATCTCGGCCACCAGGTCCCGCTTGGTGGCGTCGTCTTCCCGTCGGAAAATCATATGGTCCAGGAGAAAAAACAAACCCAGCAGAATGGCTTGAATGAACAGCCACTGGGGAAAGAGCCTCAGTGTCCAGGCGAACGGAACGCCGCGCAGGAAGCCCAAATACAGCGGTGGATCGCCCAGCGGCGTGAGCAGACCGCCGCAGTTGCTGACCACGAAGATAAAGAAAACGATCAAGTGGACTTTGTGTTGGCGCAAGCGGTTGGCGCGAATGAGAGGACGGAGCAGAAGCATGCTGGCGCCCGTGGTACCCAGGAAATTGGCCAGCACCGCGCCCGTGGCCAGGAACAGCGTATTGACCCTCGGCAGCCCGGCGAAAGCTCCGGAAATGTAGATGCCGCCGCTTACGATATACAGCGCCGCCAGGAGCAGGATGAAATCCAGATATTCCAGATAATTAATGAAGACGTGGCTTTCATCGCCGGTCGGAAGGTAGAAAAGCAGCACGCCGGCCGCACCGCAAAGCGCGGCCACCACGAGTTTGTTTCGGTTGTTGTCCCACCAGGGGGCAAGGCGGGGAATAAGCGGAAAAACCGCGATTATCAGCAGGAGGGCGGCGAAGGGCGCGAGGTTGAACACCACGCCGCCAACGGACAGGTTCGCCCAGAACGAGGCATGGGTTGCGGTCATGCGCGAAAATCCTTTCGAAGTCGGAAAGATTCGTTATTTTAGTACAAGCGGCGGGAATCGGCAATGGTCTTGGGATGGGAGTGCAAAGCACCCGGGCGCTCCCTGGAACGGGAGCGCCCGGGCCCGGGCATGCGACATGGGGGTCCAGGCATGCCCGAGGGGTGCGGCCACCGCGGACAGCCCGGTGACCGGCGTGGACACGGTTTCAAGCAGGGCCGCCGAGCCTGTCGAAGCGGCCCTTGAAAACCGCCGTTTATCCGATGGCCTTGCTTCCGGTCTCGCCGGTGCGTACCCGGATGCACTGGGGCAGATCCAGCACGAAGATCTTGCCGTCGCCGATGTTGCCGGTTCGCGCTCCGCGGATGATCGCGTCTATGGTCGGCTGCACGAACCCTTCGTTGACCGCGATCTCGATCTTGGTCTTGGGCAGGAGGTTCACGTCCACGATCTGGCCGCGAAAGCTCTCGGTATAGCCTTTTTGCTGGCCGCATCCCTTGACCTGGGAGACGCTCATTTTATACACCTCGGCGGCGAACAACTCCTTTTTGACCGCCTCGAACTGTTCCGGTTGGATGAAGGCTTCGATCTTTTTCATGGTTTTTCTCCTTTCGGATCTCGAGTGGTCTGACCGGTCGGACGCGTCAGACTGGTCAGACCACTCGGTTTACATGTGATAACCAGCCTCGCCGTGCTGCGTCAGGTCCAATCCCACGACTTCCTCATGGTGTTCCACCCGTATGCCCATGACCAGGTCCACCAGTTTGATCAGCACGAACGTGCCCGCCATGGAGAACGCGATCGTGGCCGCGACCGCCAGGGCTTGGATGCCCAGGAGGGCCGGATTGCCGTAGAAGAGCCCGTTGGCGCCGGCCGGGTTCACGGCCGTGCTGGCGAACAGGCCGGTGGCCAGCGCGCCCCAGGTGCCGCCCACGCCGTGGACGCCGAACGCGTCCAGGGTATCATCGTAACCGAGCTTGCCCTTGAGCTGGATGGCGCCAAAGCAGAGGGGCGAAACCACCAGGCCGATGAAGATCGCGTCCATGGGGGCCACGAAGCCCGCGGCCGGGGTGATGGCCACCAGGCCCGCCACGGCCCCGGATGCCGCGCCGATGGCCGTGGGCTTGCCGCGGAAGAGCCACTCCACCAGCAGCCACGACAGCATGGCGGCCGCCGCGGCGGTGTTGGTCACCATGAACGCGGACCCCGCCAGCCCGTTGGCCGCCAGGGCCGACCCGGCGTTGAACCCGAACCAGCCGAACCACAGCAGTCCGGCCCCGAGCAGCACCAGGGTCGTGTTGTGCGGCAGGATGGTGCTGTTGGCGTGGGCCTTGCGCTTGCCGATGACCAGCGCCGCGGTCAGCGCCGCGAATCCCGAGGCGATGTGCACCACCGTGCCGCCGGCGAAATCCAGCGCGCCGAGTTTGCGCAGCCAGCCGCCCACACCCCAGACCCAGTGGGCGATCGGGTCGTATACAAACGTGGCCCAAAGCAGAATGAAGAGCAGGAAGGCTGAAAACTTGAACCGTTCGGCGAAAGCGCCCGTAATGAGCGCGGGCGTGATCACGGCGAACATGGCTTGGAAAATCATGAAGACCTGATGGGGGATCGTGGCCGCGTAATCGGGATTCGGGCCTTGCCCCACGCCGTGCAGGCCGGCCCAGCTCAGATTGCCGATGAGGCCGTTGACGTCCGGGCCAAACGCGAGCGAATAACCGAACAGCACCCATTGTACGCTGATCAATCCTATGACGACGAAGCTTTGCATGATGGTTCCCAGCACGTTTTTCTGGCGCACCATGCCTCCGTAAAAGAAACCCAGACCCGGGGTCATGAGCATGACCAGGGCGGCGGAAATCATGATGAAGGCCGTATCTCCGGCGCTGATTTCCATGCCGCCGGCGGCCGAGGCGATTGAGGGCCAGCCCAGCAGCAGCAAGGCCGCGGCCGCCAGTCCATACTTTTTTAAAATCCCGTTCCTGTTCATCATGGCGTGCACCTCCAAATGAAATGGATTCTCGGGGTGAATACTGATGCAAGGAGAGTGCCAACAGGAGCATGCCGTGTTTTGCGGCGGAAAAAGGAAGGCTGGATTCGAATTTCAAACAAAATGGTATTTTTGTATACATTTAATTACAGAAGTGTGATATAACCCGGAAACCGTCAGATGTTGTCACCGGAGCGGGGAGGCGAGGTCATGAGCGCGATCGCGAAGCTGGAGCATATCGAGATTTTGCAGCAAACGGCGGAAATCATGGCGGAGAACTCGGATTTCCACGCCATGTTGCGGGCCATTCTGAAGCTCCTTTCCGAGCGGCTTAAATTGGACCGGGGGACCCTGGCTTTGCTGGACGAGCGCACGGGCCTGATCACCATCTCCGAGGCGCATGGGCTGAGCAAGAAAGCCCGTGAACTCGGGCGCTATCAAATTGGCGAGGGCATCACCGGCCGGGTGGTGCAAACCGGGAAGGCCGTCATTATTCCCGACCTCCGGAAAGACACCCGGTTCCTCAACCGCACGGGCGCCCGGGCCGACCTGGGCGACCACCGCATCGCGTTCATCTGCGTGCCGATCAAAATCGGGAGCAAAACCGCGGGCGCGCTCAGCGTGGACAAGGAGGACCTGCACGGACAGGATTTCAAGGACGACCTGAATCTGCTCACATTCATCGCCCCCATGATCGCCCAGGCGATCCGCCTGCAGAAGCGGGTGGAGAAGGACCGGCAGAGCCTGGAAGCCGAGAACTTGCGGCTGCGGCACGATCTGAAGGAAAAGTTCCAGCCCCAAAACTTGGTGGGCAAGTCCCGCGCCATGCAGGAGGTCTACGCCTTGATTGAGCAGGTCGCGGAAAGCAACACCACGGTCCTGATCCGGGGCGAGAGCGGGACCGGCAAGGAACTGGTGGCGCACGCGATTCATTACCAGAGTCCGCGGGCCGAGAAACCGTTCGTCAAGGTCAACTGCAACGCGTTTCCGGAGACCCTGCTGGAAAGCGAGCTGTTCGGGCACGAGAAGGGCGCCTTCACGGGCGCGTCGGAGCGCAAGGTCGGCCGGTTCGAGTGGGCGCAGGGCGGCACGCTGTTCCTGGACGAGATCGGCGATTTCCCCCTGAGCCTACAGATCAAATTCCTGCGCGTGCTCCAGACCCGGGAGTTCGAGCGGCTGGGCGGACGGGAGACGATCAAGGTGAACGTGCGCCTGGTGGTCGCCACCAACAAGAACCTGGAGGAGGCGATCGCGCAAAAGCTATTCCGGGAGGACCTGTATTACCGGGTCAATGTCTTTCCCATCTATCTTCCGCCCCTGCGGGAACGCAAGGAAGACATCGTGCCGCTGGCCGATCATTTCCTGGAAAAGTACAGCCGCGAGAACCATAAGGTGATCAGCCGGATCTCCACGCCGGCGATCGAGATGCTGGCCAGCTACCACTGGCCGGGAAACGTGCGGGAACTGGAAAATTGCATGGAGCGGGCCGTGCTCCTCTGCCAGGATGGCGTGATCCGTTCCGAGCATCTCCCGCCGTCCTTGCAGATGGTGGACACGGACCAGAAGCCGCAGACCGGTTCTTTTCAGGAGATTATCCAGAACAAGGAGAAAGAGCTGCTGCTCGACGCGCTTAAAAAGAGCCGGGGGCAGCAGAAAAAAGCCGCGGTGCTCCTGGGCCTCTCGGAACGCATTTTTAACTACAAGATCAAAAAATACGGTATCCAGCCCCGTCTGTATAAAGGGATCTAAGACAAAAGAGTAGTTTTTTCATGCTGAGAATAACGATATTGTAATAACCAGCCAGCGCCGTTTTTCTAAAAAAAAACCGCATCTGTCCCATCGCCCTTGTTATATAGTATCAATCCATCTGATTTTGGCCGGCCGTGTTTTGGCACGGCCTTTGCATTTGTTAATGGCAACCGGAAGTTCTGGCCGGGTATCAACTTACAGGGGGTCCGTCATGAGCGAGTTCAAAACACCCAAGGATGTCATCAGCTTCATCGAAAAGGAAAAGGTCCAGTTCGTGGATCTGCGCTTCATGGATTTTCCGGGATTGTGGCAGCACTGCACATACCCGGTCAGCGAGTTCGACGAGTCAACCTTCGAGAAGGGCATGGGGTTCGACGGTTCGAGCATCCGCGGCTGGCAGGCGATCAACGAATCCGACATGCTGCTGAAGCCGGTGCCCTCGACCGCTTTCTTGGACCCCTTCACCGCGGCGAAGACCTTGAATATTATCTGTAATATCTGCGACCCGGTGACCGGCGAGGATTATTCGCGCGACCCGCGGCACGTGGCCCAGAAAGCGGTCAACTACGTGAAGACCCTGGGCCTGGCCGACACGCTTTTCTTCGGCCCGGAGGCCGAATTCTTCATCTTTGACGATATCCGTTTCGACCAGAACGCCCACGAAGGCTACTACCACATTGACTCCGTCGAGGGCCGCTGGAATTCAGGCCGCTGCGAGAACCCCAATCTTGGCTACAAGCCGCGGTACAAGGAGGGGTATTTCCCGGTGCCGCCAACCGACAGCCAGCAGGACCTGCGCAGCGAAATGGTGCTCAATCTTCAAAAAGTGGGCATCCAAATCGAAGCCCACCACCACGAAGTCGCCACGGGCGGACAGGCCGAAATTGACATGCGGTTCGCCCCGCTGGTGGAAATGGCGGACAATCTGCTGAAATATAAATACGTGATCAAGAACACGGCCCTGCGCTTCGGCAAGACCGTGACCTTTATGCCCAAACCGCTGTTCCTGGACAACGGCAGCGGCATGCACGTGCACCTCTCGCTGTGGAAGGACGGCAAGAACCTGTTCGCCGGGGACGGCTACGGCGGCCTGTCGGAAATGGCGATGTACGCCATTGGCGGCATTTTGAAGCACGCCCCCGCGGTGCTGGCCTTCGCCAGCCCGACCACTAACAGTTACAAGCGCCTGGTGCCGGGCTATGAAGCGCCGGTCAACCTGGCTTACTCGCGCCGCAACCGCAGCGCGGCCATCCGGATCCCCATGTACTCGACCTCGCCCAAGGCCAAGCGCATCGAGTTCCGGTGCCCCGATCCCTCGTGCAACCCTTACCTGGCGTTCGCCGCGATTACCATGGCGGCCGTGGACGGGATCCAGAACAAGATCAACCCCGGCGAGCCGCTGGACAAGAACATCTACGACCTGCCGCCGGCCGAGGCCGCGAAGGTGGCCAAGACCCCGGGGTCGCTGCGGGAGGCCTTGAACGCCCTCTCCAAGGACCATGCCTTCATGCTCAAGGGCGATGTGTTCACGCAGGACGTGATTGATACCTGGGTGGACTACAAGCTGGTCAACGAGGTCCAGGCCCTCGACCTGCGGCCCCATCCCTGGGAGTTCGCGCTGTATTACGATATTTAAAACGCCGCCCCTATCGGTTTGTTTAGGATAATGGTCCATAGGCGGCGTTTTATCCTGGGAAAGTACCCTTTCCCAGGATAAAACGGCTGAAGTGCTGGAAAAAGCCCTCTGGGAGCGGTCCCGGAGGGCTTTTTGTTTGCGGGCGGAGTAAATCCGCCACAGTCGAAGCTTCGAGGCAGGAATACTTTTTCGGTATCCTGAGACGAAACCAACCGTGTCATGCCTCGTAAATCAAATCACACTCCCCTCCCCGGGATTTTGGGTGGGAGGGGTCAGGGGAGGGGGCGTAAATAATTTGTCTTTGGAATACAAGAAAACATTTCGGGACCCCTCACCCTCCCCTCTCCCGCAGCTGGCGCTGGGGAGAGGGGAATCAGGTTAAGGTTCCTTGGCCAGGTCACGGGCTGTTTCCCCGAAATGACGGCCAAGCTGAAGGTTTTTTTGCCTCCTCCTGTGGTGCGAAGCCAAAGAACGACCTATCGATTTCATCTTCATTTGGAAGGGCGGGTGTCGTATGATGTGGGCATGCCCGAAGAAGGGAAAGCGCGCATGAAGCCGACGATGGAGGCCCTGGCCGCAGCCTGCCCGGGCGTGGACGAACGCCTGCTGGCCGGCCACCTGGAGCGCCTGGACGAACGTTACTTCGCCCGCTTTGAGCTGCCCGTGATCGGCGCGCATGTGCGAGCCCTGGCCCGCCTGTCGCCCGAGCATCCGGTGGAAGTTTTGCTCGATTTCCTGCCAGACCAGCGGCTGACCTGCACGGTGCTCGCGTTTGACTATGTGGGCGAATTTTCCCTGATCACGGGCATTTTGTCCGGGCTGGGCGTCAATATACTCTCCGGCGGCATCCATACTTATGCCCGGCTGGAGGAGCCGGCCGCACCGCCGCGCCGCCGCGGCGCTCCTGCGCAGAGGCGGCCGGCGACGGATCCCTGGCTGCGCCGCAGGATCGTGGACCATTTCTCGGGCACCCTGGATACGGACCTGCCCCTGGAGCGCTGGGCCGCGGATTTGCGCCGCCACTTGCACGAGGTGCTGGCCCTGCTGGAACGCGGCGGGGAGACGGACCGGTCCGAGGCCAAGCACCGCGTGAACGAGCTGGTGGCCCGGCGGCTGGAAATGCTCGAAGGGCGGCAGGCGCCCGTGCTGTATCCCATGCGGATCGCCATGGACAATGACAGCGGCCCGTTCACGCGCCTGCAAGTGGTCTCCCAGGACACCCCGGCGTTCCTCTATGCGCTCAGCAACGCGCTGTCGGTCAAGGGCATCTCCATCGAACACGTGCGCATCAGCACGGACGACCGGCGTGTGGAGGACCTGATTGACTTCGTGGACAGCCAGGGCAGGCAGATCACGGACCCGCTCGTGCTCGACCAGGTTCGCCTGTCGGTCCTCCTGACCAAACAGTTCACCCATTTCCTGCACCAGGCCCCGGACCCGTTCGCCGCGCTCTCCCGTTTTGAAAAACTGGTGGCCGACGTGCTCTCTCTGCCCGAGCAGGGGCACTGGCTGGAGCTTTTATCCAGCCCCCGCCTGCTGGGCGACCTGGCCCACCTGCTGGGGACCAGCGATTTTCTGTGGGAAGACATGATCCGGCTGCAGTACGAGACCTTGCTGCCCATGCTGGCGCCGCACGTGGAAGGCCGGAGGTTCGCCGACGCCCTGGAAACCCTGCCCGAGCGGCTGGAGCAGGCGCTGGCCGGCGCTCCGGACCTGGGAACCCAGGCCCGGCGCCTGAACGAGTTCAAGGACCGGGAGATTTTCCTGATTGACCTGGATCACATTCTCACGCCCGGAGCCGATTTCCGGCATCTCTCCGAGTACCTGACTTTTTTGGCCACGGTCGTGGCGCGCGCGGCGGTCCGGCTGAATTACGACACGCTGGCGCAGCGGCACGGGAAACCGCGCACCGTGGCGGGGCTGGAAGCCACGCTGGCCATTCTGGGTCTCGGGAAATTCGGCGGCGCGGCCCTTGGCTACGCCTCGGACATCGAGCTGCTGTTCGTGTACAGCGACCACGGCGAGACGGACGGGGCTGACCCCATCTCCAACTCGGAGTTTTTCGAACGTCTGGTCTTGGCCTCCACCAAATTCATCCGCGCCAAGCGCGAAGGGATTTTCAACATTGATCTGCGTCTGCGGCCTTACGGCCAGGACGGTCCGCTGGCCACGAGTCTGGAAACTTTTTGCAATTACTACGGTCCGCACGGGCCCGCTCATGCGCTGGAGCGGCTGGCCCTGGTGCGCTTGCGCGCCCTGGGCGGGGACGCGGAACTGGGCGAGCGGCTGGAACGCGTGCGCGATCAGTTTCTTTACGAAACCCACGGCTATATCAATTTGGAAGACCTGCGCGAGATGCGGGAACTGCAGCTGGCGGAAAAAACCCGGCCCGGCCGGGTGAACGCCAAATTCAGCCCCGGCGCGCTGGTGGACTTGGAATACGACGTCCAGATCCTGCAGGTGATCTACGGCCGCGATCACCGCGAACTGCGCACGCCCCGTCTCCATCAGGCGCTCGCCGGTCTCAAGGAGGCCGGCGTGCTGGCCGCGCGGGAGTACGAGGACCTGGTGGCGGCCTATCAGTTCTTGCGGGAGCTGATCAACGGCCTGCGCATGCTGCGCGGCTCGGCCGACGATCTATTTTTGCCGCCGGCCGGTTCGGACGAATACCGGCACCTGGCGCGGCGGCTGGGGTACGTGCAACAGGTGGACCTGGACCCCGGTCAGCAGCTCCGCCTGGAGTTCGAGGCCCGTACCGCGGCGGTGCGCGCTTTCGTGGACCGCCACTTCGGCCCGGGCGCCCTGCCCGGCCGGGAGGCGGCCACGGTGGCGGATCTGATTCTGCTGGCCGAAGCGCCGGCCGAGATGCAGCAGCGCATCCTCTCCGCCGCGGGTTTCCAGGACCCGGCGCGCGCTTACGTGAACCTGCGGAAGCTGGCGGGCGGGGAGGAACGGCGGCGCGAGCAGTTCCTGCGCCTGGCCATCCTGGCCTGTGACTTTGTGCAGCGCCAGCCGGATCCGGACATGGCCCTGAACAACTGGGAGCATTTCGTGGGGCGCCTGCCCGATGCCGCGGCCCATTTCGAACAGCTGCGCTTCCAGCCCAAACGCCTGGAGCTGCTGCTGGGCCTTTTCGCCAGCAGCCAGTTCCTGGCGGACAGCCTGGCGCGCAACCCGGAGTTTTTAGACGCGGCGATTGACCCCAAGCGGCTGCAAGCGGTGCGCACCGTGGAGGAACACCGGCAGGAGCTCGCGCTGCTGTGTTCCCGGGACGGCGGGGAAACGGAATGGCTCAACCGCCTGCGGCGCTACCGCCGGCGTGAAATTCTGCGCATCGGCACGCGCGATCTGGGATTGCACGCGCCGCTGGAGCAGGTGACGCTGGATTTGAGCCGTCTGGCCGAGGCCCTGACGCAAGAAGTCCTGGATCACGCCTGGCGCGTTCCCGCGGCTTCCGGTTCGCCGGACCTGACAGGCGAGTTCTGCGTGCTGGCCCTGGGCAAACTGGGCGGCGAGGAGCTGAACTACAGTTCGGACATTGACCTGCTGGGCGTGTGCACGGACGCCGGCGCCGAGGAGCGCCAGCGCCTGCTCGCGGCCAACGCGCCGGATCCCTTCGCCGCGGCGCTGGAAGGGGTGCGCGCTTCGCTCCAGCAGTACACGGAAGAAGGCTACGCTTACCGGGTGGATTTCCGCCTGAGGCCGTACGGCGTTTCCGGGGAACTGGTGGCGTCCGCCGCCAGCCTCCTGCAGTACTACGGGCGGACCGCCGCGCTCGGCGAGGTGCAGGCCCTCTTGAAGCTGCGGCCCGTGGCCGGCAATCTGGAATTCGGCGCGCGGTTTTGCGGCCAGGTGCGCGAACTGCTGCTGGCGCCGCGTTCCGCCGCGGAAGTGAAAAAATCCATCGCCGAGATGCGGCAGCAGGCCCTGCAGCAGAATGACGGCGCAATCCGGGACGTTAAAAGCGGACTGGGCGGATTGCGGGACATCGAGTTCGCGGTTCAGGGACTTCAGCTCATCCACGCCGGACAAACCCCGCAGGTGCTGGACGGGAACACGCTGCGGGCTCTGCGCCTTTTGGAACAGGCAGGATGCCTGGATGCCCAGACCACCGAGAGGGTGAGGGAGGATTATATCTTCCTGCGCCGGGTGGAACATTATTTGCAGATTCTCGAGGACCAGCAGATCCACATCCTCCCCGAAGAGTCGGGGGAAGTGAATGCGCTGGCCAAGCGCATGCTGGGGCCGCAGGCTAAAGCCGAACGGTTTTTAGCTGAATTGGCTCTGTGCTCGCACAGAGTGCGCGATTTCTATCTGGCCTTCCTTTCTTCTTAAAAAACCATTTAAAAATCTTTTAAATTCAACCCTAAATAACGTTCTGAAATGAATCATGCTCATTTTTATCTTTTAAAATCAACAATTTTATTGTCTCTGCCAATTGTAGGCTTGGTTTTTCTGTGTTATACTTCATATCTAAAGAGAAAAATCAGATTAGAAATCCCCTTCGGGGAATAAATTCCCTGACAGGAAGCTTCCGCAGAAGAGGGGACGGTATGCTGATCGGTTTTTGGCGCGAGCCCGGAATCGCTTTATGGGTGAAAAGTTTGTCGCTCGCCTTATGCTTGGTTTTCCTCGCGCCGCTGCTGACGTGGGCGTTCGACCCGGCGGTCTATGCGGCCGGCGAAACGCCTTTTCTGTTCCAAGGCAGGATGCTGGAAATTCCCAAAAAATGGGGGACCGTTCAGGAAAGCCACGCTGGCGGCGACCGCCTGGTCATCCACCTGCAGGACCTGCATTGCAATTACGAAGTGCAAATGAATATCGCCCGCATGATCCGCCTGCTGGCCGAACGGCACGGGCTGCGGTTCGTGGCCGTGGAAGGCACGGACCGCCCGCTCAACACGACCAAACTGCGCACGTTTCCGCTCGCCGATGTGCGGGAGGAAGTCGCGGATTATTTCGTGCGGCAGGGCCGGCTGTCCGGCGCTGAATATTACGCGGCCACCGCGGCCGATCCGGTCCACCTGGAAGGCGTGGAGACCCAAGCGCTGTACGCGCGCAACCGCAAGACCGTGGATTTCATTCTGCGCGAGGAAGGGCAGGGATATAGCTACGACCTGCGCGATCTGTTCGCGGCGCTGAAGCCGCGGCTCTACCCGCCGGCCCTGCTGCGCTTCGACCAGCAGTGCGCGGCTTTCCAGCGCGGGCAAACCAGCGCCAAACAGCACGCACGCTGGCTGGGCCGCCAGGCCGGACGCCGGGGCCTGAGCCTGGAGCCCTTTGCGCATGTGCGGGCCTATCTGCGGCAGGGTCCCGAGGTCGAGGCGGACGGGTTGTTCCAGGAACTGGACCGGCTGGAAGCGGCGCTGCGCGAGGGATATTACCTGACGCCGGTTGAACGGGAACTGGACCAACAGCTCCGGCGCTTGGCCGTGGTGGAGCGCATGCTCAGCCTCTCGGCCAGCCCGGACGATGTGGCGTGGTTCCGGGCCGAGCGTGAATCCTTCCGCGTGCCGGTGTTCATCGAATGGCTGCGCGGCCATGACCCGGCGGGCGAGCTGGAGATTGACCCGGAACTGTTCGTGCTGGAAGGCTACCTGAACGCGGCCGAGGACTTTTATGCGGTCGCGGACCAGCGCAGCGTTCATTTCGCCCGGAATCTGCTGGCGCGCATGGAGGCCCAGGGCCAGCCGATCGCCGTGCTCGTGACCGGAGGGTTCCATACCCAGCACCTGCTGGATGAACTCAAGGCCAGCGGCGTGTCCTACCTCGAGATCAAACCCCGCCTCACCCAACAGGACCTGATCAATCCCTATTTCTCCCTGCTCAAGAACCAGGCCACGCCTCTGGATAAATTGCTGGCCCAGGACCAGACATTCTTCTCGCTGGAGCCGTACCTGCCCAAGGGCGATCCGGACCGGATCCCCAATGAGGCGGTTGACCTCAACGCCCGGGAGCGGCTCTTCGCCCGTTTGGTGGAACTGTTCTTGGAACTGCGCACGGTCGCGTACTACTATTTCCGCCGCCAAACACGCGATGGGGACCTGGCGCGGAAGGTGGCCGAGACCCTGGACGCCTACCCGGCACGCAATCCGGAGGTCCGGGTCCAGACCGAAGGCATCGCGGTCCACCCCAACCGCGTGCTCAGCGTGCCCGTGCTCTCACCGGCCAATGAGCCGATGCTGGCCGTGGTCAGCCGCAAGACCCAGCGCCTGCCTCTGTCGCAAGACCAGACCGTGCGCCTGGCCGAGTTCCAGAATGAGACCGTTGCGCTGGTGGAACCCGCCCAGGCCGAGGCCGTGGAGAAGAAGCTGCAAACGCCGCCTTCCCCGGGATTCGCGGCCTGGGGCCGGCGGGCCGTGAATGTTGCGCGCGCGGCGCTGACCCGGGTCCGGAACCTGGGGCCTGTGCAGGCGATCACGCCGGCCACCTGGCCCGGGGTTCTGGGCGGCAGGCAATGGTTTGAGGTGGAGCTGGCCGAGCTGGCCCTGGCGGTCGCGGGCACGCCGTCGGCCGAGCCGGTCGAGCGGGCGGCCAAGGTACTGGCGCTGGAGACCGGCGAGGGACGGCTGCGCTTTTCGCATGACCGCGAAGTGCTGGTCACGATCTGGAACGGGGAGAACACGACGTTTAGCGGTGAGCAGGCCCGGCAGGAACAGTTCCGCCACTTTCTGGCCGCGGTCGCGGCCTTGACCCCGGCTGACGCCGAAGCGGTCCTGGGAGCCTTGCGGACCGGCTGGGCGGGGAAGGATCGCGGCTTGCAGGACCAGCTTGTCCGGCAGCGGGTGCAGGCGGTTTTGCAGATCTGCGCGGCGTACGGCAGCCTCGGCAATTCGGCCGAGGAACTGGCCTTCCAGCAGGAAGCCACGGCCCTGCTCAGCGGGCTCGCGCGATTCCGGGCGGACGTGGTTACCGCCAGGCTTCTGGAAGAACTACTGGACGCTCCGGATGACGCCAACGGCGGGAACGACCTGTACCTGCTTTTGAACTTCTTCGGCCGGTCGGCGGCAAACCGCGCGATCGTGAACGACGTCTTCATGCGCGCGGTCGAGCGTGTGTTTTCGCCCCAGGGCGACCCGGCGCTGCTGGAGCGGCTCAAACAACGCTGGGCTCCGCTCATCCATCACAGCAGCCTGGACGCGCAAAGCCTCGCCGCGGCCAGCGCCAGCATGCTGGGAGTCCTGCGTTCGCCCGCGGCGCTGGTTCCGGCCGCGAAACGCGCCTGGACCCGCCTGCTTTACCTGGAACTGTTCATGCGCTACCGGTCGCCTTTGAGCCAGTCGCTCATGAAGGAACTGGATGCGGCGGACGATCCGGGCTACCGTTCCACCCTGCTGACCCTTCTGTCCGAGCACTGGAACGAAGACGCGGGGGCGTATCCGGACCTGCTGGCGCATTTTGTCCGGACCTACCGCGGCTTGGCGGACGGGGCGGAGCAAGACGCCCTGCTCAAGCAGATGGAACAGGTGTGGCACCGGCTGGCGAACGGCTGGTCGGCGGAGCAGCGGGAAGCCCTGGCCGGGCAGCTGCCCCGGTTCCTCGAATTCTACCAGCAGAACACCGACGCGGCCCTGCGCGGCGCCCTGCTCACGCAGGTCGCGGGCCTCAGCGCCTGGGCCGGCCCTGATCAGGCCGACCTGCTTTTCAATTGGGTCACCGAACCGGGTTCATCCGACGCCTTTGCGTCCCGGGTCCGGCGGGAGGCGGCCCGCGTGGAGCCGGACCAGCCGCTGGTTGATTTTCTGCTGGACGAATACCATGACCGCTTGCGGATCTTGAAAGAGGTGGCCAGGTATCCTGGGTACGAAGCGCGCGTGTTGGACTATCTGGCCCGGGTGGCTGCCAACGACACCTGGAGCCTGGACGTGGCCGCCGAGGCCGCCGCCGCGCTAGCATCGTTCCTGTCCGGCGGCGCGCGGGAAGCCGTGAATTTCTTCCTGCCGCGCCTCGAACCGGATCTGCCCCGCAACAGTCCCAAGGCCTTGGTCCTGATGGACGCCCTGAAAGCGGACGCGCCATCCAAGGCCATCCTCCGGGTCCTGCGCAACGAGACCGATGCTTTCCAGGAACGCACGGGATACCTGGTGATCAACCGCCATGAAGACCGGCCGGACCTGCTGAGGGAACTGGTCCGCGACCGGAGTCTGGACCTGCGCCTGAGGCTGTATGCCTTCCAACTGTATGCCGCGAAGCACTGGGATGAGAACAACCGCGCCGAATTCGACGCCCTGAGCGCCGCGCTCTACGGCCCGGGCGGGCGGGACGTCCATGACATTCTGCAACAGCTCATTGACGAACCGCTGCGCGGCCGGGACCTGTTCGCCGACCCCTGGCTGCGGAACGAGGAAGCGCGGGTCTATGCCACGGCCGTGTGGCTGGACACGCTCCAGATTCACGCCGAACTGTTCCGGAGCCTGGGCGGGGCCAAGGCCATCGCCCGGCGGATCACGGGCGGGTATGTCCAGTCCGCCTACCGGAACGCCAACGCCGCCTTCAGGCTGGGAGGCCGGCTGGTGCAGCAGGCGCAAAACCCCTCGGCCTTCCTGGTCTGGGTTTTGAACCACGAACTCATGCACGATCTCCTCAGCCAGAGCCGCCTGAACTACGCGTCCGACACTCTGACCGCCGCGGTGGTCCATGAACTGCTGGCCGACTATCTGGGCGCGGGGCTGGGACGGCGCTACCGGGGCGTGAACACCGAGGAGTTCGAGGGGATCCTCCGGTATGAGGAACATGCGCGGGCCGTGGAAGCGGATCAATATCATTCGCGGGAGGCCCACCAGGGCGCCCGGGCCCAGCAGCGTTTCATCCGCAACCGCCTGGAGGTCCTGGGGGTCCAATTCGATCCTGGCCAGATGGTGGAAGCCGCGGTCACGGTGCTGGGCATTGCTTCGTTCAGACAGGAGAACCTGCCGCAGCTGGTCAAACGCTTCATCCGCATGTACCGAGGCGCCCAGGTCCAGCCGGCGGCAAAGGTCCCGGTGCTGCAGGCGCTTGAACTTTCGTTGGGGCGGGCGGTCGCGGTGCTGGACGAGGACGGCGTGGAAGCGGCCTGGAACTTGGCCGCGATCTTTTTCCGCTATTACCAGGAAGGGAAGATCCCCGGCGCGCGGACCTGGCGGGAACGCCTGCATAACACCCTCTATTATCTCGGCGAGCCGCGCTGGATCGCGCCTGCGTGGGAAGCCGTGTTCGCCGCGCCGTTTCTGGCCGCGGTCTTGCTGCACGCGCCGGTCCTGCTGCTGGCGGGGATTTTTGCCGCCCTGGGGTTCGCCCTGGTCCATCCGCGCCGGACCGCGTTCAGCCGCGCGGGTCTGTACAGCCTGGGGCTGGGCCTGGGCGGGGTCATGGCCCTGCCCGTGCTGGCGTTCGGACCGTCCCTGTGGTCCGTGGTCTTCGGTGTGGCGTTGAATGTGCTCGTGCATTCGGGCGTGAACCGCTACTGGCTGGCGGCCAGGCAGATGCCTGCTTGGTGGAAAACAGCCGGAGCCGCGTTCAGCCGCCTGTTGCCGCCCGGGCTGGGCCGGACCGCGTTCTGGGTGCTGCGCCACCGGGTCCTGCCCGCCATGGTGGGCGTGGCCGCGGGGCTGTTCGTCGCCGCTCCGCTGCTGCTGGCGAGCCTTGGCATCCTGCCGCTGTCCCTGGGGATCGCCGGCACGGCAGGGGGCATGCTTTTCCTGGCCGTGCTGGCCGTGGGCACGCGGAGCTTCGGTTCCAACGCCCTGGGTCCAGTGCGCCTGCGCGCCATTCTGCCGGCGGTCCTGGGACTCGCGGCCCTGGCGTTCTCGTTCGTGGCCGGCGGCCCGGCGATCCGCACCAACCTGCCCAGGGAACGGTTCCCCACGGCGCTGGTGCCGACAGGCACGACCACGGTCCGGCTTAACGTTCAGGCGCAAATCCGGATCTTGGGCGCCACGGCAGAAGAAGAGCGGCTGGTCCGTCAGGTGCTGGCCGAATTGCCGTTGGAGATCAGCCTTTACCTCAGCCGGGTGAGCATCGGGCCGGTCTCGGAACCGCAGGTCATGATGCGCTGGGCCCAGCTCGGGAACGACGGGGTCCTGCGCCTCAATGTTTTCGGGGACACGCCCGAAGAGCGGGCGTATCGGCTGGACCTGGCGCTCAGCGACCTCGCCAGCCAGGTCGCCGGGGAACCTCAGAACGCGTGGGCGCGCCAACGCGTCGCGGCCTGGGAGCGGATCTACAACCTTTCCGCAGCCGGCCGGGCGTGGCTGGAGTCCATCGGGGTCCAGGGCATGGTGGGCCAGCCGGGTTTCTACGGCGGCGGGCCGCAAGTGATGATCGGCCAGTCTTTTGACGCGGCCTGGTCGCGCGGGGTACGCAGCGACTTCCACGAGGTGGGGCATACGTATTTCGGAACCCGCCCCTTCGGCGTGACCGGTCTGCCGGACCTGCGCTGGGACGACGGCGTCATCAGCTACGCCCGCGGGGACCGCCAACAGTACGCCAGCGCCTACCGCCAGTTCCTCGACGACGTGGACGCCTTCGTCCAGCTGCAAGATGCGGGGGACGCCGAACCCCTGCGGCGTTGGCTGGCCGCAGTGGATGACGCGGACTACCACCTGGTCGAAGCGGACTTTTTCACCGCCATCAGCGGCGACATGATGCTGATCCAGAACACCCCGTTCGCAAAATATTTCGACCAGCTTTTTGCGGTCAATCCCAACACCTTCAGCTCCTTTGGCGAAATGGCGGCCTGGTACGCCCATTTGACTTCCGAGGACCAGGCCATGTTCCGGCAGTACACGGACCCGGTCCTGGTGGACCAGGTCATGGCCGTGGCTGCCGAACGCCCGGACTTCATGCCCAAGCTGGACGCGGAGCGCCTGCGCCAGCTCGACGCGGATTTCTCGGCCAAGCGTGCGCTGGTCGAGGCCGAGATGCGCCAGCAACTGGTGGATTTCGCGGACCAGTATCCTATCTATGTGGGGCAGGCCTGGGTGGATACCTCCTCCGACTACTGGATGAACTACCTGACCGGCATCTATCAGCTGCACCAGCGCTTTCCCGAGGTCCTGCGCCAGCATCCCTGCGGCGCTGCCTTGGCCCGGGTGTTCGACCGGCTGCTGGCCATGAACGCCCAGGAGACCGTGCGGCCGGCCGAGGTGCTCCTGGCTGCGGAACAAGACCCGCTGTTCTGGAAATTCGCTCTGGATGTCCGGGGCCAGAACGTCATTGCCAGGGCCCTGGACGCCGAACCCGCCCTGCTGATGGCCGCGCTTCAGTCGCTCCAGGGCGACGAAACCGGCCAGATCCGTTTCGTGAACGGCTTGATCTTGGCCATTTTCAGCACGCGTGACCACCGTACGGTCTACGCCCAAGCGGAGCACGATATCGCGGTCCTGACGGAGATCGCGGACCTGATGGGCGAAGCCTGGCTGCAGCAGCGGGTGCGCGACGTCGTGCTTCCGCAGGAACTGGCCGACCAGGGCTGGTACGAAAACGCGCGCGGCGTGATCGAGGCCTTGACCCGGATGGCCCAGGACCGGGAGCAGGAGGCCAAGCTCGGCGCCCTCCAGCAGGCGGCCTTCAACATGCCCTTGAGCAAGGACTACCTGGCCTTGGCCGTGACCACCTGGGACCAGCTGATCGTCCTGTGGGGACGCGACGCCAAGGCGCTGAGCGTGAGCCTGGCGCAGGACCCGGCTTTCGCCGCGTGGCTTCTCAACCGCCTGGGGCCGGAGCGGGGCGTGGAGCAAAAGGTCCCGCTCCGCGTGTTCCTGGGCGACGTGTACCGCCTCAATCCGCAGGCCGGCCGGGATATCGCGGCGCTCCTGCTGCCCGGGAACCTCAATCCCCAGGCGCTGGCCGAACAGGTTGCGCAGATGTGGCAGCCCGCGGACACGGATTTCTACGCGATCTGGACCGGCACGGCCCCGGATCAGATGCGCAAGACCGTGGAACTGGTCGTAAGCCGGCCCGGCGGGCGCCAGTTGGCCCTGGAATGGCTCTTTTATCATCTGAACCAGGACCAGGGCGATGCGATCCTGGAAGGTCTGCTCCAGGATGCGCGGCTGAACGTCCCGGCGCGCCAGGTCCTGCAGGACGCCTGGCAGATCCGCGATGCCGGCCGGCGGATCTTGAGCGCGGCCGATCCCCAAGAGCAGGCGGCCCTGGCCGAGGCATTCTGGCGCTCCCTGCCAGCGTCCAGACAGCAGGATGTCGAACAGCTGTTCGGTTTTGTCCGGCAACGCGATTTTGACGCTTACAGCCGCCTCCTGAACGCGGCTTCCGATGATCTCCTGCACGCTCTGCTGGTGCATCCGGACCTGGGGAGTACCCGTGTCCAGATCTGGAATTTGGTGGAGCAGTCCCGTTTGTTCCGCGCGGCCGGGATCAGCCCGGAGGCCGATCCCGCGGCGCTGGGGGATTTCCTGGCTTTGATCGTGCCGGTGCTTTTCCGGGGTCCGAACGGCGAGCATGTGCGGCCGGTGCTGGACGTGCTGCTGCGGATCGGAGAGCAGGACCCGGCCGCGCTGCTGGGCATACTGGCCCGCGCCGAGATTCCCCTCGATTTTCTGTTATCCAGCCCGGACCTGGCCGGCCGCGTGCTGGGCGCGGACCTGGACCTGGGTCTGGACGCGATGGTCAACGACCTGGGTTTGGGTGATTTCAGTTATAACTGGGAGAAACTTTGGGTCGCGGACCCAGGCGTGGCGGAACGCTACCTGGACCAAGCCCTGGCGCTTCCGGTCTCCGAGAGGCAGATCACCTACGGCCTGCGCACCCTCTTGATAAGGCCCTTCCTGACTGACCGTGAGCTCACCGCCGAAACCGTGAACCGGCTGCTGTGGCTGCTCGACCGCGTGCCGGAATCGAGGATCGCCGGCGCGCTGATCCAGGAGATCACGCCCTACCCCGCGAACCGGATCCCGGAAGTGGTGGAGCTGGCCGCGCGGAACGTCGAGACGTTCCGCCAGAGCGCGACGCCGGAACAGTCGGCCAAACTGGACCGCATCCTCGAACAGCTGCAGCGGCATTTCGAACCAGCGGTAAAACCGGGCCCGAAAACCCTGCCCGCGCCGCTCGTCCTGCCCTCGACCGCGGCCCTGGCCGACCAGCGGGCCCGGGGGTTCGCGGCCGTCCTGGTGCGCCGGCTGGGCGCGTGGGGCATGGCCTTGGTGGAGGAGCTCGGGATCGGCACTTCGGGCCGGAACATCGCCGCGTTCGCCGCCATCCGCACGGACGCGCGCCTGCGCACCGTGTGGCAGGCGCTGCGGCAGGGGCGGCTGCTGCCGGCAATGGCCGGCGCGGGCCTGTTGGCCCTGACCTATCTGACCGCGGTCAATCCCTTGGCGCTGGCCGTGCTCGCGCCCCTGCTGGTGTTCGGGCTGGGCTGGGCGCAGGTGGAGTTCGTGGCCGGGCACGAGAACACGGAGCGCGTGCAGTGGGTGAGCCGGATGCGCGCGACGCTCCTGTTCAACGCCGTGGCCATTGGCGCGGCCCTGCTCCTGGCAGGTGCTGCGGTGTCGTTCCTGAGCGGTCCGGCCCTGGCCGGGGCCGTGGTGGCCGCTCCGCTGGTGGGCGTCCTGGTGAGCACGGCAGTGCACTGGCAGTGGAACCTGCGCGCGCCGCCTGGCCTACGCATGACGCAAGGCGCGACCGAAACCACGGGGCAGAGGGGCAGGCCCAGCCTGCGGCGCTGGATCGGCGGATACCTGGCGCGGCCCGGGATCTGGATCGCCGCGCTGCTGCTACTGCCGATCAATTTGATCATGCCCTTGCAGCCGACCGCCCTGTGGCTGTCCCTGGGCCTTGTCGGTTACCTGTTGGCATCCGGTGCGGCCTACCTTTTCACTGGCGGGCCCAAGACGCCGATCTATTCCTACGAGAACCGTTTGAACCGCGTGCATGAATGGCTGGTCCAATTCCCGGGCACGCGCCGCCTGCTGAATCAGGGCGTGGTGCTCACTGATGTCGGTCCAGGCTGGCCGGCCACCACCACGGCGCGCTTGGCCGAGGTGGCGGCACAGGTCAATCCCGGTAACCGGGTGGTGGGCGCGGAGAAGACCGGCCGCCTGCCGCGCTGGGTCCTGCGGAACAACGATTCGGGTTGGTATGCGTTCTACGGACCCGAAGGAAAGCTCATTGACGTCTTCACCCGCGATGGCCAACCTGTCAAAGATCTCTTGGTGCGCTCGGCTTTTAACCGGACCTTTCAGACGCTGCGCGACCCAGCGAACGCCGGCTTGCTCTCCGATCAGTTCACATTGCTCGGCGAACCCTATCAGGACCTGGCGCCTGGGACCGGCCTGACCATTGTCGAGGCGGACTGGGGGCAGGGGGTGCCCAGCGCCATCAAACTCTGCTTCAACGTGCTCTACCAGTATCCGGGCCGGATCGCGGACAGCCTGCGCGCCATGGGCCAGGACCTGGAAGAGGGCGGGTATCTCCTGGCCGGCCACAGTATCTTCATGCGGGGTTCCGCTGTCTTTTTCCTGCGAATGCAAAAACACAACGAAGGGCTGGTACCGCAGGCCGCCGAACTGCACGTCGGCGGCAGTTGGTACGAGATGCCCCTGGCCGGCTGGACCATCGAACAGGCCGCCAAACTGGCGGCGGAATTTTACACGTTGAACAAACGGCGTTTGTCCGATGAAACCGAAGACATCTTAATAGACCTTATGGCCGCGGCCGCGCCGCTGCGTGCGCCGCTCCGCAGGCAATCCGAGATCCCTTATTGGAAAGAGGAGGCCCGGCCGGTTCCGGGCGTGGCGGCCTTGACGCAGCCGCAGGCGGAGCTTGTCCCCCTGACCCTACCCTCGACCGAAGCGCTGGCTGACCAGCGGGCCCGGGGATTGGCGGCCCGCCTGGTGCAACGGCTCGGCGAGCAGGGCATGGCCCTGGTCGAGGAGCTCGGCCTTGGCGCCTCGCGCCAGAACATCGCCGGCTTCGCCGCGGCGCGCACGGACGTGCGCTTGCGCGGCATCGGAGAGGCGCTCAGGCAGGGGCGGCTGCTGCCGGCAATGGCCGGCGTGGGCCTGTTGGCCCTGACCTATCTGACCGCGGTCAATCCCTTGGCGCTGGCCGTGCTCGCGCCCCTGCTGGTGTTCGGGCTGGGCTGGGCGCAGGTGGAGTTCGTGGCCGGGCATGAGAACCGGGAACGCGTGCAGTGGGTGAACCGGACGCGGGCGGTGCTGTTGTTCAACGCCGTGGCGATCGGGACGGCCCTGCTGCTGGCAGGTGCTGCTTTTGCATTCCTGAGCGGGCCGGCGCTGGCCGGCGCGTTGCTGGTCGCTCCGCTCGTGGGCGTGCTGGTAAGCACCGTGGCGCACTGGCAGTGGAACCTGCGCGCGCCGCCCGACCTGCAGATGAAAGTGGGACGAGGCCCGGTCCAAGCCAGGGCGCAAGGCCGAGCGATCGGGGAGAATGAGATCAAGGCCGCCCTCCAAGCACTGAAGGATGTCGCAGCTAAAAATAAGTTCTATTTTGACATGTTCTTCGGCCGACAGGCCTATGCTTCCTGGGAACCGTTCATCCTTCGGGAGCTGGCAGGTCTGGACCTGACCCCTGGGCGCAGGTTCCTGGTGATCGGGCCTGGTGAATACGACATGCTGCCAGTGCTCCTGGCGAAACTCGGCCTGGACGTCTCGGTCGTCGACATCAATCCCGCGGTCACGGCGAGCCAAAATCGCCTTTACGAATTCTTCGGGGTCCGGGACCAGATCCTCCTGACCACGGACTATCAGGAACTGGCCGGCCGGCAGTTCGACGATATATCGATCTTCGCGGTCATTAAACCGAGCGAGGACCAGGAGACCCGGCGTGACCAGGAAATGCTCGCGATGTTCATGTTCGCTTTCCAACCGACCGGGGAACGCCGCAATCAGTTGTTCGACGCCATGCAAAACGCCTGGGTGAGGGACAATGGCCCGTTGCTCGAACAAGCGCTTTCCCTGCTGGACCCCCGAGGCGGCCGACTGTTGATCAATGATCTCTACGCGCCCAGCGCCCAGGAGATCAGGGAAGAACTTGCGTCCATGGTGCCGGACCTCATGGAGTTCTATTATTTGGACGAGACCCTGAAAGCCCTGTCTTCGGAGCGCGGTCTGACGATCGCCGAGGACCCGCAAGCCGAGATCGCGCATCTCTCCGTCAACGGCTCGCACTTAGGTGAAAATCGCAGAGGGGTGATCTATCGGATCGCGTCCGCCCCGAAAGCGGCGTCCGGCCAGCTGAGCCTGCCCTCGACCGCGGCCCTGGCCGACCAGCGGGCCCGGGGGTTCGCGGCCGTCCTGGTGCGCCGGCTGGGCGCGTGGGGCATGGCCTTGGTGGAGGAGCTCGGGATCGGCACTTCGGGCCGGAACATCGCCGCGTTCGCCGCCATCCGCACGGACGCGCGCCTGCGCACCGTGTGGCAGGCGCTGCGGCAGGGGCGGCTGCTGCCGGCAATGGCCGGCGCGGGCCTGTTGGCCCTGACCTATCTGACCGCGGTCAATCCCTTGGCGCTGGCCGTGCTCGCGCCCCTGCTGGTGTTCGGGCTGGGCTGGGCGCAGGTGGAGTTCGTGGCCGGGCATGAGAACCGGGAACGCGTGCAGTGGGTGAACCGGACGCGGGCGGTGCTGTTGTTCAACGCCGTGGCGATCGGGACGGCCCTGCTGCTGGCAGGTGCTGCTTTTGCATTCCTGAGCGGGCCGGCGCTGGCCGGCGCGTTGCTGGTCGCTCCGCTCGTGGGCGTGCTGGTAAGCACCGTGGCGCACTGGCAGTGGAACCTGCGCGCGCCGCCCGGCCTGCGCATGACGCAAGGCCCGACCGGGGCCGCTGATCTAACGGACGAGGTGCGCGCGTCGGTCATGGGCTTGTCGTATGGCGACCTGGTCCGGATGCTGGAACAGGGAAGGGTGGTGGCTGGCATCCCGGTCGCGCCGGGCCTGCTGCCGGGCGCGGAGTTCATCCGCGTGGATTCGCAGGCTGGCCGCGTGTCCCTGCGGGTTGATTTTTCCAAGCTCTACGCGGTCATTAAAAATCCCGAAAGAAAAGACGAGACCAACGCCAGGCGGCTGGTGTTCGCCCATTATCTGGCCTTGGCCAAGGCCCGCGAACAGGGTCTTTCCGCGCGGGCCGCCGAACGTTTCGCGCGCGAGGTCGAGAGCCGGCTCGGCGCCGCGCTGGGCGCCACCCCGGCCGCGCTGGCAATGGCGCGGGCCGGTCTGGCGGTTCAGGTGAAGGGACAGCCGCGCTGGGGCCGGGTCCGGGCCGCCAACCGGCTGGTGCTGGATTACCTCCTCTCCGCCAAGTACGCGCGGTTCACGCTTGCCATTTTTCAGGGCTTGCAGTCCAAGGACCAATCGGGCGCCCGCGCCGTCTATCTTGGCTCGGGGGGCGACATCAGCACCGCCCTGCTCACGACCAACGCCCGGGAACTGCTCTTCCTCAGCCTCTCACCCCGCCAGGGCCTGGCCCCGGAAAGTGAACAGGCGCGTCGCCAGGTGGCGTACTTGTTCGCGAAGTCCACCGCGACCAACATCGCCACCCCGCAGGTGGACGCGATCGGCACGGAACAGGCGATCCGGATGGAACTCGAGCGCATGAACGCGCAAAACATCCAGGTGCGCTCCCTGGGGGCGGACCGCGGCAATTTCGAGATCACGTTCACCTGGGTCCATCCCCTGTCCCGCAAGAACCAGCGGCGCACGCTCAAGGTGTTCTACGGCAACGCGCTGGACCCCGCGGCCTATCCGCGCGCCTTCGCGGCCGAGGTCCAGAAAGGACCTGTCACCCATCTGCTCATCAAGGGCATCACCTCGCTGATGAAGGACCCGGTCCTGGGCCGGCGTTTTGCGGCCTATTTCGAAAGGCACCTGTCCGCCAATTCCGCCATCGTGACCGATCGCTCCCTGCAGGGCGAAGGGCAGGAGGCCGCGTATCTGCCCGCGACTATGACCCGCGCCTGGCTGGGCCTGGCCGGCAAGTTCAACCTGTCGTTCGGGCACCTGATCGCGCCCGAGGAGAACCCCGAAGGCGTCTACGTGTACACCTCGGCCCCGCGGTCCCTGCTGGCGCGGATCTTCGCCGGGCGCGGGACGCCGGCGGCCCGCGCTCCAGGCGCGGAACCCGGGTTCCGGTTCGAACGGACCGTGATCCGCGGCGGCATCACGCGGGTCTTGGGCGAGCTGGGCCTCGAGTGGGCGGCCATCCCGGCGGTCGGCGATCTCTCGGCGGCGGACCTGCTCCTGCTGGACCGCGTGGTCGAGGAGCGCCGGCTGTACGCGCGGGACGAGGGCGGGGAGTTGGGCGAGAACGAGGCGCGGCGGTCTTCCGTGGAGCAGCCGCTGCAGTTCGTCCTGCTGGAACTTTTAAAGAATGCGTTCGATTCCCAGCTCCTGGCTGGCAAAGCGGCGCTGCCCGTGGGCTTCCGGGTGGAACGCCGCTCCGGGGAATGGCGGATCGAGATCTCGGACAACGGCCTGGGCGTGCGGAGCGTGACGCGCGTGCCGGGCAGCTTCTCCGTGGCGCCTGAGGACGAACCGGTTCCGCTGAGCGCCGAGGCGCAGCAGGAGCTGGCGGACAACCGGGGATTGGGGCTGCCCTGGACCCAGCTGCTGGTGCAGATGCGTGGCGGCAAACTGGAGTTCTTCACGCGGGCGTACCCGGGTTACCGCACCACGGTCAGGGTCACCCTGCCGCTGGACGCGGTCCAGCCCCGCCAGTACGTGCAGGGCGCGGCCCCGGCGCAGTTCCAGCGCACGGCGGCGCTATCCGCGCTGCACGCCGCGCGCAACCGGAACCTGGCAAAAGCCATCGGCCTGGGCCAGGTGTACCGGGTCAACGCCCAGGGCGCCTACCGCACCGAATGGTTCCGCGGCCGGCCGTTCGCCAGCGCGTGGCGCGTGCTGTGGAACTACACCTGGAATCTCCCGCATTGGGTCTTGGGCCTGATCCACCAGTTGGTCTACGCCCGGCTCGCGGCCGAGCGCCTGCGCGCCTTGCTGCGGCCAGGCGGGCCCCTGCGCCAGGCCGCGGAATATGTGGATGTCTCAGGACTGGCCGCGTATCTGGGCCGGACCCCGGAGCAGGTCCGGGACACGCTGGTCACCCTGGCCAGGAACACCGAGGTGCTCGTGGTGGCGGACCGGGCGTCCTTGTACCAGGACGGACCGCTGGCCCATGCGCGGGTCAGCCTCTCGCGCCCGGGCGACTGGGCTGTCTGGCTGGGCGAACGGCTGCTCCTGCGGGATGGAGCGAGCGACCTCGACCTTTCGCGCCTCCTGCTCGAAGAGATGGAACATATCCTCGCGCCCTACGCGGGACATGACGTGATCCGGCACGATGCGGGCTTGCTGGAACGCCTGCGCCGCTTCGCGGAGGACCAGGGCGAAGCGGTCTCCGCGGAAGCGTGCGAACGCGACCAGGGCGATACCGCCGGACCGGACGCCCGCAGCCGCGAGTGGGTGCGCGGCCTCCTGACCAATTTATTGCTCGATCCGGACCTGGCGCGGCGCCTGCTGGCTGACCCGTCCACCCAGGCCAGGCTGCGGGAACCGGGCGTTCAGGCCGCCCTGCAGGAGATCCAGCTGGACAGCCGCGGCCAGCGGGCCATGGCCGAGATCGCGGCCGGCGCCAGCGCCGCCAAGGCCAGGCAGAAGGCCGCGGCCAAACAGCTGCAGACGCGTCTGCGCCACCTGCTGTCCCAATTGCTGACCGAAGCGGTGGGACAGGCCGAAGCGCCGGGTCTGGTCCTAACCAATTCCCGGGCCGTGGTGGACGCGCTCTTCACGGAACCCGAGGCCTTCTGGCGCGCCTGGAAGGCCGCGGACCTTTCGCGCCCCGAAGGCCGGCGGCTCAGGGACCTGCTCCTGGACGCGCTGACGTTGATCTGGCGCGAGCAGGGACCCCATGTGGCCATGGGGTCGCTCATGCTCTTCGTAAGCGCGGAGGAGATGCCGGCCATGCTGCGGCTGCTGCGGTCCCGCGCCAGCTTGGAGGAATTCGCGGACCGCATCGAGGCGGAACAGGCCGCGGCCCAGGCGCGGGCGCAGGCTCCCGCTCCGGTGAAACCCGCGGCGCCTGTCCAGGCGAAGAAGCCCGCCGCGCCTGACCCGCAAGCCCGGCAGCGTGCCGCGGAACAAGCGCGGCAGCAGACCATTGCGGAAAAACTCGCGGCGGCAGAGGCCGCTCTTAAGGCCGGCGATCTGCAGACCACCTGGGACCGGGTGCAGGAGGTCCTGGCGCTCGATCCGGAAAATGCCGAAGCCGGCCGCCGGGCCGCGCTGGTGGACGCGATCGAACTGGAATTGGACCGCGCCGAAGCCCTGGCCGGCCAGGGGCAACTGCGCGAAGCTGAAACGGTGTACCGCGGGCTGGCCGCTCAATTTCCCGGCGACCTGGCCAACGCCGACGTGTGGAGCATGCCCGGCGAGCGCCTGGACCTGGCGCGCCGTCTGCTGGCGCTGGACCGCCTGACCGCGGCGCGGGAAACGGCTGAGTCTGTTCTCGCGGAGGTCCCCGGACTGGCCGACGCGGCCGCGTACGCCCGGGAACTGCTGGCAGCCATCGAAGAAGCCGCGGACGCCAAACGCATCCGCAACCTGCTGGAGACCGTCGAAAGCCTGCAGGGCTCAGGCCGCGCCAGCGACCTGGCCAAGGCCCTGAACCTGCTGGACCGGGCCAAAACGTATTCTGACCAGGCCAACGGGCTGTACGCCGAAGCCATTGCGCTGACCCGCGTGGAGGTCGAACAGGCCGCCGCGCAACAGCGCGCCGTGGACGTGGAGCGCCGGTTCGACCGGGCGCTGGGCGCGGGCCAAGCGCTGGAAGCCTGGCAGGACCTGCGGCAGGCTGTGCAACAGGAGCCGGCCAATGCCGGCCTGGCGGAACTGCAGCGCAAGGCCCTGGACCGCCTGCTGGTCTGGGCGGGGGAACAAGGTCCTGAAGCGCTGGAGACCGTGGGCAGCCTGCTGGCGGAACTCTCCGAGATTTTCCAGGCCGCGCCGGACCTGCGCGCCTCGGAACGCTTTGCGTCCTGGGTCGGGCAATTGAGCGCGGCCGTCAACGCCGGGCTGGCCCAAAACCTGGACCTGGTCCTGGTCTCCGAGTGGGCCGAGCCCCTGCAGGCCCTGGCCCCGGCGCAGGCCGCGGATTTACTCCGCGCCCTGGCCAGCCGCCAAGACCCTGTCGGCTACCTCAGCCGGATCATCACGGAACTGCATGACGTGCGCGAGCAGGCGCGCAAGGCCAAGGGGCCGGAGAAGGCCGCGCGCGAGGCCGCGGCCAAACAATTACGGGCCCAGCTGTTCGCGCCCGGGGTCAGCCTGGCCGCGTACTACCGCGCGCTCCACCGGGCGCAGTCGGTCTCGCCCCGCACCTGGGATTTCTTCACGCAAAATCTTCTCGCTGACGCGTTCCCGAGGCTCGCGGCCGCGCCGGAGCCCGAAGCCCTGCCGGCCCTGGCCGCGCTCGCGGAAACGTTCCCCGGCGCGCTGGCGAACCTCTGGAAGGACCGCAAAGCCCTGGAGGCAAGGCCGGAGCTACGGGGCACGCTGCGGCGCTTCATGCTCAGATCCTGGACCGGTCCGCTCCCGGTCCTGACCGCCTATCTGGAGCGCGAGCGCAAATATCTGGTGGACCAGGAACTGGGCGGCCACGCGGCCCAAGGCGCGGGCTACGACTCGGACCTGCTGCGCTCCCTGCGAACGGCTTTCGAACGCTCGCGGTCCGGCGCAGTGCCGGTCGCGGACCTGCGCGCGTATTACGACCAGTCGTTGGGGATGGCCAGCGACATCCTCAACCGCGATTTCGGGTTCTTTACGGACCTCATGTTCACTCTGGAACCGGACGAGACCCTGGCCCAGGGCCGGATCGGGTTGCCGGCCGAGGTCGTGGGCTACTTGTTCCTGCGGCCGAATCTCCGCCTGACCCGCAAGCTGGTGGAGAACTTGCCCGAGGCTGAGATGGGCCGCCTGGCCCTGTGGTTCTCCCGCTTGCATCAATATTATCTGGCCCACGAGGACGTGGCCGGCCTGAGCCCGGCCATGGACGCGGAGATGAGCCGGTTCCTGGACGCCCTGTCCGAGACCATTTACGCCGACCGCTCCTTCCGCAACGTGGACCCGAAGATCGCGCGGTTCTTCGAGGCCGCGTCCAGCCTGAGCGAGGTCACGCTCTCGCCCTTCACCGTGCGGCAGGAACTCGAACCCTACCTGGACCGCACCGATGTGCCGGAACTGATCCGGCGTTTGGAGGAACCGGCCCTGGCGTTCAACGAACGGCTGGCTGTCATCTTCCAGCTGGCCATGCTCTGGGACGCGGCCCTGCGGAGCAAGGCGCAGACCGTGGCGGGATTGAAGGCGCTCTGCGACCACGCGGATCCCCTGACCCGGGCCAGTTTGTATTTCGCGCTGGCCCTGGTGCGCAGTCCCCAGCACAAGGCCGAGATCCAGAAACAAGTGAACAATCCGGAGTTCGTCCGGCTCATCACCAGCGCGGTCACAGCCGAGGGCCGGCTCAATACCGACACGCTCCTGACCATGCTGTATATGCTGTGGATGGGCGAGGACACGGAAAAGATCATGATGCTGTACGTGGTGGCCGTCTCCCTGGCCTTGAACCAAAGCGTGGTGATCACCCTGGGCGGGAAACGCCAGGAATACCTGCTCAGAGAACCGGAGGGCGCGGCGGCCATCCCCGGGGTCCTGCGCGCGGCCCTGGCCGGCGAGTGGCTGCGCAATGAACCGCGCTCCTGGCAGATCGCCAGCGATGCGCTCTTGCTCCTGGAATCGCCCGCGCCGCTGGAGGAGAAGCGGAAGGTCCTGCGCCAGGTGCTCGGGGTGCTGAGCTTAGGACCCCGTTCAGATGAACTGGTCAGCCGCTACGAGGCCGCGATCGCGCCCGTGCGCGAAGCGGCTGGCCAGCGTTCCGGGGCCGGCGGCCTTTGGGCCTTGACCCGGGAACCCCTGGTCAGATGGCTCGCGGCCAAGCAGGGCGTGTCCGTGGCCTGGGCGCGGCGCATCTATGACCTCGGCCTGAGCTGGCTGGTGGAGAATCAGTTGGCCTACGCGGCTGGCGGCGCGCTCCTGGGCCTGATCAGCGTGGCCGCGTTCCTGGCGACCGGCAGTTTCGACCTCCTGCTCTCGCACGGCTTCCAGGTCGGCTGGGTGCTTTCGTGGGGCGCGGTCTTCCTCCCGCTCCATTTCGTGGACGGCCGGGGCCTGCGCGCGCCGCCGGTCCGGGTCTGGGTCCCGGCGCTCGCGATCACCCTGCTCAATCTTTCCCTGGCCTTCACCCCGCTAGCCTGGTGGGGGATGATGTTCGGAGCCATGGCCGTGCACGCGGGGGTCAACGCGGCCGCCTCCTTCCTGGCGAACCTTCGCGGACCGAAGGTCGAGACCGCCGTCACGCGGAGGTCCCTGCCTGCCGGCCGTCTGCTCTCCCTGTTCTCCAGACCCATGCAGGACCGGGTGACCGGCTGGCTGAGCTGGATCGAGGCCCGGCTGCTGCGGCTGCGGGATACGCTCTCGCCCAACCCCTATCCCAGGCAGATGCAAGGCTGGCGCCCTGACCTGGCCTTGCTGGCCGCGGACCCGGTGGGCTACTACCGGTCCCTGATCGAGACCGCTCCCACCCCGGCGGTCCGCAATTACCTGCTGTGGGGTTCCGAGGCGGGCAATGTCCGCGCTTTCCTGCTCGGCCTTAAACCGGCCCTGCTCGTGTCCGTGGAGACCGGCCTCTTGGAAGCCATGTTCAAGGCCGGGCTGTTCGGCCCGGAGGCACGCATGGTCCGCAGGCCGGAACGGGGCGTGGTGATCTACCACGCGGATGCCCTGGCGCGCCTGGTGCGGAACAATCCGGAACTGTATTCCGCTTTCTTCGCGCGGCCCCTGGCCGGGGAAAACGCGCTGACCGACGCGGAACTGGCCGCTCAGCTGCCCGGCCTGTTCCGGAAACTCCTGCGGTTCAACGCCAACAACCTCGACTGGCGCCATCCGGCCCCGCTGGGCGTGCTCCTGGGCTTCCCCAAGGCCGAGGCGGTCCGCTACGCGCAGATCGACCGCCAGGTGGACGAGATCTACGAAACGCTCGAGAACTTCCCGCTCCAGTGGGAGGAGCGGCGCGTGCTGCGCCTGTTCTTCCAGCCTGTCCGGGACTACCGCCGCATGCACGTGCGCGGGTCGGCCTGGAAGGGCGCGGCCACGCGGCGCGCGCACCTCAAGCCGATGGTGGCGCGCATCCTGAACCGCTATCTGCCCCAATTGACCCCGGAACAGCGCCGCGCTTTCCTGGACCAGTCCATCGGCTCGGTCATGGGCAGTTTCTATTTTGTCTCGCACACGCCGGCCGGCGACCAATTCCGGCGCGAGATCGCCGGGCAGTTCAAGGCCGCGGGCATGGCGGACGCGGTCCAGGACCTGCAGGGCCGCTACCCCTACCAGCTGGTTGACGCGCCGGACGCCATCGCGGGCCGCCTGCAGGGTGAAGTGCGGCGCGTGCGGGGATCTCCGGCGGACCTGCGCGCCCTGCGGTTGTTCCGGAGCGCCTTGCGCGCCTCCGATCCGGCGCGCCTGCGGGTCATGACGCCGGCCATGCGGCGCCTGCTCGACAAATATCAGGTCTGGCTGGCCTGGGGAAGTTTCGACGCCCAGGCCAATGAACACGCCATCCAGAGCCTGCTCAGCGGGAGAACGGCCCAGCCCCGTCCTGGCTTCCGACTGACCCTGCCCTCGACCGCGGCCCTGGCCGACCAGCGGGCCCGTGGCCTGGCCGCGCGTGTGGCGCAGCGGCTGGGCGACTGGGGACTGGCCTTGGTGGAGGAGCTCGGCCTCGGTACTTCAGGGCGGAACCTCGCCAGTTTCGCCGCGGTCCGGACCGACGCGCGCCTGCGCTCGGTGCAAGAGGCGCTCTGGCAGGGGCGGTTCCTGCCGGCGGTAGCCGCCGTGGGTCTGCTCGCGCTCTCTTATCTAACCGCGGTCAACCCGCTCCTGCTGGCCGGTTTGGCGCCTGTGTTGTTCTTCGGCCTGGGCTGGGGACAGATCGCGTACGTGGCCGGACATGAGAACACGGATGCCGCCCAGTGGATCGGCCGCACGCGGGTCACGCTGCTGTTCAACGCGGTCGCGATCGGCGCGGCCCTGCTGCTGGCCGGCGCCGCGCTGGCCTTCCTGAGCGGCCCAGCCCTGGCCGGCGCGTTGCTGCTGGCCCCGCTGGTGGGCGTCCTCGTCAGTACGCTCGTGCACTGGCAGTGGAACCTGCGCGCGCCGCCCAGCCTGCGCATGACGCAAGGCTGGCAGCCGGACACGGACCTGCTGGCCCGCGACCCGGTGGCCTATTATGCCCGCATGGTGGCCAGCGCGCCTTCGGGGAAGGTCCGGAATTATCTCCTGTACAGCTCTGAATCCGGCAATCTGCGGGCCTTCCTCCTGCGCTTGAAACCCGGCTGGGTGGTGAGCAACGAGCCCGAACTGCTGGCCGCGCTCCACCGGCAGGGCTTCTTCGGCCCGGACTGCCAGATGGTGGTCCGCCCGCGCGTGGGCGTGTTCCTCTACTGGCCGGACCAGGTCCGTCAGGTGGTGCGGGACCATCCGGACCTCTTCGCGGTGTTCTTCAACCGCGCACCGGCGACCCTGTCCGACCGCGTGCTCGACGGCGCGATGCCCATGCTGGTGCAGCGCCTGATGAGCCTGGATGACGAGGGCGGGGACTGGCGCTATCCGGCCCAAGTGGGCGTGCTCTTGGGATTCCCCAAGGAAGAGGCCCTGCTGTACGCCCAGCTCGACCGGAAAGTGGACCAGGTTTACGAGACCCTGCTCGACCAGCGCCTGACCGCGCAAGAACGGCGCACGGTACACCTGTTCCAGCTGCCGCGCCTGGAATACCGCCAGATGCACCGGCACCGCGGTTTGAACCAGCTCCACGCGGCCACGCGCGAGCGGCTGCGGCCCATGATGGCCAGGGTCCTGGACCGGCATCTGCCGAGCCTGCCGCGCGAATACCGCGGCGCGATCCTGGACGAGCAGGTGGTGCACGTGCAGGGCAGCTTCTACATGCTGGTCCGGACGCCCCAGGGACGGGCCTTCCTGGGCCGGATCGGACAGGCCCTGCGCGCCTCGGGCATGGGCGCGGCAATAGAGCGCCTGCAGACGCAGTTCGCCTATGTGCCGGAACTCACCGCGGAAGAGACCCTGCGCAGGTTCCGCGACGATCTGCTCAAACTGGATGCGCCGGATACTGACCGGCAATGGGTGGAGGCTTACCTCCGCTTCCTGCGGCAGGACGATGAGATGGGTCTGCGCATGGCCTCCCGGCACTTGCTGCGCTTGTTCACCAAATATCAGGTCTGGCTGGCCTGGGGCAGTTTTGATCCCAAAGCCAACCAGGAGGCGCTCCGGGTGCTGCTGGCCAGCCGGCCGGCCCGGTCCCGCGCGCTCTTCCCTGGCGGCGGGACCGCGGGCACCCTGCTGGTGCTTTTGGCCCTGGCTGGCGGCCTTCTGCTGTCCCTGCTCAACGGGGCCCCGGCCCAGGACGCGGCCAGCTGGCTCCGCGATCTGGGTTCCGGCCTGACGCCCACGCTGGGCCTGGCCGGCGTGCTCGGCGTGATGGGCCCGCCCCAGGGGCCTGGCCGGGAACGCAACCTTATATATACACGCGCTGGCAGCCGCTTGCAGCAGGTGGCCGGGCCGTTCGGCAAATACCGCCTGGAGCGGGTCCGCGAGCACCCGGACGCGATCGTGAAGAACGCGGCCCTGGACCAGCGCGGCGGGTTCTCGCACGCGCTCCGGCGCTGGTGGTCGCGCCAGACCCTGGCCGGCAGGGAAGACCTGACCGCGGAATACCGCAACGGAGAACTGGTCCGGGTCTGGGCCGGGGACCCCTACCCGGACAACGATCTCTCCCAGCCCGACCTGACCGTGCCTGTGGTGTGGTTCAGCGCGCCGGAGTGGACCGCAGGCTGGCAGGTGGCCGGCGAGAACCGTGTGTACCAGGCGGACGCCGCGGGCCGGCTGACCGCAATGGAGATCGCGGGCCGGGCCTATGACCAGGAACAGATCGCCCGGCATCCGGACGCGATCGTCAAGGGCGACAGCCTGAACCACAAGGGCGGGCTCAAGCACGGCGGCCTGCCGGTGTGGGACGCGCGGCCGGAGTACGCGTTCCAGGATGTCACGATCGAGTACCGCGCCGGCCGCGTGGCGCGGGTCTGGGTCGGCGACCCTTATCCTGACAACGATATGAACCAGCCGGACCGCGACGTGCCCCTGATCTGGTTCGATCCCGAGGTGGGCGCGGCGGAGTTCACGCCAGCCGGCCGGAACGTGGTCTATGCGGCCGAGGCCGGGCGCTTGACCGCGCGGACCATTGCCGGCGGCCACTATCCCGAGGCCGCGGCCAGCCAGCACCCGGACGCGATCGTCAAGCACGCGGCTTTCGACTCCAAGGGCGGGTTCAAGCACGGCGGCATCCGCTGGTGGTGGACCCTCACCGGCTATGAAGACCGCCAGGACATCACGGTCGAGTACCGCGGCGGGAACATGGTCCGCGTCTGGGCCGGCGATCCGTACCCGGAGAACGACCTGTCCCGGCCGAACCCCCAAGCCGGGCTGATCTGGTTCGCGGTCCCGGAGGACGCTGAAGGGCAGGTCCTGGCCGGCCGCAATCTCGTGTACACCCTGGCCGACGGCCGGCTCGTGCCGCAGGCGATCGTGGGCGCGCACTACGAGGCGGAACAGGTGCGGCGCTATCCGGACGCAGTGGTGAAGCGGGTCCACACGGACAAAAAAGGCGGATTGAAGCACGGCAACGAACGGATGTGGTGGACCCTGGCCGGCTACGAGAACCGCGAGGACCTCACCGTGGTCTACGCGGCTGGCCGGATCGTGGAGGTGTGGGCGGGCGATCCCTATCCGGACAACGTGCCCGGCCCAGCCGCGGCCTCGGTCCCCTTGCTCTGGCAGGAGCCGGCTCGCCAGACCCTGGCCACGCAAAGAAGGCCGGTTGCTCCCGAAGCCGAGGCTGAGGTTCCGGTCAGACTGACCTATCCCCAGGCCGGGGAAGAGACCCGGCCGCGCAGGGGCCTGGCGCCCCTGACGAATTATCTCATCGCCGTAGGTTTCCTGAAATGCACAGAGGTCCGCGATACGGACGGCAAACTGGTCCGGCTGGAGATCGAGGCCGCGCCCTCCCTGCTGAGCGGCATCCGGCCGGCCAGGAGGGGGGAGACCCGGCAGATCGATCTGCCCTTGATCGGCCTTCCGGACCGCGCGGCCGTCATCCTGCTGGATGGCCGGGGACGGGTCCTGAGCATCCGGGATTCACAGACCAACGCCATCCAGATGTTCAAGCCCGGTTTCAGGATGGCCGGCAAGGAGAACCTGCCGGTCTCCGAGGCCCGGAACGTTTTCTATGGGGAACTGGCCCCGCACCTGCAAGTGCCGCTCGGGGACCATCTCAGCGCCCTCCGGACCGTGCCCGAGGAAGAATACCGCGACCAGCTGGCGGACCTCCTGGGCCTGCGCCTGGAACCGGGGGCTGTGCTCGACGATCCGGCCGTCCAGCGGCGCATCGTGGCCGCGCTCGTGGCCAAGGCGCTCGAACTCGCGCCCGAACTGCGCGACGCGCTCGTGAGCGGCACGCTGGCGAGCGGAGGCCGGCTCGCGGCCGGCGCCGCGCAGCAGCAGCTCGCGGCCAGCGAAGCCGAGGCGCTCCGCTACCTGGCCCGGCAGCCGTGGCAGGAGCTGGGCGCGCCGAGCCCGGAGCAAGCGCGGGTGGCGGTGTTCCCGGCCTCCGGGCTGGCTACGGCCGACGGCCTCGTGCTCCCGGTCACGAGCTTCCTGTTCCCGGCTGACATGGCCCCGGCCGCGGAGCGGGTGGCCTGGATCGGCCTGGACCTCACCCAGGGCGATGTGTACTCCCAGCTGGCCGGTCTATTGCACGAGCTCATGGCTTTCTCGACCCATCAGGACCTGCTGGCGCGGTATCCGTTCCTGCAGCCGGACGAGGTCCGGTCCGTGTTCGGCATGGGGTTGCTGGACGCCCTGGTGCTGCGGCGGTTGCAGCCCGCTTTCAACCGGCTCGCCGGCGGCCTGCAGGTGGATGGGGTCCGGTATCAGAACCTGCTCACCACGGTCCGGAAATTCAGCCGCGGCTGGTACCTGATGCTGCGCGGGGACCTCACCCCGGAACTGCTCGGGGTGATGGGCCTGGACACACCGGCCTGGAGAAGGCAGAAAGAACCTGAATGGCGGCGCCTGCTGGAACAGGCCGCGGCCGAGCGCCGGGACCGGATCGCGCAGGCAGTGCGGGAAACGCCGGCCCTGGAGCTCGCCCCGGTCAGCGACTTCAGGCTGGTCCAGCGCGCGGCGCGGCGCCTGGAGCACGCCCACGACCTGTACGGCGTGTGGTTCGCGGACGAGCGGGGCCGCAGGACCCGGGTGGAAGAGCGCGTGTACGGCGACCGGGCGCTGGCAGTGGTCCACGACGGCCTGGCCCTGACCTTCTTCATCAGCCGCCGGCCAAACGAGGCCGGGGACCACCTGGCCGCCATCGCGGACCAGAACGGGAACATGCTCGGGCATGCCATGGTGCGGACCTTCCCGGACGCGCCGGGCCGGGTCTTCTTCCGCTATTATATTTTCTCGCCGCTGGAAGCCGAGGCCGGCCTGCTGGATTACCGGGGCCGCGGGTACGGCGAACAGGTCCTCAAGGTCCTGCTCAAGCTGGCCGCGGAGGGCGCCTTTACCGGAGGCCGGCCTGCGCAGGCCGCGGTCTTCTACCGTTTCATCCGGGATGAGAACAACCCGGAATGGGCGCTGACGCGCCATTATTTGCTCTCGCACGGTTTTGTCGCCGAGGGCCAGGACATGGTCTTTGGCCTGCGCGGGCTCGCCGCGCCCAAGCCGTTCGACCTCTTTCAGGCTGCCGGCGCTGCGCTGGCCGCCGTGGCCGCTACGCTGGCAGGCGCGGCCTTGCTGGCCGCGGTCAGCTGGCCGGTCTGGGCCCTGGTGCTGGCCGGCATCGTGCCCGGCCTGGGCCTGATCACCTCGTTGGCCCTGGGCGCTCAGGCGGGCCTCGCCTGGCTCGCGCGCGTGGCCGCGCCCCGCGGCGCTCCGGCCGACCCGGCGGTCGAGAAGCGCGTCCGCGACGCGTTCGCCGAGTGGCCGGACACGCACGTCTTCTTCACGGACCGCCTGCCGTGGTACCGTCTGGCCCAGACCCGGCAGGAGCGGGATGACACCTGGACCATTGAGCTGGCGTCCTGGCTCGCGGGCCAGGCCAAGGCCGGCACGCTGTTCGCGAAACTGCGGGAACGCCTGCTCCCGATCATCGTGACCCACGAAGGCCTGCGCCGGGCCGGGTTCGGCGACTGGCGCGTGTACCTGGCCAAGCTGATCAGGCCTGAGACCTACGGCCTGAGGCGGGTTGTCCAACAGCCGGTCGGGGAGACCGCCGCAGCCGCGCCGGAACCCGCGGGCAGTCAGGCGCCTGCCTCCGCCGCGCCCGCGGCCGTACCCGCCTTGAACGGCCGCACCCTGGACCAGGTGTGGCAGGAACTGAAACCCGGGGATTTCCCCCGCGATGAACAGGGCGCTTACCGGGCTTTCACCCGCCAGGAGATCGTGGAGCGCCTCCAGGCCAAGGCCGCTGACCTCATGAGCCGGATCGAAAGCGCCGCGAACAGGGGGCGCTTCCAGGAGTTCGTGCAGCGGATCGTGGATGCGGTCTGGCCTGGGGATGAAATGTTCCTCGGGATTACGGGCGAATGGAACCTTCTGCCCGTGGAATCCGGCGGTTCAGCCACGTACCGTTCCGTCAACCATCTGGAGCAGACCGGCCGGGCCTTGCCGTATTTCACCCTTTTCAGCAACTATGCGTTCTCTTGGGAACCTGGCGAAGGCGAGGCGCGGCGGCTGGCCGCCACGCCCCGGGCGCCAGGCAGCCGGCGCGTGTACCTGGCGCGGGCGGCTGGCAGCCACTTTGAATCCGCCTTTTACCAGCACCTGCTCAGCGGCCAGCCGGCCGAGACCTTCGATGCCCGCATGTTCACCATCTCCCGCGATTCTCTGGGAACGGAGATCTTCGGGTTCCTGCAGAAGTTGCTGCCTGACATCGCCCGCCGCTTCAAGACCTATGCGGAGTACGAAGCCGCGGCCCTGGCCAAGCTGGACCAGGAATACCGCGACAACCCGGCTTTGCGCCAGGCCGTGGACCAGATCTACAGCCAGGCCCAGGCCGCCGGCATCCTGCAAGGCGCGGCCGACTTCCTGGTGATCGACGAGGTGGACATCGGCCCCTACCAGCTGCTGTTCAAGTACGCGGTGGAGAAGAACCTGCCCGCCAGCCGCGTGGCCCTGTTCGTGGGTGACAGCTGGGCCCAGGGCGACCCCAGCAAGGACGAGTTCTACTGGGGCCGGCCGGTCTTTTCCTATCAGGGGACCGATATCCCCGATTATCCGGAAATGAAACTGGAGCCGCTCGAGGAGGCGTTCGGGCTCAGCCCCGAGCAGGCCTGGCGCCACGTGGAAGCGGCCGGCGACATCGCGGCCGACCTGCCGCACCCGGTGCGCGTGGACCCGGCGCGGGCCCGCGAACCGCTCGGCGGGTTCCTGGCAGAAGAACCCGAGGTCGCGCTGGGGTCCTATCTGCGCAGTCTGATGCTGTACAACGGCGCGGTGGAATACACCCGGCGCGCTCCTGAACGGCTGGCCCGTTCCGGCATCCGCTGGGCCGATGGCCCGGCGCGCGCGGACGACCTGGCCGGCCTGGCCGTGGCGGCCATGGACCGCGCGCCGCAGGACTTCGAGCAGGGTCTGGACGCGGTGCGCGCGGCGCTGGAAGCGCGCCACGTGCCGTGGCACGCCATCCGCATGGTCTGGCGGGAACTGCGGGCCTACCGCCATGATCACGGGCTGGACCTGGCCGCGTGGCAGCGCGATCAGGACCGCATGAGGCAAACCCTGGCCAACGTGCTGCGGGAGGAGAGCCTGTGGGCCGCGTACGCGGCGCGCACCCGGAGCGGAACGGAGGCCGGGGTGGCGCTGGCGGCGCTGGCTGAGGATACGGCTCCGTGGATGGACCAGGCGGGATTCGAGGACACCGTGCAGCGCCTCGAGGCGCAGGGCCTGGTCGTGCTCAGCGCGGACCGCGGCCGCCTGAGCGCGAATTTCGAACGCTTCAGCCAGCGGGCCTTTGACCGCATCGGCCTGGACCGCGTCACGTACGTCGGCCGGGAACAGCCCCGCGCGTCGCCGCGCTCGGTCTTCGAGAACGAAATGGGCAACGCGCTCTTCCTGGGCTCCATGACCACCTTTTTCGGCCGCACCTATCTGGACGGCACCGAGGACAGCCAGCCGGATTTCACCTACCAGTCGGTCAGGACCCACCTGCGCGGCCTGCACCAGCAGGGCAAACTGCCTGCCCGCCTGCGGATCCTGGTGGCCGGCTCGGCCCTGGGCGTGCAGGGCTACGACGCGGCCATGGCCTGCGTGGACGCCATGGAAGAGCTGGGGGTGCGCTTCGCGGTCACGCTGGTCAACAGCGACGCGCAATATTTGAGCCTTGACCTGGCCAAACGGGGCGAGTACCCGCCGGACTATTTCCCGCAGGGGTTCTGGGAACACCCGCGGGCCGCGAAGTATTTTGCGCGCGAGGGCAACCGGACCGTTATTTGGAAGCGCGCGGCTTGGCTGGAACGCGGAGTGGACCTGCAGTTCGAAAAACTGGACCTGCTCAATGGCCAGGACGTGGGCCAGGTCCTGACCGACGGCCCCTATGACCTGGTGGTGGCGGTCAACGTGCACCACGGCATGGACGCGGACAGCGAGCGCGCGGCCCAGGAGAATCTGGCGCGCCTGCTCGCTCTGGACGGCTCCTGCCTGAACAGCTACTGCCTGGGACAGGATATCCTTCCACGGGAGTATTTCCTGGCCGTGCCGGCATTGATGCGGCGCTTGATCCGGCCGGGCGCGCCGCTCGCGCCTTATGCCCGCATGGCCATGGATTGGAAAGCGAACCTCCTGTGGGGCCTGCGGGACGTTCCGCGCGCGGACCTGCCGGAGCGGCTGGAGCGTCTGCCCCGCATCGCCCTGCGCTGGCCCAGGGGCCAGGAAGGGGCCCTGGCCCTGCTGGTCCTTTCGGATTGGTTCGACGCGCCCCGGCGCGACCTGCTCTTCCGCCTGATCTTCGAACAGTGGGTGGCCACGGTCCTGCGGCAGACCGGGACGCAGGTGCCAGGGTTCGATCCCGCGCGGCCCGAGACCCTGGTCGCGGAACTGTCCCTGTTCACGGACGAGGCCCAGGCGCGGCTCCGTGACTACCTGGCCCGGAACCGGGAATGGATGGCCCAAACTTATCAGGACCTGCGGTCCGAGGAGCAGGCCCGCAGGCGGGAAGTGCCGCACTTCGAGCGCAACCAGCGCCTGGCCGAGCAGATCTGGCTGGGCCGCGTGTACCGCGTGCTTGCCAACGGCTCATTCGGCCTGGAACGCTACCGTGTCCCCGAGTCCTCGCCCCGCTTCGCCCGGGCCGCGTGGCTGGCCATGCGGTTGCCCGGCTGGGCCGCGGGGTGGTGGCGGGTCGGCTTGGTCAGCCGCCAGCTCGGCCGCCTGCGCGGGCCTGACGGGCTCGGCCGGGTGGCGGACGCCAAGGATCCGATCGCCGAACTGGCCCGCTTGCTCGGACAGGATGAAGAAAAGGTGTTCCACCACTACCAGACCCTGGCCCTGAACCTCCGGCGGCCGGTCGAAAGCGTCGTAAAGGACCTGGCGCGCATCGCGGCGCGATCACCGGTGCTCCTGGTCCGCGGACGACTGACCCTCCATCCCGAAGGCCCGGCGGCCCATGCCCGCCGGGGCGTGACCGATCCCGGCGGCGAAGCGGCGATCTGGGTGGGAGAAAGATTATTCTCGGCGCCCGGCCTGACCGATGCGGACCGGCTGCAAGTGCTGCTGGCCGAGGCCGAGCACATCCTGGCCCCGGACCTCGGGCACGATGTGATCCGCCATCCACGGGCCCTGGAGGAAAAACTGGCCAGGGCCGTGTCCGCGATTGGCGAGACCCCGGCCAGCGGCGTGTGCCAGCTGGACGTCTCGCCCGCGGTCCTGACCGCGTCCCGCTACACCCTGGCCACCGCCGCTGAAAAGGAGCGCGTCTGGATGGACCTGCGCGTGGGCCAGGCCAGGAACCTGCGCGATTACTTGCGGCGTTTCGCCACCGGCCTGCGCGGCTCCGGGAGGGGATTGCAGCTGATCCTGCGGCCCATGGGCAACCTGATCGGCTATCTGGGTACCTGGAGCGAACGCCGCGTGTTCCACGCCGGCCTGGTCAAGGATGAGAACGGTGATTTCTGGATCCTGAAGCGTTTTGCCCCGCGCGAGGTCACTGACCGCGGGGTCCGGGAAGCCCGCAACCTGGCGCGCCGCGAGCGCTTCGCTTATCTGCTCTCGCGCGGGATCGCCAATCTGACCGAGATCCGCGCCTTGACCCCGGACGAGGCGCAGGCACTGGGCGTGCGGGGCGATCCATCGGAATACTACCTCAGCCGCCTGGTTTTTGACCGACCGTCCGCCGCGCCGCAACCCGACCTGCTGAACGATCCGGTTGAAGCCTATGCCGCCAACCTGGTGTTCAATGTCTGGACCCGCAAGTGGGACGCCCATCTCGGCAACCAAGGCTTCCAGCGCGGCGTGCCGGTCCTGCTGGACCATGACCAGATCTTCCGGTTCGACCGGTTCCCGCACACGCCGGCTGGCTGGCAGCGCTTTCTGACGTCCTACACGAGCGCCACTGCGGTCAGCACCACGCAGCTGCTGCTCGATCCGGCGCGTTTCCTGATGGCGGGCAACTCCGAGTTCCAGGCGTGGCTGGATGAATTCAACGGCACCCACGTTGCCTCCCAGCGCGACCGCGTCCTGCATAGCCTGGTGCGGCTCTTCCGGCTCGGCCTGGCGCAGATCGCGGCCGAGAGCCTCGACCGCAAGGCGATGCGCGCCGCCGTGCGGCGCATCAAGGCCCTGGATTCGATCCGCGAGCTGGCGCAGCAAGCTGGCTACCAGGGTGCGGAACTGGAGCAGGTGGTGGCCTACGCCCAGGCCGGACAGGCCCGCCTGGGACAGGATATGGACGCGGTCTGGACCCTGTTGACCGGCGAGCCCGGAGGCTTGGCGGAGCTGGACGCCCTGGAGACGGGCGGCGCGCGCAAACCGCTTCTGCACCGCCACCGCAAGCTCGCCGAGGCCGAGCGGAGACTGCTGGCCGAACGCTCCCAGGCGCCCGGAGGACAGGAGGTCCCCAGCCGCAACTACCGACTGATCGAGACGTCCATCACGCTGCCCGCTTACCGCCTGGTGCGCGTGGAACCCCGGCAGGACGACCCGCTGGCGGAATTCCTCTATATCCACGGCGGGTCCTACGAGTACACTGATCCGGCCAGCGGCCGCTCCACGGTGTTCGTGCTGGCCGGCCTGGAGGACGAGGCGGTCGCGGTGGAGCACGAGGAATTCGAACTGTACTGGAACCGCCGCCTGGCCGGGGAAGCGGACCTGGACCTGCCGCGCGGGTTCAATCTCGCTCGGGCCGCGCACACCCTGGCCTGGGGCCTGCAGATCGCCGAGCGCGGCTGGACCCGGGTGGAAGATTCGCTGTTCGTGAGCGACGAACTGCGGCATATCGTCAACCTTCCGGATCTGGGCCAGCTGGCACGGGAAAGCCGCGCGCGCCATGAACAGCTGCGCCGCCGCTACCTGCTCGGCCTGGTCGGCGAGGCCGGCCTGCAGACCATCGCTTCTTTCGAGCAAACCGTCAGCCGCCGCGTCCACGACCTGGCCGAGACCGCGACCCTGGTCCAGAAGGGGTTCCCCCTGGGGTCCGGGCACATCCGGCGCGACCCGCACCTGACCAAGAACCAGGACTTCAAGGTCGTGACCCTCAACCGGCCCGTGGCCGAAGTGGAGGAGAACCGGCCCGTGGTCGTGCGGAGCCTCGAAGGCCCGGGCTGGGTGCACGCGGGCGTGGAGCGGGGCGGGGAATGGGTCCGCGTGTACACTGAACCGTTCGTGCAGGTGCGGCCGGGCGTGTGGGAAGCGGAACTCCTGGACCCGCAGGTCAACGCCTTCAAGGTCATGCGCCCCGACCCGTCCAATCCTGGAGATGTCTACTGGCAGGGAACCGGCCCCGAAGGCGCGGACAATTTCCGGATCGAACGCGCGCCCGCGCAGTATGCGGGCCGGATCCAGCAGTTCCAGCTGCGCGAACCCGGGTCGGGCAAACAGCGGACCGTCAAGGTGTATCTGCCGCCTTCCTACATGGCCTATTCGCGGCGCCGCTATCCGGTGGCCTACGTGCTGGACGGGCAGACCGTGTATAGCGACAACACCATCCTGTCGCGGCGCCAGGGGCAGGACCGGGTGCAGGACACGATCGGCTGGAAACTGCAGCGCATGCTGGAGCAGGAATTTGCGGCCGGAAATGTGGAGGAGCGCATCGTGGTCGCCATCCATTCGGACCGCGACCGCATGGACGAATACAATCCCTGGTACGATCCGGACCGCAAGGAGGGCGGAGGCGGCGAGAAGGAAGGCGCGCAGGCCCGGCGCCAGGCCCGCTTCATCGTCACGCACCTCAAACGGTTCGTGGACGCGACCTTCCGCACTCTGCCGGACCGGGAACATACCACCATCGCCGGCTCCTCGTTCGGCGGGGCCTATGCGCTGTACATCGCCTTGAAATATCCCCAGCTCTTCTCGCGGGTCGGCCTCATGGCGCCCAACTTCTACTGGAACCACGGCGCGATCCTGGACCTCATCCGGCAAGCGCGCGAACGCTTCAGCGTCTATCTGGACGTGGGTCAGGGCGAGTTCAGCGACGTGCCGTCCCGGTCCGAGTACACGCGCCTGGGCTACTATGCCCTGCGTGACGCCGGGTTCCCGGTCCAGTTCTTCACGCCCGACGACCCGCGCCACGAGGACGCGGCCTGGGCGGCGCGCATGGACCTCTTCGTGACGGCCATGTGGGGCCGGCGCCTGGCGCCCGGCCGCAAGGCGGACCGGGCGGTCTATCCCGCGTTCCTGCGGTTCACGCCCCGCCAGGCCAAACGGATCAAGGACCGCCTGGCGCGCCAGACCGCGGAATTCACCTGGCAGGCGCGGCTGGGACAGGCCGTGGCCTTGAGCGGCCAGGGCCTGCTGGGCTTTGTCCGCGGGGCGAGGGACCTGCTTGCCAGGCCGGACGCGCAGGACATCCTGATGCATCATGCGTACGACAACGACATCTTCCAGTACCTGGATTTCCTGCTGGGCGATGTCGTGGAGCTGGCGGCCCTGCGGGCCGAAGTGGCGCGGTTCGCCGCGCTGGCCGAGACCGCGGTTGATCCCCATGAAAAGCGCCGCCTGACCAACGTGGCGCTCAAGCTCGTGCTGCACGCGTTCGACCGGCTCGACAGCCTGGCCCCGGACCCGGTGCGCGTGGCCGGCCTGCGTCCCGCCCCTCCGGAGGAAGAGTCGCCGGACATGGCGCGGGCCCGCCTGCCCCACGCGGAACGCAACACCCGCCTGGCCGGCTTGATCCAGCGCGGCCAGGTGTACCGCGTCGGGACCCAGGGCCGGCCGGCCCTGGAAGCCTACCGCGCTCCGGTTGGACTGTCCGCCGCGCGCCGTGCCCAGCAGTGGCTGTCGAGCCTTCCCAGGCGGTTCGCGGTCTGGTTTGGCGGACAACAGCCGGCGCGCCGCTTGCAAAGCGTGCGGAAGGACCTGGCCGGTCTGGCACGCAGCCAGGATCCGGTCCAAGCCGCGGCCGCGCTCCTGAACCTGGCGCCCGGGGAGGTCGCGGCGCAGTTCGCCCCCCTGGCCCAGGCCTTGCAGCGGCCCGTGCCCGCGGTCCTGCGGCAGCTGGCCGCGCTCGCCGGCGTCGCGCCGGTCCTGCTGGTCCGCGGCCGCTTGACCCTGCATGACGACGGACCCTTCGCGCACGCGCGCCGGGGCGTCAGCCGGCCGCAGGACACGGCCATCTGGCTGGGCGAGCGGGCCCTGCGCCCGGCGTTGGTGCCGGATGCGGATCTGCGGCTCCTGCTCCTGGAAGAAGCGGCGCACATCCTGGCCCCGAACCTGGGGCATGACGCGATCCTCCACGCGGAACGGGTCGCGGCCAGCTTTGGCCGGGCCGCGAACGCCCTGGCCGAAACCCCGGGCCGCCTGTTCTGCGAGGCGGACGCCGGGCGCCGGGACCGGCTCAGCGGGCGCCTGATCAAGCACGAGCGCATCGTGGATCCGGAGTTCAACAAGGAACGGACCGCGGTGGTGTACCTGCCGGCCAGCTACGGCCAGGACCCGAACCGGCGCTATCCCGTGATCTACATGCTGGACGGTCAGAACCTCTTCACCTTCGACGCCACCCCGGCCAGCGACGGCAGCCGGAACAAGTGGCAGGCGGATGAGGTCCTGGAGAACCTGTTCGAACAGGGAGAACTGGAGGACGTGATCGTGGTCGGCCTGTTCAACGACCCGATCGTGCGGCACGACGAATACACGCCGTTCCCCGAACCCAACCGCGGCGGCGGCCAGGCGGACAAGACCGTGCGCTTCGTGAACCAGACCCTCAAACCGCTCGTGGACCGGCAATACCGCACCCGGACCGGCCGCGAAGACACCCTGTACATCGGGTCATCCTTCGCCGGATTGCTCACGCTCTACACCGGCTTGCGGGACGCGGGTTTCGCCTCGGGCATCGGCGCGGTCTCGCCCTCCCTCTATTTCGGGCGCGGCGGCGTGGTGGACAGCCTGCTGGATTTCTGGGACCGGCAGCAGGCCCTGCCCGAGGAGGAGCGGCAGACCCTGGGCGTGTACCTGGACATGGGCACGGACGAACAGCTCTGGTACTGGGTGGCCCAGTCCCTGGAAACCCGGATCGAGTACGTGCGGGCCATGGCGTTCCTTCTGCGCGCGGCCGGACAGCGGGCCGAATATCACGAGTTCCCGGGCGGACAGCACCTGGCCGCGGACTGGGCCCGGCGGTTCGATCACATCGTGCGGCGCGTGTGGGACCTGCACGAGCAGGCCCGGCGCCCGGTCTTGCCGGCCGAACTGCAGGCGGTGTTCTTCCAGGCCAGGGACGCGGCAGCCATCCGGCAGGGCCTGGCGCGGAAACAGCAGGTCTTTATTTGGAAAGAAGGGCACGAAGCGCCGCTCGAACTCCAGGGCCCGGGCCTGCGGGGCCTGGTGCAAAGCTGGAGCGCCATCCAGCGGGCCGACGCCGCGCAAGCCCGGCGCGCGCTCGGCTTCGTGGCCCAGGGCGGATACGTCTTTACCTACTTGGCGAGCGTCTTGAAAGGCATCCCGGGGCTGGATCCCTTTGCCGCGGAGATCAGGCGCCTGGAGCGTCTGCGGCAGAACGCCTTCACCCAGGACGAAAAGGAGCGCCTGACGCGCGCCGCCTTGTGGCTTTGCCGGCGCCTGCTGGAGGAGCTGGACCGTGACCAGCCGCCCGCGCCGCTCGCGCCGCTCCTGGAGCCGCAGGCGCCCGCGCCGGCCGCGCCGCTCAATCCGCAGGTCATCAACCGCTCGCTCCAGGAACTGCGCCCAGGCTACATCCGCTTCCTGGAGTTCTGGCTCACGCCCCGCTTGCAGCTCAAACCCTGGTTCCGGCCGCTGGGCCCGCTGGTCATGGCCGCTGGCTGGCTGGCGCAGGCGGCCGGTCTCGCGTATCTGGCCGTGGCCAGGCCCGTTCAGGCCGCGGCTTTGCCCGAAGATTCGCTGGCGCGCTGGCAGCAGCTCTCCCTGCTCCTGCCGGACACGCTGTCCGGCAGGAGCTTCCAGGCCGGGCAGGTGGAGTTCCGCGACCTGGCCTTGCGCGGCGGCTGGTGGCGGCGTCTGGTCCGGGGTGAAAGTTTCGGCGCGCGGACGCAGGAGAACGGCAGACTGGTGATCTACCTGCCCGCAGCCCTGCTCGGACAAGCCGGCGGCCGGGGCGCGGGACGGTTCATGCACGACCTGTGCCTCTGGTCGCAGGCCCGCCAATTCCATGGCGAATTGTTCGCGCCCGCGGAAGAGCCCGGCGCCGCACGTACGCTGTCCGGCCGGGTCCTGTCATTGGGTCTGCGCCTCGGCCGGCTTCTCCCGGAGGCGCTGGCCGCGCCGCTTTACCGCCTGGGTCTGCGCGAGGCGCCTTTCCTGTATGTGCACGTCCAGCTCGGCGCCGAACTCATCCAGGCGCCCCTGGCTTCGGCCCTGCAAGCGCCCGGGCATCCTTTGCGCCAAGCGTGGGCGGGCTTCACACGCGACGCGAACCGCGAAAATGCCCGCGCCTTCCTGGAGGCCAGCCTCGGTTATCTGGCCGAAGAACAGCGCCTGGCGCGGACCGCCAGCGCAGCCGAGGCCGAAGTACGCCAGGCCAGCCTGCGCCGGTCGGTTGCCGCCTTCAACGCCCTGCTGGCCGGCAACCCCTGCTTCGCGCCGGTGGAGGTGAAGACTGCCGCAGCCTGGCTGGGCGGAACGCTGTGGCACCCGACCCTGCTCTCGCCCCAGTGGCAGGGAAGATACCTCGACCTGCTCGAGGACCTGGGCGCGGTCTTCGATCGGCGCAAGCTTTCGCCCTGGCGCCGCCGGCCCGAACGCCGTCCGGATTCGGCCGCCTAACCCTTTCCAGAAAAACCTTTTCTTGCAACGATTTCCAAAAAAATAGAACTTGGGCTTGATTCTGGAGCGGGCTGTGTTATAGTATCAGGAATTTTGGACTGAACGGGTCAAAACATGAAGCCAGTGCGAGAAGCAGTGTTGGTTTTAGAGGACGGACGCGCTTTCCGAGGCCGCGCTTTCGGAGCGGAAGGGGAAGTCGCTGCTGAAGTCGTTTTCAATACCGCCATGGCCGGCTACCAGGAGGTCTTGACCGATCCCTCCTACCGCGGCCAGATCGTCTGCATGACCTATCCGCATATCGGCAACTACGGCACCAATCCTGAAGACGCGGAATCCAGCCGCATCCAGGTGGCTGGGTTCGCGGTGCGCGAACTCTGCCGCTGGCCGTCCAACTTCCGGAGCCGGCAAGCGCTGGAACCCTGGCTTGCCGCTCAGGGCGTTCTGGGCATCGAGGGCATTGACACGCGCAGCCTCACCCGCCACATCCGCGAGGCCGGCAGCATGAACGGCGTGCTCAGCACGCGCGGAGAAACCGCGGCCGAACTGGCGCGCAAAGCGCAGGCCGCGCCGCACATGGCCGGCCTGGACCTGGTCTCGGGCGTGACCTGCAGTGAGCCCTACTGGTTCAATCCCGAGGCCGGCGCGCGGTTCCGCGTGACGGTCCTGGACTGCGGCGCCAAGGCCAATATCTGCCGCGAGCTGGCCAAACGCGGCTGCGCGGTGCGCGTGGTGCCTTCCACGTCCACGGCGCACGCCATCCTGCAGGACCGGCCGGACGGCCTCATGCTCTCCAACGGCCCGGGGGATCCCGCGGCCCTGACCGGCGTGGTCGCGACCGTGCGGGAGCTGATCGGCAAACTGCCGATCTTCGGCATCTGCCTCGGGCACCAGCTGCTGGGCCTGGCGTTCGGCGGTCAAACAGCCAAGCTCAAATTCGGGCACCGCGGGGTCAACCACCCGGTCAAGGAACTGGCCACGGGCAAGATCAGCATCACCTCCCAGAATCACGGTTTCTGCGTGGTGGCCGAAAGCCTTCCCGCCGGGGTGGAAGTCACGCATATCAATATGAACGACCGGACCGTGGAGGGCCTGCGGCACAAGACCCTGCCCGTGTTTTGCGTGCAGTACCATCCCGAGGCCGCGCCCGGCCCGCACGACGCGCATGAGCTTTTTGATAAGTTTATTGGTTTGTTGAAGTAGACTGGTCAGACCGGTCAGACGCGTCAGACCTGTCCGACCGGTCAAGTGAAAGGCCGATCCCATGCCCAAGCGCACGGACATCAAGAAGATCCTGATCATCGGTTCCGGCCCGATCGTCATCGGGCAGGCGTGCGAATTCGACTATTCCGGCACCCAGGCCTGCAAGGCGCTCAAAGCCGAGGGCTACCAGGTCGTGCTCATCAACTCCAACCCCGCGACCATCATGACCGACCCGGAGCTGGCGGACCGCACGTATGTCGAGCCCATCAACGCCGATGTCCTGGAACGGATCATCGCGAAAGAGCGGCCGGACGCGGTGCTGCCCACCCTGGGCGGCCAGACCGGCCTCAACACCGCGGTCGAAGCCTACAATCGGGGCATTTTTGAAAAATACGGCGTGCAGATGATCGGCCTGAACGTCGAGGCCATCCACCGCGGGGAAGACCGCGAAAAATTCAAACAGGTGATCCAGGGGCTGGGTCTGGACCTGCCCCGCAGCGGCCTGGCGCGCGACTTGGACGAAGCCCTGGCCGTGGCCCGCGCCATCGGCTACCCGGTGATCGTGCGGCCGGCGTTCACGCTCGGCGGCACGGGCGGCGGCGTGGCCGCGGACGAGGAAGCGTTCCGCCGCATCGCGGACCTCGGGCTCCACAACAGCCTGATCCACGAGATCCTGATCGAGGAATCGGTCGTGGGCTGGAAGGAATTCGAACTGGAGGTCATGCGCGACCGCGAAGACAACGTGGTCATCATCTGTTCCATCGAGAACCTCGACCCCATGGGCGTGCATACCGGCGACAGCGTCACCGTGGCGCCGATCCAAACGTTGACCGATCCCGAATACCAGCGCATGCGCAACGCGGCGATCGCCATTATCCGCGCCATCGGCGTGGAGACCGGCGGGTCCAATATCCAGTTCGCGGTGAACCCGCAGGACGGCCGCCTGGTCGTGATCGAAATGAATCCCCGGGTCTCGCGTTCCTCGGCCCTGGCCAGCAAGGCCACGGGCTTCCCGATCGCCAAGATCGCGGCGCTCCTGGCCGTGGGCTATACCCTGGACGAGATCCCCAACGACATCACGAAAAAGACCATGGCCTGCTTCGAGCCCACCATTGACTACTGCGTGGTCAAGATCCCGCGCTTTGCCTTCGAAAAATTTCCGGGCGCGGATCCCCAGCTGGGCGTTTCGATGAAATCCGTGGGCGAGACCATGGCCATCGGCCGGACTTTCCGCGAAGCCCTGCAGAAAGGCCTGCGGAGCCTGGAGATCAGCCGTTCGGGTTACGAGGATTACCCCAAGATCGGCGCCGGCCTTTCGCGCGAGACCCTGGCGGAGCGGCTGGCTTCTCCGCACGCGGAGCGCCTCTTTACCCTGCGCGAGGCCTTCAAGCAGGGGATGGAGGTGCCGGAACTGCACGAAATGACGGGCATTGACCCGTGGTTCCTGGAGCACCTGCGCGAGATCGTGGCCATTGACCTGGCCGAGGCCCAGGCCGGGCATGCGCTGGATACGCTCGAGGCCGGCTGGATGCGCCGGGTCAAGCAGGAGGGCTTCAGCGACGCCCAGATCGCCCGCTGGTGCGGGAGCACCGAGCTTGCGGTGCGCGCCAAGCGCAAAGCCCTGGGCGTCATTCCCGTGTACAAGCGGGTGGACACCTGCGCGGCCGAGTTCGAATCCTACACGCCCTACTGTTATTCCACCTACGAGGAAGAGAACGAGATGGGCCAGCCTTCGGCCAAGCCCAAGATCGTGATCCTGGGGAGCGGCCCGAACCGCATCGGCCAGGGCATCGAGTTCGACTACTGCTGCTGCCACGCCTCGTTCGCGCTCCGGGACCTGGGGTACGAGACCATCATGGTGAACTCCAATCCCGAGACCGTATCCACGGACTACGACACCTCGGATAAGCTCTACTTCGAGCCGCTCACGTTCGAGGACATCTTGAACATCCTCGACCTGGAGCGGCCGCTGGGCGTGATCGTGCAGTTCGGTGGCCAGACCCCGCTCAACCTGGCCCGGCGCCTGGCCGACGCGGGCGCGCCCATCCTGGGCACGCCGGTGGAGGCGATCGAGCGCGCCGAGGACCGGGACCAGTTCGCCAACCTGCTGCGGGTCCTGCGGCTGGCCCAGCCGGACAACGCCATCGCCCATTCGCCCAACGAGGTGCGCGACTACGCCGCGGCCATCGGTTATCCGGTGCTGGTGCGGCCTTCTTTCGTGCTCGGCGGCCGCGCCATGCGCATTGTGTACGACGCCGACTCCCTCATGGCCTTCGTGCAGGAGGCCTTCGAGGCCAGCCAGGGCCAGCCGGTGTTGATTGACAAATTTTTGGAGGACGCCATCGAGGTGGACGTGGACGCGGTCTGCGACGGGACCCGGACCGTGGTGGCCGGCATCATGGAGCACATCGAGGAAGCGGGCATCCACTCCGGCGACTCGGCCTGCGTGCTGCCGCCCCACACCCTCTCGGAACAGCAGATCGGCCGCATCAAGGCCGACACCGAGCGTATTGCTCTGGCCCTGGGCGTCCGCGGCCTGCTCAACATCCAGTTCGCGGTCCGGCGCGGCCAGCAGTTCGTGCTCGAGGTCAATCCCCGCGCGTCCCGCACCGTGCCCTTCGTCAGCAAGGCCACGGGCCGTGCCTGGGCCAAGATCGCCTCGGCGGTCATGGCGGGCAAGACCCTGGACGAACTCGGCGTGCAGGAACCAGCTCCCCGGGCGTACTTCGCGGTCAAGGAGTCGGTCCTGCCGTTCTCCCGTTTTTCGGGCGTGGACATCCACCTCGGCCCTGAGATGAAGTCCACGGGCGAGGTCATGGGTCTGGACAGCTCGTTCGGCATGGCCTTCGCCAAGTCGCAGGCCGCGGCCGGCCAGACGCTGCCTACCGGGGGGCGGGTGTTCTTGACCGTGCGCGACGACGACAAACGCAGCGTGGTGTTCCTGGCGAAAAAGCTGGCGGACCTGGGATTTTCCCTGCTCGCCACGCCGGGCACGCACAAGGTTCTCGCCAGCAACAACATCAAAGCCGAGCGCGTGGACAAGATCGGGCAGGGCCCACGGAGCGTTCTGGATCACATCCGCGAAGGTAAAATACAACTGATCATCAACACGCCCTTCGGGCCCGTGGGGCGCGAGCACGTGAAGCCCATCGGCACGGCGGCTGTGTCCCGCGGCATCCCCTGCATCACCACCCTGCAGGGCGCCGAAGCCGCGGTCAACGGCATCGAGATGCTCAAGGCCGAACCGCTCGCGGTCAGCCCGCTGCAGGAGTGGTACGGCGGGGCGCACGGCGCCCCGCCAGAGCAGCAGAACAGTTGAACAGTTGAGCAGGTGAACGAAAAGTTCTGCTGCGGTCCACTGCTCAACTGCTCACCTGATCAAAAAGGAAGCGGGAAGGGCGCACGGCGCCCCGCCAGAGCAGCAGAAAGCAGAGCAGCAGAGCAGCAGAGCAGAGGAACAGGAAAATAAATGCCGCGGTCAGCTGTTCCGCTGACCGGTTGCCATAAGACAAGGACAGGCTGGACCATGGATGGACAGGAGAGAACAGCAGTGACCTATTTCACTGGTGTCAATGCCGCCGGATTCGCACCCAAGCAGGGCCTGTACGACCCGCAGTACGAGCACGACAGCTGCGGGATCGGCCTGCTCGCGCGGCTGGACGGGGTGCCGCGCCACGACCTGGTCGAGAGCGCGGTCAAGATCCTGGTCAACCTCGAGCACCGCGGCGCCGTGGGCGGAGACAAAGCCACGGGCGACGGAGCCGGTCTCCTGCTGCAAATGCCGGACGCGTTCTTCCATCAGGAGGCCGCCAGGCTCAGCCTGGACCTGCCACCGCTCGGCCAGTACGGCGTGGCCATGTGTTTCCTGCCGACCGAGGCCGCCTTGAACCAGCGCTGCCGCGAAGCCCTGGAGCGCGCGGCCCAGGACGAAGGACTGGCTGTGCTCGGCTGGCGGCCCGTGCCCGTGGCCTCGGACCACCTGGGCGAGTTCTCCCGCGCCACCCAGCCGGACATCCGGCAGTGCTTCCTGGGCCGGGGCCGGATCGAGGCCGAGGCCCTGGAACGAAAGCTGTACGTCATCCGCCGGCTGGTGGAAAAGGAAGTGGCGGGCTGGTCGGACGCGGACTTTTCCGCGTTTTATCTGCCCAGCCTCTCCAGCCGCACCGTGGTGTACAAGGGCATGCTCACCGGCACGCAGCTGCTCACTTTTTACCCGGACCTGTCCCAACCGGCGTTCCAGGCCGCCTTCGCGCTGGTGCACCAGCGCTACAGCACCAACACCCTGCCCACCTGGAGCCTGGCCCAGCCGTTCCGCTACCTGGCCCACAACGGCGAGATCAACACCCTGCGCGGCAACGTGAACCGCATGCGCGCGCGGGAAGCCCAGATGGCCTCGGATCTTTTCGGGCCGGACCTGGAAAAACTCAAACCCGTGATCGCGGAGGGCGGTTCGGATTCGGCCGCCCTGGACAACGCCCTGGAGCTTCTCGTGGCCGGCGGCCGCTCGCTGCCGCACGCGCTCATGATGATGATCCCCGAGGCCTGGGGCGCCAAGTACCATCTCAGCGAGGACAAGCGCGCTTTCTACGAATATCACTCGGCTTTCATGGAACCCTGGGACGGCCCGGCCGCGGTGGTGGTGACCGACGGCCGCTATATCGGCGGCGTGCTCGACCGCAATGGCCTGCGCCCGTGCCGTTATGTGGTGACCCTGAACGGCATGATCGTGATGGCCTCGGAAGCCGGGGTGCTCGAGTTCCCCCCGGAGCAGATCCGCCAGAAGGGGCGCCTGCAGCCCGGCAAGATGTTCCTGGTTGACCTGGACGAGCACCGGATCGTTCCGGACCTGGAGATCAAGGCCAGGATCGCGCGGCAGCAGCCCTACCGCAAATGGGTAAGGGAGAACCGTTTGCAGCTGCGCGGCCTGTTCGAAACGGCCGAGAACCCGGCTTTGGATCCGGACCAGCTCCTGCGCTATCAGCACGCCTTCGGCTACAGCGAAGAGGAACTGAAGATGGTCATCGCGCCCATGGCCGGCAACAGCCAGGAGGCCGTGGGCTCCATGGGCAATGACGCGGCCCTGGCCGTGCTCTCCAAGCGCCCCCAGCTGTTATTCCACTATTTCAAGCAGCTTTTCGCCCAGGTGACCAACCCGCCGATTGACCCCCTGCGCGAGGAGCTGGTCATGTCCCTCATGAGTTTCGTGGGGCGCCAGCAGAACCTGCTGGCCGAAACACCCCAGCATTGCCGCCAGCTCAAACTGCCCCAGCCCCTGCTCACGCCCGAGGACCTGGAACGCATCAGCCGCAACCCGCGGCCCGAGCTCAAGACCGCCACCCTGGAGATGCTGTTCTCCGCCGCTGCCGGCGGCAAGGGCCTGGAGCAGGCCCTGGACGCGTTGTTCCATCAGGCCGAAGCCGCGATCGCGGGCGGCGCCTCGTTGCTCATCCTGACCGACCGCGGCCTGGACGCCAAACGCGCGCCCATTCCCTCGCTGCTCGCGGTCTCGGGCCTGCACCATCACCTGATCCGGCGCGGCCTGCGCACCCTGGCCGGCATTCTGGTGGACACCGGCGAGACCCGCGAGGTCATCCACTTCGCCCTGCTGTCCGCTTTCGGCGCCAACGCGGTCTGCCCCTACGCGGCGTATGCCACGGTGTGCGACCTGGCCCAGAAAGGCCTGCTCGACCGGCCCCTGAGGCCCGAAGAAGCCATGGACGCGTACATCACCGCGGTCAAGAAAGGCCTGCTCAAGACCTTCAGCCGCATGGGCATTTCCACGGTGCGCAGTTTCTTCGGCTCCCAGATCTTCGAGGCCGTGGGACTGTCAACGCGCTTGGTGGAGCGCTACTTCACGGGCACGGCCTCGCGGGTGGAAGGCGTCGGTCTCGCGGAGATCGCGGCCGAGTCCGGTGCGCGCCTGGCCCAGGCGTTCCCGCCGGAGGCGGAACCCTCCCGGGTGCTGGACGTGGGCGGGCAGTACCACGTGCGCGAAGGCGGCGAGAAGCATCTCTGGACTCCGGAATCCATCTGCTGTTTCCAGCTGGCCGTGCGCAATGACGACTACCAGGCGTTCAAGAACTACACCCGCCTGATTGACGATCAGTCGGCCGAACGCGCCACCCTGCGCAGCCTCATGACGTTCAAGGCTGGGGCTCCCGTGCCCCTGGAAGAGGTCGAACCGGTGGAAGCCATCACCCGGCGTTTCGTGACCGCGGCCATGTCCTTCGGCTCGATATCCCAGAACGCGCACGAGGATATCGCCATCGCCTTGAACCGCGTGGGCGGACGCAGCAATTCCGGGGAAGGCGGGGAAGACCCGGCCCGCTACGCGCCGCTCCCCAACGGCGACTCCAAGCGCTCGGCCACCAAACAGGTGGCCTCGGGCCGCTTTGGCGTGACCACCCAGTATCTGATCAACGCGGATGAACTGCAGATCAAGATGGCCCAGGGCGCCAAACCGGGCGAGGGCGGACAGCTGCCCGGGCACAAGGTTTCCGCGGACATCGCCCGGGTCCGCCACACCACGCCGGGCGTGACCCTGATCTCGCCGCCCCCGCACCATGACATCTATTCCATCGAGGACCTGGCCCAGCTGATCTACGATCTCAAAGTTGTGAATCCCACGGCCCGGGTTTCGGTCAAGCTGGTCTCCGAGGTCGGGGTGGGCACGATCGCGGCCGGCGTGGCCAAGGCCAAGGCCGACATGGTTCTGATCTCGGGTTACGACGGCGGCACCGGCGCCTCGCCCCTCACGTCCATCAAGCACACGGGCCTGCCGTGGGAGCTCGGTCTGGCCGAGACCCAGCAGACCCTGGTCGCCAACGCCCTGCGGGACCGCATCCGGGTGCAGTGCGACGGCCAGCTCAAGACCGGCCGCGACCTGGCCATCGCGGCGCTCATGGGTGCCGAGGAGTTCGGCTTCGGCACCACGGTGCTGGTCGCCCTGGGCTGCGTGATGATGCGCAAGTGCCACTTGAACACCTGCCCGGTGGGTGTGGCCAGCCAGGACCCGGTCCTGCGCGCGCGCTATACGGGCAAGCCGGAATACGTGGTCCGCTTCCTGAACTTCATCGCCCAGGACCTGCGCGAGCACATGGCCCGCCTGGGTTTCCGCACCGTGGACGAGATGGTCGGCCGCGTGGACCGGCTGGAGTTCCAGCCCGCGGTGGATCACTACAAGGCCAAGGGATTGGATTACTCGGCCATTCTCGCCCCGGCCCGTGGAGAAGCCCGGCGCTGCACCCGCTCACAGGACCACGCCCTGGAACAGGCCTTTGACCAGGACCTGATCAAACTCGCCCGGCCGGCGCTCGAGCGCGGCCAGCGGGTCGAGGTCTATCTGCCCATTCGCAATGTTCACCGCACGGCTGGCGCCATGCTCTCCGGCGAGATCGTGAAGCGCTTCGGGGCCCAGGGCCTGCCGGACGGCACGATCCGTTTCAATTTCAGCGGTTCGGCCGGCCAGAGTTTTGGGGCGTTCCTGGCCCCTGGGCTGGAGTTCATGGTCGAGGGCGAGGCCAATGACTACCTGGGCAAAGGTATGTCCGGCGGCCGGATCGCGGTCCGGCCTCAGGCGAACGCGGCCTTCGTGCCCGAGGAGAACATCATCGCGGGCAACGTCATCCTGTACGGCGCCACGGGCGGGGAAGTGTACCTGCGCGGTCTCGCCGGGGAGCGCTTCGGCGTGCGCAATTCCGGAGCGGTCGCCGTCGTGGAGGGTGTGGGCGACCACGGCTGCGAATACATGACCGGCGGCTGCGTGGCGGTCCTCGGCCCGACGGGCGTCAACTTCGCCGCGGGCATGAGCGGGGGCGTGGCTTACGTGTACGATGAGTCCGAGCTGTTCGACACCCGCTGCAACCTGGACATGGTGGACCTGGAGAGCGTGAGGACCCCGCGTGACCAGCAGCAGCTGCGCGGATTGCTGGAAGCCCACCTCCGCTATACCCGCAGCGTCAAGGCCAAGGCCATTCTGGATAACTGGGAGACCCGCCTGCCCCTGTTCGTGAAGGTCATGCCCATCGAGTACAAGCGCGTGCTGGAGCGCATGGGGCAGAAGGAAGCGCCGGATACGGAAACCGTGTCGGCGACCGAGGAAGTGTACGCCGAAGGCAAGCAGTAGCCTTCGACGCGTCGGACCAGTCCGAGTGGTCAGACCGGTCAGAGTTTTTTAGGAGCTTTTTATGGCCAAACCCACAGGATTTCTCGAATTCGCACGCCAGGACCCGGCCAAGCGCCCGGTGGAGCAGCGCGTCCACGACTACGGCGAGATCGAACAGCCCCTCAGCCTGGCGGAACTGGAGCAGCAGGCCGCGCGCTGCATGGACTGCGGAGTTCCCACCTGCCACGCCTTCGGCTGCCCGGTCAAGAACCTCATTCCCGACTGGAACGATATGGTGTACCGCGGGCACTGGCAGCGGGCGCTCGAGCTCTTGCACGCTACCAACAACCTGCCCGAGATCACGGGGCGCATCTGTCCCGCGCCCTGCGAACCGGCCTGCACCCTGTCCATCAACCAAAAACCCGTCACGATCCGGCACATCGAACTGCAGATCGTGGAACGCGGCTGGCGCGAAGGCTGGATCAAACCCCTGCACGCTCCGCGCAAGACCGGTAAAAAAGTGGCGGTGGTGGGGTCCGGGCCGGCCGGATTGTCAGCGGCCCAGCAGCTGGCCCGGCTCGGGCACGATGTGACCTTGTACGAGAAGGCGGACCGGATCGGCGGGCTCCTGCGCTACGGCATTCCGGATTTCAAACTGGAAAAGAGCGTTCTGGACCGGCGCATGGACCAAATGCGCTCCGAGGGCGTTTGGTTCGAGACCAAGGTCAACGCGGGCGTGGACATCACGGCCGCGGAACTTAAAGAACGCTTCCACGCGATCCTCATCGCCGCGGGCGCGGGCGTGCCGCGCGATCTGAAAGTCCCGGGGCGGGAATTGACCGGCGTGCACTTTGCCTTGGAACTGCTCGGCCAGCAGAACCGTCTGGTGGCCGGCGACCAGGTCCCCCGGGACCAGCTGATCACGGCCAAGGGCAAGCACGTGGTCGTGATCGGCGGCGGCGACACGGGCGCGGACTGCATCGGCACGAGCCGCCGACACGGCGCGGCCTCGGTCACCCAGATCGAACTCTTGTGCGCGCCGCCGGCCGAACGCGCGGCCACCAATCCCTGGCCCACCTGGCCGCAGGTCATGCGCACCAGCACCTCGCACGAGGAAGGCTGCGAGCGTCTGTGGAGCATCGGCACCAAGCAGATCATCGGAAAGAACGGCCGCGTCACGGCCCTGCAGTGCATCAAGCTCGACTGGTCGGACCCCAAGGCCTGCAAGGAAATTCCCGGTTCGGAGTTCGAGCTCAAGGCCGACCTGGTGCTCTTGGCCATGGGCTTCGTGCATGTGGAACACGGACCGCTCGTTTCCGACCTTCAGCTGGAAAAAGACCAGCGGGGCAACCTCAAGGTGGACGCGCATTTCATGACCAGCGCGCCCGGCGTCTTCGCGGCCGGCGACGCGGAAATGGGAGCGTCACTCGTAGTGAGGGCCATATTCAGAGGAAGACAAGCCGCAGAAGGCATCCATCGTTACCTGACCACGTAGCTAGTCCCTCGGCGCCTCTGGCGCCAATAGAGGTGAATCCAGTCGGGGCGACGCGGAGCTGGGAACTTCGCTGGTGGTCCGCGCAATATATTGAGGAAGGCAGGCCGCGGAAGGGATCCATCGCTACCTGACCACGTAGCTAGTCCCAAAGCGCTGAAGAGATCCTCCGGATTGAAACACCCGCCCACGTCCGATAGATCAGACCACGACTGTGTTGATCATCCCCCAAACGCCCCGGATTGTTTTTCCGGGGCGTTTTTTATATGGGAAAACGAGTAATGGACCGTGGCCGAAAGGGATTATTTTTTTAAGAAAAAATCACCACCTGCCCATTTAATCGTGCTATAAAAGAAAGTCCTGGCGGAAATCCCAATCACGCCTGCAGACAACTACACCAAGGGGGTTTTAAGCATTATGGCCAAGGTCAACAGTTTAAAGGTTCAGGTTAAAACCGGCAATGTCAGCAAGGCCGGCACGGATGACTCGATCTGGTTTGACATCGGCAAATACCGCTGGCAGCTCAACAATCCCAATAAGGACGACTTCGAGAAAGGCCATACCGACACCTTTACCTTGACCCTGCCGGCCGGGGGGCTGCAAACCTCGGATATTTGGAGATATCTCATTTGCAAAGCGCCGGATGGCGATAACGGCGGTTGGAATTTTGGCGGTTTAAAAGTGCTGGTCAACAATGCCACGCATTATGAAAACAACGCCATCAACAAATGGATCGAAGACGAGTCCGTCAGGCACTGGGAAAAAACCAGCACCAAACCGGATGTCGACATGCCCACGCGGTTTTTTCTTAGTCAGGACATGATCAAGAGCTACATCAAGACCAACCTGATTGACGTGGTGTTCAAGAACGGAAAGTGGGACAACCTGACGCTCAAGGGGGGCTTGACCGTCACGGTTGAGCCGACCTATATCTATTTAAAGCAAAAATTCAAAGCCAGCATTTCCAATGCCCCGGATCCGGAAGTGACCTTGAAGGCGAAATTCCTCCCCGTGGTCCAGAACGGCCAGGCCCAGGTGACCATCCTGAGCCTGGATGTTTCCGTGGATTTTCCCACCTGGTTCTCGGTCGTGACGTTCGGCATCGCGGAGATCATCGAATCCAAGATCGAAAATAAGATCAAACCCATGATCAAATCCGTGCTGAAAAAACAGCTGGACGACCAAGTGAAGAATATGCTGCCCGGCGGCTTGGTGGACCACGTGTCGCTGTGGCCGAAAAAGCTCGAGGTGTTTTTTAAGAGCTAGTCGGCTGTTTGGTGAACGGCTTGATACCAAAACACCCCAGGCCCCGGGAAGGGCCTGGGGTGTTCATTATCGGGCCTCTTTATCCTCTGGCCAACGCGGAGGCCGCGTGGCGCGCGGACGCCTCCCGTGAACGCCGCTTCACTTTCAGGTCAGACCCTGCCTTCAGCCTGTGGCCAGAAGTTGTTCGATGCGCTCGTTCTCGCCTGGCAGAAGATCCAGCGGCACCCGTTCGAAACCGATCTTTTTTCCGACCAGATAGCGCGCGCAGTGTTCGTAATCGTGCATGCAGTAACGGATTTTGAAGAGGACGGCGAACCGCGGCGGCTGGGCCTCCTGATCATTGAAGAACGGGCAAGCATGAAAGAGCGGGCATTCCTCCATGGCCTTCACCTCCTTGAAACAGCGGCCTGAGAAACGTGCCTTTCCCTGGTTTAAGTATATAACCGCGATTTTTACCTGCAAATTCGGAATGCAAATAAATGGCTTGAAAAATGAGCTGATTTCCTGGGGGGAGTTGCCGCTCGCGGGTGATTTTTGCACTCTCCGTGGCGGAATCGAACGGATGCAGCGTAAGGGTGAAGTCTCGTCGTTCAGGCGTTCGTGATGACCTCGTAGGCCTTCTGGATCTGGCTGGGAAGCAGATCATCGGGGACCGCTTTCCTGCCGAGAATTTGGGCCACCAGATACCGGGTGCAGGCATCGAATTGGTTGGCGCAGTAAGTGATTTTATATAACGGCGCGAGCCCGGAGATGCTGCTCATTTTGTCGTTATAGAAGGCGCACTCGCGTGCGCGCGGACAATCGGCCATCAGACCGCCTGTGGGGATTTGATAAAAACCAGCATACAATAATATGGGCAATCGCGCAAACAGTTAATTTGATTATACATTTGAATTAAAACTCGTTTATAAGGCCCGCCGTGGCGATGGGATTTTTATCGGAACGCGTGTGTACAAATAAAAGGACATGTGCCGATGCGCATGGGTCAGTTCCTTTGAGAAGGGCGTTCCCGGGGAGGATCCGCCACTGGAACCTGGATGGGTTCGCGCAGTATCCGGGCCGGCGGTTTGAATTGCGGTTGGCGGACGACGCGTGACGGAGTAAAATAGAGTGGATCTCTTTTTGGGAGGGAGCCTATGCACAAGGGTCCGGCGCGCATTTTATGTTTCGACGAATCCCACGCCGGGTTAAAGAGCCTGGTCTATTTGCTGAAGACCCAGGAGTATCATGTGCTGCCCGCGCAGGACCTGGCGGCGGCCCTGGACATCGCGAATCTGGAAACCTTGCTGGATCTGGCGCTGGTCAATCTGTCCACCTCGACCGACGTACCGCTGGAGCATTCGACGGCCGGAGGCGCCACCATGCAGCGTTCCGCCCTCTATCTGGCGGAAATCCTGCGCAAGAAGTTCCCCAAACTGCCCCTGCTTTTCATCGTCAACGAACGGATCCCGGATCAGCGGCCCCTCGCCAAGGCCTTCGCCAACGCCGATGCGCTCGCGGATCCTTACGAAGCCAGTTACTGCCTGTATCTCGTCAAGACCGGCCTCGCCGGCGGTTTCCTGCTTAACAATCTCTAGGTGGATGATTTCCTGAGCGCCGCTACCGTTTCAATTGGACGATCACGGCTTTTTTGGGGGGCAGGCGCCTGGTCTCGCCGGTCGCCAGGTCCAGGCGCAGGGTATAAATGTAAACTCCCGGAGCCGTTTTATCCAGCAGCCAGTGTGCGCGGCCGAGCCCTGCCTGGGCATGCTCCTGGCGCAGCGTCTTGACCCGTTCCCCCGTCACATTGTAAATCTCGATGGTCGCGGCGCCGGCCGAGGGCATGCGGTAATGGAAGTAGAGGACCGCGCCGGTGGCTGGCTGGGGAAAGGCGATCACCGGTTCATCCGAAATAAAAGCCCGGGGCGTGGGCGACGGGGTCCGGGAGAGGAACGCCGTGGGGGTTCCGGTCGGGGTCAGGGTGGGGCTGATCGTGGTGGTCGGAGAGAACGTGGCCGTGGGGGTGGGCGTGAAGGTCGCCGAGGGCACGGGCGTGCGGGTGCGGCTGGCCGTGGGCGTGTACGTGGAAGTGCCCGGAGGCGTGGGGGTCGCCGTGGGCGTGTGCGTGGGCGTGCCGGTCGGCGAATGGGTGCGGGTCAGGGTAATGGTCCGGGTGGCGGTCCGCGTTCCGGTGTGAGTGGGTGTCGGCGTGGGCGGATCGGACCCGGCCAGAAAATTCTGCTGGATTTCAGCGGCTGACAGCGCCCGGCTGTAGACCGCGGCCAGGTAAATGTCTCCCACCCAGGCGCGGTCATCCCACGAAAGTTCGTTGGCCAAAGCGAACGCGTAACTGGTGTCCCAGGTTGACAGGTCACCGGTTTTGCTGGCATGGGTGTTGGAGATGCCGTCAATATAAATGTCCAACCGCCCCGCGGCGTCGAAGGTGGCGGCCACATGATGCAGGCCGGTGGTGATGGCGTTCGCGGTCGTGTATAAATACGGCGATCCATTGAGCGTGGAGGTGGACGTGCGCAGCCGCCACACCAGGGTATCCTGGCTTTGACCCAGGGTGAAATTGCGGTAGCTTCCGTCCAGGGACAGGGTGAGGATGCGCGCCGGGCCTGCCTGGGTAAGGTTCGCGGGCCTGACCCAAGCTTCCACCGTGATCTGGTCCGTGGCCATGCACGCGGAGATGATCTTCGACGCCGCGCCGGGGGAAGCGAACACGGTGGTGGTGTTCACCCGCACCCCGCCGGTGATCCAGGTCGTGGCCGTGGGCGTGTTATTGAGGATGTCCAGCGCCGGGGACACGCCGGAGACGTCGTGCACCGTGACGCCGGACCCTTCTTCCAGCGTGTACAGCGCGACCAACCCGTTGGTCACGCGGTCCGCGTTCGCGGCGGAAGCCGAGAGGCACCAGACGCACAAGCCGAGAAGGGAAACCGAAAGCCTGCGGAAAGCGGGTTTGCGCATGTTTCGAGTATATCAAAAAGACGCGGCAGTGGCCAGCGCGTCGTGGCCCGCGCCTTTTCCCGGGTTGCCGGGCGCGGCGCTTTGGGCTACAATAACCTGTTTGTTTATCATTTTCGGGAAAGCGGAGGCAGGCATGCAAACATCATGGAAAAGCGCGGGTGCGGTTTTCATATTGCTGGTTTCAGGCGGTTGCGCGACCCTGGGCGAACTCATGCAGCCGCCGAGGGTTTCGGTGCAGTCCGTGCGGCCGGTATCCATTTCTCCCACCCACGTGGAATTCCTGGCCAAACTCGCGGTCGTGAATCAGCTGCTGCTTCCTCTGCCGCTGGAGAAGCTCGCGTTCGGCGTTCAGATCAACGGCCACGCGTTCGCCGACGGCGTGCTGGCCAATCTGCCGGCGCTGGGCGCGGGCGCGGAGACGGTGCTGGACGTGCCTTTCCGGGTAGGATTCAAGGAACTTCTGGCCGTGGCGGGCGAACTGACCTCCACATCCCAAATGCGGGTGGACTTCCAGGGCCGCCTGACGCCGGGCGGACAGTTGTCCTTGCTGACCGTGCCGTTCAGCCTGGGCGTGGACCTGCCGGTCCCGCGCCTGCCGCGTGTTTCATTCGCCGGATTCTCACTGCTGCAGAACAACGCCGTGGGCCTGTCCTTTAAGTTCGAGAACCTCAATACCTTTCCCCTGACCCTGCAAACCCTGCAGGCCAAAGTCAAGCTGGACCAAACGTCGTATTCCCTGGTTTCCCTGGCGGAAGCCGTGCCGATCAAGCCCCAACAGTCGGCCACGGTGCGGTTGAAATTGGGTGACAGCCTGATCAAAACCGCGGCCGTGGCCGCCCGCGTGCTGAGCGGCCAAAAAATCAACAGCAGTTTCGAGGGGGATGCGTCGGCGGACAGCGAATATGGAAAAGTGCAGATCCCGTTGTCATTGAAGGGATTGTTTTAAGCAAGCGGCGCAATTTACTCCTCTCGAGGACTTTGCCGCAAGGGTATTGTAAGGTGATCGTCATTCCGGCAAGCTTGTAGCCGGAATCCAGCCACAGCCTAGGGCCCCCCCGGGCTGAATGTGAGAGGGCGAAGTCGAACCCGGAGCTCTCATCAACGGGTCATTGCGAGCGACCGGAGGTCGTCCCATAGTGAACCGGTGGGGGCGACCGGAGGTCGTCCCACAGTCAACCGGTGGGGGCGACCGGAGGGAGCGAAGCAATCTCGCCCTTGCTCAGCGAAACGAGATTGCCGCGTCTCCCCTCGACAAGCTCGGGGAGCCTCGCAATGACTGCATCATGAGACTTCGCCCGTATTGATTTTGGTGCCCCGGGCTTTAGCCCGGGGGGAACCACAGGGTTTGATTTTAAAAAGTTTTCCTGGACCACGGCTACAAGCATGCTGGGGTGACGAACGAGCATGTAAAAGAACATTGAGATCCAACCGTTCGGGAGCGCGGGAAAACCGACGTCCAATTTCGTTAAGGAGATTTATATGTGGAAGCTTATCGTGGGCACCCTGGTTTTGCTGGGGCTGGGGATCGCTGGAGCGCTGGTCCTGGCCGGGTGGTTCGACCAGCCGGTGTTCATGGAGAAACCGGCAGGACCCTATCAGCTGATCTTTGAAAAAATCGAAGGCGAGTACCAGCAGGCCGGCGGCTACACGGACCGCATGGCCGAATGGCTCAAGCAGCAGGGGATCAAAACGTCCAAGGGATTCGGCCTGTATTTTGACCATCCCCTGGAAGTCAGCCGCGGCAGGCTGCGCTTCATCGCCGGCCAGATCATCGAGGAGACGGACTTCTCCCGGCTTCCCGATCTGTCCCGGATGTACCTGGTCAAAACATTCCCGCGCCAGGTCTGCATCAAAGCCATTATTCCATACCGGACGCGTTTGTCCGCCCTGTTTGGGATTACCAAAGTCTATCCGGCGCTGGATCGAAAACGGGCGGAGCGTGGATATGATAAAAATCCGGTGATGGAGATCTATGACCGGCCGAATAAGCTGATCGTTTATGTAACGCCGGTGGAAGCGGGCACCAACTGGCTGGAAGAATATTATTTAAAGCCCACGCTCGCGGGTCAGCCGGCTCCGGTCACGCCAACGTCCGGGACGCCCTAGCGGGCAGCGGGACCTACCGCGCGAAGATCAGCCACAGCAGGGTCAGCAAACTGGCCGCAATCAGGGCGGCCAGCAGAAGGGAATCGGGGAGTTCCACTTTTTTGGATGCCGCGGGGTCGGAGAGCGTGACCATGGGGTTGCTCACCTCTTTCGGTTTCGTTCTGGCGATGGCAAGGGGCATGCGCGCCCTCCTGGAAGAAAGCCTATATCTTAGACGCGCGGGCCGGGAACGGGGTTCCCGCTGAAAGGCGTTTCAGATGGCCGCCAGATACTATTGCCTGGGAATAACCGGATTATTGAGCCTGGCGGGATTGGCCTGGGCCGCGGGGAACGGTCCATCGCCCGAGCCCCGGGACTTCCGCATGGCCGAAGTGGCGGCCGTGGAGGATGCGAACGTGCTCGTGCTCCAGGCGGGCGGCCAGACCAGCCGCGTCCGGCTGGCAGGTGTGCAGCGGGCGGGCAGTGAGATCGAACCGGAGGCGCCCGGCCGTCGGGAGGAACAGGAACTGTTGGTCTGCCAACTGGGCGACACGGGTTGCGCCCAAACCCTGGGCTCCGGGGATCCGCGCCAGCCCGCGGACCAGCGCGACTGGAATCAGCGGGCGCGTGCGTTTCTAGAGGGCTTGCTGAAGGGGCGGCGCGTCCGGGTGGTATTTATTGAATCCGACGCCGCGGCCGAGCCGCGGCTGGCTCTGCTCTACCGCGCCTCGGATGGATTGTTCGTGAACAGCGCCCTGGTGCGGCAGGGTTACGCGCTGGCGGCCGACCAGCCGGTTTTTAAAAATTTAAAAGAAGTGCGGCAGGCCCAGTCCCAGGCGCAGGCGGAACGGGCGGGGCTGTGGGGTGCGCCGCTGCCAGGAAAAGTAATGCCTTAAATTGCTCAATTTTCCATTTGCTCAATTGCTCTGTGAACATCCTGCGGCGCAGGATGTTCACAAGGTCGGCAGTTCAGGTTCTGGTTTATCCCACTCGTACGAATCCACCACCCGATAGGTCGCCAGTTTTTTGTCCGTGGTATATCCGGTATGCTGCACCAGTTTGTGCAGTTCAGTGTCGTACCAAAAATAATATTTATAAGGCCAGAAAGGGGCCAGACGTCCATCGGCAATTCCCAGCTCGTAGCAATAGGCGGGCGTTTGCGCCGCGGGCGCGGCTGGCGTTTCGGTCTTCACATGTTTGAGGGCCATGGGCACCGGGCCCACCAGTTGCGCGATTAGAAAGCGCAGCAGCGGATCCTGGATGCGGCTGAGGTTGCTCTGCACCAGCTTGAACAGGATTTTCCCCTCGGGTTCCGGGTGAAAGACGGAAAAAAGGTAGAAGAGGGATCCGCTGTTGTCGAAAGTGTCCCCTTCCAGCGGGTAATGCATGTTCAGGTCGCCCTTCATTTCCAGGTACTTCTGTTGGTAGTGATAAATGGTCTGGGAGGTCAGGCGTCTGTCCGGGTTGTAGTACATGGCCCGCAGCAGCCGGTGCGGGGGGGCGTAGTAGGCGACTTCTTTGTCGCCAAACTCGTTGAAATAAGTGACGACCGTGTGGTCGGGCTGGAACTCCAGCACCATGGTGTTCTGCTGGTGGGTTTCCTCGATCTGCAGGTCCAGGATGACGGTTTCCATGCGAACCGCGCGGCAGTCCGCCGGAAGCCACGCCGCGGCCAGCGCCGCGCCGGCGGCTAACAGGGACGCGAACCAACGGCGCCATCGGGACGGATGGTCGCTCCAAGGCGCGCGGATCATTCCTTGCCCCCCTCGAGGTTGAATATTTCCAGATCCAGATGCGCGGCTTTAAGACGCACGTCCTCGTTTTCCTCGGAAGCCTGCAGCAGGATTTCCAAACCGGGTTCCATGGTATCATCCCAAAAGAGCGGGCCGATGTCCAGTTCCACGGTGCGCCAGGTTTGCGTGCCGGTTTTCCGGAAACGCGCCAGTTCCAGGCCTTCCTCGCCGGGCCAGATTTGGAGCACGCGCAGGAACTGAAGGGTGTCGTCGAAAAAGGTCAGGCGCAGGCGGCCGGTCAGACCTCGTCCCCGCCGCCAGGGCAGAGCGTCCGCCTGCGGCCGGAAAGCCAGGGACCGCGGGGATCCGGATGAGGAGGCGGAAAGCTCTAGCCCGGCATCGGGTGTTTCGGGCGGCCAGGACAGATGGAGGTCGCGTTTGGCCATGCGGGATCGCGCTTCCGCCACGTGGGATTCCAGGGAAGCCAGGTTGGCTTCCACCATTTCGCCGGGATGCTGGCTCAAGGCCATGGCCAGTTGGTCCGCCCAGGAGCCCAGCCGGCCCGACCATCCGAGCCGTTCGAGCCACCGGATTTCGCGGCGGCACTGGAACAGCCGGAGCGGCCAGCGCAGGCTGGCCGGGAAAAGCGGGATCCGTTTCCACTCACTAATGCGGCGCTGGTTGGCCTCGAGCTCCGTGTAGCCCAGCTCGCGGCTGGGTTCGATGATCGTGGATTCCACCCAGTCGTTCCAGGTGACCTGCAGGATGGTCGCGGCGCCCGAGCGGACGGCCAGGTCCCAGGTGCGCTGCAGCGTGCGGCCTTCCTCGCGCGGCACGCACCGCGCCAGGTCCTCGCCCCACGCCCGGCCGCGGTGGTCGTCGAAGCCCGGCCAGACCCCGCCTAGAAACATCCCGATGCGCCCGTCCTGGAGCGCGGCTTGGGCGTGTGAATAGAAATGGCCCAAGTGGTTGGTTTGCGCGGCCAGATCGCCGATGCGGTCATAGGGGCTGCCGGCCGGGACCGGCGAGCCGAACGGCAGGACCCAGGGATAGAATCCATCCACGCTGTTGACGAGCTCGGCCTGAAAGTGCGGGGAGAGGAGCAGGGGCTGGAATTCCCGCGCCGCCTCCCGCAGGGCGGCTACCTCGCTTGCGGAAAAATGCGTGTCGCGCACCACGGTCGGCAGATAATCCGCGGCCCGCACGCCGAACAGCAGGACCAGCGGCCGTCCGTTGACCCGGGCGCCGGCAAGGCCGTACACCTCCTGCAACACCTGCCGCAGGGTTTGCTTGGCCGCCTCCAGCATGTCCACGCGGTTGTCCGCGGTGATGTGGGTGGTGAAGTTGACCGGCACCCAGTGGATGCCGACCTGGAACCCGTACTTGTTGGCCAGCTCGGCCATGCGCAGGGTCGCCTGGCCGTCGTGGTCCTTCGCGGTGGCGTACTCGCACAGGAACCCGTCCAGGCCGGACAGCTTGGCCAGTAAGATATGGTATTCGAGCACGTCAGAGTCCAGGGTGTCGTAGGGGCCGATCAGGGGATAGAACGGCGTGGCGGTTTCCTTGCGGTCCGCGCCCGGCGCCACGTAGAGATCCCCGCTCCACTGAACTTTATCACCGTGGTAGTAGCGCCAGTTCTCCGATTGGCCGGAAACATCCCGCGTTTGCAGGCCGGTGAAGTAATCGGCGAAGATTTGGCGCGGGGCTTCGTTGGGCGGATGGGGAGCATGTGGCATGAGCGTATTTTCGGGCGAAGGAGCAAGTCCCTGAATTACTATTTTCGCCGTCGGGGATTCAGTTTGTCTGGCGGGCTGCCAGCGGTCTGAAGGGTAATTTACCAGTTTTCAACTAAAAATAAAAGTTGAAACGGTAACGCACAAAGGGGCCGTTGTAATCTGCGCTCAAGTCTCCGCCGCTCGCGTTCCTCAGGGTAATTGCGCCGGCGCCGCTGCCCGCCTGCACGGGCTGCACGCGCGCCCAGCGGTATCCGGCTTCCAGCCCCAGGGAAAACCATTCCCACACCCAGAATTCCGCTCCGGCCATTACTTTTGAACCCCAGCCGCGGCCACCGAAGGGAATAGACTGGGAGGAATAGACCGTGCCAGTCACTGAACTGCGCGATTCCAGCGACTCCTCGGCATTGACCAGCGACAGGAAGGACCAGCCCGCGCCCGCGGTCAACAGGAGCATCCGGCCGACTGGCCAGGCGAGCCGGACCGTGGCGCTCAATTCCAGGGCCGGGATGCGCAGCGCGTAATACAAGTCTTGAGGCGGGAAGACCGTGCTCGAACCGACCTTGGCCGAGGTATCGGTGGTGAGGTAGGAGATATCCAGGCCGGCCAGCAGGTAGTCCCACACGCCATACTGGATGCTGGTGCCCAGGTCCATGCCCCAGGACATGCCGGCTGCCGGCTGGCTGGGGGGCGCGGGCAGGACCACGGCGTGGCGGTCAGCCAGCAGGTGGTTGAAATCGCGCATGGCGAAAAAACCGAAACCCGGCTGCAGCGACAGCAAAAACTTCCCCCCCACCTGTTCCGCGGACAGGGAAGCGGGCAGCAGCGCGGCTGCCAGCAGCCAGACGATCGCCCAGACCCTACGCATGAGTATTCTCCCTTGGCCCGGAAATGTTTTGCACTACTAGTATTACTTCTTCTGGTCGCTGTCAAATAATAAATCAGCTTTCTGGAGCTGGTTTAATATCTCCGCAATTTGGATTTGGGCTTGTTATTTAGGTGTGTTTATAATATAGTACAAAAAATCAATTCATTTTCAGGCTGGGGTGATGAACTTGAAAAAAGTCCTTTACCTGGTAGGTTTGAGTTGTTTCTTTTTTACTTCCCAAGCGGTTGCCTTTGATTCTTTTCAGATGACGCCTCTAACCAGAACCGCCAAAGCTGGAGAAGCATCTACACCTGTGGATTTTGTCGCGACCCAGGGCGGCGGGCAAGACAATACCTACAATGGAACAGGGGTCCTGACTGCGACCCATGCAACTCTAGGGGTCATCCCTATCACACCACCGACAGTGGTATTTACCAACGGTATCGCGAACAGTATTTCATTAACCATTACACGAGCCGGTGAAATTGATATCTCGGTTGCGGATTCGGTTCTGACGTCAATCACCAGTTGGGCCGGTCACATGACCGTTGGCGCGAATGCCATCGATCATTTTACGGTTTTGTACAATCAAGGTTCCGTGATGCGGGTCACTCAGCCCGGCGCCTCGGCTCCAGGATATGCGCCAACCTGGCTTACCATCACCGCCGGCGCGCCGTGCGCAGTGTCTGTGGTTGCTCTGGATCAATACAACAACACCACGCCCATCGGTGCGACCATCACCGTGGCGGACAATTTTTCTCAACCGATATGGTCGGACATTCATTGGCAGACCAATGGCATCGCGGGCTTCCTGTGGACACCCAATCCGCCTAACGCTGCGGAAAATTTTACTTTTCTCATAACGGTTGACAGTTCATTCAACTCCTACCCGGTGTGGGGCAATGGTGTGTCGCTGGCCATTCCCACGACCTATTACATCTGGATCACGGCCCCGGACACGGTGTACGCGGGCACGCCGTTCGCGGTGCAGGTGTCCGCTTCGGACAGCAACATCTCCAACAATCCCCAACCCAGCGCGAGCAGTTATGTCCTGCAGCTCATTCCCTTGCTCGTGGATACTTCTCCTGGTACCGGCACACTGACCCCGCAGACCATCCAAATCGGCACGGACGGCACCCGGACGCAGAACTTTACCTATAACCGGGCCGAGACCATTTACCTGGATGTGAGCAAGATCTCACCCATCGTCGGCCGCGCGGTCGAACGCGCATATTCGCCCCTCATCAACGTGGTGGCCAGCACGCCGGCGCAGATCTCGGCCTCGGCCGCGCCGGCCGCGATCCAAGCCCAAAAGACCGCCGTCATTTCCGCGACCGTAATGGACGCCTATCAAAATCTTGTGACGGACGTGCCGGTCACGTTCTCCATCACCCAGGGTTCGGCGGAATGCACACTGTCCGCCGCCTCGGCCCAGACCGATGCCAGCGGCGTGGCCCAGGTTACGCTGACCGGCGGCATCACCAATGAAACCGTGGTGGTGCAGGCCCGGGCCAACACCCTCACCGCCACCGCGAGCGTGCGCGTGTCCGTGGCGCCGACCGAAGGCAACGTGATGATCAATTACCCGAATCCCTTCGATCCCAACCAGCAGAAGACTTCCGTGAATTATTTCCTGAACTATGAATCCGAGGTCGAGATTCGCATTTACGACGCCTTTGGCCGCGTGGTCCTGGCCAAAGACGTGAAGCCCGGGCAGGGCAGCGGCGATTTTGCCAACGCTACGCTGGCCGGCGGCGCCAACTTCTTATGGGACGGAAAGAACGGCGAAGGCCGCACGGTGGCCAACGGCATCTACTTGGTCAAGGTGAAAGCCAAACACCGAAATGGCACACAGGAATTTAAACGACGCGTGGGGGTGATTAAATGAAGCGCGCACTGCGCACCCTGGGAACGATTCTGCTCTTGGCGGGTTTCGCGTTCACGGGTTCTGGTTTGACCGCGGCCCGGGCGGCGGACGGCGACGCGGGCCAGGCCGGCGCGTTTCTCACTTACGGGGCCGGGGCTCGCGCCCTTGGCATGGGCCGGGCTTTCGCTGGACTGGCGGACGACGCCACGGCCTTATACTGGAACCCCGGCGGCCTGACCGGTCTGCGGCAGAACCAGGTGCTGCTGCAGCACGCAATGCTGATTGACGGGAGCACCTACCAGTACCTGGGCTACGGCCATATTTTCCCCTATATCGGCACGCTGGGCTTCGGTTTGGTCATGCTCAACCAGGGCGACGCCGAAGGCCGCAACGCGCGCAACGAAGTGACTTCGAGCTTCACCAACCGGCAGCTGGGCGTGCTGCTCGGGTTCGGGGCGGACATCACGCCCCAGCTGGCCGCGGGCGGCACCTTTAAAATGATCAACCAAACGTTCGTCAACTTGAGCGGCACGGGGTTTGGACTGGATTTCGGCCTGATGTACCGGGTTCTGCCCGCGCTCAATCTGGGGCTGTCGTTTCAGAATTTACTGGCGCCTTCCATTACGCTGCAAACCGAGGCGGAGACCTACCCCCTGAACATGGTATTCGGGATCGGCGCTTTGTTCTTCGAGGACCGGCTCAAGCTGGACCTGGACCTTTCCAAGAACATGGAACAGAACGCTCTCAAGCCGAGGTTCGGACTGGAAGTGGCGCCGGTTCCCGACCTGCGGGACTTGTGCGTGCGCGCCGGGATTGACGATACCGAAATCGCCGTGGGCGCGGGCTACGCGTACCAGGGTTTTCAGCTCGACTACGCGCTCGGGTTCCAGACCGTGGAGATGATGCACAAGGTGACCCTGTCATACGGGTTCGGCGGGTTCGTGCTGGACGTGGTTCCGGAGCCGGCCTCTTTTTCGCCGGTGGGCATCAACAAGGTTTCCGTGCTCAAGATCAAATCCCACACCAAATTTCAGATCCGCGTGTGGACCCTGGAGATCACCAACGACGCCGGCGGTCTGGTGCGCAAGTACTCGGGCGAAGGTTCTCCGCCCAATCATATTGTCTGGGACGGCCTGCAGGATAATCTTACCCCCATGCCCGATGGAAGATACCTGGTGGTGCTTACCGTGGAGGACGCCTCCGGAGCAACGAAAAAGTCTTCGGAGGCCTGGGTGACCATCCAAAGCATTCTTCCGCTGGGGGTTTCACCGGTGGAAGTGGTGGAGTGAGTATATGTTGACTGCCGGAAGATAAATTGTTAATATTTGTTTAGCTTTTAAGGCATTTTGTCAAAGCAGTTATAAATGATCAAATAGCGGCGTTTTGGCTTGGGACTTTTAAAGCCGACCATTCCATTCCCAAAGGGAGAATCCAAGTGGCAGAGCAGGCGCAAGCTCAGCAGCCTTCCTTTAAACGCAAGCAGATTTATATCAACATGGATCTGCAGTTCAAATATTCTTTGATCCTTATTTTCACCATGTTCATCGAAATGATCATTGTCGGCCTGGCCTTGCTGTACGTTTTCTCGCAGCCCAAGCCCGAAATTCCCGGCGCCAATATTTATTTCATCTACCAAGTGGTTCTGGCCATCATCATTTTTCTGACCCTGTGCAATATCACAGTCGGTGTCTATATGTCCCACAAAGTCGCCGGTCCTTTGTTCCGTTTCGTCATGGTGTCGCGCGAACTGGCCAATGGAAACCTTAAAGTCCAAGCCAACCTTCGCAAAGGGGATGAACTGCGGGAACTGGAAGCTGCGTTCAACGATATGACCGAGCGCATGCGCTCCGTGATCCGCGAGGATCGGAAGCGGCTGGAAGATGTGAAGGAAGCGGTGAAGGTCATCGAGGAGGCGGCGCCGAAGTCGGGAAAAATCCAGGAGGAGATCCAGTTTATCCGGGAAACCGTGGACAAGGTGACCCGGTATTTCAATATTTAATATCTCAGTTCGGGGCCGCGCGCGCGGCGGGGTTGGGGTTCCGGGCAAAAGGTGTGTAAAGGGCGGGCTGTTCATTCAGCCCGTCCTTTTTTATTAAAGTGGCGGCGGCGTTCGCTGTCAGCGTTCTTCACGTCTTTATGACCCGCCAATTGGGTGGATAGAGTGACGCACTTTCCGCCAATGGTTCGTCCTGCACCGCATGTTGCCTACGAGGATGTGTGGCCGGCTTTAAGGCGGTAGGGCAGGAGTAACAAGCCTGGCATTGAACGCTGATGGCGAGGAGAATCTCAGCAGCAGATCACTTGCGCATCCGCCTCAGGCAAGTTTAATCCCTCCGCATGAATCCCCGGGCTTCAGCCCGGGGAGATGATTTGCGGGATCTTATTGCGGAGGGAGGGAGCCCCGGACTTTAGTCCGGGGGACCACTCCACTATGCATTGCGGACAGGACGGTAAAATCCGCCTTGAAAATAATCTTTTTTTGAGCAGCAAACCTGGTGTAAATTTTTTTGGAACCTATTTGTCAATCATCCCATCTCCTCCATAGAAGGGTGAATGAGGAATCGCTGCTCCGGGGATGTCGCCAAGAAGGGGTAGCGAGGATTGACGTGGGTACCCCGGGCCCTTCGGACGGGGGGCCATCGAAAAAGCAGTTTTTATAGAGGTTATAAATAAACGATATAAGTATTTATTATTTGTAGAATTGTGCCGATGATTTTTATGGAAAAGCTGATTGACGGCTCTAGGCTGATGACATAGAATGTTACAGGAATAGGTGCGTGAAAATCTGACAAATTTATTATTTCTATAAAAATAAATTTCTACTGAGAGGGACTATGAAAAAACTAATTGTCCTTGTCGGGGTTTTCTGTCTCTTTTCTTCTCTTGCACAAGCGGCCGGACCTGGAACCACAAACGCTAATTTTCTTAAGGCAGGCCAGGGAGCGCGTCCCATTGCGATGGGGGAAACCTATATCGCTTTAGGCGATGGGCTGGATACGCTCTATTGGAATCCGGCTGGATTGGTACAACTATCTTCGCCCACCGCTTCCTTCATGCATAGCTTCTGGATTCAAGATATCGGCACGGAGTATCTTGCCTACGGCATGCCGCTCGGGCCGCTGGGCGCAGTGGGCGGCGGCATCAGTTTTCTGCACGCCGGTTCTATCACGGAAACCCTGGAGGACCAATACGGAAATTACGCGGGCGAAGGCGGGCAGGTATCTGCCATGAGCTTTGCCCTGGTAGGGACCTACGCGCAGAAGCTCGCGCGCCTTTTTCCGGTGCAGGAGGGCTTTTTCAGCAATATGCTCGTGGGCGCCAGCCTGCGGATCGTAACCGAGAGCGTCGAGGAGTCGAACATTTTCGGCGGAGCACTCGACATCGGCCTGATCTGGCGCCAGACCGAGGAGATCAAACCCATTGAGGTGACCTCCGCCACCGGGTTACCGCCGCGCGAAGCGGGACAGCCCCTGGTGCGCGACGCCGGCTGGCGCCTGGGATTGGTCGGACAGAATCTCGGCATGACCAGCGACCAGCTGATGCCCATCAATTTCCGGGCTGGCGCCGGCTATGTGCTGCCGGATCTTTTTTCGCCGAACGGCCGCGGCACCTTGGCCCTGGACGTGCAGGTGCCGATTGACAATGACGTGAAGGTGTCGCTCGGCGCGGAATACGCGCACGTAAGCCCCAACACCGAGTTTGCCGCGCGGGTCGGCTACAAGATCGGCAACGAGATCAAGGACCTGGATTCCCTGGCCGGGCTGACCGCCGGCGTGGGAGTGGCCATTCAGGCCGGCCTGATCCGCTATCAGGTGGATTATGCGTTTGTTCCTTACGGCGAACTGGGGTCCACCCACCGGGCTTCCCTCACGCTCGGGTTTTTGCCCGCTGACAATGTCATCAAAGCCCAGCCGGCGAGCGTGATTCCCTCCAGCGCGGGGACGATCGCGCCCGCGTCCGCGCTCCCGAAGAGCACGGATGCTCCCGCGGCCAAGGCGCAACCCAAACCGGAACCAGAGCCCATGCCGGAATTTAAATCCATCAAGGATTCCGAACTTGTCGCGGAACCCGAGCCCGCGTCCGCGGCCGTGCCGGCCGAAACCGGCAAATTCGAGCAGGCGCTGCGGATGATGCAGAAGCGGATGGAAGCGAAACTGATCACGCCGGTCCAGTTCGAAACCGGAAAGTCGGTTATTCCCAACGACAGCAAGAAGAGCCTGGATATGCTGGGCCGGCTCCTGCAGCAGTATCCCCAAGGCCGGGTGACCGTTCTGGGGTTTGCCGGCGCGGACGCGAAGCTGGCCGAAGCCAGGGCGCAGGCCGTGACACGCTACCTGAAAATGACGTATTCCATCGATCCGGAACGGCTGGGCGCGCGTTCGGGCGACGCGGCCGCGAAACCCAAGAATTCCGACATTGCCCTGGAAGCGAAATAATTCGGTAAGCTGGTTCCGCACACTGGCAGGTGAGGATAACCCATGTCGCGATTCAACAAGCGATTTTTGATATTTTTCCTCGGCGCCGCGGTCCTGACGTGGGCCGCCAGCCCTGCTGGCGCGGAAACCTTTATAGAAAGCTTCACCTCGACCACCTACCAGGATGTTGGGCAAACCTCGGCGGTATGGGATACATCGGCCGAGGAGGTCCGCCTGCCTTCCGACTATACCTTTGCCCAGCCTTCGGGCGTGGTCGTCTGGGGCGGCCAGATCAACGCGATCAGGCAGAACGGCTCGGAATGGCTGATCGGCGGCAGCGGCGCGAAGCTCAACCGCTACAACGGGTCCACCTTCACCAGCTTGAGCGGCGGGCTGGAAGGTTTTTCCGGCAACAGTATTTACACCATTCAGTACGGCAACGGGTACTGGCTGATCGGCGGCAGCGGACAGAAGCTGAACAGGTACG
>CAZVUO010000002.1:0-622900 GCA_964630235.1 uncultured bacterium | reverse complement strand
CGACCTATACGGCGACGCCCACGGACACCGCGACTTCCACTGCCACGCCGACCGACACGCCGACCTATACGGCGACGCCCACGGACACCGCGACTTCCACTGCCACGCCGACAGATACGGCGACCTATACGGCGACGCCGACAGATACGGCGACCGACACAGCCACTCCGACGGATACACCGACCTCTACAGCCACGCCGACCGACACGCCGACGTTCACGGCGACGCCCACGGACACCGCGACTTCCACTGCCACGCCGACCGACACGCCGACCTATACGGCGACGCCCACGGACACCGCGACTTCCACTGCCACGCCGACCGATACGCCGACCTTTACGGTCACCCCGACGGATACCGCAACCTCAACAGCCACACCCACGGATACGCCGACGAATACGGCCACCCCGACAGATACCCCGACCGATACAGCCACGCCGACAGACACACCGACGTTCACGGTCACGCCCACGGATACCGCGACGTTCACGGCCACACCGACTGACACGCCGACCTATACGGCGACCCCGACCGATACCTCAACCTCCACGGCCACTCCGACGGATACACCGACCTATACGGCCACCCCGACCGATACGCCGACGTTCACGGTCACGCCCACGGACACAGCGACGTTCACGGCCACACCGACTGACACGCCGACCTATACGGCGACCCCGACCGATACCCCAACCTCCACGGCCACTCCGACGGATACGCCGACGAATACTGTCACTCCAACGGACACGGCCACGTTCACGGCCACACCGACCGATACGTGGACCGCGACCCCGACCTTCACTTCTACGGCCACGCCGACCTCGACCGCTATTCCTCAAGCCAATGGGTATATACAGCCCAATGCCAGCGATCCCTGGCAGGTCAGGGATTATGAATATGTGCTGATCGCCACCGGAGGCGCGATCGATACGCTCTACCTTCAGATCCCCGGCGGCTGGTCGGTTCCCACCACGCCGGTTTCCAACGTTCAGCTGGGAACCGTGGGGTTCAGCGGAGACCGGATTATGGTGACCTACTCACCGCCCCTGGCTTCAGGTTCATTTGACAGCATCACGCTGACCGCCACCGCGCCAGGCACGGGCGGTTATTACTACTGGAGTGGTTATCTCAATAATGGCGCCTACACGGTCGTGACACCAGCGACCAAGGCGCAATACGTGCAGGTGTATACGGCTACGTCCACATCCACTGATACCCCGACCTTTACCGCGACGCCCACGGATACGGCGACGTCCACGGCCACGCCGACCTTTACCGATACGTTTACCGCCACCTCCACGGACACGGCGACCGGGACGGCGACCCCCACGGATACCCCGACCCCCACCGCCACTCCGACGGATACGGCCACGTTGACCGCCACCCCCACGGACACGGAGACGTTCACGGCGACCCCGACCTTTACGGACACGTTCACGGCGACCCCGACCTTTACGGACACGTTCACGGCGACCCCGACCTTTACTGCGACCTTCACCCTGACCCCCACGGATACGGCGACGTCCACGGCCACGCCGACGGACACCGTGACCTTTACCACGACTCCGACGGATACCCCGACCTATACGGCCACACCCACCGATACACCGACCTTCACGTCCACACCGACCGCCACACCAACCTATACGGCCACGCCCACGGACACCGCGACGTTCACGGTCACGCCCACGGACACCGCCACGGCCACTGCCACGGACACCGCCACCCCCACGGCCACTGACACGCGGACCGTCACCACCACTCCGACGGATTCGCCGACCAGTACGGCCACGCCGACCGCTACCTCGACGATCACGCCTGCTGCGGATGCGCATATTACGCCCAACGTGGTTCTGGTCAATCAATCCCAAAACTACGAATATCAGGTCATCGCGCGTTCGCTGGGCGAGATCAACCAGCTGTTCATCTCCATCCCGGACGGCTGGGCGGTCCCGCTCACGCCTTCGTCCAACGTTCAGGGCGGCCTGGTCTCCTTCTCCGGCAACCAGATCCAAGTGACCTATGCCACGCCCTGGGCCGCCGGCCAATATGACAGCCTGACCTTGACCGCGACCGCGCCAGGCACGGGCGGTGTTTATTACTGGAGCTCCTACCTGAACGATGGCACATACCAGACCACGACCACCGTGACCAAGGTGCAGTACGTGTCGGTTATTACGGCCACCTCCACGGCCACCCCGACGTTTACCGTGACACCCACGGACACCATGACCTCGACAGCCACGCCGTCCAATACGCCGGTATTCACGGCCACGCCGACCGACACCGCGACCTGGACGCCAACGTTCACGCACACGCCGACCTTCACGGTCACGTTGACCCAAACCCCGACCTCTACCTCCACGCCGACCTTTACCCAGACCGCAACGTTCACCCAGACCCACACGGTGACTTCGACCCCGACCCTGACCCCGACCCCGACCGCCAGCGCCACGGCCACCCTGACCCAGACCATGTCGCCGACCTCCACCATTACGCCCACCGTGACGCCCACGCCGGTGTACCAGCTGTTCCTGATCGTGCCGAATGAGTTCTTCACGCCCGGCACGCCTCCCGGGTACGCCGGTTTCATTGTGCCGGCGATCGCGGGATATTCGGTGAACATCACGGCCAGGGTGCTGAATATGTCCACGTTCCAGATCGTGCCCCTGAATGACACGGTGACACTGGCCACTTCCGCGCTGCCGAACCAGATACGCGACCTGCCGGCCACCCTCAACCTGGTAGCGGGCGAAGCGACCTTCAGCGTGCGCTTCATGGAGCCGAACCTCACCTACACCGTGACCGGCACGCCTCAAAACCCTGGCGTGCAGCCTGGCACCACCAACCCGATCCCGGTCTCGGCCGGGCCCCGGTCGGGCAACCCGTTTGTTTATGTGGGGCACACCTCGCTCGCACCCATCACCGCGATTTCCGGCGAGCCGAACATTGACATGCTGGAACTGGAGTTCACCAATCCCAACTCGGCCGGGTCGGCCCTGTATCAGCTCCGGGGCGTCACCCTGACCGTTCAGGACCACCTGGGCGCCGGCATCCCGGCCGACGATATCTTGTCCTCGGTGACCGTCTGGGATGGGAATACCTTGGTCCTGACGGTCACCGCTCTGCCGGGCACTGACCGCGTGTATCTGGACTTCCCGAGCCTGGTCATCACCATCGCCCCGGACCAGCCGCGCGTCCTGCGGGTCCAGGTCAACTTGAACCCGGCTTCGGCCCGAGGGTCCCTGCGCCTCGGCGTCACGGCTGACACGGAGGTGGATTGCCGCTTCCTGGACAATGTGGGCATGCAGGTGCGGCCGGCCTTCGGCGACGCGTTCCCCATGTTCTCCAACGAAGTGGTCATCACCCAGCGTTCCCTGGCCACCTCGTACATTAATTATCCCAATCCCTTCGCCGCCGGTCGGCAGAGCACGTCCATTGATTATTTCCTGGAGGAGGATGCCCGGGTCAGCTTGAAGATTTATAATGTGGTGGGCGAACTGGTCCGGGTGCTGGTCAGCGAGGAAACCCAGACCGGCGCTACGGTTCTGCGCCGCGTGCCGTGGGACGGCCGCAACGGCGGCGGCTACGTGGTGCTGAACGGCCTGTACTTCGCCGTGCTGGAAGTTCAGCCCGCGGCCGGAGGCGAAACCCGGCGGCAGGTGCTGAAGATCGCGGTGATCAAGTGAGGACACATGAGCCCCTCTAAACGGACGAAAGGATCGGCGGCGGGTGCGGCCTGGGCGCTGGGCCTGGCACTGGCGCTGCTCTGGGCGCGCGCGGCCGGCGCGGCAGCCGCGGACGCGGGGACCAACAGTCCTTTCGAACTCGGCGCCGGTTCCCGCGCCCTGGCCCTGGGCACCGGATACGCCGCGGTGGCGGACGATGTCACGAGCCTGTTCTGGAACCCGGCCGGCCTGGCGCTGCTGGACCAGGCTGAAGTGGCCGCCATGCATATCAATATGTTCTACGATACGCCCTACGACTTTATCGGCCTGGCCTATCCGCTGCTGGACTGGGGGACCTTCTCCCTGGGCGCGGTGCGGATCGCCTCGGGCGGCGTGCTGGTGCGCGACGCGCGTTCGCACCTGGTCGGCGGCGAAGGCAGCCTGGAAATGCGCCAGTATCTGCTGGGGTACGGCCGGGAAGTGGCCGGCGGGCTGAAGGCCGGCCTGTCGCTGAAGATTGACCAGATGCGCCTGCTGGGCGATTTCGACGCGGGCGTGGGCCTGGATCTGGGCTTGCACTATCGGCTGCCCCCTGAAGCGTTCGGCAAGGGAGGCTTCGACTGGAGCGGCCTCTCCCTCGGGATCATGCTGCAGAACGCCCTCGGTTCGGTGACGCGTTTGAGCGAGGTCGAAGACCGCATCCCCATGAACTGGAAAACCGGCCTGGCCTACCGCTACCGGACCCCGGATGCGCTCAAGCAGCAATTTTTGATCTGCGGCGCCTGGGAACGCTCCACCTGGCGGGCGTCGCAATTTTCCGGCGGCCTGGAGTACAGCCTCTGGGACATTGTGGCCCTGCGGGGCGGGCTGCATACGGACGGATGGACGGCCGGCGGCGGCGTGCGCTACGCCGGGCTGGCGCTGGATTACGCGCTGGCCGGGGAGACCCTGGGGATCACCCACCGCTTTACCCTGTCGTACCGTTTCGGTCCGAGGCTTTCCGAGCAGAAGGCCGAGCGGGACCGCCGGCGGGAAGCCGAACTGGATAAAGAAGCGCAGCGCCGGGCGCAGGAGGCCGTGGCCAAGGCCAGCCAGGCCATGGAACAGGTCATGCGCAACACCGAGCGACGCCACCGCCGCGAAAAGCAGGACCTGATCGCCAAAGGCGAGCAGGCGCTGGCCGCGGAACGCCGGCGCCAGGCCGAACAGCGCAAAGCCGCGGTTGCGGACGAGTACTTCAAGGCCCTGCATTATTTCCAGGGGATCGAGGATTACCTCAACAAACAGTTCAAGCAGGCCTTGGTGGAATTCGAAACCGTGGAGAAGTATGATCCCGATTATCTGCAGCTGCAGCTCTATCTGGCCCGCACCCGCCAGCAGCTCGGCGGCCAGACCCGCTTCATGAGCGACAAGTCCCTGCAGCTGTACTACCAGGGCATTGACTTCTACGTGGCCAATGACTTCGTGAAGGCCATTTTGGTCTGGAACAAGATCCTGGAGACCGAGCCCAACAACCTGCTGGTGGTCCGCAATATCGAGGAAGCGCGGTCCCGGATCGTCCGGATGCAGGCCATCGAGGCAGAGGTCGAGGAAGAGGAAAAGCGGCCGGCGCCCACGCCCGCCGCGACACCGAAAAGATAAACGGCGCGCGGGAGTGTTGTACAATCGCCGGCAGACTGTTAAACTGTCGCCCGCCGAGAACGCAAGGGAAGGATAACCGCTTTGCCCGGTCTACTGAAGAGCCTGTTTCGAAAACCGATCCTGCAAACCTACGAGCTGGAAGTGCCCGCCGTGGAGCGCTCGCTGGGTGAAATCCGCGATTTCATCACGCGGACGGCCAGCGAGGCCCATTTTAACCTCAACGAAACCAACAACATCAAGCTGGCGCTCGACGAGGCGTGCTCGAACGTGGTGCGGCACGCCTATAAGGGCATGGAGCCCGGCACGATCCGCCTGCGCGTGGACCGGCGCGAAGGCGAGCTCGAGGTTTTCATCCGCGACACGGGAAAAAGCTTCGAGTGGAAGAAATCCAAGACCCCGGATTTGAACCGGTACGTGGAGATCGGGAAGCGCGGCGGCCTCGGCATCTGGTTCATCCGCAAGCTGATGGACGAGACCGAATACCAGACCGCGAAGGGCGAGAACCTCCTCCGCCTGCTCAAGCGCACCCGAGAAGCGACGCCGCTGATCGCGCCGGCCGAGCTGCCGGGAACCACCCTGCCGGTGCCTTTCGAAGCGCCGGCGGCACGGCCCGCCAAGTTCAGCCGGGTCAGCGTCAAGTACCTGTTTCCGGTCATGGGCGCGGTGGTGCTGATCGTCACGGCCATCTTCGCGTATCTATTCGCCTCCCTGGACCAAAACCTGCGTTCCGAGATCATGGCCAGCACGGCCGAGCAGACCCGCCAACTGGCCCGGGATGCGGAAAACTACCTGCTCAAGCAGGATGACCTGCATCTCGCGGCCGTGGTGAAGACGCTGGTCCGCACCAATCCCAAACTGGCCTATGCCTTCGTGGTGGACAAGGACAATCTGATCTGGGCCCACTCCCAGACCACCCGGCTGTTCACCCCCTACGTGCCGCCGCCGGGCGCGCCGCCGGTGGAGCGGGAAACCGTCCACCAGGAGCTGACCGACAAGCAGGCCGGGAAGGTGCACGAAATCGCCTATCCGATCTTCCTGGGCGAGATGCGCCTGGGCACGGCCCGCGTGGGCCTGAAGGAAAGCGCCATCGCCGGCGAGATCCAGCGGGGACAGCGCGGCGCGCTGGTCATCTACGGCGTGGCCCTGGTGGTGAGCATCATCGCCGCCTATCTGCTCATGAACCTCGTGGTGGCCCCGATCCGCAAGCTCACGGACGGCATGCTGGCCGTGAGCCAGGGCCGGACGGACCACCAGATCATGATCCAGAGCAACGACGAGTTCGGCCAGATCGCCCGGGTGTTCAACGACATGACCCGCCGCTTCAACCAGGCCCAGAGGAACCTGCTGGAACAGGAGCGGCTGCAGCAGGAAATGCAGGTGGCCCAGGAGATCCAGCACACCCTCCTGCCGCGAGAGCTGCCGCAGATCGAAGGGTACGACGTTTCCTCCATGTACCGTTCGGCCAAGGAAGTGGGCGGGGACTATTTCGATTTCGTGTGGGTGGATGACAATGTGCTGGGCGTCGCCGTGGCGGACGTGTCCGGCAAGGGCATTCCCGGGTCCCTGGTCATGACCATGATCCGGACCGCCCTGCGGCTGGAAGCCCGCGGCAACCACAATGCCACGGACGTCATGGCCAAGGTGAACAGCTTTGTCACCCGGGACATGAAAAAAGGCATGTTCGTCACCATGTTCTACATCATTCTGGATTCGCGGCGGCGCATCATTCAGTACACCTGCGCGGGCCACAATCCCATGATCCTGTACCGCGAGGAAACGGACCAGATCTACTATCTCAAGCCCCGGGGGTTCCCGGTGGGCATTGACCTGCCCAATCCGGACCTGTTCCAGAAATCCCTGACCCAGGAGAGCGTCAAGCTGAAGAAAGGCGATGTGCTGTTGCTGTACACGGACGGCATCACGGAAGCCATGAACCCCCGGCGCGAACAATTCGGGGAAAAGCGCTTGCTGGACCTGGTCCGCCAGCATCACGAACTGTCCGCCGAGGAGTTCGTGCAGAAACTGTCCGAGGAGATCGCGCGCTTCACGGAAGAGTATCCCCAGAACGACGACATTACCTGCGTGGCCATCAAGGAAAAAATGATGGCCGACGACGTGCAGTTCAACCTTCGCCGCAAGCTGTTCTATCTGGTGGAGCGCCAGGGCGTGCCCGTGCGCGAGGCCTGCCGGCACCTCAACGTGTCGCCCACCACCTACTACCGCCTGAAGCAGCTGCGGGATAAATTCGGGTTGAAGGGGCTGAAGGAGACCGTGCAGCGCAAGGACGCGCAGATGCAGCAGTTGTCCTTGGCGGAGCGCCAGCAGATCCTGGATTTGATCGTGGCCAACCCGGATTTCGGCCCCACGCGCCTGCTGCAGGCCATGGCCGAAGCCGGGTTCGACGTCGAACAGCTCAACGAAAAGATGGTTTACGAGGAACTCAAGCGCCTGCGCCTGGCCACGCGCGAAGAACGGGTGGCGTACGCGGAGAAGAAGAAGAAAGTTGACTAGCCAAGTTTTACTGTGATAAACTCGGGACGCTTCTGAGGGGAGGAGTAATGGAAGGCATCCAGATTTCCGTTGAAAACAGCGGCATAAACCAGGACGTCAGCGTCGTCAAGATCGCCGGCTACATTGACACCACCACCTCCAGCGAGCTGGAACGGGTCATTCAGGGATTGCTGCGCGAACAGCGGTATAAGATCGTGATTGATCTGAAGAGCGTGGATTATATCAGTTCAGCCGGCTGGGGAATCTTTATTTCCGAGATTAAGAACATCCGCACCCACCGCGGCGATCTCAAGCTGGCCTGTATGTCGGAAACCGTGAGCGAAGTCTATGAATTGCTGGAATTTTCGACCATTTTGACCGCCACCCCTTCCGTGGAGGAGGCGGTCCGCGGATTCGGAAACGGCGCGCCCGCCGGGGCTGCGGCCCGTCCCGCGCCCACAGCCCGTCCTGCGGCTGCTCCCTCGGCTCCGGTTCGTCCGGCCGCGGCCAAACCTGCTTCCCCCGCGCCGGCGCCGGTCAAGACCGCACCGGCTGCGCCACCGCAACCAACCGCGCCGGTTGTGTCCAAACCAGCTCCCGCCGCCAGCCCCGCCCCAGCTCCCGCGCAACCGGCGAGTCCCGCGGCCGCGCCTGCCCCGGGTCCGGCCGGCTTGATCCCCTTGATTGACCGCGTACGCTCCGTGGTCAAGGCCCATCCGGACTGGGGCGCCTGGAAAATAAAGAAAGAGTTAAACCGGCGGCGCGGCAACCAGCCCAAGGTCGGGTGGGGAGAGGTCCGTGCGGAACTGCGTTACAATGACCTGAACACGAAAGCCGCGCGTTTCAAGTACGCGCGCGGACGTTAATCCCGGAGGAATGCGCGCGTGAGCGGCTTCAGCTTCAGCGCCACCGTCCACAGCAAGCAGTACGATTACACGGTGCGCACCATGAACTTCGACTCCATCCACCGCATCGTGATCAACCTTCAGGACCACGAGCGCGTGCTGTGCACCCGGGAAGTGGATTACGATCCCGAACTGCCGGACGAAAAGCTGATGGAGCTGGTCAAGCGCCACCACGAGGAGCGCGTGGTCAGCCTCCAGGAACTCATGAAAATTTCGGCCAAGCTGGAGTCGAAACCGGACGTGGACTCGAATTACAAGCTGGGTCTGGTTTTCCTCAACTGCGGACTGGCCAAGGAAACCATCGGGGAGTTCAAGCGCGCCCTGGCGCTGGACGCCGAGAACGCCCCGATCCTCAACCATCTCGGCCTGGCCCTGCTTTTGGAGGACAAGGTCGGCGAGGCGCTCCAGGTCTACGAGCGCACCGTGGCCCTCAAGTCCCATTATCCGGACATCCATAACAATTACGGGCTGGCGCTGCTCCGCGCCGAGCGCTACGAACAGGCCATGCAGGAGTTCGATCAGGCCTTGAGCCTGAACAACCGCTACGCCGAGGCGCATTTCAACGTGGGATTGTGCCTGGTTTCCCGGGGCGCGGCCGGCAACCCCCTGGCTCCGGAACTGCGCACCCGGATCAACACCTCTCTCGCGCAAGCGGCCCAGATCAACCTCTTGTTCAACAACGAATACCTGAAAGTGGCGCAAAGTTACCTCACCAAGGACCAGTATGCCGAAGCCCGCCAGGCCCTGCTGGAGTGCAAAGCCACGGTCATGGCGGACGCCGGCAGCGAGGTGTACCACGAATTCTACCTGCGCTTGAAGTACGGCGAAGAAGGGGTGGACCGCAAAGCCACCGAGCACTACATTGCCAAGCTCGAGGATATACTGGAAAAGCATCCCCAGTACGTGGATATCCACAACGACCTGGGCGTGGCCTACTTGATCCAATGCCGGTTCCTGTTCAACCGGGCCATCAACGAGTTCAAACGCGCCCTCGCGATCAACCCGAACTACGGCCAGGCCAAGAAGAACCTCAAACTGTCGGAAAACGAAGGCAAGGGCTTTTTGATTCTGCTCCGTGCCATTCTCTATTTTTAAGCCTTTCTTGGTTTTCAACCTCAACCGCCCATTGTCGGAGGATGGCCGATGCAGATCCTGGTGATCAATTGCGGCAGCTCCTCGCTGAAATACACCCTCCTGCGCGGGGGCGAGGAACTGGCGTCGGGGCTCGTCGAGAAGATCGGGGAGGCGATGTCCATGTTCGGCCGCGCCGTGAAGGGCGCCCGCTGGGAGGCGCGCCGGCTGCAGGTGGCCGACCACGACCAGGCCATCGGCCTCATGATGGAATGGCTGATCCGCGACCACGTGCTGGCCTCGGCCGCGGAGATCGACGCGGTTGGACACCGGGTGGTGCACGGCGGCCCGGCGTACACGGACGCCGCCCTGGTGGACCGGGCGGTGCGCGACAACCGCATCGGCAAGGAACTGGCGCCGCTGCACCAGGCGAACTATGCCGGCATCGAGGCCTGCATCCGGATGATGCCCGACACCCCCCAGGTCGCGGTGTTCGACACGGCGTTTCACCAGAGCATGCCGGCCAAGGCCTTCCTGTATGCCTTGCCCTACCGCTTTTACACCGACTACAAGATCCGGAAGTACGGTTTCCACGGCACTTCGCACAAGTACGTCTCGCGCCGCGCCGCGCAGCTGATGAAGCGCCCCGCGGCCAAGGTCAACCTGATCACCCTTCACCTGGGCAACGGCTCCTCGGTCACGGCGGTGAAGGCCGGCCGCTGCGTGGACACCAGCATGGGCCTCACCCCCCTGGCCGGCGTGGTCATGGGCAGCCGCTGCGGAGATATAGACCCGGCGATCGTGCCCTTCATCATGGAGCGCGAGCGCCTCTCGCCGGCCCGGGTTGACCGCTTCCTCAACAAGGAATGCGGCGTGCTCGGCCTCTCCGGGGTCTCCAACGACATGCGGGAGATCATTGCCGCGGCCAAGCAGGGCAATGCCCAGGCCCGCCTGGCCCTCGAGGTTTTCGTGTACAGCATCCAAAAGTATGTGGGGGCCTACTTCGCGGTGCTCGGACGGACCGACGCCCTGGTGTTCACGGCCGGGATCGGCGAGCGGAGCCCGATTCTGCGCCAGGCCATCTGCGAAGGACTGGCCGGCCTGGGCGTGCGGCTGGACCCGGCCAAGAACCGGCGCGTCATCTCCGAGGAAGCCTTTATCCATGCGCCTGCGTCCCGGGTGAAGGTCCTGGTGATCCCCACCCGGGAGGAGTACATGATCGCCCGCGAAACGGAGCGCGTTGTTTCCAAGGCCCCGCGGCGCAAGAATCTCAAAAGAGATATTGACAAATCAAGGCGCCGGCGTTAGACTTTCTCCAATTTTTCCAGAGGGTACCACTTCACGCGGGAAGGAGGTGACAAATCAATGAAGAAACTGCTCGCTTTGATGTTGACGGTGGTGTTGGGAGGGTCGCTCCTCATGGTTGCGGGGTGCGCGCCGAAACAAGAAGCCACAGAGCAAGCTCCTGCGATGGAAGCTCCTGCCGCTGAAGAGGGGATGCCCACAGGTGAGGAGGGCGTTCCGGCTGCCGAGGAAGCTGCTCCGGCTGCCGAGGAAGCTGCTCCGGCTGCTGAGTAATTTTCGCATTCAAGAGATTGGCAAGGTGGAAGTCCGCCTGCGTGCGGGCTTCCACCTTTTTTTTTACCGTTTTCCCAAGGCGATCGGCCGGGATCCCGGCTGATCGTGCTTTTTTAGCTGTTGCCCGGACGGGATTTATACTAAAATACCGGCGATCTGCGGTTTTTTATCACCCGCAGGTTAGCAGGCTGATGAAAAAGCCCGCAGAGCGGCTTTTTTTCGTCCACGCTGCGTATGAATCTATTGGGGTTTTTCAGCAGCCTGTCAGGATTTCCGATGGGGAGGCGCATGATGATCTGGAACACAAGTGGAATGCTGGCAGGCGTGGCGCTGGTATCGGCGGGGGTGCTGGCCGGATGCGGCAGCCTGGATACCCGGTCCACGGTGGAACAGTTAACCAATGCCCGGGTGGCGGTTGAGGCCGCGGAAAAAGCGGACGCCAAGACCTGGGCGCCGGAAGAACTGCGGCAAGCCCAGGACGCCTTGGCCATCGCCCGGGACGCCTATGCCAATAAAATTTTCGAGCGGACCTTTCAATTCGCCAAAAAGGCCACGATTTACGCCCGGGTGGCCAAAGCCAGGACCGAACAAAAAACCGCCGAAAACAAGCTCGGCAGTCTCAAAGAGCAATTGACGGCCGTGGAATCCCAGATCCAGAGCTTTTCCCAGCCGGCGGCTGTTGCGCCCCAGCCCGGAGGAACCACCCCAACCAGTCTGGCCGCTCCGGCCGGGGAGGTCAAGCCATGAAGCGCCTTTTGGGAGTGGCGGCGGCAGGGTGGCTGGTGCTGGCCGGATGCGCGACCGTGCCCACCGTGGTTCCGCAGGCTGTGATTGACGCCCGGGCGGCTTTGGAACTGGCCCGTAAAGCCAAAGCGGACTTGCTGGTGCCGGAAGAATACCGCGAAGCCCAGCGTCTGCTGGACCAGACCGAATCTTCTTTTTCGGCCGAACAAACCATCGCCACGGTCGAGGACCTGGCTTTTCAGGCCCAGTCCCAAGCGCAGATCGCGGAAGCCCGCGCCCTGACCCGCCAGCTGGAACAAGAATACGAAGCCGCCCAGCAAAACTTGATCGCCAAGCAGAATTTTCTCATGATCCTGGCCGGCCAGGCCAAAGCGGCCCAGGACGCGCGCGAACTGTCCAAGCTCAGCGAGGCCCAGCGCAAGGAAGCTGAACGCCTGGCCGCGGAAGCGCAGCAGAAGGCCGCGGCGGCGGAAAAGCGCCGCAAGGAACTGGAACAGTTGCTGGCCGAGGCCCAGGCCATCCCCGGGTCCAACTCCTCGATCCGGGGAGAGGTCCTGGTCATCAACCTGCCGGGCCAGGTGCTGTTCAACACGGGCAGCGCGCAGCTCCAGGGCGGGGCCAAAACGACGTTGGATCATGTTGGCCGATTTTTGAAAAAACACGCCGATTACCGGGTGCGCATCGAGGGGCATACGGACAGCACCGGCACGGTCGAGGGCAACAACATCCTGTCCCAAGCCCGGGCCGAGAGCGTGGTGACGTACCTCACCCAGCAGGGCGTGCCGCTGGACAGTCTCAAGGCCGTGGGCATGGGACCGGCGCAGCCGGTTGCCACCAATGACACGCCCGCTGGCCGGCAGCTGAACCGCCGGGTGGAGATCATGCTCGAGAAGAAAATCGAGTTGGAAAGCCAGCCGTGACGGGTCGGATGCCGCGCCGCCTGGGGCTGGCCGCCCTGGGGATCTGCCTCGGGCTGGCGGGAGCCGCCTGCGCGCCGCGCTACCTGGAAAAAACGCCGGCTTCGGCCCTGCGCTATCCGCATATTCCGGTTTCCGGCGAGGAGCTGGAGCAGTTCCGGGCTGACGCGGCGTCCCGGCCGCACGATCCGGAAACCGTGGGCGCCCGCTTCTGGATCGCCCAGGAGGCCTTCAACCGCTCCGATTGGCCGGCCGCGGAGCGTCAGTTCCAGTCCCTGGCGTCTAAATACCCCCATTCCGAGTGGGCGGCGCCGGCCGCGATCATGGCGGCCCGCGCCCAGGTCAAGAACCAGCGGCCGCTCCTGGCCGTTTCCGGCCTGCAGAAGCTGCTGGCCATGAACGGCTTGTCCACCCTGGCGGTGTCCACGGCGCAGGCCCTCCTCCGCCAGGTCATCAACGACGAGCTGGAGCTGGCGGACCTGGCCCGGGTCCGGGCCAGCTTTCCCGGCACGCCGTGGGAAGAACAGGCCCTCTTCGTGGCGGGCAAGCGCACCCTGGACCAGGGCAACCCGGATGCCGCGGTCAAGCTGTTCGAACAGTTTCTCGGCCAGTATCCCAAAAGCGAATTTGCGTCCTTGGCCCTGGATCTGAAAGCCAAGGCCCAGCAGTTGGTTCCGGTCAACCGCTTTCGCATCGGCGCCCTGCTGCCGCTGAGCGGGGTGTACGCGCCTTTTGGGCAGACCATCCGGCAGGGGCTGGAACTGGCCCTGCGCCACGTCAATGCGCACCGCGCTCCGGACGAACAGCTCAGCCTCGCGGCCGCGGACACCGCGGGCAACACCGCCGTGGCGCTGGGGGCGTTCGAGGAACTGGTGAACCGGGAAAAAGTCATGGTCATCATCGGCCCCGCGCTCTCCTCGGAGGCCCGGGTCCTGCTGCCGGCGCTGGAAAAGGAGCGGGTAACGCTGATCACGCCCTCGGCCGGCGACCCGGACCTGGCCGGCGCCTCGCCGTTCCTCTTCCGTTACATGCTGACCAATCAGCAGCAGGGCGAGGCCATGGCGGAATATGTCGTGCTGCGGCGCGGTCTGCAGCGCATCGGGATCGTGAACGGCGAAGCGGCCTATGACCGCTCCCTGGCCGAGGCCTTCGAAGCCAAAGCCCGGCAACTGGGGGCCGAGGTGCTCGGACGGGTGGAATACGCGCCCGGAACCACGGACTTTAAAACCCAGCTGCTGGCGCTGGGCGGGGTGGATCCGGGGCTCACGAAGGACCTGCAGGTCAAGGAACGCAAGCGCCTGGAGCAGATCGCGGAGACCGCGGCCCTGCAGTATCACCGCCTGCTGGCGCCGGAAGCCCAGGTGACGCCCACGGCCACGCCCGCGCCCATTCCGGTGCGGCGGGTGGCCATCGTGCGCTTCGTGGAAGAAGGCGAGCAGACCCAAAAGGAAGAACTGGGTAAACTCGTGACCGAAAAAGTCTCCTATGCGTTGGCGGCCAAGACCGGCCTGAAAGTCCTGACGCAGGCCGAGACGTTCCGCGGGCTGCGGAAGCTGGGGATGTCCAGCCTGACCGTGGGCGCCGGCGAGACCGCGGCCATCGGCGAAACCCTGGGCGTGGGGTTTGTGGTGCTGGGGCGCGTGACCCAGACCGGGGACAAAGGCGTGCCGGCGCCCGGCGAACCGCTGCTGGTGGAATACCAGGCCGAGATCAAACTGCTGCGCGCGAGCACCGGGGAAGTGCTGCGCCAGGCCGCGTACACTTTTACCAAGAGCATTCCGCCGGAGCAGAACGTCAAAAATCTGGAAGCCCTGTATTTGCCGGTGCCGGCGCGGGACGCGGTCCTGATCATGTCCCAGCTCCCGTTTTACGATTTGAAGCCCCAGCTGTTCGGCTGCGACGCCTGGCTTTCACCCGAACTCTTCCGCCAGGCCGGACCCGAGCTCGAAGGGGCGGTGATGGCCACGGGATACTGGATCAACGAGCCTTCCGCGCCCAACCAGGATTTCGTGAAGCAGTTCGAGACCGCCTATTCGGTTCGCCCGACCAGCCTGGCCGTGCAGGCGTACGACTCCCTTAAACTGGTGGTGGAGGCGCTGGCCGGCATCCGCGGCCTCCAGCCGCAGCGGCAGGATTTTCAGAGGCAGCTGGGCGCGATGCGGGATTTCCAGGGCGTGACGGGCAAGGCCGCCGTGGACCCGGCCGGCGAGATCCGCCGCGAGGCGCTCTATTTGAAATACGAACAGCGGACATTGAAGCCCGTCAAGTAGACGTACGCACCTTGCTTTCTTTCCCTTCTCCCCTGCGAAGGGAAAGAAGGGGCGGGATGACCCTGGACCTCCGAGGGGATCCATCAAGTTGGAAGGGAAGACCATGCGCGATAATTACCGCTATCAAAGCGTCAAGGGCATGCGGGACGTCTTTCCCGAAGAGGCCTGGAAGTACCAGGCGCTGGAAGCTTTGGCCCGGGATCTTTGCGGGCGTTACGGGTTCGGGGAGGTCCGCACGCCCCTGGTGGAGCCGACCGTTCTGTTCGAACGGGGCATCGGGCAGGGGACCGATATCGTCAACAAGGAAATGTTCTACGTTCCGGCCAAAGACGCGGACGACGCGAAAAACGGGGATGCCGGCGATGCCAACCGGCGCTGGGTGCTGCGTCCCGAGGCGACCGCCTCGGTGGCGCGCGCGTACGTGGAACACGAGATCGCGAAATCCTCGCCCGGCGTTCAACGTTATTTTTACATCGGCCCCATGTTCCGCTACGAGAAACCCCAGCGCGGCCGCTTGCGGCAGTTCACCCAGATCGGGGTGGAGCTCTTCGGTTCGGCCCGGCCCGCGGCGGACGCCGAGGCGATCCTGCTGCTGCACGAGATTCTGCAAACCTTCCGGACCGTGGCCGGCATGCGAACGGAGACGGAGCTGGAAGTGAACGCGGTTGGCTGTCCGGAATGCCGCCCCGGCTATTTGCGCCGGCTGGTGGACTGGGTGGCGCCGCACGCGGACCGGTTGTGCGCGGACTGCCGGGGGCGCCTCGATAAGAACCCGCTGCGCTTGTTCGACTGCAAGCAGGCGGGCTGCAAGGCCGTGCTGGGCCAGGCCCCCAGCATCCAGGACGCGCTGTGCCCGGCCTGCCGCGCGCATCAGGAACAGGTCCTGGACCTGCTCGGCGGCGCGGGGGTGCAGGCCCGGCTCTCGCCGCGCCTGATGCGGGGCTTGGACTACTATACCCGCACGGTGTTCGAGTTCACCTCCGCGGAACTCGGCGCCCAGAACGCCGTGGCCGCGGGCGGGCGCTACGACCATTTGGTTGAGGAGCTGGAAGGGCCGGCCACGCCGGCCGTGGGCTGGTCCTTGGGCGTGGAACGCCTGCTGGAGCTGTGGGGGACGGCGGCGGGAGAGCCGGAACCGCCGCTGGCGTACCTGGCGGATCCGGGTCCGGACGCCCGCCTGGCCTGGCTGCGCGTCATGACCCTGCGCCGTCAGGGCCTGAGCGTGGGGTTGGACCTGGAGGGCAAAAGCTCCAAGGCCCTGATGAAACGGGCGGACCGCCTGAAGGTCAGGTTTGCGTTGTTCGCGACCGGCGCTTCCGAGGAAGTGCTGGTCCGCGACATGCGGACCGGCGGCCAATTCACCAGCCGCTGGGATGACCTGGCCGGGCGGCTGCGGTCCGCGCGCGAGGCCTGATCATGCCCTGGACATTTTTGGAATCGTGGCTGACGCAGGGCAAGGGTCTGCTGTTTCTGGGCGGCGCGCTGCTGGTTGTCAGCCTGGTGGTTTTCGTCCGCGTGCTGGGCAATACCCTGCGCGCCTGGTTCGGACGCTATCCCCGGACCGCCCTCAGGCCCCGGGCCAGGGCGGGATCGCGGCTGGTCGCGCTTCTGGCGGCCGCGCTGTTCGTGCTGGGCTCCCTCGCGGTGCTGCTGGCGGGCATGGTCCAGCGGACCTACGTCAGTTTCAACCGCGCGGACCAGGTCGGCGTGGTCGAATGTTTGAACTGGGACCCTCAGGCCAGGTTCATGGTGATCAGCTTCACCGAGATCCGGGGCGGGCGCCCGGGCCGGACCCAGACCTACAGTCTCTACGGCGACCAGTGGGAGATCAGCGCGCACGTGCTCAAATGGGATCCAAAGCTGAATCTCCTGGGTCTGCACACCGGCTACCGCTTGAGCCAGGTCAAGGGCGCCTACCAGGACGCGCGGGCGGAAAGCGAAGCGCCGCACCGGGCGTACGAGCTCCAGGGCGGGAAGGACTGGCTGTTCTCCGTGGTGGTTTTTTTGGGAGAAAAGGTCCCGGGCGTGGAAGCTGTCTATGGCAACGCCGTGTCGCGGCCCGCGCGCGCGGGCGAACGCTACGACGTGTTCGTCACCACGTCGGGTTTGTCGGTCCGGCGCCGCGCACCATAAAGATGCGTCGCCGGAGGAGGGCTCGTCCGGGCGCATTCCGCGAACGTCCCTTGTTGTCAACCCCTGATGCGCTAGCGGCCCGTCACTTCCCGGTCGCTTTTTTCCGTCTCTTCCTGCATGGTTTTCCGGTACAACTTTAATTTCCGCTTGAGCTCCTCGTTGTGAAGGGCCAGGATCGCGACCGCCAGCAATCCGGCGTTCTTGGCGCCGGCTTTTCCGATCGCCGTCGTGGCGACCGGGATGCCGCCGGGCATCTGCACGGTGGAGAGCAGGGAATCCAAGCCGCCGAGATCGGAGGTCGGCATCGGAACACCGATGACCGGCAATACGGTCAGGGAGGCCAGCACGCCGGCCAGATGAGCCGCTTTTCCCGCGCCGGCGATAATGACCTTGACGCCTCGGGATTCAGCCGTGGCGGCGAATTGGTGGGCGGCTTCGGGAGTGCGGTGGGCGGAAATGACCCTGATCTCGGACGGCAGGGCGAATTCATTCAAAACGTTCTTTGCCTCGTTCATCAACTCGAGATCGGATTTGCTGCCCATGACAATGGAAACCAGCGGCGAGTCGTTCATCTGCCATCACCTCGTTTGAGATAGTGCCGCGCGTGCCGGATGTTGGTCCTGGAAATCCCGGACGCGAAGGCGCGCAACGCTTTGCTTGCCCTGCCCGCGTAGACCAGGTCCCGCGGGGATAGAATAGTGGTCCGCGAAGGAACCTGCGAAAGGCGGCGAAGCCGGGCATTTTCAATATGGCAATCATGCAGGACCACGCTGCCTTCCCCCACGGTGGCCCTGAAAACCATGCTGCGAAAGCCGATGAAACAGTTCCGGCCGATGGCGGCCGGCCCGTGAATGAGCGCGCCGTGGGCCAGGGAGGTCCCGCTGCCCACCCGCACGCTGGTTCCGCCCAGGGCGTGGATGATCACCCCGTCCTGGACGTTCACCCTGCTCCCGATGATGATGGGCGCCACGGGCCCGTGGCCGGCGGATTCATCGGCGCGGAGGACGGCAAGTGGGCCGATGAACGCGTTCTTTCCCACCACGATGTTGCCGATCAGCACGGCGGTGGCATGCACGTATGCCGTGCGGGCGATGCGAGGGCGGTGACCTGCGGGATTCCGCTCGATCGGCATGGTGGCGCGCTCCTAACCCTGCCGCGGCGGATCGCCGCAGGCGGTTTCCAGCAGTTCCAATAAAGCCTCCGCGGCCGCCTGGGGTCCGCGGGTCTCGAACCCCGGTATCCCCAGCCGTGTCCGCAATTGCCCGACCCAGACCCCCTGGGCAAAGGCAGCCTGAAACACGGAGGACGCGATCCGCTCGTGCAGTTCCCGGTATTGCGGCGGTCCGAAAATATTGGCGAAATAGCTGTGGACCAAGCCCGTCGAAGTGGTGGTGCCTTTGGCCATGGCCGCCCCTTCGCGGAATAGTTGCAAGGCCTTTTCGCAGGCAGGCATGCGGTCCAACAGCGGATGCTCCTGATCCACCTCTTCGTAGTTGTTCGCGTACAGCAGAAAATCAACCGCGTATCCATGTAAAACTTCGTCCGGCGTGGTGACAGGCAGCACGACGCGGGCATTGATCTTTTGGGGGCTCATGATGACCGCCCGGTCGATCTGGCTGAAGGCATAACCTTGTTGCAGGTCATCCAGCCGGATGAACGCCCCGATCTCCGTGCCATAGCCGATGACCCGCCCTGCCGCATCGATCTCAAGCGATCCCATGTCATCGGCCACGATATGCATATCCCGGATCTTGGCGTCCCCTAAAAGACGGAAGGCTTCCAGGGTCTCTGATTTACCGGTGGCCGTGTCGCCAATGATAAGCAGGTTCGCTCCGCGGCCGTTCTTCAGGGAGATCCGGACCATGGCGCCATGGTAGGGCATCCGGCCTTTTTTCATCATGGCGATGTTATGCAGCGTGAGCACCATTTTTTTGATATAGCCGAAATAGCCGAACCGGTCTTCGTTGGGGACGGCGGCCACCAGCAGTTGGTCCGCTTCGTCGTCGAAAAAAACGGTCGGCAGTGCGCCGAAGCCGGCCAAGGCTTCCAGAGGCAGGCCGAAGGTGTAAATGGCGTCAGGACCGTCCTGGACCTGCTGATCCGTGGCGAGTTCGAACAAATTGGCCAGCGAGCATCCCAGTCCCATGAAGCGTTGGTGGAAATAGATGAAAACCACCAACGGACCGACTTGGGCGGGATAGCACAGCCACTCGTCGGGGGCCAGGACCACGCCAGCCAGGGGATCGCGGTCGATCTTCAGGAATTCACCGGTGCGCTTGTTCATGGGCGGATCAATGATCAGGGGCGGCGTGATCCAGACCTGGCGGATCACGGGTATGTTCGCGACCACCGCTTGGTATTTTGGGGGGATGCGGCTGGCGGCGGGTACGGCGATCAGGGCGACATCGAAACCGGCCGCGACCTGGCGGTAGACCCGCGGGTGATCGCCGATGATGTTCTCGCAAATATCGCGGTACACCGCGCGGACGAGATGGGTCAATTCCTCGGCGGTGGCGTTGAACGCGCGGTAGGGACGCTGGTCGAAACTGCTGGGGCCGGGTTCGGCATGCAGCACCAGGAACCGGTCGAAGGTCCGCCAGTAATCGTACAGACCCTCGGCGAATTGGTGGAGGGCTTTGCGCATGCCCGCCTGCAGCAAGGGGGCCGCCTGGGGCAAATGTTCCGGGACCTTTTCCAGGGGCAGTTCGCACAGATGGGCGAGGACCGCTTGGAGGAGTTGCTGGTTATCGGTCGCGACCAAGGCTTCGGGCAGCGAGGCCAGCACGGCGGAGTGGTGGCGGTGGAGATGCACGGTGTAGAGGCGGAGTATTCTTTGAAAAACATCGCTGTGGATAAGCTCGGATTTCGAGGTGCAGATGGCCTTGTCGGTATGCAGGATAATCTGGTTCTGCTCCTGCGAGAAGTGTTTCATGTTCGGTGATCCTCCCCGTCTGGCGGGCGCGAGAATAAAAAAAGGCCAAAGCCCGCCCGTTTTTGGACGATGCTTTGGCCTTAGGTTCTGGAACCGCCCCTCCGCTCGGGAGGCTCGGTCAGACTTTCGAGCCCGCTGAAATGCCGTCCCCGGCCTGCGCGCATGAACCGCGCCCTCCCCGGACGGCGTCGCTGACTGTACCGCGATAAAGGTAACGCGAGGACGGATAAAAGTCAACCGCCAATTAGGCCCTGCCGTGAGCGGCCCGGGGCGGGGAGTGAAGCGTGAAAATGATCATCCGTTCACCGGTCGCGGTGCTGATATCCGTATGCAAGCTCAGCACCTTCTGGCCGGTAATGGATCCAATGGCGGTTTCCAGCAGGTGCCGCCCGCTCTCCAGCAGCGTGATCCGGACCTGCTTGATCAGTTCGCGGCCGTTGGCTGATTCGTTGGATCTGGCCAGCTGGTATTCAGCCTGGGTCAAGACGCCTTTGAGGCGGACCACGACCAAGTCATCAATGATATAAGTTTTGGTTTCGACGGGGCCTCTGCCCATGTATTCTTTTTCGAATTTAATCAGTGCATCGCTGATCTCGGCTTCCATTTGGCCTTTGGTCTTCATGCTCATGGCGGCCCTCGCTTCCACTGGCTGATCACCGGCACGCGGGAATACGCCCGGCCAGCCGCCCATTATACCGCATGGAAGCGACGGACACAATCCAGGTCGCGGCCCGAAGGGCCAGAGGAACGGAACGGGACCGGCCACCGTGAAGACAAAGCACGGGAAGCGGGGAGACAAATCCAGCCAACCTTGGGAAAAAACCGCTGACATTGACAGCTTCTGGTGCGGGTGCTAAGATATGCGCAATTTACCACTTGGAGTTCATCGTGGACTACCGCAACACACTGAACCTGCCCCAAACCGCCTTTCCCATGAAGGCGGACCTGAACCAGCGCGAGCCGGAGCTCCAGGCCCGCTGGGAGGCCATGGATCTGTACGCCCTGCAGCGCCAGCAGCAAAAGGGCAAACCGAAATACGTGCTGCATGACGGGCCGCCCTACGCCAACGGCGATGTGCACCTGGGCACCGCTTTCAACAAGATTTCCAAGGACATGGTGGTGAAATACAAGAATCTGCGCGGGTATGACGCGCCGTTCGTGCCCGGCTGGGACTGCCACGGCATGCCCATCGAGCATAAAGTCCTCGAACAGCTCCCCGAAGCCGAGCGTTCGCGGCGGGACCGCGTCCGGGAGGAATGCCGGCGCTACGCCGGCCGGTTTGTCGGCGAGCAGCGTACGCAGTTCAAGCGCCTGGGCATCCACGCCGCCTGGAACGAACCCTACCTGACCATGGACCCGGCATACCAGGCCGCGATCGTCCGGGTGTTCGGCGAGCTGGCGCTCAAGGGCTTCATCTACCGGGGTCTGAAGCCGGTGTACTGGTGCACCCAGTGCCAAAGCGCCCTGGCCGAAGCCGAGGTGGAGTACGGCGACCATTCCAGTCCTTCGGTGACTGTCCGTTTCGAGGTCGCGTCGGGCTGGCCGGCCGAGCTGGGGCAGCGTCCCGCGGGCCGGGTGTTTATTCCCATCTGGACCACCACGCCCTGGACCCTGCCGGCCAACCGCGCCGTGGCCGTGCACCCGGAATTCGCCTACGTGCTGGTCATGGCCGGGGAGGACCACTACCTGGTCGCCAAAGACCTGCTGGAGGCCAACCGGCCGGCCCTGGGGCCGGACGCGCGGGCCGTGGCCGAAGCGCCGGGCCAAGCCCTGGCCGGCATGAAGCTCCGGCATCCGTTCCTGGACCGCACAGTGCCGGTGATTCTGGGCAAGCACGTGACCCTGGACGCGGGCACGGGCTGCGTGCATACAGCGCCCGGGCACGGCCAGGAGGACTACCTGGTCGGGCTGGAATACGGATTGGAAGTCTTCAATCCCGTGGGGCCGGACGGCCGCTTCACCGCGTCCTATCCGGAACAGCAGGGCGTCTCGGTTTTCGACGCCAATCCGGCCATCATCAAGCTGCTGGCCGACCGCGGGGCCCTGCTGCGCTCCGAGGAGCTGGTGCACAGCTATCCCCACTGCTGGCGCCACCGCTCGCCGATCATCTTCCGGGCCACCGAACAGTGGTTCATGCGCGTGGACCAGGACTTCCGGCGGCAGCTGCTGGACTTCATCCGCCAGGAAGTGAACTGGATTCCCGAGTCCTCGGTCAACCGCATCGGCGCCATGGTCGAAACCCGTCCGGACTGGTGCCTGTCGCGCCAGCGCGCCTGGGGCGTGCCCCTGCCGGTGTTTTACTGCGACCAGTGCCGCGCGCCTCTCCTGTCGGCCGAGGTGTTCAAAAATGTGGAGAGGATTTTCGCCGCCGAAACCGCGGACGCCTGGTTCACCCGGCCGGCGGGTGATTTCCTGCCCGCGGGCACGGCCTGCGCCCAGTGCGGCGGCACGGTCTTCCGGCCGGAGACGGACATTTTGGACGTGTGGTTCGATTCCGGCGTGAGCCACGCCGCGGTGCTCAGCCAGCGCAAGGAGCTCCGTTTTCCGGCCGACCTTTACCTGGAAGGCTCGGACCAGCATCGCGGATGGTTCCAGGTGTCGCTCCTGACCGCCGCCGCCGTGACCGGCAAGCCGCCGTACAAAGCCGTGCTCACCCACGGCTACACAGTGGACGGCGAAGGGCGCAAGATGTCCAAGTCCCTGGGGAACTTCATCAGCGCCGCGGAGGCCATCGAACGCTACGGCGGCGCGGACCTGCTCCGGATCTGGGTGGCTTCGGAGAACATCCAGAACGACGTGCGTTTTTCCGACGAGATCATGAAGCGCGTGGTGGATTCCTACCGCCGCATCCGCAACACCCTCCGGTTCCTGCTGGGAAACCTCGCCGGCTTCACGCCGGCCGCGGCGCTCAAGTGCAAGGACCAGCAGCCGCTGGACCGTTTGCTCCTGCACCGGCTGCACGCACTGGTCGAAGGCGCGACCGCGGCCTGCGATGCTTTTGACTTCTACCGGTTTTACCAGCTGCTGCAAAATTTCTGCGCCAGTGATCTTTCGGCTTTCTATTTCGACGTCCTGAAGGACCGCCTGTACGCCGACGGCCCGCAATCCGCTTCGCGCCAGAGCGCCCAGACCACGCTCTGGCACCTGCTGCGGCACTTGGCGCGCCTGATCGCGCCGATGCTGGTGCATACGGCCGAGGAAACCTGGGGCGCCATGCAGGCCCAGGGACTGCTGACCGAGAAGGAGGCCGTGCCTTCGGTGCATCTGGCCGGATGGCTGATGCCGCCCCAGGAATGGCATGATCCGGCGCTGGCGCAGGGCTGGGACCAGCTGTTCGAGATCCGGGACACGGTGCTGAAAAAGCTGGAGGAAGCGCGCAACCAGAAACTGATCGGACATCCTTACGAGGCCCGGGTGCGCATCCGCGCGCGGGGGATGCAGCGGACCGTGCTGGCCGCGCATCGGGAGCAGCTGCCGGCCTTTTTCGTGGTTTCGCAGGTGGACATGGAGGACGCCGGCGCGGCCGGGCCGGACCTGCTGATCACCATCGAACGGGCCGTGGGCGCCAAATGCGACCGGTGCTGGCGCGTCCTGCCCGGCGTGGGCCAGGACGCCGGGCATCCGGGCTTGTGCCCGCGCTGCCGGGACGTGGTGGCCGCCCTGCCCGCGGCGCCCAAGGCGGAAGTCGAAGCATGAAGCCCTGGGGGTATTCCACGGAGTTTGACGGAGACCGGGCGGCGGTCCGGCCGGTTCCCCCGCGCCCGCGAATGGGGCGCGCCGGCCTTTACTACGGGATCCTGGTGCTGGTCCTGCTGCTGGACCGGTTCAGCAAGTGGCTGGTCACCCAGACCCTCGACCTCAACCACAGCGTGTCCATCCTGGAGCCGGTTCTGCGCTTTACCCATGTCCGCAATCCCGGCGCGGCGTTCAGCCTGCTGGCCGGGTTCGACAGCCCCTGGCGGCTGGCGCTGTTTATCACCGTGGCGTTTACCGCTTTCGTGGTGCTGACCGTGGTCGCCCACCGCGAGCAGGCGCGGGGCTGGAGCTTGCTCACCCCGCTCGCGTTGGTCAGCGGCGGCGCGCTGGGGAACATGATTGACCGGATCTTTCTATCCGGGCAGGTCATTGACTTCATCGAGGTCAGCTACCGCGCTTTTCATTGGCCGGTCTTCAACGTGGCGGATTCCGCCGTGTCCATCGGCGTCTGCTGGCTCATGATTCTCACCTTCCGCCAGCCGGCCGGCGGTTCCGATGCCGGCCGTTCCGGTTAGCGCCAAGGAGCAACATGTTACCCATCTTGTTTTCGTGGGGCCCCTTTACCCTGCGCAGTTACGGCGTCATGGTCGCCATCGGCTTCGGCCTGGCCATTTATCTCGCCTGGCGGCAGGCGCGGCGCGAAGGCATTGACCCCGAACGCTTTCTCGACCTGACCCTGTGGGTCATGATCGCGGGCCTGGCCGGCGCGCGCCTGCTGTACGTGCTGGTGTCGTGGCGGGAATTCGCCGCCGCGCCCTGGGACGTGCTGAAGGTCTGGCAGGGCGGGCTGGTCTTCTACGGCGGGTTTATTCTGGCCTTGGCGGCCATGGTGCTGTTCTGCCGCCGCCACCGGCTGCCCGTGTGGAAGGTGCTGGATGTGAGCGCCCCCTACGCCGCCCTGGGCCATGCCATCGGCCGCGTGGGCTGCTTCTTGAACGGCTGCTGCTACGGCCCGCCCAGCGACAGCTGTGGGGTGGTCTTTCCCGCGTTGGGCGACCACGTGCCCCGGCTGCCGGTCCAGCTCGCGGAGAGTGTTTTTAACTTTTTGCTCTTTTTTGGATTGCTTTGGCTCCGGCCCAGGCGCCGGTTTGCGGGCCAGTTGGCGTGGCTCTATGTGTTCAGCTACGCGCTGGGCCGTTTCTTCCTGGAGTTTTTGCGGGGCGACGACATCCGCGGCCTCTGGGCCGGTCTGTCCACCTCCCAATTCATCGCCCTGGCGGCCATGCTCTCGGCCGCGGGATTTTATTTTTTCCTCCGAGGACGAAGATCCTCGCCCGCCGCTTGAAATCCTGGCTGCGTTTCTGTGCGCTGGCGATGCTCTCTGGAGCGGGGGCGTGCCCGCTGGCGTGGGCGGGCGGGCAGCGTCCGGCCGGCGACGAACAGCGCGCGCGCTTCAGCTACTACCAGGGCAATTACCCGGAGGCCGCCCAGGAATACTACCAGCTCTGGGAGCGGTCCGGCGGCGACCCGGCCCTGGCCCGCGACCTGGCGGCCACGCTCATGGCGCTGAGGCGGTTCGCCGAGGCGGCCGAGGTGCTCAGCGCGTCCGGAATTGAGGGACGGGAGCTGGCCGAGGCCCTGCTCGCGTCCGGCGACCTGGCCGGCGCTTTGGAAGCCTTGCGCACGGAGCTGGGCATGCCCGGCGAGCATACCCGCGCGCGCCTGCTCCTGGGACTGGCCGCTTTTTACCAGCGCGATTACGCGCGGTCCCTGGATCATCTGGAACGCGCGTTGCGCGCCGATCCCAGGCAGGCCACCTTGCGGCTCTTCCGCGCCCGCTGTTTTTTGGCGCTGGCCGAGTCCGCCGGAGAAGAGCAGTGGTATTTCCAGGAGCGGGCCCGGGAGGAATACCGGCTCGCCCGGCAATACGATCCCAGTTTGTGGCAGGTCCACCGCGACCTGGCGCATTGGGCCGTGCAGCGCGGAGACTGGACCACGGCCTGGAACCACTGGCAAACTGTTGTTTCGACGGTGGGGACCAGCGGGGAAGTGGAAGACGCGCTGGAATTGATCCGGGGACGGATGCCCGCGCCCACCCCCACCTCCACGCCGGTCGCGGCCGCGGCCAAGGTTCCGGCGCGGCCGCGCCTGGAAATTACCACGGCCGCTCCGCTTCCTCCTGACCCCAGCCAGCCCGTGCTGGCCATCGGGCTCAACGGCCAGACCAGCCGCCTCGCTTTCGCCTGCCTGGGCGCCTGGCGGGCCCGCGACCACCGCGGCCGCCAGCTGTGGGAAGGCCTGCCCCGCGCCGGCTACCGGCTGGAGCGCCAGCGCGGAGAGTGGGTCCTGGCCAACTGGGAGGGCCGGCGCCTGAAATCCTTCCGCAGCGAGCTCACCCTCGAAACCCTGGAGCCTGATCAGCTCTTCGCGGTGTTCGATTTTTTCCAGAGCACCGGTTATTTTTTCAGCGTGGGCGAGCGCAAGACCCGCTATTACCGGGGCCGGCTGAAAATCAAAGCCAAGGGCAAACGGCTTCTGGTCATGAACGAGCTGCCGCTCGACGCATATCTGCTTTCCGTGGTGCCGTCCGAGATGCCGGCCGCCTGGTCGCTGGAAGCGCTGAAAGCCCAGGCCGTGGTGGCGCGCACCTACGCCTTGAGCCACCGGCGCCAGCACGGGTCCCAAGGGTATGATTTTTGCGCCACCGCCCACTGCGCTTATTACAGCGGCGTGGCCGCGGAACATCCGCGCTCCAGCCAGGCGGTGATGGAGACCAGGGGGGAAGTGCTGCGCCAGGACGGGCATCTGGCGCCCACGTTCTTTTCCCATTCCTGCGGCGGCATGACCCAGGGATACCGCGAAGCCTGGTGGAAGGACGCGCCGGACTACCAGGCGCCGGCCGGCGTGTACGATGGACCGACCGCGGCCGCGGCGGACAGCGGACTGCCCCTGCGGCCCGGCGTACTGGCTTCCTGGCTGGCCGGCGCGCCGCCCGTGTACTGCAATGACCCGGAATACTCCGCGTCCCGGAATTTCCGGTGGATGAAAGTCCTGACCGCCGAGGAGCTGGCCACCCGCCTGGAGCCCGCGCACCACGTGGGCGCCATCCGGCATCTCACGATCGAGGAACGCAGTCCCAATGCCTACGTGCGCAAGCTGCTGGTCGAGGGGAGCGGCGGGCGTGTGGTCTTGACCGGGGACCGGATCCGCACCCTCTTCGGCGGATTGCGCAGCAACCTGTTTGATCTGCTCCCGATTTCTTCCGGGCAAGACGGCGAGGAGCCCACGGCCTGGCTGATTTGGGGCGGCGGCTGGGGGCACGGAGTCGGCTTGTGCCAGGTCGGCGCGGGCCGCATGGGCCGTGAGGGGTTCAGCTACCAGGATATTTTGCGGCATTATTTTCCGGGAGCCGAGGTGGAAGCATGGCCGTAAAGCGCTGGATCATCACGTCCGAAGAGCAAGGGCAGCGCCTGGACGTGTTTTTGGCGCGGGAAGGGGAAGGCGTGAGCCGCTCCGCCGTCCTGCGCGCCCTGAAAGCCGGCGCTGTTACCGTGGCGGGCCGGCCGGCGCTGAAAGCCGGGCTGAAGCTCCGCGCGGGGGACGCGGTCACCTTCCAGCCCCTGCCCGTGCAGGCCGCGGCCCTGGAACCCGAGCCTTTGCCGCTCGTGATCCCCTATCAGGACGAGGACCTGGCCGTGATTGACAAACCGGCCGGCCTGGTGGTGCACCCCGCGGCCGGACACCAGCAGGGCACGCTGGTCAATGCCCTGCTGTACCACCTGCGCGATCTCTCTGGCGTGGGCGGCGTGCGGCGGCCCGGCCTGATCCACCGTCTGGACAAGGAAACCTCCGGCCTTCTGCTGGTGGCCAAGCACGACCAGGCCCACCAGGCTCTGTCCGCGGCGCTGGCGGCCCGGCGCATCGAGCGCGTGTACGAAACCGTGGTGTGGGGGCAGGTGCCGGGCGAAACCTGCGTGGTGGAGGCGCCGATTGGACGGGACCCGCGGGACCGGAAGCGCTTCGCCGTGGTCCGCAGCGGCGGACGATCAGCGCGGACGCTGATCACGGTGCGGCGCCGCTTCGCGGGCTTCACGCTCCTGCGCGTCAAGCTGGACACGGGCCGCACGCACCAGATCCGCGTCCACTGCCGCTACCTCGGCGCGCCGGTGGTGGGGGACCGCACCTACGGCCGGAGCGGCGAAGCCCGGCAGCTGGCCAAACTGCATCTGGAGCGTCCCGCCCGCCAGCTCCTGCACGCCGTGAGCCTCCGCTTCGCCCAGCCCCGCACCGGCGCCAAGCTGGCGTTTACCTCGCCCTGGCCGGATGATTTCAAAAAATTTGTTGCATCCCTCTCCTGATAGCGCATAATAAGAGCATGGTTGACCTAAAGGACCTCCAGAAAATATTTATCTTCAGTGATCTGAACCACGAGGAACTGGACCGGATCAAGCCGCTGATTTTCGAGAAAGAATTCAGCAAAGGCACGGTCCTGTTCTTCGAGGGCATGACCGGCGGCATCATGTACCTGGTCAAGAGCGGGCAAATCGAAATTTATAAAAAGCAAGGGAACCAGGAGATTTCCATCACCACCCTTAAACCCGGCGATTTTGTGGGTGAAATGTCCCTTCTGGACGACGAACCCCGCTCCGCCGCGGCCCGCGTCAGCCAGGACGCCGTGCTGTTGGTTGTGACCAAACGCCATTTTCAGGAGATCTTGAAAGCCTCGCCCGAAGGGGCGAACAAGATTTTCATCGCCCTGCTGAAAATCATGAGTAAGCGGTTGCGCGACACCAACCGGAAACTGATTCAAACGTCTTAATCCGGCGGGTGACCATTCCGTTTTATCCTAACCCATGACCGCAATGAAAACCCCCGCGTGCTGGCTGAGTGCTTGGCTGCTTCTGGCCGGAGGCTGCGCGACCGTGCCCGCGCCGCCGGCTGCTGCGCCCTGGTCCGCGGCCGAGGAGGCGCAGTGGGCCTTCAGCGCCGCGCAGCTGGCCGATCTGACCGGGCGTTTCGACCGCGCGGCGGACCTGTACCAGCGGGCGCTCGCGCACGATCCGGACTCAGCCCAGCTGCGGCGGTACCTGGTGCGGGATCTCATCCGCCTGGAACGTTACAGCGAAGCCCGCCGGGAATACGAAATCCTGGTCGAGCAGTATCCGGAAGACCACGAAACCCAGTTTATTCTGGGCCAGCTGTGCGAAGCCGCCGGCGACACCAAGCTGGCGGAAACGCTCTACCGTTCGGCCCTGACCCTCCGGGAGGAGGATGCCCACCTGAATACCCAGCTGGGGCGGTTGCTGCTCCAGCAGGACCGGATCGCCGAGGCGACGCGGTTCCTGCGGCGCGCCCTGGAGCTGGATCCACGCCGCCGCGAGGCCCGGCAATTGCTCGTGCTTTTTTTCCAGGGCAGCGATCCCGGCCAGGCGGAAAAATTGCTGCGGGAGGCTCTGGAACCCGAACCCGATGACCCCGAATGGCTGGGCCAGTTGGCCGAACTCCTGGAGCAGGAAGGCCGCGCGGAAGCCGCCGCGGAGGTTTATCAGCGCCTGGCCGAAGCGGACCCTCACGCCCTGTCCGCCTACCGTTTTCTTTCCGTTTACCACCTCAGACGCGGCGCGTGGGAACGGGCGCGGTGGCAGTTGGAGCGCCTTCTGCGCTTGGCGCCCCAGGACACGGTTGCGCGGCGGAACCTGGGACTGGCCCTCTACAACCTCGGCCTGCGGGATGAAGCCCGCGAACAGCTGAATATCGTGCTGGCCACGGGACGGGCCGACGCGCTCACCCATCATCTGCTGGGAATGGTATTTCAGCAGGAAGGATTGCATTATCTCGCGGCCGACGCCTTCCAGGCGGCCCTGCGCCTGGATACCGAACTGGTGGAAGCCCGGCTGGGTTTGACCACGGCGTTGCTCGCGGCCAACGAACGCGCCAAAGCCGAAGAGGCGGCCGGGGAAGCGGCCCGGTTTTTTCCGAGCAACATCCAGCTGCAACTCAATTACGGCCTGGTGCTCCTGCGCCTGAACAAGGCCGAGGAAGCGCTGTCCGTATTCCGGCGCGCACTGGGTCTGCCCGCGGCCAAGCGGGCGCAGATTTATTTCCATATCGGCCAGGCGCTGCTGGACCTGCACCGGTTCGGACAGGCCGTGGCCGCCTGGACCACGGCCGTGCGGCTGGACCCCAAGCTGGCCGAAGCCTACAATTATCTGGCTTACACGCATGCCGAACGGGGCTTGAACCTGGCGCAAGCGCGGCAGTGGGCCCGCAAGGCCCTGGCGCTGGAGCCGGACAATCCGAACTACCTCGATACCCTGGCATGGATCGAATACCAGCAGGGCCGCTACCCCAAGGCGCTGGAAACCATTCTCTCGGCCCTGCGCCAGTACGAGACGCGGTCCGAACGCGTGGATCCGGCGGTCTACGAACACCTGGGGGACATCTACTTTCAACTGGAACGCTACCTGGAAGCCTCCCAGGCGTGGCAGAGCGCGCTCCAGCAGGATCCCGAGAACCAGCAGCTCAAGCAGAAACTGAGGCAGCTGCCCGGAGGCGGAAGCTGAGCATGCCCCGCACCCTGATCCTGCACGCGCCGGCCAAAGTGAACCTGATCCTGGAGGTCCAGGGGCGCCGGCCGGACGGCTACCACGCGCTCAAGACCGTCATGCACGCGCTGGAGCTGGCCGACACCCTGCGTTTTTCGGAGAACAGCGGCGGCTTGCGGCTGGTCTGCAGCCACCCGCAGGTGCCGACCGATGAGCGCAATCTTGTTTACCAGGCCGCGGTCCGGCTGGCCCGGCGTGCGGGCATTACGCCCCGGGTCACCATCCGCCTGACCAAGCGCATCCCCGTGGCCGCGGGATTGGGCGGCGGCAGCAGTGACGCCGCAACCGCGCTGCTGGGCCTGGCCCGCTGGTGGCGGCTGGGTCCGCGGGCGCCTTTGGCGCGGCTCGCCCGGGAGTTGGGATCGGATGTGCCGTTCTTCCTCAACGGAGGCTGCGCCCTGGGGACCGGCCGGGGCGAGCGACTGACCCCCTGGCCCAGCGCGCCGGGGCTGTGGCTCGTACTGGTCAATCCCGGATTTCCAGTTTCCACGGCCGAGGTATACCGAAATTTTAGATTGCAATTGACAAGGAAAAAGGCGTGTATTAGTATGATGCGCTCGGCGCTTAAACAGAAAAACGCCGATAAAATAAGCAAAAAATTATTCAATCATTTGGAGTGGGTCACATTGGCCGCGCATCCGCAGGTCGCGCGGATCAAGCAAGACCTGCTGGCGGGCGGAGCCCTGGGCGCCTTAATGTCAGGCAGCGGTCCGACCGTATTCGGACTGGCTCCTGACCGGCGGACTGCCTGGCAGATCAAGGGCCAGCTCCAGACGAAATACCCCATTTGTCTGGTGACCCGCTTGGCCGAGAAAACCATTCGGAAGGAAGCTTAGCCGCATGAAAATCACTGAGGTCCGGATCACGCCCCGCCAGGGGAACGAAAAACTGAAGGCTTATGTCTCCGTTACGTTTGACAACGCCTTTATCGTGCACAATCTCAAGATCATCGAAGGCCCCAGCGGGCTGTTCGTGGCCATGCCTTCACGCAAACGCCAGGACGGCACCTATGTTGACATCGCCCATCCCTTGAACAGCGACATGCGCCGTGAACTGGAAGACCGCATTCTCAGCGAATACCGCCGCGAAATTTTACTCAAGGAATTCACCGCCATGCCCGGCGTGCAGGACCGCCAAGAAGCATTCGAAACCAATTAACCGGGTGCTCACAACCTGAAAATAAAGTTGTTCCAGCACCCTGTTACCGTGTTGCCGGGTCGTCCAACGGTAGGACGGCGGCCTTTGGAGCCGTTTATCCTGGTTCGAATCCAGGCCCGGCAGCCAGCTCATTTTGCCAAAGGCAAAATGAGCAGAGCAATTGAGCAAATAGAGCAAATTGAGCAAGTTAAGGAAAATAATGCTCAATTGCGGTCAACTTGCTCTACTTGCTCCATTCTCTGTTTTGCTGCGTAGCCAAATTTTGGCGGAGCAGACGAGCAGTTGAACAGGTGAACAGTAGAAAAAGCAAGGCCTGGATGAGAACCAGAAGGGGGAGCGGGGGAAAGGTTCCCCCGCGCTCTCGGGGTGACAGCCCTGAACCGAAAAGGTTCAGGGCGCCACAGGGGCAGAGCCCCTATGGGGAGCCCTTGGGCGACGGGGCGAATCCAGGCCCGGCAGCCAGCTCATTTTGCCAAAGGCAAAATGAGCAGAGCAATTGAGCAAATAGAGCAAATTGAGCAAGTTAAGGAAAATAATGCTCAATTGCGGTCTATTGTTCAATTGCTCGATTTTCATTTTTGTCGCACTGCGAAAACTGTGGCAGAGCAGGGGAGCCGCAGAACAGGTGAACAGTAGAAACAGCGAACCTGCGACCGACGGGAGTCCCAAAAAGTTCCCCCTCTCCCTCGTGTAGTAAGACGATAGGGAGAGGGCGGGGGTGAGGGTTAACGATAATGGATGCATCGTGGGACCCCTCACCCGCACCCTCTCCCCGCTCGCGCGGGGCGAGGGGAAATTCCGGTCGGGGCGGTCTACTTTCACCTCTCTACTCTCGTCCTGCTGAAGGTAATAACAGAATGCGTCATCGCGAGGAGCGACGCGACGAAGCGATCTTGCTGATATCCAGCCACCGGCGAGATTGCTTCGCTCACCTTGAAAGGTTCGCTCGCAATGACGAGCTTTAAGTTGTAAGGGGATGTGGGAGCACATGAAAAAAACGAAGTCCAAAAAATACTTGATACTTTTCAAGGCGGAACCGGGTACAGTGATCCCGAAGCCAGGCAAAATGCCGAAATTAGACTTCAGATGCTGCTGGTAAAAGAAAACCAACAAATTGCCACTCGATTAAACTGGCTAACGATCATTCTCGTGGTTTTAGGTATACTACAGTTGGTTGTTCTGGTTTTTCAAGTTTGGGGCAATAAATTATTTATATAATCCACCACTTCTCTCTGGACCCCGGCTTGCGCCGGGGTGACAATCTTCTTAAAAAATCGTCATTCCGGCGAAAGCCGGAATCCAGATAACGATAATTAAATATTTTCACAAAAACCTGGATTTTTTAAAGCCTTCAAGCTAAAATATCGCCTTTCCCCGGTCCAATTTACAGCTTTGACAAAGGGTTCTTTGGGCTGCCATTCCCCTTCGGGTTGAGGAAAATTTTGCAGGAAATTCAAGGAGCAGTATGCCGGGTTTGGCTGCAGTGATCTTGGCCGCGGGCGAGGGCACCCGCATGAAATCCGACACGCCCAAAGTGCTCCATCGCCTTGGTTCCAAACCCATGTTGGAATGGGTGTTCGCGGCCGCGCGGGCAGCCGGCGCCTTGCGCCAGGTCGTGGTGCTGGGACACGGCGCGGAACGCGTGCGGGAGATCCTGCCTGCCGGTGTGCGTCCGGTTCGGCAGTCCCGGCAACTGGGCACTGGGCACGCCGTCCTTACGGCCCGGGCCGCCCTGAAAGGGCACGCAGGTCCTGTGCTGGTGCTGTGCGGCGACGCGCCGCTGATCACGCCGGCCACTCTGCGGCGCCTGGTGCGGACCCACCGCAGGCTCAAGGCCGCGGCCACGGTGTTGACCGCGTGCGTGCGCGACCCTTTCGGCTATGGGCGCGTGCTGAGGGATCCGGCGGACAGCCGCTGGGTGCGGCGCATCGCGGAGGAGAAAGACGCCACCCCGGAAGAGCGCCGCGTGACCGAGGTCAACAGCGGGGCGTATTGCTTCGACGCACCGCGGTTGTGGCAGGCCCTCGGGCGTCTCGACAACCGCAACCGTAAAAAAGAATATTATCTCACCGACGTCGCGGAGAGGCTGGCACGCGGCGGTGCGCGCGTGGCCGCGGTCAGGACCGAAGACGCGGCGGAGATCCTGGGGGTCAATTCGCGGCGCGAACTGGCGGAAGCGGCCGGCGTGCTCAACCAGCGCAAGCTCGCGGCCGTGCAGGCCGCGGGAGTGACCATTTGGGACCCGGCCTCGACCTGGATCGACCCGCTTGTGCGGGTCGGCCGGGACACTGAACTCCTGCCGGGGACCCGGCTCACCGGCCGCACGGTGGTGGGCGGGCGCAACCGGATCGGCCCGGCCGCCGAGCTGGCGGACAGCGTGACCGGCGAAGGGGTCGTCATCCGCCATTCCGTGGTCGAAGGCAGCCGCCTGGGGCGCGGCGTGCGCGTGGGTCCGTACGCGCATCTGCGGCCGGGCACGCGGGTGGATGACCGCGTGACGGTCGGCAACTTCGCGGAGATCAACCGCAGCTGGGTCAAGCGCGGCGTCAAGGTCGGCCATGTCAGCTATCTGGGCGACGCCGTGGTCGGCGCGGGCGCGAACATCGGCGCCGGCGCCATTACCGCCAACTACGACGGCTCGAGAAAGCATCCGACGCGCATCGGCGAACGGGCATTCATCGGCAGCCACACGGTGCTGGTCGCGCCCTGCACGGTCGGGCCGAAGGCCCTGACCGGCGCGGGGGCGGTGGTCAAAGCGGGCACCCGCATTCCGGCCGAAATGGTGGCGGTGGGCGTGCCGGCCCGGATCATCAAGCGGCGTACGGTGCCGCCGGCAAAGAACCCGAGGAGGAAACGGTAAGTGGCCAATGAACTGAAAATATTTTCGGGCAATGCCAACGCCCACCTGGCGGCTGCGGTGGCCCGGTATCTGCGCAAACCGCTGGGCGGCATTGATGTCGGCCGTTTTCCCGAAGGCGAGATCTCCGTGCGCATCAAGGAAAACGTGCGGGGCGCGGATGTCTTCGTGCTGCAGCCGTCCTGCCCGCCGCCCAACGAGAACCTGATGGAGCTCCTGGTCATGATTGACGCGTTCCGGCGGGCGTCGGCCAAGCGCATCACCGCCGTTCTGCCGTTCTTCGGCTACGCGCGCCAGGACCGCAAGGACCAGCCGCGCGTCCCCATCACCGCCAAGCTGGTGGCCAACCTGATTACCACGGCGGGCGCGGACCGGGTGCTGACCATGGACCTGCACGCCGACCAGATCCAGGGGTTCTTCGACATCCCGGTGGATAATCTGCAGGCCGCGCCGGTCATGATCGAACATTTCAAGCACAAACGCATCCCCAATTTGGTCATCGTCACGCCGGATGTGGGCGGCATCAAGCTGGCGCGGCACTATTCGGCCAAGCTTCGCGCGCCCCTGGCGATCGTGGACAAACGGCGCATGGGCCCGACCGAGACCGCGGCCATGAACATCATCGGCGACGTGGACAAGAAGAATGTGCTCCTGGTGGACGACATGATCGCCACGGGCCGCAGTTTGGTGGAGGCCGTGAAATTCGTCCGCGCCCAGGGCGCCCGCGACATTTATGCCTGCGGCACACACCCGGTGTTCTCCGGCCAGGCAACGGAGCTGGTGCGCAATTCCTTGCTGAAAGAAATCGCGGTAACGGACACCATCCCCCTGGCGAACCCGGAGTTGAACCACAAAGTGCGGGTACTTTCGGTCGCGCCTCTGTTCGGCGAGGCCATCCGGCGCATTCACGCCGAGACCACGGTGAGCACGCTGTTTAAATAACCCAACGCCTTTCGGATCGAAAGGCCGAAAACGCAGGAGGATAAACAGAGATGAAACAGATATCACTCGCCGCCAGCATGCGGGCCACGCTGAAAAAGAACGCCATGAACCGGCTCCGGGAACAGGACTGGATCCCGGCCGTGCTCTACGGTCAGGGCGCGGGCAACGTCAGCCTGCAGATCCAGGACAAGGATCTGCAGCAGGCGATTCACACCCCGGCCGGTCTCAACGTCCTGGTCAAGCTCGCCATCGAGGGCGAAAACCAGCCGCGGGAAGAAACCGTCATGATCAAATCCGTCCAGCGTCATCCGGTGACTTCGGAGATCCTGCATGTTGACCTGGTGCGCATTTCCATGGACAAACCCCTCGAAACGACGGTGCCGGTCATCCTCGCCGGAACGGCCCCGGGCGTCAAGGAAGGCGGGAACGTGGAACAGGTCCACCGCGATCTGGCCATCCGCTGCCTGCCCTCACTGCTGCCCGAACAGCTGACCGTGGACATTTCCGCGCTGTCCATCGGCGACGCCATCACGGTCAAACAGCTGCGCGAGCAGCTGCCGTCCGGCCTGGAAATCCTGGTGGATGATCACGAGCCCATTGTCCACGTGGTCGCCCCGCATATCGAGGAAGAGAAGCCGGCTGAAGCCGCCGCGGTGCCCGGCGCACCGGGCGCCCCGGCCTCTGCCGCGGCGCCGGCGGTCGAGCCTGAAGTCATTGGTGAAAAGGAGCGCGAACAGCGCCGTCTGGAACGCGAGAAGGAAAAAGACCAGAAGAAGCAAGGCTAAGCCTGGCCGTGAAGCTGATCATCGGGTTGGGGAACCCCGGGCGCGAGTACCAGCATACGCGGCATAACCTGGGAGCAGAGATCGTCGCCCAGGTCGCCAAAGCTGCGTCCGTCCGTTTGGCGCGCCACTCGCTGGGTTCCCTCTGGGGGAGGGGCCGCCGCGGGCCCGAAGAGATCGTGCTTGCCTTGCCGACCACCTACATGAACTGCTCCGGCCGCGCGGCCGCGGCTCTTACCCGGCATTTCGAGCTGTCCCCCGAACATCTCCTCGCGGTTGTGGATGATTTCCATCTGCCGTTGGGTCAGTTGCGGTTCCGGGCCCGGGGCAGCGCGGGCGGGCACAACGGGCTGGAATCCATCATCGCCGAACTGGGCAGCCAATCCTTCCACCGGTTGCGGGTGGGCATTGGCGAACCGCCGCAGGCCGCCGAGATCACGGATTACGTGCTGGGCAGGTTCACCTCCGCCGAGGCGGCCGTGATCGAGCCGGCTCAGGCGCAGGCCGTGCAGGCCGTGCTCGGGTGGATTGACCATGGCATCACCCGCGCCATGACCGACTTCAATTCCTCCTCCCCCGCGGCAGGGGAGGCGTGAGTCCGGTGCCCGTCTTTGGTCCGGGAAACCCCTGGCGCCCTGGCGCCGTGGTCGCGGTGGTCGCGGCCCTGACCGTGTTGGCGCTGTTCGGTCTGTTCAAAGCCCGGCACGACTGGCAGCCGGCCGCGCTTGCCTGGCCTGAGCCGGAAAGCGCCCAAATCAATTTGAACCAGGCCGGCGCCGCGGAATGGGCCGCGCTTCCGGGCATTGGGCCGGTTCTGGCCAGCCGGATCGTTGCCTGGCGCGAGCAACACGGTGGATTCCGCACGCCGGAAGACTTGCTGGCAGTGAAAGGGCTTGGCCCGGGCAAGCTGGAGCGCTTGCGCCCCTGGCTGGCTGACCCGCCAGCCGGAGAGCGAATTCCATGAATCAAGGAGGCGGCTGATGCTGCTGGAAAGCCTGCCCTGGTGGGAAATGCTGCTGCGTTTGTTCCTGGCGCTGTTGCTGGGCGTCTTGGTGGGATTGAACCGCGAAAAAGCCCGCAAGCCTGCCGGTGTCAAGACTTTGTCCCTGGTCTGCCTGGGGTCCGCTCTCGTGATGCTCGTGTCCATAGACTTGTTTTTTATGTTTAACGGCCCGGATAACAACATTGACCCCGGCCGGATCGCGGCCCAGGTCGTCACCGGTGTCGGCTTTCTCGGCGCGGGGAGCATCATCCACGCCCAAGGCGGGCTGGTCAGCGGCCTGACCACCGCGGCCTCGATTTGGGCCGTGGCGGGCATCGGCCTGGCCTGCGGCGCCGGTTTGTACGCGCTGGCCGCCATGGCCACCCTGCTGGCGGTCGGGTCCCTCATGGTTCTCAACCGCTTGATGCCCACCTTGGAGAAGCAGGGCAAGCTGTCGAAGAAAAATCTTGGCCGCCGTAAAGCGCTGTGATATGATGAAACCCGTCCGGGAATATCATGCGATATGTCCCCGAAAGGAGCCAGTGATGACGTTGCACGGTTCGTTTCTTTGGAGGGCCAGCTTGGTATTGTTGACCGCCGCCTGTCTCGCGGGCGCGGCGGGATGCGGCAAGAAGAGCCAGGGCGCCAAAGCGCAGAGCGATGTGGACGCGAAACTGGAAGAGATCGTGAAGGGCTTGCAGACCGAGAAACAGCCCTATAAGGGCAACCTGACGCCCAAGAAGGCCGCCGAGATCACCCATGAAGTGTCCATGCAGAGCCTGAAGGACTTTCCTTCGGGCAAGGATCTGCCCAAGGATCCCAAGAAACTCATGGAGATCAACGAACAGATCCGGTCCAACAGCGAGAAGATTTATTCCAAGAACGGCACGTCCATGAGTGAAATGATGCGCTATTTGAGCGACCTGTCGCCCAAGGACCGCGAAGTGTACAATAACCGGCTGACCGAGCTGTTCCTGGAGCAGAGCAGGAAGAAATACGGAGCCCCAGAGGGCGCCCAGCCGGCTGCCCAGAACACACCCGCCGCCCCGGCCGCGACGCCCGCACCCGCGCGCTAAACGTCCCCGAAACGGCGCAAATCACGAAGGGACACGGTTCGCCGTGTCCCTTTGCTTTGTAGGCGTCCCGCATGAACGAACCACCTGACATTCTACTGACCAACGACGATGGCATTTACGCCCCCGGCCTGCTGGCCTTGCACCAGGCCCTGCAGGGTCTCGGCGGTCTGGAGGTGATCGCGCCGGACACCGAACGCAGCGCCGCCGGCCACAGCATCACCATGCTTCACATTCTGAGGGTTTTGGAAGTGGAGCGCGGCGGCCGGCCGTTCGGACGCGCGGTCAACGGCACGCCGGCGGATTGCGTTAAACTCGGGTTGGCCAATTTGCTGACGCGTCCGCCGCGGCTCATTGTCTCCGGCATCAACGCCGGCCCGAACACGGGCACCAACGTCCTGTACTCAGGAACGGTTTCCGCGGCAATGGAAGGCGCGATCTACGGCGTGCCCAGCCTGGCCGTGTCCATGGGCGCGCTCTCCAGCCAGCACGACTACACGGCCGCGGCGTACTACGCGCGCCTGCTGGCGGAACGCATTTTGCAGCGCGGCCTGCCGCCGGGCATCATGCTGAACCTGAACGTACCCACCCTGCCGCAGGCGGAGATCAAGGGCATTAAGCTGACGCGTCAAGCCCGCTATCACTATCACGACAAGTATGAGCGGCGAATGGACCCCCGGGGCCGGGAATATTTCTGGCTGTCGCTGGAAAACGTGTCTGTGCTCGATCCCGCGCCGGACGCGGACGCAGTGGCGGTTGAGGAAGGGTACGTCTCCCTCACGCCGCTGTCCCTGGATCTGACCCATCGGGGGTTCATGGCTGACCTGGCCTCCTGGTTTTAGGAGGAAGCATTTTGCCATTGCCAAAAGAGGGGATTTTTCCTACAATTTCCTCCCGCGGACGTGGGCAGTTAGCTCAGGTGGTTAGAGTGCTTGCTTGACATGCAAGAGGTCACAGGTTCGAGTCCTGTACTGCCCACCACTTTACATCCATTAGGTTCAGGACGAGAACCTGGAGGGGGCATGGGGGAGAGGCTCCCCCATGCGGTCGGGGTGACAGTCGAAGCGCCGAAGGCGCGAAGACACCAGAGGGGCAGAGCCCCTATGGGGAGCCCAAAGGGCGACGGGACGAGTCCTGTACTGCCCACCACTTTTCGCCTGCGGCGAAAAGTGGAGAGCAGTTGAACAGTAGAACAGTTGAACAGTTGAACAGGAGAGAAGTTCAACTGCCCGGTCTACTGCTCGACTGCTCACCTGACCGAGCAATTTCCAAACCTGCCAGCTATTTTTTCCGACAAGGAGCGCCCCATGCATATTCCCAGTACGATGTTGAACGGAGCTGTTTGTCCCGTGACCCTGGTCGCGGCCGGGATCGGGGTGGGTCTGGCGGCTTACCTGGCCCGAAAGAGTCCGCACAAGCCTACACCTGTCAGCTTTGCGGCGGTCACGGCCCTGGTCTTTGCCCTGCAAATGATGAATTATCCGGTGGCCAACGGCACTTCCGGCCATTTGGTCGGCGCGGTGTTGGCCGTGGGTTTCTTGGGTGTGCCGTTCGCGGTCCTGGCCATGACCGTGGTGCTGCTGGTTCAGGCTTTCCTGTTTGGAGACGGCGGCCTTAACGCATTGGGCGCCAATGTTCTGAACATGGCCCTGATCGGCGCAGGCGCGGCCGGCTATCTGCACCAGCGCCTGACCGCCCGCGGTTGGAACACTTCAGTCTCTCTGGCTGCCAGCGCCTGGCTTTCGGTCCTGGCCGCCGCCGCGGCCTGCGCGTTCGAGGCCGCTTGGGCAGGCGCGGTCAGCCTGAACAAGGCCCTGCCGGCCATGCTCTCGGTGCACGCGCTGATCGGCGCGGGCGAGGCGATCCTGACCTTGATCGTTATAGCAGCGGTCAACTGGGCGGCGGCTCGGATCCAACCGCAGGCGCTGGAACGGTCGCGGGTGATGAGCACGTACGCTTTGGCCGTTCTGGCCGCTGTGCTGAGCCCCCTGGCCAGCGCCTGGCCCGATGGCCTGGAATGGGTGGCCGGGCAACTGGCGTTCTCATCGTTCGCGGGTTTTTCACTCCCTGTTTTATTCGCGGATTACCAGGCGTCCTGGGTGGGGAACGAAGCTTTAGGGACCCTGCTGGCCGGTTTGACCGGAATGGTCGCCGTGTCCTTTGCTGCCTGGGCGCTAGCCCGGGCCTTGCGTCCGGCCACGGCTCGCTGATCGGAACGCGGTTGGGACAGAATATAATTTCTTGCTCCTGCGTCGCGCACGCGCTAAGATGAAAACACCAGGCTCGTTCGCCAACGCGGGAGCCTTTCCTGTGCTCCCAAACCCAAGGAGCAAACGCGATGCCTTCCAGCCGCAAGAAGCCCGTCAGGACGAAATCCACGATAAAGAAATCCGCTGCCGCCGTTAAGACCGCCGTTCCAGTTCCCGCCTCCGTATCCGGCCGCGCGGTATATCCGGTCGGCCTGCTGGTGGATTATCCCGCCAAACCGCTCGACAAAGCCACCACCTTCTTCCGCATTATCCTCGCCATTCCGATCCTGATCTTGCTCGGTATGCTGCTCTCCGGCGGTTCGGGCGTTCAGGCTTCGGTCATGGGGTTTGTGGCGTTCCCCACGCTGCTCATGCTGCTGTTCCGGCACAAATATCCCAAGTGGTGGTATGACTGGAACCGGGAACTGGCTGGGTTTGCGATGCGCGTGACCGCCTACTGCGCGCTCCTCAATGATGACTACCCCTCGACCGACGCGGACCAAACCGTCCATCTGCGGCTGCCGTATCCCCGGGCCGAGGCGGAGCTCAGCCGCTGGCTGCCCTTGGTCAAGTGGCTGCTGGCCATTCCGCATTATCTGATCCTGATCGTGCTGGAGATGGCCGCCCTGATCGTGATCATCCTCGCTTGGTTCGCCATCCTTTTTACCGGCCGTTTTCCCCGCGGCCTGTTCGACTTTGTCGTCGGCGTAATGCGCTGGCATTTGCGCGTGGCTGCGTACACCGTACTGCTGACGACCGATCAATACCCGCCTTTCCAGCTCGAGGAATAAAACCCTTAATAATGAAGAGAATAACTCCGATTCTACCGGGGAGGAGCGGGGTCTAAGTTTCGTCATGAGAAAAAACACGTCTGTACCCATAAGGCCGTTTCTGCCGGAAATTTCCCGCAACCGCCGGAAGGCAACAGTGTTATACCAGGTTGACAGAATGAAAAGGAGGGAAGACCTATGAAGTTGAAAATGTTCGGCTTGGCAGTTTGCTTGATCGGGTTGAATGGATGCGTGGTCCGATATTATGTCGCGGATCCTGCCCCCGGTGCCGCCTATGTGGCGTCCCCGCCCGCGGCGGTTACGGCTCCGGTGGTTACAGCCCCGGCGGTGGATGCCAGCGTGTCCTTGTCGCTGATTTTGCCTGCTGGTATCGCGGATCCCGGGCCTGCGTACGTATGGGTGGAGCCCTACCCGCTTTACGAGGAAATCGCGGTGCCAGGGTTCTGGCGCCTGCGCGATCGTCCCGGCTATCTCTGGGTGGCCGGTTATTGGGACGGGGACCGGTATATTCCAGGTTACTGGAAACCCGCCAGAAGCCGGGGGGCCAGTTGGGTTTGGGTGCCCGGCCATTGGTGGGGAAAACACTGGATCGAAGGCAAATGGCGGCCAGCCAAGCGGACCGGCTACACCTGGGTTCACGGACACTGGACGCGCTACGGCGAATGGCAGGAAGGTTACTGGCGCCCCACCCGAGCTCCCAGATCCAACATGGTCTGGGTCCCGGGGTACTGGGATCAGAGAGGCAGTTGGAAAGAAGGGTACTGGCGGCCCGAGCGCAGGGAAGGCTATGTGTGGATCGGCGGTTACTACAATGGCCAGGGCCTCTGGGTGGTCGGCCAGTGGCAAGCCGCGCCGCCTGCCCACCGCTGGAGCCCGGGATTCTGGGACCCGAGCGGCGTCTACACGCCGGGCCGGCTGGAGCCGCAACGCGACGACGCGGAATACATTCCCGGGCACTACGACACCCGCAACCGCTGGCAGCCGGAACAGTGGCGGCCGCGCTCACAGCCGTCGCAAGCGCAAGAACCCTTGCAGTTCCAGCGGCCGCTGCAGACCCAGCACCAACAGCAGAACCAGCATCAGCATCAGGTCCAGCAACCAGGCGGCTGGCAGCCCAAGACCCAACAACCGCCCAGTGACCAGGACCGCCGCGGCGGTCAGTACCAGCAGCCCTACCAGCCGGGACCTGACCAGCAGCAGGGCGGCGTGGATGTGGCGCCTCCGGAATGGAGCGGCGGGCAGGAGCGGGGCAAAGGCCGCACGGAGTCTCCGGAGAGCGACCGGGGGTATGGGCGCGATAAAGTCAGGGAAAAGGACAAAACCCAACAAGAAGGTTTGCATCTGGGCCGGGAGCGCCGCGAGGAAGTAGGGAGGAAGGCGGGCGAAGAGCAGGGCGGTGAAACACGGGCGCCGGAAGAAGCCGGGCAGGACTCCGGAAAGAAGTCGGGAGTAAAAAGAAAGGTCATCAAGGAGTCCGCGGACAAAACGGATCAGCAGCAGACCGGCGGGGAATGGAAATCCAGAGGCCGCGTGGAATCCGAGCCGGAAGACGGCCAGGAGCGGGCGCCAGAGCAGACCGGCCCCGGTTCAAGCGAACGCGGTCCCAAGCAAGCGCCGGAATCCAAACCCGGCAAAGGCTCGGATAAAGGGAAGGGAAGCGTCAAGGGGAGAGGCAACTGGTAAACGATCCGAGGTGTTCCGTCCCCTGCGCCATGGGTTTTATGGTGGTGGGACGCGGCCTCCTGCCCGCAAGGGCAGGAGGCTTTTTTTTGCTTTACCGGCGCAGGACGAATTTTCCCCGTTTGCCTGGCTGGCCGTTCTGCGTCACGCGGTAAAAATAGAAGCCCGGCGCCAATCCCCGGGCGTCATAATCCACGTTCCGCCAGTCCGGGTCCACCCAGCCGGCGGTTTGGCCGACCCGCTCGCCCGCCGTGTTGAAAATGTCAATGATGACCCGGGCCGGCATGGGCGGGTCGAAACGGAAATGGACCAGTCCCTGGCCGGGATTGGGATAGGTGAAGGCCGGGATCGGCTCGATCTCGCCCGAGGGCGGGGCGTAGTTGGAGTTGTATTCGTAGGCGCCCATGTCCCACGCCAGGCCGTGCGGCCGGAAGTGGCCCTCCAGATCGTAATTGAAGTCGCCCCAGGAACAACCCGCGTCAATGGCCGGCGAACCGGCCGAGAGGCGGAAGTCGGAGGCTTCAGGCGTGGCGAACTGCGGGTCCGGGCCAAAGAGCGAATGCGCGTCGTAGGTGGGATTCTTGACCGGCCAGGTGAAATCCGGATGGTAGAGGTTGTAATCCCAGAACGACCCCTCGAAGCAGGTCTCGTCGGTCAGCTGGGTGCCGCCGTTGCTTCCCTGGGCCGTGCTCCAGGCCGACTGCCCGTTGCGGTAAAAAATATTATTCGCCACGCGGATGTGATGGCCGTGGTCCGAGACCGAGAGCGGGCCGTACCAGGATTCGCTGACCACGTTGTTGACGAACGTGAAGGCGTCCGTATAGTCGGAGATGATGATGGCATAAGCCCGCGCGCCGCGAAAGAGGTTGTTGCGGAACGTGATGTCGTGGACGCTGTTGGCCCCGCCGGACTGCTCGCTTTGGTCCTCGCACATGAACATCTGCCCGAAATTTTCGCAGCGGTTGCCTTCCACCAGGATGTTAAAGGCGTATTGGGAATCAGGATAAACCGAAAAGGTTTGGAAAGCGTCCATGTGCGGCGACCCGGCGCATTCGGTGTTCAGATAATCGCGCAGGTCATTGCCCCGGATGACATGGTTGGAGCCGAAAAAGCGGATCGCGTCCACGTCGCCGCCGGTATCCTCGCCGGTGTCCGTGCGAATGTCCGTGCCGTGCGAGACCGCGTTGCCCTCCACCAGCCAGCCCTGGCCCATGATGCCGATGCCCGTGCCCTGCACGCGGTAGAGCACGTTGTTCCGCACCCGGACGGACAGGGTGTTGTGGTTTTCCGCCCGCACGCCGCCGTGGTCGTACAGCCCGGGATTGAGATCGTGGATGAAATTGCCCGCGATCTCCACTTCCTGGCAGTCCTGCACCGAGATCCCGCCCCGGCCGGTGATGGCCGTCACTTCCAGGTCGCGTACCTGGAGATAGCCGGCCCGGATGCTCACGCCGTGCACCACGGCGTTGGCCGTCGTGTTGCCGGCGACCGGCACCGGCGCGGATGGGTTCAGGAGCGTGATCGGATACATGAGCGACCGGTCGGGCGGGGCGGCCCCGCGAAAAACGACCGGCGCGCCGGGCGCGCCGCCACGCCGCAGGGTCGGCCGGGCGTAATCACCCGGCAGGATCACGACCTCGTCGCCGGGGGCCACGGTATCCGCCGCGCGCTGCAGGGTGAGCCAGGGCAGGGCCTGGGTGCCGGGATTCGCGTCCGCGGCCACGGAATTGCCGGATGCGACATAATACACTGCCGCCCGCGCCTCTGCGCGCCAAACGGCCAGGGCCAGGGCCAGGCTGGTGCCGAGCAGCTTGCCGAGACGCGTGCGCATGGAAACCGCCTCCCTGGAGCGGGAATCGCCGACTCTTCAGTATAAAGTCCTCCCGCGAATCCTGTCCAGGCAAAACCCGGCGCGGATGTAAAAATCAGCTATCCGAATCGGCCCGGGACCGATATAATTACCCGACTCAAAACCATTTTCAGTCCAAGGAGAGAGCCCATGATCGAAAAGAAACAGATCTACAAATGCGAAAAGTGCGGGAATATCGTGGAATCCCTGTGGAACGGCAAACCGAGCATTGTCTGCTGCGGCCAGCCCATGACCCAATTGGAAGCCAACACGGTGGACGCCTCCAAGGAAAAGCATGTGCCCGTGATCACCCGCCAGGGAAACCGGGTGACGGTCACGGTCGGTTCCGAGCCCCATCCCATGACGCCCCAGCATTACATCCTTTTCATCGAGGTCCTCAAGGGCGACCAAGTCTACCGGGAGGACTTCCGCGAGGGCGCGATCAAGGCCGAGGCCGTCTTTACCATCGAAGACGACGGCCAGCCGCTGGTGGCGCGCGAATTCTGCAACCTGCACGGGCTGTGGCAGGGGCAAGGGAAGTGAAGCCGTGATTTGCGGGACCGTCCGCTGAGGAGCGCCCGTGTTCTGGACCAGCCGCGGGGCGAAATTTTATTTCACGGTTCAGGGGCAGGGGCAGCCGCTGCTGTGCCTGCCGCCGTTCCCCTGCGATCACGCGTTCTATGCCCGCCAAAGTCCCCTGGCCGGCGCGGCCCGTTTGGTGGGCGTGGACTATCCGGGCACCGGCCGTTCGGCCGACGCCGGACCAATCACCCTGGAGCTCCTGGCCCAGGACCTGCTCGCCCTGCTGGACGCCCTGGAGGCTGAACGGGCCGTGGTGCTGGGCGTTTCTTTGGGTGGTTACGCGGCCCTGGCGCTGTACGCGCTGGCGCCGGAGCGGGTGGCAGGGCTGATCCTGGCTGACACGCGTAGCGAAGCGGACACGCCGGAGCAGGTCCGCCAGCGCGCACAGACCGCGGACCGCCTGCTCACCGAAGGTCCGGGAGTCCTGACAGAGAGGGTCAGCCAGCTGTTCGGGGCCAGCACCCGGCAGGAACACCCGGATTGGGTGGCCACTCTGCAGGACCAGGTCAGCCGGGAGCGCGGTAAAGGCCTGGCTGAGCTGACCTTGGCCATGGGCCGGAGGCCGGACCGCACGCCGCTGTTGTCCGCCATCCGCTGCCCGGTCCTGGTGGTGTGCGGCGCCGAAGATACGGTCAGCCCGCCGGCGGGCATGGAGCGGATGGCCGCCGCCATTCCCGGCGCGGCTTTCCATGTGATCCCCCGGGCTGGACACCTCTCCCCCCTGGAACAGCCCGAAGCGTTCAACCGTCTGGCGGGGGCCTTTTTGCGTTCCGTCGAAGCAGGCCATGACACCTAGGCTGATCGCCCACCGCCTCAATCGCGCGGCCAAGTTGCGCCGTGGCCTGCTGTGGTCACGGGCCATCCCCGGCCTGTGGCTGGAATGCGATGTCCGGACCACCGCGGACCGCGTGCTCGTGGCCTGCCACGATGCGTCCTGGCGGGGGCGGCCCGTGCAGGAACTGCGCTGGAGTGATCTGCCGGCGGAGGTGCTCTCCCTGGACGAGGTGCTCCGGCAGATCAGGCCGACGGGCGCGGTGCTGCATTTGGACGTAAAAGCCGTGCGCGGCGAAGGAAAATGGCAGGCGGCGGTTGAGGCCAGCCGGCTGCTGGCTCTTTTGGAGCGCCATGCCATGACGCACCGCGTCATCGTTTCCGCCCTGGCCGGGAGCTTCCTGCGCCGCCTGCGCCGTTTGAGTCCCGCATTGCGCCTGGGCGTGATTTTGGACGCGGCGTACGGGGAGCCGCAACCGCGGAACCTTCTGGCGCTACAGAGGCTGCTGGCCAAATTGCTGGCCTTTCATTGGGCGGTCAGGCTCGAGTCGGTCTTTCTCAACCAGGCCTGGGTCCGGGCGTTCGACCGGCGCTGGCGGTTCGCGGAAAAAATTTTTGGGGTTTTACGGGGCGCGGGTCTGCGTCCGGTGGTCTGGACGGTCAATGACCCGGCCTGGGCCCGGCGTTTGCTTGCCTTGGGAGCGGACCGGGTGACCACGGACGACCCAGGACGGCTGTGGCAGGTTCTTAACAGACCGGAGGCACGGGAAAGAAGCAACGCATGCAGGACTTGAAAACCCTGGTGGACCGCCTGATCCGTGCCAGCGCCTTTGCGGACGCGGTGGCCCACTATCAGTACCTGCCGCCAGAGCCGCCGGCGTTCGGGGATCTGGGTGACGCCTGCCCGGAGCCGCTCCGCCGGGCCGTGGCCGCCGCCGGCATCCAGCGGATCTATTCTCACCAGGCCCAGGCTTTGCGCCAGCTGCGCCAGGGAACGCACACGGGCATCACCACGCCCACGGCCTCGGGCAAGACCCTGATCTACAATCTGGCGGTCTGCGAGCGCCTGCTGGCAGACCCCCAAGCGCACGCCCTGTATCTTTTTCCCCTGAAAGCCCTGGCCCAGGACCAGCTCAAGACCCTGCAGGCGTTCTTCGAGCAGGTGGGCGACCCCGCGCTGTCCGCCGCGGTCTATGACGGCGACACGCCGCCGGCTGTCCGGGGCCGGATCAAGCGCCGGCCGCCCCGCGTGCTCTTCACCAACCCGGACATGCTGCACTACGGCCTGCTGGCCTACCCAGAGGCCTGGCGCCGCTTCTTCCAGAACCTTCGCTTCGTGGTCATTGACGAGGCCCACACCTACCGGGGCATCTTCGGCTCCCATGTTTCCCAGATCCTGCGCCGCCTGCGGCGCCTGTGCGGGGAACCGGGACCGACCGTGGTGGCCAGTTCCGCCACCATGGCCAATGCCAGGGAGTTTCTGGAAAACCTCGCCGGCCTGCCCTTTCACGTGATCGAGCAGAGCGGCGCGCCCAAACAGGGGCGCCATGTGATCCTGCTGGAGCCCAAAGGAAGTCCCTACGCCGAGGCCGCGGCCATTCTCCAGGAGTGCCTGGAGCACGACGTCAAGACCATTCTCTTCACCAAGTCGCGCAAGATCGCGGAGCTCATCCACATCTGGGTGCGCGAGGCCTCGCCGCGCCACGGCGAGCGCATCGCGGCTTATCGCGCCGGTTATCTGCCCGAGGAGCGCCGCAGGATCGAACAGCGCCTGTTCCGCGACGAGCTGGCCGCGGTCATCTCCACCAGCGCCCTGGAGTCGGGCATTGACGTGGGCGGCCTGGACGCGGCCGTGCTCGTGGGCTATCCGGGAACCATGATCAGCACCTGGCAGCGGGTGGGGCGCGCGGGCCGGCAGAACCGCGACGCGCTCATGGTCCTGATCGCCCTGCCGGATGCCCTGGACCACTATTTTCTGCGCCATCCCGAGGCGTTCCTGGCCGGGCGCTTCGAGAACTGCGTGCTCGATCCCAACAATGTATTTGTCCTCAGGCAGCACCTGCCGTGCGCGGCCCAGGAACAGCCCCTGACGCCGGACGACGCGGGCTGGCTCGGCCCCGCGGCCCTGGCCGAGGCGCCGGGCCTGGCCGCGGCCGGCGACCTGCAGGAAGCCGGCGAGGGGAACCGCTGGTTCTCCAGCCGCAAACACCCTCACCGCCTGCTCGACATCCGGTCCGTGGGCGAGACCTACGCCATCAAGCTCGAGCGCACCGGCGGCCTGCTCGGCAGCATTGACGGGCCGCGCGTGTTCAAGGAATGCCATCCCGGCGCGATCTATCTCCACGCCGGACAGCAGTACGAGGTCGCGGGCCTGGACCTGGAGCGCCGGACCGTGCTGGTCAAGGAGTCGGACGCGGACTGGTACACCCAATACACCAGCAGCGAGGATGTGGACATCCTGGGGCTGGCGCCGGAGGAGCGCGTGGAGGCCTCGTCCAGCCGCTTCCAGGCCGGCATGGCGCGGGTCAGGGTCACGGAAAAGATCGTTGCCTACGAGCGCCGCCGCGTGCGCGACCAGTCCCTGCTCTCCGAACACAAGCTGGACCTGCCGCCGCGCGTGTTCGAAACCCAGGCCCTGCTCCTGACCGTGCCGGAAAAATGGCGGAAGACCTGCTTGGAATACCATCTGGATTTCATGGGCGGCCTGCACGCGGCCGAGCATCTGCTGATCGCGTCCCTGCCCGTGCACGTGCTCTGCGACCGCTGGGACCTGGGCGGGCTGTCCACCCTCGCGCACCCGCAGGTCACCCAGCCCTGCCTGTTCATTTACGACGGCGTGCCCGGCGGCGTGGGCTTGGCGGCCAAGGGGCGCGAGGTGCTGGCCGACTGGCTGGCCACGGCCAGGGAAATGGTCGGCCGCTGCGACTGCGAGGAAGGCTGCCCGTCCTGCATCCATTCGCCCAAATGCGGCAGCCGGAACCAGCCCCTGGACAAGCAGGCCTGCCAGATGCTCCTGACCGCGGCCAGCCGCGAACCTGTTGAGGACTGGATAACGTCCCGGAACGGTTTGCTGTCCGGTCCCGCCCGCCCGGCCGCGCCTGTTCCGGAGTCCGCGCGCCGGCGTTTCAGCCCGGATCCCGGACCGCGCGCGGCTCCGGCTCCCGCTCCCGCGCCGGACCGCTTCCACTGGGTGGTGTTCGACGTGGAAACCCAGCGCAGCGCGGCCGAGGTGGGCGGATGGGACCGCGCGGACCGCATGGGCCTGTCCCTGGCCGTGGTGTATGACCACAGCGCGGGCCGCTATCTCACCTACCGCGAGGAGCAGGCCGCCGCGCTCATCCAGCACCTGCTGTCCGCGGACCTGGTGGTCGGGTTCAACATCGTCCAGTTCGATCTCACGGTGCTCAAGCCGTACGGCGGCTTTCTGGAGCGCATCAAAACCCTGGATATCGCCCAGGAAGTGCGCCAGACCCTGGGGCACCGGCTGTCCCTGGAACATTTGGGCCAGGCCACGCTCGGCCGGGGAAAGTCCGCGGACGGCCTGCAGGCCATTGCCTGGTACCAGGAGGGCCGCTGGGACCTGCTGGAACAGTACTGCCGGGCCGACGTGGAGCTGACCCGGGACTTGTTATGGTTCGGCCTCAAGTTCCAGTATCTCCTCTTCGAGCGCCACGGCGTGATCTTGAAAATACCGGTGACCTGGTCTGCCCGTTTTCCGCACCTGGTGCCCGCGGCGCCGTAAGGAAATCGGGTTTTAATCAAATATTTGAATTTAGTTCGTCACCCCGGCATGCTTGTAGCCGGGGTCCAGAAAAAGCCAAAAACCTCAAGCCTGGATACCGGTTTTCACCGGTATGACGATAAATAGATGATACTTCCGACGTGTCGGCGGGGGTATTTCACCGGTTGACTGCCGCTCCCGGCCGGTGGTATCATTCCATTCAATCCCGAAGGGAGTTGCAGACGTGTGGCCACAGCTGTATACCCCCAGCGGCAAGCTTAAATACGAAAAACTCGCCTACCGCAGCGCGCGTTTCGCGGACCTGCTGGCCGAGCTCCTGGTTCCCGCATTCAGCGGGTACGTGGAAATCCTGGCGCTGCATGAGCACGGCCTCCTGCTGTTCCACCGCGGGCAGATCCGCAACGGGTTCTACGAGGGCACGGAAGACCTGCAATTATCCCCCCAGGACGTGATCCGCCATTTCATGACCACCGGCACCAGCGAGCGCGAGACCGTGCTCAACGTCGGCGAGCTCAATCCGGAGGTGCTGGAAGCGCTGGGCGCCCTCACCGCCCGGACTCCTGCCCACCGCGAACTTGAAACCACCTTTTTGGACATGCCCAAGCTGTTCGCCACCTTTGCCCGCAAGCGATTCACCGGCACCCTCCGCTTCTACCGCATCCGGAGCAATACCCGCCTCGGCAACCTGCTCTTGAGGCTCAACAAGATCACCGCGGACCAGCTGCGCGAGGCCATCCGGCTGCAGCTGTCCGGCGAGGGCGCCCTGCGGCTCGGAGACGCCCTGGTCAAGAGCGGCGCCATCCGGCCGCAGGATTTGCAGGAGGCGCTCAACCGGCAGAGCGTCACGCGCAAAGGCTCGGATCTGGAAGTGGCCCTGGCCCTGTTTCACGGGGGGTCTTTCCTGGGCGGGTACACGGCCGAGGAGCGCCAGCTGGTCACCAGCCAGACCGAGGTGATCTCCTGGCTCAACCAGCCCGAACTTTTAATGGACATTGTTGAAGGCGTTCTGCCGCCGCCGGTGGACGCGCAAACCGTGCTGGGCCCCGGCCAGGCCGCGCCGGAGCCCGCGCCCAAAACCAGGAATCAGCCCGCCGCCAAAACCCCGGCGCCGGAAGCCGCCGCGCCGGCGCCGCCGGAAGAGGAAACACTGAGCTTTAAAGCCGATGACCTGATTTTGGAGATCCACGAAGGCGGGGAACAAGCCCCGCCGCCCAGCCCGGCGTACACCGAAAACCTGGCCTGGCTTGAGGACCTGCCCGGGCCGCAGGGCCAGGCCGCCGAGGAGCCGGAGGCCCCCGCGCCGGAACCCCAGCCCCTGCAGGGGCTGGCAGCCGTGGAATTCATCGCGGACAAGCACATGGGGTTCCTGGGCCGGGCCCTGCTGGAGCGGGAGAAAAAGAAAGTGGAGATCTCGGGGCGCGGGCTGAACACCGCCCAGCTCAAGAACATCAGCGACCTGCTCTTCCAATCCGCGCGCCTGGTCCTGGGTACCGATGCCGCTGAAGCCATGGCGCAGGAAATCGAAGCCAACCTGGAGCGCAAATAACCCGTGCCTGGACCCGTCCTGTTGCCGCTGGAGCATTTCTGGTTCGTGACCGCCACCAGTATCATCGCCATTCTCGCCGGTCTGGCCCTGTGGGCCGGGTTCGCGCTCATGGGGTTTGTCACGCGCCGCTTCGAGCAGGCCTTTCAGCTGGTCACCCACTGGCAATTTTATTTTATCGCGCCGGCCGGCGTGTTCGCGTACCTGCTGATGCAGGCCGTGGCCTCGCTCCGGCACCAGAACATGGGACCGGTGGAGCAGTGGATCGGCTACGCGCTCCTGGTGTGGTCGGCCGGCCTGTGCCTGTGGGGCTGTTACCGCTTCTGGCGGGTGCTGGCCTACCTGTCCCGGAGGAACGACTGACATGCTCGACGTCCTCTACCGGGCCAGTTTCTTCCTGTATGAGGTGAGTTTCCTGCTCTTCGCCGCGGCCCTTGTTTACCACAGCCTCGCCGCGCGCAGGATCGCCCTTGCCCTCAAACAGCCGCCGTACTGGATCGGCGCGGCCGTGGGCGCCGCGGCGCTGGTGCTGTGCGCCTTTAACCATTATTATGTGTATCATTTTCTCTCCCCGCGGTATCTCCAAAACGAATCGCGGGATTTGCTGGTGCGCATGTACCAGTACAAGACCTGGTCCATGCTCTACATCCTCGCGGCCGGCGCCGGCCTGGTCGCATCCGTGTATCCCTACCTCCGCCGCCTGTTGAAATAGCCAGCCTCAAGATAAATAGACCGAAACATTTAGGCAGAGAATTTGGTTTCGCATGAATACTTGCGTGTTTATGTTTATTAGAAACGATTACTAATGAATTGACAGCATATTGATAACCCAGGATAATGTCTCAATTTCAAGGCTTTGCGAGTTAATTCGAAAATAAGGATAATTCTTTATCCATAAACTTATCGGAGGTATGGATTAATGTTCCTTTTTAACAACCGCAACTTCAACCTGGTTCTAGCCCTATTAGCTGGGTTCATCACTCCTCTTGCCAGCCTTTCGGCGGCAGCCTTGCCGCCGGAAATCATATTTAGTTCTTATTTTGGCGACAGCGCAGATGACCGGATCAACGGTGTCTATGTTGACAAGAACGGCTACATCTATATTGCAGGCCATACCCAGGGCGGCAGCGGTATTCAGTCCAAGATAACCAATGCTTTTGATTCGACCTATAGCGGCGGCGAAGAGGGGTTTGTCGTCAAATTGACTCCGGACGGCAGCTCGATCGTTTACTGCACCTATTTGGGTGGAACCGATAATGACAATTTATACGGTATTGTCGCGGATGACGAAGGGAATGCCTATGTGACCGGCTCGACTTGGTCGGATACCTCAGGCGAGGGTTTCGGTTCCTTCGTCAATTCCGAGTCAGCGGACCAGTCCTTGGATGGAGATCGGGACGTCATTTTTGCGAAAATCAGCCCCACAGGTGCGTTGCTTTATTGTACCTATCTGGGCGGCAGTCATTGGGAATACGGATTGACGATCGACCTGGATGAAGATGGTGATGTGTATGTCGGTGGATTCACCCACTACGATTTTCCCGTTACCGCCGGAGCCAGGCAAAATGCCAACACGGACGGCAGCTATACTGATGGTTTTGTCACAAAATACCATCGTCTTTCCAACACGCATTATGACGTGGCATACAGCACCTGCGTGGGCGGTAATTTGAACGAGCCGGTTGACCGGCTAAAGGTGGTCAACAAACTTGTTTATGCCGCCGGTCATACTCAGTCATCCTCGGGATTTCCCATCGTACGCGCGGATGGCGTGATCATTGACGATGTCAACCAGACCTTGGGTGCGAATCTGGGCAGCGATGGCTATTTTACGAAAATCAACGAGGATGGCACGCAATTCACCTATAGCACCTACATCGGGCCTGAACAAAGTCCCGCGGGGACGGATTTTCGCGGGCTGGAGGTCGACACGGATGCCAGTCCGTATGGTTTCGAACGCGGCAGCGTCTACTTGGTTGGTGCAACGAATGAAAATCTCTGGTACACGAAAAATGCCTTCCAGCCGAATTACAGCGGCGGACGCGATGGGGTCCTGATCAAACTCAGGTCGGATTACAAGGATATTATCTACAGCACGTTTATCGGCGGCACAGGGGAGGAAATTCTAGAGGAAATAACCCTAGATAATACCGGCCATTTGTGGGTGGTGGGGTATACGAATTCACCGAATTTCCCGGCTGGGACAACAGCCTTTGGCGGTTATGATCTGTTCGTGCTCTACATGAATAAGTCGGGCGAGGTCCTTTGGTCCAGCCGGTATGGTGGCAGCGGGGACGAGGGTTTTCAGCATCAGGATATTCAAGCGGATGTCAGCCGCGTCACCAACCGGCTTTGGATAACCGGTTGCACGGCCTCCAGCGCGAGCGACTTTCCAGTGACCTCCGGCGGAGGCGTACAAACCACCTATGGCGGCGGGGCGAGAGATGGCTTTATTACGGTCATCAAACCGCCGGCTATTCCCATGCCCTGGACCGATGAGTTTGACCGCGGAGCGGTTGGGGAGGTTCCCGGGGGATGGGAGTCGGCTGACCTGGCCGCGGTCAAGGCCGAGATGACGGTGGAACCTGATTCAAAAGCGAAAATAAAGGTTGCCTCAGGTCAAACCCAGGGGTCCGTGGAAAGCCGCCTGCTGAAATACAACACCGCCTATCCTTATGTCCATATCAAGATTGATGCCCTCACGGCCTCCAACTGGACACTGATCATGAAGAACCAGTCCACGAGCGCTAGCGCGAATCTGATCTTGAACAAGACTACCAAGGGATTGTACAGCGTCAAGTACACGGACCTGTTGGCCGGCACCAATGGGGATAGTGTTACGTTTGAACTGAAGATCACCGGGTCCGCGGGAAGCTATGTGGTCGCCGATTTCATCAGCACGGAAAATTGGCACTTCAGTTTGGATGATCATTTCCAGGACGGTTCTCCTACCGTGCAGCCCTCGGGGTGGAGGGATGATACGCAAGAACCGAGCCTGAATGTACATATTGCTTATGCATATTCTCCTTATCCTTCCTATGCCGCGGTGACGAGAACTAGTGATTCGGAAGGGTGGGGGAAAGTACAATCAAATCCCATTACCGCGAACGTCGACGATCAAAAATATATCGAAGTGGCGATCGCGGATGTGTCCCCCAACGGCCACTGGAAGATCGGCGTTATCAAGGCGGATAATTCCAGCGAGACTTATTTTGGCAATGATTCCAACAAGCGCGGTATTTTTGAAGTGGCGATACCATGGACTGGCACTCAGAACTTTAGAATTGTGTTGGCGGTCATCGGCGGCCCGGGCGAATATGTGGTCTTGGACCGGGTGAGGTTAAGAGGGGCGGTCACAACTGGTTTTGATAAAGAACAGATTTATCCTGGCGCTCCTGTTTATCAATTGATCCCCCAGGAGCTGCCGCCCGCGCCGTTTGTCCAACCGCTTATGCAGGCGGCTGCTATAGAATATTTCGGGCATTTCATGCTGGCGTTTGGCACGCCGGATGGAGGGACAGGGGTTTGGAAAGGTTGGAATGAAGCTGGGCGGAATCCTGTTTTAACGGAACCGGATAGTCCGACCCGCCGCCAAATTGCCGCTCCCTATTATCCTTATTATCAAGCTGGCCAGCCGTACCCCCTGCCCGGGGTTTCTTATCCGCCTAGCCTCAATGGGCCCTATGATCAAAAAGACGCCGCCCTGGTGCAGCGACATATGGATATTTGCCAGATACTGGGGTTGACCGGCGGCATGTTCGATCTGGGGTCCTATTATAAAATTGATGACGATGGCAATCTTCAGCCCGGGATTTCGTCCTGGCAGCGTGATTCGATGGCGATTTATCTCAACAAGCTGCAAACGAACAACCTGAAAGCGATCCCCGTCTACGAGGAGAAGTTCCACTTTAAGTGGACGCATGGCATTACCAACCGCACGGATGCCGTACGGCAGGCTTACCGCGATATGCTGCTGTGGCTGCAAATGTATCAAGGAGCTGGTGTTGTCCAGTATACGATCGATTCCAGGCCAGTCATGTATTTATTCGGGTACGAGAACGAGGTCCATCCGGTCAAGGGCCGTATGAGGCTGACCGCGGACGAATTATTTTATTGGAAGAACACCTATATTTGGAACGTGCAGACCGTGGACCCCTCTTCGGGGTTGAGCAATTGGACGGGGTTGTCGCCGATCCTGCTGTCGAATACGGCCCGAACGGAATTCCCCGGAGAGATGGAAGGAACGCATAAGTATATTGAAGTGCTGGAAGGGTATTTTGAGTGGCCTCAGCCTTTTGCGGGAACGGGAAGCAATACCGGCGTGACGCCGCAGATCATCAAGCACAATATCGCCGAGGAGATCCGCTACTGGAACCAGCAAAGCCTGCTCGAACGCTATGATATGGAGTTGGGGAAGACGGCGTTTGTCGGCGCCGGCGCTTGGCCGGGATTCGATGACCAATACATATTAAATTGGGACGGCACCAAACACCGGATCATCCCCCGGGTACGCGAGGACGGGGATCCTGCGCCCTACCTGTACACCTACAATTACCATCTTGACCGGGTCATGAAAAACAAATTCCCGGTCAGGCAGGTGGTCACCTTCAATGATTGGTGGGAAGGGGCGAACATCGAGCCTTCGATCGACTTTTATGCCAAATATGTCCCCCAAGGGGTTCAAGGCGCGGCCGTGGGAGACAACGAGACCATTGACCGGATGTTCATCCCCGTGAACACAGCCCGGGAGAAGATCGCGGAAATGAAGAATCAAGCGGCCAACCAGGCCAACTTGGTCGTGCCGTTCTGGGGCTACACCGTGAGAAAGGAATTCCCGCCGGAGGATCCAGCCCAGCAGGCCGCGGACGAGGCCAGCGCTGCTATTGTGCAAGGCGATTACTTGCAGGCTGAGTCTTCCATGGAATACCATATGTGGTCCATTGCCTCGCGCACACCCACCCCGACCTCGACCCCGACACCCACGATAACCCCTACCTCCACACCCACGCCCACCATAACGCCGACAGCCACAGAAACGCTTGTTCCACAGTATCTGTGGTCCGAGGCATTTAATTATTCCGACGACACGCCGCCAGCCTCACCCGGTCAGCAGGCGCCGGGGTGGTACGACGAGTCCAACGATGGCAGTTTCAACGCCGAGATCGCGTACGCCAGCCAGGACGGTCTGGCCACGGTGAGCACGGTGAGCGGCGCGGGCTGGGGCAAGGTGCAGTCCTTCTCGCAGGACGTGAACTTGAGCCAGACCCCGATCCTGGAAGTGGTCATCAGCCGCGTTTTCCAGGGTACGGCCAAGGTGGTGGTCTTCTCGACCACTGGCGGGTGGTCTGCTTTCTCGTGCGGTGAGGATATCACACGGCCGGGGGTATACACCTTCCACCTGCCGACAGAGACCGGCTGGACCACCACCAAGTATCTGGGTGTGGAACTGATCGTGTATGGTTCGAATGTTCAGGTGGACTTCGACTCCGTGGCCATCCGCAGCGGCAGTCTCCACACCGTGTCCCAAGACATTGCCTGGGAAGATGAACTGCTGTATGCAGATGATATTCCTCCTGCTTCACCTGGCGACGCGGTACAGGGCTGGCTCTCGCCTGCAAACAGTGGCCTGTTCAAATATGAAAGCACAGCCGGTCTGGCGCGGCTGGAGACAGTCAGCGGGTACCCCTATGGCACGATTTCGACCGGCGAGAACATCACTGTTGACCTGGATGTGCATCGCACCCTGGAGGTCACGATCGGCCAGGTGGTCACGGGCACGGTAAAGGTGGAGGTCTTTAGGAACAATTCGTTCTATACCGTCGGTCAGTATATCGCGGCCGCCGGGACCTATACCTTCGACATTCCAACCCTGGTGGGATGGACCGGCATTACCACCCTCGGGGTCCAGCTGATCGTGGAAGGCGCGGATCATGTGGCTATCTTCGATAGCGTCCGCCTGTACAATGGCGGCACGCCTACGCCGACCGCCACACCGACTGCGACCCCGACCGCCACCCCATTGCCGAGCAACGCCTATTTCGAGGAGTTCGTGGGCACAGCCGGAGCCCAGCCGGCGAACTGGCTGGACGAGACCGAGAACGCGGCCTTCAACGCCGAGATCGCCTATTCCTCCACTGCGTCCCTGGCGGCAGTGACACGCACCGCGGACAGCAACTGGGGCAAGGTGCTGTCGCCGGTCATTACCTGCGATGTTTCGACCCATGGTTATGTCGAGGTGCAGATCATTTCCGTGACGACCTTCACCAGCTGGAAACTGGGCATCCAGGAAGAAGGCGGCGCTTGGCAGTACTACGACCTGTCCGGCAGCCAGACCGGAACCGGCAGTTTCAAGTATAACTATGCCTCGGTTACAGGCTGGAGCGGTGTGCACACCTTCCGGGTCCAGCTGGTGGTGGAAGGCGACCCAGGAAAAGCTGTAACAGTTGACTGGCTGCGCGTTGGGGAGGAGGACACAGTGCTGGGCAATGTAGTCCAGTTTATGCCTCCGGCCACCTTCACACCCACCAAAACGCCCGAGGCCACGGCCACGACTGCCTATACCGCGACCGCGACGCCGACCATCACGCCAACCTCCACGCCCACGCCCTGGCTAGGCAGCAAAGAGGTTATGGCCTATCCCAATCCTTCACGCGGCAGTGTGAACTTCGCCTACACGCTGGCAGGGCCGGGTAAGGTGAAGATTGATATCTACCGCCTGACCGGCGAGCGGGTGGCCTCGATCACGGAGTACAAGGACGGAGGCCAGGGCCAGACCCTGAGCACGACCTGGGAGGCCATGGGTGTGGCGCCGGGTATTTACCTCTGCCGCATCGTGGTGACGGACAGCGGAGGGAACGAGGTAATGAAGGTGATGAAGAAAGTGGCGCTGATCCGGTAGATTCAGCGGCGCAGGAAAACCAAGCCCCCTGGGGAAACCCAGGGGGCTTCAATTTTTCTTCTTTAACTAGCAAACCCTTTCATTTCATTTTGCTGGTGCGGGTGTTTGGGTTCCGGAAGTAAGCTAAAATCAATTCTTTTCGTTTATCCCTCCCGCCCTTTCCCGACTATACGCATTTCTGGGCACCCCATCGACACAAAATCCTTCGTTTGTAAGGAAATAGTCGAATTGTGTCAAATTATTATCAAGTTACTTGTAATAAATAATGGATTAAGGTAGTCTTACCCCTTGTAAAGCCTACCTCTTGTGATTCGTGCTCTCTAGTCCAAACCAGTGGGGAAGAGATCATGGATGGGCATCCCTTGCTTGCTCTGACCTATGAGCGCTCTGGTTCTACCTTCCAACCACAAACGATCCAAGAATTTAAAGTTGATGCCCACTTCACGAGTACCGTCATTAGCAACCAATGTGATCAGGCATTAAATGATCCCGGAGGAACTGATGCCACGAAAAAAAACGCTTAACTTGTTCTTAACCATGGTCTTGCTGGGAGCCGGCCCTATTTTTGTTATTCAACCGCATTTGGCCGAAGCGGCGCCAACAGCAACTCCCACGCCGGATATCTGGATCAATCATTTTGACGGCGGTGTTCCTGGGATTCAACCGACCGGCTGGTTAGACGAGACCAACTCATCGGATTTCAATGCCCACATCGCTTATGCGTATCAATCTTCGGTAGCGGCGGTAACAAGGACAGCTGAAAGTAACTGGGGCAAAGTTCAGACTCCGCAACGAGTCGTCAATGTCGATGACTATCCATTGGTGGAGATTAAAGTCAATAGGCTGGCGGCAAATTCGGGATGGAAACTGATTCTTCGAGAAAGCACACCTAGCGCCCCCTCCTGGGTCATCCAGACAACCAAAAATCAGGCCGGGACGTATTGCTATGATTATGCTGCCATCGCCGGCTGGACCGGGACGCATGCTTTTAAATTCGAAATCGTGGTTGAAGGCGCTGCTGGCAAATGGGTGGAACTTGATTATATCAAAATCACCCGCAAACCCACATATGCCATGTACACCATGTGGGAAGAATTCCTTTATAACGATGACGTTCCACCTTCGTCTCCCGGTATGCAGCCGCCTAGTTGGTACGACGAAACCAATAACAGCTCTTTCAACGCGGAACTCAGCTATGACGCCCAAAATGGTAAGGCGCTGCTAACCACCTGCGCAGGTGCAGCTTGGGGAAAAGTCCAGTCCTGGTCGCAGAATGTCAATTTGAATGTCTATCCCACGCTGGAAGTCAAGTTGGACAGCGTGACCAATGGAACTTTCAGAGTCAATGTGTTCACCACCTCGGGTGGCTGGCAGTCCTTCACCTGCGCGAGGGCGATTAGCCGGCCCGGGGTTTATACTTTTGATATTTCTGCGGCTTCTTACGGCGCTTGGTGCGGTATCAAGAATATGGGTGTTGAGTTGACTTCGGAAGGTGCGAATTGCCAGGTAAAATTGGATTATGTGAAGATCAGCACCAATCCGCTTCAGACCGTTTCTTCGACGATTGCCTGGCAGGATGAATTCAAGTATTCCGATGATATTCCGCCCTCCTCTCCAGGCAATCCGCCGCAAGGCTGGTTGATGTCGAGGCCTGTGGCCTGGTACGACACCCGCGACGGGTATGTAGTGGAAACCAATGACGGCCAAGCCAATTATGCGCAAATCATGACCGGCCAAAATATTACCGTGGATGTGGATCAGTATCCGCTGCTGGAAATAAAGATAGACCAAATCGTAACGGGAAGCGTAAAAGTCGGTGTATACCGGGACGGCGCCGGCTATGACATCCAACAAAACATATCCGCGGCCGGGACCTATGCTTGGGATTTACGGACGGTTCTGGGCTGGAGCGGCATAAAAACCTTCAGCCTTGAATTGTTCACGGAAGGGCTTAATCACTCGGCGATCTTTGACACGGCAAGTGTGCGTCAAGCCTATCCCTTGACGCCGACATTCACGGTGACGCCTACGCTGACAAAGACACCAACACCGACTATGTCGAGCACCATAAGCCCGACAGCTACGCCGACCTTGACCATGACACAAACTACTACCATCACACCAACCCCGACGATGACCCCGACGGTTACGGTATCGGTCACGCCGATCGCGGAATTTTGGTTCGATCACTTCCGGGAAAAGTCCTCTCAGCCGTTTGCCTGGTTTGATGAAAGCGAAAATACAACTTTGGACTCGCAATTTATTGGGGATGAATCAGGCACGACTGCAACACTCACTATAATTGAAAACACGGAAGGCAGAACCGTATCCAGACCGTTCTTGATAGATGTAAGCCAATATGATTATCTAGAAATCAAGGTGGATAGTGTTTCGCCCGGCGCTTCATGGAAAGTAGGTATTAAAAATGTGACGGGCAATTACTACGATCTCTGTCCACTACAAACTGCTCCTGGACGCCACTATTATAATTATAAAGAAATCACCGGCCTGACCGGTGACAAGCATGTGCAGATACAGATTGCGGTACAGGGAAGTGCAGGAGGTAGCATTTCCATTGACTATGTGAAGATATTTGGGGCCCGCAGGCCGGCCTCCACAAACTTCGTTAAAATCAGTACCACTGAACCCGAACAACTGGAGTTGAATGGGACCACTATAAAAATCAAGGGTATTAATTACTATCCTTCCACCTACAACGAAAACGACCATGAAGTGTGGACTGATTGGAATCCGGAGATGGTTGAACTAGAACTTGCGCGCGTCACGCAGCTTGGATTCAATGCGGTCCGGTTTTTCGTGCACTATGACGAATTTGGGGCGCCGGGAGAAAAACCCGAGATGCTGGCGCGCATGGAAAATTTCTTGTATCTTGCCGATCGCTTAGGTCTGCTGGTGGAATTTACTTTCTTCCCCTATAGCCGGGATTATTCCGTGTCGAAATGGCCGGGGATGAGAGACCATGTGACCGATGTCCTTGGCCGATTCAAAGAAGATGACCGAATATTTGCTTGGGGTGTAACCAGTGAACTGGATTTATATGTGCTGCATTTGGCGTTGCCCAGCAAGAAAAACGAAGCCTATGCCTGGCATGCTGATCTGGCGGAACACATGAAGAATCAAGATTCGAATCACCTTCTGATTGCGGCCTCCAGCCGGCCATTTGCGGTTAATATCAAGGATTTAAACAATGTGGACACCTTTCTAGATCATATTGACGTTTTTGCGCTCCATTCGCTGGGTAATGACAAACCGGAATTAGGGATGATTATGCAAGCCCGTCGTTTGATGGCGAAAAAAGGCAAAATGCGGCCAATAATATTTGAAGAGCATGGATTGGATTACAATGCGGGGTATTCTGCAAATTCAATTACGGCTTATTTTGATCGCGTCTACCAGCAGATTTATAAAGCGGATATTGCCGGTACGATGGTATGGACACTGAATGACTTTGTCACACAAAACAAGGGATGCTATACCGCGACTGGAAACATGCGCGACGGTGTAGCGGCGATACAGAACGCCTATACAGGCACGGATTTCAATAACCCGGGGCCAATCACGAGGCCCGAGACACCGATTCTTTTGCTGCCGGACGCCGCGGGCGCTGAGCAAATACTGCTCAACGCCCAATTGCCCGGTGTCGTTGCGCAATGGCCGCCTTTTGACGGGACGGTCAGCCGCGCGATTAATGGTACTGATATTAAAGTGGAGGCCGCAGGAACGACTTATAACGCTTTTTGGGGCAGCATCCTTTCTAGCCAGGCTTTTAGCGTGGATATGAGTCAGGAAGTTGATTTGCGCTTGAATATTAGGGATGTTCAGCGCGTGTGGTATGGATATCTGCACTTGGATCCGAACAACAACGACTCCGGAATCCGCGTGGAATATGATTCTGCTTTACCGGGCGAATATGTTTACAATTTAAAACATTATGTGCCGGAGGACATGCAGCAAGGGATTCACAGCTTTAAATTTAGAATCGGTGTGGCTAGCGGAGATCCCCCCTTGCCGGTCAACAATGGTTCGATTTTATGTGAAAATATCAGCGTGGTTACAGGGACTACCCGGCCTCCGGAACCGGCCCTTCCGGCAGGGATGATCTGGGCAGATCATTTTAAAGGTACGATGTGGGTGCAACCGCAGGGTTGGCGGGACGAAAACGATGACGCGGGATTCAACGCCCATATAGCCTATTCCGCTTATTCCTCATTGGCCAGCATCACGCGTACCGTTGAAGGGGATGGGTGGGGTAAAGTTCAATCGCCTTTGATTACAGCCAATGTTGATGATTATCCGGTGGTTGGGTTCAAGGTTAACCGGATTTCGGCAGGAGATACCTGGAAATTGGAAATCCGTGAGAAGGACAGCCAATCAAAATACACCTTGCAGAACAGTACTTCAAATACCGGAGAATTTACGTATGACATTTCTGCGGCCACTGGCTGGACCGGTATCAAGCAATTCAATCTTGAATTGGTGGTTGAAGGTGCTTCTGGGAAATATTTAGAAACTGATTATTTATGGGTTGGTCAAGAGGGGAGCGTGATGGGTAGTACCGTTAACCCCATGATGCCGCCAATGCCATCCGCCACATTCACCATTACGCCCACACCTATACAGACCGCCACGCCGGTGAGCACTTCCACGCCGACCCCGACCTCCACGCCCACGCCGTGGCTGGGCAAGAACCAGGTCATGGCCTATCCCAATCCGTCGCGCGGGAACGTGAACTTCGCGTACAACCTCGCGGGGCCGGGCAAGGTGCAGATAGATATCTACCACCTGACCGGCGAGCGGGTGGCCTCGATCACGGAGTACAAGGACGGCGGCCAGGGCCAGACCCTGAGCACGACCTGGGAGGCCATGGGCGTGGCGCCGGGGATCTATATCTGCCGGATCGTGGTGACCGACGGGAGCGGCAAGGAGATCTTGAGGCTCCTGAAGAAAGTGGCGCTGATCCGGTAGGAATCGTGCCTGCTGACAACAAGCCCCCTGGGGCAACCCAGGGGGCTTGTTTTTTAAGTACACAAAAAAATGTGAAACGAATTGCATGTAATGCCAGTCTAAGTATATTATGGAACATAAATCATGTAACGATGCACACCCTTTTCTACAGCTTCCGACCTCTCCTTCATCCACTCCCTTAGGGAGGATACAATGAAAAGAATCACGCTGCTGGCAGGCTTTTTCTTAATGGGCGCCATGCATGCCCAGGCCGCTGACCTTTGGTATGAACACTTCGATGGCGGCACGCCCGGCGCCCAGCCGCTTGGCTGGTACGACGAGACCAATGACAGCGGGTTCAACGCCGAGATCGCCTACAATGCGACGAACAGCCTGGCCGACGTGACCGTGGCCGGAAGCGCGGGCTGGGGCAAGGTCACCTCGTTTTCTCAAGATGTCGATTTAAGCTTATACAACCAAGTTGAAGTGGTGATCACGGCGCTTAACGGTTGTACCGTGCGAGTCGGTATTTTCCACCCCGGGCCCACGCCGCCGTATCAGTTCTGGGACCTGGTCACCGGGGCCAGCATCAGCACGCCAGGCACCTACACGTTTGACATACCGAGCAAGACCGGGGAAAGCGGGACGCAATTCTACGGCATCCAGCTCAGCGTGGAAGGGCCGAACGGGTCCTATGCCACTTTCCATTCTGTAAGGATTTATGGCGGCGCCGTGCCTACTCCGACCTTCACCCCGCTTCCGAGCACGAATCTCTGGTATGAACACTTCGATGCGGGCACGCCCGGCGCCCAGCCAGCTGGCTGGTACGACGAGACCAATGACAGCGGGTTCAACGCCGAGATCGCCTACAATGCGACGAACAGCCTGGCCGACGTGACCGTGGCCGGAAGCGCGGGCTGGGGCAAGGTCACCTCGTTTTCTCAAGATGTCGATTTAAGCTTATACAACCAAGTTGAAGTGGTGATCACGGCGCTTAACGGTTGTACCGTGCGAGTCGGTATTTTCCACCCCGGGCCCACGCCGCCGTATCAGTTCTGGGACCTGGTCACCGGGGCCAGCATCAGCACGCCAGGCACCTACACGTTTGACATACCGAGCAAGACCGGGGAAAGCGGGACGCAATTCTACGGCATCCAGCTCAGCGTGGAAGGGCCGAACGGGTCCTATGCCACTTTCCATTCGGTGAGGATCTATGGGACCGGCGGCACCACGCCGACCTTCACGCCCACCATTTCACCCACCTTTACCCGCACCTTTACCGTGACGCCCACATCCACGATCAATCCGAACTCTCCGACCATTACGCCGACGCCATCTCCGACCAGGACCGTTACCAGGACCTTCACGCCAACGCCGACCCATACGGTCGACACGGGTACCTTTACGGGCTGGGAGGACCATTTCACGGGCACAGCCGGCCAGCAGCCAGCGGGTTGGACCGACGAGACGGATAACAACACCTTCAACGCCCAGATCGCCTATTCCGCCACCACGTCCTGGGCCAGCATCACGCCTTCGGCCGATACGCCAGGCTGGGGCAAGGTGTTATCGCCGGTCTTAAGCATTGACACGGCCATGTATCCGTCCATTGAGATCGTGGTGACCGGGATCTCGGGAAGCGCCAACTGGATCCTGGCCATTCAGGAGCAGGAAGGGAGCTATGTTCGTACCCAGATCCAGGGGAGCACCAATGGCACCGGCCTCTTCACGTATAATTACGCCACACCCACTGGCTGGACCAGCGGCACGCACGTTTTCAGCGTGGAGCTCACCATCGAGGGTTTTGGGGGCGAATTTGTCAATGTGGATAAGGTGCGGATCTACGGCACCACGGCGCCCACCGCAACCCACACCCCGGATATCGTTAATACGGCCACACCCACGCCCACCATTACCGCGACCCAGGTGATCACCGCTTTCTGGAGCGACCACTTCCTGGGCGGCACGCCCGGGCAGCAGCCGGCTGGTTGGGTGGATGAAACCACTGAAACGGGTTTCGATTTGGAGATATCCTATTCGGCGGTTAATTCCTTTGCCGCCCTTACCCGGCCTGCCGGCGCCGAAGGGTGGGGCAAGGTCCTGTCCGCGGACCAGACCGTGGATGTCGGCCAGTATCCCTGGCTGCGGGTCGTGGTTTCCGGGCTTGCCGGCGGAGCGCAATGGCGGGTGGGGATACAGGAGAAAGGCGGCAGTAACAGGCACTGGTATTTGAATACCGCCAGCAGTTCCACCGGGACGTTCGATTTCAATTACGCCGCGCTCACTTTCGGATCAGGGGTATATACTTTTGACGTCGAACTGGTTCTGGTGGGTGATTCTCCGGCAACCGTAACCTTGGATCTGGTGCAGATTTATATGGTCGGTGTTCCGCCGACTCCAACGATCACCCCTACTGTCACTCCGACCCAGCCGATCACCGCTTTCTGGAGCGATCACTTCCTGGGCGGCACGCCCGGGCAGCAGCCGGCCGGTTGGCAGGACGAAACCGAAAATAACGGGTTTGACCTGGAACTTTCTTATTCGGCGGTTAATTCCTTTGCCGCCCTTACCCGGCCTGCCGGCGCCGAAGGGTGGGGCAAGGTCCTGTCCGCGGACCAGACCGTGGATGTCGGCCAGTATCCCTGGCTGCGGGTCGTGGTTTCCGGGCTTGCCGGCGGAGCGCAATGGCGGGTGGGGATACAGGAGAAAGGCGGCAGTAACAGGCACTGGTATTTGAATACCGCCAGCAGTTCCACCGGGACGTTCGATTTTAATTATGCCCCAACTACGTTTAATTCGGGGGTCTACACTTTTGATGTGGAGTTGGTTTTAATTGGAGATTCACCAGCCACAGCGACCCTAGACTTGGTTCAAATATTCATGATTGGGGTCTTGCCTTCGTCACCGACGGTTACTCTTACCCCAACCTATACGGCCACGCCGTGGGTGGCGAAGAACGATTTCGTCGCCTATCCCAACCCGGCGCGCGACCAGGTCATGTTCGGTTACACGGCCAGCGGGCCGGTGACCGCGACGCTGGATATTTACCGTATGACCGGTGAACGCGTGGCGTCGGTGCGGGAGCAGGCCGTGGGCTCGCCCGGCGAGGTGCTGACCATGGTTTGGAATTCCGCCCAGGTGGCTCCGGGTATCTACTTCTGCCGCCTGGTGGTGACAGACAGCAAAGGCATTCAGGTTGTGAATCAGGTGAAAAAGGTGGCTATTGTAAAATAGCCTGATCAGGGGAGGGAACACATGAACCGCTGGCTGCAAATCATAGGTGCGGTGGTGGCGTTGGTCATCGGCGCGGCCGGGGCCTGGGCCGAACAGACCGATTACGCGATTGGCAAGGTGGGCGCGGCCGAACTGGGCATGGGCTTGGGGCCGCGGCCCGTGGCCATGGGCGAGGCGTTCATCGCCCAGGCGGATGACGTCAACGCCACGGCCTGGAATCCGGCTGGGTTGGCTCAGCTCAAGGGTGTCGAAGCCGGGTTCATGCATAATATCTACCTGCAGGGCACTTCCGTGGAGTACCTCGCTTACGCGCAAAACTTGTTCGGCGGGGCGAGCCTGGGGGCCAATCTCACCTACATCAACTATGGCCAGTTTTCACGGTATGTCATCGGCAGCAGCGGTTTGCCCGAGGCGCAGGGCGAGTTCACGCCCACGGCGCTCGCTTTCACGGCCGGCTACGGCCAGTGGTTGGTTCCCATGGTGGCCGTGGGCGCTTCGGTCAAATATTTTTCACAGACCATTGATACCGAGAATTACTCGGCCGTGGCTTTTGACGCGGGCGTGCTGGTCAAGCCGCCGGTGGCGGATCTGCAGGTCGGGGCCGTGGTGCGCAACCTGGGCACGCCGGTGCTGGATTATGCACTACCCCTGAGCGCCAAGGTGGGGGCCGCCTATAAAATTCCCGTGCGGTTTTTTGACCAAGACAGCTGGAATATTCTAGTGGACGTAGACGTGCCTTTCGGCGACACCCAATATACCGCGGCCAACCTGGGCACGGAGTATTGGTACACCACCTACGCCCTGCGGCTCGGTTATAAGATCCGGGAATCCGGCGGCGTGTCCGGCACCTCGGGCCTGACCCTGGGCCTGGGCATCCGCGGCGAACTGCTGGTGGTGGATTATGCCCTGGCCGCGTTCGGTGACCTGGGCACGGCCCATCAGTTTGCCATTGGCGTGCATTTCTAACCTTCCCTGCCTGCAAGCCGATCCAGCCCTCCGGCCGCCAGCGGCCGGAGGTTTTTTTTTCCTTGCCCTGGTTATAAAAAACGGATTTATCAGTCTAACGTTTACGTGGAAAAAACCGCTTGTCGGACCGCGTGTTCTTTAAAACCTTTATAAATAAGGACATTACGGGGGTGCGTCACATGGGATGGAAGAAATGGGTAACCGCGGGAATGACAGTAGTGTTCATGTCCGCTTTTCAGGCGCCGGGCAATTCCTACGAATTCGGAACGGCCTGGGACGAGTCCTACCATTACCTGGAACCCTATGCGACAGATCCCAGGATCAATACCAGTGATCCGTCCATGCACGGCGTGCCCACGGATGCCCGCTACCTGACCGATGAACATGACCGCGGCATCGCCCTGCGCAATGTGTACATCCGCTGGGCTGATTACCAGACCGGCGCGGGCGCCTGGAACGACCATTATCTGAACCAGAAGCGGCTGGAGATCCAGAAGTACCAGACCGCCGGGTTTCAGGTCATTCTGCGCATCAATCCTTTCCCCGTGCCGCAGTGGTATTTGAACGAAGGCAATGTGCGGCACAAGAATCAGTACTCCCGGGAGTGGGAACCGGATGTGGTCACCAACCGAGTGGATGAAGAGGAGAAGTACAACACCCAGGTGAGCACGTGGGACGCGAATTACGAAAACCGGGTCCGCGCCTACATCCAGCAGGTCTTTGGACAGCTGGCGGACGTCAAGGACTCCCTGTGGGCGGTTTATATTTCCAGCGGCCAATTCGGAGAAGTGGCGTTCCCGGGACGGAACCCGGTCAAGCGCACTGAACGCGCGGGTGATACCCGAGGCGAGGACTATTACGGCAATTGGAATTGCTACTGGGCTTATGAGAATGACGCCCAGGCCTCCTGCCCGGCGCCGGGCTGGACCCCGGCCACTCAGGCCGGAGCCGGCCAGCGCGTGGTGAACGGCGGGTTCGAGGACACGTTCTACGCGGGCACGATCGCCAACTGGTGGAGCGCGCGTGCTTGCCATGCGCTGGGTTCGGCTTGGAACCCGGGTGTCATGAATGATCCCGCGCAGGCCGGCGAAGGCAGCCGCTGGCTGCGCTATCAAACCCCGGCGGGAACGCAGTATTACCTTCGCCAGGAAATGCCGGTGCGCCCTGGCACGCCCTACCGCCTGGACGGCTTGGCCAGTCCGGTCAGCGCGGGTTCCAGCGCCAACGTGCGCCTGTATTTCGCGGACGCCGGCGGCGCCACGACCCTGGCCTACCATGCCGAAGCGGATGTCTGGTCCTGGCTGGGCGGCCCGGTCAACACGCAAGCCATATCCTCCTGGGAAGGGAAAGGGCATATCGCCGTTGACCCGGTCAACCAGACGAAATACGCGGTGTACGCGGAAGCCGGCACCTCCCTGCTGGTCAAGCGGTGGAACGGATCGGCCTGGCAGGCGGTCGGCGGGCAGGTGGCCACCGGCACGTTCCCGCGGATCGCGGCCTACAACGGCACGCCGTACGTGAGCTACCGCCGCACCGGAGACAGCTATATCGCGGTCAAGAAATTCAACGGCACCTCGTGGCAGGCGCTGGGCACGTATCTCAGCCTGCCTCCCTGCGGCGGCGCGCAATTTTCGGATATCGCCGTCCGCAACGGCATCCCGTATGTGGTCTGGTCGCAGAACAACGGCTATCCTTACAAGATCTATGTGAAAAAGTTCACCAACAACAAATGGAGCCTGGTCGGCGGCGATCTGGTCGTCGTTTCGGACAACGACGCCAGCATCATGCCGGTCATGCCGCGGCTGTCCATCGCCACGGATGGCAAACTCGTGGTCGCCTGGAACGAGGTCGGGAGCGGAACAGGCCTCTGGAATTATGTCAAGCGCTACAGCAACAAGTGGCAGTTGCTGGGGTCGAGCGTGGGCAGCGCGCCGGCCCCCAACCTGGCGCTCTCACCTTCCGATGAACCCTATCTGATCGGGTCCAACAACAATCAGGTTTGGGTCAAGCGCTGGAACGGGTCCGCCTGGCTGGACGTGGGAGACAACCTGCTGGTCAATTCGCAGTTGTTGCCCCAATACCCGGATATTCAGTTCGTCGGCGCCATACCGTATGCGGTGTGGTGGGAGGGGACCCTGGCGGGTGAGTCGCCGCAGCTTTATTTGAAAAAATGGACCGGCAGTGTATGGGAGAGAGTTGGCGGCTTTATCAATGCCAACAGCACGGTCAGTTCAAGTTATCCTGAACTTGCGTCGGACAACAGCACGCCCTACGTGGCCTGGCTGGAAGGCAGCCAGGTGTTGGTGAAACAGTACGCGCCCACCGGCTGGAAGACCCTGCGCCAGGACTTGACCAGTCCGGGCAACGCCCAGCTGGCCTATCTGGACTTAAGCGTGACCACCTATGACAACAGCGGACAGGGAACCATGGATTTGGACGGCTTCTCCCTGGTGGACCAGAACCAGCCGGTTGCGAACCACACCCAGGCCCAGCAGTTCATCGACTGGTATTACGGCGGGCTGATCAACGCGCTCAAATGGCAGATCCAGGAGATCCGGGAGCACTTCCAGGGCCGGCTCATCCTCATGGGCGGCGGTGACGCCACGCGCCCCGGGGACATCGAAGCCGAGATCAACAACGACCTTTCGGGCAAGACCAAGAACGCCTACTGGGTCAGCCGCGGGTTCGCCGTGGACCGCTACCTGCAGGCCTTGAAAGACGATCCGGCGGTCAATCTTAACAATGTTTATTTTGCGAATACCGGCATGGAAGTGGTCTGGAACGACTGGGAGAACCCGGATCGCGCCAATGGCGGCTTGGCCTGGAACACCAGTCCCCTGCACAGCGACTGGTCCGCGCCGAAATACTACGCCGAGACCGCGCGCAGGATCTGGGGTCCGACCACAAAATTATACAGCGAGAACGGCGGCCTTAACAACCTTACGCAGATGCAGGATGTTTTTCAGAACCTGCAGACCCTGGATTATCAGGGTCTCGGCTGGTATACGATCGGACAGTTGTTCGAACCCAGCCGCGGCGCGAACATCAAGGACTACGCCGATCTGATCACGCAGTATAACGCGCTGCCGCCCAAACCGGCGGCCGGCGGATTCGATACAGGCTGGGAGCATGCCGAACCCATCGGATATGACAATGTCCGGCTGGCGGTCTATAACGTGGAAGGATACGATCCGGCTGAGTACGGAGCGCCGCTGTGCACCCGCTCCAGCTTCGGCACCTATAACGGCGTGACCCCGCATACGGGCGCCAATTACCTGGTGGCCGCGGGCCGGGCCACGGATGCGCGCGCGGTCTGCTACACCTGGCTGTTCAACGATGTCCTGCTGCCGTATCACAACATCACCATTACCTCGGGCATGAAGCTGAGATACTGGATCTATCACCAGTCGAACGGCGGCGCGATCGGCAACCGCCATGTGGCGTTGGACTTCCAATGCACGGACGGGACCGAATTGCGCAACCGCGCCGATGTTCGCGACCAGTTCGGCGTGCGCATGCACCCGGCTTACCGGCAGGACCCGTACCAGCAGTGGACCTATGTGGAAGCGGACCTGACACCGTTGGCCGGAAAGACGGTCAAACAGGTCAATGTGGCGTTTGACTGGGATCCGGGCGTGGACAGCTCGGGAGGGAATTACTACCGCGCTTATATTGATGATGTCCGTTTTGGGGATTACCCGCTGGTATTTGACGAACCCTTCACCGGCCCGGCCGGGACCGTGCCAGACCGCTGGCGGGAGAACAACCCTGACGCGCTTTCGTTCCGGGGGGATGGCGTCACGCTGGCGGCGGCGAAACTGCTCTCCCAGTCGTATGGTGATTTTGAGTCCCCGGTCATCGCCGAGATCAACACCAGCCAGCTTGATGCGGTTGAATTCAAGCTGACCGCGCTTTCAGCCGGAGCGTATATTGATCCCGGTCTGGTGGAACAGCGGGGGAGCGATCCGAACCGCCGCTATTTCTATAATTCCAATTTCGCGCATTTGGACGAACCCGGCCTGTACCGCATCCGCCTGAGCTCCCTGGCCGCGGGCGCTGATCTCTCTGCTTTCACTTTAAAATACTGGCTGAATGGCAGCGTGGGGAACGAGGCCAAATTGGATTACGTGCGTCTCGTGCAGCATCCGCCCGTGCCCGAGGCCACGCCTGTTCCGGAGGGATACCTGGAACAGTTCGACGGCGCGGCCGGTGAAATGCCGGCCGGCTGGCGGGACTGGTCGAATTTCGGCGAATACAACGCCTCGGTCAGGAACAACGGCGATTCCACGGCTGCCATCCGCCTGAAATCGCTGGGCACGTTCGGGGACGTGTTGTCGCCGGTCATCGTGGGGCTGGATGCCGGAACGTTCCACAATCTGGAGATCAAGGTCAACACCCTGAGCGGCGGCTACCTGGACTGGGGCGTGCAGGAGGAACCCGGAGGCCGCTACCATCCTCTGCCGCGCATCACGGCCGCTGGCGTTCAGCGCGTTGACCTAGACACCCTGCCGCCGGATAAGAACTTAACCAAATTTTCGCTCAAGTTCTGGATCAATGGCACGGCCGGCGTGGACACGGCGGTGCTGGACTATGTGAAGATCGCGGGCGATCCGCCCGCGCCGCCCGTGATCCCCGGCGAGTGGCTGTCTGACGGCGGCAGTCTGAACGTCAATATTATTTTAAATGCCAGAAACCCGCGCCTGGCCATGTTGAACGGCATACCCCATGTGAGCTGGGAAGAGCCGGCCTCGAAGATCAACAGCCTTTACGTCAAGCGCTACGCGGGCGGCGGGCAATGGGAACTGCTGGGCACCAAACTCAATATGCAAACCCGCGCGCCGGCCTATGGCGCCTGGAGCATGTCGGGGGACCTCCATCTCACGATGATCGCCGGTACGCCTTATGCCGCCTGGACGGAAGGGTATGCGGGACACGAGAACGTCTATGTCAAATCCTTCGCGAACGGCGACTGGCAGCGCATGGGCGGCCTGATCGGCGCCTATGATTTCTACCAGACCAACCAGCCGCGCATCGCGGGCTCGGCCAGCGGCGTGCCTTTTGTGACCTATCGCGAGCGCAGGGACTATCCGCGGACCAATTACCAAACCTTTGCCTGCAGGCTGAACGGCAGTACCTGGGAGACGCTGGGCGGCCCGCTGAACGTCAATGTGCTTGATGAAGTGGCGGATCCCGCCATCGCCGTGGAAGGCGAAACCCCGTACGTGACGTGGCATGAATCATCCAGGATCTATGTCAAGCACTGGGCAGGCGGCCAGTGGGTTCAGGACGGCGGGATGCTCAATATGGACCCTGCGCAGAGCGCCGACCAGCCGGAGATCATCATTCACAACCAACTTCCCACCGTGGCCTGGTTGGAGGGCGGTAAGGTCTATGTCAAGCAATGGAACGGGTCAAGCTGGACCCTCCTCGGCGGATATTTGAACCTGGAGGAAAGTCAGCCAGGCGACCACCCCCGGCTGGGTACGGATGACACGCACCTTTTCGCCACCTGGGGCGAGAACAACCAGATCTACGTTAAAAAATGGAATGGCAGCCAGTGGGCCCTGGCCCAGGGCAGTATGAACCTCGATCCCCTGCTGGGCGCGGAAACCTCCAGCCTGGGCGTGGCCTATACCATGCCCTTCGCCGCTTTTGCCGAATCCAATGGTTCGACCAAGCACATCTATGCCAGGCATTTCGCGGCGGACGGTTTCACGCCGCCGACCCCAACCCCGACACCCGATCCCACGCCCATGCCGGAGGAATTTTGGAGGGATGAGTTCACGCCTCCTTCCGCATTATGGCAGGATGTGACGGATAACACCGCCTTTGCCGCGGAGTTGGGCAGCGGGTCTATCTCCCTTGGGTCAATTGCCACGTGGGGCAAGGTCCTCTCCCCGGCCATGCATTGCGATGTCAGCCTTTACAGAAAAGTCTCTGTTAAGATTGACGGTCTTTCGCAAAATCCCACCTGGAAGATCGGGATCCAGGAAATAGGCGGCAACTGGAATTATTGGGACTGCAACAGCAGTTCTTCCGAAACCGGCATCTTTACTTTCGATATTCCCGGCATTACCGGCTGGTCGGGCGTTCGTGATTTCTATGTCCAGCTCACGATCGAAGGCAGCTATACGACCGTGTATGTGGATTGGGTCCGTATCTTCAGCGACGTCATGACGCCGACGGCCACCGCCACGCCTTCCCAGACCGTGACCTTCACCGCCACGCCCACCGTGACCGCGACCCCCACCGTGACCCCGACGCAGACCGAGGTCCCGGTCGAGGCGTGGCGGGATGATTTCACTGGAACTGCTCCGGACCAGCCTGCGAGCTGGGTGGACGAGAGCAACGATGCTGAATTTAATGCTGAGATCGCCTACAGCTTCACGCCTTCCCTGGCCGCGGTCACGCGCACCGCGGACAGCAACTGGGGCAAGGTGCTGTCGCCGATGGTCACCTGCTATCTTTCGGATTACGATCATGTCGAACTGGTCGTGGCTTCGGTGTTGCCGGGAACAACTTGGAAGGTTGGGATCCAAGAAATATTTGGGAACTGGCAGACCTGGGACCTCTGTGCCAGCCAAAGCCAGGCTGGCCGTTTTGCCTTTGATATCAGGGCTGTGACCGGCTGGACCGGATACCAAACTTTCCGGGTCCAGATCGTAGCCGAAGGTCCGGGAGGCAGCGGGTTGGAGCTGGACTGGGTCAGGGTATGCAAGGGTTCGGTGGTGGGCAGCACCGTCGGCAAACTGGATGTGCCTTCCACCATGACTCCAACTCCGACCCCCACGCCCTCGCAAACCCCGGTGCAGGATACGCCCACCCCGGTCGTGAACATCAGCACGCCCACGCCCACAGCCACGCCGTGGCTGGCTGGTCAGAAGGTGCTGCTGTACCCGAACCCGGCCAGGGGGCAGGTTACTTTTGCCTACACCGTGGCCGGCCTGGCCAGCGTGACCATTGACGTGTACCGGCTGACCGGCGAGCGGGTGGCGCGGATCACGGAACGCAAGCAGGGCGGAAGCGGGCAGACCTTGACCACGGCCTGGGACGCGGCTGGCGTGGCGCCCGGTATTTACTTGTGCCGGGTCCAGGTGACGGATGCGGACGGCAGGGTGATCGTGGACCAGAAAAAGAAGGTGGCGTTGATTAAATAAGAAAATAGGGAACAACCAGTGGTCGAAAAAGCCCCCTGCCTTCGCGAGGCTGGGGGCTTTTTATTGCCGCTGCGGCTGCAAACGGGAAAAAATCAAGTCAAACTATTTGTAACCCCATGATAATCGTATTACTATTTAGCGTGCCGCCCACCCCCTCCGCGGGGCACCCCGAGCTTGCTCGGGGGTGAATGCGGAATTGCTGCTCCGGGGATGTCGCCAAGAGGGGGTAGCGAGGGTTGAAGTTGGTACCCCGGACTTTGCCCGGGGGGCTCCATGGCGTTCAAGAGAATGGCCGGAGGTCCAACCTGAACGTGAAAAAGACGTTTTGGATTGCTTTTTCATTTCTCTTCGGTTTTTCCGTTTATTCCGTTTCTGGTTTCCAGTTTGGGACCGCCTGGGATGAATCCTATCCAAACGGAGAACCCACGGACATCATTTACCTTGATGATTTAAAAGAACGCGGCGTCAATTTTCGCAATGTATATATCCGCTGGTCGGAATTCGAGAAAGACGGAGATAATACCTGGAGCACTGCATATATCAATCAGAAAAAAGGGGAAATCCAAGCATACCGGCAAGCCGGTTTCAACGTGGTCATCCGCATCAATTTATTCCCGGTCCCATCCTGGTATTTTTCCGCCTATCCTCAAGCCCGGCTTAAAAATCAGTATGATGTCACTTGGAATCCGGAAACGCATGGCGTGAACGATGGTGAAAAACACACCAGCGCGGTGAGCATCTGGCCAGGTGCTGTCAACCCCTATCCAACTCAGTTCAACGAATACTTGGCCAGGGTTTTTCTGGAATTGGGGACGGATTTCTGGGCGGTTTATTTATCGGCAGGCCAGTATGGCGAGGTTCTATACCCGACACTGGAAAATGGAGGTTCGCGGGGCGAGGATTTCATGGGCAATACCAATTGCTACTGGGCCTGGGACGCGAATGCCCGCGCCGCACTGGCCGCCACCTATGCAGGCGACCCCCGCCTGACGGAAATCCTGGATTTCAAGCCAGGCTTGCCCGGCGCCAAGGACCCCTATGCAGGCGAAAGGCTCGTCAACGGCGGCTTTGAAGACACGTACTATCTTAATTTGCTGGGGAGCGGTCAGGCCAAAGCCATTTCAGGCTGGCGTCATGCCGCCCAGGTCGCGGCTGACAAACCGGCCAGCTGGCTGCCGGAGATCATGGCCAGCGGCAGTCAGGAAGGCAGCCGGCATCTGCGTCTGAACGGCCAGGGCGGTGACCAATACTTTCTGCGCCAGCAGGTGCCGGTTGTTCCTGGCCGGGTTTATACCTTGGATGGTTATATGAGAGTTTCCGGCACCAGCCAGGGCATGCTGCGCATGCAGCAGTGGGATGGCAATACGACCACGCCTGTCTTGTTGGATACGGTGATCCTTTCGTCCGCCGCCTCCAGCTGGACGCACGTCAGCCAGAGCGTGACCATGAACGCCAGCGCCCGGCAAGCCACGGTTGATGTGTACTTGGATACCGGCAGCACCCAGGCTGAATTCGATGCTCTCTCCCTGAATGACGGGCAAGCCACGGACCATTATGCGGCGGACAAATTCCTGACCTGGTATCACAGCAGTCTCGCGGATTATATTAATTGGCTGATCCCCGCGGTCCGCGCCTACTACCCCACAGGCCGTCTGTTCTTAATGGGAGGCGGGTTTGCCAGCATGGCTGGCGACGTCGAAGCCGAGATCCAACAGGACCTGATGGGGAACAGTAAAAATAATTACTGGGTAAGGCGCGGCGCGGTCCCGGACCGGTATCTGGCCGGGATCACGCCAGGCAACCGCGCGAACTTGTATTTTGTCAATACCGCGGTGGAGTTGCGGGAGGACCGGGGCGGCGGGGAAGCATCCTGGGAGAATGGCCCTTTATATACGGATTATTCCGCTCCGCATTACTTCGCGAGACTGGCGGAAGTCAACAGTCTGGCCAAGTTCGGCGAAAACTCAGGCGCGGATGACTATTGGGGCATGTCGCGATCTTTCCAGAACATGCAGGACTATGGCTACGAAGGGCTGGCATGGGCCAAGACCTATGAACTCTATGAGCCGTATTTGAACCACGCCACGATCAAGGACTACGCATCCTTTATTTCGGCGTACGGCGGTCCAGCGGCAAAACCGCCGACCGGCGGCGCCATATGGCCGGTCGTGACCGGCTGGGAAGGCGACCCGGAACCGCGCGGCTATGACAATGTTTACAATTATAAAAGCAACGTCGAAACCTACGATTCCGCGGAATTCGGCCTGCCGCTATGCACCCGCGCGAGCGCGGGGAACAAAGGCGTGACACCGCACGCCGGCAGCGGGTATCTGCTTGTGGCCGGCAAGGTCACGGCCAGCGCCAGCAATCCCGCTTGTTACTATTGGCTCTTTAACGATGCTCTGATCCCGTATCACAACATCACGGTCACCAGCCAGACCAAACTGCGGTACTGGATCTATCCCCATGATGATCCGGGAGACGCCACGGATGGAAACCGCTGCGTGGCCGTGGACCTCCTGTTCTCGAATGGCACGGCGTTGCGGGACCATGCCGAGTTAACGGATCAAAACGGTTTCTCCGTACACCCCGCCCAGCGGCACGACCGCTTGACGCCCAATACCTGGAACTTCGTGGAAGTGAACCTCGCGACTGTGGCCGGCCTGACCATCCAGCAGGTCTGGGTGGCGTTCGACGACCCCAATTACGCCGCTCACGGGGAAAAGTACCGCGTTTACATTGATGATCTGAGCTTTGTGGACCCTCCCACGCCCACGCCGACCGCGACGCAGACTCCTTTCCATACTCCGACCGCCACGCCGACTCCCAGGCCGGCGTATCCGCTGGGCGCGGCGGTTCCCAATCCCTTCTTGCCCACACTGGGGCAGACTTTGGATTTCAGCGTGGATGAATATGGGAACCCGGGTGCCTATCAGATCAGCATCTATAACCTCAACGGCAAGCTTATTAAAACTTTGGATAATACGGACCGCTGGGACGGCCGCAACCAGAACGGACGCTATTGCGAGGGCGGGATTTATTTTTACCAGGTCAAGATCGGGAACCAGACCCGCAATGGGAAGATCGTGTTGCTGAAATGATCCTGACAGGGTGGTCAAAACAAGCGTGTTTGCCGCTGTTGCGTGGCGCAATGGCCCTGGCGTTCTGCGCCTGCGCGGTCCCGTCGCCTGCCTATTTCGCGCCCGCCGGCTTGGGGGTACGGCCGGCCGCCCTGGGCGGTGCGTTCGTCGCCGTGGCGGATGACGCCAACGCGGTGCTGTTCAATCCGGCCGGCTACGCGGGGCTGGAACACATCGAACTGGTCAGCATGTATTCGGAGCTGTACGCGGGGTTCAATGCCCGGCTGTTCACCGGGGAGCTCGACCGGACCGGGTATGGTTTGCTGTCGGCCGCGGTGCCTGTCAGCGCTGATATCGGCACACTGGGCCTGGCCTGGGCCAGGCTTGACTCCCTGATCTATGCCGAAAACACCTACGCGCTAAGCTATGGCCGAAGTCTCGGCTTTATTCCCCTGGATCTCGGGATCAGCCTCAAGATGCTGCAATGGCAGGTGGCGGAGAACGAGTTCACTACCCGGCGAAATTATTATCCATATGCCCAGCACGGAAAAACCGGATTCACGGCTGACCTGGGGATGAAAATGACTCCCGCGGAAAACCTGTCCGTGGCCGCGAGCGTGGAAAACCTGGTACCTGCGGATGTGGGGCTCACGCGGACCGAGATCGTGCCCATGGTCGTCAGGGTCGGCGCTGCCTACCGGGTCGAGCTCCGCCAACCTTTCCTCGACCGTGTGCTGGTTTCCGGACAGCTCGACTGGCGCGAGGACCAAACCAATGAGGTGCTCACGCCCCGTCTGGGTGTGGAGACCCTGCACGCCGGCTTGTTCGCCTTCAGGGCCGGGATCGCTTCACGGGATGTTTCAGCCGGGGCCGGATTAAGCTATCGGTGGCCGCGGACACCGCTGGGCGTGCAGTTGGATTATGCGTTCGATTATCCCCTGCAATTGCCAGGCACCGGCGGGTCTCACCGGGTGGGCCTGAAAATCCAATGGAACCCGAAGACCAGCCGGATGATTGAAAATCAGGCGGGAGACGAACAATCCGCCATAGTCCAATCGGAAAGTCCGGCCGAAGCAAGCGCTGTGGCTGTGGACGCGCAGGCTGTGACCTTGACGGCCGCGGTTATTGCCGCTCCCGCTTATCCCGCCGAACCGCTCATTCCGGACCGAAACCCAAGGAAGATCGTGATCGGAATTGACCAGGCGCTGATTGGTCAAACCGCGGACCGGACGGCTGAATTGGCGGTCGTCATGGCCGCCGCGAACGAACAAGCGGGAATGCCGGTTGAACAGAGGATATTGGGAAGCGAGGAGATGAAAAAACAGTTCTTGCTGGGGTGGCTGGATATCGTTGTTTCCTACAATGAGTACTTCCATGAGTTTTCCCGGAACGGCCTGCTGCGGCCTGCCGTGGTGGCCCGTAGCCAGGGAAAGCCGACGATCCAATACTACCTGTATGTCAGCCAGGACAGCCCTGTCGAAAGCAAGGAGCAATTGCAAGGAAAACGTCTGGGCTGTCTGAACAACGAAAAAGTAAAATATCTGAAGACCCTCTTGTACCCGAACGTGCCTGGGTTCGATGAAAACCGTTATTTTGAGAACATCATCGTCTTTTCGACACCCATGGAGGCGGTGCTGGCCCTGCAGATGGGCACCGTGGACACCTTGCTCGGACGGGACCAGGAATACCGGCTGGACGCCGGAACCAATGGGGAGGGGGGCGTGAAGATCCGCGGCGAACTGAAACCGATCGCGGCCTCGGGACCCCTGCCCAACGCGCCGGTGTTCATCAAGCGGGCCGGCGGGGAGAAAAAACAGGCGGGGCTCGACCGGCTGGTCGCGCTCATGCTGGCCGCGCATCAGAACCAACGCCTGCGAGGCGTCCTGAACCAGTGGGGAATAGACCGTTTGGTCCCGTTCGACGAACAAAAATACCGGGATTATTTTAACCTGCGCTAGGATTGGGTGAACGGATTGAAAAAACCTCCGAAAAGACAAAACAGCGCGTTTGTCATCGCCCTGGCCACGGGCTTGATCCTGACGCTCTCGGTCGCCGCGATCACGGCTATCTGGCTCAACGTCCGCGAAATGGACCGGCAGCGGGAGGAGGAGCACCGTCAGCTTTCCGCCAGCATCGCCGAGACCTCCAGCCAGTTCATGCGGGCCGGCCAGCACGTCTATTTCTATCAATTGCTGCAATTGCTGACCAAAATATCCTTTGTGGACTATCTTGCCGTGCACGTTGACGGGTACACCAAACTGGAAACCAATAAAAAAGCGCCGCTGGATGAAGCCTGGATCGAGAATCACAAAACCCAGAGCGGGATTGATTGGCATGAAGGCGGCAACCGCCAGTATTACGTCAACCAATCCCTGAATCCCGGCGAAAATCAGCCCAGCGTGCTGACGATCGTGTTCTCGAAATTGGAGTATAAGCAGCCCATCCGTATTATCCAAGGGGCAACCGCCTTTATCCTGCTGCTGCTGGGCATCGTTCTCTTCGCGCTTTACAAGTTGCAGCAAACCCTCAGGAAGCTTGAATACGCACGGCAGAACAAAGCGGACACGATTTACCGCATTACGCACGATGCGCGGCAGGACCTGACGGTGGTGCAGGGCAAGCTCACTTCCGTGCTGCGCGGGCAAGGCCGGCGGCGCCAGGCGGATGTCAAGAAGGACCTGAAAACCGCTCATGAAAGCACGATCGCCCTGGACCGGTTCCTGCACAATCTGAACGACCAGCAGCGCATGGAAAAGGGCGAGGTGGAGCTGCTGCCCGCCCAAACCGACCTGGGCCGGATCATCCAGACCGTGGTTTCGGGATTTGAGGAAAACCTGGCGCTCAGGAAGATGCGGCTGGAACTCAGCCTGCCCGCCGGACCGCTCGGGGTCTGGGCTGATCCTCAGATCGTGAAGCGGATCATCATGAACTTGATCCACAACGCCATTAAGTATTCGGAAAGCTCCGAAACCATCACCATCAAGGTTGAGGCCCAGCCGGAGAACCTGGCGGTTGACATCAGGGACCAGGGGCGCGGGATTGCGAAGAAAGATTGGGAAAAAGTGTTTCATGCTTACTATCAGATTGACCCCGATAGCGCGGGGATGGGATTGGGTCTGGCCACTTCACGGCAATTGGCCCGCCTGATGGGCGGCGAACTGATCATCTTAGAAAGCGTGCCCGGGCAGGGTACCACGTTCCGCATGACCCTGCCGGCGTACCGGGAACAGCGGATGGAAAGCGGCGGGTGAGATCATGAGCCGGATACTCATTGCGGACGATGACATCAGCATCGTGGATACCATCGCGGGTATTCTCAGGAGCGAAGGCGGCTTCGAGGTGGAGACCGTTCTGCGCTTCGAGGAAATCATTCCGAAGATCCGCGCGTTCAAGCCCCAGCTTCTGACCCTGGACCTGAAGTTCGGAGCCCAGGCCGAGGCCGGCATCGCCATGCTGCGTGAAATCCGGCGTCAATACGATGAAAAACAACTGCCGATCATCATCATCAGCGGCACGGGCGATACGGTCAAGCTCCAGGAACTGTTCAAGAGCGGCATGAACGACTATATTTACAAACCCGTGGACGCCGGCGAACTGCTGGAAAAGATCGCCGCGAGCATCCACGTCCATCCGGACGCCCAGCCGTCGGTCTGGAAAAAACAGGTGATCGGCAATTCCAAGGCCATGATGGACCTCATGCTGCAGGTGGGCCGCCTGGCGCGGGCCGAACTGGATACGCTCATCCTGGGGGAACACGGCACGGGCAAGGACCTGATCGCCGAGCTGTTTCACGAGCTTAGTCCCCGGCACGCCGAACGGTTCTATGCCATTGACTGCACCAACATTCCGGAGACCCTGAGCGAGACCGAGCTTTGGGGCCACGCGGCCTATTCGTTCTCCGACGCCAAACGGGACAAAAAAGGCCGGAGCGAAATGGCGGACAAGGGCACGTTGCTGTTAAACGAGATCGGGGACCTTTCCCCGGCTTTGCAGGCCAAATTCCTGAACTTCATCCAGCACAAGACCTTTATCCGGGTCGGGGAGACCGAACCGCGCTCCCTGGACGTGGTCATTCTGGCCGCGACCAACAAGAACCTGCAGGAACTGGTCAGGCAGGGGAAATTCCGGGAGGATTTATATTTCCGCCTGCACAGCAATACCCTTGTCATGCCGCCTTTGCGGGACCGTCTGGAGGATATCCCCCTGCTGACCGCGCATTTCATTAAAAAATACAACAAGAAGTTGAAAAAGGATGTGAAGGGGATCGCGCCGGACGTATTGGAAAAGTTCAAAACGATCTCCTGGCCTGGCAATGTGCGGCAATTGGAAAAATGCCTTGAAGCCGGCATGGCCAACTGCCGGAGCAAAGAGATCTCCTGGAAGGACGTTCGGCAGTATCTCGAACAAAAAGACGGTCAGCTTACGCAAGAAGGAATGGATTTAGAGGGGGACTATAAAAAGGTCAAGGCATACATCAAGGATAGATCGGAAGAGATGGAGCGGCAGTACATTCAGTATCAATTGGCGAAAAATAATCATAAGATCGTTAAAACCGCCCAGGCCATGGGGCTCAAGAATTATCAGCAATTGAACGAGATCATGCGCCGGCTGAAGATAGGCAAATAAAAGTCCGTCCTTTCATAATACAAGCCCAGCCTTCTATTTAACCCTGTTTACCGTCATGGCCGTCTTGGAAAAGCCTTTATTTAAAAGAAAATATACGCCTCGCGGGTTGTGGCCCGGTTATTGCTGTAGTCCTTGCATCAGTTTCTTTAAGAGGAGGGTGAACTTGGAGCGCAGCGATCAGGAACTTATATCAGCCATCAAGAAAGGGGACCAAGAATCCGCCCGCATGCTTTATGAACGCTATTACGACCGGGTGGTAAGGATATCCTGGCGATATCTCCGGTCCTGGGAGGATGCCATGGACATCGCCCAGGAGGTTTTTTTGCGGATCTTGGGCGAGAAAAAGATCCTGTCCTTCCGGGGGGATGCCCAATTCAGTTCGTGGATATACAAAATCACCGCCAACCTGTCTCTGTCCTTCCTGACAAGAAACCGCAAGAAAATGGAATCCAGACAAATGAACATAATGGATAGCCAATTCACGCAAGCTCAATTGAGCGAGTATCCAGGCCAATTACATAATTTAGAGGTCTTGGAAAAGGTGAAGCATCTCGGAAAGGCTCTCAGCGCCCTGCCAGGCCTTTACGGCAAGTGCCTTTACCTCAGGTATTTTGAGGGGCATAAATATAAGGAAATCGCGAAACAATTAAGGATCACCCAGGACCGGGTCGGCATGCAGCTCCTGCGGAGCCGGCTCATGCTGACCAAGAACCCGGTCCTCAGGGAAATGTACGCGGCGTAAATCAGAGGGATTGATGCCGGCCTTGTCTGCGCGCGGCCAACTGTGGGTGACGCCATTTCTGGAATTCGCCGATCTAACTTCTGAGAAACTCATCCTATTTTCTCTGGCCCGCAAATTGTAAGATTGCCAAGGCGCTAAGAGACGATAATTTGGATACAAAAGTTGTAATAAAAACTGCCCGGTGGAAGTCTATAGGTTAGAACGCCCTCACTGGGGCGTAATACCTGGCAGGGGAGCGGAACCATGGGAAAATCACTGCAAACACTGATCTGGACGGTCATCATCATTTCCTCTGGCGGCGTGGTCTGGGCCGCACAGACCAATTACGATATCGGCAGGGTCGGCGCCCCGGAATTGAAGCTGGGGCTGGGCGCCCGGCCCGTGGCCATGGGCGAGGCGTTCGTGGGTCTGGCGGACGATCTCCACGCCTTGGCCTGGAATCCAGCCGGATTGGCCCAGTCAACAGGCCATCAAGCGGGATTTATGCACAATATCTTTCTCGAGGGAATTTCCCAGGAATACCTGGCCTACGCGCAGAACCTGTTCGCGGGAGCGGGCTTCGGGGCCAATGTGACGTATTTAAATTACGGGGCGTTGGAAAAGACCACGCTGGACACCATCTCGGGCCTTCCGGTGGAGAACGGTTCGTTCACGCCGTTCGTTTTCACGGTCTCCGCGGGTTACGGTCAGTGGCTGCTGGACAGCGTGGCCGTGGGCGGAGCGGTTAAATACTTCAGCCAGCAAATTGACACGGAAACCTATTCGGCGGTGGCGGTGGACGTGGGAGGACTGGTCAAGCCGGGCGTGGAGGGTTTACAGCTCGGCTTGGCCATCCAAAACCTCGGCACCCGCGTGGCGGATTCCAACCTGCCCATGAACGCCAAAGTCGGAGCCGCCTATCTTGTCCCCTTGCAAATCGGTCCTCAGGACCAATGGCACGCCTTGCTGGATGTGAACCTGCCCTTTGGGGATGCGAAATATACCTCGGTCCATCTGGGTACGGAATACTGGTACACGGACCTGGCGGCAGTGCGCTTGGGTTACAAGATCAAGGACTCAGGGGACCTGGGCGGCATTCAGGGTCTGACTGCTGGCTTGGGATTGAGATATTCTTTGCTGAACCTGGATTATGCGCTGGTTTCATACGGCGATTTGGGCTTGACCCACCAGATCGCCTTGACAGTCAGTTTTTAAAAACAGCGAAAAAAGTCTGGCCCGCGCTGGAAAACCGCACAAACGGGTGATATGCTTTATTAATACACCCAACATCTATCCACTCTTACCCAATCAATAGTCTGACTTGAGACAATGCTATTTCAGGCCTGCTGAGGAGGGGTCCAGCATGCGTTGCCAGCGTCCTGTTGTTCTTGGTTTTCTTGCCTTGCTCTGGATGTTCGGCGCCTCACCCGCGGCCCAGGCCGCCTATTTTGGCACGGCCTGGGACGAATCCATTTCCAACCCCGGCCAGCCCGATCACGGCGAACCCACCGACGCCTCCCACCTGAACGATGAATATGCCGCGGGACTCAGACTGCGCAATGTGTACCTCCGTTGGGCGCTGTACGAACCCAGTCAGGGCGTGTATAACGCGGACTATATCAGCCAGAAGCAGTCCGAGATCCGGCGCTTGCGCGAAAAAGGTTTTTCCATCGTCCTGCGCATCAATCCCTTCCCAGTGCCGGCGTGGTACTGGACAACCTACCCGAATGCCCGTTTTGTCAACCAATACGGCTCGCCCTGGGACCCCGAGAATCACGGCGACGCTCCGGAATCGCTGGTCAGCATCTGGGAGCCGAACTACCGTGCGGAATTCGAGGGCTATATCGCCCGGGTGTTTTCAGACCTGGGCAACAATTTTTGGGCTGTCTATTTGACCGTCGGCCGCTGGGGCGAGGTCGCCTATCCGGAAGCGAACGATTATTACGGGCACCGCAATTGCTACTGGGCCTGGGACCCGCATGCGCGTGCCGCGGTCGCGTCCAATCCGCTAGCTGCCTCGTACATGCCCGGCGCGACGGGCATCCAGGGCGAGCGGGTGGTCAACGGAGGGTTCGAGGATACCCGGTATACCAGCACCATCGCCAACTGGGAGAACACCCTGGATTGCTATTACCAGAGCGGCTGGCAGCCCAGCGTGCAGACCGGCGGCGCGCCTGAAGGCAGCCGCTATTTGAGTTACACGACCCCGCCTGACCAGAGCGGCAGGGAATACCATTTGCGGCAAAGCATTGTTCTTAAACCCAACACCACGTATACCCTGAGTGGGCGCATTAAGAGCGATACGCCGGGCGTGACCGGCCATATCAGAGTGCTCCAGCCCACAGCGGCGTTTACCTGGTCCGAGATGACCAATGTGTCCAGTTCGGCCACCACCTGGACTTCGGTCACCAGCCCCGGTTTTACCTCGGTCAGCTACACGGCCAAAGCTTATGTGGAGATCTTCGTCACCGGGCCGGATGCCCTGGCCACTGTCAATTTCGACCAAATTTCCGTCACGGACGGCGCCAGTTACGATCCCGCGGCCGCGCAAGCCTTTCTGGACTGGTATTACCAGAGCCTGACGGATTTTATCAACTGGCAGATCACCACCATGAAGAAATATTTCGACGGCCGTCTGCTGCTCATGGGCGGGGGATTCATGGCCCGCTCCGGCGACGTGGAAGCGGAGGCCAGTAGCGATCTGACCGGCTTGACCCGAAATTATTACTGGGTCAACCGGGGGTTCGTGCCGGACCGCTATCTGGCCGGACTCACGGACCGCAAAAATGTAATGTTCGCCAACACCGCGCTCCAGGCCGTATGGCGCGGGGAAGGCTGGAAGGAAGATGATTGGAGCGCTCTGCCGGTCCATGAGCCGGCCTGGGAGCTGAGCCTGCTCAATACCAACTGGTCAGCCCCGCATTACTACGCCTGGCTGGCGGATCAATACGGCATGGAAAAATACGGCGAGAACGCAGGGTCCAACACCACGTTCGAAATGGAAGACGCGTTCCGCATGCTGACGGACAACGGCTATCTGGGACTGGCGTGGTACACGGTCGGCCAGCTGTTCCAGTCCGGCCTGGCCTCGCTCGGCGACTACGCCAACCAGATCGCCATCCACGGCGGGCCGGGCGAGCCAGAAGGATTCGACGAGGATTTCACCGGGCCAGCGGGCGTGCTGCCGCCGGCCTGGCGGAATGATTACAACGCGACGATCGTGGGCAACGGCTCGTCCGGTGGCATTATCAGCCTGTCCAGCGCTTCACCCGCCTATGGCAACGTGATCTCGCCGATCTTCCGAGACGTCACCACTACTGCGCAAAGCGGCAAGGTCTTCAACACCTTGGAGGTCAAACTGGACAGCATTACGCCAGGGACGTATTTTGACATCGGGGTCCAACAAGAGAACGTATCGCCTACCTACTATCCTGCCTTTGCCGGCCTGAACACCCCTGGTACCTACCGCGTGAATATCAATACCGTGGCCGATGGATTCGATCCTTCGCAATTCTCGATCAAGGTCTGGATCAACGGGACCAATCCGGGTGATAACGGCGTGTTCGATTATTTCCGCCTGCTCAAGGAAACCACGCCCATTCCGCCCAAGCTCCCGACCTCGCATCTGACCTATCCGGTAAAGACCAGCTGGTCAATCGGTGAATTGGAAGGTTATTCCAGCCAGATCGTCGCTTCCGGCAATGTCGTCGGCTATGCGCCGGATAGTTCGCCGGTGTGCCGCGTGCAGAATGCGGGCTATGAGAACGTGGCGAGTCTGGAAGGTCAGCGCTACTTGTATGTGTCCGGCCAGGTTGACAACCAGTCGCAAACAGCCTATTGCTATTATCAATTATTCGACGCGGGCTATGCCGGTTACAGCCCCATTGCCGTGGTCGCGGATACGCGCATGTCTTACTGGATCTACAACCGCAAGGATGCGCTGGGCAAGGGCAATACCCATGTGTGCCTGGACCTGATCTTCAGCGATGGCAGTGCCCTGCGGAATCTGGGCCTGTCAGACCAGCGTGGATACTTGATGCACCCGGCTTACCGCGACGTGGAGTTCGACGCCTGGACCTACGTGGAAGTAGACCTTTCCAGCCAGGCAGGCAAGACCATCAACGAGATCCGCGTGGGCTTTGACACGGGCGTGAACGGCGAGCATTATCAGGCGTTCATTGACCGCTTGAAGATCTTCAGCGGCGCCGCGCCGGGCGTAGAACCGATCCAGTCCAACTGGGAGATCGGTGAGGCCGGGGGATACCGGGACTTGGTCCTGGCCTCGCAGAATGTTGAAGGCTTCCTCTCCTACCTGCCGCCGGAGTGCAGTCCGCGGCCCAGCGGCGAAGCAGGCGTGCCGGCGTATCGCGGCAAATTCTACCTCATGGCCGGCGGCAATGCCGTGGCCGCGCCGGCTTATTGCTATTACCGGCTGTACAACGATCTGCTAAAACCTTTCCACAACATCACCATCGAATCCGGCATGCGGATGGTCTACCGCATTTATCATTTGCAGAGCGCGGGCGTGGGGAACAACCATGTCTCCGTGGATTTCCATTGTTCGGACGGCACGGAGCTGCGCAATGCAGGGATCAACGACCAAAATGGCGTGGTCATGCATCCTGCCGGCCGCACGGATCCGTATAACACCTGGCATTATGTGGAAGTGGACCTGTCGCCATTGGCAGGCAAGGTGATCGACCAGGTGATGGTAGGGTTTGACGAGCCGTCTGCGCCGGGAAAATACCGCGCGTATATCGAAGACCTGCAGTTCCTGCAGGCCGGTCAGGATCCCATGCTGCCGCCGGAAGCCGCTACGCCCACGCCTACCCCGACCCCGACGGCTACTGATACTCCAACTATTACACTCACGCCCACCGAGACTCCCACGCCTACGATCACCCCAAACCCCACGCCCCTGCCCATGACCCTGTGGCAGGACGACTTCGCGGGCGGCACGCCGGGTGTTCAGCCCGCGGGCTGGTACGACGCCACGGATACCATCGCGCCGGCCGCTGAGATCGCCTACGCGGCCATTGACGGCCTGGCGGAAATAACCATCACCAATGACGGCGGGTGGGGCAAAGTGGTGTCCTTCTCGCAAAACGTGGACCTTTCATTCTATACTAAGGTCGAGGTCAAGGTGGCGGCCGTCAACGGCGCTGCGCTGCGGGTGGGCATCTTCCACCCCGGACCCGATCCGGCATATCAATTCTGGGATTTCCTGCAAGGACAGGATAGTATCAACTCGCCGGGGACTTATGTGTTCGATATCCCCTCTACCACGGGCGAGGCAGGCGTACAGTTCTACGGTCTGCAGCTTTCGGCCGAGGGTGGCAACGGCGGGATCGTTACGATTGATTCGATCCGCATCTTCGCGCCCGAGCCGACCCCGACGCCTACTGAAACGGATACCCCGACCCTGACTCCGACGCCAACCGAAACGCCCACTGACACCCCGACGATCACCCCCACACCGACCGAGACGCCGACCCCCACGTCCACGCCGATCAACACCCTGTGGCTGGAGGAATTCAGCGGTGGCACGCCGGGCGCGCAGCCCGCGGGCTGGTACGACGCCACGGATACCATCGCGCCGGCCGCTGAGATCGCCTACGCGGCCAGTGACGGACTGGCGGATGTGACCGTGACCAACAACTGGGGCTATGGAAAGGTGGTTTCCTTCTCGCAAAACATTGACCTTTCCATCCATACCAAAGTGGCGGTCAATATCACGGCTCTCAACGGTGCAACAGTGCGCGTGAGCGTATTCCATCCTGGGCCCGAACCCGCTTATCAAGAATTCGACCTCCTGCAAGGCGGGCCGAGCATCACCGAACCCGGCAGCTATGTGTTCGACATTCCAAGCGCGACCGGAGAGAGTGGGGTACAGTTCTACGGCATTCTGCTCGCAGTCGAAGGCCCGAACGGCTCATCCGCGACCTTCGACGCTGTGCGGATCTACGCGACGTTCATCCCGACGCCCACCAACACGCCGACTGAGACTCCCACGGATACGCCCACGGATACACCGACTGAGACGCCCACTGAGACGTGGACCGACACGCCGACCGACACCCCAACCGATACCCCGACGTGGACGCCGACACCGACCAACACCTACACCGAGACGCCCACTGAAACCCCGACTGAGACCCCGACAGATACTCCGACTGAGACGCCCACTGAGACGTGGACTGACACGCCGACCGATACCCCGACCGATACCCCGACCTGGACGCCGACGCCGACCAATACCTACACCGAAACGCCGACCGAGACTCCCACGGATACGCCCACGGATACACCGACTGAGACGCCCACTGAGACGTGGACCGACACGCCGACCGACACCCCAACCGATACCCCGACCTGGACGCCGACGCCGACCAATACCTACACCGAAACGCCAACCGAGACTCCCACGGATACGCCCACGGATACACCGACTGAGACGCCCACTGAGACGTGGACTGACACGCCGACCGACACCCCAACCGATACCCCGACGTGGACCCCGACACCGACCAACACCTACACCGAGACGCCAACCGAGACACCTACTGACACGCCAACCGAAACGCCGACTGAAACGTGGACCGATACGGCCACAGATACTCCGACCTATACCCCGACCCTGACACCGACTCCTACGGAGACACCGACCGAGACCTATACTGACACCCCGACCGATACGCCGACCTGGACGTGGACCCCGACCGAAACACCCACTGAGACCTATACTTACACTTACACGCCCACGTCCGAAACCTCTGTGACCGCGACCCTCACACCCACGCCGCAAACACCGCAACAAGTCAGGGCTTGGATCGTGGGCAGCTTCATCCTTAAGCCTGGAGAATCGAGGGATATTAAAGCTATTTCGCTGTACCATAAAGTCCCGCAGCCGAACATCACCATGCACTACCAGGTCATCAAGGGCTCGGGGACCTTTGGCGGAAGTGATGAGGTCACGGTCTTGACCGGCCCGAACGGCGAGCCTGCGTCAGCGGCGTTCACGGCCTCGGACAAGAAATTCGATGTCAATATCGTGCGCGTGGACAACGGGGACCTGGGCGGGCGCAAGTACCTGCTGTTGCTGGTGCACAAAGATGGGCATGGATGCGCGAAGGGCAAAGGCAAGAGCAAACCGCCGAAGTGGTACACGGACATGCCGGAAAGCTTCGAGAACGAGAAAGATGTGAAGGCCGCGGCCGCGGAAGTGGAAGGCGCGATCATAGTCCATACACCTACACCCACGACGACACCGGTAACACCCGAACCTACAGCGGCCGTCACGGAGGCGCCCACGGTCATGGTCCTGACCGCGACCAAGACCTCGACGCCGATCCTGACCGCGACGCCGTTCGTGAAGGCGGACACGGTAGTGGCCTACCCGAATCCCTCGCGGGGGCAGGTGAACTTCGCGTACACGGTGCCCGGCGCGGCGAAGATCACGATTGATATCTTCAGGCTGACCGGGGAGCGGGTGGCGAGCATCGTGGAGCACAAGCAGGGTACAGGGCAGACGCTGACCACCAGCTGGCAGGCAGCCGGCGTGGCGCCTGGGGTGTACCTGTGCCGGGTGGTCATTACGGACGCCGAAGGGAAGATCGTTCTGAGCCAGACCAAGAAAGTCGCACTGATCAAGTAACCACAGAACGCAGCAGTAAGCGTTCTTTCCGAGGGGCGGGCTGTCACCAGCTCGCCCCTTTCTATTTTGGACCAGCCGGCAGCGGAATAACCTTTAAAAATAAGCGAAAATAAATGTCATAGAATACAGGGCACCTGCGTCTTATCCTTATCTAAGCCCGGGGAATCATGATGAACCCCGGGCGCGAGGTTAGAATTCGACGGAGGTGCGGTATGAGTGGTCTTTTCATCCGGTTTGGGATGTTGAGTGCGGTGGTGTGCTTATTGCAATCCGCGGCCTGGGGCCTCGACTTCCAGAAACATGAGGTCGAGGATTTCATCGACGGACCCTTTGAATTGTGTACCGTGGATCTGGACAGTGATGGAGATATGGACGTGGTCGCAACGGCTACCGGTAAAATTTGCTGGTGGGAGAATGACGGCCGAGGCCGGTTTACCGTGCATACGGCGGATTCTGGATATTCCGGAATTGTTAGAAACGTGGAGGCGGCCGATATCAACGGCGACGGAGACATGGATCTGGTCGGCACGTTGTACTGGTTGGAAAATGACGGATCGGAAAATTTTACGGAACATAGCATAAGCACTACCTTTTACAATCCCTTTAATCAAAGGGTGCGCGATATTGACGCGGACGGCGATGCTGATGTACTGGTGGTTTCGAAGCTTAACGGAAGAATATACGGGTTCCGCAACAATGGGTCAGGCTCGTTCACTGCCAAAAATATCGACCCTGTCGGGACGAACGAACCGGTTACCGTTGATGCGGCGGATATGGACAATGACAATGATATTGATGTGATCGTCGGATCAACCTGGCATGATGCCATTTTTGTTTTTTACTACAATCACCTCTATGACAATTATTATCCGCGGTCTACCGTTGCTTCGAATATCAATGATCCCACCGAGGTCACCATTGCGGATCTCGATCAGGACGGCGATAACGATGTCCTGGTTTCGTCGGAAGGGGATGACGCAATATATTGGGTTGAGAGGAACGGTGGGTGGACAACACATACGATCGCGACCAATTATGACGGCGCGCAATCCGTATTGGCGGTGGACATGGACAATGACGGTGACCTCGATGTGTTGGGTTGCGCCAAAAATGCCTGCGACTTGACCTGGTGGGAAAACGACGGGTCGGAAAATTTCGCCCAGCATGCGATTGATGACAATTACGGCGGTATTGTGGACGTGGAGGCCGCTGATTTTGACGGCGATGGAGACCTGGATGTCGTGGCCCCCACTTACGGCGGGGACCGGATCGACTGGTGGGAGAACGGCCCCTTGAACTGGGACCAGCACTTCACGGGCGGCACGCCGGGCGCGCAGCCGGCAGGGTGGTACGATGAGTCGGACGACGGCGGCATGAACGCCCAGATCGCCTACGCGACCGCGGACAGCCTGGCCGAGGTGAGCACCGTCTCCGGCGAGGAGTGGGGCAAAGTGCTATCTTTTTCGCAGGAGGTCAATGTGAACGTGTACAGCACCCTGGAAGTGACGATCTCGGCCATTTCCAGCGGCACAGCCAAGATCGCGGTGTTCAGCTTGGCCGGCGGTTGGGAGGAGCATCTCTGCAGTACTTCGATTTCGACCCCGGGCACCTATGCTTTCGATATCCCGTCCGCCTCGGGCTGGAGCGGAGTGAAGAACCTGGGCGTGGAGCTGATCTCTGAGGGCGGGAATTGCGTCGTGACCTTTGACCAGGTTCGGATCCACAGCGAGGGCATGCCTTCACCCACGCCCACGCCGACCATAACCCCCACGCCCACACCGACGCCAAGCAACGCGTACTTCGAGCACTTTGCGGGCACGCAGGGACAGCAGCCCGCGAACTGGATGGACGAGACGGACGACGGCAATTTCAACGCGGAGATCGCCTACGCGGCGACCAGCTCGCTGGCCGCGGTGACGCGTACCGCTGACAGCAATTGGGGCAAGGTGCTGTCCCCGGTGATCGGATGCAATGTTTCGGAGTATGGGTATGTGGAGGTGTCCATCCCCTCGGTAACCCCAGACACCAGCTGGAAGATCGGCATCCAAGAGGCTGAGGGCAGCTGGTCCTTCTATGATCTCAGCGGCAGTCAAACAGCGGCCGGGACCTATAAATACAACTACGCCGCGGCGACGGGGTGGAGCGGCACACATGCGTTCCGCGTGCAGCTGACCATCGAAGGAGCGTCAGACAAAGCCATCACCGTGGATTGGGTGCGCGTGGGCGGGGAAGCGACCGTGATGGGCGCAGTCTGTATTCCGCCCACTTCGACCGCCACACCCACGCAGACCCCGGTTCCGACCCTGACACCTACGCCGGGGCAGACGACCCAGGCACCCCAGCAAACGTCCACGTCAACTCCCACCGCCACGCCCTTCGTCCAGGCCAACCAGGTCCTGCCATACCCGAACCCGGCCAAGGGCAAGGTGAACTTCGCGTACACGGTGCCCGGCGCGGCGAAGATCACGATTGACATCTTCCGTCTGACCGGGGAGCGGGTGGCGAGCATCGTGGAGCACAAGCAGGGTACAGGGCAGACGCTGACCACCAGCTGGCAGGCAGCCGGCGTGGCGCCTGGGGTGTACCTGTGCCGGGTGGTCATTACGGACGCCGAAGGGAAGATCGTTCTGAGCCAGACCAAGAAGGTGGCGCTGATCCAGTAATTCCCGGGCACTGCACGAGTGCCCATCACCAGGGGCGGAGGGTTCAACCCCTCCGCCCCTCTCGAAATAACCGATCGCCCCAAAACCAAAAAAGTGTAATATACAGCTGTTTTCTTTCGTCTAACGTATTAGAATTGGTTAACGAGGGGTAATCGTATGGTTAAAAGATGTTTGTGCATCCTCGGTCTCTGCCTCTTCTCCCTTCCTTCCGTTTTGCCCGCCGCTGACCGAACGGACAAAATCGGTAGCATTTACCCAATTTCTATTGAATTAAACAACGATCTTGTTATTGCGGCCCTAATGAGCGATTCTCCAGATCCGGTTTCTTTTGGCCGTGTGCCTTTCAATAGCAGCAATTTATCTAATCAGTTGGCTGGAAAACCTCGTTTTACCATTCATTATAACGGGTATGATACGATAGATTACGCCGTGAAGGCCGAGATATCGGGAGGATGGACTTTAGGTGCGACCATAGGAGATGTTGGAGTAAATAAATGTGTCATTGCCGGTATATTTACCGCACCTGTATTGGCGAGTGAACTGTCAGCACCGTACGGTCGCGATCTGGTAGTAGCTGATTTTGATAATAATGATGTGTTGGGAAATACACCAACAGCTGCGAGTTTAAGCAATTTATTCGCTGATAACGGGGCAGATCCATTTTGGATGTCCGGTTATAGCGTATCAACGGTACCGACCGGATCTACGCAACGTAGTATGAGGTTTTTATTTCAGACACCAACGATTGATTCAACAGGCACGACTCATACGATATTCATTACTTTTTTGGTCGCGCCTCAATAATATCACTCGTTTCTATTGATCTGCAAGCTGGAGTAATTATGAAATACCATTTAATGCTAATCACTTTATTTACTTGCCTCATAACAGGGCAAAGCTCGCCGGCAAATGGTTGTACTATACCTCCTGACAGTCCCCTTACCTTTCCACTTTCGTTCGAGGTCGTGGCTAACGAAATTGACCTTGTGGCTTATGAAAATGAATTAAATTTTGGCGGAATATGGGCGGGGCAGAACGCTTATTCCAACCAGGCAGAAGGCCATCCCCGCTGTACGGTCGAGAATCGCGGCTATGCGACGGTTGATTTCACGGTCTCAGCCACCTGCGGCACTGGCTGGACGTTGGGGAGCACCCTGGGGGATTATGGCCAGGATCGTGTGGTACTAGCAGGGGTCTTTACAGCCCCCGCAATCGAATCTGAAAGCGCTTTCCCAAATGGGCGGGATCTGGCAGGAGTAAACTTTGGAGATAATGATGTCATTACAGCGTTGCAAAACATTGCTTCACAAACAGTATTGGCGATTGACCCGGGCGCTGGAGGGACGAACGGCGATGATTCGGATTTGGTAAAGGGTTTTAACGTAGTACCCTACGCCAGTCAGATACGGCATTTGCGCTTTATGGTCCAGGCGCCGACTTCGGATACCACGGGCGTTGAGCAGACCGTAGTTATAATTATCGGGGCGTTGTTGAGATGAAACCACGCGGGCGTTGTAACGGTAATTTTATTTTTATGGTTATCGCGGGTCTTCTATCAGCGGGGCCTGCATATGGAGCTGCAGTTACCTCTGTTTATTTCAACTTACGCATGCACCTGCTTTCTTTCGACGATACGCCGACAGCCACGGCTACCATCAGCCCGACCCCGACCATTACGCCAACGCTGACCCGATCCGCGACCTTTACCATTACTAGAACGGTTACACCGACCCCAACGCCTAGTCCTACTGGTTCCGAGACCCCGACAATTTCGGTTACTGCCACGATCAGCCCGACATCCACGCTAACCGGCACCTTCACCCCCTCGCCCACGGTGACGCTGACCCCAGCCTATACTTCCACCTGCACGGATACAGCTACGTTTACCTCTACACCCAGCGACACCATAACGACTACTCCGACCCATACGCCCACTTATACCGCCACCTACACGGCAACGCTCACAATGACCGAAACGCCGCTCCTGACCTCCACCCCGGTTGTCACCCTGCCGCCGAGCCCCAGCCGCACGCCGACAGTTTCTGCCACGGTGACTGCCACGCCCACGAATGTTCTGGCCTATTATTATCTGGACTGGGAACAAGTGCTGGCGTATCCCAATCCCGCCAGGGATGTGGTCCATTTGCTGCTGCATCTGAAAGAAGCCGGCCAGGCGAGGCTAATGGTGTACAATTTGGCAGGAGACAGGATCGCCGAAGTTGCTCAATATTTACCGGCGGGAAGGGGCCAGGTGCTTGATTGGCAGGCAGCCGGCGTGGCGCCTGGGGTGTACCTGTGCCGGGTGGTCATTACGGACGCGGAAGGACGAGTGGTCCTTGATCAGAAAAAGAAGGTGGCGGTCATCCGATAAGCTGGGATCGGGTGTTCTCGGGGGGCGGGAGGATATTGCTCCTGCCCCCTTTTTATATGTCAAAATGGGAAATCATAGCCAACCGACCAAGTCTAAACATAGAGGGTGATTATATATAGCTTTTAAGGATAGAATATTAGTGAAGTTCGCCGGTACTGGTTGTCCTCTGGGGGGTTCATGCCTTTTCTAACGAGGAAATTTGAACAGTTGGCCAGGATAGGGGCGATTAGCGCGGCACTGGTGATCTGCCTTGCCATTTTAGCCTCGGCGGCCTCTCCGACCTTTACCCCGACCGATACGGACACGCAGACCCCTTCACCGACGGTGACCTTGACTTTTACCGTTACCCTCACCCGCACGCCGACCGCCACGCCCACGCCCAGCGCGCTGACCGCGGATGTCTGGCACGAGGATTTCCTGGGCACCGCGGGCGCACAGCCAGCCAACTGGTTCGACGAAACGGACAATCCCGCCTTCAATGCGGAAATATCCTACACCGCCGTATCCTCGACCGCGGCCGTGGTCCGCACGGCGGACGACATCTGGGGCAAGGCGCTGTCCGCACCCATCCGCTGCGATGTCAACGCCTATAACCGGCTGGAAATCAGCGTGGTCTCCCTTTCGTCCAACGTATCCTGGAAAGTCGGTATTTTGGAGGACGGCACGTCCAATTACTGGGACCTCTGTCCCAGCCAGACAGCAAGCGGGGTATTCGAGTTCGATTACGCCCAGATCATCGGCTGGTCCGGCGAACATGATCTGGTGGTTCAGATCACCGTGGAAGGCGATCCTGGCGAGCAAATCACCGTGGATCACGTGCGTGTGTTCGGGAACCGGCGCCAGCCGCCGGCCGATGGATTCATCCGGATCAGCGCGGTCGAACCGGAACAGCTGGAATATCAGGGAACCATCGTCAAGGTCAAGGGGGTCAATTATTACCCTTCTGCTCACGGCTGGCAGAAAATGTGGGTGGAATGGGACCAGACCATGATTGACACGGAACTGGACCGCGCCACCGGGCTGGGTTTCAACACAGTCCGGGCTTTCATTCACTACGACGAGTTCGGCGGCGCGAACGTCAAGCCAGGGATGTTGGCCCGCATGGAGCAATTCCTGTATTTCGCGGACAAGGCGGGGTTGAGGGTGGAATTCACTTTTTTCCCCTTTACCCGTAATTATTCACCCGCGACCCGCGCGGACCAGAAGGATCACGTGCGCCAGATCCTCGAGCGGTTCCGGGATGACGAACGAATCTTGGGTTGGGGCGTGACCAATGAGCTCGACATCTTTGTAGCGCTGGTCAATGGCGAATTGACGGCGCATCCCTATGCGCTGGATTGGCATCAGGATCTGGCCAATTACATGCAAAACCTGGACCCCAACCACTTGATCATCGCGGCCACGGCCTGGCCGGACAGCCTGCGCAGTCTGGACCTGACGCCCGTGGACGTGGTCACCCTGCATTATTATGACCGCATGGACTCGTTCGTTGGCGCGGCCATGCAGGCCAGGACCTTGATGAAGTCCTTGGGGCAGGTGAGACCGATCCTGTTCGAGGAGTTCGGGAAGGATTTCAGTCTTGGCCCGCCCGCCGCGGAAGTGAGCGAATATTTCAACTATGCCTGGGACAGCATCTACCAGACCGACCTCGCGGGCGGCCTGGTGTGGCTGCTCAATGACACGGAGCAGGACGGAACGCCCCATCTCATGGGGCTCTTCACGGCAACCGGCGTTCTGCGGTCCGGCGCCGAAGTCAATGCCATTGCCTATACGGGGAGCGACCTGAAAAGCCCGGCTCCGGTACCCAGGCCGGCTGATCCGTGGCCCGTGGTTCCTCCGGCCGCGGGGCCCGAGCAGATCATGCTGAACACCCAATTGCCGGGCGTGACCGCGCAGTGGACGCCGGTATACGACCGCGCCAAGTTCGAAACGCTGGAGAGCGGCGTGCGGATCTACGATCTGGTCCGCGGGGCCGAACCCTACGGCTACGGCTCGATCGAAAAGGTCTATCCGTTCGGCGTTGACCTGGGCCAGGAAGCGGACCTGCGCATAGATATTAAAAATCTCTATGGGAAATGGTACGCTTTCCTCAGCAACACGCCAACGGGTTATTCCTGCCGTATCCACTATGATTCACCGGCGAAAGGGTCCTTTCAATTCAACCTGCGCCACTATCTGCCGCCCGCGCTCCAGAGCGGCTGGCAGTATTTCACCGTGGCGGTCGGCGGCGTGGAAAGCCAGTACTCCCTGGACACATCGTGGGTGCTGGTGGAGAACGTCAGCCTGGTGAACGGCAGCCGTCCGACCCCCTCGCCTACTCCTGCCGATACATTTTGGCTGGAGGACTTCAGTGGGACCTTCTGGGCACAACCTGGCGGCTGGAGCGATGAAAGTGAAAATACCACCTTCAACGGCCATTTGGCCTATTCCGCCGTTCCGTCCTGCGCGGCGCTGACCCGTACGGCGGACGGCGCCTGGGGCAAGGCCCTGTCGCCGGCATTGACCTGCGATGTGTCTCAGTTTAACCGCGCCGAAATCCTGGTGACAGGACTTTCGCCAGGCGCTTTATGGAACGCAGGCATTCAGGAGAATGGGGGAACGTGGTCGTACTGGCCGCTCATGTCCCTGACCAACCAGACTGGTCTTTTTACGTTTGACCTTCCGATGGCCATGGGAAGGTCCGGCGTTCAGTACTTCTTCGTCCAGATCGCCTTGGAAGGGAGCACCGGGAGTTCGCTCGTAGTGGATTCCGTGCGTATCTATGCCGTGCCGCCCACCCCGACACCAACCGCTACCGTAAGCCCCACCCCCAACGGGGTTGCGGGCGCGGGGACCCAAGCCACATCCACGCCCACACCCTGGCTGGAACCCGGCCTGGTCATGGCCTTTCCCAATCCGGCCAGGGACCGCATGACCTTTGCATATACGCAGGCAGGGGTTTTCAGGGTGGTGATTGATATTTACCAGGTGGCCGGCGAACGCGTGGTTCAGCTTGCGGAGGCCCAGCAGGCTGGCGCTGGACAGACCATGGCTTTGGTCTGGGATTGTTCCGGTCAGGCGCCCGGTATCTATCTGGCCCGGGTCAGGATCATGGATGTCAATGGGCAGATCGTCCTGCGAAAGACCAAAAAAATAGCGGTTATTCGCTGAGGCCGGTAAGAGTGCAAGGCCGGATATGGTATACTTATAAATGAAAAAGTTTGAATTGAAAGGAGATAGACCCGGTCTGGTGAAATAGCGGCAATCAGGTCCAGAGAGCTGGTTATGACCATGAACAGGGCATTGCGGTTATCCCTGTTGACCCCGGCAGTAATATGGCTGGGCTTTCTGGCTCAAGGAGAGGGGCTTTGGGCCGCCTCCCCGACGGATACACCTACCCTTACAGTTACCTCGACTGCCACCCCGACTGCCACGAGCACACCCACGCCTTCCAGGACCAGCACGCCGACGTATGAATTTTGGCGGGATGATTTTGACGCTGGACCGCCAACCGCACAGCCCGCCGGCTGGCAGGATGAAAGCGATGATGCGGCGTTTAATGCGCAGATCGCTTTTTCCTATCAGGCGTCTCAGGCCGCCGTGACCAGAACCGCGGAAAGCACGTGGGGCAAGGTGCTGTCCCCACTCATAACGTGCACGGCCATGACGTACAGCCATGTTGAAATCTGCGTTACCTCGCTATCGCCATCCATGACCTGGAAAGCGGGCATTCAGGAGATCAATGGTGCGTGGCAGTACCGGGACCTGACCCCCAGCATGAGCGAGACCGGAACATTTATTTATAATTATGCGGCAATCATGGGGTGGAGCGGCCCCCATAGTTTTCGAGTACAGCTGACGGCCGAAGGCGGTGTGGGCACGTATTTCGTTGTGGATTACATCACGGTCCGCATGGCTCCGCCGACGCCAACGCCGACGATCACGATTACCTTCACTCCCACCGTCACGTGCACGGTGACGCCGACACTGACCTTTACCGAGACTGCGACCTTCACCCCCTCGTTGACCGCAACACCTACTTCAACCGCGACCCCCACTCCGACCGCTTCGCTTACTTTTACTCTGACCCCGACCACCACCGCCACCGCAACGATCACGGATACGCCGACCCAATCACCGACCGCCACAGTAACTCCTACGGCCACCATGACCCAAACCCCCAGGGATACCTTCACCCCCTCATCCACCCCGACCGTGACCCCTACCCCCACGTTGTTCGCGAGCGCCCCCGATCTGGTGGTCTATCCCAATCCCAGCCGGGACCGAGTGATTTTCGCGTACGCGGTGGCCGGTCAGGCCCAGGTGATACTGGACATCTATAATATGAGCGGCGAGCGGGTGGCGCATTTCACGGAACAGCAGGAAGGCGGCGTGCGTCTGGTCTGGAATGCAGCCGATCGCGCTCCAGGGGTCTATCTGGCCAGAATCAGGGTCCTGGATAAAAATGGCAACCGGTCGCTGAATGAGATCAGAAAGATCGCAGTGATCAAATAAGCTGGCCAATCCCCTCCGCAGGGGGGGGATGCGGAATGGTTGCTCCGGGGATGTCGCCAAGAGGGGGTAACGAGGGGTGCAGTTGCTGCCCCGGACCCCGGGGGCATCCTTGCTTCCGTCGGAAAAAAACATTGAATTTCAAGAAGTTCATCCGTAATATCAATACTTGCCAAAACTTATTCCCACGAGGTTTTATGGCCCGGTTCCGCCTATTCGCCGCGATCGCTGTCATTTGCATGATGCAGGTTATGATTGTGTCCGGTGCCGAAGCGGCCCTGGCGCCGACCTTCACTTTCACCTTTACCTCGACCGAAACACCCACGGATACCGAAACACCTACGGTTACCGAAACCTTCACTTTCACGGTCACTTACACGGGATCACCAACGTTCACGGAGACCCCGACGTGTACCGATACGGTGACGGTTTCGTCCACGCCGACAGAATCTCCGACGTGCACGGCGACCCCGACGCTTACCGGCACGCCGACGGATTCGCCTACTGGAACTGAATCACCGACAATATCGCCGACCCCGACGGAAAGTCCCACGGCGACCGAATCACCTACACGGACCGATACACCGACTATCTCGCCGACGCCTTCCATTACGCCGACACCGCCGCCTTCCGCCACTTTCACGTGTACGCGCACGATCTCGCCCACCCCAAGCGCGAGTCCCACGCATACGCCGTTTGTTTCCTCCACCCCCACCTTAACCTTCACGCCCATCGTATTTGCCGGCGCATTGGGGCCGGTCCGTTTCGCGGCGCGCACCTTCACCCCGGATGGAAACGTGCACCGGGAATTGGAGGTTTATTATCAGTCCGTCCTTCCGGCGGGTGAGATGCGCGCGAAAATTTACTCGGTCAGCGGCCGTTTGGTGCGGCAGTTGGCCGTCGCCGGCCAGGTCCCGGATTACAGCGTCCGGTGGGACGGCCGGGATGAATCCGGCCAGGCGGCGCCAGCCGGTGTCTACGTCGTGGTGCTGAGGGCCGGGGATCGCATGTACCGGGCCGCGGTGGTGCTGGCGCGATGAGACCTGTAGCGCGGGGCCTTGCACTGGGATTGTTGGCGGCAGCCTGGGCGGTTCAGCCGGCAGCCGCGGCCTTCGAACTAGAGAAACCAGGCGCCCGCTCGGCCGGCATGGCCGGCGCGTTCTGCGCCATCGCCGATGACACGGACGCGCTGTTTTCAAATCCGGCCGGTATAGCCCAGCTTTTGCTTCCCACGGCCGGATTGAGCTATGGACGGTTGCTCACCGGGCTGGATGACGGGCTGCTCTCCGAAGGCCGCTTGGCGTACATCCAGCCCCTAGGAGATTACGGGTCAGTGGGCGGTTCCTGGTTCCAGCGTTCACTGCAAGGGTTGTATCAGGAAGATCTCTGGACCATCGGGTATGGCCTGGCCCTGGACGAGAACGATAGCTATATGGTCGGCGCGGTGCTCAAGGTTCTGCAGCAGCACTATCTGGACCCCGAAGCGGTCGCCACCAACCCCTTTTTCGCCGGCCGGACCTCGGCCTTGGCCGTCACCGCGGATGTGGGTGGACTGGTCTATCTCACGGATGATCTCACCGCGGGCCTATCGCTGGCCAACCTGACCCAGCCGAACGTGTCGCTGTCCGGCGCCGCCTCCCGCGTGCCGTTCCAGGCCCGCGCCGGCGCCGGCTGGCGGCTGGAAGATTATCTGGCCAGCGTCGAGGCGCTTTGGCGTTCCGGCCATTACCGCCTCTCTCTGGGAGGGGAAGCCTGGTGGATGCGGGGCATCATCGCCAGCAGGGTCGGTCTGGCTGTGGGCGATCACGAGCTTTCCGAAGCCACGGTGGGTTTTTCCCTGCGTCTGCCCCAGCCTGCGTGGTCCGCGGCGCTGGAATACGCGCTGGCCATCCCGCTGGGAGGATTCAGCGAGACCGGTGTCACGCACCTGCTGAACCTCAGCCTGACCTTCGGCGCGGTCGAAGGCATGGAGGATGACGCCCGCATAGTGGCCAACCGCCTGATCGAAGACGGCGAGGCGTACCGCCGGGAAGGCGACGACCAGGCGGCCTTGCAGGCCTGGGAGGAAGCCGCGGAGCTGGTGCCGGATGACGCGAAGCTGCGCCAGAAGATCGTGGCGCTGAACGAGACGCTGAAGCGGCAGGCGGAAGTCAGGATGCACATTGACCAGGGGCTGGAATTTGAAAAGGAAGGAAATTTCATCAGCGCCGCGGCGGAGTACCGCAAAGCCATGACGCTGGATCCCCGCAACAGCCAGGCCGGGCTGCTGCTCAACGCCGCGCAGGGAAAACTCGCGGAACTGTCCGAGCAGCAGAAACAACAGCAGGAACGCAAGGAACGGGAAGCGGCCCTGACCGCCCGGCGCGGCGCGCAACGGCAGGCGGTACTGAGCTTGCAGCAGGCGCGCGCGGCGCTGGGCGCGGCGCGAAAGAACCGCCGGGTCCGCGAGTATTTCGAAAGCGATCTGGTGGTTTTGCAGCGGCAGCTCGCCCAGGCCGAGGAGAGCATGGAGGCGGGCGAGAGCGAACGCGTCCAGGTGCTTTCCCGGGCCATCCTGCGCGACGCCGAAAGGCTGCCCCTGCGCGCCAGCCGGCGGGAGAAGGCTGAAGCGTCCGAGGAAAAACCCGCCCCCGCGCCCACGCCGGCAGCGGGCCGTGCTTCTGAACCCGCCGCCGCTCCCACGGCGGCCGCGCTGGAAGCGGCCGCTGCTCCCGTGGATGCGCGCACCCAGCGCCTGCGCAAGCGCGCCCGCGGGGCCTACGGCCGGGCCGTGAAACTGATGCTGGACATTGACAATCTGAATGGCGAGAAGTATTTCCCGCGGCAGGTAGGGGAGTTAAAGCAGGAACTCGGAAAGGTCAAGTTGTTGCTGCGCAGCGAAGACTACGCCACCACGGTCGCTTTCGCCGAAAAGCTTTTCCCGAAACTGCAGGCCTTGAAGACCGAATGCGCGGAGAAAGACAAGGCGCGCAAGGCCATGCCCACCAACTGGTAGCCCTCGCCTTTCCTTCTTCTTCTTTTCATTGCGAGCAGTCCTGAACTGGTCGTGGGATGCCGAAGCACTCCATCCCCTCCGCAGGGCACCCCGAGCTTGCTCGGGGGTGAATGCGGAATCGCTGCTCCGGGGATGTCGCCAAGAGGGGGTCGCGAGGGTTGAAGTTGGTATCCCTGTGGGAGCCCTTCGGTCCCCCCAAGGGACTTCTTTCAGTCGCCGGGGGGCTCCATAGCACCTAAAAAAAATACCGAGATCGCTTCGCCTCCTTTGGAGGCTCGCAATGACCGCAATGCATGGTAATCATCTGAAGGTGGGGGGTTACTTGATCTCGACGATCAGCAGGGGTTTATCCTTGGAGCGCGCGACTTCGGGTAAGGCGTCGGTCTCACCCAGGGCCGTGACGTTGATTTGCGGGATCTTTTCATTCACAATTAAATGGCGGAGCACGCTGTTGGCCCTGGCCCGGGACAGGGTTTTTAGGATCGGCAGGCTTTTTTTCAAAACCCCGGGACCGCGCATATAGCCTTTGACCACCAGAGAAGCATCCGGATAGGCGTCCAGTTCCTCTGCCAGCTGTTTCAACGTCGGCAGGGAGACCGGCTTGATCAAATCTTTGGCGAAGTAAAACTCGATTTTCGGCGCAAAGACGATGCGGTTGCCTTCGGCGGCGGATTTTAACTCCGCCTGGGGGAGGACGGCTTCGTCCTCATCGGCGTATTCCTCATATTCCTCGTATTCCTCATATTCCACCTCTTCCTCGGAGACGGCCGCGGGGGTGACGACCGCAACGGGTTTCGGGGCGGTGGGTTTGGGCGTGGGTTTGGGCGTGGGTTTGGGTGTGGGTTTGGGCGTGGGTTTAGGCGTGGGTTTGGCGGTGGGTTTGGGCGTGGGCCGCGGCGTGGGCCGCGCAGTAGATTCCGGCGTCGGTTTGATTTTGACCGGCGCGGCGGTCACCGCGGCGGGGCGTTCTTCCGCGGTTGGCGCGGGAGCCGTTTCCGGCTGGACGGCGGGTTTCTGCATCCGGATCCAGACCGGAGAAGAGCCGCCGTTGCGGGTGACGGCGAATTGGCCGCCGCCATCGCGGTTCATGACCCAAATTTCCCAACGGTACGGATCCTGCCGGCCCGAGGAGAACGCCACAGACTGGCCGTCCGGCGACCAGGCAGGCGAATTGCTGTATCCGTCATGCGTCAGCCGCCGCAATTGTTCTCCGTCCGGCCGGACCAGCCAGATGTCCACCTGTTCACCGGCCGCCAGCGCGAAAGCCAGCAGGCTGCCGTCCGGCGACCAAGCGGGGCTGCCGGCCTGGTGAGTAAAAGGGAAGGCGGTTACCGGCCATTCCTCATTGGTGCTCAGGCGCCGGATATAAAGGTTTCGGGCTTGATCGCGTTCCGAGACATACGCCAGCAGTTTTCCGTCCGGAGACAAGGCCGGCGCGTAGAACGTGCCATCGGCCAGGACGGTTTCCAGATTGAAACCCTGAGGGTCCACGCTCCACAACTTGGCGCCGTGCGAGAAAATGATCCTCTTGCCGTCCGGTGTCCAGGCGGGCGCGTTATGCAGATTGAAGTTTTGCAGGTGAGCCTGGGTAAGCTTCTGATTGAAGAATGTCAGTTGCTGGAGTTTTTCCTCGGCGAAAACATAAACCCACAATTCGTACGATCCATTGGAAGTGGACCAAAAAACCACCCGGTCGAAATCCGGGGAAACCATGGGGAACCAGAGATTGCGTCCGGCGCCGTAATACTTGGAGGTCTGCTGGCCATCCACGGAAGTCAGATGCAGTTGGCCGCCGGACGTGTAAAGAATTTGGTCTGAATAGGGAAGGACTGTTGGGACCGGTGGCGCGGTTGCGCGCGACGGGGATTTCTGACAACCGGTGGAACTAAATATTAAAAACACAAGCAACGCGGGAACAAGGCCAAATGGGCGTCGTAAAGAAAGGAAAATTGTCATATATTTAGCCAAATAGCTCCGGAAATTTTATAAAATGCCATTCCCAATGCCTCCGCTGCTGTTTCGCCTCCTTGCGGATTTTATCAAGATTTTAAAGGATTTTTTTGTTTTTTGTCAAGCGGAAACAGACCGGTTTTTTCTTGACAATGGCTTGTTTAAGTTGCTAAACTGACCGCCACGGGGTTTTTTATAAGGATATGTTTATAATTTAAAGTTTTTTCGCCGCGCGGAGCATAAGGATTCAATTGATCTCCTGCAACGCTTAAATCCCGTATGTCACCTCTCAAGAAGCCGTTGCAAGGCGCTGCAGGATGTCACCCATTCATCAAGCGTGTTTGCGCGGTTTTACGCAGGTCTCTGGGCTTCAATCCCTCCGCGGGAGAAGAGGATTGCGGGATTGATTTGCGCAGGGAGGGAGCCCCGGACTTTAGTCCAGGGGCACTCCTTATCAAGAGTGATGGCATGCAATCGCCCAGGGGTTCCAAGCCAAGAACCCGGCGGAGGTCTGGATGCGGATCAGCATCAAGCTGCAGTTTATTCTGATCACCATCACGCTGGTCGCGATTACTGTATTAGGTTCAACCTTTTTTTTTACCCGCCAGGAGCGTGACGTGCTGTTGCGGGAGATGACCCGCCGCGGCGCGACGATCGCCAGAAATTTGGCCACGGTCAGCACGGATTCCCTGATCGGAAACGACCAGCTGGCGCTGGCCACCTTCGTGACCAGCACCATGAAAAATGACGGCGTGCTGTACGCGCTGACCTTGAACGACCGCATGCAGATTCTGGCCCACAGCCGCATCGAGGACGTGGGCAAATCGTATGTGGAGCCGCCGGGCCTGCGGCCGCTGACGAACGAAGAAATCCTGATTCAGCCCTATCAGGATGAGAAAAAAGAGCCGATCATTGATATCTCCATTCCCATCAACCTCCGCAACGGCGTCCGCATCGGGGCCGTGCACGTGGGCATGTCGCAGCGGGCCATTGACCGTTACGTCAACCAGACGTTCCGTGAATCCATGTCCATCGCGGCCGGGCTGCTCCTGATCGGCATCTTCGTCTCGATCATCCTGATCAACATGGCCATGCGGCCACTGAACGACCTGCTGCACGGGATCAAGGCGATCGGGGAGGGCAATTTAAACTATAAAATCAATCTCAAGGGCCAGAACGAACTGACCCTGGTGGCCGACGCCTTCAACGAAATGACCGAGCACTTGAAGGAGCTGTATATCGGCATGCTGCGCGCCATGGCCAAGACCCTGGAATCGCGCGACAAGTTCGCCGGAGGGCACGACCAGCGGGTTTCGGAATATGCCGCGAGCGTGGCGCAGGCCATCGGGCTGGCCGCGGAAGAAGTGGAGAACATCCGCCTCGCCGCCCAGGTGCAGAACCTGGGTCACATCGCGGTTCCGGATTCGATCCTGCACAGCACCGGCAAATTGACCGAGCAGGAGTACAAGAAACTCAAAGAACACCCGATGGTGGCCGCGGAAATCCTGAACCAGATCCAGGCCCTGAAGGGGACCGTCAAACTGGTGCTGCATCACCATGAACGGTTCGACGGCGCGGGGTACCCCGCGGGCCTGAAAGGCAAAGACATTCCCCTGGGGGCGCGCATTCTGTCCGTGGCGGACGCGTTTGACGCCATGACCTCGGCCCAAAAGCACCGCGCGGCCATGCCGCGTTCGCAAGCCATTGAAGAACTGAAAAAAGGCGCCGGCACCCAGTTCGATCCCGAAATCGTGGATGTATTCATCGAACACGTGGCCCTGAAGAAAGGAATTCAGTAGCATGGCTGTCTCCGCCAACCCCCGGGTCAAAGGGCGCATCCCCTTGATGCTGCAGTTCACGTTCCTGATGATCTTGACCATCGGGACGGTCATGGCCCTGACCACCTGGCTGACCTACCGCCAGCAGGAGCGCTCCCTGCGGGACGAAGTCGTCAAACGCGGCGTGACCATCGCCCGCAGCCTGGCTTCGTCCGCCGGCGAGGCGGTGTTGAACGACCTGGTGTGCGCCACCTTGATCCACGAGACCATGCCGCCGCCGGAAGTGAATGACTTCGCGCCCATCACGCTCGAGAACGTCGCCCGGTCGCTGTGGGACGACATTACCGGCCGGGAGCAGGTTCAGGATCCGCAGGCCCGTGTTACGGGCAACGCCGGCGTAGTGGAAATCACCATGGTGGACATCGAAGGCAGGATCGTGGCCCATAACAACATCCAGAATACCGGCAATCTGTACCAGCCGCCCAAGGACGTCAAACCCTATTCGGGCGAGGCGATCCTGGTGCAGCCTTATATCGGCGAAAAAGGGGACCACCGGTTCGACATCGCGGTGCCGGTGTACGTGGCCCGGCCGGATCTTCCGGAGGGGAGAAAGCAGATTGGCGTTGTGCACCTGGCGATGTCCGAACTCCTGGTGGTGATGACCGTCCAGCAGGCGGCCGCGAAGCTTCTGATCGCCACGGCCGTGGCCCTGCTGCTGGGCGCGTTGGTCGCCATTATCCTGGCCCGGTATCTCACCCAGCCCATCAAGAACCTGGTGAGCGGCGTGATGGCCATCGCGGCCGGCGACCTCAACCAGAAGCTGCGCGTGAACCGCAAGGACGAACTGGGAGAGCTGACCGCGGCCTTTAACGAAATGGCCAGTTCCCTGCGGGAAAAAGAACTGATCAAGGGGGCTTTCTCCACCTACGTGTCGAGCCAGGTGATGGAGGAGGTCTTGAGAAACCCCGGCAGCATGGCCTTGGGCGGGGCCCGCAAACGGGCCACCATCCTGTTCGCCGACATCCGCGGGTTCACCGCCATGTCCGAAACCATGCAGCCCGAAGACGTCGTCTCGATTATCAACAGCTATCTGTCGGTGCAAACCGAGATCATCCTGCGCAACGGGGGCATGCTGGACAAATTCGTGGGCGACTGCGTCATGGCCGTGTATGGTATTCCGCTGGCCAAGGAGGACGATGCCCTGCGCGCGGTGCGCAGCGCCCTTGAGATCCAGACGGCCGTGGACGCGATGAACGAGCGGCGGCGGACCGCAGGCGAGAAAACCGTTACCATCGGCATCGGCGTCAATACCGGCGACGTGGTTTCGGGCAATATGGGCTCGAAGCAAAAAATGGATTACACCGTTATCGGCGATTCGGTGAATCTCGCGGCCCGGCTGGAATCCGTGGCCGAGGGCGGCAGCATCCTGATTTCCGAGGAGACCTACCAGCTGGTGAGCGCCCAGGTGGTCGCGGAGCGCCTGACGCCGCTGGTGGTCAAAGGCAAGCGGGATAAAGTCTCGGTCTTTCGCGTCAAGTCTCTCAAGACGTAAGGCGACCGGAGGAAGTCCCCTAGTTATCCGGTCGGGGCGACCGTAGGAAGTCCCATAGTTATCCGGTCGGGGCGACCGAAGGAAGTTCCACGGCGCCGCGGGCGCCTGGATATCCAGCCGGTCGGGACGGCCGAAGGGAGTCCTTTAGGACATGACGAGCTCCCCGCTGGTCCTTCTCGTGTGCACTGGCAATTCCTGCCGCAGTCCCATGGCCGAAGGGTTATTGCGCGGCCTACTGGATGCGCACCCTCAGCTGACGGTGCGTTCGGCCGGGACCATGGCCCCGGACGGTCTGCCGGCCACGCCGGAAGCGGTTCTCGCGGCCCGGGAGTTGGGCGCCGATCTGACGCGCCACCGTTCGCGGCGCGTGACCGAAGACCTGCTGGACCAGGCCGCATTGGCCGTGACCATGACCCGGGAGCAGGCCGACTGGCTTGAACGCCGCTTTCCCGCGCACGCGGATAAGATCGTGACGCTCGGCAGGCTGGCCCGGGGGCAAGAACACGTGGACGTGCTGGATCCCATCGGCCAGCCGTTGTCAGTCTACCGGCAGGTGGCCGCGCAGTTGCGGGTTTTGCTGAGCGCGTCCTTGCCGGCCATTTTGGAGAGAACCGGAATACCTGAAAACAAGCACACAAGGGAGGACGGGCGATGAAATTGATTATTGGCAGTGATCATGCCGGCTACGAACTCAAACAGCGGCTGGTCAAGGAACTGGTTGCCGCGGGAGAGTCCGTGGAGGATTACGGGACCTCAACCGAGGAATCCTGCGACTATCCCGATGTCGGCTTGAAGGTGGCGGAGCGGGTGGCCGCGGACCCGGAAAGCCTGGGGATCCTGATCTGCGGGACGGGTATCGGCATGAGCATCACGGCCAACAAGGTGCCGGGCATCCGCGCCGCCCTGGCTTACAACACCTATTCGGCGCAATACGCCCGCGAGCACAACAACGCCAATGTTCTAGTCCTGCCCGGCCGGGTCTTTGGCAAGGAAATGAGCATGGAAATGATCCGGGCCTGGCTGCGCGCGCGCTTTGCCGGCGAGCGCCACCAGCGCCGCATCAGCAAGATCAGCGAGATCGAGAAAAAATACCTGCGCCCGGTTCGGGAAACGGCGTGAAGAAGGAGCGGCCCGTGCATCCCCTGGCCCAATCGGACCCCGAGGTGGCGGCGGCTTTGGCCGCGGAGATCGAACGCGAAACCACCAAACTGCAGATGATCGCCTCGGAGAATTTCTGCACGCCCGCTGTGCTGGAAGCCCAGGGCAGCGTGTTCACCAACAAGTACGCCGAAGGGTACCCGCAAGCCCGGTACTACCAGGGATGCGGGCCGTCGGACGCGGTGGAACAGCTGGCCATTGACCGGGCCAAGGCGCTGTTCGGGGCGGAGCACGCCAATGTGCAGCCCCATTCCGGCAGCACGGCCAATATGGCCGCCTACCTGGCCCTGCTCAAACCCGGCGACCGCATCCTCGGCATGGATCTGGCCTGCGGCGGGCATCTGACCCACGGCGCGGCCTTCAACTTTTCGGGAAAATTGTTCCAGGCCTATTCCTACAAGGTTCACGACACCACCCACCTGATTGATTATGATTACCTGGCCGACCAGGCCAAGATCCTGCGGCCGCGTCTGATTATCGCCGGCGCCTCGGCCTATCCGCGCCTGATTGACTTCGCCGCGTTCCGCGCCGTATGCGACAGCGTGGGCGCCTTTCTGATGGTGGATATCGCCCATATCGCCGGTCTGGTGGCGGGCGGCACGCATCCCAGCCCCCTGCCGTACGCCGACATCGTCACCTCCACGACCCATAAGACCCTGCGCGGTCCCCGCGGGGGATTCATCCTGTGCCGGGACGCCCACGCCAAGGCCGTGGACGCGGCGATTTTTCCCGGCATTCAGGGCGGACCGCTGGTGCACGTCATCGCCGCCAAGGCCGTTTGCTTTCACGAAGCCCAGCAGCCGGCTTTCCGGGATTACGCGCGCCAGATTGTGGCCAACGCCCAAACCCTGGCCGCGGCGCTCATGGCCCAGGGATTCGAACTGAGCACGGGCGGTACCGACAACCATCTGGTGCTCATTGACCTGCGCCGGGAAAACCTGACCGGCGCCGAAGCCGCGGCGCGCCTGGAAGAGGCCGGCATCAACGCCAATAAAAACGGCATTCCCAACGATCCCCGGGGACCGCGCGTGACCTCCGGCCTGCGCCTGGGCGTGCCCGCCCTGACCACGCAGGGGCTCCGCGAGGCGGAAATTACCCAGATCGCGGATATGATCACCCGCACCCTGCGGGGCGCCACCCCTCCCGCGCGGGTCCGGGAAGAAGTCCGCGCGCTGTGCCGCCGCTTCCCCGTGGGGGCCGCCGCATGACCGTTCATCCGCCCGCATCCGATCCGCGGATGTCGTGGGATGAGTATTTCATGCAGATCGCCCATCTGGTGGCCAAGCGCGCCACCTGCCTGCGCCGCGCCGTGGGCGCGCTTCTGGTCAAGGACAAGCGCATCATCGCCACCGGCTACAACGGCCCGCCCCGGGGCTTGAAACACTGCGCCGAGACCGGATGCCTGCGGACGCAGCTCAACATTCCCTCGGGCGAACGGCACGAAATCTGCCGCGGCCTTCACGGCGAGCAGAACGCCATTATCCAGGCCGCGGTCCACGGCATTTCCATCGAGGGGGCCACGCTCTACTGCACGACCCAGCCCTGTGTCATCTGCTCCAAAATGCTCATCAACGCCGGCATCAAGGTCATCAAGTACGAGGGGCCTTATCCCGATGAGCTCTCGCTTTCCATGCTGCGGGAGGCGGGTGTCGAGCTGGTCCATTTCGATGCGCCCAAAGCATGATCCGGGCCGGTCGGTGACGAAATACAAACCTCATGATTCTAAAACACGAACCATTTTTGAGAGTAGGTAGTAGAAAGTAGACCGCATTTGAGTTGCTTTATCTCATTTCCACTCTCTCATCTCAAATGCTCTGGAGCATGAGCGGCGAATCCATTTTCGAGAGTAGATAGTAGAAAACAGACCGCATTTGAGTCGTGATGTCTAATTTCTACTCTCTCATCTCAAATGCTCTGGAGTTTAGGCCATAAGAATGGTTAATGGCCTAAACTCCTTGGGGGCGGCATGCTGACCAGCTTGGTTGCCTTGGCCTTGGCCGCGGCCGTGACCTTTTTGCTGACCCCGCCGGCGCGGCGTCTGGCCGAACGCCTGCAGGTGCTGGACCGGCCTGACCGCCAGCGCAAGCGGCACCGCAGCCTGACGCCTCTGTGGGGCGGCATCGCGGTGGCCGGCGGCCTGGTGCTGGGCGTGGTGGCCGCGCTGGCGTGGACGCCGGCCGGCCGGGCCTTGGGGGCTTACCGCCAGGACTGGCTGGGGAACCGCATGGGATGGCTGCTGGCCGCGGCCGGCGTGCTCGTGCTTGCCGGGTTGTGGGACGACTGGCGTCCCCTGCCGCCCAAGGTCAAGCTGTCCGCCCAGCTGTTGTCCACGGGGTTTGTCTTGGCGGCCGGATTCAGCCTGGAAGTCTGCTGGGTCTGGCCGTTCAGCGCCGTGTCCCTGTGGCCCTGGGCGGGGTTTTTACTGGCCTGGTTCTGGCTCTTGGTGGTCACCAACGCCTTCAATTTCATTGACGGCCTGGATGGTTTGGCCAGCAGTCAGGCTTTTCTCGCCGGGGTCTGGCTGTGCCTGGGGGCGTGGCGGCTGGCCCTGTCCGCGACGGATCTGTCCGCAGCCTATCAGTTTCAGCTGTCCGCGGTGCTGGCCGCGGCCGCGGCCGGCGCAGGGCTCGGATTTTGGCGCTTCAACCGGCATCCCGCGAAAATATTTTTGGGAGAAGCCGGGTCGGCCCTGTTGGGGCTGACGCTCGGGACCTCGGCCTTGCTCCTGCTCAGGCCCGGCGCATCTCCGGCCGTGCCCTGGCTGGTCGCGCTGGCCATGGCCTGGCCCCTGGCCGACGCCGCGCAGGTCACAGTGCGGCGGTGGCGGCGCGGGTTGCCCATTTCCAAGGCGGACAACCGGCACGGCCACCATTATTTGCTGGCCCAGGGTTTTGCGCCCGGCGCGGCGGTGGCCCTGATTTTCGCGCTATCCCTGCTCCTCGGCCTGGCCGGGGTGCTCATCGTGTGGTGGCTGTGAACCCCAACCCCCTGACCGTGCTGTGTATTTTCGGCACCCGGCCTGAAGCCATCAAACTGGCGCCGGTGATCCGCCGTCTGCGCGCCGAACCCCGGCGGTTTAAAACCGTGGTCGCCGTGACCGGACAGCATCGCGACATGCTGGACCAGGTGCTGCGCTTCATGGATCTTCGCCCGGATGCGGACCTCGATCTCATGCGGGCCGGTCAGACGCTTCCGGCCCTGACCGCTTCGGCGCTGGAGGGGTGCGCGCGGTTGGTGCGCCGTTTCCGTCCCGGCCTGGTGCTGGTGCAAGGCGACACCAGTACCACGCTGGCCGGCGCGCTGGCCGCTTTTTACCAGGGCGTGGCCGTGGGGCACGTGGAGGCCGGCCTGCGCACCTATCGCATGGACAACCCTTTTCCCGAGGAAGCCAACCGCCGCGTCGTCTCCCTGCTCGCCACCTGGCATTTTGCCGCCACGCCCTGGGCGGCCGGGAACCTGCTGTCCGAAGGCGTGCCGGCCGGCCGGATCTTCGTGACCGGCAACCCGGTGGTGGACGCCCTCCGCTCCGTGCGAACCCGCCCAACCCCGGCCCCGCGCGGGCTGGTGGTGGTCACCGCGCACCGGCGCGAAAATTTCGGCCGGCCGCTGGCCGCGGTTTGCCGCGCCCTGCGCGTGCTGGCCCGGCGGCATCCGGAGGAGGAATTCGTCTTTCCGGTTCACCGCAATCCAGCCGTGCGCCGCGCCGTCCGCGCCGAACTGCGGCGGCCGCCCGCGAACCTCAAGCTGGTGCCGCCATTGCCCTATGCGGAGTTCATCCGGTTGCTGTCCCAGGCGCGGCTCGTGGTGACCGACTCCGGAGGCATCCAGGAAGAGGCGCCAGTGTTCGGCGTGCCGGCTTTCGTGCTGCGGCGCGTGACCGAACGCCCCGAAGCCCTGCAAGCCGGCGCCCGTCTGCTGCCCCTGGAACAGGACGCGATCGTCCGGGCGGTCAGCGGCTACCTGCGCCGGCCGAGTGCGCGCCGTCGCCGCGCCTGTCCCTTCGGGGATGGCCGCGCCGCCGAACGTATTGTGGATGCGATTGCCTGGATTGGCGGCATGAAAAAGCGCCGGCCGCGGCCGTTCCGGCCGCCGCGGGGCGGATGATCTCTCGGGATCGGGCCCCGGGCCGGTCGCGGGTGGAACCAGTTCAACGAACCGCGCGGGAAAAATATATCCCCGGCCAGCGCAATTTGATAAAGTGGAGCCCCATAACCTGCCATGCGATCGTGGCATGGCGGGAGCACGGATCGAAGGAGCCTTGTACATGACCCGTCTCGAGTTGGGACAGCGGTTGCGCCAAAGCCAGAACCTGGCGCTCATGGCCATGCTGCTGCTGGTCCCGCTGGTTTTTTTCACCTACGCCCACGACGTATTCGAACTCAATAAACTGACCCTGCTGCGCCTGTTCACCCTGCTGGCCCTGCTCGGGTGGGCAGCTGAGATCCTGCTGCTCGGCGATTGGCGGCTGCCTGCCTCGGCGCTGTGGCTGCCGCTGGCGCTGGTGGGGCTGTCCTCGCTGCTTTCGACGCTGTTCACGAACAACCGGCTGACCAGCGTGTTCGGCGTGTACGAGGATTACGAAGGCATCCTGACCATCCTGAATTATCTGCTCCTGTGGCTGTTGGCGCACCATCTGTTGCGAAATTTTGCCGTCATCCGCCAGTACCTGGCCGTGATCGTCGCGGCCGGCCTGCTGGCCGGCGGCTACGGCGTGGCCCAGAATTTCGGCATTGATTTCATCCAGTGGAACCCCGCCACCTATACGGCGACGCGGCTCTTCGGCACGCTCGGCAACCCCAATTTTCTGGCCGCCTACCTGCTGATGACCATGCCGCTGGCCTTTATCTGGTTTTTACTCGCCGAACGGCCCGCGGTCAAGACCGGCATGCTCCTGGCGGTGTTCATCATGCTGCTGGCCATTTTTTTCACCAAAAGCCGGGGCGCGGTCTACGCCCTGGTCGCGGAACTCGCGGTGGGCGTGGCCTACCTGGTCTGGGACGCCCGCCGGCCCGGCAGTTTGTGGCAGCGCAACCGGCGCTGGCTGGTGCTGCTCGTGGTTCTGGCCGGGCTCTCGCTGGCCCTGCCGAACGTGCGCGCCTCGCTGGCGGTGACGGCCCAGCGCACGCTGGCGACCTTGGATCTCCAGCACATCCAGATGACCCCCCGCCTGTATATCTGGCGCAGCGCCCTGCAGATGATCCGGGATAAGCCGCTCCTGGGCAGCGGCTTGGATACGTTCCAGATCACGTTTCCCAAGTACCGGCTGGCTGAATACTGGCGCTTGGAATGGAACGGCACGCCGGAGAAGGCCCATAACTTTTTCCTTCAGATCGGCGCCACCACGGGCCTATTCGGGCTCGGCGCGTGGCTCTGGCTGCTGGCCGCCTATTTCGTCTTGATGGGAAAACAGCTGGTCCGCGCGGCTCCCGAACGCCGTCACTGGACCCTGGCCGTCCTGCTGGCGCAGACCGGTTTTCTGGTCCAGAACCAATTCAGTTTTACGGTGGTCGCCTACGGCTCGCTCTTCTGGTTCCTGCTCGCGCTGGGCCCGGCGCTGGCCTCCGATGAGAATCCGCTGGCCGGTCTTCCACGGCCGCAGGAGCGTTTCGCGCTGGCCGCGGTGCCGGCCCGGCGCTGGGCGCTGTTCCTCGGCGTTTGCGCGGTCTTCCTGACCCTGGGCCTGCTGTCCTTGCGGGCATGGAGCAGCGACGTGTTCTTCAAACGGGGCATGGTCTTCCTGGCCCGGGGATTTCCGGAACCGGCCGTGGCCGAGATGGGACGGGCCGTGGCCCTGGCCCCGCAGCGCGAGATCTATTGGGTGAAATACGGCATCGCCCTGGAAGAGGCGGCCAAGCGCGCCCAGGACAAAGTGCCGATCTTGAAGCGCGCGGCCGAGGTCCACCAGCACACGATCGGCATGAACCCCCTGAACGGGTATGACTACAACAACCTCGGCCGGGTGTACAAATACTGGGGGGATTTCATTGATCCGGCCAAGCTCGCGGACGCCGAGGTCGCCTGCCGCCAGGCTTCGGACCTGGACCCGTATAACGTGTATTTCGCCCTGGACCTGGCCTCGGTGCACCTGTCCCAAAAACGCTGGGAGGAAGCCGAACGCCAGGTGGACCGGCTGATTGAAATTTTCCCGGATTTCGCGGTCCCCTATTCCTACAAGGGATACTTGGCCCTGGTGCGGAATCAGCAGGAGGCGGCTTACGAATACTTCACCGGCGCGACGATCAGGAATTGGCGGGGCGACATCAACACCCAATCCAGCACCTGGAGCAACCTGGGCATCGTGCGCGCCCGGCGGGGAGAGCCGGAGGCCGCGATTGAGGCTTTCGACCAGGCGCTGAAGCTCAAACCGCAGTACCTCGAGGCCAGGCTGAACAAGGCGCTGATCCGGGAACAGCAGGGATTGGGGCTTGAAGCCGCGAAGGAATACCGGTATATTCTTGAGCAGGCTCCGAACTACCCGCGGGCGGCCGAACTGCGGGACAAGCTCGAGCGGCTTTCGAACCAGGGGACCACGAAATAGCCTCGCATCGGCGGCCAACGGGGTTTTTGGTCGGTTGCGGGAAAATCCCCGCAAGGGGACGAGATTCAACAACGCCAGGAGAAGCCTTTCGGTTCGGCATGATCCGGTTTGTTTAGCGTTGCAGGAGAAAGGGGTGCCTCCAGATGAAATGCCCGTTCTGCAGCTACCAGGAAGACAAGGTGGTGGATTCCCGCACCAGTAAAAACGGATTGGCCATCCGCCGCCGGCGGGAGTGCCTGCAGTGCGGGAAGCGGTTCACCACCTATGAGCAGGTGGAAGATACCCTGCCGGTGGTCGTCAAGAAGGACAACCGGCGTGAACCGTTCGACCGCTTCAAAATCGTCGCCGGCATGCGCAAGGCCTGCGAGAAACGTCCTGTCTCCACGGAAACGATCGAACAAGCCGTGGACGAGATCGAGAAGGTGATCCAGAACCGGATGGAAAAGGAAATCCCCAGCACGGAGATCGGGGAGCAGGTGATGCGGAAACTCGCCGATCTCGACGAAGTGGCCTACGTCCGCTTCGCCTCCGTGTACCGGCAGTTCAAGGACATCAACGCCTTTCTGGAGGAAGTCAAACACATCGTGGCCTCCCAGGCCGACCTGAAAAAGAAGTAGGGGTCCATGCCCGCGGACAGGGAAGTGCGTGCCGCGGTCGCGGCCAGTTACTGGGAGCCGGAGGGTGATGCTGTCCGCTGCGGGCTCTGCCCCCACCGCTGCCTGATCGCCCGCGGTGAAACCGGCCGCTGCGGCGTGCGCCGTGCCAAGGGCCGCGGCCTGACGGCCGAAGCCTACGGCCGTATTTCTTCCCTGGCGCTGGATCCCATTGAAAAAAAACCGCTGTACCACGTCAAACCCGGCGCCACGATCCTCTCGCTGGGTTCGTACGGCTGCAATTTGCGCTGCGTGTTCTGCCAGAACTGGACCATTTCCCAGGGCCGAAATTACGGCACCGAGCTGGCCCCGGAAGCCGTGGCGCAGGAGGCGCTCGCGCAGGACGCTTGCGGCGTGGCCTATACCTATAACGAACCGCTGATCAATTTCGAATACGTGCGGGATTGCGCGCGGCAGGTGCGCGCCGCCGGGTTGCTCAACGTGCTGGTGACCAATGGGTACATTAACCCGGAACCCTGCGCGGAACTGCTGCCCCTGATCGACGCCTGGAACATTGATCTTAAGTCCATCCGGCAGGAGTATTACGCGCGGATGTGCGGCGCGAGCCTGGCCCCGGTGCAGGACACGATCCGGACGGCCGCGTCCCGGGCGCATGTGGAGGTCACCCATTTGGTCGTGACCGGCGCCAATGACGACCTCGGGCAGATCGCCGAGCTGGCGGAGTGGCTGGCTTCGGTGTCGCCGGAGATTCCGCTGCACCTGACCCGCTACTATCCCCAGTACCGCTGGGAGGCTCCGCCCACGCCCCCGCTGCTGCTCGAGCAGGCGCGCGACGCGGCCAAAACGAAATTAACCTGGGTTTATCTGGGCAACCTGGGGCCCCGCGACGATTCGGTCTATTGCCCCCAGTGCGGCGAAACCCTGGTGGACCGGCAAGGCTACGACACCCGGCGCGTGACCGTGCGCGCCCACGCCTGCCCGCGGTGCGGCCGCCGGATTCCCGGAATATTTTAGGAGGGAGCCGGACGTGCATCCTTTACCCCTCGGAACCATCCTATACTACGCGGCCTGCGTGGTGCTGTGGCTGGGACTGACCACCCTGGCCCTGCTGGTCTTGCGGCCGGGGTTCATCGCCTGGCTGGAGGCGCGGCCGGGCCTGAGGGTGTGGCTGCTGGGAACGGACCGCATGCCGGACAAGCCGGCGCTCACGCTGCGGCGCTTTTACTGGTTCCTGGACGGGGGCTGGACGTGGCTCTTGGTCTGGTCCTGGTGGCTGATGCCCGCCCTGCGTGATTATTTTTTTCGTTCCGCCACCCAGCCGGCGGCTTTGCAAACCGCGCGTCTCTCCAGTATAATAGTCGTGCTGGCGTACGCCGCCACGGGTTTTTTCGCGATCGGGCGCGGGATCACCATCTGGTACCGCGAGATTTACGCCCCGCTCCCGCGACACGAAGCACGCAGCTGAAAGGAGCGCGCAGATGGCCAAAGTCAAAGGGACCGCCTTGATGCCCCGCGTTAAATACCTCGAGGAAAAGGCCAATCCCGCACAAAAGGAACGCGTCATCGCCCTGCTGAGCCCCGGGTTCCAGCAGGACCTCCGCCAGGGCATCTTGCTGGGGCAATGGTACCCTTTCGAATATTACATCGAGCTCAACCGGGCCCTGGACAAGGTCCTGGGCATCGGCGATTTATCCCTGATCCCCAAGCTCGGGTACTACTCGGCGGACCAGGGCCTCAAGGGGGTGTACAAGCTCTTTTACAAGGTGGGATCGCCGGAGTTCATCATCCAGCGCGGCGCCAAGGTCTGGAACCAGTATTTCGTCAACGGACAGCTCAGTGTCCAGGTGATCGCCCCCAAGGATGTCCGGGTTTTACTTACGGACGTGGAATCGCCCACGGAGGAGCACTGCCTGTCCGTGCTGGGCTGGGTGCACCGCACGCTGGAACTCTCGGGTGGGAAAAACGTCCGCGCGGAAATGAGCAAATGCCGGCGCAAAGGCGCCCCGTACTGCGAAATCACGGCCCGCTGGGATTGATCCCCGGCCGAAGACGGAGGGATGGAAGATGGCTAAAGTGAAAGGCAGCGCCCTGGTGGCGAGAGTGAATTTTCTCCGCGATCAATGCACGCCCGAACAGCAAGGGCAGGTCAAGGCGCTCTTGTCGGAGGAACTGAATCAACTGCTGGAACTCGGGGCTTTTGCCAGCCAGTGGTACCCCCTGCAGTACCTGGTGGACATCAGCCGCGCGCTTGACCAGGTGAAAGGCCGCGGCGATGGCGCCTTGATCCTGGAAATGGGGCGCCAATCCGCCCATGAGGCCGTGCGCGGCATCTATAAAATCTTTTTTAAATTCGGCTCTCCCGAATTCGTCATCCAGCGCGCGGCGCAGGTCTGGAGCCGTTACTATGATTCCGGCCAGCTTCAGGTTGACGTGCTGGAAAAAGGGCGCGTTCAAGTGGCCCTGAGCGACTTCGACACCCCTATCCACGAGCACTGTCTCGCGGTCAGCGGCTGGATCCGGGGCATGCTGGAAGCTTCGGGCGGCAAGAACGTGGATACCAAAATCGTGCAGTGCCGCAAGCAGGGTGCGCGCGTTTGCAGTTTCGAAGCCAGGTGGCAGTGAACCGGCTTCCCTCCGTGCCGGCCGCGGGGCGGGTGGCGGACCTCGGCCTTCAGCCGAAGCCGCTGGTGTTCGCGGACCTTCATCTCCATTCTAAATTTTCCCGCGCCACTTCCAGCCAGATGGAAGTCTCCAGCCTCCATTACTGGGGACGGCGCAAAGGCCTGCAGCTGCTTGCCACCGGGGATTTTACCCATCCGGAATACTTCCGGCTCCTCAACGAGCAGCTGGAAGCGGACGCGAGCGGCTTCTACCGTCTCCGCGGCGCGGAGCCGGACGTGCGGTTCGTACTGTCGGCGGAGACCTCTCACATTTACAAGCAGGCCGGGAAAACCCGGCGGGTGCATATGCTGTTTCTGGCGCGTTCGCTGGAATCAGCCCGGGAGATCAACCGCGCGCTCGCCAGCCGCGGCAACGTGGCCTCGGACGGCCGGCCGATTTTCGGCTTCTCGGCGCGTCACCTCTGCCGGCTCCTGCGGGAGATTGACCCGGAGACCCTGGTCATTCCAGCCCACATCTGGACGCCCTGGTTTTCGGTTCTGGGCGAGCGGTCGGGATTCGACTCGCTGGAGGAATGTTTTGAGGAGGAGACCGGATTTCTGGCCGCGGTGGAGACCGGCCTGTCTTCGGACCCGGAGATGAACTGGCGGCTTTCCCAGCTCGACCGCGTGGCCCTGGTTTCCAATTCCGACGCGCATTCGCCGAGCCGCCTCGGCCGCGAATGCAACGTGTTCCACGGTCCCTTGACCTGGCAGGATCTCGGGACGGTCCTGCGCCGGCAGGACCGCGACCGTTTCCGCTTCACGGTCGAGTTTTTTCCCGAAGAAGGAAAATACCACTGGCCCGGGCACGGCGCCTGCCGCCGGTCCGTGTCGCCGGAAGAATACCGCGCGCTGGGCGGGCGCTGTCCGGTGTGCCGCAAGCCGTTCACCGGCGGCGTGGCTTCCCGGGTGGACCAGCTGGCCGACCGCCCGGCCGGGTTTGTGCCGGAGAAGGCCGTGCCGAGCGTCCACCTGATCCCCCTGGACGAAATCGTCGCCGAAGCCTTGGGCAGGACCCCGGCGTGCAAAGGTGTGAAAAAGATCTGGGACCGGCTGGTGGAAGAAGGGAGCAGTGAACTGGAGATCCTGCTGTTCACGCCGGAGGATCACGTGGCCGAACTGGCCGGCGTCCGCGTGGCCGAAGCGCTGGGGCGCATGCGCCGCGGCGCGGTCTCGGCCGTGCCCGGCTACGACGGCGTGTACGGACGTATCCGGCTCTTTGACGAAGCGGCCCGGCCGGCCGCGCCAGACCACCAATTATCTTTACTGACCACCCCTGCGCAGGAGAAAAATTGTTGATCTCCGGCAGCGGGGATGTCGCACCCTGCCCTGCCGCAGACGCAAGGTAGGAATCGGCGCCCCGGGCGGCCTGCCGGGGGCAAAAGGAGCGGCACCTATGAACTGGAAATCAGCGGGCGGCGTTCTGGCGGCGCTCTTCTTGGGCGGCACCCTGATGCAAGGAAGCGAGGCAACCATGACCGAAACGGTGCAAGACTACCAGCTCCCCAACGGTTTGCGCGTCATCTCCAAACCCCTGCGCCACGCGCCGGTGGTTTCGGTATACGTCTGGTACCGGGTGGGCAGCCGGCAGGAACCCGCCGGCCAATCCGGTCTGGCGCATTTTCTCGAGCACATGCTGTTCAAGGGCACCAAACAGTACGGCAAAGGGGAGATCGCGAGGCTGATCGGAAGGACCGGCGGCCAGCAGAACGCCTTTACCAGCCACGATTACACCGCGTACTACGAGACCGTTCCGTCCGAATACCTGGAGCTGGCGCTTAAGATCGAGGCGGACCGCATGGTGAACGCCCTGCTGGACCCCCAGGAGTTCGAGCAGGAGCGCACCGTGATCCTTTCGGAGCTCGACGGGTACCAGAATCATCCGGACGTGCGCCTGCGGGAGCTCGTCAACGCCCAAACCTGGCTGAATCATCCCTACCGGCGCCCGGTGATCGGCTGGCGCCATGAAGTGGCCGCGCTGACCGTCAAACAACTGAAGCAATTCTATCAAGCGCATTATCAGCCCGCGAACGCCACCCTGGTGGTGGTGGGCGATTTCGATCCAGAGCGCCTGCGTTATCTGATCCTGCGCAGCTTCGGTCCGCTGCGGGCCAAGCCCGCCCCCACGGCAGCCGCCGCCCCGGCGGAGGGGCAGCAGGGCGAACGCCGCGTGCGGCTGACCGATCATGGGCCGGCCGGGCTGGTGCGGGTGAACATCGTGATCCCTTCCGCCGGCCACCCGGATCACTATCCGCTGACCGTGCTGAACGACGCCCTGGTCAAGGGCAAGGCCTCACGCCTGTACCGCGCGCTGGTGGAGGAAGGCCTGGCGGCCTCGGTGAGCGCCGGGCCGCTGGAGATGGTTGAACCCGGTTACTGGACTTTTGTCGCCGTGTGCCAGCGGGGTGTTGCCCCGCAGACCGTGGAAAAAGCCCTGCTGGTGGAATTCGAGCGCGCCCAGACCCAACTGCTGGAGGTCGAGGAGTTTCAGCGTTCCGTCAACCAGACCCGCGCGGAGTTGGTTTACGCCAAGGACAGCCTGACCGACCAGGCCATGCTCCTGGGATTTTACCAGACCGTGGCCGGCGACTGGCGCCTGCTGGACAAGTATCCGCAGAATGTGGCCGAGGTCACGCGTGAACAGGTCCAGGCCGTGGCCAGGAAATACCTGCAGGCCGAAAAAATGACCGTGGGGCATTTCGAGCCTTTGCCCGGCGAACCCGCCGGTCCGCTGGCGCCCGCTCCGCCCGAACAGCTTCATTGGCTGCCGCCCCGGGATCAACCGGACGTGGAAGCCGCGTGGCCGCAGGCCGCGCCCAGGCGCGGGGCCGGCGGCAGCCGCGCGGCGGGAAAAGCCGAAGCCTGCCGGCGTTTCCAACTGCCCAACGGTTTGACGCTCCTGGTCGAACGTAATTCCGCAAATCCCATGTTCGTTCTCTCCGGCCTGATCCGGGGCGGCCTGCTCCAGGAGCCGGCGGACAAGCCCGGCCTGGCTTTCCTGCACGCCCACCTGCTGGACCGCGGCACGGACCGGCACAGCGCGCGGGAGCTGGCCACGGCCCTGGAGTTCAAGGGCGCCCGCCTCGCCTTCGGCGTCCGGCTCGAAGAGCTCAATTTCAGCGGCGAAGCCCTGCGGGAAGACCTGGATCTGGTGCTGGGCCAGCTGGCTGAATGCCTGACCGCGCCCAGTTTTCCCCAGGCGGAGCTGGACCGGGCGCGGGAACAGCTGCTGACCAACAGCCTGGTGGCCAAGGACAGCGCGGAGCTGCAGGCCTGGCAGGGATTCACGGAGCTGGCCTACGGGGCAGGAAACCCCATGACCCGCAGTCTGATCACCGCCGAAGCCGGGCTCAACCGCGTCAGCCGCGAGGACCTTCGCCAGTACCACCGGGAGCAGATCCGGCCGCAGGGCATGATCCTCTCGCTGGCCGGCGACGTGGACCCCGAGCAGGTTCGCCAAAGCGTGGAACGGCTCTTCGGCTCCTGGGGCGCGGCTTCAGCGGACTGGAAGCCGGCCGAACCTGCCGTCATGCCCAAAGTGGCTGAAACCAAAACCCGGCGGCTGGAACTTCCCGGCAAACAGCAAAGTATAGTGGTCCTGGGGCACGAAGGACTCCGCCGCCTCGACCCGGACTACTACCCGGCGTTCGTGGCCAACCAGGTGCTCGGCGGCGGCGGCCTCTCCAGCCAGCTGATGCGCGAGGTCCGCGACCGCGCCGGCCTGACCTACGGCATTTATTCCATGTTCAAACTCTCGCGCGGCGCGCGCCCCTGGTGCCTTTTTCTGCAGGCTGACCCGGCGAAAGTGAACCAGGCGGTCAACCTGTCCCTGGCCGAGATCACGAAGATCCAGGACGGGCTCGTGACCGAGCAGATGCTGGATGACGCGCGGGAGCAGTTGGTGGGCGAACTGGCCCTGAGCCTCGAGACCAACAGCGGCCTGGCCTACCTGAACCGCGAGGTCGAATACCACGGTCTGGGCGCCAACTACCGCCGGGCGCACGCCGAAGCCATCCGCGCCGTGACCTTCAAAGCCATGACCCAGGCCGCGCGGGCCTATTTCCATCCCCAAAAGTACCTGCTTTCCGTGGTGGACCCTGCGCAGAAAAAGGCGGCCGAGAAGAAACCGTAGTTTTTTGGGGTGCCAGGTCCCCGAGCTTGTCGAGAGGGACGTGGTGCCTGCCGCCTCGACAGGCGCGGCCGCCGGCTTCACGAACACGTCCTTCCGATTGCGGTTGACTTACTTCCGTCTTTCCATATACTAACCATCACTCAACGGCCGCGTTTAGGGCGGCGGAAAAGGAGCCAGGTCATGGATGAATACGAAATGAAGCGGAGCGCGGGGGTGGAATCCTGGAAGCGGACCAGCCGGCTGCTGGGCCTGGGCGCGGTGGTCCTGGTGCTGCTGCTGCTGAACCCGATCGTCATTATCGGCGCCGGAGAGCGCGGCGTGGTCTTCTCCCGCTTCACCGGCGTGCAAGAGCGGGTCATGCAGGAAGGGCTCAATTTCCGGATCCCTGGCATTGAAGTCGTGGTCAAGTTCGACGTGAAGACCCAGAAACTCGAACGCGCCAGCGACGGCGCCTCGAAGGATTTGCAGTCCGTCAATGTCCGGACCGTGGTGAATTACCATCTGGACGGCGAAAAAGTGGCCAAACTTTTCCAGGAAGTGGGCGTGGACTTTGAACGCAAGGTCATTGAACCGTCCATTCAAGAGGCGGTGAAGGCTGGCACCGCGCTGTTTCCCGTGGAAAATATCATCGTGGAAAGGCCCAAGCTCAAGGCGGTCATCACCGAGACCCTCGGCAAAAAGCTCCTGCTCTACGACATTGTTCTGGAGGACGTGAATTTGACGGACATTACGTTTTCCGCGGAATTCAACCGGGTCGTGGAGCAGAAACAGATCGAGGAGCAGAAAATCAAGACCGCCGAGTATCAGAAACGGCAGGCCGAGCAGTTTAAACAGCGGACGATCCTGGAAGCCGAGGGTGAAGCCGAAAAGCAGCGGCTGATCCGGTTGCAGCTCACCAAGGACATCGTGGCGATGGAGTGGATCAAAAAATGGGACGGCAAACTGCCCGAGACCATGCTGGGCGAAGGGGCCGTGCCCCTGATCAATTTTAAGCAGTAACAGCGGTCGAAAAGAACATAAAGGAGACGACGGAAATGGACAGATACGTTTGCACGGTTTGTGGTTATGTGTATGATCCCGCCAAGGGCGATCCCGAGAACGGCGTCGAACCTGGCACTCCCTTCGAGGCCCTGCCCGCGGACTGGGTGTGCCCGGATTGCGGAGCCGGCAAGGATAGCTTCGAAAAACAGTAGGCGTCCTCCGCGGATCGCCGGGGGTGATCCTCCGGCGGTCCGCGGGACGTCCGTCCGTTCTTTCCGCGCCCGCGCTCATTTCCTCCAAAATGGACCGTTCCATGCGCCTACCAAACCGAACCTGGCTGGCCTGCTTATGCTGGCTGCTGGCCGCCGCCTGCGGCCCCGCGCCGTCCGAACAACCCCGCCCCCTTGCCTACCGCTTCGCGGACGGCGGCCGCTACCGGGTCGAAGCCGAATACACCCTGGAGCGGAAGCTGGAGAAAGCCCACCGCGGCCAGGTCTTTTCCAGCGAAACCTCCCGCCTGGACATTCACGCGACGTTTCTTCTGCGGGTCTTGCCCGGGCCCGAGCCCGGGCAGCTGCAGCTGGAGTTCATGCTCGTGCGATTGCGCAGCCACGATCCTCTTGGGAAATTCCGGGCGGAACTGGGGCAGGAATCCGGGGAATTGGTCTGGTACGGGGACACGCTGTCATTGGAAAAGTATCTCGGTCCTGAAGGCTGGCTCCGCTACGCGCAGGTGATCCGCCAGCCGCTGGCGCGGCTGGTCATCCTGCCGCTCGGGTCCGAGGCGCCGGCAGAAGGGCAGGGAGGCGGGTTCAACCAGGAACTGGTCAGGCTGCTCTTGACCAACCGCGTGCTGGGCGAACGCCTGATCCGCGGCCTGAAGATCCCGCCGGTCATGGCCGCCATCCTGCCGCCGCGTCCGGTCGTCGTGGGCGAGAGCTGGTCTGCCGCGGCTCCGGAACGGCCGGCCGCTTCGGAGTGGGACCGGCCCGCGGCCACGCGTTTCACCCTGGCGTCATCGCGGCGTGGAGCGCTGGTGCTGAAACTGGAAAACCGGCTGGCGTTCAGCGGCGAAGACCTGACCGCGCTGGGAAGCCTGGTGGGGCTGAAACACCTGGGCGGCGCGCGTTTCGAAGGCGGCCAATTCCTGATCGCGGGCGACGTCCGCTTTCTGGCAGGACCCGGCCGGCCCCAGGACGGGCGCCTGCGCGTCGAGAAACGATACGGACTGAAAAACAACGATGAGGACTGGCGCCTGCGCGAGACCGAGGAATACGAATTTTCCCTCACGCCCGATCCGTGAGTGTGTTCTTCGGCATTGATTTTGCCCGGCTGACCCGCTATACTGGCTCCATTCCTGGTTTGAGGTGACTCATGCTGCGCTTGTTCGCCGCGCTGGGAACCATCCTGGCGCTGACCGTCCCGGTTTTTGCCGCCACGCCGACTGATACGCCGACCGATACGCCGACCATGACGGCTTCGCCTACTTTTACGGCCACCCGCACCGCCAGCCCGACGTTTACCATGACGCCGACCATCACCGTATCCCCCACGATCTCGCCGACCTTCACGATCTCGCCGACCGCGACCGTGACGCCGACCGCCACCGAGGTCTTTAATTTGCGGGTCTCCCTGAACCATAATTCCTTCAATCCCCTTGCAGGCCAGACCCTGGAAATTCAAAACCTGACCACCCTGCATGGAGAGACGACCATCCGCGTCTACAGCCAGAGCGGCATTCTGGTCCGCGAACTGGCCAAGGACCAGCCGGTCACCCGGGGCGTGGTTCCAACCTGGGATGGGCGCAATGACAGCGGCGAGGTGGTGGCGTCGGGCGTGTATATCGTGATCGTGAACGCCCGCAAGTTCCACAAACGGTTCCGCGTCGCCGTCATCAAATGAACAAGAACATCGGCGTTGTTGACAAAGGCGTGCGCTTTTTCCTGGGCACGCTTTTCGGGTTGATCGGCATGACCCGCGAACCCCGGAGCGGCCTGAACGGTTTTCTCATCTTGCTCGCGCTGTACCTCCTCATCACCGCTTTTTCCAGCTACGATCCTTTCTACGCGTCCTTCAAGTGGAACACCCGGGAAAAGGAATAGGAATTCAAATTATCCTCTCCCGCGGATGCTTGCCGTCATTTTGCCTATGGATTTTTATGATACGTCACCCCGGCGTGCTCGTAGCCGGGGTCCAGGAGGAACGGTACGGTCAAGATCCCTGGATTCCGGCTAGAATCATGCCGGAATGACGATCTACGTCAAGGGGCCTTCACAAGCGAGAGGGTGATGCTGAGAACTAGACGACGGCGGGTTCCAGGATCTCCAGATTGTTGCGTTTTACGTCCAGCCTGGTTTTGATTCCATAAGGCAAGGTTACCTGGTTAGGGATGTGTCCGATGGCCAGACCGCCGACCACCGGAATGCCCAGCCCACCCAGCCGGTCCGCGAAGATCTCCCGCAAGGTCAGGCTGGGCCGCAAGGACCGGTCCTTGGGCGCGCAGCGCGCGAAGCGGCCGAGCACAATGCCGGCCGCGTCCCTCAACCGCCCGGCCGCCAGCAGTTGGGTCAGCATGCGGTCCACGCGGTACGGCTCCTCGCCCACGTCCTCTAAAAAAACGATCCGGCCCTTGGTTTCCACCGCGTAAGGCGTTCCCAGGCTGGCCGCGAGCAGGGTCAGCGTTCCGCCCGTGAGCCGTCCCTCGGCTTGGCCGCGCCGAATCACCGGCCCGGCGAGCGGGATGCGGCCCAGGGGACGGAGCGATTCCAGCGCGCGCCGCAGCCAGGTCAGGGAATACGGCGTCAGGCCCGCCGCGGTTGCGGGCATGGGGCCCCAAAAACTGACCAGCCCGGCTTTTTGGCAGGCCAGGTGCAGCAGGGTGATGTCGGAGAATCCCACGATGATCTTCGGCCTGATCTTGAGGTCCGAGGGACGGATATGCTCCAGCAGACGGGAAACGCCGTAGCCCCCGCGCCCGCAGAACACGGCTTTCACCACCGGATCGCGCAAGGCCTGCAGCAAATCCCGGGCGCGCGCCTGGTCCGTGCCGGCGAGATATCCGCGCCGCGCACCGGCGTGCAAGCCGGCCTTTACGCGGTAGCCGGCCTGTTCCAGGCGGCGCTGGCCCAGGCGAAGTAACGCGGCGGTCTTCGGCGGCGAAGCGGGGGAGAGCAGAGCCACCCAGTCGCCGGGCAGAAGGCGTTGCGGGCGCAGGAAACGGGTGGTCATATCAGAACAGCAGCCGGCAAACAAGGTAAGCCGCCACGACGCCGGTCAGGTCCCCCAGCAGGGAAGCGGGAAGGGCATGGCGGGTTTTTCGGATGGACACGGACCCGAAATAAATTGCCAGCACATAAAAGGTGGTTTCCGTACTGCCTTCGATCACGCTGACCAGCCGGCCCACAAACCCATCGGGCCCCAGGGTCTTAAAAATGTCGGAGATCAGGCCCAGCGTGCCGGACCCGGAAAGGGGGCGCATAATGGCGACAGGCAGGGCCTCGGGCGGAAAACCGGTCCAGCCGATCAGGGGCGCGAGTCCGGCCGCCAGCAGGTCCATGGCGCCGCTGGCCCGGAACATGCCGATCGCCACCAGGATGCCGACCAGATAGGGGATGATGCGCACGCCGATCCAGAACCCCTCCTTGGCGCCCTCGATGAAACTTTCATAAACCCTGATCCGCCGGGCCGCGTACGCGTACAGGGGAATGGCGAGCAGGAGCAGGGGCACGACCCAACTCGAAGCGGCGTTCAAAAACTCTTTAATCATGCCGCGGCTCCGGGGCCGGCCGGCTGCGGCGGAAATACGGCAGGCGGGCGAAGGCTTTCGCGGCGAGAACGGCCGCCACCGTGGAACACGTGGTGGCGATAACCGCCGCCAGGATGATTTCGGATGGGTTCTGGGAGCCCGCGGCCGACCGCAACCCGATGACCAGGGCCGGGATAATCTGGACGGAACTGGAGTTCAAGGCCAGGAAAGTGCACATGGCGTCGGTCGCGGTTTCCGGTTCCGGATTCAGCGCCTGTAATTCCTGCATGGCCTTAAGGCCCATGGGCGTGGCCGCGTCACCGAGCCCCAGCATGTTGGCGCCCAGGTTGAGGGCGATGGCGCCCAGGGCCGGGTGGTCGCGGGGCACTTCCGGGAACAGCCATTTAAACAGCGGACGCAGGGCTTTGGCCAGCGCCTGCACCAGCCCGGCGTCCTGCGCCACGCGCATCAAGCCCAGGAACAGGGTCATGGCGCCGACCAGGCCGAGCGAGAGCTCCACGGCCGACTTGGCGGAAGCGAAAATCGCGTTGGACACCGCGGGCATGGTGCCGCGGAAAATCGCGGTCAGGACCGCGGCCGCAATCAGGGCCAGCCAGACGATGTTCATGGGGCACATTGTATCTGCTCGACGCGAGCCTGGTCAAATCAATAATCGTACGGGTCAGCGGCGCAAACCTGTGATATAATTCATCCGCCATGACCATTGAGAGAAGGAAATTCGAGCGGGTAGCCTGTTACCTCGTCGCCCGCCAGACCGTGGACCCGGAGCAGGAAGAGGATTTCTTCGGCACGGTCCGCAATATTTCCACCGGCGGCGCCATGGTCGAGACCGACCAGAACCTCCCGGTGGGCACGACCGTGGACCTGGCGTTCCTGCTGGATGAGGACCGGCAGGTTTGGGAAGGCCGGGGCCTGGTCGTGTGGTCGCGGGTCAAGGACGATAGAAATTTTATCGGTCTCCAGTTCACCATGCCCCTGGAAGAGAACTGGGAACTGTCGCTCAATTGATCATTCCCCCTCGAGAGGCCCTTATTCGTGAAATTCACCCCCCTGGCGTTACCCGAGGTCATCCGGATCGAACCGCGCGTCTTCGCGGATGAGCGGGGGTTCTTCATGGAATCCTACCACCAGGTTAAATTCGCGGCGCACGGGCTGGGCGTGAATTTCGTGCAGGACAACCACAGCCGCTCGGCCAAAGGCGTGCTGCGCGGGCTCCACTTCCAGCGCGAACCCAAAGCCCAGGGCAAGCTGGTGCGCGCCCTGCGGGGCGCGATCTTCGACGTGGCCGTGGACATCCGGCGCGGGTCGCCGACTTACGGCCGCTGGGTGGCTGAAACGCTGAGCGAGGAAAATAGGGCCATGCTCTATATCCCGCCGGGTTTTGCCCACGGGTTTTGCGCGCTCGCGGAAACCACGGAAGTGCATTACAAAGCCACGGATTTTTACTCGCCGGACCACGAGGGCGGCCTGCTGTGGAATGACCCGGACATCGGCATTGCCTGGCCGGATCCGGGCGTGCCGTTCATTCTCTCGGACAAGGATCGGCGCAACCCGCGATTGAAGGAATTGTTCTCAGGGGATTGATATTCATCTGATCGTCGCCCCGGCATGCTTGTAGCCGGGGTCCAGAGGAAGTGAAAGGATTTTTTCAGAGGCAAAGCCACTGGATACCGGCTTTCGCCGGTATGACGTGCGATTTAAAATAAAAAAGCCCGCCCTCCTGCGAGGGCGGGCTTTTTTATTTACGGGAAATTTATGCCGGCGCTGTCTCGGTCTGGCCGGCGATCTCGGCGCGCACGCGGTTGAGCAGGTCGGGCACCTGCTGGGGCGTCACCTGGCTGTACACCTTGTCGTTGATCGTCACCACGGGCGCCAAGCCGCACACGCCCAGACAACGGGTGTTCTCCAGGGAGAACAAACCGTCCGAGGTGGTCTCGCCCAGCTCGATTCCCAATTCGGATTGGAACGCCTCCAAAATCTTATCCGCGCCCTTTACGAAACAGGCCGTGCCCAGGCAAACCGAAATGGCGCATTTGCCGCGGGGCTTGAGCCGGAAAAAGTGGTAAAAGGTGGACACGCCGCTGACCGTTGAGGCCGGGACCTGCAGGCGCTGGGCCACTTCGTGCATGTGCTCTTGCGACAGGAATCCGTATCGCTCCTGCACGCGGTGCAGTACGGACATGAGGTGGCTCTCGGGGTGCGGCTGCTTGCGGCAGGCCTCGATGTAGGCGACGATCTGCGGGTCCAAGGTTTGGGCGGTCTCGGTCGTCATTTGATGCCTCTCGGCTCGCGGGGCGTGTAGCGCGTGTGCAGCAGGCGGTGGGCCTTCTCGCTACCCGGGCTCCCCAGGAATTTGGCGTAGAGTTCCTGGATGAACGGATTATCGTGTGACTTGCGCACGGACTTGGCCGCGTCGATCGTGTACAAGGCCTGGGCGCGCAGGCGGTAGATCTCGTGATCCAGCACGTAGCGGCCCTCGGGCGGATAGGGCTGCCCGCCGCCGCCGATGCACCCGCCCGGGCAGGCCATGATCTCGACGAGGTGGTAGGGTTTCTCGCCGGCCTTCACCTTTTCCAGAATGGTCTTGGCGTTGGTCAGGCCATTGGCCACGGCCACGTTGAGGCTCAGGCCCGCCACTTCCAGCGTGGCTTCCTTCAGGCCCTCCACGGCTCGGACCTCGGTGAATTCGATCTTGGGGAGCGGCTGGCCGGTCAGGGTTTCCACGGCCGTGCGCAGGGCTGCCTCCATGACGCCGCCCGTGGTGCCAAACAGGTCGGCCGCGCCCGAGGAGAAACCCAGGGGCGTATCGAACTCGCCGTCCGGGAGCTTCGTGAAGTCAATGCCATAGGCTTTGATCATCCACACCAGTTCGCGCGTGGTCAGCACGGCGTCCGTGTAGGGCAGGCCGTTCTCCTGGTAGTGCTCGGGCCGGATGATCTCGAACTTCTTGGCCGTGCAGGGCATGACCGCCACCACGTACACGTCTTTGGGGTCCAGTCCCTTGCTCTCGGCGTAATAGGTTTTGAGCAGCACGGAGAGCATGCCCATGGGCGAGCGGCAGGAGGAGGCGTTGGGGATCAGTTCGGGGTAGAAATGCTCCAGGAACTTGACCCAGCCCGAGGAGCAGGACGTCAGCAGGGGCAGGCGTTCGTTCTTCTGGATGCGCTGTACCAGCTCGTGCGCCTCCTCGAGCACGGTCAGGTCCGCGCCGAAATTCGTGTCGAACACCGCGTCAAAGCCCAGGCGCCGCAGGGCCGTGACGGTCTGGTGCGTGGCCGGCGTGCCGGGCGCGAGGCCGAAGCCCTCGCCGATGGCCGCGCGGATGGACGGCGCGATCTGGGCCACCACGTGCTTGCCGGGGTCGGAGAGGGCCGCCCACACTTCCTCGGTGGACCGTTTTTCCAGGAACGCGGCCGTGGGGCAGACGGCGATGCACTGGCCGCAGTTGATGCACACGGATTCGGCCATGGGCGCCTCGAAGGCCGGGGTCACCACGGTGCGCACGCCGCGGTGCATCTGGCTCAGGTTGTGCACGCCCTGGATCTCGGCGCACACGCGCACGCACCGCCGGCAGAGGATGCAGCGTTCTGAATCGCGGACCACGGAGCGGCTGGAATCCTCGATGGGGAACTCCTTGCGCCACCCTTCGAACAAGCGCTCGCGCACGCCCAGGCTGTAGGCCAGGTTCTGGAGCTCGCACTGGCCGTCCCGTTCGCAGGTCTGGCACTCGCGCGGGTGGTTGTCCAAAATGAGTTCGATCAGGTCCCTGCGGGCCTGGCGGATCTCGGGCGAGTTGGTCTGCACCTTCATGCCTTCCTGCGCCCGCGTGGAGCAGGAGGTCTGGAAGGTGCGCGCGCCGTCCACGGCCACGATGCAGATGCGGCAGGCGCCCTCGATGGACAGGTCCGGGTGGTAGCACAGCCGGGGGATGTGGATGCCGATGGTCTGCGCGGCCTCCATGATGGTGGCGCTCTCCGGCACCTGCACGTCCAGCCCGTCAATGTTCAGCTTGATGGTTTTCATGTGTTCGCCTCTATCGTTTCGTGACGGCGCCGAATTTGCACACGTTGAAGCATTCGCCGCACTTGATGCACCGTGCCTGGTCTATCCGGTGCGGCTGGCGCGCGGTTCCGCTGATGCACAGGACCGGGCAGCGCCGGGCGCAGAGCGTGCAGCCCGTGCATTTGTCCGCCAGGATCTCGTACCGGATCAGCTGGGAGCACTTCTGGGTGGGACAGCGCTGTTCTCGTATGTGGATCTCGAATTCCTCACGGAAATGCCGGAGCGCGCTCAGCACCGGGTTGGGTGCGGTTTGCCCCAGGCCGCAGAGCGAGGTCTTCTGGATCAGCCGCCCCAGCCGTTCCAGCTTGTCTAAGTCCTCCATCTTGCCTTGGCCGGCGGTGATCCGGCGCAGGATCTCGAGCATGCGCAGGGTGCCTTCGCGGCAGGGCACGCACTTGCCGCAGGACTCGTCCTGGGTGAACTCCAGGAAGAATTTCGCGGTGGCGACCATGCAGTCCTGGTCGTCGAGCACGATCATGCCGCCGGATCCCATGATCGAGCCGGCCTGCTGCAGGGACTGGTAGTCCACCGGGGTCTTGATCAGCGAGGCGGGGATGCAGCCGCCCGAGGGGCCGCCGGTCTGCACGGCCTTGAGGGTGCGCCCCTCGGGCACGCCGCCGCCGATGTCGTAGATGATCTCCTGCAGGGTGGTGCCCATGGGCACCTCGACCAGCCCGGAGTTCTTGATCTTGCCGGCCAGCGCAAAGACCTTGGTGCCCTTGCTGTTGGCCGTGCCGATGCGCGCGAACCAGTCCGCGCCGTGGCGGATGATGACCGGCACGTTGGCCCAGGTCTCCACGTTGTTGATGACCGTGGGATGCCCCCACAAGCCTGACTGGGTGGGATAGGGCGGCCGCAGGCGCGGCTGGCCGCGCTTGCCCTCGATGGAGTACATGAGCGCCGTCTCCTCGCCGCACACGAACGCGCCGGCGCCGAGCCGCACCTCCAGGTCGAAGTCGAAGCCCGAGTCCAGGATGTTCTTGCCCAGCAGGTTGGCCTGCCGGCACTGCTCCAGGGCGATCTCCAGGCGTTTGATCGCCAGCGGGTATTCGGCGCGCACGTACAGGTAGCCCTGGTGCGCGCCGATGGCGTACGCACCCAGGATCATGCCGTGGATAATGCTGAAGGGGTCGCCTTCCAGGGCGCTGCGGTCCATGTACGCGCCCGGATCGCCCTCGTCGGCGTTGCACACCACGTAACGGACCGGGTCCTGGCTTTTGACCGCGTCGCGCCACTTCAAGCCCGTGGGGTAGCCGCCGCCGCCGCGCCCCCGCAGACCCGAACGCTCCACTTCCTGCAGGACATAATTCGGATCGCCCTTGATGAGCACCATGGCCAGGGCCTCGAAGCCGTCGTTGGCGATGTAGTCGGCGAGGCTCTCCGGGTCAATGATACCGCTGTTGCGCAGGGTGAGGCGCGACTGCTTGTTGAAGAAGGCCACATCGCCATAGAGCGTGAAAAAACGGTTGATCAGCGGGTCAATCTGCACCTGCAGGGGCTTGTGGACTTTGTTGTGCATGAATTGGGACTGGATGATCTGGTCCAGCTCCGCCTGGGTGGAGAAGGCGTACACGACTTTTTCCGGGAACACCAGCATACCGACCCGCTCGCCCTCTTCGCCGGCCGAGTACAGGCCCAGGCAGCCGCCGGTGAAAGAGCGGACCGAGTCCTCAGGCACGCCCAGGGCTTTCAGGCGCTCCTGAAAAAGCGGCTGCCATTTGCTGGGCAGGCCGGTTGACACAGTGGACAGGGAGGAAAAGGTCACGACCCGCGAATAGATGTTGGTGGTCTTTTTATCGAGGATCAGGTGCACCACGGGCTTGCCGCCCAGCACGTGCTGCTGGAAAATTTCCTGGACCTTGGGCACGGTGACCTTTTCATATTTAAAAGGGAAGTGCCCGGGCACGAATACGCCCACGATGGGTTCGCGGGAACAGCGTCCCGTGCACCCGGTCTGGCGGATCACGATGTCCTCGCGGCCCGAGGCGAGAAGGAGCTTCTCGAACTCGGCCCGGACCTCCTCGGCGCCGGCGGCGTTCTCGCAGGTGGCCGAGCCGACGTGGATCACGGTTTTGGTCGGGTGGAAGTGATGCTCCCGCCCTTCCTGCAGTTGTTTTTTAAGCTGTTCGAACTTGCGTAAAATATTCGCCATGGAAAGCCTCGTGTGTAGAGCGGGACGGATGCTGGATATCGAGCAGGAGCGAAAAACTGCCGGGCTGCCGGGTATGGGTCAGCTGTCGTTTTGCGTCCAACGCTTTGTTCTAAGATATTGCATTGCTCGTCATTCCGGCATGCTTAAAGCCGGAATCCAGGGAGGTATTTTTTACAGATAAGTCTGGACCCCGGCTACGACCATGCCGGGGTGACGATAATCGCTCAGGCCTTGTGATCGCTGCCCAGCACGTTCACGATCTTGTGTTTCACGACTTCCCGGATCGCGTCGCGGGCCGGGCCGAGATATTTGCGCGGGTCGAATTCCGCGGGCTTCTCCGCGAAGACCTTGCGGATGGTGGCGGTCATGGCCAGGCGCAGGTCCGTATCAATATTGATCTTGCAGACCGCGCTCTTGGCCGCCCGCCGCAGCATGTCCTCGGGAACGCCCTTGGCGCCCGGCAGGTTCCCGCCGAACTTGTTGCACTGGTCCACCAGGGCCTGCGGCACCGAAGAGGCGCCGTGCAGGACGATCGGGAACCCGGGGACCAGCTTGGAGATCTTCTCCAGACGGTCGAAATCCAGCTTGGCCTCGCCCTTGAACTTGTAGGCGCCGTGGGAGGTGCCGATGGCGATGGCCAGCGAATCCACGCCCGTGGCCTCCACGAACTCCTTAACCTGACCGGGATCCGTGTAGGTGGCGTCCTCGGCCTTCACGTTGACCGCATCCTCCACGCCCGCCAGCTTGCCCAGCTCCGCCTCCACCGAGACACCGCGGCTGTGGGCGTAATCCACGACCTTCTTGGTTTCCTTGATGTTCTCAGCGAACGGGCGGGAGGAGGCGTCGATCATGACCGAGGTGAAGCCGCCGTCAATGCAGGACTTGCAGATCTCGAAATCCTCGCCGTGGTCCAGGTGGAGCACGATCGGGACGTCCGTGGTCTGCAGGGCCGCCTCGACCAGCTTGACCAGGTACTCGTGGCGCGCGTACTTGCGGGCGCCGGCCGAGACCTGAAGGATCAGGGGTGAGCGGACCTCGTGGGCCGCGTCCACGATGGCCTGGAGGATCTCCATGTTGTTTACGTTGAACCCGCCGATGGCGTAGCCGCCGGCATAGGCTTTCTTGAACAGGTCCTGGCTTCCGACGAGAGGCATGGGCATCTCCTTTGGATATGATCGGGATTTATTGGGTAGGGAACAGGCGCGCTGTTCCGGAATAAATTGGGAGCAATTATATTCCAAAGCCCCAGAAAGGCAACTAAAATCGACAAGCAATATTAGAGGTTTTTAAAGGTTGATTCCAGACCGCCGGCGCGGCTATAATCACACATACTCTCAGGGAGGTTTTCATATCTGCCGTCATACCGGTATGTAGTAAACCGGTATCCAGTGAAATTGATTGGCCTCTAAATCCCTGGATTCCGGCTACCATCATGCCGGAATGACGATCACCAACAAATACGGAGCGTGCTGCCCTCATGAATAAGATTTTTTCAGCCGTCACTTTCCTGGCCCTTTTAGCCTTTACGCCCGCGGCTTTCGCCGGGCCGGGCTTGAGCGGGGCCCAGGTGTTGCAGCAGCGCAACGGTGCGCGGCCCGCGGGCATGGGGAACGCATTTTCGGCCATGAACGGAGAACTGTGCAGTCTCGATGTGAATCCGGCCGGCCTGCATAATTTGGAAAAAGTGGAAATCCTGCTGATGCACGTGAGCGGCTTGGAAGGCCTGTCCACGGAGCTTTTGACCGCGGCCATGCCGCTCTCCGGCCTGGGGGTCATGGCCGTACAGGCGCTCTATCGCGGCCAGCCGCCGATTGACAACAACGTGCCCGGCGAGGCCGGGGTCCAGGCCAAAGACATGGTTTACGGCCTGACATTTGCCCTGCCTTTTTCCGCGGAGTTCAGCGCGGGCCTGAACGCCAAAGTGCTGGCCTTAACCCTGGGCCCGGTGGACACTTCGGCCGTGGCGTTCGACCTGGGCGCGCAGTATAGACTTCTGCCAGACCTCATCCTGGGCGGCGTGGTCCGCAACCTCGGCACGCCGGTGGTTTTCCGCTCGGCCGAGGATCCCCTGCCCCTGACCGCGCAGATCGGCGCGGCTTACGCGCTCTTCAACCAGGTCCCGCACGAACTGCGGGTCAGCCTGGACGCGGACTATCTCGCGCCGGACGCCAACCTCACACTGCGCCTGGGGACCGAATACTGGTTCCGCCGCGTGCTGGCCCTGCGCCTGGGCTATTCCCATTCCCAGGACCGCAGCACGCAAGGGTTGTCTTTCGGCGTGGGGTTCCGCTTCAAGGCTGGCAAAGTGGACCTGGCGCTGGATTACGCCCTCCAGCCCCAGTTCTGGGAGGACGAAGATTTCGAGACCGAGAACCTCATCAGCCTGAGCGTGAAGTTCTGAAGACCTTTTTATTCCACTCTTGGCCATTCCAATCTAACCCTTCTTAGGTATCTCAGGTACTTTTCCGCGGAGAAGTCATTGCGATGCGCCCTGAGCCTGTCGAAGGGCGCCGAAGCAATCCCCCAAGCTTATAAGATCACTTCGCCTTGCTCGCAATGACCACCCACTGTACACCCCAACACCTCTTCTTCCTGTTCGTCATTCCGGCGAAAGCCGGAATCCAGCTATGGTGTAGGGGCGTTCAATCCCTCCGCATGAATCCCCGGGCTTCAGCTCCCGAAGGGACCTTCGGCCGGGGAGATGATTTGCGGGATATTATTGCGGAGGGAGGGAGCCCCGGACTTTAGTCCGGGGGACCACTCCACTTGAACGCCCCTACTGGACCCCGGCTACAAGCATGCCGGGGTGACGATCTTAATTCCCCTCCCCAGACTGTTTGGTGGGAGGGGGTAGGGGAGGGGGCAGCCCGCAGTGCGGGCAGAGCAATTGAGCAATAGAGAGTAGAACAATAGAAACAGCTCAATTGTGGTCTATTCTCAACTCTCTATTTTCAGTTGGACCCCTCACCCTCGCCCTCTCCCACAGCTGACGCTGGGGAGAGGGGAACGGTTTTTATCTAGTGGGAGTACAGATGCGGTTTTCCTACCTCAGCAATAGCGACCACAGCCATAGGCTGGGGAGCAGGGAAAGAACCGCCAGGGCGAAGGCTTCGCGCAGGAGCAGGCGGCAGGACTGCCACCAGGCGATCCACAGCAAGGCCAGCATATATAAAAAGGTAAAAGCCGGGGCCAAATGCCTCATCCATATGCCCTGGAATCCGGCCGCTCCGGTCTGGACCAAGCCCAGGGACCACGTCAGTTCCATGGGCCATGTCAGCCACTGGGGCGTGAAGAGCGCGGGCGCGCTGACCGCGAGCAGGGCGATAAAAGGGGTCTGGTTCCTCAACAGCAAGCGGCCCAGCAGCCAGGCCGTGGCCGCGCACAGCGTCCATCCTCCGGCCAGGATCGCGGGCATCAGGAAAGCTTGCCACAGCCGGTAATCAGCGCAAGCGAACAGCGGCTCGGCAGTCAGCGGGATAGCATGGCCCCGGGCAAGCAGGGACGTAAGAGAAAACAGCAGGGTGGTCACGCCCAGGCTGGCCCAGGCCGGTCCCAGGTCCTGGGTGGAGGCCAGGTCGCGAAACAGGATATGCGGCCTGAACCAGGCGTCCAGCGTTCGGCTCAAATGCCTGGGCAGGGCGCTTAAAAAATCCATGATCTCTTGCCTTTCCGCCCGGGGTCAGGGCCTTTTTATGTTCTTTCGCTTATTCAACCCCGTCCTTTAAAGACTGGGTCACAACGTGGATTTCAGGCTTGTTCGTCACCCCGGCCCAGTCCTGGCTGATCTGGGCCAGGGCGCAAGCCACTGTGGACCTTATTTTAGCCGTCATGCCGGCGAAACAGGTTGTGTCATAATTCAGAAACTTGCGGTTCTACCGTCATACCGGCGGAAGCCGGTATCCAGGAAGGGTTCATTTCACAGCTTTTTCTGGACCCCGGTTTTCACCGGGGTGACGAAAAAATACAAAAACGAGCGTTATGACACAGCCTGGAAAGCCGGTATCCAGTTCAATCCCTCCGCATGAATCCCCGGGCTTCAGCTCCCGAAGGGACCTTCGGCCGGGGAGATGATTTGCGGGATTTTATTGCGGAGGGAGGGAGCCCCGGCCCATGGTCCCCCTTGCGGGGAACTTTAGTCCGGGGGACCACTCCACTGTGGGTGTTTTTTCTGGACCCCGGCTTTCGCAGGGGTGACGAACAAGGGTTAATAAACGTTCCGTCACAGTCTCTCATGGCCCGGATAATAATGATTATTATACAACCCATGAAGTTTAAAAGCGAATCCCGTTGTTATGTAAAAAATCCCAAAAAAAGGTTGAATATTTTTTTAGATTGGATTAAAAAGGAATCTCCATGTTTCTTGAATTTACAACCTGCGAAAATATAGGAGAGGAGGGGCTTCCCAAAGGGCTTCGGCAGTATCATCCAAATACATAAAGAGTCTCGAAAGGAGGACACTACGTGAAAAAGCTTTTAGCTCTATCCGCTGCAGTACTCCTGTCCGGCTTCATCAGCTCTTCCGCGCTCGCCTCGGTTGACCAATCTTTCCTCAACGCAGCTTCAGTCGGCATGTTCGAAGAAATGTACGATCTCTTTAAATACAGCCCGGCTTACCTCCCGACCTTCCAGAAGAACGCCTTTTGGGGACAACTCTCCAACTTGCACGACCGCGCCGACCAGTTGGTTAACTCTTCCAGCACTGACTGGTACCTCCTGGGCGGCACTGCCGATGTCATGGACATCGGCAAAGCCGGCCTGATGTTCGATTGGTGGGCAAACACCGCCGGCCAGACCACCCGCACCTGGAACGTGAGCACCACTTCCGACGGCCTGGCGGAATATACCAACGTCGAATACCGCGACCTGGACAGCGACAACATCGTTGACTACCGCCGTGAGACCTACGGCCGCAGCGAGGAGACCAACAACCGCTCCCGCAGCGACATTTACGCGGCTTTTGGCATGGGCAATTTTATGGGCCTGGAAGTGGGCGCCGCCATTCGCGGGGACTGGGACTCGTATGCTCCCACTTGGGATACTTATATAGACAATACCACCCACCCGACCTACCACGGCAACTACGACGGGTCCTTTGACTGGATCGCCTCGGAAACCCAGAGCAACTTGATCACCAACCAGCAGATCTTTACCAGCAATGCCGAAGGCACCGGCACCCTGGACTACGGGACCAACAGCTGGGCCCTGATCCTGGCTGGCCGCATGCCTGGCATCATGCCCAATATGGACCTTACCGCCAACCTCAAGGGCATTATGGCCACCCAGTCGAACAAGCTGGACTGGGAATATGCGGAAGGCTACGATAATTCGCCTGCCGATCCCAACCTGTATTCGGATTATTCCCGCACGTACAAGGAAACCGGCATCGAGAACGGTTATGTTGATTACCTTCCGGGTACGGGCATCGGCGTGGGCGTGGACGCCCGCCTGGACTGGGTGATCCAGCCTGGAATCAATTTCACGGGCTGGCTGGGCTTTGGCACGGTCGGCATTCCGATCAAGGCCGGCGACGCTAAAAAGGACTCGATCGCGGATACCGCGTGGCGCAATACAGCCTTTAACGGCGTGGAAAACGTGCTCGTGACCGACACCGCCAATTCCAAGACCGCGCGCACCTGGGAAGGCTCGGACAGCGGCACCACGATCCTGGCCCGCGCGCGCGTGGTGTTCCCGACCGAAGGGTTTGATTTCGGCGTAGGCGCCTCGTTCTGCTCCGAGCAGACCAAGGTTGACACCACGAGCGAGACAAATGTGACGTTTAACGGCAGGCACGTTGAATACGAGACCGTTGCGGATCCCTCCACGGATTATACCCTGGTGGGCACCTCGGGCTACAAGACCGATTCGGTCACCGATGTCATCACCAACACCATTGACCTGCCTGTGGCGTTCAATTTCAAGTTCCTCAAGAACTTCCACGTGCAGGTGGGCGTGAACCACAAGATCACCATGAAGTCCGAGACCACCAACACCACCAACTACGACCGCCGTCTCCCGGCCACGGTCCGGACCACGGACACCGGCGTGGTAACGTCCACCGTGCCGGCCAACACCACCAGCACCGAGATGTCGCAGACCTCGGAGTACAACGTTACCCACGATAATCAGTTCAGCTACGGCCTGACCTGGTGGCCGTACGAACAGGTGCGCGTGGACTTCACGTATCTCACGTACCTCACGTACCTGTACCAGTACCGGTTCTCCATCAATCTGTACTACTAATCGGAAAGGAGCCCGAACCGATGATCAAGAAACTTCTAGGTGGTTTGGCCGTGGTCGGGTTGTGCGCCGGCGCGGCACTGTACCTCAGCTCGTGCGCTCAGCAAGCCGGACCGCTCAGCCCGGACCTGGGCCTATTGAACGCCAGCAGCACCACGGCGGAAAAAAAGTTGCCAACCGCAACTATCACCGGGCCTGGTTCGGTTTCCCAGACCGCGACCGTGCAATTCAGCATCCCCATGAACGCGTCGACCATCAACACCAGCAATGTCCAGGTTTATCAGCAAAGCACGGATGGGCTGTCTGAAACCCTGATCGCCTATTCAGTGGGCTATAATGCGGCAAGCATGCAGGCCATCATCACCCCGAGCGGCGGGGTGTGGGGCACCGATGCCCGATATCACATTATCGCTGGCATCGGCTGCCAGAGCGTGACCGGCAACCAGCTAGATGGCAATGGCAACAACATTCCTGAATCTGGAGAATTTGACAACGAGCATGGGGTATTCACTTTCGGCGCGGTCCCGGCGAATTTCACTAATCCGGCAGCAGTGGTGATTGCAGATTCTGTAACTATCACCGCAAATGGTTTCGCCGGAACTCTTACACCTGGAAGTTATTTAGGGAGTGTTCCAGCGGTATACTCTTACGTCACCATCACAGTTAATTTGGCTCTTGTTGGTGGTACCTCCGATCCGAATTTTCTTTTTGATTCCGGTTCCTATTTCCAGGATGCAACAACCTTGCATTCTAATGTCCGCATCACGGACATCAACGGAACGGTTCTAACCCCGGTTCAAGTTGTGGTGTATGGGGCACAAAACCAATCGCTTCAAATAGTCTTGTCATTACAACCAGGGACTAAGTATCTAGTTGGGCTTAAGGGAGGCATTAATGGAATCCGCACTCCTTTGGCTCTCGGGACCATGGCAATCGTCAAGGGACTACGTTTCGATGGTAATAATAATGGTATTGCTGAAGCCTCGGACGATTGGAAAACAGCCACTATTATGACCGCCAACGTGGATAATAGTGCCTTGCCACGATTGACTGTTTCTGGGCTCGCAACTTATAGTGATACGCTTCGTCGATTTGCAATAACCTTTAATATTACAACGGGTGTTGGTACTGGGACGCTTGATCCTGCAACAGTGAATAATAGTACTTTCGTTCTTATTGACACTGATGATTATGATGCGGGCGGGGACGAGCCCAATAAACCTATCATACCTACATCTATCGAATTGGACAACAGTACTCCCTCTGCCCCTGTTGTTTACGTATATATTCCGTATAAGTTTTCCACGGACACTGGAGACAACCATCGGCATATTGTTGAACTGATCGTATCGCCAAATGTTAAGACCGCCGAAGGTTTGCCGTTAGATACAACCAATGATGGCGTGAATGGTCAACCTAACGATGCCTATACGCAGTCATTTAACGAAACGGCTAATATTCGTAATATGCAGCAATAAGAGAGATATATTTCCCTGCCCCAGGGATTTCAACTATCCCGGGGGCAGGGAATCAGTTCTTCACTGCCATTGAACGCCGCTTTGAGGCGTGAAGGAGGGAGGGCACGTGAAAACCCTGCGAATTGTTTTTCTGGCCTGGGCCGCGGGTGGATTGATCGCTGGCAGCGCCGCCGCGTTCCAGGAACAGTCCTTCCAATATTCAGCCACCCAGGGCATGTTCGAAGAGATGTACGATCTCTTCATGGACAGCCCGGCCTATCTTCCCAGCTTCACTAAGAACGCAGTATGGAGCCAGTTGTCCAATCTGGACAGCAGGTCCGACTTCATATTTGGTTATTCCCCTAGTAACAGTAATTGGCAGGTGGGCGGCACCACGGACCTGATCGGCCTGGGCCGACTGGGCGTTATGTTCGATTATAGTGCCTACTCTGAACCGGTGAATAACTGGCGGTTCTGGGCGCCTGCTGCGCACGATGGATTTGGTGAAGGCACCCAGGTGGATTACAACGATGGCAACGGGGACAATATCGTAGATTTCCGGCGGGAGGCTTACAGCCGTAGTGAGGCTCAGTATAGCCAAAGCGTTGGAGAGGTGTACGTGGGATATGGGTTGGGCCTGGATGGCCTGGATGCCGGGATCGGCGTTCGGGGCGAATGGTGGATGGACAGCCCCACTTACAACCCTGCCACTTCCTTTTGGATGGGTGATTTCCCGTTCGAACAGGCTGCCACGCTGCGCGATGTGGACCTGATCACCGGCCAGTCTTTGCATACGTTCGACATGACCAGCACCGGGTCCTGGAATGAATCCTGGACGGAATGGGGGTTGGTCCTGGCCGCGCGCTCCAAGGATGCCTTTGGGCTCATGCCCGGTTTGGGCCTGCTGGTGAACGTCCGGCCTTATCTCGATACTTACGGCAATGAATACGAAGCGAAATATCAAACCGACGAGGATTTTTCACCCAGTGATCCTGTCATCATTTCCCGCCAAACGTACGAGGTGACCGAAAGCGGATTTGAAAATGCCAGTATCTATAATAATGTTCCCTTTTCCGGCTTTGGCGTGGATAGTTACGTGCGCGCGGATTACACGCTGTGGGGCGTGAATTGGACCGGCTGGTTCAACTTTGAAGGCAACGGATATTCCTGGCAGAACGCGGATTTTTCCCACGACAGCAGGCAGAGACTGGATAATACCGACACCACGAGCGGCATTCCGGTTTACACTGCCGACACCTATACCGTAGCGCTTGATCAGAAAGTCGAAGGCGATTTTGGGTCAACCTGGACCGAGCTACGCCTACGAGGGCAGATTCCCTTCACCGGGTGGCGCTTGGGCTTTGGGATCAACGGCGTTCTGAACTATAATGACAATGAGATGGTCGAAACGATTACGGCGCAGGAAACACGGCGCTGGGATGCCGGGACCGGTGTTCCGGCTGACAGTTATACCGTCGTAACCAACAGCAGGGAAAAGCGCAGGATCAGCTGGAATTCAAGCCAGTCGTTCATTCAGTTCCCCCTGGCGATCGTTATTGATATTTTGAAGAACTTTTCCATTCAGGTTAGCGGCCAGTACCAGATCTTTCAGTACACCAGCACCGAGACGCGCGAAGTGCTGGAAAGTCCGGTTCCGACCACGGTCACGACCTACGATGACGGCTCGGTCACGTTCAACATCCCTGGATCGTTCACCACTTACACCGGGGATTATTTTCATGCGGAACAGCGGGCCAATGTGCAAACGAGCTTTACGACCTCCTTTGCCTACGGACTTACCTGGAAGCCCTGGGAGCAGGTTCAGATCGACCTGACGGGTTTTACCGAACCTGATCGGCCCGGGGTATATCGGGCGAGCTTCTGCCTTTATTATTAAGGCGGATAGAGAGGGTTTGCCACGCCCTCCCTCAAGGGATCGCTCGCAATGACAGTCATTTTGTTTTTGTCATTGCGAGGAGCGTGAGCGACGAAGCAATCTTTGTTTTGATAGATCTTCAAGCAAGGAGCGTGACCACATGCTGAAAAAAATAACAGGCATCATCGCTCTTGTAACTGTCGCCGCAGGCGCGGCGGTGTACCTCAGCTCTTGCGCCAAGGTCGCCGGCCCCTTGAGCCCGGACATCAAGCTGAATGCGGCCAGCGATTCAGCCAGCTCGGCACTGCCTCAAGTGACCACGGTCGGCTATCCGGGTAGCCTTACGCAGACCGTGCGCATCAGTTTCGATACCCCGCTCAACCCGGCTACGGTGAATGCCAGCACGGTCCAGTTATACGCGTTGGACCAGACCACCGGCACCACTGAATCGCCTGTGACCATCACTTTGACCTATAGCGTGGCTGCCCAGGAACTGACCCTTATCCCAGCTAGCGGGACCTGGACGAACAATACTGACTACCGGATCGCTTTGACCACCAGCATCCAAAGCATCACGGGCGCTCAATTGGATGGGAATGGCAATGGCATTCCCGAGAGCCCCCAGTTCGACAATTACAATACTGAGACTGATCTTGGTGCTCCCGCTTTTTCCTATAATACGAAAGACCATGCGGTTATACACACGGCGATCACACCTTCCTGGGCGACCAACGCCAATCCGTCACCAGGAACGACCTTCTTTTTCGGGCAGAACAATGGTTATATCAGTGCGACCTACAGCCATGTGACCATCACCGTACAATTCACATGCAACGCACCGGTCCCGGCTGATTTCAGGATGGACAGCAGCACCTTCTATTCCGGCCCCACCACGCTCCATCCCAATGTGGTTTTCACAGACCCGAGTAATAATCCTATCAATCCTTTAAGCGTAACCTTGCAGACCACGGTCTATCCCGATGACACGCTGGTGATCGTTTTCAATAATCTCCAGCCCACCGCAAAATATCTCTTTATATTAAAAGGCGGGTTGAATGGCATCCGCTCGTCGGACCTTTCGACCATGGTGCTGAGCCGTCATTATTATTTTGACGGAGATGGGGACAGCATAGCCGAACAGTCGGATGATACCAAACCCGCCGTGCTCATGACCCAAACCGGCGAGGCGCAGAACATTCCCGGGGTTTATGTGAATGACCTCACATCCTATTATGATTCAGCTAATCGACGGTATGTAGTCATTTTCAGGGTGCCTTCTGGTATCGGCACATTGGACCCCGCTTCAGTGAACAATAGTAATTTTCTCCTTTGGAATAACAACTCTCAACTACCAGTCATTCCTGCCTCGCTGGTGCTGGATAACTCCCTGGCGCCAGATCCAGTGGTATATGTTTATGTTCCTTTGGTTCTTTCACCGTATGGCGCTGGTAGTTATGAGATTTTTATGACTGTTAGAAATGCTGTTCGCTCAGCTGATGGATTATCACTTGACCAAAACGACGATGGCGTTCTTTTGACTGATAGTGATAATTTTCAGTTCGGATCGACTACAATAGATGGCTACTAATTGAAACTTGTTTAGAAGAAGAAAAAGGGCGGCTCGCAAGAGCCGCCTTTTTTTTAATTAAAAAGAATGGAAATTAATATTATGTGGTCTAAAATGTGTGGATAATTTATCATTGTTTTTAGGAGAGAATTTATGAGGCAATATTTTATTGGACCGACTTTCCTTTTACTCCTGATAGCCAGCCCGTCCTACCCTGACACCTTCACTGTTACCAGCCTTGAAGATAATTTGCTGATCCCAGGCTCTTTACGCTGGGCTGTAAATCAGGCCAATGGCGTTCCCGGACCTGATATCATCAATTTTAGCGTTGGAAATTCGCTATTCGTGTTTAGCGATTTGAATGTCTCGGATAGGGTGTACATTTCGGGGGCTAAAACGCAGGTTATTGGCGGTGGGCGATTTATCTTAATTCCTGATAGTGACGGAAGCACAATTAGTGGAGTTATTTTTGATTATGGTGGTGTGGTTATTCAATCTAATTTAAATAGAGTTTTCGGTTCCACCTTTAAGGAGAACGGAATAGAAATTTCAGGATCTTTTAATGACATTGGAGGAAACACAGTTTCCGAAAGAAATGTGATGGGAACAGGGCTTGATTTAACCAGCGACGCGCATCGAAATACGATACGTGGAAATTATATAGGGCTTCTCAGCGACGGGGTTACTGGACTTGGAACAGGATCTGGTATTGAAATTAGCGGAAGCGCTTATCAGAACATGATTGGTGGGAATAAAAATAATGCTGAAGGCAATGTTATTAGAGGATTTCCTGCTGTAGATAACCGGAGTTCAAGTTTTGGAAATAGCATCTGTGGAAATATTATTGGGCTATCAGCAGACCAATCAACGAGGCTTAATATTTCGATAGGGATTCGTATATATGAAAGTTCAAAAGGTCATTTCATAGGTCTCCCACTTAACGGTTATGGAAATATAATAGCTGGTTATACAAGTAGCGGAGTTGAAATCAATGGGAATATGACAACGAATGAGAAAAACACCATTAAAAATAATTTAATTGGGTTGTCTGATACAAATACGAATTTTGGTGGTCAGACAGGAATTGGATTAGGAAATGCTGATGGGTGTGTAATTGGTGGTGTTAAAAATAATGGAAATTACGATAGAAACGTTGTTAGCAATAATACTTTTGCTGGGGTGGTTGTCGGCAATAGTAATAATAACACCATTTGTGGAAATTATATTGGAATAACTAGCGATGGCAATTCGCAGGCGGGAAATAATAGAGGAATATATATAAATGTTGGATATGGAAACCTAATTGGTGGTGCTGAAGTTGGTGGTGGTGATTTGCGTGGAAATGTTATTTCGGGTAATCAAAGAGGCATTGACATTTATAGTGGCGGCGGAAACACTATTGTCGGTAATTACATGGGGTTAAATGCGACCGGGAATACAATTATTTCAAATAATTATGGCATGTATGTTGATAATAGTGTTAATAATTTAATTGGCGGTCAAGATCCAGAATTCCGGAATGTGATTTCTGGAAGCCTTAATGGCGTTTATTTGGTTAACAACGATCATAATACAAAAATATGGGGGAATTATTTTGGAACTAATGCGAGTGGTACTGGGCAATTATCAAATACAACTAATACCATTCTTGTACAAAACACTAATAATGCTGAGATTGGTGGGTCGCTGATTGGAAAGAGAAATGTGATATGCGGTACGGGAATTGCCGTGCGAATCACGGGGTCAATAGGCACTACTGTCTATAACAACTTGATGGGTTTGTTACCTAATTATTCCTTTCCTTCGCAAAACTTTACTACGGGTATCTCCATCGAAAATAATTCGCAGACAAGTTATATTGGCCGCAGGACTGTAAGTAACAGTGGCAATCTAATTCGGGGAGCGGGTACCGGTATTTCGATTTCGGGTGTTAACAGCGATTTTAATGAATTTATTGGTAATACCATATGTAATTTTACTACGACCGGTATTTCTCTTGCTGGCGATGGATCTAATCAAAACAAACCCTATCCTGTGATTCTCCTACCTGCTGATGTGGCATTGATTCAGGGTACTACAAGCGGAACCAATGATTTCATTGAAGTCTTTGTCTCGGATCGTGGGGCAGGGGTAAATGGCGGGAGTTTGAGGAGTGTTGGAACTACTACTGCGGTTTCGGGAAATTGGAGTTTGGTGCCGTCTGGCTTGGTCGGCGGCGAATATGTATGCGCCATCGCTACGGACAGTAGCGGTAATTCTTCCGGGTTTTCACTGAATCAATTGGTCCAAGTACCAACTCCGACTGTCACCCCTACTCAAACCCCGACCCCAACTGCCACTCCGGCCACTCAGGTGAAGGTCCATTCTATTGGTCCGGAATACTACTATACCAATCGGGCAGGGGCTTTTACCCTTCGCGGCAAGGCGTTCCAAAATCCGATCACAATCAAATTGCGGCGGACAGGCATATCCGATAGGGACGCGACCAATGTCAGTATCCTCGGGCAGGAAGTGCTAACCTGCGATTTCGATCTAACCGGCTTGCCTGCTGGCAGTTATAACCTGCAAGCTCAGATCACCAGCTCTCAAGACGAACTGTTGAATGCTTTAACCGTTATCTCCGAGATCGCCCCGCCGGTCAGGTGGGATGTTTACGATGCCGGGCAGGCGGGGATCACCGCCCAAACCTCGATCCAGCGTGGTTTGACGGTGGGTGATGGAAACAATGACCGGCAGAAAGAAGTGTATTCAGCGGGGTTGTTGCAGAACCTGTTACAGTACAAATACGGTGGGGCAGCGGGCTGGGCGATCAGCCAACTACCGACCGGTCCTATTGGTGAGTACTATACGGACGTGATCGTTTGCGATATGGAAAATGACGGTGAAAACGAGGTGTACGGCTCGACGCTGGACCACCAAATATATACCTTTAGCGGGACGAATTGGTCGCTCAAAGATGACAGCGGTGATCTGGGGTCTGCGGTACTGGGTTTGGCGTATGGCGACGGGGACAATGATAATTATATTGAAATATACGCATCCTTGGAAAATGGGAGCATATATGAATTCGGTTTCAATGGAACGAGCTGGTCAAGTACTGTAGTGGGAAATGCCAGTGGCAGGATGTTGGATCTGGCTGTTGGGGACGGCAACCAGGACGGCGCGAACGAGGTTTACGCGGCCTGCGAAGATAAGAACCTTTATCAGTTCAAGTACAACGGTTCTGCTTGGGTCAAGACCATTGTGGCCACAGGCGGGGACGATATGCTGTCCGTGGCTGTGGGCGATGGTAACCAGGACGGAGCCAATGAGGTCTATTGCACCAACCTCGATGGCGCGGTTTACCAGTGCAAATGGTCCTCGGGCTTTTTCTGGAACGTTACCCAGGTATCCACCCAGCCCAGCCGGGATGTAGTGGTTGGCGATGGCGATAACGATGGCAACCAAGAGGTCTATATCGCCGCGATTAATGGCCATGCCTATCAGTGTGAATACTCGGCTAACCAGTGGTATAGCCAGGACCTGGGGAGCGCGCCGGACGCACTCTACAGCCTGGCCCTGGGCGACGGGGACAACGATTACCAGCTGGAACTATATGCGCTGGCAGGCGACAACCATGTTTATCAATTCAAGGCCTCCCATTCCCAGCCCACGCCCACGCCGACCAAGACCCCGGTGCCGGATTTTGACGGCCAGATCATATCCAAGAGTTACGTTTATGCCGCGCCCAATCCCATCCGGGGGCATATCGCCAAGATCCACATCATGACCCTTCAGCCAGCCGAAGTGTCGGTCAAAATGTTTACTACGACAAACAAAGAGGTTATGTCCTTTAACCGGAACTACGGCACTGGCATGCAGATCGAGTCCCTAAACATGAGCAACCTCGCTAATGGCGTGTACTTCCTGCTGGTTAAAGCCAGGGCCGCGAATGGGTTGGAGGAAAAGGTGATAAAAAAGATCGCGTTGATCAAGTAACCCCTCCCCCTTTTCTAAAGGGGGACACAGGGGGATTATTGATAATCTCCCCTAGCCCCTCCTTAGAAAGGAGGGGGATCATTGGTTTGCCCTCCTGCAAGCGGCGGGGGACCGGTTATGGTGAGTCTCTTCCCCTTTTCTAAAGGGGGACACAGAGGGATTACTAATGCTTTTCTACAATCCCCGCCTTAGAACACACGCTCGGTCCTTGCGCCGCAATATGACCGTGCATGAACGCCGTCTTTGGGCCAAAATCAGAAACCGACAACTTAAAGGCTACAGGTTTTATCGCCAAAGAACTATCGGAAATTATATTGTGGACTTCTACAGTCCATCGGCACGATTGATCGTTGAAGTTGATGGGGGACAACATTTTACAGAAACAGGAGAAATGAGAGATAAAGGCCGGGATGAGTATCTAACAAACCAGAGAATAAGAATCTTGCGGCTTAGCAATCGGGAAATTATGGAAAATATGGATGGTGTGGTGGAGGCAATTATTATTAATCTCCCCTAACCCCTCCTTAGGAAGGAGGGGGAGTAGTGGTGTGGTGTTCATCCCCCTTTCCTAAAGGGGGACACAGGGGGATTATTGATAATCTCCCCTAACCCCTCCTTAGGAAGGAGGGGGAGTAGTGGTGTGGTGTTCATCCCCCTTTCCTAAAGGGGGACACAGGGGGATTATTGATAATCTCCCCTAACCCCTCTTTAGAAAAGAGGGGGACCGGTGGTGCCAAGATTTAACCTCCCCCTTTCCTAAAGGGGGACACAGGGGGATTACTTATCCTCCATCCACGTTTTCTTGCGCATGAAATTCTTGGGAATATGGTCTAATAGGACATGGTCCCCACCCCACACAAGCCCAACCTGTTTGGCGCCCTCCGCCGCTCCCAGGCCGGCCAGGCCGTGGTGGAACTGGTGGTGGCCATCCCCATCCTGATCGCCCTGTTCGGCGCCTGCCTGCAGCTTCTGCACCTGGGGATCGCCCACATCGTGGTCGAACTGGCCGCGTACGAAGCCACGCGCCTGGCAACCCTCGACAACATGAACATCGCCGAAGCGCGGCGCACGGCCGAGGATATCTGCCGGGTGCTGGGGCCAGGGCTGACCGAGGTGAAGTACCAGTCCAACCCGCCAGGATACGAGATCATCCACCACTTGCGGCCGATCGTGCCGATCATCCGGGAACTGACAGTCAAGCATTCCCTGCCGTCGTATGTATTCCTGCCAGGGTACGAGCTCGAACCAGGTTCAGCCGTAAGCCCCGGCCAGAACCGCGGCGGCGGAGGGGGCGGATCGCCTGGCTATGGCGGAGGCAGGGGCGGCCGTGGCAGCGGGATCGAAGTGGCGGACTACGATCCGGATGATTACCCGAACGGAGGGTATTCCAGGTCCACCTACAGCAGCAGCCAGGAAACGTACCCCCAGTACGCTGCGGCCGCGAATCCCCAGCCTCTGCCGCGGGGGCTGGAGCCCTATCACGCGGATTATTCCCAAACGCCGGATGATGATCTCGCCGATCTTTCCGCATCGTACGATCCTTCAGATGCTGATCTGTCTATTGATCCAAGTCAAACAAGCCCAGAAGACAATTCGAGTGCCAGCCTTTCAGCCGGCTCTGGCGCAAGCGCCATGCCAGGGTTCTTGCGCACAACCGGTGACTATCTCGCGGCCGGCGCCAGTGCGGCAGGCAGAAGCATCTGGCCCATGCCGCTTTTGCCCACGGACACCATAGCCGAAGCCGGGAAACGGGCAAGGGAAAAAACCGGCAGGGAAGAGGGCGCGGCTGCTGGGGAAGGGCCTGAGCAGGATAGCATTCTGCCTGAAAGCCTGGATAAAGACACCACTGGGGTGGAAGCCTTTGGCAAAGGGTTTGCAGAGGCCTCGCTGGGCGATACGCACGAAGATGACGCTTACCTGCCTACGCATCGCTGGGCCAACCAAGCCACACAAGATTACCGGGATAAGTCATCCAGATACCGGGAAGCGCTGGATGATATGGATAAAGAGGCGGATAAAGAAAAAGGCCTCAAGAAGATAACCGACAAAGCCAAGATCAAGGCTACCAAAGCGGCTGTGGCAGGCAGCAACCTGCTGGCCGAGGCGGCGCTGGATATCCCCAAGGCTGGCCAGGACCTGCCAGAGGCTGGCCGGAACACCGCAGATGCGGCAAAAAAGCTGGCCAAGGGGGATTTGAAAGGCGCCCTGCGCTCTGGCGGCCGGGCTGTTGGCCTTCTGGGGCGGGAAGCCGGGCGGCTCAGCATCGTCGGCGGGATCAGCAGAAAAGCCGGGAAGAAGTTGCTGAAGGAAGGCGGGGAAGAGGTTGCTGATCGCGCAAGTGTAACGGCAGGTAAACAAGTATATAGTGCGAGAAAAGGTGCAGGGGAAACGCAGAGTATTTTAGAAGGTATTAATCCAGAATTAATTTCCAAAGAATCAAGGTTTGGAAGAGCATTTTATGTTGCTGAAAAAGGCGAAACTGCAATTGCGGAAATATCCCATCATGGTAAAGATGCAACACATGTTATACGTTATGAATTAGATGTATCTAAAGCCAAAGTCCTTGATTTAAGTGAAACTAAAGTTGCTAAGAAATGGGGCTATAAACTTTCGGAGGATTATGGGCAGAGCCAGGCAATAGCCGAAAAAGCAAAACAGGAAGGGTATAACGTAATTAAATATAAAAGTCTCAGAGGAGAGGGTAATAATTATGCTGTTGTTGATGATTTTAATGAACTATTAAAACCGCAGATGGTTTCTCCGGCTAAGTAGGAGGGATAATGGAAAATTATGAGTTGTTTTTTATGAAATGTAAGGATTGTAAATACGAATGGTCTAAACTCACTGGCACTGTACTGGAAGATCGTTTCGTTTTTACCAGTCGAAAAAGTTATTCGCCAGTTATTGTTATGTTTAAGGATTCATTCTTTAATGAAATTCGAAAACTTGTAAAGAAAGAGTATGAAAATAGCTTAGTTAAAAGTATAGATAAAGCAGAAAAATTACAAGAAATGCTAGGTAAGGTAAGCGACCCAGCGCCTGATGGCACCCATTATAGTATGATGACCGATTATATTTGCCCGAAATGCGGTTCGGATAAAATCAGCTATGGTCCTAAAAATCCACCGGAATTCCAACTTCTGGATTTAGCGGAACTTCCGCATAAGCATTGGGATTCCTTAAATGACAAGGAAAAAAGAGAGCTTATAAAGAAATATCTTTAATAGTATTTATGGCAGCGCGTTGACAGTATGAACAGTGATGGTATTTACCTGCCATCTGCCCGTCATTCCGGCACGTTTGCAGCCGAAATCCAGGTACGTTGGATAGCTATTTACTGGACCCCGGCTTTCGCCGGGGTGACGAACAAGTGCTAAAAATGATGTTGTAACACAGCCTCAGAAAAGAGGGGGACCGGCGGTGCCGATTTAACCTCCCCCTTTCCTAAAGGGGGAGACAGGGGGATTACTCATAATCCTCCAGTTGGGAAATCCTGGTGGTTTTGTTTGAAAATACCCCGGAAAAGTGGATAATAGGGGCGGATTTTACCTTCCCTTCCAAGCGGAGCCAGGATGACGAGTTCTCGCAAACCGGCGTTCGACATCCAGGTCGTGGGCTGTAAAGTCAATCAAGCTGAGGCGGGGATATTCAGCCAGCAGCTGACTGACCAGGGCTGGCAGAAAGCTGTTCCTGGGACCTCCCCGGACCTGATCCTCATTCACACCTGCACGGTTACCCAGCGGGCGGACCGCGACTCGCGCCGCCTGATCCAAAGAGCCCATGCCGATCATCCGCGGGCCAGGATCGTGGCCAGCGGGTGTTTGGCCGAGATGGAAGCTGAAAGCCTCTCCAGTATGTCCGGCGTGGAAGCGGTCCTGCCCCAGGCCGGCCGTTCGCGCCTGGCCGAGCTCGCGGCCCAGTGGCAGGGCAAGGCTCCGGCGGTTACTGAAATCCGGGAACCGGGGTTTTTCCCCGACCCTCGCGCCTGGCGCCAAACCCAAGGACGGTCCCGCGCCTGGATCAAGATCCAGGACGGCTGTGCCGGAACCTGCACGTACTGCCGCGTGCGCCTGGCGCGGGGTAAACCGGTCTCCAGACCCATGGACAGTATCCTGGCCGAGGTCCGGGCCTGCCTGGATGAGGGGTATCAGGAACTGGTCCTGACCGGTGTCAATGTCGGCTCCTGGCAGCCTGGGTTGGATGTGCTCCTGCCGGAATTGGCCGCTTTGACCGGCGCTTTCCGCTTGCGCCTGTCCTCGCTTGAACCTCAGCATCTCACGCCAAAATTGATCCGGACCTGGGGCGAACTCGGTCCCCGGCTCTGCCCGCACCTTCATCTGGCCCTGCAAAGCGCGGATCATGGGATATTGCGGGCCATGGGCCGCGCTTATACCGGAGAAAGTCTTGGCCGGCAGCTGGACGCTTTGCGGGCCGCGAGGCCGGATCTGGTTCTAACCGCGGATGTGATTACGGGATTTCCCGGAGAGACCATGGGAGCTTTTGACCGAACCCGCGAATTCTTACGCGCGCAGGGATTCAGCCGCCTGCACGTTTTTCCTTTTTCAAGGCGGCCCGGGACTTTGGCCGCCACGATGGCGGGCCAGCTTCCATCCCGCGAGATCACGGAGAGGGCCCGCGTCCTGCGGGCGCTGAGCAGAGAACTGTCAGCCAGCCATTATATGCGTCTGAAAGGGAAGCCTGCTACCTTGCTTCTGGAAACCGAAGTGCGGACCGGCGTGTGGCAGGGAACCACGGAGGCCTTTGACCGCGGCAGTATGGCTGTGGACGGCCGGTCAGGCCAGCTGGTGGCTGGCCGGGTCCATGGGGTGGACACAGGTGTATTATTGTTGAAAAAGAGCATAGCATAATAAATTTCTCCCCTCCCCAGACGTTGGTGGGAGGGGTAGGGGAGGGGGCGGCCCGCAGTGCGGGCAGAGCAATTGAGCAATAGAGAGTAGAACAATAGAAACAGCTCAATTGTGGTCTATTTTCAACTTTCTATTTTCAGCTGGACCTCTCACCCTCGCCCTCTCCCGCAACTAATGTTGGGGAGAGGGGATTCGTCAGGGGGAGGGGATTAACCTTCAGATCAGGTATGGAGGGGTCATGGTCAATATCCGCCGGCAGTTCCAGTTCCAAAAGCTCAGCAAAACCCGGATCGCGGTCTATCTGGCTGTCCTCGGAGGGCTCCTGGTAGCGGGACTGGACTATTTGGACTTTGCCAAGTCCGTGGAAAACAGAATCATGGATCTGCGGTTTTTCGTTCGCGGTGAGATCGGGCCGGGACCTGAAGACGAAGTCGTGATTCTGGCGATTGACCAGCAAAGTCTGGATCGTTTGCAAGTGCGCTGGCCCTGGCCGCGCACCATGTACGCCAAAGTGATAGACCGTCTCTCGCGGGCCGGCGCCCGGGTGGTGGCTTTGGACCTGGTGTTTTCCGAGCTCACCGAGACGGAACGCCGCAAAGAAGATAAAGTGCTGGGTGACGCGATCATCCGCTCGAAATCCTGGATCGTGCTCGGCAGCGCTTTTACCGCCAGCCCGAGCCACCACGGCTTGATGGTGAATTATGTCGAGGCATTGCCGGATATTGACCAAACCCGGGCGCACGTGGGTTACGTCAATGTCTGGCCGAACAAGGAAGACGGTGTTCTGCGCAACGCGGCTCTGCTGCAGACCTATCAGGGCAAGCCGTATATGTCGTTCGACCTGAAGATCCTGTCGCGTTATTTCAAGATAGACGCGCTGGAGGCCCCGGTCCGCCAAAACGCCATTTCCTTCGGTCCCTTGAGGATACCCTCGGATCCCAGGGGGCGGATGCTGATCAACTACCGCGGCGGTTCGGGGAATTTTAAGACCATTTCCTTTGAGAACGTCTACGGGCCCCCGACCGAGGTTCAAACAAATTATGATATGGAGCTGGAGGATGTTTTTCCCGCGCTTCTGGCCAACCGCATTTTTCAGGACAAGATCGTGCTGATCGGGACGACCTTCCCTGAAGCGCAGGACTTTCACCAGACGCCATTTACGCCGACGCACGGACAGCTGGCGGGAGTGGAAGTGCACGCCAACATCCTGGACACGATACTGAAAAAACGCTTTCTCTATCCCATACCGGAATGGGTCACCTTTCTCCTCTTTCTGCTGCTCCCGCTGCTTATCGGCCAGCTGACCATCAAGTTAAAGCCCATTCGCGGTTTGATCGCCCTGGCCGGCTTGGCGTTGCTGTATCTGCTGGTGTCCATCTGGCTGTTCTTGTCGTACAGCTGGATCGTGCCGGTGGTGAATCCGCTGCTGGCCGCGGCCCTGACCTTTGTCATGGTGGTGGTGTATCTGCTGGTGACCGAGGAGCGGCACAGCCGGTTCATCAAGAACATGTTCTCCCGCTACGTCTCGCCCAAGGTGGTGGAAGAGCTGGTCAAAGACCCGAACGCCGAACTCAAACTGGGCGGCAACAAGCAGATGGTGACGGTGCTGTTCTCCGATATCCGCGGGTTCACCACTCTCTCCGAGGAGCTGCCGCCCGAGGCCGTGGTGGAAAAGCTAAACGAATATTTCCAAACCTGGACCGACATCATTTTCAAGCACGACGGCACCGTGGATAAATTCATCGGCGACGCGGTCATGGCCATTTTTGGCGCACCCGTGGCCCACCCGGACGACGCGAAGCGGGCCCTGCGCGCGGCCTGGGACATGAAGGCGGCGCTGGAAAAACTGAACGAACGCTGGAAGGAGCAGGGCCGGCGAACCCTGACCATCGGCGTGGGCTTGAACACCGGTGAAGCGATTGTGGGCAACATGGGATCTCACCAGGCCATGGGCTATACCGTGATCGGCGACACGGTCAACCTGGCCTCGAGGCTGGAGAGCAAAACCAAGGACTTGGGCGTTTTCCTGCTCATTTCCGAGACCACCTACGCGGCGGTGAAGGACTTGGTGGAGGTGGAAGCTTTCTCGGATGTGACCGTCAAAGGAAAATCGAAAACGCTTTCGGTGTTCGCGGTGCGCGGGCTTAAAAACGCTTGAAAACAAAGAACAAAAACCGCCTCGGCGGTTGACAAACCAAAGACCATGTACTAAACTGGAAGGGTCGGGAAGTTGCCCCCGAAACCTATTCGTCCCGTCTTTCCGATTCCGCTGAAACCCGGCAAAGCACGCCAAAGGAGGGTAAGCGCATGAAAAATATCGGCCGTATCGGGTGGTTGTTCTTACTGCTGCTGGGCTTGGTCCACGGACCGGCCCGGGCCGACGTCCGGATCCAGGACGTCTCCGTAAGCCCCCACGTCATGCTGGAAATCTACAAAGCGTACCAGGAAAACCGCACGACCGTGCCCATGATCTCGCCCAAGGTTTTTCTCATGTACGTGTCTTCGACCCAGCCGGCCAGCGCCTTCCGCTTCCGCATGGAAATTTGGGACGGCCGCACCCGGGTCGCGGATACCTCTTTCCAGACCACGGCGCCGCTGTTCGTGGGGCGCAATGTGTTCACCGCGAACCAGATCGGCACCATCGGCAACACGGTCCACTTTAATGACGACTATATTTCTTCCCAGGACCTGAACGCGCTTTTCAAGAGCGACTCGCCGGTGCTCAAGGGCGATTTTTACGTCGTGCTGGTTCCGGAAAATCCGGCCGGACCGCCTTTCCGGACCCGCATCGCCCTGTTCGCTTCGCCGGCTTCGCAGAACCTGCCGCCCCTCCTCGTCTTTCCCAAGGACATGGACATTTCCACCCTGCTGCCCAACCTGATCTGGACCCCGGGCAGCCGCAACGCCAAGACCTATGAAGTGCTGGTCAGCCCCAATCAGGACCCGAGGGTCAATACGTACTGGCGGAGCGGCCGGCTGACCGGAACGCAGGTCCTCTATCCGCCTTCGGCCCGGGAACTGGCCGACGGCGAGAAGTACTACTGGCAGGTCATCGCCTATGATCAGTACAACAATCCCGTGGGCGGAATGGACGGGCGGTCGGTCCCCGCCTGGTTCAGGATCAACAGCCCCACCCGCGTGAGCAACGCGGTCACGCCTCCGGAAGTGGACCGGACTCTGCGCCAGAGCGTGCCGGACGCGGGGCTGTTCGCGAATTTAAAGCTGTACCAGCCGGTCGGCGTGGAGACCACCCACCCGGACTTGGCTGACCTCCTGCGCCAGCTGCGCGACGGGTCGGCCAAGATCACGAGCTTTGAGCTCGAATAAGCCAAGGGGGACAAGCGCATGCGTACTGCCTGGATGAACTATTTCGGCGCGGGAATCATCTTGCTGGCCGCGGCGGCCGTGGTTTTGTTTCCGTGCCGTTCTGGCGCGGTCACGGAGGCGGCCACCGACAATACCGTGGGCGCGGTGCTGTACGTTTCCTTTGGCCCCATGGCCAGCGTTGAGCGCGGGGGACAGGAGATCAAGCCCGTGAAAAAAGGCATGCCGCTCATGGAAAAAGACTTGATCAAGACCCTGGAATGCCAGGTCCAGATCATGCTCAATGACGGCAGCGTGATCCGGCTCAACAAGAATACCACGCTGGAGCTCAAGCCCAAAAGCAGGGACAAGCAGAACCGCCTCAAGCTCCTGATCGGTCACCTATGGGCCAAGGTCAAGAAACAGGATACGGGCCTGGAGATCGAAACGCCTTCGGCCGTGGCCGCGGTCAAAGGCACGGAACTGGAGCTCAAGACCCTGGAAAAGCTCCTGGTGGAACTTCTGGTATGGGACGGCTTGATCTTTTTCTACAATGAAAAAGGCCAGCAGTATGTCGGCGCCTCTTTCCGCAGTACGGCCGGCCCGGACAGCGGCCCCACGACGCCGGAAAAGGTCAACCTGGAGAACCTGGACCGGTGGTTTGAGCTGGTGGTGGACAATCCCGCGGTCCGGACCCTTAAGACCAAGGTCAAGGACAAAGACGGCAAGGAGCAACAGCTCAATTTGAAATACCAGCAGGGTAAGTAAGCATGCGGATCCGGAATCTCCTCTTGCTGTGCACCCTCGGACTGCTGCCGTCCGCGGCCTCGGCCGCGCCGGTGCTGGTTCACCAACCGCCGGTGGAGGCCGAAGCCGGCAAGCCGCTGCCCCTGTCCGCGACCATCACGGACGCCGCCTCGCCGGTCGCGCAGGTCAGCCTCTATTACCGCTCCATCGGTGGTCTGAGTTACCGCGAGGAAATCATGCAGGGCGCGGGCGTCAGCTACAGCGCCCAGGTTCCGGCGTCCAGCGTCACCGAGGACGGCCTGGAGTACTACCTGGAAGCCCGCAACCAGGCCGGCGAGCGCGGCACCTCGCCGCTGCTTAACCCCAGCACCGCCCCGCACCGTGTGCTGGTCCGGCGGCCGGCCAAGGGACCGGAACTGGAATTGCTGTTCCCGGACGATGGCGCTACCCTGACCGCCGAAGAGGCCATGGTGGTGGTCCGCATTGATTCTGGCGCCAGCCAGACGGACCTCGCCTCCCTGAAGGTCGTGTTCGACGAGACCGACGTGACCGCGTCCGTGGAGAAAACCCCCACGCTCCTGACGTTCGTTCCACCCGCGAACCTGGCGCCCGGTCTGCACGGCCTGCAAGTGACCGTGCGGAACGCGGAAGGGAAGGAGTCCAAATCCCCGACCTGGTCTTTTACCGTTTCCACGCCCGAAGCCGCGGCGGCTTGGAAAGCCGAGCAGGAGGCGGCCGCGAAACTCGCGGCTTTCCGCGGCAACTTGCGGGCCGAGATGCAGTACACCTCCCTGGGCAAAAAGCCGGCGGATACACTGTACCTGGCCCAGCCCGAAGGCTGGCTGCATCGCGTCAATCTCAACTTTTCGGGCGGTTCTGAGGCCTGGCAGTTCCTGGGAACCGGGTATCTGACCTCGGAAGAGGCGCCCGGCCGCCAGCCGGTCAACCGGTTCCGGCTGGATGTCGTCAATCCGGCTCTGGCGGTGTCCCTGGGGGACACCTACCCGGTTTTCACGGATTTCACGCTGAATAACAGTTTCATCCGCGGCGGATACCTGCGCTGGACCATGGGAGACGCGAGCCAGGCCCACTCGGAACTGCACCTGGCCGGCGGCTGGAACCTCTTGCCAATCGAAGGCCGGGATCCGGATACCGCCGGCACTTTCGAACGCCTGGCCGGAGGATTTCGCTGGCTATCCGACTTGTGGCCGGGTATCGGATTCTCCCTGAACGCCGACGCGATCGTTGACAGCGCCCAGTCCATCACGCAAATAGCCGCGAATCCCCTGCCGGAAAACAACGTGGTGGCCTCGGCCGAAGGACACATCAAAATCAATTACCTGCCGGATGTTTCCAGTCTCCTGTACGGAGAGTACGGGCTCGGCTACTATGACCAGAATATGAACTTTTTTACCATCTCCCTGGGCGACGCCTACCGCGGCGGCATGCGCTGGGAATGGAACCACCGCAACGCGGTGGAGGTGGAATACAAGCGCACCAGCTCCAAATTCGTGACCTTGGGCAATCCGTGGCTCCTGAGCGACTGGCAGGGCGTGGACAGCAACGCCCGGCTTTATTTTTTCGATGATCAGCTCATTCTTCTGGGTGAGGTGAATGTCTGGCAGGACAATGTGGACGGCCAGAAGACCCAGGATTTCTATCTGGAAGCGGCCAACACCACCGTGACCGCCGGCACCACCAACACGCTGTATGTTTCCGGAATGGCCTATTATCGCCTGCCGCCGTACTTGTCCACGGTGTCGCTGGGGTATTCCGTCAATTCACAGAAGGACAACTCCGCGCCCGCGCCGATCATTGACAACCGGACCTCGGTGTTCTCGCTGGGACTGGGGACGCAGATCCCGGCCGGCGCGGATCAACTGCTGGCCAACCTCTCCTATTCGCTCAGCACGTTCCAGGACCTGGCGCAGACCCGGCTGAGCGGGGATCTGACCACCGGCTCCCTGCAGGCCTCGCTGGTGTACGCCTTCGGCGCTTGGGCCTTCAGCGCGGGATACGGGCTGAACTCGACCCTTACGGATGAAAGCGGCTATACGGGGCTGACCTTGATCCAGGCCGCCGGCGCCACCCGGCAAACGCTGAATTATTCCCTCTACAGCCTGAGAGGGAACTGGAAAGCCGTCCCCGGCGTTTTTGACCTGGGTCTAAGCTGGGACAATTTGGTGGGCAAGGACGATCTCAACGTGGTGGATGACGCGCTCTCCACGGTGGCTCTGTACGGGACGTATTATATCCGTTCCGGCCATTCGCTGGGACTGACCCTGTCCAACATCGGATACGCGGACAACCGGCGGGATGATAACAGCTATCAGGAACTGGTGGCCAACCTGCTGTATAACTTGAATTTCTGATCCGGCAGTCATTCACTTATACTCTCCTCTCCCCAGCGCTGCTGCGGGAGAGGGCGAGGGTGAGGGTGAGGGGCCCAAAAATGTTCAGTGCCCCCTCCCCTTCATCCCCTCCCACCATCAATCCTGGGAAGGGGAATAATTGGAGGACCCATGCACGATCCCCAATGCCTGTTCTGCCGCATTGTGAAGGGCGAGATCCCGGCGAAAAAATTATACGAGGACGAGGCCGTGCTGGCTTTCGCGGATATCAAGCCCCAGGCCCCGGTGCATGCGCTGATCATTCCCAAGGCCCACGTGCCGACCGTGGCGGACGCGGGACCCGGGCAGGCGGAGATGCTGGGGCGGCTGGTGCTCGCGGCCAACCGGATCGCTGCCGAACAGGGCCTGGCTGCCGGGTACCGCCTGGTGGTGAACTGCCGGGAGGACGCAGGCCAGGAGGTTTTTCACCTTCACCTGCATCTGCTGGGAGGGCGCAAATTCAGCTGGCCTCCTGGATAGTATTTGACAAAACCAACCGGCCGCCTTAGAATTATGCAATTCCGCCCTCGCGGGGCGGAGCTGGAAACAGGCTCATTTTCCAAGAGAAGGGAGGGATGAAGACTCATGATCGAAATTCGCGTCAAGGATAGTGAGAATTTCGAGGCTGCCCTCCGCCGGTTCAAGAAAGAGGTTCAGCAATCCGGTGTGCTCTCGGAGATGCGCCGCCGCGAACATTACGAAAAACCGAGCGTGAAAAAGAAAATGAAGATCCTGGCCGCTCGAAAGAAGGCCAGAAAACGTTCGATCTAGACGGTCACAACCTGTCCGCGATCGTCCGCGCCCGCAACGCGCGGTCCATCCCCATGCCGCAACAGCCCGGAAGCCCTCCGGGCTGTTGCTGATTTCAAGCCCATTTTCTGAGGGTCCGGCGTGAATTTTCCAGACGATAAAGAACGTGTCCGCGACGCCACGGATATCGTGGCCGTGATCTCGCAATACGTCGCGCTCAAAGCGGCCGGCAGGAATCTCAAAGGCCTGTGCCCTTTTCACGGGGAGAAGACGCCGAGTTTTTTCGTCAATCCGGAGCGCCAGACCTTCAAGTGCTTCGGCTGCGGCGCCGGCGGTGATGTGTTCGAGTTTCTCATGCGCCGCGAGGGCTGGACCTTTCCCGAAGCCCTCAAGACCCTCGCGGAACGCGCGAACATCACCCTGACCCGCTCCGGCGGAGCGCATCATCCCGAACAGGAACAGCTGAAACGGCAGTTGTACGCGGTCATGGCCTGGGCGGCCGAGCGTTTCACCCAGGCGCTCAAGTCGCCGGAGGCCGGCCAGGGCGCCCGGGCGTATCTGGCCCAGCGGCGGATTCCCGGGGAGTTGTGGGAGCGGTTTGCCCTGGGATTCGCGCCTCCGGGACGCGACAACCTGTTGCGCGCCGCCCAGCGGGACCACTACTCCCAAGAACTCCTGCTGGCCGCGGGGTTGCTGGTCGAAGCCGGGGACAAAGGGAGTCCGTACGACCGCTTCCGCCAGCGCTGGATGTTTCCCATTTTCGACCTGCAGGGACGGCCGGTGGCCTTCGGCGGGCGCCTGCTCGGCGAGCAGGGTCCCAAGTATCTCAATTCGCCGGAAACCCCGCTGTTCCGCAAGGGAGACCTGCTCTACGCCCTGCACCTGGCTCGGGAAGCCGCGCGGAGCGCGGGCCGGCTGGTGGTGGTGGAAGGCTATGTGGACGCCATTGCCTGCCACGCGGCCGGCCTGACGGAAACCGTCGCCTCGCTCGGCACGGCGCTGACCCCCAAACAGGCCCAGTTGATCAAGCGCTATACCAACCAGGCGGTGCTGATGTACGACGCGGACGACGCGGGAATCGCGGCCGCGCGGCGGGCCTTCGAGCTGCTGGTCCAGGCCGGGGTGTCCGTCAAGGCGGCCGTTCTGCCCGGCGCCAAAGACCCGGACGAATACTGGAGGCAACACGGCGCCGAAGCGCTCCGGGCGCGCGTGGACCAGGCGGTCAGCGTGGTTGAATACGCGCTGGACCAGGCGCTCGCGGCCGTGGACACGCGGAATTTGGACGGCAAGCTCAAAGTCGTCCGCCAGATCGGGCCGCTGATCCAGCTCTTTCCGGCCGGCGGCATCGAGGAGGGGGAATACGCCCACCTCCTCGCCCGGCGTCTTCAGCTCCAGGACCGGCAGGTGCTGACCGAGATCGGCCGCCTTCGCGCGGGGGGGAAGGGACCCTCGCCGGGCCGGAACGCGGAATCCCGGGAAATACAGGCCCCTGAACCGGTGCGCGCGCGCACCGCGCTCGAAGAAGAATTGATCGTTGCCACGCTGCTGCGCTATCCGTGGGTGATCGCTTCCTGGCGCGGCCGGCTCCAACCAGACTGGTTCGCGCTCTCGGAATACCGGCAGCTGCTGGAGAGGATTCTGGCCGCGCCGTTCGATCCTGATCTGGAAGAACGCTGGTGGCCCGAAACACAAGCCCAGCTGGGACCCGAACTGGCCGAACTGGGGGACCGGCTTCTCTCCGTGGACCGGGGAACTCAGGAACCGGAGCAGGTACTGGAAGACTGCTGGCGGCGCTTGGAGCTCTTCCGCCTGCAGGACCGGCTGACCGGGATCCAGCTCCGTATACAGGACGTGGAGGCTGCCGGTGATATGGAGACCCTCAAGCAATTGCAGCAGGAAAAGCAGGAGCTCAACCGGCAGCTCAAACGGTTTGGACCGGTTTGGAAGGCCGATACCTGGGTCTAACCGCGGCGGAAAGAATACTATATAGCGCTTGACTGGCCTTCCTGTTCGGATAAAATGTACATTTATTCCTAGAAACCAGCCCGCGTCAGCGCGGAATTCCAGCCCCGAAGCCGTGCGCTCCGAGGGGTATAAAGTGGGTGGCTCAGATGGCGAAAGACACCGAACACAAGACCCTGAAGCCCGGCGAAGTCGAAAAACTCCTTGAAAAAGGCCGGAAAAAGGGCTACCTGACGTACAGCGACGTCAACAATCTGCTGCCTTCCGAGGTCGTTTCTTCCGAACAGATTGACGACATCCTGATCATGCTGGGCGAGAACGACATCGAGATCGTGGACACGGATAAAGAACCGGCCACCGATGACCGCGTATCTCTCGTCAGCGAGCTGGAGGAAGTGGAATTCGAGGCCGCGCATGAAGCGGCGGCGGAGGAAAGCCGGTCCGACGATCCGGTGAGGATGTACCTCCACGAAATGGGGCGCGTGCCGCTCTTGACGCGCGAGCAGGAAGTCCGCCTGGCCAAGCGGATCGAGGAACAGGAACTGCGGGTGGAAAAGGCCGTGCTGGAAGCCCCGCTATCGTTGCGGGAAATCCGGGTGCTCTTCGAAAAACTGGTGCGCTCCAAGATCTTCGCCTCGGCGATCGTCAAACACAACCTGGAAGGCGAGATCGCCCCGGCGGTGGAACGCACGATGGCCACGGCGGTCAAACGGGAGATGAAAGCCGCGCTGGAGCACGCTCAGCTCGCCAAACGCCTGGGCGCGCGGTTGCTGTCCTCCAAGCTCGGCGAAAAGCAGCGGCGGGTTCTGGAACGGCAGCACCAGCAGGCCGCGGCCAAGTGTTTCCGCAGCCTGAAGAACATCAACCTGAACCAGATCGAAATGGCCCGCCTGATCGAACTCATTAAGACGGCCGCGGGCCAGGTCAAATCCTCCCGCCGCAAGCTGGAAAGCTGGCTCAAGCGCTACGCCATCCGGCCCGACCAGTTGCGCTCGGTCAGCCGGACGCTGAGAGGCTCTCCCCGCGAAGTCAAGAAGTTGGAACGGGAAGCGAAAGCCAAGGCCGAAGAGCTCCAGCTCATGGTGAAGAATTACCAAGATGAGCTGCGCCGGATCGAACATGCCGCCGAGCAGGCGGAGATGGAGCCGGACGCCCTGGTGGCGCTGGCCAAGGAGATCGAGGAGGGGGAGGCGGCCGCCTATAAGGCGCGCATGGAGCTGGTCGAGGCCAACCTCCGCCTGGTTGTGTCCATCGCGAAAAAATACACCAACCGCGGCCTGCAGTTCCTCGACCTGATCCAGGAAGGGAATATCGGCCTGATGCGCGCCGTGGAGCGTTTTGAATACCGCCGGGGATACAAATTCTCCACCTATGCCACGTGGTGGATCCGGCAGGCCATCACCCGGGCCATCGCCGACCAGGCGCGGACCATCCGCATTCCCGTGCACATGATCGAGACCATCAACAAGCTGATCAAGGTATCCCGCGATCTGGTCCAGATCCACGGCCGCGAGCCGCTCCCCGAGGAGATCGCGAAAAAGATGAGCATGCCGGTCGAAAAGGTGCGCGGCATCCTGAAGATCGCCCAGCAGCCCATCTCCCTGGAAACACCGATCGGCGAGGAGAAGGATTCCCACCTGGGGGATTTCCTCGAGGACAAGGAAGTCATCTCGCCGGCCAATGCCGCGGCCTTCCTGCTGCTGCAGGAGCAGATCAGCAAGGTCCTGCACACCCTCAAGGAACGCGAAGCCGAGGTCCTGCGCCTGCGCTTCGGGATCGGCGACGGCTATCCCCACACCCTGGAAGAAGTGGGCAACATCTTCAACGTCACCCGCGAGCGCGTGCGGCAGATCGAGGCCAAGGCCCTGCGCAAGCTGCGCCATCCGTCGCGGAGCCGGAAACTGCGCGGATATTTGGATTAACAATCGCGTTCGCAGGCGAAAAGGCGAGAGTTGAAAGTTGAGAGTTGACCGCAATCGAAATAGTTATCTACTATCTACTCTCGACTTTCGATTGCTCTCGAAATTTTGCCGCGCAAAATTTCGGGCCCTTAGCTCAAGGGTTAGAGCAGCGGACTCATAATCCGTTGGTTGCCGGTTCGAATCCAGCAGGGCCCACCAGAAAATTTTCGCCGCAGGCGAAAATTTTCAGAGCAGTTGAGCAGTCGAGCAGGTGAACAGTTGACGAGAAGAAATAAAAGCTCAACTGCGACCGGAGGGAGTCCCATCCCCTCCGCAGGGCACCCCGAGCTTGCTCGGGGGTGAATGCGGAATGGTTGCTCCGGGGATGTCGCCAGGAGGGGGTAACGGAGGGGTGCAGTTGGTACCCCGGGCTTTGCCCGGGGGGCTCCATCGTTATCCGGTCGGGGCGGTCAACTGTTCTACTGCTCAAGCCGTTTCGCCTGCGGCGAAAAAATTCGGAGCAGCTGAACAGCAGATCAGCAAAACGAGGTCGGCTGCGGTCTGCTGACCGCTGCTCGGCTGATCACAAGCAGGAGGCTGATCATGCAATTGGTTCTGATCAAGGTTAAATCCCGGCAAGCCCACGCGGTCCTCGTGCAGGAAGTGCTGACCAAGCACGGCTGCGACATCATGCTGCGGCTTGGCCTGCATGAAGTGGACGCCGCCTGCGCGGACGACGGCCTGATCGTTCTGCAGGTCAAGCCCGACCAAAACGCGGTCAACGGCCTGGTGGCGGACCTGAAAGCCGTCCCCGGCGTCGAGGTCAAAGCGGTCTCGATCTAGCGGGCGGCATGGAGCCCTTCACCTCGGAACGGACCTGGCTGCTGATGCACAAGCCCAAGGGCGTGGTGGCTTCGCGCCGCGATGCCTAGGGCCGTCCCACCGTGTACGACCTGCTCCCGCCCGGCCTGCCGACCGTGGAGACCGTGGGCCGGTTGGACCGGGACACCACGGGTGTCCTGCTGTTCAGCGATGATTTCCCGCGGGTCCAGCGCCTGCTCCTGCCGCGTTTTGCCGTTCCCCGCGTTTACCTGGTGACGACCAACCGCCCCCTGCCGGACGAGGCGATTCCCCTGCTCGCGCAGGGCGTGGTGCTGGAAGGCCGCACACCCTGCCGGCCCGTGCAGGTGGAGCCGCGCGGGGGGAACCGCTACCACTTCACCCTGACCGAGGGCAAGCACCGCGAAGTGAGAAGGCTGGCCATGCATTTCCACCGCCGGGTGACGGACCTGCACCGATTGGGATTCGGGCCTGTTTTTTTGGGGGGGCTGGCGTCCGGCCGCGTCAGGCGGTTGACCGCGGACGAGGTCTCCGCCCTCGTTAAAAACCCTTGATAACCAACCACGAACAGCCCGCCGGTGACCGCCTTGCGGACGGGGAATTTCATCCTTGACTGTACATTTTGGATTGTGTAAGATTCAGCCTTCTGTGAACCCGTGGGCGGATAACTCAGCTGGTTAGAGTGCCATCTTCACATGGTGGAAGTCGAAGGTTCGAATCCTTTTCCGCCCACCAGTCAACCCGACGGGAAACCGTTTAGTCGTTTTGATCCCCTACGCAGGCCTCGGGCCTTCAGGCAGAGGACTTTTTTACGCCTGCTTCGGGGATGTCGCCCCGACCGGATAGATAGGGGACTTCCTCCGGTCGCCGCTTACCATGCTGTAAAACGCATGGCAAGAGAGGTGCCCCGAGCTTGCTCGGGGGGCTCCAAATTCCGCCTTCGGCCCATCCAGCCACGGTCCGCGGGCAGGAGGCGTATGGATGGAAGATATCCTATCTGAAAAAGCGCAACTGGTGAGGTCCCAGCTCGAGGCCCTGCGGGTCCTCCAGGGCCTGGACGACGAGATGAACCAGCGCCGCGCCGAAATCGCCCGCATCCAGGAACAAATCGCATCCGAAAAGAAAAAAATCGAGCGGGAACACCAGGTTCTCAAAGAGCGCAAGGAGGAGACCGAGCATTTGCTCAAGGAGCGCCGCCAGGCCGAGCTGGACGCCAAAGAGAAGCAAGCCTTGATCCAGAAACTCGGTAATCAGCTGTTCGAAGTAAAAACCAACGAAGCCTATTCCACCCTGCAGAACGAAATCCGCCAGCACAAGCAGGAGAACAGCCTGCTGGAGGAGCGTATTTTGGAGATCATGCTGGCCGAGGATGAACTGAAGGTTAAGATCGGCGAGACCGAGGCCGGCCTGCGGGAGGCGGAAAAGCATTCCGGAGACACCCAGTCCCAGTATCAGCAGGAAATTAAACATCTCGAGGCCGCGATCGCCGGATTCCAGCGTGAGTGGTCGGCCGCGGCGCTGAAGATCAAGCCCGAATACCTGGAACACTACCAGCGGCTCCTCAAAGCCAAAGGCGGTCAGGCGCTGGCCAAGATCGAAAATGATATTTGCATGGGCTGCCGCCTTTCCATCCGTCCGCAGGCCAGCATCGAGCTCCGCAAATACCGCGGGTTGCTCACCTGCGATAACTGCGCCCGCATTCTCTACGTCGAGTAATGCCCAAGTCCAAGCCCGCCCTCTCCGCCGTCATCCAGGACGCCCGCCGGGTTCTGCGCATTGAATCGCAGGCCGTGGCGGACCTGATCCCCCGGTTGGGGGCGGAGTTCGAAAAAGCCGTCAAACTGATCTTTCACTGCAAAGGCCGGGTGGTGGTGACCGGGCTGGGCAAGTCGGGCGTGATCGGTCAGAAGATCGCCGCCACGCTCTCGTCAACCGGAACGCCCGCGGTGTTCGTGCACGCCGCGGAGGCGCTGCACGGCGACCTGGGCATGCTCACGCCGCCGGACGTTGCCATCGCCATTTCCAACTCCGGCGAGACCGAGGAACTGGTCCGTCTCCTTCCTCACCTCAAGCGGCTGGGCGTCTCCCTGATCGCCATGACCGGCAAACGCCAGAGCGCGCTGGCCGCCAACGCCGATGTCGTGCTGGACGTGGGCGTGGCGGAGGAAGCCTGCCCTCTGGGGCTGGCCCCGACCGCCAGCACCACGGCCGTGCTGGCCCTGGGCGACGCCCTGGCGGTGTCGCTCATGAACGTCCGCGGCTTCAAACCGGAGGACTTCTCCCAGCTCCACCCCGGCGGGGAACTGGGTAAAAGCCTGATTCTGGTCCGCGACATCATGCATACCGGCGACGCCCTGCCGAAAATCGCCTCCTCGGCCGGTTTGGAGAGCGCGGTCTACGAGATGACCCGCAAGCGCTTCGGCTGCGTTGGGGTCGTGGACGCCAAGGGGCGCCTGCACGGCGTCTTCACGGACGGCGACCTCAGGCGGCTGGTCGGGCGCGAGCGCCATATCAGCAAATTCAAGATCGGACAGGTGATGACCAGGCAGCCCATCGTGCTTTACGAGGACGAGCTGGCCATGAAAGCCGTGCGGGTCATGCAGGACAAGCGCATCTTCGTGCTGCTGGTGGTCAACCGGAAGCAGCAGCTGATCGGGATCCTCCACTTCCTCGACCTGTTCGACGCCGGGGTGGTGTGATGGCGAAACGGGCTACGCTCGCCGCGCGCATGCGGGCCGTCCGGTTGCTGGTGTGCGATGTGGATGGCGTGCTCACGGACGGTGGCATGTGGATGACCAGCGACGGCCGCGAGGCCAAGCGGTTTTCCGCGCGGGACGGGCTGGGTCTCTCCCTGGCGGCTGCTGCGGGGCTCAAGACCGCGTTTCTCACCGCCCGCCGCAGTTCCGTGGTGGCGCGCCGCGCCCGCGAGTGCGGGGTTCCGCTGGTCATCCAGGGGCGCCGGGACAAAGGCCCCGCGTTTGCCGAACTCTGCCGCCGCGCCGGCGTTCCGGCCGCGGCTGCCGCGTACGTCGGGGACGACTTGGTTGATCTGCCGGCCCTGCGGCAGGCCGGGCTGGCCGTGGCCGTGGCGGACGCCGCGCCGGAAGTGAGGGCCGAGGCGGATTTTGTGACCACGGCCCGCGGCGGGCACGGCGCGGTGCGGGAAGTCATTGAACGCCTGTTCAAGGCCCAAGGCCGCTGGTCCCAGGCCATCGCCCCCTTCCACGGGCGGCGAACCCATGGCGCATAAGTTCAAAAACACACTCATTTATCTTTTTCTGCGCGGGTTGCTCTCCGCCATGCGCGGGCTCCCGCATCGGGCGGCCTTGGCCTTGGGCGCCGGGTTGGGCGGCATTTTTCACGATGCGGTGCGCAAGGAACGCGAACGGGCTCTCGTCCACCTGGGCCTGGCTTTTCCGGAATGGGATGAACGCGAGCGGCGGATGGCCGGACGGCGGGTGTTCCAGGCCCTGGGCCGCAATGCGCTGGAACTTTTTAAGATCATGGCGTATGCGCCGGCCCGGATCGCGGGGCTGGTGGAATCCGTGGAAGGACGCGAGCACCTGGAGGCGGCCGTGCGCCGGCAGCGGGGCGTGCTGTGCCTGACCGGGCATTTCGGAAACTGGGAAATCCTTCCGGTTTGGACCCGGCAGCAGGGCTGGAACACGGCCGTGGTGGCGCAGACGCTCTATGATCCGAGGCTGGACGCCCTGCTCAACGGGTTCCGGGAGCGCTGCGGGATCCGCGTGATCAAGCGCCAGGGCGCCACCCGCGAGATTCTGCGCTCCCTGCGCGCCAATATGCTGCTGGGTGTGCTCAACGACCAGGATACGGACGTGGATTCCCAGTGGGCGGATTTTTTCGGGCGCCCGGCCAAAACCCCGGTGGGCATCTTCCGCCTCGCGCGCAAGCTGGGTTCGGCCGTGGTCCCGATCGTCATTTTTCGCAAACCGAACGGCCGGCACGGCATCCGGATCGAGCCCGCGCTCGACCTGCCCCGCACCGGCGACGAGGAACAGGATCTGGGGGCCGGGGCCCGGCTGGCGAACGCTTTTTTGGAGCGCAGCATCCGCTGCTTTCCCGAACAATGGGTCTGGTTCCATGAGCGGTGGAAAAGCCCCGCGCCCGATCCCGGAGGGACGTCATGCTAGGACCGTGGTCTGCCCGGTTGGTTCTGCTGGCGGTGGTCTGTCTGCTCGGCGGCTGCGCCGAGGAACCCCCGGCCGTGCGGCTGGCGCCGATCACCGGCGGGGCGGAAGAACCCACCATGCTGTTCGAGGGATTCCGCATGACCTCCACGCGGGATGCGGCCGTGGAATGGGAATTCGCGGCCCGCTCCGCGCAGATTTACGAAAAAATTCACCTGGCCAAGGCCCAGGACATCAGGATGATCTACTGGCAAAAAGGGAAGGCGGTCTCGACCCTCACGGCCCATCGGGGCATCATCAATACCGAGAACAACGACATGCGCGCCGAAGAACAGGTGGAGATGATTTCGGCTGAAGGCGTGCGGCTTACCACCGAACGGCTGGATTGGAACCATCAGCTGCAGCGCCTGCGCACGGACCTTCCGGTCCGGGTCGAACGGCGCAACAGCGTGCTGACCGGCGTGGGGCTGGAGGCGGACAGCGAACTCAAGCACGTGAACGTCCTGGCGGACGTGAAAATCACCATTCCTTCGCTGGACGATCTGGATGAAGAGGGAGGGCGGCCGTGAAGCGCGCCGGCCTGGGCCTGGCGCTGGCCGCCGCGGCCCTGCTCGCCGGATGCGCCGTGCCTGTGCGGATGGACCTGCAGCCCGGGGAAAAGGTGACCTTGGCCACGGGTCCCACGCCCCTGCCCACCTCGGCCGTGCCCGCTTCGGGCCGGCGCGGAAAGCCGCTGGACCGGAACCAGCCGGCGCAGGTCGAATCCAACCGCATGCAGTATCAAGACCAGGGGCAGATCACGCTGTTCACCGGCAACGTGAAGGTGAATCAGGAATCCGCCTGGCTGTTCGCGCCTTATCTTGAAGTGCATGCCCGCGACGGCCTGGCGTACGCCCGGGGCGGCGTGCGTATGATTGACCATTACCGCGGGGTCACCCTGACCGCCGGGGAAATGAACTACCGCCGCAACCTGTCGGACGTGGAAGTGCGCAAAAACGTCCGCGTCCTGACGCACGACGACCAGGGGCAGCCCCTGCGCATCCGCTGCGAGCGGCTGGACTGGAACACGGAGGCGGAAACCGCCCGGGCCCGGGACCAGGTGGTCGTCCACTATCAGAACATCACGGCCACGGCCGGCGAACTGCATTTCAACCAGGGGGCGCAAACCCTGGTGATGACCCCTGCCGGCCAAGCCTCCGGGCGGCCGGAAATCATCCGGGGAGCGGACCGGATCACGGGCGATCAGATCACGCTGAGAATCAAGGACCGGGTGTACGAGGTCGAAGGTTCGGCCCGGGCCGTGGTGCTGCCCGAAGAACGGCGGCCCGCGCCCGCCCCACTCCCCAAGGAGCAGGCACCATGAAGCCACAGAAATGGACCGGCCCCTCGGCCCTGACCACCGAAGACCTGGTGAAGATGTACCGGCGCAAGCGCGTGGTCAACCAGGTCAGCCTCGACGTCAAACGCGGGGAGATCGTGGGTCTGCTCGGACCCAACGGCGCGGGCAAGACCACCACATTCTATATGGTGGTCGGCATGATCCGGCCCGAGAGCGGGCGCATTCTGCTGCACTATCCCGGCCGGACCAGCGAAGACATCACCCAGCTGCCCATGTACCGCAGGGCGCGTCTCGGCATCTCCTATCTTTCCCAGGAATCCTCGGTATTCAGGAAACTCACGGTGGAAGAGAACCTGCTGGCCATTCTGGAGACGCTCCGGCTGGGCAAGGAAGAGCAGACCCGCCGGCTGAACAAGCTGCTGGATGAGCTGAACATCTCCCACTTGCGCCAGCAGAAGGCTTATACCCTGTCCGGCGGAGAGCGCCGGCGCCTGGAAATCACCCGCGCCCTGGTGCTGGAGCCGGCTTTCATTCTGCTCGATGAACCGTTCGTGGGCGTGGACCCGATCGCGGTGCTGGATATCCAGAACATCATCCGGCAGCTCAAGCGCCGGGGCATCGGAATTATCATCACGGACCATAATGTCCGCGAAACGCTGTCCATTACTGACCGGGCTTATATCTTGTATGAAGGAAAAATTCTTCTGTCCGGTTCAGCCAAACAGCTCGCCACCAGTAAAAAAGCCAGGGAAATTTACCTGGGGGAAAAATTTACACTCTAGCGAAAGCCTCGCACCTATTGAGAGCAGTTCCTGCCGGAACAAGCCAGATATTTTGTCTTATATTTTAGAAAGTTATTTGATATACTTAAATTAGGCGTTTATTATTTTCTATTTGGGAATCGCGGCTATCATGTTCGAAAAAAAAGCCTTTATTATCCTGCTGTTTTTTCTGGCCGGCCCTGGCCTGGCCCACGCTGCCTGGTTTGATGCGGATTTTGAGTACAAACGCAGGATCGTGATCCAGAACAGCCAGGTGGACGGCAATCTCACCGATTTTCCAGTGCTCATCACGCAGGCCAACCTGGACTCCGCATTTTTTTCTCACGTGCAAAAATCCATTGTGGACAACATGGACATTATCTTCACCAATGGTGCCGAAGACACGGAACTGGCGCGGGAGGTGGTGGTCTTTAACGCCGGCTCCAGCCTGCTGGAGGTTTGGGTTAAAGTGCCGGCCCTTGCCGACGCCACGGACACGGTTATTTTCATGTACTACGGCAATGTCGGAGCGAACAAACCCAACTCCACGGCCACCTGGAGCAACGGCTTCGCCGGCGTCTGGCACCTGGAAGAGGCTTCCGGGGATTTTCAGGACAGCACGGCCAACAACAACGACGGTGGAACGCCGGGGATCACAAACGACCTGCCCAGCCGCCTGCTGGGCGTCATCCAGGGTGCCCAGGATTTCGACGGCAGCTACGATGTGGCGGATTTTTTAGAGCCCACCGCGCTCGATATCGCGGGCAACAATTCCCTTACCGTGCAGGCCTGGGTCTGGTTCAACACGCTCTCCGGGTCGACCTTTCAAGATTACCTAACCAAGGGCGACCAGCAGTACCTGCTGCAAAAGCGCGGCAACGCCGGCGACAACCGCGTGCAGTTCATCATCTATGATTCGGATTGGCGCGAGGCCAACAGCAACAACAATTTGAACATCAATACGTGGTACCACACGGTCGGCCGCTATGACCGGACCGCCAGCAACGAGGTGTCCCTGTTCGTCAACGGCGTGAAGCAGACCGATGTGGACACGGCCAGCAGTATCAACAATACCGGCGAGAACGTCCTGCTGGGGGGGAACAGCGACTTCCCCAATGACCGCTTTCTCAACGGCCGGATGGACGAGGTCCGGATCTGCAGTGTGCCCCGGTCCAATGCCTGGATCTCCACGGAGTATAAAAACCAAAGCTCGCCGGGCACTTTCTGCCAGGTGGAGGCCGAGCAGGGGCGTTACACGCCCACGGTCACGCCCACGCAGACCCGGACCTACACCATTACCCCCACCGCGACGGTCACCCAAACGTTCACGCTAACGATCACCACCACGCCGCTTCCGACGCCAACCATTACCCCCACCCGCACGATCACCCTGACCAGCACTATTTCGCCCACCCTGACCATTACCCCGACCCGGACCATTACCCCGACCCGCACGATCACACCCACCTCGACCATCACGCCGACCAGCACGGTCTCTCCGACCCCAACCGCGTCGCCCACCTTGACTCCATCGCCGACCATCAACGTGGCCGCTTCGGACCTTTCGGGAGTGATTCTCTATCCCAACCCTTACCGGGGGGAATTCAATACCCGCGAGCAGGTGGTCTTTTTCAACCTGCCAGCGCGGGTTTTGATCAGGGTTTATAATTTGGAGGGTAAGCTGGTGCGGGAGATCCAGAAAAGCGATCCTGGCAACCGGGCGCTCTGGGACCTGCGGAACAACCGGGGTAAAACCGTGGCCTCGGGCATCTACGTTTATATCCTCAAGACTGACCGCGAGCAAAAAACCGGAAAGATCATCCTCGCCAAGTAAAATATTTTCTAGCAGGCTGATGAAAAAGCCCGCAGAGCGGCCTTTTTCGTCCGCGCAGCGTGGAATACCCCTTGAAATATCAGGGATATTTCAAGGGGTAACAGGCTGCTAAATGAATCTATGAGGGTTTTTCAGCAGCCTGCTAGTGGGATCCTCTCTGGACTAAAATACCCTTCTGGCATGCCTTTGGCCTGCGCTCTCCCTCCCTCAGCAACGTAATTCCATTCCCAGCTGGCGGGTCCTGCGGGTGCTGAATCCCGGGGAATTTCCTGGAGGCAGTGAACGGGATTTTTTGGGTTGATTGTGTTTAATTTTTATCTATTTTCGAAAATATGCATAAATTACTGCCAAATAATATTCTAATTTACATCCAATAGTTAGGAAATCTTTGTGATAATTTGATATACTTAGGGTGCAATAAACCGAGGAGTCTTTCCATGAAGTTGAACAGTGCTATTGGCCAAATAGCTTTGATAGGGATATTTTTCCTCGCGCCTGCCGTGTCCGCCTAGGCGGTGACTTTTGGGGAGACAGGAACAGGGGATTCTGGCTGGACGAATCTGGATGGCCGTCAGCGCGCAACCCAATTTATCTGCGGTGCGACCGGATCTGTCAACCGACTTCTTATGTACATCTCCGATCCCGGTTCCGGGGACGAAGGACGCATGGCTTTATATGCAAGCGGAGGTTTAAATATACCGGGGGCTCTGCTCTCGCAAAGCAGCTCACAGGTGCTGACAACAGGCTGGAATATTTTCGAGATCAATTCCGTATCCGTCGCCAGCGGAACCACTTATTGGATTTCAATGCAGACGAATGACAGCAATAACCAGGTTGTTCTAAGAGCTTATGATCCGGACGGCAATGCGAACCGTTCCAAAGGCGATGATATGAGTTATGGAACTTTCCCCGATCCTTTTGGCACCATTACGCAAACCTGGGACCGGCGGTTTTGCATGTACGCCACGGAAATCCTCCCGACCCCGACCTTCACGTCCACGCGCACGCCTTCCTTTACCATAACCCCGACCTTTACGGTTACTCCCACACCGCAGGATTCTCCGACATTCACGCCCACGCCCACGGCTACGCCGACGCGAACCGCATCGCCGACGTCCACGGTCACCAATACCCCGGAAGATTCGCCGACGTTCACGCCGACGCCCACGGCCACGCCGACGCGGACCGTGACACCCACGTTCACCGAGTCGCCGACTTTCACGGAATCCGCGACCCCCACGTTCACGCGCACGGCCACGCCCACGCGTACGCATTCGCCCACGGCGACTCCCACGTTCACGCGCACAGCTACGCGCACGGCCACCCCGACGTTCACGATCACCCGGACGCGCACGCACTCACCGACGTTTACCGCCACGCCGACCATTACCCAAACGTTCACGATCACCCCTACGCGCACGCACACGCCGCCCTACACGGCCACGCCCACGGACACGATCACGATCACCTATACCATCACACGCACGCGGACCGTGACGCCCACGCGCACGCGGACCCCGACCTTCACGATCACGCCCACGCGCACGGCCACGCCGACCATCACCCGCACCTCCACCATCACGCCCACGCTGACGGTCTCGCCCACGCCGACGCATTCGCCCCGGGTGACAGCCACGCCCACGTACACACCGGATGTCTCGGCGCCCAACCTGGACCACGTGACCGTGTATCCCAATCCCTACCGGGGAGACCTCAATTCGCGCGGGCAAATTGTGTTCATCCAGCTGCCCAGCCAGGTGATCCTGCGCATCTACAGCCTGGACGGCCAGCTGGTGGCGGAATTCAGGAAGGACGATCCGGGAAACCGGCTGGTGTGGGACCTGACCAACCGGCAGGGCCGTCCGGTGGCTTCGGGGCCGTATCTCTATGTGCTCAAAACCACGCGGGAGAAAAAGACCGGTAAGATTTTCATCATGCGCTGAGCCGGCCGGGGGAGAGACTGTGGATACAAGGGGGGATCCATGAGGGGTGCCAAAACCGCTTTGGCGGCGGCTTTTTTACTGCTGGTCAGTTTCTCCGCGAGCTGGGCTGTCACGTTTGGTGAAACCGGCACCGGTGATTATAACGCTTATCTTGCCTACGGACGCTACCGGGGCGTGCAGTTTGTGTGCGGAGCCAGCGGCGCCGTCAACCGCATTTTTATTTATCTGTCGGCCGGGGGCAGTAATGACAGGGGCATGGTGGCCATTTACGCCAACCAGGCCGCAGACACACCCGGCGCCCTCTTAAACCAGAGTGCCTCCCAGCTTTTGGCGGCCGGCTGGAACGAATTCGTGATCCCTTCCACCAGCGTCGCCAGCGGCAGTACCTACTGGTTGGCCCTGCAAAGCGACGATGACAACAATCAAGTCATGATCCGCTATTATGACGACACAAATAATTATAAAATGGTCGGTCATAATATTGCCTACGGCACTTTTTTGAATCCGTTTGGATCCCGCGATTCCAACGCCGATTACCGCCTTTGCCTTTATGCTACCGAAATTCTGCCCACTCCCACCTTCACGCCGACGCGGACGCCGTCTTTCACCGTGACCCCGACCGTGACGGTCACGTCCACGCCTACCGGCACGCCGACGCCAACGCCCACGGTCACGGAAACGTTTACACAGACACCGACGAATACGTCCACGCCGACTTTCACCGAATCGCCGACCGCGACCCACTCGGCGACGTTTACCGGAACGCCCTCGGAGACGCCCACGGATACTGCTTCACCTACGGCCACGGAAACGCGGACCTTTACCGCGACGTCCACGGAAACGCCGACCGATACGGCCACGGCTACGGCTACGGAGTCGGCAACCGATACGGCGACGCCCACCGAGACGCCGACCGATACGGCGACAGCCACGGCCACGGAGTCGGCAACCGATACGGCGACGCCCACGGAAACGCCGACGGACACGGCGACAGCCACGGCCACGGAGTCGGCAACCGATACGGCGACGCCCACGGAAACGCCGACCGATACGGCGACAGCCACGGCCACGGAAACGCGGACCTTTACCGCGACATCCACGGAAACGCCGACCGATACGGCCACGGCGACCGTCACGGAAACGTGGACCTTTACCGCGACACCCACGGAAACGCCGACCGATACGGCCACGGCGACCGTTACGGAAACGCTGACCTTCACCGTCACAACCACCGCCACGCCGACCTGCACCAGCACTCCCACGTTCACGCCCACGCCGACTTTTACCGCCACACCCACGATTACCGAAACCTCCACCATTACCCCCACGCGCACGCACACGCCGCCCTACACGGCCACGCCCACGGACACGGTTACCGTGACCTTCACGATTACCCCGACCGCGACCGGCACGTTCACGGCCACGCCCACGGTCACGGCATCGGCGACCCCCTCGGTCACGGCCACCTGGTCAGCCACGCGCACGCCCACCATCACCCTGACCTCGACCGCCAGCCCCACGCGCACCGCGACCCCGACCCTGACCCGGACGTTCACCATCACGCCCACGCTGACCGTCTCGCCGACCAGGACCCGCACCTCCACCATCACGCCCACGCTGACCGTGACCGCCACCCCGACCGCCTCGCCCGTGGTTACGGCCACGCCCACGCATACGCCCAACATTGCCGCCGATGACCTGGCCAGCGTGATCGTGTATCCCAACCCCTACCGCGGGGACCTCAACCTGAGCGGCCAGATCACGTTCATCCAGCTGCCCAGCCAGGTGATCCTGCGGATTTACACGCTGGACGGCCAGCTGGTGGCGGAATACAGGAAGGATGATTCCGGGAACCGGCTGGCCTGGGACCTCAAGAACCGGCAGGGCCGTCCGGTGGCCTCGGGGCCGTATCTCTACGTGCTGAAAACCATCCGGGAGCGGAAGACCGGCAAGATCTTCATCATGCGCTAGACGGGGACAGCGGGTTCTGGCCGGCTGCGGCAGGCCTGATAGAACAGCAGCGGAGGGAAATCTGACGTGATCGGCAGGGGAGGCTGGCTGCATATGGTCCGGACGCGGACTGTTTGGATCCACCGCGGCCTGTTGGCGTTCGTCGTCCTGGCCGTGGTTCCGGATGGCGCCTGGGCCGCCTCTCCGGGCGGGGTCAGCACCAATCTGTATGTGTGGTACAAGGCCAACGCCGGCGTCACCGTGGACGGGAGCAACAACGTCACGGCCTGGGCCGACCAGTCAGGGAACGGCCGCAATTCCACCTCCGTATCCTCGGACCCCAACTGGCAGGCCCAAAGCATGAACTTCAATCCGGCCGTGGATTTCGACGGCAACGACTATATCAACCTTCCCAACAGCGCTTTAACCAGCGGGGGAGGGAGTTACACGGGATTCCTGGCTTTCCACGTCAACAACGGCAACTGGCACCCCGTGGCCTCGGGCGGGATCGAGGCCGCGAACCAGCGGTTCTGGATCGGCGGCGGGGATGATTTTGACATGGTGGATGCCTGGTGGGGGCTGGACAACGATCTGCACTCGGCCGACAACCTCCTGGCCGCGGGCGTGCCCATTGTCGGGAGCTACCGCTATGACGACGGAGGAAGCGGCCGGGAGATCTTCTGCAACAGCCAGAGCCAGGGAACCGATGGCGCCACGGACCGGAACCACGGCACCGTCAGCCAGCGCATCGGCGCCCGGCCCAATTTGACCGAGTTCTTCAACGGCCGGGTGGCCGAGATCGTGATCTACGACCGCGCGCTCAGCGCGGCGGAACGGCAGCGGGTGGAGTCCTACCTGGCGCTCAAGTACGGCATTACCCTGACGGCGGATTACACGGACAGCGCGGGCAGTGTTTTTTGCACGCAGACCGCGGTTGGCTACAGCACGTATGCCAGCCATTTGACCGGCGTCGGCCGGGACGACGCCTCGGCCCTGACGCAGGTCAGGTCCAAGGCTATTTACAGCGCCGCGCTCCTGACCCTGGAAGCGGACAACGAGGGCACGAATGCCGCGCCAGCCTGGGTGGATGTCGCGGACCGGGAATTCCTGTGCTTTGGGGACAACGGCGCTGCTGTCAATACCTGGACCGCCGCCGGAGCGCCGGCCGGGACCCTGCGGCTGGCCAGGCAGTGGCGCGTGCGCGAAGCCGGCGATGTCGGCACGGTGAACATCTCCGTGACCGGCGCCTCTCTGCCCGCGTTTACGGGCAGCAACCTGTTTCTGTACACGGACACGGACGCCGATTTCACCAGCGGCGCGGTTCCAGTGGCCATGACCGAGGCGGGCGGGATCTGGACCGCTTCCGTGAACCTGAGCCATGGGCAGTATTTTATCCTGGTATCGGCCGCCCACACGCCCACGCCGACCTTCACGCCCAGCGCGACGCCTACCGCCACGCCGACCCCGACCGTGACCCCGACCTTCACCGAATCTCCCACCGCGACCGAATCCGCGACTTACACGGCCACGGGCACGGCCACGCCGACGGCCACGGCCACGCTTACGGCCACGGAATCCGCAACGTTTACGGCCACGCCCACGCAGACCCTGACCAGCACGGTCACGCCGACCAGCACCATCTCTCCCACCCCCACGCTCACGCCCACCTGGACCGATACGCCGACCATCACGCCCACGGGCACGGTGACGCCGACCTCGACGATCTCGCCGGAGCTCACGGCCACGCCCACGGATACGATCACAATCACGTTCACGATCACGCCCACGCGGACGGTCACGCGCACCGCCACCGTGACCCGGACCGCGACCATCACACCCACGCGCACCGCGTCCCTGACCATTACCCGCACGTTCACCATCACGCCCACGCGCACCGTGTCTCCCACGCCGACCGCGTCTCCCAGGGTCACGCTGACGTTCACGCAGACGCCCAATGTGGCCGCGGACAGCCTGGCCAACGTGATCGTGTATCCCAACCCGTACAACGGCGACCTCTACCAGAGCGGCCGGATGGTGTTCATCAACTTGCCCGGACAGGCCTATGTCCGGCTTTTCAGCGTGGACGGCCGGCTTGTGAGGGAATTCCAGAAGGATGATCCCGGGAACAGGCTGGTATGGGATATGACCAATCAGCAAGGGCGCCCAGTGGCTTCCGGCGCCTATATTTATGTGATCAAAACCATGCGCGAGAAAAGGACCGGCAAGCTTTTTATTGTCCGCTGAGGGCGGGAAAACGGGGTTTTCTTTTGAACCTGTTTATGCCAGAATGAGTCGAACAGGCTAAGAAGTCCGCCGCGCGGACTTCTTGGCCCGCCTGGCGCGGAATGCCCCTTGAAAACCAGCGGTTCTTCAGGGGGGAACAGGGTGCCAGACGAACATATTCAGGTTTTCAGCACCCGGCTAAATTATAAAATGGTTGCGAGGTTTTCTATGCCGCGTTGGCAATGGTTTTTTACCGTCCTGTTTTTTGTCTGGGGGCTCAGTCCGTCCGCCCAGGCCCTTTGGCAGCTGAATACGATCGGGAATGTTTCCAATACCTACCGCGATGTGACCGCGACCGCGGGGCGTGACGGTTCCTCGGCTGTCTATCTCTACGCGGCCTGCGAAGACAATAATCTGTACGAATACCAGTGGGACGGCGCGGCGTGGGGCGGCGGCGCGATCGGCGGAGCCGCCAGCAACGTGCAGACCGGGGTGGCTGTCGGCACGGGCCGCAACAACAGCGAGGTCAGGCTCTACACCAGCAACGTCGCTAATTGCTTTTACGATTATTTTTACAATGGCACGGACTGGGAGCGGTTCCAGAGCGCGACCAGCGGCCAGGATATGCTGGATGTGGTCGTGGGTGCCGGGCGGGACGGCAGCACGGCCGCGTATGTGTATGCCGGCAATCAGGACAACAACGTCAAGGAATACTTCTGGAACGGCACGCAGTATAGCGTATCCAATGCCGGGGCCAATGTCGGCGACGACCCCGTGTCCGTGGCCATGGGCGCGGGGCGCAACGACGGCGTTCCCAGGCTCTATATTGCAAGCCTCAACAACCGGGTCTATGAGAAAACCTGGAATGGCGCCAGCTGGGACCAGGTGGAAGTGGACAATCTGGGGGACGATGTGCTGGCGGTGATCGTCGGTCCAGGCCGCGCGGGCAGTTCCAACAATTACGTCTATGCCGGGCAAAACGATGGCGTGGTGTGGGAGCTGGTCTGGAACGGAAGCAGTTGGTCCGGCTCCTCCATCGGCGGGCCGGGCGGCAATGGCAATGCCTGCCGGGGCCTGGCCATTGGCGACGTGCGCAACGACGGGGTCACCCGCCTCTATGCCGGTTTCAACGACGGCACGACATATGAATACCGCTGGAACGGCGCGTCGTGGTCCTCGGCCCAGGTGGGGGACTCGGGCAACGCCCTTTACGGCCTGGCGGCCGGCATCGGCCGCAACGGCGAATCCTACAACTGCCTGTACGCGGCTTCCGCGGACAACAGGATTTACGAATACGTGTGGCTGACGAGCACGCCCACCATCACGCCGCTGGCGACCTCCACTTTCACGCCGACCTATACGCGCACGCCGACCTACACCCAATCACCCACCATGACCATCACGCCCACGCCGACGCAGACCTTCACGGTCACCGAAACCTTCACCTCCACCTCCACGTTCACCCGCACTCCCACGCCCACGGTGACGCCGACGTGGACCCAGACGCCCACGGCCACCCAGTCCGCCACGGACACCGTGACCTACACTCAGACGGCCACGTTCACCATCACGCCGACGCGCACCTCCACCTCCACGTTTACCTTCACGCCCACCCATACCCCCACGCACACGGTCACGTTTACACCCACGGAAACGCCGACCCGAACATTCACGCAAACCTTTACCATGACGCCGACCTTTACCCGCACGCCGACCTCCACCTTTACCCCCACGTTTACGGTAACGCCGACCTTTACCCGCACGCCGACCATTTCCGCGACCTTCACCCGGAGCCCGACCAGCACGCTGTCGCCCACGCTCACCCTGACGCCGACCATTACCCTGACGCCCACGTTTACCCTGACCTCCACCCCGGACCTGGAGGCCACGGACCTTTCGCGGGTCATCGTGTATCCCAATCCCTACCGCTCGGACCTCAATCCACGCGGGCAGATGACGTTCTTCAACCTGACGCGGCGCTGCTCGATCCGGATCTACGACCTGAACGGGAAATTGGTCCGCGCGTTCGAAAAGGACGGGCCGGGCAACCGGCTGGCCTGGGACCTGACCAACACCCAGGGCCAGCGGGCCGCGAGCGGGATGTACGTGTACATCATTCGCTCAGACGCGGAGGAACGCCGTGGCAAACTGGCGATTATGCGCTAAACCGCGGCTGAAGACGGTCGGGGCGCGGTTTCGCCGCGGTTTTTTATCATCCTTCGGGGCGGCGCTGTTTTTGTTGATCCCGGCCGTTCCGGGACAGAGCGTGTGGCAAAAAAACAGCATTGGCAGCGGGACCTCGACCTTCCGCGACGTGACCGTGACCGCGGGGCGCGAGGGTTCGGACCAGATGTATGTGTACGGCGCCTGCGAGGATGATTATATCCACGAGTACCGCTGGAACGGCGCGGCCTGGGTGGGCGGGACCATTGGCAGCGATGAGAGCGATAATTTTCTGTCCGTGGCCGTGGGCAAAGGCCGTCACGACGGCATCGTGCGGATCTACGGGGGCAATCAGAATGACCGGCTGTACGAGCTTTATTACAACGGCTCGGCCTGGATCCGTACCGAGGGTCCGGACGCGGGGCAGGACGTGCGGGGAATCACGGCTGGAGACGGCCGCAACCTGGGCACGGTGTATGTGTACGGCGCGAACATTGACGGCCACGTGGACGAATATTACTGGAACGGCGCCAGCTACGTGGACAGCGATGTCGGCGCCGCGGGTTCTGATTTTGTGGCCGTGGCCTGTGGGGACGGGAAGAACGACGGCACCCAGGCGGTCTACGCGGCCAATCTGGACAACCACTTGTACGAATACCGCTGGAACGGCGCGACCTACGTGGAAACGGACATGGGCAATGGCGGCGATGATTTCACGGCGATCGCCCTGGGGCCTGGCCGGAACGGCAGCGCGGTGAATTATGTGTACGGTGGGCATAACGACGGCGTGATCTACGAGTTTCGGTGGAACGGTTCGGAATGGCTGTTCGCTTCCATGGGCGGGCCGGGCGGCAATGGCAACGACTGCCAGGGCGTGGGGCTGGGCGACGGCCGCAATGACGGCGTGACCCGGGTTTATGGGGCGTTCCTGGACGGCCGGGTCTATGAATATACCTGGAACGGGAGCTGGTCCGCGGCCTTAGTGGAGGATTCGGGCGGCGCGGCCTGGGGCGTGGCCGTGGGCAAGGGCCGCCAGGCCGACAACGTGAATTCGGTTTTTCTGGGGTCGGCGGATAACCGCATCTACGAATACCTGTGGCTGACTGACACGCCGACTTTCACGCCCTCGATTACGCCCACCGCGACCCGGTCCGCGACTCCCACCCTCACCCCGACCGCCACGCTGACCCCGACGGAAAGCCCCACGGGCACGCGCACCTCCACGCCGACCATTTCGCCCACGCGGACGCACTCGGCCACCTTCACGCCGACCTCCACGATCACGCCCACCCCGACGATCACCCCCACGCGCACCCATACCCCGGTGTTCACGGCCACGCCGACCTATACCATTACCCGGACCTTCACGATCACGCCGACCCGCACCCGGACGCCCACGTTCACCATTTCACCGACCTCCACGATTTCGCCCACGCCTTCGATTACGCCCACGGTGACCATTACGCCGACGCCTCAGCTGGCGGCCGCCGATCTCTCCAGCGTGATCATCTATCCCAACCCGTACCGCGCGGATTTCAACACCCGCAACGAAATAGCGTTTATCCGGCTTCCCCGGCAGGCGGTGATCCGCCTCTACACCATCGCGGGCGGCAAGGTCGCCGAGCTCCGCAAGGACGACCCGGGCAACCGGTTGAGCTGGAACCTGACCAATGAACGCGGCCGGCCGGTGGCGTCCGGCGTCTATCTTTACATCATTACGGCCGGGTCCGAGGAACGGCGCGGCAAACTGGTCATCCAGAGATAGCGCCGGTTTTTTGTCTGGACCCGGCCCAAAAACCATGTTAAGATTCGCTCACATGCGGCAATTATCCTTTTTATCAAGCTTTTTCCCGGTTTTTCGGCCCCTGCGCCATCTGGCGCTCGCCGGCTTGGTTGTCTCGTTGGGCGCCTTGGCTTTGGCGTCCACCATCGTCAAGCCCATGGTGCCGCCCCTCTATCCGGAAGGCGGCGCTGTTGCCGCCTTGCCGTCGGTTTTTACCCTCGAACGCCTGGAAGCCTATTCGGGATCGGGGTTCAATTTGCATCCGGATTTGGTGGAGTTTCTGGATGCGATGGAATCCGGTCTGCACGGTGCGAGGCCGGAAGCCACGGAATTGGAAAGGCTCCTGCCGGCGTATACCCGGTTTGTGAATCCCGCGGTCGTGCAGTTCGGCATCCATACCATCGCCCAGGGTGAAAATTACTGGCAGATCGCCAAACAGCGCGGCTATACCATTGACACCATCGTGGGCTGCAACCCGCACCTGCGCCAGGTGGTCTGCTACCAGGGACAGCAAATTCTGTTGCCTTCGCAGGGCGGTTCGCTCCACCAGGTGAAACCCGGAGAAACCCTTGACACCGTGGCCCTGGATTACGCGGTCTCCCCGGAGTCCATTTCCGGGGCGAACATCATCCGCAGCGACTGGGACCTGCTGCCGGGCATGTGGCTTTTCGTTCCCGGCGCCAAGCCGCGGTACCTTTCCGAAAGCATGCATCAGCAGTACAGCAAGCGCGCGCTCTTCCGCTCGCCCCTGGCCGGACGGTACACCTCGTTCGTGGGCGTGCGCATCCACCCGGTGCTGGGGTTCTCGAAATTCCATAACGGGGTGGACATCGCCTGCCCGCACAATACCTGGGTCGGGGCCTCGGCCGAAGGCACGGTCATCGCGGCCGGCTGGGGCGGCGCGGTGGGAAAGTACATCAAAATTGACCATCATAACGGCTACCAGACGCTCTACGGGCACCTGGAAAAGATCCACGTCCGCACCGGCCAATCCGTGCGCCGCGGCCAGCTGATCGGCCGCTCCGGAGCGACCGGACGGGTTACGGGGCCGCACCTGCATTACACGATTTGGGAGCGCGGGCAGGTCAAAGATCCCATGGACTACTTATGGTGAGGGGGAAACGGTGAACCGGGTGCTGGTCATTCATGGTCCCAATCTGAATTTGATCGGGATCCGCGAGCCGGAAGTTTACGGCACCGTGAAGCTGGAGGAAGTCAACCAGGCGATCGAAGAGCTGGCCGGACAGCTCGGGCTGGAAGTGCGCATCGTCCAGACCAATCACGAAGGCGAGATGGTCGAAACCATCCAGAACGCCCGGCAGTGGGCCCGGGTCATCATTATCAATCCCGCGGCTTACACGCACACCTCGGTGGCGATCCCCGATGCCTTGAAAGCCGTGAACATCCCGGCGATCGAAGTGCACCTGTCCAACGTTTACGCGCGCGAGGATTTCCGGCATAAGTCCTACGTGGCCGGCGTGGCCGTGGGACGCATCATGGGCTTCGGCGCCGAGTCTTACCTGCTGGCGCTCCGGGCCGCCAAGTCTTTACTGTCGCAACCCCACGAATGAGCGGCCCTGCAGGATGCTGCAGGGTACCGGGTGAAACGGCATGACCGCTATTTTTCTCGGCCACTGGTATCCCCGGTGGGTCAGCCGGAACGGTTATTGGGCCGTGTCGGCCCTGGTTGGCGGCCTGCTGCTCGTCCCTCCGGTTTTTCTTCCGCAAGCCCTCTCCGTCTTTTTGCTCGGCACCTTGCTCCTGGCGGGCTGCCTGTGGATGCTGCTGGCTTTTCACGCGGAAACCCAGGGGCCCGCGGCTTTCGGACCCGCGGTCCTGGCTTACCTGGCGGCGCTGGGCGTGTCCGTGCTGTTGTCCCGGGATCCGGCCGCGAGTTTCAATCCTTTCGCACAGGAGCTGGCGCTGCTGCTGCTGTTTCTCGGCGCCGCGCTCACGGCCCGCACCCTCCGCACCGCGCGCCCGGTTCTGCTGGGGTTGTTCGGCCTGGCCGGCCTGCTGGCGCTCTACGGCTTGTACCAGCACGTGACCGGCCTGTCCCAGACCTATCAGGCGGTATTCGGCGCCCAGCCCCCCCAAGGCCCGCTGGATGAGGAAATCGCGCGCCGCCTGCTCTCCCACCGCGCGTTTTCGCTCCTGGTCTATCCCAATCTCCTGGCCGGATTTCTTGCCCAGTTTCTGCCCCTGGGATTCGCTCTGCTGCTCACCGCCTCCAGGCGCTGGCTGGCCGGCGCGCTGGGACTGGGCATCGTGGCCGTGGTCATGGGGCTGTACGCCACCGGTTCATTCGGAGGCTGGATATCCGCCATTGCCGGGCTGGCGGTATTTTTCGTTCTGTGGCAGTCCAGCTTTCCCGGACGCCTGCCGCTGCGGAAAACCTGGATGGTCTGGGCCGCGGGCGCGACCCTGGCCCTGAGCGTGGCCCTGGTCCTGGTTTTGGCTCGCGACCCGCGGCTGCTCGCCGCGAATCTGGGCAGCCGCTGGTTCAATTGGGTCAGCGCCTTCCAGATGGGCTGGGACTACCTGTTGACCGGCGTGGGGCCGGGAGTGTTCGGCAGTCTGTTCCCGGACTACCAGCACGCATCCGGTTCCTTTGTGCGCTACGCCCACAACTTTATACTGCAGCGGTTTGCGGAGACCGGGATCCTGGGGCTGGGGGCTTTCCTGTGGCTGCTGGCGGCCGTGGGGCGCCAGGCCCTGCAGGGGCTGGCCCGGCTCAAGCACCGCCCGCAGCGGATCGTCGGCCTGGGGCTCGCGGCCGGCCTGGCCGCGGGCCTGCTGCACGCCCTGGTGGATGTGGATCTGGACTTTCTCAAGACGAGCATGGTCTTCTGGCTTTTTGCCGGCACCCTGGCTGGGCTCGCGAGCCAAAAAAAATCAAAGCCCGCGCCCGCGGCCGCGCCCTGGGAAGCCTGGCTGCGCTGGACCCTGCTGGCCGTGGCCGCGGTGGTGCTGTGGCGGGCGGGGCGGAGCCTGGTGGTGATGGGCGCGGCGTACTGGCTGGCCGCCGCCGCGCTGCTGTGGTTTTTTCTCGCGCGCCTGGCCCAGTGGCAGGACTGGAAACAGGGACTGGCCAGGCTGCCGTGGCGCTGGCCCCTGGGCATGCTGTTCGTGTGGGGCACGCTCTCCGCGCTGGCCTCTCCGCATCCGGCCGGCGCCATTCCGGGTTTGAGCCTCGGCCTGCTGGCGCTGGTTCTGTTCGCGCTGGCCGTGACCACGCCGCAGGCGGGCGCCTGGCTGGTTCCCCTGGCCGGCGCTGGCGCCGCGGGCCTGGCGGTCGCGGCGCTGGCGGAAAGCGCGTTCGCGCCGGCCGGCGCGCGCGCGGCCGCGGGCTGGCCGAATCCCAACGTGCTGGCGGCGTTCCTGTCCCTGGGCGCTTTGTGCCTGCAGGCCCTCGCGCTGTGGGCCCCGCTCCGCCGGGCCTGGCGCCTGACCGCGGCCGCGGCCGGGATCGCGGTTTTTCTGGCCTTGCTGGCCACGGGGTCCATGGCCGGTTTGCTGAATCTCGCGGCCGGCACCTCGCTGCTGATCGCCCGCTTGCGCCAGAAGCAGCCCCGGCTGTTTGTTCCAGCCGCGGCCGCGGCGGCCCTGCTCGCGGTGCTGGCCTTGCTCTTGCCGTTTTCCGCCGGGAACCGCCTGCGGGATTGGTCCGGCTTCGCGGGGCCGGTTTATGAACGGACGCAGCTGGCCCTGGCGTCCCTGAAAATGATCCGGGACCATCCTGTTCTAGGCGTGGGTCCGGGTAATTTCATTCACGCGTTCGAACGCTACAGTTTCCCGAATCGCCGCGGCCTGGCCCGCTATGGCAAGCAGGCGGAGTTCGCCCATAACGAGGCCCTGCACATCGCGGCGGTCACGGGCGTGCCCGGACTGTTGCTGCTGGCCGGCGTTTTGCTGCTGGCTTTCGGCCGGTTCCGCCGCTACTGGCGCGCCGGCCCGCGCGAGACCGCGCGTCAGCCGGCGTGGGAAGCCGCGGCGCGGATCGCGGGATGGGCGGTTCTGGCCGGCGCGCTGGCGCAGGCGCTGGTTGATTTCAACTGGCACGTGCCGGCTTTGCTGCTGTGGTATGTGCTGCTGGCCGGCGCGGTGGCCGCGCCCGAGGTTCAGCCGCCGGCCCGGTCCAGGCCCGTGTCCTGGCCCGCCCTGTGGCAGGCGTACGCCAGACAGCCGCTCATGGTGCTGTTAACCGTGTTCCTGGCCGCCGTGGCGCTGACCGCGACCCGTCCGCTCATGGGCGAATACCTGCTGCGGCTGGGGCAGGCCTGGCACTACAAGCAGGATCTCAAGGCGTCCAGCCGCGCGTACGAACGGGCCCTGCTCGTGCACCCGCTTTCCAGCCAGGCGTATGACCAGCTGGGCCTGGTGCGCACGGACCTGTACGCGCTCATGGAAACGGACAACTGGTATCAGCTGGCGTCCTGGGCTTTCCGCCGGTCATTGTCCTTGAATCGCAGCGACGCGTTCATCCACCGCCATCTGGGACTGCTTTTGGGCCTGCGCGCCGGACGCCTGGCCGGGGCGGACCGGGACCATTTATACGACCAGGCGGAGGACGCGTTCCGCAAGGCGCTGGAACGGTCACCGCACAACGCGCCGCTCTGGTTCGAGCTGGGCAACCTCCTGCGGGCCGCGGGACGCAGGGAAGGCGCCGAGCGCGCCTGGCGGGCCGCGGTGGACCTGGAACCCCGGTACGCGGCGGCCTGGAGCAACCTGGGCCTGGCCGAGGAAATGCGGCGGGCCTATGACGAGGCTGAAAAAAGCCTCCGCACCGCGCTGGAGCTCAAAGCCCTGGCGCCGCACGCGCAAGGCAAGTACGAATTGGAGCTGCTGTCTCTCAACTGGGCCGTGGTGCACTACAACCTGGCCCAGCTTTTGGAACGCCAGCGCCGCTGGTCCGAAGCCAGGGATCACTTTCAGGCCGCCCTGGCGCTGGAACCGGACAATACCTTGTTTCGCAGGCGCTGGGAAGAAATCCTCGGAAAATGAGCGCAAAAAGGGAACCCCGTCCCACTCCTTCCAGTCTAAATAATAGCCAGGAAACGGAACGCGTCTTGATCGCCCGCGCTTTGAAAGGCGATTCCGGCGCTTATGACACGCTGGTCACGCGCTTTCGCGACCGCCTATACGCCCTGGTTTACCACATGGTGCTGAACGCCCAGGAGGCCGAGGATCTGGCGCAGGAAACGTTCGTCAAAGCCTACCGCAGCCTGGGCAAGTTCCGCCAGGAATCCAATTTTTACACGTGGTTGTACCGCATCGCGGTCAACCTGGTTTATACCCAGTCCAAAAAATACTCCCGCCGCCGGGCGCTGTTCACGGCCGCGGTCCAGTCCGGAGACTCCTTGGGGGCGCACTGGCCGGCCACGCCCGAGGAGCTGGCCCAATCGGAGGAAGCCAGGGAAATGATCCTCAAGGCCATCCACCAGCTTGACCCGCGCTTCCGCCAGGTCCTGGTCTTGAAGGAGCTGGAGGGGCTGGAAGTCGCCGAGGTGGCGAAAATACTCGGCCTGCCGGAAGGCACGGTGAAGTCGCGCCTGTTCCGCGCCCGGGAGGACTTGCGCCGCCTGCTCAAGTCCTGGAAACGGGAGGCGTCATGACCGGGCCGCGTCACGCCGGTTTTTGGAGCCGGGAACTGTCGGCCTGGAGGGCCGGGCTGCTGTCTCCGCGCCGCGTGGAACGCCTGCAGCGCCACCTGGCCGCGTGTCCGGTCTGCGCGGCCGAGGACCGCTGGGAGCAGGCGATCTCCCGCGCCCTGGCCCGCGATTACTCCCTGCGCGCGCCGGCGGATTTCAACCACCGGCTGTGGCAGCGGCTCGAAGCCCTGCCCGCGCCCAAACCCTTCCGCTGGCACTGGCTGCCGGCCGCATGGGGAGCCCTGGGTGTGGCAACCGCGGCGGCCGCTTTGGTGCTGACCACCTACCGCATGCTGCAGCCGCCGCCCGCGCCGCCGGCCGTGCGCCAAGCCGAAGCGCCCGCGCCGCCGGCAGTGATCTCCGCGCCGGGCGCTGTCGCCGGGCGCGCGGCCGAACGCAAAACCAGGCCCACGCCCGCGCCCCCTCCCGCGACGCCGGAGCCCGAGGAATCCGAGGAACCGCCGGTGATCGTGCTGGGACCAACGCCCGCGCCGGCCAAAGCCCTGGCCGCCGGGCAGACACCGGCCCCGGTTTGGCCGCGGGGCGCCAGGCTTGACGGCCGCTCCGGGGTTTCCCAAGCGCCCGCGCCGCAGCGGCAGGCTGCCGCCGGGGCAGGCGGCCAGCAGGCCGCTTCCTATCAAGCCCTGGCCGTGAGCCAGGCGCGTCTGCTGAACAACACCCTGCACCTGAACCGCAACGAGCGCGCCCGCCTGGAATTCACGCCCGACGCGCCTGGAAAATACCGGGTCGCGGTGTATTCCCGCGAAGGCAAATTGGCGGCCACGCTGCTCGACCAGGAACTGGCCGCCGGCCCGCAGGCCGTGGAATGGGACGGAACCACGGCCGCGGGATCAAAAGCCGCAAGCGGAATCTACCTGATGGTCCTGTCCGGCCCGGGCGGTGAACAGCGCTTCAAACTGGCGGTGATTAAATGACCGGGAACCCGGGAGCTGAAAATCCGGTCAATCCCTCCGCAGGACCTTCGGGAGGATTTGCGGGAATTGATTGCGGGGGACCACTCTACTGGGCCGAACGCAAACATTGAGAACAGCGCATCAGGGCAGATCAAAAACTGGAAAGCAGGTGAGCGGCATGGAGGGGTCCTTGCGGCGGTTACCGTGGATCTTTGGCGCGATTCTTTTGGGGCTGCCCGCGGCAGGCCTGGCCGTGTGGGAGGACGTGGGGCCTGTGGTCAGCGACCCTCTGCGTGACGCGCAGGGGCCTTCGATCGCGGACCCGGTTCCTTCCTATTTAACGCCCTATGTGGCGCTCAGCCAGCACAACAGCACCAATTATCAGGTGCTGGGCAAAATGTATCTGTCCAACTGGATGACGCTCTCCACCCCCCTGAACATGGTAACGGCCAACCAGGCTTTTTCGCCGGACATAGCGCTGGACGTGAACGGTACCCCGTATGTGGTCTGGGTGGAAAATCCTCCGCTGACCGAGGTGTGGGTGAAGCGCTATGCGGCCGGCGTCTGGCAGCCCGTGGGTTCCGCGGCCAATGTGTACGGCCAGGCAGCCCAATCGCCGCGGATCGCCATGGCCAGCCAGACCCCGTATATCGTCTGGATAGAACCCAGCGGGACCACCCGGCATGCCGTGGTCGCGCATTATAGCGGGAATTGGCTGGCGGATTCGACTTCCCTCAACCGCTTCCCGAACGAGAACGCCTCCAGCCCGGACATTCAAATGGCGGGTCTGGGCACGCCCGTCGTGACCTGGAGCGAGACCCTGGCCGGCATGGGCGACCAGGTGTACGTCAAGCGCCACAACGGCGCCAGCTTCGAATTCCTGCCCGGAAACGTCAGCCTGAACATTGACCCGACGCACCATGCGCGCCGTCCGCGCCTGGCAGTGAGCGGCGACACGCCCTACGTGACCTGGGAGGAGCTCAACGGTTCCTACCGCGAGGTTTACGTGAAATATCACAACGGCACGGACTGGGAACTCATCGGCTGGCCGCTGAACTACAATCCAACCCAGGATGCCTATGCTCCGGATATCGCGCTCCTGCCGGGGGACACGCCCGTGGTAACCTGGTGCGAATACAACGGCAACACCACCCAGGTTTATGTCAGGCAGTTCGAGACCGCGGCGACATGGAATTTGCTGGGCCTGAACTTGAACGTGGACATCAACCGCGCGGCCACCAACCCGGACATTACGGTGATCGGCAGTGAACCCTACGTGGTCTGGGAGGAGATCACCGCGGGGGTCCGGGTCACCTACTGCCGCCGGTGGCGCACACCCACTCCGACGTTCACGCCCACGCCGACCGCGACCCCGTTCGCCACCAACACCTTTACCCGGACCGTCAGCCCGACCTGGACCGGCACGATCACCGTGTCGCCCTCGCCGACAACCAGCCCGACCTGGACCGCGACCCCGTTCGCCACCAACACCTTTACCCGGACCGTCAGCCCGACCTGGACCGGCACTGTCACGGTTTCGCCCTCGCCGACCGGCTCGCTGACCTCGACCGTAACCCCGACCTTTACCGCCACCCTGACCGTTTCCGCCACCAACACGGTGGTTATTTTCACCCCCTCCTTCACCCCGACCCCCAGCGCGACGCCGACCGTCACCGTGTCGCCCACGGTGTCCCGGACCGGGACCCACACGCCCACGCGGACCATCACCCTGACCTGGACCGTCACCTCGACGCTCACGCCCTATGATTTCACGTATACGCCCACCCAAACCTCCACGCCGGCCGCGACCCATACGTTCACTCCGGTCGTCACGCCGGGCATTACCTCCGCCACGGCCACGGCGACCTTCACGCCGGCGGGCACCTCGACCCCGAGGGTGGCCGAGCCCAGCCGGACCCTGCCGGTGATCATCCGGGGCAATGTGTACCGGCCCACCCAGCAGCCGCCGCTCCCCATCGCGGTGTATCTGGCTGAAGCACAACAAATTAGAATTCAAGTCTTTACCCTTCGTGGTAAACTGGTCAAAACCATCGTGGACGAAACGGCCGCGGCCGGCACATTCGAGGCGGTTTGGGATGGCGCCAACCGCGAAGGCCAGATCGTCCGTTCAGGCGTTTACCTGGTGCTTGTGGAAACCAGGCAGTTCAGAGAAAAACGCAAAGTGGCGGTCGTGCGTTGAAAGGGAACACGATGGGACGATCCAACTGGCTGGCGGTATTCCTGGCCGCGAGTTGCCTGCTCCCGGCAGGCGCGCGGGCCGCGGGCACCACGGGCGCCGAATTTCTGCTGATCGAAGTTCCGGCGCGTTCCGCCGCCCTGGCCGCGGGCGCGGCCGGTCAGGGCGACACCCAGCAACTCACCTGGAACCCCGCCGGCATCACGGGAGAGGAACAGGCGAGCCTCGCCTTTACGCACGCGGCCTCTTTCGCGGATACCGCTTACGAACAGCTGGAAGGCCTCTATCCGGACTGGCTGGGCGGCGCCTGGGCCGCTCAAGTCTTCTACGCTAGCACCTACAATTTCGTGGAGATCAATGAATACGGCGAGGAAGTCGGGGCGCTGGAGAATTACGACCTGCTAGCCAGCGTGACCCATGCGCGCGCGCTGGGCGGAGGGGTTAGCGCGGGCGTGACCGCCAAGTTCTTCACGAGTCTCCTGGCCGGCTATTCCAGCCAGGGCGGGGCCGCGGACCTCGGCTTGCAATTCCAGCTGCCCGGCCTGCCGGTCCGGCTCGGCGCGGCCCTGCGCAACCTCGGCGCGATGACCGCGTTCGAATCCGAGGCCGACCCCCTGCCCCTGCGCCTGCTGGCGGGCGCCAGCTGGGATCTCCAGCTCGGCGGCGGCCACGCGGTGAACCTGCTGGCGGACGTGCAGCAGCCGCTGGCCGGCGCCGAGAACGCGGCCGCGGCCGCGGGCCTGCAGTACAGCTACGGGTCGCTGGTCGCGGTGCGCGCCGGCTACCGGGCGCTCGATGATCTGGGCTCCCTGTCCCTGGGCGCGGGCTTGCGCTTCGGCGGCATCGGCCTGGACTACGCCTACCAGCCGTTTAACGGCCTGGGGGACAACCACCGCTTCACCCTGTCCTACCTTTTCCCCAAACCGGCCGCGCCCGCGCCCCGCGACTTGGCCGCCGATCTGCCGGAGTCCGAAGGCGCGGCCATCCAGCTCCGGGTGGCCCAGGCCAGCCAGGCCCAGCCCAAGCGCTTGACCGCGATGCCCCAGCAGTTCGAGGGCCGCATGGTGTTCAAGCCGCCGGAGTTCGCGGCCAAAGTCAAGGACTGGAGCTTCGAGATCCGCGACCGCGACGGCAAGGTGATCAAAACCTTCACCAGCGCGGGAAAGCCGCCGGCGCGTTTAAGCTGGGACGGCCGCGATGACGCCGGAAAACTGGTCCCGGCCAAAGGGGATTACCAGTTCGTGTTTCGCGCCGGCAAGGCCGAAATGCTGCGGCAGCTGCCCCAGCTGGAGCCGCCACTCAAACTCCTGTTCGCCGACGGGAGCACGCTCGAGCCGGGCGTGCGTTTCGCGTTCCGCCTGCGCCCCGAGGTCCTGCGGTGGACCTTGCGGATCCGGGAGCGCGGCAGCAAAACCGAGGTCCGCAGCCTCCAGGGCGAAGGCGAACTGCCGCCGGAACTGTTCTGGGACGGGAAAGCGGAGGACGGCCGCGTGGCCCCAACCGGCAGGAAATACAGCTATGAGCTGGCCGTGGCCTATCCGGACGAAGCCGAGGCCGTGGTCGCGGACGACATTCGCGCCGTGGCCGCGCGGCGCGTGGAGGGGAAAAGCGGGCGCGCGGGCATCCTCATTTACGGAATTTTATTCGACTTTAACAGCGCGGTGCTGGATGCGGCCATGACCGACAAGTGCCTGGCCGCGGCCGAGATCCTCCGCCGGCATCCTGGCGAGGCGAACGCCGTGTGCGAAGGCCACGCGGACGACATCGGCACCGTGTCCGCCAACCGCCGGCTGTCGCGCGAACGCGCGCTTATGGTGGCCAACTTCCTGGCCGACCAGCGGGACGTGTCCCGCGACGCGATCGCGGTGGCGGGTTTCGGCAAATCGCGGCCGGAAGTGAAGGGACGCACCGAAGCGGCCCGGGCGCGCAACCGGCGGGTCGAGGTCAGGGTGTTCGTGCCCCAGCCGGTTCCTGCGCCCTAACGATCCATCCGCGGGGAGGAAGGCATGCGGGTAACCGCCCGGTTTCTTCCGCAGGTCCGCCGCCTGCCGGCGGCGGTTTTGGCGCTGGCGGTTCTCGCGGGTTCCGCCCGGGCGGAGTGGGTCTGGGAATGCAATCCCGCCAACCTCTCGCCAACCAACCACGCGCGGAGGCCCGCGCTCCTGGAAGCAAACCCGAACACGGACACCGCCTACATGGCGTGGAGCGAGCTCAACGGCACGGCCTTCAACGTCTACGTGAAAAGACAGGGCGGGTTCAACTGGAGTCCCGTGGGCGGCCCCTTGAACAATCTCATCTCCCAGAGCGCCGGGCATCCGGACCTGGCCATGATCTCGGGACAGCCCTTGGCGGTGTTCTGGGAAATGAGCACGACCAATGTCAGTCAGGTCTTTGTCAAATGGTTCAACGGGTCCAGTTGGATGCCCAGGGGCGGAGCGCTCAACGAGCGTCCTGTCGAGCACGCCCTGGCGCCGCGCATTACCGTGCTTTCTCTTACGCCGCATGTTTGCTGGCAGGAAAACAGCGGCACCGCCTACCAGGTATTCGCCAAACGCTTTGACGGCTCGGGATGGCTGCGCGATGGGCCTGGAAGCCTGAATATGGACCCCTTGCGCCATGCCCGGGCGCCGGATATTGCCCATGACGGCGCCTTGGTTTGGGTGGCCTGGAGCGAGGAGCAGATGCCTGGCGAGGCGGTATGGGTAAAAAACTGGGATGGGGCCGTCTGGTCGGGACCGGTCGGCGGCGCGCCGCTGAATCAAAATAGTTCCGAGAAGGCACAGACCCCGCGCATCGCCTGGGATCTCGGCGCCGCCTATGTCGCGTACGCGGAAACCGTGGGCAACAGCCGGCAGGTGTACGTGAAGTGCAACCCCCCGGCCGCCTGGGATCTGCTGGGAGGCGGGAGCGTCAATGTCGTGCCCGTCAACGATGCGTACGCGCCCGCCCTGGCCGTGAGCGCGGGGACGCCTTACGTGGCCTGGTGCGAGTTTGACGGCAATACTCCCCAGGTCTTTGTCAAACGTTTCCGCGGCGGGGCGTGGGAACAGCTGGGCGGCAGTCTCAACACCTCCACCCTCGCCGGCGGGTTCAATCCCGATTTGACCGTCGTGGACGGCACCCTGTTCGCGGTCTGGGAGGAATTCAGCGCCGGGGTCAGCTGGGTCTGCGTCAAGCGCTGGGACGAGCCCACGCCGACCTCCACCCCCACGCCGCCCGGCACCTTCACGTTCACGCCCACGCGCACGGTAACAGTCACGGTTTCCAGGACGCCGACCCCCCAGGCGACCTCGACGCCCAGCCAGTCGCCGACCATCTCCCGGACCTGCACGCAGAGCCCCACCCCTCCAGGCACGTACACTGCCACGCCCACGTTGACCCCGACCCAGGCCCCGAGCCAGACCGGCACGCCCCGGCCCCGTCTGCCCACCGCGGCCGAGCGGGTCATCGTGCGCGGGAACGTGTACCGGCCCGCGGGCGATCCGCCGGTCGTGATCAGTGTGTTCCTGGAGCGGACGCAGAACGTGAAGGTCGCCATTTACACGCAAACGGGAAAACTGGTGGCGATCGTGGCCGAGCGGCAGGCTGGGGCCGGCACGTTCGAGGCGGTCTGGGAAGGCTTGAACCGCGAAGGCCGGCTCGTCCGCTCCGGCGTTTATCTGGTGATGGTGGAAACCGAGACCTTCCGGGAAAAACGCAGGCTGGCGGTCATCCGGTAGCGGCGGAATCTGGAGGGGCGTTCGATCCCTCCGCAAAAGGGGTGGAGGGGCGGATTTTAAATGCGGCGGGAGGGAGCCCCGGACTTTAGCCCGGGGGACCACTCCACTCAGATCATTTCATAATCTATCTCTCAAGTTCCTTTACCAGGGCCCCGGCGGGTTCCCAGTCGGGCAGGAGCGACCGGCTGCGCCTGGCCCAGGCCAGGGCTTGGTCCAGGCGCTTGGGGTCGGCCCGCAAGGTGTCCGCCAGGAAATAACTGATCCGGCCCCGCCATGCCGGCGTCCGCTCAAAGCGGTACGCGCGCTGCAGCAGGCGTTCAGCCTCCTCCAACTGTTTGTTCTCCCGCGCCAGCATGCCCAGCTGGAACCATGCGCCCGCGTGCCGCGGCGCACGTTTCAGCACTTCCTGAAAAGCCGCGCCAGCCAGGTCCGTCCGGCCCAGCTGCAGTTGGAGCTGGCCAATGAAGAATTGCGGAATAACGGCTTGCGGCGCGATGGCGGCGGCGCGCTGGGCCTCGGCCAGGGCCAGATCGGGCTTTTCCGGATTGAAAAAAGGATTCTTCTTGGGATCAATGGCGACATACCCGAAGGAGAGGATCACCGGCAGGTTGCCCTGCTGGTTGCGGGCGTAGATCAGACAGTCGTCATCCCAGTAGACCAGGACCCACTGCCCGGATTTCCAGAGCTGGTGAAAAAGGCGGATCTCGTTTTTCGGCGAAACCAGGAGCCCCTGGATGTCGTAGCGGTCCAGAAGCGCGAGGCATTCCTGCGGGTCGCCCCAGATCATTTTGCGGTAGTCCGCGTACAATTTTTCCCCAAACAGCGGAAAGCGGCCGTCAATGAAGACCTGCAGGCTGCCCCCGGAGATCCAGCCGATATAACCGCCCCAAATGTCATGGGCCAGGACGCGGCCGCTCACGGGATGCTTCAGCAGCCAGGGGAGCCCGTGAGTGGGGTAGAGGCTGGGGATCAAGCCCAGGCGGAAACTGTAGCCCGCGGCCGCGGACACGGCCAAGAGCACGGCCGCCAGGCCCGTGCCCGCGAGCAGCGCCGCGCGCCGCCGGCCGGCGGAGAGCGCCACCCGCCACGGCAGGCGGCCGGCCAGCCAGCGCAAGCTGGCGGCGAGCGGCGGCAGGGCCGCGAAAAAGAACAGGGGCAGGTTGCGGTAGGACTTCAAGGCCAGGACCGAGAACGCCAGCAGGGGCAGCAGGTCCGCGAGACGGGTCTTCCGGAAAGCCAGGATCTGCGCCAGCCAGGTGACGCCAAAAAGCACGAAAAACAGCGGCTGTTCGGACCAAGTGGGCGGAGCCCATTCGGTCAGGTAGCGCATGAAGTCCTGCGAGGCCGTGGTGTCGAACACGAAGCGGTAGAGGCCGAAGCCCAGGGGGTTGACGGCGCCGGCCAGCAGGGCCGCGGCCAGAACGCCCGACAGGTGCCAAAACCGCCGCCTGCCGGCCGGGGTGGGCGACTGCCACAGCGCGAGGGCTTCTTCCAACCAGTGGGAGCCGATAAAGCCGAACAGCACCACGAACCCCGGATGCAGGTTCGCCCAGGGAATGACGGCCAGGGGGAGCATCCACAGGGCGAGCAGGCGGGAAGGTGTCTCTCCGCTCCGGAACCGCTCCACCGCGAGCATGACCCAGGGCAGGAGCAGGTAGGTGATCACGTACGGCCGCTCGGGCATGATCCGGGTCATGGGCGCCAGCATCGCGGCCGCGAGGAGCACGGACACCACGCCCAGGTTCGGCCAGCGGCGGTAAACCAGCAGCCCCAGCAGCCACAAGGCCGCGGTCATGGCCAGGGCCTTGAGAACGATCAGCAGGGGATAGCCGCCCAGCCGAAAGGCCAGATAGATGCCGATCCTGAACAGCACTTCGACCTTTTCGATCTGTTTGTCCGGGACCGTGTAGGCAAAGGGTTCCGGGCCGGCCTGGAGGTTCTTCTCGACCCAGTAGCGGCCGTCGCGCAGGTGGATGTACACGTCCGGGTCGCCCAGGGGCTGGAGCAGGAGGCCGAAAGCCAGGATGAGCAGGCTGGCCACGAACAGGCGGGACGGCCAGGTCCAGGAGGGAGAGGGGGCGGGGGAGTGGCTGGGGCTGTGGGAAGCGGGCATGCGAATGCTCCGGCGGCGGAGGATTAAAACGTCTCATTATAACGGAGAAAAAAGGTTTTTACGTCAAAGAAAACATGATATAAATAACGAGATTATGGTTGCTTGCATAACTGTAAGGATGCTCCCTTCTCCTCTGGGAGGTTGTGTCGTAATGTTCTTTTATACATTTGGTCGTCACCCCGGCCCGAAGGGAGCCGGGGTCCAGAAAGATTGTAAAAATCAACACCCCTGGATTCCAGCTTTCGCCGGAATGACGGTAAAAAAGACATTGTGATACAGTCTCAAAGGGGAGGGGACCATTGAGACACCCAAGAAAATGGTGGGGAGGTCGCATGCGTATCCTGGTCGCCGGCGGGGCGGGGTTCATCGGTTCACATCTTTGCGACCGGCTCCTGGCCATGCGCCACACGGTCATCTGCCTGGATAATCTCAAGACCGGCCGCCTGGCCAACCTGGCTTCGGCGCGGCGCTCGCCCCGTTTCCGTCTGGCGCGGGGTGACGTGCGCCGGCCGCTGTCCTTCGAGGTGGACGGCGTTTTCAATCTCGCCTCGTACGCTTCGCCCGCGTATTACCAGCGCTGGGCCATTGACACGCTCATGACCAACAGCCTGGGAAGCTATCAGCTGCTGGAACTGGCGCGCAAGCGGAAAGCCAAATACCTTTTCGCCAGCACCTCGGAAATTTACGGAGATCCCCTCAGCCATCCGCAGACCGAGACCGACTGGGGCAACGTCAACCCGGTCGGGATCCGCGCCTGCTACGACGAGGCCAAGCGCTTCGGCGAGGCGCTGACCATGGAGTTCGTCCGCAAGCACCGGCTCGACGCCCGCGTCGTGCGCATCTTCAACACCTACGGGCCGCGCCTGCAGCGCGACGACGGCCGCGTGATCTCCAATTTCATCGCCCAGGCCCTGGACGGCAAGGCGCTCACCATTTTCGGGAGCGGCCGGCAGACGCGCAGTTTCTGCTACGTGGACGACCTGGTTGAGGGGCTCGTGCGGGCCATGTTCTACCCCAACACGCGGGGCCAGATCATCAACCTCGGCAATCCGGCTGAGTTCACCGTGCTCGAGGCGGCGCGCCTGGTCCAGCGGCTCGCCGGGCGCGACCTGCCGCTGGTGTTCAAACCCCTGCCAGGCGACGATCCCCGGCGCAGGCGGCCGGACATCCGGCGCGCCAAGCGGCTGCTGAAGTGGTCGCCGAAGGTGCCCTTGGCCCGGGGGTTGCGCCAAACCCTGGAGTGGTTCAGGGAGGCCTCGTGACCTTCAAGACCAACTGCCGCTGGTGGCGGGGCGACAAGCCGTGCCGCGAGAACCGGCTGTGCGAGGGGTGCGGCGCTTATCAGCCGCTCGGCCCGCGCGTGCTCATTATCAAGCTCGGCGCGCGCGGGGACGTGCTGCGCACCACGCCGCTGGTGGCCGGCCTGCGCCGGCTGCACCCGGACGCGCACCTGACCTGGCTGACCGCGCCTGAGTCCGTGGAACTGCTGCAGGGCGTGGCCGGCCTGGACCGCGTGCTGGCCTGGGGCCTGGAGAGCGTGCAGGAGCTTTCGGCCCGCGCCTTCGAACTGCTCATTTGCCTGGACAAGGAGCCGTGGGCCACGGGCCTGGCTGAACGGATCGCGGCCGGCCGCAAGCTCGGCTGGGGCCTGGCCGTGGACGGAGTGGGCACGCCCCGTCCGTTCACAGCCGAGGCCGAGTACGCGCTCGCCTTGGGCGTAAGCGACGATCTCAAGTTCAAGCGCAACCAGAAAAGCTACCCCCAGATCATCTTCGAGGCCGCGGGCCTGACCTACCAGGGCGAGCCATACGCCTTCACCCTGACCGACCCCGACCGCCGCGCCTGCCGCGCCTTCCTGAAACGCAACCGCGTGCCGGCCAAGGCCAGGCTGCTGGGGCTGTTCACGGGCAGCGGCCCGGCGTTCGCCAACAAATCGTGGACCGCGGAAGGCTTTGCCGCGATCGCGCGCCGCGCCCGCCAGGAGCTCAAGGCCCAGGTGCTGCTGCTGGGCGGGACAGCCGAGCGTCCGCGCAATGTCCGCATCCGCGGCCTGGCCAAGGTGCCGCTCCTGGACACGCGCGGACAGCATTCCTTGCGGGAATTCGCGGGCTTCCTCGAAGCCTGCCAGGTGGTGGTGACCGGCGACACCGTGGCCCTGCACCTGGCCCTGGCCGTGAAGCGCCCGGTGGTGGCGCTGTTCGGGCCCACGGCCCACCAGGAAATTGACCTGTTCGGGCTTGGAGAGAAGCTGGCTTCACCCGCGCAATGCGCGCCCTGTTACCGCGGGACCTGCGACCTGCATCCCAGCTGTATGGACCAGCTGTCCGTGGATACGGTGTGGCAGGCCCTGCGGCGCGTCTGGAAGGCCGCCGCATGACCGCCCGGGCGCGGCGGCCTTCGGTCTTCGTGATGGTCCCCACCTACAACGAGGCCGGGAACCTGCAGACCCTGGTTTCGGCCATCGCGGCCCTCAAGATCCCGCGTCTCTCCATGGTGGTGGTGGACGACAACTCGCCGGACGGCACGGGCAGGGTCGCGGACCGCCTGGCCCGCAGCCGCCCCTGGCTGCACGTGGTGCACCGCACGCACGAGCGCGGCCGCGGCACGGCCGGCATCGCGGGCTTCCGCTTTGCCTTGGCCAAGGGCGCGGAGCTGATCGTGGAGATGGACGCGGACTTTTCCCACCATCCCCGCCACCTGCCGGACCTGATCAGCGCGGCCCGGGACGCGGACGTGGTCGTGGGCTCCCGTTTCGTGCCCGGCGGCCAGGACCTGAACCGGGGCTTCGTCCGCCACGCGATCACCCAGCTCGCCAATTTCTACATCCGCCGCATCCTCGGCCTCAAGCAGGTGCACGACTGCACCTCCGGGTACCGGCTGTTCCACCGCCGCGTGCTCGAAGCCGTGAAGATGGACAACACGGTCTCGCTCGGCCCCTCGATCGTGCAGGAACTGCTCTACAAGGCCCTGCTCCTGGGGTTCACGGTGCGCGAGATCCCCATCGTGTTCAAGGACCGCGAGCAGGGCAAGTCCACCTTCTCCTGGCGCATCATGACCCAGAGCTTTCTCATGACCCTCATCATCAAGTTCCTGTTCTCCAGCCTGCGCCGGGTCGAGATCCATCCCAGATCGCCGGAAAAGAAGGTCTTGCCTAGAGCAACAGGCCGACGCCGGCGCTCTGGGATGTCGCCCCGACCGGATAGACATGGGACTAGCTTCGCGTCGCCTTCCGATAAACCAGTTAATCCCAGGGCAGCAGTTGGGCCGCGGGCCGGTCGGCCCGCGGGGCTCCATCCCTTTCCTAAGGATAGGACGTGACCTCTTCGCGCCGGGCACGCCGCCGCCCTGCGTCCGCAGCCGCGCCGCGCACTCCCTATCCCAAAGGGTTCGTCTTCGGGCAGGGCGAGGCCCGGCCAGGCGCGCTTTCGCTCACTGGGCTCAAGCTCTCCCGGGCCCTGGCCAGCCTGGCAGGCGTGCGCGGCCGCGTACTGGAGCTGGGCTGCGGCGGCGGGCAGTACCTGCGCGGCCTGCGGCGCCAGCGGCCTGACCTGGATCTGTTCGCCATTGACCTGGACCCGGCGGCGGTCCAGGCGGTATGCCAGGAACCGGGCATCACCTGCCGCCGGGCGGACGCGGCCCGCCTGCCGTTCGCAGCCGGGTATTTTTCCGCGGTGGTCGGGTTCGACATCCTGGAACACGTGCCTGACCCTGACCGCGTGCTGCGCGAATGCCACCGGGTGCTGTCCCCTGGAGGCGCGCTGCATCTCTACGTGCCGTGCGAAGGGAATTCCGGCACGGTATACGCCCGGCGCGGGCACAGGGTGAAGGCCAAGTGGGGCGGGCATTGCCAGCAATTCACCACTTCGGACCTGCTCCGGCGGATCAGGGGAGCGGGGTTCGAGATGCGCCAGGTGCGCCACGCGGACTACTGGCTGACCCAGCAGCTCGATCACATGTTTTTCCAGCGCCTGGACCGCTCGCCTGACCCGGCCAAGCTGTGGGCCGCGCAGTCCCTCCGGCCAGGCGGGGGCCCGCAAGGCTGGCTCCTGCGCCAGGCCCGCCGCCTGCTGTCGGCCGCCTCGTGGCTGGAAGGCAGCCTTCGCCAGTCTGCCCGCGGCGCCATGGGCGCGCACGTGACGGCCGTGAAAAAGAAAAGTTGATCCTAAGTCGGATTAATTATGTCGTCACCCCGGCGAAAGCCGGGGTCCAGGAACATCGCATGATCAAGCAGCCTTGCGTTTACATACTTGCTAGCCGCCGCAATGGGACTTTATACGTTGGAGTAACCTCAGACCTTTTGAAGCGCATTTGGGAACACAAGAATGACCAGGCAGATGGATTTACTCAACGTTATAAAGTTCATTCTCTTGTGTGGTATGAGGTTCACGAAACGATGGAAAGCGCCATATCCAGGGAGAAGGCGATCAAGGAATGGCAAAGGAAATGGAAACTGGAATTGATCGAGTCGAGTAATTCGGAATGGAAGGATTTATACGAAGGATTGTCTGATTGAACAATCATCCTGGACCCCGGCTTTCGCCGGGGTGACGATTAAATTAAATTGCAGTCATTCCGGCGTAAGCCGGAATCCAGAGGCTTTGATTTAAAGGACTCATCCTGGGCCCCGGCTTTCGCCGGGGTGACGATTAAATTAAATTGCAGTCATTCCGGTGGAAGCCGGAATCCGGGGGTCTTGATATCAAGGACTCATACTGGGCCCCGGCTTTAGCCGGGGTGACGATTAAATTAAATTGCAGTCATTCCGGCGTAAGCCGGAATCCAGAGGCTTTGATTTAAAGGACTCATCCTGGACCCCGGCTTTCGCCGGGGTGACGGATAAAAGAGGTTGCAATAAAGATCGTCATTCCGGCGTAAGCCGGAATCCAGAGGCTTTGATTTAAAGGACTCATCCTGGACCCCGGCTTTCGCCGGGGTGACGGATAAAAGAGGTTGCAATAAAGATCGTCATTCCGGCGTAAGCCGGAATCCAGAGGCTTTGATTTAAAGGACTCATCCTGGGCCCCGGCTTTCGCCGGGGTGACGATTAAAATAAAGTTCAGTCATTCCGGCGGAAGCCGGAATCCAGTATGGGTCGTGTAGGTGGTTGGAATTGATATTAAGAGAACAAATGGTGAGGCTTTGGGTGATTCTACAAAAATAATCATACTGGGCCCCGGCTTTCGCCGGGGTGACGAACATTTGGTGAATGCATGAGCCGCGTGCTGCTGCTGAATCCGCCGGGTTCGAAAAACTATATTCGCGACTACTTCTGCTCCAAGCTCGCGAAGTCCAACTACATCTCGCCGCCCGTGGCCTTGCTCATGCTCTCGGGCCTCCTGGCCGAAGCGCACGAGGTGGCAGTGCAGGACGCGATCGTGGAGCGCCTCAGCCCGACGGAAAGTCTAAGACGCATCGCGGCCTGGAGGCCCGACGCGGTGGTCAGCCTGGTGGGCGCGGCCTCGTGGGAAGAGGACCGCGCGTACCTGGCCAGCCTCAGGCAGGCCGTGCCGCCGAAGGCCCTGCTGGCGGGAATCGGCGATGTGCTGCTGGAGGACACGGAAACGCGTTTGGCCGAGGCCCCTGGCCTGGACGCAGTGCTGTTCAGCTTCGCGGCGCCCGAGGTGCTGACCCTGCTGGCCGGACCCAAAGGTCGGGTTCTGCCGAACGTGGGCTATTGGGATGAAAAACATCAGTGGGTGAGCGGCGGGCTGACGCCCGCGCCCAAGGAGTACCGCGTAGCCAGGCCGCGGCACGAGTGGTTTCCCCTGCGGCGCTACCGTTTTCCCTTTGCCACCGGACATCCGCTGACCGCCATGCTCACGGATTACGGCTGCCCGTTCCACTGCGACTTCTGCGTCATCCCCGGGCTCGGGTTCGGTTTGCGTCCCCTGCCTGACCTGGAGGAGGAGCTGGCCGGCCTGCACCGGCAGGGCGTGCGCGAGATCTTTTTCCTGGACCAGACCTTCGGCGTGCGGCGCGACCGCACCCTGGCCCTGTGCGAGCTGCTGCGCCAGCCGCCGTTCCGGTTCAGCTGGTCCTGCTTTTCGCGGGCTGACGTGCTCGGGGCCGACATGCTGGCGGCCATGGCGCGGGCCGGCTGCCACACCATCATCTTCGGCGTGGAGAGCGGGAGCCAGGAGACGCTGGATCACTATCACAAGAACCTGACGTTGGACCGCATCCGCGAGACCCTGGCCGCGTGCCGGGACGCGGGCATCCGGGTTGCGGCCACGTTCATGCTCGGCCTGCCCGGCGAGACCGAAGCCCAGGCCGCGGCCACGATCCAGCTGGCCCTGGACCTGCCCCTGGATTACGTGGCCTTCAACGTGGCCATTCCCAGGGCCAACACGGGCCTCCGGACCCAGGCCATCAGCAGCGGCTTGATCCCCAAGAGCGTGCGCACCATGGACCAGTCCGGCCTGCAGGGCGCCATGGCCACGGCCGAGCTCACGGCGGAACGCATTCTGTCCCTGCGGCGGGAAGCTGTGCGGCGTTTTTACCTGCGGCCGGGATACCTGCTGCGGCGGCTGCTGAACCTGCGCTCCTGGTGGGATTTCCGCTCGCAGCTTTCGGACGGCCTGGGCGTGATCGCGGATGCAATGAATTGGGGGAAGCGGGAATCATAGGTTTGCGTTGGGATGCCCTTCAGGACGTCATACCGGCGGAAGCCGGTATCCAGTCCCCTCCGCAGGGCACCCCGAGCTTGCTCGGGGGTGAATGCGGAATGGTTGCTCCGGGGATGTCGCCCAGAGGAGGTAAGGAGGGGTGCAGTTGGTACCCCGGGCTTTGCCCGGGGGGCTCCATAAGGGTCGTTTTGGTGGTGGAATTGATGTCAGAGAGACAAAGCGGTAAAGCTGTAGGCGATTCTATGCAAATAATCTTACTGGACCCCGGCTTTCGCCGGGGTGACGATAAAAAATTGTAATTGCGGGTAGTGTGGATCCGAGGCTGTGATTAATAAAGATCATATTGGATCCAGGCTACCACCATGCCGGGGTGACGAACCAAAGAGAATTTCGTCTGGCTTTTGTAGGGTCCAGGCATGTCTGGACCCTACAGGAACGCATTTGTTTGTTCTCTAAATCGAGGTCTTGATGGAAAAACAAATCTACTATGATCTGGCCACGGCGGGCAGCGGCTACTGGTGGAACCAGGGCCGCCAGCATCTGGTGCTCGGCTTGATCAAGCGCTACAGCGGCCGGACCCTGCCTGACCCGGGCTATAAAATGCTGGATGTCGGCTGCGCGGCCGGCGGCACGCTGCAGTTCCTGCGGACCTGGGGCGAGGCCTGGGGTCTGGACCTCTCGGCCGAGGCCATCGCGCTCTGCCGCGCCTGGGGCCAGCCGGCCGAGCGCCTGGTGCAGGGGGATGCCGCGCGCCTGGAGCCCTTCGCGCCGGAGACGTTTGACTTGGTGACCGCCGTGGAGATTCTGGAACACCTCGAACAGCCGGAAACCGCGCTGGCCTCCATCTGGCGCGTGCTCAAGCCGGGAGGGCTGCTCATCCTCACGGTGCCGGCCGACCAGCGCCTGTGGAGCGAGCGCGACCAGCGCTTGGAACACCAGCGGCGGTATAGCGTGAAGGACCTGGTCCGGTCCGTGTCCGGGGCGGGGTTCGAGGTGCTGAAGGCCTCTTACGCCAACGCGTTCTATTACTGGCCCTACCGCTGGCTGCTGGCCTGGCGCCGGCGTTTCCGGCGCGAAGCCGTGCCCCGCATCCGCACCAACACCTACCTGCCGCATCCCTGGCTGTCCGCGCTCTTCGCGGCCGTGCTCAAGCTCGAAACCCGCGTCATTCTGGCCGGACGCCTGCCCTGGGGCGTGTCCGCCGTGTGCGCGGCCCGCAAACCCGCGGGAGCGGGGCGGGAGCGGACATGATGACCGCGGGCGGGTTCCTGCTGCAGCTGGTGGGCGCGGCCGCGCTGGCCCTGGGGCTGCTGTATCTGCCCGGCCGCCTGCTCCTGCGCGTTTTGAAGCTGAACCTCAATCCGCTCGAGGAGCTGGCCAATGCCTGGGTCGCGGGCATGGGCCTGCTGGCCCTGTTCTACTGGTTTTTTTCTCTGCTGGGATTTCCCTGGCTGGTCTGGATCTATGCCCTGGCCGCGGCCGGGATCGAATTGGCGCTGACCGTGGTGTTCCGCCGGACCTGGCGCCTGGAGCCCGCGGATCCCGACGTCAAGCGGCCGCAGACCCTGGCGGATTACTGGCCGCTCGGCCTGCTGCTTCTTGCCGGACTCATCGTCCAGGGCAGGTTCACCGTGGCCACGGGCTGGATCGGGGCCGCGGGCGCGAGCCTGATGGCCTGGCACGGCCACGACGCGCCGTGGCATATCTACAATATCTTCCAGCTCGGGCGCGGCTTCCCGCCGGAAATGCCCGGGTTCGCGGATTCCACCCTGCGGAATTACCATCTCCTGGGTTCGCTGGTGTGGGGCGCGTTCAGGCGCTTCCTGCCCCTGGACCCCTGGCACATCTATTTCCGCTTCGCGCCCCTGCTGTACTCGGCCCTGCTGACCCTGTCCGTGTTCGCGGCGGCCCAGCGCTGGTCCGGACGGCGCCCGGTGGCGTATCTGGCCGCGGCCATCACCCTGTTCTGTTCCAACTTCGGCTATCTCATGCCCCTGCTCTTCGGCCCGGGCCGCTACTTCTACTGGGACGCGATCTTCTGGGTGCAGTCGCCGGTCACCATGATTTTCAATCCCGGCGTCTCCGCCTCGTTCCCGTTCGTGCTCCTCGGCCTGTGGGCTCTCATTGGCTGGCTGCGCACGCGCGAGTGGCGCTGGCTGCCCCTGCTGGTGCTGTACTGGGGCGTTTTGCCCGGGTTCAAGGTCTATCCCGGGCTCCTGGTCATGGGCGCGCTCCTGGCCGCCGGCGCGTGGCGCTGGGGATTCAACCGCGATTGGCGCCTGCTCCTGGCCTGGGCCGCGATCCTGCCCGTGTTCCTGGCCGTGTTCCTGCCGCCGAACCTGGGCGCGCCCTCGCTGGTGCGCTTCCTGCCCGGGTTCAACGTGGCCAGCATGCTCGTGGCGCCGGACCGCATGGCCTTGATGTCCTCGGCCAGCCTCAAACTGCTGTACGCGCAGTCTCCCTGGCTGACCGCTTTGCTCCTGGCCGTGCTGGCCCTGGTGTTTCTCGCGGGCAACCTGGGCGTGCGGGTGCTGGGCCTTCTGCCCCTGGCCGAGGTCCTGCGCCGGCCGCGCAAGGCCGAACCCGTGCTCCTGTTCATGCTGCTGCTGGTGCTGGCGGCCTGGGCCGCGCCCCTGCTCTTTGTGCAGCAGGGCGTGCAGTGGAACACCATCCAGTTCTTTTACTACGCCGGGCTGATCACCGCCCTGCCCGCGGCTTCGGCCCTGTGGTCGTGGATGGCGCGCCTGCGCCGGCCCTGGCACCTGGTGCTGGCCGGCCTCTTTTTCGCGCTGGGCGCGCCGGGCCTGATCCAGGCCTGGATCGTGATCGGGTTCAAAGAGGACGTGCCCAAACCGCTGGTGGAGGCGCTGCTCTGGCTGCGCCGGGAGATCAAGCCGGGCGAGGTGATCCTGCGCCCCCTGCCAAACGCGCTGCTCACCGACGAAGGCTACCGTCAGTGGCTGCGCAATCAGGAGCGGGGCGCCATGACGTCCCTGGAAGTCTGGGATGCCGAGGCTTCGGCCATGGCCAAAGGCGATCTGCCCCGGCCAGGGCAGGTCCCGGCGCCGGCGGATGCGGCCCAGCCGGTGCTGACCGTGACCGCCGTGCCGACCGCCGCGCCGACCGCCGCACCGACCGCCGCGCCGACCGTTGCGCCCGCCGAGGTCTTAACCGCGGTCCCGGCGCCGGCCGACATCGAGCGCCAGCTCGCTGACCTGACCCAACAAGCTGCGGACGCGCAGGCGCGGCAGGAGCGTCTGGAAAGGGAACTGACCCAGGCGCGGCAGGACCTCGCGGCCGCGCAAGCGGCGGAACAGACGGCCCGGCGCCAGGTTGAGGCCCTGAAGAGCGCGGCCCCGCTGGAGCCGGCGCCTTCACAGCCGGAGCCGAGCGAAGCGTTGCCCTCGGAACCAGCGCCGGCCGAGGCTGCACCCGAGCCGGCGGTCGGCGTCCCCGCGCCTGCCGGGGAACCGGAGCCAGCTGAGCCCGAGCCGGCGAGCGCGGTTCCAGAGCCTTTGACCGGGACCCCTAGCGCGGGATCAGACGCGGAGGTAACCGCGGAACCGACGCCGGTCCCCGAACCGCCCAAACCCACGCCCCTGCAAGCCGCAACCTCGCGCTTGCAGGAGATCAGCCAAGCCCGCCAAAAGGCCCAGGCGCGGGTCGAGACGCTGGAGCGCCAGCGGCGTTCAGCCGGACGCCAGGTGGAAAAGGTGCAGGCCAAGATGGACGCATTGCGGAATCCGCAGCCCCTCCAGCCTGTTCCCTTGACGCCGGTCCGGCCCACGCCCACTGCCCAGCCCGCCGAGGTTCCCGGGACTGCAGCCGGGGTCGAAGCGGCGACGGTCCGGTTGCGGCCCGGACAGTACCTGTGGCCGGATTCGGCCCTGGTGGCCAGTTTGACGTTCGCCAATACCTATCTCGAGGATACGGTCTCGGCGCAGATCATGGGCCATCCGGTCCGGGAACGCGCGGCCGCGGTCAGGTTCTTCTACCTTTCGGCCAATGTGGTGGAGGCGCGCGATTTTCTGGAAAAAGCGCGCATCACTTATGTTATTCTGGATGCGGACCAGCGGTTTCCGTTTGATCCGGCCGGCGTGCCGCTCAAACCGGTCTTCTCCAACGGCGCGGTAACGATCTACAAATACATCTACGCGCGAGGATGGTGAACCCGATGCAGCTTCGTTCCCAGCCATGGATGTTCGCGGCCGGCGTGGTTTTACAGGCCGCGGGTCTGGCAATCTGGTGGGAATGGTTCAATACCCTGGCGTTCAACTCCGGCGGGATCGGCTGGGGCGTTTTCAAGGCGATCCTGCTGTCCGGACTGCTCGGCACGTGGTCCTTCAGCCTGGCCGGGGTCCTGGAAAAGAAATTCGGTTGGGACCCGGAACCCTACCGCTTCCAGGACATGCTGGCCGGCATGCCCCTGGCCCTGCTACCCGCGATCATCCCCCTGGCGCCCTGGCTGGCCTCCGCGGTTAAACCTTTTTCCCTGACGCTGCTGGGTTTTACCTGGATGCCGTGGTGGTACGGCCACGGCCTGGTGCTGTCCGCGGCCGCCAAGAGCGTGCTGCTGGCCTCGGGAATTTTGATCGCCGGCGCCCTGCTCGCCAAGATGGGGGTCCTGCTGGTGCGGCTGTTGGCGGCCGCGCCGGGCCAGGTTTCGGCCGCGCGCCTGTTCTGGGCCGGCCTGCTGATCTATGCCGCCGTGCTCTCGTGGCCGGCGTGTATGCTGGCGCCCCAGGGCGGCGAGCGCTCGCACCTGCTGGTCATGCAGGCCATCGCGTTCGACGGTCAGCTCAATGTGGACGGGGTGCTCGGCCGGGGGGATTACTTCAATTGGTACCCGCTGGCCCGGATCGAATTTGCCGGGCACACGGACGGCATTGGCCGCATGTTCCTGGCCGTGGCGCCCGGCATGCCTTTGCTTTACATCGCCCTGTATCTTCTTCAGGGCCGCTGGCTCGTGTCCGTGCTGTCCATGCTGTTCGCGGCCGGCGCCGCGGCGCAGCTGTACGGGTTCGGAAGGGACCTGGGACGGCCTGAACCCGCCTGCCGCGCGGTCTGGGCCCTGGCCCTCCTGACCCTGCCCCTGGCGCTGTACGGCTACCTGCAGTATGAAGCGGTGGCCGGCGCCTTTTTCCTTTTGTGGGGTTTGCGCCTGGCCTGGCGCGAGAACCAGACCATGGCTTCGGCCACGGCGGCGGGGTTGGTCGCGGGCTTGCTGCTCCTGGGCGGCATCCGGTTCTTCCTGCCTGCCGGCGCGCTGTTGCTGCTGCTGGCCTGGCGCCTGGCCGCCTGCCGGCGCAGTCTGGCCTGGCTGGCCGCCCTGTCCGCGGCCGCCATCCCGGGCGTGTTCGCGGGCTGGTTCGCCTTTTCCATCTACGCCTTCCTGCTGGCCCATCCGGTTTACCACCTGCAGTGGCCGTGGCAGTCCGGCGGCCTGCAGAATTTGCTGGCCCTGCTCACGGACCGCTTCGCGGGCGTGCTCTGGACCGCGCCGGTCTGGGTGCTGGGCCTGGCCGGCCTGGCGCGCTGGTGGGCCAAGGGCACCCGCATGCTGGTTGCGGTTATCGTTTTCCTGCTCGCGCACGCGGCAATCACGGCCATGGTCTTTCCGGACCCGTGGGGCGATGGCGCCGCCTATCACCGCTTTCTGGCTCCCGTGGCGCCGCTCCTGGGGCTGGGCCTGATCTGGTTTTGGGAACCGGGCGCGCTCGGCCGCGCGTGGCAGGCCATCCGTAACTGGCTCAGCGGATGGAGCGTGGCCGTCGCCGCGCTGCTCGCGGTCCTGCCGCCGCTGGCCTGGGAGAGCAGCCGCGTGCGCCTGGGAGAACTGTTTGCGCCCTGGGGTGTGCTCTACGGACTGCTGCCCTCGTTCGCACCCCGCGTCCTGCGCTGGGAACTGCTGGTCAGCGCCGCAGTCGCGGCCGCGGCCGTCGGGCTGGCCTGGGCCGCCAGCCGCGCCCTTGCCAGGAAAGCTTGATCCCTCGCATGCGCCGCCTCTCCTCCTTGCCGGCCATTGCCTACGGCCTGGCGCTGGCCGTTTACCTGGCCGGCTTGCTCGGCCTGTGGTCATCCGGGTTTCCCGCTCACCTGCGGTGGCCCGGCGCCGTCATCTGGCTGCTGGCCGCGGGACTGGGATTGTCCATCAGCCACATCAGCCAGGCCCTGACCCACTGGTGCAGCCTCCGCTGGCTGGGAATCCCTCCTGAACGCGCGGCCCGGCTGGCTGCCTGGCTGGACCTGCCCCTGATCCTGCTCCCCGTGGGGCTGCTGCTCTATCCCTGGCTGGCTGCCTGGGGCCAGACCCTGCAGATGGATGTGCTGGGGCATCTGTTTCCGTTCTGGCGCTCCGGTCCGCTCGAAATGCCGCCGGCCGGCTACCTGCTCCTGCTGTGGGCCGGCCCCTGGCTGACCCTGACGCTGTTTCTCAAACTGATTTTCGGCGCGCGCCTGTTGTTGCTGCGGCTCCAGAACGGGGATGGCCGCGTGAACGTCCGCCTGCCCGTGCTGTTCGGCGCGGCGGCGGTGTTTTACTTGCTGCTGTCCTGCTGGACCACACTGGTCTATCCACCCACCGGCGACGAACCCCACTACCTGCTCATGGCCCAGAGTATATGGCAGGAGGGCGACCTGGATCTGACGGACAATCTCGGCCGCGGCGATTTTCGGGCTTATTATCCCGCGAAACAGCTCGACCACCACGCCGCCCCCAATCCATCCGGCAAACTGATCTCCAAGCATTTTCCGCTGCTGTCCTGGCTGATCCTGCCGGGTTTCATGCTGGGAGGGCGTTTCGGCGCCGCGGTCATCATCAGCCTGCTCGCGGCCGGCGTCGCCGCGGCGGTGTACGCATTCAGCCGCGGGTGGGGCGGCAGCAGAGCGGAAGCCTTGTGGGCCTGGCTCCTGGCCGTGGCCGGGGTGCCGCTGGCCGTGTATTTTGACCTGATTTATCCGGAAGTGCCCGCGGCCCTGGCGGTCATGCTGGGATTGTGGGGTTGGCACCACGGCGGCATGCGCGGGGTTCTGCTGACGGCCCTGGCCGCGGCCCTGCTGCCCTGGATCTACCCCAAATACATTCCGCTGGCCGCGGTGCTGGCCCTGCTGCTGCCAATCACGCGCGGGGCCACGCTCTTCGATCTGGGCTGGGCGGTCCTGATCCTGGCCCTGTCCGCCTCCGGCTACTTCCTGTTTTTCCAGAACACCTACGCGTTCACCGCCGGCCAGAACCCCTACGGCACCTGGGCCGCTCCCTGGTCCTGGCGAAGCCTCCGCAATGCGCTGGGGTTGCTGGTGGACCGCGATTTCGGGATGCTGGCCACGGCGCCGGCCCTGCTGCTGGCCGTGCCTGGCTGGCTGCGCCTGCGCCGGACCAACCTGCGCTCAGCCGCGGTCGTGGCCGCGGTGTTTTTCACCCAGTACCTGCTGTTTACGATGTTCGAGGATTTTTCCGGCAGCGCGGCGGTTTTTTCGCGGCAGATGATCCCGGGCGTCGTGCTGCTGCTGCCCCTGCTGCCGATGGGATGGTCCGCGGCCAAGGCAGGGCGGCGCTGGCTGGCCGGGCTCCTGGTGGCGGGAAGCGTGGTTCTGGCCTGGGCGTGCGCGGCCTGGCCCATGCTCCGCTACGTGTCGCCCAAACTCCTGCTGTGGGAAAAAACGGGGTTCGTGCCGTCGCTGTTCCCGAGCCTGCTCCAGCAGGCGGGCTGGCCGGACTATATTTGGGCCGGAGGCTGGGTGGTGGCGGCCGGGCTGGCCGGATGGTGGCTGTCGGCCGATCACTCCCGCAGCCGGTAAACCGAACAATCCTCGGCGCTGAACTTGAGTTCGCCCGCCTCCCGCAGAACGCCCTCCATCAGGGAAACGGTCCGCTCCGCGTAATAGCGTTCGTCGGTCCGCGCGACCTGGCGGAACAGCACCCATCGCACCCCCAGCTCCCGCAAGCGTCCGCGCAGAGCCGCGGCCGAACCCAGGCGGCGGTAGGCGATCAGGTTCTGGTTCAACGGGTCGCCCCACAGATAATCCGCGTCCAGATAAAATCCCCGGTTTTCGTTGAACAGGAGCACCCGCTCGCCAGGCCCGGCGTGCTGGTTAAGATAGAGGCAGGCCGGGTAATGGTTCAAGCGCCGGGTGAGAAAATCGCCGGGCTGTACAACACCCGCGACGGCCTTCACGTGCTCCAGCGTGTCGCGGTGCGCAGGCGGGTGCACGGTCAGGAGCAGCAGGCCCCCCAGAACCGCCCAGGCCTTGGTGAAGCGGCCCGGACTGTCCCAGAGTTTTTGGCAGACCACGGCCGCCAGCCAGGCCAGCAGGGGGAAGACAGGCAGCAGGTAGCGGAACTGGGGGGAGCTCGCGAACCACACGGCCAGGAAAAACGCGAAGAGGCTCGCGCCCAGCGCGGTCCGCGTCCAGCGCGGCGGCGCGGATTGGCGGCGGAGCAGCAGCCAGCCGCCCCCGGCCAGGAGCAGAAAGAGGCCGAGCAGGGGCAGGCGCGCTTGCGCGGCGCCCACGCCGAAGGCGGGCGCCGACATCATCAGGTCCCAGGGCAGGCGCAGGAACCCCAGCCAGCCCTTGGCGTGCCCGGCGAAATCCGCCACAAAGGCGGTCATGAGCCGGGCGGCCTCCGCGTCCCACCAGCGGCCGCCGAACAGGGAATAACCCAGCGGCCAGATGGGATTGCCGCCCAGGAGCCAGGCGCGGGCGAAATAGGGGATCACGGGCAGGCTGGCCCAGAAAAGAAGCCCGGCCATCCGGCGAAGCTTGACGCCTGCGGAATCCGGGTCGGTCTGCCAGACCCAAACCATCTGCCACAGGACCAGGCAGGCCAGGAGGATCAGGCCGTGCCACTTGGTGGCCGCGGCCATTCCGGCGAAGAGCGCGGCCAGATAATGCCAGCGGAGCCCCGCGGGCGCAGCCCGCGGCCCCACCACTGAACTTGCATCGCCCCGCCCCTTGGCAGGCGACATCCCCGACGCAGAGCGACTCGTATCTTTTTCCGCGAATTCCGCAGGTGTCCTGCGGAGGGGATCATCAGAAGCGGGCGTGGAAGCCGTCTGCCGCAGGCTCAGCAAGGCCAGGGCAACATAAGCCGTGGTGGCCAGGTCAATGAAGGCCGTGCCGGATTCGACGTGCACCAGGTACTGGCTGTAGAAAAACGCCGCGGCCAGGCCGGCGGCCAATCCCAGTTTGGAGGAGCGGCCAAGGCTGTAGACCGCGGCCGCGGCCAGCAGGCCAAAGCCGTAATGAATCAGCTTGGCCGCCGCGCCGAAGGGCGACCAGAACCCCAGGCTAAAGAGCATCTCCGTGAACTGGGGAAACAGGTTGTGGTAAATATCCGGCCTGAAAACGAATCCGCCTGCCTGCAGATAGATTTTGGGCAGGGCCAGGTGGTACGCCACGCCGTCCCAGTCCCAGGCCGGGGTCAGGGCCGGGAGCAAATTGGCGCCGGCCAACAGCAGGAGATACGCGGCCAGCAGGCCGCCCAGGAATCCGGGCCGGCCGGCGCGCAGGCCGAGCAGCCAGCAGCCCAGGCGCAGGTGCCAGACCGCGCCGGCCATGGCCGCGAGCGTTAGCAGGGACAGCGCCAGGGGCGTGAACAGCCGAAGGCTCGCAAGAGCGAAGGCGGTGTAAGAGACCAGGCCCAAGCCCAGCCCGAGACTCAGGCTGGCCTCGGCCACCGCGTCATCCGCGTTGAGCCCAACGCGCCGCAGGAGCCAGCGGCCCCAGCCCGCGCTGCCGGCCGCGAGCAGGCCGAACCACAGGAGGTGCAAAAAAGTCAGGACCAGGGGCGGCATTGTACCCTCTTTCTCTCACTTTTCCTCTGTCTCGAGGAGAGGAGATTCGCACAAATCCAATGGATTGTCATTGGCCCCCTTGGTTAAAGGGGCTAAAGGGGGATTACTCATAAACCTCATATTCCAAATTTGCTGGATGATCAGTAATCTCCCCCGGCCCCTCTTTAGAGAGGCTGTGTCATAATTCAGAAGCTTGCGGTTTTGCCGTCATACCGGCGGAAGCCGGTATCCAGGAAGTGTTCATTTCACAGCTTTTTCTGGACCCCGGTTTTCACCGGGGTGACGAACAAATACAAAAACGAGCGTTATAACACAGCCTCAGAAAAGAGGGGGAAGAGGGGATCGCATCAGCGCAGCGCGTCCGCGAAGCGCTTGGCCAGCCGGTACAGATGCCTGGCCGAGGTGACCTCGCGGGCCAGCCGCCACAGGATCCTCGGGCGCAGGTAAAAAGCCAGGTACGCGCGGCGCTGCAGGTCCTTCATCTCCCGCCGGGTCATGCCCTCGGGAACGAACGAAACGTCGTGCACGAAGAAATGGTCGAAGTCCCTGGGTTCCAGGCCGCGCCGCTTGAGGTCCGCGTAAATTTCCGAACCCGGCAGGGGCATGAAATTGTTGAACTGCGCCCGGTCAATGTCCAGGGAGCGGGCGAAGCGGATGGTCTCCTCCATCTCCGCCCGGGTTTCGCCGGGGATGCCGAAAAGGAAGAAACCCGTGATCTTGATCCGGGTGCCGCGCAGCAATTCGAGTTTGGCCCGGATCACGTCCAGGGAGAGCTTTTTCTTGGTCAGGTCGTGGATGCGCTGGGAGCCGAACTCGATGCCCACGGCGAGCGAGTAGCAGCCGGACCGTTCCATGAGCCGGAGCAGGTCCGCGTCCAGCGAATCCAGGCGCACGCCCGACGGACAGCTCCAGTGGATGTTGAGCTTCTCGGCCAGCAGGCGTTCGCAAAAGGCCCTGACCAGGCCGCGGTGGGCCGTGAAATTCTCGTCCTCGATCAAAAAGTCGCGGACGCCGTACTGGGAGAGCAAAAGGCGCATTTCGGCCAGGATGTTGTCCACGCTGCGCACGCGGATCCGGCGGGTGGTGATGGATTTGCCCGCGCAGAAGGTGCAGCTGTGGGGACAGCCGCGCGTGCAGATGATCGGGGCCGTGGGGAAGCTCTTGAAAAATGCGCCGTGCGGGGCTTCGGGATAGGCGCGCGGGTCCATGAGGTCCCAGGCCGGAAAAGGGATCTCGTCCAGGCGCTCCACCACCTGCACCGGGTTCACCCGCACGCGGCCGCGTTCGCGCCAGATGAGGTTGGGCACGGCCGAAAAGTCCGGCCGCCGGGCCTGGAGCGCGGCCAGGAGCGCCGGGAACGCCAGCTCCACTTCGCAGGCCAGGCCGAAATCCGCCTCGGGCAGGGTTTCCAGCGTGCCGGCCGGATCGCCCGAGGGATGGTAGCCGCCCACCACGGTCACGGCCCGGGGCTGGACGCGCTTCGCGATCGCGAGGTGGCGCGCCACGGGGGTGAGGTCAAAGGAAAACATCTGCAGGGCGATAACGTCGAAGGAATTCCGCCGGAGATAGGCCTCGAAGCCCTCGAACGTCAGCTTGGCTTGCAGGCAGTGCAGGAGGCTGACCGCGTGCCCGGCCGCCCGCGCGGCGGAGGCAATATAACCCAGACCCAGGCTGGGCATGATCACGTAGCTGCGGTTGATGGGGGAAACGAGGAGGATGTTCATCGGCGGGGATTATCTTATGCCAGCGCGCGGCGGTTTATCAAGCGATTTCAGGAAGGGAGGATGGCGCCGCCGTCCGGGGATTTATGCTATAATGGGACCGATTTTCGAACCCCCGGTTTTCAAAGGTCGAGGTTTTCCCTTGCTTTTGAAAACAGCCGTAAACCTAAAACCATTGGTATTGCAAAGGAGTCAGGGTATATGAAAAATATATTTCTATGGATTGCGGTTCTGTCATTGCCTATGACTGCACAAGCGGAGCATTTGATTTTGAAGAATGGCTTTTATATCAAAGACGTGGTGATCCTGGTCAATCAAGGGGGTTTGTACCAGTTTACCCAGGGTTCAGGCGGGCAGATTTGGTCCATGTCGAGCCGTTATATTGAACAGGTCGTCGAGGAGCAGCCGCAAGGTATTCAGGAGCTCAAGCCTAGGGATATCCAGCAGTACCTCGCCGAGATGCGCCGGCAGGAAGAGGAACTCAATACCTTGACTGTTAAAAGCATCGAGGAAGCGGCGGCGATTTACGCCGTGAACCGCAAAGAGCCCTATCTGGCCATTTCGTTCGCTATGCCATTTCCGTCTTTAGGGCACGCCTATGCCGGAGACTGGGGACGGGGTGCGCCTTTTATAATCTTTGAAGTGCTGCCGATCGTCGTCGGGCTCTGGCCCTCGGATGATTACGATTTCAAGAACATTCAAGCCCTGATCTTATCGCTGGGGCTTGTGTTGATCAAAGCGATCGAACTGCATGATGCGGCCATGACCGCTGAAGACTACAATCAGCGACTCAAACAACGCCTGCGGCTCGAAGTGCTGCCCCAGGATCAAGGTGTGGGCATGCGGTTGAAACTTCAGTTTTAAAGTGAGACGGCAAAAATTAAGGAGCCTTGCGTGCCTGAGACCGGCCAGACCTACAAGCTGAACGCCACGGCCCTGATCGCCAAGAACTCGCTGGTGCAGCTGGTGGCCGGCGTCCTGAACAAGGTGCTGGGCGTGGCCCTGGTCATCTATGCGGCCCGCCAGCTGGGCACGGACGGGTTTGGGCAGTACGCTTTCGTGCTCTCCCTGCAGGCCGTCTTCTTCATCGTGACCGATTTCGGCCTGGGCACGCTCACCACCCGCGACCTGTCCCGCGACCCGGACCAGGACGCCAAGTATTTCAGCAACGTGTCGGCCGTGCGCCTGGTCCTGTCCGTGCTCGCGGCGGTCGCCATGGTCGCCTCGACCTGGCTCCTGGGGCACCCGCCGGCCCTGGTGGGCCTGAGCGCGGTGGCCGCGCTCTCGCTCCTGTTCAACAGCAATGTGGACACCGCGGCCGCGGTGTTCTACGCGCACCAGCGCATGGAGATCACGTCCACCATTTCCGTGGTCGTGACCACCCTGCGCGTCACCGCCTCTCTGGGCGCGCTCGCGGCCGGGGCCGGGGTGCTGGCGCTCATCTGGATCAACACCCTGTCCACGGTGGCGCACCTGTTTTTCCTGACAGCCATCCTGTTCTACTTCATCCGCCCCACCTTCAGCCTGGACCTCGGGTTCTGGCGGCACCTGCTGCGCGAGGCCTTGCCCCTGGCCCTGGCCAACCTGTTCTCCGTGATCTACTTCCGCGTGGACACCATCATGCTGGCCTCCATGCAGGGCGAGGCGGCCGTGGGCCTGTACAGCGCGGCCTACCGCTTGCTGGAGTTTACCCTGATCCTGCCCGCCTACTACGGCGGCGCGGTGTTTCCGGTCATTTCCGCCAGTTTCGGCGCCAATCCCCAGCGGTTCCTGCTCATTTACCGGCGGTCCATGAAATACATGTTCGTGCTGTCCCTGCCCCTGGCCCTGGGCACCGTGGCCCTGGCCGACCGCTTCATTGACGTGCTTTACGGCGCGCAGTACCTGGCGAGCGTGCCCGTGCTCAAGGTGCTGATGTGGACCCTGGTCCTGATCGCGGTCAACAGCATCAACGCGCCGTACCTCACGGCCATGGGCCGGCAGCGGACCATTACCGTGCTGGTGCTGGCGGGCATGCTCTTCAACCTGGGGGCGAACCTCTGGGCCATCCCGCGTTTCGGCATGGTCGGCGCGGCCTGGACCACCCTGGTTTCCGAGGTGCTGACCCTGGCGATGTTCATGGCCGCGCTCTGGAAGCCCCTGTCGCTCGCGCCCTCGCTGCTGCGGCACCTGCTGAGGCCGGCCCTGGCCGGCGCGGCCATGTACGGCCTGCTCCTGCTCATCCACCCCTGGCAGCTGGGCTTCCAGATCGCGCTGGCCGCCGCGGCCTACTTCTGCCTTCTGTGGGTGTTCCGCGCCTTCGACGAGGTGGACCAGGAGCTGTTCAACCGCGTGCTCCGGCCGACCCAGCAGGGGAACATGAAGGTCACATGACCCACCGCCCCTCGGTCACGCTCCTGGTGCTGTCCTACAACGGCTGGCCCCTGCTCAGCGAATGCCTCAAGAACGTAACGGCGCAGGACTGGCCGGGCCTGGACATCCTGGTGGTGGACAACGGCTCGACCGACCACACGGCTGAGAACGTGCGGCGGGAGTTCCCGCACGTGCGCCTCCTGGCCCTGCCCAAGAACCTCGGCTTCGCCGGCGCCAATAACGCGGGCGCGGCCGCAAGCGCCTCCGACTACCTGGCCCTGGTTTCCAACGACGTGTACCTGCCCACCAACTTCGTGAGCAGGCTGGTGGCCGCGCTCGAGGCCGATCCCACGGCCGCCATCGCCGGGCCGGGCGTGTACAACCTCAAGCTCAACATGGCCCACTATCCATACAACGGCTCCATGAGCCTGACCGGCACGATCATCCAGGGCGTGTTTCGGGACCCGGCGCTCACCTTCGGCGCGGCCGGGTGCTCGCTCGTGTACAAGCGCGGCCTGCTCGGCCTGCCGTTCGACCCGGACTACGGGTTCTTTCACGAGGAGGTCCATCTGGCCTGGCGGGCCCGGCTCATGGGCTACACGGTCCTGCGCCTGCCGGACACGGTGGTCCGGCATATCGGCGGCGCCACGGTCGGGGACCTGTCCGACGAGAACCGCTTCCTGCTGGAGCGCAACCGCCGCCTGAATTTCCTCACGCTCTTCAGCGGCTCCACGCGCCTGCGGGTCTGGCCGCTCCTGTGGCTGTCCCGGCTCGCGGAGCGCCTGGCCGACCTGCGGCAGGGCCGGAGCTGGGCGCCCATCCGGCGCGCCCGGGCCTGGGTCAGGCTGCACCGGGCCGAGATCGCGGACAAGCGCCGTGTTCTGCAAGCCCAGCGCGCGGTGCCGGACGCCGAGATCATCCGCTGGATGAGCTGCAAGGTCACCAACCAGCGCACTTTCTTGGGCTGGCTGATTAATTTGAAAGCCCGCGTCTGGTGCTGGCTCGTGCGCCTTAAGACCTGGGAATTCGTGGGGCCCAGACCGTGACAGCTGCCCCCCTGCTCAGCGTGGCCATTGTCAACTGGAACACGCGCGACCTTCTGCTCGTCTGCCTGGCCTCCCTGGCCGCCGAATCCCAACGCCTGCCCCTGGAAGTCATCGTGGTGGACAACGGGTCGAGCGACGGCAGCGCCGAGGCGGTCCGCGCGAAGTTTCCGGAAGTCAAACTGCTTGCCAATCCCTCCAGCGTCGGGTTCGCGGCCGGAACCAACCAAGCGCTCAAGCTGGCGGCCGCGCCGTTCTGGGCGTTCCTGGGTCCGGACGCGGAAGTCAAGCCCAACGCCCTGGTCGCCCTGGTGCAAGAACTGCAGGCCAACCCCGCGGTCATGGCCGTGGGGCCCAAACTGCTGAACAGCGACGGCAGCCTCCAGCCTTCGGGCCGGCGTTTTCCCACCCTGGCCCGGGCGTTTCTGGAAGGCCTTCTGCCCAGCCCCATCAAGCGCACAGGCTGGTGGCGCCAGCAGGTGTTCGGACGTCTGGATTTCAGCCAGCCCGCGATGGTGGATGAGGTTTCGGGCGCGTGCCTGGCGGCCAGGAGGGAAGCGTTCGAACGCGTGGGACTGCTGGACGAGCAGTTCTATATATATTATGAAGAAGTGGACTGGTTCCTGCGCCTGGCCAAGGCCGGCGGCCAGGTGCGCTACCTGCCCCGGGCCGAGGTCTATCACCGCTGGGGCGCGGGCATGGCGCAAATGAAAGGCGAGGGCGTGCTGATCAATTACCGCAGCGGGTTCAGGTTCTGGCGCAAGCACCGGGGCGCGCGGGGCGAGTTCGCGGCGCGCTTTACGGCCGTGACGCACGCGCTGATCTGGAGCCTGGGACGGTTGTTGCTGACCCTGCTGTTTCTCAGGTCCTGGAGCGACCTGGCCGGCCGCCTGGGGCTGTACGGCCGGATTCTGGCCCTGGCGATCGGGCTGAAGAAATGAATTAACGAGGGATGCAAAATTCCTCGGATACCTGCCCGGTCCGGGCAGGCCTGAGCCCTGCTTGACTTTGTTTATCACGGCACAGAGATTAAATCTGTAAACGTTGAAGTTATTGTTCAGTGTGAAGACAAGCCGCCACAAACAAGTTTCCTCCCTTGACTCCCTTTTGAATGATGATATAATCCGCATGCGTGCCTAATTAATTAGGCATTTACAATTCCGCGCTCAAGTCAGGGATGTGAATTTACTAAGGTCGACACCCTGGAATGAACCCATACTCTGTACAGAAAAGATTTTGAATTTATCCTGGATTCCGGCTGCTTGCATGCCGGAATGACGAACTTCTAGAAGGCTGTCACCCCGGCGAAAGCCGGGGTCCAGTGAAAAAGTCATTGCGAGTCCCCGCAGGGGACGAAGCAATCTTGCGTTTTTTAAAAAAAGAGATTGCCGCGACTCCCCTCGACAGGCTCGGGGAGCCTCGCAATGACACCTTAAAAACAATTATCCTGGATTCCGGCTGCTTGCATGCCGGAATGACGAACTTCTAGAAGGCCGTCACCCCGGCGAAAGCCGGGGTCCAGTGAAAAAGTCATTGCGAGTCCCCGCAGGGGACGCGGCAATCTGGTTAACAGCATGTAATTTTCATCCAGGCACAATAGTCAAATATATTATTTAATCTCTCCCCTCAAGGGAGGGGGATTGATATTAGGAGAACAGGATGCAAACGATTTTGGGAGCAGGCGGGGCGATCGGCATCGGACTGGCCAGGAGCTTGACAGCCTACACTAAAAAGATCCGCCTGGTCAGCCGCGATCCCAAGAAGGTCAATGACACGGACGAGCTTCTGCGCGCTGACCTGACGGACCGGGAGCAAGTGTTCCGCGCGGTGGCCAACAGCCAGGTAGTGTATTTGACCATCGGCCTGCCGTACAGCGCCAAGGCCTGGATGGCCCTCTGGCCGCCCCTCATGCGGAACGTGATAGACGCCTGCGTCGCGCACCGGGCCAGGCTGGTGTTTTTCGACAATGTGTACGCCCTGAGCAGGAAGGAACTCGAGTTCATGACCGAGGAATCGGTTCTCGACCCCTGCAGTAAAAAGGGGGAGGCCCGGGCCAGGGTGGACCGCATGCTCCTGGAGAAGATCGCCCAGGGCAAACTGCTGGCCGTGATCGCCCGCTCGCCGGACTTTTTCGGCCCGATCAAGGCCAACAGCGCCGTGATGACCATGGTGTACGACAACCTTGCGCAGGGCAAGAATCCCATGTGGTTCTGCAACGCCCAGCTCCAGCACTCCCTGGGCTACACGCCCGAGCTGACGCGGGCCCTGGCCAAACTGGGCAATACTTCCTTTGCTTTCAACCAGGTGTGGAACCTGCCGACCGCCAAGCCGATCACCGGCGAGAAGTGGGCCAAGCTTTTCGCCCGGGCGCTCAAGGTCCAAAGCCAAAGCCAGGTGCGGGTGCTCCCCAAGTGGGCGGTCAGGATGCTGGGGCTGTTCGTGCCGGTCCTGAAGGAGACCTGCGAAATGCTCTACCAGTACGACCGGCCGTATTTTTTCAGCAGTTCCAAGTACGAGCGTGCGTTCAACCACACGCCTATCAGCAACGAGGACGCGGTGCTGGAGACCGTGCAGGTGCTCCAGCACGCCAACGGAGGGCGAAAATGAAACGGATCATCCTGCTGGCTCTTTGCCTGGCTGTTCCCGCGCTGGCGGGCGCCCAGGACACGATCATTTTCAAGAGCGGCGAAGTGCTGACGGTAGAGGTTCTGGAGACCGGGGAAGTTGTCAAGTACCGCCTGTTCGACGACCCGGACCAGCATGTTTATTCCGCGGGCAAAGAAGAGATCAGCAAGATCCTCTACCACGATGGCGCCACGGATGTGTTCACAACCGGGCCGATACAGCCTAAACCGGCGCGCGAACCTGAACGCATGAGCATCCGCCAGGGATTTTGGGGCCCTGGCCTTGCTTTGGGAGAGCGGCCGCTGGCTGGAGGCGAGATCCAGAGCCTGTTCGAGCCCCTGCCCGCGGCGCAGGACGCTTACCAGGGCGGTCAAGCCATGATGGTATTCGGCAATATCCTGGCCTATCCCGGTTCTTTTCTGATCGGGTGGGAACTGGGGGCGGTTATTGCGGGCGCCACGATAGATGGGCTGAGGATGGGGATCGGTCTGGGACTCGCGGTGGGCGGCCTCGCGCTCGCGGGCGCCGGGTACCACCAGCTGGAGATCGCGGCCGGCCTATACAATGAATCCCTGCAGAAACAGCTCGACGGAAAACATGAGATCAATATGAATATACGATTGACCTTGACCGGGGTGGATGCAACCTTGAGATTCTGATCGCGGGGGGCGCAGGGCATGGGGAAGCGCGCAGTGCAGATCATTGTCACCTTCGTGGTGTGGTCTGGCCTGCTGTTCCTCGCGGCCGGCACGTGGGACTGGCCCAGGGCCTGGCTGATGCTGGGCTTGAACCTGGCGGCTTTGGTTGTGAATTTCTACTTGGTCTGGCGCTTCAATCCCCGGATCGCCGAGACCCGCAGTAAGGTCCGCGCTGGCACCAAAGGCTGGGACAAGGTTTTGATCCCGATCTATGGACTGCTGTATCTGGGTTATCCGGTGGTGGCAGGCCTGGATGCCGTGCGTTTTGGCTGGACCAGCCTGCCGGTTTTCTGGATCTATCCGGGCATTTTGTTCTATATAGTTGGTTCGGCCCTCATCCTGTGGGTCCTGCTCGCCAATCCTTTCCTCGAGACCACGGTCCGCATCCAGACCGAACGCGGCCATCACGTTGTCACCACCGGTCCCTACGCGCTCGTGCGCCATCCCATGTACAGCGGTTCGATCCTGCAGTATCTCAGCTTTCCCCTGATCCTCGGCTCGGCCTGGTCCCTTCTGCCTGCCCTGGCCGTGGTCGCGGTCGTCCTCATCCGCACGGTCCTGGAGGATAAAACCCTGTATAATGAACTGCCGGGATACGCGGATTATACCCGCCAGACCAGGCGCAGACTGTTTCCGGGAGTGTGGTGAAAATGGGGAAGAACCGGGTGTTCCAGGCTCGCGCGGGCAGGCTGATCTTTCTGGCGCTGGCGGCGCTGGCACTGCCCGCGCAGGCCGCGGTCATACCGGCGAGCCGGAGCATCGAGTGGGCCGGGCACGCGGGCGTGCCGGGCGGCATCCCCCGGCGTACGGTGGTCTTTGCCACCATTGACGCGTCTGCCTACGGTACCGGCGCCGTGGACGCGAGCGCGGCCATCAACAGCGCCATTGCCGCCTGCCCGGAGGACCAGGTGGTGGTCCTGCCCGCGGGCACGTACCGGCTGGACAGTCCCATCACCCTGGGGTTTAAGAGCCGCATCACCCTGCGGGGCGCGGGCATGGGCCGCACCATTCTCAGGCCGGCTGACGGTCTCGGCGCCGCGATCCAGACTGGCCAGACCGGTGAGTCGGCCGAAGGCCAGATTACGGGCGGCGCCACCAAGGGCTCCACCTCGATCACGGTCAGCGATCCTTCGGGCCTGCAGGCCGGGGTGGTGGTGGACCTGTACCAGGCCAATGACCCGGATTTCTACTGGGCCCGGGGCACGGACATGGACAACACGGGCCAGTACGTGATGCTGACCGGCGTGAGCGGCAACGCGGTCCAGTTCGAGGACCCCTTGATCTGGACCCTGAGCCTGAACCCGCGCTTCCGGTACATGCCCAACCAGGGGATGCGCTGGTGCGGGGTGGAGGACCTGACCATTGAGGCCGGCTCCAGCTTTGGCGGCAGCATGATCCAGTTCTGGAACGCCTACGCCTCGTGGATCAAGGGGGTGGAAACGGCCTGGGGCAATGGCAACGAACACATTTTTCTTTACGGCTGTTTGCGCTGTGAGATCCGCAATTGCTACATTCACGACACCTACTCCACCACCGACGGCTACGGCGTGCTCACCATGAAGAACTACGGCGGCGGCACCCGGGGCGGGTGCACGGGCATGCTGGTGGAGAACAATATTTTCTCGGGGTTCTTTTACGCCACGGTGCTGGAGACCGAGGTGGGCGGGGTGTACGCCTACAACTACGCGCGCAACACCCGCCTGGTCTCCTGGCCCGACTACCAGATACAGGATTTCAACACCAATCACAGCGAGCACGGCATGATGCTCCTGTTCGAGGGCAACGCGGGCGTGGGTTTCCAGAACGACGGCTACCACGGCTCCACCAGCCATGTAACCCTGTTCCGCAATTATTTCAGCGGCCGGCACGTGGAGGCCCACCGCACGGGCAACATCAAGACCGTGGACCTGACGCGGTTCTCCTATTATCACAACGTGGTGGGCAATGTGCTGGGCAGTCCGGACTGGCCGCGCGACACCATTGGCCAATACGAAATGACCGGCATGCCAGGCTACACCGAGCAGGCCGTGATCTACCGCCTGGGCTACCCGAACATGGGCAACAACAGCTACAGCCTGACCAACCCGCCGAGCGATGCGGACGATGGCGGCCTGGACCCCAAAGTAAAGAGCACGCTCATGCGCTGGGGGAATTTCGATTACGAGCACAACGCGGCCCGCTGGGAGGCCAGCGAAGTGCCCACCGGCGTGCCCGTGCCGGCCACGCACGACCTGCCGGATTCCCTGTATTATTCCAGCCGGCCTGCCTGGTGGCCGCCCACCATCGCCTGGCCGCCCATTGGCCCGGATGTGAGCGGGCTGGCCAACCCCATTCCCGCGCAGGCGTGTTACCTGGCCGGCGGCACGTCCGCGCAGATCGGCGCGTGCCTTAGCGCCGCGGGCGCGCCGGCCCCAACAGGCACTGGCCAGCCGCCCAGCGACGTGAAGGTGACGGCCTATCCCAACCCAGGCAGGGACCGGATCGTGTTCCAGGTCTCACCCTGGACCAGCGGCAACCTCAGGGTCAGGGTTTTCAACCTGGCCGGCGAGAAGGTCGCGGAGCTTCTCGAAGCCTTCGACGCCAGCAGTCAGATCGAGGCGGCCCTGGACTGCGCGGGCCTGGCGTCCGGCCTCTATATCGCGGTGCTGTACCAGAACGGGGTCAGGTTCGGGGAGAAAAAAGTGGCGGTAAAGAGGTGAACATGAAAAAGATCGCAACCGTGGAAGCCTACATCAAATCCCGCCCCAAGGAAGTCCAGCCAGCCTTACAAGCCATGCGCAAAGCCATCCGGTCCGCCGCGCCGAAAGCCGAGGAAAAAATGGGCTACGGCGTGGCTGGGTTCTGGCTTAATGGTAAACCGCTGGTCTATTACGCGGCCTTTAAAAAGCATGTCGGCCTTTACCCCGGCCCCAGCGGCATCAAAGCCTTTAAAAAGGAACTGTCCGCCTACAAAACCGCAACCGGCACCGTCCAATTCCCCCTGGATAAGCCAATGCCAGTGGGGTTGGTGAAGAGGATTGTGAGATATAGGGTGGGGGAGGGAGGCATTACAAAAGGGAAGGAAAAAATAATAAAATAACAACGTTCCTAGGCTATAAATGATTAAATTGGGAGGATTGAAAATGTCTGAAGACGAAGAGAGAAAATTTGAAGAAGATTTAAAATATGTTGTAAATAAAAGTAAAGTGCAAGCAGAAGGTGGAATAACAGCTTACTTCAATCTGAAAATAACAGAAGACGGATATTTTGGTGCCCCGGAAAGAATAAGACCGGTTTTAAGAGCGGACCTTCAACCAATGGTAACTATTTTGCGGAATGAATACACCAATGCATCTTATGGATATTCTTTAGCTTCTGCATGTGCCAATCAAACATTTTCTATAGCAAATACCTGGCCTGCCGTTAGTGAAAGTAAGGCCGATGAAGAACAGTGGAAGAAAGAGCTACTACAAGAAGCTGAGAGACTTGGGATCTTAAAACAAGAAATTAATAATATTAAAAATGTTGTGAGTGAATTATGGCCACATTTGAATGAGCCTGCCGATGAGTTGATAAATATAACAAATACACCAAGTAGAGATTTTCGGGCTATCTCAAATGCGCTGAGAAACTTATGGTTTAAGGTGAAAGGAGAACTAGTACAAGCTCTACGTAAGGAGAGGCAAATATTACAGAATGACGAGGAAAAAATGGATATTGTCGTTGAAAAAGTATTATCACTATTTGGAAAAAATGAAGTTCATGATAATAATATTATTACGCAATATGTACGCCGGTTTATTGAGTTCTGCGCAAGTGTTGGGGAAGATTCGAAAGTTTATAAACCGATCGAAAAGGTTAAGATGAATGCTATTATTAATATTGAAACATTTTCCATGGTAATAAGAGCAATTGATCCGACGAAATTCCCACGACTATATATTAAATAGCCGAGACGTTTATTAGCCTGTCATTATGATAAAAATAATACTTGTTTAATTATCAACATCACCAATATTATTATCCTAACAAAGAACTAGGTGAAGATAACATTATGATAAAAAAGAAAAAATCAATAAGGGTCAAAATACCCGCTATTCGATTATATTTGGAAGATCTTAAAGAAATTGAAGGTGTATTTAATGAAAATACAAAAGAACATCAAATTGAAACGAATGAATTCGAGTACAAAAATCTTGAGGAATGTTTAAATCATCAAACTGGGCAAGGAATCGATATACTGAATGATGTATCCTTTAGTTCTCACAATCCCTATATCAGCTTAGAATTTAAAAAAGATTCTGCGGCATTATATGGCTCCGAAGATAGTACAAATACTTATGGTATCATCCATAAAATCCAGGCGATATTAAGAAAGAGATTTAGATTTGTGAGATATTTTGCTAATGCCTGGTTTCCGTTATTGCTAATTATATTACTTAATTTGATACCAAGGGAAACTGCTGGTTATTTAGCAAAGTATTCTATTCCTTTAGCAATTGCTATTTTGGTTAGTTATATCCTAATCATATTTCTATTTCTAATTTGGGGTTTTAGATTATCCATGATAAATCATTCAATAGTTCATTTAAAAAATAGAAATAGTTATGAGGGATTTTTTACTAGAAAAAAAGACGAGATAATAATTAGTCTAATTAGTGCAATAGTTGGAGCTATAATCTCGGTTATTGTCATGGCAATATTTATTTCATGATGATCATGTGAATGGTGCCGGAGTTGGTTTGTTAGTTTAAGTCCTTCGGGCTTTTTCAAGCGGCAAGCGTGGGATTCTAGGAATCCCGGCGACATTATACTTAAAGAAGAGTTCCGGGGACACCATACTTAATTAATAAATATCGGTGCCGGAGTTAGCTTATTAGTTTAAAGAATAAAGAATTCCGGGGCCACCATACTTAATTATAATAGAAAGCCACCTTCATCCCCTACGCAGGAAACCCTGGGGATAAATGTGAATTTCCTGCTCCGGGGATGTCGCCCTGCCATGTCAGGGTGTGCCGCGATCTGACGGGGTACCCCGGCCAGGAGGCCGGGGGGCTCCATCGGCTTCCCCTTTGGCATCCAACACATCAAGCTCGCGGGCCTGGCGCTCGCGCCTATTGGCCAGACCATCGTCACAACGGAAATGGCGGCTGCGGCGCGCAAAGCCAATGCCGAGGCAGAAGTAAAGGCAATGCGGAAATAAAGTAAATACCTCGAAAGGGTTTTCCCTCCTGTTGGTCTAATATAATGCAGAGGTAAAGCGCATGAAACTGCCCAATAAAAACCTATTACTAGCATTTTCTAGCGCGCTTGTTGGGGGCGTGTTCGCGCTTGGGGCAGTGATACCAGATTACCCTAATCCTAGCGTAGTAATTGGACAGCCATATGAGGAGATAACCAGAGAATCTTTCGATGTAATTGAGGGTGAGGAAAAAGAGAAACTCTTAAAACAGGTCCTTAAGCTGACCAATATCAATGAACCAGAGATATTTGATGTAGAAATAATGGCGTTTGATTTTCTTGGCGACCACCGTAAAAAGGAAATATTATTCGCGTTTAGAACGCATGGTGGCGCGTTCTTTCGATATGGAATTATAAGCAGCCGACATTTAGGTTATGAATTGATCTTTAATGATGATAATGACATGATCGCTGATGACCTGCAATGTTTGCCGATACGGGTTGGGAATGCCGTGTATCTTTTGATCGGATATATAAATGGCAAAATAAGAGTGATGGCAATCCAAATACTAAAATATGACGCCGGAAAAACACCGGCGGTTATATGGGAAAGCCCTTCGGCCTATAACTATGGTAATGTTGATATTAGAGATGGTGCACTGTCGCTTAAAGGTGGAATGGCAAGATATATCATTTACTCTTCAAACAATAAGTTTGAAATGAAAAGAGACACGACTAGATATAAAACGAATACTACAGGCGTGAATCGATTGTGGCTGGAATCTATTGGCGATCAGCTACGGTTCTATTACAACGATAAATATCTCACATATAATCCGAGTGAATATGATGCTTATTTCGAAGAATCGGTCAGTTGCCATGCGGGTGAAATAATTGTGATCGACGATAATATTGCTGCTGGCGATGGTGATCGATTTTTAAGAATAAGTGGGGAGTCACAGGTCAAGATCAATTATGGGTATTTTTATCAAGTTTCCCCAGAGGAACCGGGAGAGAAAGAGCTTATCTTCAGGGATACCTATGGGCCTTGGTATCATTTGAAGATCAATGTGACGCAATGAATGGCACAACAATTGTTATTAAAAAAAATCAACGATAACCGCATGGTTTCCCCCTCCCCCTGGTCTAAGGATATTGGAATTGCCAATTGACAGTTCTATCCTTATCGCCCAGAATTGGGAGGCTGGAAATGACGGAAGAAGGGAAAATTACCATGACTGAATTCAAAACAGTGGTTGAGAGATTTGAAGAGAATCAGAAGAAAATCGTTGAGGTCATGAATCACCGTTTTGACCGGGTGGAGGCGGACATTCAAATAATCAAACATGAAGTCGCCCTGCTGCACGAAGGACAGACCGAGATCAAGCACGAACTGCGCCGCAAGGCCGATGCCGAGGACCTGGCCAAGCTGGATATGCGCGTCACCCGCCTGGAAAATAAAGTCGCCTGAAACTCTGAATTCCGGCGACTTCTTCCTAGAGGGCTATGGGGACGGAGTTAAAATATTAAAATAAAAACATGAAGAATTCCAGAGACGCCATACTTAATTAAGTTTGAGTGTCCCGATGACCCCACCTCTCCCTCGCTCCTGACTTTTCCCTCCAACCCTCTCCGCCTGAAAGCGCTACCTTATTTCCAAGAACTTCAATGCTTCCTGGGAATACTTCCTCACCGAATAATCCGGGTCTTGTAAAGCACGCTTAAGGGCCGGAATGGCTTGTCTGGCTTCCGTGCAATACTCGCCGATCTTCTGTAACGACTGGGCTGCGTAATAACGTACGCGGTAATATTTATCCTCCAGGAGCGCGTGGATCAGTCCCTCCACGGCCTTCTTTCCATCTTGGCCATATGCTCCCAATAATTCCGCAGCATACCGGCGCACATGGTAATTGGGATGGTGAAGAGATTGAAGTAAATAATCAAAAATATCGTTGCAAGTTTGAGGATGAGCGACCAAGGCCTGCGCGTAATAAAAGTGCAGATGAGAAAACCAGCTTTCGCTATTCGCCCAATAATGATCAATAACGCTGGTATCGAACAGGTGAAATGTCCCATTGGGAGTGGTGAGCGCTTTCAAGAGCGCCGGTGCGATCTCATCTGGGACGGGGCCGATATCTAACAGGAGTTCGATCAACGTATCTCGATACCAATCAGTTGGATCCAAAGAGATAAAAAAGAACCCTTTTCTCTTGGAAGCCTCCCGCGGCGGCAATTCATATAAGGCCATTATTAGATCGGGCACAAGGCCCCACGCTTGCCGGCCTAAAATTGAAACTGCGCTCAAAAGGCTGGACCTGGTTGGGAGATCACCCTTCTGAAAATGTTCCGACAATTTAGTTGTTATTTCCTGGATTGGAAAGTATCGCCGGGCGAGTTTAATGATCTGATCGAAGTTGCTATCGTCGGGTTGATCGATCATGATACGAATTAAAAGTGCGGCTTGTTCTGTTGGCGGCCTATCTTTTTCAATGAAATCTAAAACGATCTCTTTTTGAGATCTATTACCATGGTTAGAAACCGAACGCAAAATATCCCAAGTGATGGTCGCTTTAGGTGCCACCGCTACCAATGTTCTAAGAATGTGATTTTGTTCAGCGGAAGAACGATTATTACGAAAAGAGTCTGCGAGAGCGGGTGCCGCCACGTCCGCCCATTGGCCTCGGTCTGATAATGCATAAAGTGTCGCGGCGCGAACCTCAGGGTCTTTGTGGGCGATGCGCTTGATCAGGACCGATAAAGGTGTTTGGTGTTTGGTCATGGTTGATCCTTTCAACCAACCCTTAATAGTTATATTTTACTATAAAAAAGCAAACCTATCATTTTATGCGCAAGGTTTTTAGCCCCTGCCTGGTCTAATCCTCCAGCACCCTTGCTGGAGGCTGACCCATGAACGACCCTGGATCCCTGATCCCACCCCACGGCGGTTACCGCAAGCTCCGCAGTTTCCAGGCCGCGCAACTTGTCTACGACGCCACGATCATATTTTGCAGCCGGTTTGTGGACCGGCACTCCCGAACCTACGACCAGATGGTCCAGGCAGCACGCAGCGGGGTGCAGAACATCGCAGAAGGGAGCATGGCCTCGGCCACCTCGCGCAAGACCGAGCTCAAACTAACTGGCGTTGCGCGCGCCAGTCTGGAAGAGCTTTTATTAGATTACGAGGATTTCCTGCGCCAGCGCGGCCTGCGGCAATGGGACAAGGGCTCGGCCGAGGCGCTGGCAATACGGCAAAAGTATTTGTCGGACCGGTCAGACCAGTCGGACAAGTCGGACACGTACGGCATAAGAATAAAAACCGCGGAGCAGACGGCCAATACCCTGATCTGCCTGATCAACCAAGCGAGCTATCTGCTGGGCAAGCAACTGCTTGCTCTGGAAGAACGGTTTATTAAGCAGGGTGGGTTCACGGAAAGGCTATATAAAGCGCGGACCGAGGAGAGGAGAAAGACCACCCGGGACCCGGGTTAAATCCCTCCGCATGGATTTACCCCTCACCCTCGCCCTCTCCCCGCTTGCGCGGGGCGAGGGGATCAATAAATACAGCTTGAATGGGTGGTTGGTTAATGTCAAGCTGCCCGCCCCTTTCATCCGCATTCACTTGCCGTATTGCCTTCCAACCAACGGAGTATGGTACAATGCAACCCACTTTAACCAGGAGGCGGTTGGGTATGAACATCTCAATTGTATATGACAGCAAGACCGGCATCACCAAGCAAGCCGCGGAAGCCATGGCCAATATCCTGCAAGGCAAAGGCCATCTGTGCGCGGTGGCGGCCCTGCAGGCTGCTGATCCCGTGGCCTTGAAACGGGCGGATATGCTTTTACTGGGATGCTGGATCAGTGGGCTTTTCATCATTTTGCAACAGCCCAGCAAGCCCTTTCGGCAGTTCGCCGGGGCCCTGCCTGATCTGGCGGGGAAAAAGGTGGCGCTTTTTTGCACCTACAAGCTGGCCGTGGGGTCGTCCTTGAAAAAAATGGCCGAGGCTGTGTCTGCCCGGGGCGGCTGTGTGGCTGCCGAATTCAAATTTCGCGGGCCCAAGCCTGACGCGGCGTTCGAGGAATTTGCCGCGAAGTTGTAAGAATACCGGGACACCAAACTTGATTAATATAGAAAGCCTACCTTCATCCCCGCGGCCGGGTTGGGGCGAAGTTAAGGATGGGATTTTTCCCCAGGTAGGAAGATAATATCCCCACCACGCACCGGGGGTGTTACATGACCGCCTTTCACGTTGCATGCCTATCCTGTTCAATGCTCCCGCTGATCGCGGGCTGCGCCTCGCTCAACACCCGGCCGTTTCAAGCCTTTCACGCCGCTGTCCAGCAGGGCCAGACCGCCATGGATGGGTCTTTCGGCCTGGGCGTGGATTGGGTGCGCTCGGCGGACGCGCGGACCTTCGACGGCCAGCTGAGCGAACTGGTCATGCAGCTGGGCCAGGGCTATGAATGGACCCTGGAGACCACGCCTCTCTACCTTCGCATCAAGCAAGCCCGTAAAGTCTTTTGGACGCTCAATGACAGCATGCAGGGCTATGCCGGACTATTGGTGAAATTGGCGGACAATCAGGTGGATGATCCGGCGGCGTTCGAATCCCTGGCCGAACAATTGAACCGGAATGCGGGGGCGGCGGTTAAAGCCCTGAACTGGGCTCCGCCCAAAGAGGGGATCCCGATCTTTTCGGCCTTGGCCGTGGAAGCGGCGCGAGAATACATCCGGGGGAAAAGGCTGGAAGCCCTGGGCAAAATCATCCGGGAAAACCAGGCTGTGGTGGAGAAGTACGCGGAACAGTGCGCGCGTCTGATCCAATTGCTCCGCGAGAATTTCAAGACCTACTACAGCGACCACTACGAGCCCATTCGGGCTGCCTGGAAGCAGACTCCGGCAGGCTCCCGCGCTTCGTTGGTGGAACGGATGTACAGCCTGAACGACAAATTGATGGATATTTTGGACGCCTTGCGGCAGATGGAGAAAATTTACGCCGCCCTGCCGCAGGCGCACAAGGAACTGGAACAGGCGGTCAAATCCACGGCCCTGACTTTTGACCGGCCGGGATTGCAACTGCTGATCGAGGAAGGGCGGCAACTGGGGCATTTATACGAAACCCTCAAACAGGACCAATAACCGGAGACCAGCCCATGCCAGAGATAGATGCGATTTCGCTCATCGGACAATTGAATGTGTTGCAAAGCTCCTTGAGCCAATGCCGGATGAAAGCGGATGAACACGGCCATACACAGCAAGCTGAATCGCTGGAGAAATCCCTGAAATATCTGCGGAAGCTGCTTAAACAGCTGATTGATCACGCCTATCAAGATTTAATCGCGGAAACCCACCCCTTGATCACCGAAGTGCGCGCCGCCCAAACCCAGACCGCTCAAGCCATGGAATCGGTGAACAACCAGATCCAGTTCGCGAAAAGCGTGGTGGAGCTGGTGGGCCAGGTGGATCAGGTCGTGGCGCAGGTCAAGCAATACTGCCATCTTTAGCGCGGGGCGGTTCCAGCCGCCACGATTATATTTTGCAGCCGGTTCCTGGAACGACGCTCCAGAACTGTGGATCAAATGGTCCAGGCAGCACGCAGCGGGGTGCAGAACATCGCAGAAGGGAGCATGGCCTCGGCCACCTCGCGCAAGACCGAGCTCAAACTAACTGGCGTTGCGCGCGCCAGTCTGGAAGAGCTTTTATTAGATTACGAGGATTTCCTGCGCCAGCGCGGCCTGCGGCAATGGGACAAGGGCTCGGCCGAGGCGCTGGCAATACGGCAAAAGTATTTGTCGGACCGGTCAGACCAGTCGGACAAGTCGGACACGTACGGCATAAGAATAAAAACCGCGGAGCAGACGGCCAATACCCTGATCTGCCTGATCAACCAAGCGAGCTATCTGCTGGGTAAGCAATTGCGTACTTTGGAAGAACGGTTTATTAAGCAGGGTGGGTTCACGGAAAGGCTATTTCAAGTGCGCACACAGGAAAGAAAAAAGGGAAGCGGGGAAAACTAGAAGGGAACCAGGGCGGCGGTCAGCCCAACCGGGGCTCATCACGAGAGCATGATCTTCTGGTTCTTCTTCACCAGGGCCTCGTCGGTATCGCGCAGGCGCTTGACCAGCTTCGAAATGAACACCTTGAACATCTTCATGGCGGCCTTGGGCGCTTTGGCCCCGTATTCGAAGAACTTCTCGGGCGTCAGTTTGTATAGGATGCAATCCTCGTCTGCCAGGGCGCTGGCTGAGCGCGGCCCCGAATCCAGGAAAGCCATCTCGCCGAAAATATTCCCCAACCCGAACATGGCCAGCATCAACCTGTCCGCGCCCGAGCCCTTGATGATATTAATGATCCCTTCCTGAACGAAATACACCGCGCCATCGTCCTTTTGCGCTTCGGTAAAAATGATGGTCCCTTTGGCCACGCGCTGCTCCTCGCAAAATTCCAGCAGTAGAGAAAGCTCCTCTTCCGAAAAGGAAGAGAACAGCTCAGTGTTCTTGAGGATCTGGACCATGAGGGGCATGGCAATGCTCCTTGAACCAGGGGTGACGCGTTAATTTTCGCTATTTAAATTATCGGTAGTGATGGGACCCATGATAAAGAGAACGTTGAAATATTGGCAAAAAAATGGCGCTTTATTTAAAATTAATAAAATTAATAATTTGTGATTATAAAATAAATTAAATTAAAATATATATTGACAAAATAAACTATTATGTTATAGTTTAATTAACTTAATCAATTCGGAGGCGGAAATGGCTCAAACCTGGCAAGACCTAACTGCCATGACCCAGCAGGGGGAGATCCTGGTGGAGCGGGTGCGTCTGGTCAAGAAGGGGATCGCCATCGAAGGCAGCTTCGAACTGCCGCCCCTGGCCAAGCTCAATATGGAAGACCAGATCTTCGTGGCCACGTTCGTCAAGACCCACGGCTCCATCAAGCAGATGGAGCAGCTGTTCGGGGTCAGCTACCCGACCATCAAGAACCGCCTCAACCGCCTGGGCCAGCAGTTCGACTTCGTAAACGTGAACGCCCAGCCTGACCGCGCCGACGTGCTGGCCCAGCTGGAGAAGGGCGAGATCACGGTGGACGAGGCCGTGGAAAGACTCAGGTCATGATCCCCCCGGCATTCCTGTACCTGAACTTCCATCCTGGCCGCTGGGGCTGGTGGCTGCCGTTCTTCCTGCTGTGGCCCCTGCTCCTGCTCGCGGCCCTGCTGATCCTGCCCTTATGGCTGTTGGCCAGCGTGTTCCTGGTCTGGTTCCCCGCAGGCCGGGCCATCCTGGCCATCCCGTTGGTGTGCTATGAGATATTTTGCGCCATGCGCGGCATGATCGTGGACGTGCTGGACGGACCGCAGCGCATATCCATCAAATTCATTTAGCCGGAGGTATTTCATGTCGGAAGAAACGAAGAAGATCCTGGAAATGCTGGCGAGCGGAAAAGTGAACGTGGCCGAGGCCGAACGCCTGCTGGCCGCCGTGGGCCAGGGCGACGCGCGGCAGGCCGGGGCAGGGAAGCCCAGCCCCAAGTACCTGGTGGTCACGGTGCAGAACAGCAAGGACGAGCAGGGCCGGCCGGTCAACGTGAACGTGCGGGTGCCGTTCCAGATGCTCCGGGCCGGCGTGAAGCTGGCCTCCCTGATCCCCGTGGTGGCCAAGGACAAGATCAACCAGGCCCTGAGCGAGCACGGCATGAAGTTCGACGTGGACAGCCTGAAGCCCGAGAACCTGCAGGAGATCATTGACGCCATGCAGGACATGACCGTGGATATTGACGGCCCGGAGACGGTCCGCGTGCGCTGTGAGTAGAGCGCCCCGCGCTCCTTTGGGTGTCTTTTCCGGGTTCGAGTAGGCTATAATAGTACCGCTATGCCCGAACGCGGCCTGCAACCGACATCCAGTCCCGCCGAACCGATCCTGCCCGCGATCTACCGGGAGCTCGCGCGCTTTCCCTCGCTCGAACACCTCTCCCGGCTCTCCCGCTGGCTGGACGACTGGATCCGCATCCCCGGCACATCCTGGCGGATCGGCCTGGACGGGCTGGTCGGGCTGATCCCGGGAGTGGGCGATACGGTGATGTTCCTTGTCTCCGGGGTGGTGCTGGCCGCGGCCGTGCGCCACCGCCTGCCCATGGGCCTGATCCTGCGCATGCTGGGGAACCTGGGACTGGACCTGCTCGTGGGCGCGGTGCCCGTGGCCGGGGACCTGTTCGACTTCGTCTGGAAGGCCAACCGCAAGAACCTGCGGCTGATGCTGGACTATGTGAAAAGCCGCGGTCATGGATAGCCGCTTGACAGTTCACCCCGGAACACCCAAAATATGGTGATTCAAGCGGACCGGGGGAAATCGAATGGCGGTTAAGATCGCGGTTGCGCTGGCCCTGTTCCTGAGCACCATCGCCTCCGGTGTCTGGCTCTCCCACGCGGGCAAACCTCTGAACCCCCTGCTGATTACTCTCCACAAGCTGGTCGCGCTGGTTACGGTCGTGATCTCGGTGCTGGCCGTTCTGGCCTGGCGCAAAACCGCGGCGCTCGGGATCTTGCCGCTGCTGCTCCTGATCCTGGCCGGGCTCCTGCTCGCGCTCCTGTTCGCGAGCGGCGCGTTCTTGAGCTCGGGCAAGTCCCTGCCCGGTATTTTCCTGCTGACGCACCAGATCGCCACCCTGGCCGCGGCTGTTTGCGCAATGGCGCTGGTCTGGGGACCGAAATAACGCCAGGAGGCTGGTATGCGCTATCCTTCCAGGTCTTGCCTGCTGTTCACGCTGTGCTTGTCCCTGCTGCCTGCGGCCGCTTCCGCGGAGTGGACCGTGGTGGGCAACACGCTGAACGCGGATGCCGCGCGTTCGGCGAGATTCCCCCACATGGCTGTTCACAACGGCACGCCCTACGTCACCTGGGTCGAAAGCACGGCGGTCAGGGACCAGCTCTACGCCAGCTTCTGGAACGGCACGAGCTGGCAGTTCCTGGGCGGGAGCCTGAATACCGAAACAGGCGAACACGCCTATGCCGGCCAAATAGCCTTTTACAATAACACCCCCTACGTGGCCTATTCCGAGGCCTATTCGCCGGACACGGCCCAGCGCGTTTACGTCAAACGCTGGAACGGCGCCTCTTGGACCATCGTGGGCAACATACTGAACATCAATTTTGCCGAATACGCGAACAGCCCCAGCCTGGCCTTTTCCCCGAGCGGTACGCCGTACGTGGCCTGGAGCGAGCAGTTCGGCAGCGCGCAGCGGGTCTATGTCAAGCACTTCAACGGCAGCGCCTGGGTGCAGGACGGCACCTACCTGAACATTGACGCGAACCGCCAGGCCACCAATCCCAGCCTGGTCATCTGGAACGGACGGCCGGTGGTCGCGTGGGGCGAATCCACGGCCTCGAGCTACGATATCCGGGCCAAAGCGCTGAACGGCACGTCCTGGGAGGCCGTGGGCAACAGCGTGAACACGGCCGGGCATTACAGCTACAATTCCTGGCTGGCAGTTGACAACAACAACCTGTATGCGGCGTTCGCCGAGGACAATGACACGAGTTTTGTGGTTATGGGTGATATTTTCCTGGCCCGCGTGCGAAGGTTCAACGGCACGGGCTGGCAGGACGTGGGCGGGATCCTCAACAACGACGCCGCGCATCCAGCCTACGCGCCCAGGCTGGCCTTTGCGGGCGGCACGCCCTACGCCGCTTTCATCGAGGACTACAACTACGATATGATGGGCATGACCCAGGACCACCGCCTGATGGTCAAGCGTTATGCCACGGGCTCTTGGAGCCAGTTCGGCGCTGAACTGAACCTGGCCACCGGCGAATACGTGAACGGGGGCGCCATCGCCATCAGCGGCAGTTCGGTCTATGTGGCTTGGTCGGAAAGCAGCGGCTCAGCCCAATGCCTCCACGTGAAGACCGACCAGGTGCCGCTCCCGCCCACCCCGACCCCCACGCCCTCCGGCGGCAGTCTCACGCCCGACGGAGCGACGCCAGGGGTCGCGACGGTCCAGGCCTATCCCAACCCGGCCAGCGGCCAGATGCGCTTCCGCTTCAACCTGGCCGCGCCGGCCTCGGCCAGCCTCCGCATCTACAACCTGGCCGGCGAGCAGGTCGTCAGCCTGGAGGACCAGGTGGGAGCGGGGAACGGCTGGGTCCTGACCTGGACGCTCGGGGACACGGCGCCTGGCGTGTATCTGGTGCGCGTGTTCGTGGACGGGCAGGCGAAGCAGGAGCTCAAGGTGGCCGTGGTACGCTAGTGTCAGACTGAACGCGAGAGAACGGCAAGACCCATTCACATCCAAGGAGCGCGACATGAGAAGCGGAACCAACCGTATCCCCGCAAGCCCGGGTTTTATGAAGATACTCTGCTCGACGGCCATCCTGCTGCTGGCCTGCTGCCTGCCAACCGCGGCCCTGGCGGCCACGAAACCCATGAGCGATTTCAAGGGCCACCAGGACCCGACCCTGTTCACCCGTTTGCCGAACTACCATCTGCCCACGGCGACCTCGTTCAAGGAAAGCCCCTTTGACGGGCATGATTTTTCCGTATCCCAGAACGGCAAGCCTTCCCGGCAAAGGGTCGAGGGGCATGTGGTGAAGTATGAATACTCCTTCGACGCCACGGCCGGCGCGCCGCCCAGCCCCCTGCAGATTATCCGCAATTACCAGAACGCGGGCGCCAAGGTCGGCATGGAGACGCTCTTCGAGGCCACGGGGCCGGGCGGCGGGTACAAGTGGGTCACGCTCCGGCTGGTCAAGGACGGCCGCGAGACCTGGACCGAGGTCAAGGCCGCGAACGGCGCGACCTACTACCTGACCATCGTGGAGCGCGAGGCCATGAAGCAGGACGTCGTGGCGAGCGCCGAGGCCCTGCGGCGGGGCCTGCTGGAGTACGGCCATGTCGAGGTGCCGGGCATTTTCTTCGACTTCAATAAGGCCGATATCAAGCCGGAATCCGGGCCGGCCCTGCAGGAAATCGCCAAACTGCTCAAGGCCGAGGCGGGCGTCAAGGTCTGGGTGGTGGGGCACACGGATTACATCGGCTCGGCGGAGACGAACGCGGCGCTGTCGAGTGCCCGCGCCGCGGCGGTGGTCCAAACGCTGATCACGGACCATGGGCTGGACGCCAAGCGCCTGGTCCCTTACGGCGCGGGGCCGTACGCGCCAGTGGCGACCAACGCCACCGAGGAAGGCCGGGCCAAGAACCGCCGCGTGGAGCTGGTGGCCAGACCCTAAGCACAGGGCCTGTTCTTCTTGCCGCCTGCCATCCCCTCCGCGTGGGGGTGAATGCGGAATGCTTGCTCCGGGGATGTCGCCACGAGGGGATAGCGAGGGTTGAAGTTGGTACCCCGGGCTTTGCCCCTAAAGGGACTTCTTTCAGTCGCCCGGGGGCCTCCATGGCGGTGGAGGAGATTGACCCGTTCAAATCTATACCGGAGGTGTACCATGCGGAAGGAATGGAACAAGCTGTTAGTCTTGGCAGTGCTGGGCGCGGGTTGGCTGGCGCAGGCGGGCTGCACGCCCGCGGGACAGAACGTGTCGCCCGTGGAGCCCCACACCCTGAGCGCGCAGGTCAAACCGGTCGTCGGGCCCGGAGACCCAGGGATTGATTTTCCTTATGAAAATCCCGATCAGGCGGACTATTTCTACTGTTTTGGCCTGATGCCCTGGGATACCGCGGGCTACAACGAGATCCACGGCGGCATTGATATCGTCCCGCTTTATGACCCGGCCGCAGGCGTCCAGAAGTTCGCCCTGGTGGCGGTGGCGGACGGCCGGATCGCGCGGATCGTGCAAAGCACCACCGGCGCCGGATGCCCTTCGATCACGGTCCTGCTGGAGTTGAATCCGTACTGGTTCGCGATCTATACCATCGAGCCGCAGACCCTGGACCCGGCCGAGTTCAGCCAGCAGGTCAAGGCGGTCAAGGTCAAGGAGGGCCGGAAGGTCAAACGGGGCAAAAAGCTGGCTGACCTGGTCGTGGCCACGGTCAAGCCCGGGTCTTACCCGCACCTGCACTTCGGCTTCATTTACAAGCATCCCGCGGACACATGGGATTACATTTACACCAACTACCTGGCCATTGCCCGCAGCGACGGCACGGCCCTTCCGCCCCTGGCCGGCCCGGGGTCGCCCTGGGAACCGGCGGACCTGGGCATTCCCACCACGCTCTTTTGCCCTTATGAATATTCCAACAGCGCCGCGCGCCTGGTGTATGACAGCCGGCCCAAGCGCGCCGCGAACGGCGATTGGTGTTCGGGCGTTTGCGCTTACGGTTCGGTGGGTGGGAACTGCGGCTGCGCGGCGCCCTAGCGGACGGGAAACAGGCCGTTGAAAATCCTTCTTGGCACGCACCACTATTTCGGCTTCACGGGCACCGAAACCTTCGCCTGCACCCTGGCCCTCGGCCTGAAGGAAGCCGGGCACGCGGTGGACCTGTATTCCCCTTATGCCGGCGGCGCGATCGCCCAGCGCACCCGTGAACGCGGTGTCCGGGTCCTGAGTGACCTGGCCCGGTCCGGCCCCTATGAGGTCATCCACGTTTCGCACAACATCGTCGCGTACGAGGTCCGGCAGGCCTTTCCCGGCGCGCCGATGATCTATCAGGCGCACGGCGTGCTCCCGTTCTTGGAACAACCGCCCCGGGACGATCTTGGGATCGCACGCTATCTGGCGGTGAGCGAGGAGGTCCGCGACGCGCTTCTCCGGCTGGGCGTGCCCGGGGAACGGATCACGATCTTCAGGAATTGCGTGGATACACGTCGCTTCAGGAGCTATGCGGATATCCGTCCGGAGCCGAAAAACCTGCTGGTCATCAGCGGCCGGATGGGTGAGAAATCACGGACCATTGCGGCCCAGGCGGCTAAGGCGCTGGATCTGGAAATGACGGTGATCGGGGAGGCCGGCCGCGTGCGTGAAGAACCCGAACATCTGATCAACCAGGCTGATATCGTGATCTCTCTGGGCCGGGGCGCCATCGAAGCCATGGCGTGCGGCCGCGCCGCGCTGGTTTACGACTATCTGGGCGGGGACGGCATGGTGACCCCGGAGAACATTGACGAAATCCAGACCTGTAATTTTTCCGGGAGGCGTTTTGCCCGGCAGTACGGCGTTCAGGACCTGGTGCGGGAGATCGAGACCTATTCGCCGGCCATGGGGCGGACCAACCGGCGCCTGGCCGAGGAACGGTTTTCGCTCGAACGGAACCTCGCCGCCCTGCTGGCGGCGTACCGACAGGCGGTCCAGGACCATCCGGCCTCCGCGGCCGGCGGCGCGGCGGTGCGGTTTTTCGTGAACGGGATCCGCGAGACCAGGGAGTATGAGCGGAGGCTGGTCGAGACGGAATACCAGGCGCGCCGGCAGGCCTTGGCCCGCGAACAGGAGCTGGCCGAACGGGAGTGGAGCGAACGATCCAAGGCCTTGAACGCGATCCGCTCCAGCCGCGCCTGGAGATGGACGGAGGCTTATTACCGCCTGCGGGACCGGCTGCTGCCCCCGGGGAGCCGGCGGCGCCGCGCGCTGGAGAGACTGTGGCCGGCCTTGCGAGGCCCCGCGTAGTTCGCGGGCCGCGCGGCGGGCTGGAGGTGCCGGGTGGGATTTCGCGAAGCGTGTCTCGTGCTGGCCGTTTTGCTCCCCGGGTGCGCCACGCTGGAGGCGGAGCTGGAGGGCTTGGGCCGGACGTTCGTGATGGTGCGCGACCAGTTCAAGGACGGGCTCTATGTCTACAAAACCGAGTCCAAAACCGGCGAGCTGGAATCAGTATCTTTTAATCTTACCGGCGGCGACCAGGTTACGCTGAACATCAAGGCGCTGGGCCTGTCATTTGAATACGGGTTGGGCATTACCTACCAGGAGCGCGCGGTGGCCGCGCGGACGCGGACCGTGAAGCTTAATTTCACGATGAAGGATTTCAGTTTTCTCGGCGGAGGCGTGGTCCGGGTCCAGGTGCCGAAATCCGCGGCCGAGGGGCTGTCCCGTCAGCCGGACTTCGAGCTTACCGTGCCGGAACAGGGAACGGTGGAATGATCCGGCCGCCGGGCGGGAAAGGTTAGGGGGTCTTGTCGGATAAAAAATCTTCCGGCGCGGCGACCCGGTTGTTGACATTAACCTGGAAGTGCAGGTGGTTACCGGTCGAGCCGCCGGTGGTGCCCACCTCGCCGATCACCTGACCCTGCTGAACCTCGTCGCCAGGCTTGACCAGGATCGTTTTAAGATGAAGATAGGTTGTGATCACGCCGTAGCCATGGTCAATCAGGATGGTGTTGCCGTGCGCCTCGAAGGGCGCGGTGAAGATCACCCGGCCCGGGCCGGGCGCCGCGACCGGCGTGCCGCCGGGCGCGGCGATGTCGTACCCGCCGTGGTACCAAGAACCCTCGCCGTTGTTGTACACGCGCTTCACCCCGAATAATTCGGAGAGCCGGCCTTTGACCGGCCACACCCACGGCTTGAGCCGGGGCGCGGGCCAAACCGGGGCCTCGTTCCGGACGCTGGTCATGATGCGGGACTCCCGGCCGTAAGGCAAGCGGCTGAAGTTGGCGATGTTCAGGCGCACCACGCGTTCTTCGTCCTTCGGCAGGACCTGCACCGGCACCAGCAGGGTCTGGTCCTGCCCGCCTCCGGGCGAGGAGACCGCCAGTTTGACCCGGCCGGGTTCGGCCTCGAGCGGGACCGCCAGGAACCCTTCCATTTCCCCCCGGCTGCCTTGAACCGGGGACAGGATGACGGTCTGTTCCCACCCGCGGACCTGCAGGACCAGCCCAGGGTCCTCGGACCTGGCCGTGATCCGCACCGTGCGGCCCGGCTGGAGCTGGGTTTTGGAGAGAGAAAGCTCAACCTGCGGGCCCAGCGGCCGGTGTACGACCACGGACGGCGCGCAGGCGCTGAGCAGGAACAAAAGGGGGAACGCCCCCCGTAAGATCAGGCGCATAGAAGTCTTATGTCCTCCCTGGGTGGATGTTGTCTAGAGTAACATGCGGGGACTCTGGCAAAGGCATAAAAAATCAAGCATCCTGCGCCAGACCGCCCCCTGGCGTGGTAAAATATGGACCTTGTTTTTACCAACCGAGGCGGCGGAGGGGCACATGAAAAAAATCCTGCTGGTGGCCGGGATCGCGGTGGCTGTGCTGGTTATAGGCGGGGTGGGTTTTCTGGCCTACCTGGGCATGTTCAGCACCGTGGCCGTGGCGGAAAAGGAGATGGGGCCCTACACCATGGTGTACGAATCGTTCGTGGGGCCTTATGCCCAGAGCGGGCAGGTGTTCGAACGCCTGTACAAAAGCCTCAAGGCCGACGGCATCGAGGCCGAGGACGGCATCGGCATTTATTACGACGATCCCCGCAAAGTGCCGGCCAACCAGCTGCGCAGCGACTGCGCGTGCGTGCTCACTCCTGAACAGGTCGTGAAAGCCCAGAGCCTGGGAACCAAGTACCGCTTCAAGACCCTGGAAAGATCCCCGTGCTTGGTGGCCGAGTTTCCCATCCGAAATCCCATGTCTTACATGATCGCTCCCATGAAAACCTACCCGGCTTTGGCCGAGGCGGCCAAGGCCAAAGGCCTGGCGACCGGCGCACCTTACGAGTATTATACGATGAAGCTGAAGCAGATGTTCGTGGCCGTGCCGATCCTGCCTGCCCCAGGGACCGAGACCGGACAATAAAAGGATCACTGCACACGGAGGGGGAGTCATGCGTACTTTGAGGGGAAGTCTGGTTTTTCTGCTGGTCCTGGTTGCCGCGCCGGCCTTCGCGATATGGCAGTCCAATCCCGTGCTCAGCGAATCCGATTACGCCTATGACCTGACGGTGGGCGGCGGGCGGGGCGACGGCATTGCGCGGGTGTACGCGGCCAACCGCAACGGCTACCTGTATGAATATACTTATAATACAGGCGTCTGGAACCGGGTCGCCTTCGGGCACAATTTCGGCACCGAGTTGGCCTATCATGGCCTGGCCGTGGGCCAGCCGACCAACTTTCCCGGTAATATTATCGTTGCGGGCAATGAGAATACTTCCCCCTACTGGTTTCAATGGAACGGGACCGGGTTCAATGAGACCAGTTTGGCCTCCCAAACCGATCAGATCTGGAAAACGGCTATTGGCCCGGGCCGGAACACGGCCACCACGTACGTCTATTATGCCTGCGCGAACAACAATATTTACGAGCAATATTTCAACGGCAGTGCTTTCAATGCGCCGGTGACGGTCGGCGCGACCGGTTCGCAGGCTGCTCGGGCGGTGGCTGTGGGTCTGGGCCGCAGCACGGATACCAATTATTACGTCTATGGCGGTGGTGTGAGCGGGAGGCTGTATGAATTCCGCTGGAACGGCGCGTCCTATGCTAGTACGGAAATAGTCAATACCGGCGCTCAGATCAACCATATCGTGATCGAAGCCAGCCGCAACGGCAGTTCGCTCCGCTGCGTCTATAGCGGCAACAACAACGGCCAGGTGTGGGAATCGGTCTACAACGGCACGAGCTGGGCGTCCACCTCGATCACGGCATCCTCCATCGGCGCTGTGAACGCCATCGCGATCGGCGACGGCCGCGACGACGGCACGATCCGGCTGTACGCGGCCACGAACAACGACCGGATCTACGAGTTCACCTGGAACGGGGTCTGTTGGGGCACGCCGCTGGATTGCGGTTCGCCGTCTACCGGGAATAACCTGTATTCGCTGGCTTTCGGGTATGGCCGGGACACGGGCACTCCGTATCTCTACACCGGGTCCGGAAATGGGACGATCTATGAATTTGCATGGATCCCGCCGACCGCGACCCCCACGCCCACGATCTCGGCCACGGCTACGATCAGCGCCACCGCCACGCCCAGTCTCACGGCCAGCCTGACCCCTTCCCCCACGCCCACGGCCACCGCCTCCCTGACCGCGAGCCGGACCCGCACCCCCACCGCCACCTTGACCGCGACCCCCACGCGCACAGCCTCGCTGACCGCGACCGCATCAGCCACGCGGACCATCACCCTGACCCCTTCCCCTACGCCGACCGTTTCGCCGACGCCGACCATTACCCTGACCTTCACCATCAGCCCCACGGCCAGCATCACGCCCACGTTCACGCCCACGCCGACCCTGGCGCCGGCCGCGCCTGGCACGGTCACCGCTTACCCGATCCCGGGCAAAGACCAGATCAACTTCGCGGTGGAACTGGGTGAGGCGGGCGAGGTGAGCGTGACGATATACAATTTGAACGCCGAACGCGTGGCCACGGTGAAAGAGACCCTGCCTGCCGGCCGGGGCGTGCTGGCGTGGGACTGCCGCTCGGCGGCAGCGGGCGTATATTTAGCGCGGGTGCAGGCGCCTGGCGTGGAAACTAAAACCATCAGGATCGCGGTGGCAAGGTAAAGTGAACAGACGAAAGTCCCTGAGCGTATTTCACGGGTCCTAAAATGAATGTTCCTCTCCCCGGCGAAGCTGTGGGAGAGGGGAGGGAGAGGGGTCCAACAATGGTCTTTACAAAGCAGTTGCACCCCCTCCCCTGCATCCCCTCCCACCAGGAAGCTTGGGGAGGGGAATCAAGAGATACCGCACACCTTACTGTGCGGAGGTTTACTTGTGAGGGTAATATTCCAGGACGCCATTGAGGAGGTAATAAATGCAACCAGCTTTGACAGCGTGGACGCAGGCGATCCAAGCGCAGGCAGGCGCCGGGGTGGCGGCCGTGGTTTTGTACGGCAGCGCCGCGCGGGACACGGGCCTGGACAAGTATTCGGACCTGAACCTGCTGGTCGTGCTCAAACAGGCGGACCTGAACCTCATGTCCAGGATTGACGAGGCCGCCCGGAAACACTTGCGCGGGCTCAAGGCCAGCCTGATCTTTTGGACCGAGACCGAGTTGAAGCGCGCCTGGGATGTGTTCTGTCTGGAGTTCGCGGATATCCAGGCGAACCACCGCTGTCTGCTGGGCAAGGACCCCTTCCGCGTCCGGCGCGTGGAAAAAAAGAACCTCCGCTTTCAGCTGGAGTTCGAACTGCGCTCCAAGCTCCTGGCCCTGCGCTCGAACTGGCTGCTATTCCAGGACGACCGGCGCGCCCTGGAACTCTATTTGCGCCAGGCCGGGAAATCCCTAGCCTACCTCATGCGGCAGGGGCAGGCGGTTTTTCCCAAGCTCAAGAATGTTCAGCCTCAGGCCTGGCAGGACATCGCCCGCCTGCGGGAGTCCAAGGTCCGGCCTTCCAAACCGGAACTGCGGCGCCTGTTCCTGGCCCTGCATGACGCGCTGACCAGCGCGGTGCGCGTCATTGACGCGGCCTAGCAGGCTGATGAAACACTGGCCACGCTGGCTGGCACGCGCGGCCGTATTGGGGCTGGCCCTGGGCTCCCTGGCCTGGGCCGAGATGCCCGGCCAACCGTTGGGCCGGGTGAGCGACTTCGCCGGCGTCATTCCCGAGGCCCAGGAGGCCCAGCTCGCCGGCCTGCTGGAGTACATCTCCTCCTCCCTGGACGCGGAGGTCGCGGTCGCGACCGTCGCCTCCCTGGACGGCCTGGACGTGGACACCTACGCCAGCCAGCTCTTCAATCAGTGGGGGATCGGCGACCGGGATAAAGACAACGGCGTGCTTTTCCTGATCGCGCCCCATGACCGGAAGGTCCGCATCGAGGTCGGCTACGGCCTGGAACCCGTGCTGACCGACGGCCGGTGCGGCCGGATCCTCGACGAGCACGTGCTGCCCGCGTTCAAGGCCGGCGATTACGGCCTCGGCGCGCTCAACGGCTGCACGCAGATCATGACGTTTCTGATGAACCGGAATTCCCAGCCCGCGGACAGCGGACCCCCTCCTTCCTCCCCGCCGTCGGGCAGCGAAGAACCCGACTGGAAGGTCAAGGTCGCGATTGTCCTGTTCTTTTCGATCTTCATCACCATCGGGTTCCTGGCCCTGGGGTCAGGCCTGGGCAAAGGCGGGGAGCCGTTCTTCGTGATCTGGGGCGCGGGGTTCGGCGGCATTCCCCTGGTCATGAGCATTATGTTCAGCCTGTTCATGAATTTCCCGGTCTATATCCTGCCGGCCTGGGCGGTGCTCATGTTCATCCTGGGCATACGCCACGGCAAGAAATTCCTGAAATTAGGACTGGCCAATGGCACCATCCAGGTCAACGGCCGTACTTACTCGGGCGGCGGCTCGCGCTTTGGGGGCTTCAGCGGCGGGTCAAGCTCCGGCGGGTTCGGCGGCGGCTCTTCGGGCGGCGGCGGCTCCAGCCGGTCATGGTAAGCGCCATATGAGCCAGAAGCACAAGGCATTGAAGGAGCAGTTCAAGCAGTACCGCCCGGACATGGGCGTGTTCGTGGTCCGGAACCTCCAGAACGGACAATGTTTCATTGAGGCTACCTCGGACCTGAAGGGCACGATGAACGGCGCCCGGTTCAGGCTGGAGGCGGACCGGCATCCCTGCCAGGAACTGCAGGCGGCCTGGAAGGCGGACGGTCCCGATGCCTTCCGATTCGAGATCGTGGACCGCCTGGCCTACCAGCCGGGCGATGAGCCGAAGGACTACAGCGACGACCTGAAGACCCTCAAGGACATCTGGATCGAAAAGATGACCCGGGAATCGGGGACGGCGTTCTACCGCTAGGGGAGGCATCGGATGAGCGATCGCGCGTTGGGGGTCATCCTCCTGGGGTTGGCGGTCCTGGTCGCGGCCGGGATGCTGGTCAACAACAACCATCTCTGGCTCGTGGTGGATGTGCTGGTGATCGCGGGCTGCAGCGCGGCCGGCGTCCTGCTCCTGCGGCGCTGATCCCAAGACCCTTACTGACAAATCCGCAAAAAAGTTTTACAATCTTTCCACGCCTTGAACATTTCCTGACCAGGACCTGTGCATGACCTTCCTTGAACCCCACTCCCGCCCTTCAGCTCCCGGCCGGCCCCTGCGCGTGGCCATGATGACCTCGTGGGACGAACCCTGCGGCATCGCGGATTTCACGCATTCCTTGGTGGACGCTTTGCGGCCCGCAGTGGACGTGAAGGTGGTGCCGCTCAAGCACGGCGTCCGCCGCGCGGGCTACTACCGCAACCTGGCCCGCGCCTGCTCGGATTGCGACCTGGCGCACGTGCAGCACGAATACGTCTATTTCGGCGGCCGGGACCCGTGGAACAACTACTGGCCCCTGCTGGCCAAGGCCCTGCCGGTGCCGCACGTGGTCACGGTGCACACCCGGCTGGAACCGTTCACCGGCGGGCCCTGGTGGAAACGCCTGCTGCGCGGCGGCCGCGAGGCCGCGTACCGCGCCCTGGGCTGGAGCCGCTTCGTGCAGGGCGGGCAGTTCAGGACCAGCCGCCGCGTGCTGGTCCACACCCGCGGGCATTTCCAGGCCCTGCTGGCCAGGGGCCTGGACGCTACCCAGCTGCGTTTGCTGCCGCAGGGCGCGCCCGGCCGGCCTTTGGCCGCTCGGCCGGAAGCAGCGCGCCAGCGCTGGGCGATCAGCGGACCGATCGTGACCATCTTCGGGTTCCTCATCCCCTCCAAGGGCCACCTGCTCGCCCTGGACGCATGGCAGCGCCTGCGGCCCCAGGCCACGCTGATGATCGTGGGCCGGCCGTTCTCGGACCAGGACCAGCCCTATGCGCAGGCCGTGGGCCTGGCGGCGCGGTCCGCCGGGCCGTCGGTGCGCCTGACCGGGTACCTGGACCCGCAGGACCTCGCGGACCTGCTCGCGGCCAGCGACGTGGTGCTCTTGCCCTATCTGGCCGGGACCTCCTCCTACGCGCTGTCCGTGGTCCTGGCGCAGGGCAGGCCGGTGCTGGCCTCGGACCTGGAATATTTCCAGGAGGTCGCGAGGGAGCAGGCCAGCGTGGCCCTGTTCCGTGCGGGCGACGCCGAGGACCTGGCCCGCCAACTGCGAGATCTGCTGGCGGACCCGGGCCGGCGCCAGGCGCTCAGCCTCGCGGCCCGCGGCTGGACCCAAGCGCATGCCTGGGACAAGGTCGCCGCGCAGGTGCGCAGCATTTACGCCGAGGCGCTGGAGCCGGAAAAGAGCGGCCATGCCGTCTGAACGTTCCTCCAGCCTCCTGCTCCTGGTCGTGAGCGGCACCTGGCCGCCGCTCCGCTGCGGGGTGGGGGACTACACGGCCTGCCTGTGCCAGGAACTGGCCCGGACCGGCGTCCAAGTGAAAGTGCTGACCAGCTTGTCCGCGGACCCGGCCGCGGTCCGCGCCGACGGCCTGGAGGTCAAGCCCCTGGTCCGGCGCTGGTCCTGGGGCATGCTGGCCCAGGTGAAGGCGGAGGTCGCGGCCCTGCGGCCCGACGTGGTGCTGTTCCAATGGCCGACCGCGGCCTATGGCCGCAGTCTGGCCGTGAACCTGCTGCCAGCCTATCTGCGCCGCTGGTTCCCGGGCCTGCCGCTGGTGACCACCCTGCACGAGCTGAGATACTTCCGGCCCTGGACCCGCTGGCGGGCGCTTCCGGCCCTGCGCTATTCGGACCGGGTCGTGCTAGTGGATCCGGCGGACCAGGCCGCGGCCTTCAAACTGCATCCGGCCTGCCAGGCGCGTTGCGTGCACATCCCGATCGGTTCCAACCTGCCGTCCGCGGGGCAGGCCTTTGACCGCGAAGCCGGCCGCCGGGCCCTGGGGATCGGGCCGGGCGATTTTGCCGTGGCCTTCTTCGGGTTCGCCAACCCGCCCAAGGGCATGGAGCTCCTGCTGGCCGCTTTGGCGCAGCTTAAGCCGCGGCACCCGGAACTTAAATTGCTGCTCTTGTCCCAGCTCTCGGGCCGCGACGCTTACCAGCGCCGGCTGGCCGGACTGATCGAACGCAGCGGTCTTTCCGGTATCACCCTGCGGCCGGATTACGCGCCGGCTCCAAAGACAGCCGAGCGCCTGGCCAGCGCTGATTGCGCGGTTCTGCCGTTCCGTGACGGGGTCTCGCAAAAGCGGGGCAGTTTGCTGGCCTGCCTGGCGCAAGGACTGCCGGTGGTCACCACCGCCCCGGAGAAGGGAGCGGAAGGGCCTTTTCAAAATGAGCGCAATATGCTAATGGTGGAGCATTCTCCCGCCGCGCTGGCGCGGGCCCTGGACCGGCTGTTGCAAGACCAGGCGCTGCGGATCCGGCTGCGGCAGGCCTCCCGCGAACTTTCCGCCGCCTTCGGCTGGAAAACCATCGGGCAGCAGCACCGCGAACTTTTTCAAACCCTGCGGAAGGAGCGTCAGTGAATTCCGAACCCTTCGCCCCGTCGCCGGACTGGCGCGTGGCTCTGATTGACCCGGAGGGCCTGGCCGCGGCCCAGACCCGCAAGCGGCCCGGCCGGCGGCTGCTGCCTTCCCTGGGCCTCGCTTATGTGGCCGCGAGCCTGGAACGCTCGGGCAACCAGGTGGCGGTGCTGGACGCGGGCGTGGCCACGCACCAGGAAGTACGGCGGTTCCTGTCGCATCCGGTCCAGCTGGTGGGCGTGACCGCCACCAGTTTTACGTTCCGCGAAGCCGTGATGGCCGCGCGCCTGGTCAAACAGCGCTTTCCCTCGGTGCCGGTGGTGCTCGGCGGGCCGCACGTGGCCGTGGATCCCGCAGGCAGTCTGGCCGATCCGGCCGTGGACTTCGCCCTGCGGGGCGAGGGTGAAACCGCGGCGCCGGATTTCGTGGAAGTGCTCAAACGCAACGGTTACGCCAAGGCGGAGGTGCTGTCCCAGGTTCCGGGCCTGGTTTTCCGCGACCAGGGCAGCGTGCGCGCCAATCCGGCCGCGCCCCGCATCAAGGACCTGGACAGCCTGCCATTTCCGGCGTGGCACCTGTTTCCCATGCGGCGTTACCGCCAGCACGCACTGCTCACGAGCCGCGGCTGCCCCATGGATTGCGCGTTCTGCGCCATCCAGACGATTTGGGGCAGCCAGTGGATCCGGCGCGGGCCCGAGCACGTCGCGGAGGAACTGGCCTGGCTCACCCGCCGCTGGGGGCGCCGGCTGGTGCATTTCAACGACGACAATCTGGCCTTTGACGGCCGCCATATTTCCGGGCTCTGCGACGAGATGATGAAGCGGCGCCTCAAGCTCAACTGGGTGGTCCAGGGCCTGCGGGCCGACACGGTCACGCCCGACCTGGTGAGAAAAATGCGGCGCGCCGGCTGCCACCGGGTGTCCCTGGGCATCGAGTCCGTGGACCCCGGGGTGCTGGCCGCGATCGGGAAAAAGGAGACGCCCGAGGACATGGCCGCCGCGGTGCGGATGTGCCAGGACGCGGGCATCCAGGTGCTGGGCATGTTCATGATCGGCAACCCGGACGACACGCTGGAAACCGTGCGCGCCTCGATCCGGTTCGCGCGGGAAACGGGCATCGAATTGCCGGCGTTTTACCAGGCCCTGCCGTATCCCGGCACCCGCTTGTGGGCGCACGCCCATCAGGAGGGAAAATTTTTGAACCCCGATTACCTGGCTTTCGACCATCTGAGCCCCGAACCGGTCTTCGAGACGCCGGTGTTCCCGGCCGAGGCGCGGCGCCGGGCGTACGCCGAGGCCGAACGGTTCTCCCGCCGGCGCTATCTCCGCTACCATCTGAGCTTCTGGTGGCCGGGCCGGCTCCTGCGCCGCAACCTGTTCGAGATCGCCCATGAACTGCTGCTGGTGGCCAAAGCCGTTTTATTCCCCTGGAAATGGGTCCGGGCCGCCTCCCGCCGCTGGGCCGCCGGAGGGACCAAATGAGGCCCTTCGTGCTCGTGGACGGGCGCCCGGCCCAGGGCCGTCCCCGGGGCATGGGCATTTACGCCCAGCGCCTGGTCGCGGCGCTGGCCGGCCTCTCGGGCCCGGTGGGCGTCAAGGTGGCCCTGGACCGGCGCGCGGGCGACGACCCCTGGCCTGGCCTGCACGCGGTGGAGCGCCTCTGGGCCGTGGGCGGCAATCCCGCGGTGTGGGAGCAGTTCGTGCTGCCCGGCCTGGCCCACCGCGCCGGCGCCAGCCTGGTCCACTTTACGGCCAACGCCTCGGCCTTGCGCTCGGCGGTGCCGCACGTGGTGACCATCCACGACGTGATTTTTCTAAGACGCATGGGTGAGATCACCGGCCGCGTGTACCCGCGCCAGTTTTTCGCGCACGGGTACTACCGTCTCACCGTGCGGCGGGGCGCCCGGCGGGCGCGGCGCATCCTGACGGATTCGGAACACTCGCAGTCCGAACTGATCAACAAACTTCGCCTGCCCGTGGAAAACATCCGCGTGGTGCCCCTGGCCCAGCCGCACCTGCATCCGGCCCTGATCGAGGGCGAGGTGCAGGAGATCCTGAACGAGCTCAAGATCAAGCAGCCGTACATGCTGGGCTTCGGAGCCATTGACCTGCGCAAGAACAACGCCAACTTGGTGCGCGCCTTCGCCCGCATGCCGCGTTCGGCCCTGCAGATGCTGGTCCTGGCCGGGTTCGAAAAGGCCGAGCGCTCCCGGGTCCCGGAGCTGGTGAACCAGCTGGGACTGCAGGACCGCCTGCGCATCCTGGGCTACATTCCGGAAAAAATGCTGACCGCCCTGTTTCAGGGCGCCGCGGTGTTCGCGTATCCCACGCGCGCCGAAGGGTTCGGCCTGCCGCTCTTGCAGGCATTCCACCTGGGCGTGCCGGTGCTGACCTCCAGGGCGGGGGCCATCCCGGAGCTGGCCGCGAACGCGGTCCGGTACGCCAACCCCGAGGATCCGCGGAGCATTTGCGCGGAGACCCTGCAGATCCTCACCGACCCCAACGAGGCCCACCGGCTGGCCCTGGCCGGGTACCTGCAGGCCAAACATTTCACCTGGGAGCTCACGGCGCAAAAGACCCTGGCGAACTATGTGGAGGCGCTCGGCGGCAAAGAGTAATCCCTCCCCCTCGAGGCTGTGTCACAACAGTTTTGGTTCGTCATTCCGGCGAAAGCCGGAATCCAGCGGCCTTGGTTTTCAAGGTCTTTCTGGACCCCGGTTTTCACCGGGGTGACGAAACAGTCAAAAAACACAGTTACAACACAGTCCCTCAAGGGAGGGGGATATGATTAGGTGGAGTTCGCTATCACGGGCCGCGGCCTTGACCCTTTGGCCACGCCCAGTGTAGAATAACCGCCTGTTTCGTACATCCTCTCTTTCCTCGTCGCAACGCCAACGCTTAAGGAGCACGCATGTCTTACATCGTCATGGCCCGCAAGTGGCGGCCGCAAACCTTCGAGTCCGTGGTCGGTCAGGCCCACGTGATGCAGACCTTGAAGAACGCCATTGGCGCCAACCGCATCTCCCACGCCTACCTGTTCACCGGCCCGCGCGGCGTGGGCAAGACCACCACGGCGCGCCTGCTGGCCAAGGCCGTGAACTGCCTCTCCCCCCAGGAGGGCGGGGAGCCGTGCAACCACTGCGTGCGCTGCGAGGAGATCGGCGGCGGCGGGTCCACCGATGTCATCGAGATTGACGCGGCCTCCAACGGCCTGGTGGACGACGCCCGCGACCTGCGGGAAAAGGTCCGCTACGCGCCGGTCTCCTGCCGCTACAAGGTCATCATCATTGACGAGGTCCACATGATGAGCAACGCGGCCTTCAACGCCCTGCTCAAGACCCTGGAAGAACCGCCGGCCCACACCCTGTTCATCCTGGCCACGACCGAGGCGCACAAGGTGCCGGCCACCATCGTGAGCCGCTGCCAGCGCTTCGATTTCCGGCGCATTGCGACCAAGGAGATCGTCACCCGGCTCTCCACCATGGCCGCGGCCGAAACGATCACCGTGGAGCCCGAGGCCCTGGAGGTGATCGCCCGGGGCGCGGACGGCAGTTTGCGCGACGCGCAGAGCCTCCTGGACCAGATCGTGAGCTACAGCGGGCAGCGGGTCACGGCCCAGGACGTGGTCACGGTGCTGGGCCTGGTGGCCGCCGAAGTGTTTTCCGGGATGGTGGACGCCGTGTCCAAGCGGGACGCCGCGAAAGCCCTTGAGATCGTGGAACAGCTGGTCGCCGGGGGCGCGGACCTGCGCCTGTTCATGAAGGACTGGGTGGAGTACTGGCGCCGCCTGGTGCTCGCGCGCGCCGTGTCCGCCCCGCAGGACCTGCCCAGCCTGGCCGGCTACCGCGCCGAGGAGCTGGTCAAACAGGCCAGGCAGTTCCCGCTCGAGGAACTTCTGCAGATCGCCAAGCTGGCCGCGGCCACGGACGACCAGCTGCGCTATACCCAGCATCCCCGCCTGCTCCTGGAACTGCTGTTGCTGCAGTTATGCGGCGCGGACCGCGTGGTGTCCCTGGAGACCGTGTGGTCGCAATTGCTGGCGCTGGAAGGGCGGCTGGGGGAGGGCGGGCCCCGGCCGGCCGCGCCGGCACCGCGCGCCGAGGCCAGGCCTGCCAGCCCCGCGCCCGACGCGGCCGCAGGCGAACCGGCCCTGGTGGCGGACGCGCTGGAGGAAGTGCCGCCCGAGACGTATGTGGATAAGGTCCGCCAGGCCTGGCCCGCGGTGCTGCTCGCGGTCGGCAACCAGAACCGCCGCCTGCAGGCCCTGCTGCGCGACGTGACCGTGTCCGCCGGCGAGGAGGGCTGGGTGGAGTTCACCTGCGCCTCGGCCTATCACGCCACCGGGCTGGAACAGGACGAGGCACGCCGCGTGGTGGAAGCGGCGCTCAAGGCCGAACTCGGCCGCCCCACGCGCATGCGCCTCAAACAGCCGGCCGCGGCCAAGGCGGAAACCGAAGCGCCGGCGCGGGAGAAGGAATTCGAGGAGATCGCCCAGCGGGAGCCCCTGGTGCAGAAGACCCTGGAAATGTTCGGCGGCCAGATCGTGGACGTGATCCGGAAACCGCCGGCCGGAGGTCCCAAATGAATTTCATGAATCTGGCCAAGCAGCTGCAGAGCATGCAGTCTGAACTGAAAAAGGCCCGCTCGGCGCTGAAAAACCTGAGCGCCGAGGGCCAGGCCGCGGGCGGCGCCGTGCGCATCGCGCTTTCGGGCAACATGGAGGTCAAACGCATCCATCTCGACCCGGCACTGGTGGCGCAAAACGACGCCGGCCGCCTGGAGCGCCTGGTGGAGGAAGCCCTGAGCCAGGCCCTGAGCCGGGCGCAGCGCCTGGCCGCCTCCCACCTGGGGTCCATCCCCGGCCTGGGCCCGGGACCGGACGCATGACCCTCTACGCCGGAACGCTGGCGCGCATGATCGAGGAGCTGGGGCGCATGCCCGGCATCGGGCCCAAGACCGCCCAGCGCCTCGCGTTCTATCTCCTGCGGCAGGAACGGGCCGCGGTCGAGCGCTTGGCCCAAACCCTGGTGGAGGCCAAAGACCGCATCCGTTACTGCAGCGCGTGCTTCTCCCTGTGCGAGGAGGAGCTGTGCCCGATCTGCCGCGACCCGCGCCGGGATGCAACCCAGCTGTGCGTGGTCGAGGAGCCCAATGACGTGTTTTCCCTGGAACGCGCGCGGGTCTTCCGCGGCCGCTATCACGTTTTGCTGGGAACGCTCTCGCCCCTGGACGGGATCGGGCCGGATGATTTGAAGATCGCGGAACTGCTCAACCGGCTGCGGGAGGGGACCGTGAAGGAAGTGGTGGTGGCCACCAACCCGGATGTGGAAGGCGAGGCCACGGCCATCTACCTGGGCAAGCTCATCAAGCCCCTGGGCGTGAAGGTCACGCGCCTGGCCAGTGGCCTCCCGGCCGGGAGCAACCTGGAATACGCGGACGACGTGACCCTGGGCCAGGCCGTGGCCGGGAGAAGGGAACTGTAGCTGCCGGCGTTTTTTAATGCAATCCGGAATGGTTTGTGGTAAAATCCCTCCCGTTTGTGCCATGCAATTCCATGAAAATCCATGCTTCCCACATCGAAATGCAATGGAATGGCATACAGGCTTAACCGGGATTTTGCGGGCGGTTGACCTGAAATAACCATATTATGCTCGAAGGGAGCTTTCATCATGGCGAAAAAATTCATCACCTGTGACGGCAACTACGCGGCCGCGCATATTGCGTACATGTTCAGCGAAGTGGCCGCCATCTACCCCATCACCCCGTCGTCCACCATGGCCGAGTACGTGGACGAATGGGCGGCCCAGGGCCGGAAGAACCTGTTCGGCGAGGTCGTCCGCGTCACCGAGATGCAGAGCGAGGCCGGCGCCGCGGGCGCCCTGCACGGCGCGCTGCAAGCCGGCGCCCTGGCCTCGACCTTCACCGCTTCTCAGGGGCTCTTGCTCATGATCCCCAATATGTACAAGGTCTCCGGCGAACTGCTACCCGGGGTTTTCCACGTGTCCGCCCGGTCGCTGGCCGCGCATGCACTTTCGATCTTCGGGGACCACAGCGACGTGATGGCGACCCGCCAAACCGGTTTCGCGCTGTTTGCCACCTCCTCGGTGCAGGAGATCATGGACCTGGCCGCCGTGGCGCACCTGGCGGCCATAAAAACCCGCATTCCGTTCCTGCACTTTTTCGACGGGTTCCGCACCTCGGCCGAGATCCAGAAGATCGAGGCGCTTTCGGAGACGGACGTGGAGAACCTGCTGGACCGCCAGGCGCTCCAGTCATTCCGCGACAACGCGCTCAACCCCGAACACCCGGTGACGCGCGGCACGGCCCAGAACCCGGACATCTATTTCCAGGCCCGGGAAGCGGCCAACCTCTTCTATGACGCCGTACCGGACGTGGTCGCGCATTATATGGAGGAGCTCTCCCGGATCACGGGGCGGAAATACCGGCCTTTTGATTATTACGGCGATCCCCAGGCCGAACACGTGGTCGTGGCCATGGGATCGGTTACCGACACCCTTAAGGAAGTCATTGACGCGATGTTGAAAAAGGGCGAAAAGGTCGGGTTGGTCGCGGTCCACCTCTACCGTCCGTTCTCGGCCAAGTATTTCCTCCAGGCCCTGCCGGCAAGCGCCAAGCGCATCGCCGTGCTCGACCGCACCAAGGAGCCCGGCGCCACCGGCGAACCGCTCTACCTCGACGTCAAGGACCTGCTGTACGGCCGGCCCAACGCCCCGCTGGTCGTCGGCGGGCGCTACGGCCTCTCTTCCAAGGACACCACGCCGGCGCAGATGATGGCCGTGTTCGAGAACCTCAAAACCAAGGAGCCGAAGAACCGCTTCACCGTGGGCATCGTGGACGACGTTTCGTTCGCCTCGCTGCCGGTTTTGCCGGAGATCAACGTCGTGCCCGCCGGCACGTTCCAGGCCAAGTTCTTCGGCCTGGGGTCGGACGGCACGGTCGGCGCCAACAAGAACACCATCAAGATCATCGGCGACACCACGGACAAGTACTGCCAGGCGTATTTCGCCTACGATTCCAAAAAATCAGGCGGCGTGACCATCTCGCACCTGCGCTTCGGCGATGCGCCGATCCGGTCCCCTTACTATGTCAGCGTGCCGGATTTCGTGGCCTGCCACGTCCAGTCCTATCTGGACAAATACGACGTCCTCAAGGGCTTGAAAAAAGGGGGGACCTTCCTGCTCAACACCCTCTGGACCCCGGAGGAGCTGGATACGCACCTGCCGGCCCACATGAAAAAATACCTGGCGGACAACGAAATCGCCTTTTACATCATCAACGCCACCCAGATCGCCGAGGACCTCGGCCTGGGCACCCGCACCAACACCATCATGCAGGCCGCCTTCTTCAAGATCTCCCACGTGATTGATTACGCACTGGCGGAAAAAGAGATGAAAATGATGGTGGAAAAAACCTACGGCAGGAAGGGCGAGCAGGTGGTCAAAATGAACCACGACGCCATTGACCGCGGCCAGGCCGTGACCAAAATCGCGATCCCGGCCGCCTGGAAAAATGTCGCGGTGGGAAGGCCCGCTCCGGACGACGATGTCCCCGAATTCATCAGCCGGTTCGTCACCCCCATCAATAACCTCAAGGGGGACGACCTGCCGGTCAGCGCCTTTAAAGGCCGCGAGGACGGCACCCTGCCTCCCGGAACCTCGGCGTATGAAAAGCGTGCCATCGCGGTGAACGTGCCGGAGTGGCTGCCCGAGAACTGCATCCAGTGCAACCAGTGCGCCTATGTCTGCCCGCACGCGGTCATCCGGCCCTTCCTGCTCAATGAAGCGGAGATGAAGGGTTTGCCGGCGGGCACCAAAACCCTCGACGCCATCGGCCCGGCCTACAAAGGCCTGAAGTTCAAGATCCAGGTCAGCGTCCTGGATTGCACGGGCTGCGGTAACTGCGCCGACGTCTGCCCGGCCAAGACCAAGGCCCTGGTCATGAAACCCCTGGCCAGCCAGGAAGCGGAGATCGCGCGCTGGGATTATTTTTCGAAGCATGTCAGCTACAAGGACACGCTGCAGCCCAAAACGGCGACCTTGAAGAACTCCCAGTTCGCGCAGCCGCTGTTCGAGTTCTCGGGCGCCTGCGCGGGCTGCGGCGAGACGCCCTACGTCAAATTGATCACCCAACTCTACGGCGACCGCATGCTGATCGCCAATGCCACGGGGTGCTCCTCGATCTACGGCGGCTCCTCGCCCTCGACGCCCTACACCACCAACGCCCAGGGCCGCGGACCGGCCTGGGCCAATTCGTTGTTCGAGGACAACGCGGAGTACGGGTACGGCATGGCCATGGGCGTGGGCCAGCTCCGCGAACGGATCGCCGTGCTGATGCAGCAGGCCAGGGCGGCGGTCAAGCCGGAAACCCAGGCCGCCTTTGACGAATGGACAGCCGGCAAGGACGACGCGGAAAAATCCAAGGCGGCGTCCGCCAAGGTCCTGGCCGCGCTCAAGGGCGAGAACCACCCGGCGGCCGCGGAGATTCTCAAACTGGCCCAGTATCTCGTCAAGAAATCCGTCTGGATCTTCGGCGGGGACGGCTGGGCCTATGACATCGGGTACGGGGGATTGGACCACGTGATCGCCTCCGGCGAGGACGTGAATATCCTGGTGCTGGACACGGAAGTTTATTCCAACACGGGCGGCCAGGCCTCCAAGTCCACGCCCGTGGCGGCCGTGGCCAAGTTCGCGGCCTCGGGCAAGCGCATCCGCAAAAAAGACCTGGGCATGATGGCCATGAGTTACGGGTACGTCTATGTGGCGCAGGTCGCCATTGGCGCCAACCAGAACCAGTACCTGCGGGCGATCCGCGAGGCCGAGGCCTATCCGGGGCCGTCGCTGATCATCGCGTATTCGCCCTGCATCAATCACGGCATCCGCAACATGGGGCAATCGCAGCGGCAGGGGAAGAACGCGGTGGAATGCGGATACTGGCACCTCTACCGGTTCGATCCGCGCCTGGAGAAGGAAGGGAAGAACCCCTTCCAGCTGGACTCCAAGGAGCCCAAATGGGCGGAATTCCAGAATTTCCTGGCCAGCGAAGTCCGGTATTCGTCGCTGAAAAAATCGTTCCCCGCCGTGGCCGACGAACTGTTCGCCGCCGCCGAGGAGAACGCGAAGTGGCGCTACCAATCCTACGTCCGCCTGTCCAAGCTGGATTTCGCCAAACCCGCGGCCGGGTCCCAGCCCCAGGCCCAGCCTGGAAAAGAAGCGGTCTTGGCGGAGTGAGACAGCGGCCCTTGCCGGGCACGGCTGGGCGCGTGGAACGGCCGCCGCGAGGGTTTTCAGCATGCCGTTAGCCATCCGTCCCTGGAGGAGCCTGCCATGACCGCTGTCCAGCCGCGCCCGGACGTTCCCCTGGCCATTTCTTCGGTCGAGCTCGATTCCGTCAACCGTTACCGCAAGCTCAAGGACACCTCGGTCCTCACCATCATGTTCACGGATATCAAGGGCTTTACCCGCCTCACCGAGGAGCACGGCGAGCAGTATTCCAGCCTGGTCCGCGAGGCGCACGACCGGGTGCTGGTGCCCATTATCGAGGAGGGGAGCGGCGGCCTGGTGGTCAAACATATCGGCGACGCGATCATGGCCGTGTTCTCCGAACCGTCCACGGCCGTGGCCCGGGCCCTGAAGATCCAGGACGCGCTGCGCGGGTTCAATGCCAGTCACCCGGAGCTGGCGGACATCGAGGTGCGCATCGGCCTGGACATGGGCCAGGTGGCCGTGGAGAACGAGATCAACCTGGACCTGTTCGGCCGGCACGTGAACCGCGCTTCGCGCGTGGAGGGTCTGGCCGACGGCGGCCAGGTGTTCCTGACCTACTCCGTGTTCGACAGCGCCAAGGGCTGGCTCGCCGCCCACGGCGGCCCCCAGGCCGCCTGGCAGCAACATGGCCGCTATTTTCTCAAGGGCATCCCCCAGGCCGTGGAGATCTACGAGGTCTACGACGCGGCGCGCTCCAAACCGCGGCCGCCGGCCAAAGGCCGCAAGCAGCGGGGCGGCCTGCCGACCCTGGCCGTGAGCGCGGGGTTGGTGATCGTGGGTGCCGGCATCGCGCTGGGCGTGCTGCAGATCCAGAGGACCCAGGTGTATTTCGTGAACCTGCGGGCCGAGGACGTGATGCTGGACGGGAAGACCAAAATCCTGCAGGAAGGCGAGAAGAGCCTGGAGACGCGGCGCTCGCTCACGCCCATCAAGCCCGGCCGCCATGTCCTGCACTTTGATATTAACTACCAGGTCAAATACTTCACCGAGATCGAGGTCAAGCGCGGCAAGAATTACATCGAGGCCCGCTTCCAGGAATGCCGCACGCCTTCGCAGGACCGCCACCTGACCGTGTACCAGGAGAACGGGTACCGCGGCGAGGAGAAGGTGGACGAGACCTTCGACTACTTCTTCTACAACGCCAAGGGCGAGCGGGTGAACCACCAGGCGAACATCCAGTTCAGCCTGAGCGGCGCGCCGGACAAGCCCGCCGGCCAGATCCTTATGACCCTGGCCTGGAAGGTGACCCTGGATGGCAAGATCATCAGCCAGGAACAGAAGGTGGTGCCGCAGCCGTTCAATTTCAAGGACGGCTCCTGGAACGACGCCAGCCGCCAGGAAGCCACGCTCACCTTATATAAGGATGACAACCACTATTATTACGCTCGCTACTATGTCATCGGCCCCTCGGCCAACCTCGACGTGGGTTCCGCGTACATCGAATATTTGGATAAATAGACCGTTTTTTCTCACCGCTCGCATTCGCACAAACGTTTAGGGGACCTGTGCATGGCCCTGCCCTCCCACGAGATGATCGCAATTCAAACCGGCGGGCTCTGGCCCGAGCTGGCGCACTGTCGCTGCTGCCCCAGGCAATGCGGCGCCAACCGCTTGGCCGGCGAACTGGGTTATTGCCGGCTGGACGCGGGCTGGAACGTGGCATCCATCTGCCTGCATCGCGGCGAGGAGCCCGTGGTGAGCGGGCCAACGGGCATTTGCAATGTCTTTTTCGCCCACTGCAACCTGCAGTGCCGGTTCTGCCAGAACCACCAGATCAGTCGCAACCAGGGTACAGCAGCGCGCCTGACCCCCGACCAGATCATCGCCCAGGTGGAGAACCTGCTGGACCAGGGCAGTCATGCGGTGGGGTTCGTGTCGCCCTCCCACGTCCTGCCGCAAATGGAAGCGATCATCCTGACGCTCCAACACCGTGGCCGCAGACCTGTTTTCGTCTTCAACACCAATGCCTATGACCGCGTGGAGAACCTGCGGCGCCTGGAGAATGTCCTCGACGTGTATCTGCCAGACCTGAAATACGCCGATGCCCGCCTGGCAGCCGAATGGTCGGATGCGCCGGATTACCCTGGGGCCGCCCAAGCGGCGCTCAAGGAGATGTTCCGGCAAAAGGGGGCGGACGTGGTCCTGGACGGCCAGGGCCGCGTGCGCTCCGGCTTGATCGTCCGCCACCTGGTCCTGCCCGGCCAGCTGGAGAACACCCGCCAGTGCCTGCGGTTCCTGGCCGAGGAGCTTTCCCCGGCCGTGCACGTGTCCCTCATGTCCCAGTACACGCCCACACCCGCCGTCTCCGGCCACCCGGACCTGGGGCGCACCCTGCGGCCCGAAGAGTACGAGAACATTTTAGAGGAAATGGAGCGTTTGGGGATGGAGAACGGCTGGATCCAGGAACTTTCGAGCGCCCACCATTACCAGCCGGATTTTAACCGCGAACACCCGTTCCACGGATGAGACCAAAGCCTTCTCCAGGTTTGCGCGTGATCTCGGGCGGTCAGACCGGGGTGGACCGCGCGGCCCTGGACGCGGCCTTGGGCTTGGGTCTTTTATGCGGCGGCTGGTGCCCCAAAGGCCGGCGGGCAGAAGATGGCGGGATCAGCCGGCGCTATCCCCTGCAGGAGACGCCGGACGCGGATTACAGCCAGCGCACGGCCTGGAATGTGCGCGACGCGGACGCCACCCTGATCCTGCGGCGCGGGCCCCTGACCAGCGGCACGGCCCTGACCCTGCGCCTGGCGCGCCTGGCCCGCAAGCCGCGCCGCGTGGTGGACCTCGACCGGTCCGGCCCGCCGGAGCGGGTCAGGCAATGGCTGGCGCGCCACCGGGTGCGGGTCTTGAACGTGGCCGGGCCGAGGGAAAGCCAGCGGCCTGGCATCGGCCAGCAGGCGCGCGCTTTTTTGCTCGCGGCGCTCCGGGCCGGCGGTAACCGAAAGGTGATGAAATCCTAATCATTTGCTAATACAATGCTGGCAGACTTCGGCCGGAGGTCGGACGCATGGCCAAACCCAGAGTGCTGGTGGTGGAAGACGACCGCGACATCCAGGAACTGCTGGAGTACAACCTGGCCAAGGAAGGGTTCCAGGTGCAGCTGGCCGCTTCGGGCGAGGAAGGCCTGAAACTTGCCGGTCAGAAAGCGCCGGCGCTCATCCTGCTGGACCTGATGCTGCCCGGGGCGGACGGCCTGGAGGTCTGCCGCCAGCTAAAAAAGGACCCGGCGACGGCCCCGGTGCCGGTGGTCATGCTGACCGCCAAGGGCGAGGAAGCCGACATTGTCAGCGGCCTGGAGCTGGGCGCGGCGGATTACGTGACCAAGCCGTTCAGCCCCAAGGTGCTGGTGGCTCGCCTGCGCGCGGTCCTGCGGCGGCAGGCCTGCGAGGAGCCTGAACCCCAGGCCGCCGCACCGCTCAAGGTCCACGACCTGACCATTGATCCGGGCCGGCACGAAGTGCTCATCAAGGGCCGTAAGCTGGACCTCACCATCACCGAGTTCCGCCTGCTGCAGTTCCTGGCCTCCAAACCCGGGTGGGTCTTCACGCGCTACCAGATCGTGGACGGCGTAAAGGGCGCGGATTATTCCGTGACCGACCGGGCCGTGGACGTGCAGGTCGTGGGCCTGAGGAAAAAACTGGGGTCCGCCGGCAAGTACATCGAGACCGTGCGCGGCGTGGGCTACCGCTTCAAGGAATAGACCGTGGCCAGACCGCGCCTGCTGTGGCAGCTCTTTCCTTCCTATCTCGCCCTTTCCCTCCTGGCCATTTTCGCCACCGTGCTGGTCACGACCGGTCTCTGGCGCGTTTTCATGCGCGAGGTCGTGCAGTCGGAACTGGCCCTGCGCGGCCGCTGGGTGCAGACGCGTCTGGCCGAAGTGCCTTCCAGGAGCGCGTCCGAAGCGTACGCGCGTTTCGCGCGCGACTATTCCCAACTGGCCGAAGCGCGGATCACCCTGATCCAGCCGAACGGGGAAGTGCTCGCCGATTCCCAGGCCGACGGCGAACACCTGCTCAATCACGGGGACCGGCCCGAGGTCCAGGCCGCCTGGTCCGGCCGGCCGGGCTTCGCGCGGCGCTTCAGCGAGACCCTGCAGAACCACATGCTGTATCTGGCCCTGCCTCCGTCCCCGGCCCCTGCTTCCCAGCTGGTCGTGCGTCTGGCCGTGCCCCAGGTCCGTTTCGAGCATCTGCTGTTCCCGGCCTACGCCCAGCTGGCCCTGGCCGTGCTGCTGCTCGCCCTGGCCGCGGCCGGCGTCAGCTACTGGGTCGCCCACCGTCTCAAACGGCCGCTGGTGGAAATGGGGGAAGCGGCCAGGCGGTTCGCGTCCGGCGATTTTTCCCCTTCCCTGTGGGTCCGGGCGCCGGCCGAGGTCGCGGACCTGGCCAAGGGCCTCAATCAGATGGCCCGGCAGTTGGATGAGCGCCTCCGCCTCATTTCCCGCCAACGCGAGGAGCAGGATGCGGTTTTCGGCAGCCTGCTGGAGGGGGTGGTGGCGCTGGACCCTGGCCAACGGGTCCTGAAGATCAACCGATTCGCAGCGGAGCTGTTCGGTGTCACGGCCGAGCAGGCCGTGGGCCGCACCCTGCTGGAAGTGGCCCGGAACCCCGAGCTCCAAGCGTTCGCCAGCCGCGCGTTGGCAGGGGCCGAGCCGCAGGAGGCGGAACTGGTCTGGTACGCCGGACAGGAGCGCCATTTCCGGGCTACGGGCATTCCGCTGCAGGACCGCGGTCTGGTGCTGGTGCTCAACGACGTCACCCGGCAGCGGCTGCTGGACCAGATCCGGAAGGACTTCGTGGCCAATGTCTCGCACGAGTTGAAGACGCCCATCACCCTCATTCAGGGATTCGTGGAAACCCTCCAGGATGGCGCCATTGACCAACCGGAGGAGGCGCGCAAATTCCTGGCCATCATCGCCCAACACGTCCAACGGCTCGACGCCATCATCGAGGACCTGCTGGCGCTTTCGCGCCTGGAGCAGTCCCAAGCCGGGGCAGTGCCGGTCGCGGAGGAAACGGCGGCGGGGATCGCGGACCAGGCCCTGGCCGCCTGCCAGGGCAAGGCGGACGCGAAAAAGATCCGGCTGGAAAACGCGTGTCCGCCGGGCCTCGCTGTCCGGGCGAACGCCAATCTGCTGGAGCAGGCGCTCGTCAATCTCATTGACAACGCGATCAAATTCAGCGAACCCGGGACCGTGGTCCGGATCGCGGCTGAGGCCGGCCCCGGGCGCGAGGAAGTGCGCATCGCTGTTTCCGACCAGGGATGCGGCATCGCGGCCGAGGACCAAGAGCGGATCTTCGAACGGTTTTACCGCGTGGACAAAGGCCGCAGCCGCCAGGAAGGCGGCACGGGCCTGGGCCTGGCCATCGTCAAGCACATCCTGCAGGTGCACGGCGGCCGGGTGAGCGTGGCCAGCGCGCCCGGCCAGGGCAGCACTTTCACGCTGCATTTTCCGGCCGCGTCCGCCCCGGAAGCGTAATCTTCCTTTTTCACGATAATCAATTTCTAACCTTCCTCTCATCCGATCGTAGGACCCGCCAGGCAACATGGCGCCCGTTAGCGGGCCGGTTGCATCGCCAGCCCCCGCATCACAGGCAGGAGGTGGGGTGTATGAAAAAAGGTATTTGCTTACTGCTGTTCGCGGTATACGCGGGCGGCGGCCTGGGCGTGAGCGCGGCCCAGGCGGACTTCGACAGCTGGTACGAGAACCTGAAGCTCTCGGGCGATTTGCGCTACCGCTTCGAGAACATCCAGAAGGACAAGAGCCTGGAACGGGACCGGCAGCGGGTCCGGGTGCGCATCAGCCTGGATGCGCCGCTGGACGACTACTGGAAGGTCAAGACCCGCATCGCCACCAACGACCTCACGGACCCTGTTTCCACCAACGAAACCCTGGGTGACTGGTTCAACAAGGATCCGCTGAGCTTGGACGTGGCGGCCTTGGAGTACAAACTACTCTTCGAAAACCTCACGCTGGTAGCGGGCAAATTTGACAACCCCTTCACGCGGGTGGGCGGCAACCAGTTGATCTGGGACGGCGACCTGACCCTGGAGGGCATCACCGGCAAGGCGAAAATGGCGATCATTCCCGAGGCCGGCCTGTTCGCCAACGCCGGCGGGTTCTGGCTCCTGGAACAGAGCGGCAATTATGACCCCATGCTGTACGCTGGGCAGATCGGCGTGACCGGCAAGATCATGGATGTCAAGTACACAGTGGGCGGGAGCTATTATTACTATCGGGACACCAAGAACCAGTCGACGTTCGTGAGCTCCAGCAGCGGGTTTGGCAACAGCACGGTGACGGTCCCGGCCGTGACCCGCACCGTCATCACCGACCCCAACGGCAACACGATCCCGCCTTACTCCGCCTACACGATGACGCTTACGCCGGCTTCGACCAAGTACGCCTATAACTACAAGATCGCCGAGGCGTTCATCGAGCTTTCGCTCTCGATTATGGATTTCCCGCTCTCGCTCTATGCAACCGCCGTGAAGAACGCGGATGACAGTGTGTTCTCCCGCAATACCGGCTACACGGCCGGGATTGTTTTCAACCAGGCCAAGAACGAAGGCAGCTGGGATCTCGGCTACTACGCCCGCAAGCTGGACAAGGACGCCGTGGTCGGCGCGTTCTCGGATTCCGACTTCATTGGCGGCGGCACGGACGGCCTGGGGCACGTGGTTTCCGCCTCCTACATGCTGACCGACAGTGTCAAGCTGAAAGCCACCCACTTCAGCAACCAGCTCAAGGCCGATCTGGACCTGGCGCGCCTGGCCTACCGCCGCACCCAGGTGGACGTGGAATTGAAATACTAAGGACAATCTTAACCAACTCCTAACACGGCGCTAACGATAAGCGGCTAGGATGTGCCGCACAAAACAAAAGGAGAACCAAAATGAAAAAGCCAGTGCTGACAGCAGTCGCGATCGCGGCCTGCCTGGGTCTCGCGGGGCAGGGCCTCGCGGGCCAGGCAGTGCAAGTGAAAGGCTCGGACACCATGGTCCACCTCTCCAGCGCGTGGGCCGAGAAGTTCATGCAGGCCAATCCGGGCATGGAAGTGGCGGTCACGGGCGGAGGATCGGGCACGGGCATTGCCGCGGTGCTCAACGGCACTTGCGATCTGGCGAATTCCTCGCGCGACATCAAGGAATCCGAGCGGGCGGCTATCCGGAAAAAGGGCTTCGAACCCAAGGAATACACCGTGGCCTTGGACGGGATCGCGGTGATCGTTAATCCGTCCAATCCGCTCAACACCCTGTCCATGAACCAGATCAAGCAGATCTACACCGGCCAGGCCGGCAAATGGAAGCAGGTCGGCGGCGGCGACGGCAAGATCGTGGTATACACCCGCGATTCCAGCTCGGGCACGTACGCCTTTTTCCAGGAACACGTGCTGGGCAAGAAGGATTACTGCGTGCGGGCCCGGCGCCTGGCCGCCACCTCGGCCATTGTGCAGGCAGTCTCCGAAGACCTTAACGCCATCGGCTATGTGGGTCTGGGCTACGTGAAAGAGGCGGGCAGCAAAGTAAAAGTGCTGGCCGTGAAGGCCAAGGACAGCGACAGCCAGGGCGTGCTGCCCAGCGAAGAGACAGTCAAGGACAAGTCCTACCCGATCGCGCGCGGCCTGTTCGTGCTGGCCAAAGGCGAGCCGCAGGGCGCGGCCAAGGCCTATGTGGACTTCATGCTGGGCAGCCAAGGCCAGGCGATCGTGCGCGAGATGGGTTTTGTTCCGATGCAATGACCGGCGGACGTGCTTGAAGAACCAGACCGTCGTGACCGGGGGGCTGGAACGCCCCCCGGTCATTCCTTTCGGAGCGGGTGAGCGCTGATGAACCGCAAGCAACTTGCAGACCTGCTGGTCAAACATGCCCTGCAGCTGGGCGCTTCCACCAGCATCCTGATCGTGGTGCTGATCTTTTTGTTTCTCTTCAAGGAATCCTTCCCCCTGCTCAAAGAGCTCGGCCTGGGCGCGCTGTTCGATACCCGCTGGGAGCCGGTCTCGTTCGTCAAGGAACGCTTCGGCCTTTACCCGCTCTTTACCGCTTCACTGCTGGTGACCGTGCTGGCCACCCTGTTCGCCATTCCCTTCGGCGTGCTGGGAGCGGTTTATATCGCCGAGCTGGCCTCTCCCCTGGAACGCGAGGTCTTCAAGCCGTTCGTGGAACTGCTGGCCGGCATCCCCAGCGTGGTGCTGGGATTTTTCGGGCTGGTGGTGCTGGCGCCGCTGGTCAAGAAACTGTTCGGATTGGACAGCGGCCTGACCGCCCTGACCGGCGCCCTCCTGCTGGCGCTCATGGCCATCCCGACCATTATTTCCATTTCCGAAGACGCTTTGAAAAGCGTCCCCCAATCCTATAAACAAGCTTCCCTGGCCCTGGGCGCCAACCGGCTCCAGACCATCTGGCGGGTCACCGTGCCAGCGGCCCTTTCGGGCATCATTGCCGCGGTCATGCTGGGCATGGGCCGGGTGATCGGCGAGACCATGACCGTGCTCATGGTCACGGGCAACGCGCCCATTTTGACCCTGGACCCGTTCGAATCCGTGCGCACCATGACCGCCACCATCGCCGCGGAGATGGGCGAGGTGGAGTTCGGGTCCGTGCATTACAGCGCCCTGTTCTGGGTGGGGATCGTGCTCCTCGCCGCCACGTTCATCCTCAATTTTACCGCCCAGCGGGTGCTGAGAAAGTACCAGAGGTGATCCGGTGATCAAAGCGCAGCATAAGGAAACCCTCGCCATCTGGGCCATCCGGCTGGTCAACTACGCGATCGTCGCCATCATCGGCTACATCATCCTGGACATCCTGTGGAACGGCCTGCCGGCCATTTCCTGGGAGTTCCTGACCGCGCCTCCGTCCCGGGCCGGGGCCGCAGGCGGGATCTTTCCGGCCATCCTGGGCACGTTGTACCTCGTCATGGGCAGCATTGCCGTGGCCCTGCCCTTGGGCATGGCCGCGGCCATCTATCTGGCCGAATACGCCAAGCAGGGCCGCTTTACCCGCTTGATCCGCCTGGCCATTGTCACCCTGGCCGGCGTGCCGTCCATCGTGTTCGGCCTGTTCGGCCTGGGGCTGTTCGTGCTTTTTCTCAAGTTCGGCACCTCGATCCTGGCCGGCAACCTGACCCTGGCGTGCATGATCCTGCCCACGGTCATCGTGGCCAGCGAGGAGGCGCTGCGGGCCGTGCCGCAATCCTTCCGCGAGGGCAGCCTGGCGCTCGGGGCCAGCAAGTGGCAGACCATCCATCAGAACGTCCTGCCGTACGCCATCCCGGGCATGATGACCGGGTCCATTCTCGGCATCAGCCGGGCGGCCGGGGAGACCGCGCCCATCCTGCTGACCGTGGCGGCCTTTTTCCTGCCCAAACTGCCGTCTTCGATCCTGGACCAGTGCATGGCCCTGCCGTATCATCTTTATATCCTGGCCACCCAGCACCCGGAAATGGCCTTGGTGCGGCCCATGCAATACGGCACAGCCCTGGTCCTGCTGGCCCTGGTGCTGGGGCTGAACCTGGGCGCCATCATCCTGCGCATGTATTTTAGGAAAAAGTACCAATGGTAACCGCCGTGGCCGCAGTCAAAAGCCCGGCGCGCGGCCAGAAACTGATCCGGCAGCCTGATGCCGGGAACAAAGAGGGTGGATCCATGCCGGAAACAGCCATTGAGGTCAGGCAGCTGAATTTCTTCTACGGGCCTTCCCAAGCCCTGTTCAATGTGGACATGGACATTCCTGTCCGCCAGGTGACGGCCCTGATCGGACCCTCGGGCTGCGGCAAATCCACCTTTTTGCGGTCGCTCAACCGCATGAACGACATTATTGACGGCGTGCGCATCCAGGGCGCGGTCAAGGTGAATGGCCGCGATATCTATCAGCCCGGCATGGACGTGGTGGAACTGCGCAAGCAGGTGGGCATGGTCTTCCAGAAATCCAACCCCTTTCCCAAAAGCATTTATGATAACATCGCGTACGGGCCGCGCATCCACGGCGTCCGGAACCACCGCCAGCTCGATGAGATCGTCCGCAGAAGTCTGGAACGGGCCGCCTTGTGGGACGAGGTCAAGGACCGGCTGGAGGACAGCGCCATGGCCCTGTCCGGGGGGCAGCAGCAGCGCCTGTGCGTGGCGCGCGCCCTGGCCGTGAACCCCACCATCCTGCTCATGGACGAACCGGCCTCGGCCCTGGACCCGCGCTCCACCACCAAGATCGAGGACCTGATCGGCGAGCTGCGAAACGACTACACGATCGTGATCGTCACCCACAACATGCAGCAGGCGGCCCGCGTGTCGGACCTGACGGGATTTTTTTACGAAGGCCGCCTGGTCGAGTTCAATGAAACCCGGAGGATCTTCACGACGCCCGACCATAAACAGACGGAAGATTACATCACCGGCCGTTTCGGCTGAGGAGGCGACACCCGCATGTCCTGGCACTTGATGAAGGAAGTGGAAAATCTGCGCGGCCAGATCCTCAGGGTCTGCTCCCTGGTGGAGCAGAACGTGGAAAAGGCCGTACTGGCCGTGAGCCGCAGGGACGACCAGCTCGCCCTCGAAGTGGTGCGGTCGGACGACGCCATTGACCAGATGGAAGTGGACGTGGAAGAGGAATGCCTCAAGATCCTGGCCCTGTACCAGCCCGTGGCCGTGGACCTGCGCTATGTGATCGCGATCCTCAAGATCAACAACGACCTGGAACGCATCGGGGACCTGGCGGTCAACATCGCCGAACAGGCGGTGTATTTCACGCGGGCCAGGCAGCTCACCATCCCCTACGATTTCGCGGGCATGGTGGCACGGGTGCAGAAAATGCTCCGCGACAGCCTGGACGCCATGGTGCAGATGAGCGAGAACCTGGCGCAGTGCGTGCTGACCGCGGACGACGCGGTGGACCAGCTCCACGCGGACATGTACGGGCTGGTGCAGAAAAGCATCCGTGAACAGCCGGAACACACGGACCTCTTCATCCGCATGCTCTCGGTCTCCAAGAATCTGGAGCGCATCGCGGACTATGCCACCAATATCGCGGAGGACGTGGTGTACATGATCCGGGGCAAGATCGTGCGGCACCACTGCCAGGAGCCAGGGGCGCCCGCCCAGCAGAGTTCTTGAATCCGCCATTAAGAGCCTTGCGCCGCGCGCCGGATAGGATTACAATATATTTTTAACCCTCCGGAGCGTGCTGCATGCCTGTTTACCGCCATGCCCACCGGTCCTTCGCCGACCGCCGCCGGTATCCCCGGCACGCGGTCCGTCTCAGACTTCACTACTTATCCCTCAAGATCAGGGACCACGGGCATTTGCAGGAAGGCACTACCCATGACCTGGCCTTGGGCGGTCTGGCCATGCGGGGGCATCAATCCCTCGAAGCCGGACAGCAGCTGATGATCAATCTGTTTCTGCCGGTTTCCCGCCCCGCCCCCGAACCGCAGGCCGAAAAAAACGGCCGCAAAATCACCCAGGCGTTCATCTTGTCCAAAGTTGTGTGGCAAAAGGAGCTGGAAGACCACCAGTTTATTTCCGGCGTCCAGTTCCTCGAGCTCACGACCTTTGACCGCAAGCGCCTGCAGGATTTTCTCGCCCGCGTGGACCAGCAGGCCGCCTAGGGACTCCTGCTGCTGGACGAAAAAACCTTAAAAAACCAGGAACTTTTTCATCCCCCTCGGCATATCCCTTTCGGCAAGTTGCCCCGGAACTTTGGTTTTCCCTTGCTTGGCTTGGCGTGGCGGATTAAACTGAACCTTCATCTCAACGCGGGAGTTCATCATGAGGATGCGAATGGCCAGGCGTGCGAGCTGCTGGCTGCTGCTGGGTCTGCTGGCGGCCGGACCGGTCCAGGCCGAGGAGAAGATACTCACCTGGGAGGACTGCGTCCGCGAAGCCGTTGCCAGCAATCCCGACCTCGCCGCCCAGTCCGAGGCCGTGAAACAGGCCGGATCCAGCCTCCAGATCTCCCTGGGGGCGATGCTGCCCCAGGTCTCGGGCGGGCTGTCCTTCAACAATTCCTGGGATGAGAACTTAAGCCCCTCACGGAGGTGGAACGCGAGCCTTTCGGTGCAGCAGCTGCTGTTCGACGGCCTGCAATCGCTCCGCGGATACCAGAAAGCGGAGGCCGCGCTGGCCGCGGCCCGGTATGCCTATGCCGAGACCGAGGCCGGGGTGCGCCTGCGCTTGCGCCAGGCCTTTGTGGAGCTGCTGCGCTCTCAAGTCCTGGTCGGCCTGACCAAGGACATCGCGCGGCGGCGCAAGAAGAACCTGGACCTGGTGCAGATGCGTTACGAGGCGGGCCGGGAGCACCGCGGTTCGCTTCTGCAGGCTCAGGCCCAATACGCCCGCGCCCAAGCCAACCAATCCCAGGCCGAGAGGGCCCTCGAGCTTGCCCAATACGGTCTGCTGCAGCAGCTGGGCCGCGGGGCGTATGCGCCCCTGCGGGCCGGCGGCGCCCTGGAGACGCCCGCGGCCGTGGACGCGGCCGCGCGGGATTACGAAGCCTTGATTCAGAACCATCCCGGCTACCTGGCCCTGGCCGCGCAAGCGGAAAACGCCCGCCTGTCCGCGGCCGAGGCCGCGGGCGAGTGGTATCCCACGCTGTCCGCCTCGGGGAGCATCGGCCGCAGCGGCGCCGCGTGGTGGCCGGAAGAACCGAGCCTTTCAGCCGGCGTATCGCTCAGCTGGCCGATCTTCACCGGCCTGCGCCGCTGGGCCGGCGTGGACAAAGCCCAGGCCGCCTGGCGCCAGGCCCAGGCGTCGCTGACCCGGGGCGCGAACACCTTGCGTGTTGATCTGGTCAGCGCCTGGAACGACTTTCATCAGGCCCTGGAGGATGAGGCCGTGCAGGCGCAATTTTTAGCCGCGGCCGAGGAACGGGCCCGCATCGCCCAGGCCGAGTACACCACGGGTTTGATCGGTTTTGACAACTGGACCATCATTGAAGACGACCTGGTTGCCGCCAAGCAGTCGGCCCTGAACGCCCAGGCCAGGAGCCAGAACGCCAAAGCCGCCTGGGTGCAAGCCCAAGGAGGAGGATTTGATGTTACGGAACCGTGATCACCGTATTCTGCTGGGCCTGGCCGCGGGATTTTTCTGCCTGGCCGCGGGCCTGGCCGGATGCCAGGGAAAAAAAAGCCGCTCCCAGGCGGTGGAGACCGTCCGCCCCGCATTCGGGGCCATCCGCTTGACCGTGTCCACCACCGGCACGGTGGAGCCGCAAAACCGCCTGGAATTGAAGCCGCCCATCGCCGGCCGCGCGGAGGAAATCTTGGTCAAGGAGGGCGACCGGGTCCGGCGCGGGCAGATCCTGGCCTGGCTGAGCTCGACCGAGCGCGCCGCGCTGATTGACGCCGCCCGCAGTCAGGGGGAAAAGACCCTGGCCGAATGGGCGGACGCCTACAAGGCCGCGCCCGTGGTCTCGCCCATCAACGGCACGGTGATCGTGCGGGGCGTGGAACCCGGCCAGACCGTGAGCGTGAACGACGCCATTCTTGTTCTGTCCGACCGCCTGATCGTCAAGGCCCAGGTGGACGAGACGGATATCGGCAAGCTCAAGGTGGGGCAGGACGCGCTGGTGTCGCTCGACGCGTATCCGGAAATCCAGGTCCCGTCACGGGTGGATCACATCGCGTACGAATCCCAGGTCATCAGCAATGTCACCATCTACCAGGTGGATATCCTGCCCAGGGAGGTGCCGCCGGTGTTCCGTTCCGGCATGAGCGCGACCGCGGACATTGTCCTCGAGGCCAAGGACCGGGCGCTCCTGGCGCCGCGCGAGGCCGTGCAGACCGTGAACGGCAAATTTTACGTGGCCCTCAGCCAGGGCGAAGGGAAGCCCTCCCTGCCCCGCGAGGTCCAAGTCGGACTGCAGAGCGAGGGGCAGGTCGAGATCATTTCCGGCGTCTCGCCGGACGACCTCCTGGCCGTGGAAGCCGTGGACCTGAGCCTGCTGCAAGGCAAGGGCGACAGCGGGAAGACCAATCCCTTCATGCCGCGGCGTCCGGGCCGGAACCGGGATCGTTCCCGTTAGCGGGAAGCCGAGATGACGACCAAGCCGGTTCTGCTGGAACTCACGGACGCCCGCAAGACCTACACCCTGGGCGGAACCCCGGTCAGGGCGCTGGACGGGGTATCGGTCAGCATCCGGGCCGGCGAATACGTGGCCATTATGGGTCCATCGGGTTCGGGCAAATCCACCCTCCTGCACGTTCTTGGTTTGCTGGACCGGCCGGACCAGGGCCGGTATGTGGTGGCCGGCACCGACACCACCGCGCGCACGGACGACCAGCTGGCCAGCCTGCGCAACCGCCTGCTGGGCTTCGTGTTCCAGCAGTTCCATCTCCTGCCCAACCTGACCGCGCAGGCCAACGTGGAGCTGCCCCTGCTGTACGCGGGCCGCCGCAACCACCGCCACGCGGCCACGAACCGCCTGCGGGACGTGGGCCTGGCCGGCCGCGCGGACCACCGGCCGCGCCAGATGTCCGGCGGCGAGCAGCAGCGCGTGGCCATCGCCCGCTCCCTGGTCAACGATCCCCTCGTGATCCTGGCCGACGAACCCACGGGCAATCTCGACACCAAGAGCGAGGCCGAGATCCTGAACGTGCTGGAGGACCTGAACCGCCAGGGCATCACCGTGATCATGGTCACGCACGAGCCCGAGGTGGCGGCCCGGGCCAAGCGCATCCTGCGCATGCGCGACGGCAAGTTGATCGCCGATGAACACCGCGCGCCGGAACGGGCCTTGCGCCGTCCGCCTGGCGCGGTGGAACGGGCCGCGGCCTGGTCTGACGGTCAAGAACATACCGGCGGGGCCGTGTTCACGGACCACCTGCGCCAGGCCGTGTACGCCATTGTGTCGCACAAACTGCGCTCCCTGCTGTCCATGCTGGGCATCCTGATCGGCGTGGCCGCGGTCATCGCCATGCTGGCCCTGGGGCAGGGCGCCAAGGCGAGCATTACCCAGCACCTGGCGTCCATGGGCACGAACCTGCTGACCGTGCGGCCGGGCTCGATGCGTTCCGGGCCGGTGTCGCTGGAATCCGGATCGGTGACCCGCTTCACGCCTCAGGACGCCGAGGCCATCGCCAAACTGCCGCAGGTGGCGGGCGTCTCCGCCATGGTGCGGGGCCGGGCCCAGACCGTGGCCGGCGCCAACAACTGGAACACCCAGGTGGAAGGCGTCCAGGTGGATTACCCCAGGATCAATGCCGCGACCCCGGCCTTGGGGCGGTTCTTCACGGCCGAGGAGGACCGCAGCCGGAAGAAAGTGGCGGTCATCGGCACCACCGTGGCGCAGAATCTTTTTCCTTCGGCCAATCCCATCGGCGCCACGGTGCGCGTGAACCGCGTTCCGTTCGAGATCATCGGCGTTCTGCCTTCCAAGGGGGCCACGGGCTGGCGCGATCAGGATGACGTGATGGTGGTGCCGCTTTTGACGGCCATGTACCGCCTGATGGGGAAGACCTATGTGGACAGCATCCAGGTGGAGGTCCGCGACGCCAAGCTCATGAGCGAAGCGGAGGACGCGCTCGCGCAATTGATCCGGCAGCGGCATCCCAGCCCGAACCCCGAACAGGAAGGGTTCGAGATCCGCAATATGGCCGAAATGCAGGAAACCCTGAAAAAGACCACGGACACGCTGACCCTGCTGTTGGGTTCGATCGCGGCCATTTCCCTGTTGGTGGGCGGCATCGGCATCATGAACATCATGCTGGTGTCGGTCACGGAACGCACGCGGGAGATCGGTTTGCGCAAAGCCCTGGGCGCCCGGCGGCAGGATATTCTTCTCCAGTTCCTGATCGAGGCCGTGCTCATGACCATGTCCGGAGGCCTGGCGGGGATCGCGCTGGGCCTGGGGATATCGTGGAGCATGTCCGTACTGGCGAACTGGAATACTTCGGTCACGTGGTGGTCGGTGGCGCTGTCCGTGACTTTTTCCGTGGCCGTGGGGTTGGTGTTCGGGCTGTGGCCGGCCCGGCAGGGCGCCGAGCTCAAGCCGATCGAGGCGCTGCGGTACGAGTAAGGCAAGACTGTGGCAGGTGGGTTCACTTGAACCGTCCAACAAAAAAATAACCCCTCCCCAGGATTTAGTGTGGGAGGGGCCAGGGGAGGGGGTTAAAGGAACATCGCTGGACCCCTCACCCTCGCCCTCTCCCGCAGCTATCGCTGGGGAGAGGGGTATTTTCTTTCTCCCGCCTCATTTCAGCATCCCCGCCACGTGCTCGGCGATCGCCAGGGCCGCGGTCAGGCCCGGCGACTCGATGCCGATCAGGTTGACCCACCCCGGCAGTCCCCGGCCGCTTTCCTCCTGGATCACGAAATCCCTGAACCCGTCCTCCGGTCCTTGCAGCTTGGGTCGGACGCCGGCCGTGTCCGGATACAGCAAGGCCGGGTCAAAGTCCGGCAGATAGCGCTGCACGGACGCGGCAAAGGCCTCCCGCTTGCTCTCCTCGACCTCATAATCCTCCCGTTCCACGTACACCGCGTCCGGCCCGAAGCGGAACGCTCCGGCCAGGTCGCGGGTCAGGTGAATGCCCAGGCTGTGGGCGTTTTCGTTCGGGACCGGATAGATCAGCCGCGAGACAGGGAAATGCTGGGTGGTGCGGAAGTACGCGCCTTTGCAGAGATGGAGGATATAGCCGGCTGTCTGGCAGTCCAGGCCAGGCAGGCAGGCCACGCGGCAGCAGTCCAGGCCCGCGGCATTGACCACGCGGCCGGAGAAGAAGCGTTCCTGGCCGCGGTTGGTCTCGATCAGGTAGCCTCCGGCCGAGGGCGAGGCGGCCGTGACCTCGGCGCTGTACAGCAGCATGGCGCCCTGGGCCTCGGCCTGGCGGCTGAGCTCGGCCATGAAGCCGTGGGTGTCGAAGATGCCGGTGTGGGGCGAAAGCAGGGCGGCGAGGCAGCGGACCCCTGGTTCCAGGGCGCGGGCTTCGCCGGCCGAGAGCCAGGACAGATCCTTGACGCCGTTGGCCTCGCCCTGCTGCCTCAGTTTTATCAGCGCCGGGAGTTCCTCGGGACAGGTGGCGACGATCAGCTTGCCCGTGCGGGCGTGCCGGATGCCATGCCGCTGGCAGAAGGCGTAGGTCAGGGGATTGCCGGCCACGCACAGCCGGGCCTTGAGCGAGCCGGTGGGATAATAGAGGCCGGCGTGGATGACCTCGCTGTTGCGGCTGGAAGTTACCTGGCCGAAACTGGCATGCTGTTCGCAGACCGCGACCAGGCGGCCAGGGCCTGCCAGCCTGGCGGCGATCGCCAAGCCCACGGCGCCGGCGCCGATCACGGTGAGGTCCACGCGCTCCATGCGGGAAGCGGTCAGCGTTTGGGACTTGCGGCCAGCACTTCGCGGTAGAGGGCCAGCAGGCGTTCGCGGATGCCTTGCTTTTCGAACTGGTTCAGCAATTGGCGGGAAATTTCCTTGCCCATGGTCCGGAAGGTGGGATCCTGCTGCAAGCGCTTGGCCAGGGTGATGAATTCGGCGGTGTCGCGCGCCTTGAGGTAGGGGTTTTCGTACAGCTTGACGTATTCGGGAATATCCCGGTAGATCACCGGCAGACCCGCGGCCGCGGCTTCGATCGGCACCAGCGGGCAGTTCTCCTGGTAGCTGGGGAAGAGCAGCATGTCCGCGGCGTTGTAGATCAGGGGCATTTGGTCCAGCTCGAACAGGCCGGGGAACTTGACGTGCGGCCCGGCCGCCGCGATGCGGCGGTTGAGCTTGGCGATGCCTTCGGTCATCAGGCCGAACGGCCGGCCGCCCGCCCAGACAAAAGTGGCGTCGGGCATGGACTCCGCGATGGTGAGGAAATCCTCGACGCCCTTGCGGCCTTCCAGCTGGCCCACGCCCAGGATGACGAAGGCGTCCTCCGCGAGGCCGAGGAGCTGGCGGCCCTGGGCCCGGCGTTCGGGGGTGGCCGCGAATTTTTCGAGGTGAATGGGGTTCCCGATGCGCACGATGCGGGTCTTGGCCCCGAGGCCGCGGATGGCCTCTTCCACCATGGGCGAGATCGCGATGCAGACGTCGGCGTAGGAGTAGACCCGGCGGAAGTACCAGCGCACGAAGGGCATGAAGAACTTCCAGGCGGGCAGGGAGCCCTTGATGGAATCCGGGATCACGTGCACCGTGTACACGCGGCGGCCGCGGTATTTGCGCCCCTTCCAGAAATAGTAAGGGCCGTAGGTGTGCGCGTGCATCAGGTCGCCCCAGCCTTCCTGGTTCACCACCACGCGCACGTCCGGCCGGCTTTTCAGCAGGTCCACGCAGTCCACGAAGGCCGTGTGCACGCCCTGGCCTTTCATGATGTAGGCCGTTTCGGACACGACGTGGATGGTGATGGGATCGGGCATGGGCGGCTCCTGGAAAAAACTGTGTTGCCAACCATATTATCACATATTTCCAGGCCGCCAGAAAAAACAAAATCTCGGTAAGCGGGCCGCGATAGCTCTTGGCTTCTCCCGCTTGACAGAATCGAGGCTAATAAGCGAGGATAGGCCATTCCCAAGACCGAGGTGCAGCATGCAAACGCCCAAACCCTGCCGCCCGGCGGAGCCCCTGGAAGGCAAGATCAAGGTCGGCGTGAGCCGCTGTTTGCTCGGCGATTCGGTCCGCTTTGACGGCGGACATAAGCGCGACCGTTATCTCACGGACGTGCTGGGCGCCTATTTCGAATGGGTGCCCGTGTGCCCTGAGGTGGAAGTGGGCATGGGCGTGCCGCGCGAGGCCGTGCGCCTGGTGGGCGATCTCAAGAGTCCGCGGCTGGTGGGGAACAAGACCGGCAAGGATTGGACGAGGGCCATGCGGGACTACGCGGAAGAGCGCCTGGGCCGCCTGGAACGCGAGGAATTGTGCGGTTTCATTTTCAAGAGCGACTCTCCAAGCTCCGGCGCATTCCGGGTCAAAATATATAATGAAAAGGGGCAGGTGGCGGGCAGCGGGTCCGGCGCCTTTGCCGGCGCGTTCCTGCGGCGCTTTCCCCTGGTGCCGGTGGAGGAAGAAGGCCGGCTGCATGACCTGCCTTTGCGCGAGAACTTCATTGAACGGGTCTTCAGCTACTACCGTCTGCGGCAGTTGGGCGCGCGTTTTACCCGGGGCGCCATGGTGGCGTTCCACACCCGCCAGAAATTGCTGATCATGTCCCACAGCCCCAAACACTACCAGGTCCTGGGCAAATTGGTGGCTGACGTCAAAAAACATCCGCCGCAGGCGTTCCTGGAGGAGTACACCCGCGTGTTCATGGACGCCCTGGCGGTCAAAGCCACGACAGCCCGGCAGACCAATGTGCTCCAGCACATCCTGGGCTACTTGAAGGACAGCCTGGGCCCGGAGGAGAAACAGGACCTGCTGCGGGTGATCGAGGACTACCGCCGCGCGCTTGTGCCTCTGGTGGTGCCCCTGACCCTGCTCAAGCATTATGTGACCCGGCGGCAGGTGGCTTACTTATGCGAGCAGTATTACCTCAACCCCCATCCCAAGGAATTGATGCTGCGCAATCATGCCTAAGCAACGCACACGCTCCGGCGCGACGCTGGTCTGGTTCCGGCGCGATCTGCGGCTGGACGACCAGCCGGCCTTGCGGGCCGCGGCCGAAAGCGCCGGACCCGTCATCCCGGTCTTTTTGTGGCCGCTCCCGGTCCGGCCTGGATGGGCGCCAGGCGCGGCCAGCCAATGGTGGCTGCATCACTCCCTCTTGAGCCTGCAGGAGAGCCTCGGGGAGCGGGGTTCGCGCCTGGTCCTGCGCCAGGGCGCGCCGCTTTCCGCGCTCTCGGCCCTGGGCCGCGAGACCGGCAGCCGCCGCGTGTGCTGGGTTCGCGACCCGGACCCCGAGGCCGCGCGGCAGGAGGACGCGCTGGCCGCGGCCCTGCAGGCCCGCGGCTGGCAGGTGGAGCGGTTCGAACCCAACCTGCTTTTCCCCCGGGATGCGATCCGCACGGCGGCTGGAAGACCCGTGCAGGTCTTTTCCGCTTTCTGGAAGCGCGGACTGGCGCTGTCCGGCGTCCAGCGGCCGGTCCTGGCTCCCAGGCAATGGAATCATCCTGACGCGTGGCCGGCCACGGACCAGCTGGCGGACTGGACGCTTCTGCCGAGGACGGATTGGGCCGGCGGGTTGAGGACTGCCTGGCAGCCTGGCGAGGCCGGGGCGGTCAAGGCCGTGCGCCGGTTCCTGCGCGCCGCGCTCGACGGTTACGAGCGGACGCGGGACCTTCCGGCCCAGCCGGGCACTTCGCGTCTTTCGCCGCACCTGGCCTGGGGTGAGATCAGCGTGCGCCGCGTCTGGGAGGCGGTGCGCGCCCAGGCCCGGCAGGCAGGCGCCAGTGCGTTCTTACGCCAGCTCGGCTGGCGTGAGTTCGCTCATTACCTCCTGGGGCATTTCCCGCGCACTCCCGAGGAGCCTCTGCGGGAACCGTTCAAGTTCTTCCCCTGGGTCTCCCAGCCCGGGCATCTGCGCGCCTGGCAGCAGGGCCTGACCGGCTATCCCCTGGTGGACGCGGGCATGCGTGAGCTCTGGGCCACGGGCTGGATGCACAACCGCGTGCGCATGATCGCGGCCTCGTTTCTGACCAAGCATTTGCTGATCCCCTGGCAGACCGGAGCGCGCTGGTTCTGGGACACGCTGGTGGACGCGGACCTGGGGAACAATACCCTGGGCTGGCAGTGGGTGGCTGGCTGCGGCGCGGACGCGGCCCCCTATTTCCGCGTCTTCAACCCCAGCCTGCAGGGCAAGCGCTTTGATCCGCGCGGCGCGTATGTCCGGCGCTGGGTGCCGGAACTGAAAAAACTGCCTGACCGCTGGATCCACCGGCCGTGGGAGGCGCCGGAAAGCGTGCTGGCAGCGGCCGGGGTCCGGCTGGGTCGGGACTATCCGGCGCCGATCATCGCGCACGGCGCGGGCCGGGCCAGGGCTCTGGCTGCCTACCAGCGCCTGCGGCAGCGGCAAAACGCGAAAACCGGCGCGGCCGGATGAACATCGCGCTGGCAGGCGCCACTGGCTTCATCGGACGCGCGCTGTTTACCCGCCTGCGCGGCGCCGGGCATGCGCTGGTGATGCTGACCCGCCGGTCCGGGCGATTCGCCGGGCAGGACCAGGTGACCGAGGCGGTTTGGGACGGACGCACGCCCGGAGACTGGGTGCGCGCCCTGCGCGGCGTGGAAGCGGTCATCAATCTGGCCGGTGAACCCCTTTCGCAGTGGCCGTGGACCCGGCAACGAAAACAGCGCCTCCTGCAAAGCCGCGTGGATGCGACCCGTGTTCTGGTCCGGGCCCTGGACCAGTTGCCGGAGAGACCCAGGATTTTCGTGAATGCCTCGGCAGTGGGATACTATGGTTCCGGCGGCGAGGCTGAGCTGGACGAACGATCAGCCTCGGGCAGAGGGTTCTTATCCGGGGTTTGCCAGGCCTGGGAGGCCGAAGCCCTGCAAGCCCGAAGCCCGCAGACCCGCGTGGCCCTCGCCCGGCTGGGCCTGGTCCTGGGGCCTGGCGGAGGCGCGCTCAGCCGCCTGGCGCCGGTATTCAAATGGTTTTTAGGCGGTCCTCTGGGTTCCGGACAGCAGTGGCTGTCTTGGATCCATCTTGAGGATGTCGCTGCCGCGCTGGCCTGGGTGCTGGAGGATCTAAAAGTCCAGGGGCCTGTCAACCTGACCGCGCCTGAACCTGTGCGCATGCGGGAGTTCTGCCGGGCACTGGGACGCGCTTTGCGCCGGCCCTCCTGGCTGCGGATTCCCGGGCCGCTGCTGCGGCTGGGAGTGGGGGACATGGCGGAGTTGTTCAGCGGAGGCCAGCGGGTCAAGCCGGCAGTGCTGCAGAGGTGCGGTTTCCATTTCTCCTATCCGCTGCTGTCCGCAGCACTGGCCGATGCGCTGGGGCGGGAGCCGCGTCAGGCACAGAAGGCAGGCCGTCATGCCTAACCTGCTCGTGATCCTCGGCCCCACGGCCTCGGGCAAGACGCGGCTGGGTGTGGAACTGGCCCTGCGTTTGGGCGGGGAAGTGATCTCGGCGGATTCGCGGCAGGTCTACCGCGGGCTGAATTTGGGCGCGGGCAAGGACCTGGACGCCTATACCAAGGGCGGCCGCTCGGTGCGGTACCATCTGATAGACTGCGCGGACCTGTCCGAGGAGTTCAGCGTCTACCATTTTCAGCAAGGATTCTACGCGGTCTTCGAGGAGATCCGGCGGCGGTCCCGTCTGCCCGTCCTCGTGGGCGGAACCGGCTTGTACCTGGAGTCCGTGCTCCGGGATTATCCGCTGATCGAAACCCCACCTGATCCGGCCTTGCGCGCGGAACTGGCCGCCTTGCCCCTGGAAGCCCTGGCCGAACGCTTGCGGAGCGTAAAGCCGGGTTTGCACAACCAGACCGATCTGACGGACCGGGAGCGCCTCGTCCGCGCCCTCGAGATCGCCGTGGCCAGCCAGGGCAGGAAGCCTGGCGGCCGCCCCCGCGTGGAACCCTACGTCGCGGGCGTGCGCTGGGACCGCGGCCGGCTGCGCGAACGCATCGCCGAGCGCCTGCGCGAGCGGCTGGACGCGGGCATGATCGCGGAAGTGGCCGGTCTGCGCGACCAGGGCGTGACCTGGGAGCGCCTGCGCGGCCTGGGTTTGGAATACCGCTATGTGGCGGATTTTCTCCTGGGAACGATCCGCGATGAAGAGGATTTGTTCCGCCGGCTTGCGCTCGAGATCGGGCATTTGGCCAAACGGCAGGAAACGTGGTTCCGCCGCATGGAGCGACGCGGCGTCACGATCCACTGGGTTCCTGGCGCGGACCTGGCCGCCGCGGCGGATGAAATCGAGCGCTGCTTCCGTTCCGCTGATTAGCAGTTGATTCTTGGCGGATTTTCCGTATCATTGATGTCATTCCCTCCGCAGGGCACCCCGAGTTTGCTCGGGGGTGAATGCGGAATCGCTGCTCCGGGGATGTCGCCAAGAGGGGGTAGGGAGGGGTGCAGTTGGTACCCCGGGCTTTGCCCGGGGGGCTCCACGGGTTGAATAAGGAAGGGGTCATGAGCGGGAAGCCCGAACGTCCTGGAAAAGAAACGCCCCATAAAAAAGCCGCGCCTGTTCCTCCCCGCCGTCCGGTCAGCGGCGGAGGCGCTTCCATCCAGCCGGCGAAACCGCGGCCCGTGACTCCGCCGGCATGGTCCAAATCCGCTGTCACGCCGCCAGCCCGGCCGGCTGTTCCGCCTGCGTCACGTCCGGCTGCTCCGCCGCCGGCTGTGAAGTCCACCGGACCGGCAGCGCCTCGCCCTGTGGCGCGGCCCGGCGCGGCGCCTATTCCCCCAAAGCCTGCCACACCGTACCTCACCAGGCCGAGGCTTCCTGAAGAACCGTCCAAGCCCCAAGCGGCGGTCGTTTTTCCCATGAATTTGCCGGATGATTGGTACCAGGTTTCGACGCCGCCCGCGGAACCAGTAAAACCGTTGAAGGCGCCGGAGAAACCGGCGCGTCCGGCTGTAGACCAGCCTGAATCAAAGGACGACTGGATCCAGGCACTGGAAGAAGAGCCACTTCCGTCTGCGGCGGCCGGGTCTGCGCCAGTTGACCCCAAACCCAAGTCCGACGAAACGGGCGCCGGATCGCCGGCGCCGGCCAAATCCGCGGATTCGCCTGATTCGGTTTGGGTGGATGCGCTGTCTTCCTTAACACCCAAACCAGAGCCCGGGTCCGCCCCGGCGCCTGCTCCAGCGCAACCGCCTGCTCCAGCACCTGTCGCCGCCCCGGCATCCGCTCCAGCGCAACCGCCTGCTCCGGCCCAGCCGCCTGCTCCGGCGCCTGCTCCGGCCCAGCCGCCTGCTCCAGCGTCTGTCGCCGTCCCGGCGCCTGCTCCGGCCCAGCCGTCTGCTCCAGCGTCTGTCGCCGCCCCGGCATCCGCTCCAGCGCAACCGCCTGCTCCAGCGCCTGTCGCCGCCCCGGCGTCCGCTCCGGTGCCTCCCTCTGCCCCTGAACAGTCCGGCCCGGTTCAGTTGCCTCTGGTTCCTGCCCGCGAAATTCAGCCTGCCAGGACCGGCGCCAAACCGTCCTCCGCTCCCGCTCTGCCGGCCACTGTCCATCCGGCCGCGGCCAAATCCGCGCCGCCATCCTCGCGGCTCCAGGCCGCCATCAAGCAAGCGCGGGCGTGGTGGCTGTTGGTTGTCTGCGGCGCGGCGGGTATTTTACTTTCGGTCGTGTGGTACGAAGGCATCGAGGGGGTGCACCGGCGCTTGGGCGCGGCCGAGAGCCAGCTCCGCGCCGCCCAGGTCCAGGCCGCGCAATTTCAAAAGCAGGCCGAGGACGCCGAAATGAAACTATTGAATGTTCAAACCGGCGTGTCCCAGATGAACAAGGTGTTCTCCGAGCTCAAGACGCCGCCGCCCCAACCCCAGTACCTGCGACTGCCCGCCGGCGTGCTGGTTTTTTGGATAGACGGCATGCTGTGGCGGCGCTACCATTTTTACCAGGTCAAGGGCACGCAAAAGACGTTACAGCGCGCGACCAAGCGTTCCACGCAGCGGAATTTCGTGTATTTGCCGGATCTGGAACCTGGGATATGGCGGTTTGGGGTCACGGCCCTTGACCGCGAAGGCAACGAAACGGACATGAGCGAAATTTTGGAAGTGAAAGTCCAGCCTTAGACCGTTCTACGCGAACCGTTCATCCGGGCCCAGGTAGCGCCACTGGCCCACCGGCAGATTGCCCAGCACCACCCGGCCGATGCGGACCCGCTTCAACCCGACGACCTCCAGCCCCACGGCCTCGCACATGCGCCGGATCTGCCGCTTGCGCCCCTCCCGCAGGACCATCTGCAGATAACCCGCGTCCAGCTGGCGCACCTGGATTGGCAGCAGTTTTTTTCCGTCCAGGGTCAGCCCGTGACGCAGCCGGTCCAGCGTCTGGGGCGTCACCCGGCCGTTCACCCGCACCAAATACTCTTTTTCGATCCGTCCGACGCTGCCGATCAGCTGGCGGGCGATCCGGCCGTCCTGGGTCAGCACCAGCAATCCCTGGGAATTAATGTCCAGGCGCCCGGCCGGCGCCAGATGCGCGAGGTGCGCGGCTGAAAAATGCAGGGGCAGACGGTCGCCGGCAAAGCGGTTCTCCGGACAGATCAAGGTGATGGCGGCCGGCATGCCGGGCTCCGGCTGGCCGGAGACATAGCCCAGGGGTTTGTTCAGCAGGATGGTCACGCTGCGCCGGACGCTGGCCTGGGCCTGCGGGGAGAGGGTGATCTGCTGGGCCGGGGAGATCTTCGTGCCCAGCACCGTGACCGGCGCGCCGTCCACCAGCACCCAGCCGCGGCTGATCAGTTCGTCCGCTTCGCGGCGGGAACACAAGCCGCGCGCGGCCATCAGCTTGGACAGACGCACGCGTTCGGGGACCGGGGCGGCGGTCATATGGGCAGGGGCTACGCCGGGCGGGAGGACGGTAGAACCAGGCCCGACTTAAGACGGGGCAGGCATTCGGAGGCCGGCAGGGGGCGTGAAAAGAAAAAGCCCTGGAATTCCTGACAGCCGAGGGACTGCAGAAAGTCCAGCTGTTCCTTGGTCTCCACGCCTTCGGCGATCAGGCGCAGGTCCAGGTTGCGGGCAATGGACACGATGGTGGCGACGAGGGCCGCGTCGTCCGGGTTGCTCAGGCAGTCCTTGATGAAGGAGCGGTCTATCTTGAGCACGCTGATCGGGAATTGCTTCAGGTAGGTGAGCGAAGAGTAGCCGGTGCCGAAATCGTCAATGGCGATGCTCGCGCCCTTTTTCCGCAGCCACTGCAGGATCATCTTGGTGACCGTGGAATCTTCCATGAAGATGCTCTCCGTGATTTCCAGCTCGAGAAACCGCGGATCCAGGTCCACTTCCCGGCAGATGCCCAGCACGGCCTCGACCAGCTCCGGCTCCAGGATCTGCCGGGCGGAGAGGTTGACGGCGATCCTCAGCTCCGGGAATCCGGCCAGCTGCCAGTGACGCACCTGGCGGCAGGCGGTGCGCAGGGCCCAGAGTCCCAGCGGCACGATCAGCCCGGTCTCTTCGGCCAGGCCGATGAAGCGGTCGGGAGCGAGCAGCCCCAGCTTGGGGTGCTGCCAGCGCAGCAGGGCCTCCCAGCCGATGATCTGGTTGGTGGCGTAATTAACCTGGGGCTGGTAGTACACCACGAACTCCTCGCGCTCCAGGGCCTGCCGCAGGGACGTTTCGATGAAGAGCTGTTCGGGCGCGGCGGTATCCAGCTTGGCCGTGTAGAATTTATGGTGGTTGCGGCCGGTCTGTTTGGCCTCGTTGAGGGCGGCGTCCGCGTTTTTAATGAGTGTCTGGGGGTCCTCCCCATCCTCCGGGAACAGGCTCACGCCCATGCTGGCCTTGACATAGACCTCCTGATCGCCCGCCTGGAAGGGCTGGGTGAACGCGGAGAGAATTTCCAGGCACTGCTGGGTGGCTTGGCGGAAATGGTCCAGCTTGGGAAAGAGCAGAATGAATTCATCTCCGCCCATCCGGGCGATCACGGTTTTGTCGTCCACCTGGTCCCGCAGGCGGTGGCCCACGCTGCGGATCACCCGGTCGCCCGCCGTGTGCCCCAGGGTGTTGTTGATCAGCTTGAAACGGTCCAGGCCCACGATGGCCACCCCCACCTGGTGCCCCTGCTTTTTAGCGGCGTCCAGGGCCGCGGTGAGGCGGAGGATGAAATGTTCGCGGTTGGGGAGGTCGGTCAGGGAATCGTAGTGGGAGAGGTGTTCGATCATGGCTTCGGACTGTTTCTGGCGGGTGATATCTTCCAGAAAGATCAGGACGTGGGTGAGCCGGCCGCGCGCGTTCCGGACCGGCCGGATCGAAACCGATCCCCAGCTCGCGGGCGGATCCGCGTCCGCGGCCTGCAGTTCGCCCTGCCATTCACGCAAGGGACGGACTTTGTCCCACAGGGCTTCCCAGAGGCTGGTTCCTGTTTTGGCCAGGAGGGGCAGGCGCTGGCCGGTTAATTGCTTGATCTGACGTCCGCTGATTTGGGAGAAGCGGGGGTTGACGTATTCGATCAATCCCTGCGGAGAGGCGGCCATGACCGCGACCGGACTCTGGTCCACGGTGCGGGTAAAGAGATACAGCCGGTCCTCGCCGCACACCTGGTCATAGAGGGTCTGCATGATGGAGCAGGAAGGGCCTGGCGCGGACGCACGGCGCCGCGCCGGCCTACGGCCGGAGGAAGGACGGGTCCGGGAGTGTTTTCTGCGGGTGGGAGGCATACGTCAAGCTAACATCATAACAAATTCCGGTGCTAAAAGTAACGGAATAATCCGCCGGCGCGAGCCGCCGACTGCCGCGCCGTTTGCCGCTCCAGGGATGCGGGTTCTGAAAAAAAGGCTTTGCTCCCTCAAAAAAGCCGTGGTAACATTTGGGCGGCCCGGCGGTTGAGCCAGAAGGTTTACCCCTCTTTGGGCAAGGAGTGACGCCAGATGAATCCCGTTCAATATCATGGCCAAGCCGCGGCGGAGCGCCGTCGTTATCCCCGTATTCCCCTGACCCTCGGCATCCAATTCATGCTGGTGAACCGCGAGAAACTCTCCATGGCATTTGAGACCGTTTCGGATGACCTGGGAGTTGAAGGTCTGGCCATGTCGTGCGACAAGAAACTGGACAAGGACCAGCAATTGCTGCTGACCCTGCTCGTGCCCGAAGACGCGAGCAAAAAACTGCGTCAATTCGACGGCCAGGTCTGCCCTGAAAAGGGCTGTATTCCGGTCGCGGTTTTTTCCCGGGTAGCCTGGTGCCAGCATCAGAGCGGAAAAAAATATATCGCGGGTGTGCAGTTCCTGGAAGTCACGGAAACCGGCCGGGATATTCTCAAGACCTTTTTTCTGGACTATAAGCTGGATTATTCCAAATCCACGCTGATGAAGTGAACGCCTCCGCTTTTCTGACCCCTGAACAGAACGAACGATACGCGCGCCAGCTGGCGCTGCCGGAGATCGGCCCCGAGGGACAGGTGCGTTTGCTCCAGGCGTCGGTTCTCGTCATCGGCCTGGGAGGCCTGGGTTCCGCGGCCGCCTGGTACCTGGCCGCCGCGGGCGTCGGGCGGCTGGGATTGCTGGACGCCGACCGCGTGGAATGCTCCAACCTGCAGCGGCAGATCCTGCACGCCACGCCCGACCTGGGCAAGCCGAAAACCGCATCCGCCGCCGCGAAACTCCGGGATCTCAATCCCGGTCTCCGGCTGGACCAGTTGGACCTGCGGGCCACGGAGGAAACCCTGCCGCGCCTGGCCGCGGAGTACGGTTTCGTGCTGGACGCGTCGGACAATTTCAGCACGAAATTCCTGATCTCCGATGTTTGCGTGCGGGGGCGCAAACCGTTCAGCCACGCCGGCGTCCGCGGATTTGAAGGGCAGACGTTTACGTATGTTCCCGGGGGCGCGAGCGGGTGCTGCCGCTGCCTGTTCCAGTCGCCGCCGCCTTCCGCGCTGGTTCCGGACCAGGCGTCCGGAGGAATTTTGGGCAGCGTGGCCGGTCTGCTCGGCATCATTCAGGCGTCCGAAGCCGTCAAATGCCTGCTGGGCATCGGCCGTCTGCTTACCAACCGGTTGCTGGTGTATCACGCGCTGGACCAGCGCTGGCGGGAGGTCGGGTTTCAACCCGCGGCCGATTGCCCGGTGTGCGGTCCGGCAAAACGGGAATAGGGAAAAGAATCACCAGCTTGCTTTTCAAGGCGATGAAACCCGAGGAGAGGAAGCTCCGCCTGGCGGGAACGGTATGGGGGACACGGGAAAGCGCGGTCAACGAAGGATATACACGCTGGGGCATTCCACCCTGGCCCTGGAGACGTTCATCTCCCTGCTGCGGCGCCATGGCGTCCAGACCGTGGTGGACATCCGCAGCGTCCCGCACTCACGCCGGCACCCGCAGTTTAACCGGGAGACGCTGGCCGAACGGCTGCCCGCGGTCGGCATCGCGTATCATCATCTCAAGGAACTGGGCGGAAAGAACCGGCCGCTGCCGCCCCAGTCGCCCAACACCGGCCTGCCGCGCGAATGGCGGCCGTACGCGGATTATTTGCTGAGCGCCGAGGCCGGGCGCGGCCTGGCCCGCCTGGCGGCCCTGGCCGAACTGGGCTGGGTGGCGCTGGTGTGCGCCGAGGCGGACTGGCGGAAATGCCACCGCCGCTTTCTTTCCGACTGGCTGCTGGCGCGGGGCTATTCGGTCTGGCACCTGCACCCTGAACTGGATCCGCAGGAACACGCGCTGACCCCTGGCGCGGAGGTCAAGGATTCCCGCGTGACGTATCCGGCGGCTGGTGAACAGCTGCCGTTATTCTGAGGGAAAAGCATGGGCGATATCCTGAACACCACCACCGGCGCGGATCTGCTCGAGACCGTGACCCGCCAGCTGCGCGAGGGCGAGGAATCCGCGGTCAAGGCCGCCATGGCCGGCCTCCATCCCATGGACGCCGCGCGCCTGGTCGCCCGGCTGGAAGAGTCCGACCGCCTCGCTTTGCTTGAAATGCTCAATCACGAGACCGCGGCGGAGATCGTGGGAGAGCTGAACGAGCGGGACCAGGCCGAAGTGGTCGGCGCGCTGGAGCCCGAAGTGGCCTCGGGGATCGTCCGCGAGATGGCGTCCGACGAGGCCGCCGACGTCCTGGGCGATTTGCCGCAGGCGAAAACCGACGCGATCCTGGCCAACTGGTCTCCGCGCCAGGCCGCCAAAGCCCGCCGCCTGATCGCGTTCGCCGAAGACAGCGCCGGCGGCCTGATGGCCACGGAATTTGTCGCGCTGCGCGAGAACCTGACCGTGCGCCAGGCCATGCGGAGCCTGAGAGCCCAGCTCCGCCGCCTGAAGGAAGGCGGCGCCACCTACGTCTATACGGTGGACCGCAACGGCACCCTGACCGGCGTCCTGCAGCTGCGCGACCTGGTGACCCGCCGTCCGGAACAGGTTTTGGCGGACCTCAAGCTCAGCCAGGTGCAGTTCGTGCATCACAGCGCCAGCAAGGAGGAAGTCGCGCGCCAGTTCCACCGCTACCGCTATCTGGCCCTGCCCGTGGTGGACGACGGACAACGCCTGCTGGGCGTGATCACGGCCGACAGCTTGGTGGGCCTGACCCGGGAGATCGCCACGGACGAGATCCTGAAAATGCAGGGGCTGGACACGGACGAGACCCGGGACCTGCCGGTGTTCGGGATCGTGCGGCGCCGCATCACCTGGCTCTCGCTGAACATCGTGCTGAACCTGATCGCCGCTTCGGTGATCGCGCTGTACACCGACACCCTGCAGGCGGTGATTGCGCTGGCGGTTTTTCTTCCCATCATTTCCGACATGAGCGGCGTTTCGGGCATGCAGGCCGTGGCCGTGTCCATCCGCGACCTGGCCTTGAACCGCACCAGCCCGCGGGAATTCTGGCGGGTGATCAGCAAGGAGGCTCGGATCGGTTTCATCAACGGCCTGATCCTGGGCACGGAGATCGGCTTGGTGGCATATTTATGGAAAGGCCAAGCCTGGCTGGGCGGCGTGGCGGCCGTGAGCCTGTGGATGAATACGATCATCGCGGTGTGCATGGGCAGCGGCTTGCCGCTCCTGATCAAACGCTTAAATCTGGACCCGGCCATCGCCTCCGGCCCGATCCTGACCACGGTCACGGATCTGATGGGGTTCCTGATCGTGCTGTCCCTGGCCACGCGGCTCCTGCCGCACTTGATTTGAAGGGAAATCAACCGAGCGAGGTGAATGAGATGGATGCTACCCGGCAGAAACTATGGGAAGTCGTTGACGCGTGCGAGACCGCGGCTTTAGTCACCACGGGGCTGGATGGGTTTCCTCAAGCCAGGACCATGGAATGCCTGCGCCTGCCCATGGTGGAAGAGGTCTGGTTCTGCACGGATGCCAGCGAGCAGAAACTCAAGGAGATCCAGAAAGATCCGCGGGTGTGCGTTTACTTCAGCCGGCCGGATAAAAGCTGGGCCACGATCAGCGGGACAGCCGAAGTCGTGACAGACCTCGACCTTAAGAAAAAATTTTGGCGGGATGACTGGGAGAAATATTTTCCAGCAGGCCCTTCCAGCCCGGGGTATGTGCTGATCCGCATCGTACCCGTGACCGCGCGCTACCTGCTCCTGCGGGGCTACCAGCAGGGCCGGATCAAATTTTAAATTGACCTGGGTCATTGCGAGCGATCCCTCTGGGGAGAGCGAAGCAATCTTGTTTATTTCCGGAATTAGGATTGCCGCGTCGCCTCGCACCCCGCAATGACTGCGGAGAAGTCAGGGTTTCTGCTGGTCGCCAGTGGGCAGGTCAATCAATTCCTGTTCGACCCAGCTGGGCGGCCGCGGCGTGGGCGTGGGTTCGAGCTGGATCTCCATCATACCGGCGTGGTCGCCCCGCCACGGCGTGGCCGTGATGGTCGGCGTGGGCCAGGCGGCCACGGCTTCACCTTCGCCCTGCTTCACTTTCACCCCCAGCAGCCCGCTGGACGTCGCCAGATACACTTGGTAGTGCGGCCGGTCCAATCCGGCCGGACCCAGAAATTGATTGCCTTCCTGAAGCCAGGTCCCTTTGGCGGACAGGCTCGAGCGCCCGTCGCCTTCGTCCCAGCGCAGGTTCAAACCGCACGCCGGACTGATGGTCCCGTCGAAAACCACATTCCCGGTTTTCGACCATGCCCGCAGCTTGAGCGGCTGGTCCGTGGCGGTCCGCTGCACGGCCGTGATCAGGACCGTCCCGCGTTCCGATCCCAGGTCCCACTCCGGACGGCCCGGGTCCTGCAGGTCTTCCAGGAAAACCTGGACCGTGCCGCGGCGGGACTGCAGCCACACCGGCCCGCTGATCCGCGCGCCCGGCCGGCCCCAGAACCAAACGCGTCCGCGGGGCGTCTCGATGCGAAGCTCCTCCCACCGGCCGGCGCCCGCGTGCTCGCCCAGCCGGAAATCGCGGTTCGCGCCCGTGGCTTCTAGGCCGATGGCCAGGGAACGGCGGACTTTAATTTCGATCCGGCCGGTACGCTCGGTGGTCACCCGGTTGAAGCGGAGATTCAGCGCCGCGGCGAGGGTGGTTCCCTGAGCGGACGCGGTGAAACTTCCCAGCAGGTCCAGCTTCGGGAACCCGAACCCGCGCACCTCGGCTTTCACGGTCACGGCCGGATCTTGATCGGCGTGGTCCACACGGATTTCCTCGGCTCCGGCCGGCAGTATGAGGCGGATTGCCGTCAAGTCCGGTGAACCTTCCACGGCGCCGGACCAGGTTTTAGTAAAAGGGGAAGCCAGGAGGAAGAAACCGGTCAGCAGGACGAGCGATGACGCGAGCAGAATCCAGCCCATGAGCTTCTGCCGCGGATCTGCCGGTGGAGGCGGCGGAGGCGCAGGCGCCCCGGGGTCAGGCACAGGCGGCAGCACCACATGATGCAGGACCGCGGCGGTCAAATAGGTCAGACCGCCTGACCACAGGACGTCCGAGGCGAAATGTCCGCCCTGGGCCATGCGCGCCACGCCGAGCAGGGCGCCATAACCCAGGCCCGTTCCCAGAGCGGCCCAGCGGAGCTCGCGGCGGCGGGCGACAAAGTACAGACTGACGAACAGGAAGCCCACCGAGGCGTGGCCGCAGGGGAAGGACTCGCCTTGGCCCGGGCCCGCGGGCTGGTGAATGCGGCGGAATTCCTGCTGGCCTTGAAAGGTCAGCACGTCCCGCGGCCTGGGCCTGCCCCAATAATCCTTGCCCAGCGCGTTGATCAGCAGTCCGGGCGCGATCAGCAGCGTGAGCACCACCAGGGCCGCGCTGCGCCGCCGGTTCCGCCAGCCCGGCCAGATCCAGGAGCCAAACAAGGCCACCAGGGCTGCCGCGGAGAGAATCAGACCGGGCCAGGTCCCGAATTTGTACAACGCGAGCCAGGGTTGCTGGTCGCCCAGGCCCCAGCCGTCGCGGTACCAGAACCTGGCCAGGGTGAGGTCCAGGTCGCTTAAAAAGAACGGCAGGGAGAAGAGCAGGAGCGCCGCCAGACCCAGCCAGATTTCGGGATGCAGAAGGTTTTTCCAGCGCGGCATGCGTTTTCCTCCGGGTAGGATGATATTAGCTCAAAGGCCCCCGCGACCGCAAATGTATTTTGATTTGCATGATGGAACCGTCCGGATCAGTGGCCCCTTCCGCTCCCCTCATTCCTTATTTTCTCCCCTCGCTTGAGGGGAGGGGATGAAGGGGCGGGTGTGAACCGTTCTGCGGTCTGAGCGATCGAACCTGACCACCCTCTCCCTCGCCCTCCCCCCGCAAGGGGGAGGGGGTCAGGACTGAAAAGATATTCCCTTGCGCCGAAGGTGTCCGCTGGTATAATTCGAGTTCAAACCCTATCTTTATCCAGGAGAACCTCCATGTCCCTCCCCAAAGTCGGTGACGTGGCTCCGGATTTTGTCCTGCCCACTGCACAGGGCAAGCCGGTTGCGCTGAAAGATTTCCGCGGCCAGACCGTGGTGCTGTATTTTTATCCCAAGGACGATACGCCCGGCTGCACGCGGGAAGCCTGCGATTTCCGCGACCGCGCCCGCGATTTTTCGGCTCTCGCGGCCGTGATCATCGGCGTTTCCAAGGATACCCAGGAAAGTCACGGTCGCTTCCTGGCCAAATATAAATTGCCGTTCACGCTGCTCTCCGACCCGGAGCTGAAAACCTTGAAAGCCTACGGCGTGTGGCAGAAGAAAAAATTCATGGGGCGCGAGGGCCTGGGCGTGGTGCGCTCGACGTTTGTCATCGATCCCCAAGGCGTTATCGCGCGCGTCTATTCGCCGGTGAAGGTGGCCGGCCACGTGGCCGACGTGCTCGCGGCCATTCAGGGAGGCAAGCCATGATCCAAGCGATGCTGGCCAGGGTGGTCAACCGCCAGGACCTGACGCAGGACGAAGCCCGCCAGGTCATGGAGATCATCATGAGCGGCGAAGCCACGCCGGCGCAGATCGGCGCATTCATCACCGCCCTGCGCATGAAGGGCGAGACCGTGGAGGAGATCACCGGCTGCGCGCTGGCCATGCGCGCGCTGGCCGCGCCCTTTGAGGTGCGCGGCAAGGCCGTGGCCGTGGAAAGCGACGGCCTGAACCAGGCCGAAGAGCTGATCCTGGACACCTGCGGCACGGGCGGGGACCAGGGGCAGACCTTCAACATTTCCACGGCCGTGGCGTTCGTGGCCGCGGCCGCGGGGTTCACCGTGGCCAAACACGGCAACCGCGCGGTGTCCTCCCGCTGCGGCAGCGCGGACGTGCTGGAGCGCCTGGGCGTGAGCCTGAAACTGACGCCGGCCCAGGTCAAGCGCTGCATGGATGAGGTGGGCATCGGGTTCCTGTTCGCGCCGGCCTTCCACCTGGCCATGAAGCACGCCGCCGCGCCGCGCCGCGAGCTGGGGTTGCGGACCATTTTCAACCTGCTCGGCCCCCTGGCCAACCCGGCTCACGCCAATGTGCAGGTGCTGGGCGTGTACGACAAGAGCCTGACGGAAAAGATGGCGCGGGTGCTGGGCCAGCTGGGCCTGAAGCGGGCCATGGTGGTGCACGGCCACGGCACGCTGGATGAATTATCCCTCACCGGTCCGAGCGTGGTCAGCGAGTGGACCGGGCGCGAGGTGAAGACCTACACGGTCACGCCCGAGGATTTCGGCTTGAAGTTGTCCCGGCCGGAGGACGTCCGTGGCGGGGATGCGGACGAGAATGCGGCGATCTTGAAATCGGTCTTCGCGGGCGAATCCGGCCCCAAGCTGGACGCCGTGCTCATGAACGCCGCGGCCGTGCTGGTGGTCTCGGGCGCGGCGAAGGATTTCAAGGCGGGCGCGGAACGCGCCCGGGAGCTGATCCGCTCCGGCCTGGTGCGGGAGAAGCTGGACCGGCTGGTTGCGCTCAGCCGGGAACTGGAGCGGGAACAGCCGCAGGCTTGAGTCCCGGCTGGGCGGCGGAACAACCTGACAGCGAGGCGACAGCATGCTTGAGAACGATCCCCTGTGGTACAAGGACGCGGTCATCTACGAACTTCACGTCAAAGCCTTCCTGGACAGTACCGGCGACGGGATCGGTGATTTCGCGGGGCTGACCCAGAAGCTGGAGTATCTCCAGGAACTTGGCGTCAACTGCATCTGGTTGCTGCCGTTCTACAAGTCGCCCCTGAAGGACGACGGGTATGACATTGCCGACTACCGGAGCATCCAGCCGGAATACGGGAGCACCAAGTCTTTCCGGCGCTTCGTGCGCGAAGCCCACAAGCGGAACATCCGGGTGCTGATCGAACTCGTGATCAATCACACCTCGGACCAGCACGCCTGGTTCCAGGAGGCGCGGCAATCCAGAAAATCCAAAAAGCGCAAGTTCTACGTCTGGACGGACGACCCCAAGAACAAGTACAAGGACGCCCGGATCATTTTCACGGACACCGAGTCCTCGAACTGGGCCTGGGACGCGCAGTCCCAGCAATATTACTGGCACCGTTTTTTCAGCCATCAGCCGGACCTGAATTACGACAACCCGATCGTGCGCCGCACCCTACTGAACACCCTGGCGTATTGGCTGGACTTCGGCGTGGACGGGTTCCGGCTGGACGCGGTTCCGTACCTGTTCGAGCGGGACAAGACCAACTGCGAGAACCTGCCGGAGACCCACGCATATCTCAAGGACCTGCGCAAGCGCCTGGACAAAAAATACAAGCACAAGATCCTCCTGGCCGAGGCCAACCAGTGGCCCGAAGACGTGCGCCCCTATTTCGGGGAGGGGGACGAATGCCACATGGCCTTTCACTTTCCCCTCATGCCCCGGATCTTCATGGCCCTGCGCAAGGAGGAGCGCCTGCCGATCATCGAGATCATGCAGCGGACGCCGCCCCTGCCGGATACCTGCCAGTGGGCGCTGTTCTTGCGCAACCACGACGAGTTGACCCTGGAAATGGTGACCAACGAAGAACGCGATTATATGTTCGCGGAGTACGGCAAGCACCCCAAGGCCAAACTCAACCTCGGCATCCGCCACCGCCTGGCGCCGCTCGTGAACAACGGCCGGCGCCAGCTGGAACTGCTCAACAGCCTCCTGTTCACCCTGCCGGGCAGTCCGGTCATTTATTACGGGGACGAGATCGGCATGGGCGACAACGTCTATTTGGGCGATCGCAACGGCGTGCGCACGCCCATGCAGTGGAGCGGCGACCGGAACGCCGGGTTTTCCACGGCCGACCCCGCCCAGCTCTACGCGCCGCCCATCATGGACCCGGTCTACGGCTACCAGGCGGTGAACGTGGAAGCGCAAATGCGCACGCCCACCACTTTTTTCAACTGGATGAAAAAGTTTATCGCCACCCGCAAGCAATACAAGGCGTTCGGACGCGGCTCCCTGGAATTTCTCCTGCCCGCCAACGAGAAGGTCCTGACCTATTTGCGCTGCTACCAGCAGGAGACGCTGCTGATCGTGAACAACCTTTCGCGCTACTGCCAGCCGGTGGCCCTGGACCTGCGGCGCTTCATGGGCTGGCGGCCCGTGGAGCTGGTCGGCCAGGTCGCTTTCCCCGTGATCGGCGAACAGGAGTATTCGCTCTCCCTCGGGCCCCATTCCTTTTACTGGTTCAAATTGGAACCGCCGTCCGCCCCGGCGGCGGACAGCAAGGATCATTCCGTGATCAAGGCGGTGGAAACCGCGGTCAAGGCCATGGAAGCCGTGAAGGAGGCGGTGCAGAGCATCAAACCGTCCGGTCCCGCCGGTGCTCCGGGGCCTGAGCCTGCCGCGCAAAAAACCACCGTGACCCAGGTGGTGGAGACGGCCGCCCAGGTGGTGGAAGCGGCCAAGGAAATGGCGGCCAGCATGCAGCAGCCGGAAAAAGCCGTCCCCGCCAAGGAGAAGAGCGCGAAGCTGAAACCCGCCGCGGCGGCCTCGGCGTCCAAGACCGGTGAAGCGCTTGGCAAAGTGGCGGAGGCGGCCGCCCAGGTGGCCGAAGCCGCCAAGGGCGCGCTGGAGGCCGGGACGGCCGGCGGTGCCGAGAAAACCGATCCGGGGAAGAAGGGAAAAGAACAGGGGTAGGATTTCCGGGATGCTACTTGCTCGCCAGGATGTGCACCACGTCGCCGTCCTGCAGGGCGTACTCTTTCTTTTCCGAGCGCATCCAGCCGCGCTTCACGGCCTCGTGCTCGGACCCGCATGCCAGCAATTTTTCGTAGTGGATCACTTCGGCCCGCACGAAATAGTTCATGAGGTCCTTGTGAATGACCCCGGCCGCCTCGCGGATGGGGCAGCCCTGGCGCACGGTCCAGGCCCGGACCTCGTCTGAGCCCGCGGTCAGGAAGCTCATGAACCCGGCCGTGGCGTAAGCCTGCTGGACGAACAGGGTCTTGCCGTTGAGCGGCAGGTTGTACTCGCGCGCGAAAGAATCCCGTTCTTCGGGCGGCAGGTCCTGCAGGTCCTTTTCCAGCTTGGCGTACACGCGCACGCCGGACAATCCCAGGCTTTTAGCGTAAGCTAAAAAATCCTCCAACCCCGCTGGACCCTGGCTGCCTTGCTCTTCTGACAGGTTGGCCACCACGAACATCGGCTTGAAGGTTAAAAAACTGTAAGACTGCATTTCTTTGAGCAGATCAGCCGGGTAGTCCAGGGTGCTCAAGCGCTTTCCGGCGCCGAGCGTGTCGGACAGCTGCTGAAAGACCTCGGTTTCAGACCGGCCTGCGATCACGGCGGGTTTGGTTTTTTGCAGGCGCTGCTGCTTGCGTTCCACCTGTTCCAGGTCCGAAAAGATCAGTTCCGAAAGGCAGAACTCCAGGTCGGCGCGCATGGCCGCGCCGTCGCGGCGCGGGCCGAAGCCGCTGACCACCACGGCCAGCGCGTCCATGAGCTTGAGATGGCTCAGGGCCTGGTTGTTGTTCTCGCGGTCGCCCGGGGACAAATGATTGATGTCCGTGAAGGAGATCTTGGCGTAAACGCTCTTCGGCGGTTTGAACAGCGCGGTCAGCTGGTCCACGCGCTCGTCCGGGACGTCCACGGTGGCGGTGTTGGCCTTGTCCGGCGATAAAAACGCCCCGTGCGTGTTGCTCAGGAGCTCGAACAGCGTGGTCTTGCCGCAGGCTTGCGCGCCAACCAATCCGACATCCATGAAAGCCTCTTTTCATAAAGGGAAGGAAATGATCTGCATCAACGAGCCCCTATTCTAATGGGAAGGCTTTTTATTGTCAATTTGAAGCCGGTGGCGGACGATAAATGGCCTTGCGCAGGCGGGAGGCATTCCGTACAATGATTTCAATCCCTCCGCATGAATCCCCGGGCTTCAGCTCCCGAAGGGACCTTTGGCCGGGGAGATGATGTGCGGGATTTTATTGCGGAGGGGGGGGAGCCCCGGCCCATGGTCCCCCTTGCGGGGAACTTTAGTCCGGGGGTCCACTCCACTGCCGTAATCTGGAGGAGAACGCCGCATGAAATACATCCACACCTTCAACGTGGTTCCGACTTTTCCGGATGAGCTGCTGCCCCTGAAGGAACTGGCCTATAATTACTGGTGGGGCTGGAATGCCGACGCGTTTGGCATTTTCCGGCATATCAACGCCGATCTGTGGACCTCCAGCGGGCATAATCCCATCAAATTCCTGAGCCTGGTATCACAGGACCGTCTGCAGGAGCTTTCCAAGGACGAGGGCTTCCTGTTCCATTTGAACCGCGTCATGGCCAACTTTTACGGCTACATGGCCCGCAAAACCTGGTTCCAGAACCGCTGGACCAGGGAGCAGCCCTTTCAAATCGCATATTTTTCCGCGGAATTCGGGGTCAGTGAAGGGTTGCCGATCTATTCCGGCGGCCTGGGAGTGCTGGCCGGAGACCACCTGAAATCCTCCAGCGACATGGGCGTTCCGCTGGTGGGCGTGGGCCTGGCCTATCATCAGGGCTATTTCCGCCAGTATCTGACCCAGGACGGCTGGCAGCAGGAACGGTACGTGGAGAACGATTTTTACAATATGCCCCTGACCCTGGTGCGCGACAAGGATCAACGGCCGGTCATGGTCGAGGTGGATTTTCCGGAGCGCAAAGTGCTGGTTCAGGTCTGGAAGGTCCAGGTGGGCCGCATTCCGCTGTTCCTGCTCAGCACCAACCTCGCTCAAAACCGGCCCGAGGACCGCGAGATTACCGCCCAGCTTTACGGCGGGGACCGCGAGATGCGCCTCCGGCAGGAGATCATCCTGGGCGTGGGCGGCGTGCGGGCCCTGGACAAGCTGAACCTGCTGCCCTGCGCCACGCATATGAACGAAGGCCATTCGGCTTTCCTCGGCGTGGAGCGCATCGCTTACCATATGCAGGCCGACCACCTGACCTTCGCCGAGGCCAAGGAGGTCGTGCAGGGCAGCAACACCTTTACCACCCACACGCCCGTGCCGGCGGGCATTGACGTGTTCAGCCCCGACATGGTTGAACGGTACCTGGCGCCCCTGAGCGCCAAACTGGGGATCTCCATTCAGGACTTCATGGGTTTGGGGCGCGTCAATCCGGCGGACGGCAGCGAATTTTTTTCCATGGCCATTCTGGCCTTGAAACTTTCGGCCACGACCAATGCCGTCGCCCGGCTGCACGGCCGGGTATCCCGCAAGATGTGGCAGAGTTTGTGGCCCAAATTGCCGGTCGAGGAAATTCCCATCACCCACATCACCAACGGCGTGCACGTCAATTCCTGGATCTCGATGGAGATGTCCGAACTCTTCGACCGCTATCTCGGCCCCCGCTGGGTGGAGGAACCGGGCGACCAGAAGATCTGGGAACGGGTCAACGAGATCCCCTCGGCCGAACTCTGGCGCACGCACGAACGCCGGCGCGAGCGGCTGGTGGCCTACGTGCGCCGCCGCCTGCACCAGCAGCTCGTGGAACGGGGCGGCGCGCAGGAAGAAGTGGAGATGGCCTCCCAGGTGCTGGACCCGGAAAGTCTGACGTTCGGATTTGCCCGGCGCTTCGCCACCTACAAGCGGGCCACGCTGATTTTCCGGGACATCGAGCGCCTGGCGCGCTGGATGAACGACAAACACCGCCCCTTTCAGATCATTTTCGCCGGCAAGGCCCATCCCCACGACGAGCCGGGGAAGCGCCTGATCCAGGAGGTCATCCGCCTGGCCCGCCGTCCGGAGCTGCGCCGGCACCTGGTTTTTCTCGAGGATTACGACCTTAACTGCGCACATTACCTGGTGCAGGGCGTGGATGTTTGGCTGAACAACCCCCGGCGCCCGATGGAGGCGTCCGGCACTTCCGGCATGAAAGTGGTGTTCAACGGCGGCATCAACTGCTCCATTCTCGATGGCTGGTGGGATGAGGGATACAACGGCAGCAACGGCTGGGCCATCGGCCGGGGGGAGGAGTACGCCAACACCGACTACCAGGATGCGGTGGAGAGCGCGGCCTTCTACCAGATGCTCGAAAATGAAATCATTCCGCTCTTCTACGACCGCGGCCCGGACAATGTGCCGGAAAACTGGATCAAGCTGATGAAGCGCTCCATGACCAGCCTGGGGCCGATGTTCAACACCAACCGCATGATCATGGAATACGCCGAGCGGTTCTACATTCCACAGGTGGAACGTTTGCACCACCTGCGCGCGGACAGCGCCCGGCTCGCCCGGCAGCTTGCGGCCTGGAAAACCAAGGTGGCGACAGCCTGGGAACAGCTCAAGATCGAAAAAGTCCAGGCCGAAACCGAACAGGAACTGCCGGTCGGGTCCCAGCTGCCGGTGCGGGCCACGCTGAAACTGGGTTCGCTCGCGCCCGAGGATCTGCACGTGGAGATCCGTCACGGCCTGCTGGACAGCAAACAGAACCTGCATTCCGCCGGGGTGGTGCCCATGCAGCCGGAGAGCGAAAGCAAGGGCGGGCGGGTCGTTTACACGGGGGTGGTTCCGTGCGTGACCACCGGCAACCATGCGTTTACCGTGCGCGCCCGGCCCCATCATCCGGAAATGGGGCAGCCGTTCGAGACGAATTTGATAACCTGGGAAGACTGACGGCCCGGCCGGCGGGCCATTTCGAAGGGGGTGTTGCAATGGAAAAATATTTCGTTTGCGGCGTGTGCGGTCATGTCGAGTTTGGGGCGGCGCCGGATATCTGCCCGGTGTGTTTATCGCCCAAGGAGAAATTCACCGAGGATCCCAAGGCCATCCACCCGGCGGAAAAGGAAGGGAAGGAAAAACACGTTCCGGTCATCATCAAGTCCGACCACTGCGGGCTCATGCCGGGCATCTGCCAGGATGTGCACATCAAGGTCGGCTCGGTCCCTCACCCGATGCAGAGCGAGCACTGGATCCAGTGGATTGACGTGTATCTGAACAAACAATTGCAGGCCCGCTACCAGATCTACGCCGTGAACCTGCAAGCCGCGGTTGGCGTTCACTTCAAGTCCGATCAGCACGGAACCCTGACGGTTGTCGAGCACTGCAATCTTCACGGCACGTGGATGGCGGAAACCCAGATTTGAGTGATGTGACGGCTGGAGCCGGGATGCGCCAAGGCGCGTCCCGGCTATTTTTTATCCCCCAACGCCAAATGATACCTAGGTCGGGCCGGTTCCATCCCCTCCGCAGGGAAGTGAATGCGGAATGGTTGCTACGGGGATGTCGCCAAGAGGAGGTGACGAGGGGTGCAGTTGGTACCCCGGCCGTAGGTCCCTGTGGGAGCTTTGCCCGGGGGGCTCCATATAGGTTATTCCAGTCGGGGAGCGGCGAGTTCGTTTAGGAATGCCCCGGGACCTTGTTAAACTATGATTTCTTTAATCGCCCGGGGGGCTCCATGCCCGCCCCCTTTTCTAGATAGCGCAGGACCTTGAGGAGGATGCGCTGTTCGCGGCGGGTCAGGATCCGGTTCTCGAACAGCAGTTTGACCCGGCGCATGAATTCAGGGAAGCGGCTGCGGGGCTGATAGTCGGCCGCGAGGAGCAGGGTGGCCAATAAATCGTAGATCCGCTGTTTTTCCTCGTGGGTGGCCGGACGGTCCGCGGTGTAGGGCAGGGGAGGGGCCTGCCGGGCAGCCACGAACCATTCGTAGCAGTACACGACCACGGCCTGGGCCAGATTCAGGCTGCCCTGTTCTTCGGTGACCGGGATCGTGCTGGCCGCGTCGCACAGGAACAATTCCTCGTTGGTCAACCCCGCGGATTCCGAGCCGAAGACCAGCGCCTTGCGGCTGGCCGGCGGCAGGGCGGCCAGGTGTTCCGCGGCGGCGCGGGGAGAGAGCGGCGGGATCTTGACCCGGCGCAGGCGCCGGGACGTGGCCAGGGCAAAGGAGCAATCCGCCAGGGCGTGGGCCAGGTCCGGGTAAACTTGGTGCCGCGCCAGGATGTCCCGGCCGTCACAGGCCATCCGCCCGGCCAGGACCAGGTCAAAGGTGCGGGGCGCGACCAAGCGCAGGTCGCGGCCGCCGAAGTTCGCCATGGCGCGGGCCGCGGCGCCGATGTTCTCGGCCAGCTGGGGCCTGACCAGAATGATAACCGGCGGCTGAAAGCTTGTGGTCATGGATGGCGTCACCTTTGGGGAAAATCGAAGCCGTATTCTACAATTGAACACCCTCCCGCGGCCAGCGGTTTTTACCGGGGTCCAACGGAGGGGAAGGCATGAAGGGGGTGAGGATCATGAACCAGAAAGTCGTGATCATCGGAGCCGGTTCGGTCGGCTCGACCTTTGCGTACGCCCTGCTCATGAGCGGCGTGGCGCGTGAGATCGTGTTGGTGGATGTTGATCAGGAGCGGGCCCTGGGAGAGGTCATGGACCTGCGCCACGGCGTGGCGTTCGCCCAGCCCGTGGATGTCCGCGCCGGTTCCTATGCCGACTGCGGGGACGCCGACGTGGTGGTCATCACCGCCGGCGCCAAGCAGAAACCCGGCGAAACCAGGCTGGATTTGGCCGGCCGCAATGTCCGCATCATCCAGGACATGATGCCCCGGATCAAGCAATCGGGATTTCAGGGTGTGCTGCTGCTCACCTCCAATCCGGTTGACGTGCTGACGCAGGTGGCCTGGCAGGTTTCGGGGATGCCCCGGGAGCGCGTGCTGGGCTCGGGTACCGTGCTCGACAGCGCCCGGCTGCGGTCGCTGCTGGCCGAACACTGCCGGGTGGACGCACGCAACATCCACGCCATGATCATCGGCGAGCACGGCGATTCGGAGGTGGCGGCCTGGAGCGCGGCTTCCATCGGCGGGGTGCCTATCAAGAAATACTGCGCGGATTGCGGAACCTGCGAGCCCGAGAACCGCTATCCCCTCCTGCTGGAGGAGGTCAAACGCGCGGCCTACGAGATCATCGCGCGCAAAGGCGCCACCTACTACGCCATCGGGCTGGCGCTGGTCCAGATTACGGCCGCGGTTTTGCGTGACGAACACCGGGTCCTGCCGGTGAGCAGCGTGATCGCGGACAGCTACGGCCTGAAGGATGTGGCGTTATCCGTGCCTTCGGTGCTGGGGCGCGGAGGGCTGGAGCGGGTGCTGGAGCTGGAACTGGCCCCGGACGAACAGCAAGCCCTGCAGCGCTCGGCCGCGGTCATTAAAAATACCCTGGCCAGCTTGCGGGGACTCGTTTAAAATGGCTCGGTACCACCAGTCCCTTGAGGGAGGTCAGGCATGAACGGAACGCAATTTGACCTGAGCTACCGTTTGCGCCCGGAATTCGGCGCATCCCAGTTCGTGGAATTGTGCCAGACCGTTTTGGACAGCCTCGTGTTCGACGAAGAGGCCCGGCTGGAACTGATGCTGGAGAAAAATACCGGCGAACGGAACACCCTGGACCTCACGGCCGCGGAACTGTCCAGCCGTCTGCCGGACTCCGCCTGGCCGGATCTGCATCTGGTGCAGGTGTCGAACCAGTGGATCAAGGGCATGAACGTCAAAATCAGCCTGGTGCGTCGCCCGGACCACCAGCAGGTCACCTTGCGGGGTGAAACCTCGAACGCGGAGCACAAGCCGCTCCTGGAGCGGCGGGTGGCCGCCCAGCTCGGCCAGGAACAGGAAAAGGAGCGCGAACGCCTTTTCGGGTCCATGCTCATGACCCCGGAGATTGTGGAAGCCACCCGGCAGGCGTTCCTGGCCGGGCATTTTTCCGAAGCCATGTCCGCGGCCAGCCAGCAGCTCCAACAACGCCTGGTACACCTGCTGCGCCGGGAATCCTTCCGGCCCGGCGAAGTGGTCGCGCTGTTCGCGCAGGACCCGCCGCGCGTGCTGCTGCCGCACCTGGCCGGCTCCCGCTTGAAGCAGGAGCTGGAGGCGCTGGGCCATTTATGCGCCGGCGCGCTGAGCCTGCGGGCGGATGCGCCCGCTCAGGTGCTGAAATCGCTGGTGCTGGTCGGCATGCTGTTGGAACGGCTGGAAAACGCGATCCCCAATCCGGCGGCCGCCGGGGGTCCGGCGGCGCGGAAAAAGGCTTTGAGACGCGGCGGCACTACAAAAACCACGCGCCAAGCCGCTGGCAAGGGCACACCGCGGAAACGGACCCCCAAAGCCGCGGTGCGGAAAAAATAACAGCGCTTGCCCGTGGCTGCCGACCACGGTATAATGAATACCTTATCAACTCCTCAGCAGGAAGCGACATGACGAGCCGCGTGCAATTCAAGGGTTCAGATTGGGGTGTCATCTTTTGGATCGCGCTGGTCCAGGCCGCAACCGCCTGGGTCATGGCCTTTTTAGACGTGGTTTATGCGCCGATTCCCATGTTCGCCGCGGCTGTCGCGGCGGGATTCTTTTTTCGCGGCCGTCCACGCGAGGCCTCGCTGGCCGGCTCCTTGGCCGGCCTTACGGGGGGCGGTTTGGCGGAATGGGCGTTTCATGTGGTCCGGATTCAGAACCGGCTCCTGGAATGGGGCCAGTTGAGCGGCAATGAGCAGCTGGGGTTATCCATCGCCGAAATGTTCTTGTATGCGTCACTGCTGAGCTTTTTTGCCGCCTTTTTCAGCTGGAGCGCTGCCAAGGAATCAGCCAAAAAAGACAACGGCCCGACCGGAGGGGCCAGGTCCCGGGACATGCGGGCGCAGGAAGTACCGGATCTGCCACTCATGTCCGAATCCCCTTCCCCCAAACAGCCGCCCAGGAATTGACGTTACTTTTTCCCTAACACCTCCTGCGTTTCCGCCAGCCGCAACCGCAAACCCTGCAGCCGCTTCTGCCATTCGCGATAACGTTCCGCTTCCTGCGATCCGGGGTCCCACTTCCGGAGGCATGCCGAGAGATAATCTTCCAGTGCGCGCCAAGGGCCCGCGAGCGCCTCGGCGGCTTTCAGGCGGGAACGGAACAGTTCCCGCGCCTGGGGATCGCCGGGCGGAGCCAGGGATTCCCAGTCAGGTTCGGCCAGCAGGCGGGGGAGGCGCCAGGCGTCCAGGACCAGCCACGCCTCCTGGTCCGCGGGGGTCAGGTCCGGATTTTCCAGGGCCTGCCGGGCGAAACGTTCGCTTTCCGGCAGCAGGCGGCGTTCCAGCTCCTGCTGCTGAAGTTCCAATTTCTGCAGCTGCAGGGTGATCTCCGTGGCCCGCTGGGCCTGGTTTTCCTTGGACCAGCGCCAGAAGGGGTTCCACCAGTAGCGCTCGTCCCGGTCCGGGTCGCTCAGCACGTCCAGCTGGCGCAGCTCAGCTTGCAGGCGACGGACCTGGTCTTTTTGCGCCTCCCACTGCCGCAGGGCCTCCCGCAGCGTTTGCGCTGGAACCGGGGTCAGCTCCGGCCCGGCGGGAGCCGAGGCCGCGGCCAGCGTCCATCCGGGCCATATCCCCAGGACCGCGAGCAGACAGAACCATTGCCGGGGACGGTTCATGGGAGCAGACCGTATTTTTGAAGTTTGTACTGCAGGGTGCTGCGCTGGACGCCCAGGAGTTTGGCGGCCTGGGCCTGGTTGCCGCCGCTCTGGGCCAGCGCCTCCTGGATCAGGCGGCGCTCGAGATTTTCCACGATCTGTGTCAGGTTCCGTTCGCCGAGCTTCTCCTCTTCGCTGGCGCGCGCCAGGGCGCTGTCCACGCGCAGGATGTCGCCGGGGGAGAGGAGCACGGCCCGCTCGACGACGTTCTCGAGCTCGCGCACGTTGCCCGGCCAGTGATATTCCCGCAGCAGGCGCTCGCTGAAGCGTGTCAGGCGCAGCTGCCGGCCGCCCTGCTTGGCCTGGAGAAAATGGCGCGCCAGAAGCAGGATGTCGTCGCTTCGGTCGCGCAGGGGCGGCAGCGGGATGGGGAAAACGTTCATGCGCCAGAACAGGTCCTCGCGGAACGCGCCGGACTGCACCATGGCCGGCAGGTCCCGGTGCGTGGCGCCAATGATCCGGACGTCCACCGTGATCGGTTCGTTGCCGCCCACCCGCTCGAAGGTCTTGTTCTCCAGGAACCGCAGCAGTTTGACCTGCATCTCCAGGGGGATCTCGCCCAGCTCGTCCAGGAACAGCGTGCCGCCGTGGCAGATCTCCAGACGGCCCTTGCGCTGGGCCGTGGCGCCGGTGAACGCGCCGCGCTCGTGCCCGAAAAGTTCGCTCTCGATCAGGTTCTGGCTGTACGCGGCGCAGTGCACGGTGATGAACGGCCCGGCCTGCCGCGGGCTGCGCTGGTGCAGGGTGTGGGCCACCAGTTCCTTGCCGGTCCCGGTCTCGCCGGTGATCAGCACCGTGGCGTCGGAGGCGGCCACCTGGTCCACCAGGCGGAAGACCTCCTGCATGGCCGGCGAGGATCCGATGATGGAGCCGAAGCGCGCCGAAGCTTCGGCCTGCAGGAAACGATTGGTCTCGAGCAGGCGCCGTTCTTCCAGCAGGCGGCTGATCTTTACCTCCACTTCCTCCAGCCGGAACGGCTTGACCAGGTAGTCGTCGGCGCCGCGCTTCATGGCCTCCACGGCGTTTTCCACCGACCCGTAAGCGGTCATGAGGATCACCGCCGTGTCATGCGTATTTTCCTTGATGTGGTCCAAAAGCTCCAATCCCGTGAGCCCGGGCAGCTTGAGGTCGGTCAGCACCAGGTCGAACTCCTGCTGGCCGAAGGCTGCCAGGGCGGCCGTGCCGTCCGCCACGGCGGTCATGGCGTGACCGTGTTCCTGCAGGGTGCGGAGCAGTACTTCCCGGATGTTGTCCTCGTCTTCCACGATCAAGATCCGTGCCACGTCAAGCCTCCTTGGTGGAGCCCCCCGGCCGATCGAGGGAAATCCTTATATCGAAAAAGGCCGGGGCATTCCTAAACGAACTCGCCGCTCCCCGACTGGAATAACCTATATGGGCGCCAGAGGCGCCGAGGGACTCCCTTCGGGAGCCAGCCAAGTTGGCATGGTTGACCGGAGGGAAATCCCCGCCAGGGGACGACATCCTGCCCTCGTTTGGTTCCGTCGCAATTTGACGGAAAACGCCTCCTATTGCCCATTTTCCTTGCCTCAAAGCTTGTTTTCGGCGTTGCAGGGCAGCGTTGCTATAAAGTGGGCGCCTTGCTTCGTGTCCGCCAGCTCCAGACGGCCGCCGTGCGCTTCCATGATGTTGCGCGCGATGGCCAGGCCCAGGCCCGTGCCATGCGGTTTGCCGGAAAAGAACGGCTGGAAAATGCGTTCGGTCTGGTCCGGCGGCACGCCCGGCCCGCTGTCCGTGACCTCGAAGCGCAGTGCGTTTGGCCCGCTGACCACAGTCAAAGCCACTTCGCCGTCCGGGCCGGCCGCTTCCCGGGCGTTGGTCAGCAGGTTCCGCAGGACCGTGAGCAGCCCGGCGTAATCCGCGGCGGCCGCCGGCAGGTCCGGGGCCACGCTGATCCGGCAGGCTGGGTCCACGCCGCGCACGTCCTGCCGCAGGGCGTTGAGGTCCAGCGGCGCGCGCAGCAACTGCGGCTGGCGGGCATAGGCCAGCACCTCGGAGACGATCCGGTCCAGGCGGCTGATCTCTTCCCGGATCCGGCGCACCAGGTCGTGGATTTCGGGCGAAGCGCCGGACTCCAGCTTGCGCGCTAAAAAGTCCACCAGACCGCTGATCGCGGCCAGGGGGTTGCGGATCTCGTGCGCTACCCCGGCGGAGAGGACCTTGAGCTCGGTGACGCGCTGTTCATGCCGTTCCTGTTCCCGCCGGGTTTGGGCCTCCAGTTCAACGGCCATGTCATTGAAGGCCTGCCCCAGAAAGGCCACCTCGTCCCGGCCCCGCAGGGCCACCCGCGCGCCGGCCTCGCCCTTTTGCAAGGCCTGGAACGCCTGGGTCAGGCGGGTCAACCGGCGGCTGAGCAGGGCGGTCACGGCCCAGGAAAGCAGCAGGGCCAGCACCAGGCCCAGGACCAGCATCCACAGACGGCGCTGGGACATGCGGTCGATCACGCCGAGCATTTCCGAACCCGCGGCCAGCGCCAGCCACCGGTCCTGCCCGGCCGGGAGCCACAGGGTTTTTTGCCAGGTGCCGCGGCGGTCGCGGTGCAGGCGCGTCAACTGCTGGCCAGGGAGGTCCCTGGGCAGCCAGGCGGCTGGAAGCACGGCGCCCGGCTGGACCCGGTGGCTGTCCAAATGCACCCGGCCCTGGCGAGAGACCAGGCTCAGCCGGTCCAGACCGTGCGCCCGGGCGAAGGCCTGGAAGCGCGCCGCGTCCTTCTGGTAGATGGCCGCGTCCTCGTCACCCGGCGCGTAGGTCCGCATGCGCTCCAGAGGCAGTTCCCGCTGGGCCAGCGCCGCCACCAGTTTGAGGCGGCTGGCCAGGTCCTGGTCCAGCGTGGTTAGGAAGAGATTGCCGGCCAGGGAACTGAACAGCAGCAGCGTGGCGGCCAGGACCACCAGCATGGCCAGCAGGATCTGCCAGCGCAAGGACCAGGTAACGACCTTCGGCATGCGGCCTCGCTCAGTAGGAAACAGCCGCGCCCAGCGTGAGGGTGGTGTAGCTGTAATTGTAGGTCGCGGCGTCCTCAATGTTGGTGTTCGATACCTGGTTGATCGCATGGAAACTCGCGAACAAATTGAACCACTCCACGAATAATCGCTGGCGCAGGGTGATCGCCACGTTCAGGGTGCTTTCCCAGTGGGGCTTGTCGAAAACATAGACGCCGGTGGTATCGTCCGCGCTTTGCTTCTGGCGCGACGGCCGGGAAAGGTACTGGCGCCGCTGGAGATCGAATCCCAGGGAGCCTTGCGGGGCATACCCCGTGAGCTTAAAGGCGAATTTGAAATTATAGAGCAAGCGCACGCTATGCTGGTAGTAATTGTAATATCCGTCCAGGTACAGCTGATTGCCCATGTCGAAGTATGCCTGGTTCGAACCGCGGAGACGGTAGGCGTAATCCAGTTCGAGCTGGTGATACGGATTGATGAGGAAAGGGAACTCGGCGGAAATATCCATATACATGTCGTTCCGCAGGGATTCTCCGAACGTGCCGTCGGACAGGATCGCGCGCATCTCAGTATACTGCACGTCTTTGAGCCGCACTTCCAGGTTGGCCAGGAGCGGCAGTTTGCCCAGGGTCATCTCCTGCCGGAGCCAAGCTTCGCTCACGTCGATGTCCTTCTCGTGCAGGTCGCGGGGGAGGTCCGCAGGCCACGGCCCGAGGGTCCTTTCGTACTCGTCGACGAAATCGGCGTTGGTATAAAAAGGGTAGCGCCGGGCATACCCTTTATAACCGAGCTTGCTCCGCATGGCCCAGCCCAGTTGGTAGGCGGCGCTGATCTCGCCCCAGGCGCCGGCGTCATTGTATCCGTACATGCCGTTCTCCAGGGATTCGGACGCGGCTTCTTTTACCCGTTCCAGCCGGCCGAAGCCCTTGAGCTTCGCGGTGATCATGCGGCTCAGGTCGTAGTTACAGCCCAGAAGATAATAGAAACTCAGGCGCTGGTCGTAGATGAAGGTCTCGTCATCGAGGTTCAAGATGTTGTTGGTGTCGTTGAATTCGTATTCCGCCATGGGCGTGAACCACAGGCCCGGGATCTCGGTCCAGGCCAGGTTGGGCGATCCATAGAGGTAAAGGTTGGCGGCGTTGGATTGGGATTTGCCGCTGACCGGATTGCCGTCGGCGTCGGTTTGGGTCGTGGAGGATTTCGGATCGTAATTAGCGTGATTGACGGCCACGCTGGCGTCGAACATGGGCGAAAATTTGATCTCCGCTTTCGCGAGTGCGCCGCTCAGGAGCAGGGCGGTCAGCAGGCAGCTTGCGGCCAACCGGGTTAGGCGTTTCATCTTTTGGTTCCTCCGTGTATGAAGATCCGTCGGTTCAGGTCAAAAAAAAGCAGGACCGCGGGCCGTTTGGCCCGCGGTCCTGCGGGATGGTCAGCGCCACCCCCGGTCGTCGTCCGCGAAAATGTCCACCAGGCGCAGGAACTGGGAGACCGTGTCAATGGTCCGGCCTTCGAACTCCGTGGCCGTGAAGATCTGTTCTTTGTAGGAGTTGAAGACAAAAGCCTGGAAGTTCGTCAGGAGGTTGATCAGGTCGGACAGGCTGCCCCAGCGCAGGGTGAAGATGCTGCCGTCCTCGGTGATCAGGTAGCGCTGCAGTTCGAGATAGGTGTCGTCGTTGAAGGTCCAGCGGACCTTGGGCGCCAGGAGATTCAGGTCGGTAAATTCCAGACTGACCTCGCGTACGCCCACGGCGTCCGGCAGGAAGGTGAAGTCCGCCTGCGGGGTCGGGCGCTCGTGCCCCCATTTGAGGATGGTGTTCACGCGCAGGGAGGACTCGCGCTCGGGCAGGACGTATTGCTGGATCTCGGCCACCCAGGTCGGCTCGAAATATCCGATGCCGAAATCCACGGCGTCCGTCAGGTTGGAATACTTGACGGTTTCGGTCTCGAGGTAGATCTCCGGCGCGGTGCTCCCGAATTCCTTGCGCCACAGGCCGCGGGTGTCGCGCGGCAAAATGTCGTTGAACGTGGCCACGTAACTGATGTAATCCAGGCGGTTGTCGCGCATGGTCAGGTTGAGGAATTGCACCTGGTTGGCTTCGGGCCGCAGGACGTATTCTTCCATGCGTACGCGGTTGCCGTGCACGTCAACCAGGCTCTTGCCCAGATGCAGGTCCATGTTCTTTTCTTCCAGGGCCAGTTCCAGGTCCTCGTGGCCTTTGATCCGGTCTTCCAGGTTCTCCTGGCGCAGGGCCTCCCGGGCCGTGTTCTCCCGGTCCAGCGCATCCAGGCGCAGGAGCTCCTGGATCTGCTTCACCTCTTGTTCGCGCGTTTGCGGCGAGGAATCCACGGAAGCGGCCGAGACATCGCTGGCGTATTTCTCGATCACCGTGTCCTTGACCTGATCCGAAATGCGGAAATCGTTTATTGCGCGGATGGCGGCGGCAGGGGCTGCCAGGAGGGCCGAGAGTCCTAGTCCGGCCAGGATCATGAGCATTCTGTTTTTCATGGGTTTGATCTCCTTTCACTTGGGGTATCAGCCACGCCCAATAACAAAGCATCATTCGTGCCAAGAATCACGCGTCCGCGCGTTACTGAATTCTTTTAAAAATAAGTATATTCTTGATCCGGGTTCAGCGGGCTGGTTAATGACCAGCTCCAATTTGACGAAAATTAGATTGGCATCCCGGCTGTATTCGGATATTGTTTATTTTTAAGCTTTTTAAACAAGCGCCAAGTATTCCGGCGGAACGACGAATTTTCGTTATTTCCCTTCACCGAATACCCCGCGGTTTGTTGCGGTGATGGAGGGGTCACGGTTTCGGGGCCTGCTAGCTGGATACCCCGCAGCGTGCGGCAGGGTTAAATCTGGCTGAATCCTGAAAAAAGGTTCTTTTTAAAAATTATGCGCTTTTTTAAGCACTTCGCAATCATTATTTTACTCGCGCTTACTGCCTGCCAGCCGCCGAAGAGCCCGGGTCTGATCTTGACCAGCGGTGTTTCTGGAACGCTGGGGTATTGGCTGTACCAGGTGAAGGGGCAGGGGCCTTTGAAGATCAAGGGACATATGATTTATGCCCCGCAATTGGCGCGGGATTTTTACGCGGCCCGGCATTTCCAGCCTGCCTGGCTCAACTTGTATCAGCCCAAGCCCGTGGCCGACCAATTGATCCGGGTGCTCCAGCAGGCCGAGAGCGAGGGGCTGCGTTCCGAAGAGTACCATTTGAAGGACATCCAAACCCGCGTCCGCCTGCTGAGAGAACAGGTGTCCAACGGCGTGCCGAGCGCCGCGTGGAATGAAACGGCGGCTGGCCTGGACTTGTTTCTGACCGACGCGTTTTTCCTTTACACCGAGCACCTGCTCAATGGCCGGATCGATCCCTCGGGATTGGACGTGAAGTTCCCGGGAAGCAGCCAGCCGTTCCGGCACGCGGCTTTTTTGGAACAGACGCTGTCCCGCGGCCAATTGGCGCAGGACGTGGCCGCTTTATCCATGACCCATCCGGCATATCGCGAACTGAAATCCGCTTTGGCCCACTACCACCTCCTGGCCAGCCAGATGGGTCACCTCGTCCTGGCTGCGTCGCCGCCCCTTCGCCTGGGAGACCGCGATCCCCGCCGCCTGCCGGTCTTGCGCGTCAAGCTGGGGCTGCTGGGGGATCTGCCTCAGGTGACGGCCAAGGACGAGACGCTTTTCACCGAGGAGGTGGCGGGCGGAGTGAGGCGTTTTCAGGAACGGCACGGCTTGCCCGCCACCGGCGAATTGGACCCGGAGACCCTGACCTGGCTGAACCGCCCCGTGGCGCGGGACATCGCCGCCCTGGAACTGAACCTGGAGCGGTGGCGCTGGATGCGCAACCTGGAACGGCAATCCCGTTACATCCTGGTGAACATTCCGGCTTTCCACCTGGAGGTGGTCGAACGCCAGCGCCCGGTGTTGTCCATGCGCGTGGTGGTGGGCCAGACCATCAACCGCACGCCGATCTTCAGCGACCAGCTGAGGTTTATCGTCCTCAATCCGGTCTGGGAGATCCCGCCGACGATTCTGGTCAGGGACAAACTGTACGCCCTGCGCTACCAACCGGATTTTTTCGGCACGAACCGGATCGAGGTGCTCCGGGGGTGGGGGGAGCAGGAGCGCCAGGTGGATCCCAAGAGCGTTGACTGGAAAAAAGTAAGCCTGCAGGACCTGATGCAAAAATACCGCTTCCGCCAGGGCGGGGGACCGAACAATCCCCTGGGCCGGATCAAATTCATGTTCCCCAACGAATTCAACGTTTATCTCCATGACACGCCTTCCCGCCAGCTGTTCGCGGCCGAGGTGCGCAGTTTCAGTTCCGGCTGCATCCGGCTGGAAGATCCCCTGGCCCTGGCGGTGTACTGTCTGCGGGACGAGAAACTCTGGACGCCCGGCCGCGTGAAAGCGGCCCTGGCCGGCCAGGTGGAGCAAAAAATAAAGTTGACGCGCACCATCCCCATCCATATTCTTTACTGGACAGCCTGGGTTGACGACCAGGGGATCATTCAGTTTCGCCGGGACATTTATGGGTGGGATGAGGTTTTACATAAGATTTGGCGGGAAAAGATGCGCTTGCCGGGAAGCGCGCTTGCCGAGCGTCCTGCTGGGCCTGGCGGCCTGGGTGACGCTGGGAGTCCCTAGCGCCCCGGCGCAAGAGGCCTTCGATCCCTGCCTGGCGGGTTTCCGGGTCCTCTGCGAGGACCGTCTTCTTGAATATAATGTGGAAAGCGTTTTTATCCTTCCCGGCGAACCCGTGCGCCTCAGCCTGCCGGACGCCGCGCCGGATGCGCCTGGCAGCGTGCGCGTTTCCCACGGCCGCCTCCAGCCCATGGTTTCCGGCGGCTGGCTGTGGCACCTGCCCCGCAAACCCGGCATCTACACGGCCGAGATCCAGGACCCAGCCGGGGAAGAACGGCTCACGCTCAGGGCCTTGGTGTTGGTTCCGTACGCGCAGTTGCGGTCCAAAAAAATCAACGGCTACTTGGTCGGCCGCTATCCTCCGGAAACGCAGCGGGGACCGGTCCGTTATGGAACCCCGCCCGGCTGGATCGAGATGACGCCCGACGCGCGGACGGTCCGGGTCAGCCCCCATTTTCAACTGGGCCAGTTCGCGTGCAAGCAAGGCGGGGATTTTCCCCGGTATCTGGTCCTGGACGGGCGGCTCCTCAAAAAAATGGAACGATTGCTCGCGGCGGTCAATGCCGAAGGCCATGCCTGCTCCACCCTCGCGGTCATGAGCGGCTACCGCACCCCGGCGTATAACCGGCGCCTGGGGAACGTGGCCTACAGCAGCCACGTGTGGGGCTGGGCCGCGGACGTGTACGTGGACGCGGACGGTGATGGCTGGATGGACGATGTGACCGGCGATGGCCGCGGGAATCTCAAGGACGCTTACTGGCTGTTTCAGCTGGCCGAACGGCTGGATCGCGAGGCAGGCGGGCCGGAATTGACCGGCGGGCTGGGGCTGTATGCCACCACGGCCCAGCACGGCCCCTTCGTGCATGTGGATGTCCGCGGCCGGCCGGCGCGCTGGGGACTGCACCGGCTGAACCCCGGCTGGGCGGAAAAAAGTCAGCCGCGGAACGGGGAGGTGAGAAACCAGTAAGGAACGTTAACGGCCCAGGCGCACCGCGCCCGGGTTTGCCAGCTTGGACCGAGGAATGGGGTGCGAATCCCCAGCTGCCCGGCAACTGTGAGCAGGACGAAAGCCGCTGCCAGTCACTGGTCTTCGACCGGGAAGACGCGGCGAGTAGGATGAATGCGAGCCAGGAAACCGCCGAGCTGGACATCATCTCTTGGGAGAAAAGGAGCAAACCATCATGAAATATTCCTGCTGGATCGCGGCCTGCGTGGCCGTGCCTGCCTTGCTGTCAGCCCAAACACCAACCGGGCTCATCCAGGAAACGCCGGAGATCCCGGCCATCGAAGAGCCGCTGGAAACGCCAGCGCCGGAGATCCGTGTCTACCAGGAACTGCACGCCGCGTCGGCCGCCGAGGAGCTTTACGTGGAGGCCGCCTCGCACCTGCGGCTGCCGCTCTCCCAGATCGCCAGTTCGGTGGAGATCATCACCCGCGAGGACCTGCGGGCGAAAAAAGCCGTAACCCTGGCCGAGGCGCTCCAGGGCGCCTTGGGCCTGGACCTGGTGCACAACGGCGGACCCGGACAGCTGGCCACGCTCATCCTCAGGGGAGCGGGTTCGGAGCGCACCCGTGTCCTGCTCAACGGGGTGCCGGTCACGGACAACATCGCGCCCGCCCGGCTGACGGACATATCCAAACTGTCGCTGTCCCAGGTGGAACGCATTGAAATCATCAAGGGCCCGCAGAGCGTGGTGCACGGCTCCGGCGCCTTGGGCGGTATCATCAACGTCGTCACCGCCAAGGCCGGAGACGCCTGGCAAGGCGAAGCAACGGCCGAAGGCGGTTCGTTCGAAACTTACCTTGGGCGGTTTTCGGTTTCGGGCCGGGAGGCCGGGGTGGGCGTCGCGCTGGGAGCGGCGGTGGAGAACACCCAAGGTTACTCGGCGGCGGCCCGCGGCCCGGAGTTCACGGCGCCGCAACCCGTGCCAGATATGGACCGGGACGGATTCCGCGGCCTAACCCTGGATCTGGCCCTGGATGGACGGCCCACGCCCGATCTGTCGCTGAATCTGGTTGGCCGGTATTTCCGCACGGAGAGCGAATTGGATGCTTATGCCGGGGATTACGGCGACGATCCCAATTATCTCAATTCGCACCGCCAGTGGAACCAGCTGCTGCGGGCCGACTGGGATACCCTGCCAGGTGTGTGGGAGCAATCCTTGAGCCTCGGCTGGAACCAGATCGAACGGGCCTACGACAATCCCGTGGACCCCGACCATCCCTTCGACCGTTTTGCGGGTGAGTACCGCTCCCGCGAGATCAACGGCGACTGGCAGCACCATCTGCGCGCCGGGGATTGGAGCGATCTGGCGGTGGGTGCCGGGTACCAGGAAGAACAGGGCAGTTACGAGGAACGGTCCGCTTACCTGGACTGGTGGACCAGCCTGCCGGCGGAATCGTCCTCTTCGTTCGGGCCGGTCAGCGCCCATTTGCTGAGTGTGTACGCGGAGGAGCATCTGCGGTGGCAGGCATTGACCGTGACGCTGGGCGCGCGCTATGACCAGCATGACCAGTTCGGCGGATTCACCACCTACCGCGTGACCCCGGTCTATGACCTGGCCGCATGGCACACCCGGATCAAGGGGTCGTGGGGAACGGGCTTCAACGCGCCGTCCTTGTTCCAGCTCTACGCCAACGACGCCTACACGCAGGGCAACGCCGGCCTGCGGCCCGAAACGTCCGCTGGCTGGGACCTGGGGCTGGAGCATTCCTGGTTCGAAGGGCTCCTGCGGGGAGAAGTGACCTACTTTCAAACCGGCTTTCAGGACCAGATCAGCGCGCCTTTCGATACGGCCACCTACCGGTATGTGTATCAAAACCTGGAGCGCGTGGAAACCAGCGGCTGGGAAGCCTCGCTGCGGGTCGCGCCTCCGCATCTGTTCGACCTGCGCCTGCACTACACCAAACTGACGGCGAACGAGGTCGAGGAAGGCGTGACCCAGCCGCTGCGCCTCAGGTCGGATTACCAGTTCGGCGGCGAACTGCGCGTAAGCTGGGAAACCCTCTCCCTGCACATGCAGGCCAACCATTATGGCCCCCGCTGGGATACCGGAAACGTCCGGCTCGACCCTTATACGCTGGTGGATGCCACCCTGGCCTATGCCTACCAGCAGCAGGGGGAGGTGTACCTGAAATTGAGGAACCTGTTCAACGAGAAATATCAGGTGGCGACCGGCTACACCGCGGCTCCCTTCGCCGCCTACGCCGGTGTCACCGTGCGCTGGCTTTAGGATGAAAAGACGGGGAGCGGCAGCCGGGGGATGGATCGTCCTGTGGACCTGCCTGCTTGCCGTTGCCGGCGCGGCGGCCGCGCGGGATGCGGACCGGAAAGCGCCGCGCCTGGTGTCGCTGGCGCCCAGCATCACGGAGACCCTGTTTGCGCTCGGCGCCGGCGGCCAGGTTCTGGGTGTAACGGACTACTGCGATTATCCAGAAGAGGCGAAGCGCCTGCCCAAGGTGGGCGGTTATTATGACCCCCGCTACGAGGCGATCCTCGGCTTGAGGCCTGATGTGGTCCTCCTCCTGATAGAGCACCGCGACGCCGCGCAACGGTTCCGGCGGCTGGGTGTTCCGGTCCTGGCCGTGGAGATGCACTCCCTGGCCGGCCTGGTCACCACCTACCAGCAGTTGGGTGCCCTGTGCCGGGCCGAAGCGCGTGGTGCGGTGCTTCTGCGCGAACTGATGTCCGCGCTGGGCCAGGGCCCGGCCCGCCAGCGCCCCGGTCCCAAGCCCAGGGTCTTGCTGGTGGTGAGCCGCGACCATCAGGCCGCGGGGTTCCGGGAAACCTACATCGCCGGCCGGGGCGAGTTCTACGATGAACTGCTGGAACTGGCGGGGGCGCAAAACGCCTATCGCCGGCGCTGGCCCAAATATCCGAAGCTCGCCGCCGAAGGTCTGCTGTCGCTGGACCCGGACGTCATCGTCGAGCTGGTGGCCGACCCCGCGGCCCTCTCCCGCCCTCTCGACAGCCTGGCCGCGGACTGGCGGCAGCTGCCCGGGCTGAGGGCCGTGCAAGCCGGGCGCGTGTTCGTGCTGGCCGGCGCGTACACGGTCCGGCCTGGCCCCCGGCTGCCGCTCTTGCTGGAAGACCTGCGGCGCGCGGTTGGGGCGGGGAAGGAGCGGGATTGATGCTCAGCGTGCAGGACCTCGTGGCAGCGGTCCCGGGCCGCCGTCTCCTCGATGCGGTTTCCTTCACGGTTGGGGCCGGGGAGCGGTTCGCGATCATCGGGCCAAACGGCGCGGGTAAATCCACATTGCTGAAAGTGCTGTGCCGCATCCTGATATCCGCGGCCGGCGTGGTGCGCTGGTCGGGCCGCCCGCTCCCGGAGCTTGGGCAAAAAGATCTGGCCCGCCTGGTGGCCTACGTGCCGCAGGCGCTCCTGCATCCGGAAGGGTTCACGGTCCGGGAGTTCGTGCTGATGGGGCGCTATCCGCATCTCTCGCCGTTCTCCAATCCCCGCGCGCATGACTGGCAGGTCGTGGACCGGACCCTGGACCTGACGGGCATGGCCGGTTTTTCCGGCCGCATTCTGTCCACCCTGTCCGGCGGCGAACAGCAAAAGGTCATGATCGCCGCGGCCCTGGCCCAGGAAGCCCGCGTCCTGCTGCTCGATGAACCCACGGCCCACCTGGATCCTTTGCAACAGGAGCAAATTTACTCCCTGCTGGAGTCCGTGCACCAGCGCCAGGGGCTGACCCTGCTGGAAGTCACCCACGACGTCAACCGCGCGGGGCTGGGCCACGACCGGATCCTGGGGTTGCGCGACGGCCGGGTCGTGTTTCTCGGCCCGCCTGAGGAGTTCATGCGGCCCGAGGCGCTGCACCGCATCTACGGCAAGACCTTCCAGCTTGCACCCCACCCCCTTACCGGACGCCCCATGGTCCTGCCGGTTGACGGGGGCAGGCCGTGAGCAGGACGGCTTGGGTGTGGGTGGGTTTGGCGGTTGCCTGGCTGGCATGCCTGCTGGGCCTGCCCTGGATCGGCGTGGAACCCATCCGGACGGAAGATCTCCTGGCCCAAACTTCCGCCGCCCAGGTGTTCTGGTCCCTCCGCGTGCCGCGGGTTTTGGCCGGCATGCTGTCCGGAACCACCCTCGCCCTGGCCGGCCTGTCCATGCAGGCCCTGTTCCGCAACCCCCTGGCCACCCCGTACACACTGGGCACGGCCTCGGGCGCGAGCCTCGGCGCCTGCTTTTACCTCTTCACCGGATGGTCGGTTTCGTTTCTGGGCTTGAGCGGGCAGACCTGGTTCGCTTTCGCCGGCGCGCTGCTTTCCCTGGCGCTGGTCTACGGGTTCGCGCGGATCAGGACCCGGGGGCATACGGAAACCCTGCTCCTGGCGGGTGTGGCCAGCGGGATCTTTTTTTCCAGCCTCATCCTGCTCCTGCAGTATGTGGCCGACCAGGCGCACAGCCTGCGCATGCTCCGCTGGCTCATGGGCAGTCTGGAGGTGGTGGGATACCGGGAACTGCTGCAGGCCGCGCCCCCGGCCGTGTTCGGCGCCGCCCTGATCGTCTTCCTGCGTTTCGAGCTCAATCTGCTGGCCGCGGGCGAGGAACTGGCCGTGGCGCGCGGCCTCGACCTGCCAACGGTCAAAGTGCTGCTACTGGCCGGGGTGGGCGTCATGGTCGGCGCGGTGGTGGCTTTGGCGGGTCCCGTGGGTTTTATCGGCTTGATGGTGCCGCACATCTGCCGGCAGCTCCTGGGGCCGGACCACCGCCGGCTCGTGTGGGCCGTCGCGTTCGCCGGCGCGGTTTTCCTGCCGGTTTGCGACGCCGCCGGGCGTCTACTGCTGGCGCCGGCGGAACTGCCCGCGGGCGTGATCACCGCGCTCCTGGGCGGCCCGTTTTTTATCTGGGTGCTGGTGCGCAACCGTTGATCGCGTGACCAGGAAAGGAGGGTCGTGATGAACAAAAACCGCGGCTTTGTCCACGTTTACACCGGTCCGGGCAAGGGCAAGACCACGGCGGCCGTGGGGCTGGCCGTGCGCGCCCTGGCGGCCGGCTGGCCGGTGGCGTTCATCCAGTTCTTGAAAGGCCGGGAATCCGGCGAGGCCCGTATCCTAAAAAACCGGCCGGGAATGTATTGGCGCCGGTTCGGCGGCCCGAAACTGGTCCGAGGTCTGGCCACTTCGCGCGACCGGGACCAGGCGCAGGCCGCCCTGGCTGCCGTGCTGGCGGCCTTGCGCTCCGGCCGCTACCGGCTGGTGGTGGCGGATGAGATCCTGGTCGCGCGCAAACTGGGGTTGCTCTCCGATACGGACCTGCGGGCCTGCCTGGACGAGCGTCCCGCGGTTTGCGAGCTGGTGCTGACCGGACGTGGCGCCAGTCCGGCGCTGGCGCGCCGGGCGGACCTGGTGACGTATTTTCAAGCCCGCAAGCATTATTTCGACCAGGGAGCCGGCGCGCGGCGGGGCATCGAGTTTTAGGCTGGAAAAATGGCCAGGAAAAAGGTTGGTATCGAAGTGAAATCACACTATAATATATGAATTCTGCCCGAATCTTGGGCGCCGGAGGTGACCGGAATGGCCTTCATCAATCTGGGGTCCAGGAATCAGCCGTTGGGTCTGTATTATCTGCGCCTGGGCTTGGGATTCCTCACGTTGTGGTCTGCCTGGGACGTGATCGTGCACCAGGAACAGCTGTATGCCCTGTTCGCGGGATTCCCCGTCGTCGGTCCCCTGGCCGGACAGATGATGCTGGTGTGGTTCATCTTCCTGCTGCTCGCCGGAACCGCCCTGCTGTCCGGGTGGTATTACCGCGAAGCGAGCGCGGCGACCGCCGCGGTCATGGTCCTGGCCCTCCTCCTGGTCTCGCCGCTGACCCCCGCGGTCAATGCCGTGATCGGTCCCTTCCGGCCGCTGGCCCTGAAAAACCTGGTCTGGCTCGGCGCGGCCTTGGTGCTCATGGCGCACGAGACCGACCCATACAATCCTGAACGCCGCCACGCGCAGGGGTATCCGTCCCTGGCCGGCAACGCCCATCTGGCGTTCCGGCTTCTACTCGGGGGGTACTGTCTGTGGGACGGCATCCTGAAGCTGGCGGACGCGAACGCTTACGGACTGCTCCTGAAAAAAGCCATGACCTATCTGCCCCTGTTCCCCGACACCTGGGCCGGGACCACGCTGGTGATCCTGGCGGTTCTGCAGGTGGCGGCCGGCCTGATGATCCTGACCGGTATTCAGTTCCACTGGGGGCTGGTCATTCTGCTGGCCGTGGTCTTGTTCCAACTGCTCGGGATCAACTGGGTGGCCACGAAGAGCCTGCTGCGGCCAGGGGGCCGGTTCCTGATGCGGGACATCCTGCTGGTGGCCAGTGTTTTATACTTCTGGCTCTCAGGGCCGGGCATGCCGGTTTTGCGCGTCCAGGTGGCCAAGTCCGGGCCTTCTTCCACCCCGCCGCAGGACTTTGGCGGGACAGGGAAACCGTGAACGCAACAACATTGAGGAGGGTGTGATGAAGAAGCTCAGCATGATGTCGTTTGCGTTGGCGGGTCTGTTGCTGGGGACCGGTTGTTCCACCGTTCCCTTGACCGGCCGCAGCCGGCTGGAACTGGTCTCGTCCGGTGAAATGAGCGCCATGGGCATCCAGAGCTACAAGGAAATGATGGGAAAGGTCAAATTGTCACAGGATGCCGCGGCGGTCGCGAAACTGCGGCGCGTGGGCCAGCGCGTGGCCCTGGCGGCCGAGGCGGTCATGCGGGAGAGCGGCACGGCCGATGAAATCCCGAACTATCAGTGGGAATTCAATCTGGTGCAGGACGATAAAACCGTCAACGCGTTCTGCATGCCTGGCGGCAAGGTGGCTTTTTATACCGGCATCCTGCCGATCTGCAAGGACGAAACCGGGCTGGCGGTGGTCATGGGGCACGAAGTGGCGCACGCCCTGGCCAAGCACGGCAACGAACGCATGAGCCAGCAGCTCCTGGTCGAGCTGGGCGGGTCCGCGTTGTCCGCGGCCCTCAAGGAGAAACCCGAAAAAACCCAGGAGCTCTTCCTGCTGGCCTACGGCGTGGGAACCACCGTGGGCGTGGTCCTGCCGTACAGCCGGGCGCAGGAACACGAGGCGGACCGCATCGGCATGCAGCTCATGGCCCGCGCCGGATACGACCCGCGGCAGGCCGTCGTCCTGTGGGAACGGATGGCACAAGCCGGAAGCGGCGGCACGCTGGAATTCCTCTCCACGCATCCAGCGCCGGAATCCCGCATTGCGAATATGAAGGCCCTGGAGAGCGAAGCCATGCCTTTTTACGAGGCCGGCAAGGGCAAGTGATGGCCCTCCGCGCCGGAGACGAGCAGCCGAGCAAGGTCCGCGCCGTCTTTTTTGACGCCGGCAACACGCTGTTTGAGGTTCACCCCTCGGTGGGCGCCTGGTACGCCGAGGTGGCCCGGCAGTACGGGACCGTGTGCGATTCCCGGCAGGTGGAGGAACATTTTCGCGCGGAGTGGGATATCCGTTCGCGCGGGAATGCCTCCAGCCGCCGGCAAACGCCGGAAGACGAACGGAACTGGTGGCGCGGCCTGGTGCAAGCGGTCATGGACCGCGCGGGCGGAGTGAGACGGTTTGAGGCTTTTTTTGACGAACTGTACGAGCTGTTCGCCGGCGGTCGCGTGTGGCGGGTTTTTCCGGAAGTGGAGTCCGTGCTGTCCGCTTGCCGGGAGCGGGGCCTGGTGCTGGGAATCGTGTCCAACTGGGACTCGCGCCTGCCGCGGATCTGCGAAGCCCTGGGTCTGACCCCGAAGGTTGACTTCGTCCTCGCCTCGGCCGTGGTCGGGGTGGCCAAGCCGGATCCCCAGATTTTTCACCTGGCTTTGCGGCGCGCTGGCGTGGCCGCGGCGGAGGCCGTGCATGTCGGCGATTCCCTGCAAGAGGACGTGCGCGGGGCGACGGCCGCTGGTTTAAAGGCGCTGTGGCTGGCGCGCGCCACCCGCGCGGACGCGCCGCCGGAAGTGACGAAGGTGGATTCGCTGTTGAGCGTACTCGACCATTGCTAGGAGGCCGTATGTCCCGAAACTGGCTGTTGGTTATCAGCATGGCATTGATCGCTGGCACGCTGACCCCCCCGGGGTCTTGGGCCGCGGATGAGAAGCAACCGCCTGTTTCCGGCAAACCCCGGCTGGTCATGGTGGAGGTCCCTTCGTGGAAGACCACCTTCTTCGGGCTGCCCCGGGAACTGCCGCTCTTGATCGCCGCGGGGGAGAAGTTCAACCCCCAGGCCCGGCACTATGACTTCAGCGGCGGCGTCGAAGCCATGGAGATCCTGCTGACCCTCCATCCCAAAGATCCCCAGGCCAAGGCGTTCCGCCGTTTCATCCAGAAATGGCCGAAATACCAGAGATTTTTCCAAGCCGTGGAGGACGAGGATTATGCGGTCGCCGGGGACGTCCTGGAGCAGGTCCGGCAGCTGGATCCGGAAGAACCGGCCGTGCATTTTTATCTGGGGAGCTTGAACACCCAGATGAAAAAGTACGCCGAGGCGGAAACGAATTATCGGGCCTGTCTGAAACGCTTCCCGGATTATGGGCCGGCGTACATCAATCTGGCCCGCCTGGTCAAAGCCCGCGGGGACGCAGAAGAGGCCCGGGCCCTGCTCGGCGAAGCGGTGAAGCGGCTCAAGGGCGGCGAACAGCAGGATGCCCTGCAGCTCGCGGAAACGATGCTGCGGAGCCTGAACCAGCCCTGACCGCCGGAGGAGGACGACGATGCCCGAAATCAAACAGGTGGAATCCGGAAAACTGCTTTGTCTGGAAACGCGGGGGTCCCTGCAGGACTTGCCGGCGTGCTTCGCGCGCCTGGAGGAGTATGTCCGCGAGCGGCGCGTGCCGATCAAGGGCGACCGCCTGACGATCCTCTACGAGCGCACGCCGGATTTCGACCGGGACCACGCCCATTTCGCCGCGGCGGTGGAATTGGCCGGCGAGTGCACGGGAGATGGGGAAGTCACCATCGTGGTTCAGAGCATCACGCCGGTGGCCTGTGAGACCCATACCGGGCCCTGGACCGGCATGGGAGAAGTATACCAGCGTCTCTGGAACTGGATACACGAGCACGGGTACCGGGTTGCGGGGCCGCCGCGCGAGTATTACCTGGTGGGTCCTCCTTCGCCGGACAGCGGATGGATGACGGAGATCCAGATCCCGGTGGAAAGAACCCAGGGGAGCGATCGCGGTGGAAGTTAGGCCGATTGACCCCGGCGCCCTGGAAGGGTGGCGCCGTAAATACCGCGGCCAGCTGGGCCTGCCGGTCATTCCGGATTTTCACGAGGCCTGGTGTCGCATGGGTCAGGCCTATCAAGTGGAAGAACTGGGGCGGATCCTGGGTTACGCCATCGTGACTCAGGAGACCTTTGTGCCGGCCTGGTCTCCCCTCCTGTCGGAATTCTACCTGGAAGTCAGCCCTACGAAGTACGCCCGGCAGCTCCTCTCCGACCTGCTCGGCCGGCTCAAGCCGCGGCGGGTCATGGGGCGCACGGACGATCCCGCGGGTTTTCCGCTCTTGCTCGACCTGCGCCTGCCGAATGAAGTGGGCACCACGCTGTACCTGTTGGAACAGGCGCCGGACTGGGTGGAGGACCCGCAGACCCGGATCGTTCAGAGCGCGTTGGAGGACGCGCCGGATCTTTTCCCCATCTATTCCGCGGTGCCGCCGGAAGACGGCGGCATTCCGGACGAAATGGCGCTGATGAAGAGCCTGGCCTTGTGGAGGCACTACCGCCTGCAGGCGGGCCGGGAAATTCTGGCCGTGGCTTACGTGGTCCCGCAGACCGAACGGCACGTCACGGTCTCTCCGATCGTGGTGCATTCAGCCCGGGGAAAAGGCTACGGACGCTACCTGCTGGCGTATGTCGCCAGGCGCGAGCTGGCCGCGGGCAAGACCTTCGTGGCCGCGACCAACGCGGACAACGAGGCGGGACGCGCCGTGTGGGAATCTTTGGGCGCGCGTTTGGCCGCGCACTGCATGCTGTTTAAACCCTGACAGATAAACGGGTTGCGAAAAACGCTTATCTGGTGTATTTATGAATGAAAGCCGGATTTGCCGCGGGGGCGCACGATGAAGAAACTGTATGTGCTCCAGCACGTGGAGCAGGAACATCTAGGCGTCTGGGAAGAGGAATTGAAGCGCTGGTACGCGCGCTTTGAATACGTGCGCCTGTGGCAGGGGCAGCCCCTGCCCGCGCCGGAGAACACGCTGGCCGCCATCGTGCTGGGCGGCCCCATGAGCGTGAATGACGCCGGCGAGCATCCGTTTCTGGCGAAGGAGCTGGATTATCTCCGCCGCCTGATGGAACTGGACGTGCATGTGCTGGGCGTCTGCCTGGGCGCCCAGCTGCTGGCCGCGGCCTTGGGTGCCAAAGTGGCCAACGGGCCCAGGGCTGAGTTCGGTTATTCCCGCGTGATGCTGACCTACGATGGCGTCAAGGATACCCTGCTGCTCGGGTTTCCCATGGAGCTCCCCGTGTTTCAGTGGCACGAACAGGGGTTTGAACTGCCTGAAGGCGCCGTGCGCCTGGCGGGGACGGATGACTATCCCAACCAGGTCTTCCGCCGCAATCATGCTTGGGGATTTCAATTTCACCTGGAAGTCACGCCCGAGATGGCGGAGCAGTTCGCCCGGGACAATGAAGAATTGCTGGCCAGTATCCCCGGTTTGTCGCGCCACAAGGTGGTGGAACAGGCCGGCTCCCTGGGCCAGGTGTCCGCGTTGTACGGCCGGCAGCTGATCCGGCGATTCTGGGATTCGGTGACCGAAGTATGACGCCTTCAGAACCCACCAGCGGCCCGTTCAAGCTCAGCGTGGCGGCCCGCGCCTCCGAGCCGCCGTCCCAACGTCCCCGGTGGCCCGGTCTGATCGTGCTGGCCGCCGGAATTTTCTTGGGAAGTTTTTGGCTGATCTTTGGATTTCTGTCCGCGCTTGGCACGAAACAATGGTGGCATTATCCCGTGGTGCTCGCCCCCGGCACCGCGATTCTCTTTCTCGTGCTCATGGCGCGGCGGTCTCCGCTCCCGTACGGCACGGCACTCGCGGTGCTGGGCGTGCTCCCCTTGGGGCTGGCCTGGCTGCGGGGCGGCGCCTGGCTGGGGGCGCTGCTTTTGGGCCTGCCGCTGGTCGCGGCCGGCCTGGGCTTCGTCTTGCTTAAGGACCAATTCTCCCGCCAGTCCGCGGCAGTGGAGAGGTGAAACCAAATGGCGCGTTACGTGTATGCCTGTCCGGTCTGCGGGCGGCATTTTGAAGTGGAAAAGCCCATGTCCGCGGCCTCGGACGCTTCGGTTTGCCCGGCGTGTCAAGCGCCCGGCCGCAGGGTGTTTACCGCACCCGGCATCGCGGTGAAGGGATCGCCGGTTAAATTCTCCGGTCCCTCGTCCGGCGCGGATCAGGGATGCGGCGGATGCTCCAACGGAGCGTGCCCGTGGAATTGACCGCGAACAAGGCCGCCAACCCATCTCCTCCGCAGGGAAGTGAATGCGGCAGGGGTGCTCCGGGGATGTCGCCAAGAAGGGGTAGCGATGATTGAGGTTGGTACCCCGCGCTTTGCCCGGGGGGCTCCATGAGCGCGGATCTGCTGCTGGTCATCGAGATTGAATCCCTGAGCATCCGGGTTTCGGCGCTGGACCGCGAACTGCGTGTCCAGGCTTCCGGCACGGGGGAATACGGCCAGAATTTTCCCCAGGCCGGATGGATCGAGCACCAGCCGGAAGAGATCTGGCAAACCGCGCAGCGCGCGCTGCAGAAGGTCGCCGGCGCCGTGGGCGCGGGCAGGATCCGCGGCCTGGCCATTGCCGACCACTGCGGCGCTGTCCTGCTTTGGAACCGGGCCTCGGGCAAAACGATCTATCCCGCCATCGGCGCAGCTGACCGCCGTTCCGAGGCCTTGATCCGCCTCCTGCGCACCAACCGCCGGGAACCCATGCTCCACTACCGCACGGGATTATTCATGGATCCCACCACCTGCGCGGCCAAAATTTCCTGGGTACTGGACCACGTGCCGGACGCGCGGGAACAAGCTCGGGCCGGCGCATTGGCTTACGGGAATATGGGCGCCTGGCTGCTGTGGCAGCTGACGCGCGGCCGGGTGCATGCCATGGACGCTTCCAGCGCGTCCCGCACCATGCTCTATGATTTGAATTCCCACCAGTGGGAATCCCAGCTCCTGGCCACGTTCGGCGTGCCGGCCGTACTGCTGCCCCTGATTGTTCCCTCGCAGGGTTTTCTGGGCGAAACGGACGCCTCTGTTCTGGGCCAGGCGATTCCAGTGCTGGCCATGACCAGCGGCCAGCAGGCCGGATTTTTCGCGCTGACCGCCGGCGATCCCTCCTGGGTGCGCGTTCACTACGGAAAAAACCTGTTGCTGCAGCAGAGCCTGGGCGCGGAGAGCCTGATCCGGGGCGAGATGCTGACCACGCTGGCCTGGCGTCAAGATCACCGCGCCCTGTTTTGCCTGGAAGCGGAACTACCGGGCAGCGGCATGGTGGTGCAGTGGCTGAAAGACGCCCTGGGGCTGCTATCTTCATACGAGCAGTGCGAGACCCTGGCGGCCGAAGTCCCGGACACCGGCGGGGTTTATCTCGTGCCGGCCTTTTCCGGTCTGGCGGCGCCTTACTTTGACCAGAATGCCCGTGGCGTTCTGCTGGGTTTGAATTACCGGACCACGCGCCAGCATGTGGCGCGGGCGGCACTGGAAGGAATCGCCCATCTGCTGGCCGACAACCTGCAGGTTTTGACCAAGGCCTCCCCCCGGCCCATTCAGGGTCTGCGCGCGGACGGCGCCGGCGCCCGCAACGACCTGTTGCTGCAATTACAGGCTGACCTGACCGGATTGCCCATTGAACGCCCGGAGCGCCTCGACTCGGCGGTGGTGGGAATCGGGCTGATGGCGGGCGTGAGTGCCGGGTTTTGGACCGAAGAAGAAGCCCGGCAGCTGGGCCGTGCCGCAGGCGGCCGCGTTTATCAGCCGCAAGGGGAACCAGAGGAGAGGAAAAAACACCGCGCCCGCTGGCAGGAAGCCGTGGCCCGCTCCCGCGAATGGGCCCGGGAATGAGGAGCCGCCAGAATCAGATTGTCTGAACCTGGAAAGTAGCTTAAAATAAGAGCGATTGCCGTGCCTGCGAAGATCGCGTGTTAATGAGTGCAGGACGCCATGACCACAAGGAACCCGACGCATGAATAGAAAAAACAGCCTCCGCCGCTCCATCTTCGTTTTTATCTACGCCTTCGTCCTTGGGCTGGGGATCGCCTTTTTTATCCCGAGCTTCATCCAGGAACAGCAGGTCATCCGGCAGGAATTCCTGGAACGCGGCAAAGCGCTGACCCGCAACATGGCCGTGAACTGTCAGAAAGTGCTCGAGGAACGGGACCGCGACGCCCTGTTCACGCTGGCCGACAGCCTGATGCGCGAGGTGGATATCCTCTGGATCCTGATCTACGACGCGCAGGGACAGGTTGTCGTGGAGAACGGAACCGTGGATTTCGAGCACGTTACGAAGGAAGTCAACCGCATTACCGTGGGCGACAAGATTACGGTCAACCGCATCAAAATGCTGGACGGACGCTGGGCCTACAACCACGCCGCCTTGGTCCGCAAAGCCGGCGGCGACGCCAAAACCACGGTGAATAAGGAACTGTCCCTGCTGGAAGGGTACGAAGCCTCGGCGACCGGGGAAGAACCCCAGCGCGCGGAGACGCTGGGCACGGTCCACGTGGGCATGTCCTTGAACCGGCTGGAGGACCTGCGGCGGCAGATGGGGATGCAAATGCTTTTGGTTTTTCTCCTGGCGCTGGCCGCCGGAACGGTCGTGGCTGTTTTCTTCGCGCGCTGGCTGCTCGCGCCCGTCAATCAGTTCATCGTGCGCCTCAAGGACATTGCTTCCCGCCGCGGCGACCTGACCCAGCGCCTCAACCTCGGCCGGGACGATGAATTCGGAGAGATGGCCGAATATTTCAACGTTTTTATCCAGAACATCGCGCTGATCGTCCGGGAGACCGTGAATTTGGTCTCCAAAATGACCATTTCCCTGGAAGAAATCTCCTCGACGGCCGAGGAGCTCAGCGCCAACGCGGATGGGGTGAACTCCACGGTTCAGGGGCTGACCGCGGATTTGGAAAAACAGGAACGGGACTCCACCGCCACGCACAATACCATCGAAGAGGTTCTGGAAACGCTCATGGCGATCGCGAAGAAATCCCAGAATGCCCAGCAGGTCTCGGCGCAGACCGAAGAGGCCTCGCGGCAGAGCGGAAAGACCGTGCAGGATTCCGTGTCGGTGATCGGCAGCATCTCCGAAAAAATGAAATTGATCGAGGAGCGCATGCGGCGTCTGACCCAATCCCTGGGCGGGATCGGGTCTTTCGTTGAAACCATCCGCAAGATTGCCGCCCAGACCAACCTGCTGTCCCTCAACGCCGCCATCGAAGCCGCGCGGGCCGGCGAGGCGGGGCGCGGCTTCTCCGTGGTGGCCGAAGAAGTGAGGAAACTGGCGGAAGATTCCGCGGCCGCGTCCGAGCAGATTCAGAATCTGATCGGGCAGATTCAGAGCGAAATCAAGGGGACGGGCGAGGCCACCCGGCAGGCCACGGATGTGGTCGGCCGCGGGTCCCACCTGATGGACGAAGCCGGCCAGGCGCTCGGCACGATCATGCGGAGCACCGAATCGTCCGCGGAAGTGATCGAGGAAATTTCCAAGAATCTGACCCGGCAATCGGACTCGCTGAAGGAGATGGTCAGGCGGGTGGAAAATGTGAAAAACCTGGAGAAAAGCAACTTTATCGCCGCTCAGTCGGTGGCCGCTTCGATCGAGGAACAAACCGTGTCCTTCGAGCAAATCACCAACGCCATTCAAAAATTGAGCGAAGACGCGCAAAACATGCGCAAACTCGTGGTGGAATTCAAAATCGAATAACATCCGGGACATTTCCCTTGATTTCGGTTTGGGGCGTGACTATCATAGTGTCCCGTTCGGGACGGTCGCGAGAGGAGACGGCGCAGCATGCATAAGATCAAGGATTTCTGGAACCGCGTGCTTTTCCATGAACCGGTGGAACCGGAGTCCGTGTGCGAAAACCGCTTGTCCGCCACCGAGCTGAAGGACGGGTACCTCAATCTCTCCAACATGGGCATTCCGGCCCGGTGTTTTTTCCAGGATGAGTTGATCCACGTGCTCTTGATTGATATCCACGGCCAGAGCGAAGAACCGGTCGTGTTCCGCTGCCGCCAGCGCAAAGCCAAGGGTAAAAAAGGGCAGACGTTCAAGCGCCAGCGGTTTTGGCCGGTTCGGTTCAACCTCAAGGCGTGGTTTCACACGCAGGGCATCGAGACAGGCGATTTGGTGCTGCTGGCCGTGACCCAGGCCAGCAATTACCTGATTTTTCGCGCCATCCGCCCGAAAACACTCCTGATCGTGCATGACCGCCGGGCGAATGAACGCCGCGATCTGGAACGGCGTTTTGATGACCGCCGCCAAACCCTGGTGCATGTCAGCCTCGAACGGCGGCGGCGCGAACGGCGCCGCAAGGATCGCCGGCTGAGCGAACGCCGCAAGGTGCGCGCCGGCGGGTAAAATTCCCCGGACGTCTGCGACTTCACCTTTCGCTGAGTGGGCCCCTCGGCGGCCCTTCACGGTTCGGCAAGATCCCACTCCACGGTTGCGCACGGAAGGGCGGGTTTATGGGATTCAGTTTGGGTTTATTGGCGATGGGGGCGATTGCGGGCGTGGCCAGCGGAGCCTTGGGCATCGGAGGCGCCATTTTGATCATCCCCGGACTGGTCTATTTCATGGGGATGGAGCAAAAGCTGGCCCAGGGAACCACCCTGCTGCTGATGCTGCCGCCGATCGGCATCCTGGCCGCCTGGGAATATCTCCGGCGGGGCGAAGCCGATTGGCACGCCGCCCTGTGGATCTGCCTGGGATTCGTCGCCGGCGGATATCTCGGCGCGCGCTGGGTTGGCGCGGTGCCCGGACAGCTGCTGCAGCGCCTGTTCGGCTTGTTTATGCTGCTGATCGGCCTGAAAATGTTCATCCGGCCCTGATCCCCGTTGGGGCGGGCTGGAAATAGTCGGAGGAGGATACGGAAGGATGGATAAATCCAGGGAAATGAAAAAAGAGATTTTGCTGATTCCCATCGGCAAGGTGCTGGTGGAGGTTCTCGGCGAAATCGCGGTGGCCTTGCGCAAATCGTATCAGTTCCACGTGCATATCGGCCGTTCCGAGGAGCCGGACACGGAGATGTACTCCGATCAGCGGCGGCAGTATCTGGCCGACCGTCTGCTCGCCCTCCTGGCCGCCCGCAAGCGTGACAGCCTGGTGGCCGTGCTGGGGGTGGTGGACGGCGATATGTTCGCGGGCGAGAAAAATTTCGTCTTCGGGCTGAACCAGCCCGGCCAGGGCGCCGCGGTGATGGCGCTCGCCCGTTTGCGGGAGGATTACTATAAAAAGCCTTCGGACGCGGAAAAGTTCCTGCGCCGGGCGGTCACGGAGGCCATTTACCAGGTCGGCATGGCCGCGGGGCTGCCGCCCTGTCCGACCAAAAAGTGCGTGCTGTTTCCGGCCAGCGCTTTGTTTGGCTTGGACGCCAAACCGCAATCCTTCTGCGAGTTGTGCAAGGCGCATCTCGACGCCAAATTGCACCCCGCTTTCGCGCTCACGCGGAAAGCGGCCGAGGCCGCGATCGAAGATGCGGCCGCGGAAGGTCCGGAAACCCAGGCGCGCCTGGCGAATCACCTCTCCGAGAAAACCGACGAGCGCATGCCTGAAGACGAGTCCGAGGTGGATGCCGAACTGGTCGAACCGGAAGGGCCGGTTTCGGCGGAAGTTTCGGCCTTGCATGCGGAAGGGGAAGGGCCGGATGAGCCCTTGGTGGCGGACGCCGGACCGGATCAGGGTCCGCGCCGCTAACCCCGTACGCGCCGATGGCGGGCTCCGATGCTCCGGTCTGCAGTCTCCAGGTCATTTCTTCGCCGGGGGTCGGCGGCCGCGAGATTTACGCGCCAGTGCTGGCCCGCAAGCTTGGGGCCCAGGGGCACCCGGCGTGGGTCCTGGCCAGACCGAACTCCCTGGTCGCCCGCCTGGCCGGCGAGTGGGGTCTGCCGGTCGTCACCCGCGCCCAGCAGCCTTATTTTGATCTCCCGTTTATCCTTTGGCTGGTCCGCTTCTTAAGAACCAACCCCATCCAGGTCATCCACGCTCACTGGTCGCGCGATCTCTCCAATCTCATTTTGGCCGCCACCTGGGCAGGCCGGCGCCTGCCTGTGGTGCTCACCAAGCATGTCTATGCCACTGAGCCTAAACGGGATCCGTTTCATGCCTGGGTCTTCCAGCACACGGATCGTGTGCTGGGGGTATCGCGGCTGGTGGCGGACAATGTGATCGCGACCGTTCCCATCCAGCCCTCGAAAGTGGCCACCTGCTACAACGGGCTGGATCTGGACAGGGTATGGAACCCTGATTTGGTCGCGGGCATTGACCTGAGGGCCGAGTGGGGCATTCCCACGAACGCGCCCGTTCTGGGATACGTCGGCCGGCTGAACGCCGGAAAGGGCGTGCAGCTGGTGCTTTCGGCCTTTGACCAGGTGGCCGGGGTTTTTCCCGACTGGCACTTGGCGCTGATCGGCCGCGCGGTCGGCCCCGCCGAGACCGCCTTTGCGGAACACTGGCAACAGTGGTCCAGCCGGCAAGCCTGGGCAGAGCGTGTCCACTGGCTGGGTTTCCGGGAGGACATGCCGGCGGTTATGCAGACGATCAACCTGCTGGCGTGCGCGTCGGCCTTCGAATCCCTGGGCATGGTGGTGGTGGAAGCCATGGCCATGGAACGCCCGGTGGTGGGCCCGGACACGGGCGGGATCCCGGAGATCATCACGCCTGGACGCGGGGGCGAACTGTTCCGCTACCCGGATGCCGGCGATCTGGCCGCCAAGCTCATGCCCCTGATGGCTGATCCCGCGCTTAGGCGGCGCATGGGCCGCGAAGGCCGGCAGGTGGCGCGGGAGCGGTTCGACCTTGACCGCGCGGCCCGGGACACCGTGGCGCTGTACCGCGAATTGTTGTTACACACAGGGAGGTAGCCGATGGAAGCCCTGGAAGCCCTGCTGACGCGCCGCAGCGTGCGCGTTTTCGAATCCCGTCCCCTGCCGCGGGCCCTCCTCGAGCAGGCACTGGCCGCGGCCCGGCAGGCGCCGACCGCCCGCAACCTGCAGCCCTGGGAGTTCGTGGTGGTGACCGACCCCGCGCGTCTTGGGCGGCTGGCGGCCCTGGCCGACAACGGAAAGTTTATCGCCCAGGCGCCGGCCTGCGTGGCCGTGCTCTGCCGGGACACGAAGTATTACCTGGAAGACGGTGTCGCGGCGGTCATGAACCTGCTGCTCGCGGTCCACGCCCAGGGCGCCGCGGCCTGCTGGGTGGCGGGGGACAAAAAGCCTTATGCGGGCCAGGTGCTGGATCTGCTGCGGGCGCCGCAAGAGATGAAACTCATCGCGCTGGTTCCCTGCGGGTTCGCGGCCCGGCCGGCCACGGAACCGGCCAAACGTCCGCTGGCCGAAATGGTCCATGGGGAGGACTTCACGGGCGGTTCCTGGAACGGTTAGCGGACATCCAGCACGGCGGGCTGCCCGGGAGGCAGGGGGATCTCGGTCCGGCCACCCCGCGGACGCGCGAACTCCGTCAGCGTGACTTCAGCAGGCTTGACCTGCAACAGCTGGTCCTGCGCCGGGATGCGCTCCCGCCGGGCCTTGGCCGAGGCGCCCAAGAAGAGGGAAACCGGACGCCCGGCGGGAAGCGCCAGCCGCGCGGGCAGCAACCGGCCCGACACCTCCACCCAAGCCGCCTCGAACGGCAGGGAATCGCCTGGCCAGGTCCCCGCGTGCAACCGGCACAACAGGCGGTCAGGTTCTTCCTCCCCGGAATGGGCGTGCGCGGCGTCCGCGCTCATGGACATGATCAATTCGAACACGTGGTCGCCCGGCGCGACCCGCCCGAAATCCCACCGGCGGTAGGCCCCGGGCGGCAGCCAGATCGTTTCGTGAGTGTCCCGGCGCTCCAATTGAATGGAGATGCGGGACAAATTAAGGGCGTGAAAAACCACGCGGACGCCGGCCGGGCAAACGAAGCGGGCGGGATACATCGCTTCGAGCGTGTAAACGAGGCCGAATTCCCAGGTGTCCTGACCCGGGGCCAGGCGGGTGGTCTCCGAGACCGGCGCATGTTCCCAGCCCGCGAGAGCCGGGGACCCGCAAACGAAGAACAGGCAAACGACCATTCCCACACTCATCCGCATGGGGTTATTGTAGGAAAAAGCGCGTGCACTGTCATGCGGAATTTTGGAATTTGAAAAATTTGACAGGCTCCGTGCACGTTTGCTAGAGTGGACGAGGCCAGCCGTCCGCTTTGCGGGCTGCTGGGCATTTGAGAGGCGATCGGAGAGAGTGGATAAAACCACGAAGGCTGCCCGCTTTCCCCTTTCCCGGGGGACTGGCTGCGGCGGCATCCGCGGGGCGGGAGACAAGAAGTTCCCCTCCCGTGGCGGGGAATAACCACCACTCCACGCCAGAAAGGAGCGCTCCCATGTCCGCGCCACGCTGGCTGGTCTTGCTGGCCCTGGCCGCCGCCGCGTTCTGGAGCGGGATGTACGTCTGGCGTTTTCATGCCGCGAAACCGCTCTATCCCGTGCAGGGTGAGTTCGTGCGAATCGAGCAAAACGGCGTGTACGTGCTGGTGCGCGGAGAAGGGCAGGGGCCGGCCGTGCTGTTTCTCTCCGGTTTTCCTTATCATTCGGACGCGTTTTTTTCGCTGGCCTCGAGGCCATTTCCAGCTCACCGGTTCATCACCCTCGACTTTCCCGGCCTGGGATGGTCTGAAAAAAAGCTTACCCAGCCTTTGACGCCGGCGGATCTGGCCCTGCAGGTTAAATTGGCGCTGGATAAACTGGAAATTCAAGAGGTCGTTTTGGTGGGACATGACCTGGGAGGCGGGGTTGCCCTGGTGTGCGCGTCCCTGTTCCCTCAGCTGGTCAGGGGACTGGTCCTGATCGCTCCGGACTCTTCCTACGGTTCCGCCGCGGACCTCCTGGGCTGGTGGTGGCGCGCGCCCGGGCTGTCCAGGGCGTGGGCCGCCCTGTTCCTGGACCGGGGGTTTATCCGCGGGCTGCTGCGCCGCTCCTGGGCGCCTGGTTCTGAAGGGTGGCGCGCGTCCGTGGAAAAATACCTGCGGCCGCTGGACATGCCGAACGGGCGCGCGGGCTTCCTGAATCTGCACCGCGGACGCGCGGGGTTTGATTACCGTCCTTACGAAGAACGGCTCGATTGTCCGGTGCTGGTGGTGTGGGGAGAAAAAGACCGCGTGGTGGCCAGCGCCCAGGGCGAAAAGCTGGCCAAGAGCCTCAGCCAGGCCCGCTGGGCCCTCCTGCCCGGCCTGGGGCACCTGCCCCAGGAGGAGGCTCCGGAACAGCTCCTGCCCCTGCTGGAGGAATTCATCCTTCACCGCGAGCGCTTCCTTGCCAAGCCCTGAACCGCGCGTCCCGGCGCGTTCTGGTCGCGCCAGCCCGGGCGGCGAAAAACGGCAGACCGCGGCCTGGCGGCGCGAATACCGGCGCCGAGGCCGCGCACGGATCGAGTCTTCCTATTCCCTGCGGCCGGAACGGTGCATCGCGCGGTTCAAACGGTTCCTGCTCCGGCAGGGCTTGAGGACCGGGTTCCTGCTGGACCTGGGTTGCGGCCGCGGGCGCAACAGCCTGCCATGGCTGAAGGCCGGCTGGCGGGTGACAGGCCTGGACCCGGCGCCCGAGGCGCTGAGGGAATTCGGGCGTCTGGCCGCGCGCTGGCGCACACGCCTGAGCCTCCGGCAAGGGACCTTCGCGCGGCCCCTGCCATGGCGGGAAAAGGTTTTTGACGCCGTGCTGGAAATCACGGCTGCGGACAACCTGAGAAATCTCCGGCAGCAGCGGCGCCTCTGGCGCGAATGCAGCCGCGTGCTGAAGCCGGGCGGCTGGCTGCTCTCCTACCACTTCACGCGCCGGGACGGCTACTATGGCCCGTTGCTGCGCGGTTCGACCCTGCGCCGTCAGGGCGTGCTGTATGACCGCCGGGCGGGAATGTGGTTCCGGTTCTATACCGCCGGGGATATTGTGGACGCGGCCGGCGGCAGGCTGGAGCTGGCGGCCCGCTGGCCGTACCGCTATCCAGGGCCAATGTTCGGCCGCCGGTTGACCCGCGACCTGGTGGCCGCGGTCTTCCGCCGGCGCTGAGAAAGGATGGCAGACCCATGCAATTGGCGGGGAAAGGGATCCTGATCACCGGCGCCGGCAGCGGCATCGGGCGCGCCTGCGCGCTGAAGTGCGCGGCCGAGGGGGCGCGCGTGGCGCTGGCCGGGCGGCGGCGGGAAAAGCTGGAGGAAACCGCGGATGCCATCGGGGCCGCCCAAGGGGTATTGATCGAGCCCTGCGACATCGGCACCGAGTCCGGCGTGCGGCGGTTGTTCGAAGCCGCGGCGGCCCGGGGCGGGGTGGATGGGTTGGTGAACTGCGCGGCGGTTTTCCGCAAAGCGCCCGCTGCCGAACTCTCCCTGGAGGAGTGGAACGAAATCCTGCGCGTTAATCTGACCGGCACCTTCCTGGCCTGCCGTGAAGCGTTCCGCCGGATGGCGGCCGGAGGCAGTATTGTGAACATCGCTTCCCTGTCGGGCGTTCCCGGCGTCGAAAAATTCCCCGGCTTTACCGCCTACAACGTCAGCAAATACGGCGTGCTGGGACTCACGGAAATCCTTGCCGTGGAAGGGAAGGCGCGGGGCGTGCGCGTTAACTGCCTGTCGCCCGGGGCGGTGGACACCGACATGCTGCGGCAGGCCGCGCCCCAGCTGCCGCCGGCCGTGCGGCCCGAAGAAGTCGCGGAGGCGGCGGTATTCCTGCTGTCGGACCGGAGCGCGGCCGTGACGGGCGCGAATCTGATCCTCACGGGGAGCGGGACATGAAAATTTATCTGACCAAGCGGATCGAGTTTTGCGCCGGGCACCGGCTTGCATCACCCGGGCTGTCCGAGGAAGAAAACCGGGCAACCTTCGGAAAATGTTCCGCGCCGCAGGGCCATGGGCACAATTATTCGCTGGACGTGACGGTTTGCGGCGATCCGGATCCGGTGACGGGCATGGTCATGAATTTGACCCGGTTGAAGGAAATCCTGGAAACGCAGATCGTGGCGCCCCTGGATCACCGGGATTTGAACCGGGATACCGTGATCCTGAAGGGCCGCATCCCGACGGCCGAAAACCTGGTCGTTGCCATCTGGGAATGCCTGCAGTCGCATCTGCCGGCGGGGCGTTTGCACGAAGTCAGGCTGTGGGAGACGGAGGACAACTGCGCTGTGTACCGCGGGGAGGCGTGACATGAAGGACGTTCAAAATCAGGAGGATACCCGCAAGATTGACATTGACAAGGTGGGCATCCGCAATTTGAAGTATCCCATCACCGTGCGGGACAAGGCCCATAAAGTCCAGCACACCGTGGCGGACGTGAATCTCTACGTCCACCTGCCGGAACAGTTCCGGGGCACGCACATGAGCCGGTTCGTGGAGGTGCTCAACCGCCACCAGCGCGAAATCAACGTCCACCATATGGAGGAGATCTGCCTGAACCTCCGGGAAGCGCTGAATTCCGAGGCGGCCTATCTGGAAATGTCCTTTCCTTACTTCATCGAAAAGCAAGCCCCGGTCTCCAAGGTCACCAGCCTGATGGAATACACCTGCGCCATGGTCGTCAGCCTGCGCCGCGACGGCGGCAAGGAATTCGTGCTGACGGTCCATGTGCCGATCTCCACGCTCTGCCCCTGCTCGAAAGAGATCAGCGACCGGGGCGCGCATAACCAGCGCTCCCTGGTCACCGTGTCGGTGAAGATGAACACCCTGGTGTGGATCGAGGATCTGATCGCCCTGGTGGAACGCTGCGCGGTATGCGATCTTTACGCCATGCTCAAACGCGAGGACGAAAAGTACATCACGGAACGCGCCTATGACAACCCGGCGTTCGTCGAGGACATCGTCCGGGAAATCGCGGTGGCCCTCCGGGCGGACCCGCGCATCACGTGGTTCACGGTGGAGAGCGAGAACTGGGAGAGCATCCACAACCACAACGCGTATGCCTGCGTGGAAAGCGGGCCGCGGTAAGGACCCGGACATCCCTGGTCCCCGCGCCTGTCGAGGGGGACGGTCGTTTCGACCGCCTTGGCGGGCCCGGCAAACGGCTCGACGAACGGTCCGGTGTTCAGCCTGACGGACTTTGACGTTGCGGGTCCGCTTGGATTGGGCTATAATTTATATTTCGGGGCGGAATACATTTTGCAGGCGGAGGGCGCGCGATGACCTGGACCGGCGGCGATCGCATCAAGGAAATGAAATTTCTGGTGGATTTGCAGCAGCACACCTACATCAGCGACAAAAGCCACCAGGAGATCATTGACAGGGCCAAACTCAATCCCTCCGGATACGACAATTACCTGAAGGGCTGGGTGAAAAACGACGGCACCATCAAGGTCTGGGTGGAAACCATTGAAGACATCGTTTTTCGCTACTGGGATCAGCTCAAGCTTGCCTTCCGCACCCTGCTGCAAGAGCGCCTGACCCGCCGGGAAGCCAAAACCTACGCCATTGTCAACCGGGTGGAACGCTTCGCCGGCGTGGTGGAAAATTTCGTGGGAGGCCGGAGCAAGAACGTTTATTTCGAAAACCAGCTGGGGTACACGGTCCAATTCTATGGACAGATGCGGGTGAAGCCGGGAAGTTCGGTGCTCCTGCTCGTCAACTACCGCCTGGAGAAAAACCGCTATCTGACCGTGGGCACGCGGGGCAAGGTGCTGGCCGAGGCCGGCAGCCGGGCCAAACGGCTGCGTGTGCGGTGGGAAAAAAGCCACAACGGGTACCAGAAGCCCCGCGGCAGCGTGGTTTTGCTCACCGACCGCCGCCTGCTCTCGATGGTCTAGAAGCCTCCCGCAGGCATGCAGATTCTGCTGATCTCCGATTTGCGCGGGGTCATGGAGCGGTTGGCTTTGCTCCTGGCGCGCCGGGGACGTTTTGCCTGGGAAGCGGTCTGCTTTTGCGGCAACATCGTGGCCGGCCAGGCCCGCCGGCAGGAATGGCACGACGCGGCGCGGGAAGGCAGGCCGCCCAACCGCAACCGCCGCGAAGTCATCGAAGAAGCCTATCAGGACCTCCAAACCTACAAACAGTTCTGCACCCTGATCAGCAAGCTGGAGATCCCCGTTCTGCTCATTCCCGGGGAGTTGGACGCGCCCGAGGAGCGCTATTTCCTTTTTCTCCAGCAGTCCGCATTCGGCTCGGAAACCATCCGCTTGGCGCAGGAAAACATCCTCCAAGCCGGCCCCTACCTTTTCGCGGGATTCGGCGGGCGGCTGACCGAGAACCAGAGCGAGGATTACTTTCTGCTGCATTATGCCCGGGCGGAAACCATCTTTGGACTGCGCCGGCTGCATTATTTGAATCCGCCCCGGATCCTGCTCTTCTACTCGCCCCCCTTGCTGCCGGACGATGAGCCGGCCCAGGCCGAAGGCGCCAGCCCGCTGGTCACCCACTTGATCAACGCCGCGGCGCCCTCCCTCCTCTTCAGCTCCAGTCCCACGCGCCTGCCGCGGAGCAAGACGCACGGCGGCACGGTGGTGGTCCAGCCCGGCGCGTTGGCGGACGGGCATTTCGCGGTGGTGCAAACCAAAACGCGGGAAGCCGAATTTCACACCCTTTGACACACTGCGGTCCCCGATTTGTGTTGTCAACCAGCCATTGGCTCTGTTATTTTGGGCTGGCTTTTCTATTCTCGCGTTCGGGAGATCTGGATTCGCATGGAAAAAATGAGAGTGTTTTTCACCCGCTATCTGCTCGCCTGCCTGCTTTTCGGCGCGGCCGGTTGCGCCGGCGCGCCGGCTGTTCCCGGCGCTTCACGGGCGTCGGGCGCGGGTGGCGGGGTCGCGCTGACGGCCGGGCAGCTGGACCGGGCTGAAGCGGAGCTGAACCTGGCCATGGCCAGTTACGTGGCGGACGACCAGGTCGGCGCCGAGCAGGCCGCGGTGCGCGCCGCGCGGATCCTGTACGCGGCCGAGCCTCCGCAGGACGGCCTCGGCGGCCGCTACGCCACCCTGACCTCCAAGCTTGGTCTCTTGACCGTGCGCTTCAACCGTTTGCTCCATAGGACCTCGCCGGAATGGGAGAACGAACCCTTTACCTTTCCCGTCCCCTACAATCCCCGGGTCGAACGCCAGGTTGACCATTACCTGACCGCGGGCCGGGAATCCTTCGCCCGCTGGCTGCGCCGGTCAGGCCGCTACGTTCCCGCCCTGCGGGAATTGTTTCTGCAGGAAGGGCTGCCCGGCGACCTCGTCTTCCTGGCCCTGGTGGAATCAGGATTCAACCCGCGCAACCGCTCTTCCAAGGAGGCCGTCGGGTTGTTCCAGTTCATCCAGGGCACGGCCGAAATGGTCGGGCTCAAGCAGGACCACTGGGTGGATGAGCGCCGCGATCCGGAGAAAGCCGCGCTGGCCGCGATCCGCCATCTCAAGGATTTGTTCCGCGAATTTCAGGATTGGGACTTGGCGCTGGCCGCGTACAACGCCGGTTCCGGCCGCGTGTGGCAGTCCATCCGGGCCCAGGGCACGCGGAATTATTGGGACCTCGCCCTGCCGCCGGAAACCGAATTGTACGTCCCCCGGGTGTACGCCACCCTGCTCATCGCGAGGGAACCGGAACTGTACGGCTTCAATCCCGAGCTGGAATCCGGCGAAGCGTGCGACGAGGTGGAGGTCCCGGGAAGCGTGGATCTGAAAACCGTGGCCGAGGCGCTGGGGGTCACCGTGTCGGCGGTGGCGGATCTGAATCCCGAGCTGACCAAGGGCTGCACGCCGCCCGGACCCGAAACCTATATGCTGCGGCTGCCGCAGGGAACGGCCGGGCTCTTTCAAGCCAATTTCGCGGCGCTGCCGGATGACAAAAAATACCTGAGCGCGGAGGAAATGGGCCGGCGCAAATTCGCCGGTGTGTACGTGGTGTACGCGGTCCGGTCCGGGGACTCGCTGTTCACCATCGCCCGCAAACACCACACGACGGTGGAGAAAATCAAGCGCTGGAATCCGGTGGCCAGCCGGAATAAATACATTTTTCCAGGCCAAAAACTCCGCATTTACCGCACGAACTAAGGGGGTGAGCTCCTTGCGGCCTTTGCGCATCGCCCTGGCACAAACCAACCCCAGCATGGGCGATTTTACGGCCAATCTCTCCCAGCTGCGCGGGCGTTTGACCCAGGCCAGGGAGGCGGGCGCGCAGCTCCTGCTCTTTCCGGAGCTGGCCTTGTGCGGCTATCCGCCGGAGGACCTGCTGCAAAGCAGCAGTTTTCTCAAGGCGAACCACGAGGCGCTGGCCGCCCTGCGGCCTTCCGTCCACGGACTCTGCGCGTGCGTGGGATTGGCCCGCCGTGTGGGAGAGCAGGTGTTCAATTCCGCGGCTGTGCTGAACCAGGGGCGCCTGGCCGGGTACTACGATAAAATCGAACTGCCTAATTACGGGGTTTTCGACGAAAAACGCTATTTTCATCCCGGGAACCGGGTGCTGCTCCTCGATCTGGCCGGCTGGCGGCTGGCGCTGACGATCTGCGAGGATCTCTGGGTGCCGGACGGGCCGGTGGAAAACACCGTGCTCAAGGCCGGCGTGGATGCCGTGCTGAACCTTTCGGCTTCGCCGTTCCACGCGGGTAAATTCCAGCTGAGGCGGCAGCTGTTGCAGCGGCTGGCGCGCCGGGCCGGCGCGGCCGTGGCCTACGTGAATCTGGTCGGAGGCCAGGATGAGCTGGTTTTCGACGGCCGCAGCATGGTGCTGGACAGCCGCGGGCGCGTTCAAGCCCAGGCGCCCCACTTCGAGGAATCGCTGCTGGTCGCCGATTGGCGCCGGGCACGGGAACGCCGCCGTCCGGCGCGGGTTCCGGGCGCCGTTTGCCTCCGCCTCGAAGCCCGGCCCCTGGCGCTGCCGCCCCTGCCCCGGGCCAGCCGGCCTCCCCAGGCCGGGCGGCTGCAGGAAATTCACGCGGCCCTGGTCACCGGTACGCGGGACTACGTGCGTAAAAACGGGTTCCAGCAGGCGGTCATCGGCTTAAGCGGAGGCGTGGACTCAGCTTTAACCGCTGCGCTGGCCGTGGAAGCCCTGGGCGCGCGCAATGTCATTGGCGTTTCGATGCCCTCGGCCTTCAGCTCCAAGGGAACGCGCGCCGACGCCGCCCGGGTGGCCGCCAGCCTGGGCATCCGGTTCATCACGCTCCCCATCATGCCCATCTACCAGGCTTTTACCGCCGCGCTCCGAGACACGCTCGGGCCTAAAACCCAGGGCATTGCGTTCGAAAACCTGCAGGCGCGGATCCGGGGCACGCTGCTGATGGCGCTGTCCAACCACTTTGGCTGGCTGGTGCTGACCACGGGGAATAAAAGCGAAACCGCCGTCGGCTACTGCACCTTGTATGGCGACATGGCCGGCGGCTTTGCCATGCTCAAGGATGTTCCCAAAACCCTGGTCTATGAGCTGGCCGGGCTGGTCAACCGCGAGGCAGGCCGCGCGATCATCCCGCGCAGCGTGCTGGACCGCGCGCCGACGGCCGAGCTGCGCCCCCATCAGAAGGACCAGGACACGCTGCCCCCTTATCCGGTGTTGGACCAGGTGCTCAGGGCCTATATTGAGGAAGGGCGCGGTCTGGAAGAAATCGTCCGGCGCGGATTCGGCGCCCGCGTCGTTCAGGATACCTTGCGGCGCGTGGATGACAACGAATACAAGCGGCGCCAGGCTCCGCCGGGTATCAAGATCACCCCCAAAGCGTTCGGGCGGGACCGCCGCCTGCCCATCACCAACCGCTTCCGTCCCCACCGTCCTCCCCACGGCTGATTCATGCTCGCGCTTCGCGGTCTCGCGGTCCAGCCCCCGCTGGTTTTGGCGCCCATGATGGACCTGACCGGCCATGCGTTCCGCAGCCTGGTGCGTTCCTACGGCGGCTGCGGCCTGTATTACTCGGAAATGCTGAACGCCGGCCGCGTCGTCCATGAACCCGATACGGCCTTGATCTTCAAGGGATTTGACCGGGAAAAACCGCTGATCCTGCAGCTGGCGGGCAGTGAGCCGGAGGTGCTCGCCTCGGCGGTGAGGCGGCTGGAAGTTTTCCAGCCCGCGGGGTTTGATCTGAATCTCGGATGCAGCCGGGCCCTGATCATGAAACGGGGGTGGGGCGCCGCGCTCTTGAAGGACCTGCCGGCCGCGCAGCGGGCCATCCGGGCCATGCGTCGGGCCGCTGCGCGCTGCGTGACGGTTAAACTGCGGAACGCCTGGCCCCGGCCGGAGGAAGCCAGGGCCTTCTTTCGCATGCTGGAGGACGAGGGCGTGGATGCCGTCTGCGTGCATCCCCGGGGGCTGGAAAAACGCTTTGCCCGGCCGGCACGCTGGGAATGGATCGCCGAGACGAAGGCCTGGGTGGCCATGCCAGTCATCGGCAACGGCGACGTGCGGACCGCGGCCGACGCCGTGGACATGCTGCGGCGCACGGGCTGCGACGCCGTCATGATCGGACGGGCGGCCGCGGCTCGTCCGACGATCTTCCGCGAGGCAGCCAGCCGGTTGAACGGGCAGGAACCGTCGCCCGCGCCGCCGCCAGACCGGATCTTTGAGGACCTGGTCGCTTGTTTCGGCGAGGAAATTCACCTGCCCAAGCGCACGGCTGAGCTTAAAAATTTTTGCGAGTACTTCGCCGGAGCCTTCCCGGTGCCGCATTGGTTTTGGGGTCCCTTGCAGGGACTGCGTACATCGGAAAGCCTATTGACCGCGGTTCGCCAGTACTTTGCCAGAACTAGCGGGGGGAAGGGAGGGCAGGAGCTGCTATAAAAAACCTTAAAAATGATGGCAGGTGACCCCCGAAAGATGTAATCTGGACGAAAGCACTTAGGCGGCAATGAGAAAAACCGATGCTCAGGGTATCAATCCATTAAACCAGGAGGCTGGAAATGGTCAAAACCGTTAAAGTGCCCGCGCCCTTCGAACCGCTGTTTCAAGTCGCCGAGAAATACGTCGACGCCCTGTTCAAAGAGTTCAAGCATGAGCCCAGCAAGGGAACCATTCACATCGGCGGCGAACGGTACATCCTCATCCGAGGCGAGGGGTTGTTTGTAGCCTTGTTCGACCAGCTGGAGAAGTCCTTTGGGATGGAGCAAGCCCAGGAGTTCATCTACAACATGGCCCGCATCATCGGCAGGTCCGATTCCAAGGATTTCTCCATCAACCGCAAACTGACCGATCCTAACGAGAAACTGTCCACGGGGCCGGTGCATTTTGCTTACAGCGGCTGGGCCTTTGTGGACATCTACCCCAGCTCCAAGCCTTCCCCCGATCAGAATTATTTCCTGCACTACCAGCACCCCAACACCTTTGAATCCGAGATCTATAAGCGCAAGGGGACCAAGCCGACGAATCCGATCTGCTATTTCAGCGCCGGGTACTCAGCCGGCTGGTGTTCGGAAGCCTACGGCGTGGAGGTGCACGCCCGGGAGATGACCTGCACCGCCTGCGGAGATCCGCGTTGCGAGTTCATCATGGCGCCTTACGATAAGCTGGATGGTTACGCCAAGGAGTTTTATAAGCGCTAAAGGACCGGACAGCCTTCTATGGAAACAATGAAATTCAACCCCATCAGCCAGCGGTTGTTTGAGATCATCCGCAGCTACTGCTCGTTTCCCGGGCCGATTTTAAAGACCCAGTGCGGTCGGCTGAACAAAACGCCTGATGTCATCACGGGCCGCGATCTGCCGCAGTTGGCCGAATGGATCGGGCAGTCCGTCGAAAATTTCACTAATCCCGCCAAGGGCAAGGCCGTCCGGGAGGAGATCACCCATTTAAGCGAACAGTACAAGTAGGCGATTTTGGACCGCGGCGCTCAATCCCTGGCGCAGGAATTTGGGGAGGATCTGCGGGACTTCCTTCGGTCGCCTAGGACCTTAGGCTGGGGAGCGTTTCTGTTAAAAAGCCCGGCGGCCTCGCAGGAGGCCGCCGGGCTTTTGCGTTTAGACCGGCTTTATTTCAAGAACCCGATCTTGCCGCGCTTTTCACCCGTTGTCCCCTTGATGACATACAGGTAAATCCCGCTGGCCACGGTTCGTCCGCGCTCGTTGTCCACGTTCCAAACGATGCGGTCCGTGTTGTCGTTCTTGGTGATGGTCTTCACCAGCTTCCCGTCCAGGGTGTAGAGGCGCAGGGTGACGGTTTGATCCGGGATGAACAGGAAGGTGAAGGACTTGTTCGCCGATTCGTCCCATTTAAGCGGGTTGGGATATCCCACCACGTCGGTCCAGGTGGAGGGACGGATCGTCACGGCCGTGGACTCCACGGGCGTGGGTTCGCTGCTGGTGGACAAAGTCAGGGCGTAGGTGCCCACCACCGAGGGATTGCGGATTTGGCTGGTGGAGAGGATGACGATGTCCACGGCCCCGCTCTGGGCGATGGTCACCGGCACGGTCAAGGTCAGGGTCTGGCCGGAAATCGCCGGAACGGCGGTGAGCGCGGTATTGTTCACCAGGATGTTCTCGGCGGCGATCGCCGACGGCAGCGCGAATTCCGCGGGGAAGACGATGTCAATGCTGCTGACGCCCGTGGTCAGGCCGCCCAGGGCGCCCGTATTGAAGGTGATGTGGTAACGGGCATAGGAGTTGATGAACGCGGGCGACAGTTCAAGCACCGGCTGGGTGATCCGGGTGGAGGTGGAAGGCGCGATGGTGTAGGGATTCGAGGTGATCGGCGTGTTTTCGATGGTGGTATACGCCTGGAGGGTGTAATCCCCGGGCAGGGAGGGATTGTAGATGCCGATTCCCGTGCGGAAGATGATGGTAATGGTTTTGTCCGGCGCGCCGGCCGCCATATCAATGGGGGAGCGGATGTCGAAGCCGTTGGTGATTTTCGCGACCGCGGTCGCGGGCGTGCCATTGACCGTGATCAAACTGGGATTCGAGACGCTCAGGGGCAGGGTGGTGGCGTTGTTGAACACGACATAGATATGGTCCACGCCCGCGTCCAGACTGCCGGACGTGCCCAGACGGAAGACCACGGTGTATTCGGCGTTGGCGCCGAGCGCGTTCGGGTTGGGCGTGACATCGGCCGCGGAGATCTGGCTGTCCGCGGTGATGACGTAGAAGTTGGAAGGCACGGGCGTGGGTTCGGCGTCCGTGTGCACGTCATCCAGGCGCGCGCCGCCCTGGCCGGGATTGCGGATCAGGGCCGCGGTGGTGAACACCAGGGAGACCGCGCCGTTGTTCGCGATGTTGACTCCGGGCGGCACCAGGACGTGGACGAAGTTGCCCACGGCGTAGTGCGTGCCAGTATTGCCCGTGCCGTTGACCGTGATCGAACCGGCCGGGATGCCGGAGGGGAAGGTCGTGCCGGCCGGGAAGAGCACGGAGATGGTGTTGCCGCCGGCCAGCCGGCCGTGCGCGCCCACCGAGAAGGAAATGGCGTACTCGGCGATTTCCCCGGCCCGCGAGGGATTAGGCACCACGCTGGGCGTGGTGATGACCGACGAGGAGGGGTTGATGGGGTAATTCAGCGTGCCCGTGGGCTGGGCCGTGGTGTTGACGTTCATGGGCACCGAGCCTGGGATCGAGGGGTTCAGGATGACCGGGTTGGGAATGATCGTGTCCGTGGCGCCTGGCGCGACATCGCCCGAAGGAACCACGACAATGGTGCGGGAGGCCGTGTCTCCGATGGCCGAGGTTGCGGGTGTTCCGCCGATCGTGACGCCGGCGATCGCGCCGTTCGGCACGTCGGTGCTCGGCGGGAAGACGAGGAAAACCCTGCTGGCGCCGCCGCGCAGAACCACGGCGGTCGTGAAGTAAACCGAGTACCCCGCCAGGGTGTTGACATTGTTGCTGGTCGGCGTGACCAGCGTCACCGTGACCGGCGTGGACGAGATGGTGATCGCGTAGGACGGGCTGGTGCCCGCGGGCTGGGCGGTGGTGGACACGGTCAGCGTGTAATTGCCGGCGTTGGTCGGGTTATGCAGGTCAGCCGAAGGGATCACGACCGTGACCGCGGTGCTGGCGCTGATGTTCGCGCCGATCAGGATGTTGACGACCTGCGTGGCGCCATTGCCGGTCGCGGTGGCCGGCGTGCCGTTGACCGTGACTCCGGAGATCGCGCCCGTGGTCACATAGGTGTTGCTCAGGAAGGTGAGGTAAATGCGGCTGATGCCGTTGTAGAGCGGGCCGTCCGCCGAGGTGGAAAAGAGGACCGTGTACTGGGCGTTGCTGCCGACCGTGGTCGGGTTGGGGGTCACGCTGGTGATGGCGACGGCCGTGGCGGACTGGGTGATCGCATACTGCGGGCTGGTGCCGGCAGGCTGGGCGCTGGAAGCGACGCTGAGCGTGAAGGTGCTTCCCGTGGTGGTGGGGTTGCGCAGACCCACGGACAGGGGCACAACCACCGTAACGGTTGAGCTGGCGCCGATATTGGCGCTGGGCACCAGGGTGATGCGCCGGTTGCCCGTGTCACCGGTGGCCGTGGTGGGCGGCGCGCCGTTGATGGTGATGTTGGCCAGGGCGCCGTTGGGAACCAGGGTGTCGAGCGGGAACGTGATGATGACGCTGCCGGTGCCGGCCGGGATCGCGCCGTCCGCGCTGGTGTTAAACACCACGGTATAGGCGGCCAGGTTGCCGACCACGGCCGGCGCCGGGGTCACGCTGGTCACGCTGATGGGCGTGGCCGAGAGACCGATGCCGTACAGTGGACTGTTGCCCGCGGGCTGGACCGAGGTCGCGACCGTCATCTGGTAGTTGCCGGCTGTGGTGGGATTGGTCAACGCGGAGCTGGGCACGACCACCGTGACGGCCGTGCTGGCCGCGATGGCCGTGCTGATCGTCATGACAATGCTGCGGGCGCCTGAATTTCCGGTGGCGGAGGTTGGCGCGGCGCCGTTGACCGTGATCCCGGAGATCGGGCCGTTCTGGACGGCCGTGTTGCTGGGGAAGACCAGGGTAATGGTGCTGGTGCTGGCCAGCAGGGCGCCGTCCGGGCTGGTGGTGAAGGCGATGGTGTACTGCGCCGGGTTGCCGATGGTGGCCGGGGCGGGCGTGACGGCACTCACGTTGACCACGGTGCCGCTCTGGCCGATGCTGTAACCCGGGCTGGTGCCCGCGGGCTGGACCGTCGTGGCCACGGTCAGGGTATAGGTGTTAATTGTCGTGGGGTTGCGCAGGATCGTGGAGGGGATCAGGAGCGTGACCGAAGAAGCGCCGCCCGAAATGTTCTGCGAGGGCACGATGGTGACCGTCCGGGTCCCGCTGTTGCCCGTGGCCGAGGAGGCGGCCACGCCTTCCACGGTCACGCCGGCCAGGGCGCCGTTTTGGACGACCGTGTCGCTGGGGAAGGTGACGATAATCTGGCTCACAGTGCCGAGCAGGGCGCCGTCCGAGCTGGTGTTGAAGTCAATGGTGTACTGCGACTGGTTGCCGATGGTCGTGGGATTGGGGACCACCGCGGTCACGTTGACCAGCGTGCTGGACTGGCCGATGGCATAGGCGGGGCTGGTGCCCACGGGCTGGGGCGACGTGGAAAGAGTGAGCGTATAATTCGCGGCGGTGGTGGGGTTGCGCACGGCGGACGCGGGGATCACGACCGTGACGTTGGTAAAGCTGCCCGCGATGTTGTTGGAGGGAACGATGTCAATCGTGCGGCTGGCCGCGCTGCCGATGGCCGAGAAGGCGGCCGAGCCTTCCACCGTCACGCCGCCAATCGCGCCGTTCGTGACCACGCTGTCATTGGGGAAGGTGATCAGGATATGGCTCGCGTTGCCCACCAGGGCGCCGTCGGCCGCGGTGTTGAAATTGATGGTGTACTGGCCCTGGTTGCCGATGGTGCTGGGGCTGGGAACGACCGACACGATGGTGACCGGGGTGGCGGATTGACCGATCGTGTAGTTCGGGCTGGTGCCAGCCGAGATCTGCGGTGAGGTGTAGGCGGTCAGGGTGTAAGTTCCCGTGGAAGTGGGATTGCGCACGCCGGCCGAGGGGATAAACACCGTCAGGCCGTTCGTGCCGCCTGTAATATTTTGCGTTGGCACAATGGTAATGGTGCGGGCCGCGGTATTGCCCGTGGCTGAAGTGGCGCCCGTGCCTTCCACCGTGACGCTGCCGATCGCGCCGTTCGGGACATTGGTGTCGCTGGGGAAGGTGATGACGATTTGGCTGGTGCCGCCGATCAGATAGCCGTCGGAAGCGGTGTTGAAGTCAAATTGGTACGAGGCCTGGTTGCCCACGACATTCGGCGAGACCGTGACGGAGCCGACGGCCAGGGCCGTGCCCGAGGTGGTGATGCTGTATTGCGGGCTGGTGCCGGCCGGCTGGAGGGAGGTGGCAACGGTCAGGGTTTTGTTGCCCGTGGTGGTGGGGTTCCGGACCGCCGTGGTTGGGATGGACAGCACCACATTGGCGGTCCCGCCGGGCAGGTCCTGGCTGGGGATAATGGCGATGGTGCGGGCGCCGGAGTTGCCCGTGGCCGAGGTGGCGCCCGTGCCATTTACCGTAATGCCGGCGAGCACGCCGTTGGTTACAAACGTATCCGAGGGAAAGGTCACGGTAATGGTGCTCACGCCGCCGGTCAAGCCGCCGTCCGTGCTGACGTCGAATTGGATGGTGTAGAGCGCGGGGTTGCCGATCACCGCGGGCGAGGCCGAGACGCTGTCCACATTGACCGATGTGGACGAGATGCCGATCACGTACTGCGGGCTGGTGCCCGCGGGCTGCACGGAGGTAGAGACCGTCAGCTGGTAATTGCCGGCGCTGGTCGGGTTGTTGATCCGGCTGCTGGGCATGAAGAGGGTGATATTGGTGGTCCCGCCCGCGAGGTTCTGGGCCGGCACAATGGTGATGGTGCGGGCCCCGGAATTGCCCGTGGCCGAGGTGGCGGCAAGGCCTTCCACTGTGGTGCCGGGAATGGCGCCGTTTCCGATCGCGGTGTCGCTGGGGAAGGTGACCACGATCTGGCTGGTGCCGCCGATGAGCGCGCCGTCGGACGCGGTGTTGAAGTCAACCGTGTAAGAAGCCGGCTGGCTGATGGTGTTGGGACTGGGGTTCACGCTGGTAATGACCACGGCCGTGGAGGAGAGGCCGATGGTGTAGCTGGGGCTGGTGCCGGCGGGCTGCACGCTGGTGGCCACGGTCAGGGTATAACTGGCGGCTGTGGTGGGGTTGCGCAGGGCCGTGCTCGGGATGATGACGTTGACATTGGCGAAGCCGCCCGTGAGGTTGGTATTGGCCGGCGTGATTACGATGGTGCGCGAGGCGGCGGTGCCGGTGGCCGAAGCCGCGGCCACGCCTTCCACCGTGACGCCGGCAATGGCGCCGTTCTGCACGACCGTGTCACTGGGGAAGACAATGGTGATGGTGCTGGCGCTGCCGACCAGGCCGCCGTCGCTGGCGAGGTCGAATTGGATGTTGTAGGAAGACTGGTTGCCGATGGTCGCGGGAGTGGTGAGCACGGAGTCAATGTTCACGCTGGTGCCGGACAGGCCGATGGTGTAGCTGGGGCTGGTGCCGGCAGTGGGCTGAACGCTGGTGGCCACGGTCAAGGTGTAGCTGTTGGCGATCAGCGGGTTGCGCACCGCGCCGCCGGCGGAGGGAATGAAAATGGTGACGTTGCTCGTGCTGGCGGCGATGTCCTGGGCGGGCGTGATGGTGATGGTGCGGGCCCCGGAATTGCCCGTGGCCGAAGAAGCACCAGTGCCTTCCACGGTCACATTGGCGATCGCGCCGTTGGCCACCGCGGTGCCAGCCGGGAACGTGACGGTGATCGTGCTCACGCCGCCGACCAGGGCGCCGTTGGACGCGGTATTGAAGTCAATGGTGTACTGAGCGATATTGCCGATGGTGTTGGGGCTGGGCGTTGCGGAAACCACGGTGACGGCAGTGCCGGAGGTGTTGATCGCGTAGTTGGGGCTGGTGCCGGCGGGCTGCACGCTGGTGGCCACGGTCAGGGTATAGTTGGCCGCGGTGGTGGGATTGCGCACCGCGCTGCCGGTGCTGGGAATGACGATGGTGATGTTGGCGGTGCCGCCGCTGAAACTCTGCTGGGGCGTGATCGTGATGGTGCGGGCCCCGGCGTCGCCCGTGGCCGAGGTCGCGGCCAGGCCTTCCACGGTGACATTGGCGATCGCGCCGCCGGCCACCACGGTTCCAACCGGGAAAGCGACGGTGATGGTGCTGGAGCCGCCGACCAGGGCGCCGTCCGATGAAATGCTGAAATCAATGGTATACTGCGCGTAATTGCCGATGGTCGTGGGATTGGGCGTGACCGAGACCACGGTCACGGGCGTGGAGGAGCCCGCAATGGTGTACCCCGGACTGGTGCCGGCCGTGAGCTGGACGCTGGTCGCCACGGTCAGCGTGTAGGTGTTGGGGGTGGTGGGGTTGGTCAAAGCCGTGGAGGGGATCACCACGGAAACGTTGTTCGTGCTGCCAGCGACGTTCGTCCCTGTGGTCACTACGATGGTCCTCGTGCCGCTGTTACCCGTGGCGCTAAAAGCCGCGATCCCCTGGACCGTAATGCCGCCAATGGCGCCGTTCTGCACGGCGGTGTTGCTGGGGAAGACGATGGTGATGGTGCTGGTGTTAGCGACCAGAGCGCCGTCCGACGCGGTGTTGAAAAGCACGGTGTACTGGGACGGGTTGCCCACGGTGTTCGGGTTGGGCGTGACCGTGCCTGCGGTGACCGGCGTGGAGGAGGTTCCGATTGAATAGGTGGGGCTGATGCCCTGGTTCTGAACGCTGGTGTCCACGGTCAGGGTGTACAAGGAACTGACAGTCGTGGGGTTGCGCAAGGACGCGGCGGGAATGACGACATTCACGTTGCCGGTTCCGCCGTTGAGGCTTTGGTAGGGGGTGATGATGATCTGGCGGCTGGCCGCGGTGCCGGTGGCCGAAGCCGCGGCCACGCCTTCCACCGTAACGCCGGCAATGGCGCCGTTCTGCACCACCGTATCGCTGGGAAAGACAATCGTAATCGTGCTGTTGCAGCCGAACAGGCCGCCGTCGCTGGCCAGGTCGAACTGGATGTCATATTGAGCCGGATTGCCGATGGTGGCGGGAGTGGGGCTTGCAAAATCAATGGCCACGCTGGTTCCGGAAGTGGTGATGGTGTAATTGGGGCTGGTGTCCTGGTTCTGGACGCTGGTGTCCACGGTCAAGTTGTAACTGGCGGCGGTCGTGGGATTGCGCAGGGCGGTCGAGGGAATGACCACGTTGATGTTCGTGGTGCCGCCGGCGATGTCCGTGGCCGGGGTGACGACAATGGTGCGCGAGGCGGCGGTGCCGGTGGCCGAACCCGCGGCCACGCCGTCTATCGTGACGCCGGCAATCGCGCCGTTTTGCACCCGGGTGTCGCTGGGGAAGACGATGGTGATGGTGCTGGCGTGGGCCGCCAGACCGCCGTTCGCGCCGATGTCGAACTGGATGTCATAAGAGGACAGGTTGGCGATGGTGTTGGGGCTGGGCGTCGCGGAATCCACGTTGATGGCGGTCCCTAACAGGCCGATTGAATAATTGGGGCTGGTGCCCGCGGGCTGCGCGCTGGTGGCCACGGTCAAGGTGTACGTGTTGACGCTGGTTGGGTTGCGCAGGGCCGTGGAGGGAATGATGATGTTGCGGTTGGAGGTGCCGCCGGCGATGCTGGTGGAAGGGGTGATGACAATCGTGCGCGAGGCGGCCGTGCCAGTGGCCGAAGCCGCGGCCACGCCTTCAATTGTGATGCCGCTAATGGCGCCGTTTTGCACGAGCGTATCGCTGGGGAAGACGACGGTGATGGTGCTGGCATAACCCCACAGATCGCCGTCCGCGGCCAGGTCGAACTGGATATCGTAAGAGGCCCAATTGCCTATGGTAGTGGGATTCGGGGTTACCGAGTCAATGTTGACCGTGGTGCCTGAGAGGGTGATTGAGTAGGTGCTGGAATTGACGCCATTGGGTTCGACCGAAGTGCTCATGGTGACGCGGTAGGAGGTGCCCGCAATGCTGGGGTTGACGAGGTTGTCGGTGCCGGTGGTGATGATCACCGTGACAGACGTGTTATTGCCGATATCACTGCGCGGAACGGAAATGGTCAAGGTTTGTCCGGCGGCCGTGGCCGTGGCCGTGGTGCCGTTGACTGTCACCTGGCCGCCTGCTCCACCCGGGAAATTGTCAAGAGTGGTATTGGCAGGGAATACCGCGATTATGGTGTCCGTGGTGGCCAGCGCGCCCGAAGAGCCGGTGGTAAAGCTCAGTGTGTATTGAGCGTTGGTATTGACGGTCGAGGGAGAGACAGCGACCGAGACGCTGGAGATATCCGCCAGAGCGGGTGGGGCGAGAATCAGCAGAGACGCGAGAACGAAGAAAACGTTACGGCCAATTCTGGAGGGCATGTTCATGGGGTTGTCATCCTTTTTGGCAGATTGTGGGAATCCTATCTTTATATCCATAACTCTGACGATTATCATATCATTTAGGTTCCGTATTTTCCAAAAAAATTATGGAAAAATTGCGCATAGAATCTAATCAGCTTGATTTTAAAGAGAAAATACTGGTTTTCACTCAGCGGATAATTAAAATTGGAGATAAAGGCAAATATTCCAATATATCAAGCTTTTTCAGCGGCTGCGGACCGTCCTTACACAGGGCGCCTCTGGCCTGGCGACAAGGCGTTCCCTGGAGCCCCGGCCAAAAGGCTCCCACAGGGACCTACGGCCGGGGTACCAACTTCAACCATTGCCCCCCTTTTTGGCGACATTCCCGGAACAACGATCCCGCATTCACTCCCCCTGCAGAGAGGATGGGCCATTTTTTCCAACACTGACGGTATGATTTTTGTATTCATTAATTTATGCCCTTTTGCCCATTAAAACCCCGCCCTTCAGGGCCGGGATAAATGAAAGGATGCTCAGGGCATGATATTGGATACCCCGCGATTTATCGCGGGGTAATTCATTTTTTTAGAAATGCTGGGGATACTAGGCAGGGCGGCGCTGGTAGCCCAGGGTCAGGATGCGCTCGATCAAACGGGTATAGGAGAGTTTGGCTTTTTGGGCGGACTGGGCCAGTTCATCCTCGCGATTGAGCGCGGGATTGGGGTTAACCTCGATGACATATATTTCCCCCTGGCTGGTGAGGCGCAGGTCCAGGCGTCCGTAGCCGGTAAGCCCCAGGGCGCGGAAAGCCGTGCGGCACAGCTGGGTGATTTTGCGCTGGGAGGATTCAGGCAAGTTCTCGGCGAAGATATTCTGGATGCCCCATTTTTTCCGGAACGACTCGTCCCATTTGACTTTGTACGACGCGAACTTGGGACGCTCTTCCGGAAACTGGGTGAAGATCAGCTCCCGCACCGGGAGGACCCTCAGGCGCTCATTGCCGATCACGCTGGCGTAGAGCTCGCGGCCTTCAATATATTCTTCCACCAGCACGTCGGTTTTCAGGTTGGCGTGCAGGAAGCGCACCCGCTCCAGGCAGGCCTCGGGCTGGTCGGCAAAGGAGCGCTGGGCGATGCCGTCCGACCCCTCGAGGCCCAGGGGCTTGACGAAGACCGGAAAGCGGAGGCCTTTGAGGGAACGGTTGATTTTGCCCAGGGGAAAGACCACGGACCGCGGGACTTTGATGCGGTGCGGCGCCAGGATGCGCTTGGCGGCGAGTTTGTCGCGGCACAGCGACAGGCTGGCCGGCCGGCAGCCGGTATAGCGGACGCCCAGCAGTTCCAGCAGGCCGGCCAGGTGGCTTTCGTGGCGCCGCTCGTTCGCGAACGCTTCCGCCAGATTAAACACCAGGTCAGGCGGGTGCCGCCGGATCTCGATCAGAAGCGGCCGCACCTGGTCGAAGATCCCCAGCAGGCGCACCTCGTGGCCGAGTTTTTTCACGGCCTGGATGATATCCAGGTCTTTCTGCCAGTCCTCGGGACGGAGCTGGCTGGCCCAGTCCTGGTTGGCGGGCTTATCCGGCAGGTCGAAAATCACCAGAACCTTGAGATGCTGTTTCATCCCCGCCCCTTGAACTTGCCCGTGAACAGATAATTCGAAACCAGCGCGGTGAGATAGGCCGTGATCTCCAGCATGGTCCGGCCTTGGTCCTTGGGCGCGTGCAGCCGCAGTTCGTCAGCGCGGGCCGCGAGTTTTTTGAGGAGCCGGTTGACCGTGTATTTGCGTTCCCGCGTCCAGAAGGGGACCACGCCCAGGAGCGCCGCCCGCTGCTGCAGGAGCCAGCGTGAGGCCGGCGGGTCCGAGGGGTGGTCCTCGCCGGGGACGAAGATGCGCCGCAGGTCCGAGTCGAACAAGGCCGGGTCGTCTTCGGCGTAAAATTTCCGGCGCTGTTCGTAATGGGTGCGCAGGCGGCGGCGCAAACCGCGGATAGCGTAAGGCTGTCCGCGCCGGATGGCGCCAGGGGTTTTGTGCTTCAGTTCACCCATCAGGCGGTCCACATACTCCAGTTTCTGCAAGGCGGGCCAGCCGCGGTAGAGATTTTTCCAATCCTGGTCCGGCGCGAGCCAGACCGCGAAGGTTTCGGCGAAATCCTCTTCCGGATGGCTCTGGGCGTAGCAGTTCTCGAGGTGGCGCACGAAACTTTTGCTGTACGGCTGGTAGCGGTAAAAATCCTTGAACTCCTTCGCGGGGGATCCGAAGGTCTTGCGCCACAGCCTGCGCCGGGGCAGGCCGAAAGCATGGCAGAGGGAATGGCCGGTCTCGTGCCGCAGGAGCTTCATGCACTCCTCGTCCGTGCCGCCTTCCACCTCGAGCATCATTTTCTTTTCCAGCTGTTTCAACCGGGGGTGGGCCAGATAGAAGGGGATCGCGATGGCCGGGATGCCGTCGGGGGAGAACCATTCGTCGCCCAGGTAAAAAGCGGGGCGGAAAGAGAGGCCGCGCTGCTCCAGTTCCCGGTAGAGGGCCTGGATGCAAGGTTCCAAGGGCGTCTGCGTGAGGTCCAGACCGAGGTCGCAAAACCGGATGTTCAGCAGTTCCTCGTCCGGGAGCGCGGCCCAGGCCGGACCACCGGCGGGATGCGTGTCGCTCATGCGAACCCCCTTTCGGACTCGACCGGCATAATCAAAAAGTATCATAAAGACGGCGGGAGAATCCAGGGAAAACCAAGCGGAATTCAAAGACCTCGTATTCCCCTCCCCCGGCCTCATGGCGGGAGGGGCTGAAGGGGAGGGGGTGTATTGTAAAAAGGCCTGACAACTGTAAAAGAACATTGCTGGGCCCCTCACCTGCTTTCCTGCGGAAAGCATCCTCTCCCACAGCTGTCGCTAGGGAGAGGGGTGTTGGGCTCCACCAATCCTCAATCCTTATAAAAACGCCGGGCAGGGAAAACCCTGCCCGGCGCGGGAAACGGGCCAAAAGATCATTCCACGAAGGTGTAGGTCAGGCCCAGTGTCAGCGCCTGCTTGATCTGACGCTGTACGTGGATGTCCTTGTCGTACCAGAGCTGGACGTTGAGAGCGACGTTCAAATACTTGGCCACGCCGGCCGTGAAGGTGTTGTCCCAGCGCACGTCAATCTGGTCCGTGGCCTTGAGGTTGGAAAATACTTCGAGTTTTGAGGTAAACACGATCAGCTCGGTCACTTTGAGATTGAAGTCGGTGACGGATTCCAAACCAAGTTCATTCCTCAGGGTTTCGGTTTCTCCGGTTGTATCCGGATCGTCGGAATAGCGGGCCGCGAACGCGTCGGCCACGGTCTGCTTGGCCGCGAAGCCGAGCCGGGTCTTGAAGAGCTTATCGTGGGCGTAACCCACGCCGATGCTTTCCGTGAAATAACCCGGATCCAGGAATTTGGAAATTTTCTCGGCGGGGGTTTTCTCATAATCATATCCGGCGGTGAGCTGGGTCTCGCCCTTTACCGCCACGTAGGGGTTCACGTGAATCTTGAGCTTGTAGCTGAACACGCTCTCTAGCCTGATCTCATCCACGGATTTTTTGAGGTCCTCGTTTCCCACCTGGATCTGGCCGTAAGCAACCTTGCCGCTGTTGGCCCAGTTGTAATCCGCCTGGTCGTTGTCGTATTTTCCGGACAGGTTCAATTGCCAGGCCAGCGAGTCCTCGCCGCCCGGGGTCCAGTTGTGGAACTTGTTCTGCGCCAGGTTCACCTGCCCGACCATTTCCGGGTTCCAGCCGTACACAGGCGTGGGTGCGGCCGGCGGCGCGGGAGCCTCGGCGGCCGGCGCGGGTTCTTGGGCCGCGGCTGCTGCCGCTGCGGGCGCGGCCGTATCCTCGGGTGTGACCTCGCCCTCGGTTTGGGCCCAGGCCAGGCCGGCCAGGGCGCTGCAGTAGATCATTGAGCAGAAAACAGTCACGGCGAGCTTTTTCATGCAGGCCTCCTTGGGAGAATAAAAATATTATGGAGGAAGGCTAGCATGATCTCTGGCAGGGGTCAAGTATTCCCTGGACGCTTGGATGGGGGGGGGTTAGAATAATGACGTTTGTCACCGATGCGGACGCTTACCACTTCCTTCGATTCGCCCGGCATTGCAAACAAACAGGACGCAGCAGGTTATAACGCCCTCCGGAGGGGCAAGTATGGCCGGTGTTGGGTTGCTCCCGCTGTTTTGTTCTCCCGCGTTACGACCGTGGTTCGTTCTTTCTCCCTGCACGCAAAAACCGACGAGAGGTGAAAAATGAAGAAACGAATTCCGCCGTGTGTTTTCAGCCTGGTGTTGGCGGGGATGGCGCTCACGTGGCATGCGCCGGCACAAGCTGATCTGTACAATGTCACCAGCAATTCCTCCAGCGCCGCGGTGCCCGGGTCTTTGCCCTGGTGCGTGCAGCAAGCCAACAGCACCACGCCCAACCAGCCGGATATCATCAATTTCGCCATCTCCAATTCCATCACCGTGCACACAGTCCTGACCATCATTGACCAGGTGGACATCCGCGGCAATTCCAACAGCGTGGGCAGTCACGACGGCACGGGCGCAAGCCCGCAGAACTGTTTTGCCTTCGCGCCGGGAAGCGACGGCAGCACGATTACGGGCTTGGCCATTGTGGACAGCACCACGGGCATCGCGTTGCTCTCCAACCACAACCGGGTCGCGAACTGCCGCGTGGGCCTGGACTGGGCCGGGAGTGCGCGCGGCAATGTCTGGGGCATTTACGACCAGGGCCAGAACAACCATATCGGAGGCGGGCCCGGGCAGGGCAATATCGTCGCGGACAACGCCACGGCCGGGATCTACCTGGTGGGCAGCTACCGCAGCCGGATCCAGGGGAACCTGGTCGGCACCAATCCGGCCGGCACGGCCGCGCTGGGCAACCAGACCGTGGGCGTCTATCTCGACGGCGCGGTGCAGACCCTGATCGGCGGCGACCGCACCGCGGGCCTGGGCAACCTGGTATCGGGTAACACGGCCTATGGCTTGCTCCTGGAAAACGCCACCACCTTGGGCAACACCCTGTGCGGCAACGTCATCGGCCTGAGCGCGGGCGAAACCGCGGCCATTCCCAACCAAGCCGATGGCATCCGCCTGCAGGAGTCCTCGGGCAACACCATCGGCCTGCCCCTGGCCGGCTACGAGAACGTGGTGGCCGGAAACTTGGCGAACAACGTCAACCTGTACCAGGGCAGCGTCACGCCCACGCGCGTGCAGCACACGACCATCCAGAACAATTTCATCGGCGTGAACAGCGCCAGCGCGGCCGGGTTCGTCAGCAACGGCTACAGTCTGTATCTCAATGGCGCGGACCTCAACATCATCGGCGGCGACCGCAACACCCTGGAACGCAACGTGGTCTCGGGCAACACCCAGGGCGGTTACGGTTTGTATGTCATCGGCAATAACAATTCCATCTGCGGGAATTACATCGGCACCAATGACAACGGCACGGCCGAGCGGCACAACGTGGCCGGCGTGGTGATCGCGGGCAGCAGCAACCTGGTGGGCGGCGCGAACACGGGCGGCGTGGTCCGCGGCAATGTCATCTCGGGCAACTGGGGCAGCGGCCTCACCGTCAACAGCGGCATTTGCAACACCATCGCGGGTAATTATATCGGCCTGACGGGCAACGGCGCGTCCGCCCTGGGGAACCTCAATCGCGGCGTGCTGGTGTCCGGCGGGACCCGCACCCTGATCGGCGGCGCCACGCCCGCCGAGCGCAACGTGATCGCCAACAACGCCAACGAAGGGGTCTATTGCCTGAATGGTTGGGGCCATCAGGTGATCGGCAATTATATCGGCATGAACGCCGCGGGTACGGCCACTCAGCCGGACGGGAACAATACCAGCGTGGTCTTCAATGGGATCAATTACGGCCTGGTCCAGGGCAATTACCTGGCCCGCTCGATCGGCATGTGGAACGCGGGCACGTTCGGCAACACGCTCGTGGCCAACCGGATCGGCATCCGGCCTGACGGCGGGCTCACCTCGGCCACGGTGGGCGTGAATTTCTCCCTGGGTTCCCACGGCAACTTCTGCGGCCAGCTTTCGGGCAACGGCAACCTGATCACGGGCGCGATCCAGGGCGTGACCGTGGACGGCGCGGCCACGCTGGGCAACGCCATCCTGGGCAACACCATCACGGCCTGCTCGGCCGGCAACATTGTTCTGACCAGCGGCGGCAACGGCGTCAAGGCCGCGCCCACCATTACCAACGCCAGCGCCGTGGCCAACATCACGGGCACGGCCCTGGCCGGCGACTACGTGGAGGTGTTCGTGGCCGAGGGCCCGAGCGGCAACGGCGGCAGCGTGCGTTATATCGGGGCGGCCACGGCTGACGGCAGCGGCAACTGGAGCCTGCCGGCCGGCGGTCAGGTCTCGGCTGGGCAGTATGTTTGTGCCACTGGCACGGACAGCGCCAATAATACTTCCGGTTTTTCACCCAACCTGCTGGTCACGGGTCCGAGCCCCACGCCCACCACCACGCGGACGCTAACCCCCTCGCCCACGCCCACCATCACCGTGACCGCCACCATCAGCCCCACGCCCACCATTTCGCCCACGCCGACCGTCACCCCGACCGCCACAGGCACGCCCACGGTCACGGCCACCAATGCCCTGGCCGGCGTGGACCTGGGCGGCAAACAGGTCCTGGCCTACCCCAACCCGGCCCAGGACCAGATGACCTTTGTCTTCGGCCTGGACCAGGCGGCCGGGGTGAAGGTGGTGATTTACAACCTGGCCGGCGAGCGGGTGGCGGAACTGGCCGGCGATTTCGCGGCCGGCCGGGGGCAGACCCTGGTCTGGGGCTGCGGCGACGCGGCTCCGGGCATTTACCTGGCGCGGTATTTGGTCGCCGGGGAAGTGAAGGAAACCATAAAAATCGCGGTGGTGAAATAATGAGGGGTCGGAAATGCGCTGGACCCCGGCTAAATACATGCCGGGGTGACGATTAATAAAATAAACGTCATTCCGGCGAAAGCCGGAATCCAGAACACATAGAAAATCGCCGAAATGTCGCATCGTGTACACTCATTATTGCGATAAAAGCGTTTTTGTTGTTACAAATCCGGAGGTGGGTTATGCGGGGACGGGGATGGTTCGTCGGGATAGTGTTGGGTGCGGGAGTGCTGCTGGCTTCGCCGGCTGCGTGGGCGGCCACGTACAATGTCACCGACAATTCCTCGGATATGACCACGCCCGGGTCCCTGCCCTGGTGCGTGCAACAGGCCAACAGCTCGCCAGGCCAGCCGGACATTATCAATTTCACCATCTCCAATTCCATCACCGTGCACACGGTCCTGACCATCATTGACCAGGTGGACATCCGCGGCAATTCCAACAGCGTGGGCAGTCACGACGGCACGGGCGCAAGCCCGCAGAACTGTTTTGCCTTCGCGCCGGGAAGCGACGGCAGCACGATTACGGGCTTGGCCATTGTGGACAGCACCACGGGCATCGCGTTGCTCTCCAACCACAACCGGGTCGCGAACTGCCGCGTGGGCCTGGACTGGGCCGGGAGTGCGCGCGGCAATGTCTGGGGCATTTACGACCAGGGCCAGAACAACCATATCGGAGGCGGGCCGGGGCAAGGAAACATCGTTGTGGACAACGCCACAGCAGGCATCTATCTGGTCAACAGCTACCGCAGCCGGATCCAGGGGAATACGGTCGGCACCAACCCGGCCGGGACAGCAGCGCTAGGCACCCAAACGGTGGGTATTTACCTGGATGGCGCCGTGCAGACCCTGATCGGCGGCGACCGCACCGCGGGCCTGGGCAACCTGGTGTCCGGCAATACGGCCTACGGCCTGCTGTTGGAAAACGCCACCACCTTGGGCAACACCCTGTGCGGCAACGTCATCGGCCTGAGCGCGGGCGAAACCGCGGCCATTCCCAACCAAGCCGATGGCATCCGCCTGCAGGAGGCGCAGGGCAACATCATCGGCCTGCCCCTGGCCGGTTATGAGAACGTGGTGGCCGGAAACCGGCAGAACAACATCATCCTGTACGAGGGCAGCAGCACGCCCACGCGCGTGCAGCACACGACCCTGCAAAACAATTATATCGGCGTGAACAGCGCCAGCGCGGATGGATTCGACGGCAGTGTCTACAGCCTGTATTTGAACGGCGCGGACTACAACCTCATCGGCGGGGACCGCAGCACCCTGGAGCGCAACGTGATCTCGGGCAATACCACCACGGCCGGCGTCTACGTCAACGGCCGTAACAATACCATTTGCGGGAATTACATCGGCACCAATGCGAGCGGCAGCAGCGCCCGGCCGAATGGCACGGGCATATCCCTGGGCGGCGCGGCGAACGGAAATATCATCGGCGGGACCAACCAGGGCGGGAGCCTGCGGGGGAACGTCGTTTCCGGCAACCTTTCCTTTGGCATCATTGTGCAGGGCGGTTTGGACAACGCCATTTACGGCAACTATGTCGGCCTGGACGGCGACGGCGGCGTCGCGCTGGGCAACGGCAACCGGGGAATCTATCTGGGCGGCGGTTCCGGGCGCTGCCGCGTGGGCGACCTTTCGCCGGAGCGGCGGAACGTTTTGGCGGACAATGCCTTTGGGGCGATGTCCATCCTTTACACCAGCCTAAATCGCATTGAGGGCAACTATGTCGGCATGAACGCCGCGGGCACGGCTTTTATACCCAATGGCGGCAGCTTCAGTCTGGAAGTCACGGGCGCGCAGCGCAACTGGGTCGCGGGGAACGCCTTCAGCCGGACCGTGTCCTTAAACGGCAACAACTGCACGGGCAACACCCTGGTGGCCAACCGCATCGGCATCCTGCCGAGCGGCGCGTCCACCGGCGAAAACGTCGGCGTGTCCCTTTCGAATTCCGCGGTCGGGAATTTCATCGGCCTGCCCGGCGGCCAGGGGAACCTCATCTCCGAAATGTCCCAATACGGCATCGTCCTGAACAACGCCACAGTGAGGAACAACGGGTTGTACGGCAACACCATCACGGCCTGCGCCACCCAGCCCATCGTGCTGCAGAGCGGCGCCAATAACAGCCAGCCCGCGCCCACGATCGCCCTGGCCGTGGCCAGCACGCTCATTTCCGGGACCGCCGGCGCGAGTGACTATATCGAGGTCTTCGTCGCCGAAGGGTCGGCCGGCAACGGCGGGAGCGTGCGCTACGTGGGCGCCACCACGGCCGACGGGGCCGGCAACTGGAGCCTCAACCCGGGCGGCGCGGTCAGCGCCGGGGAATATGTGTGCGCCCTGGCCACGGATCCGGCCAACAACACCTCCGAGTTCTCGTCTAATGTGCTCGTGCTGCCACCGCCCACGCCCGCGGTAACCGCCACCCCTACCGTAACTCCCACGCCCACGGTTTCTCCGACCCCCACGGTCACTGCCACCAATGCCCTGGCCGGCGTGGACCTGGGCGGCAAACAGGTCCTGGCCTACCCCAACCCGGCCCAGGACCAGATGACCTTTGTCTTCGGCCTGGACCAGGCGGCCGGGGTGAAGGTGGTGATTTACAACCTGGCCGGCGAGCGGGTGGCGGAACTGGCCGGCGATTTCGCGGCCGGCCGGGGGCAGACCCTGGTCTGGGGCTGCGGCGACGCGGCTCCGGGCGTGTACTTAGCTCGGTTCATGGTCAATGGCGCGGAGAAGGCTAAGCTGAAGGTGGGCGTGATCCAATAGCATACCATTCGTGGAGGGGCCATGCTAAAGAGAAGCGTTTTTAGCCAAGGATCCATTCTGCTGTTTACAGGCCTGGGTCTGGTTTTGAATGGATTCGCGGCCACCTATACCGTGACCACCAACGCGGACAGCGGGGCCGGGTCCCTGCGCCAGGCGATCATTGACGCCAACGCGAACGCCGGGGCCGACGTGATCAATTTCACTCCGGGCATCGGGACCATCGCCCTGACGAACGGCCCGCTGGGGATCGGCGGCCAAGTCCTGATTGATGGCCAGGGCCAGACCGTCACTACGGCCGCGGCGAACAATATTTTTAACCTGGTCCCCGGCAGTGACGGCAGCACGCTCACGGGTTTGGCGATCTATGATTCGGGCAATGCCGTGGCCGGCGTTTATATAAACTCCAACGCCAACCGGATCTACGGCTGCCGCATCGGCACGGATTGGAACAACACCGCAGGTTTGGGATTGTATATAGGCGTTTACCTATCCAACGGGCACTACACGGATATTGGCGGGCGGGGCTCCGCCGAGCGCAATGTCATCAGCGGCAATTTCTTCGGCATCCAGATCGAGGTTAATCCGGTCTATGGCACGCGGATCCGGGGCAACTACATTGGGGTGGATTCCACCGGAGCTGTTCCCCTGGCCAACACCTACGGCATCCACTGCCAGACCGCGCAATATGCTTTTATCGGCGGCGATCTGGGGCAAGGCGAAGGCAATGTCATCTCCGGCAACGATATGTTCGGCGTGCTTTTGTACGGAGACTGTGTCGGCAACACGGTGGCCGGGAACCTCATCGGCCCCACTGCGTCCGCGGCCAATCTGGGTGACGTGCAGAACACCGGGGTGCTGATCCAGAACTGCCCGTATGGCCAGACCGTCGGCCTGCCCTGGGCCAATTACCATAATATTATCTCCGGCAACCAGGACTATGGCGTGCACCTGTGGCAGCAGGCCGCCCAGCCGCGGCCGAGCCACAACCGCCTGCAGAATAATTTTATCGGCTGTGTGCTGGCGGGATCATATCCGGCGCTGACCAACGGGTCCTACGCCATCTATATCAACGGCGGAGAGCATAATGTGATCGGCGGCGACCGCAGCACCCTGGAGCGCAATGTGGTCTCGGGCAACACCCAGGGCGGTTACGGCATCTACGTGATCGGTGACAACAACACGGTGTGCGGGAATTATATCGGCCTGGGAGACGGGGGCACGGACGTCCGTCCCAACAGCATCGGCGTCGTAATCACCGGCAATAACAATTTGATCGGCGGGGCCAACCAGGGGGCCGTGCGCAGGGGCAATGTCATTTCGGGCAACACCAGCGAAGGGGTCTTTCTCAGCGTCGGCGACGGCAATATCCTGGCCGGTAATTTCGTCGGTTTGTCGGGCGACGGTTCGTACGGGCTGGGGAACGGGACCCGCGGGGTGTTCCTGAACAACGCTGTCACCCGCACGCGGATCGGAGGCGGGTCGCCCGCGGAACGCAATGTGATTGCCGCCAATGGGGCTGAAAGCCTGTATATCTTCGGCGGTTACGGGCATCAGGTGATCGGCAATTATCTTGACATGAACAGCGAGGGGACCGCCACGCTAACCAATGGCAGCGTTACCAGCCTGGCGCTGAACGATTCGAGCGGCAACCTGGTGCAGGGTAATTACGCGGCGGATATTGTCTATCTCTTCAATGCCGGAGCTTTTGGCAACACCCTGGCCGGGAACGTGGTGGGCAGGCGGCCTGACGGCGTGACCACCGGCCTTTCGCATGGGATCTATATCCTCACCAACGCCCATGACAATAGTATTGGCCTGGCTGGAGGCCAGGGGAACTTGGTCACTGGCGCCACAAGCTATGGCGTGTATGTAACCGGCGCAGCCACGACCGGCAACCGCCTGCTGGGAAACACCATTACTGCCTGCACTCTCGGGGCTATCGGTTTAGCCAGCGGCGGCAATGGCGGCAAAGGCGCGCCAGCGGTGGCCAGTGCGGTGGCCGGGACCCTGATCACCGGCACGGCCGTGTCCGGCGACTACGTGGAGGTGTTCGTGGCCGAAGGCGCAGTTGGCAACGGCGGCAGCGTGCGGTATGTCGGCGTTGCGACCGCGGACGGCAGCGGCGACTGGAACCTTAACCCGGGCGGCGCGGTCAGCGCAGGTCAATATGTCTGCGCCACAGCCACGGACAGCAGCCGCAATACTTCCAGCTTCTCGGCCAATGTTCTGGTCCTGCCCCCGCCCACGCCCCTGCCCACGGCTACGTTCACGGTCACCCCCACACCCACCATTTCTCCCACTCCGACCATAAGCCCCACCGCGACTCCGACCCCCACGGCCACGGCCACCAACGCCCTGGCCGGCGCGGACCTGGGCGGCAAGGCCGTGCGGGCCTATCCCAACCCGGCCAAGGGGAAGATGACGTTCGTCTTCCATCTGGACCAGGCCGCGGCCGTGAAGATCGCGATCTACAACCTGGCAGGCGAGCGAGCGGCCGAACTGTCCGGCGATCTCACGGCCGGCAGGGGACAGTCGCTGGTCTGGGATTGCACCGGCGCGGCGCCGGGCGTGTACCTGGCGCGGTTCCTGGTCAATGGATCGGAGAAGGCCAAGCTGAAAGTGAGCGTGATAAAATGAGCGTCAAACTGCTGGAAAAGAAGAAAACGCTGACCGTGACACCTGGCCGGCGGAGCGACGGAAATGTCGGCGGGCGTTTGAACAAACTTCTTCCGCTCCTCAGGAAACATTACCCCGGCACGCAGATCGCCCTGCACTTTCAGAACCCTTTTCAGCTGATCGTGGCCACCATTCTCTCGGCGCAATGCACGGACGAGGTCGTCAACCGCGTCACCCCGGCGGTGTTCAAAAAGTATTCCTCGGCCGAGGCCTTGGCCCAAGCCGATCAGGCGGAACTGGAACGGCTGATCCACGCCACGGGATTTTTTAGGAACAAAGCGAAGAACTTGTTGGGCATGGCCCAGACCGTGGTGCGGAACTTTCGGGGGCGCGTGCCGGTCACCATGGGAGAACTTTTAACCCTGCCGGGCGTGGCCCGCAAAACCGCCAACGTGGTGCTGGGGTCGGCCTTCGGCCGGGCCGAAGGCGTGGTGGTGGACACGCATGTGAAGCGCCTGTCGCAACGCCTGGGGCTGACCCGGCAGACCCAGCCGGAAAAGATCGAACAGGATCTCATGCGGCTGTTGCCGCAGCAAGAATGGCGCGGGTTCGCCATCCGCCTCATTTTTCACGGCCGCAAAATCTGCGACGCCAAAAAACCGCTGTGCGGAGAATGCCCGTTCGCGCGGCTGTGCCCGTCCGCATTCCAAATATAAAACCACCGGTTCGTTGACCTGTAGGGGCGGGCCTGCGTGCCCGCCCTTTGTTTTTGGCGGCAAACAGGCCCGGGGCGAACACAAGGTTCGCCCTTACGGGGAAACAATTCTGGGCTGTGGGGAATCCTTTTCGGTTTTCAACCAGCCCAGCGACCACAGCCCCAGGATGATGAGCAGCAGCAGGGCCAGTCCCGGCAAACCCTGCAAATGGGTCCAGGCCGCGTCGTAGTCCCGGGTCAAGGCGAGGGGAATGAGCGCGCCCGCGGACAAGGTGGCGCGGGCCACGGCCGGCGCCCAGACCGCGCCCGAAGCCGCGCGCAGCCAGGTCAGCAGGACGCTGGTCAGGACAATAAAGCCCAGCCCCAGCCAGGGCGCGAGCTGCGGGTGGTCCGGATACGCGAATCCCATTCTGTACAGCGGCAGGCGCCAGGCCCATTCCAGCAGAGCCGCGGCCAGGGCCGCCGCCCAAAAGCCGCGTTTTTTCAGCCAGTGAAAGAGCAGGCCGCGCCACGCGGTTTCCTCCGCCCACGCCGGCAGGAACCACACAACCGGTCCGGCCGCGATCATCCCCAGCCATACCGCCCATCCCTGGGGAGACCAGTCCGGCATTTGCCGGCCAACCGCCCAGCGCAGCCTGGCATCGGATTGAGAAACGGAAAGGTGCCAATCCCAATCCGCCTGGCCCAGCGTGACGCTCAGCGCGGCCGCCGCCGCGGCCAGCAAGGGCAGGAGCAGCCAGGCCGGCAGCAGGTACTGCGGCCGTCCGGCCGAGAGACCCAAGCCCTCCCGCAACGGTCCCTGGGCCAGGGCCAGCCCGCAGAAAGCCGCGAGGCCGGGGCCGAAACGCATCAGCGTCAGGAGCCAGGCGGAGTGGCCGTCAATATTCCAGCCGAGTGCCCAGCCCCGCGCCAGGGCGGCGTGCACCGGCCACCAGCCGGTGGCGAGCAGCACGGCCAGGAAAACCACGGCCGCGGACAGGGGGCGGAGCGATTTCCGAAGGTTCGCCAAGGGCATGCATGAAATTATAGATGCTTTGCGGGGCTGCGGCAATTGGAAAGGGGCGGCTAGAGGGCTTGACAGCGCCGTGTGCGAGGTTGTAACGTATGCATACAGCGCGTTCGGGTGAACCGCGGGGAGCAGGCATGAGCGAGACGCAGGATAAAAAGACCGGAGCGGAGCACAATTCCGAACGGCATTTTTACGTCAAGATGCCGGACGCGCCCCAGATCAGCAGCGCCGAGGCCTTGCGCACCGAGCAGCAGCTGCTGGCGCAGTTGAAAACCCGGGGGCCGCGCGCGGAAGCCCTGGAACCCCTGGTGGTTTTTTACAGCCGCGTCGGCCAGCAGGAACGCGCCTATCATTATTTGAAGTTGTGGATGAAGCACGCGCGCAGCCAGGATGAACTGGCCGACTGCCTGCTCCTGTCCGGCCAGCTGGCCGAGCAGGTCAACCAGCCCGAAGCGGCGATTGCTTTTTACCGCGAAGGGCTGACCCACAAGACCGACAATACCCGCATCCTCTATTTTTTACGCAACAACCTGGCTTACTGCCTCAACACGCGGGGAGAATATCTCGCCGCCCTGGACCACGCCCAGCATGCCATCGCCCTCGATCCGTCGCGCGCCAACGCTTTTAAAAATCTCGGCGTGAGCCTGCAAGGGCTCGGACGCTACACCGAAGCCGCCCGCGCCTGGCTCAAGGCCACGCACGTGGACGTGGGGGACCGGCGCTCCCTGGACCTGCTCGAAAAATTATTGGAGACCCAGCGCGGGAAAGTGCTCGCGGAGATTCCGGACCTGGACGAACAGCTGGAAGCCTGCCGCCGGGCGGCGCGGACCGTTCAGAGCGGACGGTTCGCGGACTGGGCCAAAGGACTGACCTTGAATTGAGATTCCCGGCCGCGAGCCGGGATAGGACGAGGAGGACCACACGCATGCCGACGGTTATCCCCACACGCAAGGAAGAGCCGAGACCATCGCCCGTGCTCCGGCGCCGGACAGGCGCGCACGAACGCGGAAACCTGCCGGCCATGGTGGCGGCCGCTCCGGTTCCTGAATCCGCGCACCCGGCGGTCCCGGCCGCGGAGCCGGCGCCGGTCTGGAAAGTGCAGCGGACGCGCCAGACCATCCAGATCGAACAGGAGATCGCCTATCGTCCCGGCCCCGGGAAACCGCTGGTAACCCTGACCGTGCGCCTGACCACGGCTTGCCGCGGCCGCCGCAAGCAGGACGGCCTGGCGCAGACCGCGTACCTGCTGCGGCTGGAGGTGAAGGACGCCAGTGAAGGCGCGCGGCTGGAAGGCTTCAAACTGGGCCCCTGGGATTTTTCCGACCTCGAACTGGAAGCCGGGTCCATCCACGTGGCGGAACCGCTGTGGGCCGCTTTTCAACCCGCCAGCGGTCGCCGGCGCGGCCGCATGCTGATCGGCGACCGTCCGCGTCACCGTCTGCTGGACCTGCCGTGGGAAACCGAGGCGCTGTTTCCCGGGGCGGAACCGTTCGACGAATGAACGAACAGGCGGCAACCCTTCCGGTTTGCAGCCCCCGGGCCGGCGGGATTTTTTCCGAACCCGAGGTGTGGGCAATGTTGGCGCGCGCGCACGCCGCCCGTCCTGAGCAGGCGCGCGCCCTGGCCGCCCGCGCCCGCGACTGCCAGGGCCTCACCGCCGAGGAAGCCGCCGTGCTTCTTCACCAGGACCGCGACCCGGCGCTTCTGGCCGAAATCATGGACGCCGCGCGGGAAGTCAAGGAGAGCATCTACGGCCGGCGCCTGGTCTTTTTCGCCCCCCTGTATATTTCCAACTACTGCGCCAACAGCTGCCTCTACTGCGCCTACCGCCGTGAAAACCAGGCCCTGCCCCGGCACCGCCTGGGTCCCGCTGAGATCGCGGATCAGGTGCGCCGCCTGGAGGAGCAGGGGCACAAACGGCTGCTGCTGGTCGCGGGCGAGGCGGATCCGTTTGAAAACATCCTGGAAGCCCTCCGGACCATCTATGCCACCCGCACGCGGCAGGGCGAGATACGGCGCGTGAACGTGAACATCGCGCCGCCCACGGTGGAGCAGTTCCGCGCGCTCAAGCAGGTTGGCATCGGCACCTACCAGTGTTTTCAGGAGACCTACCACCAGGAAACCTACCGCCGCATGCATCCGGCCGGGCCCAAGGCGGATTATGACTGGCGGATCACAGTGATGGACCGCGCCCTGCAGGCCGGCGTGGACGACGTTTCCACCGGCGTGCTGCTCGGGTTGTTTGATTACCGCTTCGATGTGACCGCTCTGATTTTGCACGGCCAATATCTGGAACGGCGGTACGGGGTTGGACCGCACGCGGTTTCCGTGCCCCGCCTGAAAGTGGCGCACGGCACGCCCCTGTGCGACGAGGGCGAGTTGGGCGAACACCCCTACCAGCTCTCGGACAACCAATTCAAACTGGTGGTGGCCGTCCTGCGCCTGGCCCTGCCTTACGCCGGCCTGATCCTGACCACCCGGGAGCATCCGCGGCTGCGCGACGCGTTGCTGCTCGCGGGCGTGTCCCAACTCTCCGCCGGCAGCCATACCGAGGTCGGCGGCTATACCCGTGAGACGCGTTCCACGGCCGGCCAGTTTGAAGTCTCCGACACCCGCACCCTTGACGACATCGTACGCAGCGTGCTGGCGGCCGGGCAAGTGCCGTCGTTCTGCACGGCCTGTTACCGCTGCGGACGCACCGGCGCGCAGATCATGGAGCTGATCAAGCCCGGCGACATCAAAGCGTATTGCCTGCCGAACGCCTTGCTGACGTTCCAGGAATACCTGCTGGATTTTGCTGCGCCGGAAACCCGGCGCCTCGGCGAGGACCGGCTGGCGCATTGGCTGGAGCAGCTGCCGCCGCCGGCCCGCGCGGAGACCGCGGCGAGGCTGCGCCGCCTGGAAGCGGGGGAGCGGGATTTATTCTTTTGAATTTTACGGGGAGGGGTATGGACCGCAACCGGGAGATCGTGGTGCAAGTCGCCGGCCGCGCGTACGGCTGCGAGCTGGTTCCGGACCGCCGCAACCGGCATATTTGCCTGCGCGTCCTGCCCGATCCCCACGCCCAGGAATCCGCGGCCGGCGTTTGGACGGACGAAAGCCCGGACGGGCAGTTGCCGCTTTTCGGCGATCCCGCGCAGACGTTCTGCCGGGTGCGCGTTTCCTATCCGCCGCGCCTGCCCCGGAGGGAGGTGCTGGAGACCATCGAACGCCAATCCGAATGGATCCAGGCCCAGCACCAGAAGCTGGCCGGACAGCTGGCCCTGCGGCTGGGAACCGGCACGCGGCTTTGGTACCGCGGCCGCCGTCTGCCGCTGGTGGTGCTGCCGGCCACATCCCGCCGCCGGGGCGTCCTGGTGCAAAACGACTGCGTGCTCTGCTACGTCCGGCGGCAGGCGCAAGCGGAAATCCGCCGGCAGCTGCAGGCATGGTACAACCAGGAGGCCGAACGCCTGGTGCGCGAGCGGATTTCGGACTTGGCGCGTCCCCTGACCGCCAAACCCTATGAGATCCGGATCGGGGACCAGCAGACCCGCTGGGGAAGCTGTTCGGCCAGCGGCCGGCTGCATTTCAACTGGCGGGTGGCCATGGTTCCGGACGGCGTGCGCGACTATCTGCTGGTGCACGAGCTCGCCCACCTGGAGGAACTCAACCATTCCGAACGGTACTGGGAATTGGTGCGGAGGCATTACCCGGCCGTGCAGCGGGCGCGGCAGTGGCTGCGGAAAAACACCCTGCAATTGGAACTGAACTGAACCAAGGCGGAAGCGATGTCCGAAACACTATGGTGGACGGCGGTCGGCGTGGCCGCCGCCGCCCTGACCGCAACATCTTTTGTTCCGCAGCTCGTGCTCAGGCTGCGGCGCCCGGACGCGGCCCGGATATCTTTCGGGACCCTGGCGACGTTTCTGACCGGCGTGGTGCTGTGGACCGCCTACGGGATCCATCTGCAAGACTGGATCATCATCGGGGCCAACCTGTTCATTTTCCTGAATTTGGGAGCCATCGCGGTCATCCAGCTGGTACAGGAAAGGAAACATCAGGTGGGCGAAAAACCGTAGGGGCGTTCAATCCCTCCGCAGGACCTTCGGGAGGATTTGCGGGATTTTTTGCGGAGGGAGGGAGCCCCGGCCTTTGGTCCCCCCTTGCGGGGAACTTTAGTCCGGGGGACCACTCCACTTGAACGGCCCTATGGATTAAAGTTTAAGTTAAAAAATGTCATTGCGAGCGAACGAAGTGAGCGTGGCAACCTGATCTTATCTGCACGAGATTGAGATTGCTTCGTCGTCCCCAGCGGGGACTCCTCGCAATGACTCCCTGCCCAAAGGTCCTTTTCTAGAAATAAATCATCACCCCGCCTGACAATCCGCTGGCAGCCGCGCTGGAAATGGCGATATTGCCTTCCAGCAGCACTTCCAGCTGGCGGGACACCGGAATCGCCACCCCGATATCAAAATAAAAAGGAACCACGATCTCCGTCCCGCCTGTCCCATTGTCCACGAATTCCAGGTCCGCGTCCAGCGCGCCGTAGAGACTGAATGTGGCGAAGCGGTTGGAGAGGAGGAGGATGGCGTCCATCCCGAAATTGTCCGAACCGTGGACCCCGGCCGTGAAAGACAACCCCGGCGTGCGGGCGCTGTCCGGGATCAGCGAGAACTCGACATCCCCCCCGAAAGAGATCTGCGAACTCAAGCCCAGTTTCAAATCCAGGTCAATGCCGCGGGTCAAGCCCAAGCCGCCGTGCAGGTACAGGACAAAATCGCTGGGGTTGAACGTAAGGGACGGCTCGATGCCGAAGGCGAAGTTGCCCGGGCGCAGAATGCCCGCGGTGCCGAATACCTCGGCGCGGGCGGCCGGCGCCCCTGTCAGCAGACAGATGAGTACCAGCAAGATTAGGCCCTTTTTCATGATATTCACTCCTCTTTAATTGATTTTAGTACCTGGATTCCGGCTTCCGTCGGAATGACAGTATTTTCGAGGACCGTCACCCCGGCGAAAGCCGGGGTCCAGCCGAATTTAAACAATCAATTGTGAAGGCGAGTGGTTGGTTAGACCGAGGGATTATAGCACGGTCATGAAAATGGGCGCAATCCTCATCCTTTATACCCTTTCGCTTATTAAAGCCCCGCCCTTCAGGGCGGGGATAAGATGAAAGGGTGCTCAGGGTATGGTATTGGATACCCCGCGATTTATCGCGGGGTAGTTCATTTATCCCTCAAGCCGCCCAAGTGGACGGATGCGAAAGACCTCTTTTTGCTGCGAGGGCCTGTTTGAGCTTCCCGCTTATTTTAACCACCTCTTCCACCACGGCAGACGGTCGCGGATCGCGGCCGCCACCTGGGGCAGGGATTGCAGCGCGCCGGCTTGACCCGCTTCAATGATCGCCCGGGTTTTTCCGAATTCATGCCATTCCGCCCGCAGGTCCCGGACGGCGATCACGGCGTCGGCTTTTTCCAGCTGGTAATCCCGGTGGGTGGCATTGCTGATCATGTCCGCCCGGAGAAAGATCTCAATGCCGGTCTTGAACGGTTTCTGCGCGGGATGGAACGGGGATACATCCACCGCCAAAACAAAATCCGCGCCCGCGGCGAAGGTCTCCAGCACGGGCACTAGCGCCACCACGGCGCCGTCCACCAGCTGCCGTCCCTCATACTGGATGGGTTCGAACACGCCGGGAATCGCGGCCGAGGCCTGCGCGGCTGTAAGCAGCGGCCCCTCGCGGAACACGAACGGCTTGCCGGTCAGGAGGTCCGTGGCCACGGCGGCGAACGGCAGGGGGAGCTCGGAGATCTGGATCGCCGGCAGCAGCAGCGCGAGCAGGCCCTTGACCTGCTCGGCGGCGATGATGTGGTCGCGCGTCAAGGCCGCGGTCACCAGGTACAGTTTGGCCAGGTTTTGGATGGCCTGGTTGAGATTGCGTTTCAGGAAGTGGCGGGCTTGGGTGCGCGCGAATTGTTCCATGCCCAGCCGCCGCATTTTGGGGTGCTGCAGCTGCGCCAGCACCACCTGCTCCATCTTCCTGGCGTCCCGCAGGTGCGCGTACAGCGCCCCCATGATCGCCCCCATGGATGTGCCGACCACCACATCGGGCCGGAGGCCCGCGTCCTCGAGCGCTTGCAGTACGCCGATGTGGGCCAGGCCGCGCGCTCCTCCGCCTCCCAGGGCCAGGCCGAATTTTAGTTTGCGTCCTAAAACAGGAGAGTGGAAGGGCATGGGATCCCGTCTCGAAAAAGAGTCGCCCAGCAAGGCCTTCCTATCATGTCATGTCCGTGGGAAGTAATCCAGCAATTCCGGTTTTGTTTGTGAAGCGTGTCCGCGCCGGGAAGTCCGGCGCCGCTAATTTTTAGAGCCGGGGGCGGTGTTTTTCAGCGCCGCCACCACGCGCAGCAGGAGCGCGGTCAGCCCGGCAAGGTCGCGGCGCAGGTGGCGCTGCCGCTGGCGCGACAGCCAGTGCCGTTCCAGCGGCCGGTCGAGCAAGATCTCCGCCGCGCGGGCGGCGGACAGGGCGTTTTGATAATAGCCGGCCTTGGCGCCGCTGGCCTGGTTCTTCGCGGCGAGCAGCACGGCGCGCGCCAGGCGCGCGGTGGAGCGGTGCAGTCCATAGGCATGCGCCACGGGCCAGGGACCTTGGCGGCGGGCCGCGTCCAATTGGCGGGAGAGCCGTCGCAATTCCGAAGCCATGGCTTGAAACGGGATGCGCGTACGGGAATTGGGCATGGGTGCCTCCTTAAACCATTAGACCCAGGAGGCGGTAAAATCATGCGAAAAAAATCAGATGCAGACCCGGTTGCGTCCTTGTTTTTTGGCTTTGTACAGGGCCTTGTCGGCCCGTTCCAGCAGAGTGTCCGACGAGACGACATTGCGGGAGGGAAAGGACGCCACGCCCATGCTGACGGTCAGGTCTTTATTGGGCTGTTTCTCTTCCATGGGGAAGACGTGATTCTTAATGCGGAGGCGCAGGCTCTCCGCCAGTTTAAGGGCTTCGCGGCGGGGTGTTTCCGGCAGGAGCAAAATGAACTCCTCGCCTCCGAAACGGGCGACCATGTCGGTTTCGCGGATGGACTCTTTGAGGATCAGGGACAGCTCCTTGAGCAGCAGATCGCCCATGGGATGGCCGTTGGTGTCGTTGTAGTGCTTGAAGTGGTCAATATCAATCATGACCAGGGACAGGTGGCGGCTATAGCGCTCCGCGCGCTTGATTTCTTCGTTCACGGACAGCTTGAAGTGGCGGAAATTGAAGAGTCCGGTTTTTTCGTCGAGCGTGGTGAGGGCGGTCAGTTTCTGCCGGTCGGTCCGGATGTTCTTGGCCATGTCGTTGAAGGCGCCGGACAGTTCGCCGACTTCGTCCTGCGAGGTGATCGGCACCTGGGCCGCGAAATTGCCTCCCGCGAACTTGCGCACGCCTTCCATCAGCCGCCGGATCGGCAAAATGATGCTTTGATTGAGGATGAAAACCAGCAGGGCCGAAATCAGCGTGACCACCAGGATCACGGCCACGGAGAGATTCTGGCTGAATTTGCTGATTCTCTTCGCCTGCTCCAGGCGTTCGTCGAGCCGGCCGGCGTTCAGATCGCCAAGCTGCTGCAGCCGGTTGACGATGTCCTCCAAGACGCTTTCCTGCTGGCGGAGATACTGCTGCGTGGAAACGTCGAGCAGTCCCTGCTCGAAACGGTCAATCTGGTTGCCGACCTGGCGGGCGTATTTTTCGTACAGCTTGCTGATCTCGGCGGTCAGGGTTTTTTCGTTTTCCCTGACCACATTGCGCTTGGTTTCCAGGAATTCCTTTTTGAACTCCCGCTGGGCGATATAGATCATGTTGCGCCAGGAAGGCTGGTGGGTGAGCTGGTACTTGGAGAGGGCCCAGTCCGTGTGCAAGAGGTGCTCCATCATCCGTTGTGACCGCAAAATATTTTTCATGTCCTCGTTGATGATCAGGTTGGTGAGATTGGTGATCTGATTGCTGTTGTTGTGGATGAGAAAAACCGCGGCGCCTGAAACCAGGATGACCATCAGGAAAGCCAGCAGGATTTTTTGTCGGATGTTGAGGCCCATGCCCGGCTCCGGTAAGGATAGTGTTTAAATTCTAAAGGAGAGGGGGTCATGGCGCAAGCACTTTTGTCTCTTGCCTTTCCCGTCCGGCGAGGCTAGACTGAGTTGCGGAGGGCCGCATGCAGCGCTGCTACAAGTGCCAGAAGGAGATCAAACTGCCGGAGTCGCTGACCTGGGAAGCGGCCTGCCCCAACTGCGCGGCGCCGCTGCACTGCTGCTTGAACTGCCGTTCCTATTCGCCGGCTGCGTTCCAGCAGTGCCTGGCATCCGGACTGCCCATGCGCCGGGACAAGAAATCCGCCAATGATTGTCCTGCCTTCACCTTCCGCGCGTTCCACGCCCAGCGCAAGGACTCGGTCCAGGAGACCTCCCTGCGCAAGTGGGACGACCTGTTCAAGAACCTTTGACCCGCGAGAATCATTCCGAGTTGTTTTGCTCCGCTGGCTGTGCTAAAATCCTTCGGTTTTGAACCTGAAACAAGGCCAATCGCGAAGGGCGTGGAAATGCGCGTGATTCTCGTTATAACCGTGTTGGCGCTGGTGGCCGCTGTTTACGCGGCGGCTGTGTTCGTGGTTGCCCTGATGCCGGCGCGCGTCCATTCGCCGGCCACGCCCAAAACCTTCGGCTGCGAGTATGAGCGCGTGACCTTGACCACGGCCGACGGGCTGGAGCTGACCGGCTGGTTCATTCCCACGACCCGCACCACCGCGGCCGTGGTCGTGGGGCATGGGTACCCCTTTGATAAAGGCAATATCCTGCCCGCGACCGCGTTCCTGCTCGGCCGCTTCAACTGCCTGTACTTTGATTTCCGCGCGTTCGGCGAAAGCCAGGGCCGGTTCACCACGTTTGGGTACGACGAGCGCCAGGACGTGGACGCGGTCATGGCCTACCTGAAGACCAGGCCCGAGGTGGACGCGGCGCGCATCGGGCAGTTCGGGTTCTCGCTGTCGGCCGCGGTGTTCATCCAGGCGCACCACCCGGACGTGAAGGCCCTGGTCGCGGATTCTCCGTTCCAGGATTTGGAAACCATGATCCGCGACGCCTACCGCTGGGCGCCTGGACCGCTCAAATGGCCTTTCGTGCAACTGTCGAAGCTTTATGGCCTGGTTTTCCTGAATCGCCGGATGGAGGAGGCCTCGGCCCTGCGGGAGGTCCGCTCCCTGACCTGCCCGGTCCTGTTCATCCACGGGGAGGCGGACCGCCAGGTGCCGGCCTGGCATTCGCGGGCGCTCTACGACGCCTGTCCCGCGGCCGCCAAGGAATACTGGCTGGTGCCGGGCGCGGACCACGGCCAGGCGGCGCTCGCGGAACGCACCGCATATCAGGAACGCGTGCTGGCCTTTTTCCGGCGCCACTTGGAAAGAACCGGGGAGGACGCGAACCCATGACATTGCCGGGCACGATCCGGCCGGATGCGATCCGGGCGGTGATCTTCGACATGGACGGCGTGATTATCAACGGCATGCCCTACCACGCGCGCGCCTGGGAAGAGACGTTCCGGCGCGCGGGGCTCTCGATCACGCCCGAGGAAGTATACGAGCGGGAAGGGGAGTCCGGCCCTTCGGCCGTGGATCATTTCCTGCGGCAGCGCGGGGTCCGTGCCACCCTCGAGCAGATCGAGGAGCTGATCCGGCACAAAGAAACGCGCTTCAAGGAGATCGCCCAGGTGGAGGTGTTCGCCGGGGTCCCGGAATTCCTCGGCGCGCTCCTGGCCCGCGGCCAGCGCCTGGCCCTGGTGACCGGGACCGCCCGGCAGGAACTGGACGTGAGCCTGCCGCTGGACATCCAGAAAAAATTTGAAATCATCATCACCGGCGACCAGGTGGAGCGCGGCAAGCCGCATCCCGAGCCGTATCTGCGCGCTCTGGCCGCGCTCGAGCTGGACGCGGACCAGGCCGTGGTGGTCGAGAACGCGCCCCTGGGCATCCGGTCGGCCCGGGCCGCGGGGCTTCCGGTGCTGGCCGTGGGCACCTCGCTGGGCTGCGACCGATTGCAGGAAGCGGAGCACTGTTTCCCCTCCCTGCAGACCCTGGCCCGGTATGTCCTCGATCTGCTGCCCCCTGGACAGCGGGCGCAGTAAAATTTAACAGGCTGATGAAAAAGCCCGCAGAGCGGCTTTTTTCGTCCGCGCAGCTTGGAAGCTGCTAAATGAATCTATTAGGGTTCTTCAGCAGCCTGTTGATTTTATCAACCCTGTGATAGGTCTGGGTTTGGAGGGACGGTCATGATCAACAAGATGATAAGGAGCCTGGCCCTGGCTGCTGGATTATTAAGCTTGTGCCAATTGCCATTGGCTGCAGAGGTCAATTTCGGGGACTATCAGGAATTGTCGTGCCAGCAGTTCGTGCAGGAGGCCTTGACGAGAGACCCCGAGTTTAACCGGGCGCTGCAGACCTATTTGCAGGCCAAATACGCCGTGCTGTCGGCGCGTGCCATGTCCGATCTCACGCTGGGCGCGGGCGCGGGATGGATCCATGCCGAATCAACCAGCCAATCGCTGTTCGAACCCCGGGAGATAGACACCTTAACCTATCAGGTCAGCCTCCAGAAACTTTTTCTGGCCAGCGGCACGCGCCTGCAGGTCGCGCACGACAACGGGTTGGCTGACCTGCGCTACGCCGCGGACCTGGAAACAGATCCTTTTGTCAGTTCCTTCGCGGGCGCTTTTTATCTGCCCGGCTCGGCCAGCACGCCCAAGGTTACCCTCTCCCTGGTCCAGCCGCTGCTGAAGAACGCGTTTGGCCTGGCCGAACGCTTTCCCCTGGACGCGGCCGGACTCATGCGCCAGGCGGCGGCGCTGGACGCCCAGGAGGCTTGGGAAAAGCGCCTGGCTGAATTGTATGCCGCCTATTTCGACTGGGCCGCGGCCTATGAGAACGTCCTGGCTTTGCGGGACATCATTTCCGAATTGCGCCGCTTGGAGGAACAAGTGGAGCGCAAAGTGCGGTCGGGCGTGGCCGAACGGACCGATCTCTTGCGTACGCGGGACAATGTCCTGAATTTTCAAGGCCAGCTGTCCCAGGCGGAGGGCGCGTTTTTGAACGCCACGCGCGCCATCGCCTTTCTGAGAGCCGGACAACCCGAGTCCGAACCGGCCAGGCTCGCGTTCCGGCCTGATGTGGGAGCGACCGCGCCTGTGTGCGCGCTGCTGGAAGACCAGGCGGCCGAAAAAAGGATGGATGAGCTCAGGCTCCTTAAGAAACTGGAGCTCCTCCAGCGCCAGGCCGCGGCCCGGGAAGCCGTGGCCCTGAACGCCGCGCTGCCTAGTTTGGACCTGATCGGCGACCTTACGTGGAAGGGCGAGGCGCAGGACCGGCAAGGCGGGTACGCGCAGTTGGGGAAACAGCGGGATTACAGCGTGATGCTCCAGGCCAGCTATCCCCTGGGCGGCTTCCAGGCGGGCGGAGATGCGGGCCAGGCCCGGTCCAGCCGTGAAGAACTGCGCGAGAGCGTCGCGGCCCTGCGGCAGTCCGTCTCCCTGGCGCTCGCGCAGATGGCCGAAAGCATCCGGCGTTTCCAGGAAGTGGAACGCCTCCAGCAGGAGCAGGTCAAAAACGCCGAGGAAAAAATGGCGCTGGACACCCGCAACTACCGCATCGGCCGCCTGGACACGTTTTACCTGATTGACGCCCAGAACGCCCTGACCAGCGCCCGCCTCAACCTGGTGCGCACCCAGATTCAGCTCAAGCGGCTTCAGCTTGAATACCTGTCCATGGCGGACCAGCTGCTGGCCGGGTTCCCGGACGTGGCTCGGCGGCTGGCGCAGGCATTGGAGGAGTAGCCCATGAACATTCTCAATTATTTCATCAGCCGGACCAAGCTGGTCAACATGCTCACCATCGGCATTCTGCTGGTGGGCGTGCTGTCCCTGGGGCGCATCAAGCGGGAAGCCTTTCCGAAAGTTGATTTTGACATCGTCTTCGTGGTGACCATTTATCCCGGCGCGGCGCCCGAGGATGTGGAGCTGAACGTCACGATTCCCATTGAGGACAGCATCCGGGGCGTGTCCGGGCTCGAGAAGGTGGAGTCCGTGAGCCGCGAGGGGTATTCCAGCGTGCAAGTGACCCTCGATCCGGACGTGCTGGACAAGGAAAAGGTCAAGCAGGACATCCAGAAGGCCGTGGACCAGGTGATTGACCTGCCGCCCGAGGTGGAGAACCGGCCCGTGATCTGGGAACTGAAGACGGATAACTTCGGCGTCATTCAGGTCTCTCTCTCCTCGGCCGAACTCAGCGAGCAGGATGTGCGGCAGTACGGCCGGGCGTTAAAGAAAAAACTGGAAGGTCTTTCGACCGTGGCCCGGGTCAACACCCTGGGCTTCCGCCAGCGCGAGATCCAGATTCTGGTGGACCTGGCCAAACTGCCCCTCAACTACCTGTCCCTGGGCGACATCGTGAACCTGATCCGCGCCCGCAATGTCCGCATCCCGGCCGGCACGGTCCGCGGCCAGGGCGGGGCCACCAGCGTGGTGACCGAGGCCAAATTCAAGACCCTGCAGGACGTGGAGAACATGATCCTGCGCACGAATTTCGAGGGCCAGCGCGTGCGGGTGCGGGACGTGGCCCAGGTAAAGGACAGCTTCGAGGAGTACCGCGACCTCATTAAGATGAACGGCGACCTGGGCGTGACGCTGGAAATCATCAAAAAAGTGAAGGCCGACGGCTTGCGGACCATTGACCAGGTCAAGACCGCGGTCGAAGCCTTCAAGCGGGAGGCCCCGGAAGCGCTCAATGTTTATTACATCAATGACACCTCCCGGGCCACGCGGAGCATCCTGGGCATCGTGACCGTGAACGCGGCGTTCGGCATGATCCTGGTGGTGGCGGTGTTGCTGGTGTTCCTGAATTTTCGCACGGCGTTCTGGACCGCGGTGGGCATCCCGCTCTCGCTGTTTATCACGCTGTTCGTGATGCTGGTGTTTGATGTTTCCTTGAGCGGCAATTCCATGCTCGGCATGATCATCGTGCTGGGCATGCTGGTGGATGACGCCATTGTGGTGGCCGAGAGCATTTACCGCTACCGCCTGCAGGGATTCTCGGCCTACGAGGCGGCCAAGGAAGGGCTGCGCGTGGTGGCCCTGCCCGTGCTGGTGACCGTGATGACCACCATCATCGCTTTCGCTCCGCTCTTTCTCCTGCCGGGCATACCGGGCAAGTTCGTGCTGCCCGTGCCCTTGGTCATTACCTTTGCGCTTCTGGCCAGCCTGTTCGAAAGCTATTTCATTCTGCCCAACCACCTGACCGGGCACGTGCAAAAAACCCAGGCGGCGGAAACCTCAGCCCTGAAAGAGCGCAGCTGGTTTCCGGCCTTGCGGGAAGCGTACGGCCGCCTGCTGGATGTCGCCCTGCACCACCGGGTTATCTTGATTTTGACCTTTGTGGTCTTTTTTATCGGCAGCGTATTTTTTGCCGTGATGAAAATGAAATTTGTCCTGTTCCCAACCCGCACCGTCGAGCAAGCCATTTGCTACATCGAAGCCGAGCGCGAAACCTCTCTGGCTAAAATGGATGAACTGACGCGCCGCGTGGAGGATGTGCTCCGGGCGCAGCCCAAAGGCGCGATCAGCTCCTTCACCACCCAGATCGCCCGCGGGCGCTGGGAGATCCCGGACAACGAAAACGTGGCCACCATGACCGTCAATTTCCCTCCGGCCGCGGAGCAGGCGCACGACCCGCGCAAAGTCGTCCAGGCCATGAAGGACGCCATGGCGCAGATCCCCGAATTTTTCGAGACGCGTTTTGAATACGCCCAGGGAGGCCCGCCCGTGGGCGGCGACGTGGAGGTCAAGATCATCGGCAATGACAACACCCAGCGGGCCGAGATCGTCGGTAAAACCAAGGATTATTTGAGCGGCCTGGCCGGGGTGACGGCGGTCGAGAGCACGGACAAGGCCGGCAAGCCGGAATTTGCGCTGGAATTCGATTTTGAAAAGCTGGCCCGCTTCGGCCTCTCGGCGCAGGACGTGGGACTGACCGTGCGCACGGCCCTGGAAGGCAGCATCGTGAGCCGGACCTACACCCCGGACGAACGGATTGACTACCGGGTGCTCCTGCGGGCCCAGGACCGGCGGACGCTTGACACCATCCGGAAACTGCATGTCACCAACCAGCAACGCAACCTGGTGCCCATCACGGAGGTCGTGAACCTGCGCGAAAAGGAAACCGTGGCCAAGATTGACCACTTGAACGGCGACCGGGTGACCACCATCCAGGGCAATCTGGATAAGACCAAGGTCACGCCCATCGAGGTGAGCGGCAAGCTGGCCGCGTACATCCCCGGCCTGCTCAAGGCCTACCCGGGTTTCCGCTATGAACTCGGGGGCGAGGCCAAGGAGAGCCAGAAATTCATCCTGGAAATTTCGGTTGCCTTCCTGGTGGCCGTGCTGGCGATCTATTTCATCCTGGCCCTGCTCTTCAATTCCTTCCTCCAACCCTTAATCGTGATCTTCACCATTCCCTTTGGCATCGTGGGCGTGATCTGGATCTTTTTCCTGCACGGCCTGGACTTCTCCTTCCTCACCCTGATCGGCGTGGTGGGCCTGTCCGGCGTGGTGGTGAATGACTCCCTGATCATGGTGGATTACATCAACCATCTGATCCGGCAGAAAGGGTGCCACAGTTTCGAGGATTATATCCGCGCCGTGGTGGAAGGGGCCCGCACGCGCTTGCGCCCCATCATCCTCACGTCGCTCACCACCATCGCGGGCGTCCTGCCCACGGCCTACGGCCTGGGCGGATACGTGGAGACCATCGCGCCCATGGTCCTGGCCATTGGCTGGGGCATTATTTTCGCCTCCACCCTGACCCTGTTCCTGCTGCCCGGGCTTTATCTGCTCGAAGTGCAGGCCGAGATGCGTCTGGCCGGCTGGCTGCCGGGGCTGCCGCTGAAGACCCAGTGCGAGAATCCTTTCGCGGAAGTGGCCAAACCGGCGAGGCGCAAGCGCGCGCCGGGTAAATCCTAAGAGCGCCAGGCCCCGCGGGCGGCGGAACGAAAGGCGGATTCCCAATGAATGAAATCCTCACCAAAGGCGCGGATGTCATGTCCCTGCGCAAAATTCTGCGGGAACGCGGCGCGGCCGTGGAAAAAGCTTTCCAGGACAGGCTGACGCCCGAGCTCCAGGAAGTCTATCGCGGGATTGTCGCCACCTCCTGGACCCCGGTGGAGCAGCAGATGGCCATCTACCAGGCCGCGGCGCAGACGTTGTTTCCGGGGCTGGACGAACCCATGGCGCGGCTGGGGCATGCGCTGGCCCAGCAGACCTTCACCGGCATGTACAGGATTTTCTTCCGCATTCCTTCCATTTCCTTCATCATGCAACGGGTGGCCATGGTCTGGCGGTCCTACTACAACCTGGGCGAGGCCATGGTCGAGAACGTTCAGCCCAAACGCGTGGATTTCGTGGTGCGTGATTTTCCGCAGCTTCCATACCCCATGCTGGAGGTGGCCAAAGGCCACAGCCGCTGTATTTTGGAGATGACCGGCGCCAAAATGATCCAGATCACGCTGGACACGCATGATCCCCAGGCGTGGCGCTGGAGGCTGTCCTGGGACTAAAAGGCCGGATGGTTTAAAACGCCGGCTGGCACAAAGCGCTTGCCTTTGGGGCGCGCCTCAAATAAAATTTCAGTGGGCTTTCCTTAACGCTTCACCAGGAGGGAACCATGCCTCAAGTCGCCAAACGCCGGCAGAAGGCTTCGGAACGGCGGCGCTATAGCCGGTTGCCTTTGCGGATGCCGGTCAGGTACCGCAGCGTGGAAAAGGACAACGTCTCTCCGGTGCGGAACAGCCGCAGCGAGGACCTGAGCGCCGGCGGGCTGGGCATGCATTCCCTGACCCGGCTCAAACAAGGCCAGATGGTGGTGCTGAGCCTGGTCATTCCGCGCGGCCAGAAGAAGATTGACGTGAATGCCGTCCGCGCGTTCACCCGGCCCCCGGGCCGGCTGACGTCCATCCTGTCCCGCGTGGTATATTGCTCGCCTTCGGATAAAAAGAAAAGATATAAACTTGGAATTCAATTCCTCGACCTCGACACCGCCAGCCGGAAACTGTTCAGGCAGTTCTTGATCAAAAGCCGTCTGCTCAAATCCACTTCCCGGCTGTATACCTGACCCCATGGCCAACACCAAAGGCACGGATGTCGTCGGTCTGCGCAAGATTTTCGCCGAAGCAGGCCCGGAAATGGAGCAAAAACTCCTTGAAAAGCTCACGCCCGAACAGCGGCATCTCTACGAAAACGCCGTTTCCACCACGCTCTCGCCCGTGGGGCTCCAGACCGACCTGTACGAACGCGCGGCCGAAGTGCTCTTTGGGCAGGATTCAAACCGCATGGTCCGCCTGGGGAAGACCATGGCGAACCGGAGTTATTCCACGGTCTACAAACTGTTCTTCCGGATCCCCAAGGTGGAATTCCTCATCAGCCGCGTGGCCACCATGTGGCTGACCTACTACGATACCGGCGAGGCGGAGATCAAAAATTTCACGGGCAAGAGCGGTTCTCTGGTGGTGCGCCATTTTCCCTCCCTGCCGCGTAAATTGCGCGAGGTCATTGCCGGGCACCTGTCCGTGATCCTTGAACTCACGGGCGCCAAGGTCGTGCACGTGCTCGTGTGCGACGACGACCCCGAAGCCTGGGAGTGGAAGCTGACCTGGAGCTAGCTGGCTGATGAAAAAGCCCGCACAGCGGGCTTTTTCGCTCGCGGCGCGTTGAATACTCCATGAAGAATCAGGGATTTTTCACGAAGTAACCGTCAGGTGCTGGCCCCACCAGCCTTGTCGGTCATGGAGGGCCAGTGCAGGGTGCCAGCGGAACATGTATGGGTTTTTCAGCACCCTGTTAGGTCCGGATCGGGAGATAACGATGGCCGGAAAGATCAAGGGCACGGATATTGTCGCGCTGCGCAAGATCTTCACGGATCAAGGCGCTGCGGCGGAAAAGGCCTTTCTGGATTCGCTGGCCCCGGAATTGCGCGATCTCTATCAAGCCACCCTTCACTCCACCTGGTCACCCGTGGATTTGCAAACCCGCCTTTACGAACAGGCTGCCTTGACTCTTTATCGCGAAGCCGACGACCGGATGTACCGCCTGGGCCGGGCAATGGCGGACAGGAGTTATTCCGGCGTTTATAAATTTTTTCTCAAGATTCCCTCGGTGGAAATGGTAATCGGCACGGCCGCCAAGGTCTGGGGAACGTATTTCGACACGGGCCAGGCCTCGGTCGAGAAATCCGCGGACAAGGAAATATTCTTTGTCGTGAAGCATTATCCCGAGCTGCCAGCGCCCATGCGCGAGGTGATCGGGGGCAATATCAGCAGCATCATGGAGTACGCGGGCGCCAAGAACGTCCGGGTCGAACACCTTCACGATCATCCCCTGGACTGGCGGTGGCGGGTGAAGTGGGAATGATGAAAGGACGGGAATGACATGAACAAAACCACTGGAGTCGGCGCGCTTGTGTTGTGGATCAGCCTGGCTATCGCCGGCCGGGTTGCGGCTGTTGAAGTATCCGGCGTCGCGCCGGGCAATGGCGGGGACGCCCTTTCCACCACCTTCCATTTCAATGCGTCCAACACCCCTTTCCAGATGACCAAGCCGGATGGAACCCCCTTGACCATCAATGACATGCCGTTGGCCTACGGGTCATCCTTCCAGATCTTCAACGACAGCCAGGACTGGGTGGCCAAGCAGGGCCTCCAGGTCCTGGGCGCGGATTTGTCGGGATTTACCTGGACCAGTGCGAACTTTCCCACGCCTGGCACCGTGGCCGTGGATCCGGCCAGCGGCCGGTTCAAATTCGCGGCGCCGACCTGGGAGCGCATGGGGTTCATTGATATGCCGCCGGGAAACGCGAGTGCATTCGCCATGCCGGTGGTCATGCACAGCGACGGCAGCGGGGTAGCGGCCTTCTCACAGATCTACAACAGCCCGAGCAGGGTTTTCGCAAATCATTATGTGCCTGGTCTGGGCTGGCAAGGCCCGGTCATCATTGATTCTGTTCCCGCCACTGTGGCGGCCAGGAATGCCACCAATCCACAACTGGCCATGGACAGCGAGGGCCGGGTGATGTGCGTGTTCAGACAGAACACCTGGACCTCGAATTACCGCGTCTATGCCAACCTGTACCTGCCAGGCGCGGGCTGGCAGGGGCCGGTGCTGATTGACTCCGGCCAGGACTTCATGGCCGAAACCACCCAGGTGGCCATGATCAGCGGCAAGGCGGTGTGTGTGTTCGATCAGTATGATGCCAGCGGCAACTATCGGGTGTATGCCAATGAGTACACCCCAGCCGGCGGCTGGTACGGCGCCGTGACCATTGACGCCGGAAATGCGTTTGACAATGTCAGTCCCTTCGTGACCCTGAACAGTTCGGGCCGGGTTTTTTGCGTTTATACCCGGCAGGAGGCCACGCCGAGACTGCATGCAGTTGAATACGTATCTGGCGCGGGGTGGCAGGCCCCTGTGCCGATTGATGATGGGACAGCGGCGACTGTTGTCTGCGCGGGGCTGGCGATGAACAATACCGGCCGCGTGCTGTGCTTGATCGGAGCGGTTAAGTCAGGACCGCTTTACGCCATTCAATCAGTCGAATATGTGCCAGGCACAGGGTGGAGTGCTCCGTTTGAGCTATATGCTTCTTCGTATGGCTTTCTTGCCGGGTATCTGGCTTTTAATCAGGCCGGGCTGGGCCTGGCTGCCTACAATGCTTATGACGGCGCCAATGCCCGGCTGTATGCCCGCCAGTATACCGCTGGTTTGGGGTGGTCCAGCCCGGTTTTGATCGACGCCGGCGCTGGTTACGATGTGTATAACCGGCGTCTGGCGCTGAACGACCAGGGGCAGGCCATTTGTGTTTTCCGGCAGGAAGACGGGACCGCCAATAGGATCTATGTCAATCACTTTTCCAATGGCGCCGGCTGGTCGGGAGCGCGCCTGCTGGACGCCGGGCTGGGAGAAAATGCTGACTATCCGAACGCCGCGATCAACGCCAATGGAGAAGCGCTGTGCGTGTGGCGGCAGTATGACGGTTCGAAAAACCGGATGGATTCAGCCCGCTATCAAGTGGAGCATCCCACGGGCACTTTGTCGGTCCGGTACTACTACACCCCTGCCACGAACCTGCCCACAGCGAACGGTCTGGTGATCAGCAACCGCAAAATCGAACCGCTCAAGGGCGGCAAGGCGAATATCCGGCTGGCCCTGGCCGAGGCGGGCATGGCCTCGATAAAAATCTACACACTGCAGGGAATGCTGGTTAAAACGCTCACCCATGAATATCTTGCGGCAGGCAATTATACCTTTGACTGGGCCGCGGTGAACGCTGGCGGTACCCTTGTGGCCAGCGGCGTGTATCTCATCCGGGTGCAGTCGCCGGGGATAGATAAGACGCAGAAGGTCGTGGTGATCAAATAATAAACTCCTTGGCATTATTCCCCCCTCGGAGAGGGGGGTTAGGGGGATTGCTCGCTGCAAGACCACACCTGGCACCATTACTTCCCGAAGGAGAAGGCGTGCGGTACGATAAAAGGTTACAGCACTTTTCCAGGGAATTACGCAACAAAATGACCGAAGCTGAAAAAATCATTTGGTTTCGGATAAAGGGAAAGCAAATAGAGGGATGTCAATTCTATAGGCAGAAGATAATAGGGGACTATATCGTTGATTTTTGTTGTCCGAAAATGCAGGTGATTGTGGAGATTGACGGAGGCCAACATTACGAAAACATCGGTATAAGGAAGGATGACAAAAGGGATCGCCAATTAACCGGTCTGGGATACAAAGTACTGCGGTTTAATAATCGTGAAGTATTTGAAAATACCGGCGGGGTGGTTGAAAATATCCAAGCGGTGCTGCTTGGCCGCCAATCCCCCTTACCCCCTTCTCCGAAGGGGGACACTAAGGAGACGTAAAAATGAAGAATAGACTTGTAAGCTTGGTGGCGGCGGCAATGCTAGTGGCCCAAGCTATTCCGTCTTTGGCCGCCGGCACGTCGGGCGGCATTCTGCTCACACAGGCCGTGGGCAGCCGCAGCCAGGGCATGGGCGAGGCGTTTACCGGCGTGGCGGACGACGCCACGGCCCTGTACTGGAACCCTGGCGGTTTAAGCCAGGTCACGGGCCTGCAGGCCAATGCAACCTACCAGGCCGGCCTGGCGGATTCAGCCTATGAACAGTTCATGCTGTCCTACCGCCTGGGAGATATTGGTACCGGGGGCGTGGGCTTGTCGCTTTTGCAGGGCGGCATGATCGAATTGGACAACCCGGACGGTTCGCTGAGAAAAGTGCAGTCCCAGAGCGACGTGGTGTTCAGCGCGGGATTTGGCGCGAACCTGACCTCCAGCCTGGGGCTGGGCCTGGCGCTGAAGTTGCTCAGCAGCACGCTGGCCGAGGAAGCGTCGGCCACGGCCGTGGCCGTGGATCTGGGCGCGCTGCTGGCTGTCAGCGAGCAACTCACCGTGGGCGTGGTTCTGCAGAACGCGGGCACGGAGATCAAGTACCGCGAGGAGGGCGACCCTCTGCCGATGACCGCGCGCCTGGGCGCAGGTTATCAGGTGTCCCTGGCCGAGGACCATGCCGGCCTTCTGGCCGTGGACCTGGTCAAGCCCAATGACCGGGATTTTGGCGTGCATGCAGGGGCTGAGTACTGGTACGACGGCTTCCTGGCCCTGCGGGCTGGGTATAAAGCCGGGTATGATCTGGAAGGCCTGACCGCGGGGCTCGGCGTGCATTATCAGTTCCTGCAATTCGATTACGCCTTCGGGTTGGCCCGGGAACTGAACAACACTCACAAGGTGACCTTGTCGTTGATATTGTGAACGATTCCTTCTTCCGAGAGACCCCTCCCCGGGATTTTTGGTGGGATACCCAAAAATCGGGCACAAGGGGGATAGGGGAGGGGGTAAAGGAACATCGCAGGACCCCTCACTCCGCCCTCTCCCACAGTTGCGCTGGGGAGAGGGGGGGTTCTGGAAAAGAATAATCGTTTGACCCCCGCTTTTTCCTCGTGCTATAATCCGGCAGATTTTAAAGGACTTTTCATCGTCTCCGACGTGAGAAATCCCCTCCAGAGGAGTATTTCGTGGACGAGTATCCTTTTCAAGCCATTGAAGAAAAATGGCACCTGTTTTGGAACCAAGCCAATCTGGGCCAGGTGCACGAGGACCCGGCCAAGCCCAAGTATTACTGCCTGGTCATGTTCCCGTACCCGTCAGGGTCCAACCTGCACATGGGGCACGTGCGCAACTACACCATCGGCGACGTGATCGTGCGCTATAAACTGATGCAGGGCTTTAACGTCCTTTCGCCCATGGGCTGGGATGCCTTCGGGCTTCCGGCCGAGAACGCCGCGATCAAGAACGGCATCCATCCCAACGATTATACCCGCAAAAACATCGCGGTCATGACCCGCCAGCTCAAGAGCCTGGACCTGATTTACGACTGGAACCGGGAACTGGCCACTTGCGATCCTGAATACTACCGCTGGACCCAGTGGCTGTTCCTGCAGTTCTACCAGGCCGGGCTGGCGTACAAAAAGAAAAATCCCGTCAACTGGTGCGGCACCTGCAAGACCGTGCTGGCCAACGAACAGGTGATTGACGGCGCCTGCTGGCGCTGCAAACAGCCGGTGGGCAAGCGCGACCTGGAGCAGTGGTACCTCAAGATCACGGATTACGCCCAGCGGCTTCTGGACGACCTGGCGAAACTGGGAAAGTGGCCGGAGCGCGTCCGGACCATGCAGGAGAACTGGATCGGACGCTCCGAGGGCGTGACCTTCAAACTGCGCCTGGACGGCACGCAGCGGGACCTCGAGGTGTTCACCACGCGCATTGATACAGTCTTCGGCGTGACCTACGTGTCCGTGGCGCCGGAACACCCCATCCTGACCGAACTGCTGGCCTGCAAGCCCGAAGGCACGCTGGTGGCCGATTTCGCCGAGAAGGTCAAGCTGGAGACCGAGATTGAACGCGCCTCCACCGACCGGCCCAAGCAGGGGATTGACACCGGCCTGCGCGCCATTAACCCGGCCACGGGCGAGAAAATCCCGGTCTACGCCGCGGACTACGTGCTCATGGAGTACGGCACGGGCGCGATCATGGCCGTGCCCGCTCATGACCAGCGCGACTTCCTGTTCGCCCGGCAGCACGGCCTGCCCGTGAAAGTGGTCATCCAGCCCGCGGGGCAGACGCTCGACCCGGCCGCCCTGACCGAGGCGTACGTGGAGGACGGCGTGCAGGTCGGGAGCGGCCCCTTCGACGGGCTGCCGAACCGGGAGGCCATGACCAAAATCGCCGAGTGGATGGAATCCAAAGGAATCGGGAAGCGGGTGGTCAATTTCCGCCTGCGCGACTGGCTGATCTCGCGCCAGCGTTACTGGGGCTGCCCGATCCCGATCGTCTATTGCCAAAAGTGCGGCCAGGTGCCCGTGCCCGAGGACCAGCTGCCCGTGACCCTGCCGGTTGACCTGCCGTACCAGCCTTCGGGCATGCTGGAGTCATCGCCGGCTTTCGCCCAGGCTGCCTGCCCGCGCTGCGGCGGCCCCGGCCGCCGCGAGACCGACACCATGGATACGTTCATTGACTCCTCCTGGTACTACCTGCGCTATGCCTCGCCCCGGGACGCCGTCCGGGTGTTCGATCCCGCGGCCGTCAAATACTGGATGCCCGTGGACCAGTATATCGGCGGCATCGAGCACGCGATCCTGCACTTGCTGTACTCCCGCTTTTTCACCAAAGTTCTGCACGACCGCGGCCTGCTCGACTTCGACGAACCCTTCTCCGCGCTGTTTACCCAGGGCATGGTTCTCAAGGACGGGCAGGTCATGTCCAAGTCCAAAGGCAACACCGTGTCCGCGGATGAAATGGTCGAACGCTTCGGGATTGATACCACGCGCGGATTCATCTTGTTCGCCGCGCCGCCGGAGCGGGAGCTGGAATGGGTGGACCAGGGCGTGGAGGGCATTTTCCGCTTCCTGCGCCGCGTCTACTTGTTCTACCGGCGCTGGCAGGAACTGGTGCGGCCCGTCCCGCCAGCCCTGCCGTCGGACCTGTCTGACGCGGATCGCCAGGTGCGGCGCCGGACCCACCAGACCATCCGGCGCGTGACCGAGGATTTGGATCACGACTTCAAGTTCAACACGGCCATCGCGGCCATGATGGAGCTGGTCAACGCGCTGACCAGCCTGCCCGAACCCGGAGCGGCGGGCGCGCCGCGCCCGGCCGTGATGCGCGAAACCCTGGAGTCTCTGGCGCGCCTGGCCGCGCCCTTCTTTCCTCATCTGGGCGAAGAGTTATGGGCCATGCTCGGCGGCGCGGGCAGCGTGTTCCGGCAGGCCTGGCCGCGCCATGACCCGGCGATCGCGGCCGAGGAGCTGGTGACCGTGATCATCCAGGTCAACGGCAAAGTGCGCAGCCGCTTGGAGGTGCCGCCCCGGACGCCCAATTCCGAAGTGGAGCGGCTGGCCCTGGCGGACGAACGCGTGGTCGCCCTGGCCGAGGGCCGGGAACCGAAAAAAGTGATCGTGGTTCCGGATAAATTGGTGAATTTGGTCTATTGATTTTAAGTCGAAAATATCGGCAGTCATTGCGAGCGAAGCGAAGCAATCAGGGTTAGTCGAACCTATGCCTGGATTCCGGCTTCCGCCCTGGCCCAGATCAGCCAGGACTGGGCCGGAATGACGATCTCTTAATAAGTCCGTCACCCCGGCGAAAGCCGGGGTCCAGCCACGGCCAAGGGCCCGGGGGTGAATGTGAGAGGGCGAAGTCGAACCTAGGGCCCTAAAGAAGTGGGTCATTGCGAGCGACCGGAGGGAGCGAAGCAATCTTAAGACCGAGATTGCCGCGTCTCCCCTCGACAAGCTCGGGGAGCCTCGCAATGACGAGTGCAGAATGAGACTTCGCCCGTTTTGGGTTTGGTGCCCCGGCCGTAGGTCCCTGCGGGAGCTTTAGCCCGGGGGGAACCACTTCGGTTTGGGCTGTGATGTATAAAAGGCAACGACTTTCATGGAGGTGCGCGATGGCGGATAAATTCAGAATGATCATCATGGGATTGGTTTTAACCTTGGCCGCGTCCGGGTGCACGGATATCGCCCTGCGGCCCGGCCTGCCGGATTACATGAGCAAAATGGCGATCCCGGTCTTCCAGAACCGCACCCCCCAGCCGGACATCGAGAACGAGCTGACGCGGCAGCTGCAGCAGGACTTCCTGGTGGACGGCCGCCTGGAGCTGACCGACGCGGCCCAGGCCAACGCCGTTTTGCAGGGAACGATCACCCGTTATCTCCTGGAGCCGCTGCTCCTGGATGTGCACAATATTCCGCAGCAGTACAAGATGCGCTTGATCCTTAATCTGTCGCTTCGGGACACCAAGGCCGGCCAGAACCTCTGGGCCGAGGATGCCTTCGAGGAAAGCACCACCTACTACGTGAACAACAACCTGGGCATTACCCCCGAAAACGAAGCGCAAGCCCGGCGGCGGCTCATGCAGCAGCTTTCCCGCCGCATTCTGTCGCGGGTGATCGAGGGTTTCTAAGTGGCCAGGAAACGCATTTACTACGCCGATTTCCGCCGCGGCCTGGACCAGGAGCCGCTGCGGCCGGCGTATCTCCTGACCGGCGCCGAGGTGTTTCTCAAGGAGGAAGCGGCGGCGGCGCTGGCGGAAAAAGCGCTGGCCGGCGGCGATCGCAGCCTCAATCTGGAGACCGTGTACGCGGGCACGGACGTATCCGGCCAGGAGGCTTTGGAACGCGCCCTCACCCTGCCGTTTCTGGCCGAGCACCGGGTGCTCGTGGTCCGCCAGGCGGAAAAATGGCACGCCGCGGACGTGAAAGCCCTGGAGACCTACCTTGAACGCCCCTCGCCGGCGACCGTGCTGGTGCTGATCTCACAAGAGGAGCGCCTGACCCAGGCGTACTGGAAGAGCGCGGCGGATAAACTGTACCATGTGGAGTGCTACCCGCTGTTCGACCGGCAGGTGCCGGTGTGGGTGGAGCGCCGCTGCCGCGAACTGGGAAAGACCATCCAGCCCGAAGCCGTCCAGATGCTGATTGCCCGCTCCGGCCAGAACCTGCAGGATCTGGTCCAGGAAACCGCCAAGCTGGCCAGCTACGTGGGCAGCCGCACGGCGATCACGGCCGATGATGTGGACGCCGCGGCCGGCTACCTGCGGCAGAATACCCTGCAGGACCTGAACACGGCCGTGGGGCAGGCTGACCTGTCCCTGTCCTGGCGGCGGCTGGAGGAAGTGCTGGACGAGGGGATCAAGCCGCCGCAGATCCTGGGGAGCCTGGCGTGGCACTTCCGGAACCTGCTCGCGGCCCGGAACCGCCTGGATGCCGGAGAACCGCCGGACGCGGTGGTGGCGGACGTCCGCCATCCGAAGACGCGCCAGGACCTGCTGGCGCAGATCCGCACCTATTCGCGCGAGGCGTTCGACGGCATTTTTGAGGAGTTGTTCAGGCTGGATGCCCGGCTGAAGACCGGGAAAGGGCACTGGGAACTGCACGCCCAGCTGGCGCTGTTTCGGATCTGCCGGAACCTGGCCGGCGCCAAGCTCCGGTAACATTCGGGAAGTCATTGCGAGGAGACCCGGATATTCCGGGGGGCGACGAAGCAATCTTGGACCTTGACCCATTACAGCGAGATTGCTTTGCTACGCTCGCAATGACCCTTGGACTGAGGGCGAGGTGAAGACGCAAGGTTTCAGTCGAGGAACCTGACTGGGCCCCGGCTGGAAGCAAGCCGGGCTGATGGCTGAAGGTCGCTAAACCTTATTTCTTGGCCGGTTCAGCTGGAGCGACGGCCGCGGCCGGCGCCTTGGTCAGGCGGGACTTGTAACGCGCCGCGGTATTTTTATGAATGATGCCGGATTTCACGGCCTTGTCAATGGCATGGTAGGCTTCCTGGATGGCTGCGGCGCGCTTTTCCTGGCTGGTGCCTCGAACCCGGCGCAGAACGGTCCTGAACGCCGAAACCCGCTGCTGGTTGATCGCGCGCTGGGCGCGGTTTTTACGAACGTCTTTGATGGACGACTTGATTCTCGGCATGGAAGCATGCCCCCCTTGCGATGGTAAGTCTGATAAAAACGCGATAATCTAACACCTCCGCCAGGGCTTGTCAAATGAAATTCCGGGCGCGGATGGTGTGATATCACCTAAAAATAAAAACCACTCCCCCTCGATGGGGGAGGGTGACGAGCGGGCCCCTCCCCTCAAGGGAGGGGGATTATATTGGAATAAAGAGGCGTTTCGTGTCCCAATCCCGGCAAGTGGCTAAAACCGCAGGCCTGGTATCGGCCTGGACCATGGTGTCCAGGATCTTCGGTTATATCCGGGATGGCCTGGGCGGAGCCCTGCTGGGCGCCGGCCTGGCGAACGACGCCTACCTCGCGGCCTTCCGCATCCCCAACCTTCTCCGGGACCTTTTCGCCGAAGGCGCCCTCTCCTCCGCTTTCATCCCCACGTTCACGGCCGCCGCGGTCAAGGAGGGCCAGGCGCGAGCCTGGTATCTCGCCTCCGTGGTGATCAACGCGGTCGTGGTGCTGATGCTGGGCTTGATTCTGCTGGGGGAATGGGGCGCCCCGCTCCTGGTGGGCGCCATTGTTCCGGGTTTTTCCGCGATTCCCGAGAAAATGGCCCTGACCATTCACCTCACCCGGATCCTGCTGCCGTTCCTCGGTTTCATCAGCCTGGCCGCTGTGCTCATGGGCATTCTCAATTCCCGCGAACAGTTCGGGCCGCCGGCCTTCGCGCCGGTCATGCTCAACCTGGCCATGATCGCCGCCGGAATTTTTCTGTGCCCCCTGTTCGGGGACCAGCCCGAGGAGATCGTGGCCGGCTGGGCGTGGGGGGCTTTGGCGGGCGGGTTTCTGCAGATGGCCATCCAGGTGCCGTTCGTGTGGAAGGCCGGGTTCCGCTGGAGACCGGTGTTCAACTGGCGCGATCCAGGCCTCCAGAAGATCGTCAAACTCATGCTTCCCGCCATCGCCGGTTTGTCCGTGACCCAGATCAACCTGTTCATCAACACGCTGATCGCCTCGTTCCTGCCCCAGGGCGCGGTGACCTATCTCTACTACGGCAACCGTCTCATGCAATTGCCGCTCGGGGTCTTCGGCGTGGCCATCGCCACCGCGCTTCTGCCTGTGACCTCCCGGCACCTGGCCGAGGGGCGGCAGGACCAATTTGTGGAAACCCTGTCCTTTGGCCTGCGCCTGTTGTTCCTGATCACCATTCCGTCCGCAATCGGGCTGTGCGTGCTTTCCGAACCCATCAACCGCCTGCTGTTCGAATACGGACGGTTCACGCACGAGGCCGTGGTCGCCGTGGCCCAGGCCTCGGTCATCTACACCCTGGGCCTGGTGGCGTACGCCGGCGTCAAGGTCGTGGTACCGACGTTTTACGCGCTGGACGAGGCGCGCACGCCGGTGATCGCCGCCGTGCTGGCCGTAACCGTGAACATCACCTTGAACCTGCTGCTCATGGGGCCCATGGGCTTCAAGGGACTGGCCCTGGCCACGGCCCTGGCCGCGTTCGTGAATTTCGGTTATCTGCTCTGGCGCCTGCGCCAGCGGGTGGGGCGGTTGGACGGCCGTCGGATTTTCAACTCCCTCGGACGCGTCTGTCTCGCGGCCGGCGCCATGGGGTTCTTGATCTGGTCCGGCAGCCGCGGGTGGCTGCCCGCGGCCGGCGCGGGCCTGCCTCGGAGCGAACTGGCGCTCAAGGTTTTCGGATTGATCTTCTTCGGCGTGTTCGCTTACCTGGCCTTTGCCTGGTTCTTCAAGGTGCCGGAACAGCAGCGCGTGTGGAACCTGGTCAAGAGCAAGGTCGGCTTGGGCGGGGCGAGCGAGCCATGGGTTGAATGATCTCCGCAATCCGGAGATCATTCAACCCATGGCTCGCTCAGAGCAGGTGAACAGTCGAACAGTCGAACAGTAGATTAAAGGCAAAACCTGTTCACCTGCGGTCTACTGCTCAACTGTTCGACTGTTCATCAGTGATTCTAGTTTTAGTAGGGGCGAACCTTGCGTTCGCCCGGCGGATACCTGTATTCGCCCGGAAAATTGTAGGGGCGTTCAATTGAACGCCCCTACACGACATCGACGAACGTGGATGGGAACCGGAATTAGATGGAAAAACTGAAATTCACCATCATCGAGACCGAATGGGGTTTCGCGGCCGCGGCAGTCAGCCGCCTGGGCGTCCGCTACCTTGTTTTGCCCGTTCCCGTCAAGGACCAGGCCTTTCAGGCGCTGGCCAAGGAAGCGCGCGACGTAAAGCTCGGCCCGGATCCCAAGGACCCGCTTTTAAAGCGGCTGGCCGGCCGTGTGCGCGAATATTTCCAGGGCAGGCAAGTGGAATGGGATTTCAAATTGGATTATTACACGGCCACTCCGTTCCAGCGCCAGGTGTGGAGCGTGACGCGCACCATTCCTTACGGCCGCACCGAGACCTACGGCTGGGTGGCGCGCATGCTGGGAGACCCGGACGCCCGGCGGGCCGTGGGGCAGGCCTTGCACATGAACCCCCTGCCGCTGGTCGTGCCCTGCCACCGCGTGACCGCCGCGCGCGGCAAGCTGGGTGGTTTTTCGGGAGGCGCGGAGCTCAAAAGCCGCCTGCTGCAGCTGGAACGGGCGATATTGACTTGAAATACACATGTAAGCGCGTTGGGTAGAGAATCTGAGTAATCCCCCTTGATCCCCCTTTAGCAAAGGGGGAGCACCCCTCTTTTCTATAGAGGGGCAGGGGAGATTACTAATGGAGCCTTTCTGTGGACACGATAGAAGCCCCGCTGCCTTTCAAGCACCGCCTGGCCCTGGCGCTGATCCCCGTGGCGGCCTTCCTGCTGCGGCTCATGGGCCTGACCTGGCGCGTGCGCCTGGTGGACCCGCACGCCGTGGCCCCGCAGTCCCGGCCGAAGGAAAAGTACATCTACGCCTTCTGGCACAACCAGCAGATCCTGTCCATGGTCTTCTTCCGGAACTTCGGCATCCGCGTGCTGGTGTCCAGGTCGCGGGACGGCGAGTACATCGCGCGGGCGCTCGAACACTTCGGCTTCAAGACCGTGCGCTCTTCGACCAGCAGCGGCAAGGTCAATGCCCTGCGCGGACTGGCGCGGGAACTGCGCGCGGGCTTTCCCGCGGCCATCACGCCGGACGGCCCGCGCGGCCCGGTCTACGTGGCGCAGCCGGGGGCGGTGTTCCTGGGCGCGCTCACGCAGGAGGCCGTGGTCCCGTACGGCTGCGCGGTCTCCCGGCCATGGCGGCTCAGGAGCTGGGACCGGTTCGAGATCCCCAAACCGTTCTCCCGCGCGGTGATCGTGTTCGGAGAACCCCTGCGCGTCCCCGCCCGGATGACCGAGGCCGAGGTGGAGCAATGGAACGCGCGGGTGCAATCCGACCTGAACCGCCTGCGGGACGAAGCACAACGATTACTTGAGGCTCCATGACCTGGCCTGAGCTGAAACCAAAATTGGCCGAGGTGTTTCCGCCCGCGGACCTGGAACGCCTGGAGCGGGCGTACCAGTTCTCCGAACGCGCGCACGGCGACCAGAAGCGTCTGTCCGGCGAACCGTTCGTGAGCCACAGCGTGGCCACGGCCGCGATCCTGCTCGAACTGCATTCCGACGCGGACGCGATCATGGCCGGTCTGCTGCACGACTGCCTGGAAGACACGTCCGCGACCTTCGCGGAGATCGCGTCCGCCTTCGGCGCGGAGGTGGCAACCTTGGTGGAGGGTGTCACCAAGATCAGCACGCGCCTGTTCCGGGACTCGGAGGAACAAAAGGCCGAGAACCTCCGCAAGATCATGCTGGCCATGGTCCGCGACATCCGGGTGCTGGTGGTCAAACTGTCGGACCGCCTGCACAACATGCGCACCCTCGGGTACCTCCCCGAGGACAAGCGCCTGCGCCTGGCCCGGGAGACCATGGAGATCTACGCGCCCCTGGCCCACCGCCTGGGCATGGCGCGCCTGAAGAACGAGCTCGAGGACCTGGCGCTCTCCCACCTGGAACCGCAAGCCTACGCCGCGCTGGCCGCGGACCTGCAAGTGTTCGAGCAGGAACACAGCCAGGCCATCGCCGAGGCGCAGGCGCTGGTCGGGCAGTGGCTGGCCGAGGCGGGCGTGCCGGGCCAGGTGACCGGCCGGCGCAAGCACCTGTTCAGCATCTGGAACAAGATGCAGTTCCAGAAAAAGGCCCTGGACCAAATCTACGACCTGCTGGCCCTGCGCGTGATCGTGCCCGAGGTCAAGGACTGCTACGCGGCGCTGGGCATCGTGCACGCCCACTGGAAGCCCCTGCCCGGACGGTTCAAGGATTTCGTCGCCATGCCGCGTTCCAATCTCTACCAATCCCTGCACACCACGGTTATCGGGCCGGCGGGCGAACCCCTGGAGATCCAGATCCGCACCGAGGAGATGCACCGCATGGCCGAGGTGGGGATCGCGGCCCACTGGTCGTACAAGGCCGGGGTGGCGGCCTCGGAAAAATACCTCTCCAAGCTCTCCTGGTTCCGCCAGTTTCTCGACTGGCAGCAGGAACTGGGCGGGGATTCGCGCGAATTCGTGGAGGCGCTCAAGGTTGACCTGTTCGAGGACGAGGTGGTGGTGTTCACGCCCAAGGGCGAGGTCAAGTCCCTGCGGCGCGGCGCCAATCCCATTGATTTCGCCTATCTCATCCACTCGCGCCTGGGGGACACGCTGGCCGGCGCCAAGGTCAACGGCCGCCTGGTGCCGCTCAAGTACGAGCTGAAGAACGGCGACATCGTGGAGGTCATTACCCGCAGCGACGCCAAGCCGTCGCGCGACTGGCTGACCCTGGTCAAAACCACCAAGGCCAAGAACCGGATCCGGCATTTTTTCCGGCAGACCGACCGCGAGGAAACCATCCGCCAGGGCAAGGCGGCGCTTACCGCGGAACTGGAGCGGTGCGGCAGCAGCTTCAGCGAGGTTCTTAAAAAGGACCGTCTGCAGGACGTGGCCCGGCATTTTAATCTTCGGAGCGTGGACGACCTGTTGCTGCAGATCGGGGACGGCAACCTGACGCCCCGCAGCGTGGCCGCGCGGCTCGGCCTCGAGGTTTCGGATCCGCATGCAGGCGCGCCGGCGACCGTTCCCGCGGCGCGGCCCGAAGGGCCGGTGGATGACGGCGTGCGCGTGCACGGCCTGACCGGCATGGTGGTGCGCTTCGCGGCCTGCTGCCACCCCATTCCCGGTGATCCCATTCTCGGCTACATCACGCAGGGACGGGGCGTTTCCATCCACCGTCAGGATTGCCCCAATGCCCAGTCTCTGCTGTCCGAACCCGGACGGCGCGTGCAAGTGACCTGGGAAGAGATGCAGGAGGGTGCGCACACTCTGCAGCTCCAGGTGGTGGCGCGGGACCGGGAGAAATTGCAGACCGAACTCCTGCAGGTGCTGGACGACCTGGAGATCGGGCTCAAAGAGAGCACCACGCGCACGAACCGGCAGGGGCTGTTCGAGGGGATGTACACCGTGCAGGTCAAAGGCCAGGATGAGCTCAAGGAACTGCTGCGCCGGATGGACAAGATCAAAGGTGTGCACCGCGTGTTCAGGCGGTGAACTCCCCCTTTATCCCCCTCTTTCGCAAAGAGGGGGCAGGGGGAGTTGGACCCTCGACAGGGTCGGTCTTACGACTTGAAAATCGTTGTTTTCTATGATCGTCACCCCGATATGAATTTAACCGGGGTCCGGAGGTTTTTACGGAAACAGTCATTCCCTGGATTCCGGCTAAGATCATACCGGAATGACGGACAAAGGAGGAGAGGCTTACATCATGGACTATATCGAAAGCCCGCATGCGCCCAAACCCATCGGGCCCTACAGCCAAGCGGTCCGTGCCGGCGAGTGGCTGTACTGTTCGGGCCAGCTGCCCCTGGACCCGTCCACCGGCAAGCTGATCGAGGGCGGCGTCGAGGCCCAGACCCGGCGCGTGCTCCACAACCTGCAGGCTGTGGTCTCGGCCGCGGGCGCGACCCTGGGCCACGTGGTCAAGACAACGGTTTTCCTGACCAGCCTGGCCGATTTTCCGGAATTCAACCGCGTGTACCAGGAATTCATGGGAACCCACCGGCCGGCGCGCGCCACGGTCCAGGTCGCGGCCTTGCCGGCAGGGGCGAAAGTGGAGATCGAGGCCGTGGTTTTTTTAGGGAATGAACTGTAGGGGCGGACCTCGTTTCGCCTAAAAAAAACCCCAGGAAGGGGATCCCCGGGGTTAAAAAGACAGGGCAGGCACATAGGCCTGCCCCTACCAAGATATTTACGACGCGACTTTTTTGACCTTGTTGGAACGCAGGCAGCGGGTGCAGACCCGCACGCGGCGCACGGTGCCGTTGATCTCGGCCCGCACGGTCTGCAGGTTGGGTTCCCAGCGCCGGTGGGTGTGGCGCATGGAGTGGGATACCTGGAACCCGGCCTTGGACGATTTTTGGCAGATGGCGCATTTCACAGCCATGGTGGATCTCCTTTTGAAAAAAGTAGGGGTTGAATCTATCACGCGGCGCGGAGCTTGACAAGCGAAAAATAGGACCGATTCAGCTTGATCATATCGCAACAGCGTGCGGTACGGGTGCAATACCATTCCTCTCCCCGGCGAAGCTGTGGGAGAGGGGAGGGAGAGGGGCCCAAAAATGTTCTTTGCACAGCGGTTGAACCCCCTCCCCTGCATCCCCTCCCACCAAGAAGATTGGGGAGGGGAATCATGAGATTCCGCGCAGCTTGCTGTACGGAGGTTCATCCTAGGTCGTCATGCCGGCAAGTCCTTGGCTGGCACCCAGGAGCGAACTCCCCCTGTATCCCCCTCTTTACCAAAGAGGGGGGAGTTGGACCTAGGCAAGCGGTCTGCAGGGTAACAAGGGAGGAATAAGTCGTTGCCTGGAATAAAACCTGCGGGACCCGACCAAGACGCGGTCCGCTGGCTCTTGAAGCCGCTGGAACTCGAGAAACGGCTGGGGTATCAAAACACCGCCGTGGCCGGCGGCATGCAGCGCTGGCTGCCGCAAGTGAGGGATAAGCTGGTGGCCCAGGCCGGCCTGGACCTGGCCGTGGCTGAACGCCTGCTGGCCGGATTGGAAGCCTACCCGGAAGCCCAGCCAGCTCAGCGGGAAGCGCTGGTGGCTGAGGTGTGGAGCCGTCTGGCCGGCCCGCAGCCTGAACCCCGCCAGGCCGCGCCGGCAGCGCTCCCCCCCGTGGGCCCGCTGTCGCCTCCTGCCCTGCAAAAAAATCTCGGGGCAGGAATAGGTGCCCCCGGCCACTCGGCCGCCGGGGGGCTCCAGTGGCAGGACCCGGTGCAGTACGTCAAGGGCGTGGGGCCCCAGCGGGCCCGGCTGCTGAAGAACCTGGGCGTGGAGACCGCCGCGGACCTGCTCCGGCACTATCCGCGCGACTGGCAGGACCGGCGCAACCTGGCCAGGATCGCGGCCCTGCGCCATGGCGAGCCGGCCCTGGTCTCGGGCCGCGTCAAGGCCCGCTCCACCTTCACGGTCCGGCGCGGCCTGAGGATCACCAAGGTGGTCCTCGACGACGGCACGGGCCAGATCGCGGCCACCTGGTTCAACCAGCCCTACCTGAAGGACCGCTTTCAGGACGGCCAGCGCGTGCTGGCTTTCGGCAAGGTCGAGTTCCACCGCACCTGGCAGATCCTGAATCCCGAGTACGAAATTTTGGAGGACGAAGCCGAAGACTCGATCCACACCGGCCGGATCGTGCCCATCTACCCGCTGACCGAGCGCCTGTCCCAGCGCGTGGTGCGCGGTCTGGTGCACAGCCTGGTCAGCCAGGTGCCGGACGACTGGCCGGACCCCCTGCCGGCCGCCCTGGCCGCGGAGCGCGATTTCCTGCCCGCTGCCCAGGCCCTGCGCGCCATTCATTTTCCGGCGGACCAAGCGTCCCTGGACCGGGCGCGGGCCAGGCTGGTGTTTGAAGAACTGTTCCTGCAGCAGATCGCCGTGGTCCGGCTGAAACGGCGCTATCAGCATCAGCACAGCCGGCCTCTCCAGGTCAACGGCCCGCTGGCGGAGAGCTTCCGCCGCCGCCTCCCGTTTACCCTGACCGCGGCCCAATCCCGGACCGTTGAGGAAATTTTCCGGGACCTGAGCCAGGCCCGGCCCATGCACCGGCTGCTGCAGGGCGACGTGGGTTCGGGCAAGACCGTCGTGGCCGCGCTGGCCATGCTCGCCGCGGCGGACAGCGGACGCCAGGCCGCGCTCATGGCGCCCACCGAGATCCTGGCCGGCCAGCATTACCTGAATTTGAAGCCCCTGCTCGCGCCATTTGGATTGCGTCTGGAGCTTTTTACCTCCAGCCTGCCGGCCCGGAAGAAAACCGTTCTGCGCGAGGACCTGGCAGCCGGGCGCATCCACTTGGCCGTGGGCACGCACGCGCTGACCCAGGCGGGGATCGCGTTCCGCGACCTGGCCCTGGCCGTGGTGGACGAACAGCACCGCTTCGGCGTGGAACAGCGCGGCCTGCTGCGCGCCAAGGGCGAACACCCGCACGTGCTGGTCATGACCGCCACGCCCATTCCCCGGACCCTGGCGCTCACGGTGTACGGCGACCTGGACGTGAGCGTGCTCAACGAGCTTCCGCCCGGCCGCCTGCCGGTCCAGACCGAATGGCTCCCCCGGGCCGGGAGCCGCAAAGCCTACGAGCAGTTGGACCGCGCCGTGGAGGCGGGCCAGCAGGGGTTCGTGGTGTTCCCGGTGATCGAGGAATCCGAGCGGCTGGACTTGAAAGCCCTGACCACGGAGTTCGAGCGTCTGGAGCGCCACGTGTTCCCGCGCCGCCGGCTGGGCCTGCTGCACGGCCGGCTTCCGACCGAGGAGAAGGAGCGGATCATGGCCGATTTTTCCGCGGGCCGGATTGACATTCTGGCCGCGACCACGGTCGTGGAAGTGGGCGTGGACATGCCCAACGCCACGGTCATGATCATCGAGAACGCGGAACGCTTCGGCCTGGCCAGCCTGCACCAGCTGCGCGGCCGCGTGGGCCGGAGTTCCAAGCCGGCCCGGTGTTTCCTGATCGGCGATCCCCGCACGCCCGAAGGCGAGAAACGGCTCCAGGTCATGAGCCAGGTGCGCGACGGCTTCCGCCTGGCCGAGGAGGACCTGGCCCTGCGCGGGCCCGGAGAGTTTTTCGGCCTGCGGCAGCACGGCCTGCCGGACCTCAAACTCGCCAACCTTGTTCGCGACGCGGACCAGGTCGAGGCGGCGCGCCAGGCGGCCGGCGGGATACTGGCCGCGGACCCCGATCTCTCCCGGCCCGAGCACGCGGCGCTGAACCGGATCTACGCGTCCCTGTACCTGGATAAAGAACAGCGGGCCTTGGCCGGCTGATCCCGCGCGAAGGGAGGTGAACCCATGTCGAACATGATCGGCGGTTTGATCTTGCTGGTGCTGCTCGTGCTGAATGTATTGCTCGGGCACCGGATCATTAAAGCCGATAGGAAAGTTCACATCATCATCGGCTGGATTATTTTGGTTTTGGGCCTGATGCACGCAATCAGCGGCATTTCCTCGAGTATGGGATGGGGGCAATAATCAAGGGCAAGTCCCACGGAAGTGGTTCTGCGGGGTGATTTTATCTCACCCCGCGGAACTTTCTTGTAATATAAGGAAAAATAACCCTCCGCTTCCAGTGTCAAATTGAAACAAACTTACTAAAATCTTTTAAAATAAGCATTATTCTTTGGTTGCTTGTTTGCTTGGGGGGGAATTTTATGCTATATTATTGATAATCATTATATATGAAGCCGATAATTCCGCGCGCGCAAATAGATCCGTCTGTTCCCTGGGTTTCCATGAGCTTTTGGTCGAACCCCAGGCGCAGGCTTGCGACCCGGGCGGTCTCGCTCCTGGTCTCGCTGGCTTTTATCCTGCCCACGCTTTCCTGGGCGTTCGAAACCCAGACCTTCCAATCCCGGACCGCGCCCATCACATTCCAAAACCAGCCCGTGGAGATCCCGAACGAGCTGGCCGCGGTCGCCCACGCCTTCCAGGGTGAAGACCGCCTGGTGATCCACATTCAGGACCTGCATTGCAATTACGAGGTTCAGAAAAATATCGCAAAGTGCATCGCCTACCTGGCCCAGCGCCACGGGCTGCGCCTGGTGGCCATCGAAGGCGCGAGCCGGCCCGTGAACGTGACCAAGCTGTCCTCCTTCCCGGTGGACAAGGTCCGCGAGGAGGTCGGGGACCAGTTCGTGCGGCAGGGAAAAATATCCGGCGCCGAACTGCACGCGGCGGCCGGCCGGGAGCCGATCACGCTGGTGGGCATCGAAGACGCGGAGCATTACCGGCAGGGCCGGGAATGCGTGCTCTCCTTCCTGACCGGCGAAAGCCAGGGGTATGTCTGGGACATCCGCGAAGCCCTCGACCGGCTCAAGCCCCGCGTGTACCACCGCGACCTGCTCGCGTACGACGCCGAGGCCGCCGCCTTCCGCAAGGGAGACCGCTCCCTCTACCGCTTCGGCCGTTTTCTGCTGGACGAAGCGCGGCGCCGGGGATTGCCCTGGTCGGATTACCCGGACCTCGCGGCGTACGCGGCCGGCGGGGGCAAAACCGACCAGCCGGGCTTCGACGCCGAGGCGCTGTACCAGCAGCTCGACGCCCTGGACGTCCGCCTGCGCGCCGGCATGTACACGCGCGCGGACCAGCAGTCGCTGGACGAACTCGTCCACCGCCTGGACGTCATGGAGAAGATGCTGAGCATCGCGGTCTCGAGCCGCGAATTCGCGGAGTACCGCAGCCAGCCCTATCTCTTCAAGGTGGACACCTTCCAGACCTTTATCCGCCGCCATGACCCCGCGGGCGAACTGGCGCTGGAACCCGCGGTGTATGAACTCGAAGCTTACCTGAAGAAGGTCGAGGCGTTCTACGCGAACGCCGATGTGCGCAGCCAGGATTTCGTGCGCAACCTGCTGGCGCGCATGGACCAGGAACACGCATCCATCGCGGTCCTGATCAGCGGCGGCTACCACACCCAGCACGTTCTCGACCTGCTGCGTTTGGGCAATCTCTCCTATCTCTCGCTCAAACCCAGGCTGAGCCAGGTGGACGTGGTGAATCCGTACTACTCGCTGCTGCGCAAGCAGCGCACGCCCCTGGAGAAACTGCTGGCCCAGAACCAGAACATTTTCGCCCTGGCGCCGTTTTTCGCCGAGTATGATTCGCCTTCCGCGGTGCTGGATGAACGCGCGCTGCCCGAGGACCTGCGCGTCGCCTATCAGATGCTGGACACGGCCCTCAAACTCGGGTACCTGCAGTACGCCCGCCAGCAGGGCGTCGCCGGCCTGGACGATCTCGAGGCGCGTTACGCCGCCACCATGGCTGGATATCAAGCCGCTTCACCGGCCATCGCGCCGGATTTCAGCCGGGCGCTCATGACCAGCGAGGCCCTGGCCGTGCCGTTCTCGCCCGGGTTCTTCGCGGTGGTGGGGCCGGCCGGCATGCACCGCCGCCTCGGGCAGGAGCCCCTGCAGACCCTGCCCGGGCGCCAGTTCGACATGGACTTCTACGCCCAGGAGCAGTGGTCCGCGGTGACCGCGGGCCTGCAGGGCCGGAGCCTGGCCAGCCTGGCGCTGGATGCCGCGCGCCTGCTCTCCGGCGTGCGCGGCCGCCTGCAGGCGTTGTGGGCGCGGGTCCCGCGCGGGCTGATGCTCTTCAGCCTCGACCAAGCGGGCTGGCTGGCGGTCGCGGTGCTGCTCGCGGTCCGGGTCTTTGCGCCCGAGATCCAGCCCGCCGGACCGGAGGGCGCGTGGTGGCCCTGGGCCTTCGCGGCCGCGGCGGTTGGCACCCCCCGCCGGGTCATGGACGGACGCGGGGACGGCCGGGCGCCGACGCGGGAAATGATCGGGGACTTCAGGTCCGGCGCGGACGCGGTGGGCATGCTGACCTCGGACGAGACCCATCCGCAGCGCCTGCGGCACGTGCACAACTACGTGTTCAAGACCCTGCTGCCTGGCCTGAAGATGGACCTGGCCAGGAATCCCGTGACCGGCCAGGCTCCGGTGGTGGTGGACCTGGGCGTGGGCCTGGGCGCGCCCACGACCGTGGAACTGAGCCAGGCCCTGCGGCAGGTCAACCCGGCCATCAAACTGATCGGCGTGGACAACAATCCCGAGATCATCGCCGGTCTGCCGGGCGATCTCCAGCCGAACCTGTCCTTCGAGGTGGGCGGGTTCAACCTGGCCCGGAACCACCGCGACCTCGACCTGGTCTTCTGCTTCAATGTCTTCCGCTGGTACCCGGACCCGGCCAAGCAGAAAGAATATCTTGAACTGATCGGCCAAGCGATCCGGCCAGGCGGGCTGCTGATCACCGGCGAAGTGGCCAGCAACCGCGACACCGCGGGCGTGATGGTGTACCAGAAGGACCCGGCCAGCGGCCGCCTGGTCCCCATCCAGCTGATGGTCCGCTACAACTATCCGGAGACCCTGGAGCTGCCGGCCACCCTGGACCCCCGGATCGCCAACCAGCTGCGCGCGCAGTTCGGCGCCACGCGCATGGAGGTCATGCGGGAGTACGCCTTCCCGCCTTCGGCCCGCGAGCTGAACGCCAGCGTGGCCGCCCAGATGCGGGAAAATTATTTCGAAGTGAAGGACGATCTGCAGAGCGTCGCCATCCCCTTCACGGCCGATGGGACCCGCCTGGAAAGCAATACCGCGCAGCGGCTGGTGCGCTATCTCCAGCTGCACAGAACGTGGATGGTCCCCCTGGGCTTGCTGCTGGTGGCCGTGGCCGTTGGGTGGTTGGGGCCGAACGCCTATCCCTGGGTGGCGGACCACACCGGCCTGTTCGGCGGCCTCGGACTGGCGGGCATCGTGGGCGGCGTGTTCGTCGCCGGGCCCGAGGAGCCCGCGGCCGCCACGGAGCTGGCACAGACCGCGTCCGCGGTGCGCGAGCGCTTCCGCGCGGTGTTCGGCCGCGGCGCGGCGCTCTCCGACGAGGCGGCGGCCGCTTTCGCCAGGGGCGTGCTCACGGGAAGCCTGACCCTGAAGCAACTTCAGGAAAAATTCCGCTTCGACGCGCACGCCCGGGCCGTCCGGCGCCCCTATACGCCCGCCGAGGCCGCGGCCTTCGCTTTTAAGGGCAACCTGTTCACCTTCATGAACAGCACGCCCCGCCGCCTGCAAGGTTCCGACGGCCTGGTGGCCGCGATGCTGAACGCCGCGGGCCGGGAAGGGAAGGGAACCCTGCGGTTCTTGGAAGTGGGCATGGGAGCGGCCCCGGAGACCCTGCTCCGCACGGCGGACTATGTCCGGCAGCGCGTTGCCCGCGACCTGCCGGGACGCGAGGTGGCGTTCCTGGGCATGGACCAGCACCAGCCGCTGGCCATGGTGTACGACGACGCGGAAGACGCCTATGGTATCTTTGACGAACGCGGCGATGTGGTCAGCCTGATGCACCGCGCCGGCCATGCGGTGGGCGCGGATTTCCTGTCGCGCTGGCCGGAGATCGCGGCCCGGCTCAAACAGCGGTTCCAGGCGCTGCGGGCGGCCGGCGGCGGGACCGAGGGGTTCTTCGACGGCGGCGGGCTGGGAGCGCTTCGCCCCTGGGACGATCCCAAGTACCAGCAGGCAGGACTGCGGCTGTTCCGGTCCGATGTGATGGACCTCAAGCTGGACGAACCCGTGGATGTCATTCGCGCGGCCAACATCGCGATCCACTTTCCGCCCGAGATGTGGGAACAGGCCCGGCGCCGAATGGCCGCCAGCTTGAGGGAGGGCGGCTTTCTGCTGGAAGTGAGCAACACCACCGAGGGGTGGTACAATTTCTACGGCGTTTTCCAAAAACGCGGAGGCCGGCTCGTGGCCCTGTCGCCGCAGGAAGCCGCCGCGGCGGGGCTTTCGGAGACCACCAGCTACACCCGCGTTCCCGCGCGCGTCATGGCGCGCATGCAGGCCGCGCAACCCGGTTTTCTGAAAGTCGTGCGGGAACTGCTGGAATTTTACGGGCCGGGGTTCAAGGACGCCTACCTCATGGGCGCGTGGGCCAAAGCCGACCTGCTGAACTTGGATCCGGACAGCCCCATTCAGATCGGCGTGCTGGAAGACCGCCTGCCTGCGCCCGAGGTGCTCCGGCGGTGGGAGGAACAGTTCGGCATCCGGGTGAGGACCGCGACCCTGGCGGAGATCAGGCTGGATGGCGCCCTTCCCATTGAAGAAGAAGACTACGCCTGGGAGGGCCGTTCGTTCAGCGGCCTGCTGCTGCCCCGGTTCGCCCAGAACCTGGAGGACGAGGACCGGCTGACCACGCTGTTCATCGTGCCCGAGGCCCCAGCCGGCCGGGCGGTGCTGATTGACCGCAGGGAAGTGGCTGTTCTCAGCGGCGGCCAGCGGCATGCCTTTGAGTACCGGCCTCTGTCCCAGGGGCCGAGGCAGGGATACCAGCTGAACTATTACGGCAGGGGCGGCAAGTGGGATGAATGGACCGGCGTACCGGACGTTTTCGTGTACGCCGAGCAGGACCCCGAGACCAGCGGGCCGCTGGGATTGCGGGGCATGTTGATCGGACCATACACCGGCCTCCGGGACCAGGGCCTCATGCGCCCCCTGCTCAACCTCTTCTTCCGCCTGTATCCCGGCGTGCGGCGCACGCACCGCGAACTGGGCATCCCTCTGGTCCAGGATATGCTGCTGCGGGAGTACGGATTCGCGCCCGAACGTCCGGCCCGGCCCAATGCCTGGATCCGGCGCCTGCCCGCCGACCCGGCCTCCAAAAGCCTGGTGCGGGCCGAGCTGGTGCTGGAAGACGACGCGGCCAGGGGCATCTTCGAGAACGCGGCGCTTTCGATCCGCGAGCAATACGCGGTCCTGGAACAGAGGACGCCGGATTTCCAGCCGCTTTATCTGGGCGTGCCGCTGGTGGTACAAGACGAGGCGCAGTTCGGGGCGGCCGCGGCCCAGGTCCCGGTCGAAGTGGTGCAGGCCTACCAGGAGCCGGGCGGGATCATGCCGCGCGTAAAGGAATGGTTCGTCAACCGGGGCAATCCAGATGAAACCACGCGCCTGGCGCGCGCGGCCCGCTACGACCGCTGGATCGCGTTCTGGCTGGAGAACAGCCTGGTCCTGGCCGGCGCGGGGCTCTTGCTGGGCGTGCCGCTGTTCCTGGCCACGGGCGACCTGGCGCTTTCGGTCAAGGCGGCGTATCTCCTGGCCTGGCCGGCGTTTTTAGGATTGCATTTCATCGCCGACTCCGCCGGCCGCCGCGCGCCGCCCCTGAACCTGGCGCTGGCGGGTTTGATCGCGGTTCTCAATCTCGGCTTGCTGGCGTGCCCCTCTTCGCTGCCCGTGGTACTGGCTTCCTCCTTCTTGGTTCACTTTGGGGTGAACCGGCTGGCGCCGCTCGCGGTCCGCTGGTTTGGGACCGCCGGCAGGCCGGACATTCGCGTGGAGGACCAGAGCGGGCCGCCGGCCCTTGACCCGGCGCGCGCGGTCCGCGTGCAGTGGGCGGACCTCAAGCGTTTGCCTGCCGGCACCCTGGTCCATTACTACATCGCCGGCGGGAACTGGCGGTACACCCTCCGCGTTGAGCGGGGCGGACGGGTGAGCATTTGGCTTCGGGACGACGCGGGCCGGATCACCGCGCCCGCGGACGCGGTGGGCGGGATCGCGGACGACCGGGGCGTGATCAACGAAGCTGCCAGCGCGGCCATGCCGTATTTCCTGCAGACCCCGGCCGGCGAGGGCCCGCGCCGGCTGGTCGGGATTGACCGCGACGGCTTCGCCGAGGTGCCGCAGCGCATCACGGTCCAGCTGCCGCCGGGCGCCAAAGGGTTCCCGGACCGCGCCGCTCGGCCGTACACGGCCGGGGAGCTCGCGGCCCGGGCGCAGGACTTGCGCATCAGGAGCCTGGCCGGCCATCTCGCGGACCTGTATCTTGAAGCCCGGTTCGGCCGCCTGCCGGGCATGCCACAGGCCGTGAACGACGGCCTCCTGGCCGCGGCGCGCCGCGACAGCGCGAGGATGGCGGACCAACTGGGCCTGCCGTTGTCCTTCCTGGCCGAAGCGGTCCAGGCCGGGCGGGAACGGCTCGCCGGCCAGGAGGGCAGGGAACAGGAAGAGGCCTTCTTCGCGGAACGCATCCGGGACCGGCTCGCGGCCGCCGCGGACCTGGCCGGCCTGGAACAGGCGCTCAGCGGCCTCCGGCTTTATCCGCGCCATCTGCTTCACTCGGCGGACCTCGCCAGCCGGCTGGACGCCTTTGACCGCGCGCATTACGCGTTCGCGCCCGAGGACCCGGAGACCGGGTTCGGTTACTGGCGCTCCAAGGATCTCCCTGACCTGGTGCTGGGTTCCTGGGAGGACATCGAGAAGCGCTCCCCGTATAACCACCAGCGCATGCAGCGGCACGTGGTGGAGCGCTTCCGGCGGGCCGATGGCTCCACGGTCAGCTTCTATTATTTCGACAATCACGCCTATTCGGTGCCCTACGCCCAGGAGGCCGTGGCCCGGGGCGAGGTGCCTGCCGCCGGGAACACGCAGATCTTCTTGGACGAACACTTCGATTTCATGGACGCCCTGGAGTCCCTCGGGTTCCCGGAGCCGGAGAAGTTCTTCGCCGCGCCGCGCAGCCTGACAGAGTGGCGGCGGGGCATCAACAGCTATCTCTTCATGAACAATTTCAACTGGGTGTTCGGCGCCATCGGGTTCCTGGGCCGCCACGTCTGGGTGTTCGACGACCTGGCCCGGTCTTACCAGGCGTTCAATCTCAGGAACGAGGTCCGCACCGAGGAGAAAACGGTTCTGGGCCACCGGCTGGACTACGTGCGGGCCGGTTTGACCAGATATTTTTCCTTCCCGGACCGGCCCCGCAACCAGCGGGCCGTGATCAACGTGGACACGGATGTGATCGGCGACCGCCTGGGCGTGGGCGACCAGCACTATCCGGCGCGCATCGGCCGGGCCGAGGCCCTGAGGATCCTGGCGGAGTTCCTCGGCCGCCTGGCCCGCGAGGACCAGGTCGCGCCCTCCACCTTCCATGCCAGCACCACGGCCGACCTGGTCACCTACGGCGACGTGGAGATCGTGCGCTTCCTGGCGCGCGCGGCGCCGCTGCTCCTGCTGAACCCGGAAGGGACCGGCGCGGAGCTAGCCGCGCGCCTGGTGGAGGCGGCCGTCGCGGAGCATGAGCCGCGCGTGCAGGCCAATCCGGAATGGGAGGCGGGTTTCGGCGGCCTCCTGCCGCGCGTGCGCGAGTGGTATGCCGGCCTGGGCGCTCCGTCCCCGGAGGCCAAGTTGGCCCGGACCGCGCGCTACGACCGCTGGATCGCGTTCTGGATGGAGAACTCCCTGGCCCTCGCCGCGGGCGGGCTCCTGCTGGGCGTGCCCCTGTTCCTGGCCACCGGCGACCTGAGCCTGGCCTGGCGCGCCGGGTATCTCCTGGCCTGGCCCCTGTTCTTCGCCGGACATTTCATTCCTTCGGCCCGGGGCGAGCGCGCGCCGCCGTCCACCCTCCTGCTGGCGGGCGCCATCGGTCTGGCCAATGCGCTGCTGCTGGTGGTCCTGCCGTCGCCGCTCCTGGTGCTGGCGGGATCGTTCCTCGTGCATTTCCTGGTGAATCAAGCCGCGCCCTGGCTGGCGCGCCTGCTGCGGTCCCAAACCCTGGCCGTGACCGCGCCGGCCGTCCCCCTGCCGGAACTGGAAGCCAAAGTGCGCCAGCAGTTCTATGACCATTTCCCGCCCGGCGTGGAACTTCCGGCCGAGACCGTGGAAGTGTTCGCTCGGGGACTGCAGGCCGGCCAGATCTCCATGCGCCTGCTGTACGACAAGTTCTCCTTCGACCGCCACGCCTGGGCCAGCCCCAGGGCCTACACGCCCGAGGAGGCCCGCGATTTCGTGCACAGCAACGAGATCCATACCTTCATGAACACGGCCGCGGGCCGCCTGGTGAGCACGGACCCCCTGCTGCTTAACCTGGCCGAGGCCCTTGGCCAGGAAGGTACGGGACGGCCGGTGCGCGTGCTGGACCTGGGCGTGGGCGCTCTGCTGGATTCCACGGCCCAGACCGCGATCAAGCTCCACACCAAAGCCCGCCGGGAGCCCGGCTTCCCGGCCAGCGAGGTCATGGGCGTGGACCTGGTCAAGCCCCAGTGCATCGTCTTCGACTGGGGGCGCAACCTGCAGGTGGTGTTCGACGAGGCCGGCAACATCGTCTCCCTGATGAACATGAAACGCCAGGTCCTGGGCCGGGAACTCTACGGTGAGTGGGCGCTCGTGGCCGCGGAGTTCAGGGAGAAACGCGAGCGCCTGCTGCGGGCGGCGCGGGAGGCCAGCCCCGGGGAAGCGAGGTTCTATTCCGACCGGACCCTGGGCGTGGTGAACCCCTGGCTGCGCCCGCGCTACCTGGAATCCGGCATCCGCGTGCTGCAGGCCGATGCCCGGACCTTGCGCCTGGACCAGCCAGTGGACATCATCCGCGCGGCCAATATTGACTACCATTTCCTGCCCCCGGAGTGGCAGCGCGTGGAGCAGAACCTGACCGCGAACCTGCGCGAGGGCGGGTATTACTTCAAGCTCCGCAATGACCTGCGCGGCCGGCTCAACCTCTTTTCCGTGTACCAGAAGCGGCGCGGCCGGCTTGTGCCCCTGAACGGCGCCGAGATGGCGGCCCTGGCGCGCACCGCCGACCTTCGGCCCATCCCCCTATCGCAATCCACCATCCGCAGGCTGGACCAGATGCAGAACGGCTTCGTCCGCGTGTTCGGGAAACTGCTCCAGCTCTACGGCACCGAGGCCGAGGTCTTCCTGATCGGGAACTGGAACCTCCAAGAGAACAACGGGCACAGGCCCCTGCGCCTGGGCATCAACCAGGAGCGCATGCCCGATGACCACCTGCTGCGGGCGTGGCGGGAGAAACTGAACATCGAAGTGGTCCGGGTCCGGCCCGGCGATGCGGACTGGAGCCGGCGCTTCTTGCTGAGCCGCAAGGGCTTCGCCCTGGAAGGCGTGTGGCTCTGGGCCGTCTATATCATGTTGTACCTGCGCGGCAACCTGCCCCTGGCGCGGACCATGCCCCCTCGCCCGGCCTCCGCGCTCGCGCCCATCGCCTGGCTGGGCCCGTGGTCGCGCGCGGTGAACGCCGCGCGCAACTGGGTCGGCCTGCGCTTCCGATTCTCCGGACTGCTAGGGCGTTGGTTCCCGCCCGAACCCGAGCCCCTGTATTTCGGCAGCAACGATATGTTCGACTGGTTCATCGGCCAGAAGCGGGAGAACGGCGCCATGGGCAAGTTCCAGGTCACACGCGTGCGGCCCGTGGCGGCGGACCAGGTGGAAGTGACCGGCCATCCGCTGGCGCCGGACGGGAGCGTGCGGACCGGCGAGGAAGTGGTGTTCCGCGTGCGCCTGCGGGTCTTGAACGATGAGGAGCGCGCGCGGGTCCGCGGTCTGGCCGGGGAGTTCGCGCGGCAGGCGCAAATGCGGGAGGACCTCTTTGCCAACGACCTGCAGGTTTTAGCCGGTCTCGCGGAACAGGCCGGCCGCCTGGAGCAGGCCTCGGGCCAGGCGCTGGATGCCCGGACCGGCCTGGCCGGGTATCTGGCTATGACCGACGTGGAGGTCGTGCGTGGGCCGCCGGAAAGCGTCTTCGCGGGCTTCGGCCTGCCCGGCAGCGTGGTCCTGGACCAGGACCTGCTCGCGGCGGACCGCCAGCCCCTGCTGGCCGCGGCGCTGCTGCACGAACTGGGCGAATCCAGCGGCCTGCCCGGTGTTGATCATGCGTTTTTGCGCGGCCTGGGCAAACGGGCGCGCGCCGAGGTCGGCCAGCGGCTCACGCCCGCGCAGACCGGGTTCGTGGGACGCGTGCTGGGCCCGCAGGCGCAGGACCAGCTCAGCGAGTGGCTGACCCTGGCAAAACGGCGCCGCGCTATCGCGGCGGAGGCGGAACAAGCGCGCTGGCAGGCCGAGCGCGCGGCCGAAGCGCCGCCGGTTCCGGCAGTGGACCCGCTGGCGGCCACGGCCCCGCCCTGGCGCGCTCCCCGGGAATACCTCGAACCTATCCGGGAGCAAATGACCGCGCGCGGGCGGGCCCACCTGGTGGCGTGGACCGATCCGGAGCAGTGGCCGGTGACCGTCCGGCGCCTGAACAACGGCGTGGAGATGGTGGTCCTGCGTCCGGAAGAACCGGGCGGCCAGGAGTTCCAGCTGTATTTCTTCTCCGGGGACAAATTGATCGGGTACGGCAACCTCTTCATGCTGGGCGGGACCTCCCAGGTCCTGATGCATCTTTTTGAGGAGGAACGGGGCGTTCCCGGCTTCAGCCGGAGCTTGTTCATTCAAGCCCTGCAAGGGCTGGAGGACGAGACCAACGCGGGCATCCGGCGCTTGGAATTGCCGTTCGACCAGATCAGCAACCCGGACGCCATCGCGGCCGGCGCCGTGGTCTTTTATATGAAGCTCGGGTTCCAGCCGCGGAACGAGGCGTTGCTGCCGTTCTATACCGCCTGCTTGCGCAGGCTGGACGCCGGCGAGCGCCTGTCCGAGGCGGACATCCGGCGCCTGGCGGAATCCGACTGGTTCCTGCCTGACTTCCGCCAGTTGGTGTCCGGCCGGCAGGTCCAGGCCCCCGCAGGGGAGGGACCGGCCGCCGAAACGCCCGGCCTGCTCGTGGAGGCGGCGGAAACGGACCGACAAGCCGCGTTGCGCAGCCTGGAGCAGGAGCTGGCGCCCGCGCCCGGCCGTCCGGAAATTTCGGCCGGCAGCCCGCGGACCCGGGCGCTGGAGCAGACGCCCGCAGGGCTCGAGCCCGGGGCCCGCGTGCAAATCCGCGGTATTGTCGCGGACGTGGACCTGACCCTGACCGATTCGCCCGTGACCCCGCTCACGGCCCGGGCCCTCGCGCAGGTCGCGCGCGCCTTGCGGGAAGGCATTCCGGTGCTGCTCACCAGCGGCAGTCCGGGACGGGTGGCGCAATCCGGCAAGCTTTACCGCTCGCTTGATCCCGGCGATTACCTGGAGGTCACGGAGAACCACGAACAGGATTCCCTGGAGAGCCGCATCCTCCGCCAGGTCCAGGCTGAACTGGCGCGCACGGGCGACCAGGCGGCCCTGGCCAACCTGGAAGTGCAGGGAACCATCGGCCGGGAAGTGTTCACCTTCGACGCGCGGGGCGTGATGCGCTTCGAACGCCGGCCAGGCGCGGAGGTCTCGCCGCAGGAGCAGATCACCCTGGGCAAAGCCCTGGCCGTGGCGTACCTGCGCCTGCTCGGGCGGCAGATGGATGTGGACCTCGAGGACGCGCTCGCCGCGATCGAGGCCAGCGGCAGCTTCGTGGAGATCCGCGACCGCTTCCGGCGCGCGGTCGAGGGCCGCACCAGCGCCTTCTTCCCGCTGTTCGGGCACGAGGTGAACCTGTCCTCGCACGACACGGTGGTGGACGGCAGGGAGGTGCTGGCCCTGGCGCAAGCCCTGCTCGTGGAGCAGGGCTATGCACTGGACGCCCGCAGGTTCCAGCCCAGCGCGTCCGGTGATTACGCCAAGTTCAGCCTGGCCAGCAAGCGTGACGGCGTGCGCGACTGGGCGGCCCGCCACCCGGTCCAGGGCGCTCTGCTCATGCTGGGCGATTCGGCCACCGACGATTTCCTGACCGGCCCCGAGGACCTGGGCTTGCGTTTCCCGGTGTACCTCGGCGCGTTCGAGGACATGGCCGGCCACCCCGGGGTGATCGTGGCGCGCGACCGGCGCGGCCGGGACCGGGCCGGGTACCGCCAGGCCGGCGCCGTCCTGAAGAACTTCCTGGACGCGCGCGAGCGCGGACTGACCTACGACCGGCTGGCCTTCGTGGACGGCCGCCGGACCCTGGCGCAGGTCCTGGGGCCCGCCCCGAGGCCCGCCGCCCGCTATGGCAGCGCGCGGATCACGGGCGAGACGGACGTTCCGGACTGGGTGGAGATCCCGAACATCCGGAACGCCGGCCAGCGCCTGCGGCTGGAGGTCGCGAATCACGACCGCAAGGACGGCAAGACCGAGCTCATGTACGCGGCCGAGGACCTGCCCGGGGGCGGCGGCGCGACCGTGGCTTTCGCGCTCCTGCCGGACCGCTTGCAGCTCCAGTATGTTCAGGTCAGCGGCCCGCTGGCCGAGCAAGGCTGGGCCGCGAGTTTGAGCGAGTGGGTCCTGGCCCTGGCCCAGCGCCTGTATCCGGATAACCCGCAACCTCTGGAAGTTGACCAGTTGATGAACCCGGCCATGCTCAACCTGGCCCTGGATCTTTTCGATCCCGCGAGCCTGGAAGCCCTGCCCCAGGGCAACGTGCGCTGGCGGCGATTATCCGACCCGGCCTTCGACCTCTACGCCAGGTGCGGCCCGCTGCGTCTGCTTGGCGGCGACACGAACGTCATCCGCATCGAGCGGCGGGGCGAAGGGTACCAGGTGGCGAGCCAGCCCGAGGACCTGACCGTGACCCTGGACGGCCTGCAGGTGGACATCCGCCGGACCGCCACCGGCGAGCGGGTCGGAGACTACCGCTACCGCACGCCCTTCAACCTGCGCGGAGTGGCGCGTCCCAGCCGGTTCAGCGAGACAGGCGCGGAGCAGGTCTTTGCCGGGCAAAAGCCGAAGACCACCGCGGACGCGGCCCAGGAGACCCGGCGGCAGGTTGCCGGGCTTGAGATCAGCGCCGAGACGTTCGGCTATGCGCAGGACCCGCTGGTGAGCGGCTTGATCCGCGACCTGCGCGCGGCGCACGCCCGGCACGGGTACGCCATTTTGGAGGAAGGCGGCAGGCCCATGCCCTTCGAGCAGCGGCTCGACCTGCACAAGGGTAGGCGGTTTTCGGCGGGCGAGGTCGCGGTCACGGTCTTCGCCAACCGGGACACCAAGCACGAAGAGCATATCGCGGTCATCACCAATCGGGCGGGCGAGGTCATCGGACACGCGGGCATCCAGCGGGACAATGAAAAATCCAGACTCGGTATTTTCGGCATCCGGATCTTCCCGCCGTACCTCAACCAGGGCTACGGCCGCCAGGTCCTCCTGCTGTTGATGAAGATGATGACCACGCCGGGGTGGCTGTACGCCCGGACCGAGCTCGCGGAACTGTCCTTCAGGCAGGGACCCGGCGCCGAGGGCACGGCCGAGTGGGAGGAGACCAAACGTTTTCTGGGACAGGCCGGGTTCGCGTCCACGCCCGGCGGGATCATCATGCGCTTCGACCTGCGGTCGGCGGCGGCCGCCCCCCAGGCGGAGCCCCTGCCCCCGCAGACCGTCCGCTACGAGAGCCCGGGGTTCCCCGCGGGCACGGATGTCCCGGCCACCGTCGAGCTCAGCAATGTCCGGACACCCGGCAAGCCCATTGTCCTGCGGTTGTGGGACCACTACCGCACGGACCGCAAAAGCGAGATCAGTTATGTGTGGGAGGAAGGCGGGGAATCCGTGGCTGTTGGGTTCGAACTGATGCCGGACCACCTGCGGCTATTGAATATTGAAGTGAGCGAGGGCCTGGCTGACCAGGGCATCGCCCTGAGCTTGGGCCAGTGGCTGCTGCACGTGTCCCGGCGCCTGTATCCGGACAGTTCCCAGCCCCTGGTCGTGGATTCCGTGCACAATCCCGCCATGCTGCGCGCGGCCGCCGACCTGTTCGAGGCCGGCAGCTTGGAGGTTCAGGCCGCGGCTGATGCGCCGTGGATCGGCGTCCGGGAGCCCGGCTTCGACCTGTTCGCGGCGTTCGGCCCTCTGGTGGACCAGCGGACCCGGGCGCTGATCGAGATCCAGGGCCAGGACGTGGTTTCCTCCCCTCACTGGCTCACCGCGTCGGTGGACGGCGTGAAGGTGGATATCCGGAACGCGCGGACCGGAAAGCGAGAGACGGGGTTCCGGTTCGCCGGCGAGTTCAACCTGCGCGGCCGGCCGCGTCCCACGCAGGCCGCGGAGACCGGCCTGGCGCGGGCGTTCATCGGGCAGAAACCGCGGCCCAGCGGTCCCCGGTATGGGATCGTGATCCTCGGCGCCTTCGCGGTCCTCGCCGGGCTCTTGCTGGACGCCGGGCTGGTGGCGCTCGGCCTGCCGTTCGGCCGCGGCCTCGGCACGGGCCTGTCCCTGGTCATGCTGCCGTATTTCATTTACCGCCTGCCGGACACGCTCGGCTTTTTCCGCCAGGCCGCCGGACCCTACGGCCTGGAGGATTTCCGTGAAGACCTTAAAAAGCTCCAGGGCGTCAGGCTGAAGGTCCCCCTGCCGACCTCCTGGCTGGCCTGGATCAACAACGAGACCGAAACCCCGCCCGATTCCCTCCGGGCCCTGCGCTTCCAGACCCTGCGGATGTCTCCCTGGCGCCTGCTGCTGTTGCTGGGGCGGCCTTCTTACTACGATCCGGACGACAACACGCTCGCGTTCCACCGGAACCTCACGGCCCTGCCCGAAGCCCGCCGCCTGAACATCGTGGCGCACGAGCTGAACCACTACCTCGTGCACCAGCAGGTGCTGGGCCGGACCGCCTGGTGGCACCGGATCCCGGTGCTGAGCCGCCTCTTCGCCGAATTCGAAGTGGTGATGGCCGAGCGCCGCATCTGGCGCGCCCAGCGGGCCCTGCGCAGGGCCCGCGCCGAGGGGTGGATTGATTTCAGCGCCATTCAGGCCAATCTGAAGCGGGTATACGGCGAGGCGGAGGCGCGTTATCTGGTCGAACAGCTGGAAAAGCGGGCGGCGGATTTCCGCACCCGCCTCTCCGGCGACCAGGCCGAACGCCTGCGGACGCCCAAGACCTACACCGCCGGGGACGTGATGCTGCGGAGTTTCGCGGACAGCATCGAGGACCGCGGCGGCGCGGAAAGCCGGCCCAGCCTTCAGCTCCTGCGGGAATTTTTGCGCCGTACCGGGCTCACCCTGGTTGGCCTGCGGCCGCTCTTCGCCGCGGAGGCGGGACGCGGTTCGGCCGCGCGGGATTACAACCAGCTCCAGCCCGGCGCCGGGACCTGGCGCGAGATCCGGGACCTGGCGCGCGGCGCGGACCTGATGGTGGATTTCGAGGCCAACCATGTTTCCATCGCCCATCCGATCGCGCAGGGCGCCTTGATCAGCCGGCATCTGTCCCCCAACGCGCGGGCGTTCGAGCAGTACGGCGCCTACCAGGGTTACCTCATCGCCTATGACAAAAAGAACGCGCCCGACGCGGAAGACCTGCGGACAATGGTCAGACCGGGCGCCGCGCCCCCGCTGATGCCGTATTTCGTGGTCAGCGCCCAGACGGACATCAGGGGCCGCCGGCAGAACTTGTACAAGGCCTTTCTGGGCTCGCCCGACCACAAACGGTTCGCGGTGGTCGAGACCACGGACGGACAGCTGGAACTGGTGCCGGTACTGGAAGCGGCCGGGGCGGTGATCCCCGAACATCTGGCCGTGAAGGTCCGCGCCCTGCACGCGGCGCACGGGGCGCAGGTCCTGGGCACCGGCCTGGTTTATTCCACCTTTTCCCGTGCCCTGCAGCCGGATCAGCTGGCCGCGCACCCCGTGGACCTCAACTACCGCAATCCCAATGTGCTCCTCGAGATCACGGACGTGCTCCTGAAGACCCTGGAAGAAGGCGTCCGGATGATCCGCTTCCAGGATATCGGCTATATTTGGAAAAAACCGGGGACCGCCTCCCTGCACGAGCCGGAAGCGCATCTGCTGCTGCAGACCCTGACGCTGTTTCTCGCCCAGCTCGCGCCCGGCGTGCTTACCGCGGCGGACGTGCGGGAACCGCGGGCCCGGCCTTCCGATTATCTGGAGCAGAACGGCCGGCGGGAAGTGGACTGGGTCGCGCAGCGGGCCGGGTTCCCCCTGGCCGTGCACGCGGTTGTAACCGGCAACGCCGCCCACTACCGGCAGTGGCTCGAAACGCTCAAACCGGTCGGACCGCGCCAGCTGCTCCAGGCCGCGGGCACCGGGAACAACCTGGACCTGGCGGCTCTTCACGGCATCCTTCCCGCGCGGGAAGCGGAGCGGCTGGCCGACCGCCTGGTTGAGCGGCACGGCGCTGAACCTGTCCTGAACGCGCAGGCGGACGGGACCGTGCGCGTTTCCGAGATCGCAGCCGCTCCCTGGAACCTGGTGAATGAACCCGGCTCCCAGGAAGCTTTCAACCTTCAACTGCGGCGCTATCTCGCGCTGCTCGCCCTGGGCCTGGCGCAGCGGGGCCTGCCGTCGCTCGACCTGAACGGGTTGATCGGCGCCCAGAATCCCGCCTCCCCCGAAGGGGGCGGCCTGAACCAGGAAATTTTCCCGGCCGGCGAGCTTTTCGCCGAACTGGACGATCCCACCAGCCACAAGAGCCGGGTCCTGCGTTCGGTCCTGCATCTGCTGCAAAAGCGCGGGCAGGAGCCGGCCTTCGCGCCGGACGGGCCGCCGGTCGAATCCGTGCCCACGGGCACGGACGCCGTGCTGGCCGCGCGCCTCGTGGCGCCGGACCGGGGCCAGGGCTTGATCCAGATCGTGAACTGCTCGGGCCAAAAGCAGCAGGTCACGCTGGATATCGGTCGGTATCCGGAACTCACCGAATGCCTGCTGGATCCGCTCAGCGGCAAATACTACCTGGTCCAGGACGGCAGGTTGGTTTTGGATCTGGAACCCTATGAGGTCATCTGGCCCCGGAGCAGCGGCGCCCTCGTGACCCGCTTGAGCGGCGATCAGGCGGAGCAGTATTCCAGACTGCTGGCCAGGCCGGGAGGCCGCCTGGCGGCGCCGCTGGTTTCCGTTGTTCTGCAGGTTCCCCTGCGCCTGGTCGCCAGCCTGCTCCAGAATCTGCTGCACAAAAAAGGCGACCTTCTGCTGCTGCGGGAGGATAACGGAAACATCTACCTCAAATACGCGCTGCCCGGCGCAACCCGCGTGTTCGGGCCCATGGACCAGATCAAGCCCCGGCCCGTGCCGATGGGCCGCAGGGTCCTGATCTTCAGCGCCCTGCTGGTCATGGCCGGACTCGCGCTGGACCTGGCGCTGGTCGCCACGGGCGTGCAGGTGTGGTTCGGCTGGGTCACGGCCGGATCCCTTCTGCTCCTGCCCTCCCTGGTTTACCGCCTGCCGTTCGTGCTGAGCTACCTCAAGCGCGCCGAATTTCCCTACGAGCTGGGCGATTTCCGGGAAGACCTGCGCCAGCTCCAGGCCGTCCCCTCGGTGGTGCCGATGCCCGAGGACTGGCAGACGTGGGTCAACGGCCTGACCGAAGAAGTTCCGGAGGCCCTCCGCGCCCTGCGCTTCAAGACCCTCCGGACCTCGCCCTGGCTGCTGCTGTTTTTCTGGGGACGCAACGCCGAGTTCCGCGCCGCGGACAACGCGATGGCTTTCCAGGAAAATCTCAAGTCCCTGCCCGAACACCTGCGCCTGGCCGTGGTCGCCCACGTGCTGAACCGCTATCTGCGCGTCCGCCGCAACTCGATCACCCATCCCTGGTGGTCGCGCTTCACGCCGTTGGAACGCCTCGTGGAAGAGGTCCAGGCCATCCGGACCGAGCGCAAGGTCTCGCACGTCTTCGCCCCGCAGGCCGGCGTGAAATACGCCTACAAGGCCTATACCGGCGGCGGTTCCTTCATCCGGGAACTGGAGCTGTTGGCCGATTACTTCGAGTCCCTGCCCAACGAGCTGCGGATCGCGGTCTTCGGTAGCGCCCGCACCAAGCCCGACTCGTCCCTTTACCAGCGGGTCGTGGAGGTGGGACGGACCCTGGCCGAAGCCGGCTATTCGGTCTGGACCGGCGCCGGGCCGGGCGCCATGGAGGCCGCGGCCAAGGGCGCGGCCGAGGTCAAGGGCGCGCGGGCCAGGATCGGCGGCGCCAAGATCAATCTACAGAACACCCGGACCTTCGAGCAGGGCGTGAACCCCTATATGGAACACTTCACGGTCCACGAATTCTTCCCCCTGCGTAAATTGGCGCTCATGCATAACATTGCCGCCGCCATCTGCGTGGAAGGCGGGTTCGGCACCTTTGACGAGTTTTTCGAGACCCTGCGGCAGAACGTGCCCACGGTGCTCTGGGGGTCCGCCTACTGGCGCCCGATCATTGATCCGCTCTACGCGCATCTGAACCGCTACGGGTTCTGGGACCCGGCCATCGCCAAGCCCCTGGTCACGGATTCCATGGACGAGGCCCTGGCGTACATCGCCGGCGCCCAGCGCCTGTCGCGGGAGTTCCGCGCCAGCGCGGACCTGGCGGCCATCCAGCGCATGAAGGCCGAGGTGCTGCCGGCCCTGGCCGAAGTGCAGCGGTGGCAGCCCGGGATCGTGTTCGTGGGCGGCGACAACGTCGAACCCCGCCTGCAGCAGATCGCGCAGGAAGCCGCGGTCTGGGCGAACGGACAGGGACTCTCCGCGCGCGCCTCGGGCCGCGGCACGCTCCGGGTCCTGCAGGCCGCGCCGCTCCAGTCCCTGCAGGCGGTCATGATGGTCGCGCCCCGCGAAACGCCGCTCACGCCCCAGGAGAACGCGGTGCGGCAGAAAGCCGTGGTCTCCGACGGTCCGGTGCAGCGCCACCTGCTGGTGCAGAACGCCGAAGGCTTCGTGTTCCTGCCGGGCAACTTGGGCAAGCTCAACATCCTGTTCGACATCGTGACCCAGATCCAGACCGGCAAGATCGCACGCAAACCCATCGTGCTGGTGGGACGCGAGTTCTGGACCCCCATCTTGCGCATGCTGACCGAAATGCCGCTCTCGACCTCGCCGCCGCTCATTTCGCCCAAGGACGTCGAGTTGTTCACGATCGTGGATTCCCTGGAAGAGCTCAAGGCGGCCATGCCGGCCGCCGCGCCCGTGTCCGCGCCACGCACGGGTTACCAGCCTGCCCTGGCCCTGGGCGTGGCCGCGGTCGCGGCCGGGTTCCTGATCGATGTGGTCCTCTGGGCCACGGGCCTGCAGAGTGGCCTGGGCTGGGGCACCGGCCTGACGTTCGCCCTGCTCCCGTATTTCGCTTACCGTCTGCCGGCCGTGCTCGGATTGTTCAAGCCCGCGGACCGGGCCTACGGGCTGCCGGACCTGCGCGAGGACCTGAAGAAATTGCAGGGTGTGCGGCTCAAGGTGCCTCTGCCCGCCAGCTGGCAGCCGTGGATCAACGGCCAGACCGAGGACGTACCCGCGGACCTGCTGCGCTTGCGCATCGAGCCCATCCCCACCTCGCCCTGGCGTCTGCTCCTGCTTTTCGGCCCCTTGGGCCGGTATGCTCCGGCCACGAACGTGCTGTCCTTCCATATCAATCTCTTGTCCTTGGACGAGCCCCAACGCTTGCGCGTGGTGGCGCATGAGCTTCATCATTATATAGCCGCCCAAGCCGCGGCTGGGGAACGCGCCTGGTGGCAGCGCCTGCCTGGTCTCTCGTGGCTGGCCGGCGAATGGCAGGCTCTGGTCCAGGAGCGCACCACCGCGCCGGTCCTCGCCCAGCGGCCGGTATTGGCCGGGCGTGCGCTGGTGCTGCGGAGCAATTATCCCTGGATGCCGGTCTGGCTGGCCCGCGCCTGGGCGCGCGCGGCCGAAACGATAGCGCCCTGGGCCGGACGCTTTGAAGTGCAAGCCGGGTCGCGCGACGGCTATGACACCCTGATCTTCCGCGACCTTGCCCGCAACAGCTCCTTCGAGATCGTGCCGGGTTTCGCGGCCAAGATCGCTTCCCTCCAGGTGGCTGGCCGCGAGGTCCTGTACTTCGACAAAGTCACGGCCTCGGGCGGCATCGAGGTCATGTACCCGTACATGGACCGGGTGGCAGGCAACCGCTTCACCTTTCAGGGCCGCGCCATCGAGCTGGGCGACGAGAGCCTGGTTGCGGCCGGCCTGACCAAGAAGGACGGTCAGGGAATTGTGTACCACGGCATGGCGCGTCGCCTGGCGTTCAAAGTGGAACGCATCCATGCCGGCCGCCAGGGCCTTTCGGTCCGCTGTGCGCTGGACAACCGCGATCACCCGGAGATCCTCAAACGCTTCGGCCCCGGCCGCCTGACCCTGACCTACCGCCTGGCCGGGCCAGAGCTGACCAGCCGCATCGAGGTTCGCAACGCCTCGATCTTCACCACGGGCAGCCATCCCTGGATCAAGCGCGGGGAAGGGCGGTGGCATTTGCAGGTGCCGGCCGGCCGCGAACTGCCCATGCAGAACATGCTGCCCTCCGGCGCGCCGCGCACCGTGGAGCGCACGGCCATGGACCTGCGGGTGTTCCGGCCCGCGGACCGCAGCCGGCACGGCGTGCTCCTGGACCTTGCGGCCGAACCTGAAGGCGCGGTGGTCTCGCGGGCCTACAACGAGGCGGACGGCACGCTGATCGAGATCGCGCAAACCCCGAACCTGCCTTTCGTGGTGGTGTGGGACAAGGAGCCGGGGTTCTTCGCCCTGGAGCCGGTCACCTCGCCCCCAGGCGGACTGAACGACACGGACGGCTCGGCCGGGCTCAATCCCATCACCAGCCCCCGCTTCACGGCCGAGGTGACCTACCGCGTGTCCCTCCACCAGGACGAAGCCGGCCGTCCCCTGACCGTGGCCGCCCTGCAGGCGGAACGCGGCCTGCCGGCGGACCGCATTCAGGTCGCCTCCGGACAGGTGCGCTTCACGTACCGCGGCCGGACCCTGGACCTGCGGCGCTCCCAGCTGTCGCAGGAGCTGGGCGTGACCCTGATCCGGCCCGGCGCCGTGTCCCGGGATTACGCGGACCTGGTCGCCTACCGCCAGCTGATCGCCGACGGGTACGCTGGCAGCGGCTTGCGGGGCGTGTACCTCACGCCGGACCTGCGGGGCCAGGGCTGGCTGCGGCCCCTGCTCAACCTGTTCTTCCTCGAGTTCCCCCGGGTCAGGCAGACGCATCCGGACATGAAGAACCTGATCGTGCATGACGTGCTCCAGCGGGAGTACGGCTTCGGCCCGCGGACCCCTGGCGAACCCAGCGCGTGGATAAAATATGAAGAAGGCGGCAGACTGCAGGTCTTCTTCCCGAACCCCGCCGACCGCTCGGCGTTCGCGGCCGCGGCCCCGGAGGAGATGCAGGAACAGTACGCGTACGCGGACGCCAAGGATGACAGCTTCCGGCCCGTCTACCTCGGGCAGTCCCTGGTCGTTCAGGACGAACAGAAGTTCCAGGCGGCCCTGGCCCGCGTGCCCGTGGCCGAGTTCGGGGAGGAGTTGTTCCGGGAATCCGAGCGGATAGCGGACCTGGCCCAGTGGGCCAGGGAAGCCGGGTTGCTCGAAGGGCTGGAACGCGCGCCATGGCAGGAGCGGCTGCGGCAGGGCCTGGGACGCGCCTGGCGCGCGCTGCGGAGTTTCGTGGGACGCAACCCCTCGGTCTGGCTCATGGCCCTGGCCGCGGGTCTGGCCCTGTACCAGCAGCTGAGCGGCCAGGCCGCGCCCGAAAGCCTGCTGGCCATGGGCATGGTGTTCGGCCTGGGACAGATCTCGCTTGCGGATGAATCGGCCCACTGGCGGGGGCTGGGCGGCTGGGCGCTATCCAGCCTTGCGGGCCGGACCCTGCAGCTTGCCGGCGGTTCCTGGGCGCGCCTCTCGGCCGTGGCCTTGCCGCGCGAAGCGGCCGGTCAGCTGGTCCAGGCCGGCGCCTGGCGGGAAGAGGAACTGGCGGATGTCAGCCGCAATGCCCGTGAACCCGGTCCGGCTGTCCTGCGCCGCTACCAGGAAGGTCTGGAACAGGTCCGGCAGCGCCTCCTCGCCGAGGAGATCTTCAGCGAGGCGGACCTGGACGTCGAACTGATCGTGACTTCGGGCGATTTTGCCTCGGCCGGCGTCCGGGAAGCGCGCCCGGGGGCCAGGTCGCAGGTGTTCCTGGATTGGCGCGTGTTCTCGAACGAAGACTGGCTGTTGGTCTCCCTGAAACGGGAACTCGCCAAATTGCGCCTCGCCCGCCTGCTTCCGGACGCCACGCCGGCGCGCCTGGAGTATTTCGCCCTGCAGTGGATCAATGTGCGGGATTTCCAGGCCCTGGTCCAGTCCGACCGCGCGCGCGCGGCCCGGTTCCTCGCGGCGGTCGAGTCCGCGGCCGCCCCGGATCAGGGACTCGCGCCGCTGTACCGCCGCCTGCTGGCCGGCGAGCGGCTCGCGGATCAGGACGACGCCAGCCGCCTCCTCATCCGGGAAGGGATGTACGCCCCGGCGTTCTCCCGGAACCTGCTGCCCGAAGGCATGGCCGCGGACAGTCCCTGGAACCGGCTCTTCCTGCGCTCCACGCTCAACACCCTCTCCACGGTCTGGCAGGATTCGCTCGGGATCCTCGGCGATACGGCCTGGCGCCCCCTGTCCGCGTGGCTGTCCGAACACGGCCCGTCCCCGGCCTTGCAGCGTTTCGCGCCCTTTGCCGACGCGGTGGAATACGCCGAACAAAACGGCCTGCTTTTCCTGCGCGTCCGGCTCGAAGACCCGGCTGACGGCCGCGCCCGCTTCGCGTACCTTCTGCTCGCGCCCGGCGACGACCCGGCCAAAGTCATAAGCGAGCGCGGGACCATGGCCGGCTTATACTACGAAGCTTGGCGCCAGGCGGCCGCGCCCTTCTTCTTCGATCCACGGGAAGGCTACGCCCAGGAGCGCGAAAACCGGTGGGGCAACCTGATCCGCCTGCCGATCACCCGGCTTATTCAGACCCTCAACGCCTACAACCTGGCCCACGGCAAGCGCGATATCAGCGGCGAACTGACCCGGCACTTCCACCGCCTGTTCAGGGAAATGGGGCTCCCCGAGAACCGTTTGAGCGGCCAGACCTGGCTGTCCCTCGGCAACCGTCTGCGGCGGCGGCCCAAACCCGGCATCTACCGGCTCATCCAGAGGGATTTCCTGCTGTACTACCTGAACATGCTCTATCCGCCGCACTTCCTCGGTCTGATTGACGTGCGCAGTCAGCCCGTGGGCGACCTGCCGCTGTGGGTCGTGAGCGACGAGCCGAGGCTCAAGGCCGGCCTGCTGGACTGGATGTTCCGTCCCGAACCGCGCGGCCCTCCGGCCTATTACTACCAGGCCGAGAAGATCACCTGGAACGAGGTCAGCCGCCGCCTGGAGGCGCGGCCGGCCCGCGCGGCGGACACCCAGCTGACCCTGCCGGCAGGGGAAGAACCCGCCGCCGTGCGCTTTACCGTCGCCCCGCGCGCCGAACCTGCCGCGGACACGCGCTGGACCGCGGCGCGCGTGGAGCAATGGGCGGCGGACCTCGCGGCCGCGGCGGCCGCCGGCGAGACGGACCGTCTGGACTGGGCCGGCCTGCGGCAGGCCGCCGAGGTCACCCGCCGGGAGGTCTGGGTCCGGTCCTTCACCCTGGCGCCGGAGACCGCCTTGCGCCGGTTCGCGGATTTCCAGCTGGACCTCACGGACCTGGTTGCCCGGTACGTGGAGTACCACCACGACTTCGGCAATTTTGTTTTCAGCCTCTCCCTGATCACCGCGCAGGAGCCCCTGGGGATCCCGGGAGAAACGCGGGTGCGCGAAACCCTGGACCAGATGTTCAGGTCCTGGAATGAGGATCTGATCAAACTGGTGGAATTGGCCAGGCAGGACGACCCGGAGGTTTTCCGGACCAGTCTCGCGGCTTGGGCCTTGGAAGCCGGGAAACAGGGCGACCCCGCGCACGCGGCCATGGCCGTCCGCGCGCGGGAATTTCTCGCCGCTCCCGAACCGCAGCAGGCCGAGCGGGAAGCCCTGCGTCAGTCCCTGCTCGCCGGCGGGTACCTGCTGCTGGCGGACAGTGTGCAACAGGTGGCCGCCGCCTATGCGGATTTTGCCAGGGCGGTTTCCCGCTTGCCGAAGGCACAGCAGCCGGATCTGGCGGGCGGCGCGGACTGGCTCGGCAACCTGCAGTTGCATCTGCTGCTGCTTCAGGAGAACATTTCGCCCGCCGAAGTATTCTCCCTGTCCGAAGGCGCGCCGGTCACCGACCTGCGCGTGGTGTACCTGCTGGCCGACCGCTTCCGCGCTCACCTGGAAGACAAGAAAATTCAGCATGCGGTGCCCGTGGACCTGGTCGAACCGGGCCGCGATTTCTTCAGCCAGCCGCACTGGGTCCAGGGCGACGCCGGCCGTCTGCTGCTTAGGCTGCTGAAGAACCTCATCACCAACGCCCAGCGCGCGGTCAACCGCAGACTGGAAGCCATGCCTCCGCAGGAGCGCGAGGCGTTCCTGCAACAGCCCGCGGTCCGCGTGCGCTTCACGGCCGACGGCCTGGAGGTGGACGATCAAGGCGATGGGCTGGAGCCGGGGCAGGGAGAGCAACTCTTCGAACGCGGCGTCACCGAAGGCCAAGGCCAGGGATTGGGCCTGTTCAGTGTCCGGCGTTTGATGGACCTCTTTGGCATCACGCTCACATTCGACTCGCGCCGCGGCCTAGGCACGATCGTGAAAGCCCGGTTCACCCCGGCCGCGCCCGGAACCGCCGGGCTGGCGGGCCAGGACCGGGCTTTAACCTACCAGCGGCGCCTGCGGGCGCAGCTGGAGGCGCGTCAGGTCCAGGCGCGCGAATACCGCCAGCTCACTCTGCCGTTCGGCGAGACCCCCGCGTCTGCGTCGGCGGATGCCGAAGCCGCGTCTGCCGCTCTCGCGGACTGGCAGCCCTTCCTCCAGGTGGCGGGCGTGGAAGCCGCGCCGGCTGCTCTCGGACTTGGCCCCCGGCGGCTGTCCTGGTCCGTGCCCGCGGAACAGCTGGAAAGTTTCAGGTCGCTGTTTTCCTGGCCCATGGCCGGCGCCGTGACCCTGCACCTGCTGGCCCTGGACGGCCGTCCCCAGGCCGTGGTGATCGAAGCCGAAGGCGCGCCTGAATACCATGTGGGCCTGATGACCGAAGCCCAGCAGGAACCGGCTGAAGCGTACGCGGCTCTGGAAACCCGGCTCGCGCCCCTCCTGCGGCAGATCGGGCCCAAACCCGCGGCGCCTTTCAGTTTGGCCGAGTGGTCGGAAGTGCCCGCCGCGGGCCAGCGCCTGCCCACTTACCATTCCGTGTTCACGGCCCTGGGACCCTCCAGCACGGCCCTGATCGAAAGCGTGGACATCAAGCCCGGCGAGCGCGTGTGCGAAATGGGCTGCGGCATGGGCGTGGTCTCGGCCCTGGCCGCCCGGCAGGGCGCGTCGGAAGTGGTGGCCGTGGACCTGAACCCCATGGCCGCGGCCAATGCCACCGAGGTGGCGCGCCGCCTGGGCGTGGCGGACCGCGTGCGGGCCCTGGCCGGGAACCTGTTCAGCGCCGCGTCGGGCGAGTTCCTGGGGTACTTCGACCAGATCTACTTCAACCCGCCCATGATTGACCGGCCGGCCGCCACCCTGGCCGAACAGGCGGTCAAGGACCCCGGGCTCGTGGTGATCGCCGAATTCCTGCGGCAAGCTGACGCCCATCTCAAACCCAACGGCCGGCTCGTGATGCCGTACTGGGTCCGCAGTCCGCGTTTCTTCCAGCTGGTGTACGAGCTCGGCTACCGCATCCGCGGCGTAGGGAAGCAGAGCGAGAACATCGCCGGTATAGTCGAAGCCGCGGTTTTCATTCTGGAGCGCCGGCCGGGCGCGCTGACACCTGCCGAAGCCATGGCCGCGGACCTCCGCGACCCCGGCCAGCACCAGCTGGCGCGGTTGGCCGCGGCCCAGGGCCTGGGCATGTTGGGCTTGGACGGGCTGCAGGTCATTATGCGGGGCCTGCGGGAAGAGACCAGCACGCCGTTGCGCAGCCAACTGTACCGCACCTTGGGCGCGATGTACGCCGCGTTCCCGCCGGGTACCCAGGGCACCCATAGCGTGATCAAACGGCTGATCATGGAGGGGTTAAGCGATTACCATCCCGCGGTCCGGCAGGCGGCCAGCGATGCCTTGAGCCAGGCGGTCGCCGTGGACACGGAAACCTTGTCCCGGAGAAGCACGGACGAGGAGCCCAGCCCCGGGGAGGGGCAGCGCTTCGACCTGGCGGTCAATGTGCTGGCCTTCGCGGGCTGGGCCGCGATGGTAGCCCTGGGTCTGGCGGCGCTTTCGCCCCTGACCGCCGCCTGGTTCGGCCAGCTCTGGTTCGGCCTGTTCGGTTTCGGCGCGCTGGTGTATGGCAGCCGCGCCCTGCCGGGCCTGGCCAACTGGTTCTTCGCCCAGTTTGTCCACCGGACGGTCCCAGCGCGCTTCCGCCAGGACAACCACATGGTCATGCGGCTGATCCGCCTGGCGTTCGACGCGCCCGTGGATTTTTCCGCCATTGACCAGGTGGACCGGCGCTTCGCCGAAACCCTCAGGGGCAGGGTTTACATCGCCCGCTGGCTGGTGCAGGACATTGACTGGAGCCTGGGCCGGAACGGACTGGAACGCGCCTACCTGGCTGTCCTGCAAGCCGTGAACCAGGCCCTGCGCATGTCCATTCTGGTCACCGTTCAGGCCCAGGAGCACATGCGCCTGGCCGGCTGGCGCGACCGCGCGGTCTACCTCAACCCCGTTCTGCCGCTGGTTTACTTCCTCCGGGAGCTGGCCCAGCCGCTGGCGGTCTTCTGGTTCTCCTTGCGGGTGGCGCGGAGCAAAGCCTGGCGCGCCCTGTATCCGCGCGGCGAACTGCGGCCGCTCACGCCGGGCCTGGAGCGCCTGCTGTCCGAATTCCAGGCTTCGGGCCTTCCGCTGTTCATCGCCACCGGTTCGGCCGAAGGGCGCACCTGGCGGGAGCTCAAGCAGCGCGGCCTGCAGACGCTCTTCGAAGGCCGCGTCTTCGGCGCGCGCTACGCCAAGACCGACACCCTGCGGCGCGCCCACGCCGTGTCCGGCGATCCGGGCGTGGTGGTCATGATCGGCGACGGCGGACTGGACATGAGCGCGGCCAAGATGGTGCCTGGCACCGTGGCCATCGGCCGCGCGCCCGACCTGGAGGACAGCGAGCTGACTGCCTACGGCGCGGACCACCTGATCTCGGACTACACTGCTTTCCAGTGGGGCCCGCGTGAGCGCGCCCTGCGTTTCTACGATGCCCAGACCAACCAGCGGGTCACCCTCCGCAATGTCAAGGCCGTGGTTTTTGATTACGACGGCACCATGCTCGACAACCAGCAGGAGCTCAGCCGCGCGCTCGGGGAACTGGTGCCGGAATTGTTCGGCGCGGCCCCGGGCACGGCGGACTACCGGCGGCTGTCCCGCTTCGGCGCCGGACTGCTGGAAGAGATCAACGGCATGCCCATGCTGGAAGTGGTGCACTATCTATACTTCCGGCTGCGCGCGTTCCAGCGGCGCTCCATCCGGGAATCGCCCAAGCGCATCTTTCACAGCGGCTGGTCGGCCGCGGAACCGCTCCTTGGCCGGGAGACCCTGCCCACGCCCCTCGCGCCCGTGGATCTGACCCGCGAGGTCAAATCGGGCGAGCAGCGGCTCCTGCCCCAGGACCAACTGCAGCTCATGTGGCGCATGGACGTGGCCAACGCCACCGTGCTGAGTACCGCCGGGGCGGACGCCTATCTGGTGCAGGTGGTCGGTCCGCAGGAAACGGCCTATACCGTCATGCCGCGCGACGCCCTGAACGCGTCCCTCCTGTACGCGAGCCGGACCGAGACCCCGGCCTCCCGGCTGGTGGGCGGCCGGCTCAACCTGGAGTACCTGCGCGCCATCGCCCAGTTGGTGAACCCGGAGCACCAGCGCCGCCAGCGCATGCGGCTCCTTAGCCTGCGCCCCTTCGCGGACCTGGCCACCCTGCTGAACGCCACCCAGGCCGACGACCTCCTGCTGGTGGACGATCTGCCCTGGCAGCCGGAGGGCAAACCCCTGTCAGCCGCGGCCCTGCGCTCCAGCCAGGCGTATTATCTGCGCTTCAAGCAAACGCAGGGCAAAATCCTGGGACTGCCCAGGTCCCTGGTGCAGCGCGCGGGCGTGTGGCCGTTCCTGAAAATGGAGCTCGAACTCCTGGGCGCCACGCGCATCGGCGAACCGACCCGGAGCAAAACCGATCCGCGCCTGCGCACGGTCCGGTTCGAATGGGGCGGCCGTTCCCGCCGCGTCACGTATCTGCAGGCGGACAGCCTCGAGGACGTGGGGTCTTACGACCAGACTCTGAACCGGCTGGGCCCCTATGATTTCCTGGTCCTCAAGACCGGGCAATACCAGGATCCGCGCCCCAGCCAGCCGGCGGCGCGGCTGAGCTGGCTCGCGGGCGTCGTGGTGCAGCAATACTTGAAACGGAACGGATATGTCCTCGCCGACCGCTGGGATTCCGTGCCCACCGAGCCGGTCCGCAATACCTATCTCGAACAGCTGCACCCCGGCGAAGCCGGACTGGCCGAGCTGGAAGCCGCGGGTGCTCGGTTTGGGTTCGTGGGGAGGTTCCTGCCTTCCCAGCGGCCGGTGGCCCTGATCTTCCGCCAGTTCCTGGCGTCGCGGGCAGACGGCGGAACCCTGGCTCCGCGTTTGGCGCGCCAAGGAACAGTCGAGGCGCCTGTCAACCGGCCCCTGCTGGACCGGGGCAGCCGCCTGCTCCAAGGCTGGCGCGGACCGCGCCTGCTCTGGATACTCCTGCTGCACGCAGGCCGCTGGGCCGTGGCCCGGATAGCTCCACCGGTTTCAACCGAGGCCGGCCTGGCCGAGGAGCGTCTGGACCTGCTGAAGCGCCGCTACTTCCCGCGCGACCAGTGGGAATCCGTCACCTTCCGTCCCCGGCAGCTGGCTACTGAAGCCCTGAACCGTCCGGCGGGCTGGCGGGAGCTGGCCGTGGGCCGCTATCAGGAGCCCGAAACAGGACAGACCGCGCGCCTGGACCTCAGCCAGTCCCTGCTCAACGAGCTGGGCGCCCCGGCCGGGGCCGGCCAATGGGCCAGAGTGCGCGCCGCGCTGGCCGCGGAGACCGTGCGCCACATTCTGCGCTACCGCAGCGCCGAGTTCTACGGCCAGGCTCCTGGCCGCGCGTGGTCCGGAGCGGCTGTCAGCGCGTTCTACCATTTAACCGCCGCCCAACCGCGCTGGCTCGCGGCCGTCGGCCAGCGTCTGCTGCTGGCGAATCCCGGCCTGTACCTGCGCCTGGGACAGGATGGGGTCCGGCGCTTCCAGCCCCGGCTGGCTGAACAATCAGAACTGGCCCGGGTCTGGGACCAGCCTGGCAGTCTGCTCAACGCGGCGTATCAGGCGTGGGCGCGGAATCCCGATGCGGTCCGGGAAACGGCTTTGGCCCGAACGTTGCTCGACTGGCTGCAGGCCGTGCCTGACCCGGACCAGCGCCTGATCGAGCTCGCGTACGCTTCGGAACTGCTCTTGAGGCTCGCGGCGATCCCCAGCACGGCCCTGGCGGTCTGGCGGCAGGGGGAACGCACCCGGCAGATTCGCCTGCCGAGCGCCCTGCTGAGCCGGCCAGGACTGGCCGGCCGCGCGCAGCGCTTGCTGGAAACCTGGCCGTTCCTTAAGACCCTGGACCTGGACCGTCCGTTGCGCAGGCCGCGCTTGCGCTTCGCGCCCGGCCAGGCGGCGTAAACAATCGTTCTCCTTGTTGACAGCGCGCGAAACGGGGCCTTTTCATGGTTGTGATGCCCCTCCCCAGATCGTGGGGGGAGGGGTTAGGGGAGGGGGTGTGAATGCTGATACAGGGACACTCCTCACCCTCCCCTTCATCCCCTCCCATCGAGGGAGGGGATTTTTAGAATCAATCCCTCCGCATGAATCCCCGGGCTTCAGCTCCCGAAGGGACCTTCGGCCGGGGAGATGATTTGCGGGATTTTATTGCGGAGGGAGGGAGCCCCGGCCCATGGTCCCCCTTGCGGGGAACTTTAGTCCGGGGGACCACTCCACTGGCTTTCTTAAACGCAACCCAGATGAGAGTGGGTCCGAAACGACTCTGACGCCAACGTGGCCCTGGAAAAAGCCTTGCCAGAGAATTTTTTTTAAGGTATTTTTGAGCGGTCATGCCCAAACCCATCCGCTTCGGCGATTACCTCCGGATCATCAACCTTCAAAGCACCCGGGTCAGTTACAACCGGCTGGCGCCTAAAAACAGCGCCGAGGCCGCGGCGCGGTCCCGCGGACTGGCCCTGCGGTCCATGGACATCTACCGTCTCCTGGCCCCCTATCTCAGCTCGCGCTTCAGCGAACAGTTCAAGGCGGTTTTTCCCCTGGCGGTGTACCTCGCCCTGTTCCAGTGGCTGGTCCTGCGGCAGACCGTGGCCGACGCCGCGGTGATCTCCGCGGGGCTCTTCGCGGTCATGCTGGGGCTCATGCTGTTCATGGAAGGGCTCAAACTCGGGCTCATGCCATTCGGCGAAACACTCGGCAACACCCTGCCGCGCCGGGCCGGGTTGTTCGTGGTGCTCGGCATCACATTTCTCCTGGGCGTGGGCGTGACCTTTGCCGAACCGGCCATCGGCGCGCTCCAAGTGGCGGGCTCGATCGTGGATCCGGCCAAAGCGCCTTATCTCTATCTGCTCTTGAACCGCTGGTCCATCTGGCTGGTGCTGGTGGTGGGAGCCGGCGTGGGCCTGGCCGCGGTCGTCGGCACCCTGCGTTTTATCCGCGGCTGGAGCCTGAAGCCGATCATTTATCTCACCCTCGCGCCGCTCCTGGCGGTCACGGCCTGGTGCCAATTGCACCCGCACTTGCGCGCGGTGGTGGGTCTGGCCTGGGATTGCGGCGCCGTGACCACGGGCCCGGTCACCGTGCCGCTGGTGCTTGCCCTGGGCATCGGCGTGGCCGCGGCCGTGTCCCGCGGCACGGATTCCCTGTCCGGGTTCGGGATTGTGACCCTGGCCTCGCTCTTTCCCGTCCTCGGCGTCCTGTTCCTCGGCATGACGGCCGTGCAGATCCTGCCGCCGGCAGACCTGCCGGCCCTGCTGGCCGCCGCCCGGCCCGTAACCGCGGCCGCCGCGCCCGGCGCGCGCTGGTTCGAAGCCACGCCCGGCGTGGAGATCGTCACCGGCCTGCGCGCCATCGTGCCCCTCATTCTCTTTTTGTTCATCGTCCTGCGCCTGGTCGTGCGCGCGCGCCTGGCCCAGGGCCGCTTCATTTTTTACGGCCTCTGCCTGGCCGTGATCGGCATGATCCTGTTCAATCTCGGGCTGACGTACGGCCTGTCCAAACTGGGCGGCCAGTCCGGCGGGCTCATCCCCGGCGCCTTTACCCGCATTGCGGCCATCGGCGGTTCGCCGCTCTTCGGCTTTTTCGCGGGCGTGATCCTGGCCTGCCTGTTCGCGTGGGTCCTGGGCTTCGGCGCGACCCTGGCCGAACCGGCGCTCAACGCTCTGGGTCTGACCGTGGAAAACCTCACCAGCGGGGCGTTCAAGAAATCCCTGCTCATGTACGCGGTCGCCCTGGGCGTGGCCTGCGGCATAACCGTGGGCGTGCTGAAGCTGATTTTTGACCTGAACCTGACGCTGATCTTGTTTTCAGCCTACGCCCTGGCCCTGGTCCTGACCGTATTTTCGTCCGAGGCTTACGTCAACGTGGCCTGGGACAGCGCGGGCGTCACGACCGGCCCGGTGACCGTGCCGCTGGTGCTGGCCATGGGACTGGGGTTCGGCCGGGCCCTGGGCGTGACCGAGGGCTTTGGCGTGCTGGCCGCCGCCTCGGTCTTCCCGATCCTGTCCGTGCTCGCCTTCGGCCTTTACGTCCAGTGGCGCGCCCGCCGTTCGCGGCCTGCCGCAGTCCTCGAGAAAGAGGGGATGTCCGCATGACCCAGCGTAAAATGACCGTTTTGACCGACGTGGCCCTGATCACCTGCATCGTGCAGCGCGGAGCGGCCGACGCCATCGTGCAAGCCGCGCGCGAGGCCGGCGCCCAGGGCGCGACCATCTTCTACGGCCGGGGCACGGGCGTGCGGGAACGCCTGGGCGTGCTGGGCATCACGGTGGAAGTGGAAAAGGAAGTCATCCAGGTGGTCGTGTCCACGGACCAGGCGGACCTTGTCTTTGAGCGCATGTACGTGGCCGGCAAGCTGGACACGCCGGGCATGGGCTTCATGTACCTCACACCGCTCGAAAAAGCCGCCACCTTCATCCCCCGGGAAGTGCTCAAGGCCCTCGCGGGGGAGCGGGGAGGCCGGCCGTGAAGCGGACCCGCCGGGAAGACAGCCGGCAGATCACGGCCGTGCTGTACCGCGGCGCCAGCGGAAAAGTCCTGCGGGCCCTGCGCCGGGCCGGGATCAACACGGCGGTCATGTGCCGCGCCCGCGGGTCCTCGGTCGGCGATCCGGAACCCTTGGTGTTCGAGAAAGACGTGCTGACCGTGCTGGTTCCGGCAAGCCGCGCGGACCGGGTCTTCGACCTGATCTGCGGCGCGGCGGACGTGGACCGTCCCTACGGCGCGTTCCTCACCATGGCCAAAGTGGCGCGGCGCACGGACTACCGTCTGCCCGAGGTCGTGGAAGAAAAACCCGATTGAGCTGTCTGCGCCGGGAGAAAATAGACTTGCCAGCGGCGGACTTGCTTCATATAATATAACCCTCGAGGAGGGCGTGAGGCATGAGCGGTTCTTCCAGAGCATACAAAATCCTGATTATCGAAGACGAACCCGACATTATGGAATTGGTCACGGAAACCCTCAAGTCCACCGAAGATCATTACGACCTGCTCAAAGCCATGGAAGGGGAAGAAGGGCTGCACATGGCCCTGACCGCCAACCCCGACCTCATCCTGCTGGACATCATGCTGCCCAAACTGAACGGCTATGAAATCTGCCGCCGCCTGAAAAGCGAAGCCAAAACCATGAAAATCCCGGTCGTCATGCTGACCGCTTTTGGCCAGAAGCGGGAGATCGAGGAAGGCTTCAAGGTCAAGGCCGACGATTATATTGTCAAACCTTTCGACTTGAACAAACTGCGCCAGAGCGTCAAGCGGTTCCTGCCCGCCTAAAGCGGCCGGCCTTTTGCTGTCTCCCACCCATGCGCATCCTTGCTGGTGAATTTTACGGCCGGCGCCTGAAAAGCCCGGCAGGCAGCCACACGCGGCCCACGCTGAGCCGGGTGCGCGAGGCGCTGTTCAACATCCTGGCGCCCCGGCTGTTCTCCGCCCATTTTCTCGATCTCTACGCCGGTGTCGGCACCATCGGCCTCGAAGCCTTGAGCCGGGGCTGCAGCCGCGTGGTGTTCGTGGAAAGCGACAGCCGCATCGGCCGCGTGCTCCGCGCCAACGTGGAACACCTGGACCCGGAAGGGAAGCGCACGGAAGTGATCGCGGGTGAAGCGGTCGCGGTCGTCCGGCGCTTGAGCCAGCGGCCTGGAAAATTCCAGGTGGTTTTTCTCGACCCGCCCTACCGGATTTCCGAAACCGAACGCTGGACCCGCGAGCAGAGCCTGGCCGGGCTGCTCGCCCCCAACGGCGTGGCCGTGCTGCAGCACGACCGCAAATGGGCCGCGCCCGAGCAGTGGGCCGGCTGCCGCAAGTTCCGCGGCCGGGACTACGGATCCACGACTTTGAGTTTTTACGAGGCGCCACCGCAGCGCCAGACCAAGGAGCTGGCATGAAACCGATGCTTCGCGTCGCCCTGGCGTTGCTCGCGTGCGGCGGATGGCTTGCGCTGGCGGCGGCCGAGGACCTGCGGGCGCTGTCCGTCGAGCAGCTGCGCGCGGAACTGGCGCGCGGTCAGGTCTACCGCCGCATTTTGGCCCTCGAGGCCCTCACCCTCAAGGGTTCGCCCGAGGCCGTGGGGCTCCTCATCGAGACCATGCTGCATGACCGTTCGCAGCCCGTGCGGCGGGCCGCGCAGCGCCACCTTGAAGGCGTGGCCGATCCCCGCGTGGAAGCCGCGATCGTGAACGCCCTGGCCAGCGAACGGCGCGCGCTGCGGCTCGCGGCCATTGACGTGGCGGGCTTGGTGCGGGACCCGGCCATGGCCGATCACCTGCTGGACGCCGCGCTGGCGCATCCCAAGGACACGGAGCACACCCTGCTCGCGCTCGCCTCGCTGCGGGAGCTGGTGTACCGGCTCGAACCCGCGCCGGGGTTCGAAACGCGGCTGGTCCCGCTCCTGACCCATAAAAACCGCAAGGTCCGCTTCACCGCGGTGATCGTGCTGGCCGTGCTCAGCCGCCCGGCCAGCCTGCCGCCGCTGCTGGCGCTCTGGGACAAGGCCGACGCGCGCCTGCGCCTGCACCTGGCGGACGCGTTCGCCAACATCGGCTACGTGGACCCCGTGCCCAAATTGCTGGGGGCGCTCGAAAAATCCGGCCGTGACCTGAAATTGCACCTGCTGTACGCGCTGGCCCAGATCCAATCCTTCACCGCCCTGCCGGAGATCCGCCGGCTGCTGGCCGAGAGCCGCGATCCGCGCACCCGCATGGCCTGCCTCTATGCCCTGACCGAAATTCCCGACCCGGACAACGTACCGGTCATCCTGGAGAGCCTCGACGATCCGGACCCCACGGTGCTGCACTGGGCCGCGTACGCCCTGGGCCAGCTGGACGCCAAGACCGCCGGCCCGGCGGTTGTGGCCAAACTCGACCACCCCAAACCGCTGGTGCGGGCTTCAGCCGCGACCGCGCTGGGCGAGCTGGTTTACGCGCCGGCCCAGGACCGGCTCGCCGCGCTCGTGGGCGACGCCCGGGAAGCCCAGGAGGTCCGCATCGCCGCGGCCCGGGCCTTGATCCAGCTCGGGAACCCGGCCGGCGTGCCGCTCCTGCTCCGCGCCCTCGAGGACCGGGACCTCGACCTCTCCGTGCGGCTCACCTACGCCGTGGCGCTCGGCGCCCTGGGCGACGCGCAGGTGCGCGAACAGCTCGCGCCCAAAATTCACAGTTCCATTTATTCCGAAGCCCTCACCGCGGCGCTCGCCCTGGCGGTGAAAGGGGACGACCGCGGCCGACCGGTGCTCTTCCAGGCGCTGGAGCACGGCTATCCGGCCATCCGCCGCTTCGCCATCATGGGACTGGAACGGATCGCGGACAACACCAGCCTCACGGCCCTGGCCGATGTGGCCAACGACGACCCGGATCCCGTGGTCCGGATTCTTTGCAGCGCCGCCCTGGTGCGGGCCGGGTACCCGGACTTCCGGGTGCTGCTGTGGAACGCCCTGGAAACCCGGCAGGAAGACACCCGGAGCGAGGCCATCATCGCCCTGGGCGCCGGAGCCGACGCGCAAACCATCCGCGACCTGCGGTGGTACCTGAAGCGCGAGCCTTCCATCCCCGTGCGCCAGACCATCCAGAGAGTTTTGCGGGAATGGAAAAAGCAACAGCCGTGAAACAGTATCTGCCCAAAGGAATGATCCCCTCCCCCTCGAAAGGGGAGGGCGAGGGAGAGGGTGCTTTGAGTCCGGGACGTCGAGAATAGAGAATAGAAAGTTGACCGCAATTTCGTTCTAATCCATTTTCTATTTTCGATTGCTCAATTGCCCCACCCTCCCCCGCACCCCCTCCCTTCAAGGGAGAGGGAAATTTTTTTTTAGGGAAGACGGGAGAAAAAACAATTGATTAGAGTTTCTGTCCTACAGGCTTAAAACGGTTGACATCAATCGCTCACATAGTGTATATTTTCGAAATCCGTTTTGTTTTCAAGCTTTTTATGTTCACCAGGGGGCTGTTGCCCCAGGAGGATTAGACGTTATGCGTTTACGCCAATGGTTGACCGCCTTGACCGTGGTCCTGGTCCTGGCCAGCGTTTGGGCCGTGTACCCGCCCTTTGACGTTCTGGACAGCACCGGCGCCGTGGTCACGCGGGGCAAGGTGAATCTGGGTCTTGACCTGCAGGGCGGCATGCACCTGAAGCTGGAAGTGGACACCTCGGGCCTGCCCGCGAACATCACCTTTGCCGAGGCCCGCGAACGCGCCCTCGAGATCCTGCGCAACCGCATTGACGGGTTGGGCGTGGCCGAGCCCATCATCCAGAAAGAAGGCGAAAAGTGGATGGTGATCCAGCTTCCGGGCATCAAGGACCCGGAGCGCGCGGTCGCGATCATCGGCCAGACCGCGCTCCTGGAGTTCAAAATCGTGGAGGAGACCCGCTCCCTCACGGACATGATGGACGCGGACGGCAACACCGTGGCGGCCAAAGTCCCGCCGGATCTCGAGATCCTGTCCAGCAAGGAAGGCGAGCCCATGCTCCTGCAGTCCAAGCAGCTGTTGACCGGAGCGAGCCTGGTGGACGCCAAGGTGGAAATGGACGGCTACGGCCGGCCGATCGTGGCTTTCAAGCTCAGCCCTGACGGCGGGAAGCGGTTCGGCGTCATCACGGGCGCCAACATCAACCGCCGGCTGGCCATCATTCTGGACAACCGGATCTATTCCGCGCCGGTCATCAAGTCGCGCATCGGCGGCGGCAGCGGCATCATCGAAGGCCAGTTCACCCTGCAGGAAGCCAAGGACCTGGCCCTGGTCCTGCGCGCCGGCGCCCTGCCGGCCCCGGTGAACATCATCAACAAGTACGTGGTCGGCCCGACCCTGGGCCGCGATTCCATCAACAAAGGCCGCCTGTCCTTTCTCATCGGCATCAGCCTGGTGATCCTTTTCATGATCGTGTACTACCGCACCTCGGGCGTGGTGGCCGACATCGCGCTGGCCTTGAACTTTCTCTTCCTCATGGCCGCGCTGGTCGCCCTGCACGCCACCCTGACCATGCCCGGCATCGCGGGCGTGATCCTGACCATCGGCATGGCCGTGGACGCCAATGTCCTCATTTTCGAGCGCATCCGCGAGGAACTGCGCCAGGGCAAGACCGTGCGCGCGGCCATTGACGCGGGCTACCACAAGGCCCTGTCCAGCATCATTGACGCCAACGTGACCACCCTGATCACGGCCGCGGTCCTGTTCCAGTTCGGCACCGGCCCGATCAAGGGCTACGCGGTGACCCTGACCATCGGCCTGGTCATCTCCCTGTTCACTTCGCTCGTGGTCACGAAACTGATCTTTGACGCGCGCAAGCACTATACGAAACTATCGATCTGACCGGACGCCGGTCCGAGAAGGAGTGGAGCAGGACCATGATGCAGCTTATCCGCAATGATATGAATCTTCCGTTCACCAAGGTCCGGTGGGCCGGGTTCGCCCTTTCCGGCGTTCTCATGGCCATCGGTTTGTACGCCGTGGTGCAGATCAGCCTGGGCAACGCCAAAATGGGCGTGGAATTTTCCGGCGGGTCCACCCTGGAGATCGAGTTCCCGCAGGAGATCAACACGGAGATGGTCCGGGCCGCCATGAAATCCCCGGACTTTCAGGATGTCAGCATCCAGACCATTTCCGATCCGAAGCGGTACAAATTCATGCTGCGCATACAGGCGACGACCCTCAAGACCGCCGAGGTCAGCGGGCGCGTACTGGAAGTCCTGCAAAAGAACCTGCCGGACAATCCGGCTGCGATCCTGTCCTCCGAGGACGTGGGCCCCTCGGTTTCCGCGCACCTGCGCCAGCAGGCCCTGTTCGCCCTGTTCTGGGCCATGGTCGGCATCATCATTTATATCTGGTGGCGCTTCGACTTCCGCTTCTCGGTGGCCGCCACGCTCGCCACGGTGCATGATATCCTGGGGGTCCTGGGCATCATGTACCTGCTGGGATTTGAAATGAACCTGTTGATGCTCACGGCGCTTTTGACCATCGGCGGTTATTCCCTCAACGACACGGTGGTGGTGTTCGACCGCATCCGCGAGAACCTGCGCCACGACCACAAATCGGATTACGACGGCCTGGTCAACCGCAGCATCAACGAAACTCTCTCCCGCACCATCGTGACCTCCTTGGCGACCATGCTGGTGGTCTTCACCCTCGTCCTGCTGGGCGGGGAGGTCATTTATACCTTCTCCCTGGCCATGTTCATCGGGTTGATCATCGGCTGCTACTCGACCATTTTCGTGGCCAGCAATTTCATTTCCGAATGGAACGCGCGCGCGCCCGTGCCGCGGTAAGCTTTGGTTTCCGACCAAGGCCATCCCCGCTAGGGGGTGGCCTTTTTTATTGGCTTTGTTCGTCACCCCGGCATGCATGTAGCCGGGGTCCAGGAAAAGCTTTGAAAATCAAGGTCCCTGGATTCCGGCTAAAACCATGCCGGAATGACGATCAGCCTAAAACGACGTTATGACACAGACTCCAGAGCGATGAGCAGGTTCGTTGGAAAAGGGCACTAAAAAGCGGTATACTTGAGGGAAACCAAACTGGGGGCCTGAAATGAAAAAGGTTTTGCACATGGTCCTGGTTGCCTGGCTGGGGCTCGCCGGCTGCGGCCGGCAGGCCATGCCCCAGCGCAGCCTGGATTTCGACAACCCGGCGCAGGTCGCGAGGTCCCTGCGCGATTACCGCCGCCTGGAGAAAAAAGGCGTCGAGACCATCGCGGTCAAAACCCACCACCTGACGCGGGTGGTCTCGCTGTCCTACTATCTTTACCTGCTCGCCCTGGCCATGGAGCAGTTCGGCCGGGAACGCGACGCGGAAAAACTCTACCTCCACCTGCTGATCCAGTATCCGGTCCTGCATGACAACAGCCAGCTGGGCGTCATGACCGAGAACCGCCTGCACTGGCTCCTGGGGGACAAGCGCTGGATCTCGCCTTCCCTGGACGAACTGATCCTCAAACTGGAGTACGCCCTGCTCAAACAGGATGCGAAAGCACTGGAGGCGCTGATTTCCCGCGATTTTGGTTTTGGCCGCAACTACGAGGAACGCTTCGCCGTGAAATACCAGGACGGCGCGCGCTTTCTGGCCGAGGAAATGAAAACCCTCCGCCAGCCGGTGGTCGAGATCCATTCCAAGACCGAAGCAGGCCAGGTGGTGCTCAAGACCTCGGGCTGGGAAGATGGCAGAAAGACCTGGTATTTTTCCCTGCGGCGCAATCCGCGCGCCGAGGGCTGGGAGTGGGACCTGGCCTACTGGGAGACCAACCTCTCGCCATAGTTTTTATGGAAATCCCGCCTTCGATAGGCTAAACTGTATCCATTATTGCCCCGCGGACCGCGCGGCCGGCCATTCGGACAGCCAGGAGCGCCCAGTTGAGCCTCTTCCTCAAACTCTGCCTCTTCGCCGCCCTGCTCTACGCCGGTCTCCGCTGGCTGCCCAAACCCCTGGCTTGGCCCAAGCTTAAAACCGCGCCCTGGCTCTGGGCCCTCGTAGGACTGTACACCTTCGTTTTTTTCTATCTCGGCCTTGCCCGCCATGCCGCGCTGAACACCTATGCCCTGGACCTGACCGTTTACCAGCAGGCCTTCACCAACTGGGGCCTGTTTTCCGCGATCTTGGGCAAAGGCCTCATGGCCGACCATTTTTCGCCGGTGCTGTACCTGCTGTCGCCGGTCCTGCGGGTGTTCAATTCTCCGCTCCTCCTCCTGCTCCTGCAAGCCGCGGCTCTCAGCCTGGCTGCCGTGCCGCTATACCGCCTGGCCCGCAGGCTGGGTCTGGAAGAAATACCCGCACTGGTCCTGGTTTTCGTATACCTGAACTTCGTATACACCGGCCGGCTGGCCAACTCGGATTTCAGGGTGGAGCACCTCCTGCCGCTCGCCTTGCTGGGGCTGTTCGAGGCTTTTGTGGCGGGCGGCGGCTGGCGGTTCTGGTTGTGGCTTGCCCTCTCGCTGGGCATCAAGGAAGACGTGGGTTTCTACCTCCTGCCCTGGGCGCTGTTGGCCGGAGCTTTCGACCGCGAGCGCCGCCAGCACGCTTGGATAACAGCCGGCATCTGCCTGGCAGTCGGTCTGCTGGCCCTGGTCACCCTGCTGCCGGCCAACAAAGGCGTTTATCCCTACTTCGCCTACTGGTCGCATTGGGGCAAAGGCTTGTTCGGCATCCTGGGAGGGGCCTTGACCCGGCCGTTCGAGGCGCTGGCCGTCTGGTTCGCGCCCGAATTTCTGCAAACCCTATTATCCCTGGCCTTTTTGCCCCTCGCGTCCTTTTGGGGGCTGGCCCTGCTGCCGCCGGTCTGGGTCCAGCTCGCGTCCAGCCGCCTGAGCCAGTCCACCCTGCAATGGTACTACGCCGCGCCGATCGTGCCTTTCCTGTTCGCGGCCCTGGCCGCGGGCTGGGCCGAGGTGGACCGGCGCCTGGCGGCCAGCCAGGCGCGCCAGGCCGTGGCCCTCGGCATCGCGCTGTTCCTGGTGATCTTCAATTTTACCTGGACAGCTCCCGCGAAATCCACGGCCGAGCATCGGGCCGCGCGCCAGCTCCTGCGCGAACTCCCGGCCAAGGGCCGCATCCTGGCCCAATCCAATGTCGGGCCCCAGCTCTCCCATCCCGAACGGATCACCGTGCTGGGCATGAACAGCTTCGACCGGATGCCGCATTTCATCGTGTTCCACGTCTCAGGCAATATCTGGCCCTACACCCGCGAGAAATACCTGCGCGTGCTGGACCAGGTGCGCCTGGACCCCCGCTACACCCTCTGGAAAGAAGGCGCGGGCATCCTCGTCTTCCGCCTCAAACCGCAGGAAAAAAAATAGCCCGGGCATTCCTGTCCCGAGCTCGTCCGCGGCTTTTCATGCCAGGAATAGAGTATGGCGTGGCGCGCGCGGGGATCCGCTCGCGGGGAAAGGCAAGGTGAGAGGGTCCGGCCGTTACGGCGTCTGGATCTTTTCGGAGGGCGCGGGGCTGGATGTTTCGCCCAGCGTGAAATGCTCCCGCAGGACGCTGTCCACCCGCCGCGATTCCTGTCCCGGCAGGGCCAGCAGCGCCTTCCTCAGGCTGTTCATCTTCTGGTTCAGGCCGTCCACCATCTGGTTGAACGAGGCTTCCACGTCGTGGAACTCGTCCGTGGCGCGGATGTGCATGGTGGTCCCCAGGTCGCCGTTCTGCACCCGCTGGAGGACGCGTTTGAGGGCGAACATGGGGCCGGCGATCCGGTGGGAATAGAACAAGCCGAGGATCAATACGCCGACGATGCCCAGCAGCAGGGCGGCCATCAGCGGCAGCCAGAGACCTTCCATGAATCCGGGAGCGGTCGCGGCCGCGGGTCTGGCGGCCTCGGCCGTGGCTGCGGCGCTGGCCACCAGCCGGGCATACGAGGCCGCCAGCAGGTGGGTCAATCCGATGGCCGCCGCCACCATCAGCGACAGAAAGAGCATGACCTTGAACTGGAAGGGTTTGTTGATCAGATACTGTTTTCTGCGATACGGGGGCTGCGTCATGGTGGGGCCGTCCTTTCCTGGCTTGCTGGATGCGATCCGGGTATTGGTGAACCGCGCGTTAAAGCTTAAACATTATAACATTTTTAGGGCAATCCCCAAACGGGGATTATTCATCCCCGACGGCCGGCCGGGCTTTAAAATTGACAATCTCCGGGCCTCGCTGTTAGACTAACAGGCTGATCGCGGCTTTTCAAGTCGTCCGTTACTCCGCCAACTCCAAGGAGCCTCCGGTGTCCGAGAAAGAGATCATCCAACAGCGGCTGGAAAAAATCCGCAGTCTGCGCGCCGGCGGCGTGGAGCCGTACGCCTATGCCTATGACCGCACCCACAGCGCGGCCCAGGTCCTGGCTGAGCAGGCCGGTCTGCAAGGCGAACAGGTCTCCGAGCAGAGCGTCTCCTGCGCCGGCCGGTTGATCTCCTACCGCGGGCACGGCAAGACCATTTTCGCCCATTTGCGCGATGACAGCGGCCAGGTCCAGCTCTACTTCCGGGCCGACGCCCTGGGGCCCGAACGCTTCGAGACGGTCAAGCACCTGGACATCGGCGATTTCCTGGGCGTGAAGGGCCCGGTGTTCCGCACGCGCACCGGCGAACTGACCGTCCGCGTGGACGAGTTTTCGCTGCTGGCCAAGGCCCTGCGGCCCCTGCCGGAAAAGTGGCACGGCCTCAAGGACGTGGAGGCGCGCTACCGCCAGCGCTACCTGGACATGATCGCCAATCCCCAGGTGAAGCAGGTGTTCCAGGCCCGGTTCCGCATTGTTAAAGCCATCCGCCAGTTCCTGGACCAGCGGGGGTTCGTCGAGGTCGAGACCCCGATGATGCAGCCCATACCCGGCGGCGCGGCGGCCCGGCCCTTCAAGACCCATCACAACGCCCTGGACCGCGATCTGTTCCTGCGCGTGGCGCCGGAGCTGTATTTGAAGCGCCTGCTGGTGGCGGGTTTCGAAAAGGTCTACGAGATGAACCGGAACTTCCGCAACGAAGGCCTGAGCACCATGCACAATCCCGAGTTCACCATGCTCGAAGTGTATCAGGCATTTGTGAACGGCCAAGCCATGATGGAACTGGCCGAGTCGCTCTTTGCCCACCTGGCCCAGGAGGTCTGCGGCGGCCCGCAGGTCCCGTATCAGGGCCAGACCCTGGACCTCACGCCGCCATGGAAGCGCGTGGGCTACGTGGAGGCCGTGAGCCGGGCAGCGGGACTCGACGTGTGGAACCAGACGCCTGACCGCTTGCGCCAGCTCTGCCGGGAACGAGGTGTTGATCTCGGTCAGGCCGAGAGCAAGGCCGAGCTGGTGGAGCTGCTGTTCGAGCACCTGGTCGAGCCCACGCTGATCCAGCCGACGTTCGTGATTGATTTTCCGGTGGAGATCTCGCCTCTGGCCAAATCCAAGGCCGGCCGGCCGGAGGTGGCCGACCGGTTTGAACCCTACATCGCTGGGCACGAATTCGCCAATGGGTTTTCCGAGCTCAACGACCCGGTGGAACAGCGCCTGCGCTTCGAGCGCCAGCTCTCACGCAGGGCCCAGGCCGAGGAGGCCGGCCAGACCCTGGACGAGGATTTTCTGCGGGCCCTGGAATACGGCATGCCCCCGGCCGGCGGGCTGGGCATCGGCATTGACCGCTTGGTCATGCTGCTCACGGATTCGCCTTCCATCCGCGACGTGATCTTGTTCCCCCAGTTGCGCCAGATCCAGGCGCCCGAGGAAATGATCGGGCATCAGGAAGCGACCGAGGTGCAGGCCTAAGTCCGACGGTGAACTCGGACCAAGGCGGGGTGTCTAATTGAATCCCTCCGCATGAATCCCCGGGCTTCAGCTCCCGAAGGGACCTTCGGCCGGGGAGATGATTTGCGGGATTTTATTGCGGAGGGAGGGAGCCCCGGCCCATGGTCCCCCTTGCGGGGAACTTTAGTCCGGGGGACCACTCCACTCAGTTCTCGATAAAAGCGAAAAAGCGACCTCCTTTTTAGTTACTAGGGGATGATTTTGACCGTCATACCGGCCCAGTCCTGGCTGATCTGGCCCAGGGCGAAAGCCGGTATCCACAGGCCTTCAATTCAAGGGGCTCCTGGACCCCGGCTTCCGCCGGGGTGACGAAACCATCTTGAGACCGATCTTTTGGATCCATCCCCCCTCGAGGGGGAGGGGATTGATTTTTTACACGGGGAGACCGAATGCCGCGACGCGCGGAAGTGCTGATCGGCCTGCGCTATCTGCAGGCCAAACAAAAAGAGACCTTTATTTCTCTCATTTCGATCATCTCCGTGGCCGGCGTGGCCCTGGGCGTGATGGCGCTGATCGTGGTCCTGTCCGTGATGAACGGGTTCCAGGCGGATATCCGGCAGCGGATCATCGGATCCCAGTCGCACATCATGGTGGCCAGCTACGATCAGGGCGGGATCGCCAACTGGGAGCACGTGCTGGCCCGGGCCGAAGCCCACCCGCACGTGGTGGCGGTCTCGCCGTATCTTTCCAATCAGGTCATGTTCAAGAACCAGCACCACGTGCAGGGTGCGATCCTGTGGGGTGTGGAGCCGCAGCGCGAAACCAAAGTGACCAAGCTGGCCGATAATTTGAAGAGCGGGTCCATTGAAAAACTGAATCAGCAGGGGAGCGACCCGGCCAATCCCCTGCGCGGCCGCGGCGTGATCCTCGGCATTGAGGTGGCGCGCAAGCTCGGCCTCCTGCCCGGCGACGAGGTCACGGTGCTGGCGCCGGTGTTCAAAGTCACGGCCGCGGGCACCCAGCCCAAGGTGGCCACCTTCGAAGTGGTGGGCATTTTCGAGGCGGGCATGTATGAGTATGACGCCACCTTTGCCTATGTCTCGCTGGAAACCGCGCGCCTCCTGTTCGAACAGCCGGGTACGGTCAACGGCATGGCCGTCAAGGTGGATAACATCGAGCGGGCGCATGCGGTCGCCGAGGACCTGCAGAAGGAAGGGCAGGATTTCTGGGCGCGGGATTTCATGGCGCTGAACCGCAACTTGGCCACGGCCCTGGCCACGGAAAAAATCGTCATGTTCGTGATCTTGATCATGATCGTGATGGTCGCGGCGTTCAACATCGCCTCCACCTTGATCATGGTGGTGATGCAAAAAAAGAAGGATATCGGGATCTTAAAGGCCATGGGCGCCAGCCGGAAGTTCATCCAGCGCCTGTTCATGTGGGAGGGCGCGTTCATCGGCGTTACGGGCACGCTCTTGGGCCTGGCGGGCGGCGTGCTGACCTGCGTGTTCCTGAAACTATACCCCTTGCGCATTCCGGGCGGCGGTTCGGTTTATTATATTGAAAAACTGCCCGTGCTGATGGAGGCCGGGGACGTCATGTTAGTGGCGGGGCTGACTCTGCTGGTGTGTCTGGTGTCAACCATCTATCCGGCGTGGCAGGCCTCGCGGCTGGATCCGGTGGAGGCCATCCGCTATGAGTGAGCCGGTGCTGGTCCTCGAACAGGTGGTGAAAACGTTCGGACAGGCCGGCGGCCAGGTGCCGGTGCTCCGCGGCGTAGACCTGACCGTGGAAGCCGGCCGGATGGCGGCCATTGTCGGACCCTCGGGCGCGGGCAAGACCACCCTGCTGAGCGTGGCCGGCGGCCTGATGCATCCCACCCGCGGGTCAGCCCGGATTCTGGGACGCGAACTGTACAGCCTGGGCGACGAAGACCTCGCCAAACTGCGCAACCAATCCGTGGGATTCGTGTTCCAACTGCACTACTTGCTGCCGGAATTCAACGCCGAGGAAAACGTGATGCTGCCGGTCCTGATCGCCGGCGAGACGCGCGGCCAGGCGCGAAAGCGGGCGCACGAATGGCTGGCACGCGTGGGGCTGGAACACCGGCGCACGCACCGGCCAGGCGAACTGTCGGGCGGGGAACAGCAGCGGGTCGCGATCGCGCGCGCGCTGGTCAACCGGCCGGCCCTGCTCCTGGCCGACGAACCGACCGGCGACCTGGATCTGTCCACGGCCCAGGGCATTCACGAGCTGTTCCTGGCTTTGAACCGCGAAGAGGGCCAGACCGTGATCGTGGTGACGCACAATCCCGCCCTGGCCGGCATGGCGGACCGGGTGGTTACGCTGGTGGACGGCCAGGTGGTGGCCAACGACCACGGCGGCGCCCAGGACGACCGGGTGTATAACCCCGCCTAGGGCCGCAGCCAGGACGGGATTTTGGTCCGCTTCGTGTTCGTTCGTCATTGCGAGGCCCCAGAAATTCCATACGGGCGCCGAAGCCATCCTGGCTGAAACGCAATTCGAGATCGCTTCGCCCGCCCCAAGGGCTCGCAATGACCCACAGTGAAAATCGCGGGTTGTAAACCGTCGCACCACGGATGACAAGGGAGTTGATTTCCATGCTCTGCCAAATATGCCAGCAGGAAGAAGCCACGGTGCATTTGATTGATACCGTGGGCAGCCAGCAGACGTCCCTGCATATATGCGAGAACTGCGCCCAAAAACGGCATTTGGGCGAAATGCTGGTCAAGCCCGCCCTGGTTATCCACAATTTGCTCGCGTCCCTGCTGGAGCTGGGGGCGGTCTCGCACTCCGCCCAGACCGACGCCAAGTGCGGACACTGCGGCCTGACGTTCTCCCAATTCCGCGATGTGGGCCGGTTCGGCTGTGAACACTGCTACGAGTCCTTCCGGGCGCAGCTGCTGCCGCTCTTCAGACAGTTCCACCAGGCCGAAGAACACAAAGCCCGCGTTCCCGCGGATGCTCCGGCCGCGCCGGCCTCCGGGCCCCGGCCCAAATTGGAGGACCTGAAAGACCAGCTGCGGCGCCTGATCGAGGGCGAAAAGTACGAGGAAGCGGCTCAGCTGCGGGACCAGATCCGCCGCCAGGAAGGGAAGTGACGCCATGAGAGCCGTACGCCCGCTTCCCTTGCCTGCCTGGCTCAAGACCCGGCCCGGCGCCGATCCGGTGGTGCTGTCCACGCGCATCCGGCTGGCCCGCAACCTGCGCGGATACCGGTTCCCGCTTTTGGCCGATGAAGCGGAAAAAGAAAAATTGCTCGGCGCGCTGGAAAGCTTCGCGGTGAAACAGCCGGGGATGTCGTTCTTGCGGCTGCCGAAGCTGGACGCCGTGCGGCGCGGCGTGCTGGCGGAACGCGGCCTGATCCACATGGACTCTGTCCGCAAACCCGAGCATATCGCTCTGGGCGTGGGGCCGGGGCAAAGCGTTTCCTGCCTCTTGAACGAAGAGGATCACCTCCGCATCCAGGTCATGAAAGCCGGCCTGAATTTGGAGGAGGGGTTGCGGCAGGCCCGGGACATGGACGAGCGTCTGGGCCGGGCTTTTCCCTTTGCCCGGCACGCGCAGTTTGGATTCCTCACCGCGTGTCCCACGAATGTCGGAACCGGGCTGCGGGCTTCGGCCATGCTGCACCTGCCGGCCCTGGCGCTGACGCGCGGGATCGTCCAGGTACTGCAAGCCGTGGTGCACATGGGACTGGCGGTGCGCGGGTTTTACGGGGAAGGCACGGAGTTGAAGACCGTGTTTTTCCAGGTCAGCAACCAAGTCACCCTGGGACGCACGGAGGAGGAAATCATCACCCAGCTCTCCGGCGTGATCCGGCAGGTCGTGGACCGCGAGACCGAGGCCCGGGAAAAACTGAAAAAGTCCGGGCGAATTTTGCTGGCGGACAAGGTGGGAAGGGCCGTGGGCATCCTGAAGCAGTGCCGCTTGCTGGGGCTGGAGGAGGCGCTGGATCTTCTCTCCACCTTGAGGCTGGGGCTGGAAACCCGTCTGCTCAAGACCCCTGTCCCGTCCGGATTGAACGAACTGTTGCTGCTCGTGCAGCCCGCGCACTTGCAGCAGGGAAGCCGAAAAGAGCTGTCTGCCGAGGAACAGCTGGCTGTGCGGGCGGCGTTGGTGAGGAAAAAGCTTAAATTACAAGGGTAAACCGCAGAACCGCCATTGCCAGGTCCGGCGGTCATTGCGAGTCCCCGGAGGGGACGAAGCAATCTCGGTTTTCCTTAATTATATAAAAGCTGGATTGCTTCGCCTCCCTTCGACACGCTCAGGGAGCCTCGCAATGACTGCTTCTGGGGTTGAAATTTCTATAATGGCATTGGTAAATTCGGTAGTACAATAGAGCGGTTAATGCCAACGACACCTATCAAGCATTACGGAGGATGAGGGCCATGTTCGACAAATTCACGGAACGCGCGAAAAAAATCATCAACCTGGCGCGGGAGGAAGCGGCGCGCCTGGGGCACGACTATATCGGCACCGAACACCTGCTGCTGGGCTTGATCAAGGAAGGCGGCGGCGTGGCCAGCGCGGTGCTGGAAAACCTGGGTCTGGAGCTGGACCGGCTCAAGCTGGAGGTCGAAAAATCCGTCAACATGGGCGGCGGCACCATGACCCTGGGCGAGGTGCCGTTCACGCCGCGGGCGAAAAAGGTGCTGGAGCTGGCCCTGGAGGAGGCGCAAGCCCTGGGGCATAATTACATCGGCACCGAGCACGTCCTGCTCGGGCTGATCCGCGAGGGCGAAGGCGTGGCCTCGCGGGTGCTGGAGCGGTTTAACGTGCGCATCGAAAAGGCCCGGGAGATGACCATCTACCTCCTCGGCGGCAACCTGCCCAAATATATGCAGGGACAGGTGAAAAGCGCCACTCCCACTTTAGACGCCTACGGCCGCGACCTGACCCAGCTCAGCCGGGAAGGGAAACTCGATCCGGTCATCGGCCGCGAGGACGAGATCGAACGCGTGATCCAGATCCTCTGCCGGCGCACCAAGAACAATCCGGTGCTGATCGGCGAACCGGGCGTGGGCAAGACCGCCATCGCCGAGGGGCTGGCGCAAAAGATCGTGGCCGGCAACGTGCCCGAACTGCTCAATAACAAGCGCATCGTCACGCTGGATCTGGCCGCCGTGGTGGCCGGCACCAAGTACCGCGGCGAGTTCGAGGAACGCCTGAAGACCGTGATGCAGGAGATCAAGGCCGCGGCGTCGAGCATCATCCTGTTTATAGACGAACTCCATACGCTGGTCGGCGCGGGCGCGGCCGAGGGCGCGATTGACGCCTCCAACATGCTCAAGCCCGCGCTGGCGCGGGGCGAGGTGCAGTGCATCGGCGCCACCACTATGGACGAATACCGCAAGTACATCGAGAAGGACGGCGCGCTGGAGCGGCGCTTCCAGTCCATCAAGGTGGACGCGCCCGGCGTGGACGAAACGATCTCCATCCTCAAGGGATTGCGGGACCGCTATGAAGCGCACCACCGCGTGCATTTCACGGACGAGGCGCTGGTCGCGGCGGCCAAACTTTCGGACCGCTATATTAGCGGCCGTCTGCTGCCGGACAAGGCCATTGACGTGGTGGACGAGGCCGGCGCGCGGGCGCGGCTGTCTTCGGCCGTGCTGCCGCCGGACCTGAAAAAAGTCGAGGACGAGATCGACAAGATCGCCAAGGAGAAGGAGGCGGCCATCAAGATGCAGGAGTTCGAACGCGCCGCCAATCTGCGCGACAAAGTCAAGGAACTGCGCCAGAAGAAGGAAGAGAGAAAGCGCCAGTGGGAGCAGACCCGCACCCAGAACGTGGTCAGCGTTACCGAAGAGGACATCGCCGTCATCATCAGCAAGTGGACCGGCGTGCCGGTCTTCAAGCTCGAGGAGACCGAGTCCGCCAAGCTGCTGCGCATGGAAGAAGAACTGCACAAGCGCATCGTGGGGCAGGAGGAGGCGATCAGCGCCGTTTCCCGCTCTATCCGCCGTTCCCGGGCCGGCGTGGCCGATCCCCGGCGGCCGATCGGGTCTTTCATCTTTCTGGGGCCGACGGGCGTGGGGAAGACCGAAATGGCCCGGGCCCTGGCCGAATTTTTGTTCGAGGACGAGAACACGCTGATCCGCATTGACATGTCGGAATATATGGAAAAATTCGCGGTCTCCCGCCTGGTGGGCGCGCCTCCCGGATACATCGGGCATGACGAGGGCGGCCAGCTGACGGAAAAGGTCCGGCGCAATCCCTATTCCGTGGTGTTGTTCGACGAGGTGGAGAAAGCCCATCCCGACGTGTTCAACATCCTACTCCAGGTGCTCGAGGACGGACGGCTCACCGACAACAACGGCCGGGTGGTGGATTTCAAAAATACGGTCGTGATCATGACCAGCAATATCGGCGCCCGGCTCATTGACAAGGGGTCCGGCGCCATGGGGTTCCAGCCGATCTCGGCCGAGGCGAGCCACCAGGGCATGAAGGACCGGGTGCTGAACGAAGTGCGCAAGGTGTTCAATCCGGAATTTTTAAATCGCGTGGACGAAGTGATCGTGTTCCACAATCTGGAACGGAAGGACCTGGAGGCCATCGTTGACCTGCTGATGAACCGCGTCAATGACCGCCTCAAGGAGAAAGGCGTGGTCCTGTCCGTCACGCCCGAGGCGAAAAACTACCTCATCGAGAAAGGCTTCAATCTCCAGATGGGCGCCCGGCCGCTTAAACGCGCGATCCAGCGTCTGGTGGAGGACCCGCTGGCCGAACTGCTGCTCAAAGGCGAAATCAAGCCGGGCGGGGCCGTGACCGCCGTGCCCGGCAACGACACCATCAAGTTTGAGGTGAAAGTCGAGGCGCAATGAGGTGTCCCGGCCCCGTCGCGTGAAACCGGCCCGGAAGCCCCGGCCCTCCCGCCGCCCGCCCCACCTGCCGAGCGCCCGGATCGAGCAAGCCCGCCACCCCCTTCTGTCCCTGGGCATCCTGCTGGGCGTCGTGCTGGCCGTGGTGGGTGGCTTCTGGCTGCTTTCCTCCAGCGGCGTGGTGGCCAACCGCTTCAAACCCCAGCTCGAGCGGGAACTGTCCACGGCCCTGAACCGCCAGGTGACCATCGGCCGGATCGAAGGCGGCGTTTTCGACCGGGTGGTCCTGCGCAACATGCGCATCGGGGCGCGCCCGGCGGGAACCGAAACCATTGACATTACCATCCAGCGGGTGGTGGTCCAGTATTCCCTGTGGGACATCCTGGTGCGCAAGCGCCCGCTGGCCGAGAGCCTGCACCAGATCCAGCTCATTCGCCCCTTGATCCGCTTCGAGCGCACGCCGGAAGGAAAGTGGCTGGGGCCGGACTTGAGCGCACTGCCCCTCCACGGCCGGACCGCCGGTCCGGCCGCTCCGGCGCCGCTGCTGGCCTCGATCAAGCTCTCTTTGCTCGCCGGAGAAATCCGCGTCGAAGACGGTCCCCGTTCTGCCAGTTTGAAGAACCTCAAAGGCCTGCTCAATCTTAAAGACCCGTCCGCGGCCCGCCTGTTCCTTTCGGGGCGGACCGATCAAGCCCGGGGCCAGAACGTCCGGCTGTCCGGACTGCTCGACCTCTCCCAGGGAACCTACCGCATGGGGCTCACCGCTTCGCGTTTGCAGCTCGCGGCGTGGGGGCGCGTTTTGCGGTTGTCGGAGTGGGCGGACATTCAATCCGGCCAGGCTGACCTGAACCTGAAGCTGGCCTCGCACGAACCCGCGGCCGGCGACTGGCTGCCCGGCATGTCAGTGACCGGCCGGGCGGTGCTGTACGACCTCGCGCTCGCGACCCGCCTGCTGCCCGTGCCGATCCAGAACGTGTTCGGCGTGGTGAACCTTGAAAACCGCGATCTCTCCCTGAAAAATCTGCAGGCCGTCGCGGGCAAAACCTCCTGGTCCGCGCAGGGCCGGATCGAGAATCTCCAGGCGCCGCGCCTCCATATCCGGGTGCAGAGCCAGGATCTGAATCTTGCCGACCTGGTCGAAGTGGTGCCCGCCTTTCGCCAGCTGGACACCACGGGCAGCGGCCAGGCCGCGATCCTGATCAAGGGACCGGCGTCGGATCTGGACGTGACCGGCACCTTCAACCTGCCCCGGGGCCAGGTGGGACGCCTGATGCTCCGCAAGTTCGAAGTGATCTCCAAATACCACGCCGGGCAGCTGCGCATCCTCCTGGCGCGCGGTCAGTTCGCCCGGGGCAGCGTGGAGGGGACCGGCGCCGTGAACTTCGCTCCCGAAGGCCAGGCCGGACCCTCTGTCCGTTTCCAGACGAACGTGAAGGACCTGGAACTGGAAGATCTGGCCGAGCTGATCGGCCTCAAGTCCCTGCAGGGCAAGATCAGCGGCTCGTTTGCGATGAACGGACTGCTCGAGCGGCCCGAATTGAAAGGGACCTTTTCCTCCCCCCGGGTCAGGGTCGAAGGCGTGGAACTCAAGCGCCTCTCCGGTCAAACGATCCTGAGCGGGCAGGACTGGACGCTGCGCCTGCTGTCGGATTGGGGTACGCTGTCGCAGGCCGTGCTGGCCGGCGAGGCCTCCCGCCAGGGAGCGGGCTGGAAGCTGAAATCCGCCACCCTGACGCACAACGGCCGGGAACTGCTGAAGGTCGCCGGCCAGTGGAACGGAACGCCGGATCAGCCCTGGAGCGGCCGGATCACCGCGCGCCGCCTGCCTCTGCAGCTGGTTCCGGCCCTGCCGGCCGGCTGGCGCCACCTCAACGGCGAGGTCTCGTTCAGCGGCGAACTGGCCGGCACCCCGCGCCAGCCGGAACTCAAGGGTTCTTTCCAGGCCGCGCCGCTCTTGACCGCGGACGGCACGGCGCTGGACGCCCAAGGCCAGGTCCGGGTTTCCTCGCAGGGTCTCGACGTGAACGACGCCTGGGTGGACAGCCGGCGCCTGCGCCTGGAAGGGCATCTGGGATGGAAACCCTCGGATCCCCTGTCCGCCCGGCTGAGCTTTAACCGGGGATCACTGCGCGCGCTGCTGCTGCTCGCGGGGCAGCGGCCGCCCCGCGACACGCGCGGCCAGTTGAACGGCCAGGTGGTGCTGTCCGGCACCCCGCAGCAGATGCAGAGCCGCGGGGACGTCGTATTCAGCGGGCTTTCCTACCAGACGCTCGCGGCTGACAGCGGTACGCTGAAATTCACCACCCAGGGCAAGCGGCTGTGGCTGAAGGAATTGTCGCTGGTGCAGCCCCAGGGAAAATTCAGCGCCTTCGTGGAGACCGAACTGGGCAAGGCTCCCGGTCCGTTTCAGGCGCTGGCCTGGATGGAGAACTTCCAGGTGGGCGGACGCCGGTGGAACGGCGACTTGCGGGTGCGGGGCACGTCGCTTTCCGGGGAACCCGAAACCTACGCGGCCCAGCTCGCGCTCGAGGATTTCGGCGTGAACGGCAGGCCCCTGCCCGCCCTGCGCGGGCAGATCGAGGTCCACGGCAGCCAGGTGGACTTCAAAAACCTGCGGTGGGGGGAAAAACTGACCGGGCAAGGGAGCCTGACCCTGAGTCTCGTTCCCCAAGGGCGGCTGGAATTAGGCTTCGACCGGTCGGACCTGGAACCGCTCCGGCTGCTGCTTTTTCCAGACTGGCATCCGGTGCCGGAACTGCTGACCGGTTCCGTGCGCCTGGAATTCGGCCGGCGGAACGTCACCACGAATTTGCGGGTGGCCGCCGGGCAGGGGACCTTGCAGGGCGAGGTGGATTTTTCCACGGGGCGCAAATCCTGGCAGTCACTCGAAGGCCGGATGCAGCTGGACGACATGCAAACGTCCACGGTCCTGGCGCTGTTCCAGGCGGCCCGGCCCGACCACGCGCCACGCGGGCGCGTTTCCGGCCAGGTGATCTTCTCCGGCCAGGAGGGGCGGCTCGACCGTCACGCCGGCGAGCTGACGTTCACCAGTTTCGTGTTCGGCCACTGGAAATTCAAGAGCCTGCACGCCGCCTGGGAGCAGAACGGGCAGAACCTGCGGCTGAAGCGCCTGGAAGGGCTGCAGCCGCTGGGCAGCCTCCGGGCCGAGGCCGGCAGTCTGGAGTGGGAGCGGAATGGGCAGGGACGCATCGGCCTGAACCTGCTGGCCGACCAGTTCGCGTTCTTCTCGCGCACCTACACCGGCCACTTCGCGGTTCGCGGCACACTGCGCCTTCAGCCCGAATGGGACCTGCGCCTGGCCGTTGCCAGCGCGGATTTCCAGCTGAACCGGTATCCGTTCGGCGATTTCCGCGCCCAACTGCAGTACCAGGGGGAGACCCTCGCCATCCGGACCCCGGCGGATTACCCCTACGCCATTACCGGAGACCTGCGCCTGCCCCCGGGCGGCGCGGTGATCTTCAACCGCCTGACGATCGCCGACGCCCGCCAGACCTACATTGACGCCACCGGCCGCGTGGACGGCACCAACACCTCGGACCTGCGCATCAAGGTCAGGAACGTGAAAGCCGATGTCATTGCCCGCTCGCTGGGCTGGCCGCAGCCCTGGACCGGGAGCACCAGCGGCCTGTTCCGCTACACCGACGCGGATAAAAACGCGCGCATGGAAATTGACGTCAAGATCGAGAACGGCAGCGTGTTGAACCTGCCGTTCGACGTTTGCTCCGGGAACCTGCTGGTTGACCGCGACTGGCTGTATTTCCGCGGCCAGCAGGCTCCGGTCACCCTGACCCGCTACGGGAAGTACACCATCGCGCTGGACGGCAAGCTCCCCCTGCCGCAGAGCCCGGCCGCGGCCGAGGCCCTACAGGGCGCGGAGATGGACCTGCGGGCGACCATGCCCGAAGGGGACCTGTCCTTCATCACCTTCATCCCGTATTTTTCCTCCGCCTCGGGACGCAGCGGGCTGGATCTCAGGATCCACGGCACCATGGATTATCCCACGCTCTCCGGGCGGGCCTGGGTTGAAAAGGGAACCCTCGCGCCGCGCGTCTACACCCCCCGGGTGAGCGGGGTCAACGCCGCGCTGAATTTCAGCGACAATCAGGTTTTCATCGAACGCCTGGAGGGCATGGTGGGAGAAGGCCGCGTGCGGCTCAGCGCCGGGCCCGACGCGCCCTGGGCGTGCGTGTTCCGGCGCCTGCAACCGCACGAACTGAACCTGCGCGTGGATTCCGATCAGAAGAAACTCCGTCTGGAAACCACGCCGGATTTGGAATATGTGTCCGCGCTCGCCGGCCTCCGCCTGCACTTCGGCGGCACCTTTGAGGCGCCCCTCGTGAGCGGGACCCTGGAACTGAGCGAAGGCCAGCTGACGTTTCCCGCCCGTCCGCTCTCGGACTTCACCCGCAACCAGAAACCGGTCAACCTGAGCTACGACGGCTTCAAACTCACGACCCGCAACAACCTGTGGTTCTACAACGACGTCGTCCGCGCGCAGATCAAACCGGAGCAATCCGTGGTGTTCAACGGCGGTAAAAACGATTTTTCAGCCGAGGGCCGCATCGCGCTGGCCAAGGGAACCTTCACCTACCTCAATACCGATTTCAACCTGGACCCGAACGAAGAGGCCGCGATCCATTTCCCCGGCCGGGAGAAGCCGAGGCTGGAAGGGCTGGCCAAAACCACCATCCGCAACGTGGAGATCAGGGATGAGGGCCGCAGCCGCAGCGCCACCATTTATCTGCGGGTGCAGGGAGAAGTCGGCGCGCTCAAGGTCACGCTTTTTTCGGAACCGGACATGACCCAGGCGCAGATCGTTTCCCTGCTGACCCTGGGGGAGGATTATTCCAGCTGGTCGCAGGAACAGATTGATCAGAAAGTCCAGGCCGCGGGCGCGCGGGTCCTGGGACGCCTGGCCGGCAGCCTGATCAGCCGTGAAATCGGTAAAAGCATCAAAAAATTCACGCCCGTGGACGTGATTGACGTGCGGCTGGGCGGGGTGGAGCGGCTGGCGGACAGCATCATGGCCGGCGAAGGCAACACCGGCGCGGCCCAGTCCGGCGGGTCGGAGATCACCGGCACGAGCCTGCTCCAGGACACCCAGATTGACGTCGGCAAGTACGTCACGGACGATCTTTTTTTGAACTACCGCGGCGTGCTCAAGGACCGGGGCGTGGAACAAGGTGGACTGTCCTGGCAATCCTACCTGGGGCTGGAATACAACCTCGATCCTTCCAAACGCATCCGGGTCTATAAGAATTTCGACGTGGATTCCGGGCAGGAAGTTTTCTGGGGCATCGAAGGCAGAATGCAATTCAAGGGCTGGGTGCCTTCGGACGCGGAACCGGCCGCCGCCGGCGCCACGTTGACCCCCACCGGCCGATCCAAACCCTGAACTTTATGCTCCCGGCAGGGTCAAACACCAGCAGGTTGGGATCATGCTTCGCAGCACGCGGCGCGTGGACGTAGGGAACAGGCAGGCCTGTTCCCTACAAATTTTTTCACTGTCGCCTCGGATATCCCGCGGACAAGGGAATTCCTTGACGGTCCCTGGCACTTCTGTTAGAATCATTCAACTTTTTTCCATGGAGGCCATTTAGCCAGTGTTTTCAAGGCTTTTTTTCAAACTTGTGCTGTGTTTCGGCGTGCTTGCCGCCTGGTGTTCCACCAGTCTGGCGGCGGAGCTGAGCCAGCGTCCGATTTCGGACATTCAGGTGGATGGCAACCGCACCATCGCGGGCACGGATATCATTTCCTGGATCAAGATCAAGATCGGGGATAAACCGGCCGAGATCCGCGGCGTGTTTGACCAGGATCTCAAGGCGCTTTGGAAGACGGGTAAATTTGAAGATGTCCAGCTCAGCCTGCAGCCCCTCACCGACGAAACCCTGCGGCTGATCATTCAGGTCAAAGAAAAACCGCTGCTCGCCAGCCTCGCGGTGCGGGGCCAGCAGGCGTTTTCGGAAAAGCAGTTGGTGCAGGAGTCCGGGCTCAGTCCCGCGGCCCCGTACGATTCTTACCTCGCGGCCAAAGGGGCGGAAAAAATCGCCAACTTTTACCGTGAAAAGGAGTATTACCAAGCGGAGGTCAGCGTGGAAACGGCGCCGGCCAGCGGCGGCCAGGTGGCGCTGACCTTCGTGGTGCGTGAAGGCCTGAAGGTCAAGGTGACGAAAATCCTGGTCAACGGCAACCAGGCGTTTTCGGCCGGCGACATCAAGGGCGTGATGGAGACCAAGGAAGCCGGATGGTTCGTCGGGGGCGTCTACAAGGAAGAAACCTTCATCACCGACCTGAAAAAAATCCTGCTGCGCTACGCCAAGGAAGGCTACCTCAAGGCCAAGCTGTTCGGTTACGGCCTCGAAGACATTGACCTGCACAGACAGGACATCGTGGCCGAGGCGCTGGCCGTGGACACCGAAAAAAAAGAGATGACCATCTCCCTCCGGGTTGAGGAAGGCATCCAGTATAAGATCCGCAACTTGGCGGTCACGGGCAATATCATTTATTCCCAGGAAGAACTGCTGGGCCGGATGATCCTGAAACCCGGCGCGGTCATGGACCGGATCGTTTTTGAACAGGACCTGCAGATGGTCCGCATGGCCTACGCGGAAAAGGGCTACATCTTTTCCGACATTACCCCTGAAATGGAGTATACCGACGACGCCGGCGCGGTGGACGTGTCCATCATTGTCCGCGAAGGCTCCATCGCCCGCGTGGAGCGGGTGGACATCCGCGGCAACAGCATCACCAAAGACAAGGTCATCCGGCGCGAGCTCGCGGTTCAACCCGGAGAGCCGTTTGATTCCCGCAAGATCCAGCGTTCGCGCGAAAAGGTCTCCAATCTCGGTTTTTTTCAGGACGTCAAGGTGACGACCGAGCCGGGCAGTACGCCGGCCGAGCAGGTGCTGGTGTTCGAAGTGGATGAACGCCATACCGGGACCATCAGCCTGGGCGCCGGCTATTCCTCGGTGGACTACCTCATGGGGTACCTGCAGCTGACCCAAGCCAACCTGTTCGGCAATGGCCAGTCGGTCAGCCTGCAGTGGGAGCTCGGGTCCTACCGGCAGAGCTGGCAGATGTCCTTTACCGAACCGTGGCTCTTCGACGCGCCGGTCTCCTTTGGCGTGGACGTGTGGAATATCAACAAGCGCAGAGGCTACGGCGGCCAGCTCTACAACCTGCTCTCCCAGGGCGGCGACCTCCGCCTGGGCCGGCGTTTCGACGAATACTGGAAAGGGTTTTTAACCTACAAACTGGAAAGCAACGAGTACACGGATCTGGACGAGACGGTCTCCAAGGTCTACGAGGAAGGCCGCAGTGACACCAGCTCCATTACCCCGGCGTTGATCTACGACACCCGGGACAATATTTTCGATCCTACCCAGGGGACCTACCAGCGGCTGTCAGTGGAAATGGCCGGCGGTCCGTTCGGCGGGGACAACAACTATTTCAAATACCTGGTTGACAGCAGTTTTTACCTCCCTCTCATCTGGAAAGTCGTCCTGGCCCTCCACGGCGAGGCCGGCTATCAATACGGCTATAAATTCGGCGTCACCGGCCTCACGGATGTGCCGCCGAGCGAGAGGTTCCTTTCGGGCGGAACGGATTCGGTCCGCGGTTACGGCGAGGGCGTGTTCGGCCAGAACATTCCCGGCGGCGGCGGACGGTTCAAGCTGGGCAGCAACGTGGAACTGCATTTCCCGATCATCGGACCGTTGAAAGGCGTGGCTTTTTTCGACGCCGGCAACGTGTGGAGCGACATCGTCAGTCCGGTCGGACCGCGTGAACCGGGCGAAAGTTATTTTGCGGACTATCCCTCCCTCTACAAGGGCGCGGGGCTGGGCATCCGCTTGACCGTGCCGGGCACGGTGATCCTCATCCGTTTCGACTTCGGCTACCCGCTGGACCCTGATCCGACCGGGAAGTCGGCTACGCTGAACTATCATTTCAACATCGGCAATATCTTTTGACCGTAACCGGGGCGCGCGAGGCGCGTCTCCACCATCTGGAGAAGGAGGAGTGGACCTATGAAGCGTTTGAACTGGATCGGCATGGCGGCGGTATGGATCTTGGGCGCGGTGTTTCTGGCCGGAAGCGCGCAGGCGGCGAAAGTGGCGGTGGTGGATACCGCCAAAGTCGTGAAGGAGTACCAGAAAACCAAGGACTCCCAGGAGCGTCTGGAAAAGGAATTGGACGACAAGAAAAACGAACTGCAAAAAATGAGTACGGAACTGGACGCGGAAAAAGCGGACTTGGACCGCCAGAAAGGCATTGTGTCCGAGGCCAAATATAAGAAACTCGAGGAAAAGTTCAACAAGAAACAAGATACCTTCCGCGATAAATACCGCGAGACCCAAACCGCGCTCATGAGCAAGCAGCGCACCCTGATGGAAGGCATCGTCAACGATGTCAAGGAGATCGTGGCCCAGATCGCGAAGAACGATAAGTATGAACTGGTCTTGGACAAGGAGACCGTGCTCTATTACGACGGGGACGACATTACCTACAAAGTGCTGGATAAGCTGAACGCCAAGAAGTAACCGTGGATGTCGCGGGGGGAGGTTGACCACATGGCCATCACCAAATCCCTGCGGGAACTGGGCGAACTCACCGGTTCGGAAGTGCGCGGCCAGGGCGCCGAGACCGTGGTGATCAGCGGAGTGGCCGCGCTCGATCAGGCCGGCCCGGGGCAGCTGACTTTTGTGGCCAGCAAGAAATACCGGCGTCTGCTTGAAACCACCCAAGCCGCCGCCGTGATCCTTCCGCCGGACGTGGCCTGCGCCAAACCCTGCTTGGTCAACCGGGATCCCTACCTGGCCTTCGCCAAAGTGGCGGAGCTCTTTGCTCCGCCGATCCCCCTGCCTCCGGCCGGCGTTCATCCTTCGGCCGTCGTCCATCCCCAAGCCAGGCTGGAAGCCGGCGCGGCCGTGGGGCCGGGGTGCGTGGTGGGCGCCCGCGCGGTCATCGGCGCGCGCACCACGCTGGTGGCGCAGGTCTATGTCGGGGAAGATACCCTGGTCGGCCCGGACTGCCTGTTTTATCCGCAGGTGGTCGTGCGGGAGCGCGTCACCATCGGGGCGCGCGTCATCCTCCATCCGGGCGCGGTGCTGGGCGCCGATGGCTTTGGGTTCGCGCCCGAAGGCGGCGGCTACCATAAAATCCCCCAGATCGGCACCGTGGTCATCGAGGATGACGTGGAGATCGGCGCGAACACGACCATTGACCGGGCCGCGCTGGGCGAAACCCGCGTGGGCCGGGGCTGCAAAATAGACAACCTGGTCATGATCGCGCACAACGTCCGGATCGGGCCGGATACCGTGGTCGCCGCCCAGACCGGATTCGCCGGCAGCACCCAGGTGGGGCGCCACGTGGTGGTGGGCGGCCAGGTCGGAACGAACGGACACATCACCGTCGGCGACAACGCCGTGCTCGCCGCGCAATCCGGCATTTTGCGCGATGTGGAGCCTGGTGGAGTGGTTTGGGGCACGCCCGCCCGTCCGCACGCGGAAACCTTGCGCCTGCTCGCCGAGTACGGCAAGCTGACCGAGGTCCGGAAAAAAGTGGAGAAGCTCGAGAGCCGGCTCAAAGCGCTGGAGGAGAAGTGACCCCGGGAGGTTCGCCCCAGACCACCATTGGCAGGGCGGTGTCTTTGAACGGGGTGGGCTTGCACACCGGCCTGCCGTGCACCCTCACGTTCCAACCCGCTCCGGCTGATACCGGCAGGGTATTCGTCCTCACCCAGGCGCCCGGACGGCCGCAGGTCCATCCGCGGCCCGAATGGGTCGTCCGTTCCCACCGCGGCACGTCACTCTCGGAAAATGGCGCGGAAGTCCACACCGTGGAGCATGTCCTGGCGGCCCTGGCCGGCATGGGTGTGGACAACTGCCTGATCGAACTGTCCGCCCCGGAACCGCCGGCCGCGGACGGGTCCGCCCTCCCGTTCGCCCGGCTGCTGCAGGAGGCCGGGATCGTGGAGATTCCCGGCAGCGAAGCGGCGGTGGTCAGGCCGGAGCGCCCCGTGCAGGTGCAGGGCGTGAACAAGGCGGTGGTGCTCTGGCCCCATCCGGGCCTGCGCATCACCTATCAGCTGGCATACGATCAGGGGCAGGTGCAGGCCCAGCGGGTGGATGTGGACGTGACCCCCGAGAGCTTCCTGCGCGACATCGCGCCCTGCCGCACATTCTGCCTGGAAAGCGAAATCGAAGCGCTGAAAGCCCAGGGGCTGGCCAAGGGCGGTTCGCTGGAAAATTGCCTGGTCCTGGCGCCCGGCGGGCTGAAAAACCCCCCGTTTCGCTCCGAACGGGAGCTGGCCGGGCACAAGGTGCTGGACGTGATCGGGGATCTGGCCCTTCTGGGGAGCAGGCTCGAAGGGCACGTGGTGGCCGAACGCAGCGGCCACGACCTCAACGTGCAGTTGGTTAAAAAACTTCAAGTTCATCCGAAAGAGAGGGGGACAAGAGAGGTGGTCATTGACGCCAAGGAGATCGAACAACTGCTGCCGCACCGGTATCCCATGCTGCTGGTGGACCGCGTCGTCGAGCTGGAAGTGGGGAAGCGGGTGGTCGGCATCAAGAACGTCACCATGAACGAGCATTTTTTCCAGGGACACTTCCCGGGCCATCCCATCATGCCCGGCGTCCTGATCGTGGAGGCCATGGCGCAGTGCGGCGGCGTGCTGCTGATGAAGAGCTCGCCCGAGTCGCAGGGCAAGGTGGTGTATTTCGTGGCCATTGACAACGTGAAATTCCGCAAGCCGGTTTTGCCCGGCGACCAGCTGCGGCTGGAACTGGAAGTCGACAAGATCAAGTCCCGGATCGCCAAGATGGTCGGCAAGGCCTTCGTGGGGAGCGACCTGGTCTGCGAGGCCGAACTGATGTCAACCGTCATGGACCGCTAGGCCCGCCATGAACACAGCGATCCACCCCGCGGCAATTGTCCATCCCAAGGCCCGCCTGGGCGCGGACGTGACGGTCGGCCCCGGCGCGCTGGTCGGCGAGCACGCGGTCATCGGGGACCGGACCCAAATCGGCCCGTACGCGGTGATTGAAGGCTGGACCACGATCGGCGCCGACTGCCGGATTTTCACGGGCGCCGTGCTGGGGTCCGAAGGCCAGGATTTGAAGTACAAGGGGGAACGCTCCTATTTGCGCGTCGGCGACCGCAACGTCATCCGCGAATACGTGACCATGAATCGCGCCACCGGGGAGGAAAAAACCACCCTGGTGGGGAACGACAATTTTTTCATGGCCTACTGCCACGTGGCGCATAACTGCACCATCGGCAACCACAACATTCTCGCCAACGCCATCGGCATGGCGGGCCACGTCACCATCATGGATCACGCCAACATCGGCGGGCTGGACACGCTCCATCAGGGCGTCCGGATCGGTTCCTACGCCATGATCGGCGGCGGCTCGCGCGTGCCCAAGGACGTTCCGCCCTTCATCCTTTGCGGCGGCACGCCCCTGAGGATCGCGGGCGTCAACCGCGTCGGGCTGGAGCGGAAAGGGTTCACGCCGGAGCAGATGGCGGTGGTCGAGCGGGCCTACCGGATCCTCTACCGTTCCAAACTGAACATCTCCCAGGCCCTGGAACGGCTGGAAGCCGAACCGGCCTCGCCCGAGATCGCTCTCCTCGTCGCCTTCATCAAATCCTCGGAACGCGGCATCGCCAAATGAAGCCTTCCCCGGCCCCGCGCACGCTCGGCCTGATCGCCGGCTGGGGCGATTTTCCCCTGGCAGTGGCCCAAGCTGCGCGCGAACACGGACGCCGCGTGGTGGCGGTCGGGTTCCGGGGGGAAACCGACCCTGCCCTGGCGCGCAGCGTGGACGCCTGGCACTGGTCCAGCCTGGGCCAGGTCGGCCGATTGATCCGGCTCCTCAAGACCGCCGGCGCAACCGAGGCGGTGCTGGCCGGCGTGGTCAAGCACCGCAGGGTGTTCAACCTTTTCCGGTTGGATTGGCGCGCGGTGCGGCTGCTGGCGGGCTTGAAGGACAAACGCGCCAATGCGATCCTGGGCGCAGTGGCCGACACCCTGGCGCAGGAAGGCATCCGCCTGATCTCGCCCTTGCCGTGGCTCAAGGCCTATCTGCCGCCGTCCGGCTGCCTGACCAAACACCGTCCCAGCCGGCAGGAGCGCAAGGATGTTCAGTTCGGATACCGGATGGCCCGGCACGTGGCGGCGGCGGACATCGGCCAGACCGTGGTTGTGAAAAATCAGACGGTGGTGGCCGTCGAAGCCATGGAAGGGACCGACGCCTGCATTCTTCGGGCCGGGGAAATTTCCCGTGGCGGAGCGGTGGTGGTGAAGGTCACCAAGCCGAACCAGGATTTCCGCTTCGACGTGCCGGTGATAGGTCCCTTGACCATCCAGAACATGCACAAGGCCGGCGCCACGGTGCTGGCCTTTTCCGCCAACCATACCCTCTTCCTGCACCGAGAAAAAACCGTGGCCGATGCTGATCGCGCCCGGATCGCACTCTGGGGGATCTGATCTGGATTTTCCAGGTCATTCACCTCTGCCAGCCTGCGCATAACTCCTTATATTCAAATATAAAACCAAAAGCGCACAGTATATGGTGTTTTTTGCTTTTCAAAATCACAAAATTTGGTATATGATATGTGCTAAGACTGTTCCTCATAGTGGTCTATTCATGAACGTACCCCAATATTTTGGGGTAAAGGAGTTGTGCGCGTGCATTTTAAGCGTCTGGAAATGCAAGGCTTCAAGTCTTTTGTTGACCATACCAGCCTGGATTTCGAACCGGGCATCTCTTCCATCATCGGTCCCAATGGCTGCGGAAAATCCAATGTCGTGGACGCGATCCGGTGGGTACTGGGAGAACAAAGCGCCAAAGCCCTGCGCGGCAGCCACATGGAGGATGTCATCTTCAACGGCACGGATCTGCGCAAGGCGGTCGGCATGGCGGAAGTTACGCTGACCATTGACAATCACGACCGCAAGCTGCGCAGCGACCAGGACGAGATCATGGTCACGCGGCGGACCTACCGGTCCGGCGAGAGCGAGTATCTCATCAACAAGGTGCCCTGCCGCCTGCGGGACATCCATGACCTGTTCATGGATACGGGCATCGGCACCAACGCTTATTCCATCCTGGAGCAGGGGAAGATTGACCTGATCGTTTCTTCGCGCCCCGCGGACCGGCGGTTCGTGTTCGAGGAAGCAGCCGGGATCTCCAAGTACAAATCCCGCAAGGAAGAATCCCTGCGCAAGCTGGAAGCGACCGAACAGAATTTCCTGCGCGTGAACGACATCGCCGTCGAGGTCAAGCGCCAGATCAATTCGCTGGAACGCCAGGTGCAGAAGGCGCGCAAGTACCAGGAACTGAAGCAGGAACTGACCACGCTGGAGGTGTCCCGGGGCCGGCGCGAACTGCACCAGCTCAAACGGGAACTGCGCCGCGTGGAACGTGAATGGGAAACCTGCCGCCAGCAGGTGGAGCAGAACGAGCACCAGCAGCGCCATCTCAGCGAAGAACTCGACCGCCTGGGCGCGGAACTGGCCGGAGCCGAAAGCCGGGCCGCCGACCTTCAGACCGCCTGGCAGCGCGTCACCGAAGAAACGGTCAAAACCGAGGAGTTCCTTTCGACTTCGACCCTGCGCCAGCAGGATCTGCGGGGCGAGATGCAGAGGCTGGCCGAGGAGTCCAGCCAGCTCGGCGGCCGGGCCGAGGAGTGCCGGCGCCAGCGCAACGACCTGCAAGCGGCCCGGACCCAAAAGCAGGCGGAACGCGAACGCGAAAAGCGCGAACTGGAGGGAGTGGAGGAGCGCCTGCGCCAGCTGGAGCAGGAGCTCAAGACCAAGGTCCAGGCCGTGCAGGAACGCCAGACCCGTTTGCTGCAGATGGTGGACGAAACCGCCCGCTGGCGCGGAACGCTGCAGAACCTTTCCGGACGCCGCGCCGAACTGGCGCAGCAGCGCGACCGGCTGCAGCAGCAGCTGGGAGCGCTGGCCGGCCAGAGCCGGGACATGGCCGAGGAAAAAAGCCGGCTGGTTGCGGACCGGGACGGGTTGCGGGCCGCGGTGGAATCGCTCAACGCGGAACGCGCGCATTTGGAGAGCGAGCAGGAACGGGTGGAACAGGTGCTCGGCACGCTGAACGCCATGCTGGAAAATTTCAGCACCACCCAGACCCAGCTCACGTCCCGCTTGAGCTGGATCGAGGAACTGCAGAGCGGGCTGGAAGGCTATGAGGCCGGCGCCAAAGCCGTTCTGCTGGAACACAACGCGCGTCCGGAGCGACTGCCCGGCGTGCTGGGGCCGGTGGCGGCTTTTATGCGGACAGAGCAGAGGTACGAACTGGCGTTGGAGGCCTGGCTCGGGCGGAAATTGCAGTATATCCTGGTGGAAACCGAAGCCCAGGCCCTGGCCGTGCTGGATTTTCTGTCCGAGGAGAACCGGGGGCGCGCGACCGTGATCCCGCTGGAACGCCTGGGCGCCCATACCGACCCTTCCCGCTTCACGCTCGACGAGGAACCGGCCTGGCTGGGGGGCGCGGGTATCGTGGGGTGGGCGGGTTCCCTGGTCAAAATTGACGAACGCTTCCGGCCGCTCTTCGACGCGCTGCTGGACCAGGTGGCCCTGGTGGAGGACCGCGACGCCGCCAGGAGGGCGCGCGCGGACGGCGCCCGGTGCGTCCTGGTGACGCTGGCCGGTGAAGTGTTTGAACGGGAAGGCTGGATGACCGGCGGCAGTGCCGATCTGCACGAACGCGGGCTGCTGGGACGGGAACGCGAATGCGAGGAACTGCGCCTGCAGATCGGCCTCCTGTCCAGCAACCAGCAGAGAACCCAGACCGAAGCCGAATCCACCCGCCGCCAGCTTGAGGAAATCCTCGGCGGCCTGTCCGCCTTGCGCGGGGAAGTGCACGAACTGGAAATCCGCGATGCCCAGCTGGAAAAAAGCCTGGAACGGGTCGAATCGCAGCTGGCGGAAGTGGAGCGACAGTCCGGCACCTGGGGCGGTGAATATCAGGCGCTGGACCAAGCGCTGCGGCAGGTTGAAGAGGAGCGGCTGGAGGCGGAGCGGCAGGTGCGTGACAGCGGCCAGGCGGAACAGGAGACCCAGGAACAGCTGCTGTCGGCCCAGGCGGAGATCGAACATCTGCGGCAGGAATTCGAACAGCGGTCCTACCAGGCCGGCACCCTCCGTGTCTCGGTGGCCGCCCGGGAGGAGCAGCTGCGCGCGCTGGAAGCCGAGAACGAGCGGCTGGCTGCGGAGGCGGATGCGCTGGCCGGTCAGCAGGCCGAGAAACAGACCGTGTGGGAGGGCGCGCGGGACCGCCTGGCCGAGCTCGACGTTCAGCGCGAGGAACGTCAGGGCTGGCTGCAGGCCCTGGCCGGCCGCCGCGAAGAGCTGGAGCGGGGCGTGGCCGAGATCCGGGATCGCCGCGAGCACCTGCGCGCGGACAAGGAAGCGCGGGACCACGCGTGGCGGGAACTGCATACCGTGCTGGACCGGCTGCGAGGCGACGCCCACCGGCACGAGCTGGAGCAGACCCGGCAGCGCTTGGCGCTGCAGACCCTGGAAAGTTACCTGGAGCAGGAATACCGCCTGAATCTGGCGCTGGAACCCGAATCTCCCCAGGACGGGACCGATGCGGGCGGCGACCCCGCGGTGGAGGAGACCGGCCCGGAGCGCATCGAAGAACTGAAGACCAAGCTCGCGGCCATGGGCGCGGTGAACCTCGTGGCCGTGGAGGAATACGACGAACTTCAGCAGCGTTATACGTTCCTCTCGCAGCAACTGGACGATCTCAAAGCATCCAAGGAAAAGCTGCAGCGCCTGATCACGCGTATCAACCAGGAAAGCCGCGAACGGTTCTCCGCGACCTTCGCCGCGGTCCGGGAAAAATTCAAGGAGGTTTTCAGGCGGCTCTTCAACGGCGGCGAGGCGGATCTGGTTTTGGTGGACGAGATGGATCTGCTGGAAACGGGGATCGAGATCATCGCCCGCCCGCCGGGAAAACGTTTGCAGCATATCTCCCTGCTTTCCGGAGGGGAAAAAGCGTTGACGGCGATTGCGCTCTTGTTCGCCATTTACTTGATCAAACCCAGTCCGTTCTGCATATTCGACGAGATGGACGCTCCCCTGGATGACGCCAATACCATGCGGTTCTGCAAGATTTTGCGCGATTTTGCGGCGTTGTCCCAGTTTATCGTCATTACCCACAATAAACTGACCATGGAAACGGCGGATATTCTTTTCGGCGTGACCATGCAGGAATCTGGCGTTTCCAGGTTGATCTCGGTCAAGTTCAAAGGAGAGACCGAAGCCCGGCAGGTCGTTCCGGAGGAGGCTCCGGAGACTTCCGAGGAAATGGCTTTGAACTAGCGGAAGGCGACTTCTGCTTATAATGTGGTTCCTTTCCTGGAATTTCCGTCATCTCACTTGCCAAAATAGGTAGAGCAAGATTGACAATTTAAATTGACGCGTGCTAGAATCTGTAAGTATTTCCTATTCCGCATCCTAGTGTGTTCCGGGAATGAAGGAGCCCAAACCCATGCCTTTGCGCCACCCTGCCGCTATTTCCCTCGCCATTCTGTTGACGGCCGCCCTGCTGGGGTGCGGCGGTCCCAGCAAGGAAAAAGAAATCAAGATCCAGTTCAATGTTTCGGGCAATGTGCAAACCCAGCAGAAAGCCGCGGAGCAGCAGCGGATCATCGCCGAGCAGCAGAAAAAGCTGGAGGAGCTGCGCCTGGCCCTGGAAGCCGCCCAGCGCGGCGGCGGCACGACGGCGCGCCGTCAGGTGGAAAAAATCCAGCGTGAGATCGCGGCGGTCGAGGAAAAGATCCAGGCCGTTCCACCGGTTCAGGATGAAACCAAACCGGCTGAACAGGCCGCGGCGCCGGTTGTTTCCAGCGCCAAGGCCACGGGCTGGGCCATGTTCCGTCAAAATGATAAAAATTGCCCGGCGTCCGGCGCCCCGCTCACCCCGCCTTTGGACCTGCAGTGGAAATACCGCACTGGCGAGCAAATTGACAGTTCGCCGGCCGTGGTGGGAGGCGTCGCGTTCATCGGTTCCGGGGACGGCAAAGTATACGCGATCAACGCCAAGGACGGCCGGCAGATCTGGGAGAAAGCCACCGGCGCGGGCGTGACCTCCTCGCCGGCCGTGGTCAGCGGCAAGGTGTTCGTTGGCTCGATGGATACTTATCTTTACTGCCTCAGCGCCAAGGACGGCAGCCTGCTGTGGCGCGCCATGACCGGCGACGCCATCAATTATTCCAGCCCGGCCGTGGTGGGCGGGGTGGTTTACATCGGATCCATGGACGGGCAGATTCACGCTTTTTCGTCCGCCAACGGCGCGGCGGTTTGGAAAAAAGCCCTGGACGGGCCCGTGGCCGGAAGCCCGAAGATACGCGACGGCGTTCTGTACGTGGGAACCCTGGGCGGGACTTTTTACGCCCTCTCCACCGCGGACGGGTCCGTGAAGTGGAGCTATAAAGCCGAGAAACAGATTTTCTCCAGCGCGGCCATCGGCGAGGACAAGGTGTATTTCGGCTCGGACGACAAGAACATCTACGCCTTGAACCTGGAAACAGGCGAGCTGGCCTGGAAGGCGGCCACCCTGGGCTGGGTCTCTTCGTCGCCCTGTTTGTCCGGCAAGTATCTCTACGTTGGGTCCAAGGATAAAACCCTGTACGCCCTCAGCGCCTCCTCGGGCGGGATGGTCTGGAAGGCGAAGCAGGAGGGGGCCATCCTGTCCTCGCCGGTGGAATTCAACGGCACGGTTTATGTCGGCGCCGGCAGTTCCGTGGCGGCCGTGCGCGCCAGCGACGGCAAAGCCAGATGGGCGTACGCCACTCAGGGCGCGGTGAATTCCTCGCCGGTGATCTCGGACGGCATTTTAGTGGTCGGTTCCTTTGACCGCAGTGTTTATGGCTTTACCTATCTCGCCCAGTGAAACTTCCCGCAGCAGGCTGCGGGGCATCTGAAGATCACGCCCCCCTCGACCTCAGGGACCTGGGGCCGGACCGAGATACCCTTTCGCGTCTGCACGGTGGGAGGGTGAGCGGAGGGGTGCAAGTGCGGAACCCGGGATTACACCATGGCGCAAACTAAAAAACGAGCGGCGTTCGGCCTAACCTATAAAATCACCATCCTGGTGATCGCCCTGGTGGCGCTCATGATGGGCGTGGTTTCCTATTTTTCCATCATCCAGGAAGAACAGGTCAAAATCCAGGAAATGGACAAGCGTATGACCGATGTGGGGAACATGGTCGCGGCGCTGAAACTGATCGAACCCCTGGCCGGTGAACGCGTGTCCTGGCCCATCTTTCAGGAGTTCATCAAGGTGGTCAGGAACCTCGACGCCAATATTATCTATATTTCGATCGTGGACACCGGAGGCGATATCAAGGCCTTCACCCTGAACCCGGCCACCGCGGCCCAGCTTGACCGGTCCCTGCAGGGCATGGACGAAAGCATGGATTCCCTGCTCAAGCTCGCGCAGTACGCCTTCCCGGCCGGGAACACCGCCAAGATTTCCGGCGACATCGTGGTGGAGAACGAGCGCGTGGCCACGGTCAATCTGCGCTTCTCCCTGCTGGCTCTCAAACGGGAAATTATGTTCGCCAAAGTCCGCAACATTCTTCTCACCCTGGTCATGATCATTGTCGGGTTCGGCGGCGCGCTCTGGGTGTCCAAAACCGTCACGCGTCCGATCGCCGAGCTGACCGCGGCCATGTCCAGGGTGGCCAAAGGCGACCTGGGCGTCACCGCGCCGGTGAGAAGCCGGGATGAAATCGGTCTCCTGACCCAGAGTTTCAACTTGATGGTGCAGGAACTGAAGGAAAAAGTGCGCATCAAGGACGCGTTCGACGTGGTGGCGGACGAACTGAAGGAAGTGGAAAAAATCAAGGCGTCGTTCGAGCTGTACATCACCAAAGAAGCCCAGGAACGGTTTATTGACGCCTCCGTGTCCGTGACGCCCGAAGCCGACGGGAAACGGCATCCGGTTACCGTTCTGTTCGCCGACCTGAGCCAGGTGTCGCAGCAGGCGACCTCCGAGGACGCGGCCAGTTTTTCTGAAGCCTTGGAAGCGTATTTTAAAAAATTCGTGCACACCCTGTTTGAATACGAAGGCCAGGTCTACAAGTTCACCGAGAACCAGTTTCTGGCGGTCTTCGGGGTGCCGCAGCCGCACCAGGACGACGACCGGCGCGCCGTCATTACGGCGGTCAATGTTCAGAAAGCGCTGGCTGAAATCAACAAACGGCGCGTGGCGCGCAGCGAAAAACCCCTGTTCATTTCCCTGGGCGTGTGCTCGGGGGAGGCCGGCGGATCGCTGCTGACGCAGCGCGGCCTCGCCGTGACCGAGGTGATCCGGGATTACCTGAGCTTTACCCAGAAGATGAGCAACCAGGCTTTTTCCGTCGTCATGGTCGCGGGGGACGTATTCCGGCGCGTCACCAACCTGATCCGGGGTGAAAAGGTCGAGGATCTGCAATTGCCGGACAGCGGGGACACGCTGGAAGTCTACCGCGTGACCGGCGCGAAGTTCTGATCTGTTGCCAAAAACACGGGCAAGTCGTCCTGCCTGGCTTGATGGTTTTGCGTTTTAATGTCATACCGGCGAAAGCCGGTATCCAGAGGCAATGATTTAAAAGACATTCTGGACCCCGGCTTCCGCCCTGGCCCAAATCCGCCAGGACTGGGCCGGGGTGACGAACGAAAGTAAAAATGTTCATGGAATAAAGGGAACCGCATGGCGACCGAGCAGAATTTTTATGAAATCCTGGAAGTTTACCCGGCGGCGAACCGGGAAGAGATTGAGTCCGCCTACCGCATGCTGTTGTACAAATACCATCCGGACCACAACCCGGACCGGGCGGACTGGGCACACCTGATGACCTCGAAGGTCGTGGAGGCCTATCAGACCCTTTCCGATCCCCAAAAGCGAAAGATCTATAATTTTCAGATCTATTGCCCGCTCAAACGGAAAGCGCCCGAACGGCGGTTCTGGTTCTTCCAGGGCAAGCAGAAAAAACAGTGGCAGGCCGCGGTCGCGCAGTTCAACGCGGGCCTGGCCCTCTACAGCCGGCAGAAGACCAAAGCGCTGGCCAAATTCCGCGAAGCGGTCCTGCAGTGGCCGAAGTTCCCCGAGGCCCTGTATAATATGGCCTTGTGCCTGGTGGAGATGGACAAGGTGGAAGAAGCCCGGACCTATTTCAAGAAGGTCAAACTGCTTTTGCCCAAGGACCAGGAAATCCAGCGCACCCTGCGGCGCTTGGATGATCTGAGCAAGAAGTAAGCGGCGGGTTGCGAAAGAAAGGCGGTTGGCATGTCCAAAATCATCGGCATTGACCTCGGCACCACCAATTCGTGCGCCGCGATCATGCAAGAAAACGAGCTGGTCATCATTCCCAACGCCGAAGGCATGCGCACCACCCCGTCGGTCGTGAGCTTCATGAAGAACAACGAGGTCGCGGTGGGGGAGCCGGCCAAGCGGCAGGAAGTGATCAACCCCGAGACCACGGTTTTTTCCATCAAAAGGTTCATGGGGCTTAAGCTGGAAGATCCCGCGGTGCAGAAGGACCGCGAGCTGGTGCCGTATTCCCTGGTGGCGGCCAGCAACGGGGATGTGCGGGTGCGGGTCAACAACCGCAACTACTCGCCGCCGGAAATATCGGCCATGATCCTGGGAAAAATCAAACGCGACTGCGAGGCGCACCTGGGGGAAAAGATCGAGAAGGCCGTGATCACCTGTCCGGCTTATTTCAACGACAGCCAGCGCCAGGCGACCAAAGACGCAGGCCGGATCGCCGGCCTGGAGGTCTTGCGCATCATCAACGAACCCACGGCTGCCTCCCTGGCCTCGGGATTCGACCGCAAGACCAAGCGCAAGATCGTGGTCTATGACCTGGGCGGGGGAACGTTCGACTTCAGCATCCTGGAGCTGGGCAACGGCGTGTACGAAGTCAAGGCCACGTCCGGCGACACCCACCTGGGCGGAGACGACTTCGACCAGCGGATCATTGACTGGCTGATCGAGGATTTTCTGAAAAAGGAAAATATTGACCTGCGCAAGGACCGGATCGCGCTCCAGCGCATGAAGGAAGTCGGTGAAAAAGCCAAGTGCGAACTCTCGGAGAAACCGGTGGCGGATCTCTCGCTCCCCTTCATCGCGTCGGATGCTTCCGGCCCCAAGCACCTGGCCACCAAGCTCACCCGGGGCAAACTGGAGGAACTGACCAAGGATTTGATCGAAAGCACGGTCAAGCCCTGCGAGGCGGCCCTGCGCGACGCGGGGCTCAAACCCGCCGACATTGACGAGGTCGTGCTGGTCGGCGGCATGACCCGCATGCCCAAAGTGCGCGAAACCGTGCGCCGGCTCTTCAACAAAGAACCGTACGCCGGGGTCAACCCGGATGAGGCCGTGGCCGCGGGCGCCGCCATTCAGGCTTCGGTGCTCAAGGGCAACATCCGCGACATCCTGCTCCTGGACGTGACCCCGTTTTCGCTGGGCATCCGCACCGAGGGCGGCATGATGTCGAAGATCATCGAGAAGAACAGCACCATTCCGGTGCGCAAAGCCGAGATCTTCTCGACCGCCAAGGACAATCAGACTTTTGTCCGCATCCAGGTCTTCCAGGGCGAGAAGCCCATGGCGGCCGACAACAAACTGATCGGGACCTTCGATCTGATCGGGATTCCGCCCGCTCCCCGGGAGGTGCCGCAAATCGAGGTCTGCTTCGACGTGGACGCGAACGGCATTGTGCGCGTGTCGGCCACGGACCTGGGCACGGGCAAGGAACAGGCGATCAAGATCACCCCCAATTCTGGATTGTCGGAATCGGAAATCAGCCAGTTCACCCGGGAGCAGTCGGACACCAAGATGCCCGACCGCCACGACACCACCAAGCACAAGACCTTTGAACGCGGAAAATCCGTGGAGTACCCGGAAGTCAAGTCGGACAAACCCGCGGACGAAGGCGAAGTGAAGAAGCAGGAGAAGAAAAAAGGCTTGTTCGGACTTTTCGGCAGCTAGCAAACGGACGATGAAAATCGGGCAGTAGAACAATAGACCGCACTGGAGCTCTCTTGCGCTATTGTCTATTGCTCCATTGCTCTGCTCCTCCGCTTTCGGTGGAGCAGTGAAAGCGGAGGAACTATGGCGACCAGCAAAGGACACCGGATCGGCGAGATGCTCCTGGACGAGGAGATCATCACCCAGGAACAGCTCCAGGAATGCCTTCAGGAACAGAAAGTGACCGGCGAGAAGGTCGGCGAGGTCCTGGTGCGCAAGGGGTATGTCACGCTCGAGGTTCTCATGGCCTTCCTGGGCACGCAGATGGGCGTTCCGTACGTTTCGCTGGCCGAAATGCAGAACATCCAGCCGGCCTTGCTGAAGTTGATGCCGGAAACCCTCATGCGGACCCAGCATGTCATTCCCCTGAGTAAAAAAGGGAACACCCTGACCATCGCCATGGCCGATCCCACCAACGTGTTCGTGGCGGACGACATCAAGCTGACCACCCGCTGCGACCTGGAATTGCGCCTTTCCTCGGAAAAGGAGATCAAGACAGCGCTGGATAAGCAGTTCGGTTTCAAGGAAGAGGAGACCGGAGAACTGGTGAAAGCCTCGGTCAGCGACGATACCTTCGGCGCGGCGCCGCCCACCCTGGCGGCCAAGCCTGCTGCGGCCTCGGCGCCGCCGGCGTCCAGCATGGCGGCCGCCGCGGCCGCGGCCGCTTCGTCGGCGGACAGCGGGCCCGAACCGATGTCCGCCATCCCCACGGCCACGGCCAGCGGGCCGGGCGACACGCCGGTCATCAATTTTCTCACCAGCGTGCTGGCCGAAGCCTCCAAAGTGAATGCCACGGATATCCATTTCGAGCCGTACGAAAAAAGTTTTCGCATCCGCTGGCGGATTGACGGGGTGCTGCAGGAAGTGCAATCGCCGCCGCGGTCTCTGGCTAATGCGCTGGCCGTGCGCCTGAAAACCATGGCGGAAATGGACACCCAGGCCAAGGGACAGGCCCAGCAAGGCCGCCTGCGGCTGAAAATTCCAGGACGCGAGGTCACGCTTTCCATTTTTATCGCGCCCACCCTCTGGGGCGAGAAAGTCGTGATGCACATCTTGAACGCCGATGGCGTGGCCCTGGATCTGGAAAAACTGGGCATGGAAGCTCCCCAGCTGGAAACCTATCGCCGCCTGCTGGCCCAGCCGTACGGCCTGATCATCCTCAGCGGCCCGCGGCAATCCGGCAAATCCACGACCGCCTATGCCACCTTAAATGCGCTCAATCAGCCCAGCCGCAATGTTTCGTCCGTGGACGAAGCGGCGGATCACTCCCTGCCGGGCATCAACCAGGTCATGGTCAACGAAAAACGCGGCGTGACCTATCTCTCCGGCGTGAAAGCGATGCTGGCGCAGGATGCCGACGTGCTGCTGGTGGGCGGGCTGAACGACGTGGAACTGGCGCGCCTGGTGCTGGACGCGGTGCCTACGGGACATCTGGTCATCGCTCCCCTGCATGCCAATGACGGTGTGGCCGCGATCCAATACTTGATCAACATGGGGTTGGAAACGTACCTGGTCGGATCGTCCCTGAGCGCGGTGGTCAACCAGCGCCTGGTGCGCGTGATCTGCAGCCAGTGCAAGGAGAGCTACGAAGCGTCGGCCGAGATCACCAAGTATTTGGGCGCGCCGGCCGGGCGCAAGGTGATGCTGTACCGGGGCAAGGGCTGTGAGAATTGTTCGCAGACCGGCTATCGCGGGCGGCAGGCGGTTTTTGAAATTATCCCGGTCCGGGAAGGGTTGCGAGAGATGGTGTTCAGCAAGGCGCCGGCCGCGGTCATGAAAAAGACGATTGCCGAAACGCCGGGGTTCATCTCCTTGCGGACTTTGGTGGCGAAAAAAGCGCTGGCCGGCGTGACCTCCTACGAAGAACTGCTGAGGGTTTCCACCTGAGGGCGGCGCGCGCTTATTGCAGTCACCTTCCGGCGGCCGTCCCGTTTCCCCACCGCTGATTTTCCGGCATTATTCAGAAATGCGAGCTTCAGGCATGAAAAAACAATGGATGGATCCTGCTCCGGTCAACCCGGAGAGGATCGAAGCGCTGGCCCGCGCGTTGAACGTCCTGCCGCTGGTGGCTGAAATTCTGCTGCGCCGGGGGCTGGACGAGGAGCGGGCGCGGCTTTTTTTACAGCCGCCGGCTCCCCGCTTCAGGCCATACACGGATATCCCCGGCGCCGAAGCGGCCGGGCAGCGCCTGGCCCAGGCCGTGCGCGGCGGGGAACGGATCGCGGTGTACGGCGACTATGACGTGGACGGGCTCTCCGCCACCGCGCTCCTGCTGGAATTTATTCGGTCCCGCGGGGGGACCGCGGACGCGTATCTGCCGCACCGCATGGAGAACGGGTACGGCCTGCACGCGGCGGCCGTGGAGGCGATCGCCGCTTCCGGCGCGCGCCTGCTGGTGACCGTGGACTGCGGGATCACGGCCGCCGTGGAGGTTGCGCTCGCTCGCGCGCGGGGCCTGGACGTGGTGGTCACGGACCACCACGAAGCCGGCGTCCAGCTGCCGGATGCGCTGGTCGTCGTCAATCCCAAGCTGGGAACGGACGCGGATCTACGGTCTTTGGCCGGCGTGGGCGTGGCGTTTCAGGTGGCGCGCGCCGCGGCGGCGGCCTTGGGCGAACAGGATCCGGAGCAGATGCGCCGGTTTTTGGACCTGGTGGCATTGGGGACGGTCGCGGACGTCGTGCCGCTATTGGGAGAAAACCGCCTGTTGGTCCGCGCCGGCCTCGCGGTCATGAATCGCGGTCAGCGCTTGGGGCTTCGAGCCCTGGCCAGAACCGCGGGACTGGGAGACCGGCCCATCGGGTCCGTGGATGTGGCGTTTAGACTGGGCCCCCGGCTCAACGCCGCCGGCCGCCTGGGAGACGCGCGCCAGGGGCTGGACTTGCTCCTTGCCCAGGACGCGGCCGGGGCCGAGGCGCTGGCCGCCTTTCTTCAGGAGCAAAACCAGGCGCGGCAGGGGTTGGAACAGGAAGTGCTGGCCCAGGCCGAGGCCCAGATCGAAGCCCAGCCGGAATTGCCCCGCGTGCTTTTGGCGGTGGGGCGGGATTGGCCGACCGGCGTGGTCGGGCTGGCAGCCTCCCGCCTTTGCGAAAAGTACGGGCGTCCCTGTTTCGTGCTGACCCGCGAAAAGCAGCATCTTCGCGGATCGGCCCGCAGCGTCGCCGGTTTTCCCCTGCACGAGGTTCTGGCCGGCGTGGCCGGGCTTCTGCGGCAGTGGGGCGGCCATGAACTGGCCGCCGGGGTGTCTCTCGGGGAAGACAATCTGGGGGCGTTTGACACGGCCCTTCAGGCCGAGGCCGCAAGCCGGCTGGCCGGGGTGACACTGGCCCCGCGCCTGAGCCTGGATGCGCTGGCCGGGGTCGCGGACCTCTCTCCACGCCTGATCGCCGAACTGCGCCAGTTCGAACCGTTCGGGTTTCAGAACCCGCGGCCCCTGCTGGCGTTCACGGGATTGGAGGTCTGCCTCCCGCCCCGGGTGGCGGGGGAGAAGCACCTGAAACTCAAGCTCAGGGACAGCCGAGGCCGCTTCCTGGATGCGATCGGGTTCGGTCTGGCCCAGAGGGTTTCCGACGCGGCCCTGCATAATTTGATTGATATTGCCGGATTTGCGTCGGAAAATGTCTGGAATCAAACCAGCACGCTTCAGGTTGAAATCAAGGATTTCCGTTCCTCGACAACCGGCGGCGGGAAAGGGCGCTGACATGTCGAAGATCATGGTCTATGATACCACCCTGCGGGACGGGGCCCAGGCCGAGGAGATAGCATTCTCCCTGGAGGACAAGCTGGCCATTGCCCGATTGCTTGACGACCTGGGCGTCCACTACATCGAGGGCGGATACCCCGCGCCCGGCAATGCCAAGGATCTCGAATTTTACCAGCGGATCAAAAAAAAGCCGCTCCGGCATGCCCGGCTGGTGGCTTTTGGCAGCACCCGGAGGGCCAAATACCGGGTGGACCAGGACCCGGCGATCCAGACCCTGCTGGACACGGGCGCGCCGGTCATCGCGCTGGTGGGAAAGACCTGGGACCTGCATGTGCGCGAGGTACTGCGCACGACGCTTGAAGAAAACCTGCGCATGATCAAGGACAGCGTCCATTACCTGGTTTCGAAAAAGCGCGAAGTTTTTTTTGACGCCGAGCACTTCTTCGACGCCTACCAGGCCAATGCCGGCTATGCCCTCGAGGTGCTGAAAGTCGCGGCCGAAGCGGGTGCGTCCTGGCTGGTGATGTGCGACACCAACGGCGGCACCATGCCGGAATACATACGGACTGTCACCAGCACCGTGCGGGCGGCGGTGAAAACGCCCCTGGGCATCCATGCGCACAATGACACTGAACTGGCCGTGGGCAACTCGTTGGCCGCGGTGCGCGCCGGCGCCCGGATGGTCCAGGGCACGATCAACGGCTACGGCGAGCGCTGCGGGAACGCCAATCTCTGTTCACTCATCCCCAATCTGCAGCTCAAACTGGACATGTCCTGTCTGCCGCCCGCCAAGTTGGCCAAACTGACCATGGTCTCCAGGGCGGTGACCGAGATCGCCAATGTCCTGCCCAGGGAATACAATCCCTATGTCGGGCTGAACGCCTTCGCGCACAAAGGCGGGCTGCACGTGGACGCGGTGCGCAAAACCCCGCTCTCCTACGAGCACGTCGCGCCCAAGCTGGTCGGCAACGAACGGCGGTTGATTATTTCGGAGCAGGCGGGCGTGGCCTCGGTCCTGTTTAAAGCCAACCAGATGGGCGTGGACCTCAAGGCCGGCTCCGAAGAAGCCAGGAAGATCATTGACCGGGTCAAACAGCTCGAACACGGCGGCTATAAATATGAAGGCGCCGACGCCAGCTTCCGCCTGCTCATGGAACGGCAGCTCAAGCAGAACCGGCCGTTCTACGACCTGGAAGGGTATCGGGTCATCGTGGAGCAGCGCGAGGAAAAACTGGTGACCGAAGCCACCCTGAAACTGAGGATCCAGGGGAAGCTGGTGCATACCGCGGCCGAAGGCGACGGGCCGGTCAACGCCCTGGACAGCGCCCTGCGCAAGGCGCTGGAACCCTACTTTCCCAAGCTGCGAAAAATGCGCCTGGTGGATTTCAAGGTGCGCGTGCTCGATTCCAAGACCGGGACCGCATCCAGGGTGAGGGTCTTCATCGAAAGCCAGGATGAACGCACGGCGTGGGGCACGGTGGGCGTCTCGACCAATATCATCGAAGCCTCCTGGGAAGCGCTGGCTGATTCCATCGAATACAAGCTCCGGTCGGACCGGCAATGGCGCTGAACGCCCGCATCCAGCAGTTCCGGCCGATCGGGATTTTTGACTCCGGCGTGGGGGGGCTCACGGTCATGCGCGCCATCCGCCGCGCCCTGCCGGACGAACACCTTGTTTATCTGGGCGACACGGCCCGGACGCCGTACGGCAGCAAGGCCGGGGAGACCGTGGTCCGGTTTACCCGGGAGTGCGTCCGCCGGCTCCTCGAGCGCAAGATCAAAGCCTTGGTGGTGGCGTGCAACACGGCCTCGGCCTACAGCTTGCCCGCGCTCCGGCGGATGCTGAAGATCCCCATTCTGGGCGTGATCCTGCCCGGGGCCAGGGCCGCAACCGCGGGTTCGGCGCCGGGACCGGTCGGCGTGATCGGCACCCGGGCCACCGTGCATTCCATGCTCTACCCCAAGACCATCAACCGGCTGAAACCCGGTTCAAAAGTGTTCTCTCGGGCCTGCCCGCTCCTCGTGCCGCTGGTGGAGGAAGGGTGGCTCAAAGGTCCGGTCGCCGAACAGGTCGTCCGCATTTACCTGCGGCCCCTCCTGGGGAAAAAGATCCGCACCCTGATCCTGGGCTGCACCCATTACCCGGCTTTGAAACCCGTGATCCGCCGCGTCTGCGGGACCGGGGTCCGGATCATTGACTCGGCCGAGGAAGTCGCCCAGGAACTGCGCGGAACCTTGAAGCGCATGGGGCTGCTGGCGCCCGCGGCGGGCGGCCGCGGCGGCAGGGAACTGTTCCTGGTCACCGACGTGCCGGATCAATTCATCCAGGTCGGCGCCACCCTGTGGGGCAGCCGTTTGGGACCTGTTCGCCGCATCGCGGTCTGAGGGGATTGCGCATGTTTATCGTCGGCGTGGAACAGGATTTTTCGGCCGCCCACCAGCTGCGGGAATACCAGGGCCAGTGCGAACACTTCCACGGTCACAACTGGAAGGTCCGCCTCGAGGTCAGCACCGAGGGGCTGGATGACCTGGGCCTGGCCATGGATTTCAAGGAACTGAAGCAGACCCTGCAGCGGGTCCTGAGCCGCTTTGACCACGCCTTTCTAAACAGCCTGCCGGAGTTCGGCGAAATCAATCCCACCTCCGAGAACCTGGCCCGCGAGATCTACCGGCAGTGCCGCCAGGGGCTTGACGGCTTTCCGGTTCAGGTGCACGCGGTCACCGTGTGGGAATCGTCCCGGGCCTACGCGCGCTATGAAGAATGAACGGGAAGCCCCCGGGTATCTCTCTGAAGTCTTTATCAGCCACCAGGGAGAAGGCAGCTGGGTGGGCAGACGGCAGCTCTTCATCCGCCTGGCTGGCTGCAGACAGCGCTGCCGCTATTGCGACACCCGCTGGAGCCGGGCGCAACGGCCTTCTGACTGGTTTTTTCGCCCTGGCAAGGGACCATGCCGCCGCCTGCCTAACCCGGTCATGGTGTCCGATCTACTGCCCAGGCTTGAACGCCTGCTGGCGGCCCGTGGACCGGTTCATAGCATTGCCGTAACCGGCGGGGAGCCGACCGAGCAACCGAAGTTTTTAGGACGACTTATAACAGGATTAAAGCAAAATCTACAACACAATTTAATATTATTGGAAACAAATGGATTAGAGGACATTTATGATAAGGTACTAATAGCCGGGGTTGATTTTATATCCTTGGATATCAAGCTCCCATCTGCCACCGGCCAGAGGCGATTGCTAGGAAAATACCGGCGGGTTATGGGTTTCTATCCTCAAAAGCATGGATGTGTTAAGCTGGTTTTTAGCACCAAGACCACGCTGCGAGAGATTGAACGGGCAGCTGCTTTGGCCGGATCTTTGAAACCTGAGTGGGATTTGATCTTGCAGCCCGTGACCGGGGTTTCCTGGCGCGCTCCGCGCCTGGCCGCGAAACTTGACGCGTTTTCCAAAGCTGCCTTGGCCAGGCATCCCAGAGCCAGGCTGATCCCTCAGGTCCATCCAGTCTTGGGAATCAGGTAAACACGCCCGCAACGATGCGAGGGTAAAGCGTGAAAAAGACCTATTTAAGCGAACGCATAGGCATTTCCTCCACGATCCCCGTCGAGGTGATTTATGCGGCTGGCTGCGTTCCCGTGGACCTCAATAATGAATTTATCGCCTGGAATCCTGCGCATGTGCTCCTGGATGAAGCGGAACGCCAGGGTTTGCCCCGGACCGTGTGCGCCTGGGTCAAGGGTGTATACAGCGTGATCCGCAATACCAATGTCAATGTGGTGATCGGCGTCATGCAGGGGGACTGCGCGCCCATGACCACCATGCTGCAATTGTGCATGCCTTTGGGCGTGGAATTCATACCTTTTTCCTACCCTTATGACCAGGACCGGGAACAGCTCCGCCACGAAATCCAGCGTCTCATGGAATATTTCGGCGTGCAGTGGGACCAGGTCGAAAAGGAAAAAGAACGGTTGGACGCGGTCCGCGTGCTGGCCCATGAAGTTGACCGCAAGACCTGGCAGGAGAACCTCTATTCCGGGGAAGAGAATTTGCTGGCCCTGGTCAACTGTACGGATTTCAGGGGTGCGCCGGATAACTTCCGCTGGGAGCTGGAAGCCTTGCTGCGCAAACCGACGCGTTCGTTCACCGGAAACGAGCTCCGTTTGGGTTTGATCGGGGTGCCGGGCGTGTTTACGGACCTCTATGATTACCTCGAGAAGCGAGACGCCCGCGTGGTCTTCAATGAAGTGGCGCGGCAGTTCGCCATGCCCGAATTTAGCAAGGGTTTACTTGATCAATATTTGAATTATACCTATCCGTATAGTATTTTTGGGAGGATCAAGGACATCCAGGAACAGGCTAAACTGCGGCAGTTGGACGGGTATATCCACTACATCCAGTCCTTTTGCCATCACCAGATGGAGGACCAGGGGTTCAGACAGCACCTGCGCCTGCCTGTGCTCACCCTGGAAGGCGACCGGGTCGGTCCGCTGGACGGGCGCACCCGCACCCGCGTGGATGCTTTTCTGCACATGCTCGGCCAGAAGAAGAGGAACCGGCGTGGCTAAGCTCGGCATTGACATCGGGTCGCGCCAGGTCAAGTTCGCCTTGGATCCGGGGGACGGCAAGATCCGGCGCTTTCACCTCCCGACTTTTCAGCTTTACCACGACCACAGCAGTCTGCGGCCGGACGGCACCTATGCCTTGGATTTTGCCTCCCTCGGACTGCCCGGGCTGAACCAGGTGGCCGCGACCGGCTACGGCCGCCACAACGTCAAGCTGGCCGGAGCCCTGGTGGTGAGCGAGATCGAAGCCCATGCCCGCGGCGCCCAGGGCGCCGTGCCCGGCGAATTCTGCCTGCTGGACCTGGGCGGGCAGGACACCAAGGCCGTGCGCGTCCGGGACGGACAGGTGGAGGACTTCGTGGTCAACGACAAGTGCGCGGCCGGCAGCGGCCGGTACCTGGAAAACATGGCCCAGGTCATGGGCATTGATTTGGACGTGCTTTTCGGCTATCATCTGGACCCCGCCGATCTTTCGACCACCTGTGCGGTGTATGCGGAATCGGAGATCGTCGGCAAGGTGGCGGACGGGGTGCCCATGGCCCGCCTGTGCGCAGGAGTCAATCACTCGGTGTTCCTGCGCCTGCGTCCCATGCTGGAACGCTGGCCCCTCAAGCAGCTGGTGTTCGTGGGCGGCGGCGCCAGGAACCTGGCCCTGGTCCACTACCTGCGGGAAGCCGGGTTCAAGGTGACCGTGCCCGAACATCCGGAATACAACGGCGCCCACGGGTGCCTGGCCATGCTGGCCGAGGAGAAGTGACGATGAGAACCAACCAGAGGGCCGCGGACGCCCTGAGACCCCTGCGCCTGACCCGCAATTACCTCAAACAGGTCGAGGGCGCGGTCCTGATCGAGACCGGGGACACCAAGGTCATCTGCACGGCCACGGTCCAGGAGGAGGTGCCGCCCTTCCTGCGGGGCAAGGGGCAGGGCTGGGTGACCGCGGAATATGGCATGCTGCCCAGGTCCTCGCCCGAGCGGATCCAGCGCGAGGCCGGCCGCGGCCGCACGGGCCGCACGCAGGAGATCCAGCGCCTGATCGGCCGGTCCCTGCGGACCGTGACGGACCTGAAGCTCCTGGGCGAGCGCACCGTGCTCCTGGATTGCGACGTGCTCCAGGCAGACGGCGGCACCCGGACCGCGGCCATCACCGGCGCCTACCTCGCCTTGGCGGACGCCTGCCAGGGGCTCATGAAAAAAGGCCGGCTCGGCGGATCGCCGCTCAAGGATTTCGTGGCCGCGGTGTCCGTGGGCATGGTCCGTGGCGAACTCCTGCTCGACCTGGATTATGCCGAGGACAGCCAGGCCGAAGTGGACATGAACGTGGTCATGACCGGCGACGGTCGCATGATCGAGGTGCAGGGCACGGCCGAGAAGGAACCTTTTTCCCGCGACCAGTTGAACGCCATGCTGGACCTCGCCGGCCAGGGCATCCGCGGCCTGATCGCGCGCCAGCGCGAGCTGGTCTCGGCCCCGGAACGCGAAACCCTCGCCACCTGAACCGCATGGTGCTCGTCGTCGCCACCACCAACCTGCACAAACTGAGGGAGATCCGGAAGATACTGAAGGGCTCGGGCCTCACCCTCAAGCCCCTGTCCGCGTTCCCCCCCTTGCCAGCTGTCCCTGAAACCGCTTTGACTCTGGCCGCCAACGCGGCGCTCAAGGCGCGGGCCACGGCCCGGGCCCTGCGGATGCCCGCGCTCGCCGATGATTCCGGGCTGTTCGTGCCCGCGCTCAAAAACGAGCCGGGCGTGCGGTCCGCGCGCTACGCCGGGCCTGACAACGATTATGCCGCGAACAACCGCAAGCTCCTGCGGCGCATGCGCGGGCTGGAGGGCCGCCAGCGCAGGGCGTTCTTCGCCACGGTCATGGCCCTGGCACTGCCAGGCGGTAAAATCCGGGTGCGTACGGGCAAGGTGTGGGGAAGCATCGGGACCCGGTTGGCAGGGCGCAACGGTTTTGGGTACGATCCCCTGTTCTATCCCGAGGGTTCAAAAAGGACCTTCGCCGAGATGTCCGCGGCCGAGAAGAACCGCGCCAGCCACCGCGCCCTGGCGGCGAGGAAGATCGCGCTGGTGGTGAAGGAAGAGCTGTCGGAGAAAAAGCGATGATGCGGTTTAGGGTCGGGCAGGAGTCGGCCACTACGCTCGCAGAGCTCGCTGCGTAGCCTCTTAGATCAATCATGACGCAGTAAAAAATGAACAATGGAGCAAATTGACCGCAATTGAGCTTCTCTCTAGTTGCTCTATTTTCTATTGCTCAATTGCTCTGAAAATTTTGCCCCGCAAAATTTTCTGGCGTCCCAGGCAGGAGTCGAACCCGCGGCCGACGGATTAGAAATCCGTTGCTCTATCCAGCTGAGCTACTGGGACGTGGCGAGCGTTAGCGAGCCGCTCTACTTTCCACTATCTACTTTCGGACGCGCTTGGCAAAGAGGTCAACGACAGAAAGTAGATAGTAGAAAGTAGACCGCAATTGAGCCTTTTCTATTTGTTCGATTTTCTATTGCTCAATTGCTCTGCCCCGCGTTATTTGCGGGGCTGGTCGGGGTGGGCGGATTTGAACCGCCGACCCCCTGCTCCCAAAGCAGGTGCGCTAGCCAACTGCGCTACACCCCGAGGTATTTAGCGATTATTGGTTTTATCCTTTCCTACCTTAACTTTCAAGCAAATTCAAGTTGTCTTCCCGTGCGGATTATTGTAAACCGGGACCTAGACTGAACCCCTCCCCCTTGAGGGGGGAGGGCGGGGGAGAGGGTGCAATTAAGTTAATGATATCGAGAATAGAAAATAGGGAGTAGACCGCGATTGAGCTCTAATCCATTTTCTATTTTCGATTGCTCAATTGCTCTGCCCGCAAAGCGGGCCACACCCTCCCCTTCGTCCCCTCCCCTCGAGGGAGGGGATTGAATAAGAGGAGGTCCTCATGCCGACCGACGAACCGCTTCCGGGCGTAGAAATTGAAGAGATCCCATCAGGCGTCCATACCATTGAGGGGGTCTCTACCTCGACCGCGCTCTTCATCGGCCGGACCGAAAAGGGTTCCCTACAAAAACCCGTTCTTTGCGAAAGCCTCCAAGACTTCGAAGAAGAATTTTCTCCCACCTTTGCTGGCAGCGACCTGGCGCGCGGCGTGCGCCTCTTTTTTGCCAATGGCGGCACCCGCTGTTTTGTCCTGCGCCTCGCGCCGGACAACGGCCAGGCGCTCCAGCTCGCGGATTACGAGGAGGCCTTTGAACTCGTTGACCGTGAAGTGGACCTGTTCAACTTGCTGATCCTGCCATCCGACAAAGACCAGGATGCTTCCGCGCGGACGCGTCTTTGGGCGCTGGCCAGCGCGTTCTGCCGCCGGCGCCGGGCCATGCTGCTGCTGGACCCTCCGGCCGGGTGGGATTCGGTGGCGGCGGTTTTGGAAGGCGTCCTGGCCTTGCGCGACGAATTGGCGCTGGAGCACTGCGCGCTGTATTACCCGCAGGTTTTGCTTGCGGAGAACGAGGAAGTGGTGACCGCGGGCCCGAGCGGCGCGCTGGCCGGCCTGATCGGCCGCATAGACGGCACCCGTGGGGTGTGGAAAGCGCCGGCCGGGCCAGAGGCTGACCTGCGGGGCATCGCGGGCTTGACGCAGGTCCTGTCAGAGGAGGACCATGGCCGGTTGAATGCCAGCGGTATCAACGTGCTTAAAAAGATTTCTGGGGGCTTGGTTAGCTGGGGAGCACGGACCCTGGCCGGGAATGATCAGTACAGCGGCGACTTTAAATATCTCCCTGTCAAACGCATCGCGCTGTTCCTGGAGGAAAGCCTGCATCGCGGACTGCAGTGGACGGTCTTTGAACCCAATGACGAGCCCCTGTGGGCCAAGATTCGGCTGAACGCCGGGGCCTTCCTGCACACCCTGTTTCGGCAGGGCGCGTTTCAAGGTTCTGCGCCCGCGCAGGCCTATTTTGTCCGGTGCGACGCCGGCACGACCTCGGCCCTGGACCGGGCCCAGGGCCGGGTGAATCTGCAGGTGGGATTCGCGCCGCTCAGGGCAGCGGAGTTTGTGCCCCTGTGCCTGCAGCTACAGTCCGGTGCTCCTGCATGACTCCCGCCATCTATCCGCGGAAACTGTCCTGCTCCATCCGGCCGTGACGAAACTGCTCCTGACATGGACCCTGGCCGCCGGGGCCGCGTGCCTGGCAGCTTGGTATTTTAAAAGTCCGGGAGCGCAGGAGCGCCTGGACCGGATCGCCGGACAGGCGGTTCAAAAAGCCTGGATCGCGGCCGTGGTGTACTTCCTCTCTGTCTCGGCCTTGAGCCTGCTGCGGCATTTCTCCCTGCACACGCACGGCTATGATCTGGGCTTCTTCGACCAGCTGGTCTGGCGCCTGAGCCGCTTCGAAGGGTTCCACGCCATCCAGGAGCCTGGACCGGCCCTGATCGGAAGCCTGCATTTCTCGCCCATTCTGTATCTGCTGGTTCCGTTCTACTGGGTGTGGCCCAGCCCGGTGGTCCTGCTCGCCGCGCAAACCGGCCTGCTGGCTTTGGGCGGGTGGTTCCTGCTGAAGATCGCGCACAGGGAACTGCGCTCGCCCTTGCTGGTGCTGGCCGCGGGCGCGGCTTATTTTTGCTTCCCCTACCTTCTGCAGGCCAATCTGTTCGACTTTCACGAGATGGCTTTTGGCGTGCCGGTTTTTCTGGGGTTGGTCTGGATGCTCTCCAACCGTCATTATGGCTGGGCAGCCACCCTTGCCGCGCTCTACCTGTCTTGCCGGGAAGATGCCTTTATTTATCTCGGGGGGTTTAGTCTGGTGCGGCTGTTTGTGTTGGGGATCAGAGGCCATGACGGGAGAGAAATGGTTTTTCACGCCTGCCTGATTTTGATGGCAGGACTCTATGGATGGGCGGTGCTCAAGTTCGTGATGCCTGGTTTGCTGCCGAATCCCGCGACCGGCGCAGCCTTGAATTTAAGCTGGTTTGGCCATCTGGGCGATTCGATCGGGGAGATCCTTTCCACGGTGGTGCTCCAGCCCGGAACCATGGCGCGCCTGTTCTTCTCGGAAGACCGCTATCTCCATCTGCTCCGTCTGCTGGCCGCAGTGGGGTTCGCACCGTTCCTCAGCCCCGGGTATTTCCTGATCGCGTTGCTCCCCATCGGGGTCCTGCTGTTCTCCCAGCATCCGTTCTTGATCCGCTTTAGTCATCAGTATCCACTGCTTTTCATCCCGTTCTTCTTTGTCGCCTATGTATACGGGTTACGCACGCTGGAACGCTGGCTGGGTGAAAGCTGGCGGATCCCGCTGGCGGTGTTTTTCATCGTCCTCGCAGTGGCGGGGACGCGCTTCAGGTCCTTGGTGCCGGACCTGCCCAGCCCACACGCCTTGGCTGCCGGCCAATTCTTCCGGCAGGTGCCGGCCCGGGCCGCGCTGTCCGCGCAAAGCGACCTGATCCCGCACCTCTCGCAGAGGATGAAGCTCTATCACTTTCCGGATGTGGCTGATGCGGAATATGTGGTTTTGGATATGAAGGGGAACACCTGGCCGCTCACGCGAAACGATTATGAACAACGCGTGGGGGAGCTATGGCGGATCAGCGCTTTCGAGAAAATCCTGGACGTTGACGGGTTCTGGCTTCTGGTCCGTCGCAAGCACTAGGCCGGTTCTGTTCCGCCGCTGCGATCTTGCCCGAAGCGCGCCGGCGGACGCCAGGGGCACCTTCTTTTCTTAAATGTTCGTCAATCCAAGACGATACTATCTTCGGCTAAACCGCAACGCGTGGAGGGGAGATCTTGCCGCACATCTTGGTGGTGGACGACGAATCCAGCATGCGCGAGAGCCTGACCCTGGCCTTGGCGGGCTACGGCTATGCCATTGACGCGACCGAGGACGGGTACGGGGCCCTGCGCTGCATGACCGACAAGCGCTACGATCTGGTCCTGACCGACCTGATGATGCCGCGCATGAACGGCCTGGAACTGCTGGAAAGCCTGCGGAAGGTGGGCAGCACCACGCCGGTCATTATGCTGACCGCGCACGCCACGGTGGAACGGGCGGCCGAGGTTTTCAAGGCCGGGGCCAGGGACTTGCTGCAAAAGCCTTTCGAACTCAGCCACTTGGTGCAATCCGTCCAGCAGGCCCTGGAATCCAGTCCTGGCCCGGAAAACGAACAGTTGCAGCAGGTTAACGAACGGTTCCGGCAGTACTACCTCGACACGATCCAGAGCCTGTTCGCGGTGCTGGCGGGGAAGAGCCCGGCTCTGCACGGCCACTGCGCGCGCGTCGCCTGTTATGCGCTCCTGCTGGCCAAGCGGCTGGACCTGCTGGAGGCAGAACTGCGGAACCTGGAGATCATGGCCCTCCTGCACGACATCGGGAAGATCACGGTGCCGGACGAGATCCTCGGCAAGCGCTCCCCCCTGAGCGCCGCGGAGGAAAAGTGCCTGCGCGCGCACGTCACAGCCGGCGAGAACATTCTCAAACCCCTGCGATTTTTGCCGGATGCGGACAAGATCATCCGGCACCACCATGAGGCTTTTGACGGTTCGGGGTATCCCGACGGGCTGGCCGGGGACCGGATACCGCTTTTTTCGCGGATCATCGCCGTGGTGAACGGGTTTGACAACCGCCTCTCCAGCCGCGCCTATCACCTGGCGTCCCAGGCGGCCGTGATCGCGGACCTGCGGTCCTTGAGCGGGACGCGGTTTGATCCCGAGCTCACGGAGCTTTTCATCGAGGCGTACTGCCAGAGCATGATGCTGAAAACCCCGCCCGCGGCGCCGGCTTAACCCTCCGCCGCACCCCTTTCTGCCGCACATTTTTCCGGTGAACTCAGGCATTTATGCTACCATGAGGACGATTTCGCACTGAGGCCTTCGGGAGGACCCATGGGGATTTTTAATTTTAAACCGCTCGCCGCTTCCCGGTGTTATTGGGACCGGGTGAACACCCGCAAGGGCCGTCAGGCCCTGCTGCGAAAAACCTGGGGCTGCCTGCCCCAGGTCAACCGCAACTTCAATGAACGGGCGACCGGCAATCCCGACTATCACTGGATGGCGTATGTCCGTGATAAATACTTTCCCGGCGGCGACATGGGCGATACGCTCTCCCTGGGCTGCGCCGAGGGCATTATCGAGCGGGAACTGGCCGCGGGCTGCGGATGCCGGTACCGCTCCCTCCTGGGCATTGATCTCAGCGAAAAATGCATCCAGGCCGCGCAGAAGCTCGGGGAGGCCGCGCACCTGGCCCCGCGCCTGCAGTACCAGGTCCAGGACCTCAATCACTATCTCCCGCCGGAGAACAGCTTCGACACCATCCTCTTCCATCATTCCCTGCATCATGTCCAGGCCCTGGAACAGCTCCTGCCTGCCTGCGCCCGCGCGCTCAAACCGGGCGGCCGCCTGATCGCCAACGAATATGTGGGCCCGGCCCGTTTCCAGTGGACCGACCTGCAGCTCGCCGCGGCCAACGCGGTCTTCAAACTCCTGCCGAAAAGCCTGCGCTACGATCCCGCGCTGAAGGGACCCAGGCCGGCCGTGATGCGCCCGCCGCGGGAAGCGATCATCAGCCTCGACGAGACCGAAGCAGTCCGTTCGGACGAGGCGGAGGGCATCCTCAAACAGCACTTCGACATGCTGGAGGAATTTAATTTCGGCGGGACTCTGATCAATTTGGTTTTTGGGGATCTAACGGAAAACTACGATCCGGACAATCCCTGGCACGACGCCGTCATCCGGCTGATGATTCATCATGAAAACACCCTGATCGCCAATGGGCTCCTGCCCAGCGACTTCAAGTGTTATGTAGCCAGGCCCAAGAGCAAAGGACGGGCCAGGCAGACCAAACGCTCCTAAGTTATTTGCGGAACAACCGGGAGAATACGGAAGGGTTTTGCTCGGGGATGACGGGCATGCGGAAAATTTTGCAGGTGGTGCACTTGCCGTTCTGCCAGGGCCAGAACATGGCCATGACCGCGTAGCCGCCGAAGTCCTTGTAATACAGAGTCTGTTCGGGCCGGATGCCGCCAAAGGCCTTGGTTATTTTATTGGCGTGTGCGCTGGCCTTTTCGCCCTCGCCCTTGATCGCGGGCCCCAGCAGGGCCACCAGCCGTTCCTTCCAGGCCGCGGCGTGCTGGTTTTCGAAGACCACGTCCACCAGCTCGTCGGTCGCCGTCCGTTTTTCGTAAATGTCCAAGCCTTGGAGCTGGTCGAACACTTGGGTCAACAGCATCGGATCACCTCGGGAAAATTTGGACCGCCCTGCGGCAAGCCTGCCCTGAGCGCTGCCGAAGCGAACAAAGCCTCGAACTATTCCATTCTTGCCACACTCCGCCCGCGGCGTAAAGGAAAATCACGAGCCCGCGCTGCTGGGTCCGGTTTTCTGGGCTTTGCATTCCCGGACGGCCGGAGTAAAATGGGAAAAACCGGTTCGCGCCGGAAGGGAAAGGAGCGCGTGTATGGATTTTGGATTTCTGGAAAATGTTTACGGGGGCAACAGCATTCTCAAATACCTGATCGCGGCCGGGACCCTGGCGCTCGGCCTGCTGATCGTCAAGGTCATCGCGCTTTTCGTCAAGCGCTTCCGGAAACACAGTGAAGCCACGGCCGGCACGGCCGACGGCCTGCTGGCCTCCATTCTGGGCAAGATCGTGGTGCCTGGCCTGTATCTCACCTGCGTGTACCTCGCCTTTAAAACCCTCACCCTGTCCGCCGGGCTGAACCGGGTGGTGAACGCCCTGCAACTGGCGGTCATCGCGTTTTTCGCGGCCCGGGCCGCCATCCTCTTCGCGGGCTACGCCTTGAACCTGTACCTGAGGAAAAAGCAGGGCGACGACTCGCAGCTCCGCAGCCTGGACGCCATGCTGAATGTGGTCAAATTTCTGGTGTGGGCGCTGGCCTTGATCCTGTTCCTGGACAATATCGGGTTCAAGGTCACCACCATGCTGGCCGGGCTGGGCATTGGCGGCATGGCCGTGGCTTTTGCCGCGCAGTCGCTCCTGAAGGACTTCTTCAGCTACTTTTCCATCCTCTTTGACCGTCCCTTCAAGCTGGGCGATTTCATCATCGTGGGCGACTTCATGGGCACGGTCGAGTATATCGGCATCAAGACCACCCGCATCCGCAGTCTGGGCGGGGAACTGGTGGTTTTTTCCAACACGGATCTGACTGACTCGCGGGTCCGTAATTACCAGATCATGGAAAAACGGCGCGTGGTTTTCTCCCTGGGCGTGACCTATCAGACGCCGCCGGACCAGTTGAAGGCCATCCCCCAGCTCATCGAGACGGCGATCCGCAACACCAAGGACACGGCCTTCGACCGGGCGCATTTCTTCAAGTACGGGGACTCCAGCCTGGTCTTCGAGGTCGTGTATTACGTCCTCAGCCCGGATTACAATAAATACATGGACATCCAGCAAGCGATCAACTTCACCATTCTGGAAGCGTTTGAGAAGCGGGGCATTGAATTCGCCTATCCCACGCAGACCCTGTATGTGCAGAAAACAGGGGCCCTGTCATGAAGAAGCGCGCGGCGGTCTTTGGCCTGCTGATCCTCGGCCCGGCCGTTAGCGCTCCGGCGCAAGCCGCGCTCATTACGGCCGCGACCTGCGAATACGCGGACGTGGCGGCCGCCGTGGCCTCGGCCAGCGCCGGGGACCTGGTCTCGGTCCCGGCCGGGAGCGCGGGGTGGGACCAGACCCTGGTTCTCACGCGCGGGATCATCTTGAAGGGCGCGGGCGCGGACCTCACGCGCATCACCAGCCAGATCACGCCCGCGAACCCGGGCAACACCTTTGACCAGGGCAATTACCTGCTGGCATACCGCCCGGCCAGCCCGGGCCTCAACGAGCCCCTGCGGATCAGCGGCTTCACCTTTGACATGAACCAGCGCTCCGCGGGCCTGATGCTGGCGAACCCCGGTTCCGCGCCGCTCACCCGGGTCCGGGTGGACCACAACACTTTCCAGAACGCCTCCATGGCCGGCGGTAGCGCGCGGACCCTGCTGGTGAACGGCACCATCTTCGGCGTGATTGACAACAACCTCTTCCGCCGCAATACCCTGCCTATCACCTGCTACGGTGCGGACGAGGAAGCGTGGGCCAGCCTGAGCTTCCCGTTCGGCGGCCCGGAGTACATCTACTACGAGGACAACGTGTTCCAGTCCGACGGCTCGCTCACGCACGACGCGGGCGCGGCCGGCCGCTACTGCGCCCGCTACAACACCTACACCGTCAGCGCCAGCTCTTACCCCTGGTACGACATGCACGGCAACCAGCCCAACGCCCACACGGCCACCATGGCCGCCGAACTGTACGGCAACGTGATGAACGCCGGGGTTTTCGGGGTGGGACTGTTCGACCAGCGCGGCGGCAAGGCGCTGGTGTTCAACAATATCGTCCATACCACCACTTCGGCCAGCGAGAAGGTGCGGGAGGAATATTGGGATGGCATGAATCCCCCGGCCGCGGGGCCGGACGGCCAGCCCCAGCACGTGTCGGACTCCTATTTCTGGAACAACCGCCGGAACGGCACGGTCCTGCTCAATGCGTACATTGACCACGATTATTACGACCGCGCGACCCTCACGGTGAACGACCCGCCCGTGCTGGCGGAGAACGTGACGCATTTCAACCATGATCCGGCTTATGACGGCACCGCGGGGGTGGGCTGCGGCCCGCGCGCCAACCGGCCCGCGACCGCCAACACGGGCACCGCCTACTGGGCCACGGACCAGGCGGTGGATACCGTGGACCCGCGGACCGCGGGCGTGCGCCCGGCCCAGCCGGTCTCGGGCACGCTTTACAAGTACACGGCCAGCGGCTGGACCGCGTACTTCACGCCGTACACGTATCCCCACCCCCTGCGCACCCTGGGCCCGCTGGCGGACGCGGTGGAAGACCAGGCCGCCGCGGCCGCGCTGGTGTCCGTGTTCCCGAACCCGGCCGGCGGCCGGGCGACCTTCCGCTTCCGCATGCCCGCCACCAAGGCCGTGGAAGTGAAGATCTTCAACCTGGCTGGACAGCTGGTTTCCAGGGTCACGGACACGCTCGATCCCCAGCGCACGGACCTGGCGTGGAATACCGAGGGCCTGGCGCCTGGGGTGTATATTTATCATGCGGCCTCGGAAGGGAAGAGTCTGGGCAAAGGCAAGATCGCGGTCAGCGGGCGCTGAAATCCCTGTTCAAACCGGAGCCGCGGGCGTAAAATTGGCGTTTGGGAGCGGCCGCGGAAAAACCGGCCAGGGAGGTGCCTGCATGCGGTGGGCGTGGGCGGGTATGTTCATCTTGTTGGCCGGGGCCGCGGCGGCAGACGCCGCCATGGTGATTGACCACCAGCGCGACCGGCTGGGCCAGATTCCCGAGGACGCCATCCAGAACGCCAAGAGCCGCCTGCATATCGCCTACGGACACACGTCCCACGGCAGCCAGCTGACCACGGGCATGACCGGCCTGGTAAGTTTCCGCGGCGACCTGTACGCCTGGAATGCGGGCGGCTTGAACGGCGCCCTGGACCTGCGCGACGCGCCTTTTACCGGCGCCGCGGACCTGGGCAACCCCGACCGCACGGCCTGGGAGGCTGCCACGCGCGCCTACCTGAACGCCCATCCGGAGATTAACGTGATCATCTGGTCCTGGTGCGGCCAGGTGAGTACGGCCACCCCCGAGGACATTGACCTGTACCTCGGCCTCATGAGCGGCCTGGAGGCCGACTACCCGAACGTGCGCTTCGTGTATATGACCGGGCACCTGGACGGCACCGGGCTCACCGGGAACCTGCACCTGCGGAACGAGCAGATCCGGGCCTACTGCCGCGCGAACGGCAAGACCCTGTACGATTTCGCGGATCTCGAAACCTATGACCCCGACGAAACCTATTACGGGGATAAGCTCCCGAACGACGCCTGCGATTACGATTCGGACGCGAACGGCACCCGGGACCGCAACTGGGCCCAGGACTGGCAGAACAGCCACGTGCTGGGCACGGACTGGTATGATTGCAGTTCGGCGCACAGCGAACCGCTGAACGCAAACGTCAAAGCTTACGCCGCGTGGTGGCTGTGGGCCCAGCTGGGCGGCTGGCAGAGCGCGGACGCTTCGCCGGCGTTCGTGGACCTCAAGCGGGTGTACCCGAATCCCGCCTCGGGCAGTGTGCGCTTTCAGTTCGAGGGATCTGTGGGCGGCCGGCTCCGCATCCTGCTGTTCAACCTGGCTGGCGAGCCCGTGCTGAAGGCCGAGGAGACCTACACGCCGCCGGCCGAAATTGTCACCGCCGATACCTCCCGCCTTCCCGCGGGGATTTATTATTACGTGATCTACTACGACGGCCGCCGGGATCACAGCGGCAAGCTCTGCATCCGGCGCTGAGACCAGACGCGGCCGCGCGGATTGCCGGACCCAGGCCGGTATGCGAATGAATCCTTGACGGGCAATTTGCGCGGGAATAAGCTAAACAGGATTTTTCCACCTTCTCCCGAGACGGCGGGGCAGATTCAAAGGGGAGGCAGTGATGCAAAAACAGCTGAGGGGATGGGTTGGAGGGGTTTTCTTACTGGCGGTTTTGGCCGCGGCGGTGCAGGCCGAAGACAATCCAAACTGGGGGCAGGATATTATCCGGCCGATTGAGAAGAGCGCGGTCCATCACCAGGAAAACGTGAACTTCGGGAAATACAATTTCGCCGCCGGGCCGGCGGACGCTGGCGCGATCAAGGCTGTGACGCCCCTGGAGGGCAAGGTTTCCGCCATCCTGTACCAGGCGGCCGCGAACAATTCCGCTTTCGAGATTTATTCGGTCTACAAAAAGTACCTTGCGGACAACGGCTTTGAAATCCTCTTCGCCGGGGAAAAGGGCGCCTGCGGCGGAAAGTTCAACCAGCACTGGTACGACCTGAATCCCTTTGCCCGGGATACGGGCTGGAACAATTCCGCGCCCATCAAGAACGGCTCGGCGGATGACCTGTATTACCTGGCGGCCAAGAAAAAACATCCCGAGGGAGACCTGTACGTGGCGATGCTGGCCAACTCCGGGTGGTGGCAGGCGCCTGCCTACAAGCTCGACGTGGTGCAGGTTAAGCCCCTGGAGACCAAGGTGGTTCCGGCCTCCCGCATCGGGGAGGCCCTCGCGACCGAGGGGCACCTGGCTTTTTACGGGATCACCTTTGACTCGGGTCGGAGCGAGATGAAACCCGAGTCCGAGGCCACGGTGGCCGAACTGGCCGCGTATCTCAAACAGGCTGCGGGCGAGAGCTTCTACGTGGTCGGGCACACTGACGACGTGGGCGCGCTGGCTGACAACCTCAAGCTTTCCGAAGCGCGGGCTAAAACCGTTGCCGCGGTTCTGATCCAAAAACATGGTGTGGCGGCCGGCATGCTGGAAGCGCATGGCGTGGGCCCCCTGGCGCCCGTGGGACCGAACGATACCGAAGCAGGCCGCGCCAAGAACCGCAGGGTCGAGGTCGCGAAACGAGTGATCGCCGCGCCGGCTGGCGGCGGCAAGCAAAAAGATGCGGCAGCCAAGCAGCAGGGAGATCTGCAAAAGCAGAAGGAAGCCGAGGCCAAGCGCCAGGCAATGCTCCAAAAACAAAAAGAGGCCGAGAAGCAGCGGCAGGAAATGATGGACCGTATCAAGCAAAACCTGCCAAAATAACCGATGTCCTGCGCGCGCGGCATGATCCCCGCATGCCGGCTGTTGCCGGAATGAGGTTTTTGTATGCCCGAGCCAGGTCCAGGCAAACGGAAATACGCTGAGATGCCATGAAAAAAACACTTTTATCCGTGTTCGCGGCCGGGATCTGGATCACGCTCTCCGAGTTCATCCGCAACGAGTTCCTGTTTAAAAGCCACTGGGTGGAACACTACCAGACCCTGGGACTCATCTTCGCGACCCGGCCGGTTAACGGAATACTGTGGATGCTCTGGAGCTTCATGCTGGCTTATGTGATTTATCACCTATTGGATAAATACGCTTATTTTAAGGCTATTTTACTGTCCTGGTTAACAGCGTTTGTCATGATGTGGATCGCTGTTTACAACCTGCAGGTTCTGCCGCTCAGGCTCCTGATCTTCGCGGTGCCGCTCAGCCTGTTCGAGGTCTGGCTCGCGGCCGTGATCATCCGGCAGTTCAGACAATAGCGAAGGCGAGGTCCTTATGTTCACCCTGGAAACCGCTGGCAGAGTGCCATACCTCCGCAGCCGCACCAGCAATGTGATCATGCGCACGCCGCAGGAGGCCCTGGATGTGGTGATGCACGGCTTTGAGCCCGATATCCGGCGCTTTCTCTTTATGGAGACCAATTTCCCGCCGGAATTCTATGATCTCAAGACAAAGCTGGCAGGTGAGATCCTGCAGAAGTTTTCCAATTACCAGATCAAGGCCGCCATTCTCGGCACGTTCGATTTTCCGGATAATCCGCGGTTCGGGGAGTTCATGTTCGAGAGCAACCACGGCAAGCAATTAAGGTTCGCGAACGAGGAATCCGACGCGGTCGGGTGGCTGATCAGGTGAGGGAAGAGGGAAACGGTGCGCGGGTTCGCATGATCTTGCTGTCCCGCGCCGTGGGAACGCAGGGTGTGAAAAACGCGGCGGACCGCGGCCGGCGCCGGCTGAAAAAAAGCGAATAATTGTCTTGCTATTTTCCGGAAATAAGTCCATTGTGTACCCTGGGATTGGGCCTGCAACGGCTGAATCCAGCAGTTCTATCTTGAAGGAGGAACGGGTTTAATGATTCAAGGCAAAGTGAAGTGGTTTAACGATGCAAAAGGTTTTGGTTTTCTGGAACGTGAAGGCGGAAAAGACGTGTTCGTGCATTTTTCGGCCCTCAAAGGCGAGGGGTTCAAGAGCTTGGCAGAAGGGGACAAGGTTGAATTTGACGTGGTGGATGGCCCCAAAGGGCCGCAAGCGGCCAACGTTTCCAAAATTGCCTAAGCCAGCCCCCGGACGACCGTAGGTCGTCCGATTTAAGGAACTGAAAACGGCCCTCGCCCGAGGGCCGTTTTTTTTAGGAAAAGAGTCTGGCCCTGTATGCGCACTGTACCCTGGAGACCTGAATGATCCCCTATGACCTGATCGTGGCGGGCGCCGGCCCGGCCGGATTGTTCGCGGCCCTGCGCGCCGCGGCCAAGGGCCGCAGGGTGCTGGTTCTGGAAAAGCAGGCCCAGCCTGGCCGCAAGCTCCTGCTGACCGGTTCCGGACAGTGCAATTTCACCCACGCGGGTCCGATCAAGGATTTTCTGTCCGCCTACGGGGACCATGGGCGCTGGCTCAAACCCGCCTTGTTTCATTTCACCAACCAGGATGCGATAGTCTTTTTCCGGAGCCTGGGCGTGGACTCCATGGTGGTGGAGGGCACAGGCAAGGTGTTTCCCAAGTCCCGCAAAGCCCGCGACATTCTCCAGGCGCTGCTCACAGCCTGCCAAGACCACAAGGTCGAGATCCGGTTTCAGCAGGGCGTGACCCGGATCACGCGCGGCGGGGACAGGGAGCGGGGGTTCCTGGTTGACACCGCTTCCGGGGCATGCGCGGCCCAGCGCGTGGTGATCGCCACGGGCGGCAAGTCCTATCCCTCCACCGGGTCCACGGGCGACGGCTATGGCCTGGCCCGCTCCCTCGGCCACACGGTCACCTGCCTGCAGCCAGGGCTCACGCCTTTTTATATCCGGGATTTTCCCCTGGCCTCCCTGGCCGGCACGTCGCTCAAAGAGCTGACGGTCAGCCTGTGGCGCGCTGACAGGAAAATCAAAACCAAGACTGGCGACCTGCTCCTGACGCACCAGGGGATTTCCGGGCCAGTGGTGCACAACCTGGCGCGGTATGCCGCGCCCGGCGACCGGGTGACGCTGGCATTGGTCCGCGCAGACCATCCGGAGCAGTTCAGGCAGCAAGCGCTGGCTGAACTGGAGCAGGCGGGGAAACTGCCTGTCCGGACCTGGATGAAACGTTTTGCGCTTACCCAGGCGCTGGCGTTGAAAATACTGGCTCTGGCCCAGGTCCGGCCCGCCACCGCGGCCGGCCAAGTGAGCAGGGCCCAGCGCCAGACCCTGCTGCGCTATTTGCTGGAGTTCCCGCTGACCATTCAATCCCTTGGGGATTTCAATGTGGCCATGGTGACCTGCGGCGGGGTAAGCTTGGAGGAAGTCAACCCGAAAACCATGGAATCGCGGCTGGTCCCGGGGCTGTATTTCGCGGGCGAAGTGCTGGACATTGACGGCGACAGCGGGGGCTATGACCTGCAGGCCGCCTGGTCCACGGGTGCTTTGATTTCAGCCGCCTGGAAAGCATGAACACGGTTCGCGGCTTTCCTCTTGCCCGATGCATCGCGTGGGATTAAGATAGAGCGTTCTCTGATTTTTCCGCTGATCCGCTGTTCTGCTGCTCTGCCTTATGGCTGTTCCGCCCCGCACGGGCAGGGGAAGAGTGACGCGTGGACATCTGAACCGCGGCCCCAGCGGAATGATCCCCCGGCCTGAGGTTTCCCCGCAAAGACCGTTGGCCGGGGCTCCCTCCCTCCGCAATAAAATCCCGCACGGCCTCTCCCCGGGCTCAAGCGCCCAAAAAGGGGGGGAGGATGAAAACAAAGACAAGGAGCCGCCATGCCGACCCAGGAAGAGATCCAAAACGAACTGAACCTGGCCACGAGGAACCAGAAGGCCTTTTTAAGCCTGCTCAAAGCCCACGGCCTGCTCAAGGTGGCGGCTCATCCGGAGCGGGAATTTCTGAAGACCCTGGGCGAGCAATTCTCTCTGTCCGCTGACCCGGACACGGATGGCAAGAGCTTCAACGAACTGTGGAAAATCTACCAGGACCTGGTCAAGAAGAACCTCAAAAGCGACAGTTTCCAGCGCACCATGGAGAACAAGCGCGAGCGCAGCTACGCCTGCCTGGGCGAGATCGCCCGGAACCGGGAGGTTACTGACCTGGGGCATGCCCGGGTCCTGCGCCTGCCCGCGCAGGGCCGGTACGTGATTTTCTCCGATCACCACCATTTGCCCCGGGGGCATCGCCACGACTATTTCCGGCAATTCTTCCACATCCCCCTGTACGCCTCGGCTTTGAGCTACTATGCCCAGGAGGGATTCACCCTGGTCGAGAACGGCGACGTGGAGGACCTGGTGATCTTCGACCCCAACCCCGCGGACGCCAAGCGCCGCGCCAAGATGTCCTACAGCGAATACCAGGCCTACCGCCTGGAGACCCGCCGCGAGCAGTTGCGGCGCATTTTGGCTGATGCGGATTACCAGGAGCTGTACGGCCGGATCCGCGAGGATTTTCACGACCACGGCCGCCTGGTGCGTTTAATCGGCAACCACGACTTGAACCTGCACCGCGGGGATTTTATCAATATCCTGCGCACCGCCTTTCCCGGCCTGCAGGCCTACGACTACCTGGTGCTGGAGGGTGAAAAACAGGGCATGCAGCGCAACCCTCCCGCGGCTTTCATCATTACCCATGGCCACCAGTTCGACCTGTCCTCCAACCCGCCCGTGGCGCCCAAGCTGGGCGAGACCATTTCCGAGTGTCTGAGCTGGGCCTTCCACGGCTCGGACCGCATCTGGCGCTGGAACGACGGCCCGCGCGGATGGGTGAACAACACGCCCTTCCGCAACGTGAACGTGCGCGAGCATTCCCTGACCGCGGAGCGCTACTTGCCGTACTATCTGCAGAAGCACTACGATGAGTATCTGGAGCACCCCCAGCGGGTCCTGCGGGAGCTGGACGAACTGGCCATCCGCTACGACGACGAGGATTTGCGCTGGCTGGCCGAGCAGGCCATGGGGCACGGGATCGGCTGGGAGTATTTCGAGAGCTATACGGTGATGGGCGCGATCTTCAACGAGGTGGCCACGGGCCAGGAGTTCGTGAAGTTCAGGCACACAGACGAGATCAAGCTGATTGACCAGATCTTCGACCTGCCGGGCGATCCGCACCCAACCGTGGTGCTGGGGCACACCCACGAGGTGCGGCACAAGGCCATCTACAAGGCCAACAAGCCCTTTTTGTATTACGCTAATTGCGGCTCAGCCGGGAGGTTCGAGAATTGCATTTGGGGGATCGAGATAGATAATGGCAAGCTGCAGGTCGTGGCCTGGTACAACCTGAGCAATAGCCGGACGCGGAAGAGGGTATATAAGCCGGAAGGGGATCAGTTGGTGCCGGTAGGATAAGGGACCCGCTTCCCTTTAACCGCGTTCTGTCAAAACCAAGGAGACGGTAATGGCTTATGATTTTGATCTGATCTGCATCGGACTGGGGCCGGCCGGCATGGCGGTCTCGGTCATGGGCGCCGAGATGGGCCTCAAGGTTTGCGCCATCGAAAAGAACAAGATCGGCGGCGAATGCATGAATGTCGGCTGCATTCCCAGCAAGGCCGTCCTGCGCATGGCCCATCTCCGCCACGCGGTCAGCCGCCTGGGCGAATACGCGCTGGGTCAAGTCGCGGAACCGGAGGTGGGGAGGATCTTCGAGAAGATCCGGGGCGACGTCCAGTATATCAACGAGAACAAGACGCGGCAGATGTTCAAGAAAGTCGAGCTCATCCTGGGGCAGGGCGAAGCCCGCCTGGCCGGCCCGCACCGGGTGTCCGTGGGCGGGCGCGCGCTCACCGCGAAACGCCTGTATCTCTGCATTGGAACCCGGACCGCGATCCCTCCGGTCCCCGGCCTCCGGGAGGTCCCGTTTTTGACCAACGAGAATATCTTCGAACTGGAGGCCGTGCCCCGCAGCCTGGTGGTGATCGGCGGCGGCGCCGTGGGCTGCGAGCTGGCGCAGGCATTCGCCCTGCTCGGCTGCAGGGTGTCCCTCGTGCACCAGGACGCGCACCTGATCCCTGCGGGCGAGCCCGAGGCCGGCCGCCTGCTGGAAGCGGTTTTCCGCCAGCAGGGCATCGAGGTCCTGAACGGCCGGCAGCTGACCAGCGCCGTCAAAACCGCGTCCGGCGTCCGGGTGACTGCCTCCACCGGCGAGACCCTCGAGGCCGAACGCCTGCTGGTGGCCGCTGGCAAGACCTTTGATCCCTCGGGCCTGGGCTTGGAAACCGCCGGGGTGCGGTATACGCAGGCCGGGATCACGGTGAACGACCACCTCGAAACCAGCCAGCGCCACATTTACGCGGCCGGAGACTGCAACGGCCATACGCACTTCACCCACGCGGCCATGCAGCAGGGCATGCTGGCCCTCATGAACAGCCTGCTCCCCGGGCCGTTCAAGCGGCGGTTCCGCCAGTACCCGGTTCCGTGGACGATTTTCACCCAGCCCCAGGTCTCGCACACCGGCCTGCTCGAGCGCGAGCTGAAGGCGAAGGGCATCCGCTACGAGGCGGTCGAATCGAAATACGCGGATTACGGGGCCGCGATCGCGGAGAACGAGACCGCGGGCTATGTGCGCGCCTATATCGGCCCCACCGGGCGGATCTACGGCGCCTCGGTCGTGGGCGAGGGGTCGGGCGAGATCATCAACGAGTGGACCCTGGCCATCCAGAAGAAACTCCGCATCACGGACATCCTGTTCGCGGCCCATTCCTTTCCGACCATGGGCTTTCTGACCAAGCGGGTGAGCGAGGGGTGGATGATGAACCGGATGAAGTCCAAGCTGATCCAAAAGCTCATCCGGATGATGTTCTAACCGGAAAAGGAACAAGTCCGCGGGGCGGTTTTTTTACCCCCGCTGCGCGGCCATTCCGCCCTGCGCCTGCCGCGGGGCCAAGGAGGTTCGTACATGCTGCTAAAATTTGCCGTTGCTTTCACCCTGGCCGCTGCTGTATTGGGCTTGGCAACCCCGGTCCTGGCCAAACGGGGCCCAGCGCCTAAGGTCAAACCCTTAAACTACCGCCAGCTGCAGTTCCGCGCGCCTAATACGCTCGAGACCATGGGCTGGGTGCAGGCTTGGGACCGGAAGACCGGCCAAATGGTGTGGGACCACCGGGTATATACCATCACCATTGACCCGGATATGGAGGAGGACGTGCAGTGGAAGTTCATCACGTCCCTTAAGATCCGGGGCGGAAAACTGCTGGTAGAGAACGAAAACGGGGAGAAGTTCACGGTCGAGCTCCCGCCGAAGCTGCTGAAAAAATAAAATACCCCTGCCGTTGCAGAGGACCTGGGGAAGGATGGAATACAAACCCAGGGAAGCCACGCGTGTTTTGGCATAATTAAGTAAGGTGTCCCCGGAATTTGCAAATCCCCCAAAACCACTTTCAAAGCGGGCTGAATAGGCGTAAAATCCGGGGGAAGTTTTAGGGTGTGTCAAATCATGCATAAGGTGGATGGTGAATGAAGATCATTAGCGGGGGCGTGACCCGAAGCGAATTGCAGAACATGGCTGGCGCAGGATTTGGCAACCTGGTCAAGGCTGTGGTGGATGTCGCCAGGGAACTCTTGGCCGTGGACGCGGAATTGCATTCGGACCTGGAGACCCTTTTGCTTGAGGATGGTTCGCAACAAATAGACCTGTGGGGGATTAACCTTTACCCGGCCCAAGCTGGGGATGATTTCATCGAGTTCGATTCGCTGATCAATATCCGGCCAGGCCAGGGGAATCCCGGCCGGGGCGTGGAGAGCCCGGAATTGCAAAAGCTTATTCGTAAGATCGTTCTTAAACAGGTGTCGTCATGAACAGCCAGCATCAGGAACTTGCGGCCGGCCGCTGGCAAAAATATTCATTGGCTGAGCAACTGGCCAATACGGGCAGCGAAGTCAGCCGGGCATTGAATTGGAAAGCCAAGCAGAACGAACCCTACGCCCGGCAGGCTTTTATCCGCGCCCTGGAACTGCTGGACCTGACCATAGCGGACCCCCGCCACCAACGCCGCCTTAAAGAGCTCCTGCGTTTGCGGGAATGCCTGGCGGATTACTTTGACGGCGCCAATCAATACCTCGGCACTGAAGCCGCCTGGCGGAAATATTTTGACGCCTTTGGATACCTGGCGAGGAAAAACCTGTCCACCCACCACTCTTCGTGAACGTCATTCCGGCATGCATAAAGCCGGAATCCAGGGAATTTGTTTAATCCCACCCTCCTCTCCACCCAACCCTAAAAAATCCCAAAAGCACTTTTAAAGTCAGGCGAATAGGCGTAAAATCCTGGGGAAGATCGCGGGTTGCACAATAAATGGGCAGGGCACTAATTGAAAACCAATTTCCGTCAAGATCAATCCTGCTGCTGAGAAGGAGCTTGCTTTTGAAATATCGAATCTATATTGATGAGGTTGGGAATCCGGACTTGGACAGTTCCGCAGACCCCAATCACCGGTATTTAAGCCTAACCGGTGTCATTGTTGAGTTGGGACACATCGAAACGTTAATTCACCCTCAAATGGAGGCGCTCAAAATCAGATATTTTAGTTCCCATCCCGACGAACCTATCATTTTTCACCGGAAAGATATGCTTAATGCCAAACCGCCATTCGAAAGACTTCGTGATAGTAATACGAGACGTGATTTTGATCGGGAACTCCTGGAATTATTCAAACGGTGGGAATACCAAGTGATTTCGGTCTGCATTGACAAGCAAAAACACAAGGAAACTTATTCGACCTGGCGATACGACCCCTATCATTATTGCCTTACTGTCCTTTTGGAGCGGTTTGTATTTTTTCTCAATCAGAAAAATTGCCCGGGCGATGTAATGGCAGAGTCGCGGGGCGGCAAAGAGGATATGCGATTAAAGAAATCTTTTGAGAGATTATGGCAGTGCGGGACGGAATACGTTGACCCATCTCAGTTCCAAAGCAGATTAACTAGCCGACAATTGAAGGTAAAACCAAAAGCCAACAATATCAGCGGGCTACAGTTGGTGGATATGCTCGCCCACCCCAGCCGCAATGAAATACTCGCAGAACAGAGCTTGTTGCCTCAAGGACCTGCATCTTTTGCCAGAGAGGTTATTTCGATTTTGCAGGAGAAGTATTATCAGCGTGATGGCAGGATGTTTGGTAAAAAGTTCTTATAAAAGAAAAGGGCCCTTGCGGGCCCCGATGGCTTCGCCATCCACCTCCAGATAACTGGATTAATTTATACATAACATAAGCCTAATGCAAAGTAAAGCGAAATAAAAAAGAGCGTGCCCTGTCAGCACTAGCGCCCCGGCTCTGGCCTACCGATGGAAGGGAACACCGGGATCCGCTGACAGTGGACTTACCGCTCGAAGAAAGTGTAGCAAACCTTTCGAGGGCAATTCAACAAGAAGTTTGACATTTTAAACCCGGGCAAATAGGCGTAGAATCCGGGGGAAGAAAGCAAGTTGCACGACCCTAATTCGAGGCAAATATGTCTGGAAAAATCATCTTGCTGGTGGATGATCTGGAGCCCCTGGAGTTACGGTACCCCTCTGAGGTCCTAGAGAACCCGGCGTATAGGATCTTGCTGGCAACGACCATAGAAGAAGCGCTGGCGATCATCAAAAGTGAGAAACAGATCGATCTGGCGATCGTGTCGTTGGAGTTCCCAAAGGGCGAGGGCATAGACCCGAAAGAATTACACTACTGGCCGCTCAATGGCTATTACGTGGCTCGCAAGTTTCGGGATAAATTCCCGGATAAACCCATCTTGATCCAACAAGGCGACCCAGATTCTATGCTGCCGGACAGGGTCAAGCAGATCGGTTTTGCAGGAAGATTTGGGTTGCTCGGCAATAGCGACAAGTTTCAGGAAAAGATAACGGAATTGCTAGGAGAATAAAGGGCTGCAAAAATATCGAGAGTGTAACGGCATAATTGAGTATGGTGTCCCCACAACTCCCGCCGTCCTATCACGTGTCACCGGTTTATGTTATAATTACCCACCTTTAGAGATCTTAGTGGGGGTGCGGATGATGAAAACGATTTTATTGGCTCTATTGCTGCTCGTGGCCGGCGTTAAAACTTCCCGCGCGGGCGAGCTGTTTACGGAGCATTTCAGCCTGTCCGAGGTCGCCGAAAAGTCCGGCAAGGTCGTGCTGGCTAAGGCCCTGGAGATCAGCGAGCAGACCAGTGAGCTCAAGGCAAAAGTCCAGAAGACCTGGTCCTCGGAGAATTCAGAGAATTACGCGTCCCTGCGGGAGATCAACGAGCAGACCAGTGAGTTCAAGGCAAAAGTCCAGAAGACCTGGCCCGTGGAGAATTCAGGGGAGTACTCGGCCGGGCGGGTTTATGTTTTTCCGATCTATAAAGGGATCGAGTGGACCGATCCGGGCGAATCCCCGATCGAAAAACGCCTGGCCGATTCCATACGCATCAATGAGATCAAGCCCGGGCAAAAAGTCCTGATCGTGAGCCGCGGCGCAACTTTTGAGCTTCTCCCCGCCACCCGTAGCAAGATCCGCGAGGTCGAGAACCTTTTTAAGGGCGAGGGAAAAAAGAAATAAGTGGGCTGAAGCTTAATTTGATAACTTGACCCCTCCGGAACTCAAAGACCTGTCTCAGGCCCAGGAGGTTCGTACATGCTGCTAAAATTTGCCGTTGCTTTCACACTAGCCGCTGCTGTATTGGGCTTGGCAACCCCGGTCCTGGCCAAACGGGGCCCAGCGCCTAAGGTCAAACCCTTAAACTACCGCCAGCTGCAGTTCCGCGCGCCTAATACGCTCGAGACCATGGGCTGGGTGCAGGCTTGGGACCGGAAGACCGGCCAAATGGTGTGGGACCACCGGGTATATACCATCACCATTGACCCGGATATGGAGGAGGACGTGCAGTGGAAGTTCATCACGTCCCTTAAGATCCGGGGCGGAAAACTGCTGGTAGAGAACGAAAACGGGGAGAAGTTCACGGTCGAGCTCCCGCCGAAGCTGCTGAAAAAATAAACTGCGCCTTCCTCTGCTGGGCTGGAGGACCCCAGACTTGTTTCAGTAATATAAGTGAAGTGCCCCCGCGCTTGCGGCAATGTCATTCCGGCATGCAGGAAGCCTTTATTTGATCATTCGCCTCCAAACCCACCCTAAAAAATCCCAAAACCACTTTCAAAGCGGGACGAATAGGCGTAGAATCCGGGGGAAGATCGCGGAATGCACAATAATTGGGCAGGGGATTGGGCTTTAATCAACACCGAATGGCTCTTTAGAATCACATCCGGGGACTTTTTGAAGGTGAGGGATTCGTGAGTAACAGTTTTCATGTTGGAGATCGTATTTTTTTACGTGCAAGGCCTTGGCGTATTAAATCGTGCGAAAACATTAATGATGTGGTCAATCGCAATGCTATCTTGTTAACATTGGCGGCGTTGGATGAGAAGGATCCAAGCGAGCTCTCGGTCGCCATACCTCCTGATGATCCTCAACCTTTACCCACCGAACGGCTTTTTTTCGAAACACGAAGTATGGATTCCTATTTTTCTTGGTCAACTGCGCACCAACTGCTCTCTTTAGCTTGTACTCGGAGCGATGATATCTTTTCCGGCGCGCTTCATGGTCGTGTGGCTTTGGAGCCATATCAGTTTGCCCCTGTGCTCCGTATCCTGGCCAAGCCCCGGCCCAGGTTGCTGATTGCCGATGATGTTGGGCTGGGCAAAACCGTGGAAGCTGGGCTAGTCCTGCTGGAGCTGATGGCACGCAAAAGGGCCGGACGCGTCCTGCTGGTGGTTCCATCCGGCCTGATGCTGCAGTGGCAGGAGGAAATGGAGGAGCGGTTCAACCTCGAGTTCACGCTGATCGAAAATGCAGCCGGACTGGCCAGGGTGCAAACCAGCCTGCCCGCAGGGGTTAATCCCTGGGATGTGCTGCCGCGGATCATTACTTCCGTGGATTATCTAAAGAAGGAAACAGTGCACCACCGTGCGTTGCGGTCGCGCTGGGACCTGGCCATTGTGGATGAGGCACATGGCCTAAGCCTAGCGGGCTCGCCGTCCAACCCCTATTCCACCCAGCGCACTCGCCTGGGTAGGAAACTCGCCGAGAAATGTCACGGCTTGCTTCTGCTCACCGCCACACCGCACAACGGTTATGTCCATTCTTTTTATTCCCTCCTGGAACTGGTCGAACCTGGTATTTCCCTGACCGGCGAACTGGCTGCCAGGGCGCGGCGGGTGTCTGCAGCCATGGTGCGCAGGCTGAAAAGCCAGATTTCCAAAACGGATGATCAGGGCAGGCAAGTTCCGGTGTTTCCCTTGCGCAAAGTGGAGGGGATTCCCGTGGTAGTGAGTGGGAAAGAGCGCGAGCTTTTGGAAAACGTGTCCACATATTGCGCCCGGACCGCCAAGCAGGCAGAGGGCAGCGAGGACGCGGACCTAGTGACCTTTGCCATGCAGATCATTAAAAAAAGGGCCTCATCCAGCCGATACGCCCTGGGGAAAACGATCCATCAGCGGCTAGAGGCCTTGAAGGGCAGGGCAGAGGCTCAGCCGCCGGAAAAAGCCGAATTGCGGGAATTACAAGCAGACCTGCCCATGAGCGAGCAAACCAGTGAGAGGATCATGAGACAGTTGGTGCAATCTGCGATTCCCAAGGAAGAACGGCGTAGGAAAACCGAGATCTCCAAGTTGAACGCCTTGAAAAAACTGCTGGCCGGCCTGCCGGCTAAGGACCCCAAGATCGAAACCCTACTGAGCCAAATCCGCGGGGTTCTCGAGGATCCGGCTGAAAAAGTGATTGTTTTTACAGAATACGCGGACACATTGGATGCGGTTAAATCCGCACTACAAGCCAGCCCGGACTTGGCGAATCAGGCTGTGGTATTGCGGGGCGGTATGAGCGGGCGGGGGAGGGCCAAGGTGCAGGAGGCTTTTGAAAAATCCGGCACACGGATTCTATTGGCCACGGACGCGGCCTCGGAAGGCCTTAATCTTCAGCGTCATTGCCGCTGGATCTTCCATGTGGAGCTGCCTTGGAATCCGAACCGCATGGAACAGCGGAACGGCCGGGTGGACCGCTATGGGCAAACTCGACCGCCGCAGATCCGTTATCTTTATTACCCACACAGCGCCGAAGACGGGGTGCTGCACAGACTAGTCGAAAAAATCGAACAAATGCGGGCGGATCGGGTCTCCACACCGGACATGCTCGGCATCCTGCAGGGCACGGACAGCCTATCCGGCGGTTTAGTGACTCTCGGCGGCGATGAGGAGGACGCCCGGGCAGCTGGAGACCAATTGGTAAGCTTGTTCGAGGACCGCACACAGGACTTCATCACTCATGTCCAGCCGTTCCTACTAGCCGAGGCTGGATTGGAAGATGAAGCCGAAGAGCTCAATCGAATGCTCTCGCATTCTAGCCAGTTGCTGGCCGATGACCTCAAACTGGAAAAGCTGATGGCCGGCCTGCTCGGGCCTGCCATGCAGGTGCTAGAGGAAGGGTTGTATCGCATTCAAGTCCCTAGAATCCTGCGCGCGGCCGGCGTGGCGGATGTGTACTCGCAGGCAACCTTTCGGCGTTCAGTGGCCCTGAACAGCAAGGCGCACGTAGTCGAATTCATTCATTCGGGACATGTATTAGTGCAAGCTGCGGCCAGGCAGGCGCGAGCGCGTTTCATTCAGGTATATGAACAGGAGCGGGGTATTACACCCCGCCGGCTGGCTTATCGCCGGGTTCCGGCCAAAGAGCCGTCATCCGTCATCTTTACCTTTTTGGCAGGTGTTCGTGCCGGGGATTCAGTTCTCGAACGTCTGATACCCGTCCGCATCGGTTTGGACAATCGGATCATCGGAAACACCGAACAGGCGCGGTCATGGATGGATTGGCAGGCACATCCAGGAGAAGTTCAAGCTGCGGTAGTCGAAAGGTTATTTTCACCCGAGTTCGGGAAACTATTGGACCTGGCGCTGGCTTCGGCCCGTCGGGAATTGGACCAAGAAGTGCAGATTGTGGCTGAGAACCATAAACAAAGGTCGGTTCTTCTTTTAGCAGACGCCGAACAGGACTTGCAAGGCCGCCTGGAGGAAATCCGGCGGCAGGAGGAACTAGCTTCAGGCAAGATAGATCTAGATACAGGACAGACGACTCTTTTTACCAGTGAGAGCTTTCGGCAATCGAATTTCGATAAACGCAGAGAGGAAGTCAAGCGTTTGATGGAACAGCGCCGCGAGGAAATCAAACGCTTCGAAAAAGTTGAAGCCGCAGGCGAGCCCCAGCCTTTGGGTGCGCTATTCTTGGTTCCCGAGAATCAATAATGAGTTTCAAGCATATCCGGAACGCCAGAGGTTTCTTTTCCGATTATTATCTCGGGGCGGTCTTCGGCCGCGGCACGGGTCGGGGACGCAAGCACGCGCTTTCAGACCGGGAGACAGACATTGCCTACCGGAAGTTCCGCTTCATGCGCTCCCGGCTAACTGGCCGCGGCGCGGGCTCAGTAGATGAAACCCGGGAGCGGTTTTTGCGGTATTTTCTAGCCGATGTTTTGGGATTTCACTTGGGCGCTGGTGAAAACCAGGTTCACAAGCTTTTTGTATCCGCGGCCGATGAAGAGGCAGGAAAGAAGCCGCTGCTCATGGCATGGTGCGGAGCTTGGGATGAGGATCCTGAAGAAGGGCGGGGCAACTCCCAACCCCTGCGCCGCCTTCGCAAAGCTATGGCCATGGCCGACCTGGAGCATGGCTTTCTCTGCACGGGCGAAAAGTTCCGTCTCGTCAGGGCCGAGGGCGACGGCCCAAGCCATGCTTACCTAGAAGCGGACCTGGAAGCCCTGGACCAGGATGAGGACCCGGAATCCTTTGCCGCTTTTCTCAAGCTCTTTCATGCCCGGAGTTTTTTCCCCACGCAGGACGGCAAATCGCAGATCAAGCTCGTGGAAGAGGAAAGCCGCCGTTTTGCGCAAAATGTCGGCTCACAGCTCAAACACTCGGTGTTTCTAGCCGCCGAGATACTGATCCAAGGCCTGCTGGAAGATGAAAGAGCCGCAGGGGAGATCCGCTCTCAACTCGGTTTGCCTTCCGCCGCGGAGAGTCTGCCTGAATCCGGACTTTTGCTTGCCCGGGACGCCGCCCTGATCGCGCTTTACCGCCTTCTCTTCATCCTGTACGCCGAGGCGCGGGACTCCCGCTTGCAGAAGCATATTTTGTATCAAGGTTCATACAGTCTCCAGGGTTTGGTGGATGACCTTTTACGGCAACTGGAGGAACCAGCTGGCAATGCCAGCGGCATCTGGGAGCGGATCAAAGCCTTGTTCACGATTTTCGATCACGGCTTGCCCAGCCTGCCTGATTGCGAGAACATCCCGCCGCGCGGTGGCGACCTTTTCAGTTCGAAAACCCCGGAAGGCGCGGTTTTGCGGACCGCGGCCCTGCCGGATGATATCTCCAGCCAGGTACTGCTGCATTTGGCGGCCCTGCCCGGAAAACCGGGCATTGGCAGGGAGCGGATTGCTTTCCAGGAGCTGGACATTGAAAGCCTGGGCGCGGTTTATGAAGGACTGCTGGAGCACGAGCCGCGCCTGGCTGACACGATCGTGCTGGAAGCCAGGGTGCAGGGCCGGGAACTGGCCCTCAAGGACAGCGAACTTGCGCGTTTGTGCAGGGAAAAGGACTTGAAGCTAGAAGGTGACATAGCCCTGCTAACCAACACCTCGCTGGAGAATCTGCACATTGACGCTGCTGCCGAAGAGGAGACGGACGAGGAAGAGCAGGACGAGGCGGCGGCCGGGGAAGAAGATCGGGAAGAAGACGCGGAAAAGTCCTTGCCCAAGGGAAGCGCGGTCAAGCTCATCCGGCGCTTCGAGCCAGGCCGATTCTATTTTGTCCCTGGTGCAAGCCGCAAGGGCACAGGTTCCTTCTACACACCTTTGGAACTGGTGCAGGACCTGATCCGGCATGCGCTCCTGCCGCAAATACAGGGGAAATCACCCGAAGAGATAGAGGCCCTGAAGGTGTTGGACCCTGCCTGCGGTTCCGGCCATTTTTTGGTAGAAGCCATGCGCGTGATGGGGCAGGAATTGCATCAGGCGTATTGGAAAAAATATGAGGGCAAATGCCCGCCTGAATTTAGCAAGCCTGAGATTTGGAAGAATTCGGACCCCAAGGCCTCGGACCAAACGAGCCGGGCTGCGGGGGATGAGGCCAGGGCCTGGTGCAAGCGCCGCATTGCCGAGCGTTGCTTGTTCGGCGTGGACGCAAATCCCACGGCAGTCAAGCTGGCGCAGGTGGCCTTGTGGATCGAGAGTCTGGCCGGTGACCGGCCCCTGACCTTTTTCCAGCACCATATCCGCTTGGGCAATAGTTTGCTGGGTACCTGGCTGGTAAATTTGGAGCGGCCGCCCCTTGAAGCCATGGCAAATCAGAGAGAACGCGACCTGTTCAGCGTTCAGCCGGGCATATTTGCCGAGAAAGTCAGGCCTCAGGTCAGACAGGCTGCCAAATTACGGCGGCAAATTGACGAACCCGGCGGCGAGCTCAAGCCTGAGAGCATTGAGGAATTGGAATTCAAGGCGCGGCAATTGGCAGAGGCTGAGCGGGTCATGGCCGGCGCCAAACTACTTTTCAACTTGCGCTGTGCCTCGGCTTTTATCCCGAAGATCTGGGAGCAATGGGAAACCTACCTATCCCTGCTAGAGAAACCGGACGAACTGACCATAATTATAGACAAACAACCCTGGGCCGAAGCGTTCAAAGCCGTGATTGCGCGCGAGCGATTTTTTCACTGGGAACTGGAGTTCCCTGAGCTGTTTATTGAAAATGAAGCGCCGGGATTTGACGTTGTGCTGGGTAATCCGCCGTGGGAAAAAGTCAAGCCGGACAAGAAGGAGTTTTATTCAAAACATGATGTGCTGATCCGCGCGTTTGTGGGCGGGGAGCTGGATGCGCGCATCCGGGAACTGCAAAGGGAAAACCAAGTTCTGGAAAAGGAATTCAAGGACTATGAGAACCGGCTAAAGATCCTGGCCGCAAGCATGAAACAGGGCGGGGATTTCAAGTATCAAGATTGGAAGATCGAGGGGAAGAGCACGAGCGGTGATCCTGACCTGTTCCGCTTTTTCGTGGAAAGAGCTTGGCGCGTGCTCAAGCCAGGCAGCCGAGCAGGGCTCATTGTGCCTTCAGCCATTTATAACAATGAAGGATGCACTGGCATCAGGCATCTCTTGGTGGAACAGGCGCGGATTGGGAGATTCTATGCGTTTGAGAATCGCGAGAAGATCTTCCCGATAGATTCGCGGTTTAAATTCGTCAGTATGGTCTTTGCAAAAGCCGAACCAGACGACAGCGGTTTCCCCGCCGCTTTCATGCGCCATGACTTGGAGGAACTGATCGAGGCCAAACCGCAACCCTGGGCCGTGTGGATCAAGCGTGAAGAGTTGGAGCAGCTGTCTCCAGGCACCCTGGCTTTCTTGGAATTCAGAACAGCCAAGGATCAGGAGATCATTGGGAAAATGTATCAGGGCCGGCCGCTGTTGGGGGATAAAGGCGAGGGCACATGGAATGTGCGATTTTATAACGAATACCACATGACCAATGACAAAGACCTCTGGACCATGGCCAATGGCAAGCTCTACACAGTCAAGCACGTGCTGGGCCGGGAGTATGATAACTTTGCCGAGACCCGCGAGCGTATGTCCAAGAAAGGATTTTGGCCTTTGTATGAAGGCAAGCATATTGACCAGTTCCTCGTGGACACCAAACCCATCGAACGCTGGGTCAATTTGGAGGTCGCGGAGCAAACCAAGCGCAAACCGGAACCGGGGAAAAAAATGGTGTTCCGCGACATTGCTAGGAATACCGACGAGCGCACCTGCATCGCGGCCGTGCTGCCGGAGGAGTCGTGCTTTGGACATACCCTATCCGGCCTCGCGGCGGATGTGGCCGAGGACGGTATCGCCGCCATTTTAAATTCGATGGTTTTTGATTACACTTTGCGGTTCAGAACCGCCGGCACACACCTTAGTTTCACTTACCTTTCCAGGATGCCATTACCCGGGGAACTGCCGACCACGCGCATCAAAACAAGATCAGCTGGAGGTAATGAATTGCATATCACGGGTGACGAGAAGCATTGGCTCAAACTGCTGGAGGCGAATATTGAGGTCGCCAAGGCATATGGCCTGAAAAAGTCCGACCTTAAGGCTATGCTCGACGCCTTCCCGGTTCAGGAGAGGAAAAGGCCCGAATTCTTCAGGTTTCTGCGCGCCAACCTATAAAAGCTAGAAACCATAAATGAATGTTGACTCATTAATGTTAATGTGCTACCATTCAATTAAATGAAAACAATAAACGAAATCAAACTACTATTAAAAAGGCTCGATGGCGAACCGGCCGACGCCCTAGAATCCGAGGACTTGGAAATCAAGCCTTGGGAACCCCGGCCCGCCGCTTTTCATAGCCAGGTGAGGGAATTGCGGGAGGCTGTGGTGGCCCTGGCCAACCGGAATGGCGGCGAGATATTATTGGGCATTTCAGACCGCAAGCGCAGCCGCGCCGAGGCCGTGCACGGCGTGGGGAATGTGAACGCTGATGATCTTCGCAGCCAGATTCATCAGGGAACCGACCCGTCCATATTGGTGGAAATCGAGGAGCTTTCAGAACCCGAGGGCAGGGTTCTAGTTGTTCATGTGCCCAGGGGCCTCCCGCCGCATACGACGACCGAAGGTGTTTGCAAGATCAGGATGGGTAAGGAAAGCCGCCCCATGACCGGCTCTCAACTCGTGCAGCTCTCCCAAGCCAGTCGTCTGCGCGACCCGAGCGCGGAGATCATGGCTGACGCCTCGCTCAGCGACCTGGACGGCGACACCATCCGCACCTTCCGCCGCAATCTCGAAACCGAGGGCGGACAGGCTGAAACGAAGCCACTTTCAGACGAGGAGCTGCTGTCCAATCTCGGTCTGATCCATGGACAGCAAATATCTTTCAGCGCCGTTTTACTGCTTGGCACGCCGCTGGCGATCGCCCGCTTCTGCCCACAGCACGAGGTAACCTTTGTCAGATTCGCGGACCACACCAAATATATCCAACGCGAGGATATGAAAGGTCCATTGCTTAGTGTGTTGGACGCCCTGCGCCGCTTGCTGGAGCCGCATCTCATGACTACAGTGGTGCAGGAGGAAAAAGGCTTCCGCGAGACGTCGGTTTTAGATTTTGACTGGCCGGTCCTGCGCGAAGCGGCCTTGAATGCCGTGGTGCACCGCGATTATTTTCAGCGCCAAGCTGTGATCATCGCCCTGCATCCGAACCGGTTGGAGATCACGAACCCCGGCGGGTTTTTAGGCGGGATTACGCCGAAAAACATTCTCCGCCACCCTTCGGTTCACCGCAACGCCCTGCTGGCTGATGTGCTTCAGAAAGCCGGGCTGGTCAACCGTTTAAGCATCGGCGTGGACCGCATCTATGAATCCATGTTGCGGTCCGGTCGGCCTGCGCCCCGCTACGAATCGGATGAATCGCATGTGAAGCTCATTCTATCGCGTAAGGTTCATTCGGCTTTCGTGCGCATGGTGGCAGAGCGCATCCGCCAGGGCGGCAGGGAATTCACCCTAGACGAGTTGCTGTTGCTCAGGGCCTGCCTGGAGCGCGGCCGCCTGGAACGGAGATCTGCTGCTGAAGCGCTGCAATTGCCCGAAGACCAGGCTGCCGCGCGGTTGGCGGACTTGCGGGAACAAGGCTACTTTGAAGTGCGCGGCCGGGGAAAAGCCGCCGAATATTGCTACACCTCACCTTATTCTGATGATTTGCGCGGCAGCCATGCCACGGACATGGATTTTTCCCTGGACAAGGAATCTGTACGCCTGCGCGTAGAAGCAGTACTGGCCGAGAGAGGCAGCCTGACCAACGAGGATATCCGCAGGCTGGCGAAAACCTCCCGCAGCGAAGCCATCCGTTTGATGAGAGCCTTGAAATTAGAGGATTTAGCGCGGTTGGAAGGGCGGGGCAGGGGAGCCCGCTATGTGCCTGGCCCGGCGTTGAAAGTGAAGAAAAAGGGCAAAAAGCAGAAATGAACCACAAATGAACCATGTCGCATTTAAATGAACCAAGGATACATTTAAGATTCTAGATGCCTTGGTTTGCATGTTCTTGGTTCATTTTTTGGTACATTATCAAAAGGGCAGGAAAAATGATATGGCCTATTCAGCCATTGCCTCGGTCCGCCATCTGATCGACGAATACCACAGCTACCTCAGGACGTCCTACCGATTCTATGATGAAACTCTACGCCGCCAGTTCGAGCAATACCTGGCTGGCGAAGAAGTGGTGGTCAAAGGGCCGTATGTGACCCTGGCTAGGGAGTTCACCCGCGGTGCGCCCTTGCGGCAGCTGACCGAAGAGGGCATAGCGCATCCGGACTTGTTGAAGGCTCATTGGGTTTTTCAAAACGATCCGCTGTTTCAACATCAGGAGAAAGCCTTCCGGCTGAGCAGGCAAGATCACAATGTGCTGATCACCACGGGCACGGGATCGGGAAAAACCGAGGCTTTTTTATTGCCGATCCTCGACGGGATCCTGCGGCGCAAGGCCCAAGGCCCGGTGCAAGGCGTGCAGGCCATCCTGCTTTACCCCATGAACGCTCTGGCCAATGATCAGCTGGAGCGCCTGCGCGAGTTGCTCGCCGATCCTGCGCTGAACATCAGCTTCGGGTTATATACCGGAGACAGCGACAATGCAACGCGGAATCTGAAGGGGAACCCCGCTCCGCATGAGCGTCTGACGCACGAACAAATCCGCCGCAATCCACCGGATATTCTTCTTACCAACTATAAGCAATTGGAGTTTTTACTGGTTCGCCGGCAGGACCGTGAATTGTTCAAGTCGGACCTGCGCTTCCTAGTGCTGGATGAGATTCACTCTTACCGCGGGGCTTTGGCTACTGAAATCGCCTGCCTGATCCGCCGGGTCAAGGCCCATGCCGGGCTGGTGGCTGGGCAATTGCGCTGCTTGGGCACCTCGGCCACCGTGGCAAGCGATATCGGTCAAGGGGCACTGGCTGAATTTGCGGACCAGCTATTTGGAGAAAAATTCACGACTGATGATATCGTCGCAGAGGCGGTTATTGATTTGCCGTCTTTGGCCCAACCGTATGTGCCTGACCCGGCGGTATTAACGGACAGCGATCTGGAGGATATTTGCATTGAGTGTCCGGACAAAGTAGAAGCGCTGGCAGCTAAATTATGCGGCAGAAGCTTGCCGCTGGCTGGCACGTCCCTCGGCCGCATCGAGGAGCTGTTGGCGCAAAATCAGATTCTGCGCAGCTTGGAGGATTTGTTTCATTCTCAAGCCGCGAGCATCGATGATGCCTGCGAATACCTAAAACAAAATTATTTGAACCGCCGAAATTTGGCTCAAGAGCAAATTCGGCTGGAAGTGGAAGCCTACCTTCTGCTTGCCAGCCTGGGCGACGATGACCACCCTCCGCGTTTGCGCCCTAAATTGCACACTTTTTTTCATGGGGTGTATGAGTTTCATATCTGCACCAATCCAAATTGCCGAAAACTACTGCCCCATGGAATGGAAAAGTGCGATCAGTGCGGTTCCGTGGCCAGGCCGGTATCGCTCTGCCGCACTTGCGGCCAGGATTTTTTCAAGGTCCGGCTGTCGGAGGACGATCCGGCGCAGACCGCCGGTACGAGTGATTTCTACAGCCATAATCTGACCGCCTATATCACACACAGGATACATGCGGCGGATGACGAGGAAGAGGATAGCGAAAATGACAATAGTGACGGTGAAGAGAAAACCGGAAAACCTAAAAGGGTGAAACGCCGCAAGACCATCAAGGGAATGGAAGAAATTTGGTATTGCCCGACTTGCGGCCGGCTGGCTGATGAACCTGGTACCTGTCAAACCTGTGCCGGCCCCATGATTCATGCCCTCATCCATCACGATAAGCTCAATACCTGCCCGGCATGCGGAGCAACCAATCACCGCCAGGACATCGTCGCGCCCCTACGTACGGGAACCGCCTCGTCTGTGGCCGTGCTTACGGAACGCACATTGGATTATTTAGATGATGCCGAACGGCGTTTGCTGGTCTTTGCGGATAACCGTCAGGATGTTGCTCATCAAGCCGGTTACACGGCGGACAAGCACCGTAATTTTCTTATGCGGCATTTGATTTACCAAGAGGTCAGGCGGGCAGGGCGGGAAGGGTTGGCATTGACCGCCCTGCCGCAAAAGCTGTTGGACCGATTTCTTGAGCTCAAGGTTATTGAACAGATGCCTGCCCAACAGCAGCGGCAGACATGGGCCGAGGCGTTTGCCATCGAGACTGCATTTGATTTCACCAGCCGTGCCAAGCAAAGGCTTTCCCTGGAAAAGCTGGGAATGATTTCGGTTCAATATGATTTTCTCGATGCGCTAGCCCAAGATTCGGATTTTGGGACCTGGGCCAAGGATGCAGGATTGACGGTAAGCAAGGCGATTCATTTGGTCGCGGCTTTATTGGATACCATGAGGCGCGAACGGGCGGTTGATTTCGATTTTTTCCAGCAATACATTAATCCGGAGCGGGAAAGCCGTTTTCGGACTTTGGAAGAAGAACCTTATAACTTGCGCATTCCAGAGCGCGAAAGATCGCCGCGGGGGTATGTGCTGGATCGTCCAGAATACGTAAGAAGGGCAAACAGAGGACACAAGGGATTTTATCAGGAAAACCCAAGCGCGGGACAGTTGTGCGCCTGGCAAAAAATCCTAATAAAATTCACGGGGGTGGACCGGCAGGCAAGCGTAGGGCTGATCTCGCGGCTAGTTTCCTTGTTGGCCAGGGAAGACATGCCACTGCTTGTTAAAGCTGCCCCGCGGTTTCCGTGGCCAAGTACTCCACCCCATGAGGGTTCAGCTAAAAAACCGGTGTGGCAGGTCAATCGCCACGCCATTATTTTAACGGTTTTATATGAACCCAAAAGATGTTCGGCATGCCTGACTTGGCTGCCGCAAGACAGGGAAATCTGCCCAAATCCGTCCTGCAGTCAGGGAGAACTAAGACCACAGGCTTTGGATCCCGGTAATTATTACGCCCGTATCTATTCACGGATAGAGCCGAAAAAGCTGGTGGTAAAAGAGCACAGTGCGCAGATCCCAGACGAGGAACGGGTTATACGCGAGACCGAATTCAAGGAAAAAAAAACCAATGTGTTGGTATGCACCCCGACCTTAGAACTGGGTGTGGACATCGGCCCGCTTTTGTCTGTTGTTCTGCGACAGTCTCCGCCCACACCGGCTAATTACATCCAGCGTGTGGGTCGGGCCGGCCGGCGCTTGCGCATTGGATTTGTCTCCACCTTCTGTTCAGGTGGATCTCACGACCGGCATGTGTTTGAGGAACCGGAATGGATGGTTGCTGGCAGATTCCAGCCGCCCAGGATCCGCTTGGACAATCCGAAGGTGGTTTCGCGGCATCTTAATTCATATATTTTGGAATCCTTGGAAGCGGAATTGCCCTCTTTTATGAAAGAATTCCTCGACAATGAGACGGCGCCAACTACTTGGAAACCGGCGGTTATTCAAGAACTGTTCGCGGAAGTGGCTGCCCGACGCGCTGAAGTATGCGGGAACTTGGAGGCGGTCTTTGCCGAGGACCAGAAAAATGGTCGCGCAGCCCGTTATGATCAAACTTTCTGCCAAAATTTAGTGAATCAATTCAACCGTAGGTTGGAAGATATCCTGAACGCCTGGTGGAAACGCGTCGAACTGTTGAAAAAAGAATATTTAGAATTAGATCAGATCGGCTCCAAGCCTCAGGATAAGAAAAAGGCTGCTGCCAGGGCGCGGGCTTTTCGTGAAATCACCACAGACCGGGAAAGGGCTTATACCCTGGCCTATCTTTCAACGCAAGATTTTCTGCCTGCATACCAATTCCCTGTGGATACGTTCAGCCTGGAACCCGGGGTAACTGACACGAACACCATCTTTCGCGGTGCGGCCATTGCCATCGAGGAATTTGCGCCAGGCAACTATGTTTACGCCAACGGGCACAAGCTAAAATCCATCCGGGTCTTGTATGCCGGAGGGCCGGGTAAGACTGGTGGAGGACCAGCCCGGACAGATGCGGAGAGTTCCGGTAGGTTGCGCAGCCTTTCTTTTTGTCACCATTGCGGAGAAGCTGCCGAGGATGTAGTTAATACTTGCCCGCGCTGCGGCCAGCCAATGCATGGTTTGACGGATGTGGTTTTCGTCAATTCATTCGAAGCCGAGGATAATCTGCGTATTGGTTCAGACGAAGAGTCGCGGGAGCGGCAATATTTTGACCGTCGGGAAAACCTTCTGGTAAAAACTACGGACAAGGCGGTTTTTTACGATTATCCTTTCACACCTTTGGAATTGCGTCCGCAAGCGGATGTTCTAATCACGAACTGGGGCAAGTTGGATGGCAAGGATGGCGAGGGGGCCAGGTTTAAACTTTGCCCGGACTGTGGCCGTCATGAACCGCCAGGCAAACCAACCAAACGTAAAAAGAAGGAAACCGATGAGGAAGTTAGTAAATGGCAAGCCTATCACCAGAAATTCTGCGCTGGCACGCCCCGCGAATTAGTGCTTGGCCACCAATTTCGAACTGATGCGCTTGTTCTGCGGATGGCAAACCCGCTGGACGCGCGAAAACGAGGAAATTCATCATACTCCCATACAATGATTACATTAGCGGAGGCCCTATTAGCCGGAGCGGCTGAGGTGCTTGAACTGGAACCTTTTGAGTTGTCCGCCTTTACCCGGAAACACCGCGAGGATTCGGAAATCGAAGAAATCGTGTTTTATGAGAATGTGGCTGGAGGCGCAGGATACGTCGAAGAAATGGCCGGTCGTTTTCCGGAAGTGGCTAAAGCCGCACTGGAAAGGCTGTTCAACCACGAATGCCCAGGCGCCTGTTATCAATGCCTGAAACACTACCGCAACCAGCAGTGGCATAATTTTCTCGATAAATATCGTGTTTGGGATCATTTGATTTTATTTTCCGAGTTGGCTCCTATTGAGGGACGAACTCTTGACAACGGGAAAGTCGAATCAACGCTTAAGGAAACTTTGGCGCGGCGAAAAGAGGAGATACACCGGCAAAGCCACCGTCCCGGCCTTGAAGGACCACAATCACCCATCGAGGTGAAATTATTGGAAGCCATGCGGAAAATTCCGGAATTGAGCCAAGTGTTGCTTCAGGAATCTGTTACGGACCCGTTGAGCAATACGGTCATAACCATTCCCGATTTTATTTTCCGGGACGAAAAAATCGCTATATTTTGTGATGGATATGCTTACCACGGCGATAAAGATACACTGGAACTTGATGCCAGGAAGCGGAACCGGCTGCAAGAATTAGGCTGGGTGGTTTTTACCTATTGGGGGAGACTGTTATATCGTGATCCACAATATTGCGCGGTCCAGATAAAAAGAATGGTGACGGCGAGAAAAAAGTAATGATTGTCGCATAGTTTACTAAGTTCGCGCACCTCCCCTGTGAATGAACGGGTACGTTATTTGAATGTCCGAGTGTGCCGGGGGAAGGCGGTAGTGTATTAGATTAAGCGAAAGGTGCCGGTCGTTTTTCACTGAAAAACATGCAGTAAACATGTCATTCTTTAAACTTATCCAGTTTGAAGTCAACTTTATACATGAACACCTCGATATCCTTAAGTTTCCTCATTGCATATTTCAGTTTTTTATCATATTTACCCGTAATAATAATCCCTTTAGTAGGTTTGCCTTCGCTCCTATGTTCTTCTATCCACCCCATATATCTCGCGATCTGGCCGACAGTATCATCGCTAGATTGATCTCTTTTTAATTCAATTACGACATATTGGTCAGTCGATTTTTCTTTTGCCAAGATGTCAATTTTACCAATGTCGGTTGGATACTGCTGGCTTACAAGCTCGCCATTTTCTTCTATGAGCTCGTATTTCCTGCCGAATTCCGACTTATCCCAATTTTCAATAATGAAATCCTCTAATTGCTTTTCCATATAAAACAATTGTTTATCAGAGGCTGAAGCAGAATCGACAATGTCAATTTCATTTGATTCGCCAGGTTCTATTTCGGTTGGAATAGTGTCGGCTTCTATTTTCCAGACCTGTTTTATTGGTGGGTAATAACAAAACACGGATATCGTGCGTGCGGAGCCATAAATTTTTAATAATTCAAAGCCTTTAATAATAGCTTCGTTGGTAATGACTATCTGTTCACCGATGGATTTATTTTTGTATCCTTCTAAATTCCCAAATTGAAAATATTCAATTAATTTGTATCTATCTTTTAAGGAAATTACACTGGAGTTACTAAATGGATCGTAAGCAACCAAAAATGCATTAATTGCATTTCCGCTCATTCCGGTTAAATTGTTCTTTCTCCCTTTATTAAGCTCATAAAGCAAATTGATTTTCTTGGTTTTTTCTTCTGGGGCGGATTCTCTGAAGATAGAATCCATTGCATTAAATAATTGTTTATCTCTTTTTATTTCATTAAACATGCGCCGCCATGCTCCCTGGGCAATCATTGCTCTGGCGACGGCCTGGGTGTTTTTAGTACTTCCTTTGGCATTTTTATCAAGAATTCTAACGATTTCATCGATTTCAGAATCATAAAGTTCGCCGTTGTCTTTTGAGCCAACTCTATTGCTCCAAAAATGTCTGAAGAGAACACTTTGGTTTTTCCATATCGCGTCCATATCTTCTTGGTTATATTCACCAAGAAACTCGTTATATAACTTCAGTAAAGTTGTCTGATCCATAATGCCTCATTTGGGACAAATTAATTAATCAAAGAAGCGCTTTTCTAATGTTATTATAACATCAATGCCGTAATGGGGGACGTAATTCAAATAACCAGTTAAATAAAATTCTATGCAATTCTTGACCCTGCTCCTGTGCTGAGGGAAAGGTGCCGGGCGCACCGCCAAATAAAATGAAAATCTATATTTACATTTTAACTCATGATACTGGGTTTGCCCCCAATCCTTTCCGTGGATTTTGCACGCTAGCCTGCTGTAAACCCGTTATTCGAAGGACAGCGCAAGTAGGGGATTGGATAGTTGGCGTTACTCGGCGCGCTCTCGGAAATAAGCTTGTTTATGCCATGAAAATTGATGAAACAATGCCATTTGAGAAATACTGGTCTGATCTGCGGTTTAGGGCTAAGAGACCAAAATGGAAATCAAAAGATTTGATACAACGTTCAGGCGATAATATATACAAATATTCCGAGCATTCCAAATTCGCGCAGTTGCCTTCCAGGCATTGGGATTCTAAGTGTGTGATGGGGGACGGAGTTAGTTTATTAGTTTAAGGGATTTTGCCTACCTCGCGGAATTTTCAATAAACCAAAAAATCATGCAATGCGATATTCGCCTGGCTGGTCAAAGCAAATATGGCCAGACAGAAGCGCTTGAACCTACCGGGAGCCGTTTACCACCTCATTACTCGGGGATTGAACGGCGCGGCTATATTTAAGGACAACCAGGATCATAAAGAATTTATCCGCCGCTTAGCGGAGTCGCTAGGCAATACCAGGTGTCTCTGTTATGCCTGGGTCCTGATGAAAAATCACATCCATTTGCTCGTCCGCGCTTCTGAAGAACCACTCAGCGAATTCGCCAGAAAATTACTGACGGGATACGCCATCTATTTTAACCGACGGCACAAACGCCGCGGATACCTTTACCAAAACCGTTACAAGTCCATTCTCTGTCAAGAGGACAACTATTTGTTGGAATTGGTTAGATATATTCATTTGAATCCTGTTCGGGCTGGGATCGTAAAAACCCAAAAAGAATTGGACGCCTATCTTTGGTGCGGGCACGCGGCTCTGACTGGCCGAAAATTATACGCCTGGCAGTCCACGGGAGAAATTCTGGCCCTATTCAGTCGGGAAAAGATCAATGCGATATCTGCATATCGCCAATTCATTGAAGACGGCTGGTCTATGGGCAGAAAGGCCGAACTGGTCGGAGGGAGAATTAAACGAGGCGCCGCAGGCTGGGACGGGCCGAAGGAGTCACAAAACCACAAGGTATTTTGGCGTGGCGATGAACAGATCCTCGGGGATGGGGCATTTGTCGAAAAGGTGCTGAGGTTGGCAAAGGAGGTCGCAGTGAAACGCGAGAAATTCAAAAGGACCGGCTGGACGCTGGATAAGCTTGCTCAAAAAGTCTGCTTGCTGATGACTATAAGGCTCGAGGATCTTAGAAAGAGGGGAAGGGGAAATGAAATAACATTTGCCAAGGGATTATTCGCGTTTTGGGGATATAATGTGTTGGGATTGAACGGGATGGAATTGGCGCGTTATTTGAATATTACTCGGCCGTCATTGACCAGCCTGATGAAAAAGGGAGAAGTTCTAGCAAGCGAACGGGGCTTAAAACTAATAAACTAACTCCGTCCCCCAACATCACGTGTTGAACGGTGACGTTGATTCCTTTAGGACTTAGCGGAAGGCGCCATTGGATAGGGGACGTTGATTCCTTTAGAACTTTAGCGTAAAAGGTGCCAGGCACCATTAATCGAGAACGTTGATCGGGGACGGTTTTAACTCATTAGCTTATGTTGTTAAAAGCGGAGGTCTAATGCTCGGTGCGATTGCGGGGGACATTATTGGCTCGGTCTATGAATATGAAGGGATTAAAACCGAAGATTTCCCCCTCTTTTCCCCTCACAGCGACTTCACGGACGACTCGGTCCTGACCATCGCCCTGGCGGACTCCATTCTGACTGGCGCGGATTATACGCAAAACCTGATAAAATACACTGCCGCGTATCCGGGCCGGGGCTATGGGGGCAGCTTTATCAGATGGGCCGAATCCGGGGACACGCGGCCCTACAACAGTTGGGGGAATGGGTCAGCCATGCGCGTGAGTCCGGTGGGGTTCGCGTATAACGACCTGGAAACCGTATTGGCCGAAGCCAAGAAAAGCGCGGAAGTGACGCATAACCATCCGGAAGGCATCAAGGGCGCGCAGGCCACGGCCGCGGCCGTGTTCCTAGCTAGGACAGGGAAGAGCAAAGCAGAGATAAAGGACTACATCAAACAAACATTTGGCTACGACCTCAACCCAACCCTCGCGCAGATCCGACCTCATTACACCTACGACGTATCCTGCCAGGGAACCGTGCCTCCGGCAGTTATTGCCTTTTTAGAATCTGAAAACTACGAGGACGCGGTGCGCAAGGCAGTCTCCCTGGGCGGGGACGCGGATACCCTGGCCTGCATCACGGGCGGAATCGCCGAGGCCTTCTATGGCGAAGTGCCGCAGGAGATTAAGGATAAGGTGTTTGAGCTGCTGGATGAGAAGCTGGCAGGTGTGGTGCGGGAATTCTATGAAAAATATAATATTAAAGGATAAAAGAAGCATCACGCAAAGCCGCTAAGCCGCAAAGTAGGTAAAAGTATCACGCAAAGCCGCTAATGAACGTCCCCAAGATTCCGTATATACTTGCCACTTACTAAATTCGAATGACCCCAATGATAAACCCCGCAACCCTGTCGAACGCCGGAATCCAGAAAAACCTTATAAAGTTATAAGATATTAGTTTTACCAGGGGTCTAAGGAGCATAAAAGAAAGCATTATTAAGGTGGCCTCATGGAAAAAGAAGGCAGGATAACGAATTATGTGGGACGTTCATTCCTTTATAACTTAAGCTTTTTCCCAAGCCTTTATGACGCTAATGCTTGCGTGATGATAAAGTTGCCGAGCGATGCGGAGGAAGATCACTGGCATTGTTTACACTGGCCAGCGTGGGATTGAATATATTTCGTTTGAAGACGCTGTTTAAGTCCATTGGAACGGCGTTTGTTCTTCTTGAAAAAATAGTAATCGAGAGTATTCAGCGTTATAAATTCATTTTTAAATATCCTTCATTCGTAGGAATGGCCAATGTTTGAACCCAATGATATTTTGAGAACCACCTTTACAGCCGATGATATTCCGGAAATGCTTAGTTTTATCCGGGACGAGAATAATCAATATCACCACAGGCACGACATGATTATTGCCTTGGGTAAAATGAAAAAAGATGCGGTATCTGCTTTAATAAACCTTTTGGATGCAAAATTTGCAGGGATCAGGCAATCAGCGGTTGAAGCGCTTGGCGCCATGGGTAAAGAAGCCGTTGGGGCTTATTCGGCGCTGGAAAACGCAATGAAAGACATGGATGCGGAGGTTCGGCGGGCTGTTGTGAAGGCTTTGGGGAAAATGGGTCCCAAAGCATTGACGATATTGATGAAAGCCATGGACGATGCCAGCCCAGAAGTGCGCAAGTCTGCTTTGGTTGCATTGGAAAAGATGAGACCCATGGATGTTCCAAATATAAACCCGAACAGTATAAAAGTTATTATTGATCTGGAAGAGATTAAGCCCGAACAATTTCCCGAATTATTACACCCAAAGCAACGACCAAGAACATACTTTGAATTAGAGGGGGATTTTAAAATCTGGATACGTAATACACCTGATGCTGTTTCGAAAATAATAGAAAACCTTGCCGAATGTCCTTATTGGAAAGTGAAACTGATAATGATAGAAGCATTGGAAAAAATGGGACCAAAGGCAAAAGCGGCTGTTCCAATTATTTTAAACGAATTGAAACGGGAAACAATGCCTGAAATACGGGGAGCGTTAATCGCGGCGTTGGGTGCGATTGATTCTGATGAATTGACTAAATACAATATTCCGCCTCTAATTGCTGTTGAAAATGCGTTTATCAAAAAGAATACGCCTGAGCTTCAAAAACCCGAAACCCAATCTCCAGCAGCAAGCGATTCTAAATCCGCTATATCTGCGCCCGTTATTGATGAAGTGCCGGCCAAACCCGAAAATACAGACAAAAATCATAAAGATACTCATACGGAGGTTTTAATATCGTATACAGTCCTGATATATTTTATGATGATTATACTTGCAGTGGGCGGTAAATGGCTTGCCAATAAGTTTGCGAATCATGGTATTAGTTTCTATAGATTGACCCCTGATTTGATGGTTATGCTGTTGGTGGCAGTGAGCATACTTGTTGTAAGCCTGTTTTTATTATGGTTTTTAAATAAAAGAGAAAAAAAGAGCAGATCCGACAACTAAGTCTTGAAAATTACCCCCCGCCAATACGCTAAAGCTGCCAGAGTAGTGATAGGTGATAGGGGACATTGATTCCTTTAGGACTTTAGCGCGAAAGATGCCAGGCAGCAATTGCGTTTAATAGCTAAAAACAGCCTCACGCCAAGCTGCTAAGCCGCAAAGAAAGACAATAAGCAAACACAAAACGTGTGAATTTCGGGACACTGGTGAAATAGTAACTTAACGCTTTTGGCTTTTTAAAATCGGCAGACACCAAAGGGATTTCGGCATTTTCGTATGGTGGCCTTGGACTTACCCGTTTATTCAAAATTCCCCGCATTAAAATCAATTAAAATCTGTCTAATCCCGTGACGGTTAATATATCCTCGGCAGCTGTTTCATAATAACGCTTGACGATAATAACGGGAAGGGATATTATTATGATCAAGAGCTTTCGATGCCGGCAAACCAGCGGGATTTACCGGGGCGAGGTCTCGCGGAGGCTCCCGCAGAGCATCCAGCGCAGTGCCATCCCCTCCGCAGGGTACCCCGAGCTTGCTCGGGGGTGAATGCGGAATCGCTGCTCCGGGGATGTCGCCAAGAGGGGGTAGCGAGGGTTGCAGTTGGTACCCCGGGCTTTGCCCGGGGGGCTCCATGCGCAAACTCTGGTTGCTGGATGCGGCGGTCGACCTGAATGACCTGGAGGTTCCGCCTGGCAACCGGTTGGAGGCGCTCAAGGGCGACCGGTTGGGCTGGTACAGTATCAGGATCAACCGCCAATACCGCATATGCTTTCAATGGCAGGACCATTGCGCCTATAATGTCGAAATCGTTGATTATCACAGGGGATGAAACCATGAATAAAAAAATAATGCCCGTCCATCCAGGCGAGATATTGGCTGAAGAATTTCTAAAGCCCATGAAGATCACCCAGTACCGTCTGGCCAAGGACATCCAGGTGCCCTGTATCCGGATCAGCGAGATCATGCGCGGGAAACGGGCTGTGACCGCCGATACCGCCTTGCGGCTCGGGCGCTATTTCGGCAATTCACCGGAGTTTTGGATGAACCTGCAGGCCAAATACGACCTGGAGGTGGCGAAAATGCAGCATGGCCGCAAAGGTCGGAACCAATACCTTCGGCTTCCGACCCTGGGCCATCACACGCATGCAGCATGATCCGAGGGAATGCGGGACACTGATAGGGGACATTGATTCCTTTAGGACTTTAGCGCGAAAGATGCCAGGCAGCAATTGCGTTTAATAGCTAAAAACAGCCTCACGCCAAGCCGCTAAGCCGCAAAGAAAGACAATAAGCAAACACAAAACGTGCATGGATTTTCGCCTCTGCCGGTCTATAGGTATGGAATTGGCATTGACAGAACAGGCCCATTCCCACAAAATTGGGAGGCGAAAAGATGACGGAAGAGGGTAAAATCACCATGAGCGAATTTAAAACAGTGGTCGAGAATTTTACCAGCCAAGTTCAGAAGGTCGCCGAAGGGGTTATGCATTTGAGCGATAAGCTGGACTCCGAGTTTGCTTCTGTAAAAGAACAGATCGCGCTTTTGCATGAAGGCCAGACCGAGATCAAGATTGGCTTGAAGCAAAAAATTGACCGTGATGAGTTTTCCAGCCTCGAACGCCGCGTAACCAAACTCGAAAACAAAGTCGCCTGAATATGCCAGGACGTAGGTAAAATGTCAAAATGACCGGGAATTCCTGCCACTGACGCTAAATACATTAGCCACCGCTGCACACGGATAAATGACCGGCCGGAATCCAGCAGGTGTTTTAAGACGCATACTGGGCCCCGGTTTGCACCGGGGCGACGAACGTGATCGGTGATCGGGGACGTTTATTCGTTTAGGACTTAGCGGAGAAAAGTGCCAGACGACTGATCATACCTGGTCGAACCCGCTTATCTCGCCACCGCCACCTTGGCCGTGCCGATCTTCCGGCCGTCCAGATAGATTTGCGCCAGGTACAGGCCGGGCGCAACCTGGCGGCAATCCCACGCCACGGTGTTCTTTCCGGCGGCCACGGATTCCTCCACCACGGACACCCGCTCTCCTCCCAGGTTGAACAGCTCGATCTTCACAGCCGCCGGATGCTCGGGATTGACCAGGAAATGGATCCGATCGCGTCCGGGATTGGGATAAACCAGGAACAGCCTGCCGGTCAGGTCCACGTCCGCCAGGGGGTTGCGCGGCGTGGGGGCCAACGTGGCGTCGGGCGTCGGGGTGATGGTGGGCGTCGCGGTGGGGGTGGTATACAGGCCGCCGTCCGTGATGGTCCAGCCTTTGTTCAAGATCAGGGCATTGCGGCGCGTGGTGGCGGCAAACCCCGCATACTGGCTGTCCCCGCCGTCGAAGACCACGTTGTTCTGGACGTTCTGCACGCCCCAGCCGTTCAACAGCCCCTCGTAGTTCGCCAGCGAAAGGGCATGGCCAACGAACATGGCGGCGGCATCGAGCAGGGACGTGATATCCCAGGCGCCGAGATCCTGGTCGAAGGCCGCGGCGTTGGCAAACATGGCGGTCATGGTGTTCACGTTTCCCGTGTCCCAGGCGCCAAGGTCCTGGTTGAAGGAGAGTGCGCTTTGGAACATGGACGCCATGGTCAACACGCCCGCCGTGTTCCAGGCGCCGAGGGGCTGGTCGAACGCCGTGGCGATGAAAAACATACCGCTCATGTCGAGAACCGCGCCGGTATCCCACGTGCCGAGGGGTTGGTTGAACGCCGTGGCTCCGAAAAACATGTAGCTCATGTCGGTCACCGCGCCGGTGTTCCAGGCGCCGAGGGGCTGGTTGAAAGCCGCGGCGCTCCTGAACATGTTGCCCATGTCGGTCACCGCGCTCGTGTTCCACCCGTCCAACGGCTGGTTGAAGGCGCCGGCGCCGAGAAACATGCTGCCCATATCCGTCACCTGGGACACGTTCCACGCGTTGATGTTCTGGTTGAAGGCAACCGCGGAGGTGAACATTTGGTGCATGGTGGTCACGTGGCTCGTGTCCCAGCTCCCGATGTCCTGGTTGAACGCACGCGCGCCGTTAAACATGCTCGACATGGTGGTCACGTTTCCGGTCTGCCAGTTTCCGAGGGGCTGGTTGAACGCACTGGCTTGAAAGAACATCTGGACCATGGTGGTCACATGGGACACGTCCCAGGCGTTGAGGTTCTGGTTGAACGCGTTGGCCTGGTAAAACATGCCGAGCATCGTCGTCACGCCGGACGTGTCCCAGCTCCCGATCGGCCCGTTGAAGGCCACGGCGTACTTGAACATGTTGCTCATGTTCGTCACGCTGCCCGTATCCCAGGCATTAAGGTCCTGGTTGAAAGCCAGCGCGTTCATGAACATACTCGACAGGTTCGTGACGTTGGAAGTGTCCCAGGTCCCGATGGGTTGGTTGAACAGAGCGTTCTTGAACATCCCCTCCAGGTTGGTGACATGGGCCGTGTTCCAGTTCCCGATGGCCTGGTCGAAGGTGTTGGCGTTCACGGTCGTGCCGAAATAGAGCGATCCGCCGGCGAACATGTAGCTCAGGTCCGTGACCGCGGTCAGATTGGGCGTGTCCACGGCCTGGCCCGTCAGGTTGGCGCAGCCGTGAAACGCATGGCCCATGGAGGCCCAGACGCCCGTGCCCCATTGGTCGATCGATAGTATCTTCAGCGCATCGCCGGTATTGTTGAAATAAATCCTCGGAAACGTACCCCGGATGCGGAGGGTGTACGTTCCCGGCGCGGCGTAGACACAGGTCGTGTTGCCCGTGATGCCGGTATACGCCCAGCTGTCCAGCCCCTCCAGGTCCACGTCATAGTTGTATCCGCCGCCCGTGGTGGGAAGGGAGAAGGCGTTCGACGCCGAGCTCCCGGTATTGTCGGTTTTCACCGTGATGATGAAATAATCCGCCGTGGCTGCCCAGGCCCAGCCTGAGACCAGGCTTACTAAAAACGTCAGTACGACCAACCGTGTCCATCGCCGCATATTGCCCCTGCCTCTCGGAAAAATGGCAGATCCCTTCGTCCTGGCCGGCTTCCGCCCCGCCCGTCGGACCTGAACCCGGGTGAAAAATACCATTTACTATATCATGATGTGATTGGGGACGTAGTGAAAATGTCAAATGAATTAAGGTGTAATCGTGACTGAAAAATAAGGGTGCGGGACACTGGTGAAATAGTAACTTGCCTCAATCGGGAGACGCCGGACTTATTTCGGAAAGACCGTTCACCCTCTCCGGCCCCGCAATGGTCGCGGGGCAGAGCAGTTGAACAGTAGAACAGGTGAACAGTAGATCAATGTAAATCAATCCGCAATAAAAACCCCCCTTACCGGTCTAATCGATCGTCAACCCACTTGGCTGTTGTACAGCGTAAGGGCCTCGTGTCGGTGCTATGTTGACAAAAAGCACACAAAAGGATACAATATGATCATACCGGAATATGCCTGGGACGCGGCGAAGAACCAGCTCTTAAGAGAGAGCAGGGGAGTCGCTTTCGAGGATATCCTGGCCGAGATAAGTTGCGGCAATCTATTGGATATTCTGGCGCATCATGACCAGAAAAAATATCCCGGACAAAAGATATTCGTTGTGGCCCACGGCGATTACGCTTATTTGGTCCCCTTTGTTGAGGGCGAAAGATACATATTCCTGAAAACGATCATTCCGAGCCGGAAGGCCACTAGACACTATTTGCACAGGTGAGAGCATGAAACTGAACAAAGAAGAAAAAGCCTTGCTAGCGGCTTACGGGCGGGGCGAGATGAGATCCGTGCCGCAGGTCAAGCGCAAGCTGCGAAAATATAGCGCCTACGCCAAAGCCGCGCTGGTCAAGAACAAACGGATCAACATCCGCCTGTCCGAGCAGGACCTGCTCGGACTGCAAATGAAAGCCATGACCGAAGGCTTGCCGTACCAGACCTTGATCTCGAGCATTCTGCACAAATACGTTTCCGGCAGCCTAAAAGAAGCGCCCAAATAACCGATCAGTGGGGGAAATCCAGGCCACTGGTGAAATAGTAACTTAACGTCGTTCGGGGGCGAGGACCTGTTTCGGCGAGGCCCTTCACCCTCTCCCTCGCCCTCTCCCCTCAAGGGAGAGGGGATTAAATGGATGATGAGTAATCTCCCCCGCCCCTCTTTAGGAAAGAGGGGTGCACTTCCAAATAAATCCCGCATGAAAATCCTTCGAGACCTGTCTAATCCCATGAGGGATTCTGGGGACGGAGTTAAAATATTAAGTTAGATGGCCTGAAAATAAATTTAAAAACCACGCAATTTTGAGCTGCCCTCGCCTGTCAAACTAAGCATGGCCAGGCAGCGGCGATTAAATCTCCCGGGTGCCATCTACCACCTGATCACACGCGGCCTAAATAAGACCGCGCTCTTTAAAGATAACCACGACCGCGACGAGTTCTTGCGCCGGTTGGAGAAGGCGTTGGCTCAAACCGGTTGTCAGTGCTTCGCTTGGGTGCTGATGACCAACCACATTCACCTCCTCGTTCGTTCCTCTGAAAAAGCTCTCAGCCAATTTGCCAGAAAGTTACTGACCGGTTATGCCATATATTTCAACCACCGGCACAAACGTACGGGGTATTTGTATCAAAACCGATACAAGTCCATCCTTTGCCAAGCAGAACCCTATTTGCTGGAACTGGTCCGCTATATCCACCTAAACCCCGTGCGTACCAAAATAATCAAGACGCTTAAAGAACTCGACGACTATCCTTGGGGTGGTCACTCGGCGCTGGTTGGGAGGAGGCGGCATAGCTGGCAGGCGAGGGACGAAATATTAGGACATTTCGGAAAAACGAAAGGGTGTGCCATAAAAGCCTATCGCAAGTTTGTTGAAGACGGATGGCAGATCGGCAGGCGGGGAGAACTTACCGGTGGTTCTCTAAAGCGTAAAGGCGGATTTTGGGATAGCCCGGGCGAGGCTCGGAAAAACGGAGAATATTGGCGTGGGGATGAACTGATTCTTGGAGATGATGAGTTTGTCAAGCAAGCGTTGAAGCGGGCCGAGGAGGAAGTTTTGAAAAGGGAAAAACTTAAGAGAGCGGGGTGGGGCATAGAACGCGCTGCCGGGGCAATATGCCGGAACCTGGAGATCGATCTTGATACGCTAAGACGTCGTGGCCGGGGGAATATGCCTACGACGGCCAGAGCATTATTGGCATTTTGGGGGTATAATATGCTCGGTTTAAGTGGAATTGATATTGCCAGGTACTTGAATGTCAGCCGGCCGGCAGTAGGCTATTTAATGAAGATCGGTGCACGTGTGGCGAAGGAGCGGGGACTTAGTTTAATAATTTAACTCCGTCCCCACGTCCTTGGCACGTCAGCGAAGGTGGGGGGGAACATGCGGTTCAAGGGGTTCCACACGCTTTGTTCGGTTTTCCTGATCGGTGCGGCCGGCTGGGTCACGGCGGCCGGCGCCGCCATCCTGACCGTCACCAGCCACGAGGATTCTGGCCCGAACACCCTGCGGCAGGCGTTCGTGGACGCCGCGGACGGGGATACCATCGTCATCGCCGCCGGCAGTTCCATCACGGTCTTCAGCACGCTGGAAAGGTACGCTCCGGTGACCCTCGACGGCCGGGGCGCCACGCTGGGCGCCGCCGGCGCCGGGCTCACGGTCCTGCGGTTCTGGGATGACACGGACGGCAGCATCGTCAGGGACCTGGCCGTGGTCGACGGAGACACCGGCGTGTACTTCCGCCACTCGGACGGGTCGCAGGTCCTGAACTGCCGGATCGGCACGGACTGGGAGGACGCCGCCGGACGGGGCAACAACAACGGCATCTGGCTTGTGTCCTGCGATCACTTCACCGTCGGCGCGCCCGGGCAAGGCAACGTCATTTCCGGCAACGCGCAGGTCGGCGTCCGCTCCGAAGCGTCGAGCTTCGTGACCCTGCAGGGGAACCGTCTCGGCACGAACGCGGCGGGCTCCGGCGTCGTGGGCCCTCAGCAGTACGGCGCCATTTTCTATTCCGGCGCCTCCTGCCTGGTGGGCGGCTCCCGCGCCGCCGGGGCGGGCAACCTGATCTCGGGCCACTCCGTCGCCGGCCTGGTGCTGGGGAACGGCGCGGCGGCGCTCACCGGCGTCACGGTCGCGGGCAACGTCGTCGGGCTGGACGCGGCCCAGACCGCGGCGCTGGGCAACGGGAACGGCATCTACGTCTACAGCCCCCTGACCACGGGCTGCGTGATCGGCGTCAACGACCCGGACCGGCAGAACGTCATCTGCGGGAACACCAACGGCGTGATCCTGGGCAGCACGTGGTTCCACACCGTGCAGAACAACCGCATCGGCCTCAACGAGGCGGACGTCCTCTTCCCGAACGCCCGCCACGGCCTGATCCTGGACGACGCGCACGCCAACCTGATCGGCGGCACGCGCCACCCGCACGACCACCGGCGCAACGTGATCGCCGGCCACACCGGCGCGACCGGCGGCGTCAGCCACGCGGGCATTTATCTGACCACCGGCGCCTCCGGCAACACCATCGCCGGGAACTACATCGGCACCGACGGCGCGGGCGCCTCCGCCCGCCCCAACGGGCACGGCATTTTTCTCGCCGACGCGCATAACAACCTCATCGGCGGCGAGGCCGCGAACTCCGCCACGGCCCGCGGCAACCTCCTCGCCGGCAACTCGGCCGGGATCGTCGCGACCGTTGCTTCCGGGAATTCGATCTTCGGCAACACCGTCGGGCTGGCCCTGGACGAGCACACGGCCCTGGGAAATCAAGTGGGCATTTACCTGCTCTACGGCGACGCCGTCGGGAACTTCATCGGTTCTTCGGTCGCGGCCCACGCCAACGTCGTGGCCGGCAACACCGACGACGGCGTGAACCTGTCCAGCGGGGCCGCGCGGAACTTCGTGCGCGGGAACCGCGTCGGGTTCACCCGGGACGGCCTGACTCAGCGGCCCAATGCCCGGAGCGTCGTCGTCTCCAACGCGTTTGGCAACTGGATCGGAGGGCCGCAGGCCGCGGACGGGAACCTGATCGACGGCATGATGCACCTCGCCGTCGACAGCGCCGGCAACACCGTCGCCGCCAACCGGATCGGCGTGACCGCCGCCCTCGGCAGGCCGCCGGCCACCTACACCCGCGGCCTGACCCTCTACGGCGGAGCCCGCGGCAATTTCATCGGGCTCCCGCAGGGCGGCATCGGCAACCTGATCGCCAATCAGGACTACGGCGTCTACCTGACGGACTCCGCCACGGACTCCAACGGCCTGTACGGCAACACGATCTGCGCCGCCGCCACCGCGGCCGTCTTCCTCGGCAGCGGCGTCAACGAGGGCAAGATCGCCCCGGCGATCACGTCCGCCCGTCCCTCTCAGGTCCGCGGCACGTCGGCGCCGAACGACTACATCGAGCTGTTCCGGGCCGAGTCCGCCGCCGGCCGCGGCGGCAGCCTTGCTTTCCAGGGCCACACCACAGCCGACGGCTCGGGCCAGTGGAGCCTCGCGCCCGCCGGCCTGTCCGCCGGCGACTTCGTCTGCGCCCTGGCCACGGACGCCGCGAACAACACCTCGAACTTCAGCCTGAACGCGACCGTGGCCGCCGACCCCAGCCCCACACCCAGCCCGACCGCGACCGCGGCCGCCGACCCCAGCCCCACGCCCAGCCCGACCGCGACCGTCTCCCCCACGCCGACCGTCACCCCCACCGCGACCCCCGGCGCCCCGCCCGCGGACCTGCGCGGCCGATTCGCCCTGGCCTGCCCCAACCCCGGCAGAAGCTCGATCTCCTTCGTGCTGCACCTGGACTCGGCCGCGGACATCCGGGTCGCCGTCTACAACCTGGCCGGGGAGAGGGTTACGGAGCTGCAGGCGGTGCTGGACGCCGGCTCGAACCGGAGGATCACCTGGGACTGCCGGAGCGCGGCGCCGGGCGTCTATCTGGCGGGGATCTACCGCGACGGCCGACTGCAGGAACTCCAGCGCGTGGCCGTCATCCGCTAGCCGGCGCTGTCCCCGAGAGCGTATCTTGCAGTTGTGGGCCGGATTCTGGGGACGGAGTTAAAATATTAAGTTAGATCGCCTAAATCTGGGGACACCATTCCCTCCGCAGGGCACCCCGAGCTTGCTCGGGGGTGAATGCGGAATGGTTGCTCCGGGGATGTCGCCAAGAGGAGGTAACGAGGGGTGCAGTTGGTACCCCGGGCTTTGCCCGGGGGGCTCCATACTTATTTCGGCGGAATTAAGTAAGGTGTCCCCGGAATTCCCTCCGGAATTCCACGGGAGTTGGCCCCTTTGGCTTGGTAAAAATCCCGCCCTCCTGGACAGGGATAAAATGAAAGGATGCCCGGGGCATGAAACGGTATCGCCGAGCAACGCTGCTTCTGGCCGGGGCCTCGGGCCTGGCCCTGGCCGGCCTGGTTTACGTTCTGGCTACGGTGGGGTATTACCGCGCCCGGACGCCGGAAATCATCCGGCAAGCGCGCCAGAACGTCGCAGTGTGGCATCCCCTGTCCGAATTCAGCGACTGGCAAATCAAGGCCCTCCTGGCCGTGGAGGACCCGGGTTTTTACCGCCATCGCGGCATTGACCTGCATACCCCGGGCGCTGGGCTCACCACCCTGACGCAGGGCCTGGCTAAAAAACTCTATTTCCATCCCTTTAAACCCGGGATCCGCAAACTGAAGCTGATGCTACTGGCCCGGTGGGTGGTGGATCCTCTAGTGAGCAAGGAAGAGCAATTGGAACTGTTCGTCAATCTGATCTTTCTGGGAAAGTCCGGCGGGCAGTCGGTGATCGGCCTGGGTGAGGCAGCCCGCGTGTATTATGGGCGCAGCCTGGCTGAACTCACCGAACAGCAGTACCTCTCCCTGGTGGCCATGATCATTGCGCCGGTCAACTTCCACGTTAAAGACCATTTCGAGGCCAACGCGGAAAGGACGCGGCGGCTGGCCCGGGTGGTCAGCGGCGAGTACCAGCCCCGGGGGCTTATGGATCTCTACTACGGCCCCCTGGATCCGGAAACGCAAAAAGGCCTGGCCCCGGCTTCGTATTTTCCTTCGCAGTACGATCCGCCGAAATAGTGACTGGTGAATGAATGGGGACGTTGGATAGATGTCAAAATGTCACGGTCCTGCGAGGTGCGCGGGGCAGAACCTTGGAAGGCAGGGAATGGGGTAACGAGCGCGCGCGCCTCCAGCCTAAAATAACCAAGTAAATCCTTGAGTTGCCCGTTGGGTCCTGTAAAATAATTTCCCGCCCGGACAGGGCGGCTGAAGGCGGTCCTGCCAGGGGATGCCTGGGAACCCTGTCTTTTCGCGGCACGCGCAGGGGCTGGACCCGCCGGAGAAAAAATATCTGTCAGGAGGACCCATGCCGTTCAAAAAGACCGCTCTCGCGTTTGCCTTGTGCTGGATGTGCGCGGTTTCTTCCGCGCCCGCTGCTGACGAACCCTTTGTTCTCCCGGCCTTGCCCTACGCGCCCGACGCGCTGGAACCCTACCTTGACCGGCTGACCATGGAGATCCACCACGGCAAGCACCACCAGGCCTATGTCAGCAACTTGAACAGCCAGGTGCAGAGCGACCCCCGGCTCGCGGGCCTGACCCTGGAACAGATCATGGCGCAAATGTCCACATTCAACGCGGCCGTGCGCAATAACGGCGGAGGGCACTACAATCACAGTTTGTTCTGGGTCCTGATGGCGCCGGCCGGGACCGGCGGCCAGCCCTCGCGGGCCCTGCAGGCGGCGGTCAAGCGCGACCTGGGTTCGTGGGAGGCCATGCGGGAGCAGTTCGAGCGCGCGGCCATGGGCCGGTTCGGGTCTGGCTGGGCCTGGCTGATCGTGACACCGGAAAAGAAACTGGCCGTGACCTCGACCCCCAATCAGGACAATCCGCTCATGGACCTCGCCGAGCAGAAGGGAACCCCGGTCCTGGCCGTGGATGTGTGGGAACACGCCTATTACTTGAGCTACCAGAACCGCCGGGGGGACTATCTCAAGCAGTGGTGGCAGGTGGTGAACTGGAACGAGGTGAACCGCCGCTTCGACGCGGCGCTGCGTCCCTGAGCGCGGCCCGGGTGCCAGCTGATCCGGATCCTGAAAACCACGAGGTGCTGACATGCGAATGATCGCCGTACTGCTGGGGATCGTGCTGTGCCTGCCGCAGGGGGTGTGGGCCAAACCCAAAGCGGAGAAACCGGGGAAGGCGGTCCCCGCGGCCGCGTCCAAAGCCCCCCGGGAAGTGATCAACCTGCTCTCCCTGCAGGAAGGGACCATCCCCGTGGTCGAGCCTGCCAGCTACACTGGCTGGACCGTGGAAAAAATGCTGGATGAGAGCAGCGAGACCGGCTGGGCCAGCGAGAGCGGCAAAGTGACGGGCAATGTCTTTGTCTTCGAGCTGGCCGTGCCCGCGGCCATCGAACGCTTCGAGTTCGACACCGCGAGCGCGGACGAGGAAGGCGCGGGCGCCAAGGACGTGCTGGTCGAGGTCTCCGCGGGCGGGGGCAAGGACGCGAAGTTCGAGACGGTCCTGCAGGCCTCGCTGGCGGACAAGGCTGACGGCCAGGCGTTCAAGGCCGCCAAGGTGAAAAAGGCCGGCCAGGTGCGGCTGACCATCCGCAACAACCACGGCAGTCCCAATTACGCTGAACTCCTGTCCTTTCGCGGGTACGGCCTCAAGCCGCCGGTGCCGGCGCCCCTGGACAAGATCTCCGGGACCTACGAGACCACCTATTCCAAGTTCCACATGCTGCAGCAGGGCACGTCTCTGCAGGGCTGTTATGAGTTCCAGGGAGGCCTGCTCAACGGGATCATCGAGGGCCGGGTGATGAAGATCACCTGGAGCGAGAAGGAAGGCCAGGACGGAGGGCCGGCGGTGCTGACCTTCTCCCCGGACGGCCAGCGGTTCCAGGGCTACTGGTGGGTTAAAGGTCAGGAGGGAGGCGGGCCGACCGGCCGGTGGGACGGCACCAAGCTCGCGCCGGCCGTGGGCGGATGCCCGCACTGGGAAGGCTCGCTGGGCGATGAAATGAAGAAAAAATTGAAGGACGAAGGCCGCGTGCAGGTGTACGGCATCCTGTTCGACCTGGATTCGGCCAAGATCCGGAGCGAGTCAAGACCCGTGCTCGACGAAATGCTGGAAGTGCTCAATAGCGAACCGTCCTGGAAGCTCATGATCGAGGGGCACACGGACGCCAGCGGCAGTGACGCGCATAACCAGACGCTGTCCCAGCAGCGCGCGGAGTCGGTGAAGGCCTACCTGGTGGAGAACGGCATCGCGCCGGACCGCCTGCAGACCAAGGGCTTCGGCGAGAGCAAGCCCGTGGCCGACAACGCCACGGAGCTGGGCCGGGCCCAGAACCGCCGCGTGGAGCTGGTGCGGCAGTAGACGTGCCGGAGAGCCCGGGGCTGAGGCGGGCCCTTCGGGATCGCGCGCCCCGTTTTGGCGGGAGCATCGGACCGGCAAGGCTTGACGGAATCCCGCGCGCGAGGTGAGAACATGAAAAGACTGGCACTCCTGCCGGGGGTGGTCCTGGTTGTTCCGCGGGCGGTCTGGGCCGACGCGGAGGAAGTGCGGACATTCGCCGAAAAAAATCTGTTCTGGCACGGCCAGTCCTGTTTCGAAGTCCGGAGCGGGCTGACCATTTTCACTGATCCTTTCCAGCTCCAGACGGACTCCAAAGCGGATCTGATCCTCATTACCCATCCGCACCGTGACCACCTGTCGCTGGAGGATATTGACCGGGTCGCGACGCCTGAAACGGAGATCGTCGCGGTCGAGGACCCGGACTGCCGGGAGAAGTTGGGGGATCGGGCGCAGTATCTCAGCCCCGGGAATTCACTGACCGCCAGGGGAATCCCCATCCGGGCCGTGCGGGCCTATAACGTGAACAAAACCTTTCACCCCAAAAGCAAAAATTGGGCGGGATACGTTTTCGCGGTGGACGGCGTACGGATCTACACGGCCGGCGATACGGACCGCATTCCGGAGATGAAGGGGATCAAAACCGATATCGCCCTCCTGCCGGTCGGCGGGCATTACACCATGGACGCGGAGGAGGCGGTCCGGGCGGCCCTGGATATCGGGCCCCTCCTGGTCGTCCCCATCCCCTCCGCAGGGCACCCCGAGCTTGCTCGGGGGTGAATGCGGAATGGTTGCTCCGGGGATGTCGCCAAGAGGGGGTCACGAGGGGTGCAGTTGGTACCCCGGGCTTTGCCCGGGGGGGCTCCATGCATTTTGGCAAGGCGGTCGGCACGGTCAAGGACGCGGAGAAGGTCCGGGAGGCCTTGCGGGGCACGCTGGACGTGCTGGTTAAAAGCCAGGAATGAAGCGGGGCGGATGCGGCTGTGTCGGCGTTCTTCGGCCCTTCCACCGCGTCCGGGCGGCAAGTTCCGCTTGAAACTTCCGCGCGTTTAAACTTATAATTTCATCAGGCATTCCTCCTTTTGGGTCTGGAAGGGCAGGCAGTGATGACACCCGAAAGGAGGATATTTATTTTGGAGAGGCCGCCATGCGCGTCGGGCTGATGGGATTTGGAAAAACCGGCAAAGCGGTCGCGACCACGCTGCTGCGGAAACAAGAGACCGTGCTGGAGTGGGTCGTGCGCAAGTCCACGCGGCTCGAACACCGCTCGGTCCCGGAATTTCTCGGGGAATATTCCACGGAGCCCGGTTTGATCTTTTCGGCCCAGCACACGGACATTTCCACCCTCTTGGACGAAAAACCGGTTGATATCATCATTGATTTTTCGTCGGAGTCCGGTATCGCGTATTACGGAGACGTGGCGGCGCGGCGGAAGATCAAGATCCTGAGCGCGATCTCGGGATATCCGGAGGACACGATTGGGCTTTTGAAAAAGTATTCGGAAAACACGGCGGTGTTTTGGTCGCCCAATATCACGCTCGGGATCAATTACCTGATCCTGGCGGCAAAGCTGCTGAAAAAGATCGCCCCCTACACGGACGTGGTGATCGCCGAGGAACACTTCAAGGATAAAGCCGACGTCTCGGGAACCGCCAAGGTGATCGCGCGCGAGCTGGGTTTGGAGAATTCGGAGATCATCTCGGTGCGCGCGGGCGGGATCATCGGGCGGCACGAGATCATGTTCGGCTTCCCGTACCAAACGGTCCGGCTGATCCACGAGTCCATCACCCGGGAGGCGTTCGGGAACGGCGCGGTCTTCGTGGCGAAAGAACTGGCCGGCAAAGAGAGCGGTTTCTACACGTTTGAAAAACTTTTACTGCCTTATCTGACCCTGGACGCGTAGGGCGTCCGGGCCTGTGCACGGCCGCCTCTCCCTCCGCCGCTTCACAAGGGTCGAGTTCACCTCGCGCGGGTTGATACTATCGCTTGTTCCGGTCCGTTCCGGCATGGCCGGGAATTCTTCAATGCGGGAGGGCAGTCATGCGTTCGGACAAGTTCGGAAAGAGAAACAGCTGGCTGGGTCTGCTTTTGGCCGCGTTCGTGTCGTGCGCCGGCGCGCAGGCGGTCTTGGCGGAAGGCGGCGCGCAGGACCGGGGCGGGACGCCCTGGACCGTGGACGTCGAGAAATTGACCACGCAAAACAAAAATTTCCGGGAAGCGCACTGGACGGGCGGCCATCTGCAAATGACGGTGATGTCCCTTAAACCGGGCGAGGAAATCGGCCTGGAAATGCACGGGGAGCTGGAACAGTTCATCCGGATCGAGCAGGGGCAGGGCCGCGTGGTCATGGGGAAAGAGAAGGACCGGCTGGATTTCGACCAAACGGTCTCCGATGACTGGGCGATCTTCGTTCCGGCCGGTTACTGGCATAACGTCATCAATACGGGCCGCAAGGACCTGAAACTGTACACCCTCTATGCGCCGCCCGAACACCCGGCCGGCACGGTGCACAAGACCGCGGCCGAATCCCAGGCGGACCCGCATCATCACCACTAGACCTTTTGCCCGCCGGTCCGCGGTCCCTCTTGCGCCGGCCCGGCGGGGGTCTGGCGCGGCCGGCTTACCTTGCCACGCACACCTTGAGGGTTCCCAGCTCCCCGCTGTCCGCCAGCACCCGCGCGAGATACAGGCCGGGGACCGCGTTGCTGCAGTCCCAGGTCATCTGCCCCGGCCCCGCGGGCAGGGTCTCCGCGAGCTCGGCGACGCGTTCGCCGGCCGGGTTGTAGAGCGTGATCCGGACCACGGCGCTTTGATCCAGCCGCAGGGCGAAGCGGATGTATTCCCGGCCTGGAATGGGGAAGGCCGCGACTCTGTTCCCCTGAAGATCCGGCGTGCTGGTCGCGGACGGGGTCTCGGACACGGCGACCGGGGCGCTGAGCGGCCGCAGGAAAGTGAAGATGCCGGTATTGTCGATCTGGGTTCCGGTGATCTGTTCGGCTCCGGCGCCGCGCGCGTACACGGGCACCGGGGTTTGGGTGTGCCCGGTCGTGCTCCAGGTCATGGCCGGCACCACCCCTGTTTGCGGGTTCGTCTCCGTGACCGCGAGACCGCCGGTCTCGTGGTCAGCCAGGACCACGAGCAGGGTGTTGGACCAGTCCGCATCCGTGGCCGCCGCGTCCACCCAGGCGATGGCCGTCTGCACCGCATGGTCGAGCTCCTGCACGGACAGGCACAGGCCCAGGCTGTCGTGGCCGTGGGAATACTCGTCAATGCTTTCCTGCTCGATGAATACAAAAAAACCGCCGGGATTGTTGTCCAGCACGGCCAGCGCTTGCTGGGTCATCTCCGGCAGGGTGGGCAGGCTGGCGTCCCGTCCAGCCGCGCCCTCGGGCGGGATGAGCCCGCTGCCGAACCCGCCGGCCACCCGCGCGGTGTTCTCGGTATCCAGGGCCAGCAGGCCCGCGCGGTCGGTCTTGACCACATAGCCCTGGGCCAGGGCCTGAGCGCCGTCGAATCCGTAGCCTCCGCCGCCCAGCAGGACCTGGGGCCGCGACTGGCCCAGGTAATCGCCGAAAATAGCCGCATAGTTGTTCCGGCTGGCCTCGTGGGCGCCGTGGCACGCGGGCGAGGCGTCGGTCAGGAACGACTCGGTCACCAGGCCCGAGGCGCGGCCTGATCCCTGGTGCAGTTCCAGCAGGCTGGTCAGGTCCGCGCCGTCACCCGGGAGGCGCACGCTGACCACGCCGTTGTCCACTTTGGTGCCCGTGGCCATGGCCGTGGCCGAGGCCGCGGAGTCCGTGGTTTCGCCGGAGGCATTGTTGTGGGTCATGGAGGTCTGGTTCGGGAAGGACTCGAAGCACAGGGTGTTGGCCGCGCCGTGGACGTACATGCCGCCGGCCTTGACGTGCTCAAACCCCATGCCGTCGCCCTGCAGCAGGATCACGTATTTGGCCGTGGTGCCGGCCAGGGCCGGCTGGCACGGAAACGCCCAGCCGAGGCAGGGAAGCAGGGCCAGGACCTGGAGGAGGTTTCGCGGTTTGCGCATACTCGATAGTTTATCACAATTCGCGCCGGTGGACAGGGCGGAACAGCGGAACGGCAGATCAGCGCGAGGCCGCGGTCGGCGCCTCTTCTTCTCGACGTTCCGCCTTGAACGAGGAGGGTCAGCTTCGGAAAAAAGCGGAGAGAAGGTTTTGCTTGGTTTGCCGCGCGGGTTGGTATAGGATTTGAGGAACGCCCCGGATGACCGGGAAGAGGAGCCGCGGACCAGTGAGACACGTTTCCATCGAGACGCACAGCGCCGGACAGGTATGGATCCTTAAACTCGCGGGCTTCATGGACATGCAGGAGGTCCCGAAATTCGAGGAGGTTCTGCGGGCTTCCCTGGCGGAGGGGCATACGCGCCTGGTCCTGGACCTGACCGACCTGGAATACATCTCCTCGGCCGGCCTGGGCGCCATTATCGGCAGCATCCGGGAGGCGCGGCGCCAGGGCGGGGACATTAAAGTGGGCGGCTATTCAGCCTCGGTCTTCGACATTCTGCGCACGTTCGGCTTTTCCTCGGTGTTCGACTGCCTGGCTTCCCGCGAGGAAGCCGTGAAGAAGTTCGGGGCTTAAACCCATGGACGCGGCGCGCGAAACCGAAACTTCCTTCCGGCGCGGAGTGAGCCTGAAATACCAGGTGGCGGCCGCCGTGATCCTGCTCATTATCGGCGTCACGGGCGGGGTGACGGCCGTGGTCCGCGGCCAGGTGCGGGCCTCGCTCATCAGCCAGATGATGGACAAAGGCCGGGTCCTGGTGCGCGTGCTGGCCGGCAACGCGGTCGAGGCCGTGGCCACGGGCGAGCGGGTCCGCCTGGCTTTGCTGGCGGACGAGACCAAGAAGCAGGGAGAGGATATTTTCGCCGCGGCCGTGGCGGGCCCGGACGGCGTGGTGATGGCGCACACGGACTACACGCTGGAGGGAAAACCCTATCCCCGGCCGGCCGGCGCGGAAACGAGCGCCCTGGGCGCGGAGCGCGTGAGCCGGTACGCCGTGGACGGCGAGGAAATCCTGGATTTTGAATCCGACCTGACGCTCACCAGCCCGGACCAGAGGATTTCCAGGACCCTGGGCAGGGCCCACGTGCTGTTCTCTTTGGGGCCCATCCGCGCCATCGTGAACCGCACCCTGCAAAACATCTTTTTCGTGGCGCTGTGCGGCCTGGGACTCGGCATCCTGGTCTCCATTTGGCTGGCGGCCTGGATCACCCGGCCGGTCCAGCAACTGGCCCGGGCCGCCGAGGCCGTGGGCGCGGGTGACCTGGACCTGCGCATTCCGGTCACGCGCCGGGACGAACTCGGCCAGCTCTCGGTTGCGTTCAATCACATGGCCGGCAACCTGAAGCGCGCCCAGGCCGAGCGGATCATCAAGGAGCGCCTCCAGCACGAAATGGAGATCGCCCAGCGGATCCAGAACCTGCTGGTGCCCAAATCGGCCCCGCGGATCGCCGGGTTCTCCGTGGGCATGCTGTACCGGGCGGCTGAAGAGGTGAGCGGCGACTACTACGATTTCCTGGACCTGGGGCGCGGCGCCTGGGGCATGACCGTGGGCGATGTGTCCGGCAAGGGCGTGCCCGGCGCGCTGGTGATGGTCGAGACGCGGTCCGCGCTGCGCAGTTTCGCCTTGAGCACGCGCTCGCCCCGCGAGGTCCTCTCCCTGACCAACCGCCAGCTGTCCCCGGACCTGCCGGAGAACATGTTCATCACCCTGTCCTACCTGGTGCTGGACCCGGCCGCGCGGACCGCGACGATTTCCCGCGCCGGTCACCTGGCGGCCCTGGTGTACCGCCAGGCGACCGGCGCGTGCGAACGCGAACAGTCGGCCGGGATCGCGATCGGCATCGCCGACCCGGGCACGTTCGACGGCCTGCTGACCGAGGGGAGCATCCGCCTCCAGCCCGGGGACATGATCCTCCTGTACACCGATGGCCTGGATGAAGCGGTCAACGCCGGCCAGGAACTGTTCGGGAGCCAGCGGCTCGTTGACGTCCTGAAGCGCGCGGCCGGACAGGACGCCCAGGCCATCGTGGCCGAGCTGGACCGCGCGGTGCGGGCCTTCACCGGCGAGGCCCCGCAGGCCGACGACATGACGATGATCCTGCTGAAGGTGGAAGGAAAGGGCTGAAAACCCGCCTGCCTGAACCCGCCGTACCATCCCGCCAGACAACTTAGGGCTGGACGATCCCGACCTTGGTGGTCATGATCCGCGTGGCGCTGCTGCCCCGCGGCCGGACCGTGAGGCGGCAGATATAGCCGCCGGTCCCGAGCGTTTTGCCCGCGGCGCTGCGGCCGTCCCAGACCACGCGGTTGGTGTATCCATCCGGCAGGCCGCGTCCGCCTTCCTCGCCCGGCCCGAAGTGGAACGCGCGCAGGCTGGCGCCCGAGTAGGCGTGGATCTCGAGCCATACCTCCGCGTCCTGATACAGGGTGTAGGCAAAGGTCGTGTGCTCGCGGCCGGGCACGAAGGGATTGGGGTAATTCCTGAATTCCCGCGCGACCTGCACCAGCGTTCCCGGCGTCCAGGTCATGGTGGCCAGGCGGAACACCACCGGCAAGGGCGTGGACGTGCTGGTCGGCGTGGTCGTGGAGGTGGGGGAGATCGTCGGGGTTGCCGTTACCGAGACCGTGGGCGTAAGGGACGGCGTGGGAGAAGGGGTGAGGCTGTCTGCGGGCGTGGCGGTTTCCGTGGGCGTGGGGGAGGGGGTCATCGTATCCGTGGGCGTGGCCGCGGCGAACAGCGGCGTCGGCCGGCCCGGCAGGAAGCAGAGCAGGAGCAGCAGGGCCGGTCCGGCGGACAGTCTCCGGGGCTTTGGGCGTATCGTGGGCATTTCAGATCTCTCCTATTCCAAGATCAGGATCTCGACCCGCCGGTTTTGGGCGCGGCCTTTCTCGGTCCGGTTCGAGGCGGCCGGGCGCGCGGCGCCGAAGCCCTTGACGCTCAGCCGTTCCGGGGCCAGGCCGCAGTGGCGGATCAGGTGGTCCCTGACGATCAGGGCCCGTTCCTCGGACAGCTGCAGGTTCGAAGGATGGCGGTCGGTTTTGATTTTGAGACTGTCCGTGTGGCCCTCGATGCTGATCTGGGCGCCGGGATAGCTGGACAGGATCCGGGAAACCTCATCGAAGATGTACAGATAGCCGGGATTGATCTCCGCGTTGCCCGGCTCGTACAAGACCGCGCCGGCCAGTTTGATGACCTTGCCTTTTTTAACGGTGGTGACCTGAAGCTGGGCCTGGATGCGCGCGGGCGGGGAGGCCAGTTCCTGGCCGCCCGGCAGGCGGACCGCGCCGCGGCAGTAATAATGAAAGCCGCCGTCCACCCACTCGCCCTGATTGTCCCTGCCGTCCCAGACCTGGATGACAGGCAGGGTCCCGCGCCCGGCGTAATTCCGCAGCAGGATGCCGTCCTGATTTTCGATGCGCAGTTCCCAGTCCACCGGGTCCGGGACGCCGCCGGACAGGGTCAGCGCCGCCTGGCCCGCGCCGGGGAGAAAAGAAGCCGTGTCGGAGGCCAGGTCCAGCGCGGCCGCCGGCGAGACCACGATGGGCAGGGTGAAGCGCCGGCGGCGGCCGCCGGCGTCGAGCGCGTCCGCGGTGATCTCCCGATCCTCCGGCGCGAGCGTGAGGGCGGCGCGGAAAGTGCGCTTGATGGGATCCAGGTCCGCCCGGACGCTTCCCGGCGAGAGGATGATCTCCAGCATGCCGAAATTTTCGAAGCGGCCTTCCACCGTGTTGACGCCCGGCCACCAGGGGCGCTCCTGGAAGGAGAGGGACAGGGGCTGGGTGTCCTTGATCCAGGTGAACTGGGCGGCGTTGGTGGCGCCGGCGGCGTCGGTCACCACGACCCGGACGAGGTACGGGTTGTCCGCCAGCCGGCGGAAGTCAATGCTCCCGGTGAAGCGGTCTCCCTGCAGGGAGAGGCTCGAAAAACGGTCGAACCAGGTATCGGGAAAGGCGCGCAGGCAGTACTGCAGGCGGACCCGGAGGGGCGGCGCGCCCTGGGCCTGGCCCTGGAAGGACGCGGGTTCGTTGCCGAACAGCCGCCGGCCGGGTTCCACGCTGATATGCGGCAGACGCTTGTTGCCCCGCCGCAGCCCGCCCCCGTCCGTGCCCACGGTAACCCATTCCCCGTACACGGCGAGGCCCAGGAGTTCGTGGTCGGTCAGGGCCGGGTCCGAGTATTCCTCCCAGGTTTGGGCGGGGAGGTCGTAGCGGTGCAGGCCGTAAAACGAGGTGATCCACAGCTGGCGTCCGTCCGGCGCCAGAGCGCTCAAGAACTTGCCCGTGGCCGAGGTGCGGGAGAGCTCGCTCCAGGTGTTGGCGGTCTGGTGGTACTGCACCACGCCCGCGCCGTCTATCACGAACCAGAGCAGGTCGCCCGCGCCGGCCAGGGATTTGATCTTTCCGCGCAGGGGGTTGAACGGGATATCCAGTTTTTCCGCCGCGCGGGCCGCGGGATCATAGGCCAGCACCGTGCCGTCGCCGAGACCGACCACCACGCCCGGGCCGCCGGCGGCCAGGGCCGAAACCGGCCGGGTTGGCAGTCCCTCCAGGGGACGGTACGCCTGCTGAGCCGGATGGTACGCCAGCACGCCCTGGTCCGTGCCCAGCAGGAGCTCCTGCCCCAGCTTGAGCAAGCTGGTGACGCGCGCCGCGAGCGGGGGCGCGGTGTCCGCTTCCAGCTTCCCGGCCTGCCATCGCGCCAGACCGCGGCCGGTTCCGATCCAGACGCCGTCTCCATCCGCGAGCAGGGCGAGCACCTGGCTGTGCGGCAATCCCTGGGGCACCTGGACCACCCGGTCTTTTTTCCGGATGACGGCCAGACCCTGGTCTGTCCCGGCGAAGAGGTGGTCCCGTGTTTCGGCCACGCACTGGACGCGGTTGCTGGGAAGCCCCTGGGCCGTGGAGAGTGTTTCCCAGGTCAAGGCCAAGGCCGGGGACCAGCCAAGGCAGGCGAGGAGCGCGCCGCCCAGGATCAGGACCGGAAAACGGGGCGGACAGAGCAGGCGGTTCGGTTTAGTTCTCATGCAGGGTCTCCTTCAAAAAGCGCTGCTTCTTGCGGGCGCGGTCCAGGTAGCGCTGCACGGATGGATCGGGTCCGAGGGCCAGGGCGTTTTCCCAGGCCCGGACGGCTTCGGCCAGCTGGTCCCGGCGGTAGGCCAGAATTCCCTGGCTGGTATAAACCTGGGCCAGGGTGTTCCGGACCTCGCCCCGGGCGTTCAGGGCCAGGCCCTGCCTGAGCGCCGCGGCGGCCGCCGGAAATTCGCCGCGCTGGTACGCGGCCAGGCCGGTTTGCAGCAGACGGCCGCAGGCGGCCTGGTCTCCGCGAATCTTGGCGTCCAGCGCGACGATGTCCGAGGTCAGCTGGTCGGGCCGGCCGCGCATGGGCGCCAGGAGCTGTTCGGCCTGGTCCAGGTCGCGCGCCTGGTACGCGCGGAGCGCCTGGCCGTAGGCCGCCAGCGCGGCTTCGAGAGAGGCGAGCTTGGCTTCGACCAGGGCGATATAGTCGGCGGTCTTTTTATAGGCCGGGTCCCAGGCGGCGATCTGCCGGAAGGCGCCGAGGGCGGCCTGGTAATTCATCCGGCGGAGCTGGCCGATGGCGGCCGGGTAGAGCCGCTGAAAGTGGAGGTCCTGTTCGGTTTTGGTTTTTTCCAGGTAGTAACGGGCCAGCAGGTGGCTGGGAACGATTTTGAGCACGAAGTGGAAATGTTCCGAGGCGGCCGCGTAATCCTTTTTTTCCAGCAGCGCGACGCCCCGCGCGAAGTAGGCGTCCACGCCGCCGGCCATGGCGCTCCGGGCCTGTTCGATGCGGGCCGCGGTTTCGGTGTTGCCGGGATTGAGTTCCTGGCTCTGCTCCCAGACCCGCACGGCTTCCATCCACCGGGAGCCCTGGTACAGCGCTTCGGCCTCGGCCCGCAGGCGCGCGGCTTCGGCCTCGCGCCGGGCCTGGGCGGCGGCCTGGCGCTGGTGTTCGATCTCGGCGAGGAGCTTCGCCGCGCCGGCGTGGTTCGGGTCGAGGGCCAGGACCCGGCGGGCCAGGGTCTCGGCCTGGTCCAGGTCCTGGGCGCGGTTCGCGGCCCGGGCGGCTTCCAGGAGCGGCGCGGCTTCCGCGCGCTGGCGGCGTCCGGCGTCTTGCGCGTAGACCCTGGCCAGGTGGTTGTCCGGGGCCGTCTGATGGGTTTGGTTCAGCAGTGAAATGGACCGCGGGAAATCCTTCTGCTCCGCGGCGGCCAGGGCTTCGCGGGGCAGGTCCTTGATCTGCACCGGGTCGATCAGGGACCCGAAATAATAACCCACGGACAGCCAGTGCAGGCTGCCGGCCGGGCGCAGGTCAAAGGCGTAGTGGAAAGTAAACGGGAAGTAGGGCACGCTGGCGCCGAGGGTCTGGCGTTCGTTCTGCAGGCCTGCCTGCAGACGGATGCCGGCGATCACCTCGTATTCCAGACCCAGCTTGAAGGCCCACCCCGGGGTTTGGAACCCCAGGCGCTGGTTCCATCCATCGGCGCAGTCCGCGGCCGCGAACAGGGTCAGGCTGTTCAACCCCAGGGGCTTGAGGTCCGGCGTCCAGGCCAGGCCCAGGCGGCCGAGCAGGGGAACCGGCTGGGACGCGCCGCCGGAAGTCAGCGGCGCGTAGGCGGCGTTCTGCAGGACCAGCGCCGCGGCCAGGGAGGGGAAGGGCTGGTACCGGAGCGCGAGGTCGAGGGAAAGCTCCGCGGTGTGGGTGCGGTGGATGTCGTGAAAATTGAACTTGAGGCTTCCGCCGAGGCCGAAGGCATCGGCCAGCAGGCGTCCGTAGCTCAGCCAGACGGTGTTTTGCAGGTCGTCGAAACTCCCGAGCTGCGTGTCCGCGGCGTCCCGCAGCGTGAAGCCGCGCGAAGACAGCCGCGCCCACCCCAGCCCGAAGGTGCCCAGGTCCTGCAGGGGATAGAGCCCGCCCAGGAAATCATAAACCGTGTTTTCGTGCAGGTTCACGTACAGCAAACTGACTTCGGGATACAGGGCGAACCCCAGGCCCGCGGGATTGGCGTAGACCGACTCGGTGTTCCTGACGGAGGCCAGATTGGCGGAGGAGAGGGCGGCGGAATGCGCGGTCCCGGCGTAATCCGCGGACAGGCTGAACGGCAGGCCCGCGGCGCTGTCCTCGCCCGCGGCCGGGAGCGCCGGGGCCAGCAGGGCCGGCAGGAGCAATCCGAACGCCGTGATCCAGGGCAGGGAAAGGGCGCGGTCGGGGCGCGGGGGATTCACGGTCCGGTGATCTCCGTGGTTTTCGTGATGGCCTCCGGCTGGCGCGGGGGTGGCTTCGTTCCGGTTTGCGCATTCCGGCCGAATAAAAATAATTCTATCACAAACCCCGTTGCCCGGCGGGTATTTATCTTCGCGGCGCGCGTGGATTCCGCTGGTTTCCCGGCGGCAAGTACGGTATTCTATAGGACGATTTTTACGTTCGCGGAGGTTCCGGCGCATGGCCACCGTCATTCTGAAAAATGTTCATAAGCACTTTCGCACCAAGGACGGCTTCAAGGAGGTGGTTCGCGACGTCAGCTTTGCCTGCGAAGACAAGGAATTCGTGATCCTCGTCGGGCCGTCGGGCTGCGGCAAGTCCACCACCCTGCGCATGATCGCGGGACTGGAGGAGGTGACCAGCGGCGAGATTTATATCGGCGGCAAGCGGGTCAATGATGTGGCGCCGCGGGACCGGGACATCGCCATGGTCTTTCAGAATTACGCCCTCTATCCCCACATGACGGTGTTCGACAACATGTCCTTCGGACTGCGCCTGCAGGGGCTGAAAAAAGAGGAGATCAAGCGGCGCGTGGAGGAGGCCGCGAAAATCCTGATGATCACCGAGTACCTCCAGCGCCTGCCCAAGGAGCTGTCCGGCGGCCAGCGCCAGCGCGTGGCCGTGGGCCGGGCCATCGTGCGCAAACCCAAGGTCTTTCTCTTCGACGAACCGCTGTCCAACCTGGACGCGGAAATGCGGGAAAGCATGCGCGCCGAGCTCCGGCAGCTGCACCGGCTGCTCGACGCCACCATGATCTACGTGACCCACGACCAGGTCGAGGCCATGACCATGGCCGACCGGATCGCGGTCATGCGGGACGGCGAGGTGCACCAGTTCGCCAGGCCCCTCGAACTGTACAACAATCCGCAGAACAAGTTCGTGGCCGGGTTCATCGGCAACCAGCGCATGAATTTCATCCACGGCGGGCTGAAAAAGAAGGGCCGGGACTGGTATTTCTTCAACTCCCACCTGCAGCTCAAGGTCCATCCCCCGCACGCGAAAAAACTCAGCCGGCACGCGGGCGCGCCCGTGACCCTGGGCATCAGGCCGGAGAACATCTACGACAAGATCTACTCCAAGAACGCCGTGCCCGGCAATACCCTCAAATCGAAGATCAAGGTCATGCTGCCCACCGGCGATTACGCGGTTCTGCACCTGCTGGTGGGAAATCAGAAACTCACCACCAAAGTGAGCGCCTATGAACGGCTGGCGGACGGCAAGCACATTGACATCGTGCTGGACATGAGCAAGGCCAAATATTTCGAACGGGAGCCGGACGACATCGAGGAACACGCCTGCAAAACCGGGCTGGGCAAACGCCTGTGCTAGCGGGCGCGGAGGGCGGGCGGCGCGGATGAAGCTCCGGGACCTCTTTGGCGGGAAAAAACCCTTGCGCCTGGGACTGGCCCTGGGCGGCGGCGGGGCCAAGGGCGTCGCCCACATCGCTTTTTTAAAAGTGCTCGACGATCTCGGGGTCCGTCCGTCCGTCATTTCCGGGACCAGCATGGGGGCGCTGATCGGCGCGCTCTACGCCGCGGGCCATAACGGCATGGGCATCGAGCGCATTTTCCTGGACCTGAATTTGGCTGATTTCATCGCCCTGGCGGATGTCCAGCTGGGCGGCAAGTACGGCTTGATCAAGGGCGAAAAAATCATCAAGCTCCTGGCCAAGCTGGCCCAGAAAGAAAAGTTCGAGCAGCTGAACATCCCGCTCAAGGTCGTGGCCACGGACTTCTGGAGCCGGGAGGAGATTGTGTTCAGCCGGGGCAGCCTGACCGAGGCGGTCCGCGCCAGCATCTCCATCCCCGGCATCTTCGAACCCGTGATCGCGGGCAACAGGGTCCTGATTGACGGCGGCGCGGTCAACTCCCTGCCTTACGAGATCCTGCGCAACGACTGCGACGTGCTGGCGGCCGTCAACGTGCTGGGGGAGCTGAAACCCGCCTCCGGCCAGGCGGCCAAGCCGACCCTGCCCGAGGCGATCCTCTATACCTTTCAGATCATGGAAAATGCGAATTTGGAGAGCAAGCTCAAGCGGTCGCGGCCGGACCTTCTGGCCAGCCCCCGCCTGCTCAATATCCAGATGATGGATTTTCACAAGATCAAGGAAATTCTCGCCGGGGTCCGGGAGGATGCGGCTCAATTTAGGCGGGACCTGGAACAGATCCTCAAAAAATAAAGGACGCGCAATCAACCTTAACCTTTCAACACGGAGGCGGACATGAAACATCAGGCATTGGCACTGATTCTGGCGGGGGCGGCGGCGCTCGCGGCCTCGGGAGCGGGCTGGGCCGGCCAATGGGAATTCGACCTGGAATCCGGCCTGGTGAACAGCGGATACAATGTGGTCCGCATACCCGGTGACAGCGGCACGCAGGTCTCCCTCTCGGACGATCTGACCATCCAGCCAGGGCCGTTTTACCGCCTCAAAGCCTATTACGCCTTTAACGACGAACATGCCGTGGGCGCGCTGTTCGCGCCCCTGAGCCTGTGGGCCGAGGGGGAAGCGCCGTTTCCCATTGTTTTCGAAGACCGCGTGATCCCGGCCAACACCCCGGTGAAAGCGCTGTTCCGCTTCAACTCCTACCGGCTGACCTACCGCTACCGGTTCTGGAAGCTGGAGCACCTGCGGGCGTACGCCGGGTTCACGGCCAAGGTCCGGGACGCGGAGATCAGCATCGAGGGCGGCGGCTTGAAAGCGCAGAAGCTCAACGTGGGGTTCGTGCCCCTCTTGTTTCTACGGATGGAGTGGGACCTGGGCGGCCCGTGGGGCGTGGTGTTCGACGCGGACGCCCTGGCCGCGCCCCAAGGCCGGGCCGAGGACGTGCTCTTGGCCGTGACCTACCGCGCGGACGAGCACTGGACGCTCAAGACCGGCTACCGGATGGTGGAGGGCGGCGCGGACAACAAGGAAGTGTTCAATTTCGCGCTGGTGCACTACGCCGTGCTGGGCGTGGTGGCGGCGTACTGAGCCGGCGGGGAGGTGCGGGATGGAGATCAAGGTCCAGAAACTGTCGGAGGAAGAGATCGCGCGGCAGGGCATCCGCAAGTGGCCCATCTGGCAGAAGGAGCCCAGCCGGTTCGACTGGAGCTATGACAGCCAGGAACAATGCCTGTTCCTGGAAGGCGACGTGGTGGTCCACATGCCCGGGGGCCAGCAGGTCAAGATCCAGGCCGGCGATTTCGTCACCTTTCCGGAAGGGCTGAAGTGCACCTGGGAGGTCCGCAAGCAGGTGAAGAAACATTACCAGTTCGGGTGACCCGCGGACCGCGGGCCTTTAGCAGGCTGATGAAAAAGCCCGCAGAGCGGTCTTTTTCGTCCGCACAGCTTGGAATACCCCTTGAAATAATCAGCGATATTTCAAGGGGTAACCGTCAGGTGCTGGCCCTACCAGCCTTAAATATCCTGGAGGGCCAGTACAGGGTGCTAGCGGAATATTTATAGGTTTTTCAGCAACCTGTTAGTACAGTCCCGTGACCTCCAGCGTATAGTCGCCGCCGTTCTCCCGCCCGCCGATGATCGCCCACAGATAAATCTCATCCGCGCCCACGGTTTGCGTGTGGCCGAACTGGTCATGCGCGAAGAACGGGTAGAAGCCGCGCACCCATTTGAATTGCAGGTTGAAGAAGTGAAATTGGATGCAGAAGTCGCCTTGTCCCTGGAAGTGGAGCGCCAGTTCCTTGCCCTGCAGCCCGCTCAAGGTGATGCGGATGAAGTCCGCTCCGTGCGGCTGGCTGGACCCTTGGACCGCCAGCGTGGGTTCGGCCGCGCTCAGCGCGTGCGTGGTGATGTTGGCGAGGTTGGCGTTGATCACAGTGCCGTCCGGTCCCAGGATGTTCGCGGGTTTGTTTTCTCCGGTGAGACGGTTGCGGTGCCAAAGGGTGATAAAATGCTCCAGGTTCCCGTACACGCCGTTGGCCGGGAACGCCTCCGCCACGACCTGGCGCAGCGTGTCCGTGACCTTGCCGGTGGCCGCGTAACCGGCCATGAAGGCCGGCACCTGGTTGATCCGCTTCTCCACGAAATGCCAGAAAACGCCGGCCCGGTAACGGGCGTCGCCGCTTAAAGTGAGCACGTCTATATCTGTTTCCTGATAGAACGCCTTGACCTTGTCCGGGTTGCTCACGGCCTGCCAAACGAACATCTCGGCCCAGGACGTGGTGCCCTCTACGAAGTAGCCGGTGGTCTCGTAACCGGGATGGGTGCGGTACCCGGCCTGGTACTGGACGCGGTGGAACAGCTCGTGGGCCGAGACCGGCTTCCAGAGGTTCGGATTGTCCTTGAAAAGCTTGCTGTTCAGCTGGATGTAGGCCCAGGTGTCGTTGGTGGAACCGTTGGTGGTCTCGCCGAGATAATAAAATAGGATCTCGATCTTAGCCTGGCCGGGAAGGATGTAGGGTTCCAGGCCGAAGGTATCAAGGTACACCTGGCGGGCGTGCTCCAGAAAACCGGCGGTTTGGGTGATGATGTTCTCCTGGTCTGGCGCGATGTTGTCCTCGGGCACCGCGCTGGTGTTGGTCCAGCGCAGGATGAAGTGCGCGGTCTCGTGTGATCGCTCGAACACCGGCAGGCTGCCGTCCATGTCCGCGTCCACGGCGTCGCGATCGCGCTGGGACAGGGAAGGGTTCTTGAGCGCGGAGAACAGCAGTCCGTGGGCGTACTCCAGGCACTCTTCACCCAGGTTCAGGGTGAACTTGTTGTTGAGACGGACTTTCTTGGGCGGGCGACGGCGTTGGGGAAGGGGTGGGAACAGCCACCGGGACAACTGCCGGATCTCGGCCGGCCGCGAGGGGACCTCGGGCTGCCGCGATCGGATCTGCTTGAACTGGGAAGCCGTGACCAGCGGAGGGCTGACAGCGAGGCTGCGGTCGCGGAGACGCGGAAAGGTGTACGTTTTTTTCGGCATGCAGGAGCTCCTGGAAAATGATGTGGATCCCAACAATGTGTATCATAATGGCCCGCTGGTGGAAATCATACTGTTTTTTGCGCCGGCCCCCTGATCGGCCGCTGGGGCTCCATCCCCTCCACAGGGTGGTGAATGCGGAAACGCTGCTCCGGGGATGTCGCCAAGAAGGGGTAGCGAGGGGTGCAGTGGGTACCCCGGCCGTAGGTCGCCGGGGGGCTCCATCTGGTTGTTGATTTTTGGCCGGCCTCTTGTTACAATGCGTCTCCACGCAGGATAACTTTCCACGAGGAGAACACGCATGAAAAAGACGGTTTTGGGCTTGGTGTTGGTGTGCATGCTCGGGTTGGTGGGCTGCGGTGGAAGCCAGCAGGCTGACACGCAGGCCGCTCCGGCCGATCAGACCGGCGGCACCACGGTGAACGTGGACGACCAGGGCTTGAACGTGCAGTCCGGCGATACGTCGGTCAACGTGAACCCCGAAGGCGGAGTGAGCGTGGAGACCGGCCAGTAAACCGGGACCGCGAAGACGGCGACCAATAGCCCCCATGCCGGCCAGAGGCTGGTGTGGGGGCTATTTTTGTATAATTCGGTTTCAGTAAACGCGAAGTCGGTATAAAATTATTCGGTTTGAAAGACCTTATACCTTGGCGAAAGGGGCTGCCCATGGGCAAACCAATGCTGATCGCGAAAAACGCCGAGGGCGGGGAGTTCGTCCTAATCCCCCGCATGGCGAACCGGCACGGCCTGGTCGCGGGCGCGACCGGCACCGGCAAGACCATTACCCTGCAGAGGATGGCCGAGGTCTTGAGCGACGACGGCGTGCCCGTGTTCCTGGCCGACGTGAAAGGGGATTTGGCGGGCTTGAGCCAAAAGGGCGGGGGCCATCCCAAGGTCGAGGAGCGCGTGAAACTGCTCAAGCTCGCGGACCATGCCTGTCAGGAATACCCGGTGGCGTTCTGGGACGTGTTCGGCACAAGCGGGCACCCGGTCCGGGCCACGGTGTCCGACCTCGGGCCGCTTCTGATGGGGCGGCTGTTCAACCTCAACGAAGTCCAGACCGGCGTGCTGACCGTGATCTTCAAGATCGCGGACGATAACGGCCTGCTGCTCCTGGATCTCAAGGACCTGCGGGCCATGGTCCAGTATGTGGGCGACAACGCCGCCCAATTTACCACCCAGTATGGCAACATCTCCAAGGCGTCGGTCGGCGCGGTCCAGCGCGGTTTGCTGGAGCTCGAGACCCAGGGCGGCGATGCCTTCTTCGGCGAGCCCATGCTGGATATCTTCGACCTCATTCAGACCCACGCGGACGGCCGGGGCATCGTCAATATCCTGGCCGCGGACCAGCTGATCAACAAACCCAAAGTGTACGCGACCTTCCTGCTGTGGCTCCTGTCGGAACTCTTCGAGCGCCTGCCCGAGGTCGGCGACCTGGACAAGCCGAAAATGGTTTTCTTCTTCGACGAGGCCCACCTGCTGTTCGAGGACGTGCCCGGGGCGCTGCTGGACAAGATCGAGCAGGTGGTGCGGCTCATCCGCTCCAAGGGCGTGGGCGTGTACTTCGTGACCCAGAACCCGCGGGACGTTCCGGACAAGGTGCTGGCCCAGCTGGGGAACCGCGTGCAGCACGCCCTGCGGGCCTTCACGCCGCTGGAGCAAAAAGCGGTCAAGCTCATGGCGCAGACCTTCCGCCCCAATCCCAAGCTCGACATCGAGCAGGTCATCACGGAACTGGGCGTGGGCGAGGCCTTGGTGTCGTTCCTGGAGGAGCAGGGGACCCCGGCCGTGGTGGAGCGTGCCTTCGTGTGCCCGCCGCAAAGCCGGGCCGGCTCGGTGACGGCGGAGGAGCGGCAGGCGGCCATCCGGAAGTCCATCCATTTCGGCAATTACGAGAAGCCCGTGGACCGCGAGTCCGCGTTCGAGCTGCTGAAAAAGCAAGCCGAGGAGAAGCTGGCGCCGGCCCAGCAGCAAGCCCGGCCGCAACCGCAGCAGCAGGCCGATCCGCGGCCCCAGCCCCGCGACCAAGCGCCGCGCCGGAGCGTTGGCCGGCCCCGGGACACGCTGGTGGAAGCCATGGCCAAGAGCGCCGCGCGCTCCGTGGGCAGTTCGCTCGGACGGCAGATCCTGCGCGGCGTGCTGGGCTCGATCCTGGGCGGAAAAAAATAACCGCTGGGGATCGCCGCGGACGGACCCCACAGGAGAACGTTGCGTGCCCCCAATCGTCGAGAACTGGCTTTACTCCATCGAAGTGTCCGGTTACTGCAACCTGCGCTGTCCCTCCTGTCCGAACGCGAACTCCCTTTCGGCCTGCCATCCGCGCGGATTCATGTCCGTGGATCTGTTCGCGTCCATTGTGGAAAAGATACGCGGGGAATGTCCGGCCAAGGATATTTACGTCGCGCTGTACAATTGGGGTGAGCCCCTGCTGCATCCCGAGCTGCCGAAGTTGGTCCGGCTGGCGCGGGCGGCGGGTCTTTTACCGCTGGTGTCAACGAACTTGCAGGCCGAGGCGGACTTGGACGCGCTGATCCAGGCGAGGCCGCACTGGATCCGGATCTCGCTTTCCGGGCTCTCGCCGGCCACATACAATAAAAACCACTATCCCGGGGACGTGCACAGGCTGGTCCGCCGCCTGCGCCACCTGAGCGAACGCTGGAAAGCGCTGGGTGCGGGTTTTCCCATCCACCTCTTCCTGCACAAGTACAAGGCCAGTTTGGGCAGGGAGCGGGACCAAGTGCAGGCCCTGGCCGCGGAACTGGGGTTCCATTATGACGAGACCTGGGCCCTGCTGACGCCTTGGGAAAAGCTGCTTGCTTACTATCAGGGACGGCTCGATCCCCGCTGCCGGGCGTTCATCCGGCGGCTGGCCCTGCATCCCGGGGATATTCCGGCGGTGACGCTGGAACATCGCCCCGAACACCCGGATTGTGCCGTGCGGCTGCAGCAAACCACCATTGATTTCGATGGCCGCCTGCCGCTGTGCTGCGTGGTCTTTGACCGCTCGCTGTATTTAGACGGGGCATTTCTCGACCTGCCGCACGACGCCATCCAGCGGTTGAAGTATTGTCATCCTTTTTGCGGCGAATGCATGCGCTACGGGCTGGATATTCTTGCCACCCATCCCGCGATGGAAGGGTTCGACCGGGCGGTCTGCAGGCGCCTGCGCCTGAAATCCATCCCCAAACCGGGGGAAAAGCCTCGGGGTCTCCGGCCGTGACACGGCCAGCGGCTAGGCCGGGGATTTAGGCTTGACAGGTTTATGCAATGCAGGCATTATAATTTCCTTTTTGTTCCCGGCCCAGCGCTTGATCCTGATGGGTCATCTCCCGCAATTGGGCTGAGGCCTCCTGTTCAGCCCCCGCGCGATACATGCCTAAAGAAAGGCGAGGTTTCATGCCAAGAGATCCATATGCCACGCGGGTGGTGATTACCGGCCTGGGCACGGTCAATCCCCTCGGCCACACGGTGGAAGAGTTCTGGCGGAACCTCGCGGCAGGCCGGTCCGGCGTCCGCCTGGCCCGGAACACGGACCTGAGCCGCTTTGCCGTCAAGATCGGCGGGGAAGTGGACCTGCCGGACCTGGAGCCCTATTTCCCCGGCAAGAACAGGAAAATGCCCCGCCGCCTGGACCGGTTCATCATTTTCAGCCAGATCGCGGCTACGCAGGCGTTCAAGGATTCGGGTCTGGACGTGTCCCGGGCGCCCCACCGCTTTGGCGCGGTCATCGGGACCGGGGACGCGGGCGTGGGCGTGCAGTTCGCGAACGTGAGCACGGTCCTGCACAAGGGCATGGAGTCGGTCTCGCCTTTCTACGTGGTGGGGACCATCCCCAATACGGCCGCGGGCTATATGGCCAACGAATTCGGCTTTCACGGGCCGAACTTCACGGTCAACTCAGCCTGTGCTTCCAGCAATCACGCCCTGGGCATCGCGGCCATGATGATCAAGCTGGGGCTGGCGGACGCCATGCTGGCCGGCGGGTCCGAGGCCGTGGTGAACGTGATGGGATTCGCGGGGTTCGGGGTCATCCGCGCTTTGTCCGAACGGAACGATTCGCCCGAGACCGCCAGCCGGCCGTTTGATAAGGACCGGGACGGTTTTGTGCTGGGCGAAGGCGCAGGCATCCTGTGCCTGGAGGAATTGGAGCACGCGCGCCGGCGGGGCGCCAGGATCTACGGCGAACTGTCGGGCTGGGGGTTCACCTGCGACGCGCACGACCTGGTCGCGCCCCATCCCGAAGGGCGGGGCGCGGTGGAAGCCATGCGCACGGCCCTGGAGAGCGCGCAGATCGAACCCGGGGACATTGATCTCATCAACGCGCACGGGACCTCGACGCCGCTGGGCGACCTGTCCGAGAGCCGCGCCATCGGCAAGGTGTTCGGGGCGCGCACGCCCGGCATCCCGGTGCACAGCACCAAGTCCATGATCGGCCACCTGGTCGGCGCCGGAGGCGGCGTGGAGGCCATTGCCGGCCTGCTGGCCGTGGTCAAAGGCGTCATCCATCCCACCATTAACCAGTTCGAGCAGGACCCGGAGATCCGCCTGCACGTGGTGCGCAATCAGGCGCGCGAGGCCGAGGTCGGTCATTTTCTTTCCAACAGCTTCGGGTTCGGCGGCCAGAACGCCTCGGTCGTGATCTCGAAGTTCAAAGGATGAACCATGACGGCTAATCGTCCGAGACGCGTGGCCATCACCGGCATGGCCACCATCAATCCCCTGGGGGACACCCTGGAGGGATATTATGAACAGCTGCTCCGGGGCGCGTCGGGCGTCAAAGTCTGGACCTCCCTGGACCTGTCCCAGGTCGAGTGCAAGATCGGCGGTGACCTGGGCGAGTATGATGCGAAAGCGGCCCTGGAACGCCTGCGCGCGTCGTTGCCGCCCCTGGTCCACAAGAAAGCGGCCAAGCTGTTCAAGACCGCGACCTTTTCCAACCGCCTGACCCTGCTCTGCAGCCTGGCTGCCTGGCAGGACGCGGGGCTCTTCGGGCTGGAAGCCGACCCGTTCGCGACCAGCGTGCTGGTGGCCGGGCACAATTTCAACTCCCGCTATATCCTGAAGAACCACGAGCAGTTCAAGGCTGAACCCCTGTACATTGACCCGCTTTTCGGCGTGGAAGCCCTGGACCCCAATATCGCCGCTTCGGTCACCGAGGTCCTGGGCGTGCGCGGTCCGGCGTTCACCGTGGGCGCGGCCTGCGCCAGCGGCACGATCGCCCTGCGCGAGGGGTTCCGGGACATTATGAGCGGCGAGGTCGAACGCTCCGTGGTCGCGGGCGCGGTTTTTGACATGACGGCCGCGGACATCCACGCCATGGCCTACCTGGACTCGGTGGTGGTCAAGGCCGAATACCAGCAGAACCCGGCGGCCGCGTCGCGGCCCTTTGACCGGAAGCGCTGCGGGTTCGTGCCTTCGCACGGGGCCGGGACCCTAGTGCTGGAGGAACTCTCGGCGGCCCGCGCGCGGGGCGCGCGCATCCACGCCGAGGTCCTGGCCGTGAAAGCCAACGCCAACGCCAATCATCTGCCCGCGCCCTCGGCCGAGAGCCAGGCGCGGCTGATCCAGGACGTGCTCTCCGCGGCCGGCGTGCGTCCGGAACAGATTGACTACGTCAACTGCCACGCCACGGGCACGCCCCTGGGCGACCTGGAGGAGATCCGGGCCATCAAGGCGGCGTTCGGCCCGCATGCCCGCCGGCTGAAGCTGAACGCCCCGAAATCCATGCTCGGCCACGTGTGCTGGTCCGCGCCCATCGTGGAGACCATCGGCGCGATCCTGCAGATGCACCGCGGCCGGCTCCATCCCACGATCAACGTGGACGAGCTCGACCCGGAGATTGACCTGGACGTCTGCGCCAACCAGGCCCAGGACTGCGACGTCCGCTATCTGCTGAAAAACTCCTTCGGTTTCGGCGGGTTGAACTGCTGTGCCTTGTTGGGGAAGGTGGAGGACTGAACCATGAACGCACTCGTGACCGGCGGTTCCCGGGGCATCGGCCGGGCCATCGTGCTCCGCCTGGCGCAGGCCGGGCACGGCTGCGCGTTCACCTACGCGCAGAACGCCAAGGCCGCCGAGGAGACCCTGGCCCAGGCCCGCAAGTTCGCGCCGCAGAGCGCGGTGCGCGCGTACCAGCTGGATGTCAAGCAGGCGGACGAAGTGGAAAAGACACTCGAGACCGTGCTGCGGGACTTCGGGAACGTGAACGCCGTGGTGAACAACGCGGCCGTGGTCCGCAACCAGGCGGCCGCGCTCATGAGCAACGCCGACTGGGACGAGGTCATCGCGACGAACCTGACCGGTCCCTTCTACGTGATCCGCGGCCTGCTCATGCATTTCCTGTCCAACCGCAAGGGCCGGATCGTGAACATTTCCTCCCTGGCCGAGGCGGGCTGCAGCGGCCAGGCCAACTACGCGGCCAGCAAGGCCGGCCTGATCGGGCTCACCCAGACCCTGGCCAAGGAATACGGCGCCAAGGGCGTGACCGCGAACGTGGTGACCGTGGGCTACGTGCCCACGGACCTTACGCGGGATAATCTGGCCGAGAGCCTGCGCGCCTTCTGGCTGCAGCACTGCCCTCAGAAAAAAGTGGGCGCGCCCGAGGACATCGCCAACCTGGTCAACTTCCTGGTCTCGGACGAGGCGGCGTTCATCAACGGCGAGGTCATCCGCGTGGCCGGCGGTCTGACCTACGCGCCGTAGGAGCGTGAGCAAATTGTCGCTCACGCTCCAGAGCAATTGAGAATCGAACAATTGAGCAATAGAAAATCTCAATTGCGGTCTATTCTCAATTGCTCCATTGCTCTATAATCATCCACCAGACTGGTTGCACGTGTTCCTAGACTTCGACCCAAAGGATGTTCATGAAACGCATCGGCATCGAAAAGATCAATCTCTACGGCTGTTCGCTCTGCCTCCAGCAGGCCGAGCTGGCCCGGGCGCGCGGCAAGGACCCGGAACAGGTCGTGAACAATTACCTGATCCGCACCCGCTCCCTGAACCCGCCCTACGAGGACACGGTGACCATGGCCGCCAACGCGGCCGAGCCCCTGCTCGGCGAGGAGGACCGCCAGGCCATCGGCCTGCTGATCGTGGGCACCGAGGGGTCGGTGGATTTCGGCAAACCCATCAGCACCAACCTGCACCGGGCCCTGCGCCTGGGGCCGAACGTGCGCAACTACGAGACCAAGCACGCCTGCTACTCGGGTGCCGCGGCCCTGGACACGGCGGTCAACTGGATCGCCGCGGGCTTGAACCGGGGCAAAAAAGCCCTGGTCATCGCCACGGATTTCAGCCGGACGCATTTCGGGAAAGACCACGAGTTCGTCCTGGGCGGGGCCGCGGCCGCGGTGCTGGTCAGCGACACCCCCCGGATCGTGGAGTACGAGCTCGACCACAAAGGCTCCTGGACCACGGACATCTATGACACCTTCCGCCCGACCGCGCGGCATGAATCCGGCAACAACGAGGTCAGCCTGTACAGCTACATGGACGCTTTGGAAGGGGCGTACGCGCATTACCGGGAGTCTTTCGCCGAGGCCGTGGATTTTGACCGCCACTTTCAATACAACATCTATCACATGCCGTTCCCGGGCATGGCCTTCCAGGCGCACCGCACCCTGTGCAACCTGGCCCGGTCCCGGAAAAAATCCGAGATCCAGGAAAGTTTCCAGGCCAAAGTGCTGCCCTCCCTGCGGTTCGCCCAGCGCGTGGGCAGCACGTACGGAGCCAGCAATTTTATCGGCCTGGCCGGACTGCTCGCCAGCGGCGCGCCGGTGGCGCCCGGCGACCGGGTCGGATTTTTCTCCTACGGGTCCGGAGCGATCGGCGAGTTCTACAGCGGCCGCCTCCTGCCGGAGGCCAAAGCCGCGGTGGCCGGCCTGAACCTGGACCAGGCCCTGGACGGCCGCCGGGAAGTGACCTTTGCCGAGTACGAACAGATCGAGGCCATCCGGGAAAGCATGATCGAAAAACCGGACGTCACGCCAGACTTCGGCCTGCTGGACAATTGGTACGGACGGCACTATGCCGGGAAGCGCCGTCTGGTGCTGGCCGGGGTGAAGGATTTCGTCCGGACCTACGAATGGAGCGATGAACGTGGCCGTGACAGCGTACGCGGTTGATTCCGGCGCGGCCGTGGTCACCCTGACCAACGCCGCGGCCGGGAACGTCCTCAGCGCGGAGAGCCTGGCCGCGCTCCAGGCGGCGTTGGACCGGGCCGTGTCGGACCCGGACGCGCGCGTGGTGGTCCTGCGGTCCGAAGGCGATCCCTTCTGCCTGGGCATGGACCTGAGCCTGGTGCGGGCCGGCGCCGCTGATCCCGGCCTGGCGAAAAGAACGGTCGCGCAGTATACGGGCCTGCTGGCCGCCATCCAGGACGCGGCCAAACCCGTGGTCGCGCTGGTGAACGGCGCGGTGAAAGCGGGCGGGATCGGACTGGCGGGCGCGTGCGACATCGTGCTGGCCTCGGAATCGGCCAGTTTCGAATTTTCCGAGGTCCTCCTGGGGCTGATCCCGGCCAATGTGATCCCGTTCGTGGCGGGCGTGCGCGTGCCGGCCCAAAGCCTCAAGCACCTGATCCTGACCGCGAAGCGGCTCACGGCCGCCGAAGCCCTCCGCGTGAACCTGGTGGACGAGGTTTTCACGGAGTCCCAGTTCGCGGCCGGCGCCAAGGCCGCGGTCAAGGCCCTGCTCCGGGCTTCGCCCCGGGCCCTGGCCGGGGCCAAACGGTTTTTCAGCCAGTTGGCCCGCGAGACCAGGGAACAGGCCTGCGGTCTGGCCCAGGCCAAGCTCCTGGAATTGATCCGGGACCCGGAGGTCCTGGAAGCGATCCAGGCTTTTGAGGACGGGTTGACCCCGGCCTGGTTCGCCAAATACCAGCCAAAAGAACCGCTGGCGCCCACGGGTGGAACATGACTCAGCGCATTTTCCGCGAAGTCTCGGACAACGGCGTTGCCCGGCTGAAAATGCAGGACGAGGCCACGCAAAACCGCTTCAGCCATGCGTTCATCCAGGACATGCTGGACGCCCTGGATGAACTCGCGGCCCGCCAGCCCAAAGTGCTGATCCTGTCCGGTCTGCCCGGCGTGTTCAGCGGCGGCGCGGAAAAACAAGATCTGCTCGCGCTGTGCGACGGCCGGGGGCAGGTCAAGGACCTGGCGCTTTCCGAACGCCTGGTGGCATTGCCGTTTCCCGTGATCGCGGCCATGGAGGGGCACGCCGTGGGCGGCGGCCTGGTGCTGGCCGCCTGCTCGGACGTGGTGGTGGCGGCCCGCGAAAGCCGGTATGGAGCGGTGTTCATGGGCATGGGCTTCACGCCCGGCATGGGCTGCACGCGCCTGCTGGCCGAGCTCGTGGGACCCTTTCTCGCGAACGAAATGATGTTCACGGCCAAGTGTTTCAAGGGCAGGGAACTGGAGGGGCGGGGGACCCAGATCAATTATATTCTGCCCAAAACCGAGGTTCTGGCCAAAGCGGAAAATATAGCCTTGCAAATCAGCGAAAAAAGATTACAATCCATTGTTTTACTGAAGCAGTCCCTGGGCGGCAGGAAGCGGGCCCTGCTCGCGGAAGCCCTGGCCGAGGAAGACCGCATGCACCGGCTGTGTTTCGCGGACCCGGAGACCCGGGCCCGGATCGAAGAGATGTATCCTGCAACGCCGAAAGAACAGGGTCAGCCGAGATGAAGGCCACACAAGGCGTTTCCCGCCAATGAGAGCGGGACCGAAAGAGGGAAGGATGTCGCCTGCCAATTAATCGGGGGGCGAGAATATTTTAGTGCTGCCCCGGGCTGCGCTCCCGAAAGGGACTTCCTGCGGTCGCCGGGGGGCTCCACGATCCTTGAGGTCGCGATGCTGACGATTGACATGAGCGGGAAAACGGTGCTGATCACCGGCGGGACCAAAGGCATCGGCCTGGCCACGGCCCTGCAGTTCGCCCAGGCCGGGGCGCGGTGTTACCTGACCTATAAGTGGGGGTCCGCGGACCAGGACCAGCTCCTGGCGCGGTTCGAAGAACGGGGCGCGGTCAGACCCGTGCTGCTGGAGGCGGACGTTTCCCGGGACGAGGACACGGACTGTCTGCTCGCGGAGATCGCCCGGCGGGAGGAGCGGCTGGACGTGTTCGTGAGCAACGTGGGCTTCGCCCAGCGCACGATGGCCCTGGAGGAATACAAAAAGCAGACGCTCTTCAAGAGCCTGGAATACAGCACCTGGCCGCTGATCGCCTACGCCCGCAGGATCAAGGAACGGTTCGGCGCCTATCCCCGCCACCTGGTGGGGATTTCCAGCGACGGGCCGGACCATTTTTATCCGGGGTACGATTTCGTGGCGGCCTCCAAGGCCCTGCTCGAGTTCTTCGCCAAGTACCTCTCCGTGCATCTGTTCGAGGAGGGGAGCCGCGTGAACATCATCCGCTTCGGCATGGTGAGGACCGAGTCTTTCGAAATGATCTTCGGGGAGGCGTTCTTCAAGTTTTTGCGGGACCAGGGCATTCCGGAAAGCCTGCTGCTGACCCCCGAGGCGTGCGGCCAGACCGTGCTGGGCTTGTGCAGCGGCCTGCTCGACGCGGTCAACGGCCAGATCATCACCGCGGACTACGGCGTCTCCCTGCGGGACAATGTGATGATGCGGTATCATGCAAGCCGGCAGGCCGGTGGGCCGGCCTAATTTGCCCTCCCGGGAACGGAAATCCGGGAAGTGGAAATTAATCCAAGGAGCGTGGAATGGATCGGGCACAGATTTTAAACGTCGTGAAGAAGCACATCTTGGAAAACGTGGAGGACCTCAAGGAATCCGATCTCGACCCCAAACGGTCGCTGAAGGACTTCGGCGCCAACAGCCTGGATATCATCGAGGTGGTTTCCTGTTCGATGCGCGAGCTGAACATCAAGATCCCCAGGTCCGAACTGGCCGAGATCAAGTCCATTGACGAACTGGTGGACAAATTCATGGCCAACCAGAACCAATAGAGCCGCCCGGATGGACGACCTGCTTAAATACAGTCTGGCGGATTTTTTCCACACCGACAACCCGGACGTGCTGGCCCCGCCCGTTGATTTCGACGCCTGGATGGCGGATCCGCGGGTGGGGTACGGGCTGAGCTTTTTCGAACAGCAGCTGCTGCGCGCGCCCCGGAGCACCACCGAGATCCTCAGCAACCTCGACCATCAAAAGCGCAAGGTCATCAACCTGACCTCCTATAATTATCTCGGCCTCTCCACCCATCCGGAGGTCGTGCAGGCCGCGCGCGAGGCGCTGGAGCAGTACGGCCTGGGCGCCTCGGGTGCGCCGCTCCTCTCCGGCACCTTTGACCTTCACGTCCAATTCGCGAAGCGGCTGGCTGAATTCAAACAAAAGGAGGACTGCATCCTCTTCTCCAGCGGCCTGGGCGGGAACCTGGGGGCCATCCAGGGCATCCTGCGCAAGGGCGACGTGTTCATCCTCGACGAGAAATGCCACAAGAGCCTGGTGGACGGCGGGACCCTGGCCGGCGCCAAGATGCTCTTTTTCGCGCACAACGACCTCGCTTCTCTCGAACAGATGCTGGAGCGGAGCCGGGGCAAGCGCAAGCTGGTGGCCGTGGAGGGCGTGTACTCCATGGACGGCGATCTGGTGAAGCTGCCGGGCGTGGTGGAAGCCTGCGAGCGGCACCAGGCCGGCCTGTACCTCGACGAGGCCCACTCCACCCTCATGTTCGGCCCCAACGGCCGGGGCGTGGGCGAACATTTCGGCCTGGAGCACAAGGTTGGCGTCAGCTTCGGCACGCTCTCCAAATCCTTCGGCGGCGTGGGCGGGTTCGTTTGCTCCAACGCCAAGATCATCCGGTACTTGAAATGCTACGCCTCGCCGTTCCACTTTTCCTGCGCGCCGCCGCCGGCGATCGTGGCCGGCCTGATGAAGGCGCTCGAGGTCGCCACCCGGGATTCCTCCCTGCGGGACAAGCTCTGGGAGAACACGGCCTACCTCAAACGCCGCCTTGCGGACCTGAACTTGGACCTGGGGGAAACCGAATCCCAGGTCATTCCGATCATCATTGGGTCCTCGGGCGAGAAACTGTTCCAGATGGCCACGGAGATCCAGAAACGCGGCCTGTTCCTGCAACCCGTGGATTTCCCGGCCGTGCCCGCGCACGCGCGCCGCTTCCGCATCTCGGTCTCCTCCCAGCTCACGCGGGAGGAGATGGACCAGGCGTGCAACATCATCGAGGATGTCATCGCCAAGGGGTTGAAGCGCTGAACGTGGACTGCGAGGCGATCCTAAAGTCCCTGCGAAAAAGACCTCTTGCCCCGCCGGATCTTCCGGCCCAGGGCTGGTCCTGCGGCCAGGACGCCATCAGCCGGATCCTGCCACACCGACCCCCGTTCCTCCTGCTGGACCGGCTGTGCGGGCTGGACCTGGACCAGGCTCTGCTGGCCGCGTCCCGCCGGATCGATCCCGCTGATCCGGTCCTCCAGGGGCATTTTCCGGGGTCGCCGGTCTATCCGGGTACCTTGCAGGTGGAAATGATCGGGCAGGCGGGCCTGTGCCTCTACTATTTCCTGGAAGAACAAAGCCGCTTGATCGCCCCGGCGCCCCGGCCCCTGAAGGTGCGGGCCACCAAGATCCTGGGCGCCCATTTCCTGGAACCCGTGCTGCCCGGCCAGGACGTGATCATCACGGTCAAGAAATTGGCCCAGGACCCCTATCTGGCCAGCGTGCAGGGCCAGGTGGCTTGCGAAGGCCGGATCTGCACGGCCGCGATTTGTGAAGTCTGCTTTTTAGATTGAGCATGGGCTTTTTTTCCCGTCTCCAGCGAGACCTCGTTTCCCTCAACCTCCAGTTCTGCGGCACGCGGGCCGGCAAGACGCCGGCCGTGCTCCTGCCCGAAGAGCGCGCGGCGGTTTCCACGGCGCTTCCGGCCCGGGTCCGCGCGCACGCGGCCGGCCGCTGGTGCGCCCGGCGCGCCCTGGCCGCGCTGGGGATCGCGCCCCGGCCGCTGGCCGCCACGGTCTACGGCGCGCCGGTCTGGCCTGGGGGCGCGTGCGGCAGTATCGCCCATGCCTCCGGGGCCGCCTGCGCCGTGGCAGCCAGCACGCGCCGCTATCGGTCCCTGGGCATTGATCTCGAACGCCTTTCCAGATCCGTAAGCCCCGGCGCCCTGTCCCTCCTGGCCAACGAGGACGAGCTGGCCTGGCTGCATCTCCTGCGCACGCCCGGGCCGCAGGGCGCGGTCTTCCTGGCCACGGCGAAGGAGAGCGCGTTCAAACTGCTCTCCCCGCTGCTGGCCCGGAGCCTGGCCTTCACGGCCTTTTCGCTCCTTCCACCGGTCAGCGCGGATCGCTTCGAGGTCGTTCTGAACTTCGATCTGGGACGGGAATTGCACCGGGGACTGAGATTTCCGGGCAGGTGGTTCAGCGACCGGGAATGGGTGGCCGCCTTGAGCTGGTACCCAGCAAAACGCTGAGCGGTCCTTCCTTCAACCCCTTTATCCGTTTGCCAAATCCCCGAAGAAGGACTAAAATTCGGCCAAAACGCTCGGGGAAGGAGCCTGGCATGCAACCCATTGGACCCCTGATGATCGAACACCGCCTGATCGAGAGGATGATCAGCCTCATGGCCGCGGAGGCCGGCAAGATCCGGTCTGGCCAGGCGCCGGACGCGGAGTTCATCCGCGTGGCCGTGGATTTCGTCCGGACCTACGCGGACCGGCTGCACCACGGCAAGGAAGAGAACATTCTGTTCCGGGACCTGGCCAAGAAAAAGCTCTCCGCCGAGCACCGCCGCATCACGGATGAATTGATCGCCGAGCACGTGCAAGGGCGGGAGAACGTGCGCCGGCTCGTGGCGGCGCGGGACCAGTATCTGCGCGGCGACCGGGGCTCGGCCGAGGCCGTCGCGGCGCAATTGGATGTGCTGGCGAAGTTCTACCCCGCGCACATCGCCAAGGAGGACAGGCACTTCTTCCTCCCGGTCATGGAGTACTTTACCGCGGCGGAACAAGCGGCCATGCTGCGCGAGTTCTACGAGTTCGACCGGAAGTTCGTACACCTGACCTACCGCGAGATCGTCTCCGCGCTGGACGGCAAGCACGCCGGACCGTTAAGGTAATAGATAAAAGGGCAGGGGCGGCCGGCCGTCAGGCCGGGCGCAGGCGGAAGGTGAAAAAGCCCCAGATAAATCCGGCCAGTCCCAGGATGAGGGCATAAAGATCCCGGATGCGGAAATAGAACTTGTCCGTGAAGGTCACGCGCTTGGGCAGCACGCCGATGTCCAGGGGCAGGACCCGGGGCATCCAGCCGTAGCGGCCCGGGCCGACGAGGACCTTGTTCCAGGTCACCCCGCCGCTCTGCTTCACGGCGTTCAGCAAGAGCAGCTGGCCGGGCTGGAAGTGGCGGAAGATCTCGCCGTCCAGGGCCGGCGTCCGGTACGCGGGCGTGTCCGGCAGCAGAGCCTTCACGAACAGATGCTTGGAAGCGTGGAGCGGGGTCTGGAAATAGCGGCCCGGCGCGCCCGGGACCAGGCTGAGCAGGCCGAGCGAAAGCGTGAACGCCGCCAGGAACCCGAACCCGCCCTTGAAGCACCGGAGCAGGGCGTGGGGGATCTTTTTTAGTTTGAAGGCCGCGGCGTACAGGCCGGCCGCGGCCAGCACGCCGAGCAGGACCAGCAGGGGATACTCCCACCAGAACGTGCCGGGATTCAGCAGCATCAAGGACAGGGTCTCGTTCTCGCTCGCCAGGAAGCGCAGGTACAGCCAGCCCGGGAGCAGGACCGCGGCCGCGCTGGAGGCGGCGTAGAGCAAGATCTCCAGGCGCTGCCGGGGGATCAGGGGCAGCCGCGAGGACACGCGGATGGGCTCCAGCAGGTCCGGTGCTTCCTGCCAGCGGCACAAAAAGACCTGCAGCGGCCTGGTTTTACCTTTGGGCACGAACGCGCCATGGTCCTCCAGGACGTATTTTTTCCGGTTGACGCGTTTGCGGGTCTCGGCGGAGAGCAGGATCTCCCCGCCCTCGGCCTGGCTTTCCACGCGGGCCGCGGTGTTCACCACGTCGCCGAAGACGTCGTTGTGCTCGACCAGGGTCGCGCCGCTGTGCAGTCCGATGCGGATCTGGATGGTGAAGTCCGGGTTCAGATGGCGCTCGCGCTCCAGCATCTGCTGGAACGCGATGGCGGCCGACAGGGCCTGGTCAGGGTCCTTGAAGGCGGCCATGATCGAGTCGCCGATGGTCTTCACGACCCAGCCGCCGAAATGCCTGATGATGGGGAAGAGCAGCCAGTTGTGCCGGTCCACCATGAGGCGGCCCTGGATGTCGCCGTGGCGGGACCAGAAGCGGGTCGAATGTTCGATGTCCGTGAACAGGATGGTCCGTTCCTTGCGCGTGGACCGGATGTGCTGGATGAGGCTCGCGGTGTTGCGCTTGGCGTGATGGGGTGCGTGCAGGGGTTTCATGGGCGGTATTGTAAACAAAAACCGGCAAGATGCCAACTTGGAAGGGGAAATATTTAAGAGGCATTTCTGAGGGCGTTTAATTAAACGCCCTGCCACATGATGGTCATTGCGAGCGACCAGGGGGAGCGCGGCAATCTGCTCTTTCCTGTCGAAAAATGGATTGCTTCGTCGTCTCCTGTGGGGACTCCTCGCAATGACCGACTGGAGAATTTAATGACAGACCACAATTTTTACTTCTTGCTTTTCCTTCGCCGGCAGAGAGAATAGTGTTCGCCCCGCGGTGCGATGGGGAAAAGAGGGGTTCGATGAAAAACAGTTGGCGTGTTGCCTCCCTGGGGCTTGCTGTTGGTCTCGCGATCTGCCTGGGTCTTCGGCCGGCGGCAGCGGAGGAAAACCTCCTGCACAGCGGCTTTACCCTGCATCTGGGAGCGGGCTACATGGGGACAGCCGGCGAGATCATGGGAATCTGGGGCGGCGGCCTGGCCCTGGACGCGGTGGTGGGCTACAAGCCCCTGCCGTGGCTGGGGCTCGAGCTGGGCGGGCAATACGGCTACACCGGCATCGCGGAACGGATGAAGAACGACGTGTACGTTTACTATCCGGATACCGGAGACTATGGCGACCGCGAAAGCACCGGCGGCAATTACTATGCATGGTTCTTCGGCCCGCGCTATTATTATCAAATCCCCGGGTCGGACTGGGTGGCCAGCCTGGCCGCCGGCGCCAGCAACTACGGGGAGGCCGAGGCGGGCCTGGATCATATCGAAGGCTACACCCCGCGCTGGACCTTCGGCTGGGGCGGGTATGCGGAAGCGGGTCTGAGCCGCTACCAGCGAGCGGGATCCATGCTGTTCTCCTACGGGGTCAAGGTCCGCTGCGCCGGGCACCATGCCAAGGTCAATGATTTTTACTATGACCGCGTGTACGGCGCGCCGAGCTATGACACCATTCCCGACACGTACGTGTGGGACCAGCGCTGGCAGGTCCTGCTCGACGCGGGCCTCGAGTTCTTTTAGCCGCTACCATGCCGCACTCCCTGAAACAACCTCCATTCCTGCCCATGACGCGGGAAGAAATGCGCGCCCTTGGCTGGGACGAACTGGACGTCCTGCTCGTGACCGGCGACGCGTACGTGGACCACCCCAGCTTCGGCGCGGCGGTCATCGGGCGCTTTCTGGTCAGCCGGGGGTTCCGCGCGGGCGTGATCGCGCAACCGGACTGGAAACGGCCGCAGGACATCGCCCGCCTGGGCCGGCCCCGTCTGTACGCCGGCGTGACCGCCGGCGCCATGGACTCCCTGGTGGCCAACTACACGGCCAACAAGAAACTGCGGCGCGACGACGCCTACACGCCAGGCAATGCGTACGGCCGCAGGCCCAACCGCGCTTCCATCGTGTACGCCAATCTGGCCCGGGCCGCGTTTCCCGGCCTGCCCGTGGCGCTGGGCGGCATCGAAGCCAGCATGCGCCGGCTGGCGCACTACGATTACTGGGAGGACCGGGTCCGGCGCTCGCTGCTGCTGGACGCCAAGGCGGACATTCTGGTCTACGGCATGGGCGAGCACGCGGCCGTGGAGATCGCGCGACGCCTGGACCGCGGCGAGCCCCTGGCCGGCATCCCCGGCACCGCGGTGGTCAGCGGTGTTTTGCCCGAGGACCCCCGCCTGCTTCTGCTGCCGTCTTTCGAGGCGGTGGCCGAGGACAAACGGCTTCTGGTCCGGGCCGCCCTGGATGAGGAACGCGGCCGCGAGGCGCACCCGGGCCGCGTGCTCGCGCAGCCCCACGGCAAACGCTTTGTGGTCGTGTATCCACCCGCCTTGCCGCTGAGCGCAGCCGAGATGGACGCGATCTACGACCTGCCCTATGCGCGCGCCGCGCACCCGGGCTACGCTGAACCGGTCCCCGCGCTGGAGCCGGTGCGCCATTCGATCATCACGCACCGCGGCTGTTTCGGCGGCTGCAGTTTCTGCGCCCTGGGCCAGCACCAGGGCAAGCTGATCCAGTCGCGCAGCGCAGGGTCCGCGCTCGCCGAGGCGCGCCGCCTCGCGGCCCGGAAGGATTTTCACGGCACGATCACGGACCTGGGCGGCCCCACGGCCAACATGTACGCCCTGCGCTGTCTGCGTCCCCAGGGCCCCTGCGGCCGTCCTTCCTGCCTGCATCCGGGCCTTTGCCGGCATCTGGAGACCAGCCACGCGGCCCAGCTGGACCTCCTGCGCCAGGTCGCGGCCGTGCCCGGCGTCAAGCACGTGTTCGTGGCCTCGGGCGTCCGCTATGACCTGGCGCTGTGCGACCCGGCCTACCTCGACGGCCTGGTGGCCGGCGGGCATGTGTCCGGCGCGCTCAAGGTTGCGCCCGAGCACGCGGACAGCCGGGTGCTCGGGCGCATGCGCAAGCCGGGCTGGCCGGTGTTCGAACGCTTCGTGCGCGCGTATCAGGCCGCGGCCGACCGGCACAAGCGCCAGGCGCTTCTGACCGCGTATTTCATCGCCTCGTTCCCTGGCGGCAGCGCGGAGCAGATGCGCCAAGCCGCGGGGCAGGCCCGGCGCCTGGGCCTGCGCGTGGAGCAGATGCAGGATTTCATCCCCCTGCCCATGACCCTGGCCGGCGTGATGTACGCGACCGGCCTGGACCCCTGGACCCACGAGCCCCTGGCCGTGTCCCGCACGCACCAGGAAAGAAAACAGCAGCGCCGGACCCTGCTCCGGCGCGGGATGAAGCCACATAAACGACCAACCTAGATCAGGAAGCCACCCGCTCCTTTGTTCCGTGCTTAGCCCATGGCAGAGCACTTGGACACTGGAGCAGGTGACAGTAGAAGTTGAACGGTTATGAGTAATCTCTCCCGACCCCTCTTTAGAAAAGAGGGGTGGATTTGTAGAAAAGAGGCGGGATAGTGACGCTCCCCCTTTTCTAAAGGGGGACACAGGGGGATTACTAACAGGGTGCTGAAAAACCCAAATATATTCCGCTAGCACCCTGTTACCCCATGAAAAATCTCCTATTTTTCATGGGGTTTTCTACGCGACGCGATCGAAAAAGACCGCTCTGCGGGCTTTTTCATCAGCCTGCTAATAAAACTCGCCGCCCTCACCCTCATCCTCCGCTTCATCCCCCTTTTTTCGAGGGAGGGGATTTTTAATTTGACATCTCGGCGTTCGTGTTCATAATAATGCCTCGATTTATGGGGGTTCGATTTAAAAATAGCGTGGAGGAGGCAAGGATGAAGCGGTTGTTTTCGGGTTTTTTTAACAAGGCGATGAGGATGGCGGGCACGGCCGGCGCAAGCTTGCTCGGCCTGGCCCTGGCCATGCCGGCGCGCGCCAGCGAGGCGGATCTGGTCCTGCCCGATCTGGGAAGCGTGACCTTCCTGGGCATGCCGGGCAGCACCCTGCTCACCTGGGGTATTTTGATCTGCGTGGCCGGCATGTTCTTCGGCCTGGGGATGTACATGCAGCTCAAGAACCTGCCCGTGCACAAGGCCATGCGCGAGATCTCCGAGCTGATCTACGCCACCTGCAAGACCTACCTGTTCACCCAGCTCAAGTTCATCCTGATCCTCTGGGTTTTCATCGGCGCCATCATTACCATCTACTTCGGCTGGCTCAAGCCCGTGGGCTTCGGCAACATGCTGATCATCCTGTTCTTCAGCCTGGTGGGCATCGCGGGCAGCTTCTTCGTGGCCCTGTTCGGCATCCGCATCAACACCTTCGCCAACTCGCGCGCGGCCTTCGCCAGCCTCGGCGGCAAGCCGTTCCCGACCTATTCCATCCCGCTGAAAGCCGGGATCAGCATCGGCATGCTGCTCATCAGCATCGAACTCATCATCATGCTCGCGATCCTGCTCTACGTGCCCGGGCACCTGGCCGGTTTTTGCTTCATCGGCTTCGCCATCGGCGAGTCCCTGGGCGCGGCGGCGCTCCGGATCGCGGGCGGCATCTTCACCAAGATCGCGGATATCGGCTCGGACCTGATGAAGATCGTCTTCAAGATCAAGGAAGACGACGCGCGCAACCCCGGCGTGATCGCGGACTGCACGGGCGACAACGCGGGCGATTCGGTCGGCCCCACGGCCGACGGGTTCGAAACTTACGGCGTGACCGGCGTGGCGCTGATCACCTTCATCGTGCTGGCCGTGGCCAATCCCCAAACCCAGATCCAGCTGCTGGTGTGGATCTTCGTCATGCGCGTGCTGATGATCGTGACCAGCGGCGTTTCCTATTGGATCAACGAGACCCTGGCCAAGGTCCGCTTCGGCGTGGCCGACAAGATGAACTTTGAGACCCCGCTCACCAACCTGGTCTGGCTGACTTCGGGCGTCTCGATCGCCATGACGTACCTGGCCTCCTACTACCTGATCGCGGACCTGGGCGACGGCACCCTGTGGTGGAAACTGGCCACCATCATCACCTGCGGCACGCTTGCCGGCGCCATTATCCCCGAACTGGTCAAGGTTTTCACCTCCACCAAGTCGCAGCACGTCAAGGAAGTGGTGACCTCGGCCCGCGAAGGCGGCCCCTCGCTGGATATCCTGTCCGGCTTCGTGGCCGGAAATTTCTCGGCCTTCTGGATGGGGCTCTCGATCGTCGCCCTGATGGCCGGCGCTTATCTGGTGAGCACGGCCGGCCTCGGGGAGCACATGGTGGCGCCCTCGGTGTTCGCGTTCGGCCTGGTGGCCTTCGGCTTCCTGGGCATGGGCCCGGTGACCATTGCCGTGGACTCTTACGGCCCGGTCACGGACAACGCCCAGTCGGTGTACGAGCTCTCCACCATCGAGACCCTGCCCAAGATCAAGCAGGAGATCAAGCAGGATTTCGGGTTCGAGCCCGATTTCAAGAAGGCCAAGGGCTTCCTGGAAGAGAATGACGGCGCCGGCAACACCTTTAAAGCCACGGCCAAGCCCGTGCTGATCGGCACGGCCGTGGTCGGCGCCACGACCTTGATTTTTTCCATCATCGTGCTCCTGGCCAACCCGGGCGGGCACCAGATGATCAACCAGGCCCAGCTGGACGCCGCGGCGGGCATGTTCTCCGTCTTAAACCCGCTCTTCCTGCTCGGTCTGATCACGGGCGGCGCCGTCATCTACTGGTTCACCGGCGCCTCCACCCAGGCCGTCTCGACCGGCGCCTTCCGCGCGGTGGAGTTCATCAAGGCCAACATCAAGCTCTCCAAAGGCGCGACCAAGGCCTCGATCGAGGATAGCAAGCGCGTGGTCGCCATCTGCACCCAGTACGCCCAGCGCGGCATGTTCAACATCTTTATCGCGGTCTTCGCCGGGACCCTGGCCTTCGCCTGCCTGGATTCCAATTTTTTCATCGGCTACCTGATCTCGATCGCGGTCTTCGGCCTGTATCAGGCCATTTTCATGGCCGACGCGGGCGGCGCCTGGGACAACGCCAAGAAGATCGTGGAGACCGAGCTCAAGGAAAAGGGCACGCCCCTGCACGATGCCACGGTGGTGGGCGACACGGTGGGCGACCCGTTCAAGGATACGTCCTCGGTGGCCCTGAACCCGATCATCAAGTTCACCACACTCTTCGGGCTCCTGGCCGTGGAGCTGGCGATCACCCTGCCGCGCGCCATCAGCCTGGAAGTGTCGGCCGTGTTCTTCCTGATCATGCTGGTGTTCGTCTGGCGCTCGTTCTACGCCATGCGCATCAAGCGCTAGGCGTACCGTCCCCTCCGCAGGGGGGGTGAATGCGGAATCGCTGCTCCAGGGATGTCGTCACGAGGGGGTAGCGAGGGTTGAAGTGGGTATCCCGGGCTTTGTCCCTAAAGGGACTTCTTGCAGTCGCCCGGGGGGCTCCATATTCCTGGCGCCGCGCGGCTCCCTCCGGGGCCGCGCGGCGTTTTTTTTGCCCGGTTATTCCCGCGGCGGTTGTGGTAAAATGATCATCTATTTTCCAAAAGGGGGCTAGGCGGATGGCCAACGTAAAAGGCACGGGTCCACTGGCGGTTTATGAGTTCCTCAAACAGCGCTTCGGCGTCCAAGGGTTGGTCGAGCTCCGGGACGCGCTGAGCCCGGAAGACCAAAAAACCTTCGACAAGCCGGTTTTGCCGGTCACCTGGGTGGATTTCGGCTTTTACATGCGCATGATCGTCGCGGCTGACAAGGTTCTGGGCAAAGGCGACATGAAGATCGTAGAAGAAGCCGCCCGGTACAACATGAACAAGAATTTCCGGGGTGTCTATAAAATGCTGGTGTCCTTCGTGAGTCCGACGTTCGTGATCAAACGGGCGAACATTGCCTGGCGGCAGTGGTTCGATGCGGGGCATTTGAACGCGGAAATGCCCGGGCTGCGCCACGCGCGGCTGACCCTCGAGGGCTTTGCCGATATGCCGCCCAACCACGAATATAATTTAAACCCTTCCTTTGACGAAGTGATGCGTATCTCCGGAGGGAAGAACACCCAGACCTTGCACCCCCAGTGCGTGCTGAAAGGCGCTCCGGCTTGTGTGTGGGAAGTCCGCTGGGAAGAATAACCCCCGCGCTATTGACCGCGCCCAGCCCTGGGCAGTCTGGTCCCGGCCGCGGAGCGGCATCACTTCGGCCTGGTTCCGATTTTACGGCCATCTGAACGATTTTCTGCCTGCCTCCAGGAAGCACCGTGTGTTCTGGCACGCGGTCAAAGGCCGTCCGGCGGTCAAGGACACCCTCGAGGCCCTGGGCGTGCCGCACACCGAAATTTCCTATTTGCTGGCCTCCGGACGGCCCGTGGGTTTTTACTACCAACTCGCGCCGGATGAAAAAGCCGAGGTCTATCCCTGGGACTCCCGCCCGCCGCGCCCGGGCTTGAAGCCGCTGCTGCCGCGCGAAGGCCCCCGGGTTTTGAAATTCGTCGCGGACGCGCACCTGGGCAAACTGGCGCGCCGTCTGCGCCTGTGGGGGCTGGACACGGTTTACCGCAGTCACTTCCCAGACCCGGAGATCGTGGCCATCGCCCTCGGGCAGCGGCGCGTGGTTCTGACCCGGGACGTGGACCTGCTCAAGCACAAACAGCTCCGGCACGGTTACTGGGTCCGTTCCACGGACCCGGAGAAGCAGTGGCGCGAAATCCTGCGGCGGTATCCCCGCGTTCGCGGCGGCCGTCCCTTCAGCCGGTGTCTGGTCTGCAATGGCCGGATCGCAAGCGTGGCCAAGCGGACGGTGGCGGCCCAGCTGCCGCCGATGACCGCCAGGACGTACCGGCGCTTTTACCGCTGCCGGTCTTGCGGCCGCGTCTATTGGCGGGGGTCGCATTATGAAAAATTGCTCCGCTGGGTCAAAAGGCAAAGATGAGAATCTGTTCTTTCCTAACCCCGCTCCCTCGCTCATTGGACCGGTCGGGAGAGGGCGAGGGTCACCCAGAACACATCTTGAGATCGGTCAGTTGGGCCCCTCGCCCCCACCCGCTCCCCGCTGTCGCGGAGCGAGGAGGAAGCGTATTGCTCTTGGCCACCAGGATGAGCTCGTCGGGAGCACGCAGGAGAAACTGGAAAGTTCGCGGATTCTGTATTAGGATAGCTTCACCACATCCTTATTTCAGAGGAGGGAAGCGGCATGGAGAAGCAAGTCGGCAGGTGCGTCCGGATCGCGATCGTGGGAGCGTTGTTCCTGGCGGGCTGCGGAGGCGGCCAGCCCGGGCCCCAGGTCAACCGCCAAACGGCCCAGGAACCGGTAGCCGAACTGACCGGCGTGATTTACGACTCAATTCGCGTGTCGCCGGACAACCAAACGCTGGCGTACATACAGGTCGAGGATGAAAAACAGCGTCTCGTGGTGGGCAAACACCAAAGCCAGCTGTACGACGAGGTGGGCTGGCTCACGTTCAGCCCGGACGGCAAACGGTTCATGTACGGCGCCCTGCAGGGAGAACGCTGGAAAGTGGTGATGGACGGCAAGCCGGGCAATGCCTACCAGAGCGTGGCGGCATTGAAATTCAGCCCGGACAGCCAAAAAGCCCTGTATATCGGGGAGACCGGCGGCAGGGAGGTCCTGGTGATCAACGGCCGCGAACAAGAACGCTATGCCAAGGTCAATCCGCCGGTCTTCAGCCCGGGCGGAGAACGGATGGCCTACCGGGCCCAGATCGGCGACGAGAAATTCGTGATCGTGGCCGACGGCCGGACCAGTCCGGTGTACACCGACGCCAGCGAGCCCGTGTTCTCCCAGGACGCCAAGCATATCGCCTACCGGGCGGAGAGCGGCGGCAAGTTCTTCATCGTCCAGGATGGGAAAAAGCTGAAAAGCTACGCCCTGGTGGGCGATCCGGTCCTCAGCGCGGATGGCGAGCATCTGGCGTATGCCGTGGTCGTGGAAGCCCAGGAAATGGTCATTCTGGACGGCCAGGCCCTGGAACCGCACGATATCGTGGCCAAAGAGTCCCTGGTTTTCAGCGAGGACGGCCAGCATTTGGCTTACGCGGCCCAGGACCAAAAACAATGGCGCGCGGTTCTCGACGGCAATCCTGGCCCGGCTTTTCCTCAGATCGAGCCTGGGTCGCTTCGAATCAGCGTGGACGGGACGCGGCTGGCCTATGTGGTGGTGCGGGAAAGCGCCAAGGTGAAGGGTGTTAAATACCAGAGCGTGGTGGTGGACGGCAAGGAAGGTGAGGCATTCGACAAGATCGGCGAGATGATGTTCAGCCCGGACGGCAAACGGTTTGCCTACAGCGCCGAACGCGAAAAAAAGATGATGGTTGTGTCCGACGGGCGTACGTTTGGGAAATACGACATTGTTAAATCCGTGGAGTTCAGCGCGGACAGCCGCACCCTGATCTACCGCGCCAACCGGGGGTTCAACCTGTTTGTGGTCGTAAACGGGAAACCCCACCCCGCCTATCATGATGTGTGGCCCGTGGTGGAGAGTCCAGGCGGGAAATACGTGGTCTACGTGGCCACGCGCGCCCGGGACCGCTTTGTCATGGTGAACGGCCGTCCGGGAGAGGCTTTTAATAATATCGTGGACGGCAATGTGATTTTTACCTCGGAAAACACGCTGTCCTATTTGGGCCTTAATTCTGACCCCGATAAAAAGAACCTGAAAATCGTCCGGGTTACGGAGCAATTAGGCGGGAAATAACCAGGCGGTCTGGCCAAAAAGCATTGACAAGGAAGGGTATTTACGTACAATGAACAATCTGCTCCGGCGTTTTGCGCCCGGAAGGAATGGGTGGTGGACGTAGCTCAGCTGGTTTGAGCGCCAGGTTGTGGTCCTGGAGGCCGCGGGTTCGAATCCCGTCGTCCACCCCAGCCCCACCTCTACGGGGCAGAGCATTTGAGCATTCGAGAGTAGAGAGTAGATTTGGAGCTCAAATGCGGTCTACTTTCAACTCTCTACTTTCGTTTTAGGATTGAAAATCTGCGCCTGTAGCTCAGTGGATAGAGCAACGGCCTCCGAAGCCGTTGGTCGCACGTTCGATTCGTGTCAGGCGCGCCATGTTTCCAGGTGCGCGCGCGGCAGCGCGCATAGAAATTCTTTTTGAGCAGGTGACCAGTAGAACAGTTGACCGCAGGCTCGCTCTTTCACCTGCTCACCTGTTCTCCTGCTCGCCTGCTCCGGCGCTCGCTCCGCGAGCGCCCTGGGTGCTTAGCTCAGCTGGTAGAGCAGCTGACTCTTAATCAGCGGGCCACAGGTTCGATCCCTGTAGCACCCACCAGATTTTTTTCCTGCAACGCCGGGTCGCGGCGTTGCAGGAAAAAAATCAGAGCAGGTGGAGCCACCCGGCCGAAGGCCGGGGTACAACTGTTCACCCTTGCGGCTCCCGTTAAACTGGAAGGCGACATCCTGCAACGCCTGGTGAAGCCTTCGATTCCATGCACAGTTGGGGAATAGGCGTTGCAGGACGAACAGTCGAACAGCAGATGAAGATCACCTGCGCTCTGCTGCTTCACTGCTAAGGTGTTCACGGAAAACCGCAACCTCACCAAATGCCGAAAGGCATAATTACGCATGGCTGGAAGGGAGGAGTTACGCGAGGGTGGTGGAACTGGCAGACACGCTAGACTTAGGATCTAGTGCCTCTGGCATGCGGGTTCAACTCCCGCCCCTCGCACCAAGGATATGCCGATTTCAGTCGCAATGACCCAGGAAGGTGAAACCACCCGCGTGCTCGACGTCGTGGTGCCCCACGAGGACGTCGCCGAGGCCTTTGACCAGGCGGTCAGCAAACTGCAGGTGGAGGCGTCGCTGCCCGGCTTCCGAAAAGGCAAAGTGCCCCGCGAGGTGATCAGCAAGAAGTTCGTGCAGGAGATCCGCGATGAAGTTTTCGAAAGCCTGTTCGCGCGCTCTTACCCCGAGGCGCTGGAGCAGACCCGGTCCGTGCCGATTGACCGGCCGCGGTTGGAGAAAATGACCCTGGACCAGGGGCAGCCCCTTTCCTACCAGATCGTGGTCGAGGTCCTGCCCAAGGTCAAGCTCGGAACCTACCGGGGCCTCAAACTGCAGAAAAAGAAGGTTCAGGTCACGGACCAAGAGGTCAGCGAGGTGCTGGAGAAGCTGCGCCAGCAGCAGGCGCTGCTGGAGCCGGTTGCGGACCGGCCAGCCCAACCCCAGGATCTCGCCACCGTGGACTACGAAGGCCGCCTGGACGGCCAGGCGATCGAGGGGGCCAAGGCATCGAACCAACTGGTCGAACTGGGCGGCGGCCAGACGCTCCCGGATTTCGAACAGGCCATCCTGGGCATGCGGCCGGAAGAGCGGAAACAGTTCCCCGTGGCGTTCCCCGCGGATTATCACGCGCCGGCCGTGGCAGGCAAGACCCTGGACTTCACCCTGACCCTCAAGGGTCTGCAGCAGAAGAAACTGCCCGAACTGGATGACGCCCTGGCCCAGCAGCTGGGACAGTTCCAAACCCTGGAGGAGCTCAAGGCCCGGATTCGGGACGACCTGACCGCGGAAAAGGAACGCCAAAACCGCCTGCTCATGCAGGACGCCATCATGAAGGACCTGGGCAAGGCCACGCAGGTCAAGGTGCCGCAGGTCCTCGTGGACCGGTCCCTGAAAAGCCTGTATCAGGAACACGGCCAGCGCGCGGCCCGGCTCGGGCAGGCCCAAGAACCCGAGGATGCGTTCAAAGCCAGCCACCGGGACACCGTGGAGTTCGAACTTCGCGCCCGCCTGGCCCTGCGCGAGATCGCCCAGGTGGAGTCCCTCGCCGTGTCCGAAGCCGAGGTGGACGCCGAGGTGGAACGGATGGCCCGGGCGGCCCGTCAGCCCCTGGACGCGATCCGCGGTTATCTGACCCGCACCCGCGCGTGGGAAGATCTGCGGGACCGGCTGAGGGACGAAAAAGCGCTGGATCTGATTATCGCCAACGCCAAGATCAGCGAAGGGAAATAAAAGTCTGATTGTAACGAGCAAGTTGAGCGAATGGAGCACACTGACCGACATTGAGCATTTGGTTGTACCCGTTGCCCGCATTCCTCAATGGCTCAATTTCTCTGGAGCCTGAACGATCGCATATTGAGGTTCCCAGGAGGCATCCGCATGGCACTCATTCCGATCGTCGTCGAGTCCACCCAGCGGGGGGAGCGCGCCTACGATATTTACTCCCGCCTGCTCAAGGAGCGCATCATCTTCCTTGGCACCCCGATCAACGACGAAATCAGCAACCTGATCATCGCCCAGCTTCTGTTCCTGGAATCGGAGGAGCATAAGGAAATTTCCATGTACATCAACAGCCCGGGCGGCATCGTATCCTCGGGCCTGGCCATCTACGACACCATGCAGTACATCAAGTCGCCCGTATCCACCCTGTGCGTGGGCCAGGCGGCGTCCATGGCCGCGGTGCTCCTGGCGGCGGGCGCGTCCGGCAAGCGCTACGCGCTGCCCAACGCCCGCATCATGCTGCACCAGGGATCAGCGGGGTTTTCGGGCTCCATGCCGGACATTGATATCCAGGCCAAGGAGATCACCCGCGTGCGCGCCATGATGAACGAGATCCTGGCCCGGCATACCCACCAGCCGGTGGACAAAATCGTCGGGGACACGGACCGCGATTTCTATCTTTCCGCCCCCGAAGCCGTGACGTACGGCGTGATTGACCAGGTCATGAACCTGGACAAGAAGTAACCCGCCCATGCCCAAAGCATCCGCGCCGAAGGCCGGTGTCAACTGTTCATTTTGCGAGAAGCCGGCGGCCGGCGTGCGCCGCCTGATCAAGGGCCCGGGCGTCTATATCTGCGACGAGTGCGTGGCCTACTGCAACGAGATCCTCTCCCGCCAGCAGGTGTCCGCGCCCGTGTCCGGCACGCCGGCCCTGCCCAAACCCAAGGACATCAAGCGGAGCCTGGACCAATACGTGATCGGGCAGGAGCGCGCCAAGCGCGTGCTGGCCGTGGCCGTGCACAACCACTACAAGCGGATCCGCGCGGAGCATCTCGCGGCCGCCGACGGGGTCGAACTGGGGAAGAGCAACATCCTGATGATCGGCCCCACGGGCACGGGCAAGACCCTGCTGGCCCAAACCCTGGCGCGGATTCTCAACGTCCCCTTCGCCCTGGTGGACGCGACCACCCTCACCGAGGCCGGCTACGTGGGCGAGGATGTCGAGAACATCATCCTCAAACTGCTCCAAAACGCGGACTACGACCTGGATGCCGCCCAGCGGGGCATCGTGTACATTGACGAGATAGACAAGATCGGCCGCAAGAGCGAGAACCCTTCGATCACGCGCGATGTGTCCGGCGAGGGCGTCCAGCAGGCCCTGCTCAAGATCACCGAGGGCACCGTGGCCAATGTGCCCCCGAAAGGGGGCCGCAAGCACCCGCAGCAGGAATACATCAAGGTGGACACGACCAATATCCTGTTCATCTGCGGCGGGGCGTTCATCGGCCTGGAGAAGATCGTGGAACGCCGGGTCAGGAAAAAAATGATCGGCTTCGGCGCTTCCGGCCCCGGAGGGCTGACTCCCACCCCGGATGACCTGCGCCAGCTGGTGCAGCCCGAGGACCTGATCCAATTCGGCCTGATTCCGGAATTCGTCGGCCGCCTGCCCGTGATCGCGGCCCTGCACGAGCTGGACGAGGAGGCGCTGGTCCGGATCCTGTCGGAACCCAAGAACGCGCTGGTCAAGCAGTACCAGAAATTTTTCGCCCTGGAAGGCGTCAAACTGACCGTAACCCCCGAGGCGCAGCGCGAGGTGGCGCGGGTGAGCCTTTCGCGCAAGACCGGGGCCCGCGGCCTGCGCGCGGTGCTGGAAGACATCATGCTGGACCTGATGTACGAACTGCCCGGCCGGGAAGACGTGCGGGCCTGCCTCATCACACCGGAGGTCATCCGGGGCCAGGCCAAGCCGGAGCTCACCCTCGCCGAAGGGGAACCCCGGGTGAAATCCGCTTGAAGGATGGAACAGAGCGATGAGCACTGAAAAACCAGCCGCCAAACACAGACCGCCAGGGTCCGTCGTGCTGCCGGTCATGCCCCTCAGGGACCTGGTGGTGTTTCCCCACATGATCACCCCCCTGTTCGTGGGGCGGGAGAAGTCCGTGGTGGCGCTCGAGGCGGCCATGCTGCAAAACCGCATGATCGCCCTGTGCGCCCAGCGCCACGCCCAGATTGACGATCCCTCGCCGGACGACCTGTTCGCGATCGGCACCCGCGCCCAGATCCTGCAGGTGCTCCGGATGCCGGACAACACGCTGAAGGTCCTGGTGGAAGGCCAGCGCCGCATCCGCCTCACGGGTTTTCACGCCGCGGACCGCCACTTTACCGCCGCCTGCGAAGACCTGCCGGAGTCGCTGGACGTGGACTCCACGGTGAAGGCCCTGACGCGCAATAACGTGGAGTTGTTCGAACAATACGCCCGTTTGAATAAGAAGGTGTCGGCCGACGTGGTGTCGTCGGTCGGGCACATCGAGGAAGCCGGCCGCCTGGCCGACATCATCGCCGCGAACCTGTGGTCCAAGATCGAGGACAAGCAGAGGCTTCTGGAAGCCGTGGATATCCACGACCGTTTGGAATTGCTCTCCCGCCAACTTTCGGGCGAGATCGAGATCCTGGAGATCGAACGGCGCATCAAAGGCCGGGTGCGCAAGCAGATGGAACACAGCCAGAAGGAATATTACCTGCAGGAGCAGATGAAGGCCATCCGCCGCGAGCTCGGGCAGAAGGAGGAAGAGTCCGAGGTTGACGAACTGACCCAGAAAATCAAGAAGGCCGGGATGCCCAAGGACGTGGAGGAAAAGGCGCTCAAGGAACTGTCGCGCCTGGACCGCATGCAGGCCATGTCGCCCGAGGCCACCGTGATCCGGACGTATGTGGACTGGCTGATCGCCCTGCCGTGGGCCGCGCGCACCCGCGAGAAACTCGATTTGCGCAATGTGGCCCGCCAGCTGGAGCGCGACCACTACGGCTTGAAGCACGTCAAGGAGCGTATCCTGGAATATCTGGCCGTGCGGAAACTGTCGCCCGGGCACAAGGGGCCGATCCTCTGTCTGGTCGGGCCTCCCGGCGTGGGCAAGACCTCCCTGGCCCGCTCGGTGGCCCTCGCGCTCAACCGCAACTTCGTGCGCATCTCGCTGGGCGGAGTCCGGGACGAAGCGGAGATCCGCGGTCACCGGCGGACGTACATCGGGGCCATGCCCGGCCGCATCATCCAGTCGCTCAAGAACGCCAAGAGCAAAAACCCGCTCCTGCTGCTCGATGAACTGGACAAGATCGGTTCTGATTTCCGGGGCGATCCGGCCGCGGCGCTGCTGGAAGTGCTGGACCCGGAGCAAAACGCGGCTTTCAACGACCACTATCTGGACGCGAACTTCGACCTGTCGGAGATCATGTTCATCGCCACGGCCAACGTGATGCACCATCTGCATCCCACCCTGCGGGACCGCATGGAAGTGATCGAAATTCCGGGCTACACCCAGGAAGAAAAAATCCAGATCGCCGAGAAGCATCTCCTGGTGCGTCTGATGTCCGAACACGGACTGAAATCGCAGGATTTGGCGATTTCCCGGACCATGCTGGAGAAGATCATCACGGGGTACACCTCCGAAGCCGGGGTCCGCAACCTCAACCGGGAACTGGCCACGGTCATGCGCAAGGTCAGCCGTCTCAAAGTGGAGAACAAGCTGGGCGAGAAGGGCATGCGCCTGGCCGAGGCCCAGCTGGTCAAGTTCCTGGGTCCGCCCAAGTTCCTCAAGCGGCGAGGCGAACGCCAGAACCAGGTTGGCGTGTCCACGGGTTTGGCCTGGACCGAGGTCGGCGGCGAGATCCTGCTGGTGGAGGTTACGCTTTTATCCGGCAAGGGGCAGTTGATCCTGACCGGGAAACTTGGGGATGTGATGAAGGAATCCGCGCAGGCCGCGGTGTCCTATGCCCGGGCGCACAGCCGGGATTTACGGCTGGCCGAGGATTTCTACACCAAGACCGACATTCACATTCACGTGCCAGAAGGCGCGATCCCCAAGGACGGGCCCTCGGCCGGCATCGCCATCGCGACCGCCATTATCTCCGCGCTGTCCGGCATTCCGGTCAAGCGCCAGGTGGCCATGACCGGCGAGATCACCTTGCGCGGCCGGATTCTGGCCATTGGCGGCCTTAAGGAAAAACTGCTGGCCGCCATGCGGGCGGGGATTAAGACCGTGATCGTCCCCCGCGAAAACAGCAAGGATCTCGCCAACCTGCCGCCGGAAGTCAAAAAAAACCTGGATTTGCACTTGGTGGAAGGCATGGCCGAGGTGCTGGCAGCGGCCCTCCTGCGGCCGGTCCGGCGGCTGGACCGGCCGCGCGCCAAGGCCCTCAAGCCCCGGCTGGCCGAGGTGCCCAGTGACACGCCCGGCCGGCATATCTGCTGAGCCCGTTTCATCACATTTTTTCAGCACTGCCTATTGTTTCACTGGGCTAAATATGGTAGAGTGTCGCGGTCTTAAATCCTGAAATCGCCTTATTCAGGCCAGAAAACCAAGGAGGCAGCCCCCTGATGCTTTATAAAAAACGTTTGATGACGCCTGGCCCCACCGACATTCCGCCGACGGTGCTGGCGGAAGCCGCCAAGCCGATCATCCACCACCGCACGCCGGCTTTCCGGCAGCTATTGACCGAGGTTGTGGCTGGCCTGAAACGGATCTTCCTTACGAAAAATGACCTGCTGATCTTCCCGGCCGCGGGTACTGGCGGCATGGAATCGGCCGTGGTCAATCTATGCTCGCCGCAAGACCAGATCCTGGTCGCTTCCTGCGGCAATTTCGGAAACCGCTGGACCGCGATCGCCAAGGCCTACGGCGTGGATGTTGAGCACTACGAGGTGGAGTGGGGCGCTGGCGTCAGCCCGCAGGAAATCGAAAAGAGGCTGGCGGCCAATCCCAAGATCAAGGTGGTCTTCGCGACCCTGTCCGAAACCTCCACGGGCGTGGAGTCGGACATCGAAGCCATCGGCAAGATCGTGGCCAAAACCCCGGCCGTGCTGGTGGTGGACGCCATCTCCGGCCTGGGCGCGATCCCGCTCAAAACCGACGAATGGAACGCGGACGTGGTCGTGGTCGGCGCCCAGAAAGGGCTGATGATCCCGCCGGGACTGGCCATGGTCTCCATCTCCGCCAAAGCCTGGGCCCTGGCCAAGGCGTCCAAGCTGCCGAAATTTTATTTCAGCTGGGAGAAGTCGCAGAAGGCGATGACCGAGGAAGCGCTGGCCAACACGCCCTATACGCCTTCCATATCCCTGATCATCCAGCTGGCGGAATCCATCAAGCTGCTGGAGAAGGAAGGGCTGGAGGCGGTGTGGGCGCGGCACGCGAAAATGGGCGCCGCGACCCGGGCGGCCATGGAAGCCCTGGGGCTCAAACTCTTCTGCACCGGGCAGCCGAGCAACGCCGTGACCTCGATCGTCGTGCCCGCGGGCGTGGATGGAAAAAAACTGTTCAAGACCGTCCGCGACACCTACGGCATCACCCTCGCGGGCGGGCAGGGAAAAGTGAAGGACACGATTTTCCGCATCGGACACCTCGGTTTCGCGGATGACTGGGACGTGATCGCGACGGTCGCGGCCGTGGAACGGGCGTTGCGCGAACAGGGGTACGCGATCACCCTGGGCGCGGGCGTCGCCGCCGCGGAGAAGGTCCTGTTTGGATAGCATCTCGGAACCGAAACGAGGAGGGGACGCGCATGTTTAAAGTGCTCATCAGCGATAATTTGGCCGCGGAAGGGCAGGCGGTGCTCAAAACCGATCCGGATATTCAGCTGGACGCCCGCGAAAAGGTCAAACCCGAGGAACTGCTCAAGATCATCGGCGACTACGACGCCCTGATCATCCGGAGCGACTCCAAGGTCACCAAGGAAGTGCTGGAGGCGGGGAAAAAGCTCAAAGTCGTCGGCCGGGCGGGCGTGGGCATTGACAATGTGGACGTGGCGGAAGCCACGCGCCGCGGCGTGATCGTCATGAATACCCCGGACGGCAACACCATCTCCACGGCGGAACACACCTTCTCCATGATGGTGGCCCTGGCCCGCAACATCCCCCAGGCCGACCGCTCCATGCGCGAGGGCAAATGGGAACGCAAGCAGTTCATGGGCACCGAGCTTTACGGAAAAGTGCTGGGCATCATCGGGCTCGGACGCATCGGCACCGAACTGGCCAAACGCGCCCAGGCGTTCTCCATGACCGTGAAGGCCTGCGATCCTTTCCTCACGCGGGAGAAGGCCGACCAGCTTAACGTACAGCTGGCCACGCTGGACGAGATCATCACCACCGCGGATTTCATCAGCGTGCACACGCCCAAAAACAAGGAAACCGCGGGGCTCCTGGGCATGGAGCAGTTCAAGAAAATGAAGCGCACGGCCCGCGTGCTCAACTGCGCGCGCGGCGGGATCGTCCGCCAGGACGAGCTGCGCGAGGCGCTGAGAAACGGCGTCATCGCCGGCGCGGCGCTGGATGTGTACGATCCGGAGCCGCCGACCGATCCCGAGCTGCTCAAAGTTCCCAACCTGGTGCTTACCCCGCATCTGGGCGCCTCGACCGAGGAAGCCCAGGTCAACGTCGGCATTGTGATCGCGGAACAGATCCGTGACGCCCTCAAGGGCGGGCTGATCCGCAACGCCATCAACATCCCGTCGGTCTCGCCCGAACTGCTGAAGGACATGTCGCCCTATCTTGACCTCGCCGATTGCCTGGGCCGCTTCCTCGGCCAGGTAACGGACGGGCAGATCAAGAAGATCACCGTCAAGCTGGCCGGCGAGGTGTGCGACTATCCCTCGGAATTGATCACGGTTTCCGCGGTCAAGGGGCTGCTGTCGGTCATGCTGTCGGAGGTGTTGAATTTCGTCAACGCCCGGGTTTTGGCCAAGGAGCGGGGCGTGGAAGTCGTAACCACGACCTCCCAGGACACCATGGATTTCACCAGCACGGTCAGCGTGGAGGTCGAGACCGAGAAAGAGAAACGGGAAATTGTGGGCACGCTGATCGGCAAGAAACGCGAGCCGTTCGTGGTTTCGCTCTTCGGCTACCATACGGATTTCAGCCCGAGCGGCCACCTGCTCGTTTTCGTGCACAAGGATGAACCGGGGATCGTCGGCCGCATGGGCACCATGCTGGGCAACGCCGGCGTGAACATTGCCGCGTTGCACATGGGCCGCAAGGAACTGGGCAGCGAGGCCGTGAGCATCCTGAACATTGATTCGGAGGTTCCGGACGACCTGGTCACCCAGCTCAAGCAAACGGCGAAGATCCAAAGCATGAAGTGCGTGAATCTCTAGGCCGCCGGGATACGCGATCATGCCCAACCTAGTCATCGTCGGCGCCCAGTGGGGCGACGAGGGAAAAGGAAAGATCATTGATCTGCTCTCCGACCGGGCCGACGCCGTGGTCCGGTACCAGGGCGGCAGCAACGCCGGCCATACGGTCGTGTTCGGCGGTCAAAAGCACGTCCTGCATCTGATCCCCTGCGGCATCCTTCATCCGGGGAAAGTCTGCGTCATCGGCAATGGCGTGGTGATTGACCCCGAATCCCTGCTCGCGGAAATTCAGACCCTTGAAGCCGCAGGCGTGACCGTGGGGGAGAATTTAAAGATCAGCGAGCTGGCGCCGGTGACCTTCAGTTTTCACCGAGCGCTGGACAAAGCCAATGAATCCAAACTCGGGGAAGGCAAGATTGACACCACGCACCGCGGGATCGGTCCGACTTATGCGGACAAATACGGCCGCATCGGCATCCGCGTCATTGACCTGATGGACGCGGACCGCTTGCGTCGGCGTCTGGAACGCAATTTGGCTGAAAAAAATTATCTCCTCGAGCATTATTTCGCGCAGCCGGTTTTTTCGATCGGGGTTCTGCTCGACGAGTATCTGGCCCTCGGACGCCGCCTCAAGCCTTACATGGCCGACACCGCCAGCTTGGTGAACGGCCTGATCGCCGAGGGGCGCAAGGTCCTCTTCGAAGGAGCGCAGGGAACGTTCCTGGACGTTGATTTCGGGACCTATCCCTATGTCACCTCCTCGCATCCGCTGGCCGGCGGCGTCTGTATCGGCACCGGGGTCCCTCCCACGAAAATAGACTCCGTGCTCGGGATCGTGAAAGCCTACACCACGCGCGTGGGCGCCGGGCCGTTTCCGACCGAGTGGGAAGATGGGGGCGTTGCGCTCCGCGAACGCGGCCAGGAGTTCGGCGCCACGACCGGGCGTCCCCGCCGCTGCGGCTGGTTTGACGCCATGGTGGTGAAGCGGGCGCGCATGCTGAATGGTTTCGACGATATGGCGGTTACCAAACTCGACGTGCTGAGCGGCATGCCATCCGTGAAGATCTGCGTAGGCTATCGCCTGCGCGGTCAGGTCCTGACCAGTTTTCCCGCGGCGCTCGAGGACATCGAAGATTTGGAACCGGTTTACGAAGAGATGGACGGCTGGCAAGAATCCATCACCGATATCAAGCGCTACGAAGATCTTCCTCAAAAAGCGCAGAAGTATCTGCGCCGGCTGGAAGAACTCGTGGGTGCCCGCATCTCCATTTTATCAGTTGGCCCGGATAGAACCCAAACCATCCTCCGGAGTCAATTCCTTGATTGATATGAGCCGGTAGCTCAGTAGGTAGAGCACCGCCCTTTTAAGGCGGGTGTCGAGAGTTCGAGCCTCTCCCGGCTCACCAAAAACCTTTATATTTAAATATAAAAACAAAAATAATTAAAAAAAACATACAATTTCCAGACAAAAAAAACCTTACATAATTTACAAAATATCATAATAATATTTGACAAAAAATATAAAAAGAATTATATTTAGAATCGTAGAAGGAGAAGTGGGTATATCTAGTTTGGGGATATATGCTATGGAAACCAGCCTGCGGCACAGAATGTCGGATAAAAAGAGCCCGGGATGCCTCTGGGTCCTGTTGGGAGTGCTGCTCCTGGGATTGCCGGTTTTATCTTCGGCCGAAGACAAGACGCTGACCAAGCTCAAGGACAAGATCGCCGCCGAACCCAACAACCCCAACGCGCACTTCAATTTAGGCCTATACTACTATCAGAATGGGCGCTACGAAAACGCCATCGAATCCCTCAACAAAGTGATCCAGATAGACGGCAAGGACGAGGAAGCCCTGGTGCTGCTGGGATCGGTGAACCTGCGCCTGGGCCAGCTGGGCGAGGCGGAAAAATACCTCACCAAGACCCTGGGTCTCAACGGGAACAATGTTGACGCCCGTAATAACCTGAGCCTGGTTTATTTCAACCAGAACAAGGCCGACCAGGCGATCAACATGCTGCAGGAAAGCCTGCGCATTCAGTCCGAGAACGTGGATGCGCTCACCAATCTCGCGTTCATTTATGCCAATCTCAATCGGGTGGATGAAGCGACCGGGACGTACAGACGCTTGATCAAGGCGGACCCGAAATCTCTCTCGGCCTATGACCGGTTGGCCCAGCTTTATCTGGATCAGTACAAATATACCGATGTGATCAAACTGGTCCAGCAGTCCAAAGCTTACCTGCCGGACAACGCGACCATGCTCAACCACCAGGCTTTTGCCAATCTGGGCAAAGGGGAGCTGCAAGAGGCGTTCGACAATTTCACCAAGGCCGCCAGGATCAATCCAGGGGATGCGATCAGCCAGTACGGATTGGGATTGATCGCTTACAAGAACGCAAACCTCGAAATCGCCATTAAAAAATTCAAGCAGGCGCTGAAGTTGAAGAAAAACTACCTGGAAGCCCTCCGCCAGGTCGCCGTCGCCTACGAAGACCAGGGGGAGTATATCAAGGCGCTGTATTATTACCGGCAGATCCTCAAGCTCTACCCGGACGACCGGTCTGCCAAACGCACGTACAGTTCCGTCCGCGCCAAGGCGATTGACCACTACCTGCGCAAGGGCAGCAAGGATTATTTTGAAGGGGATTTCGAACAGGCGGTTGAGGCCTGGAACAGCGTGCTGAAGCTGGAACCGAAGAACGAGACCGCGAATAAATTCATCCAGACGGCGCAGGTCAAACTGGAGTCCAAGATCAAGGAACACGTGGCCCAAGGCGAGACCTTGCTGCTGCAGAATATGCAGCAGGATGCCTACCGCGAGTTTCACGCGGCCCTGAAACTTGATCCCAAGAACAAGCAGGCCCGCGCCGGCCTGGACAAGGTCAAACTGAAGAAACAGGAAAAAGAGGAGCTCGGCGCGGCGCTGGCCTTGGACAGCGCCAAGCGGGGGAACGTCCGCGCCGCCTTGCAGGACATCAAGACCATCAAACGCGATCCGTCGAACCTGCTGGCGCAAAAGTACGTCAACCAGATTCAGAACGAACAGAAGTCGGGGACCGAAAAGAATTACCGCAAGGGAATCGAACTCCTGTCGCAGGGAAAGCTGCGGGAGGCGATTTTCAGTCTGGAGCGGGCGGCCGAACTGGACCCCAACGACCAGGGCATCAAAAACTTGCTGTACAAAACGCGTACCCAGCTGCGTGAGAATGTCAAGGCGCTGATGGCCCGGGGCGTGGAATTGCTCAACTCCGGACGGGCCACCGAAGCCAAGGAGAAATTCAACGAAGTGCTGAAGCTGGATCCGGATAATGACGAAGCTTCCGAATACCTCACCAACCTGACCGGCAAGGTGGCCCAGGTGACGGTCAGCAAGGAGGAAATCAAGAAGCTTTATTACGATGGCGTTTCTTTGTACCTGGACGGACAAAACCGCCGGGCGATCGAGGTCTGGCGGAAAATTCTGGTCCTGGATCCCGAGAACCAGGAAGCGAAAAGTTCCATTACCAAAGCGGAAATGGAATTGAAAGAAATGGAAAAACGTGGTATTAAGACACAGTAGGTTTTTTTAGGCCGGGTCACCTCGGGGCGCTTCGGCTTTAGGGCGTTGATCACGGATGACATCCGGTCCTGAGGTGGCTCCGCCACTGCGGGCGGGAAACGCCGCTTACGGCCTGTATTCAAGACTTGCGCCGGGTTTTGCGGCGTTGCAGGAGAAAGGTATTCCATGCCAACCAACCCCTCCAGGCCTTCGGACATTCCCAAGTCGAAGAAAAGTCTCCGTTTTAAATTCGGGCTGTCCATCACCCTGCTGCTGACCCTGACCATCATTTCCATCAGCTACCTGGCTCTGCGCGGCGAGGAAAAAGCCCTGCGCGCCGAAATGGAGCAGCGCGGTATCACGATCGCGAAAAACATGGCTGTCAACGCCGAAAAAACGATGCTCCGCAAGGAAATTTTGCCCCTGACCATTCTGGTCAAGGATGCGATGACCAACAAAGGCGTCATGTACGCCTTGATCGTGGACGAAGACGGCATGACGTTGGCCCACAACACGGTTTCCGAGGCCGGCAAGGTTTACCAACGGCCGCCCGGCGTGGAGCCGCTCGGGAACAAAAACCTGTCTATTTCCAAGCCCTTTCAGTTCAAGAACACCAAAACCATCAATATCGCGGTGCCGGTTCTCCTGCAGGACCAGGCCAAGCTGGGCGAAGTGCATATCGGTTTGTCTCAGTCCCTGATCGACGCGCTCATTCAGTCCGCGGTGATGCAGATCGTTATTTTAGCCATCGGTTTTGTTTTGACCGGGATTGTCGTGACGTTCATCCTCGTCTCTGTTATCGTCCGGCCGATCAAGGCCCTGGAAGCGGGCGCCATGATCATCGGCCAGGGCAACCTGGATTACTCCATTTCCGTCAAAAGCCAGGATGAGATCGGCAATCTGGCCAACGTGTTCAACCGCATGACCAGCGATTTGAAAAGCGCACAGAAGAACCTGATCGAGAAGGAGAAGATGGAGCAGGAGCTGGAAACCGCCCGCAAGATCCAGGCGGTACTGCTCCCGAAAGAAGATCCCGTGGTCCCGGGCATCGAGATCGTGTCATTCTACAAGTCCGCGAAGGAAGTCGGCGGCGATTATTACGATTTTCACCGGCTGAGCGACAAGTTGCTGGGCATGACCGTGGCGGACGTTTCCGGGAAGGGCGTACCCGGGTCGCTGGGCATGGTCATGACCCGAAGCATTTTGCGCTCCCAGGTTTACCTGGCCGATGCGTATAAAATTCTCACCAAAACCAACGCCCTGCTGTTCAAGGACATTAAACGCGGGATGTTCGTGACCATGTTTTACGTGCTGATCGACCTGCAGAGGAAGATTATCAATTGCGCCAATGCGGGGCACAATCCCATGATTTTGGGGCACAAGGGCGGCAAAGTGGAGCTGTATAACCCCGCCGGGATTGCACTGGGGCTCGACAGCGGGGAACGCTTCGACAAGAAAATGCAGGCCGTGAATATCCCGCTGAAGCCGGGAGATGTGTTCCTCATCTACACGGACGGCGTCACCGAGGCGATGAATAAACAGGATCAGGAATTTACCGAGGAGCGCCTGGCCCAGGTGGTCAGCCGCACGGTGGATGGCACGGCCAAGCAGATCACCGAAATTGTGGTCAACGAACTGATGGAATTCGTTGGCGGCGCCGAACAGCACGACGACATTACGCTCCTCACGGTCAAGGTGGTCTGAAGGGCGGAAAAAAACACTTTATTTCAAATTGCCCTTATGCTAAACTGCCTTTTCAGTGCACCCAACCCCACGGGTCACTGTTGAGGCGGAGGTGTCTGGATGAAGAAAATTAACGTGTCGGTCCAAAGTTCCTCGCTTAATCCCGACTGTACGGTGCTCAATGTCGAGGGCTTTTTGGACGCCTATACGGTCGCCGAGCTGGAAGAAACCTTCAACCGGCTGATCAAGGATAAAAAATTCAAACTGATCGTCAATCTGGCGCAGCTGGATTACATCAGCAGCGCGGGGTTGGGGACCTTTATGGGCGTCATTGACGAGATTCGCGACAACCATGGGGATATTGTGTTGATCAATTTGTCCCCCAAAATTTACAAAGTGTTCGATCTGCTTGGTTTTTCCGAGTTATTCACCATTGCCGACAACGAGGCTGCGGCGGTCTCTAAATTCATGGATGGCCGCTGAGTCTGCAAACGGGAGCCTTTCCGCCCCGCTCAAGAGATGGGGAACAGTGCTTCGGGGCGCGCTCGCTGGTTGTCCGGTCCGTCCCTTCCCGCCTGATTTCTTCCCCTGCTTCTTGAATGGTATTCCGGATGGTTTTTGCCGCGGTTTGCGGACCCGCACCCGGTGAGAAAACAGCTGACCTGGATGGGAAAGGCGCTCGCGGTCAGGTGCCAAATGTCTCCGTCGCGATGGGCGCGGTTCACGCGTCCGGCGGCTGAATCAGGATGATGGTATGGCGGTTCATCATTTTTCCCTGAAAACGCATGGTGCGGAAATCGTCGCCGGCGAACCCTTCCGGCTGGTGATCGAGGCGCGCAATCAGGCGGATGCCCGGGTGGTTGATTACGAAGGCAATTTGCATCTCATTGCCGACAAGGGCTTGATTTCCCCGGTGCTGGCCTCCAACGTCACGCGGGGGCGCTGGGAGGGCGAGGTGATTTTAACGGGCGCGGGGCGGATCCGCGTCCGCGTGTGGGACCACCAGGGAAGCGGCGAAGACCATTTCGAAGTGATCGAACGCGGGGAACCAGTGGCTTTTCCACGCGATATCTATTGTCCGGGATGCCGGCAGTCTACGATCGCCGGAAAAAGTGATATTTTCCGCTGTCTGAAGTGCAATGAAATCTACTTTGTAGATAAATACGGGCGGGTGATCCCCCTCAAGCACGGGTATGTGCACGGCACGAAGCACGTGAAGCATTTGGAGTTCCGCATCCCCAGCGACGTGAATTATTTAAATCATGTGCGGAATTTCGTCGTTGGCATCACCGGCGAGGAAAACCTCGGCCCGGAAGTGATCTCCCAGATCGAAATGGCACTCGATGAGGCCCTGGCCAACGTGGTCGAACACGCATACTCCTTTGATCCGTACCAGGAGATCCAGGTCGAGGCGTGGTTGTATCCGGACAAGCTGGAGATCACTTTGCGCGACTACGGGCGTTCCTATGATAGCGCCAACACCCCGCTGCCGGACTTGAAACAGCACGTGACCGAACGCAAGGTCGGCGGCCTGGGGCGTTATCTGATCGCGCAATTTATGGATGAAGTTTACTACCGCAGCGGCGATAACATTAACGAACTGCGCATGGTCAAGCGTTTTCCGGGAGCGTCCTAATGGCGGGCAACGGGGAGCTGGTCTTCAAACGCGGGCGGTTTAATTCCATCATCCTGCTCGGCGGTCTGGTGATCCTGGGCTGCCTGCTGATGATCACGTTCGGCTTTTTCCAGCCCACCCCCGGATTGAAGACGCTGATGCTTGCACTGGGGTTTGGGTTGATGGTGGTGACGGCATTGGCCGTCTACTACACGTATGACCGGTTATTCAAGCCGATCCACACGCTGATCCAGGAAACCGAGGAAACGCTCCAGGGCATCCGCGAGGGCGGCATTTCGCTGGTCCGCGACGACGAGATCGGCCGCCTGGCGAATAATTTTAACCAGATCGTGCTGGACGCCCAGATGAAGCGTCTTGAACTGGAAACCTCCAACCGTGAATTGGCCTCCCATGCCGAGATCATCGAGAAAACCTACCGGGAGCTGGACAAGAAAGTCTACGACCTGTTCACCCTCTTCAACATCGGCAAGGAGCTGAACTCCACGCTGTCGGTCGAGACCATCCTGAAAATATCCTGTTTTACCTCCATGGGGCAGCTGGGCACCACCACCATGACCATCACCTTCCTGGATGAAGAAGGTCCCCAGCCGCGCCTGATCAAGATGTACCAGAAAGGGCTGCGGAATGATCCGCAGCGCTCCGAAAGCGTTTCCACCTCGGAACCTTTTTTGAATTTCCTGCGGCAACGGGAGCAGCAGGCCCTCTTTTTGCCCGAGCTGGAAAACCGGCCGGAATTCAAAGCGGAAATGGAGTTCTTCGCCGCGTATAAAACGTATATGATCGTGCCGCTTTTGGCCAAGGATCAGATTATCGGCGCCATGATGATCAGTAAGAAACTGTCCGGCGAGGAATTCGTCCAGGGTGAAAAGGATTTCATCAACACCCTGGCTTCTCTGGCCGCCTTGGCCCTGCGCAACGCCCGCCATTACGAGCAGGCCATTACCGACGCCATGACCAAACTCTACCTGAAACGCTACTTCCAGCTGCGGCTGGACGACGAAATCAAACGCGCCGAGCGCTACCACAACAAGTTGACCCTGCTCATGAGCGACATTGACCACTTTAAAAGCGTGAACGACACGTACGGCCACACCAAAGGCGACGAGGTGCTGATCGCCGTGGCCAAGGCGATCAAGGAGAACTTCCGCGACGTGGACGTTCCCGCCCGGTACGGCGGCGAAGAGTTTTCCGTCATCATGCCCGAGGTCTCCAAGGAGGAGGCGGTCATTCCCTCGGAACGCCTCCGTAAGGCCGTGGAAGCGATCCCGTTCGTGCTGAACGGCGAGAACGTCCGGGTCACCATCTCCATCGGCTTGGCTGAATATCACCGGGACGCCCAAACGCCCCTGCAGTTGATCGAGGCGGCCGATGCCGCGCTGTACCGTTCGAAGGAGAATGGGCGCAACCAGATCACGCTCGCATGAGCCGCGGCATGCCTTCCTCCCGGCGCGCCCGTCCCTCCGCACCTCCGCGGTCCTGGCTCAAGGTTTTCTCCGGGCTGCTGCTCGTGGTTATTGATTTTTTTGCCACCGCCGTACTCCTCCGCCATCTCTCACAGTTCAATCTGGTGACGCCGGTCCAGCTGGCTTTTGTCACGGGGGCCGGGGTTTACCTGGTGATGCACCTGCTGTTGTGGAAGCCGATCTTCATCCACGTGATGGGCCATGAACTGACCCACGCGTTTTGGGCGGTGCTGCTGGGGGGGAAGATCAAATCCCTGTCGGTCTCCCGCGAAGGCGGCCAAGTTACCCTGTCCAAAACCAATTTTCTGATCGCGCTGGCGCCGTATTTTTTTCCGCTGTATACCTTTCTGCTGCTGCCGGTTTATTTCATCGCGGCTCCGAAGTTCTATCCCTTGCTGGCGTTTTTCATCGGATTGACGCTGGCGTTTCATCTGGCGCTCACTCTCCATTCCCTGCGCGACCGCCAGAGCGACATCCGGCAGGTGGGCGCTTTTTTCTCTCTGGCGTTCGTCTACGGCATGAATCTCGTGATGGTGGTGCTGGTTTTGTCCATCGTTTCCCCCGACCTGATCACCTTGCCCGCCTTTATCCTTGAAACCTGGCGCGTGTTCCTGGCCTCGGCCGCCTGGCTGGCCGAGTGGGTCCGCCTGCTGCTCTCCGCCTGAAATGAAGCCAGCCCGCGCGCCGCATCCCGCCGCCGATCGCACGCCGCTCCTGCTGGAGACGGGCAAGATCGTGCTGGCGGGACTGCTCGCCGCTTTCTCCTTTCCCAATCCCGCGGGAGTCGGCCTTGACTGGTCCGGAGGCTGGCTGGCCTTCCTCTGCCTGATCCCCTTGTTTTCCCTCCAGCCCGGATGGACCCCGCGGCAATCCTGGTGGGGCGGATTTGCTTTCGGTTTGATTTATTTCGGCGTGAGCACGGTCTGGATGGCGGGCATGTCCGCCATGCATCCTCTGGGGCCGGTGGCCTGGCTGGCGCTGTCCGGTTATCTGGCGGTCTATACCGGTGTTTTTCTGTGGGGATATCACCGCTTGGTCGCGGGGGGCGTTCCAGGCTGGAGCGCGGCGGTCTCGCTGTGGGTGGTCCTGGAATATGTCCGCAATTTCATGATCTCGGGATTTCCCTGGGTGATGCTCGGCAGCGCGCACTACCAGAATCCGTGGATCCTGGCGCTGGCGCCGGTGACCGGCATCTGGGGCGCTTCCGCCGCGACCGTGCTGGTGAACTACGGTCTGTATGCGGCGCTGCGCCGGGGCTGGCCGAAACTCTTCCGGGCCCAGCAGCCCGAAACCCCGTCTGAGCGCTGGCGGCTGGCCGGATCGGCCGGCGTGGGCCTGCTCATCGTGGTGCTGGCGGGTTTTTCCGAGCATCAGCTGCGAACCCGGCCCGGAGATCCGCCGGTGCCGGCCGCGGCCCTGCAGGGGAACATTGATCAGAATCAAATCTGGAATGCCGCGTATCAACAGAGTGTCTTGAAACGGTTTGGGCGGCTGGCCGCCCAGGCCGCCGCGCAGGGCGCCAAGCTGGCCGTTTGGCCGGAAACCGCTTTTCCGGGTATTTTCAGCTTGGACCGGGAACCGGCGGAAGTGGTCCGCGCGTGGTCACGGAAATTGGAGTTCACCCAGATGGTCGGCACGGATACGGTCGAACCGGATCCAGCCGGCGGCCACCTCTATTTCAACACGCTGCTGGCCGTGGGGCCGGACGGCCAGGTCCTCGGGGCTACCTCCAAAAAACATCTGGTGCCCTTTGGGGAATACGTGCCCTTCAAGGATTCCGTTTTTTATTACATCCACAAGGTGGTCCGGCGTTACGGCGGAGCCGGGTTCACGCCCGCCCGCTCGCGCGACCTGTTGCCGTGGGTTTTTTCCGGGCAGCGGCATGGGGTGGGGGCCCTGATCTGTTTTGAAAGCCTGTTCCCGGCGTATGCCCGGCAGCTGGCGCGGGAGGGCGCGGAAGTGCTGGTCGTGGTGACCAATGACGCCTGGTTCGGAAACTCGGCCGCGCCGGCCCTGCACGCCAGTTTTTCCGCGTTCCGTGCGGCCGAGACCGGACGCTGGCTGATCCGGGCGGCGAGCACCGGTATTTCGGGGATCTACGATCCGCGCGGGCGTCTGGCGGCGATGTTGCCGCTGGATCAGGAAGGCGCGCTCGTGGCGCGCGTGCGGCCGCGCCAGGCTGTTACCTGGTTTGGCAGGTGGGGAGATTGGCTTTGCGGGATCGCCGGGTTTGTGTTATTCTTTGACATTCTCCGGGTTTGGCGCGCGCGGCGTTCGCGCGCGGGAAGGCGTCAGCGCCCATGAAGTTGGTGATCGTTGGTTCGGTGGCTTTGGACGACGTGAAAACCCCGTACGGCGCGGTTCGGCGCGGGCTGGGCGGTTCGGCGGTCTTTGCCTCGCTGGCGGCCAGTCTCTTCGTGGAACCGGGAGTGGTCGGCGTGGTCGGGGGGGATTTTCCCGCCGAGCATCTCGCCCTGCTCAGGGGACGGGGGGTTGACCTGGAGGGGTTGGAACAGGCGCCTGGAAAGACGTTTCACTGGTCCGGCTATTACACCGGCGACATGGACGCGGCGCACACGGTCAGCACGGAACTGAATGTGTTTGCCGGGTTCAAGCCCCGCCTGCCCCGCAGCTGGCAGACGGCGCCTTTTGTTTTTTTGGCGAACATTGATCCCGACCTGCAGAACCAGGTGCTGGACCAGATGCGGCGCCCGCGGATGGTCGTGCTGGATACCATGAACTACTGGATCGAGACCAAGCGGGAACAGCTGTTGAGGGTCATGAAACGCGCGGACCTGCTGGTGGTGAACGAGGGCGAGGCGCGCCAGCTGTCCGGCGAACGCAATGCGGTGCGGGCCGGCCGGTGGCTCCTTCGGCGCGGGCCACGCGGCGTGGCCATCAAACGCGGCGCCTGCGGCTCCATGGTGTTCTGGGGGCGGGAGACATCGCTCCTGCCCGCCTATCCCGTGGATGAAGTGCGGGACCCCACCGGCGCCGGCGACACCTTTGCCGGCGGGTTGATCGGCGTCCTGGCGCAGGGCGGCGGGTTCGACGCGAAACGCCTGCGTCAGGCCGCGGCGGTCGGGACCGTGCTGGCCGCGCATACCGTGGAAGCCTTCTCGGTCCAGGGGCTGACCGACCTGCAGCCGCGGGAGCTGATCCGGCGCTACCGGTATCTGGCTTCCCAGCGGGTGCCGGCATGGACCCTGCGCCTGCGGCCGGAACAGCGCCGCCGGTCATGAACACCGCGGTCGGCGATCAGAAGAAGCAGGTGACGACCATGCACGCGAACAAACTGAACCGGATCCCCCCGTATATCCTCGCCAAGGTAACGGCGGAAACCAAGGCCGCCCGCGGCCGCGGCGAGGACATCATTGACTTCGGCATGGGCAACCCCGACATGGGCACGCCCCAGCATATCGTGGATAAGCTGGTGGAAGCGGCCGGCAAGCCTCAGAATCACCGCTACTCGGTCTCGCGCGGGGTTTTCAAGCTGCGCGAAGCGATCTGCAAATGGTACGCGCGGCGTTTCAACGTCGCGTTGGACCCGGACCGCGAGGCGATCGCCACCATCGGCGCCAAGGAGGGCATCTCCCACTTCATGCTCTCCCTGCTCAATCCCGGCGACACGGTGATCGTGCCCACGCCCTGTTACCCGATCCACGCCTATTCGGTGGTGCTGGCGGAGGGAAACGTGAACAGCATCCCCTTCAAGCCCGGCGACGACATCCTGACGCGCCTGCGCGAAAGCTGCCGGCGGGCCTGGCCCAAACCCAAGGCGGTCATTCTTTCCTATCCCCACAATCCCACGGGTGAGGTGGTGGACCTGCGTTTCTTCGAGCAGGTGCTGGAACTGGCGAACGAAGAAGGGTTCTGGGTCATTCACGATCACGCGTACGCCGAACTGTGCTTCGAGGGCTATCAGTCGCCCAGCCTGCTGCAGGTGCCGGGCGCCAAAGAACGGGGCGTGGAGTTCTACTCCCTCTCCAAAACCTATAACATGCCCGGATGGCGGATCGGGTTCATGGTCGGGAATGCCCAGGCGGTCGCGACCCTGGCCCGGATCAAGAGCTATCTCGACTACGGGATGTTCACGCCCATTCAAATCGCCGGCATTTGCGCGCTGAACGGCCCGCAGGACTGCGTGCGGGAGATCGTGGAAACCTACCGCGTGCGCCGGGATGTCCTGGTGGAGGGGCTCAACAAGCTGGGGTGGGAAGTTCCGAAGCCCCGGGCGACCATGTTCGTATGGGCGCGGGTTCCCGAACGCTTTCAGGACATGGGTTCTGTGGGCTTCGCCATGCACCTGCTGCAGACGGCCAAAGTGGCCGTGGCGCCCGGCGAGGGCTTCGGCGAGGGCGGGGAAGGGTATGTCCGCTTCGCGCTGATCGAGAACGAGGAGCGCACGCGCCAGGCCCTGCGGAACCTGAAAAAAGTTTTCGCCTGACCGTCCCTGAGCAGCCTGTTAGGCGGACGGGAGTTTGTTGATCTTCGGCGCCGGTTCGATTGGCAGGCGGAACCAGAACCGGCTGCCCTGGTTTGGTTCGCTCTCGAAATGGATTTCCGACCCGTGGGCTTCCAGAAGTTCCTTCACGATGGATAATCCCAGACCGGTGCCGACGTATTTGCGGGTGCTGGACGCGTCCACTTGGTAGAACCGCTGAAAAATCTTATCCTGCGCTTCTTTCGGAATGCCGATGCCGGTGTCGCGGACGCTGACCTCCACTTCGCGGCCCGCGGAAATGCCCGCGACCACTTTGACCTCGACCGTGACCGCTCCTTGTTCCGTGAATTTAATGGCGTTGGAGATGAGGTTTTGCAGGACTTGGTGGATTTTCTGGATGTTGACCCTCACGAAAACCGGATGGCTTTCTCCCTGGCGTAAAAGCTGAAGACCTTTGACCCTGGCCATTTCCCGGGTGTCGGCCAAGACCTGGTCAACCGCCTCCTGGATGACCAGGAGTTCCTTGTGCTTGAGCAGCAGCTTCTGGTCCTGCATTTTTGACATGGTCAGCAGGTCGTTGATCAGCACCAGCAGGTGGTTGACGTTGCGCTGGATGATCGAGAGCTTCTCTTTCTGCATCTCGTTCAGGGGCCCGATCTTCCCAGCCAAAAAAAGATCGGTATAGGACCGGATGGAGGTAATGGGGGTCCGCAGTTCGTGGGAGACATTCGAGAGGATCTGGTCCTTGAAACGGTCCATCTCCTGCAGTTCGCGGTTGACCTCGTCCCGCTCCTTGATCTGAAGCTGCAATTCGATATACAGGAGGGCGTTTTCAACGGCGATGCCCAGTTCGCCGCCGATGCGCGTCAGCTGTTCCGATTCCTTGTACTGGGAGAAGTATTTTTGCGTGCTGGTCAGGGCCAGGACGCCCACGGTCCGTTTTTTCGACTTCAGCGGCACGAGCAGCAGGTCTGGCATCAGTTCCGCCCAGTGGGCGTGCCCGTTCCCGAGCTGGCGGGACAGGTCCCGCCAGAGGGAAGGTTTGCCCGTGCTGTAAAGTTTTTTCTGCAGGGCCGCGGTAAAATCGGGGTTCTTCAGCCACGCCAGCTGCTGGTCGGTCAACCCGGAATGCGCCTGGAGGCTGAGCTTTTTCGCCTGGGGGTCGAAGATATAGATCCAGCCAACCGCCGCATTGAGATTTTGGAGGATCTTCCTCAAGGTCTGGTTGAGAAAGGTGTGCAGGTCAATGGACTGGTTGATGATGCTGGTGATCTCGTTGAAAAACATGAGCTTGCGCGTCTTGGCCTGGAGTTCTTCGCTGCGGGTGTTCAGGGTGTGGACCATCTGGTTGAAGGTGGCGGTGAGCTGGCCGATTTCGTCCTGGCCGTAGACGGGGAGGGGTTCAAACAATAAACCGGCTTCGAAGAGTTTGATGCCCGCTTCCAGTTCTTCCAGCGGGCGCGTGATTTTATACACCAGCCCCAGTCCGATGATGAGGGTCAAGGACATGGGGCCTAGCAGCAGGCCCAGGAGCAGCCAGCGCTGCCGGTTGATCCGTTCGGGAACGAAACGCGCATCCTGCTCCAGGAACAGGCCCCACCCCAAATGGGCGCAATAGGCGTACGCCCGCAGGACCTTGCGTCCTTGGTCGTTGTCCGCGGCCGCGACCCGGAAGGAGAGGGGGCTGGCGCCTGGTTGCTGGCGCCGGGAGAGCAGGTTATGGACCAGCTGCTGGTAGCGGTCCAGTTTCCGGCCGGGCGGCAGGCGGGGATGCAGCAGGATTTCGCCCTCGGAATTGACCAGCACGATTTCCGTATACGGCCCCAGGCTGTATTCCCCGAGGGTGAGGACGAATTCCTTGAAATTCAGGCAGGCGTGCAGGCGCCATTCCTTGGACAGCTGATACGTGGCGGGCAGTACCAGGAGGCTGAATTCAGGGAAATATTCCGCCTTGCCCAGCCAGACATCGGTCAGTTCGCCGGCCAGATAGGATGCATTCTGGTCTGGACGGTGAATGCGCGCGACGGAGTTGTCTTGCGGCCGGGCCGCATGCGCCACGGCCCGGTTGGAGGCATCCAGCAAGGTGGCGGCTTGCAGGGCGGGATATCGCTGGAACAAGGGCGCGAAATACTCCTGGAACGGCTGCGCGCCCTGGCGGGTCCCGGGATCGAAGTCCTCCAGGTCCGAACGGAGGCGCCGGATAACCTCCATGAAGTAGTCGTCGGTGAAGCGTCCCAAGTCGCCGGCCCGCTGCTGCAGCGCGCGCTCCGTGTCCCAGGCCACGTAAGGCCCGCGCGTCCGCAGGGCGAGCAGGGCGAAGAACACGAAATTAAAGGTAACGAGGATGAGGATGATGATCAGGAGTTGGTTGCGCAATTTGAGCGGCAGGCGGAACGGATTGAACGGGTTGCGCAGGATTGGGGTGAGGCGCTGGAACCAGGGACTGGGCGGCATGACCTCATTGTATTGGCAATCCGGAAAAAAAGCAAGCCGGGCAGCGCAATTTGACAATTGGCCTTCGTTGGCTTACAATTTTTTAACCCCGCAGAAAGACGAGGACCGGACCAGATGGATAAAGTGTACTTAACCCCGGAAGGGTATGACCAATTGCAGGCCGAACTTGCCGAGCTCGTGGGGCCGAAGCGGCGGGCCGTCACTCATGCCATTCAGGTGGCGCGGGAACACGGAGATCTGTCCGAAAACGCCGAATACGACGCGGCCAAGGAGGAGCAGGCCAAGCTCGAACTGCGCATCCACCAGCTGCAGGAGCAGTTGTCCAAAGCGCAGGTGATTGACAAGGCGCATATCCCCGAAGGGAAGATTTCGGTCGGCCAGCGCGTGGTCTTGCAGGACCTGAACAGCCAAACCGAGGTGGTGTATTTTTTGGTTTCTCCGCAGGAGGCTGACTTCGGGCGGGGGAAGATTTCGGTCACCTCGCCGGTGGGCAAGGGACTGGTGGGGAAACGCGTGGGCGAAGAGGTCGAGATCCGCATCCCGGCCGGGGTCCGGCGCTACCGCGTCCTCTCCGCCGAACTCGCCTAAGCGTTCTCCCGAATCAAGGTTCTTGGCGCGGCTTCCTTCAGGCGGGTTTTAACTCGCTATTTGCCCGTGATCGCCGCCCCGTCGTTGAAAACCGGGCTCCGTCCCCTCGCGGGGTACTCGGGGGGCGAAGCCATCCCCTCTTGATCAATCCGCGTCGAGATGGCCGCGCAATGACTGGCCCAGTGAGCGGCCGGATGATCTTTCCGCCGGCCGTTCACGTCTTTGCCTTGCTCATCAGCCACGAGCCCAGCCCCGCGAACACCAGGTTGGCGATCCAGACGGACAGGAGCGGAGGCAGGGTGCCGTTCTTTCCCAGGGAACTCCCGACCGCGATGAATCCGATGTAGAAAAACGCGGTGACGATCGTGACCACGAAGCCGATGGCGGTCCAGACCAGTGCCCGCTGGCCGGTGGGGAAGATGAACGGCAGGGCGACCCCGAGCAGGGCGAGGATGAAGATCGCGAAGGGGAACGCGATCTTGAGGTGATAATTCACTTCCTCCGTGCGGGGATCGCTGCCCATCTCCCGTAGCAGCCGGATCTGATAGCGCAATTCCTTGAGCGGCATGGACAGCAGCTGGTCCTCTTCCTTGTTTTCGCGGATGAATTCCCGCGGCTGTTCGCGAACCTTCCAGTTGTACACCTCGAACCGATCGAATTCCCGCACCGTGCCTTCGGGTGAAAAAACCCGCCGGACGCCTTTTTCGAGCCGCCATTCACCGTTCTGCCACGCGCCGGTTTCGGCGTCGAGCCGTTCCGCCACGCGGCGGTCCGGTGCCAGGTGGATCAGGATCACCCCGGACATGTGGCCGGCGAGCGCGTCGAAATGGCGGGCTTGCAGGATCCAGTTCCCGGGCACGCTGCGGGTGATCCAGTCGCGGCGGTACTGGAAGGAATCGTCCGCCTTGCGCTCGATGTTGACCCGCTTGATATGGCGGGCGCGGGGCGTGGTCGAGGGCATTACGGCTTCGATGAAGATCAGGATGACGCCGACCAGGCACAGGGCGGCGAGCAGGATCGGGCGGGCGATGCGCAGGAAACTGACCCCGCAGGACCGCAGGGCGATCAGCTCGTTGTGGCGGCCCAGCTGGCCGAGCGAAAAGAGGGCGGAGAGCAGAACGGCCATGGGCATGACCTGGACCAGGTAATACGGCAGGCGGTAGGCATAATAGAGCACGATCAGCGTGACCGCGGGGCGGTGTTCCACGAATCCCCGCATGTCGTCCACCATCTCGGCGATGACGTAGAGGCCGGCAAAGACCAGCACGGTAAACAGCAGGGCCTGGAAAAATTCCCGCAGCAGGTAACGGTCGAGGGTGCTCATGGGGTCCTCGCGCGGCGCCGGAATCCAGGGGGGTGTTCACGCAGGACCCAGGCCAAGCCGTAGAGTCCGGCCCCGGTCAGGAACAGGTTGGGGATCCACATGGAGAGGAAGGGATCCAGCCGGCCGTTGGCGCCGAAGGTCTCGCCCAGGGAGATGGCGATGTAGTATAGAAAGATCAGGATCACCGCCACGAAGTAAGCCACGTAACGGCCGGAGCGGGGGACCAGGATTCCGACCGGCGCGCCGATGAGCACGAAGGCCAGGCAGGCGAAGGGGATGGAAACTTTTTTGTGGTATTCGACCCAGAGCAGGTTGACGTCCTTGCCGTCCCGCCGGTCCGCGTCAATCTGGCGGCGGATATCCCCCATGGACATCTCGCGCGCGCTGCGGGGCAGGGACTGGACCGGCTGGACCAGGGCGCGGTTGATGTCCAGGTCGAGGAAGGTGGTGTCGAAATCCACGCGCGAGAGCACGGACGGGTCATCGCGGGCCACCACCTGCATGTAGCCCGCCTCCAGTTTGAGGAGGACGCGGCGGTTCACGCGGTCACTGATCAGCTGGCCGCGCTGGGCGAAAATGGCCCGCACCGGGTCCTCCGGTTTCTGGCCGCGCACGAACACGACCACGTCGCGCAGTTCGCCCGTTACGGGGTTCTTGTCGCCTACCCGGAAAATATAGCCGTCGAAATCCTCGACGAACACGTGTTCGCGCACCACGATGGACGCGCGCTGGCTGACGATGTCGAAATACAGGGTGCGGTAGGCCAGGTTGGATTCGGGCAGCACGGTGTTGTTGAAGACGATCATGGAGAAGGTCAGGCCCAGGGAGAGCGCCAGCAAGACGTCCAGGAGCGGCAGGGGCGAAATCCCCGAGGCCCGCATGGCCGTCAATTCGTTGTCGCTTTTGAGGCGGGAAAACGCCACCAGCACGGCCACCAGGCAGGCCATGGGGATCGTGATGGCGAAGGTCGCGGGGAGGATGTAGAGGAGCAGCTTGCTGACCGTGAGCACGGAGACGCCGTACTTCACGATCAAGTCGGAAAGCGTGAAAATTTTATCCATGATCAGGATGAACGTGAAGACCGTCACGCCCATGACGAAGGGGAACACCAGTTCGCGGGCCACGTACGCGCGCAGGGTTCTCATGGCGTGCCTGCCGGGCGGTAGCCGAGGGCGAGGAAATAGCGGACTTCGCGCAGCGTGCGGCCGCGCTGGACGACCGGGAAAGGTTCCAGGGGGACGATCTCATCGAAATAGGGCCGGAGGTGGTCCGCTTCCCAGTAATGTTCGCAGACATAGAGCGCGTTGCGGCCGGACAGCGCCTGCCGCTGGTCCCAAAAACGGTACTGGTTGTCCGCCGGTTCGCGCAGGGGGAATAATTGCGCGTCCGGATGACCGGGCGTGTAGAACGACAGCAGGCTGGCGATCTGATAGCGCCGGGCCGCGAGAAAAACCGGTTCCGGGCTTTTCGCCTGCAGGTCCAGGAGCAGGCGGGCGGTTTCAGGCCCCATGACCCGCCAGCCGCGCACCCGGTCCATGGATTCGGCGGACCGGCCGGTCAAGGGCAGCACGCCCCACAGAACTTCCGCATGCGCGATCAGGGTGAAGGCCGCGGATACCGCCAACGTGGCCGCGCCCCAGCGGCGCCAGGTCCGCGAGGGCGACTGGCTCTGGCGGGAGGCGTAAAGCCCGGCGAGGATTGCGACGGCCGCCGGATAGGCGGGAGCCGGCCAGTTGGCGTAGACCCAGGTGCGTACGGACAGCAGGAGGAAATAGAGCAGGACAGGAGCGGAGAAACAGGCCAGAAACAAATACGTTTCGCCCTGGGGCTGCCGCTTTCGCCACGCGTTCCACGCTAAAACCGGCGCGGCGAAGCAAAAAGCCCCGAGCAGGGGGCTCATGATGCCCAGCTGGCCGCCGAGATAATTCCCGATCGTTTTCCAGGAAAAATCCCAAGCTTGTTTGGCTCCGCTCAGATCGCCGATATGTCCGAACGAAGCCCAGCCATGGTGGAAGTTCCAGAGCAGCAGGGGGGCGATCAAAAGCAGGGTGGCCAGACCGGCCAGGTAAAGGCGGGGCTTTTTCCACCAGACCCGCTGGCGGGGCGACAGCAGCAAAAACAGCAGCAAGCAAGGAACAAAGAAGGCCATGGAATATTTGGCCAGGGCTCCGGCGCCCAGGGCCAGGGTTCCGCCCAGCCAGCCTGGTTGCCAGTCTTCGACCAGCGCCCGGTAGAAGAAATAGAGGCCGGCGATCCAGGCGCAGATCATGATGGAGTCGTGCATCATCAGGAGCGCGCCGGCCGAAATCAACAAGGCGGTTTGGAACAGCAAAAAAGCGTACCACGCGGCCCGGTTGCCCAGGGCCCGCTGGACCAGGCGGTAGTAAAACCAGGAACTGACGACGGACAGGAGCACGCTCGGGAGGCGGACGCTCCACTCCGAAGCGCCGCCCGCCAGCCAGGTGCCCAGCCGGATAAACAGGGCCAAGAGCGGCCCCTGGTCATAGTAGCCCCAGGCCAGACGCCTGGACCAGGTCCAATAGTAAGCCTCGTCCGGCGCGAGTTCGAAGCCGGCGATGGCCAGCAGGCGCAATCCGGTCAGGACAGACAGGGTCAGCCAGAACCACTTCTCTTCTTTGGGCAAGCGCGACTCCGAAAAACAGGATGATCAAAAATTGATTCATTCTAGAGGGGTAAAGTAGGACTGTCAAGCACACCGTATGCAATCCCAGTCAGGGGAGAACCCTGTGTCCGCCCAATTGAACCGTAGGGGCGGCCCTGCGTGGCCGCCCAAAACCAACGGGCAGGCACATAGGCCTGCCCCTAGGCAATCGGCAATTCGACAACATATTGCGCTTGCGGGAAGGCGTTGTGCCTGTAATAATAATCAGTCAGTGTCCGGAGGGGCTTATGCTGGATGCCCATTGGGGGTTAAGCAGTTGTCTGTCTCACGGCAATTTTCAGCGTGCTTTTTTGCCCTCTGTTGTTCCTGCCTGTTCGGACTGTCTCTGATTCCGGCCTGGGGTGCCGTTGCGCCGCGCGGGGAAAGTGAGGCGGCGGCAGTTCCTGCTCCTGTACCCGTGACCGCGACTGCCGAGTCATCCGCACCGGCCATTCCCGCGCCTGAACCCCAGGCAACTCCGCCGGCTCCCGCGGGATTGCAGGCTGAAGAAGGCGGGGATCGCGTGCTCCTGGCCTGGGATGCGCCCCCTGCCGCCGTGTCCACGCCGGTCACCTATCAAGTTTACCGTTCCGAAACCCCTTTCACCGAACCTTCGCCCGACCGCCTCGTCAACCGGGCTCCGGTCACGGAGACTTATTTTTTAGACAGCCCGGATACTTCGCTGTCTCCGCCGGCCGCCGGCCGGACCTATTATTACGCGGTCGCGTGCGTGGACGGCCAGGGCAGTACGTCGCCGCTTTCCAGCTTGCTGCGGGTGGACAATGTCGGCTTGCTGAGCGAACCGACGAATTTCGAAGCCCGGTCCTTGGACCGGAAGGTGGAATTGTCCTGGGTGCCTTCTTTTGCCGGAGGGCCGCACGGGCTCGCGGGTTATATCTTGTACCGGTCCTCGACGCCAGGCCAGCCCGGTGAGCTTCTGACCCCGCAGCCCTTGACGCAAACCACCTATATGGATCAGGGAACCGCGGCCTCCCCGTTGGTCAATGGCCAGTCCTATTTCTACACTCTTTTCGCGCAGGACCGCCGAGGCAACCGGTCCGCGCCGATTCCGGCTGTGGAGGCGGTGCCGTTCCTTGCGGCCGGCGCGCCCCAAACCCTGACTGCCACGGGCAAGACCGACGACACCATCGAGCTGACCTGGAGCCCGTCCCAGGCGGGAACCTACCCGCTGGCCGGTTATAATGTGTACCGCCAGTCCGACGTGGAAACCCAGTCCGTCAAGGTCAACAAACAGCTGCTGACCAGCCCGATGTTTCTGGACAACGAACAAAACAGCGTGAACAAGCCCCTGCTGGGGCGGTTTTACACTTATACCGTGCGGGCCGTGGACCAGCAGGAGCTCGAGGGCCCGGCCTCGGCCGAAGCCAAGGCCGGGCCGCGGCCGCCGCTGGAGATCCCGGCCACGGGGCTGATCTCGACCTCCATTCCCGGGCTGCCGCCGGAGTCAACGCTGACCATCTCCGGCAGAAAAAAGATAGATGTTTCGTACACCAATGTCTGGCCCCTCAATCAGACCAGCACCGAGGACCGTTATCCCGCGCTGACCTCAGGCCTGACCGAAGGCTTCAATCTAGCCCAGGAATTGCAGGTGCAGCTGGAAGGGAAGGTCGGAAAAAAGATCACGGTGGACGTGGATTACGACGATACCCAGGAAGAGCAGAGAAAAATATCGATCATTTACGCCGGGGACCCGGACGAGGTGATCCAGGAAGCGGCGTTCGGCGATATTCTGCTCGACCTGCCCCGCACGGAATTCGCCGGGTACAACAAGAACCTGTTTGGCGCCAAGCTCAAGGTCGCGCTGGATAACTTCCGTTTCCACGCCATCGGCGCCCAGACCAAGGGCATTACCGTGACGGAGAAATTCAAAGGCAACACCTCGTCCCGGATCCTGGACAAGCAGGATATTTATTTCACGCCCTTCAAATATTATTACCTGACCAAGGCCTGGCCCGGCCAGGTGAACCACCCGGAACTGCCGGTGTACGACCCGGGCCAGCCCCGGAACCGGATCGTGGCCGGCTCGGATAAAATCTACGTGACCAACGGCCTGGTGACCGCCCAGTCGGTCACGGTCACTGCGTTTGGCCAGGAACAGCGTTTCAACCTGCTCTCGCCGGGCGTGGATTACACCCTGGACTACGACCGGGGCATCATCACGTTCACCAATTCCATCGCGCAGACCTGGCTCGTCGCCGTGGCTTACCGCTACCTCGATGGCACCGTGGAACGCAGCGTGGGTTATGACGGCGGCGGAAACATGGACTTCACGCCGGCCAACCTCGTGGTGCCGTCCGACGGCGTCACCTCGGACAGCGCGCACTTGCTTCAGAGCTACGACAGCCTGACCAATGTCCGCGACTACCGCATGATGCTCATGAACCGCTACAGCCTGGGATATCAAAACATTCTGGATCCCCAGAGCGACCCGGACTTCGTGATCAAGGTCTTCTCCACGGACGGCAGGGAAGTCTATTTGCCCCAGCCGTCGGACACGCTCAACGCCGAGAAGTACTACCTGATCGACCCCACGTTTGGTACCATCCAATTCCGGAACGATTACCCCTTTCAGCTTCAGGTGAACCCTGCCGACCCGCCCCAGTTTTTTTCCAACCTCTACGACCCGAACCGGCAGGACGCCTACAATACCCAGTTCAACCCCAGCCTGACCTACGGCGGTGACGTCAGCCAGTCCCATAAATTCAACATCCACATTGAGTTCAAGAACGTGATCAGCACTTTTCAGCTCCAGCATTTCAACATCATCCCCAATTCAGAGATCATCCGCAAGGACGGGGTGAAGCTGTCGCGCAACACGGATTACTATATTGATTTCACCAGCGGCTATCTGACTTTTCTCAATCCCGAGAACATCGCCTCCAGCACGGAAATCACCGTGACCTATGAGTACCTGCCTTTCGGCGGGAAATTCCAGTCCAACATATTCGGCGCGCGTGCGGAATACGACGTGATCGCGAAAAAACTGTCCGTGGGCTCCACGTACCTTTACAACGCCAGCCAGGCCCCCCTGGAGATCCCGGACATCCGCTCCACGCCCAACGCGCTCTCCCTGTTCGACGCGGACGCCAAGCTCAGCCTGAACCCGGACGATTTCGGCGAGTGGACCCTGCCCTGGGTGGGGGCCTTCAAGGTGCCGCTGACCATTGACGTGGCGGCCGAGGGCGCCTACAGCATCTACAACACCAACACCTACCGGCAGTCCGGCGAGGACAGCGTGGCCATGATTGACAGCATGGAAGGATCGGACAACGTCCTCTCGCTGCCCATGGACAACAACGCCTGGTTCCCTTCGGGCAAACCCGATTTCTTTCCCGATCCGGCTGACCGGCGCTACGTGTACCTGACCGACGCGTTCGAGACCGGCCGCGTGCCCGTGGACAGCGACGACAAGTCTCACCAGCTGCGCTGGAACTATTCGGACCTGAGTTCCGCGACCTGGGACGGCTTTATTTTCCCGGTGTCCACGTCGGGCGCCAACCTGCGCGAATACCGCTACCTGGAGATCTCCCTGTACTCGGCCGCGGCCGCGGCCTATCCCGTGGTGCTGAACGTGGACCTGGGCGTGCTGAGCGAGGATTCCAACGACAACGACCGGTTGAATTTCGAAGGCGACCGCCAGCTGCTCGGGTCCAATGACGACGTCGGCATTGTGAACTATATGTCCAATCCCTACGCCGTGCCTCCGGTCATCGCCACTGACCCGTCCGGCGGCCCGTGGGGAACGTTTCCGTCTGTTCCACAGCCGGGATTCAGCGGTCCGGGGCTGGCGCAGTATTGGGGCGCGGGCAACGGCAGGCTGAACAACGAAGACCTGGACAACGACGACCAGCTCGACCGGGCGGAAAGCTATTATGAGTACCAGATCGTGCTGCAGCCGGGCTGGAACCTATACAAAATACCCCTGGCCAATTTCTCCAGCCGCCGGGGGAATCCGGTGCCCACGGCCACCAGCCCGCAAGACCCGACCTTTTTAAGCTTTGTCAAGCACGCCCGGCTCTGGATCACCGGCCAAAGCGCCGCGCCTTCTGCGGGCTATATCCAGATCGAGTCCCTCCAGCTGACCGGCAACAAGTGGCAGCCCCGCGTCGCGCCCGGCGCCGTGGACGCGTTCGGCGCTCCTCTCGCCGAGGTCCCCGGCTCCTCGCTGAACGCCACGGCCATCAGCCAGGAGACCGATGACAGCTACCAGCCGAGCATCCATTTCTACATCTACGACGAAGACAATGAAAAGGAAGAGCTGCAGGGCGAACGCGCCCTCAAACTGGAGTACATGCTGGATCAGTACGCGGTCGTGAAAAGCACGGGTCCGGACGCCAACACCATGCCGGCTTTTTACCTGACCCGCACGCTTTCCACCGATGCATCGGGCTTTGACTATTCCTTCTACCGTTACCTGCGGGTGGATGTTTTCAAGAAAACCGTCACCGCGCCGGGCGGGCGCCTGTTCGTGCGCCTGGGACTGGACCAGAACAATTTTTACCAGTACGAACTCTCTCTGGATGAAGCCCGGGTCGGGACCTGGCACACGTTCAAGGTGGAGCTGGACGGCAGCGACGGCCGCCGCTTCGGGATTTCCCAAGCCGGCGTCATTCTCGGCCTTAACCAGATCAAGGAGGTTTCCCTGGGTGTCCTCAACCCCAATCCCACGGCCGCGCGGGAGGTCCTTTGGATCAACAGCCTGCGCGTGACCGACGCCAAAACCCGGGAGGGCATGGCCGTGCGCGTGACCTCCAGCACGCGGCTGTCGGATATTTTCACCGTGAGCACGGATTACCGTGACATTGCCACCGACTTTTTCCAGATTGACGAGACGCCGTCGGGAAAACAGCACGTGACCCAGGAGAGCGTGAACGGCAGCATCACCAAACTGCCGTTCATGCCGATCCACGCCAACTGGAGCCGGACCGCGAGTTACACCGAGCTTGAGAACCGCGGCAATCCCGCCTATTCCAATAATTTTGCCGTGCCCGACGTGGTCAACGAGACCCTGTCCGGCGATCTCGCGTTCAATCAGATCCCGGGGCTGGACCTGTCGCTTTCGGCCAAACGCATCCGCAAAAACACCGGCTATATTGAACAGCGCTACAACGTCAACTTTGACGAGGAGACCCAGGAGGCCACCCCCACGCTGTCCTACACCCTGCCCAGCCAGATTCTGAACCTGCCGATCGGCACCACCACCTTTACCGGCAAACTGCGCTACGAGGATTACCACCGGATGTACGATCCGGACGGCATCCGCGCGCTCAACCGCGCGGATCTCTGGGACCGCTGGAAGCACACCCGGGAGGAAATTTATTCCTACACGGGCACGTACAGCCCCGTCGCCTATTTGCGCTTGAGTCCCGGTTTCACCTACAGCCAGAACAGCGACCGGGGATATCTCTCGGCCTACAAGTATTACGAGGAACTGACCAACACGGTGAATGCCCGGTATTTTTCCGATCTCTACCGCACCGCGCGCCTGGAAAAGGTCGCCAAGCTGAACCTGAGCCTGGTCTCGGTGCCCGTGGTCTCGCCCAGCCTGACGTACGCGATGACCAACACCCGCGATTATGTCAACGATACCCTCGCGGTGCCCGGCAGCCTCTCCCTGCAAAGCGGCATCGCCCTGGGGGAACTTTTCGGCTGGAACCAAATCCCGCGCGTGAACTGGAACCGCAACTACAATGTTTCCGCCACCTACCGGACCGAACTCGGCCTGGACCCCATCAGCCAGCTGCAATTCGAGCACCTGTGGCTCATCAATCCCCTGACCTTCCGCGAGAAAAACGAGCTTTTCGACGATGCGTACATCAACTCCAAAAACATCCGGGACTCCTGGAGCACGTCCTTTAACCTGATCCCGAGCGTGACGCTGAATCCGGACTACTCCACGAACTGGAAGCGCGACATGAACACGCGTGATAATTTTATCACCACCGACACCATGACCGTGGGGAGCGGCCTGACCTGGAACCAGCCCTTCACGCTGCCCGGATTCACCTTCCAGTCGCTGAACCTGGATTACCACTACGCGACCACCGATACGCTGGACCGCAACGACGTGGCGACGACCCGCACCATCTCGCATACCAGTTCCGCCACCCTGCCGTTCAGGCTTTTCAACGACCTGTCCAGCACCCTGAACTTTAACGCCGTCAATTCGGAGCGGTCGAGCGGCACCAAGCTGGCCATCAAGGTGAACGATAACATGTATTCGGCGGGGCTGTCCCTGGCCTATAACCTGAGCGTAAACACCCCGATCAAGCTGCCGGATTTCTGGCCCTTTAACGGCGTCATCCTGAAGGTCCAGCAATCCTTCAGGCTCCTGAATTCTTTCCGGGCGGACTTCGCGCGCGTCAGCGAAGAACAGACCTCGGGAAGCGCCCGGAATACGGACACCTATACCAACGAGACGACGCTGAATTATTCGCTGTGGAAAAACGTGGAAGGGGACGTCGGCATTACCAATCAGTGGTATTTTGACCGCCTGCAAATAGACAAAGACTATTATGCGATTAGGATCAAGGCCGGCCTGACCGCGATCTTCTAGCCGGCCGCCGCAAAACCCTCCTGAGGTCCTGGAAAGACCGGCTCGGATCCGCCGGTGTCCGCCTTGCACGTGCTCGAAGTTCCCCAACAATCCGTGAATGGTTTTTCGGCCGCGCCGGTCCAACAAGCATGCGCCTGTTTTCTCCGTTCCGCAGCGCCGGCCTGCACCTGCTGGGCTTGATCGCGCCGCCGGCTTGCCCGGTCTGCCGAACACCGGCCGGCCGGCGGGTGTGGGCCGGTTTGTGCCCGGCCTGCCGTCCGCGTTTTCCCGCCTGGCCCATCTGCCACTGCTGCGGCCGCTGGCTGCCGCCGCACCCTCTGTTCGCCATTCATCCGGCCTGGAAATGCAGGGCCTGCAGGCCCTTGCGGCCGCGCTTTGACCGCGCCCGGGCCGTGGCGCCGTACGCCGGCAGCTGGCGTCTGGCGATTTTAGCATTTAAGCGCCGGCCAGGCGGGGATCTGGGCTGGCAGCTGGCAGGACTGGCCCGCCGGCTGGCCCTGAAGCACTTCGGTCCTGACCACTGGGACGGCGTCGTGCCGGTTCCAGCCCGGGGCAGGGAAGAGGTGCATCCTGCCAGGGTTCTGGCCGGCTTTCTGGCAAAACGGCTTGGGCTGAACCTGCGTCCCTGCTTGCGGTTCAAACGGGCCACCCGCCCTCAGCACAGCCTGCCGCGGGAAGAACGCCTTCGCAACCTGCGCGGCAGCCTGGCTGCCCCGGAATCGGCGCGCGCAGGCCGCTGGCTGCTGGTGGACGATGTTTACACCACCGGAGCCACGGTTAACGAGAGCAGCCGGGCCCTGAAGCGGGCCGGCGCCGCCTGGGTGGACGTGATCACTCTGGCGCGCCGTGAAGACCGGCGCTGGCCCATGGCCCACCCGCTTCCGCCCGCGCCTCCGGTGGATGCCTGCCTCGAATAGGTGTTGTTTCCCCAGGGCTTTTTCTTTATAATTCTCCCCAAGTTCGCGAATGGGGGATGGCGCATGAAAACCGTGATTTATCCCGGCACCTTTGATCCCATTACCACCGGCCACCTGGACCTCATCCGGCGTTCCAGCGAAAATTTCAGACAGGTCGTGGTGGCTGTCGCCGGGAGCACGCATAAAAAATCCCTTTTTTCGCTGGAAGAAAGGGCGGAGATGGCACGGCTGGCGGTCTGCGGACTGACCCAAGCCAGCCAGATCGAGGTGGACACTTTCGAAGGACTGCTGGTGGATTACATGCGTTCCCGCGGGGCCACCATCGCCCTGCGCGGACTGCGCGCCATCTCGGATTTTGACTATGAGTTCCAGCAAGCCCAGATAAACCGGAAGCTCTATCCGGCTTATGAGATCATCTACATGATGCCCGACGAGCGATACACCTACATCAGTTCTTCGCTGGTTAAGGAAATCGCGGCGCTGGGCGGCGACATCACGGACCTGGTGCCGCCCGAGATTGTGCCGCTTTTGAAGGCTAAATTCAGCCGTAAATCCTAGGAGGTTTGGTATGCGCCGGCACCCACGCACCGCCTTTGTGCCCCTCATCCTGATTCTGGCCGTGGCCGGTTGCGGCCGCAATGCCGGCCTGGAGAAAGTGCCGGAAGCCGGAAGGGAGTATCCGCCGGCCTACGGCGACGTGCTGGTGCAGGGCACGATCGCCGACCCGGCCATCCTCAACCCGGTTCTGGCCTCGGATTCCGCCTCCAGCGACGTAACCGGCCTGATCTTCAACTCGCTTTTGCGCTACGACCAAGACCTCAATCTGGAGGGCGAGCTGGCGGAAAGCTGGGAGATCTCGCCGGACGGCAAAATCGTCACCTTCAAGCTGAAGCGCGGGGTCAAGTGGCATGACGGCCGGCCGCTCACCGCCCGGGACATCGCGTTCACGCTCGGGCGCTTCATGGACCCGGCGGTCATGACCGCCTACCGCAGCAATTTCGAATACATTGAACGCGCCGAGGCGCTGGACGATCACACCTTTCGCGCCTGGTACCGCACGCCGTTCGCTCCCTCGCTGGAAAAACTGGGCGGCATGCCGGTCCTGCCGCGCCACCTTCTGTCCGGGCGCGACATCAACAAAGCCGACGATTTCAATTTCCGTCCGGTCGGCAGCGGTCCCTATAAATTTCTTTCCTGGAAGCGGGCGGAGTCGGTGATCCTGCAGGCCAATCCGGAATATTTCGAGGGCCGGCCCTATCTCAACCGGGTTGTCTTCCGCGTCATCCCCGATATGGCCGTGCAAATGCTGGAACTGCAGAACGGCGGCCTGGATTTGATGAATCTCACGCCCAACCAGTACGCCGGGGAAGGAAACAAGCCCGAATTCGCCCGCCGGTTCAACAAGTACCGCTATGTTTCCAACCAATACACCTATCTGGGCTTCAATCTGCAAAAAGACATGTTCCGCGATCTGCGCTTCCGCCAGGCCATCGCCCACGCCATTGACAAGGAGGCCCTGGTGAAAGGCGTGCTCGAGGGGCTGGGTGTCGTTTCCACCGGGCCATTCACCCCCAGTTCCTGGGCTTTCAATCCGGACATCAAACCCGTGCCGTACGACCCGCTCAAGGCGAGGGAACTGCTCGTGGCCGCCGGCTACCGCTACGCGAAGGACGGCACGCTGACCCGCAACGGCCGGCCGGTCGAGTTCACCCTGCTGACCAACCAGGGCAACCGCACCCGCGAACAGAGCGCCACCATCATCCAGGCGCAGCTCAAGACGGTCGGCATCAAGGTCAACATCCGCATCATTGCCTGGAGCACCTTTTTGTCCGAGTTCATTGATAAACGCAAGTTCGACGCGGTCCTCATGGGCTGGTCCCTGGCGCGCGACCCCGACCTTTTTTCCATCTGGCATTCCTCCCAAACCGGCGAGCACGAGTTCAACTTCGTATCGTATAAGAATCCCGAAGTTGACCGCCTGCTGGAACGCGGCCGGACGACTTTCAGCCGCGACCGGCGCACCCAGATCTACCAGCGCGTGCACGAGCTGATCGCCGCGGACCTGCCGTATGTGTTTCTGTACGTGCCGGACAGCCTTCCGGCCGTGCACCGCCGGGTCCAGGGCATCAAACCCGCGCTCGCCGGCATCGGCTACAATTTCATACGCTGGTTCGTGCCCGAAGGGTTCCAGAAATACAAGTAGGGAAAAGGAGCGCGCCCATTCACCTCTACCGCGTGAAGCAAGGCGAGTCCGCCGCCTGGGCCGCCCGGGATGCCCGCGGATTTTTCGCGCTCGAACCCCATCCGGACGGAGACTTCCGTCCCACCGGGCTGCGGCTTCCGGAACCCGTCGCCTTGCTCCCGCCGGCAGAGCCTTCCAAGATCATCTGCATCGGATTGAATTACCACTCTCACGCGCGGGAACTCCGCATGCCCGTTCCCGAAGTCCCGCTGGTGTTTCTGAAGCCCCCGACCGCCCTGGCCGGGCCGGGTGATCCCGTTGACTACCCGGACATGAGCCGGCACGTGGAGTACGAGGGCGAGCTGGCCGTGGTCGTGAAGCGCGGAGGCCGGAACATCTCCGAGGAACAAGCGCTGGACCATGTGCTGGGCTATACGCTGGCCAATGATATCACCGCCCGGGACCTGCAAAAACAGGACGGTCAGTGGACCCGCGCCAAGGGATTCGATGGATTCTGCCCGGTCGGGCCGTGCGTGGCCACGGGACTGGATCCCGGCCAGCTCGAAATCCGGACCTACCTGAACGGCCAGCTCAAGCAGCGCGGTTTGACCGCGGATTGTATTTTCAGCGTCGGGGAGATCGTGTCTTTCGTCTCCCGCATCATGACCTTGCTGCCCGGGGACCTGATCCTGACCGGCACGCCTCCGGGCGTGGGCCCCGTGCAGTCCGGCGACGCCGTGCGCGTGGAATGCGACGCCATCGGGGCGCTGGAGAACGTGATCCGCTAGCCTCCACACGCGTCCCTGCTCGTTCCCAGGACCTGAATACTTGCCTTTTCAAGCAACCGGTTGCTATACTAAAAAATGACGGATCTGTTCAGGGGCTCCATGCTGATGCGGCGCGCAACATACATAGTGGTTTTGTTCGGCCTGCTGGGCGGCACAGGCGCCGGCCGGGCCTGGGCTGCTTCGCCGACCGACACGCCGACCTTGACGGTCACGGAGTCTGCGACCATCACCGATACACCCACGGCGACCTGGACGCGGACAGCCACCCGCACGGCCACGCCGACCTGTACCGTGACACCCACATTCACGCGCACGGCCACGCCGACCTGTACCGTCACGCCCACATTCACGCGCACAGCCACACCGACCTCTACCGCGACGCCCACGTTCACGCGCACAGCCACGCCGACCTGTACCGTGACGCCCACATTCACGGTCACGCCGACGGACACGCCGACCTGGACCGCCACGCCCACATTCACGGCCACGCCGACGGACACCCCGACCCAGACCGCGACCTCCACCTCCACAGCCACGCCGACGGACACGCCGACCTGGACCGCCACGCCCACGTTTACGACCACGCCGACGGACACCCCGACCCAGACCGCGACATTCACCTCCACAGCCACGCGGACAGCCACCCCGACCTGGACCGCCACGCCCACGTCCACGGCCACGCCGACGGCCACGCCCACCCATACCACGACACCGACCGTGACCGCCACGCTCACGCGCACCCCAACGCCCACGGTTACGGCCACGCCCACCCGTACCGGCACTGCCACGCCGACCCGCACGGCGAGCCCGACCTACACGATATCCCCCACTTACACAGTGACCCCGACCATTACCCCGACCCCCACGATCACGCCCACGTTCACCATCAGCCCTACCTCGACGATCACGCCGACCTTCACGGTTACTCCCACCATCAGCTCCACGCCGACCATCACGCCAACCAGTACCCGGGTGCTCTGGCAGACGCGGGAGGTTGTGGTCTATCCGCAGCCGGCTACCGGCGACACGCTTTATTTTTATTATTACTATCCGCTGGCCGGCCACGGAGAAGTGGAGATAGCGATTTACAATCTGCTGGGAGAGCCCGTGAAGACCCTGCGCGAGACCAAACCCGGCGCGGGGCATGAGCGCACGCTCTGGAACATACGGAACGCGGCGCCGGGGGTGTACCTCTGCCAGGTGAAGATCAAGACAGCCGGTTGGGAGATCATCTCGCCGATAAAAAAGTTCGTGATCACCAAGATCAGACGCTGACCCGGTCCGAACGCTCCACCCCCACCCTTGCCGCTCCGCGTAACAAAACGAGTTTAATTCTGGTCCCCTTGATTTAGGATTGATATACTTAAGCCGTGCCTTGGAGGGGTCATGCCGCGAAAACGCCTGAAAGCCGTCTGGACCGCCTGGGGGCTGCTACTCTGCCTGTGCGCAGGTCCGGCCTGGGCCGCGACCATGATCTACCGTTCCGTGGGGCCGGATAATACCGCGGTCCTGGCCTCGGGCGGTTCCTCCAACACCCTTTCTCTTGACAACGGCGTTGCCTCTTTTTCCAACCAACTCCCGCTCATGGTCGGCGTCGGTGATGTCCTGCTCTATGACAGCGACGATGATGCCGCGATGGATTCCTGGTCGTTCATCCACGGCCGGACCAATTCCAGGACGTATACGGTCAGGGATGAATCCGGAGGACTTCCGACGGACACTTTAAGCCCCACCACGGCCTGGGCGATCTACCGGGCCTACACCTCGTTGGCGGAGGCGGAGAACGGAACTGAAAATCCAGGGCTTCCATCCGGTCTGGACTACTTCGACAGCTGGACCGACGGGTGCGATCTGCCTGCCAATAATTTTGTTTGGAACATCGCCTGCTATGCGGATGACGTGGATACCGAATGGGCCAATTTCGATGGTTGGACGACCGGTTCCGCGAACTATATCAGGGTCTACACGCCGTACCTGGCCACTGAGGTCGGGACCAGCCAGCGGCATACTGGCGCCTGGAGCGCCAGCGCCTATACGATGGAATGCACGTACAGCAATCCCCTCGACATCCAGCAATCCTATTTCAGGCTCGAAGGGGTCCAGTTCAAATTCGCCGACAATACGCATGACAGCTGGCCGCTGATCTGGATCCCGTGTTCAGGCACCCTGGATCACCGGATATCCCACTGCATTTTTCAAGGCCAGGCCACAGGGTCGGTCAATTACAACAGCGCCATTGAAATATCGGACAGCAGTGGCGGCGACGGGGAAGTGAAGTTGTGGAACAATGTGTTCTATGATTTTGACTGGAACACCGACCTGGGCGGCATCTATGTGCACAACGCCAATATCATGGTGTTTTGCTACAACAACACCCTGGTCAACTGCGCGGTCGGGATCTATTTGGAATCAGGCACGGCCGTGGTTAAAAATACGGTGGCTCAGGACTGCGATGACGGTTACGACGGTGCTTTTGCTGCGGCTTCGGATTACAATCTTTCCGATCTGCCTGCCGACGCGCCGGGCGCTCACTCCAAGAATTCGACGACCGTGAGTTTCGTCAACCCCTCGGCGGGCAATTTCCACCTGCAGACCGGGGATACCGGCGCCCGGAACGCGGGGACCGACCTGTCGTCTGACGCCTACCTGGCTTTTTCCAACGATATTGACCTGCAGGCGAGGCCTTTGGGCCCTGCCTGGGACATCGGCGCGGATGAGGTCATCAATCTCGATACCCCGACCTTCACGCCGACGCGGACCGCGACACCGACCTTCACGCGGACCCCCT
>CAZVUO010000001.1:498182-1187144 GCA_964630235.1 uncultured bacterium | reverse complement strand
CCGGGATCTCCAGCACTTTCCCTTCCACCTTCACCACGTTCCCGCTTCCAGGGTACGCTTCCGCCTCGAACGCCCACGTCAGGTACGGGAACACGAAGCTCAGCGTGACCAGCAAGGAGACCACCCGGGTCGTAAGCCGCCATGCGGGGCGATGCCAACAACTCACGGGAGTCAGGTGTTTTTCCGGAAAGGATGAAAGAGGTTTCTGCATGGGGGCACCACTCCTTAATAAAATATGGAATATATAAAAACTAAAAATCAGATAATTGCCGATGTACTAACAAATTTATCATAAAAAAAACCCCCAGTCAAATCTCAGGCCAAATAAAATAGCTTATTTTATTTAATAAAACGCATCAAGTTTCATTATGAAACGTTTTATCGCAATTACTTTAGAAATTAAATATTTAATATAATCATTGATTATTAATGCTTTTTTGATTTTCTCAAAGGACGGCTGAGGCAGGATGTATTTCCGGGAAAACAACAGATGTTTAGGGGCAGATATCAAAACTTCATGCTAAAAAAGTTTCCTGGCAGGCTAAAAATATATTAATCCGTTAAATCGCCCAAGCTCTGCATAAGGGTCAGGCTGGCCACGGGCCCGAAAACCGGGACCAGGGCGCAACTAAAATACAACCAGAGAGCTTTTCGCTGCCATGTTCTCATGAGCGGCGGCATCAGCATGAGCGCCAGCAGGTGCAGGCCGAGCGGCAGCAGGGTGGCTACCACCATGACGCCCAGCGGCGACAGCCAAGGCTGGGCGCTCCACAATACCGCCAGCAGGGCAGCCTGGGGCTGCCGCCACACGTTCAAATAAAGCATCTGGGGCCAGGGCGTTTGCAGGCGGAGATGGGCTGCGGTTGTCAGCAGCACGGCGAGCAGACTGATGGCCAGCACGGCCCAGGCCGCGGTGGCGAAATCATCCCAGCGCTTCTGGTCGTTGCCGGGTGCAGCCAAGGGCGCCGCCGTCTTCATGACAGCCTCCTCGGCGCCAGCCACTTGGATCCCAGCCAGCGGCGCAGGCGCCGCGTCCGGCGCCGGGGCGACAGCAGTTCAACCTGGATCCAAAATGAAAACGGTTCGCCCGGCAGCAGGCGCAAGGCGTGGTTCGGATCCAGCAGGTCGCGTTTGCTGGTGCACGGTTCCAAGGCCGCGCACACCCATTTTTCAGGTTCAGGACGCTCCCGGTCCAGCGGAATGCCCAGCGAGAGCCAAATTCCGAGATAGGGGAGTTTCTCCTGGTCCCAGGTCCACCGCAGGGCTTCCCCGGTGCGGGGATAGGTGACCAGAGCCGGTCCGCTGCCTTTCGCAAACCATTTTCCAGCCAGCTGGCGGTCGGGCGTGAAGTGCGTGTCCAGGCGGACGGTCTCGCCGTTGGCGGCCGTGGCCACCGGCCACGGCTGGCGCCGGCCGCTTCGCAAACGGCCGTTCTGCCCCAGAACCAGCAGCTGGTGCACGCGGGAAAGCCGGATGCGGGAATTCGGATCCAACGCCAGAATCGGATGGCTGGAATAGATAAACGGCAGGGGATCGCGCCCCAGGTTGAGGAAGGTATAATCAAACAGCAGGCGGTTGGGCCGGACGGGCGTGAGGATGCGGGTCAGCATGACCGGCATGCCGTTCGGCCTGACCACTTTGGTGAGCAGCTGCCGTTCGAACCGCTGGCCCGTCCAGCTGGAGCGCCAGAGCACGCCGTGATCCAGGGCCTGGGGCGCGTGGGAAGCGCCCACTGTCGGGAAACACTCATCCCACCCGCTCAGGTCATTCTCGAGGTAACTGTGGCCGCGGGGATGGCGCCGCGGGTCCCGGAACAGGAAATTGCGCCCGCTGCGCCGGGACCGCAAGGCCCGGATCTTGCCGCCCTGGGCCAAGTCCACTTCCGCGACCAGGTCGCCCGAAGAAATGCGGGGGTGGCGCAGTTTCATGGCGCTCAATAGGGTAGAACCGCCCGCTGGCCCGGGGCTACGGAGACCGTGCGGCCGCCTGCGGTCACGTCCAGAGGCGAGCCGTCGCCGGGCGCCAGCTCAGCCGTGACCTGCCGCCGGTCCATGGTCACGCTCAGCCACCGGCCGCGGTGCAGCAGCCGGAAGCGGAGGCCCTTCCAGCGCTGGGGCAGGCGGGGTGAAAAGGAGAACCCATTGTCCCGCAGGCGCATGCCGGCGAAGCCCATGACCGCGGCCTGCCAGGTCCCGCCCACGCAGGCCGAGTGCACGCCCAGATAGGAATTCTCCATGGTGTCGTCCAGGTCCAGGCGGGCGTTCAAGTCCCAGTATTTCAGGGCTTCCTCGGGTTTGTCGAGCTGCGCGGCGATGATCGCGTGTGTGTTGTAGGAGAGCGAGGAATCATGGCAGGTTTTGGGTTCGTAAAAATCCCAGGCCGCCTCCTTCTGCTCCAGCGTGAAATCGTCCGGAAACAGCGCCATCATGAGCAACACGTCCGCCTGCTTGACGATGTTCAAGCGCAGCAGCGTATCCCAGGAAACACCCAGCTCCGTGATGATCTTCTTCCCGGGTTTCAGGGTCTTCATGTCAAAAGGTTCCCGGTCCAGGAACGTGTCGTCCTCGATGAAGAGTTGCTTCTCTGCGTCGTAGTTGATGAACATGCGGTCCGCGGTGGTCTTCCAGGCCGCCAGTTCCTCCTCGGTCAGCGCGATTTTGGCGGAGAGCGTTTGCCAGCGCCGGGGGTCCTCGGTTTTGAGCTTTTCGGCGAGCTGTAGGGCCGAGCGCAGGCAGTAGCGCGCCTGCCAGTTGGTGTAGGTGTTGTTATTGATCACGCCGTCGTATTCGTTCGGGCCTTTGACCGTGTTGATCACGGCGGCTCCGCGCCGGGCGTTGTAAAATGAGCGGCTCTGCCAGAAACGGGCGATTTCCAGCACGATCTCCGCGCCAAAGCGTTCCATGAAATCCTGGTCGCCGGTGGCGCGATGGTAGTGCTCCAGGGCGTAATGCACGTCGCCGACAATGTGGACCGCGATATTGGCGTACTCCCAGTAATCCGCCTGCTCCTTGCCGGGATATGAAGACATCCAGGGATACATGGCCCCGCGGAAAAAGAGCCGCTTGGCCTTGTTCCGGGCTTCGGGCAGGGTCTGGTAGCGGTATTCAGCCAGGCTGCGCGCGCTTTCCGGCCAGGTATAAATATAGAACGGCAGGATGAAGAGTTCCGTATCCCAGAAACAGTTGCCATAGTGCATCTCCGCGGTCAGCCCGCGCGACCCGATGTTCACGCGGTTGTCGCGCGGATTGGCGAACTGCACCAGGTGAAATATCGAGAACCGCAGGGCCTGCTGGTCGCCGGCGTGCCCGTCCACGACCACGTCCCCGGCGCGCCAGCGCCGGCACCAGGCCGCGGCGTGGGCCGCGAGCGCGGATTCGAATCCAGCCCGCTGGGCTTCCCGGGCAACCGCATCCGCTGCCCGGACCAGGCGCGGACCCGCGGCCACGCCTTCGCGCGTGGCGGCGAACCCGACCATTTTTTCCAGCCGGTACGCCTGGCCTTTTTTCACCCGCAGGGTGAGCCGGCGCGCGACCTGTTTCCCGGTTTTGACCAGGACGGACTTGGTGGTAAGCGGCGTGTCCTCCGCCAGAAGCCGCAGGCGCACGGCCTGCGCCACCTGGTGGGGGTTGGTCTTGGTGCGAATCACCTGGTGGTAGGCGTCCTGCCCCAGACTGCCGCCGGCCACGGGCTCCACGAAAAAGTAACGTTCCGGACGCAGTTGGTAGCCGCCTTTGTGAAAATCAATGTTGTCCACTTCGGCGTCCAACTGGTTCTCGATCTCGGCCAGGCCGGACCAGTTCAGGGGCTCGAATACCGCCTCCAGCGCGGCCAGATGGGGTTCGGCCATGGAGACCAGGCGGCGGAACGTGAAGGCGGTCTGCCGCCCCTTGGCGTCCTGCCAGACGAAGGAGCGGATCAAGAGGCCGCGGTACATGTCGAGTTCGCGGCGGTACTGCTTGATCTTGCCCGAGGTCATGGAGACGGTCTGGCCATTCAGGCGGAACCGCGTGGTGAAGGGGAACGGCAGATTGACGATGGCCTGGTACCACGCTTCGTACGCGTCGAACACGCCGGCCATGAAGGTGCCGGGCCGCGAATCCGGATAGGGCAGATCATTCTCCTCCACGCTCCCCCGGATGCCGATGGTCCCGTTGGCCAGGGCGAAGAGAGACTCGTACAGGGCCTGCCGGCGCTGGCTGAAGCCTTTTTCCATGACGCGCCAGGTGTCATCCAGGTTCTGCGCCTGGGCCGGATGCAGAGCGGCGTCCGCCGGAACGGGCACTCCGGAAAGCAGTTGCAGGATGTCCTGCAAGCCGACCCGGTCCAGGCCGGCGACCACCCGTTCCGCCTGTCCAAGGTGCTCCGGGCTTCCGAGGCCCAGGGTATGCATGCCGGCGGCCACGGCGGCCTCGATGCCGGATGCCGCATCCTCCACCACCAGACAGTCCTGCGGTGATACGCCCAGGCGTTTCGCGGAGGTCAGGAAGAGTTCCGGGTCGGGCTTGCCTTTTTGAATGTCATTGCCGTCCACCACCGCATCGAACGTGTTTTCCAATTGCAGGCGTTTCAGCACCAGCCGGGCGTTTTTGGAAGAAGAGGCCAGCGCCAGGCGAAGCCCCGCTTTCCGCAGCGCGGCCAGGAGGGGTTTAACGCCGGGCAGGATGTCCGACGGCCGCAGGCGCGCGACCATGCCCAGATAATACCGGTTCTTCCGGTCCATGTATTCCTGGATCTTGTCCTCGCCGGGCGTGTAGCCCAGCATGGCCAGCAGGGATTCCCGGCGCGGCACGCCGCGCAACTTTTCGTTCGCTTTCTCGTCGAACGGGACGCCCAGTTCGTCGGCCAGCCGCTTCCAGCCACGATAATGAAACAACGCGGTGTCCACGATCACGCCATCCAGATCAAAAAGCACTGCCTGAGACATGGTCAGGTTACTCCTTGGATAAGTTGCTCCGACGCGGTTATCGCGTCAGCACATCAAAAACCTTGATTTCCCCTTCCGCCAGCGCGATGCTGGCCCGCACGCCCCCGGCGTCCGACTCCAGGCTGATCTCCTCGCCCGAAAAAAATTCCCGCAGCCTGGCCGCCCCGGGCCGGGGAAGCCACACGTGGGGTTCGGCCGGGTGCTTCTTGTCGAGATTGGAAACCAGGAGCCAGCCGCCTTGCTCGTCGGTCAGGAGGTCAGCCCGCACCCGCCCGCCGCGGGCCCTCGCCTGGGCGGCCAGCGGGGCCAGTTCCACCAGGCCGCGCAGCAACTGCATTTCGTTCTCCCCGCGGTTCTTCCAGATGTCGTGTCCCAGGAACGTGCCGATATAAACGGCCTGCCCCTTCCCGAATCCGTTCCGGACCACGGCCGCTTCACCGCCGGCGGCGAATTCCGCCAGCACTTCGGCGCCCTTGGCCGGAATCAGGGTTTCCTCGCAAATCATGCCGCGCACGGTCTGGCCGGCCGAAAGGCCGGGCAGTTCCCGCCTGATCAGCAGCTCGGCCCGTTCATTGTTCCAGTCCCGGCGGGCGCGCACCAGGTCCTGCCGGCAGCCGAAGACCTCGTGGAAGCCGAAGCCGGGAATGGCGGTCTGCCACCGCCCATCCCGGGGATTCACGGCGCCCCAGTGGCTTTCCGCGATCAGCGTGCCGCCCGCTTCCACCCACTCCCGGATGGGGCCCAGCAGTTCCGGTTCCAGGTACATGGGCATGGCCAGGATCAGGACTTTATAGCCGGCCAGCAGGCCGGCCGCGATTTCCCGGGGATGCAGCAGGTCCATGACCGCGGACTGCTCGTACAGCGCCGCGTGCAAACCCTGGAGCGAATCGTAGTAGAAATATTCCGAACCGTACGAGTTCCAGGAAAACAGCTGGCAATCCGGCGACCACAGCAGCGCGATGTCCGCCTTCTGCCGGCGCATGCGCAAAATCCGCTCCTGGTTGGCGGTCAGCAGACGGAAGTTATTTTCTATTTCGCGCAGCCACGGCGTCTCGGAGCCGTCCGGTTTGGTCAGACCCCAGGCCGGCGCTTCGCGGCCCAGTAGTTCCGGCCGGTACTGCCAGTAGTGGAAGCCGGTGAACCCCGCGGCCAGGGGCACGAAGGTGAAGGCTTTGATATCCCGCGCCGAAGGCGCGTAGGGGAAAACCATGGACATGCCCGGGGTCGCGTGGATCTCCATATTCCAAACGGGCTTGCCTTTGGCCGCGCTGCGGATCAGATCGCAGGCAAACGGATCGTCCGTCAGGGTGGTTCCGTGCAGGTCGCCCGGCTCGGCCATTTTCCAGATATCCACGGCCGTGGACATCAGGTCGAAATACTTCGGGGAGGGCGTGTGGATCATGACCGGATGGTCGGCGTCCTCGGCGCGGACCGCGTCCATCAGGTCCCGGTTGACCTGGTCCATGCGGTCGATATGAAAATGGCGCCAGTCGGTCATGGGCACAAACGTGTCCCGGGAGACGGGCACCTCCACGTCCTGCCAGCCGCGGTAATTTTTCGACCAGGCCGCGTTCAGGTCGCCGATCTCCCGGTAGCGGCCGGTCAGCCAGGGCAGGAATTTCGCCCGGCAGGCGTCGCAATAGCAGGTGAGATGGTCCAGATTGGCCTCGGTGCGGCCCACGACCCGGTACAACGACTGTCCCAAGTCCGGCTCGCCCCAGCTGTTCCACACGGCCAGGGCCGGGTGCTTGCGAAAACGCCTCACGGTCTCGCGGACAAACGCCAGTTTGATCTTCGCGCTGGCCTCGTGGTTGATGCAGGCGCCGCCCACCCCGCCGATCTGCCGGCACGGCGTATCCTGCGGTCCCAGCGTCCTGCCCCGTACGGTCCGCAGCGCGGCTTCCGGATATTTTTGGACCACCCACGCGGGCGCGCTGTCGTGTTTGAGGGACAACCCGACTTTGAGGCCCTCGCGGCCGGCCAGATCCATCAGGCGGTCCAGCTCCGCAAACTGGTAAACACCCTCATCCGGATTCTGCCAGCGCCACATGGCCCAGTACTGAACGAAGGTGAAGCCGCGGGCCTTCATCTCCCGCAAGTCTTTTTCCCATTCCGTGGGCAGCGGGGACGGCGGCCGGTAATAGTGCGCGCCGCAGGGGAGGTAATCTGGCGGGTTGGCCATGCCCAGGTCCTTTCTGTCCTTGACCGTTTTGCCCAGGAATGAAAAACCCTCCAAGAACTGGAGGGAGGGGAAAAAACGCTTCACAGTTTAACCAACGCCTCTCAATTAGTCAACGGCTTTTGCCGGACGCAAAAAGCCCGGCATGACCGGCTGAATTCCATTATAATGTAGGCATCCCAGCCCATTTCCGAGGTGACGGCATGACGTCTTCTCCTCCGGCCGGCCGAGCGGACCGGGGCGCCCAGTCCTGGAGCGGCGCCAAAACCGTTTTCCTGATCTGCGCCGCGGCGCTCTCCTTCGGCCTGCACGTGCATCCCCTGGCGGACCCGGACATTTATATGCATATGCGGGACGGGCGGTACTGGGTGGAGACCGGATTGGAAATGGGCGCCGAGCCTTTTGCCTACACCGTGCCGGACAAAGCCATGGATAAAATTGAAGTGCTGTTTTCCGTGGGACTTTATGGGCTGTGGCAGCTGGGAGGACCCCGCGCGCTGATTCTCGCCAAAGCCCTGGCCATGACCCTGACATTTGGTTTGCTGGGTCTCCTGTTGTACCGGCGCTGGCCCAATCTGGCGGTCGCGGCCGGCGCGGCCGTCGGCGTGCAGTTTCTACCCACGCTCCTGTTTTTTTCCGCGAACGGCCGTACGTGTTCACCTACCTGTTCCTGGCGCTCGCCATGTGGCTGCTGGAACGGTTCCGCTCCGCCCCCTCCCTGCGCCGGCTCTGGTGGCTGCCGGCCCTGGCTCCGCTGTGGGCGAACCTGCACCCCGGATTCATCGTGCTCTTCGTCCTGCTCGGCGCCCACCTGGCCGAGGACGGCGCAACCCTCGTCCGGTCGTCCCGCGATGCCGGCGCCGCGGTCCGCTTCCAGGCCCTCGGCCTGGCCTCGGCCGCGGCATTTTTAACCGGCGCCCTGAATCCCCTGGGTTTCGGGATTTACACCTATGTGTTTCAGCACGTCGGGTCCGAGGCGTTTGCCATGTTCATCTCCGAATGGAATTCCCCCCAGCTCGGCAAACACTGGGATTTTTTCCTGCTGCTGGCCGCCGTGTGGCTGGTCCAGATCGCGGGCTGGCGCCGCTGGCGGCTGTCGGACCTGCTGCCCCTGGCGGTCTTCTCTTATCTCGCGGTCCAGTCTTACCGCCACATTCCGCTCTTTGTCCTCGCGGCGCTGCCGGCCACCGTAAGCCAGGCACGCGCTTGGCTGCCCGCGGCGGGCCGCAAACTTTTGCCCCCGCTTCCGCAATGGACGTGGCTGATTGGCGCCGGAGCGGCCCTGCTCCTGCTGGCCGCCGCGGCCCTGCTGGGCCGGGCCGCCGACTTGAGCGAACTCCGGGATTACTACCCCAAGGCAGGCGTGGCCTGGATGAAACAGCAGCCTTGTCAGGGACGCTGGTTCGCGCCCATGGCCTGGAGCGGATACCTCGGGTGGGAGACCCACGGCAAAATGCAGGTGTTTATTGACGGACGCCTGATGATGTTCGGCGGCAAGGTATTCGACGACTACATCCGCATCAGCACCGGCGACCCCCGCCGGTGTTTGGCCCTGCTGGACGAATACGGCATTCAGGGGATTTTATCCTACAGCGAAGATCCCACCGGGCACGAAAATCACCTGAAACTTTTTTCACGGCTGGTGGAATCGGGCCAGTGGGCGTTGGTGTATTGGGATCATCTCTGCCATGTTTACGTGAGACGGGGCGGCCCGAACCAGCCCTTGATTGACCAGTTCGAATACCGCGCGGTCACGCCCTGGAAACCTTCGCCGTACCATTTCCTGCTGTCGGATCTGGACCTGACCCTGCAGGAAATCCGGCGCGCCCGCGCCGCGGCGCCCGCCTCCTACCTGCCGCCGTTCTTCGAAGGCCAAATCCATCTCAACCGCAACCAGAATGACGAAGCGGCCGAACGGTTCCGGGAGGCGCTGGCGCTGGATCCGTCCCTGTACACGGCGTATTACAATCTGGGCTTGATCGCGATGAGACAGGGGCGGCGGGGTGAAGCGGAGCAAGTCCTGCGGAAGTCCTTGTCCCTGCGGCCCAAACCCGAGCATCAGCGGGAGATCCTCAAGCTGCTGGATCAGGCGCTGGGCAAGTGGGAGTAAGGCGGCCGGCGCCCCGAAAAGCCGCTCTTTTTCGGGGCAACAGGCTGCCAGCGGAACATCGCGGGGGGGGTCACGTCTTGTCAGGACAATCCATTCTTCAGCCGTCGGTTAGCGGATGACCTGCCAGCGGTTCAGCGGCCAGTACACGGCCAGGGCCCGTCCCTCGATCATGCCTTTCTGCAAAAAACCCCAGTAGCGTGAATCCGCCGATTCGTCGCGGTTGTCCCCCAGCATGAAAAAGTGATCTTCCGGCACGGTCACCGGCCCAAAATTATCCCGTGAAAAAGGCCAGGTCTGGACCTTTTGGTCGCGGTGAATGACATAGGGTTCCTCCACCGGCCGGTTGTTCACATAGAGCACTTTGTTCCGCATTTCGATCCGGTCCCCCGGCAGGCCGAGACAGCGTTTGACGTATTTATGCTTCGGGTTCCGGGGATAGCGGAACACCACGATCTCGCCCCGGCGCAGGTCCCTCCCCGGAAACAGCAGGCGGTGGGAAAATGGCAGGCGCACGCCATAGGAGAGTTTGTTGACCAGGATTTGATCCCGGATCAGCAGAGTGGTTTCCATGGAACCCGAAGGAATGATGAACGTCTGGATGAAAAACGAGCGGATCAGGAAAGCCAGCACGATGGCGATGAAACCGGAATCCACGTATTCCAGCGCCCGATGCGTCTTGCTCACCTTCCATACCAGCCGGAGCGCGATCTCCGCCAGGAGCAACGCCGCGAACACTCCGTAGAATATCGCGTCCGCGTGTTCGGCGATCCAAAATTGGATATTCATGGAGTCTCCAAGCGTTTAAACTGGTTTTTTCTCTGGTTTTGACCCCGAAAAATCTCACCCGGTTCAACCCCGCGCGGAAAACGTACAAGCCGTGGCCGCCGCAAGATCAATTCCCCAAAGTGTGACGCAAATCCTGAAAGGCCCGGGTCAGATACAGGTCCGCGGCGGAAAGCCCCAGCCCGGCGGACCAGAGGCCGGCCTCGATCCCGTCCAGCGACACGACGCGCAGCAGCGCCAGCAGGCCGATCAGCAGGCCGAAACCGGCAGCGGCCAGCACGGGCACGGCCCACATTTGGAGCCGCAGCCAGTCCCAGCGCCCGAGCGCGCGCGACCAGTCCTGTTGTTCCCTGACGCGCAGCGCGTAAAGATCATGGTAAGCGGGCCGCTGGGGAAGGCTTTCCAGATCGTTGACGACCTGGCGCCGGTCCAGACTGACCAGCCAGTACAGAAACAACCACCCATATCCCGACAGCAGTACCAGGCCTACGCTCAGTGTCCAGATGCTGGCGCGCAGGCCGAAATGCAGACCCGCCAGCAGTATCCCTCCCAGCGCCAGCCACCACAGCAAGGGGATCAGGAACAGCGCGACCGCGGTCATCAACCGGTCTTGCCAGCCAAAATCACCAACCATGATTACCGCTCTCTTTCACGTGGTAGCCTTCAGTATATACCATCCCCGGCCACGGTATCCTGCAATTTCCTCACGGCTTCCAACCACGACGCAAGCAGGACCAGGTCCTGGCACCCGTCCACAGGCAGGGGGAGGTCCGCCGCGGCCTCCCATTGTCCCAGCGCCTGCAGCACGGCCTTCCACGCCTGGAACGCCCAGATTCTGCCCTGCTGGCGTGAGACTGCATTGGCGTAACGGACGATCTTCAGGCTGTCGAACCAGTGCTGCACGGCCAAGGTGAAGTGTTGCGAGCCGGGATAGAGCGCGCGGAACTTTTCGAAGACGGGCCAGGCGCCTTCACGTCCGAGAAAATCTTCCAGACGCCGGGGCAGCCCGCGCCAGGCCGCGGGCCGCGAGAACGCTTCCGGCGCCCGGCGGAAAAACTCGGCCACTTCCAAAAAGACCTCCGGCGGCTCGACCCGCAGATACGTTCCCTGCCCCTCGGCCGCGCTGCGCTGCATGGCGCGGCCCGTCCCAAACGGCACGCGGTCTGAAATGCGCGCCGCGGGAAAAACCCGCGCGCCCGGGAGCGTGTCCAGAGGCCGCAGACCGTTTAATTTGGCCAGCTTCCGCAGAAAATGAAAATCCTCGGCAGCCCGGCGGGGTTCCATGCCCCGGACCCGCGCATAGGCCGCGGCCGACACGACCGTGCAGGAACCGACCGCCGGAAAGGCGAAGATCGAACCCGCAACAGCGAATCCCGCCACGAGGTATCGCAGCCAAAGCTCATAGGCCACGATGGGCAGCCGCAGCGCTTCCTCGGCGGGCATGGGATGCGCATAGGCGCAAATCACGGCCGGCGGCTGGTCTTCCCTGTCAAACGCTTCCAGTAGAGCGTCCAGGTATCCGGGCCCCACGGGCGAGTCCGCGTCCAGGCACGCCAGGCAGCTGCGTTCGACCTGTCCGGCCCGGACCAGGCGGTCCAAACCCAGGTCCAATCCCAGGCGGCGCGCCAGGCCCACGCCCGCCTGCTTCGCGGGCAGACTTCGGCCCCGAGAAAAGCGGTCCACGAAATGGACGGGAACGGGCGACGCGGCGTAAACCGCCCGTAGCTCCATCGTCGCGCGGTTATCGCGGGTGATTTCCGCCGGAGCGTTTTCCCCCTGATTGACCAGCACCACCACTTCGCATTCATCCAAGCGCCGGCTGTGGATCAGGGAATCCAGGACCGCGGGGAGATCTTGGCTTTCAGCCAGGCTGGGGATCACCACGCACAATTTCAAACCTGATCTCGGATCGGGCAGCCGCTCCTCCAGGGTCGAGGCCCAGGGATTGGAATGAAGATAGCGGTCAATGACAGGCGGAACGGGAGGCATGGGGAGGATTGTACAACTTTTTGAAAATCAAGCAATGGAACAATGGGGCCCCCCGGGCAAATCCCGGGGTACCAAACCCAAACCGGGCGAAGTCTCATTTTAAGGTCGTCATTGCGAGGCTCCCCGAGCTTGTCGAGGGGAGACGCGGCAATCTCGGTCTTAAGATTGCTTCGCTCCCTACGATCGCTCGCAATGACCCACTTCTTTAGGGTCCTATGTTCGACTTCGCCATCTCACATTCACCCCCGGCCGAAGGGCACGGGGGGCCCTAGACCGTGGCTGGACCCCGGCTCCCTTCGGGCCGGGGTGACGATCTAAAAAAAGCTGTCATACCGGCGAAAGCCGGTATCCAGGACAAAACAGATGGTCAAATTGTGTACATTAATTCAAAAAGGAATATCTGGAGTATTAAATACTTTGCCGCGCAAATAGCGATCGGCGGATTCAAGCATTAACTCCAAGTCGTTGTTTCCATCCGCAAGCCCTTTCTCTGTTTGCAAATCCGAATAGACAACAAACGAGCCAAAACGATAATCACCTTCCGGGTCAACGAAAGATTCATTTGCTCGAGTCAATTGTATTGGTCGAGAAGAATCGTGAGTTTCCTCCTTATGTTTGAAATGATTCGCTAAAGAAATTAAAATCCTAAGTTCGTTACAATTTTCCTTGATATCCTTCCAGGTTGTTTTATTTTCAGCAATTAACCAAGCACATAATCCCTGACACGAAACCGCCGCCATCATTGCATTAAACACAGACGGATCTTCAATGAAGTTTGAATATGCCTTTATATAGATCGCATTGAAAAAGTCATCAGCCGTTTTTAATCCATCAAGAATGCTTACCAGATTCCTACCCATAGAAACCTCTTCATTCCTTTATTTGAACAAGACAATCTGGATACCGGCTTTCGATGGGCATATATTAATCCTTGATTTCCCTGCCCACAACTTGTTTATGCCTTTTTTCCATCCCGCCAATCAATCCGCAGATCATTTTGGCGATTCGTTCTAATGTCTCTTTAAATTTCTTATGCGTATCGTCGTCAATCAACTTCCTCCGGCAGCAAACCTCTAAAATAGCCACACATTCCTGGGCCGAGCTTCTCGCGATCCAGAAAAAGGACTTCTTGTCATTCGCATGCCATCGTCCATTTCCCTCGGCTATATTCGCTACAACGGATAAGGCGGCGCGGTTTAATTGGTCTGATAGATAATAGGTTCCCCTGGGTAGCGATTCGGTAAACATCGAGATTTCGGCAGCCAAATCGACAGATTTCTGATACACATCCAGCCTTTCGAAGATGAAGGTCAACTGAAGACACCTCCTAGGTAGTAATTGTTTAGACAGAAGGTGAGGGGAAAATATGCTAAAAAATAAATTAAAAATCAAAAGACGATAGGCGAGAGGGGAAAGGGGACCGCAGGGGAGGATTGGCGATCCAGACGGTGGTTTGAGGGTTTTTGAGCCCTGCTCCCCTTTCGCCTATCGCCTCTCCCCTGCTCGGCATAAAAAAACCGCCGCAGATGCGGCGGTTTTTTTATGCTGGCGTCCCCGACGGGATTCGAACCCGTGTCATCGCCGTGAAAGGGCGATGTCCTAGACCACTAGACGACGGGGACGATCTGGATGGAGCCCCCGGCCGAAGGCCGGGCACCCCTACTAATCTTGAGTCTCCGGCCCACTTGGCAGGGCGACATCCTGCCCTTTTCTGGTCCCGCTGCCGTGGGCGGGAAACGCCTGGTGTGGCTGTGGTCTCCGTCAATCCCGGAGTCTTAGGCGTTGCAGGAAAAATGGTTGCTTAATATAAAAGATACCGGAGTATTGTGCAAGCTTTTTTAAGCGGCGGCTAGGAGGCGCGTTTCCCCTTGCGGGTCGCGGGTGGCACGGTCAAGTGCTGGTACAGCTTGTCATATTCCCGCGCCGAGCGGTCCCAGGAGAAATCGCACTTCATGGCCGCGCGCACCAGATCCAGCCACTCCGGCTTGCGGTGATAGACCTCCACGGCCCGCCGGATGGACAACAGCAGCGCCTCGCCGCTATAGGCCTTGAAACTGAAGCCGTTCCCCTGCCCGTTCTGGTAATTTTCGATGGTGTCCGCCAGGCCGCCGGTATGGCGCACCAAGGGGATGCTGCCGTAGCGCAAGCTGATCAGCTGGCCCAACCCGCACGGTTCGAACTGACTGGGCATGAGAAAGAGGTCGGATCCGGCGTAAATACGGTGCGCCAGAGGGTCATTGAACTCAAGCACCAGGGCGAATTTGCGCGGGAATTTCGCCTTCATTTTCAGGAAAAAATCATGGTATTTCTTGGCGCCCACGCCAAGAATCGCCAGCTGGATATCCAGCTGCATCAACTTCTCCATGACTTGGGCCAGCAGGTCAAACCCCTTCTGGTCGCTCAGCCTGCTGACCATGCCCAGCAGGGGCGCGCGCTCCAGCGGATAAAGCCCCAGTTCGTGGAGCAGCGCGGTCTTCACCTGCTGTTTTCCCTCCACGTGGCCGGGGCTGAATTGGACCGGCAGATGGGGGTCGTGGGACGGGTCCCACAGTCCGTAATCCACACCGTTCAAAATACCGTACAGCTCCGCGTGCCTGAACCGCAATACGCCGTCCAGCCCGCAACCCAGCTCCGGCGTCTGGATCTCGCGCGCGTAGGTCGGGGAAACGGTATTGATCGCGTCCGCGAACATGAGCCCGCTCTTGAGGAAATTCAAGCCGCCGTAGAACTCCAGGCCATCGGGCGTGAACAATCCCTGCGGCAGCCCGGTAGCGGCCAGACTTTTGGGAGGAAAATGGCCCTGGTAGGCCAGGTTATGGATGGTGATCAGGCTGCGCGCCCGGCGGTAAGCCGGTTCCTGGGCGTACAGGGTTTTGAGATAGGCCGGTATCAAACCGGTATGCCAGTCGTGCACATGGACCACGTCCCAAGCCAACCCAAGCTGCTTACCGAGCTCCAGGGCTCCCCGGCACAGCAGGAGAAAACGCTGGTCGTTGTCCGGATACTCCGCGTCCATGGCCTGGTACAGTCCCGGCCGGCTGTAGTAGGGATCGTAGCGGAGAAAGTGAACGTTGCCGCGCGCCTGCCAGACCTCCGTGTGCAGAGTGCCGGCGCCCATGGGCACGGGGAGAAAACGGGAAGGTTTGACCAGCGGCACGCCCGCGTCCCAAACCCGCCGGTACAGGGGCATGACCACGTGCACCGTGTGTCCCAGGCGCCGCAGGGCCTCGGGCAGGGCTTGCGCCACATCGGCGAGTCCGCCGGTTTTGGCGAAGGGCACGCATTCGGAGACGGGAAAGAGGATGTTCATCTGTTCGGCATTCCCCACAGGTCAGGTGGCTGTCGTCAGCGGTATTTCTGCGTGTCCAGGACGATCACCGTATTGTTGTTCACCCGGCTGGATGCGCCGGTGCCCAGGGTCAGCTGCGGCCCGGAAATTTCCATGCGGTTCTGTCCGGTCCATTTATCCAGATAGTTCGCCACGTAAGCCCGGGTGCCGTCCGGCAGGAAAACCACGCCCCAGGGCGTGACATCCAGCCTGATCCGGTAGACGACCGCGTGCTGGGTTGTGTCGAGAATCGCCACGGTATTGTCCAGCTGGCAGGTCACATAGACATACTGGCCGCTGGGTGACACCGCCAGGTCCATGGGCGCCTGCCCCACGGGCAGCGTGAGCACGGGATGCTGGGTCGGCACGTGGATCACGGTCACATCGTCGGACTCATGATTGGCGGTATAGGCGTATTCCCCGCCCGAGCCGAACGCGATGGCGCCGGGGACCGACCCGGCGTTGGTCCGCGAGACCATGGTCTGTTCGCGGGTCGAATAAATCAGGAGGTTGTAGCGCGACGAACGCGTTCCCACGTAGACGAACTGCCCGTCCGGGGATACGGCCACGCCCAGGCACTCCGTGCTGGTGGCGATCGTCTGCCGGACGCGCTGTTTAACCAGGTCCACCACGGTCAGGTAAGACGCGAACCCGCTGGTTACATAAGCCGTTTTTTCCTCGGGATCCACCGCGACTTTCTCCGGGGGATAGGGCAGGTCAATGGCCGCGATCAAATAATTCCCTTCCTTGCTGATCAAATTGAGGCTCCGGCCTTGCCGGGCGGTTACATACACCACCTGCTGGCCGGAACCCAAGGTAACCCAGACCGGATTGCCGTTCACCTGGATGGTGGAGACGACCTGCAAGGTTTGGGTGTTGATTTTGGAAACGGAATTGCTGCCGCTGTTGGCCGCGTACAGCCACTGCCCGTCCGCGGTGACCGCCAAACCGATGGGATTGTACCCGACGCGGACGCGCTGGCGCACCAGCGGATCGCATTCAGGCTGGCATTCCAGCGGCGGGGTCATCGGCGCGGCGCATCCGCCTGCCAGCAGCAGGAGCATCCAGCAGGTGTTCCATATTGTCTTGGGCATGCTTCGACCTTTCCCCGCCGCTGTCGCCCTCAAGCTCCGCGCCGGAATAATCAGCGGGGTCTATTATAAATCCGGATGTTCGGGAGTGTCAATTGGCCTTCTCGGAGAGCCGCTCACGGTAATAACCGGTCAAGCCCCGGTCAATGACTTCGGCCAGGCGCTTGCAGAACGCGCGGCTGCGCAACTTGCCTTCTTCCGTGGTGTTGCTGATAAAAGCGGTCTCGACCAGAATGGACGGCATGTGGGATTTGGCCAGAACGAAAAACGGCGCCCGCTCGATGTGCTTCACGGTCAGTCCGATGGTTTCAAACTGCTGGCTCACCAGCCCTCCGGCGGTGATGCTGGCTTCCTCGTGGACGGCCTGGCGCAGATCGTCTTTGATGATCTCCAGATAATTGGCGTCCTGGTTCTCCAGACGGGCCGCTTCCGCGGCCTGGTGGGAGGAGGCTTCCCGGTTGTAGATAAACACCTGGCTGCCCATGGCTTCCCTGTTCCGGGAGGCGTTGGCGTGGATGGAAACGAACAGGTCGGCCTTGGCCTGGTTGGCGATTTCGGCCCGGCGCTGGAGGGAGATATACGTGTCGTCGGACCTTGTCAGCAGCACCCGGAAGCCTCGCGCCTCCAGCAGCGCGCGCAGCCCAAGGGCGACTTCCAGGGTGACGACTTTTTCCTTCAGCCCGGAAGGGCCGATGGCCCCGGGGTCCTTACCTCCGTGGCCGGGATCCAGGACGATCAGGGGTTTGGCCGCGGGCGCGGCGGGTTTGGACTCCGCGCCAGGGGCCGCGCGGCTGGCGCCGACCGCGAGCAGACCGCGCTGCGGGTCATAAACCGGAGCCTGCGCGTCCAACTGGCGCCAGAGAACCGCCAGGGTTTCAGGCGTCACCACCACCTGTCCCCGCAGCAGCTTGGGACTCGCGGGCAGACGCACCAGTTGGGTCCGGTCCAGCACCGACCTGGTCAAACCGAGATGCAAGCTGGCGGAGCGTCCGTTCAGACCCTGCACCAGCACCCGCTGGTTCGCGGCCTGCCAGGTGGTTTTCCCGCCGAAGTATTCCACGGCCGGGCGCAGGGGGAGATAGGCCCTGCCGCCTTCGACGGCGAGCGGGAGGGTGATGCCCGGCCGGTTGGCCGCCTCCAGCCGCAGGACCGAATTGTCCACGGCCAGCGCGTGCCCGCCCGGCGCGCTTGCCGCGACCAAGGCCGCCGCCGCGATGATCCACCGACGAACCGTCTGCATGCGCTACTTCACCTCGATTTTACGGCGGAGAAACGTCGGGATGTCCAGGTCGAGTTCCAGCGTTTCCGCGTCGAGCGCCAACTGGTCCGGCGCGCCACTGCGCCGCTGCGTTTCCCGGGCTTTCAGGTAGGACTGCAAATCCAGGTTGCGGCTGCCGCGGTAGCGCAGCGTTTCCTTCTCCTGCGGTTTCTCGTGCGTTTCGAACCCCGTGGCGATGACCGTGATCTTGACCTCATCATTGAGGCTGTCGTCAATCACCGTGCCGAAAATGACGTTGGCGTCCTTGCCGGCGCACTCGTACACTTCGTTCGAGGCTTCCGTGGCTTCATGCAGGGTCAGGGTCTTCCCGCCGGTGATGTTGATCAGAAGACCCTTGGCCCCCGAAATGTTGACGTCCTCCAGCAGGGGACTGGAGATGGCGGCCCGGGCGGCTTTCAGAGACCGTTCTTCGCCGGAAGCGGTGCCGGTGCCCATGAGGGCTCCGCCCATTTCCGACATAACGGTTTTGATGTCGGCAAAATCCAGGTTGATAATCCCGGGAACCGTGATCAGCTCGGCGATGCTCTGCACCGCCTGCCGGAGGACGTCATCTGCATAGCGGAACGCGTCAATCATCGTGGTCTGACGGTTCACGACTTGAAGGAGGCGTTCGTTGGGCACCGCGATCACGGTGTCCGCGGTCTCCCGCAGCGCCGCGTAGCCGCTGTCGGCCTGCTGCTTGCGGGTGCGGCCTTCAAACGAGAACGGCCGGCTGACCACGGCCACCACCAGGGAGCCCTGTTTGCGCGCCAGCTCCGCAACCACCGGCGCCGCGCCGGTGCCGGTGCCGCCGCCCAGGCCCGCGGTGATGAAGACCATGTGCGCGCCGGCGATGGCCGCGGACAGCTCTTCCATGCTTTCCAGGGCGGCCTTGCGCCCCACCTCGGGGTCCGCGCCCGCTCCCAGGCCGCTCGTCAGCTGCTGTCCGATCTGGATGCGGTGCGTGGCCTTGGAGCCCAGAAGGTCCTGGGCGTCCGTGTTCACGGACACGAACTCCACCCCGCGGATGCCGATGTCAATCATGCGGTTGACCGCGTTGTTGCCAGCGCCACCGACCCCGATGACCTTGATCTTCGCCGTCAGCTCCGAAAGATCTTCTGCCATATCAAAACGCATGGTGGTGAATCCTCCTCGGTTTAATTCCCCTCCCCAGCGCGGGAGGGGATCACCTTCGCCCTCTCCCGCCGGGGGAGAGGAATAACAAGGCAATCCCTTGACTGCGCGGACTGCCGTCCTTGGTTAAAAATAGTCTGAAAACCATTCCTTCATCCGTTCCAGCGTGCGGTGGAACAAGTTCCTCTCGTTGTCAAAGCGGGGATGGCGCCCGGCCGGACGGCTCTGGGCGCCGAAGTGCACCAGGCCCACGGCCGTGGCGAACTGCGGCGCGGTCACGCTGTCAATCAGTCCCGTGATGTTCTTGGGCACGCCCACCCGCACCGGCACTTTCAGGATTTCCTCGGCCAAGGCTTCGGTGCCGGCCAGGAGGGAGGCCCCTCCGGTGAGCACCACCCCGGCCGCGGCCTTTTCCTCAAACCCGTTTTTCTTGATCTCCATGTCCACGAGTTCGAAGATCTCCTCCATGCGGGGCTGGATGATCTCGGCGAGTTCGCGCCGCAGCAGGGAGCGCTGCGGCCGCCCGCCCACGCCCGGCACCATGATCTCCTGCCCTTCGTCCACCTGGGAGACCAGGGCGCAGCCGTACTTGCGCTTGATCTCCTCGGCCTCATGATTGGGCGTGCGCAGGCCGATGGCGACGTCCGCGGTGAGCTGGTTGCCGCCGATGGCGATCACGCTGGAGTGCCAGAGCGAGCCCTCGATGAAAATCGCGATGTCGGTGGTGCCGCCGCCGATATCCACCAGGATCACGCCCAGTTCCCGCTCGTCCGGCGTGAGCACGGCTTCGGCGCTGGCCAGAGGCTGGAGCACGATGTCCTCGACCGCGTACCCGGCGCGCTCCACGCTCTTGATGATGTTCTGCACGCTGGTCACGGCGCCAGTGACAATGTGCACCTCCGCCTCCAGCCGCACGCCGGACATGCCCACCGGCTCTTTGATGCCGTCCTGGCTGTCCACGATGAATTCCTGGGGGATGACGTGGATCACTTCGCGGTCCAGGGGCAGGGCGATGGCTTTGGCGGCGTCAATGACCCGGTCCACGTCTTCCTGGGAAATTTCCTTGTCTTTGCGCGAAACCGCGATCACGCCGTGCGAATTCAGGCCTTTGATATGGCCGCCCGCGATGCCGGCGAACACCGAACCCACATGCACGCCGGCCATGCGTTCGGCTTCGGCCACCGCAGCCTTGACGGATTCGATGGTGTTTTCAATATTGACCACCACGCCCTTGCGCAGTCCCTTGGAGGGTTTAACGCCCACGCCCAGGATATTGACCAGCCCCCCGGCTTGGACTTCGGCGATCAAGGCGCAGATCTTTGTCGTTCCCAGGTCCAGCCCGACAATGATGTTCTCCTGCAGGTCCTTCGCCATGCCCTCACCTCGTTTCTTTTCGCAAAGCTGACGGCGCGCTTTTCGGCCGCACCACCACTTGTTGGTCGTACCGCAGGTCCACGACGGCGATACGTTTTCCTTTGGCCCAAATGTCCCCGAGCACGGCCCCCAGCCGGCGCAGGTCCCGGCCCAGGGAAGGCCCGGGATCGAGCCACACCTTCACGCCGTCCCGGGTATAGAGCACCAGCCCTTCGGGCTCGCCCCAGTGGATCTCGGACAGCTGGGCCTGGTACGGCACGGCCAGCAGCTGGGACAGCAGATCCCGGTCCACGTTGCTCCTGAGCACAACGCCCAGGTTGCCGGGCTCCTCCCGCACCGTGAGCCCGGTCAGCACCGGCAGATCGGCCGGCAAAGACGCGGACAGCGGCCACAAACCGCCTTTTTCGTCCAGCACAAACAGCCCTTTGTCCGAAATCAGGGCCAGCGGTTTGGCCTGGGCGGCAGCCGGCGCCGGGACGGGCGCGGTGGCCTCCCGCTCCGCCGCCATGAAAAATTGCCGCAGGGTCGCCGCCCCTCCGGCCGCTATTCTCTCCGCTTCCTGCCGAAGAGCCTCTTCCTTGCCCAGCACCACGAGGCTCAGCGCCACCAATGTCAAGGCCACCAGCATGCGCCCGGTCCGCCCCGCCATTTCGCCGTTGGCCCGGGTATCCAGGCGCAGCTTCCTGACCCGGCGGTTTTCCCGGCGGGCCCGGGTCTTCTTCGGAGCCACGGCCGCGCCGGCGTTCGCGTAACTCCAGCCGTAGCTGTACTTCAATTTGCCCTCACCAAGCGTTTATGCAATGCGTTCATTCTGTTAAGTTCATGATCAATTGAGCAATAGACAATAGACCGCAATTGCTTCTTGCTATTGCTCGATTGCTGAATGCTCAATTGCTCCGGAGCCTGAGCAATGAATCCGTGATTCATTGCTCAGGCTCCTATGGCGTCCGCGATCAGCCACAAGACCAGCTGTCCAAATCCGATGCCCGCGTGCCGCGCGGCCTCGGGCAGAAGGCTGGTCGCGGTCATGCCGGGGATGGTATTGACCTCCAACACCACCATGCGCCCGGCGGGATCCGCGATCAGATCCACCCGCGTGGCGCCCCGGCACCCGAGGGCGCGGTGGCTCGCCACGGCCAGGGCCTGGGCGCGGCGGGTCCAGGAGCGCGGCAGCCGCGCCGGTAAAATATGTTCAGACATGCCGGCCACGTACTTGGCTTCGTAGTCGTAAAACTCCTTTTTCGGCTTGATCTCGATCACGGCCAGCGCCTGGCCGGCCACCACGCCGACCGAGAGTTCCCGGCCGGCAATGAACCGCTCGACCAGCACGTCCGGACCGAAGCGGCGCGCGCGCGCCACGGCTTTCGGGAAAGCGGCCGCGGTTTTCACGATGGACACGCCGATGGCCGAGCCTTGCGCGTTGGGTTTGACCACCACCGGCAGGCGCATCCCCCGCGGCAGGCTCCGGTCGCCGGGGGCGAGCAGGACCCCGGGCGCGGTCGGCACCCCGGCCTGCTCGAGGACCCATTTGGCGCGGTATTTGTTCATGGCCAGGGCCGAGGCCAATACGTTCGAATCCGTATGCGGGATCTCCATCCATTCCAGCCAGCCCTGCACTTTGCCGTCCTCGCCGCCCGGCCCGTGCAGGCAGAGCACGGCCGCCGCCGGCTTGATCCGCGCGACCCGCAGGAGGTCCTGCGGGCGCTTCAGGTCCAGGCCGACGGCCTGCACGCCCAGCTCGCGCAGGGCTTTCAAAACCGCCTGCCCGGAGAGAAGCGAGATTTCGCGCTCGGCCGAGCGTCCGCCCATGAGGACGGCCACGCGGCGGCGCCCCAGGCGGCGGCGCAGGTCCGGCACGGACGGGATGCGGAGAGAGGCGGCGGGGTTCACGTTCCGCTCCCGCGGCGCCGGACGCCGCCCCTCTTCTTGGTTACCACCAGGGCCCGGCCCAGCTGCCAGACATCACCAGCCCCCAAGGTCACCAGCAGATCCCCCTGGCGCAGGTCGGCTTTCAGCTTTTTCTGCAGCACGGCCAGGGACGCGGGGCCGGCATCCACCGGCCGGCCTTCCAGCCGCAGCTGGTCCGCGATCAGCTGGGCCGTGACGCCCGGCAGGGGCCGCTCCCGCGCGGGATAAATGTCCGCGAGATAAATCCGGTCGGCGAGCAGCAGGGCGCGGGCGAATTCCTTGTACAGGCGCTGGGTGCGGGAGAACAAATGGGGCTGAAACACGGCCAGCAGGCGTCCCGGATTCAGTGACCGGGCCGCCGCCAGCGTGGCCGCCACCTCGGTCGGGTGGTGGGCATAGTCATCAACCACCAGGGCCCCCTGAACCTCTCCCGTGCGCTCAAAACGCCGCCGGACGCCGGTGAAGCCGGCCAGGGCCGACTGGATGGCGGTGAACGGAATGCCGAGTTCCAGGGCCATGGCGGCCGCGGCCAGGGCGTTGGACACGTTGAAGCGGCCGGGCTGGTTGAGCTGGACGCGGCCGAGCCGCCGGCCGCGGCGCACCAGAAGAAAACTCTGCCGCCGCTGTTCCACCACCAGCGCCTCGGCGCGCACCTCCGCTTCCGGGCCGAACCCGAACATGATCTTGCGGCTGGTGACCCGTGGCAGCAGCGCGCGGATGCCCGGATCATCGGCGTTCAGAACCGCGAAGCCCCAGAACGGCACCCGGTTGATGAACGCCAGGAACGCCTCGTCCAGCGCTGAGCGGGACCCGTAGTTCTCCAGGTGATCGTCGTCCACATTGGTCACGGCCACGGCCACGGGAAACAGGTGCAGGAAGGAAGCGAACGCCTCGCAGGCTTCCACCACGAAGTAGTCGCCGCGGCCCCGCCGGGCGCCCTGCTTGAGGTTGTTGAGCACGCCGCCGATCACCAGCGTGGGGTCCCAGCCCGCCCGGGCCAGGATCCAGGCCAGCATGGAGGTGGTCGTGGTCTTGCCGTGCGTGCCGGCGATCGCCAGCCCCTGTTTCAGGCGCATGAGGTCGTTCAGCACCTGGGCCCGCGGCATGACGGCCAGGCGGCGGTCGCGCGCCGCCACGAGTTCGACGTTGGTGTCCGGCACGGCATTGGAAACCACCACCAGGTCCACGTGCTCGGGCAGATTGTCCGCCCGGTGGCCGATGCGCACCGCGGCCCCCAGCCGCTGGAGCCGGCGCGTGGCATCGGACGCCTTCAGGTCCGAGCCCGAAACCCGGTACCCCAGGTTGAGCAGGACCTCGGCGATGCCGCTCATGCCCGCGCCGCCGATGCCGACGAAATGGATGGACTGCTTCGTGCGCATGCTCGGTACTTCCTTCCTTTAAGTAGGGGCGACCCTGCGTGGTCGCCCATTCGCCTTTTCGCCGCCATTCGGGCGGCCACGCAGGGCCGCCCCTACGAACCCTTCAGGTTTGGCGCGCCTTCACCTGGCCTTGAGCGCCAGTTTGATCATCAGGCGCGCCAGAACCTGGGACGCGTGCTTGGGGTAGTCGGCCGCGAGCACCGCGGCGCACTCCCGCATGAACGACAGCCGTTTCATGGCGCGCAGCAGCCGGGCGAGCATGTTCCGGACGCTGACGTCCTGGTCCAACAGCACCTCGGCCGCGCCGAATTTCTGCATCAGCTGCGCGTTGTGCAGCTGATGGTTGGCCGTGGCGTGAGGATACGGCACCAGCAGGGCCGGGGTGCCGGTGGCCGACAGCTCCGCCACGGTTCCGGCGCCGGCGCGGGCCAGCGCCAGATCCGCGGCCGCGTAGGCTTCGGGTACCGCCGTGATGAACGCGTGCACCGCGCCCGCGAGCGCGGACCGCGCCACCGCGGCCTTGGCCAATTCCAGGTCCGCCTCGCCGGTCATCCACAGAACCTGCAGGTCCGGCCAGCGGTGCTTCAGGCCCGGCAGGGCTTCGGCCACCGCCAGGTTGATGCGGTGCGCGCCGGCCGAGCCGGGGAAGATGAACAGCACCGGTTTCCCGGGATCCAGCCCGTATGCCAGACAGCCTTCGGTCCGGGTCGGCACGTTCAGGCCTTCACGCAGGGGAAAGCCGGTGACCATCACCCGTTCCGCCGGAAAATATTCGGCCGCCTGGGAATAATTCAGGCACACTTTGGTCGCCCAGGCCCCAGCCAGGCGGTTGGCCAGGCCGGGGATCAAATTACTCTCGTGAATGATGGTCGGCAGCCTCAAACTGACCGCAGCCATCATGACCGGGCCGCAGACATAGCCGCCCGTGCCCAGAACCACCCGCACGTTCAAGCGCCGCAGCTCCTGGCGCGCCTGCCCGAAACCCCGCGAGGCCTGCCAGAAGGTCTTGACGTTTTTCCAGGTCAGGCGCCGTTCCAGCCCGCTGAGCGCAAGCCCGCAAAAGGGGATTTTCTGCGCGGCCGCCAGTTCCGCCTCCCTGCCCCCCGCGCGCCCAAAGTAGCACAGCGGCACGTCCGGGTCCTCCCGCCTCAGTGCCTGGATCACGGCCAGCGCCGGAAAGATATGGCCGCCGGTCCCGCCTCCGCAAATTCCAAACGTCGTCACCCTGGCCATCAGCCGGGTTCCTCCGGCAGGGTGCGCGACACGGACAGGAGAATGCCGATGCCCGCCAGCGTGAAAAACAGGGACGATCCTCCGGTCGAGATCAGCGGCAGCGGAGTCCCCTTGGTGGGAAACAGCCCGGTGGCCACGCCCAGGTTGACCACGACCTGCAGACTGAACATCAGCGCCAATCCTCCGGCCAGGAGTTTCCCGAATTGGTCCGGGCAGCGCCGGGCGATGCTGAAACTTTTCCAGATCAAGAAACCAAACAGCAGCAGCAGACCGAAAGCTCCCGCGAATCCCAGTTCCTCGCCCACGATGCTGAAAATAAAATCCGTGTGCGGCGCCGGCAGGTAAAACAATTTTTGCTGGCTTTCGCCCAGACCCCTCCCCCACAGCCCGCCGCTGCCCAGGGCCAGGAACGACTGGATGACCTGGAACCCCTTGCCGAGCGGCTCCTGCCAGGGATCAAGAAAAGCGTCCAGCCGCCGGCGCCGGTAATCCACCTGAAAGATCAAATAAAACACCACGGGCAGCGCCAGGAGCAGGAGCGACAGCAAATGGGCGAACCGCACCCCGGCCGCGTACATCAGGGCCAGGCTCACGGCCACCAGGATCACCGCGGTTCCCAGGTCCGGCTGAAGCAGCAGCAATCCCGCGAACCCCGCCACCACCAGCAGCGGCGGCAGGAACCCTTCGGTCCACGAGCCCAGCTTGCCCTCCTTGCGCGCCAGCGCGTCCGCGAGATACAGCACGACCGCGATCTTGAGCAGTTCCGCCGGCTGGAACGAGAGCGGGCCCAGAGCCAGCCAGCGGCGGGCGCCGCCGGCGGTTTTGCCCACCGGGAAAAACAGCACGGCCACCAGGCACAGTCCGCAAACCAGCAGGACCGGCTTCACCCACGGCCGCAGCCGCGGATACGGGTACTGGGCGAGCAGCCAGAGCGCCCCGAATCCCAGCACCGCCCACAACAGCTGGCGTTTGATGAAATAATAGAAGTCGCCGTAAGCCTTCATGGCCAGGATGCTGGAGGCGGAATAGACCATGATCAGGCCAAACCCCACCAACACCGTGGTCAGGGCCAGCAGCGTGACGTCCACATTGCCCCAGGCGCCGGCTTTCGCGGTCATGGCGCGGCATTTCCTTCGCCGGTTTCCTGCTCCAGCTTCCGCACCACGGACTTGAACGCCTCGCCGCGTTCTTCATAATTGGCGAACTGGTCGAAGCTGGCGCAACCCGGCGACAGCAGCACGATGTCCCCTTCCCGGGCCAGGGAAGCGGCGGTCCGCACCGCCGGCTCCATGCGCTCCGCGGCGTGGACGGGCACCGTGCCCTGGATCTGTTTGGCGATTTTATCCGCCGCCTCGCCCATGACCACCACGGCCCGGACCCGCTGCGTGATCAGTTCGCGCAGCGCGGTAAAGTCGCCGTTTTTGTCGCGGCCGCCCAGCAGCAGCACCAGCGGCGCCTGGTAACTCTGCAGGGCCTTGGAGACCGCGTCCACATTCGTGCCTTTGGAGTCGTTGACGTACCTCACGCCGCCGACCAGCGCCACCGGTTCAAGGCGGTGGGGCACGCTCCGAAACTCCCGCAGGCTCTTCGCCAGGCTGGCCGGCTTCACCCCTTGGCTCAACGCCAGCGCGGCGGCGGCCAGGGCGTTCTCCTGGTTGTGCGGGCCGGGAATGAGCAGTTCGTCGGCCAGCAGCAGCTCCCCCTGCCCGAGGCCGAACACCCGGTACTGCAGGATGCCTTTTTCGATCCAGGTGCCTTCGATCTCCGGAGGCCGGAACCGGGAAAACGTCAGCAACCGCGCCTGCGCCTGAGTGGACAGAAGCGGCGTATATTTGTCGTCGCCGTTCAAAACCAGGAAATCCTGCGGATCCTGGTTGCGCATGATGCGCGCCTTGGCCTCCACGTACGCCTGCATTTGCGGATAGCGGTCCAGATGGTCGGGGGTGATGTTGAGAATCGCCGCGGCGCGGGGTTTGAACATCCGCGTGGTCTCCAATTGGAAGCTGGAGACCTCGAGCACGACCACGCCGTTTTCCGGCACTTCCTCGGCCACCTGGGTGACCGGCACCCCCACGTTCCCGGCCAGCGCCGTCGGCACGCCCGCGTCGCTGAAGATCTTCGCCAGCAGGTGCACGGTGGTGGTCTTGCCGTTGGTGCCGGTCACCGCGACGACCCGCCCCCGACAGAACCGGTATCCCAGTTCCAGCTCCGAAATCACGGGGATGCGCAATTCCTCCGCCTCCCGCACCAGCGGCACGCTGGTGGGCACGCCCGGGGAGATCACGATCAGATCCGCCTCCTTGACGCTGTCCGGGTGATGGCCGCCGGTCTCCACGGCCGCGCCCATGCTCCGGAGCTGTTCCGCGGCCGCGGCCAGCGCTTCAGCCGGTTTCTGGTCCGTGACCGTGACGCGGGCCCCGTGTTTCAACAGCAGGCCCGCGGCCGCGAGGCCGCTCCGCGCCATGCCGACCACCAGGATCCGCTTTCCCTGCACTTCCACCACGTTTTCCTCCCGTCCGTCCTTAGCGCAATTTCAGCGTGCTCAGCGTGAACACCGCCAGCAGGATCGCCACGATCCAAAACCGCGTGATGATCTTCGGTTCCGACCAGCCCGCGAGCTCGAAATGATGGTGGAGCGGCGCCATGCGGAACACGCGCTTCTTCGTCAGTTTGAACACCGTCACCTGGATCATGACCGACAGCACTTCAGCCACGAAAACGCCCCCCACGATGACCAGCAGCAATTCCTGTTTGATCAGGACCGCCATGGTGCCCAGCAGCCCGCCCAGAGCCAGGGAACCGGTGTCGCCCATGAACACTTCGGCCGGATGGGCGTTGAACCAGAGGAAGCCGAGCGCCGCGCCCACCACCGCGCTGCAGACCACGGTCAGTTCCCCTCCCCCGGGGATAAAAATCACCTTCAGGTAGGCGGCGAATTTGGCGTTGGCGACCACATAGCTCATGACGCTGAACGTGCCGGCCACCAAGGCCAGCGCGCCGATGGCCAGGCCGTCCAGCCCGTCCGTCAGGTTGACGCCGTTGCTCGCGCCGGTGATCACCAGCATGCCGAACAGGAAATACAACCACACGGGCAGGCACACCGGCTGCGAGACAAAGGGCACGTTCAGACAGGCGGCCAGCGGCCAGTTCTGCCCCATCTGCAGGACCCAGAGCATGATCAGCGCGCTGCCCGCCAGCTGCAGGACCAGCTTGGCCCGGGCGAACAGCCCCTTGGACTGGTGGCGCCGGGTCTTGAGCATGTCGTCCAGGAACCCGACCAGCCCAAACCACAGCAGGGCGAAGGTCAGCACGCCGATGCCGGACTGTTCCCACCGCGCCCACAGGAGGAGGCTGCTGGCGATGGCCGCCAGGATGATCAGGCCGCCCATGGTCGGGGTCCCGGCCTTCTGCTGGTGCCGGTCCGGGCCTTCCTTGCGGATGTTCTGGCCGATGCCCCGGGTCTTCAGATAGCGGATCACCGGCGGGCCGACCACCAGACACACGGCAAAGGCCGTCAGCGCCGCGTACACCGACCGGAAGGTGATGTACCGGAACAGGTTGAACACCGTCCAGGTCTCGGCCAGCGGGTAGAGCAGGTAATACAGCACGCCGTCCTCCTGATAGGTCGTGAACGTCCTGACAGCTAGGTCATTGCGAGGAGCGGTGCGACGAAGCAATCTGACCTTGCCAGGCGAGATTGCCACACCCCCTTCGGGGGCTCGCAATGACGTTCCCTCTAATAAGGGTTGAATGTTGAATGGGGGCGGCGGCGGCGTGGGCGTGGTCGGCGTCGGAGGCGTCTCGAGGCGGCGGCAGCGTCGGGTCGGCGTCGCGCGGGCGTCGTTAGGGAAGATGAGGTGGCGTCGAAACGTGTCGTCCATTCAACATTCAACTCTTACGAGAGGGGCATCACCGCCTTAACCAGCGTTTCATTTCTTCCACCACCGCCTCCAGTCCGATCCGGCGCGACCCTTTGATCAGGATCAGGTCGCCCTGCACGGAGAGGCGTGGTTTGAGGCACGCAAGCACTTCTTCGGCCGAATCCATTTTGACGATCCACTGCAGCCCTCCGGCCTGGCGCGCGCCCACGGCGATGCCGCGGGCCTCTTCGCCGACCGTGATCAGGCCGTGCACCCCGGCCTGGGCGGCCTGCCGGCCGAGGGCGTGGTGCGCCGTGACGGATTGGGCGCCCAGTTCCAGCATGCTGCCCGCGATAAAAAATTTCCGGCCGGGCGAGGGCAGCTGTCCCAGCAGCTCCAGCGCCCTGGCGGCGGATTGGGGGTTGCTGTTGTAGGCGTCGTTCAGCACGCGGTGCTGGCCGATGCGCAGGAGTTCCAGGCGCATGGGCGTTTTCTGGTGGAATCCCTCCAGCGCGCGGCACGCCGTCTTAAAAGGCTGGCCCAGCGCCACGGCGCCGGCCACCGCGGCCGCGGCGTTCCAGGCTTGATGGGCGCCGAGCACCCCCAGCCGGACATGCTGCTTCTCGTTCTCGCACGCCAGGGTCACGTGCGTGCCGGAAAGCCGAACGGTGATCTCCCCGATCCGCACGTGGGCCTGGGGCGCGCGGCCGAACCACACCACGCGCTTCAGCTTGCGTCCGGCCTTGGCCAGGTACGGATCGTCCGCGTTCAGGACCGCCACGCCGTCGGACGGCAATTCGGCGATCAATTCGAGCTTGGCCGCGACCAGCGCCTGCTTGCTGCGGAAACAACCCAGATGCGCGTCGCCGATATTGGTGATGAGGCCCACCGCCGGTTTGGCCAGCTTGGCCAGGCGCCGGATCTCGCCCGGCGCGTTCATGCCCATCTCCACGACGCCCAGCTTGAGCTTCGAGGTCAACCGCAGCAAGGTCAAGGGCAGCCCCAGGTCGTTGTTGTGGTTGCCCCGGCTTTCCAGGATGCCTTCGCGCCGGCCAAGAATGGCCGCCAGCATTTCCTTGACAATGGTCTTGCCGCTGCTGCCGGTGATGGCCGCCAGGCGCAGGGCCGGAAATTGCTGGCGGTAGGCGCCGGCCAGGTCTCCCAGCGCCTTGCGGGTGTTGGCCACAACGATCTGCGGCAGGTTGGGCAGGGGTTGTTCGACCATCGCCGCCGCGGCGCCGGCCGCGACCGCCAGGGCGGCGTACTCCCGGCCGTCCACCCGCTCGCCGCGCAGGGCCACGAACAGCTGCCCCGGAAGGATCTGGCGCGAATCAATGGACACGCCGGAAATTTTCCGGCTCCGGGGCGCATGCAGCACCTGGCCGCCGATGGCGTTGACCACCTTGCCCAGCGTCATGTCTTCCATGCGTTCCTCCGTTTTCCCCGGGCCAGCCACGCGGCCGCCACCGCCTGGTCGTCGAACGGAAGCGACCGTCCGGCCGCCAGCTGGCAGGTCTCGTGTCCCTTGCCGGCGATCAGGACCGTGTCACCGGGGCGCGCGGATGACAGCGCCAGCGCGATGGCGCGCCTGCGGTCGGGCTGCACCTGGCACGCTGCTTTCGGCCGGCACCCTTCCAGAATCTGAGCGATGATCGCGGCCGGCTTTTCGTTCCGGGGATTGTCGGACGTCACCACCACCCGGTCCGCGAGCCGCGCGGCGATGGCGCCCATGGGCGCGCGCTTGCTGGCGTCGCGGTTCCCGCCGCATCCGAAAACCACGGTCAGGCGACCGCGTGTGAATTCCCGCGCCGCGGACAAGACTTTTTCCAGCGCGTCAGGCGTGTGCGCGTAATCCACCAGCACCTGAAACGGCTGCGCCCCGGGCACGCGCTGCATGCGCCCGGGCACGCGGCTGACGGCCGCCAGGCCCCGCCGGATGGCGGAGAGCGGGGCGCCCAGGCACTGGGCGGCCGCGGCCGCGGCCAGGGCGTTCTGCACATTATGCCGGCCGGGCAGGTGGATGGCGACATCCACGGACCCGCGCGGGGTCCGCAGGCGGAAGCGGCTTCCGGACGGACGCAGTTGCAGCCGCTCCGCGGTCACGGCCGCGCGCCGGCCGAGACTGTAGGTCAGCACCCGGGCGCCGCGGGCCGCGCGGCCCATGGAAGCGCCGTTCGGATCGTCGGCGTTGATCACGGCCCATTTGGGACCGGCCTTCCACCCCGGCCGCGCCAGCTGTCTGAAGAGCAGGCGTTTGGCCGCGGCATAGCGGGCCAGGGTCCGGTGAAAATCCAGATGCTCGGGCGTCAGATTGGTGAAGACCGCCACGTCGAATTCGCAATCCGCCGCGCGGCCTTCCACGAGCGCGTGCGAAGACACTTCCATGACCGCCGCGGCGCAGCGCCGCTCGGTCATCTCCTGCAGCCGCCGCTGCACTTCCCAGGCCATGGGCGTGGTGTTCGGCGCGCCAACGCGCTCGCGGCCGAGGTCGTAGGCGATCGTTCCCAAGAGGCCGACCGGCGCAAGGTCCTTCCCGCCTGCCCCGTGTTCCAAAATCGCCTGCGTGAAAAACGTCACCGTGGTTTTGCCGTTGGTCCCGGTCACGCCGATCAGCCGGAGGCGCCGGGACGGGTGATTGTAAAAAAGCGGCGCGAGCCGGGCCAGCGCCCGGGCCACGTCCGGCACCAACAGCTGCGCCGTGCGCCCGGGATCCAGCCCCGCCACCCGGCGGTCCAGCATCACCGCGCCGGCGCCCTGCCGCACGGCCGCCAGGGCGAACCGGTGCCCGTCCACCTGACGGCCTCGCACGCAGGCGAACAGATCGCCCGGCCGTGCGTCCCGGGAATCGGCTGTCAGGCGTTGGATCAGGACCGGCGGCCGGCTTAAAATCCGCGCGCCCGGCACCGCGGCGGCCAGCAGATCAAAGGGCACGCTGATCATGGCCGCCCCCCGTCCGGTTCCGTTTGGGAGCCGGCCACGCGGAAAGCCGCATCCGGGCCGGCGGCTTGCGGGGAGGAACCGCTCGTCCCGCGGGTGGCCTGTTCCGGATCTTCGCAGTGCAGAGTGCAGACGGCGCCGGCCCGGACGCGGGCCCGGGGCCCGGGATCCTGCAGCCGCACCAAACCGCTGCCGGTGATTTCCGCGCGCAGTCCGTAGCCGTCGAGAATGCGCAAGGCGTCCCGCAGGGAATGGCCGGCCACGCGCGGCACCACCACCTGCGTGCGCTCGCCGGCCTGGGTCGCGTCCCCGCAGTAGAGCATGACCGGAGAATCGGCGTTGGTGGAAAATCCGGCGCTGGGCCGCTGACCCAGGACCTGGCCGCCTTTTCCCACCCGGCAGGCGCGCAGGCCCGCCTGTTTGAGGCGGGTTTCCGCCTCCGCGGCGGCGAGCCCGGTAATTTCGGGAACCTTGCGCGTGCCGCCCACGCCCTCCAAGTCCTGCGTTCCTTTGGGCGCGGCCAAGGTGTAGACTTTGCCGCTGTGCGGGGGCAGGCCCGCGTACGCCACCACCTGGCGGGTGATCTCCCTGAATACCGGTCCAGCCACCTGGCCGCCCCACTGCGTGCCGTGGGGTTCATCCATCATCACGGTGATCAGGTACCGGGGTTTGTCAGCAGGGAAAAATCCGATGAAAGAAGCGATGTGATAAACCGGATCATAGCCGCCGCCCTGGGGCAGGGGCTTTTGCGCGGTACCGGTCTTGCCCGCGATGCTGTACGGCCGCAGATCCGCCTCCCCGCCCGTTCCCTGCCGCACGGCGGCCTCGAGCAGCGCGCGCAGGCGGGCCGCGGTTTGGGCCGAGACCACGCGTTCCTGGGGCTGGGGCTGGTTGCTGAACGTCTTGAGTTCATCCGGCCGCCGGAGTTCCTTCACGATCCAGGGCCGGACGCGCAGCCCGTCGTTGGCCACGGCTGCGTAGGCCGCGGCCATCTGCAGCGTGGTCACGGCCACGCCCTGCCCGAACGGGACCGAGACCGCGGTCCAGCGCCGCCATTCGCGGAAAGGCCGCAGCAGTCCCGACACCTCGCCCGGCAGGTCCACCTGCGTGGGGCGTCCGAAGCCGAAGGTCTGCGCGTAGCGGGCGAGTTTTTCAGCGCCGACCTTGTACCCGATCTTGACCGCGCCGATATTGCTGGAGTACGCCATGACGTCCCGGACCGAGATCAGGCCGCGGGGCTCGTGGTCGCGGACCACCAGCCCGGAAAAAGCCGCCCGGCCCTGCTCGCAGTCGATCAGGTCGTTCTCCGTGACCACCCGTTCTTCCAAGGCCGCGGCCAGGGTCACCAGCTTGAAAGTGGAGCCCGGTTCATAAATATCCGTGATCGCCCGGTTGCGGCGCGCGCCGGCCGGAAAGCGGTTGAACTGGTTGGGGTCATAATCCGGCTGGTTGGCCAGGGCCAGAATTTCGCCGGTGCGCGGATCCAGGATCACCACCGATCCGCCCTTGGCGCCGCTGCGTTCCAGGCCCCGGGCCAGCTCGCGCTCGGCGATATGCTGCACCACCTTGTCCAGCGTCAGATAGATATCCAGGCCCGGATGGGAAGGTTTGTGGATGCGGGTGGTGGCGGGCAGGGCCTGTCCGCGCGCGTCCCGGGCGATGCGGACCCATCCGCTCTGCCCGCGGATCTCGCGGTCCAGCTTGAGCTCGACGCCGGCCAGCCCCTGGTTGTCCAGGCCGACAAAGCCCAGCACGTGGCAGGCCAGGCGGCCTTCGGGATAAACCCGTTCAGCTTCCTTGAGGGCGTGAACGCCCGGAAGCTTCAGCGCCAGCACCTGGCTGGCGACGGCGTCCGGCGCCTTGCGCTTGATCCAGACGAAAGCCTTGCGGCTCCGCAGGCGCTGCTCCAGCCGGGGCGCGGACACGCCCAGCACGCCGGCCAGCCGCGCCGCCGTTTCCCGGGGATGCTTGACTTCCGCGGGCACGGCATAGAACGACCGCGCTTCCCGGTTCAGCGCCAGCGGCCGGCCCAGGCGGTCGAAAATCCGGCCGCGCGCGGGCTGAACCTCGATCGTCCGTTCCTGCTGGCGGAACGCCAGTTGGGAGAGATGCGCGTGCTGCACGATCTGCAGCTGGAACAGCCGGGCGGTCAGCCCCATGAACACCAGGCTGATGCCGGCCGCCAGCAGCACGAATCTCCGGTTGCTCACGTCCGAACGCAATCCCCGCTCCTTGTTTCCCGGCCCCACGTTACGGCCGGGCGGGTGGGTTCAATTTCCGCAGCCAGGCTGCGGCTTGCTGCCACCAGGAGGACACGCCGCCCAGGGGGGCGGCCGGGTCCGCAAGAAAAATCAGCTGTTCGCTGCGGGGCGGAACGAGGCGCAGTTCTTCCCGCGCCAGGTCCTCCACGCGCTGCAGGCTGATGAGCGCGTTCCGCTGGCTGAGCAGCTGGCGGTGTTCCTCGGCCAGCTGCTGCATCTGCTGCTGGTGCTGGTCGAGGAGATATCCCAGCTTCATCACCTGCATCTGCTGCCAGGCTTTGACGAACCCCACGCCCAGTACCAGGGCGATCACGCTCAAAACCAGGGTCAGCCGCCGGACCGCCAGACCGGCCCGCTGGCGCTCTTCCTGCAAAAAATAAATGGTGACGAATTCCCGGTCCAGCTGTCCGGCGGAACCCAGGACACCTCTCCTGCCCTGCGTCTTAAACATGGCGAGGGGCGACGCGGAGCAAGTCCCCTATCCATCTGGTCGGAGCGACATCCCCGCGGCAGGAGATTTGCCTTGTTCCCCGGCTGCAGGGCCCGGGGCCTCCCGCGGAGGGGGCCAGCCTGCGCCCGGTCACGCCGGCCTTCGCTTCGCCGCCCGCAAGCGGGCGCTGCGGGCGCGCGGGTTTTCGCGCACCTCGGTTTCGCCGGGCCGCACCACGTGCGGCGTCAACCGTTCCCAGACATCCGTGCGCAGCGCGTGCTTCACGATACGGTCCTCCAGACTGTGAAAACTGATGACCACCAGCCTTCCGCCCGGGGCGATCAGCCGTTCCGCGCCGGCCAGGGCGCGGCTTAAACTTTCCAGTTCTTCGTTCACCGCCAGACGCAAAGCCTGAAAGGCCCGCGTGGCGGGATGGATCCTGCCCCGGCGCCCGCCGCAGGCCCGCAGGGCCAGGGCCGCGAGCTCGGTGGTGGTCCGCAGCGGACGGCGCCCCACCACCAGCCGCGCCAGCTGCCGCGACCGCGGTTCTTCGCCGAGGGTGTAAAACAAATCCGCCAGTTCTCGTTCGGAGGCGTGGTTGAGGATGTCGGCTGCCGTGCGGGCCTGGCGCTGATCCATGCGCATGTCCAGCGGACCGGGTTGGAGGAAGGAGAAGCCGCGCGTCGCGTTATCGAGTTGAAAGGAGGAGACGCCCAAGTCCATGATCATGCCGCGCACAGCCGGCACGTTCTGCTGTTCTAGAATCCGCTGCAATTCCCGGAAATTCGCCTGCACCAGCACCACCCGTTCGCCGAAAGGAGCAAGGCGTTCCGCGGCCCGCGCCAGAGCGTCGTGGTCCTGGTCAATCCCGAGCACCCGCCCGTCCGGCGCCACGGCTTCCAGCAAGGCCGCGGTATGCCCGCCGCCGCCCACGGTGGCGTCCACCCACCACCCCCCGGGCTGCGGGGCCAGCCACTCCAGCGTTTCCCGCAGCATCACCGGTTGGTGGGAAAACGGACGGCGGACGGCGGACGCGCTGCCTTCCGTCGGGGCCATGGCTTACGCGGCCATGACTTTTTCCGTGCGAATCAGACCGAGCGCGGTCTCGCGGTCGGCGCAAATGCGGAATATTTTTTCCATGCCCGTGAGCTCGAAAACGGCGCGCAGAACGGGATTGAGCCCGGTCAGCACGACATCGCCTTTCAGCCAGCGCGCCCGGCGAACGCTCTCCGCCAAGATCCCCAAGCCGGTGGCATTAATGTGGTTGACCCGCGAGAAATCCAGGATAATATGCACGCAGCCGCGCTGCAGGAGCGTTGTCAGGGTGTTGCGGATGCTGACCACTTCCGACATATCCAGATCGCATAACGGCGTCACCACCGCCGTCTCTTCAGTGCACTGGGTTCTCATCGCCACGCTTCTCACACCTCCTCTCTTCACGAGCATTGCCTGGGAGCTCACAATTCCTGAAGGTTTTCCGCGATCTCTTCCAGGGATTTTCCCTGGCGCAGGTAGTCCTGCCATTTATCCGGCGCCCAAATCTCAAAGCGGTTGGAAACGCCCACGATGACAACGTCCCGCGCGAGCCCCGCGTATTGGCGCAGAGAGGCGGGCAGAACGATGCGGCCCTGTTTGTCCAGCGGACATTCCACGGCCCCGGCCAGCAGGCGCCGGACGAAGTAACGGTCGTCGCCGCGGTTCAGAGGACGATGAATGATTTTTTGTTCGAACGTTTTCCATTCATCCAGCGGATATCCAAAAAGGCAGGTGTCCAGACCCTGGGTGATGATGAGTTTTTCCGGAATTTGCTTTTCAGCTAAAATTTCGCGGAAGCGGGAAGGCACGGAGAGGCGCCCTTTATCGTCCAGTGTATATTCGTATGTTCCTAGGAACATGCGTTTTCCCCACTTTCCACCACTTTTCCCCACTACATGGGATAATTTACCCCCCGGTCCTATTTTTGTCAATTAAATAATGTGTTTTACCCATTATTTTACGATTGAAAAACAAGGCAAAACCTGTGGATTGCGATAAGAGGCTTTATTATCAGGGATTTAAAAGGAGATCTAAAAGGGATTTAAAAAAACAAAGCGTTTCCCACTGGGCTAACCCCGGCAGGAAACGCTTCAGGAACTGCGGAAAGACAGAACCGCGGCGTTAACGTTTGGAGAACTGGAACCGTTTACGCGCGCCTGGACGGCCGTATTTTTTTCTCTCCACCATGCGCGCGTCGCGCGTCAGCATGCCGGCTTTGGACAAGGCCGCGCGCAGGTCCGGATCCGCGTTCACCAGCGCGCGCGCCACGCCGTGCTGAATGGCGCCGGTCTGTCCGTTCAACCCGCCGCCAGTGACGGTCACGTGCACATCGAACTGGCTGCTGGTGGACGTGATTTCCAGCGGAAGCCTGACCAGCAGACGTTGGTTGGAAAAGGGGAAATAGTCTTCCAGCGGCCTGTGGTTGATGAAGAAGTTGCCCTGGCCGGGTTCGAGCAGCACGCGGGCAACGGCGGTTTTGCGCCGGCCGGTGCCGAGGATTTTTTTCGGGCTTTTCTCTTCGCTCGCCGCCGGGGTGGCACTGGGCTCTGACATTGTCAAATCTCCACTTTCTCAGGTTTCTGCGCCTGCTGCTGGTGTTCGGCGCCGCGGTACACGATCAGCTTGCGGAACATAGCCCGCCCGATCGAATTCTTGGGAAGCATGCCTTTGACGGCGAGCTCGAAAACCCGTTCCGGGTGCTGGGCCATTAAACGTGCGTAGGGAGTGTGCCGGTCGCCGCCCGGGTAACCCGAATGGCGGTAATCCAGCTTCTGCTCCAGTTTTTTTCCGGTCAGGCGGACCTTGGCGGCGTTGATCGCCACCACGTGATCCCCCGTGTCAAAGTGAGGGGTGTACAGAGGATTGTTCTTGCCCTTGAGAATCGCGGCCACGCGGCTGGCTGCCCGGCCCAAGATCTTGCCGTCCAGGTCTACCAAATACCACTTGCGCGCCACCTTCCCGGCTTTGGGAAAAGGCGTTGCCATATCCTGCCTCCTGCATCGCATACAAATTTTACGGCTATTGGCAATCGGTTAAATAAGGCGGTAATTTAACCAATTTGAGCCGATTCTGTCAATAAAAATCTTGCGGGGGCCAAGCCTGCCTGTTCCTCACCCGGAATTTCTTGGACGCATGGGGGTCAAGAGGATTGGCTCAGGCCGCGCTGCCGGGCGTGCGGCGCAGGCGGCGCAGGTCCGGACGGACCTTGGGCTCGTCCAGCGTCACCGGCGCCTGCTGCAGCGCGCGCAACAAGGCCCGCCACACGCCGCGGTATCCGGGCGCGAGCAGCTGCCCAGGAACCACCACGGCTTGGCCGCCGGACCACGCGCCGATCCGGACGCCCGCCAGGCCGGGCATCTTTGTCAGACGCGCCAGGGTTTCCAGGCCCGCTTCCAGGCTGGCCGGCCCCTGGGCTTGCAGCAACTGCACGCCGGCTTCCAGCAAACGGTACGTCGTTTCCGGCGCGGGCGCCAAGGCGAAAAGACGGTAAGCCGCCCCGGCCTCCGACGTTTCATCCCTCAGCGCCTGGGCCAGGAAGGAGTTGTCCTCGGCCAGCACCTGGTTCAGATACGCCTCGGGATGGGAGCGGCGCAGATGCTGGTGGACCCGGATCTGCAAGCCAACAGGCAGACGCAGGGACCAGCGCATCAGATTGCGCAGGGCCGGCAGATCGGCCGCCAGCGGCTTCCGGCTGGTGGACAGGGCCGTAAGGAGCAGATCCAGCCTGCCCCGTTCCTGCTGATCCAGTCCGGCTTGCCGGACCACCACGTCCAGCCAGTAGCGGTAAGCCCGGTAGCGCCCAAGCCGCCAGGCGCCTTGCCAGGTCTGGATGTCCTGCGGCGGGCCATCCAGCAGATTGCGCAGGAGGAATTCCGGCGCCACGACGACCGGTTGATCTCCGCGCTCCACGGCGCCGCCCAAGACACGGCGGCTCGCGGGCAGCGCGCGGCGAGAGGCGGCGTTGAGCGCCTGCACGCGCACGGGCTGAAGCCGCAGGCGCTGCTGAGCAGCCAGCCGCAGGGTGGTGGCGTCCGGCAGGCCGTGGCGGCGCAGCAACGCTTGCACCTCCGGGAGTTGGGCATCCACCACGATCCCGGATTCGGCGCGCGAACCAGCCCAGAGCAGAGCCAGCCCACGCGCCAGCCCCAGCGCGGCCGAAATCAGGCTGACCGCGCCGGAGAGCGGACGGGCCTGCGAGGGGAACAAAATCCAGCGGAAGAACGCGATGAGCGCACGGCTCGCAGCCGGCGGACGGGACACCAGCGGCTGGTTGGGCGCCTCCACCCAGCCGCGTTCGGCCTGTACCGCGGTGATGGCTTCGGGTACTGGAGCGGGCAATTCCCTGCCCAGCCCGAGCGGGTAGGCGTTTGGCGCGAGCGCGACGTCCAGACCTGCGGCCGGGAGGTGGGCCTGCGCCGCGACCGGCGCCGCGGCCCGCGTGCGGGCGAACCAACGCGAACCGTACTCGGCGAGCGTGGCCCGCCAGTGGCTGCCCGTGTACCCTTCCCAGATCTCGTGGCGCAGCAAGAGGGCCAGTTCCGGCAGGCTCAGGGCATTGGCCTGAGGATGCAAACGAACCACCAGGCTGGCCCCCACGCGCTCAACCTGCCCGAGCTGGAGACGCTGCCACCAGCGCCCGGGGCTGGCCAGGGGCAGGACTTCGAATCGGATCTCCCCGGGATTGAAGGCCGCCGGCAAGCCGCCCTGCCGGACCAGGTAATCCAGCAGCGCGCCGCGCCGCTGTTCCAACAGTGCGTTGGTCAGCGGCGGCAGGCTGGAGCGGAGGACCCGGCTGCGCATGAGCAGCCGCGGCAGCTGCACGGCCGCGACGGCCAGGCCGGCCATGGCGCCGGAAACCGCCAGCGTGGTGAGCGCCGGGTCCTGCAGGAGCGCGAAGCCGAACAGCGCGCCGGCCAGCGCCGCGCCCAGGGCCTGCAGCAGGACCGCGGCCGGCCCTACGCGCAGCGCGCCGGGAACGGCCCTCTCCGTGTCTTTCAGGTCGAACCTCTCCGCGGTGCCGAGCGGCGCGCTGACCCGCGCCGCGATGCCCAGCGTGGCCACCCAGCGGGCGTCGTAGCGGGGCTGGCCGTCCTGGCCCAGGACCAGCAGCTCGTGCTGCAGCGTCCGCACCGGAGGCCGGCTGGCGCGCCGCATGAGCGCCGCATTCACAAAGTCCGCCACCGAGATCGCCCGGCTGACCGTGGACAGCGCCCGGCGGTCGAGACCGCGCGGATATCCCCGGCCGTCCAGCCATTCGTGGTGGTTAGTGCTCTGGAGGATTTCAGGGGCATAGCCGAAAGCCGAAAGCACGGTTTCGCCCAGGCGCGCGTGGCTGCGCATGAGGGACATCTCCCGCGGGTTCAGGGGATCAATCCGCAGCAGCAGGCTGGGCGGCAGGAGCAGTTTGCCGGCGTCGTGCAGCCAGCCGCCGCGGCGGAAGAGCTCGACCGCCGCCGGGTCGTACGGCCGGGTCTGGTTGACCAGCCCGTACGCCGTGGCCATCTCCGCGGCCAGGTTCCCCACCTCCCAGGAATGGCTGAACGTGAATCCCTGGTCGTGATGGTAAAGCAGGGTCAGCACCATCCAGTCCCAAAAAGCGGGCCGCTGATCCGCGGGCAGGGTCCGCAAGTCCGTCTCCTCCACCCGGGCCGCCAGCTCCCGCAGTTCGAGGAAGGCGGCGCGGGCCTTGGCCTGCAGCCGGGGCGACCAGAAGGCGTCAATTTCGTTCACGGTGCGCAGGTCATCGAGCGAGGCCCGGTGCCGCGCCAGTATTTTTTCCATGTCGGCGACGATGGCCAGCCGCCGCGGCAGCGGCACCCGGCTGCTGGCCTCTGCCAGGCGCTTGAACGAGAGGCTGTCTTCACCGGGGTGCGCGGCCACGGGCCGCCAGGTTTTGGTCCAGGCGGACAACGTCATCCGCAGGCCCTGGAAAGGATGCGCCAGGCGCCTGCGCACCTCGCCGGCCACCCAGTCGTCTATCGCGGCGCCAGGGTCCTCTTCCTGGTTGGGGTCCAGGAAATAGCGGTAGCCGTGCGGCCGGTCCTTGGCATCGCCCAGGAACAGGGCATTCTCCGGCACCAGCTGATACTTGTTGTCGGCGATCAGGGGCTGCACGACATCTTCGATCACTTCGCCGGTAAAACTGCCGCGGGGACTGAAGACCAGGCGGTTGCCCTTGACCTCATCCACCGCGATGTCCCGGGTCCCGAGGGCTTGGCTGATCTCGGGCCGGTTAAAGAACAGTTGCAGGGCCTGTTCGCTGCTGCGGCTGCGCACGGCCAGCTGCACGCTCCGGGCGCCGGTCGCCTCCCGGATCCGTTCGGCGGCCTGGAGGAACTTCGGGTTGAGCTGCCACGCCGCGGCTTGGCGCCGCAGGTGCCCGAGGGTCAGGCGGCCTTGCAGGGTCGCTAGGTAGGCGCGGTAGGTCTCGGCCGTGACTTCGGCGTCGAACCGCCGCCGGGCGCGGTCGTAGTCCGCGATGAACGCCTCCCGCGCCGCCGGGTCGCGCAGGGTGCGCGCCACGATGTCACGCAGGCTGAAGCCCTGTTCCGCGCGCGGGAGCGTAATGGTCTCGTTGAAATCCGCGTACAGGGTGAGCGGCTGGCCGGCATTGAGCGCCCGGAATGCCCACCGGAACAGGACGCGTTTGAAGCGCTGTCCCAGATCCCGCCAGGACCGGGCTCGGCCGCCTTCCAGGTTGACCAGCAGGTGCGAACCGATCAGCAGGGGCAGGAAGAGACCCGCGAACAGGATCCCGGCCGGAGCGAGCGTGAGCTGCATTCCGGCCAGGAGCAGGCCGGTCAAGCCGGTGATTTTCAAGGTGGGAAGGCTGAACGCCTGCCGGAGGAACTCGCGCCAGGTCAGGGGCCGGCCGGTCGTCCGGGATACGCCCGCCGCGTGCAGAGCATGCCACGCGAGCTGGAAGACGCCGAACAGGGCCCAGAACGGCGGCCCGAGCGCCAGGGGCAGGCCGAAGACCGTGACCAGCAGGAGGTGGGAGAACAGGGTCAGCACGCCCACAAACCAACCGGATTCCAGGATCGCGGGCAGCAGGGCCTGGCCCAGGAACCGGCCCCAGTCCGGCCGCCCGGTTTGCACGGCCCGCTGTTCAGCCTGGTCGTACAGCGCCTGCAGGAGCGGCCAGCGGCCTTGCGCCGGCGCCTGAGCCCGGGGCTGAGCTTGGCCGGCCGTGAGGTCCTGCGCCATTTGCAGCAACACCTGCTGGAGGGCGAACCGTTCGTTCAGCTTGTCCAGCAGTTCCTGGGGCAGGCTGGTTTGACCGCTTCCCTCCAGCAAGGCCTGGCGCTGAAGCTCCAGTCCGTTTTGCTCCAGACTCAGCATGCGCAGGTAGTCCGCGGCCAGCCGGGCGTGGTTGTCTTCCAGGTACTGTTTTTGCCGCAGCGTATCCCAGTGCTCGATGCGCTGTTCTTCCCAGGCGCGGGTGCGGAGATACGCCCACAAGCCCTGGTCTTTTTGGATCTGGTTCAGGTTGGCGTAGACAGCCGTCTGCTGCGGCGAGAGGCCCGCGCCCAGGTCCTGCCAGCGGCTGAGACTGAGCTTGGCGGCCTGGGCCAGTTCGCCGTCCAGCTGCCGGAGCCGGGCCAGCAGTTCGTTCACCCGCGTCTCTTCCTCGGTGACAAGCTGTTCGCGCCGGCTGCGCGCCGGTTCGCTGGGCGGCCGCGGCAGGATCTGCGGCAGTAAGCCGCGGCGTTCCAGGGTTGTCAGCTGGGCACGCGTGGCGACCGGAACTTCACGGGAAGCCTCGCTGTTGGTCCAGTGCTCCTCGGGCACGATCGCGGGCAGCACTTCGGTCGAACGCCCGCCCACCTGGCGGCGCAGGGACAGCTTCTCGTCACCCACCCGAAGGGTCTCGGGCAGGCGCACGTCGTAGCCGGCCAGCCGGGCGAATTCCACGGCCATGGCCAGCAGGCGGCGGTGGGTGTTGTCGTAATCCGGATGGTACTCGTTGGTGGAATCCAGCCACCACCAGAAATCGGAATGCACGGCCTGCAGGAGGTAGTACCAGGCCAGCTGGGTGTAATCCTCGGGATACACCACGGGCTGGTCGCGGTAGCGCGTGTCCACCCCGGCCTCGGCGAAAGCCGCGAGCACCATGTCGGTCATGGCCCACGCTTTGCGCTGTTCCGGCGTGTTGCCCGCCCAGCGGAAAAACGTTCCCAGCCAGGAACCCGCGCCCGTGCTGCTCACGGACGCGCGCACGCTCCGGCCTTGCTGTTCCAGCAGGCCGGCGCGCAGGTGCTGGAGCGCCGGGAGGGTCATCTCGACCTCCTGGTAATCCTCGCGGCGGTAATCCGGACTGGGATTGGTCCGGTTGAGGACGGTAAAAAGCTGTTTCCAGAAATACAGCCAGCCGCCTTCCTGTCCCACCTGGCGGAAATAAGGCGCGGCGTTCTCTCCGTCCAGCAGGTAGGAAATCTCGTACTGGCTGGGCAGGCCCAAGGCCTCGGCCCGTGCTTCGTAGGCCTGGGCGTGCAGGCGCGGTCCCCACCCGGCATTGGCGCGCAGGAGCGAGTTGTTGGCCAGGTTCAGGGCAGCGGACAAGCCGGCCGGCTTGCCGCGCGCGTCGCCGAAATCAAACCCCACGACATCCTTGGCGGATTTGGGATACAGCGCGATCTTGTGCTGGATGCCGTTCTCGGTCCAGACGTAGTAGAACCCCACCTGGTCGTCCAGGGGCACGAGCTGCGCGGGATGCCGGGCGATGGTCTGTCCCAGAAAGTGTTCGGCCACGAACACGTTCCGGATCCCGTGGGCGTGCAGCCGCCGCAAGGTCTCCTCGTCCAGCGCATCCTCGCCGGGCCAGACCGTGTAGAAGGGCAGGTCAAAGTAGTCCTGCATCAAGGCGGTCATGTAATCCAGGGCGAACTCCGCCATCTCCGGGTGCCGGAACTCCACCGCGTACTGGTCCGGCCCGGCCGCGGCTTGCACGGCTTTTTTCTGATCCGCCACCACGGGATAGATGATATGCGGCGCCGCGGCGGTCAATTCCACCTGCCCGGTCGCGGAGAGCGGCAGCAGGCCCACGGCCTCGCGCCGGGCGTCCTCGCGCTGCACCGCGAGATCAAATGGGATCTGATCCCGGTCCGCGGCTTCCACCACCGCGTTCACGGCCACCAGCCGGGCGGCCGGCGCGATCATCGCCAGGACCCGGATCTGGTCGCGGGCGAAAGCCAGGCAGGCCTCGGGATCGCGCGCCAAAGCGGCAAGATCGGTCTGCGCGCCGTACCAGCCCGAGAAATTCACGGTCTGGGTGACCGGCTCGCCGGCGCGGTTCAGGCCGCGCAGGACCGTGCCCGCGGGCCGCAGACTGGGATCAATCCAGGCCGCCGAGAAGCCCAGCAGCAGGCCCTTGACCTGGGCCTTGAATTCCAGGCCCTGGTCCCCGCCGGCCAGGCGCTGGCGCACATATTCCCGCAGCATGCCCGGCGCGTCGAAGTATCCGCCCTGAATGAACCGCTCCACCCGTTCCGCGGGGTTGGACACGGCCAGCACGGCGGCCAGGTCGGCCGGCACGCCGGTCTGGTAGCCCTGGGCCACGAACTGCATGTAATCGAGGAGGAACGTTTCGCGCAGCTGGCGGTAGGCCGGCACTTCCCGCACGAAGTTCATTTCGATCGGGCGGTCCATCTTCAGGGCCAGGTACAGTTCAGCGGCCGTCCACTCTTCATAGGGTTTGAGAAGCAGGCGGTACAACGCGTCCACGGCCGTGCTGCCCCGTTTCCGGCTTTCATCCAGGAACCGCCGGATCACCGCGGTCCGGGCCGCCCCGGCCTCCTCGGGGCTCCACTGCTCGGCCGCGGCGCGCCGTTCGGTCTCGTCCAGCGGTTCCCACAGCCAGGTCTCGGCGGCCCGCACCTGGTGGCGGAGCTGGTCCACCAGAGACGCGGACATGTTCACCACCAGCCGCGCGCCGCGCAGGGCCGGATCATACATCGTGGCGAAAGTGGGATAGTAGGTCCGCAGGCCGTGGAAGCGCGGCCAGCCGAATTCCAGCTGGTCGCTGCCCATGGGCTGGTGATTGTTAAAGACAATCTGCACCCGCTTGGGCCGGTTGAGGAGCTGCAGGCTCTGCTGCAGCTGCCGCTCGGTGGGCGAGGTCAGGGCCGCCTCGATGCGCTGGGCCAGATAGTGCCGTTTGACCGGCGGCGCGGCCGGCGCCGCGGGGCGCGTCCGGCCCAGATACTGGCGCAGGAAGAACCGCGCCAAGTGCCCCACCAGGGCCATGCCCGAGGCCAGGATACCCGTGCCGATCAAGCGGCCCACGGTCACGACCGGTCCGCCGAAGAGCCAGAGCGCGGCTGCGCCCAGCATGACGGCCAAGGGCAGGGGGCTGGCCAGCAGATGGAACGCGCGGCTGCGGAGCACGCGCTGCACCCAGGGATGCGTCAGGTAGCCGGCGGACTCCAGGAAGGAAAACACCGACTGGGCCGTGGCCCGCCAGTATCCCTGGCCCGCCGCCTCGTAGATCAGATAGCGCATGATCGCCAGCTGGAAGGTGCGGCCCAGCGCGTCAAAGTGCTGGTGGAGGTAGAGGATCGGCTGTCCGGCCACGGTCTCGCTCATGCCCAGGCGCAACCCCTGAATGAATTTGGAGGACAGCGACTGCACGGGCAGGACCCGCAGGATCGGCCGGCGGTAATTTTCCGGCAGGCGGCCGTCGCGTTCGACCTCTTCGAGCACGTCCTGCATGCGCCGGTAGATCGAGGAATTGGTCAAGGGCGGGGTGGCGGGCTTGACCAGGCGGGCATAATAATATAGGAAGCGCGGCCCATAGCTGGCCGCCAGGGTGATCAGGGTCAGGGCCAGCCAGAGGCTGAAGAACGGCCGGGTGCCGGGCCCGAAGAACCAGGCCAGGCTGGCGCCAAACGCCAGGACCGCCAGGACCGCGCCCAGGACCTGCAGGGGCGGGATGCCGTAGTAGCCCTGGGTCACCTGCTCCAGGATGGGCCGTTCCACCGGCGCCGGCCGGCGATAGGCCTGCTGGCTGCCGAGGAGCCCCGCGGCAAAGCCCATGGCCTGGTACTGCAGGCGGACCATTTGGTCCCGCTCGCCCCGCAGGCGGGCGGTTTCAGTGCGCTCGGCCAGGGTGTTCAAATACGCCAGGATTTCCTGATTGCCCGGACCGCCGAGGGGGTCGGCCAGCAGATTGGTGAGATAGCCGATGAGATACCCTCCCCGGTGGCGCTGGTTGTAGTTTTCGTCGCCCTGGGCGTTGAACAGCATCGCCTGGTCCGCCAGCGGGCTTTTCTCCTGCAGCAGACGCTCGAACCCTTCCACCAGGCCGCTCAGGTTGGCCGCCGGGCTGCGTCCCACTTCTTCCCGCCGGTCCACATTATAGAATGACCACACGAACGGCTCGAAGCGGCCTTGGACGCTGAGGCGTTCCAATTGGTTCGGTCCCAGCCGCGCGGCCACGGTACCGGCCTGGCTGCGCCCGGCGGCCAGCTGGGTCTCGCGTTCCTGGTCCTGGCGGTCAAGGTACTGCAGGTATTCCACCATTTCGCGGGCCACGCGCCGGGTGCTGACCGCCTCGGATTGGGCCATGGAGGCCCGCAGGAGGCGGGGCCGCTGGCCGGGCCGGCGGAGCTCGGCGTTGGCCTGCTGGAAGGCGCGCATCAGCGCCTGCGGCGAGAAACTGCGGCGGTTGCCGTCGTCCGGGTCCGTGGTGTCGTACGGCAGCAGCATGGCATTGAAGGCGTCCGCGGAGAACCGGGTGCCGGCCGGAAACTGGTCCGGGTAGTCCGATTCCTGGCCGCGGAACACGCAGAATTCGGGGATCGCGCCGTCCGGCGACGCGACCACCACCGCGCCGTTGACCAGGTCCTTCATGAAACCCGTGGCCGAAGCCTCGCGGCCCTCATTGGACCCCATGACCGTGCCGTCCATGCCCGCGGCCAGGAGGCGCATGTCCATGGTGTTGAAATTGGGGAAGAACAGGACGCGGTCCTTCAGGGCCGGGTTCGCGTTGATCAGGTTGAGGAAGGCCTGCACCAGCTTCTGGCTGCCCGTGTCGTCCTCGTGCACCCGGCCGCCGAAGACCATGACCATGTCCTCGCGCAGGAACTGCTCGCGCAGCTGGTCATTGGCGAGGAGATGATAGAGTTTCTTCAATTGTTTATAATCCACCACCCGGCGGGTCCAGTGGAAGAAGGTCTTGTCCGCCACCCGTTCCTTCCAGCCCGCGTCCAGCCCGCAATTCTCGACCAGGAGGTCCAGCATGGCGGCCCGGGCTTCCACTTTGGCGGCCAGGAGCTCCTCGTCGGTCCGCTCCTGCCATTGCTGGAATCCCGGCCACTGCCAGAACCGGAGGTTGACCCCGTTGGTGATGGACACCACTTTCTCCCGCACCCGGCGGTAGGTCGGCATGGTGCGCATGGTCTGGGCGTGGAGCTTGGCCACGCCGTAGAGCCCGTGGGCCAGGGCCGCGATCATGCCCGTGATGTGGACCGTGTCCTCCTCCAGCGCCAGGCGCAGGAGGTCCGGGTTGAGGCGGTAGCGTTCCAGGAAACCGCGGCTCTCCTTCATATGCGCGTATTCGAGGGGCGTGTGGTCGTTGAAAACGAATTTGGCGTGCGCCAGGTTTTCCTGGAAATCGTCCTGCACCAGAGACGGCAGGGCGAATGTGCCCGCGCTCATTTCGGAAATGATGACCGTGTCGGGGTTGACGCCGAGGCGGGCCAGGAGCGCGAGGTAGCCGCGGCCGATCAGATAGCTCTGCTCCATCTCAATGCGCTTTTTGCGTTCCCATTCCGGATCGCCCCGGAAGCGTTCGGCGCCGAACTTGTCGGCCGCGCCGGCGTACGCCACGTCGAACACGTTGGGTTCGGCCTCGGCGGGATCGAAATCGTCCAGGTAGTACGTGACGCTGCTCGTGGCTTGGTCGTAGTCTTCCCACACCCGGACCTTGCGCACGCGCTGGTCGTACATCGGCACGTCGAGCACCAGCTGCTGGCCGGTCTCGGGGTCCATGGCCGGCCGCAGGGCCGCGCGCAGCACGTCTCCGGTGGCGACCTGCCGGAGGCTGAACTCCGGATACGTGACGCCGGCGCCGCCCTGGACCGTGACCTGCTGCATCCACACCTTCTGGTACAGCGGGGCCACGCTGATCACGCGCCGGACACCCGGGTCCTCGGCCAGGTCCTCCAGACGGTCGCGCAAAAGCGGCCCGATGCCGCCCACGGACATGGACATGCACATGGTCTGCAGGACCTGGCGCACGGACCCGACCTGGCGGACGACCGCGTCCAGCCGGTCCCGCCAGGGGTGCCGCGGGTTTTCGAGGGCCTGGCGCGCCGCTTCCTCCATGCGCGTGGTCAGGCGGCTCTCCACGGTCAGCTCCACCACGGTCTTGGCGTGCGGGGCGGCGGCCGCGAGCCTGGCCAGCCGGGGATAACTGACAGCTTCCGGCCAGCGGAACGCCTGCAGGCGGGTGAAGGCCGCAGCGTGGCCTTCGCGCAGGCTGAGCAGCTCATGCAGCAGCAGGTAGCGCAGGCCGTCCGGGAAGGCGTCGCCCAGGCGGTCGCGGAAGAACCGGAGGCGCTCCCCGCTGACGAACAGGAACCGGACTTCCTGGTTCTCGAACACCGGGAAGATCGTGCCCCGGTTGAGGAGCTCGAACAATTCCCGTTCCGGGCGCGAGAGGCGGTCCACGATCTCCGGGTCCGCTTCCCTGACCTGGATCCAGCGTTTAACCTCCTCCGCGTTGTACCCGCGCAGCAGGTCCGTGTAGGCCGGGTCGCTGAACAGGTCATCCACCGTGGCGGCCAGTTCCCGCTGCCATTGCTCCTGCTCCCGATGCAACTGCCGGTTGACCGCTTCGCGGCCCATGCCCAGCCGCGCGAGCAGGGTGTCGAACACCTCGGCCTGGGTGAACAGGAACCCGCCCGAGACGGCCGCGGCCAGCGGCCCGGTCCCGCCCAGCTGTCCGGCCAGTTCCAAGACCTTGCGCCCGAATTCGGTGTTGAGAAACGCGAAGGCCTCGGTTTCCCGCGCCTCGGGCTGGACCACGAACGCGAACCCGCCCCGCGGCCCGGCCAGCAGGTTGACCAGCGCGTGCACTCCCAGGATCGCGGCCAGGCTCACGCCCGCGAACAGCATCCCCGCGGGGTTGACCAGCGCCTGCAGCGTCACCAGCGCCAGCGTCGTCGCTCCCGTGATCCGCAGCAGCGGCAGCGTCAGGGCCGACCGCCAGTGCTCCCGCAGGAACGCCCGCACCGGCGCGCCGGCGCGCGCCTGCCAGGGCAGATGCCCCAGGTGCCAGGCCAGTTGCAGCACGCCGAACAGCGCCCAGAACGGAGGCCCCAAGGCGAACGGCAGGCCGAACGCCAGCGAGAGCAGGAAAGCGCCCGCCAGACTCAAGCCGCCCACGAACAGGCCCGACTCGGTGATAGCCGGCGCCAGCGACTGCCCGATGGCCCATCCCGCGCGCTGGCCGAACAGCCGGCCGCCCCACGCCTCCAACCGGTCGTACCACCCTGTCAGCCACGGCCAGCGGCCGCGGGCGGATTTTTTGCCGAGGTAATAGGCCAGCATCATGCGCTGGGTCTGCTCGTCGGCCTCGCCGACCGTCTTTCCCTCAGCCGGAACTTTCGCCACCGGCCCGTCCGGGCTGAGCATGACCGAACGCAGGGGCACGAGCCGGCCGTCGGCCTTCCGGTACAGGGTGAAGAACATCCGCTGGTCCTCTTCGTCCCCCACCAGCAGGTACCCCCCCTCGGTCACGTCGCGCCCCATCTGCAGGATCCGCTGTTCGCGCTGTTCACGGTACATGTACAGGACGTTGAAGCACACCTTCAGGTCCGCGCGGACGTTCGCGCCGAAGGAAGCTTGCACAACCTCGAAGCCGTTGGCCGCCGCGAAAGCCGCAAATGGGTCCTTTGCCACGACCAGCCCGGCGGGCAGCGTGCCGGCCTGGTGGCGCGCGAACCACTCCGCCATATCCTGCAGCCGGTTCTCTCCGTAGATTGCCGTGCCGCCCGGCTGGAACCCGGCCTGAAACCGGCCGGCCTGGTCGTAATATGCGAACTCGCCGGTCGCCGCATCGGTGATCATCCAGGAGGGCACCAGCACATCGCTTCCCTTCACCCGGGCGCCGGGATTCAGTGCATGAACCGCGGCGGCCAGCTGCGCCAGGGTGACAGGCAGCGGCCCGCCCAAACCGATGTTCTCGACCACGACCTCGCCCTGCCGGGTCAGCACGGTCCGCAGGCCGGGCTCCTGTCCCAGATAGTTCCATAAAAGGTCCAGGCGGTTGGGCCTGGTATTGATGTGAAGATGGCCCTGGAACGGCTGTTCCTCCAGCGCCTGTTCGAGCATGGCGGTTTGCTGCGGCGTCAGCAGGCGCCGGGAATCCGGGTTGACCAGCAGGCCCATGATGGCGTCGCGTGCCCGGGCGATGATCCGATAAGCCGGATCGAAGAGGACCTGCCGGAGAGTGACCACGGCCAGGGCCCGTTCCGTGTCCGATAACCGCGCCCAGTTGTCCGTGACGCGCTTCATTTCATTCACGGCCGTGGTGAAATCCGCGCCCGGCCGGATGTCCTCGACCGCGGCCTGGTCCGGCATGAGCATGGCTCCGCGCTCCATACCCCCGACCGGAACCGGGAGTTCCGCCGCGGGAACTACTTCCCGGGCGCTGAGCCGGCCGGCCAGGGACTGGACCAGGCGTCCGACCAGGGTGTCGCGCAGAGTGAAGGCCCCGGCCTCCCGCGCTTCAGGCTGGACCACGAACGCGAACCCGCCCCGCGGCCCGGCCAGCAGGTTGACCAGCGCGTGCACTCCCAGGATCGCGGCCAGGCTCACGCCCGCGAACAGCATCCCCGCGGGGTTGACCAGCGCCTGCAGCGTCACCAGCGCCAGCGTCGTTGCTCCCGTGATCCGCAGCAGCGGCAGGCTGACCGCCTGACGCCAGTGTTGGCGGAGGAACGCCCGCACTGGCGCGCCGGCGCGCGCCTGCCAGGGCAGATGCCCCAGGTGCCAGGCCAGCTGCAGCACGCCGAACAGCGCCCAGAACGGAGGCCCCAAGGCGAACGGCAGCCCGAACGCCAGTGAAAGCAGGAAAGCGCCCGCCACGCTCAAGCCGCCCACGAACAGGCCCGACTCGGCCAGAGCCGGGGCCAGGACCTGGCCCGCCACCCAGCCCAACCGGGCGCCGAACAGCCGGCCGCTCCACGCCTCCAGCCGGTCGTACCACCCCCGCAGCCACGGCCAGCGGCCGGAGCCGCCCATCATAACGGCCGCGAGCAGGCGGCCGGTCTGCGCTTCGGCGTCGGCGATGGAGAGGTGGCTGGCCGGGAGTTCGTAAATGCCGTCCGGCCCCAGCATGACCGAACGCTCTGGTTTGAGTTCCCCTCCGCGTTTTTCATAAACCGTGAAAAACATCCGGCTTTCAATCCGGCCCTGGACCTGGCGGGTGTCTTCCTCGCCCACCAGCAGATAGCCGCCCTCGCGGACGCTCGCGCCCATCTCCGCGATCAGGTCCGCTTTCTGCCGTTCGTACATGTACAGCATGTTGAAGACCAGTTTGACGTCCGCCAGGACGCCTTGTCCGAAGGAGGCGCGCACGACCTCGAACCCGTGTTCTTGAGCATAGGTCTGCAATGGTCTGCGCTGCAGGGCGTAGCCGGCGGGCAGCGGGGCGCGCGGATTCAAGCCGGAGAAGGCCAGCAGGACCGCCTCGTCAACCAGCGCGCCGCCCTCTGGCCGGAATGCGCCCATCAGCTCGCCTTGCTCATTGTAATAACCGAAATTTCCGGTGCGCACGTCCCGGACGGACCATTCCGGCACGAGAATATCGCTGCCCACGACCCGGGCCTGGGGGTTGAGGAAGCCGACGGTTTGGGCCAGTTCAGCCAGCGTGGCCGGCTCCGCGCCGCCGAGGCCGACGCTTTCCACCACGGGCTTGCCCGGTCTCTCCAGCACGGAGCGGAGCCGGCTGTCGCGGGAGAAGAAACCGTTCAACCGCCGCAGGCGGCCTGGATAGGTGGAAAGGTTGATGAACCCGAGATAGGACTGCCGGCCGAGAGCCGACTCCAGAACGGTTTTTTGTTCCGGGGTAAGGAGCGCACGCAAGCCGGCGTCATTGAGCAAGGCCTCGGCCGCCATGCGTGCGCGCGCCACGACCGCGAAGCGCGGGTCGAATAACCGCTCCGCGAGCAGGGCGACCGCCTGCTGGCGCTGGCCAGGAGAATAGGCCGGGAATTTCATCTCTGCTTGAACCAGCCGGTTGATCGTCTCGCCTAGATCAGGCAGCACTTGCGCCGCCGGGGCGGGTGGTTGGGCCATTTGGCGTTCCAAGGCAAGTTTGGCTATCGCCTGTTGGGGCGTGGTGCGGTTGAGACTGAGCTTCTGGGACAGCGCATCCGCCTCCGCCAGGCTCAAGCCTTGAATCGGAAGCTCGGCCTGCCCTTCAGGGCCCAGGGCAACGAGGCGCAGCGGCTCGAGGCGGCCGTTCTGTTTGCGGTAAACCGTGAAGGCCAGTCTGCCGTCCTCTTCCCCGCCGGCCAGGAGGTAGCCGCCCTCCGTTACGTCGCGTCCAATGTGGTCCAGCATCTGCGCCCGGTCGTCCCAATAGATCTGCAGCAGGTTAAAGACCAGTTTGACGTCCGCGGTCACGCCTTCGCCAAAGATCGCCCGGGTGACGCTGAACCCGTGGTCGCGCGCGTAGGCCTCCAGCGGCCGGGGGGTCGCAATATAACCTTCCGGCACCTGGCCCTGCAGCAGGCGCGGGCCCAGGCCGGAATACTCCTCGTAATCCTTGTCCAACATGTAAGCAAAACCGATGGAGTTAAAGGCCCCCAGGAGACGCCCCTGCTGGTCAAAATAAGCAAAATGTCCGTTGGACCGGTTCGTGAGGCGCCAGGCGGGTACGAAGATGTCACTGCCTATCACCTGCACCCTCGGGTAAGCGGCCCTGAGGCTTTGCGCCAGCTCGCCCACGGTCACGGGCTCCGGTCCGCCGAGGCCCAGGTTTTCAACCACCGTGGGGACGGAGCGGTCCAGAAAAACGCGCAGTTCGGGGTCCTGGGCCAGGAATTGGTTTAGCAGGGCGAGCCGCCCAGGCTGCGTGTGCACGTCCACCACGCCCTGAAATGCCTGCTGGTCAATGGCTTGCCGCAGGCGATGCGCCTGGTCGTCCGTTAAGAACTGCCGCTTGCTGGGATTGAGCAGCCACCCCAGCACCACGAGGCGGATTTTCCCCTGCAGGACCAGACTGGAGGTCGACAAGAGCTCCAGGGCCTGTTCGATCAAGGCGTGGCGCTGAACGTCGGGCAATTGGCCGAACTTACGATTGGCGGTCTCCACTTGGTAGGTAGCGGCATAGGGATTTTCCAAGGCGAGCACCGGCCAGTCCAAATTCGGGAACCTGCGGGCCGCCCAATTATTGAAACTGTGCACCAGGGTCGCGGCCAGATAGGCGGCCACGCCCCCGACCGCGGGCAGGTCGGCCTGCGCGAATCCGTAGCTCGCGCCGAAATAGATCCCCGCCAGCACCACGGTCATGCCGGCCGCGATCAGCCACTGCCGCGGGGTCCAGCCCTTGTCCCGGTGCGCCACGAGGAACGCGGCGCCGAACACGGCCAGCCCGATCCCGGCCGCGAGCGGCGTCAAGTACCCGAGGTGGAACAGGAGCATGGGCGCCACGCGGAAGATCAGCTCCTGCGCCCAGGGTTTCAAGGACCGGTCAGGCCGGCGTTCGGTAAGACGCCGCGCCTGCTGAGCCAGTTCCTGCTCCGCCAGCCCGGCCTTGGAAACCGCGACTTCTTCCGGGAACCCTTCCAGCGTGACATTCCCCGCTTCGGTCGTAATGCCGATCCGGCGGTACGCGTGGTCCAGACGGGTGATCTTCTGATTGGGCGAACTCCTCAGGATGGACAGCTGGGTGATGAGGTGCTGGATTTCCTGGCCGCGGTAGTGGCTGAACGGCTGGGAGCACAGCTGCCTGACGGTTTCCTGCTCCCGCCGGTCACTGACCCGGGCAAAAGCCGCAAAAGGCATGACCAGCGAAAATTTGGCGATCTCGCCTTTTTGCTCGTGGCTGATCAAGGCGTGGAAGTCTCCGCGCCTGCGGGCTTTGCCCTCGCGGGAATAGCCAAACACCGACTTGAACAGGTTGCGGCGGACCGGTGCCCGGTCCACGCCCAGGAAAGACCGTTCCAGCGCCTTCAGCCCGGCGCCCAGCAGGGGTAGGGTTTGGCCGCGGCGCAGAAAGCCGTAAACGGCGTTCAGGACCGAGCGGCCGGTGATCTGGGACAAGCCGCGTTTATTGGCGTGGGACTCCACCTCCCGGCCCACGCGCTCGGCCAGGCGCGCCCCCTCCAGCACGCCCGGCGCCCAGGGCGCCACGATCTCGGCCACGCCGCCATCGCGCAAAAGGGTGCGGACCACCTCGTTGATCCACTTATGATAGGATTCAAAATCATTGCCGAGCCCGCTGAGAGTAAAATGCGCCTCCAGGCCCGGCAGTTTCTTGACCAGCCACTGGGTGACCTGAACGGCGAATTTTTCATTGGTGGGCGAAACCACGGTTTCCTTATCCCCGGCGTGCATCAATGCGATGGCGTCGCCGCCGTGCTCATATAGTTCCAGGGACACCCCGCCCCCGGTTTCCACCTGCCGCGCGGCGATCAGGGCGGCCAGTTGCTCCGCGGTTTTTCCCACGGATTGGGTCAGCCCCACGAAGTACATTTCAACCGCGTCGCCTGCCTTCGCGAGTTCATCCACCACGTAGGCCTCGTCCAGTTTCCGGTTCGCGCCCAGGACACGGGTGACCGGCGTCACGCGCAGGAGGACTTCACCCTGGCGTTCAGCGGTGCCGATGATGCTCTCGGGGGCAATGACGCCGGGTCTTCGGCGCGTGAAGCGGAGATCCGGTTCCAGGCCGTCGCGCAGGGATTCTTCCCGCAGCAGGTACAGGGGGTTCTGCGACCGCTCCCAGGCGGCATAGTCGGTTTCGGGATTGACGTAGCCGATGCGTTTTTCCGCCATGGTCAGGATCACGACCCGCAAGTTCCCGCACGCTTCGCCGCGGGCCGCTTGCTCGGCCTGGATCTCGGCGTGGAAGCGGCGGAGTTCCTCCCGCCGCCGTACCGCGGAGAGCACGTCCCCGCCCCCGCCGATGGCCCAGAGATAATGCGTCCGGTCCTGGCCGGCGCGCAGATCCGCCTCCAGGCGGGTGTACAGCCCCTGTCGGGACGTATCCTGCCGCGGCGCGTGGTTGTGATAAATGCCCCACCGGTAGGGCGTTTGGTACGAGGTGTCCTGGACCTTGTCCCTGACGTATTCCTGCACCCGGCCGAACAGGTAAGTGAACAGCTCCAGCCGCTTCTGAAGCTGCTGGTAGTCCAGGCTGCCGGGCGAAACACTGCCGCTGAGGATATCGTTGATGTGATTGACCAGCTGGGAGAGCCCGACGATATCAATCTGCTCCATGAGGATGGTCCGGCGTTCGCCGGCATAGCCCCACAGCTCCCCTTCCTGGCGTGAACGCAGATAGAGGCAGCCGGAGATCAGATCCAGCAGGTGGTTCAGGGCCTGCTGGCTGCTGCGCAGCCGGCGCCGCAGGAGCGCGGGCCGTATCTGGTCCGGCGCGGCCACGGCTTCTTCCAGGGATTTCAGGCGGGCGCGGAGAGAAACCAGGTTGAGATTGCGGAACTGCCAGCGGTTAAAGGCGTCCTGGGCGGCCCGCACGGTCTGCCGGAGCCCGCCCAGACGCATGAGCAAATCAAGGTTTTCCACCATGGGGTGGCCCAGGAAATTTTTAATGGGCGCGGACACGCTGTTGTTGAGGCCGCGGATGAACCACTGCGCGGTCCCCCGCCCCGAGGCGGCGGGCAGGAACTCCGAGATCGCCCGGTTCAGGACCAGATAGAAGGCGTCCAGGACCCGCAGGTCCCCTTCGCGCTTCATGTGGCCTTCTTCGGCGCGCGTCATGCGCCGCTGTTCCCGGATCGCGGGATGCTGCTCGAGGTAGGCCAGAGCGCCGGCGGCCTGGGTCAGCAGGGCGCCGATACGCAGGTTCATTTTACGGACCTTGGGCTGCTCCTGGCCCTTGCGCAGGATGGCCTGTTCCCAAAAATCCTCATCAATGTAAACCGCCGGCTGGTAGGGGTCAATCAGCAGGACTTCGCGGAAATTGAACTTCGTGATCAGACGCTCGCTCATGTCGTCCGTGGCTTTGAAAAGGTAAATCGGCGTGCGCTTTCCGGCTCCCGGCCCGTACCCGACGTGTTTTTTGATCAGGACCAGGGCCTCTTTCGTGGGTTCCAGTCCCGCCTCCTCGGCCACGTAGGTCAGCTCCCGCAGAGCCCAGTAAATCCTGCGGCCGTCGGAATCGCTGGGCTCGACCGGCCGGACGCGGCATTGCTTCAGCAGGGGCTGCTGCCATTCGTCCCAATAGGAAATTTTCGGCTCACCGGGCTGACCCCGCGCGAAGGGCGCGCGCTTGAGCTGCAAAGACTCCGCGCCGGCGCCCGGCGCCCGGCGGGTGATGAATTCATTGAAGCTGTGCAGGAGCGAAGAGGCCAGATAGGCGGCCACGCCCCCGGCCGCGGGCAGGTCGGCCCGCGCGAATCCGTAGCTCACGCCGAAATAGACGGCGCTCAGGAGCACGGTTTGTCCTGCGGCGGACAGCCACTGCCGCGCGGTCCAGCCTTTGTCCCGGTGGGCGGCCAGGAAGGCGGCGCCGAACACGGCCAGCCCGATCCCGGCCGCGAGCGGCGTGAAGTACCCGAGGTGGAACAGGAGCATGGGCGCCACGCGGAAGATCAGTTCCTCGCCGAACGGCCTTAACCCTTTGGGTACCCAGGGCAGGCGCCGCTCCCAGAAGGTCAATTCCAATCTAGGCGTTTGGGGCCCGCGGGCCGTGGGCGGCCGGGCCAGCTGCTGGGCTGTCACTTTTTCCTGCAGGGCTTTTTTAACCGCGGCCAGCACGGCCTGCACCCGCGGTTCCAGGTCCGGCGCGTGCAGATATCCCTTGATCTCTTCGGCTGGCCGCAGCAAATACCAGGGTGTGGATTCCGGGCGCGACTGCAGATCGCCGGCCGGCACCACCACCGGCGCGATGGGTGTTTCATCAAAACGCAGCACCCGGCCCGCGGTCCCGTCCACATAGAACGTGAACCCCGCCACCTGGGTTTCGACCACGGTCTCGCTGTCAAACCGCATGGGAAACGACATCACTCTGGCCGGCAATCCCGCCTGCTTAAGCAGCGTGCTGATCACCTGCGCGCAGGGACCGCATATGTTCGGATAGCGCACATCCCCGGTCAGCGCCTGCAGGGCAGCGGGAATATCCGCCAGCACCTGCCGGAAGCGGGCCGCTTCTTCGGCCTCGGCCGCGGTGAGCGCCCGGCCGGCCTCGGCCAGCAGGCGCTGCAGCATGGCGTTGAAGCGTTCCGGGGTGATGTGCTCGTACTCGGGATAGATCCGCTCGGACCCGGCGAAATGCGCCATGAGCATTTTGACCGCGTACCCCAGGTCGAACCGGTCATTCTCGGGGAAATAATACGCGAGGCTGTAACCGGACCGGCGGGTTTCCATGCGCGCCAGCTCCCCGACCAGAAATTCGCGCGCCTGCGGGGTTTTCAGGTCCAGGCGGGCCAGCGCGATAAAGCTTTCCTGCAGGCTGGGGAGATGGGGATACGTTCCGCGCAGGGTGTCCAGCACCGTGTCGACCTGCCGGAGTTCCTGCTCCACCTGTTCGGCCGGCGCTGGAGCGGGCACGGGTTCCGCCGCCACGGGCCGCAGTTCCGGAAGCTTCACCTGGTTGACCGGCGTCCGGCGCCGGCCGAATCCCAGCACGCTCTCATAGCCCATCCAGGCCAGTTCCTCGGTCTCCTGAATCGTCATCCCGCCCGCGGAAAAATCGTAGCGGCGGTCGCCCACGGCCACGTGCACGGACTGGGGGGCCATTCTGCCGTCCGCTTTGCGGTAAACCGCGAACTGGACATCATACGCCTTGCCTAAACGCCGCCAGGCCGAGACCGAATGCCCCGTAATGAGATAACCGCCCTCGGGCAGGTCCTTGCCCATTTGTTCGATGATCGCCGCCTCCTGCCCCGCGTACAGGTAGAGCGTGTTGAAGCAGAGCTTGATATCGGCCCGGGTGCCTTCGCCGAACGAGGCCTGCCCGATTTCGAACCCGTAGCGTTCAGCGTAGGCGCGGTAGGGATCCGCCTGGAACGCAAATCCCGGCACCGGGGTTTGAGGCGCGACGCGGAACTGGGCGAAAGCCGACCGGAGGCGCCTGGCCCAGGTGGAATTCCGCGTGGGATTGCCTTTATCGTCGTAGAGGCCCAGGAGATTGCCCTCCCGGCTGAAATACGCGAACATCCCGTTCGCGGCCTGCACCTGGAAGGCCGGGATCATCAGGTCCGTGCCGGCCACGCGGATCTTCGGGTTCACCTGGCGCAGGCGGGTGGCCAGCTCGGCCGTGGTCACGGGCGCCGGACCGCCCAGGCCGATGTCATTCACCACCGCGCCCTCGGGCCGCAGGAGCAGAGCCCGGATGCCGGGATCGGCGAGCAGGTATTCATGCAGCCGGGTGAGCCGGCCGGCAAAGGTAGACACCGAGAGCATGCCCAGGCGGTCGTTTTTATCCATCTTCTTTCGGATCATTTTGCTCAAGGACGGCGTCAGCCGCGGCTGGATCGCGGCCAGGGTCCGGTACGCGGCCACGGCCACGCGCCCCCGGTACGGTTCGAGCAGCATGAGCAGGCGCTCCGCATGGCGGGCCAGCTCGGCGTCGCTGAGCTCTTCCGCGCGGGCCTCGATCGCGCTGATGCCCCGGATCAGGCTGAGCACGCTGGAGGAATCCAGCAGGCCGCTGATTTGATCAGCCGGTGCGGCCAGTTCGGGCCGCCGGGGCAGGGCCGGAATGCGGCCGGGCATGGTTTCGAGCACTTCCTCGGCCAGGCCCGCGGTGCGCAGGTACTCGGGAAGGCCGGTCTCCAAATAGTCCTGCAGCGCCAGCGTGAACGGGCTGTTGCGGGTCAGCCCGGCGCTCCAGCTCGCCAGGGCCTCGTTGAGATAGAGGCGGCCTTCCGTGGGACCCATGGCATCCATGACGCCGTCGAAGATCGCGCTGTCCGGCTTTACCCGGTACGCGAAAAGCACCGGGAACAGGGCGATGAGCGGCGCGAGCAAACCCCGCAGGTAACTGGTCAGGGCCATGCGCTCGGACCCGTAGAAAGCGGTGTAATACAGCATCTGAGAGAAAGGATGGCGGCGGAACGGCGTGGGCAGCAGGCCGTCCCGGTCAATGAGCTTGGGCTCGGCCCCGGGTTCATCGGGCAAAATCATATTCTCCGGTTTGGGATCGAACAGCACCCAGTTGAGGCCGGTCCGGTCGTTCAAATATTTAAGCACGCTCAAATAAGACCGCACGGCCAGGCGCGATACCGAACCGTCAATGTCGCGGCCGTCGCCCTGCAACTCCCGCAGGGTCTTGCCGTGCACGAACTCCTCGGCCATGACGCCCTGTTCTACGAACTGGTAGCTGGGCATGTTGGGGTGCCCTTGCAGCCAGAGCTGCCGGATGCGCGGCTGGAGCAGGGCCACCCAGCCGATCAGGGGCCGCGGAATTTTAATGGCGATATCCACCTGGCGCTGTTCCCCGTTCGCGAGCACCGCCGAGACCTCGGCGAGATACGCGCGCTTGAAGGCACCGGCCCCGGTGGGGGTAAAGCGGATCCGGGGCCCGATGCGGAGTATGGGGGCGTCTCCGGCGGGCAGGGCCGAACGCACCGCGCGCTCCAGCAGGCGGGTGTCCGCCACGGCGGCCCGCACCCGTTTGCGGTCCCGGGCCGAGGCCGTGGAGGCGAACGTAAGCAGCAGCGGCTGGTGCGCCGGGCGGACCGCTTCCTCCTCCAGCAGGGCGCGGCGCGCGGCCTGCCGCCGCTCGAGGTACGAGGGCAGCCAGATCAAGACCGCCAGCGAGGCCACGGCCAGGGCCGCGCCGCCCACCAGATAGGCCAGGATCGGGAGGGCGGTGGACAGCAGCAGCGTGGAGCCGCGCGACAGGAACCGGGTGATCCGGTTCTCGACCGGCAGCCAGCGCTCGGCGCCGGCGCGGCGGTAATCCGATTCATAGATCGCGCGGAACACGGTTTTCATTTTCGCCCGCAGATCCGAGAGTCCGGCTTCCCGCTCCCGCAGCAGCTTGTTCCCCAGCCTGAGATAAGCCGCTTCCAAATCCGTCCGGGTATAGGCGCGTCCCTCGAAATCGGACAGCCGGCCGGTTTGCTCGACTTCATCCAGTCCGAGCAAAAGTTTCACCGCGCCCAGGTCGCCTTCCATGGCTAGATCAAAGATGGCGGTCAGGCTGTAAGATAATCCCTGGATGATGAATTCCGCGCCATAGGGGCTGAACTCCTTCCAGGCGTTGAGCCCCAGCGGCCCCCAGCCCGCGAGCAGTTCCAGGGACATATCCACCGCGTGCTGGACCTCGTGCTCCTCGGTCACGCGCGCCAGTAGTTCGAAGATCTCCTCCTCGCTCAGCCCCTGGAACTCCCACGCGAACAGCTGGTTGGCCAGGGCGATCACGCCGGGATGCGCCGACTCCAGCCGGTACACGCCCTGCTGGGGCGCCGCGGGATCCTGGCGGGAGTAGACATACTGCCGGCCTTGGGCCAGGGCTTGATGCAGGGCCAGGGCGTCTTTGCGGATGGCGTCCGTGAGCGCGGCCGGATGGTTGAAATCCTCCAGCAGCAGGCCGGTGAAGCGCGGCAGGTATTCCGGCCGGCTGAGGCTCTCCAGGCGCCAGAATTCCAAGCGCCGGCCGGCCAGCTGGCCCCGGTCCACGCGCTGGCTGATGCGGAACGGATAAAGCTGAGGCACCACGGACGCCGCCGGCCGGTCTGTCCGCGCCCGCAGTTCGATCAGGTAATATCCGTATTGATAAAGCATCCGGTTGAGCGCCGCCCGGCTGGCTTTCACGCCTTCCGCCAGCTGGGGCTGGGGATTCTCCAGATAGCGGAACAACGTATCGAACAGCCCCGGGGCGCTGCGGTGCATCCGGCGGGACAACCGGAAGATCTGCAATTTCAATTCCGCCGGAACTTCAACCGGCGCCTGGGCCTGGGACAGCAGCCGGGAGAGTTCGGGCAGGGCTTCGCGCATGAGCTGGTCCACGTCCGGGTGCTGGCGCCGCGGCGCGAAAGGCGATGCGATCCGGCGCGTGCCGGTCTGCTGGATAAGGGGCAGGATCCGGCGCACGATCCAGAGCCCGGGCACCAGGATCGCGGCCAGCACGGCGGCGGCGGGCGCTGAGATCGTTCCGGCCAGGAACAATCCGGCGAGCGCCGCGGCGACGGCGAAGGACAGCGCGGCGGCCAGACGCGTGTTGCTCAGGAGAAAATAGAGCGCCGGCGAACTCACGGTCAGCGTGACCGGGGCGAGGGACAACCCGGCCCGGCCGACCAGCCAGTCATGCTGGAAACCCGTGACCGATTCCACCAGGTCGCGGGCCTCGGCGTGGCTGAAACCCTGATCTTCCAGCCATTCATGAAAGAGGATGGCCGCCGCTTCCTTGACCGGCAGGCGCGCCAGGGTGCGGGCGGCCAAATAATATTTTTGGTCCAGATGGAACGCGCCCAGCCGCTCCAGGTCGTCGTCCGTGGCGCGCGGCCGGCTGCGGCCCAGGCGCACCAGCAGCTGCAGCGCGTTCGGATCCAAATCCCGCGGCTGCAGGCGCTGCCCCTGAGGCCGGTCGCGGTATTTGGCGTGGGCGGCGATCAGATACTGCCGCCACTGTTCCGCCACCTCCGCTCCCCGCACGGGATCAGCCTGCAGGAGCGGCATGGCGCGAAGCGCCTGGCCCGCGAACATGGCCCGCACGACATCCGCCACCAGCCGGGAAGGCTGGCGGGAGAGGCCCAGCAGGACCCTGCCAGGCTGCAGGAGAATGCCCAGGGTCGCGGCCGCGGCGCCCAGCATGCGGTCCAGGGCCTCTTCGGCGGGCCGGCCCAAAAAAGCGGCTGGCGGCGCGAGCGTCAACCTGGCCTGGCGGGCCAGATGCTCCAGCACGTTGAGATGCGGCCCCAGGCCGTTGGCCAGCCACGCCCAGGCTGATTCCTCGCGCCCTTCGCCGAAATACTGGTCATACGCCTCGGTGCCGGCCAACGCCGCGCGGAGGCTGTCGGCGATCTGCGTGAATTGCCCGTCTCCTGACAGGATCGCCGCGTCCCGGATCCGGAGGAACGCCGCGGCCAGGCCGGGCGTGAGATTCGGTGTTTCCTGCGCCTGCAGGATCTGCAGGGCGGCAGCCTCGTTTCCGGCCGCGGCCTCTGCATAGGCCGCCACCAAGCGCCGCATGGCCGGCGTCAGCGTGTCCAGGGGCAAGCGCGCCTGCTCCAGCTCCTGGCGGGCGTTGGCGCTGGAGAACGCCTGCGCCAGGCGCCGGCGGGCCAGCTCCGGCATCGGCGCGTCGGCCGAAAAGCCGAAGACAGGCTGGGCGCTCGCGCCTCCCTTCTTCATATAGATAAGGAAGCTGTACAGCCGTCCGGCAGCCACTTGTTCGCGGACGATCGGCGCCAGGTCCCACGCCTTGCCGAGCGCCAGGATCCTGCCCACGGCATCCACCACGCCGCTGACCGCCACGCGTCCTTCGCCGGCATACCCGCCGATGGTGGCGGCATTGGAAAGGTCCTGGAACTGTCGCGAAAGAATCATCTCCAGGTTGCGGGCGGCGACGCTTTCGTCGCCGGGTTGAACGCCGGAGCGGCCCTCGGCCACCGCTTTGAGCGCGTAACGCAGTTCCCCGGTTGCTTCCACCACGCCCAGCACCTCCCCGCGCGTCATCGCCGCCAGCAGCGCTTCGGCCCGGAAACGCTCCAGTTCCAGGGCCGCGGCCGCTTCGGTTGCGCTCAGGCTCTCCGCGCCCTGTGCAAACAGCGCCAGGACCCTCTCTTGCTGCTGTCGCCGGTAAAAAAAGAGGTTGGTGTGCAGGCTGTAGGGGGAGCGTCCGCTGATAAACTCCTGCCACATCTTTTCCGGCACATCCTCCCAGGCCGCGCGGAGATCGCGGGCCGCCTGGAGCTTCTCCGCGGCCGTGGCGTGCTCGCGGCGCAGGAGCTCGCGTTCGATCTCGCGCCACTCCCCGGGCGTGCGGATCAGCACGCGCCCGGCATCCGGATTTTGGCCGATAAAGGCGGCCCAGATTTGGGAGGAAGAGGCTTCGCGGACCGTGCGCCAGACCGTCTCGGGATCCGCGGCCTGCTCCTCCGCGCCGGCCGGACGCGCTTCATCCATGCCGGCCGCAGCCCAGGCCATCCAGTCAAAACCCGTCCGCGCGCCGCGGTCCCCGGCCCACGCCGTGAAATCACTCTTGAGATACTCGTCGAAAGTCCGGTCCCCGCCCTCGCGCCGGTAGGCCAGCCAGCGGTCGTAGAACGCCCGTTTGGCCGGGTCCGCGAGCACTTCATACGCTTCCGCGATCAGCTGGAACAGCTGTCCGGCGTCGGGATCGTCGCGCTGGACGTCCGGGTGGGTGGCGCGGGCCTGCTGGCGGTAGGCGGATTTGATCTGCTCGGCGTCCATGCCCGCCGCGCCTTCGAGACGGGCGTAGTAGTCCTTGGCCCGCAGGTCCGCCACGCGGTCCGGGACCTCCAGGCCGGCCGCCGCGACCAGCGCGCTGACCGGGAAACCGGTGACGGCGCGCACCACCTCGGCCGCATCCTCATGGGAAATGCCCAGGGTCTCCAGCGCTTCATGCAGTACGATGGCCGCGGCTTCCTGGGTCGTCAGCCGCTCCCAGGCTCGCCGGGTGAGATAGACGCCGCCGAACAGGTTGAACGCGCCGACCCGCCGCAGATCCGCGTCCGTGTCCATGCCGGCGGGGGCTTCTTCCCCGGCCAGCAGGTTGATGGGAAGCTCCCGGGCGTCCAGCCGACGGGTTTGGTCGGGAGCGGTCCGGACCGTAACCGTCTGGTTGGCCGCGGCCATATAGGCGGCCAGCTGATCCCGCAGGGATTGGACCCGTTCCGGTTCCGCGTCTTCCAGCCTCCGGCTGGCCAGGGCTTGCTGTTGCCACAGCGCCCGAAAAACCTCCGCCAGCCGCTCCGGCGCGGCCTGCGCCAGTCCGGCCAGGGCCTGGCCGGGTTGCAGCAGCCCATTCAGCGTCCGAGCCGCGCGGCGCAGAGCCAGGTCCACGATCCCGGCACCCGCCCGTCCCAGCAGCGCGCCAGGCCGGGCCAGGGCTTGCAGGGTTTCGTCCGTGCCTTCGACAGTCAGTCCCTGGTCCGTGTAACTCACCCGCAGGCCCACGGCGCCGAACACGGCCACCAGGCCCTGGGTGGCGCGCACGTCGGAATAGTTGGTCTCCAGCACGTTCACCACGCCGCTCAGCCGGTTGTTGGCCGCGTCCGTCCGTTCCTGCAGGTGCTCGGCCGGGAAGCGGTCATAGGGAATGCCGGTCTTGCCGGCCGTCCCCTCCACGTAAGGCTCGGTCAGGGGGTCCGCCTTGACCGCGGCGACCATTTTTTTCAGGTCATCGGAGCGGCTCTTCGGCATGATCAGGACCACGCGGTCCTGCACCACCACCACGTAGTCTTCCAGATGGCGCACGGTCACCGGTTCGCCGTCCGAGAACACCACCGTACCTTTCGCCCCTTCCAGGATGATGCGGTCCATGCCCGGGCCAATGCGCTGGTTGTTGTCCGCGTCCGGCTTCTCGGTCATGGCGTCCCAGGCGCCTTCGTCGTACCAGGGAAAGTGGCCGATCACGGCCGTACTGCCGAATTCATGCTCGGGCTTGATCTGCTCGTTGATGACGAACGCCACGGCCACGGCGCCGGCCTTGGGGATCTGGTCGTATTCCCGCTTCAGCACCTCGGGTTCGGCGGGCGTGTCCACCGCCTCGGCGATGCGTTCCATGCGCTCCCACAATTCCGGCGTGTACTTCTGGAAGGATTCAATGCCCGTGCGATTGTGCACCGCGAACATGCCGGAGCTCCAAAGGTATTCGCCGCTCTTCAAGAACTGCTCGGCCACGTCCCGCTTGGGCTTCTCGCGGAAGCCCCGGATCTCGCGGATCAGGGTGCCGAGCTTGGTTTTCGATCCCAGGTGAATGTAGCCGTAGCCCGTGGAGGGGAACGTGGGCTGGATGCCGATCATGGCCCAGTCCTTGCGGTTCTGGCCGGCTTTGATCGCGGAGAGAATCGCGGCCTGCAGGCGCTCCTCCTGCAGAATCACGTGGTCCGAGGTCAGGAACACGGCCGTGAAGTCCTCGCCGAAGCGCTTCTTCCCCACCACCAGGCTCAAGGCCGTGGCCGGCGCGGTGTCCTTGTTCGAGGGCTGGGCGATGATATTGGCCTTGGGAAAATCGTCGGGCACTGAATCCATGACCTGCTGCACGAAATTGCCGCGGGCCGCGACCAGGATCCGCTCCTTGGGGATGCCCATGCGGACCACGCGGTCCATGGTTTTTTCCAGCATGGTCTTGCCGTCCCGCGAGAAGGAGCGGAACTGCTTGGGGTTGATGCCCGTGGACACGGGCCACAGGCGCGTGCCGCCGCCGCCGGCCATGATCACCACGTAGGCCCGGGACACGTCCGGCTCCTGCACGGCCGCGCGGTGGTAGATGCGCTCGCCCGTGGAAAGTTTTTTGGAATCCACGCCGCCCATGCCCGGGGTCTCTTCCGCCTCGGGCGAAGCCAGGAAATCCAGGATCCACTGGCTGGTGCGTTCCGACAGGCTCAGCCGCTGCGCCGCGCGCGGCACGGTCATGGGTTCCCCGTTCATGATGATCTCGCGCGCCTGCGCGGCGCGGCTCAGGAACCGCTGATAGAGCAGATGCAGGGCGAACAGCGGCGTCAGGATCAGGATCGCCAAAAACGCGCCCAAGGCGATGGTGCCCAAGGACAGGTGCCCGAGCACGATGAGGGGGATGACGAAGGACAGGGCCATGGTCATGGCCGTGATGCCCAGCATGCTCTGGGGCCGGCTCATGTCCCGCACCCAATCCCCGAAACGGGGATGCCGGCGGAACTTCTGCACCCACTCCATGGGCTCGGGCAGGTCCAGTTGCAGCGTGACGGTGCGCAGGATGAACGGCAGGGTCAGCACGAACACGCCGGCCACGGTAATGCTGAGCGTGTAAAAGAAAACGCCCCAGAGCGCCATGGTCACCACGCCCACGGTCAGCAAGTAAGAGCCGGCGAGGAGGTAGAGCGCGAGGTCCCAGGTGGTGAATCGCTTGAACTCCCGCTGCACGGATTTCCAGAAACCCGCCCGGACGGGCGGGGCGAAAGATTTAATGCGGATGCCGTCCGCGTCCTGCTGAATATCCAGGAAGTCCGCGTCCACCAGCACGGTCAGCCCGCGCCCGCCCTGCACCTGGGACCGCGTGGACTGGCCGAAGCGCCGGACCAGGGCCGGCCCCTGCGCGGCGGCGGCGCGGGCCGACGCCGCGCCGCGAACATAGGGCGCGGTCTCGGGATCGGCTTCCAGGAGCGCCAGGAGCCGCGGCAGGTCCTCGGCACGCTGTTTGGGCATGACCAGGAGAACCTGGTTGGCCGCCACCACAACGTAACTCTGCAGATTTTCCACCGTAACCGGCAGACGGTCCGAGAACACCACCGTGTCGGCCGTATTGGACGTCCGGATCCGGAAGTAGGCCGGACCCACGATCTGCAACCCCCCTTTTTCCGTGGGCTGGGTCAGAAGATTCCACTGGTTTTCTTCATCCCAGGGAAATTCGGCGGGCACGGTCATGAGCCGCAGCGCGTCCTGATCGCCGATCGCCTCCAGCACTGCTTCGTCCACGGACTGCGGCCGCGCAGCCGCGTCGGCGTAGAGCTGGTTGATGCGTTCGTCCGGGACCAGCGCCGAACCCGCGGCCTTGGCGGCGCGGGCAGTGTCCGGCGCATAGGTTTCAAAGGCTTCGCGGCCGACGCCGACATTCACCACGAAGATGCCGGCATTAATGGCCAAGTTCTCGCGGGCCAGCATCGCTTCCAGCTCGGCGCGGTCCGGTTTTTCGATAAAGCCTTCGGCTTTGACGATGTTGGGCGCGAGTTTGCTCGGCTCGCTTTGCAGGAAGTAGCCGTATTTGGTGAGCGGCGCTTTCACGGCCGCGGCGATGGTCATCCAGTTCCGGCCGTTCTGCGCGCCCTTGACCGCCGTGCGCAGCGCGGTTTGAAAGTGCTCTTCCTGCTCGGGAATCACCTGGTCCGTGGGCATGAAGATCGCGGTCGCCTCCGCGCCGAACCGCTGTTCCAGCAGGGCCAGGGAACGCGCCATCGCCAGGCCCGTGCCCTGGGGCGCGGGTTCCAGGATGAGGTTTTGGTCGGCCGGGAACCCGGCCGGCAGCGCGGACACGATGGCGCTGCGGTACGCCTGGGGAGCGATCACGATCACCCGGTCCCAGGAAATGCCCAGGCGCACCACCCGGGCGATGGTCTTGGCCAGGAGCGTCTCGTCGTCCCGGGAAAACGTCTGCAGCACTTCGGGCAAATCCGCCTGGCTGGCCGGCCACAGGCCGGGCGAGCCTCGGATCCCGATCGGCAGCACCACGCAAGCCCGCGACAAATCGGTTTCCTGCACCCGCAGGGGCTTAAGCACCCTCTCGCGCGCGGCATTCCAGTAGTCGGTGACGCCGGTCCATTTGCCTTGCTCGGACTCCACCGAAGCGAGGTAATCCATGATGGCTTCGGCCGTTTCTTCGGTGCACGCCAGACGGCGCTGGATCTGGGTGCGCGACATTTCCTCGCCGGACATGACCCACGCGTGCACCTGTTCGATCTGGCGCTCCCGCCGGGCCCGCGTCGGCCGCCACAGCGCGGCGGGCAGGGCCGCGAAATCCAGCACGTGCGCCAGCACCTCGCTGACCAGCACCATCAGGATCAGGTGGGGCCAGGTGCCGGGCCGGTACTCCCCGACCCTGAACCCCAGGAACGACAACAGGTTGAGGACCCAGCGGTGCGCGTACTGTTCGTGCGCGCGCACCAGCAGGCCGGTGTTGACCAGCACCCGGCCGTTGGCGTCCTTGATCTTGCCGGTCCGGGGATCAAAGGCAGCGACCGGGGTCCACCAGGTCCGGCGCCCTTTGGGCAGACGGAGCCAGGCCCGCAGGGTAAAGACCGCCTTGGGCAAAGCCAGGCTCAGGTACGGGAGTGCCAGAACCAGCAGGGGCGGATAAGCAAAGCCCAGGGCGACCATGGGCAGCGCGATCCCCAGCAGGTTGATCACCACGCCGGCCAGGTTGAGCGGCTGCAGGGCTTTCAGGGACTCGTAGGCCAGGCCGATCTCCTGCGGACGGAGCATGACGCGCGCGACGGCGTCTTGCAGCAGCGACAGGAAGGTCGGCGTGCGGGCCTGCTCCTCGCGCCATGGATCGAGGCGCGGCGCTTCGGACGCGGGCGCGGGCGGCTGGGGCAGGCGGTCGCGGCCCTGCCACAGCGCGGCGCTTCCGCCCGCCACCAGGGCCGAAAGCGGGCTCTGCAGCAGCGCGGCCCGCACCAGATCGCCGCTTACCAGGACCCGCGGCCTGGCCAGGAGCCGGTCTTTGATCTGCGCCGCGGCCGCGGTTTCCATGACCGCGACGGCATACGCACCGTTCAGGTTCAGGGTGGTCAAGGCCGGACCCGGCACCTGCTGGCCCTGCCGCAGGATGATCAGGGTGAAGCCGGTGTTGAGGATCGGGAGGTAGTAGGTGTCGGCCGAGGGGTTGGCAAGGGCCTGGCCCCAATCAATCTCGATCCGGGCGTTGTTGGCGGCATACCGGCTCACCACGCTGGAATATTCGGCGGCCACATCATTCAGTTCATGCACGCCCCGCCGGATCAGATTGGCGACCAGCCCTTGCTTGAGCGTTAGGTCGAGAAGTTTGAGGAACACGCGGACGCGTTCGGGCTGGGTGTCTTCCACGGCCGGCGCCGCCTCCCCCTGGGGAAAAACGCTGGGCAAGGCCAGGATCTCCTGGTTTTGCGCCAGCAGTTTTTCCAGGGGCGTGCGGCGTTCGCGCAGCAGAGCGAAATACGGATTCGCGCTATCCCACTGGCTTAAGCGCGGCTTCAGGCTGAGATAGGACACCCCGCGCTTGCGCAGGGTCTGCAGCACCAGCTGGGTGTGAAATCCGCCGGTCACCAGCACGGCCAGCCGGGTGTTCTGCCGTTGCATCCGGTCCAGGGTATTGTCCACGAAGGCCAGGCTGCGCCGGTCAGCCAGCTGGTAAAAGACCTTCACCCGTTCCAGATATCCGTCCAGCTGATAGAGCTCGGCATCGAGGCCGAACTGGTCCCACGTGCCGTAGCGCAGGAGAAAGTCCACGAAGTGCTTGACCTGAAACACCACCTGGTACTGCCAGTACTCGTTCAGCTCCTCGGGGGTGGCGGAGATCGAGAGCAGTTTCTCCATGATGTCCAGACGGTGCAGCAAGCTGTCGAGTTCGCGTTCCGCATCCTGAGTGTAGAGGCCCTCGCGCAGGTACTGCTCCAGGCGTTCGAGCTCCCCCCACAGGCGGTCCGGGTCCACTTCCAGGGGGAAGACCTGCAGGCGTTTGGACAGATACACTTTGAGCTGCGGGAACGCTTCCAGGCTCACGCCGGCGCGCAGGCCGGCCTGGTACAGGGCGCCGGCGTATTTCAAGAGCGGCATCCGGCCGGACTGGAACGCGCTGCGGTGCTGGTCGTGCCGCCTGAGTGCCGGCGAGTAAATTTTCGGTTTCAGGCCGGCGAGGGTCTGGCGCAGATCGTAAAGGTAACCTTGGCTTTCATCGTTGAGGAAGCGGAGCACGGCCTGGCGGCTGGTCTCATAGGCTTCCGGGTCCTCAATGCCTTCCAGCGCGATGGGTTCCGGCGCGGTGGACGCGTAGAATTCCGGCCCCGTGATCTTGCCTTCCTGGACAAAGTGGCGGCCCACCTGCCGCCGCACGGCTGGATCGGGAAAGGTCCCCAGTTTGTCCACGTGCACGGTCTGTCCCGCGCCCTCGACCGCCACCAAACGCAGTGCATGCCGCCGGGCCAGGTGCCCGATGATCTCCGCGATATGCAGCTGGACCTCCGCGTTGCAGTGCAGGTCCTGAATATGCACCACCAGCTGGTCCTGGCCTTGATACGCCTGGGCCACCTGCCCGAACGCTTTCGGGATCTCGACCAGTTCCTGATCGAATTGCACGCTGCTCAGGCCGTTGATGTAAGTCTGTTTCTCAAACGCCCAGGAGAGAAAGGGAAAGAGAAAGATCAGCGTGATGAGCAGGGAGATGAGCCGCACGTATTTTCGCGCGGCTGGCTGAAGCCACCATTGCAAATGCGGCATGGGTGTTCCCTGTTGTCCCGATACCGGCAGACCACTTTGGCGCTGGTGTGCGTCCCTGGAAAATGGGCTCATATAAATAATGATAATTCCCCTCAGGTTATGATAAAAGGGCAATTATCTAAGAATATACCACATTTCCGCTTTAAAATCTAATGTTGGTCTGATTTTTTGGAATAAATATAAGGTTAAAGATGATGTTGTGCTATTTTGAAACGATTATTTTACGGATTTAAAAAAGATATAATCAATTTTTCCAAAATACCTGCCAAGATCCGCGGTCGCGTCTTTATTTTTAGAGGACCAGTCTAAAATCGGTTCGAAAATCAATCCCACCGCAGGAGCTTCGGGAAAATCCGTGGAACTGTTTTGCGGAGGGAGGGAGGCAGGTCCCCAAAGCAAAACTTCAGTCCGCGGGGCCACTCCACTGCTTCTACGCTTTGAGAAACCAGGGTTTAAGCATCTCCAGCCATTCGCGCTGACGCGCCGGTTCCGCGCCTGCTCCTTGCAGGCTTTCGGACACGGTCTCCGCGTTTTGCAGACCGTCAAACAGCGCGCGGTCCGGGATAACCAGCATGCCGCTGGTTTCCACGTAACCCGCTTTCACCAACTGGCCGATAATGGTTTCGCTCCCTCGCGGGAAGAACGCCTCCACCCATTCGCCCGCGGCGTTCTGCCAGCCCAGGCTGTTGTAGATCAGCCCCGTGATCCGGCACGCATGCAGCAAGACCTGCTGCTGCCGCAGCAGCGCTGGCAGACTGCGTCCGCGCAACAGCACACCGGGCCAGGGATAGGAGGGAGCCAGAATGTCCAGCTGCACGCCGCGGCGGTCGCTCCAGGACGCGCTGATCCGCAATCCCGAGGACGCTTCGAGCCGCACCAGAGGCATAAACTGCTTCGGCACCGCCTGGGTATGGAAATGATCCACTGAAGCACCCGCGCCCCGGTCGTTGTACCCCATGGCATACCCCAGGGAAAAGAACGCGCCGCACAGTTCCTGCATATCCGCCATATGGCTGGCGGTCATGACCTGGGGATAGTGCCGCTGGGTCTCGGGGTCGAAGTCCAGGGAGGCGATGATGAAATGATCGGGCACGATGGGCGCCGGCTGCACCAGCACCCCGTAGTGCCGGCCGCTGGCCGCGGTCCAGACCAGGTAGTGCTCGTTCTCCGGGAAGGTCTCCCACGCCAAGAAATCCGGTTTGCCGCCCCCGGCCGGCGCCGGCCGCTGGCCTGTGGCGTGGCGGTTGCCCGGATCGCGGAACGGATTATACAGCGCCACCACCGGGCTTCCGGGGAATGACTTGACCACGATGCTCGCATCCCATGGATCGTACTTCACGAAGCGGGCGGCCCGGGAATACCGCAGCAGCGCTTCCAGCCACACGGCCAGGGGCAGACCGGAATCCTGCACGGACTGCAGACGCAGGTCCAGGGCCCGGTGCTCGCGGATCAGCGCTTCCGCGAGGTCGAGGCTCCGCGCCTCGGCCGGAGGGAACGTCGGTTCGGAAACGTACTGGGACAGGGGTTGGATCCGCATGGGCTCAGGCGCCTCGCTTTCTGCCGAAAATGATCTTCTCCAGGTACAGCCCGCAGGCCGGGGCCGTGGGTCCGGCGAGCGTGCGGTCGCGGCCGCGCAAGATACGCGGGACATCGGACGGCGCGAGGCGCCCCAGCCCCACGGCCACCAAGGTGCCGGCCAGGGCGCGGACCATGCGGTACAGGAACGCGTCGGCCGTGAACGCCAGGGTGATCAGCGGGCCCTGGCGCCGGATGGCGATGGCCAGCACCGTGCGCACCGGATGCTTGGCCTCGCAGCCGGCCGCACGAAAGGAGGAAAAATCGTGCCGCCCCAGCAAATGGCGGCTGGCCCGGCGCATGGCCGCCACGTCAAGCCGCGGACCGATCTGCCAGGCGCGTCCGATCCAGAGCGGGGAGAAGACCGGCCGGTTGAAGACCAGATAGCGGTAGGTCTTGCGGACCGCGCGCTGCCTGGGGTCCCACGCGCCAGGCACCTGGCGGCAGGCGACCACGCGGACCGTGGGCGGCAGGGCGCTGTTCAGAGCGGCGAGCAGGCGCTGCGGCGGGATCCGGTGGGCGAGATCGAAGACCGCGACCTGACCGCGGCTGTGCACGCCGGAATCCGTGCGGCTGGCGGCGGCCACGCGGCGTGTTTCCCCAAACAGCCTCTTCAGGCTGCGCTCCAGGGCGGCCTGCACCGTGTCGGCGTTGGGCTGGAGCTGGAACCCGGCAAAAGCCGCGCCGTCATATTCCAGGGTGACGGCAAAGCGCCGGGGCTTCACGGGAATCAAGGGCTTCAACTGACGGTGCGTCATGTACACCTCTAAATAAATGTAGGGGCGTTCAATTGAACGCCCCTACGCCAAGGCCTTCGGCGACCTCCAATTACACCCTTCCCCGGACCAGGATCTCCGCGATCTGGACCGCGTTGGTGGCCGCGCCTTTGCGCAACTGGTCGCCGACCACCCACAGCGCCAGGCCGCTGGGATGGGAGAGGTCCTCCCGGATCCGGCCGACCCAGATGTCGTCCTGACCCGAGGTCTCCAGGGGCATGGGATAACGCAGCGCGGCGGGGTCATCCACCACCTTGACGCCCGGCGCCTCGCTCAGGACCTTGCGGGCCTCCTCGGCCGAGAGTTTCTTCTCGGTCTCGACCTGGATGGATTCCGAGTGGCTGGTAAAGACCGGCACCCGCACGGTCGTGGCCGACACCTGGATGGAAGGGTCGTGCAGCATCTTGCGGGTCTCGTTCACCATCTTCATTTCTTCCTTGGTGTAGCCGTTGTCCAAAAAGACGTCGATATGCGGCAGCACGTTGAACGCGATCTGGTACGGGTACACCTGGCGGGTGATCGGCTCGCCTTTGGCCCACTGGCGCACCTGTTGTTCCAGTTCAACGATGGCCTTGGCCCCGGTTCCCGAAACGGCCTGGTAGGTGCTCGCCACGATGCGCTTGACCCGGGCGGCCCGGTGCAGGGGATTGACCGCCACCAGCATGATAATGGTGGAGCAGTTGGGGTTGGCGATGATGCCGTGGTGCTGGAAAATGTCCTCGGGGTTCACTTCGGGCACCACCAGGGGCACATCGGGCTCCATCCGGAACGCGCTGGTGTTGTCCACGACCACGGCGCCCGCTTCCACGGCATGCCGGGCGAACTGCCGGGAGACCGAAGCGCCGGCCGAGGCCAGCACCAGGTCCAACCCTTGGAACGACCGTTCGGTCAGCTCCTGCACGGGGAGCTGTTCGCCCCGGAAGGCCACGGTCTTCCCCACTGAGCGCGACGAGGCCAGGGGACGGAGCTCGGCCACCGGAAACTTGCGTTCTTCCAGTACGTTCAGCATCAGGGTGCCCACGGCGCCGGTGACGCCCATCACGCCCACACGATAGTTCTTGCTCATGGTTTTTTCCTCTTCTTATTTTCTTTCGGACCGGTCGGACCTGTCAGACCGGTCCGACCCGTCGCAGGCTTAAAGCCTAAACCAAACCTGCCACCAGATCGCCGACCTCTTCGGTGTTCAGGCCCATGCGGCCCGCGGCCATGGATTTTAGCTTGCCGGATTCCAACGCGCTGACGACCGCGCCCTCGACCGCGGCGGCGGCTTGGGTTTCGCCCAGGTGTTCCAGGAGCATGGACCCGGCGTTGATCGCCGCCAGGGGATTGATCTTTTTCTGGCCGGTGTACTTGGGTGCGGACCCGCCGATGGGCTCGAACATCGAGATCCCCTGCGGGTTGATGTTGCCGCCGGCGGCGATGCCCATGCCGCCCTGGATCATGGCGCCCAGGTCGGTGATGATGTCGCCGAACAGGTTCTCCGTGACCACGGTCTCGAACCACTCGGGGTTCTTCACCATCCACATGGTCGTGGCGTCCACGTGGGCATAGTCGCGCGCGACCTCGGGGAATTCCTTTTGCCCCATCTCGTGGAAAGCCCGGAACCAGAGGTCTCCGGTCTCGGTCAGCACGTTCATCTTGTGTACCAGGGTCAGTTTCTTGCCGGGCTTGGTCCTGGCCCGCTGGAACGCGTAGCGCAGGCAGCGGTCCACTTCCGCCCGGGAATAGGTCATGACCTGGGTGGCATACTCCAGGGGCGTGCCCTTGTGCGCCGACCCGCCGACGCCCGTGTAGATGCCGCCGCAGTTCTCGCGGATGATGTCGAAATTGATCTCTTTCGGCCCTTTGTCCTTGAGCGGCGTCTCGACGCGAGGATACAACTTGACCGGCCGCAGGTTGATGTACTGGTCAAAGTGAAACCGCAGGCGCAGCAGGATGCCGCCTTCCAGGGGGCCGGGCTTCACGTCCGGATGGCCGATGGCGCCCAGGTAGATGGCCTGCACGCCCGCGAGCTCCGCGAGCACGGAATCCGGGACCAATTCCCCGGTGCGCAGGTAGCGCGCGCCGCCCAGGTCATAGGTCGTGGTGTCGAAGGTCAGGCCGAACTTCTTCCCCGCCGCCGCGAGCACCTTCATGCCCTCGGCGATCACTTCGGGGCCGGTGCCGTCCCCGGGGATCACCGCGATCTTGTAGGTCTTGCTCATGGTCTGCTCCTCCTCGCTTTCGACGCGTCGGACGCGTCAGACAACTCTACTGCACTTGTTTTTTCATATACTCCATCAGCCCGCCGGCCGCCACCAGTTCCTGCATGAAAGGCGGGATGGGCGCGGCCTGATACTGTTTGTCCGTGGTCAGGTTCGTGATGCGGCCCGTGTCCGCGTCCACGTCCAGTTCCTGCCCGCTCTGCGCCTCGGCCGCGGCGGCCGGGCATTCCAGGATCGGCAGACCGATGTTGAAGGCGTTGCGGTAGAAAATGCGCGCGAAACTTTCGGCCACCACACACGCCACGCCGGCCCCCTTGATCGCCAGCGGGGCGTGCTCGCGCGACGAGCCGCAGCCGAAGTTCCTCCCCGCCACCAGGATGTCGCCCGGCCGCACCCGGCCGGCAAAACCGGCGTCCGCGTCCTCCATCACGTGCGCGGCCAGGGTCTTGGGGTCGCAGGTGTTGAGGTAACGGGCCGGAATGATCTCGTCCGTGTTCACGTCGTTTCCGAAGCGGTGTACTTTCCCCCGGAATTTCATTTCTTCACCCCCCGGGCCCAATCCGCTCCCCGCACTTCGCGGGGTGCGGCGATGCGGCCCTTGATGGCCGAGGCCGCCGCCACCGCCGGCGAGGCCAGATAGACCTCGCTCTCGGTGTGGCCCATGCGGCCCACGAAGTTGCGGTTGGTGGTGGAGACCGCCCGCTCGCCCTTGGCTAAAATGCCCATGTGCCCGCCCAGGCAGGGCCCGCAGGTCGGGGGCGAGATCACGCAGCCTGCCGCGGTCAGCACGTCCAGCAGGCCCTCGCGCAGGGCTTGCCGCCAGATCGTCGGCGTGGCCGGGAAAATGATGGCCCGCACGCGCGGGCTCACGCGCCGGCCGCGCAGGACTTTGGCGGCCAGGCGCAGGTCCTCGATGCGGCCGTTGGTGCAGGAGCCGATCACCACCTGGTCAATCACCACGTCGCGCACTTTCGAAACCGGCACCACGTTGGACGGCAGGTGAGGCTTGGCCACGACGGGTTCCAGTTTGCCGACGTCGAAGGTCTCCACCCGCTCGTACGCGGCGCCCGGATCCGAGGCGTAGTAGCGGGGCGTGAAGCGGGCCCGGCCCGTGACATAGCGCCGCGTGGCCGCGTCCGGTGCGATGATGCCTGTCTTGGCCCCGGCTTCGATGGCCATGTTGCTCATGGTCAGCCGCCCTTCGACCGAGAGGTTCCGGATCACCGGGCCGGTCAGCTCCAGGGCGCGGTAGTTGGCCCCGTCCACGCCCAGGCGCGCGATCGCCAGCAGGATCAGGTCCTTGGCGGTCACATCCTGCGGCAGGCGGCCGTTGAATTCCAGCTTGATGGTCGGCGGCACCTTGAACCAGGCCTTACCGGTCAGCATGGCCGCGGCCAGGTCGGTCGAGCCCACGCCGGTCGCGAAGGCGCCCAGCGCGCCATAGGTGCAGGTGTGGGAATCCGCGCCAATGACGAGCTGGCCGGGAACAACCACGCCTTGCTCGGGCAGGAGCGCATGCTCGATGCCGCACTCGCCCTGGTCCCAATAGAACGCCAGCTTGTGCTCGCGGGCGAACTCCCGCAGGATTTTCGCCTGTTCAGCCGAAAGGATATCCTTGTTGGGCGTGAAGTGATCCGGCACCAGGGCCACGCGGCGGCGGTCGAACACCTGGCGGCCGCCCGCGGCCTTGAACGCCTGGATGGCCAGGGGCGCGGTGATGTCGTTGCCCAGGCACAGGTCCACCTTGGCCAGGACCAGCTCGCCCGGCGCGACAGCCTTGCGCCCGGCGGCGCGCGCCAGGATCTTTTCGCTGATGGTCATCGGTCTTGCCATACCATAACCCTCTCTTTCCGGAAAAAAAAGGACACGGGGTGCCGGCCGGCTATCGCCGGGGGTGTCGGGCGGGCTTGCGTCCCGGCGCCATGGCCGCCAGGCGGTTGAGCGCGTTCACATAGGCTTTGGCCGAGGCGATGATGATGTCCGTGTGGCTTCCCCGGCCGGTTACCGCGGCCCCGCCCGTCGAGAGCTGGACCATGACCTCGCCCTGCGCATCCGTGCCGCCGGTGATGGCTTTCAGGGAATACCCCAGCAGTTTATGCTGCCGGCCCAGCAGGTGATCAATGGTCTTGTAGACCGCGTCCACCGGACCGTCGCCCGTGCCGCTGCCTTCCAGCAAGACACTGCCCTCGCGCAGGCGCACGGCCGCCGTGGGCAGCATGCCGCTGCCCGAGGTGGCCTGCACGTGCTCCAGCGCGTAGTGCGCCTGGGGCGCGCCCGCCGCTTCCTCCAGCAGGGCCAGCAGATCCTCGTCGAACACTTCCTTCTTCTTGTCCGCCAGTTCCTTGAACCGTTCGAAGAAGGCGGCCTGCTTGGACTCGGGCAAGGCGTACCCCAGGTCCTGCACGCGTTTGAACAGCGCGTGCCGGCCGCTGTGCTTCCCCAGCACCAGCCGGTTTTCCTTGAGCCCGATGTCCGTGGCGTCCATGATCTCGTAGGTCAGGCGGTTCTTGAGGATGCCGTCCTGGTGGATCCCCGATTCATGCTGGAACGCGTTGGCGCCCACGATGGCCTTGTTCGGCTGCACCACGATCCCGGTCGCCAGCGACACCAGCCGCGAGACCCGCGAAATTTCCCGGGTCTGGATATTGGTTTTCACGCCGTAATAGGCCGCGCGCGTCTTCAGTCCCATGACGATCTCTTCCATGGCCGCGTTTCCCGCCCGCTCGCCCAGCCCGTTGATGGTGCATTCCACCTGGCGGGCGCCGGCCTTGACCGCGGCCAGCGAGTTGGCGGTCGCCAGCCCCAGGTCGTTGTGGCAGTGCACGGCCAGGGTCACGCGCCCCAGCGCCGGGACCGCGGCCTGCAGGTCCCGGAGGAGGCGGTCGAACTCCGTGGGCGTGATGTAGCCCACCGTGTCCGGGATATTGACCGTACCCGCGCCGGCCGCGATCACGGCCTGGGTCACTTTGGCCAGAAAATCGGGGTCGCTCCGGGTCGCGTCCTCGGCGGAAAATTCCACATCCCGGCAAAGCGACCGTGCGTATTTGGTCATGTCCGTCGCGAGTTTCAGAACCTCGTCCGGCGTCTTGTTCAGCTTGTGCCGCATATGCAGGGGCGACGTGGAGATAAACAGGTGGATGCGGGGATGGGCCGCCGGTTTCACCGCTTGCCAGACCGCGTCAATGTCCGCCTTGGCGCACCGCGCCAGGCCGGCCACCGCCGGCTTGCGCACGGCGCGGGCGACGTCCCGGACCGCGGCAAAATCCCCGGGCGACGAAATCGGAAAGCCCGCTTCAATCACATCCACGCCCAAGTCTTGGAGCGCGCGGGCCACCTCGACTTTCTGCTTGGCATCCAAACTGGCGCCGGGCGCTTGTTCACCGTCGCGCAGCGTGGTGTCGAATATTTTCACGATTTCAGGCATGGACCTTTCCTCCTTTCGCCGCTCCCCAGGGAGCGAGCAGAATGTAGGCCGCGCCGCCGACGAGCAGCAGACCGGCCGCCCAGCGGGACCAGGGAGGACCGGCAAATACCGTGACCGCCAGCGCGGCCAGCACGAAGAGCAGGGCCGGCCGTTCGGCCGGGTTGGGATAGGGGATCGGGCTGACCGTGAGAAAGGTCAATCCCAGGGTCGCCCCCACCAGGAACAGCCGGTGCGCCAGGCCCACGGCCTCCGGTTGCAGCAGCTGCGCCACGGCCGCTATGAACCCGCCGGTCACGGTCAACGGCAGACCGACGTACCCGCGGCGGGCCGCGCCGGGATTGTAGAGTTTATAGAGCGACAGCCGGATGGTCGCGCCGAACACCACCGCGAAAACCGCCAGCAGGCCCAGCAAGCCCCAGCCGCGGAACGCCAGCTGATGCAGCAGCAAGGCCGGCACCACGGCAAAGCAGAACACGTCGCCCAGGGTGGAGAACTCATGCTCCAGACTGCTGGGTCCCGGCCAGTAGCGGCGCAGAGCGTATTCCCAGCCGGACACCACGGTGGCCGCCAACACCAGGCGCCCCGCGAACGCCCAGGCGCCCGCGAGCACGGCCAGCAGGGCGGCGAAGCCCGTTCCGAAGACCACTGCCATGAAAACGTACGGCGCCCATGCGCGCCAGGCCGGCAGCGGCGGGCGGCGGGTCACCCCCTTCGCCATCGTCTCACCGCCGGTCCTGCTGTAAGCAGCGGGAGCGCTTGCGGTTCGGGGATGGTAGGTGGACTTCCCGCGGCCGCCGGCCCCCGTGGGACTTTCCCCACGGGATTTTCCTCGGCCGCCCCTGCCTGCATCACCTAGGTGGGCGCCTTCGGCGCCTCGGGACTTTCTTCGGCCGCCTGCGGTCGCCGCGGGAAGCTTCATTTTTTACCGATCCACCCCATCATGCTCCGCAGTTTCTTCCCGACCTTCTCGATGGGATGTTCTGCTTCCTGGCGCAGGATCGCGTTGTACATCGGCCGGCCGGCCTTGTTCTCCAGGATCCACTCCCGCGCGAACTCGCCGCTTTGGATCTCCCGCAGGATCTTTTTCATCTCGCGCCGCGTTTCGTCGGTGATGATGCGCTTGCCCCGGGTAATGTCCCCGTACTTGGCGGTCTCGGAAATGCTGGCGCGCATGCCGGCGATCCCGCCTTCGTACATGAGGTCAATGATCAGCTTCAGCTCGTGGAGGCATTCGTAGTACGCGTTCTCCGGCTGGTAGCCTGCATCCACCAGCGTTTCATAGCCGGCTTTGACCAGCTCGGTCAGCCCGCCGCAGAGCACCACCTGCTCGCCGAAAAGGTCGGTTTCGGTTTCATCCCGAAACGTGGTCTCCATGACCCCGCCGCGCGTGCAGCCGATGCCCTTGGCGTAGGCCAGGGCCACTTCCAGCGCATGTCCGCTCGCGTCCTGCTCCACCGCGACCAGCCCGGGCACCCCGCCGCCCTCGGTAAAGACCCGGCGCACCATGTGGCCCGGCCCCTTGGGCGCCACCATGAAGACGTCCACGTTGGCCGGCGGCACGATCTGGCTGTAGTGGATATTGAAGCCGTGGGCAAAGCCCAGGGCGTTGCCTTTCTTGAGATTAGGCCGGATCGCCTCCTCATACACCCTGGGCTGCAGCGGATCAGGCACCAGCATCATGATCACGTCCGCGGCCTTGCAGGCTTCGGGGGCGCTCATCACCTTGAGCCCGCTTTTTTCGGCCACGGCCCAGGCTTTGGAATCTTTCAACTCGCCCACCACCACGTTGATCTTGGAATCTTTGAGGTTCAGCGCGTGGGCGTGTCCCTGGCTGCCGTAGCCTAAAATGGCGACGGTCTTGTTCTTGATGATCTTCAAATCCGCTTCTTTGTCGAAATACATCTTGGCCATCTGTTCGTCCCCCTTCGATTTGGCTGCGGTGGAGCCCCCTGGGCACCACCACTGATCTTGCGCCACCGGCCATATTGGCAGGCGACATCCCGCAACGCTAAAAGAGGCGGTTAGACCCGGCCCTACTCTCCGGGTTTGGCGTTGCGGGACAAGTTACCGCTTCTTTTTCAAGGCCCGGGCGATCGCCACGGTGCCGGTGCGGATCAGTTCCCGGATGCCGAACGGCCGGAGCAGGTCAATAAAGGCGTTCACTTTGTCGTCCGTACCGGTGATCTCAAGCGTATAGCTCTTGTCGGACACGTCCACGATCTTGGCGCGGAAAATCTCCGCGAGCTGGAGGATCTCCGAACGCTGGACGAGCTCCGCCTGGACCTTGACCAGGGCCAGTTCCCGCTCCAGGTGGACCTCGTCGGTCAGATCGTACACCTTGATGACGTCAATCAGCTTATTCAGCTGTTTGGAGACCTGCTCCAAAATGGCGTCGTCGCCCGTGACCACGATGGTCATGCGCGAGGTCGTGGGGTCCTCGGTCTCGCCCACGGTCAGGCTGCTGATGTTGAACCCGCGGCCCGAGAACAAGCCGGCCACGCGGGCCAGCACGCCGGGTTTGTTCTCGACCAGGACGGACAATGTATGCCGCATGGGAATGCTCCTTTTGACTTTGACGCGTCTGACTTGTCGGACAGGCCGGACCGGTCCGACCTGTCAAATCCTTTAGGCCAGTTCCCCTAGCATTTCGTGGATGGGGGCTCCGGTCCTGTGCGCCGGGCGCGTCAGGACGTCGCCCTACACCCTATTTTAGGCTAGGCCAGTTCCCCTAGCATTTCGTGGATGGGGGCTCCGGTCCTGTGCGCCGGGCGCGTCAGGACGTCGCCCTACACCCTATTTTAGGCTAGGCCAGTTCCCCTAGCATTTCGTGGATGGGGGCTCCGGCCGGCACCATGGGCCAGACGTTCTCCTCTCGTTCCACGATGCAGTCCACCAGCACCGGACCGGGCGTGGCCAGGGCCTTTTTCAAAACGCCTTCGATCTCCTCGGGCTTGCTCACCCGCAGGCCCGTGGCACCGAACGCTTCGGCCAGTTTGACAAAGTCCACGGAGTTCTCGATGTTGGTCGAAGAGTAGCGCTTGCCGTGGAACAGCTCCTGCCACTGCCGCACCATGCCCAGGAAGCCGTTGTTCAGCAGAATGATCTTGACCGGCAGGTGGTTGACCACGGCGGTCGAGAGTTCCTGCATGTTCATCTGGAAGCTGCCGTCTCCCGAAACCACGGCCACCGGCTTGCCGGGCAGGCCGGCCTGCGCGCCCAAGGCCGCAGGGAAACCGTAGCCCATGGTTCCCAGCCCGCCGGATGAAGCCCACTGGCGCGGACGGTCGAACTTGTAGAATTGCGCGGTCCACATCTGGTGCTGGCCCACGTCCGTGGCCACGAACAGCTCGTTCCCGCCGACCGCGTACAGCGCTTCGATGACGCGCTGCGGTTTCAGCACCTGGGCGTTGCGGTCATAGCCGAGCGGGTATTTCTCCCGCCATTCCCGGATGACCGGCCACCAGGCGTCGCAGGTCCGGGCCTTGGTTTCCGCGAGCAGCTGCGCGAGGCAGCGCTTGGCGTCGCCCACGATCGGCACGTCCACGCTCACCACTTTCGAGATGCTCGCCGGGTCCACGTCCACGTGGATGACCTTCGCGTCCGGGGCGAAGTGCTCCACCCGTCCGGTCACGCGGTCGTCGAAGCGCGCGCCCACCGCGATGATCAGGTCGCTCTTTTGGATGGCATAGTTCGCCGCCCGCGTGCCGTGCATGCCCAGCATGCCCAGGAACTGCGGGTGGGTTCCGGGAAATCCGCCCAATCCCATCATGGTGAGGGTGACGGGCGCGTTAATCTTCTCGGCCAGCTGCCGCAGTTCGGACGCGGCGTCGGCCAGGACCACGCCCCCGCCCGCGTAAATCAGGGGGTACGTGGCGTCCGCGATCATGGCCGCGGCTTTTTTGATCTGGTTCGGATGCGGATCCAAGGTGGGCCGGTAGCTGCGCATCTCCACCTTCTCCAGGTACTGTGGCACGCACTTGGCCGTGGTCACGTCCTTCGGAAGGTCCACCAGCACCGGGCCCGGCCGTCCAGTGGAGGCGATGTAAAACGCCTGCGCGATGGTCTCGGCGATATCGTTCACATCCTTGACCAGGAAATTATGCTTGGTGATCGGCCGGGTAATGCCGGTGATGTCCGCTTCCTGGAAGGCGTCGTTGCCGATCAAGTGGGTCGCCACCTGGCCGGTCAGAGCCACCAGGGGAATCGAATCCATGTAGGCGGTGGCGATGCCGGTCACCAGGTTGGTCGCTCCCGGGCCCGAGGTGGCCAGGCACACGCCCACCCGGCCCGTGGCGCGGGCATACCCGTCGGCCATGTGGGCCGCGCCCTGCTCGTGCCGGGGCAAAATGACCCGTAATTTGGAATTGAAGAGCGCGTCAAAGATCGGCAGCAGCACCCCGCCGGGGTAGCCGAAGATGATCTCCACCTTCTGCCGCAGCAGACTCTCCACGAAGATCTGCGCGCCGGTCATCTCTTGGGACATGATCCTCACCACCTTAAACAGAAAATGGAAAATCGAGAATAGACCGCAATTGAGCTCGTCACTACCTTCGTAGACGTCGGATTTCTTTTTCCATTTTCTATTTTCTATCGCTCAATTGCCCCGGCGGTACCGGCTACGCCAATACCGCCCCCGTGCTGCCCGAGGTCACTTGCTTGGCATACCGCGCCAGCACGCCCTTCAGGGGTTTGCCGGGTTTGAGCTTGAGCGCGGCCATCCGCTGTGCAAGCTCGCTTTCCGAAACCAGGAGGTTGAGCGTGCGATGCGGGATGTCAATCTCGATCTGATCCCCTTCTTGGATCGCCGCAATCGGACCGCCGGCCGCGGCTTCGGGCGAAATGTGGCCGATGGCCGCGCCCCGCGTGCCCCCGGAAAAGCGGCCGTCCGTGATCAAGGCCACGTCCTTGTCCAAGCCCATGCCGGCGATGGAACTGGTCGGCGAGAGCATCTCCCGCATGCCCGGACCGCCTTTCGGGCCTTCGTAGCGGATCACCACCACGTCGCCCTTCTTGATCTGGCTGTTCATGATCGCCGCGAAGGCGTCGTCCTCGCTGTCGAAGACCCGCGCCGGGCCGGTGTGGCGCATCATCTCCGGCGCCACGGCCGACTGTTTGACAACCCCGCCCTCAGGGGCGATGTTGCCGCGCAAAATAGCCAGCCCGCCCTGCGCGTGATAGGGATTGGACAGCGGCCGGATCACGGTCTCGTCCCACACCTTGGCCTGGCGCAGGTTGCCGGCCACGGTCTGCCCGCTCACCGTGGGCAGTGTATCGGCGATCAGTCCCTTCTCGGCCAGCACCTTCATCACCGCCTGCACGCCGCCGGCCCGGTGCACGTCCACCATGAAGTGGTCGCCCGAGGGGCTCACGCTGCACAGGTGCGGGGTCTTGGCCGACATGCGGTTGAACTCCTCGAGTTCCAGCTTGATCCCGACTTCATGCGCGATCGCCGGCAGGTGCAAAACGGTGTTGGTCGAGCCGCCCATGGCCACGTCCACGGCGATGGCGTTGCGGAACGCCTCCAGCGTTAAAATCTTGGACGGAATAAGCTGTTTGCTCACCACGTCCATGATGGCGATGCCGGCCTGTTTGGCCAGGCGCGTCCGCTCCGAGGATACCGCGGGCGCGGAGCCGTTGCCCGGCAAAGCCAGGCCCAGGGCTTCGGACAGGCAGTTCATGGTGTTCGCGGTGAACAGCCCGGCGCAGGAGCCGCAGGTCGGGCAGGCCGCGTCTTCCATGGCGCAAAAGTCCTCTTCGGAGATCTTGCCGGCCTTGGCTTGGGCCATGTTTTCGAACGGACCTTTAATGAGGTCCAGCTTTTTGCCCCGGAATTCACCCGGCAGCATCGGCCCGCCGGAAACCAGCACCGTGGGGATGTTCAGCCGGGCCGCGGCCATGATCATGCCCGGGATGATTTTATCGCAGTTGGGCAACAGCACCAGGCCGTCGAACGGCAGACCCATGGCCACGGCCTCGACCGAGTCGGCGATGATCTCGCGGGTCACCAGCGAATACTTCATGCCCTCGTGGTTCATGGCGATGCCGTCGCAGATGCCGATGGTGTTGAATTCCATGGGCGTGCCACCGGCCATGTACACGCCGGCTTTCACGGCCTCGGCCAGCTTCTGCAGGTGCACGTGGCCGGGGATGATCTCGTTGAAGGAATTGACTATGCCGATCAGCGGGCGTTCCAACTCCGCGTTGGAGTAGCCGATCGCCTTAAAGAGGGCCCGGTGAGGCGATTTGGCCACCCCCTTCTTGACTAAATCACTGCGCATGGCGGTCCTCCTCACCCTTTGACAGGTAGTCAGAAAAGTTGGAAAGTTAAGATATAATATGGAGATTTTCCACAAAGTCAATGATTAATTAGGCGCCGTGAAAAGGCCGGAGTTGAAAAAAGGGGCTCCAAACAAGGGATGAGGCCGGTTTTTATGGAATAACCCTGTTTTTATTGCGCTTTGAAGGATCAGGCCCCGCGCATCAAGGCAAAGGTAACGAGGTTTTCATTGGTCTTGCGGAGGCGGGCCGAGAGCGTGGTGATCAAGTTCATGGTCACTTTCAGAAGCATGGCCGGTTCGCTCTCGGCCAGTTCCAGAAAATCGCCCCGGGTGATGGTCAACGTCGAGGTGTTCTCCCTGGCCACGACACTGGCTGAATAAGGGAGTCCGTCAAACAGCGACATTTCCCCAAATACCTGTCCCTCGCTAAGCACGGCCAGCGGTTTTTCATCCGAATCACCGACTTTCTTCCGGACCTCCACGCTGCCTTCCAGAATGACGTGCATCATGCCGCCCGGGGACTTCTCCTTCACGATGATCCCGTCGGTTTTATATTCCATTTGTTTGGCGCGCCGGACAAAAGTGGCGAGTTCCTTATCCGAAAGCCCCTGAAAAATCTCGACTTGTCGAATGACTTCCAGCTCTTTCATGCGGGCTCACCATCCGCGGGAGAGGATTTGATGCCTAACAGATTATACGCATTTTGACCGGCAATGTCCGTTATTTCTTGCGGGGTCAGCGGGCTTTCGCGCAAATGGCGCAGGTGCCTGGACAGGTCGCCCCAGGGCGAGTCGCTGGCGAACAACACGCGTTTGGCGCCATGCGCCCGGATGATTTCGAGCAGCAGGGGCGGGAGCGGGTCCTGCAGGCAATAAGCCGTGTCCAGCCAAATGGGCAGGCCGACCAAGTGACGTTCCACTTCGGACCATTGCTGGTAGCCGCCCAGATGGGCGGCCACGAGCCGGAGACGGGGAAATCCCACATGCACCTGCCGCAGGCGCTCGGGGGTGGCCTTGACCGGCGGCGGATAACCCAGGTCAACACCCGCGTGCTGCAGGCAGATCAAGCCCGCCCGTTCCAGCGCCGCGTACAGGCCGGACAGCCGGTCATCGTCGGGGTAAAAATCCTGGAACTCCGCGTGCAGCTTCACGCCGGGTACGCCCTGGCTCCGGAGCCAGTTGACCTGTTCTTCAATGGCGTCCTGGGGCAGGTCGGGATGAAGGGCCCCAAAGGCCACCAGACCCGGCTGTTCCCGCAGGCCGGCGGCCCAGCGGTTGATGACCGGTACCTGCGCGGGTTTTGTGGCCACGGGCTGGATCACCACCCGTTCCACGCCGTTCCGCTGTCTGACAGCCTGGAGCTCCTTGAGGGTGGGATGGAAATACGGCTGTGCCCCAAAACGGTCCGCCAGCGGCCGGACCGCCCGCGCGGCGATGTCGTCCGGGAACGCGTGTACATGGAAATCCACGACTGGGCAGATCATGTGTGCAGTTTAGGCCTTTTCACTGGCATAACGAAAGTAAAAAAATGCCCCTCGGCAATCCCCGCCGAGGGGCTAATGAACCACGAAGGAAGATCCGGACCAGTTGAACAGATGATCAGTTGGTTGTCCCCAATGGGATTCAACTATTCTCCTGCTCGCCTGCTCCGAAATGTTCGCTCCGTAAAAAAATAACATCGGAGCAAATGGAGCAAGTGGAGCAATTTGACCGCAATTGAGCATTTTCAAATTGCTCAATTTGCTCAAACTGCTCAATTGCTCCAGAAAATTTTGCTCCGCAAAATTTTCTGGTGGAGCTGAGGGGGTTCGAACCCCTGACCTTCTGAATGCCATTCAGACGCGCTCCCAAACTGCGCCACAGCCCCACATTGCAACAACCCGCATGATCCTTTTCGAACCGCAGGGTAATTCATTATCCCACCAGCCGCCCGCTGTCAAGCCTTTATTTCACCTGGACCGGCGGCGCCACCCGCATCTGCCGGGCCACTTCGGCCCAGTAACTGCCGGGTTCCGCGGCCGCCTCGGCTTGCAGAATTTTGTCCGCCTCCTCGGCCTGTCCGAGGTGGCGCTGGCAGCGCGCGATCGCCAGGCGGACGGCGCGGCGGTTGAAATACCCAGGCAGTTCCGCCAGCAGGGTCTCGTAGGTTTGCCGGGCCGCGTCCCATTCCTTCAGGTTTTCCTGGCAGGCGCCCAGGCGTTCCAGCAGGGAGCCGCGCAGCGTGGGCTCCTTGGCTTTGGCGGCTTCGGTTTGGTAGATCTCCCGTGCCTTGGCGTATTCTCCCAGGTAGAACCAGCTGTTGGCCTCGAGCCGGCGCGCCTGCTGGGCCGCGGACGCGTTCCGGTAACTGGCCGTGACTTCCGCGAATCCCTGCTGCGCCTTTTGATACTTCTCCGCCGCGGTGCGGAACGATTCGCCCCCCGAGGCGCCCAGGGGCTGGAGCGACCATCCGACCGCCCGGTTCAGCAATTCTACGGCGCGCTTGCCGTTCTCGCGCTGATTATGAAAGTACAACGGGATCAAGATCGCGATGACGACCACGATAATGCCCACGATCAACAGGTTCTCCGTGTTTTGGCGCGCCGAAGTGATGAGGCGCGTCAAGACGTTGCGCAGCTCATCCTGTTTGATGGACTTTCTGATTTGCTTGTGGGTGTATAGCTTTTTTGCCATGCGCTTCCTCGCTTCTAAAAGGTTGGCAGGGTGCTGAAAAAACCAAACAGGTTCCGCCGGCACCCTGTTACCCCCTGAATCCACCTTGGCTTTTCAGGGGGTATTCCACACTGCGCGGATTTTTTTCTCGGCCGTTCAGGTCAAGCGCTTCCGGCGCGTAAGCGCGCGCCGGCAGATCGTCCCGGCGTGCGCGTGCAGGCGGCGAACGGAAGCGGCCGGCAGTCCGGCGCCTCTCACCACGGCCGCAATCAGCTCCGGCGTGTGCAGATCGCGCGGCGCGTGGGTGTCGCTGTTCACCACCAGGGGGCAGCGTGCCCGGCCGGCCGTGGCGGCCACGTGGCCGTTGGTCAGGGAGTGTCCGGCCCGGGAGGTGAGTTCCAGCGCCACGCCGTGCAGCCGGGCGAGTCGCGCCTCCTCGGCGGAAATCAGCCCCGGATGCGCCAGCACGTCCGCCCCGCCCAAGATGGCGGCGCGGTTCGTGCCCGGCGCCACGGGTTCCACCGGGGTTTCCCCGTGCACGACCACCAGGTCAGCGCCCAGCTCGCGCGCCGCGCGGATCAGCCCCGGGATCTGGCGCGGGGGCACGTGGGTCAGCTCGACGCCGGCCAGCACCACCAGACCCAATCCCGCGCCGAGCTCCCGGGCCGCGGAGACCATTGCCGGCACGAGGTCCATCAAGTTCGATTGGTCCGCGTGGTCCGTTAGCGCCAGGGCCTGGTAGCCTTTCACCTTGGCCCGCCGCGCCAGTTCGGCCGGAAGTAGCTCGCCGTCCGAATGCAGCGTGTGCGTATGCAGGTCAATCATGGCAGACCTCTTTGAAATTTATTCGCCTCACGACTGCTCTGTCCCGCGCCTTTGGAGCTTAAAGTCCGAGAGTCGAAAGGCGATAGGCGACCGAAGTCGTTCGGCTTGCTCTTATCGCCTTTCCCCTCTCGCCTCTCGACTTCTCTGCGCCGCGCGCAGCGCGGCGCTGGTGCCCCCGGCGCGACTCGAACGCACGGCCAACGGTTTAGGAAACCGCTGCTCTATCCACCTGAGCTACGGGGGCTGGAGTCCCCCGGGAATTCCCGGGGTATTGATCCTGCCGCGCGTTTTTGGCGTGGCAGGCAGCTAGCGAAGCAAGTCCCGCGGAGAGGATCAATACTTGATCAGGCTGTGCACGTCCAGCCCAGCTAATTTCTCCCGGCCCTTGAGAAAAGTCAACTCGATTAAGAAGGCCGCGCCGACCAGGGTTCCCCGCAGCCGGTTGACCAAGTCCGCCGCGGCCGCGGTCGTGCCGCCGGTGGCCAGCAGGTCATCCACGATCAGAACCCGCGTCCGGGGCGCAAAAGCATCCGCGTGGATCTCCAGGCTGTCGGTTCCGTATTCCAACGCATAATCCGCCCGCAGTGTCGCCGCTGGCAGTTTGCCCGGTTTGCGCACTGGTACCAGACCGGCTCCCAAAAGAGCGGCCAGGGCCGAACCCACGAGAAATCCACGCGACTCCACGCATACCACCTGCTGAACCTGCTTTTGGCGGTAGGGTTCGGCCAGCTGCGCAATGGCCGTCTTCCAGGCTTCGGGCTGGGCCAGAAGAGGGGTGATGTCCTTGAACAAGATGCCGGGCTTGGGAAAATCCGGCACGTCCCGAATCAACCGCTGCCATGCGTCCGTCATGATTTCACCTCTAGTCGTTGAAAATATCGTCCAGCGAAGCGTGGTGCTGGCGCAGGTGGGTCCGTAATTTCTTCAGGGCGCCCACTTCGATTTGCCGGATGCGCTCCCGCGTCAGATCGAACTTTTTACCGGTTTCTTCGAGGGTGCAGGGCGGTTCGTCCGCCAGGCCGAACCGCGCAACGAGGATCTCCCGTTCCTTGTCCGTCAACAGGTCCAGCAGGTTTTGCAGCTGTTCCCGCTGGATGCGCCCGACCACGACCGCGTCCGGCGACTCGGGCTTGGTATCCTCCAGCACTTCCAGAAGCTTGCGCCCTTCCGAGGCCGAGGATTGTCCCACCATGGTTTCCAGGTAGGCGGGCTTCTGTTCCATTTGCAGAATATCCGCAACCTGCTCAACGGACAGACGCAGGGCCTTGGCCAGCTCGGCGGGTTCGGGTTCGCGCCGGAGCTTTTGCGCCAGTTCATAGCGGACGCGGGCCAGCCGGGACACCTTCTCCACCACGTGCACGGGCAGGCGGATCAGATTGCTCTGGTTGGCCAGGGCGCGCTTGATGTACTGCCGCACCCACCAGGCCGCATAGGTCGAAAAACGGAACCCCTTCTCGGGAACGAACTTTTCCACCGCCCGCATCAAGCCGAGATTCCCCTCTTCGATCAGGTCCAGCAGGGAGAGACCGCGGTTCAAATACCGCTTGGCGATGGAAATCACCAGGCGCAGATTGCTGACGATCATCGTCTGCCGGGCCGCGGCATCCTGCCGGTTCGCGCGCCGCGCCAGGGATTGTTCCTGCTCGAACGTCAGCAGCGGAACTTTGCTGACCTCGTCCAAATACTGTTTGACCGCGTCCAGGTCTTCCCGCCGCTCCGGGGCGGTGTCTTTTTCCGCCGCCGCCAGGAGGGCCTCGGGTTCAAGTTCCTCAACTTCAGATTCCAGCGCTTCTTCTTCCGCCTCTTCGGCCTCAAGCGTCTCGGGTTCTTCCGGTTCCCGCAGCGGTTCGGCCGGCGCGGCCGCAACCGGTTTTGCCTCGGGTTCGGCCGCGGGTTGCGGAAAAACCGCGGCTTTTTTAGGCGGGCGTCCCCGCTTCCGCGCCTTGGGCGGGCGCCCCCGCTTTCGCGCCTTGGGCGGGCGCCCCCGCTTCCGCGCCTTGGGCGGGCGCCCCCGCTTCCGCGCCTTGGGCGGGCGCCCCCGCTTCCGCGCCTTGCGCAAGCGGCGGCGTTCCCGGTCTTTCTTGCGTTTCGATGCCTTTGCTTCCGCCATGCCGAATCCCTTATGGTCCGTTATCAGGTTCCGCCGGAGCGCTCAAAAAAATCTGATCTCGAACCCTGTTTCACCGGCCTGGAGCTCCCGCGGAGTCACCAGCACCCGTTCCACCAGGGCCAGACGGGGTCCTTGTTCCAAAACCCGCACGAAATCCTCGACCGCTTCCTCCGGGCCCTGCGCTTCAAGGGCCACGCTGCCATCCGAACAATTCTTGACGAACCCGGTCAGATGCCTGCCCTGGGCCGCGTGCTGGGCGAAATAGCGGAATCCAACGCCCTGAACCTGCCCCAGGACCTCGACCCCCACCCGTTTCAATGTGCTTACCACAGTTGCTCCACATAGGTAATGCCAAACGACAGATGCTGGGAGATCACCTGCCCCAGATTCGTAACCTCCCCGATCGTGTCCAGGTTGCGGCCGGCATAGGTCAGGATGAGGTTGGGCGCCAGGAGCAGACGCATGCCCAGGTTAATGCCGCGGCCGTCGAATTCAAACAGCAGCTCCGCTCCCGGAAAGAGCGTTTTCCCCAGCCCCGCGAATCCCTGGGAAAACCGGCCCTCGCCCCAGCCGGCCAAAACCGTCACCCGGGAGAGTCCGGGGAAAAACCGCTGCGCCACCACATACGCGTCCTGTTCTTCCATCCCCGCAGCCAGGCTGACGCCGCCCCAATCCTGGTCCAGCAATTTAAGCTTACCCTGGCCGCGGAACGCCTCACGGATGAATCCCGGTATGTTTTTTTCCGCCAGCTCCCAGCGGGAGAGATTGCGGTAGGGCTCGAACTGCTCGCCCAAGCGGTCCGCATCGAAAAAAAAACCGCCCTCCAGGATCCCCCACAATCCGAAATTGACTTTGGCTTTGTTCAAATGGATCCCGGCTGAAAGCTGTCCGGAATCAGGAACCGACGCGGAAGGGATGTTGATCCAGCCGGCAGGGCCAACCAGCGACGTGGACTGTTCAAGATAGCGGGTGGCTTGATCAACCTTGCCCCATCCGCTTTCGGCGCCCAGGCTGAGCAGAAGAATCAAACCCCAACCGGCTGTGCGCGCGATTTTTTTCGGGAACATCCTGTAACCTCACGGTCCGATCACCCCTGGAACTTCGGCCTGCGCACTGCCGATGGGAGCCAGGTCCCGCATGGACTTGAATCAGTGCGATCCAGGTTAAACGAATCAATGGAGCCCCCCCGGCGGAGGGGATGGAGCACGCGGACTGCAATAGAGCGCTTTTTGTTTGCCCTGTTCGCTCAACGCGCTCTATCGCTCGATCGTTCAATTGCTCTGCCATAGCTGGTCGGGGCGAGAGGATTTGAATCCCGGCTGAACTTCGCCGGGACTTTCTCGCTCCGCTCTGATCATCCCTGCCAAGCATGGCGAAACCAGAACAGTTGATCAGCTGAACAGTAGACCGCAGGCTCGGTTTCTTCACCTGCCCCACTGTTCCCCTGCTCGCCTGCTCTGAAATTTTCGCCGCGCGAAAATTTCTGGTCGGGGCGAGAGGATTTGAACCTCCGACCCCCTGCTCCCGAAGCAGGTGCGCTAGCCCCTGCGCTACGCCCCGAATGTGACCACTCACTTGACAATTCCACTCATGAAAGCCGAGAGGCGAAAGGGGATGGCAGGTGCTGATCCCCTCTCGCCTATCACCTTTCATTTTTTCGGCGTTCTCTTGCCGAAGGAGGCAAGAAACTGGTCGGGGTGAGAGGAATTGAACCTCCGACCACTCGCACCCCAAGCGAGTGCGCTAGCCACTGCGCTACACCCCGACGTTGTACACACCGGACATGTTCAGACGGAAACAGCCAAAAAGGGCCGCAGGCGCCCCTCTGCTTTGGCCGCCGCCTTTCGCTTCGTTCCGCTACGCCCCGTGTTCCCTGGCCCGGCGCGCAGATTCGGCATCGGAGCGGCTGAACATTTGCAATAATCCTTCCAGCTCTTTTTTGACTTTATGGATTGTATTCAATAACAGATTCTCACGCAACCCTAATCTTAAATCGAGCTGCAATTTCTCCGGCCGCAGTTCCCCGGCCAGGCGCCGCTTGGCCCCGGCGATGGTGAATTTCTCGTCGTACAGCAGGGTTTTGATGCGCCGGATCAGCCGCAGATCCTTGGCCCGGTACAGCCGCTGTCCCGTGCTGCCTTTTTCCGGGTGCAACTGGGGGAATTCCTTTTCCCAGTAGCGCAGCACGTGGGTTTTGATCCCGGTCAGTTCGCTGATTTCCCTGATTTGATAGAATATTTTCCCGGAATTTTCTTCGGACGCGGCGGACGTTTCAGTTTCCGCGGGTTCCTCGTTTTTTTTCGTCCTGGCCATGGCTATTCCCTCCTCTTGGCGGCTGTCCCGCCTTCCCGCACCTGCCGCTTGAGCAGACTGCCGGGACGGAACTGGATCACGCGCTTGGACGGCACCTGCACCGCTGCGCCGGTCCGCGGATTGCGGCCGCGCCGGGCCCGGCGGACTTTGAAGCGAAACGCACCGAATCCCACGAGATGGACAACTTCTCCCCGCCGCAAGGCCGCCGCCAGCTGGGAGATAAAGTAATCCACGATCCGCCGCGACAGACGCCGCGAAAGCCCCAGGTGCGACAGCTGTCCGGCCAATTCCGCTTTGGTTACCGTTGCTTCGCTTCCTTCTTTCACGCTGGCTCCTCCTTGCGCGCGGCCGGCGTCTCCGCCTTGCGCGGCCGCTGCATCAACTCCTTGACCGCCCGGTCTGGCGGCACCCCCTCGTACAGGAGTCGGTACACCTGTTCCGTAATGGGCAGATCCACGCCCAGTCGCCGGCTGAGCTGGTAGGCCGACCGCGTGGTTTCCACTCCTTCGGCGACCATCTCCATGCCGGCCAGAACTTCTTCCAGCGTACGCCCGCGCCCGAGTTCCTCGCCGACGCGCCGGTTGCGGGAAAACCGGCTGGTGCAGGTGACAACCAAGTCGCCCAAACCGGAGAGGCCGGCGAACGTCTCCGGCTTTGCCTGGAGGGCCGCGCCCATGCGGCTGATTTCAGCCAGGCCGCGGGTGATCAAGGCCGCCTTGGCGTTGTCCCCCAGTCCCAGCCCGTCCACGACGCCCGCCGCGAGCGCGATGATGTTTTTCAGCGATCCGCCCAGTTCCACACCCGCCAGATCCGGGCTGGTGTACACCCGGAACGTCTCGGTCATGAACGCTTCCTGAAAGACTTCCGCCGCCCGGCTCTCGGCGGCGGCCACCACCACCGAAGTCGGCCGGTCGCGTCCGACTTCCTCCGCGTGGCTGGGGCCTGACAGGGCACCTGCCGCCACCGTCGCCGGAAATGTTTCCCGGATAATTTCGGACATCCGCGCCAGACTGCCGTGTTCCAGTCCTTTGGAAGCCGACAGCACCCATTGGGGTTTCGCGCCGGCCGCGGCCAGGCGCCGGGCCACTTCGCGAAACCGCTGGGCCGGCGGAACCATCACCACCAGGTCCGCGCCGGCCGCGGCCAGGCCAGGATCGCTGGTGATCTCGACGGATTCCGGAATGGCCACCCCGGGAAGAAATTTCGGATTTTCCCGCCGGGTCCTCAGCACTTCGGCATAATCGGGAAAATACTCCCACAACCGGACGCGGTGGCCCTTTCGCGCCAGCAAGCGCGCCAGGGCCGTGCCCCAGGCGCCGGCGCCCATTACGGCAATGGGAGTCTCGGTGTTCAGCATGATCCCCCCGGGGGCCGGGATGCGCCCAGCCGGTTCTCCGTGCCTTGCAGGAGCCGCCGGATGTTCGAACGGTGTTTGACGATCACGACCAGCGAGAGCAGAAGGGCCAGCCAGTGGACAGCGTGCTGTCCGCCGGTTTCACCGGTGGCCAGCAGCAGGAGCGGCAACCCGGCCGCCGCGGACAGCGAGCCCACGGAGACGTACCGGGTCAGGGCCACCGTCGTTCCGAAAAGGAGCAGGACCACCAGGGTCGCGAACGGCGCCAGCGCCAGGAACACCCCCAGCGAAGTCGCCACGCCTTTGCCGCCGCGGAACCCGAGGTAACAGGTGTACGTGTGTCCCAGGACCGCCGCCAGCGCGCAGCCCACCCGCGCCCAGTCGGCGGCCGGCCAGGCGGACAGGCGGCCGAGCCAGTAAACCGCGGCAAACCCTTTGCCTGCGTCAACCAGCAGAATGACAATGCCTGGAACGGCGCCGAAAACCCTCAGCACATTCGTGGCCCCGACATTGCCGGAGCCGAGGGTACGGATGTCTTTTCCCCGCAGGCGTCCGTAGAGGTATCCGGTGGGAATAGAGCCCAGAAGATAGCTGGCGGCCGCAGCCAGCGCCAGGCTCCACCAGGCTTCACTCATCGCCCGCCTCTTTCTCGCCGCGGAGCATCACGATCAGCGGCGTGCCTTCCAGACCGAACCGGGCCCGCAAGCCATTCTTGATGTGCCGTAAATATGCGAAATGCATGCGCCGGGGGTCGTTGACGAATAACGCGAAGCTGGGAGGACGCACGCCGGTTTGCGATATGTATTTTATCCGCAGCACGCGTCCGCGCTGCGTGGGCGCGGGATGTTTATGGATAATATCTTGAAGCGCGCGATTTAGCAAGCTGGTTTTGATCCGCAGCGCGTGCATGGCGTCCACGGACAGGACCAGGTCGAGCAGGCGCGGGACGCGCTGGCCGGTTTTGGCCGAAAGCGTCAGCACGGGCGCGTAGTCCATGAACGGCAGCCGGCGGCGCAGAACTTTGAGGTACTGGTCGGTGGTGCGCGCGTCCTTCTCGATGAGATCCCACTTGTTGACCGCCAGGATGCAGGCCCGCCCCGCTTCGTGGATGAAGCCCGCAATGTGCTCGTCTTGTTCGGTCAGCGGGCGGGAGGCGTCCAGCAAGAGGACCGCAATATGCGATTCCTCGATGGCGCGCAGCGCCCGGACCACCGCATAGCGTTCAATGCCTGGGCCGACTTTTTTTGCGGCCCGCAGACCCGCCGTGTCCAGGATCTGGAAAGACCGGTGCTGATACCGGAAATGGCTCGACACCGCATCGCGCGTGGTTCCCGGCTGGTCATCCACCAGCACGCGGTCCTCGCCCAGGATGCGGTTGACCAGCGAAGATTTGCCGGCGTTGGGACGGCCCACGATCGCGAGGTGAACTTCCTCGGAGTCCGCGTCCGCGGCCGGCGCGGGCTGGGGCGGGAGCAGGCCGCGCAAGGCATCGAGCAGTTCGTCAACGCGCCGGGCGTGCAGCGCCGAAACCGGATACGGCTGCCCCAGGCCCAGGGACCAGAAATCATGCGTCTGGCTTTCCTCGCGCTCGTTGTCGATTTTATTCACCGCCAGCAGCACCGGCTTGGTGCTGGCGCGCAGGCGCTGGGCCAGTTCCCGGTCCGCGCGTTCAAGCGGAACCCGGCCGTCCGCGACCATGATGATCACGTCCGCTTCGGCCAGGGCGATCTCCATTTGCCGGCGGATTTGCGCGACGATCCGGTCCGAGGCATCCGGTTCGAACCCTCCGGTATCCACCAGCAGAAACTCCCGGTCCAGCCAGCGGGCCAGATCATAATGGCGGTCCCGGGTCAGGCCGGCGACCTCGTCAACGATCGCGCGCGCTTTCCCGACCACGCGGTTGAAGAGGGCTGATTTCCCGACGTTCGGACGGCCGACGATAGCCACCACTTTGCGTCCCATTGAACCTCCCGGATTTTTCGGGAAACCAATTCCTGCCATGCGCCTTTGGCATGGTAGGCGGCGACCGGAGGGAGTCCCATATCCACCCGGTCGGGGCGACCGGAGGAAGTCCCATATCCATCCGGTCGGGGTGACCGGAGGGAGTCCCATATCCATCCGGTCGGGGCGACCGGAGGGAGTCCCATATCCATCCGGTCGGGGCGACCGGAGGGAGTCCCTCGGCGCCGCAGGCGTCAATATATTCATCCCCGGCCACAGGCCGGGGTTCTCTGCTAAGGGGATCAGGAAACCGGCTTGCCCCGAAGGGTGGAATTATAGCCGGTCCCTGGGCGCCGGGGAAGATTTTTTTCGCGCCGGCTTTGGGCTTGCCGTCCCGGAGCCGCAATGGGAGAATAGGTCATGCTTTGCGGGTCATTCCCAGAGAGGATTCCGTCATGTCCATCCGTCTGCTCGCCCTGAGTCTGCTGGCCGTCGCCTGCCTACCTTCCTGGTCCCAAGCGTCCACGCTCCTCCGGTTCAACGAACCCGGGGTCGTGGCCGCGGGCCAGGAGGTCCAGGAAGTGCTCATTCTCAATAACACCGCCGAGATCCGCGGCAAGGTCCTGGGCAACGTCGTAGTCCTGGGCGGCGCCATCCATCTCAAGGCCGGCGCTTATGTCGGCGGAGACGTGGTGTGTCTGGGCGGGAAGATTTTCCTGGACCCCTCGGCCGTGGTGGTGGGCACCAAGGTCGAGGTCGGCGGGAACATCAACTGGTCTTCCCTGCCGCTCTTTTCCCTGGCCCGTCTCCTGCTTGTGGGCTTTTTGTACAAAGTGGCTACAGCCGTCTTTCTGCTGCTGCTCAGCGTGTTCCTGGTGCTGATGTGGCCCGACCAGATCCGGTTCGCGGCCGCTCATGCTTCGGCGGATCTGGTGACCTCCAGCCTGGTGGGCATGCTGGCCATGGCGCTCCTGATCCCGCTGGGGGTGGGCTTCGCCGTCACCATTCTGGGTCTGCCGCTGGCCTTAGCCCTCTTCGCCTTCCTGCTGGTCGCGAGTTGGTTCGGCGTGGCGAGCATGGCTTACCTGGTAGGCACCAAGCTTTCCCCGCGCTTCTCGCCCTTCCTCGCGGTGATCGCGGGTTTAATCGTCCTGAAGTTTGTGCATTTCGTGCCCTTCATCGGCGGCGTCCTCTATTTCATCGCCATCCTGCCCGGCTTGGGAGCCATCCTGCTGACCCGGTTCGGCACCAACCAACCCTGGCTGGGTTCCGGCCGCGTTAAAAATTCACGCCGTTAGTCACGCTCTCCGGCGCAGCGCGTCCAACCATTCCCACACCGCCCACATGGCGGCCAGGTCCTCCTCGTTGTAGCGCAGGATCTCCCGCAGGCATGCCTGCCGTTCGCTTTCATCCTCCGTCTCCCTGGCCTCCAGATATTTTGCCATGGCCCAGTCCCCGCCGTATTGTTCCAGGGTGCGCTGGAACCCGATATGTTTTTCCACAACCTTGAGGCTGTAACTGGGCACAGGCAGAACGACCGCCTGGCGGGTCACGGGAAGCAAATCAACGCAGTTCGCCAGGACGCGGCCCGCGATTCCTTCCGGGTCGCCGTAGCGTTCCAAGTAGAGTTTGAGATTCGTGGTTTCGTAATGGTGCCAATGGACAAAGGGGATATCCCCGTACGCCCGGAAGATCGCATCCGCCCGGCGCAGGAATTCCCCCCAACCCTGGGCATCCCCTTCGGGGCCGAAGCCGGCCACGGCCGGCTGGAAGGGCGAGGGGCGCTTCCCGTAGACTTGCATCCCCCACAAATATATTTTTTGTTCCTCCTCCAGCTGGGGCGGCAGTCCCTCCAGATCGAACATGACGAAATGATCGCCTGCCGGCAATTCGGGTCTGTTCAGAAAAATCTCGGCATGTTGCTCGAAGGCTCGCGCATGCAGCAGGATGTCCCTGGCCTGTTTCCCGACCTGTTTGAGCCGGCCGTCCTTGTTCGGCCGCTGCACAGCCGCCAGGGTCTTTTCATCCAGCCCGTTCAAGAGCGCCTGGCAGGTTGGAAACCCGAGCGCGTGCAGCTGCTTGGCCAGTCCCTGGTCCACGCCCGGCAGCAGCGCCACGTCCCGGCCGGCCTCGGCGCGCGGCCAGCAGCGCGGGAAAAACCCGCACCCCTTGCATTTGGTCCAGCCCACGGGACTGTAGGGTGCGTCGGCCGCGTTGTGGATATCCGCGATCTCCCGCAGCGAGTCCAGCGCCGCCCGGCCATCCTCGAACGGGATCTGTTCCAGCAGCGCGGCGCCGGAGAACACCTCCAGGCCCGCGGGCGGAACCCCGAACGTTTGCTGGTACAGCCAGCCGTAGAGCTGCAGCTGCCGGACGATCTCCGGATGTTCCTTTTCTCCGATCCGCCGCGACAATTTGACATCCCGGATCAGGTAGCCGTCCCCGTGCTTCACCAGCAGGTCCGGTTCTCCGCAGAGTTCCCAGACCCGGCCCGCGATTTCCCGCGAACAGCAGAAGCGGGGATGGTAAATCACGGGCGCGCGGTCCGCGACCGCACGGCAGGTGGCTTCGATCCGCCGGGTCAACGGCACAGCGGCCAGATTAAGGACGCCGGAAAACGCTTCCAGGTAACGGGCTTCGTGGCGTTCGCCCAGGCGCCGCAGGATTCCAGCGAGGGCGCCGGGCTCCGCTTCCTCCTCGCCCCGGGCCCGCAAGTAGACGCGCAGGCCGCAAAGCGAAGGCTGATAGTAGGTGTAAAAGTCAGTGGGAGTCAGGCGCCGAGGATCGGCAGGCATGGCCGGAAAGGTTCAAGGCGCCGGCCGCGCGGGAACGAGTTCCAGGGCGACGTCATAATCGGCGAACTTCGCTTGCAGTTTTTTGGCGGCGGCCCAGGAAACGCCCGCACAGACAGGGATTCCCGGCTGCCGGAGGCGTTGCCGGGCTTCGGTCCGGGTCCAGTGATTGAGGTCCGCGACCAGCGCGGCCACGGCCTGCTCCTGGCCGAAGGGCACGGACCGCAGCAGGCAGTCATAAGCGCGCGGCGGATTAGCGCTCAGGTCCGCGGGCCCGGTTTGCAGCAATGCCGGCGGCAGGGGATAATCCACTCCCGGTTCATTCAGATAATGGAAGAGCACCGCGCGGTAAACAGCCCACGTGCCTTCCAGGCGCATAAGGTGCAGGCGTATTTTGAGCCGCTCCTGCTGGCCTTCCAGGCGCACGCCCACGCGAAACCGCTCGCGGCCGCCGACGGGCCGGGCTTCATACACCCGGTGGCGGGGGTTGGCGCCAACCACTTTTTGAAAATCCGCCTGCCCGGCCAGATGCCGGACCGCCTCCGTGATCACCGCGGAGCGCTCCCAAATCCGGTCCACCACATAATTCCGGACCGGCAGAAAAAGCCCGACGGCCAGAAAAAAAACCGCCACCCACCCCCCCAGCGCCCAGTCGCGCTGGGTCTTTTCGAACTCGGCGACGCTGCTCCAGGTCCGGTTGCGCCACGCCCACCTGCCGCCCCGCGCCCCCAAAATAAAAGGCACGACCAGCCCCAGCCCCGGGATCAGCGTCAGGAGCGCGAAATCGGTGTTGTGCTTGAGCCCCCAGAAAACGTTCAGCCACATGGCCCCCCAGTTCCATTTTTTCGCTGCCAGGGGCAGGGCGTCGTTGGGTTCCGGCATTTCCCCTCCGGCTCCGGTTGATGCAGGATTCAATTATTTTAACCGGTCAGCTTGCCAAATGATATGGATTTTTAAGGACAAACCTCCCCGCATCCGGATTTTCAAGTTGTCAAAAGCCGGGCGAGCAAATAAAATGAATCCCAACGCCCCTCGGGGTCGTGGACGCCGTTCGAAATTCATGTTCAGGGAGCCGTCTCCATGCCGGAGAATCCAAACCGCCGCAACTTCCGCCGGATCATCGGCCAGTTCCTGGTCACCTACCACGTCCCGGGCCGTGAATCCCGGCCCGCCAAATGCCGGGATCTTTCGGCCGGCGGGATCAAACTCGAAGTGCCTGAAGAGATCGAGATCGGAACGGAAATGAGCATCGAATTGTCCGTCGCCAGCCCGCAGAGCGGGAAGCTCTATCACTGCCCGGGCAAAGTGGTGTGGAGCCAGACCGAGAAGATGCCGCATATGGTGTTCGTCACGGGCATCGCCTTCAACGAGCTGTTCCTGGAAGTTTCCCAATTGATGTAGCGGGATTTCATTCGATCCTGGCAGTCATCGCGATCCCCCGGAGGATGAGAAGCGGGCTCGCAAGGACCATCTGGAAAAATGCTCGCCTCGAAGTAGTTCAGGCGGGGCGGGTCTCGAGGTGCAGCCGGATGATCTCGGCCACGTTGCAAGCGCGGGCCACGCAGCCCCGGGCCGCGTGGGGCGGATCGCCGTCGAACATTTCGGATATGGTCCCCAAGCCGGCCTCGAGCAAATGGGCGTGAAAGGGTTTGAGCATCCGCCGGATTTTGTCCAGGATTTCCGGCGTGGCGCCGTAGACGTTCCGCAGGGCGTCCGCGTAAGCGCCCAGCAGCCAGGGCCAGGCCGACCCTTGGAAGGCCGCGCCTTCCCGCTGCATCAGGTCGCCCTCGTAAATCCCCTTGTATTCCGAATGGCCGGGATTGAGCGTTCGTAATCCAAACGACGTTCCCAGTTCCTGCTCCACCACCTGCAGGATCGCGCGGGCTTTGTCCCCTTCCCACAACGGAAACGGCAGGGACAAGGCCAACAACTGGTTGGGCCGCAAGGTCGGATCCTGGTGGTGTTCCTCCACGCGGTCGTAACTGTAGCCGCGGGCTTGGTCCCAAAACCAGTTCTGGTAACTTTGCCGGCAGCGCGAGGCCAGTTCCGCCGTCTCCCGGTACGCCGTCTGATCGCCGAAGGCCTCGGCCAGGTCCCGCACGATACAGAGCGCGTTATACCAGAGCGCGTTGATCTCCACCGGTTTGCCCCCCCGCGGAGTGACCACCCAATCCCCCACCTTGGCGTCCATCCAGGTCAGGTGCGCGCCCTCCTCCGGGATCTCGATCAGGCCGTCTTCGTCCATATGGATGCCGTAGCGGGTGCCCTGCCGGTAGCTGGCCACGATTTCCTGCAGCGCGGACCACAGTTCCCGCCGGATGAACGCGGTGTCCTGGGTGGCCTGCCGGTAGTGGTGGACCGCCAGGCAGAACCAGAGGGCGGCGTCGGCGGTATTGTAAAAGGGCTTGGAGTCGGTCTCGGTAAAATAGCTGGGCAGCATGCCTTCGCTGCAATACTGGCGGAAGGTGCGCAGCAGGGTCTTGGCTTCGCCGAAGCGCCTGAGGCTCAAGGTCAGCCCCGGCAGCGCGATCATGGCCTCCCGGCCGCTGTCCGGAAGCCAGTGGTATCCCGCCAGCACGCTCATGCCTTCCCCGCGCCGCACCAGAAATTGATCCGCGGCCAGGGCCAGCCGCCGTCCGAAGACGTCGCCGGCCGGCAGGGATTCGGTGATCTCCCGCCGGCGGAGCCGTTCGGCGTGGGCCGCGGTTTCGGGATTGGGGTTTTCCAGGGGCACCGCGCTGGCCGCGAGAAACGACACGCCGCCGGAGGAATCCAGGCGGTAATTGATAATGCCGGGCGAAAACAGGTCTTCCAGACATTCCAGCCGGCGCTGCGCTTCCTCGCGGTAAAACAGATTGTGGTACCACAAGGCGGAATGTTCGAACCCCTGGGCGTTGTGGAAGAGGTTCAGCGGCGGGAGGTTGAGGTCGGGCAGCAGGCGCACAACTTTCTTTTCCAGGTCATGGTGCGTGCTGAAAAACCGCCGGTCGTGCCCCCGCAGGTGATGGTCCCGGAAGTTGACCAGCGGCCGGATGCCGAGATGGACTTCCGCTTGATCGGGCGGGTTCGTCAGCAGCCGGTAGGTGATCCAGGTGAGGGGCATTCCGTACGACATGAAAACCTGCTTTTCCAGCAGCAGGTCCGCGAGCCGGAAGGTGAAGGTCGGAAAGGGATCCAGGCGGAATTCTTCCAGATAGCGGTAGCCGTGGGGGGCGAGGGCGTCCCGGTACTGGTTGGTGCACAGGGAAAACTTCTGGCCGCCGTAGGTCACCGTCTCTTCCAGCTGGGAGAGCATGACGACCCGGCGCAGGGGCAGTTCGAGCGAGACGGTCAGGAGGGAGTGGTAGCCGCGGGTATGCAGACCGGCCACCGTTCCGGAAGCATAGCCGCCGAGACCGTTGGTCTCCAGCCACTCCTTGCGGCTGGAGACTTCCAGATTGCCGCACAGATCACGGCCAAAAAGGATCATGGGCCTAATTCACCCGGATGATTTCGCGGTATGCCACCCGTTTCGGCCCCTGCCAGACCAGAGCCAGAACGGCGCCCGCGCAGGCGATCAGCACCAGCAGCCGGACGAAGTCCTGATCCAGCCCCAGGGCCAGGAGCGCATAGTAGGCGGACGCTCCCAGCGCCAGGACGCGCACCAGTCCTGAAACCAGCAAGGTCAAGGCGTGCTCCCGCAAGCGCAGCACCAGACGGCCCAGCAGGCCCGACAGCCACCAGCCCAGCAGCAACAGGAGCGCGGCCTGCCCGGCCGAAGGCAAAAAATCGAAATATGCCTGTCCCCAGCCTGCCAAGGGAGCGAGGTCCGCGATCACCAAGGACCTCATGCCGAAGCTCAGGAGGGTGAACCAAAAAACCGCATCGGCCGCGGCCGTGAGCGGCGTGACATCCGGCCGGTATTTTCCCAGCACGGCGGTCAGGCCCATGCGGGCGCTTAAAGAATCCCAGCGCAGCCATCCCAGCAGCAAGCGGCTCGCGTACTTGGCGATCTCGGCGCAGATCAGTCCCAAGACGATGAAAGCGAGGGCGAACAGAATCGAGCGGATGTGCTCCACGAACGCGCCGGAGAGCTGCTGCACGTGGTTCATCATCAAGAGCTGGGTGGAATAGGGGTCCATGAGGCTCCTTCCTGTTCCTGCAAGGATCCGTGGCGCTCAGAGCGCCGGCCGGGCTAGCAGCGCCCAGGCCAGCACCAGGAGTCCCACGATCAGCCGGTAAATAACGAATATATATAAGGTTCGGCGCCGCAGATAAGCAAGTAAAAACTTAATGGCCGCGTACCCGGTCGCCGCCGCGGCCGCGAACCCCACGACGAGCACCGTCCATTCCTGATCCGCGCCGGCGGTCAGGAGCGGTTTGAGTTCGTACGCGAACGCGCCGCCGATCGCGGGCAGGCTGAGCAAAAAGGCCAACCGGGCCGCCTCGGGCCGGCGGAAATTGAGCGCCAGCGCCACGGTCAGGATGATCCCGGAGCGGGAAACGCCCGGCATGAGCGCCAGCGCCTGGGCGGCTCCCACCAGAATGGCTTCGTTCAATCTCATTTCGGACAGGTCGCGGTTCCGGACAGACCATCGCTCCGCCATGCCCATGACCAGGCCGAAAACCATCAGCCAGACCGCCACCCAAACCGGCTGCCTGAAGACCGTGGTAAACGCGTCTTCCCAGGCCAGGGCCGCGAGCACCGCGGGCACGGTCGCCACCAGCAAAAACCACGCGAGCCGGGCGTCGGGTTCCTGCATCGCCTGCCGGTTCCCCATACTGCGGAACCAGGCCCGCAGGAGCCGGACGATATCCCTTCGGTAATACACCAGCACGGCCAGCAGGGTGCCGGCGTGCAGCGTGACCGAAAACGCCAGCGAATTGAGCAGCGGGGACCGCCACCCCAGCACTTGCGGCAGGACCGCGAGGTGAGCGGAACTGCTGATCGGCAGGAATTCCGTCAGCCCCTGCACGCCTCCCAGGAGCAGGGCGGCCCAATGGTTCATCGGGGGATCTCTTCAGCCGAGGGGAGGGGGGCCGAAGCCGGCGGCGCTAGCCCCCAGGCGGTCTGCTTCTCGCCCAGCACCCGTAAAAAGACCTCCACCAGCACGGGATCAAACTGGGTGGCCGCGCCGCTTTTCAGCTGGGTGACCGCCTGGCTGAGGGTCAGCGCCTGCCGGTAGGGGCGGTCGGAGGTCATGGCGTCGAAGGAATCGGCCAGGGCGAGCACCCGCGCCAGCAGGGGGATCTCCTCTCCCTTCAGGCGGTCGGGATACCCGCTGCCGTCATAGCGTTCATGGTGGTAGCGCACGATGTCCGCCACTTCCCACAAGCTGCGCACGGAGCGCAGGATCTGGGAACCGATTACCGGGTGCCGCTCGATGTTTTTCCTCTCCTCGAAGGTCAGGGGCGTGACCTTCTGTAAAATGCTGTCGTCAATTCCGATCTTGCCCAGATCGTGAAGCAGGCAGGCCTTGTTCAAGAGGTCCAGGTCTTTGGGAGACATCTCCAGGGATTCGGCCAGCGCCACCGCGTAGTTGATCACCGACTCGGAATGGCTGTGGGTGTAGCTGTCCTTGACCTCGATGGCCGCGGCCAGGGATTTGATGATGTCCCAGAAACTGTTCTCCAGGGCGGTGAAAAGATTGGCGTCGTCAATGGCGATGGCCGCCTCGGCGGCGATGCCCCGCAGCAATTCCTCGTCCTTGGCGCCAAGGCCGGGTTTTCCCCGGTAGCCGGCCACGATGATCACGCCCAGGAGCTTGTTCTTGGTCACCAGCGGAACGATGCGCAAGTCCCGTTCGGACAGCACCTCGGCGATTTTTTCCACGGGGAACCGCCCCGGCGCCTCTTCGGCGTGAATGACCTCGCGCTGGCTCAACTCCTTGGCTTTGAACGGCAGTTCCTCGGCCCGCAGCACCAGGCTGTAAAAATGCTGCTCGCGGCCAGGCGGAATTCCGCTGGCGCGGCGCGGAATGAAAAGGTTCCTGCTTTCATCCCACAAGAAAATGCTGGTCTGGCGGTAGCTCACCGAGCGGCTGAGAATGATGATCAGCCGGTTGACCACCTCATCCAGCGAATTGAGGGAACCGACTTCTTCCGCGACCCGCAGCAGGGTTTGGGCGAACTGCGCCTCCTCCCGCATCCGCTGGTACAGGGCGGCGTTGCGCACCGCCACCGCGGCTTCGTGGGCGAAAATATGCGCGCTCTCGATCTCTTCCCGGCTGAAGCGGCGGATTTTCCGGCGGCTGTAGATGTTGATCCCGCCCAGAATCTCCTCCCCGAAGCGCAGCAGCACGGTCAGCACGCTGACCAGGTGTTCGTCCTTGAGCAGGTTCAGGTCTCCCTGGGGGGTTTGCTGGATGTTCTCGAAATAGAGATGGTCCGCCCCGCTGGCGATGAGCTCCTGAATGCGCGTCCCGGAAATGACCTGCTGCTGAATGTAGTTGGTTAAAAAGCCCGTGCCCGCGCGGATGACGACGTTCCGTTTCTCGTCGTCCCACAGCATGCAGGAGACCGCGTCCGCCGTGAAATAATCCGCGGCCATCTCCACCAGGGTGTTGAGCGTCTGGTCCAGCGACAGGTTGTTTCCCAAACGGAGGGCGGTTTTGCGGAGGATCTCCACCTGGCGTTGATAGTGGGCGTCGGTTTGCCGGGCCCTGCCGGTGTTGGCGCGGCGGGATTTCGGCCGCGCGCCACGGCCCGAAGAGGGACGGTGTTTTCGCGTGGAGGGGGATCGCTTCGTCATGGGGCCGCCTTTCAGAAATAATATTATAATTGAAGAGGAAGCGCCCAAGCAAGCAAATACCGGACAGACCGGTTCGCCCCGCATAATTAGTTTACAGGAGAATCCGGACGTGGGAAAATAGTAGCCGACTTCGCGGAACAAGGAGAACCGTCCATGCCCAAAGTTAAATCCCGTTCCAAGCCTGCCTCCCGCGCGCTGCCCGTCAGCGCGCGCAACCGGATCATCAAGCTGATCAACTCCACGCTCGATATCGAAGAGGTCCTGAACCTGTCCATGCGGCTCATGGAAAAAAGCTTGAACGCCACGGCCTCCTCCATCCTGCTCCACGACCCGGACACCAACCAGCTGAAATTTTACCTGGCCACCGGCGCCAAGAAGGACATGCTCAAGGTCATCCGCATGCCCGCGGACAAAGGGGTGGCCGGCCGTTCTTTCCAGACCGGGCGCACCCTGCTCATCCCGGACGCTTCCAAAAGCCCGTTCTTTTACAAGGCCGTGGACGACAAGACCAAGTTCGTGACCCATAACCTGATCGCCACGCCCCTGCCCATCAAGGGCAAGCGCATCGGCGTGCTCGAGGTGCTCAACAAGGCGCGCGGCACGTTCACGACCCAGGACATGCAGCAGCTCAAAAGCATGGCCCAGGAGATCGCCGTGGCCATTGACAACGCCCGACTCTACGACGAGGTCAAGCGCGCCTTCATCGAAAGCATGCTCTCCATGGCCAAAGCGGAAAAATTCCGGGACCACGACACGGGCCAGCATATCGAGCGCTGCGGAGAATACGCCCTGCGCCTGGCGCCGGCGCTGGGCTTCGCCGAGCGCGACAACGAGAACCTGCGTGTCTCGATCATGATGCACGACATCGGCAAGGTGGCCATTCCGGACGCGATTTTGCTCAAACCCGGCAAGCTGGACCCGTCCGAATTCGAGGTCATGAAAACCCACGCGGCCAAGGGCGGGCAGATCCTCGGGCAGGCGCCCCTGCTGCAGCTGGCCGTGCAGATCGCCACCTGCCACCACGAAAAATGGGACGGCAGCGGCTACCCGCGTAACCTGCGCGGCGAAGCCATTCCGCTCTCCGCGCGCCTGCTGGCCATCATTGACGTTTTCGACGCGCTCATGTCTAAACGGCCGTACAAGGAGCCGTTCCCGCCCGACAAGGTCAAGGCCATCCTGGTCGAGGGCCGCGGCACCCATTTCGATCCCGCCGTCCTGGACCTGTTCATCGAACGCTTCGAGGACATGTGCGCCATTCACCACAGCCTGTCCTGATCCCCGGCAGCCCGCCGGCCTTCCATGCCCCGCGTCTTGCTCGTCTTCATTGACGGCATTGGCCTGGGGCCCGACGTTCCTGAGACCAATCCCTTCGCCGCCTACGGCCCCTGCTGGGGCCTGGACCGCAGCCTGACCCTGTCCGGCGCGGGGGAGCATGCCAGGGCCGTGGTCGTTCCGACCGACGCCACGCTGGGCATCGAGGGCCTGCCGCAGAGCGCCACCGGCCAGACCTCCTTACTCACGGGCGTGAATGCGGCCGCCCTGCTGGGCCAGCACCTCGCCGCTTACCCCAACGAACGCCTGAAAACCTGCCTGGCCGAGCAGGGGATCTTTTCCTGGTGCCGAACGCGGGAACTCTCAGCCACCTTTGCCAACAGCTACCGCAAGGAATATTGGGACTTGGTCGAACGGGGAAAGTTGCGGCACTCGGCCACCACCCTGGCGGTCCTGGGGGCCCAGGGCCGCCTGCGGAACGAGGACGATTTCGGCGCGGGCGAAGCGGTCTATCACGACCTCACCGGACATTTTCTCCGCCTGCTCGGCCGCGAGGTTCCCCTGATCTCTCCCCGCGAAGCCGGGGAGCGCGTGGCCCGCCTGGCCGAACGTCACGACTTCACGCTCTTCGAATTTTTCCTGACCGATCTGGTCGGTCACCGGGGTCACAGGGAACACGCGCGGCAACTGCTGGAACACCTGGACGCGTTCATCCGGACCCTGCTGGACACCCTGGACCTCGGGCAAACGGCTCTGCTGGTCGCGAGCGATCACGGCAATTTCGAGGACCTGAGCACACCCTCGCACACCCGCCATCCCGTGCCGACCATCCTCTACGGCCCAATAGCCCGGCAACAGGCGGAGACCATTCATTCGCTGGTGGATATTATGCCAGTAATGAGAAGTATTTTACGTCCGGTTTAAGCGGCCGGCACGAGGCGAAAGGCTGGGGTTCTTTCAGCGGGAAAAAACGGCTTTCTTGAACCACAACAGCAGGGGCCATTGTCTCCTGGCCGTGTAGGCTTTAAGGATCACTTTCTGGTAACGGTTGACCGCCTTGTGGTACCGGGCGTGTTTGTACGGGTCGTCCCCGGCCATGGCCCGCATGGCCAGCAAGCGGTCCGTGGCGACCTCGCGCCATTTTAGGAAGGTGAATCGCATGGTTCCCTGCTCCTGGTCTGTTGTATAGTATTAGACTACGTACGGGCGATTTTGTTTCAGAATAAACGCGAGGTAAAATATGGCTATTTCCCTGGCCGCCGCGCTGGCGGACCTCAAACGCCTGGCCGATGCGGACAAGGCGAAGTTCCTCAGCCGCTTCTTCAAAACCGGACCCGGCGAATATGCGGCCAAAGACCGGTTCCTCGGCATCCCCGTGCCCTGCCTGCGCCAGCTGGCTAAAAAGTATTCCGGCCTGCCCTTGGGCAGCATCGAGCGATTGCTCAAATCCCCTGACCACGAAACGCGCCTGCTCGGCCTGCTCCTGCTGGTCAAACGCTACCCCCGCGCCCTGGCTTCGGAACAGGAAGCGATCTTCCGCTGCTACGTGCGCAACGCCCGGCACATCAACAACTGGGACCTGGTGGACCTGAGCGCGCCGCATATCCTGGGCGCGCACCTGAAGGACCGCGGCCAAGGCCTGCTGGAAAAATGGGCGGCTTCGCCGGTGCTGTGGGAACGCCGGCTCGCTCTGCTGGCCACCTTCCATTACATCCGCGCGCACGATTTCCGCCTGACCCTGCGACTGGCCGACCGCCTGCTGCAGGACCCGGAGGACCTGCTCCACAAGGCCACGGGCTGGATGCTGCGCGAGATCGGCAAGCGCGACCGCGGCGTGTTGGAAGCGTTCCTGCGGACTCGCTACCGCCGCATGCCCCGGACCATGCTGCGCTACGCCATTGAACGATTGCCCGAACCGCGCCGCCTCGCTTACCTGCGCGGCAAGGCCTGACAGGCTGCTGATAAACCCTAATAGATTCATGGAGCCTCTCGGGCAAAGTCCGGGGTACGAACTTCAACCCTCGCTACTTCCTCTTGGCGACATCCCCGGAGTGGCGATTCCGCATTCACCCCCCTGCGGAGGGGATTGTGCAGCCTGTTACCCCTGGATATTCGTTCAAGGGATATTCCAAACCGCGCGGTCGAAAAAAACCGTGCCGCGGGCTTGTTCATCAGCCTGCCATACTCCCGGAGGTGCCTCATGCCTAAAAACAGACCCGGCAATGTCAACCTGGTGTTCCTTCACGGCGTGAGCGCCCAGCCCTCCGGCTACAGCCAGGCACTGTACGGCCATATCCTGCGCCACTATCAGCGCCTGGCGCGCGAGGCCGGAAAAAACGCGGACCAGGCCCGCCAGGCCGCGCGGCGCCTCCATCACAAGGAACTGTTCTGGGCTCACCGCACCGCGGACCTGACCAGCCGCTTCTCCACCTTGCAATACGAACTGAATCAGCGGAAGGGCAAATGGGATTTTCTCTATAAAAGCATGGACCCGCTGATCATCCAGATCCTGCACTATGTGCGGGACAAGGGTTTCCATTCCGGCCCCATGAACATCCTGCGCGCCGTGCACCGTGAATTCCAGCGTCTCCGCGCGGACCGGGCGAACCCAACGGTGGTCATCGCGCACTCCCTGGGCAGCGTGATCGCTTTCGATTACTTGTTCGGCTTCCGCAAATACCGCCTGCCGCGCCGCAAATCCGTGGAAGCGCTGATCACGCTTGGCTCTCCCCTGCCTTTGTTCACCGCGGCCATGGGATATGTGGAGAGCGGCCTGCGCCTGCCGCCCCGCGTCCGCCGCTGGCTGAACGTGCTCGACCCGGACGACGGCGCGGCCCGGTACTGCCGGCCCCATTTCAAACGGCTCCCGGTCGAGGATATAGAGCTGAATTGCGGCTGGTCCCCCATCGGCGCCCATCTCGGCTACTGGAAAAGCCAGGCTCTGGCTGAACTCATCGCCAAACGCCTGCTCGCCTGGGGGCTCTGAATCGTAATTCCCCTCCCCCTGGAGGGGGGAGGGCGGCATCGCCATATTTGCAAAGGCGATGCCGGGAGAGGGTGACGAGAGGAAATTGAACAAATACCGTTAAAGACCGCGCTCCGGTTTCCCGAGACTATGGTAGCTCCCACACCCAGGAAGGAGCTTCCCAGGATGGCTGAAAACCGGCGGTTTCAGCGGGTCACCGTGAATTTCTCCGTCGCCTTCCGCTCCCAGGAAGCCGGCGAGACCCTGGGCAAGGTCTGCGACCTGAGCCTGGGCGGCATGAAGGTGAGCCTGCCCCTGCCCGGGCAATTGCCCCCTGATCCCGACGTTTGGTACGACGTGAGCCTGCCCGAACCCTTTTCCAAACTGACCGGCAGCGGCCGGATCCGCTGGCAGCAGGCCGATCCGGACCAGCAGCGCGTGTGGCTGGGGCTGGAATTCAACACGCTCACCGAAGAACAACGGGAGGATTTACTGCGGATCATCGGGGAATTGCAGGGGGAGAAATAAGGATTTTGTCTAGCCCGTGATTATTTCTTACCGTACCAAACCACGCAATTCAAGGAGGAAACCGGCCATCCGCAGGGTTGGAATTCCAGGTTCGATCCGCTCAGATCGGCTTTTATCTGCTCTTGCGATTTCCCCGAAGCGAAAAACATCCTTCGCGTTCCCGGCGGAACACCATTCGCGGCCACTTCGTCAACTGATATGAACCGCAATTTCGGATCGTAGTATTCCCAACAATTTTTATCCCAGTTGCTCGCAACCAGGATCCTATCTTCCGGGCGATATTCCCTTCCGATGATCGCGACCGCCTGGCGCCAATTTTCTTTTTCGAACGGACCATAATAATACTTCAGCTGGTGCCACTGCACGAAGGCGTAGAGGGTCGCAACCGCCGCGGCCATGCCGAGACCGACCCACGGACCCGCGGTTTTTATCTTGCGGGCCAGTAGCTCCAGCCCACGCAACGCGCCGATCAATACCACGAAAACAAAAGGCCACCAGGCCGCGAAATACCGGCCTGTGTGAAATGGGCGGTTTAAGGTCAAGGTATATTGGAAAATAAAAGTGAACGCCAAACCCAACAAGAGCAGAGCTAAAGGCCGCCGCAAGGATCTATCCCAAAATCCCGCGATCGCAAAGGGCATGACCAACCTCAAAATCCTGTTCGCCAGGTCCCACCCGGGTCCGGATTTCCACGAATGAAACATGAGATTTTCGAAAGCGAACTTGAACATCTCGCGCGGATGATTGATCACCAGTCCTGTCCATACGCCGCCTTTCAGGTCCACGCTTTTTCGCCACAGGGCAGGCAACCAAGGCAAAAATCCCAGGAGAATGATCCCGTGGAGCACTATCACTTGCTTCCAGTGCCAGGGATGTTGTTTCAGGTCCCACAGGCTGACCAATAACATGGCGGCACCGATGCCCGCGACGAAAAAGATGCTGATCAGGCTGGAATAGAGGAGGCCGAGTGCAGACAGGCAATATCCAGCGGCCGAGACCAGGCTCAGCTTGCCTGTGGTCTCTTCCCAAAGGGTTACCTGGAAGAACAACGCGGCAGAGGCCAGTAGCATGATCAGGCTGTACATGCGGATCTCTTGAGAATAATATATCCCAAACATATTAATTGCCGCCAGGAATACCGCCAACAAAGCCAGCCAGTCGTGCCGAAAAGTTTTCCGGATCAAATAATAGACAAATGGGAGCGCGAGGATCCCCAATAAGGCCGATAAAATGCGGAGGTTCCCATCTGACGATGGGATTCCAAAGGCTTGATAAATTTTAACCTGAAAAAGCAGGAGCACATAATAGAGGGGCGAATGCAAGTCCCAGGTAGCGACCCGCCGGATGGTCTCGGCTACCGTGGGCAGGTCCTTGACATAAACGACCGTATTGATCTCATCCTGCCACAAGCTCTGCCGCCCCAGGTCATGCAAACGCAACCAGGCGCCGGCAATGAAAATAGCCACTGCCAATACTATCACCAGAATGTACTGCCTATCCGTTTGCTTCAGAAACACTCTTTTCTCCATTCTGGTTCAAGAATTGCGGCCCATCTTCCCAGCCTCGCTGGTCGTTTCGGGTACTATTCTATTATTATTCCTCGGTTACTCAAGGTTAATTGCCAATAAAAGATAGCCCGCCCAAGTTGTTCCCCATACTCTTCGTCAGCATACGCGAATGCCGTCATCAGGCAGATCCCGAGGAGCAGCGCCTGTGGTTGGGGCTGGAATTCAACACACTGACCGAGGACCAACGGGAGGATTTATTTCGGATCATCGGGGAATTGCAGGGAGAGAAATAATCTTCTATGCTTTTAAGCCATTTAAATTATTAATAATAATCCGCCAGTTTTAATCCAACCGATATATTTCCAAAGGGTATCCCTTCCCTTGGGTTTTCAATTTCACGGCGGGAGCTTCATTCTCAACTAATTCAATATATTCTCTGCGGTCCAGCCCGTGAATATTTTGCGGCGGCAAGACCAACCAAGAAATCGCCGTAAGTTCTCCGCGAACAGGCTTGGCCAGCCAGATACTCTCAGCGGGAATGTTTTCCTCACGAGTCCATCCCGGCTTCATAAAAACATAGTCCGCATTCGGTTCATAGTAATAGGCCAAACAACCTCTTGAGTATTTATCCGGAACACCTATTTTTTCTCCTGGTCGAGCGTTCCTTGTAAGAAATTCAGCCGCCCGTTTCCAGTCTGGTTTGAAGTCAGGTCTGCCAGCGGTGTGATAATGATATACGGGCGGGATCAGAAAAACCATAACCAGCGACGCGGCGATCCAAAGGTTCAGCCTGATCGCTTCACGAAACCGATCAGCAGCATAAGCAGCCACCAGCAGGTAAATGGGCAGTAAAAACATCAAGTTGCGGGTAGTTACAATCGGTTTAAATATATTAATAATAAATGATCCTGCTACGACAACCAGGAATCCGACCGCGAGTAATACCGTTTTATTATTTTTAGCGACGAATGCCACGGCCAAACCCGCTATAAACGCCAAGATAAACCCATAATACCAAGGCCCCTCTTCCCCTCCAGTATGGATGCTGAACGCATTAAAAATAAATCTAAAAAAGTCTTTTCCTTGTGGTAGGGCATAATTTATTTGCCCGCCGCTATTTTGTATTTGTTGAAGAAACGTCGGCAACCACGGGACAAACAAAACTGCCGTTAACAAGAACGAAGAGATGACGTATATCCATTGCCTAGTCCATCTTTGCTGAAAAGCCATTATGATCAAAATTACCAGCTCGATCCCAACAATGGCAAATCCAAAGTAATGTGTCATCACCAACATGCCGTTTACTGCCCCAAGCGCCGCCGCCCCCTTGATCGTTGGTTTTTCGAGAAACTTATGACAAATTATGTAGCTTAACAAGGCGATCATTAAGAACAAGGAATACATTCTCGCTTCTTGAGAAAACGCAATCGCCATAGGCGACAAAGCCAGCATGACTGCCGCTATAATGGCGGGCGATTCCCCAACTACTTTGCGCCCAAGGTAGAATATTAGTGGTATGGAAGCGGTTCCATAAAGGCATGCGGGCAGGCGAACAATAGTATCACTTGAGCCAAATACCATAAATATTTTAAGTAATAAATAATCCAAGGGAGGAGACAGGTGACCACCAACAGCCGCAAGCAACTGACTTAAAGAAAATCCCGAAACAACAACTTGACCTATCTCATCCAACCACAGCGAATAATACCCCAAGTGGTAATATCTCGCGACGAATCCAACAACGGTTATTGCGGCTAAAAGCGACGGCACCTTTAATGCTTTTATCATTGTCTGTCCATTTGTGGCCTAATATGAATGTCGTTAATTAAGAATAACCGCTTTTTCCTCGCAAACCATAATTTCCATCGCGATCACTAATATCCTACCGCAATCCAGTTTATTATGCATGCAGTGCCTGTACCGTTAAGGAAAAAAGTTTTAACAGAAAAACCGGTTGTTGTTCGATCATATATTCTTACGCATACATTGACATCATTTCTTTCAATAGTTGCTAAAATAATAGGTGCTGCTGTGAACCCATATGCAGAGATATTCACTCCTATATCACCATTGGTATCAGTTGATGCAGTGCCACATGCAATCTTCGAATTGTTCCTCCACGAACCATCAACTGCCACGGCAGGGGCAAAAGTCGCTTTGGCTTGGGTAACCGCACTATTAGCGATATCAATAGTTGCGATACTACCATCATTTATTTTACTTGAAGTTATCGCTCCATCCGCAATATCAGCACTAACAATACTAGTATCAACAATTTTGCTGGAATTGACTGTGTTGTTGGCAATGCTATTAGCCACCGCGGCCGTAGTTGCGCTCAAAGCTTCCACAGCTTGATTTGCCTGGTTTGCCTGGTTTGCCATGGCCGCCCGCATGGCATAGGGCACGCTGGCTAGTGGCTGGCGGGGGCTCATGGGCTGGGCGTCGCCCGCGACCTGGATCTCCAAATAGTAAGGATAATTAAAACCCAAACTACTCAGGGAAGTGCTGCTCCCCAGGGCGATGTTAAAATACCCCCGCTCTGTGACCACGTTCTGCACCTCGCTCCAGCCCGTGGGGCTGTTCCCCACGGCCTGGTAGTGCAGGGTAAAGGTCACGCCATAGGTACCGTCGGTTACCGCATTCCCCGCCAGATCTGTCAGCCGGCCCTGGTAGTTGATAGTTCCCGGGATATCGGCCAGCGCCGCCTGGGCTGCCAATCCGAGTAATACCAGCATCAATACAACTGTTCTTTTCATTGCCATCCTCCTATTTGTCTTCAAGGTCATCAAAAAACCACGATGCATGGAGCCCCCCGGGCAAAGCCCGGGGTACCAACTTCAACCCTCGCTACCCCTGCTTGGCGACATCCCCGGCGCACTGTTTCCGCATTCACCCCCGAGCAAGCTCGGGGTGCACTACGGAGGGGACTGGACCCCGGCTTTCGCCGGGGTAACGATCCGAGTAATAAATTTCGTAATTCCGGCATACTCGGAGCCGGAATCCAGGGACTTAGGCTGGTATCTTTTTCCAGGATACCGACTCCTACGAGCTAGTATGACAATCAATGCACCAAGGCGATTTTCTTTTTGATCAGCGTGCTTCTACCCTGGCCTTTAGCTTTCACCAGCAAAAAATACACTCCATTGGCAATACCTGATGTGTTCCAGTACCAATGGTTTTCTCCGGCTGGCACGCTGTCCCAATGCTTCGATATGACCAGTTTGCTCGTGGTGGTATATATCTTTATCTCCACTTCCGCGGATTCTGCCAGGTGATACACAATATTCACCCGGTTGCCGCGTATGGGATTGGGCGCGGCAAACACCCACTCCTCGCTCAGCAGTTCCCCGCCAAACCCGCGGATCGGGGTGCTGGTCACGGTCACCGTGGGGGTCACGGTCGGCGTGGGCGCCAGTATGAAATAATCATTAAAAAACCCGGCTTGGATCGAAAACACACTGCCCCAGGTCTGCTTGATGATGGGTTCGCCAATGGAATCAAGCAAAGCTCTTGGCGTGCCTTGGGGGTTTACCCCGGTTACTGTCGTGCCGCCGGCATTGACCACCACCGGCTTCAGGCGGTGCTGATCAGACACTGCCGCCTGAAGTAGGGCAGGAACGAGCAGGAAGGTTAAGGCCAGCAAGGCTATTCGCGATGGCATAGGGTCTTTTCCTTTTAGGTAATACGATTTAGCATGCTGATGAAAAATCCCGCACAGCGGGCTTTTTCGCTCGCAACGCGTTGAATACCCCATGAAAAACCAGAGATTTTTCATGGGGTAATAGGGTGCCAGCGGAACCTATATGGGTTTTTCAGCACCCTTGTAGACCTTTCTAGGCCAAAATTATTGCACATTTTATTGGTTATTTCACAAAACTATTTCTTTATTACTGCCGCTCCCTTGAGTAGTCGTTGCGATCACCTGTTCGTAATCTGCAGAGACCACAATTCCAGTTGCTCGGCAAAGGATAGGCCGGTAATGTTTTTCTTTATATTATAGTATTTGATCTTCTCTCGCGCGCTCAATCCGCGTGCAGCCAATTTATTCCGGTAATAATTATACTGATCGAACTGCGACATCTGCCCTAACACATGGTCCTCGAATTGCTCCTCGGAAAACTCGCCATGTTCATCCATCCACGCTTCATAGCCGGCAGGCATGTTGGGCGCCTGGGAAGCACCGGATGAGCCCTGGCCGGTGTTGCGCGAACGCATGAGGCGGCGGATCTCCCGGTCCACGTTCTCATCCACTTTGGCCAGGCGTACGCGCCAGTTATGCCGAACCGGTGTCGGCAACATCGAAGTGGATGGATCCAGCTTATCGAAAAGGTCCGCGCGCGAGCGGGTCACGATGTCCGGCAGTTCAATGCCCAGGGTCGCGCCGCCAATCGCGGCTTTATGCGTTTTCCATTCCACGCGGGATTGAACGTACCAGTCGTAAGCCGGTTCAATGGCGGTTAAACAGAAGATCAGCGGGACCGGCGCAGGCAGGGGTGGCGCTAAAAACGCAAGAAAGGAAGACTGCGCGGAAAGTTCGGTGGCAAAACTGGTTACTTGGGTGGGGTCCGGAATATTCATATTCATCTGGACCGGATATAACCCAAAGCGGCTGGTCTGTTCGTTCAAGCCATTTTCCTTCGCGATCCGGTCTAGCCAGCGGTCCTGGTGGATACCTTTGTGATATTCTGGGAACTCATGCGCCCACATGGCGATATAGACCGCGGCCATGGCGATCTGGGCGCCGATCCCGGTAACCGGAGACTCGTAAGGCCGCCCGGGCTTGACACTATCGAACTCCGTGGCGATATATAAGGCGGCGTTATAATTGGCGATCCGGTTCAGCAGTCTGGCTTTAAGGGCCGCGGCGGAGAGGGCCAACTGGTCCGCGGCGTTCTGGGCTTTGGCTTTCATGACGCCCATGTAGATGACATTGGCCGTAACCAGAGTAAAGCTGGCCAGCATGAGGATCAGGATCAAGGTCATATAAAGCACATTGCCTGATTCGTCCTGGCGCAGGCGGCGAAGAATGTTGAATAGTGCATTACGCATGTTCAATACCTCGAGAACTCCCCCTCTTTTCTAAAGAGGGGTTAGGGGAGATTACTAATAATTAATCAACCTCTACTGTTCCGCTGTTCCGCTGCTCAACTGCTCTGCCCTGCGCATCGCACAGGGCCACGAGGGGTTAGGGGAGATTATGAGTAATCCCCCTCGATCCCCCTTTAGAAAAGGGGGGTGTCATCCCTTCTTTTTCAATCCAGCGGCGATCGCGTGCCACAGCAGTTGGATAATGGCGATGACCGTCAACACCAGGCCGGCGATGGTCGTGAAGCGCGTAAGCTCGCGCAGGTAGCCGTGAATGCCCAGGACCATGAAGGTCGTGTTCAGCGCGAACCCGCCAATGAGCAGGATCAGGGCCAGGGGAAGCAGAGAGCGGGTTTTTTTAGGTGCAGGGTCGGGCATAAAGGGCTCCTTGGTATAATAGCTGGATACGATCAATAATGATCACTAATAATTAACCTTATAAAACATCCCGCCTCTATAGTAACTTCCGCCGTTATAATGTCCAAACTCACTATTGATCAAAGAATAACTGAAGTTAATACCGACACTTGATTTATCATCGATAAGCCAACTAACATTCATACCCAGGTCAATATAGGGATCAAAACTATACCCATTTAAGTTGCCTGCCGCCGAGTTTGTGCCAGGAAGGTACGAGGAAGTCCACTGCCATTTTTCGTTTTTCATAAAATAACCAACACCAAATCCCGTTTCAATTCCGACATTAATTAACTGAGCTATATCAACATTGATATTAGGCCGGATTAACAACAGGAACGCATCCTGTTTAGACGCGATATGCCAGCTATGGTAAACCCCTCGTAAATACGAGGGTGTATAGTTAGTTACAAGGAACTCCCTATGATTAATTTCGTTTTGAATTTTCAGATATGCCGAAGCTAATCCAACATTGAGGTAAGGAGATATTCTGTTTTCTTTTATGATTTCAACCATCATTCCGTCTCTCACGTAGAAACTCTCGCCCGAATTATCGAAACTGAAGTTAGAAGTTCCAGCTACATATCCTATTCTTACCGCAATATCTTTCCCAACAAACTGGTCTTCTGCAAATAATGGTGTTTGAGTAAATACACATAGCAATATTGTTAAAACAATGATTCTATTTCGCATTGACGCCTCCTTGAATATTTGTCTATAAATGCAAACTTGCTATTCGGGGACATCATACCCAATTAGCCCGGCCATGAATTAAATAATGTGTCCCCCAATTCTTATAGAGAGTTCCTTTGGTTAAAATAGGAATATTTTCATGTGTTTTTTAAGTGTTTTCTCACAAGTTCCTTCTTGTCCTTTTCATTTAAAGAATCCCAATATTCATGAGGTAATTCTGGCAAGTCTTCCACTCGAGCTTCAGGGGGATTCTTCGGGCCAAAGTCAACCTCACCAGATCCACATTTCGGACAAATATAATCAGCCATCATGCTAAAGTGGGTACCATCAGGTGCTGGATCGCTGACTTGACCAAGCATTTCTTGGAATCTGTCCGCCATTTCATTCTTACTCAAGGTGCTGTTTTGCAAATTTTTTTTAATTAATGTCAAAACTTCATTAAAAAAAATTGATTCAAACATTAGAATTACCGGAATATATTTTTTACGACTTGTAAAAACAAAGCGGTCACCTGTAGTGCTTTTTGCAATCTTTTCCCATTCGTATGAACACTTTTCGCATCGCATTTTAAACAATTCATATTTGGCCATAGATATTCCTATTTAGCAGGAGATACCATTTGAGGTTTTAAAAGTTCATTAAAATCATCGACCACGGCATAATTATTTCCTTCTTCTCTAAGACTCTTAAATTTTATTACGTTATAACCCGCCTCCTTTGCTTTCTCAGCAATTTTTTGACTTTCTTTGTAACTATCCGAAGCAGTATAACCCCATTTGTTTGCAACTTTTGGATCGCTTAAATCAAGGACTTTTGCTTTAGATACATCTAGCTCATACCGTATAACATGTGAAGCTTCTTTCCCGTGTTTGGTTATTTCTTGAACTGCGGTTTCGCCTTTTTCCGCAACGTAAAAAGCTCTGCCAAATCTCGAATCTTTCGCCATTAACTCAGGTTTTATACCATTTAAAACACTTTGAGTTTCTTCCTTGCTTGTTCTCGCATTATATACTTCTTTCCTTGCTATTGTACCTGCACGTTCTGCAATTTCCTCTTCCCCTTCTTTCAGCAGTTTCTTGCCGGCTTTTCTGCTGATACCGCCAACGATGCTGAGCCGCCCGGCTTCACGCCCGAGCAGGCCCACGGCCCGGCCGCCAGAGCGCAGGGCGCCTTTGAAATCGCCCTTGGCCAGTTTCTTGGCCGCATCCGCCGTATTCCGGCCAGCCTCTGGCAGGTCCTGGCCAGCCTTGGGGATATCCAGCGCCGCCTCGGCCAGCAGGTTGCTGCCTGCCACAGCCGCTTTGGTAGCCTTGATCTTGGCTTTGTCGGTTATCTTCTTGAGGCCTTTTTCTTTATCCGCCTCTTTATCCATATCATCCAGCGCTTCCCGGTATCTGGATGACTTATCCCGGTAATCTTGTGTGGCTTGGTTGGCCCAGCGATGCGTAGGCAGATATGCGTCCTGTTCATGGGTATCACCTAAGGATGCTTCGGTGAATCCTTTACCAAAAGCCTCTATACCGGTAGTGTCCTTGTCCAGGCTTTCGGGCAGAATGCTATCCTGCTCAGGCCCTTCCCCAGCAGCCGCGCTCTCTCCCCTGCCGGTTTTTCCCCTTGCCCGCTTGCCAGCTTCGGCGATGGTGTCCGTGGGCAGAAGCGGCATGGGCCAGATGCTTCTGCCCACCGCGCTGGCTCCTGCCGCCAGATAGTCGCCGGCTGTGCGCGAGGAGCCTGGCAAGGAGCCTGAGCCAGAATCCCCAGATAGACTGGCAGTCGAGTTTTGGTCTGTGCTTGTCAGGTTGGGATCAAGGAGCAGGTCAGCGTCCGAGGGGTCGTAGGACGCGGAAGAACCAGAAAAATCATCGGAATATTCATCATCGAATGATTCGGAATAGTCAGCGCCAGGCAGGGAGTGGTAGGGCTCCAGCCCCTGCGGCAGGGTCTGCGGATTTGCGGCCGCAGCGTACTGGGGGTACGTTTCCTGGCTGCTGCTGTAGGTGGACCTGGAATACCCTCCGTTCGGGTAATCATCCGGATCGTAGTCCGCCACTTCGATCCCGCTGCCACGGCCGCCCCTGCCTCCGCCATAGCCAGGCGATCCGCCCCCTCCGCCGCCGCGGTTCTGGCCGGGGCTTACGGCTGAACCTGGTTCGAGCTCGTACCCTGGCAGGAATACATACGACGGCAGGGAATGCTTGACTGTCAGTTCCCGGATGATCGGCACGATCGGCCGCAAGTGGTGGATGATCTCGTATCCTGGCGGGTTGGACTGGTACTTCACCTCGGTCAGCCCCGGCCCCAGCACCCGGCAGATGTCCTCGGCCGTGCGCCGCGCTTCGCCGATGTTCATGTTGTCGAGGGTTGCCAGGCGCGTGGCTTCGTACGCCGCCAGTTCGACCACGATGTGGGCGATCCCCAGGTGCAGCAGCTGCAGGCAGGCGCCGAACAGCGCGATCAGGATGGGGATGGCCACCACCATTTCCACCACGGCCTGGCCGGCCTGGGAGCGGCGGAGGCTGAAGACCAAGTTGGACCTGCGTCGGGCGGCGGTCATACTCTATTAGACCATATTCCCAAGAATTTCATGCGCTAGAATTCACCATCCCCCTCTTTGCCAAAGAGGGAGCAGGGGGAGTTCATGAGCAACACCTCTCTTTTGCCCTCTCAACTTTTTTCCCTCTCCCCGGCGCAGCTGTGGGAGAGGGCGAGGGTGAGGGGTCCCACAATTTATGCCCCCTCCCCTATCCCCTCCCACCAAACAGCCCGGGGAGGGGAAAATAAACCTCCAAGGAGGGGTTCGGGGAGATCATAGATATTCTTCCTGTTATTTAGACCGCGGTTCTTTGGATTCCTTGCGCTTTATTTGGACATTCGCGAGCTGTTCAACATCGTCAATCCACTGGCTGATCAACTGCAATCCCTTCTGCCAGAAATCAGGGTCCTCCAGGTTCGCCCCGGCAAGGGCAGCAAGCTTGATGGGGCTGTCCGAAGAACCGGCGGCCAGCAATTTTTTAAAGCCCGGCACAAAGGCCGCGCCCTGTTCTCGGTACTGGCCGTAGAGGCCCAGCACCAGCAGATTGGCGAAATTGTAGGCATACACGTAAAAAGGCATTTCGATCAGATGCGGAATCGCGGCCCATTCCCACGCGAACTCTTCCGGTATTTTGACCGCCTGCCCGAACATCAGCTCCAGCTCCCGGCGAAAGAGCGCGCACCAGTCTTCCCCGCTCAACCGCCCTTCGCCGACCGCGGCGTGAGCCGCCCGTTCGAACCGGGAAAACATATTCTGCCGGTGGCTGGTGGCGAATGTCTCCTCCAGGCGGCTGGTGAGCAAAGACAGCCGCACCAGAGGGTCCTGCTCCCGGGCCATGAGATGATCGGCCAGAAGCATCTCCCCAAACACCGAGGCGGTCTCGGCCATGGGCAGGATCGCGTGAAAGTTGAGCAGAGGCTGATGACTGCTGAGCAGGCTGTGGATCGCGTGCCCCAGTTCATGCGCCAGGGTGGACACGTCGCGCGGGCGGCCAAGAAAATTGAGCAGCACGTAGGGTTTGAGGCCCGGCACCGAAGAGGAACAGAACGCGCCGCCCCGCTTGTTCGGAAGCGCCGGCGCGTCCACCCGCTTCTCCCGGAACATGGCGCCGGCCAGCTGGTGGAATTCCTCGTCGAAGTTGCGGAACGCCTCCAGCACCAGGGCGCGGGCCTGCTCCCAGGTGTAGGTCTTCTCCGCCTCGGGCAGGGGGGCGTAGATATCCGCCAAGGTCAGGTCCGGAAGTTTGAGCAGACGGGCCTTCAGGCGGTAGTAGCGCTGGACCAGCGGGTAGGAAGCGGTCGTGACCGTGTGCAGGGTGTCCACCAGCGCGTCGCTCAGGTCGTTCTGCACGTTCATCACGCTGATGGGAGTCGGAAAGCCGCGGCGCTGGCGCTCCAGGTTGTAGTCCTTGAGCACCGCGTTAAAGATCGCGGTCAGCACCTGCTGTTCGTCGCGGTGGCGCCCCAGGAACCGGCGCATGGCTTCGCGCCGGACCCAGGAGCGCGGGTGCTGGCGCAGGGCCCGCAGTTCCTCGCCGGTCAGCGCCCGGCGCTTGCCGTCCAGCTTGAAATCGAAGCGGAACGCCGTGGTGAACTCCTCGTACAGATTGCGGAAAGCCGACGCGCCGGTCAGGTTCTTGAGATTGACCAGGGTCTCCTCGGGTTCGCTCAGGTGAAAGCGGGCCACGGCGGTCTTGCGGCGCAGAAAATACGCGTAGGGCGCAAGCGCCTCCGCGCGCAGAAGCGCGCCGAGGCGTTCAGGCGTGATCTTTCCGAGTTCCAGGTCGAACCCGACCAGCTCGTTCTCCAGGCGCATAGTGGCTTCGCGGATCTTCTGCTCAAAAGCCTTGATCCGGTCATCGGCCGTGTCCAGGGCATAGCGCAGGCTGCCGTACTGGCCCAGCTTGTAAACAGCCGTAAGCAGGGTTTCGTATTCCCGCAGCGCGGAGGCCAGCGCTTCGTCGCCGAGCTGAGCCACCTTCCCGGCGTAGGCGCGCTTGAACCGGTCGGCCTCGGTTTTCGCCCAGGCCAGCAGGTGCTCCACGGCCGGGTGATCCAGATCAGGGAACAGATCGTCCAGGCGCCAGCGAACATGCTCGCAGCCAAGTTCCGCCGCTGTGGCAAGAGACATGAGCATACCTCGTCAGTTAAAAGTGTCCCATTATATCAATCCCAAGAACCAACCAGCGCAAAATTCCGCGTTTCGCCAAGAGAATGATTTTGAACCAAGTTAAAAAGTAGTATAATGGCCGTCAAGCGCCGACGAAAGGAGCCCCATGGGTCACGCCAAGGGAACGGACATTGCTTTCTTACGTAAATTGCTGCGCGACGCGGGTCAGGCCGCGGAAAGACCTTTCCTCGCGCAGCTGACGCCCGAAGAACGGAAAACCTACGAAACCTCCACGCCGGTCAGCTGGGTGCCGATCCAGACCAGTGCCAAATTCCAGAAACTTGCCGCCCAAATTCTCTTTCCCGGCAACCCGTCCGGCGTCCAGGAACTGGGCCGGGAACAAGCCCAAGCGGACCTGGGCGGGATCTACAAGATCATCGTGCGCTTTTTAACCATTCCGGCCTTAATGAAAAAAATCTCGAATTTATGGCACAGCTACAACGATACGGGTGAACTTAAAGCGGTGTGGAAAGAAGGGGAAAAAACCGGCCAGCTGATCATCGAAGACTACCCCGAACTCCCCCCGGTCTCGCTGGAACAGATGCAGGGTTATTTTCTGGGCGCCTTGGAAATGACCGGCGCGAAAAATATCCGGGTGACCACTGACTTCAACAACCCCAAAGCCCGCACATTTAGTTTTGCCTGGGAGTAGCAGGCCCCTGTTGGTTAATAAAGCGGTTTATTCTTCCTCGTCCTCGTCGTCCTCGTCGTCCTCGTCGTCCTCGTCCTCATCTTCATCCGCAATGTCTTCCAGCTCATCATCATCATCCTCGTCATCGTCCTCATCCTCATCCTCATCCTCATCGTCGTCTTCCTGAGTTTCTTTGACCGCGTCTTCTTTGGCTCCGTCTTCTTTTTCTTCGCCGTCCGATTCCTCTTCTTCCGTGTCCTCCATTATCTTCTCGTCCGACCACACGAATCCGCACTGCGGGCATTCAAACAAGACGGTGAACGTATCTTCGTAAGAGGAGGTAAAGATGCCGTAAACCGACTCCCCGCAGTTTTCGCATTTTTCTATATAGACTTCCTTGGCCATGGTCCCTCCCGCGGCTTTTCATGCTTTTTCTATTTCTATCATATCGGGCGGCGCGATTGCAATCGCTTCGCCTATCTTTTCCATCTCGCCGGTTCTCCCCGCACATCAATATGCACAAAAGGCCCGTGGTTGCCCCGTTCATCGTACACGCCCAGGCCGCCCACTTTGTCCTGGTGCCGGAGCTCGCCCTCGATATGCCCGACCATGCTCTCCAGCACTTTCACGTCGCCGAGATCGCTTTTGCCGTTGCGGTTGAGATCGTCCATCTTGCCGTCGCCGTTGGCGTCCACGGCCACGTCCGCGGCCTGGCCCCACTGGTGCAGGCTGAACTCGGCCTGCTTGATCAACCGGTTGTAGTGGGGCGTGCGAAAAGCGGAGGAAATGCTCAGCGTCCGGCAGGTGTGACCTTCCAGGTTGACCTTGGCCAGCAGTTCCTCCAGCTTGACCAGCAGGCGTTCGTCCAAAACCAGATACTTGGGAAAATCGCCGGCCTGGCGGCAGAGGAACTGCTGAAGTTGAAAGTGGGGGCTGACCCAGGTTTCCAGGTCGTCCGGCCCGACCTCGATGAACCCGCGCGGCGGCGCATACCCATTCGCCGTGGCGGAACGCGGTTCAGGGTAATCGCCGATCAGATAACCGTTGAGCACGCCACCGGTCATTTGGCCGTATGGCACCAGCACGAAAACCAGCAGCTGCAGGAGGTCGGCGTTGGGCGCGCGGAGAATGGCCAGCGTATAGGCCCCGGGCGCGCCGGGCGCGGTCCATCGCCAGCGGCGGGGGCCGTGTTCCGCGGCATCGCCGGCCTGGGCCACCAGGCGGAACTGTTTGTCCCAGTTAGCGTCCAGCACTTCCAGTTCCAGCTGCTCGCCCGGCAGAGCGGTCACCGCCTGGAGCCGGTACCCCAATACCAAGTTCTGGCAGCGGACGCTGAAAGAGGCGCGGCCCGGGTCGAAGCGAGGCTTGCGCTTGGCCTGGGCCGGCGCGCCGCCTGCCAGGCAGAAGATCAGCAGCAGCGCCGCGGTTCCGGCCCGCATCCCGTAGCCGGCCATGCGTCAGGCCTCGGGTCCCGGCTGGGGCTTCCAGAGCACCGAAGCCAGAATGGAGACCGCCAGCACGCCGGCGATAACGCCCAGCGCCAGCTGGGTCGGCATATGGTAAATGTCGGCCATGGTCATTTTCACGCCGATAAAAGCGAGGATCACGGCCAGCCCGTAATTGAGATAGTGGAACATGCGCATGAAACCGGCCAGCGCGAAATACAGGGACCGCAGGCCGAGGATGGCGAAGATATTGGAGGTATAGACCAGGAACGGGTCCGTGGTAATGGCCAGGATGGCCGGGATGGAGTCCAGCGCGAACACCACGTCCGTGCTTTCCACCACCAGGACCGTAATGAACAGGGGCGTGGCCAGCCAGCGGCCGCTCTGGCGGACAAAGAACCTTCCGCCCTCGAACTGGGGGGTGACCGGGAAGAACCGGCGGAAGATCCGCACAAAGAGGTTTTTCTCCGGGTCCACCTCCTGCTTGTCCTTCTGCAGCGCCAGCCGGATACCGGTGTAGATGAGGAAAACGCCGAACAGGTAGATGACCCAGTGGAAACGGTGGATCAGGGTCACGCCGGCCGCGATGAACAGCCCGCGCATGACCACGGCCCCTAAAATGCCCCAGAACAGCACCTTGTGCTGAAATTGGGACGGCACCCGGAAATAGGAAAAGATCAGGATGAAGACGAACAGGTTGTCCACGCTGAGGGACTCTTCCACCAGATAACCGGTCAGGAACAGCAGGGCGTCTTCCGGTCCCCGCCACCACCACACCACCAGGTTGAAGAGCAGGGCCAGCGAGACCCAGACCGCGCACCAGATCAAGGCTTCGCGGAAGGAGACCTCGTGCGCGCGGCGGTTGAGCACGCCCAGGTCGAGCGCCATCATGATCAGGATGACGGCCGCGAAGATGATCCAACCCAAGATCTGCGTCACGCGCTTGCCTCCAACAACAGATTACCAGTTCAGCCAGGGGGGAAGAAAAAGGGCTGCCACGGTCCCCGCGAGGATAACCGCGGCATACGGCAGGGCGTTATTTTCGGAAAAAGGAGCCACCTGCTGTTTGGAACCAAAAAGCGAGCCAGCCCAGCGGCCGAGATTCTTGAGCGTGCTGATCAATTCTCTTCTGATCAACAGCAGGACGATTGCCAGCGCGCCGCCGGCCAGCGCCGTGTAGAACCAGACCTGCACGGCGAACCACGCGCCCCCAAACGCGCCGACCACGGCCATGAGCTTGATATCGCCCGCGCCCATGCCGCCCCAGACAAAGAACGGCAGGAACAGCAACCCGCCTACCAGCAGGCCAAGCAGGCTAAAACTCACACCCGGCCAACCCATTTCCACCGTGTTCCAAGCCAGCCCCATCACGAGGGCTGGAAGGGTTAACCAATCATAGACTTTGCGCTGCTTAAGATCCGTGATTGCAGCTATTATTAATACTGCAACCAATATAACCTGTTTAAGTGCCATTCATTTTTCAGTTCTCTGGAATCGCCTGATCCAATTTATTTTCGGCGCGATTGAACCACTCGCCGATTTTACCGCCAAAACCGCGTAGGACAGCAATCGCGAGGACCGCCACCAGGGCGATGATCAGGATATATTCCACCAATCCTTGTCCTCTGTTCCCTTTGAGCAATTTCCGCATTTTTTTTAGCATAGACTCTCACCTCGGTATGAAGTTTCGGACCACCACGTGTCCGTTTATCTGGTTTTAACGATAACCTGCGACACTCCGTTCAGGAACCTGGCCAGCGGCCCGTTCCACGTGCTCCACGCCAGGCCGATGGCCACGGCTATGAAAGCGATCACCAGAATGTATTCAGTGAGCGACTGGGCCCGGGAACCGCGCGCCAGCCGCGAAACGAATGCCCGGTATTTTTTTCGCATAGAAACATCAGCCATGGTGGTCAAAGGATTAGACCGGTCCAGCGTTGATTTTCATTCGCGGTTTTTTAGTTGCCGCAACCGCGTTGACCGGCCTTGTATGGCACTATATAATAGGCGCGAAACCGGAATCAAGCACAATATCGTGTGCAGCCCGCAACGCACAGACAGGCTTAAAATGAGATTGTGAGTAATCCCCCTTCAACCCCCTTTAGCAAAGGGTCTCCGGTCCCCCTCCTTTCTAAGGAGGGGCTAGGGGAGAATAAGGAGGCACGCATGCTCTCGCACCTTTCCCGGCGCGCCAGCGTGGCGCTCGGCGTCGGGCTCCTGGCCCTGCTCGTGCAATGGTTCGTGCTGGCCTATTTAAGCACCCTGTCCCAGCGCCAGTACCTCGAGACCAGCCGCAAACTGCTCACCCAGATCGCCAAGGATTTTGGCGACCAGCTTTCCCGCTCGCTCTCGGCCGGGGACGATCTGGCCGCCCTGGCGGTCCTCAAAGCCGTCCGGAGCATCCATCCACAGCTGCAGAAAGTCGAAGTGTTCGACCGCCAGGGCAAGATCATCCTGCATTCAGACCCGGATAGGCTGGGCAAAACCACCCGGCCGCTCAATGGACCGCGCCCAGTCACGCCCGAGCTGAGCTTCGCGCGCCAGGAAGGGCGTCCCTTCGCGGTGATCCTGGTGCCGCTGGCCCACGACGAAGAGCTACTGCTGCGGGCGTATTTCGACGAAACGTCGCTGGCCCAAAGCCGACGCGTGTACGTGGCGCGCTTCTACGTTCTGCTGTTCCTGACCTCCCTGCTCCTGGCGGTGTTCGCCTATTTCCGGCTGGGCCGGTTTGAACTGCTGGACCCCCGCGAACGGGCCGCGGGGCCGGCGCCCCCGGCCGCGGCCCTGCCCGCGCACCTGGCCGGCCTGCTGCTCTCCGAGCTCAAAACCGCGGCCCTGGCCATCGGCCGGGACAACCGCGTGGTGGCGGGAAACGCCCTGGCCTATGAACTCTTGAACTGCCGTCCCGAGGAACTGGAAGGCCTGCACATCCTGCAGGCCCCTCTGCCCGATAGCCTGCGGAAATTCTACCAGGAAGCAATCCGCGCGCCGGAGCGCGCGGCCGGTTCCAAGCTCAGCTTGCGCCCCAAAGAGCCCGGGTTGTCGGTCACGCTCCGCTGCACGCCGGCTTCGGCTGATTGGGAACTGGCGCTGGTGACACTGGAATGACCCGCTTGCGGAGGAACGAGCACGGCCAGGCCGTGGTGGAACTGGCGCTGGTGGTATTTCTCTTCGCGCTCTTTACCACGGGCATTATCCAGCTGATCTGGATCGGCGCGGCCCAGATGCGCTGCCAGACCGCGGCCCGCGAGGCGGCGAAATACAGCAACTTATTCAACCACGCTCAGTTTCAGGTGCCCCAATCGCATATCCAGCGCATACTGCCCGGCTGCCGCGTTGACCCGGCGCATGGAAACCAGGAAAAAGAAGGGCGCGTGGTCACGGTCCGCTACACGGTCAGGCCCATCGGCTTTTTCCGCCTCTACAAACCCGACGGTTTCGAGATATCCGCTAAAAGCGCGGTGATCGCATACATCGAGACCCCCAAGGCGCCGGAACTCGCCGAAAAAGGGTTCGACGCCCTGATGGACCTGATCAACAGCCTGAAAAATTAGCCTAGAAACCAAAAAGCCCGCAAAGCGGGCTTTTTGGTTTCACGACACGCCGCAAACCTTTCGCACTGTCCCCGGTTCTTCAATTGGCGGATGCAGGCCTCCGGGTCTTTCGGCCGCCGGTCAGTCCCGCCGTCGCTCCTGGTTCTCCCGGGGAGGGCGGCGCTGTTTCATCCGTTCCCGCAGCTGCTGGCGCTCCTCGGGCGACAGGTTCCGCCAGGAGCGGTAGCGTTCAAGCCAGCGCTGGCGCTGTTCCGGGCTGAGTTCGCGGAAGCGCTCGTAGTTGCGGCGGACCCGCTCCCGCTTCTCGGGCGGCAGGGTTTCCCAATCGGCCCAGCGTTCCCGCATGGCCTTGCGCTCTTCGGGCGACAGGCCGGCAAAGCGGCTGAAATTTTTCCGGATCCGCTCCTGCTGTTCCGGCGGCAAACTGCGAAAGCGCTCCCAGCGGTCCTTGAGACGGGCCTGTTTCTCCGGGTCGAGTTTCCGCCAGGCGCGACGGCGCTCCTTAAGGGCCTGGCGTTCTTCGGGTGACAGGTTCCGCCATTTTTCCCACCGCGGATCCGGCTGTTGTTCCCGGATCTCCCCCTGCGAAGGGGCTTGCTCCGCTCGCGCGGACAGGGCGCCGGCCATCGCCGCGGCCGCGGCAAGCACCATCACGATCATCCAGCGGCGCATGTTAGTTCGCCTCCTTCTCAAAACCCGCCCATTGCTCCGGGGTGAGGGTTTCCAAGATTTCCAGGTCTTCCAGCATTTCCAGGTCCTCCAGCATCTCCCACGCCTCCGGCACTTCGAGATCTTCCTCCGCGGCCGCATTCTCCTCTACCGAGGGCGGAGACGGCAGATAGCCGGCCGCCAGGGCCATGCCGGCCGCGGAACAGAGCCCGGCGAGCGTGAGGCACATCCAGCGCAGGTTCACGACGGTTCGTTGACCGCCGGATCCAGCACTTCGATCTCGTCCCAGTGTTCGAACAGGTCCAGGTCCTGCAGCAGGTCGAGGTTCTCGTACAGGTCCAGGTCCTGCGCCACGGCCGCGGTCACCAGTTCCCGGTTTTCCCGCGGGTCAAGCCGGCTGGAGTGCCACCACAGCGCCCCGCTAACCGCGACCAGCAGCAAGGCCGCCGCGCCGGACCACACCGGCCAGCTGAACCAGACCGGGCGCCCCTGCTTTTGCGTCCGGGCTTCCCGCAGGCGGGCGGCCAGGCGGGTTTCGAACCCGGGACGCGCGGGCGGCACCTGCCAGGCCGAGAGCAGGCCGCGGAACCGGCGCACCTGCTCGAGCTCCTCGCGGCATCCGACACAGCCGGCCAGGTGGCGTTCGAGCGCTTCCTCCGCTTCCGGAAGCAGCCTGCCTCTCACGTAGTCATCCATGTGTTCACGGCAGTGCAGGCAGTCCATGGCGTCCTCCTTTCAAGTTACTTCTGGCAGTATGCGGCCAGGCTGATGCGCAGTTTGGCCCGGGCCCGGAACAAGATTGACTTCACCGCGGGCACACTCTTGCGCAGCACTTCGGCGATCTGCTCCAGCGGCTGTTCTTCCCAGTGGTCAAGGATCAGGGCCATGCGCTCGTCCGGCGGAAGGCTGTCTACTGCCTGCCGGACCATGACCAGCCGTTCCTCTTCTTCCAGCACCTGCACGGCCGACTTGGCCGAGGCGTCGGCCCACTGCCGGGCCGGGGCGTCCGCTTCTTCCGAAACCGGCGCGTCCATGCTTTGCGTGGGATGCCGCTTGCGGTGGCGCAGGGCGTTCAGGCACAAGTGGTTGGCAATGGTGAAGAGGTAGGAACTGAACTTGGCGCGCGGGGCGTAGCGGTCCCGCGCCTGGACCAGCCGGATAAAAGTCTCTTGGGCGATGTCTTCCGCCTCGGTCTGATTTTGCAGAAACCGGTAGGCCACGGCTCTCACCCGCTCCCGGTATTTGTCCACCAGCGCGGTCAAGGCGGCTTCCTCGCCGGCCTGCCAGCGCCGGATCAAAGTGACATCCTCGTCCCGCGCGATTTGATCCTTCATCACCTGAAACCCCGTCGTGTCCTTTTGGTTGCGGTCTTTTTTGGGATTTATCCCAGTTTCAGCCGGCCCGGTCTCAGCACCTGAAGGCCTTGGCCAGCAACCTTGACCACTGCCGAAGGCTGGGCTTCCAGCCCCTTGTCCCCTGCCACCAGGCAGCCGCTGAATGCCCTGATTTGGCTTGGAATATCTCTGCTTTTCGCCGGCGCCGGGAGGCCGGAAACATTGGCCGAGGTCACGGCTAAGACACCGCCACAGCGCCGGATGATCTCGCGCGCCAGGCTGTGCGCCGGCACGCGCAGAGCCACGGTCCCCTGGCTGCGGGTCAGCCGCGCCCACGGCGTGCCGGGCTTGGCCGGCAGAACCAGGGTCAAGGGGCCTGGCCAGTAGCGCCGGGCCAGTTCCCGCGCCTGACCGCTAAAGCGGGCGAAGCGGCCGGCTGAGGCGGGGTCGGACAGCAGCAGGACGAGAGGATGGCGTTCAGGCCGTCCTTTGGCGCGGAAAATCCAGCGCACGGCGGAAGGTGTCGGTATGGCGGCCAGGCCGTAGACCGTGTCCGTGGGCATGACCGCGAGCCGGCCGGCGCGCAGGCACGCGGCCGCGGCGGCCACGGCCCGGCGGCGCTGGGCCGGCGTGCGCGTGGGAAGCCAGGTCCCGCTTGCCGGCCGCACCCGTTCGGGCAGGCGGTACAAATCATCCAGCCGCTGAACCAGCAGGGTATGCATGCCGGCCTGGGCCGCGGGCGCCAGGTCCAGCTCGTACCGGTCACCCACGGACAGGCAGTCCGCCGGGTCCACGGCCAGCCGTTCCGCGCTCAAGCGGTACAGGCGGCTGGACGGCTTGAACAGGCGCGTGTCGGACAGCGCCAGCAGGTCGTCGAAGCAGTCCTCCACGCCCAGAACCCGCAGGGTGGCGAGCAGGTTGCCCCGGTGGTTGTTGGTGACCACGGCCAGCTTCACGTGCGGGCGCAGGGCCAGCAGCGTCCGGCGCAGACGCGGGTCGGGCCGCAAATACAGATGCGGTTTGATCCACCGGCCCGCGGCCCTGGCCCAGTCCTGGTCCGAGATGCCGAGCTGCGTCAGGGTGTAGAGCTTGGAAGGCGTGCGCCGCAAGCGTCCGCGCAAACGCGCGTACTCGGCGTCGAAACGGCGGCGGGCCTCGGCCGGGGTCACGCGCAGGGTCTGGGCCACGACGCGGTACACGGATCGCTCGTATGCCCGGTTCAGCCGGGCGCTTCGGTAGAGCGTGCCATCCAGGTCGAATACGATGGCGCGCAAAGGCGGAAACAGCGGAGGCATGCGGCCAGCGGGCTTACATGGTCTCGATGTATTTGTCCAGGCCCAGCTGGGCCAGTTTGGCCGCTTTTTTCTCGACGCCCTGCAGCAGCTCGCCGCGGAACTTCTTGAGTGCGTCGGCGACCGGGGGATATTTGCGCGCGAGGATCTGGGCCGCGAACAGGGCCGCGTTGGTGGCGCCGTTCTTGCCCACGGCCATGGCCGCGACCGGCACGCCGGAGGGCATCTGCACGATGGACAGGAGCGAATCCTCTCCATTGAAGTACAGCGTGGGCATGGGGATGCCGATGACCGGCAGAAGGGTTTCGCCCGCGATCACGCCGGGCAGGTGGGCCGCGCCGCCGGCGCCGGCGATGATCACCTCGGCGCCGCGCTTTTCGAGCGCCTGCACCCATTCGCGCACCCGGCCAGGCGAGCGGTGCGCCGAGGCGATGGTCAGATCGTAGCCGACGCCCAGGTACTCGAGCATTTTCACGGTTTCCTGCAGCACGGGAAGATCCGAATCGCTTCCCACCACGATTCCCACAAACGCTTTATCCTGCATCATGACTCCTCCTTGATGGTTCCGGGGCTACCGCCCAGCGTAGAGACCGGGCTGCAACGCGCGCTGGGCGATGTCGCGCCGGTAATGCGCGCCCTTGAACTGGATCCGGCTTACGGCCTGGTAGACGCGGTTCACGGCCTGGTCCAGGGTTTCGGCCCGCGCCACCACGTTCAGCACCCGGCCGCCCTGCGTGACCCAGCGGCCGTCCTGCCAGCCCGTGCCCGCGTGCCAGACCGTGATCTCCGGGATCAACTCCGCTTCGGTCAGTCCGGTGATCGGCAGGTCCTTGGGATAGGACCCGGGATATCCCGGCGCGGCCAGAACCACGCAGACCGCGGCCCCGGGTTTCCAGGACACGGGATGCTGGTCCAGCGCGCCGTCCACGCATGCTTGCGCCAGTTCCACCAGGTCCGAGGCCAAAAGCGGCAGCACGGCCTGGGTCTCCGGATCGCCGAAGCGGCAGTTGAACTCGATGACCTTGGGCCCGTCCGCGGTGAGCATCAGGCCCGCGTACAGCACGCCCTGGTACGGCGTTCCCTCGGCCCGCATGCCCGCGATCACGGGGTCCAGGATCTCGCGCTGCACGCGCTTCAGGATCTCGGGCGTCACCGCGGGCGCGGGCGCATAGGCGCCCATGCCGCCGGTGTTCGGACCCTGGTCCTGGTCGAAAATGCGCTTGTGGTCCTGCGCCGGGAGCAGAGGAATTGCCGTGCGGCCGTCGCACAGGGCCAGCACGCTGGCTTCCTCGCCGGCCAGGAATTCCTCGAGGACCACGCGGTCGCCCGCGGCCCCGAAGACGCGCGCCTCGAAGATCTGGCGCAGCGCGCCCAGGGCTTCGTCCCGGGTGGCGGCCACGGTCACGCCCTTGCCGGCCGCCAGGCCGTCCGCTTTAACCACCACGGGAAGTGTGAACCGGCCGAGCGCGGCTTCAGCCGCGGCCAGACTGTCCACCGTGACGGACCGCGCGGTCGGGATCCGGTATTTTTCCATGAACTGCTTGGCAAAATGCTTACTGCCTTCCAGGCGGGCGCAGGCGGCTACGGGTCCGAAGGCCGGAATCCCGGCGGCCTTCAGACGGTCCACCACGCCCAGGGTCAGCGGCAGTTCGGGGCCGACCAGCACCAGATCAGGCCGTTCCTGTTCCGCGATCCCGACCAGTCCGACGAGGTCGTCCGCGTTGATGGGCAGACACGTGGCCTCGCTAGCCATGCCCGCGCTTCCCGGCGCGGCCAGCACCTCGTGGACCCGCGGCGACCGCCGCGCGGCCCAAACCAGGGCGTGTTCCCTGCCGCCGCCGCCGATGACCATGACTTTCATGGGTTCCCCTTCCCTATCGCGAAACGTCTTTTATCCATTGCGCTGTTTTCTATTGCTCAATTGCTCACTTGCGCTTCCCGCCACACAATGTATTCCCGGATCAAGTATTGCGCGGTCTCCGGCAGTCCCACAAACTCCAGCGCCACCACGCGCCGCGAACGCTGGGACAGCCGCCGGATCACGCGGGCCTGTACGCCGTCCACCTGGTGCCCGTCGAGCAGTTTGAAACTGAGCGTGAGCGCCTGCCCGACCTGGAGGGGCACGGAGCATTCCAGCCTGCAGCCCGACGCGGACAGCTCCCGGATCACGCCCGTGGCGGATTCCTCCGGCGCATCGGGCAGTTCGAAGTTGAGCACGCGCAGGTCGGCCTGCAGGCGGTATTCGATCCTTCGGTTCTGGGTCATGGCAGCCGTCTCCCGGCTCAGTAGGCTGATGAAAAAGTCCGCAGAGCGGACTTTTTACCCCTTCGCCTTTACTCCACCGTATCTACGGCGTGAACAAGAGCGGAGCCCTGGCTCGGGGTATGACATCTGTATCCCCTGCGGCTTTGCCGCAAGGGTATTCATCGATCGCGCCGCGTGGAATACCCCATGAAAAATCAGAGATTTTTCATGGGGTAACCGTCAGGTGCTGGCCCTACCAGCCTGCTCTATCCTGAAGGGCCAGTGCAGGGTGCTAGCGGAATCTATTCGGGTTTTTCAGCACCCTGTTAGTGTTTGAAATGCCGCATGCCGGTGAACACCATGGGCAGCTTGTGTTCGTTGGCCGCGGCGATGACTTCCTCGTCCCTGACCGACCCGCCGGGCTGGATCACGGCCGAAACTCCCGCCTTGGCGAGCAGGTCCACCCCGTCGCGGAACGGGAAATAGGCGTCCGAGGCCACGACCGCGCCCCGGGCCCGCTCCCCGGCCTGGCGCACCGCGATCTCCGCGGCGCCCACGCGGTTGGTCTGCCCCGGCCCTACGCCCACCGTGGCGCCGTGATGGACCAGGACAATGGCGTTGGACTTGACGTGCTTGCACACCTGCCAGCCGAAGAGCAGGTCCCGCATCTGTTCGGCCGTGGGCTGCTGCTGGCTGACCACCTTCAGGCCGTCGGGCTTGACCTGGCCGCGGTCCCGCTCCTGGAGCAGGAGGCCGCCGGACACGCGCTTCAGGTCCATGGTCTGCCAGGACAGGAGCGCGCCGGAGGCCGGGGCCAGGGCGCCGATCTCGAGCAGGCGCAGGTTCTTCTTGGCGCGCAGCAGCTCCAGGGCATCGGGCTCGAACCCGGGCGCGATGACGCACTCCAGGAAGATATCCTGCATGAGCTCGGCCACGGCCCGGTTCAGCGGCCGGTTCAGGCCCACGATGCCCCCGTAGGCGGACAGGGGGTCCGCGTGGTAGGCCTTGCGGTAGGCCTCGGCGATGTCCGCGCCGATGGCCAGGCCGCAGGGATTGGTGTGCTTGATGATGCAGGCCGCGGGCTCCGCGAATTCCTTCACCGGCTCCAGGGCCGCGTGCAGGTCGAGCAGGTTGTTGAACGACAGTTCCTTGCCCTGCAGCTGCTTGGCCGAGCTGAGCGTGGCCTCGGCGTCCGGCGCGTTCAGGGCGGCCTGGCGGTACCAGGCGGCCTGCTGGTGCGGATTCTCGCCGTAACGCAGAGCCTGCTGCCGGTGAAAGGTAAAGCGAATGGTCTCCGGGAAGGGTCCCGCCTCGGCGCCGAGCTTCTCCAACAGGTAGCGGTGGATGCCGGCGTCATACTCCGCGGTGTGGTCGAAGGCCTCCACCGCGAGCTGCTTCAGGGTGTCGTCGCCCACCTCTCCTTCCTGCTGGTCCATCTCCGCGAGCAGGGCCGCGTAGCGGGCCGGGTTCACCACCACGGCCACGCTGCGGAAGTTTTTGGAGGCCGAGCGGATCATCGAAGGCCCGCCGATGTCAATGTTCTCGATGGCCTCCTCCAGGTGCACGCCGGGCTTGGCCACGGTGCGGGCGAAGGGGTACAGGTTCACGACCACCATGTCAATGGGCTCGATCTTCTGCTCCGCCAGCTGGCGCATGTGGTCCGGGTTGTCGCGCAGGGCCAGCAGGCCGCCGTGGATCTTGGGGTGCAAGGTCTTCACCCGCCCGTCCATCATTTCCGGAAAGCCCGTGACCTCGGAAACGTCCTTCACCTTGAGGCCGGCCTCCTTCAGCGCCTTGGCCGTGCCGCCGGTGGACAGGATCTCCACGCCGTGCCGGATCAAGCCCTGGCCCAGCTCCACGATCCCGGTTTTGTCCGATACACTGATCAATGCCCGTTTGATTTTCACCATGCCGAAAACTCCTTTGGGTAGACTCTACGCTTTTTCCAGCACGCGCACGCGGCGGCCGGCCACTTCCAAACGGTGTTCGCAGTATAAAACCACAGCTCGCGGGTACAGGCGGTGCTCCTCGATCAGCACCCGCTCCGCGAGCTTGTCCGGCGTGTCGTGGTCCATCACCGGCACCACGGCCTGCAGGATGATCGGGCCGGTGTCCGTGCCCTCGTCCACGAAGTGCACGGTGCAGCCCGAATATTTCACGCCGGCCGCGAGCACCGCTTCGTGCACATGGCGCCCGTACATCCCCTCCCCGCCGAACGCGGGGAGCAGGGCGGGATGGATATTCATGATCTGCAGGGGGAATTGCCGGATGAATTCCGGCGTCAGGATGCGCAGGTAGCCGGCCAGACAGACCAAGTTCACGCCCTGGCTGCGCAGGCGGCTGGCCAGCTCCAGGTCATAGGCCACGCGGTCCGGGTACTGCGCGGGGTCCAGGAACAGGTCCGTGACCCCCGCGCTGCGCGCGCGTTCCAGGACACCGGCGTCCGCTTTATTGCTCACCACCAGGCGGATATCAGCGGAGACGAATTGGCCGGACCGCCAGGCATCCAGCAACGCCTGGCAGTTTGTGCCTCCGCCCGAAGCCAAGATCGCGATCCGTGTGGTCATAAACCGCGGCTGCCTCCTCCTCGGAAAGATTCAATAATCTCCGTATTTTTTTTGCCTGTCAAGCGCAAAGAGATACACACGCAAAGCGAAATGGAAAACACCCGAAGCAGACCCCAAACCGTCCTGTCGCGAGCCTGTCTATAATAGGTAATCCCCGCCATAGGGATACTGCCGCATATTCTGTATAACGCAGGCATGGTTTTAGGGAACAGAATCCCCATTCCAGCCCTGACGTTTTGAGACAAAAAATCCGCTGTGGTTTTATGCCTATATTGCAGCCGTTTTCAGGGAACTGTCGAGATGAGTGGGCATTTGCGGTTGGTACGACTTATGCATTATATATTACCCGCGACACCAACCACGACGCTGAAAGTAAAAATCTCGAGGGCGAAGCTGCGGCGGACCTAACCCACCCCCCGGCGGCGGTTCTCCTGAAAGCAGCTTCGCCCTCGCTACCAGCTCCAAGAGGGTGCCATGGAATGGAAACCGGTAGATAACTTGTGGATCGCTGGCTGCCTGCTGTTCATGCTGTTCGGCTTGCTGCTGATCTGAAGCGCGCCCTGAACTTCCTGACCACGGGTTTCACGCCCCGCCGCTTTTCGCGGAGCAGACACCATCCTCCGGGACCGACTCCTCCGCCTTCCCCTCTTTCCCCCGCCTCTTTTGTCCCGGAGGGGAATTGATCAACGCAAGCGTTCAGCCGCTCCGGCGGCGCCATCCCCTCCGCAAGGCACCGCATGCTTGCCCGGGGTGAATGCGGGATCGTTGCTCCGGGATGTCTCCAAGAAGGGGCAGCGAAGGTTGAAGTGGGTATCCCTGTGGGAGCCCTTCGGTCCCTCAAGGGACTTCTTTCAGTCGCCGGAGGGCTCTATCACGCAACGGAGGCCGTGAGCCATGATAGAAAACCTGATCACCGGACCCGACGACGCGGCCTTGCAGGAAGCCAAGCGCGCAAAAAAGATCCTGGTGGTGGACGACGAAGACTCCCTGGTGCGTTTGATCCAGCTGCAGCTGAAATTCGAAGGCTACCAGGTGATCACGGCCTACGACGGGCTGGAAGCCCTGGAAAAAGTGGTGGAGGAGAAACCGGACCTGGTGGTGCTGGATATCATGATGCCCAAGGTGGACGGCTGGGTGGTCTGCCACAGCATCAAAAGCAACGCGGACACCAAGAACATCCGGGTCATCATCCTGACCGCCATGACCCAGTTCATGTCCAGGTTCAAAGGCCTGTACGTTTTTCAGGCCGAGCTGTACATGAGCAAACCGTTCGACCTGGACGCCCTGTCCGCGAACATTTCCAAACTGCTGAACATCGAGGAAACAGCCATGCGGGTGCCCGCCAAGCCCCAGCCCGCCACGGCTTAGAGCTTCACAACCCCAAAAAGCCAGAGCAGTCCCATCACGGTCAGCATCATGCCGGTCAGCATCAAATACATTTGAAACAGCGGTCCCAGGCGCGGGTTCGGCGGTTTTTTTCTGAGCCATTGGTACAGGGCGAGGTACCACTTGGTGATCAGTTCCCGCATCAGGCTCAGCAGGGCGCCCACGATGATCAGGCCCAAAGCCGTGTTGTTCGTTTCCGACGGCATGCTTCCCTCCCTTTAACGTCCTTGACGCTTGGCACCGGTCTCCCGGCGCCGCCAATAAAAGAAAAGACGGAACATTAGACGGACCAGATAGATCAGCCCCACCACGCCCAGGGCGATGCCCGCCCCGGCGATAGACAGCAACTGCTGGACCCAGCCCAGGAGCGGGAGAACCCAGCCCCTGCCGCCGAACGCCGGCCACAGCCACACGTGCAGCAGGCCGTAGACGCCGAGCCCGGCAATGAGCCAGCTCAGGCGCAGGTACGCGGCCCGCAGGCCGGCATGGCCCCTCACCTCCGCGTACCGGAGCGTGGCCAGCCGGTCGGCGGCGAGATACAGACCCAGCAGGAACGAAGCCAGGAGCTGGTAACTCCAGTCAGGCAAGTCAAACGTTCGGCCCGCAATGATCGCCGCGGCGGAGGTGATCCGCGCCAGCCCGTACCCCCACAGGAGATACGCGGCCCCGAGCGGCCAGAGCGGGATTTTATCCGCTTCCGGCGCCTTGACCGCCGCGCCTTTGCCGGCCCTGACCGCGGCCTGCTGGCGCAAAACCTTGGGCACCTCGGTCAGCACGGCGTTGAGCACCGCGAACAGAGGCACCCAGGCGAGTTTGTAAGCCAGATACGCCAGGCCCAACAGCATGGCTAGATTGAACAGCCCGGTCATCCAGGGCATGGTGAAGGTCCTTTCAGTGCAAGTGTATTAATCCTTCTCATTTCACAGGCCGGACAGTAGAATAATCAATTGATAAGTCATTGCGAGGTGCCCTGAGCTTGTCGAAGGGCGCCGAAGCAATCCCCGGCTACCAATCGGATTGCCACGCCCTTCGGGCTCGCAATGACAACTTGGTGATTCAGCAGTTGCACAGATCATAAAACCCCTCGAGGGGGAGGGGATAACCGACGAGGACTGCGAGATGACATCCCATAACTACAATCCTTTTCCCCTGCGCGAGCAGGACCTGGAGGAGCGCTTCGTGCGCAGCCAGGGCCCTGGCGGCCAGCACGTTAACAAAACCTCCACCTGCGTGGTCCTGCGCCACCGGCCCACGGGCCTCGAGGTGCGCTGTCAGTCCGAGCGCTCGCAAAGCCGGAATCGCGCCCTGGCGCGGCAGCTGCTGACCGAAAAGCTCGCGGCGCGGCGCCAGGCCCAGCTCGCGGCCGAGCGTTCGGCGCGGGAAAAACTCAGGCGCAAGCACCGCCGCCCGTCAGCCGCGGCGCAGGCCCGGCGGCTGGATTCCAAACACTATCAGGCCAAGCGCAAGGCCGACCGCCGCGGCCCGCGGGAAGCGGACTAATCCGGGGCGACGCATCGTTCGTGTCATTGCGAGGCGCCCTGAGCTTGTCGAAGGGCAACGAAGCAATCCCTCTTCGAACTGACAGATTGCCGCGCCCTTCGGGTTCGCAATGACCAATTTTCTTTTGCGTCATTCCGGCAGGTCGTCAGCCGGAATCCAGCATTTTTTCCCTCCTAATGCCCTGGACCCCGGCTAGGACCATGCCGGGGTGACGTAATAAATATAACACCGTCCGTTACAACACCTTCTCGAACTGCCGCTTCACGCCGCGGCGCGAAAAAAACACGATCAGGAACGCGCCAAGCACCGGCACATCCCAGAACCCCTCGCCCATCATCAACACCACCGTCCACACCAGCGCGGCCACAATGACCTCGGTCCAAGCCAGGAACAGGACGATCTGGCGGCTGGCAGCCACGCAATTGAGCAGGCCCACGCCCAGCAAAAACACGCCCGCACTCAACCCCAGGCTGATGGCGCCCATCCAGTTCAGCACGGTGCGGCTGCCGGGAATGGAATCCAGACTCGGCGCCACGGTCCCGGCCATGATGGCCCGGATGGGCATGGAATGACTGAACAGGGAGAGGCCGAAAAAAAGCAGGGCCAGTCCGAACAGGAGCATGCCGCCGACCATGAAGCTCCATGCCACGAACCTCAGACCTGGCGAAGGCGCCTCAGCCTCCTGCTTGAGCTGTTCCCCGCGCTCCTGGCGGCGGTGCGCTTCGGCTATACAGCGGGGATGGAAAACCTGGTAATTGAAAGCCACGGGTTTGCATTCACTGCACACGGGCTGGCCGCACACCCCGCATTTCCACTTGCCGGTCCGGTTGTGCTCCGCGCACTGCAGGTTTTCCGGGATGGGGAGTTCGTGCTTGGGAGAGGCCATACAGGTAATGTAAACAACGGCACAGTGGCTGGCAAGTGATTTATGGAGCCCCCCTGCGGAGGGGATGGGAAACAGCGACATCCCCGAAGCAGGACGTCAGCTCTTACTCATGCGATGTGTCCTGCGCAGGGGATAAAAAAAAGACCCAGCCAGATCCTGGGAGGACCTGGCTGGGCTCTGCTTCAGCACCGGAGGGGTCGCTGCTGCTGAAGCAAGGTCAATCGTAAAGTGTGACACCGCCAGGCGAAAAAGGTTTCAGAAAAAATGGCGGTCCAGGCGGCTGGACGGGGTTGAAAAAGGGTTGAATTTGAAGGGGAATATTCGAGGGAGCTGCAAATCGTTTTTTTTTACGCGAACCGGCTTTAAAACAGGCTGATTTTCCAGGCAGTTCCAAAAGCGGATTTTTTTAGGCACTGGGCAGACAATCGGCGCCATCCTGGAAAAATTGAATTTTCCCTGTTTTTCCCGGTTTTATCGTCCTAGAATTGACTTGGGTGCCCGCAGAACGCGAAGGATGAGGAGGTGGGAGCATTGCTGGACGTGATACGGTATTTTGGCGCAGGCGTTCTTCTTGTTTCCTTTACGGCCTGCGCGCCCGCTGTTTCGGCGGCGGAGAAAGGAAACGCCATGAACATCCTGCTTGAAGCCGAGATCGAACCAGCGCTGTGGCCCAGCCATAAAATGCGCGATGTCACCATCCGTTTGCGCCTGACCAATAACTCGCCCCTGCCGGTCACGATCTACCCGGCCTATACTGCCTTGTCCTGGCAGATCTCAGTGGCCAGCATGGGCATGGAATGGGACCTCAAGTTCAAACCCCAGGCCCAGGGCCAGAGCGCGTCTGGCCACGAACTGCGCACTTACTATGGACCGCCAGCCGAGCCGGTGAACGAGGACGCGGTGCGCAAGGCCGGCAAGGTGCTTAAGCCAGGGGCCGGGCACGTTACGGCCTTGCAGGCCTGCTGGGTCCCTAATTCCGAGCTGAAACCCGAACAGTTGTCAGTCGCGACCCTGGACCCAGATGGCATGGACGAGCTCAAGACCATTCCCGAGATCGAGCGGTCATCCATACTGGTCTTTGGCGTCAACCGCGCGTGGATCAAAAATCATATTAAGGATAAGGAAATGCTGAGAGGCTTTATGGTCGTCTTCTTCAGCGGGCCAGGCCGATACACTTTGCATGCTTCCTATCACCAAACCCCGGTCATGTGCAAGATCGTGGAAGAGGTAAAAGCAGAGGCTTTGCCAGTGGAGGTGGAGGTGGGAAAATAAGCGCCCCTCTCCCTTGAGGGAGAGGGTGAGGGTGGACACATCATCAATTATTCACTGCATTTCGGGCCTATTTATTTTTTGGGCAGAACCACTTTTTTCCAGGGTAGTTTTTTTAACAGGTCTTCGGATATTTTCCCGGGCGATTTTGAAGATCGCAGTGCTTCCCATTGTTTTTCACTCACATTCACTGCCGGAGAAACAAACAACCGGTAATAATTCGGTTTAGTTTCTATCATCACATAATAATATAGCATCCCAAATTCCGGATAACTTTGCACCGCCCACAGAAACTCCGCCAAATAGATTTCATTGGGCAGGTTGTCCGCCTTGTGCTCCAGGGGATAAAGATTACCCGGCAGATCAAACCAGCTCGGTCGAAATGTGTTGGGCTGATCACCCAGACAGTCATCATGCCAGGGCTGCAGTTCCCCGAACCCGGGGTCAGATCCGCCTGGTTTTTTGTTCCAAACCCGCATATCCCGGACCGTGTTGAATTGTTCAATGGTATTGGCCGGCGCCCCCGCCAAATCAAAAGTCACGTTTCCATGCAAAAGCAGCCCGCCGCCCTCCGGGTCATAAGTCGCATTGGGATCTTTGTCCAGATCCACCCAGGTGCCGCCTTTGGTCGGCGCTTTGCTGGTCGGGGTTCGCACGCTGCTGCTTTTGATATTCTGCCGCAGCCACCAATCCTTGCGGGTGATGGTCGCCTCCGCGGTATAGGTCCTGGCATTAATGTTGGTGAATATGTTAGTAACCGCATCCGGCAGCTGCAATTCCCGGGAAGCGGCCGTGTTGGTGATTTTGGTGTAGTCATAATCAAAATAGGCTATGTCCTTGTAGGTCTGGGATAATTGGCTGTCAGCCGGGGGCGGCACAAAGGGTATTTTCATGGTGTATTTTGTCGGCACATCAAACCCCAGATTGAAATCCACGCCGAAAGTCCGGTCCGGTTGCTCCCCGGAAACGCCTTTGGCGGCCAGACGTTCGTCCTCAATCTTGATTTCCCGGCCGGTCTTGACCTCTGCCGCAGTATAATCCGTTGATTGTTTCAACTCTCCTGTAGCCGAATAAATCTCGAATTGATCTGCTTTGGCATCCTGGTCCAGGTCAAACGTATTGGCGATTTTCAATTCCCCGCAGATCTGCCCGTTTTTATCCACCTCAAATTCCATTTCCAGGGGCGTGTTGTTCATTACACTGTGGACTTTGATTTTGCTTAAAAATTCCAGCATGGCTTTTAATTCCGGAATGCTGAGCAATTCGGGTGGCAGGATTTTGGAAGGTTCGGTATCTAAATCAGCCTCGAATTCGATGGTGAATTTGATTTTTACTTTCCAAAGGCATAGCATTTAAGCCTCCCGCGTCAGATAAATATGTTCTCGTATTGGGGACGGAGTGGGCTTCCCCCAAAAAAGAGGACTCATCGAAAAAGTAGTATAATACCAATCAAGGTGGCGTGTCTATGCTCTCGGGGACACTGGTGAATTAGTAGCTTAACTTCTAACCAACAACTATAATTCCTTGCTGTTTTTTCTGTACTTAAGTTATTCATTCACCAGTGTCCCGCATACAATTGCGAGGACCAGAGGGCCGCGGCAATCTGGATTTAAATGGCTGGCAGCGGCGGTTTATTTTGCTCTGATCCTTAAGTTAATAACTTAACTCCGTCCCCATTCACACTCCGCCGTCATTCCGGCATGTCTTAAGCCGGAATCCAGGGGATTTATATTTATTAGTCATTGCGAGGACCAGAGGGACGCGGCGATCTGGATTTAAATGGCTGGCGGGGGCGGGTGGTGATCTTTCTTCACCTGCTCGCCTGCTCCGCTGTTCAGCTGCTCTGCCCTGCGTAGGTTGCAGGGCTTGGGGCGAGGGCGGGGGAAGGAAAAGGTGTCGCCACTTAAACTAATAAACTAACTCCGGCACCGTTTCACGTATAATGTCGAGATATCTTATGTTGGAGCATTTAAATATGATTAGTTATCCACCTGAGCAAGACGATTTCTTAAAGATGACTCATCCCGACTTTACAATAACTTGTGCATGCTGTAACACTGATAAAGTTTATTTCGATTCAGACTTTGGCTTTTCGTTTGGAGCTTCTTTATATTTGGGCGGGGTATATTTTGTCTGCTCGGAATGCGAAAATAGAGTCGAGCTTGATATATTCTATCCTCCTATAAATAACGTGAATCAATTTACCATTCAATGTGATAAATGCGGCAGCAAGCACGTGTCTGTTGATTCAGATGTGGTATTTGAGCAGTGTGCACCTCCGAGCAGCGGTTCCATTTATTTGAGATGCCTTCAATGCCAGATAATTATTGAGATCTGGAGCACGTATGTTCCCATCCTATAGAAGTCAGAGTAAACACGTTTATTGTTTTTCCTTATATTCGCGCGAGGGAGAGGGCGCGGACGTCTTGAGTAGGTAGTGCCCTGAGCCTGTCGAAGGGCGAAATCCAAAGCAGTCATTGCGAGGACCAGAGGGACGCGGCAATCTGGGTTTTACCTGCTGGCGCTGGCGGGTTCGGAAGCTTAAACTAATAAACTAACACCGGCACCATTCATAAGGATAAGGAAATGCTGAGAGGCTTTATGGTCGTCTTCTTCAGCGGGCCAGGACGCTACACGCTCCACGCGTCCTATCACCAGGGTCCGGTCATGTGCAAGATCGTGGAAGAGGTAAAAGCAGAGGCTTTGCCAGTGGAGGTGGAGGTGGGAAAGTAGGGCAGCGGGAACTTGGCGAGAGAAATTAAAACGAACAAACTAACTCCGTCCCCAATACGCTCATTACGCCAAGCGTCTGCTAACCTAACAGATTGTGTTTAACCATCTTTTTAATCAGGTTATAAATATCCTTTGAATCGCCTTCTTTTCTTAATCCTACTGCGATTATAATAACTTCCACAGTATCATCTTTGATTTGGTAAATAATCCGGTATCGCTGGCCCACTGCTCTAATACTTCGTAAACCTTCCAGAGAACCCATAAGGGGTTTGCCCTTCTTCCCCGGCTCTATGGCCAAGTCATCAATGCTTCGGATCAATATCTCGCGAACGCGCCGGTCTTCGACGCGTTTGAGCATTTCCAGGGCAGAAGGAGCAATGATGACCTTGTATTTCAAAGATTAAGCGCCTTTTTCGCCGTTTCCCAACTAATACCCTTGCCGGTGTTGATCTCTTGAAGCCCCTTTTTCACTTTAGCCAGCAGCGTATCATCTCCTAATACTTCCAAGGACTCCATAATCGTCTCGTAGAAATCCCAATCCATAATCGCCATCACGGGTTTGCCGTTCTGGGTGATCCCAATGGCTTCGTGTTCCCTTTCCAACCGTTTCGGCAGATGGTTAAGCTCCTTGCGGGCTTCGGATATCGCTAATGTGGTCATGGCACTTATTCCCCCTTTTACCCCATGCTCGCCTTCTGTACAATTTATTGTACTTCTTATTGTACAATTTGTCAAGAAGACCACCCCACCCTAAATTATGCTTGGGTTGAATGTTAATGCTGATTTATTTGACCGGATTCCGGCTTATTCCATTTGTATAATATGGGGCAGGACTATTAATTCATATGTCCGTCATTCCGACGCGTATTAAGCCGGAATCCAGGGAATGTGCGCTTATTAGTCATTGCGAGGATCCCCGAATTTGTAAAGCGGGCGACGCGGCAATCTGGGTTAAATGGCTGGTACCGGCGGGTTCATATATACTTATATACTTATCTACGTCCCGGTTCACATTTATCCGAACCCAGCTGCAGTTGTTATTAACTTTGCTTTGGATTTGGATAAAAACGTAGAAGTCCAGCTAAGAATCTATAATTCAGTCGGTGAAAAAGTAGCTGATCTCCATCAACAACTTAGTGCTGGTGAGATCTTAACTTGGAATTGTAGAAACATGGCTTCTGGTATTTACATTTGTAGAATATTTATTAACGGAGCATACTATAGTACTATCAGAGCGGCAATTATTAAGTAAAATTAGAATTATTTATTTTCTTTATTATCACCATGCTGTTAATATTCCACAATTTCGAGGACACTTTGTTGACACCCTCCTCATTAGTGGTCCGCACCAAAACATTGATAGCTTTTTTAGGCAACCTGAACGGGGAAAAGGGCAAGAGCAGATTCACTCTTTTAAGAACGTCCCTAGCAGATAGCGCCCCGAGCCTATCGAAGGCCGAAAACCAAAGCAGTCATTGCTAGGCCAAAAAGGGACGCGGCAATCTGGGTTTTACCTGCTGGCGCTGGCGGGTTCGGAAGCTTAAACTAATAAACTAACACCGGCACCATTCCTTTATTAAACTAATAAACTAACTCCGTCACCATTCGCTGAACCTCCTGCGGACATTACCTTGATCCTCACCTAGGCATTCCCCTCTCCCTCGAGGAGAGAGGGCGAGAGAGAGGGTGAGGACGTCTTGAGTAGGTAGTGCCCTGAGCCTGTCGAAGGGCGAAATCCAAAGCAGTCATTGCGAGGACCACAAGGTCGCGGCAATCTAGGTTTTGCTTGCTGGCACTGGCGGGTTCAAAGTAAGAGGACCTGATTTAATCTTTTAAGAACGTCCCCAAGCAGACTTGGCCGCGCCAGTCTCCAAGTTCAGCGATGCGGCGGGTGATCAAGGCGGAGGGAGAAACCACTGGTTGTTTCATAGTACCCCTGATATCGCCTTAAGTGGGCTGATGTGGCAGAGGGGATATTTATTAAACTAATAAACTAACTCCGGCACCTTTCACACACCGCCGGATGCGTTGGAAAAGCGCCTTCAAGACGGCGACGGCAGCGAACAACTTGGTTCAAAGGCAATTCAGCGTTCCCGAACCGAACCAAGTGTGGGCGGCCGACATGACCGCTTTTTGGACGGGTTCGGGTTGGGTCCATCTGGCGATTGTAATGGACCTGTTTTCGAGAAGGATCGTAGGCTGGTCGATGCACGGCCAAATGACCGAACGCCTTGTGCTGGATGCATTAGAGATGGCGATATTGAGTCGGCAGCCAGAGGGCTCTTTAATCCACCATTCGGATCAAGGGAGCCAGTATCGGAGCCACCTTTTTCAGGCCAAGGCGAAGGAGTACAACATTCAAATCAGCATGAGCCGCAAAGGCAATTGCTGGGACAACGCGGTCGTGGAGAGCTTTTTCAAGACGCTCAAAACCGAGTTGCAGAACGACGCTCGGTTCGGTTCCAGAGAAGAAGCAAAAGCGCAGTTGTTTGAATACATCGAAGTGTTTTACAATCGCAGGAGAATGCACTCAACGCTGGGGTATTTGAGCCCCGCACAGTATGAGTTGAATTGCCCTTCTCTTGTGTCTACAAAAGTGGGGTAACTCCACTCCGTCCCCATTCACACTCCGCCGTCATTCCGGCATGTCTTAAGCCGGAATCCAGGGGATTTATATTTATTAGTCATTGCGAGGACCAGAGGGACGCGGCGATCTGGATTTAAATGGCTGGCGGGGGCGGGTGGTGATCTTTCTTCACCTGCTCGCCTGCTCCGCTGTTCAGCTGCTCTGCCCTGCGTAGGTTGCAGGGCTTGGGGCGAGGGCGGGGGAAGGAAAATGTATCGCCGCTTAAACTAACAAACTAACTCCGGCACCATTCAGACGCTCCCATTGTGGGACCACACCGGAACCCCCCTCCACTTCCATTCTTCGATTACCTCAGGATCAGCTTGTTTGATTAGCGCCCGCACCCGGCTCAGGACCTGTCCGCGCCAGTCGCCCAGTTCCGCAATGCGGCGGGTGATCAAGGAGGAGGGAGAGGACTGAGGTTGATTCATGGTGCTCCGATGGCGCCCTTAGCCAGTCGAAGGGTGAAGGGGGAGGATTATTAAACTAACAAACCAACTCCGGCACCATTCCATTAATTGTTATATAATATTTTTGATAGGAATGATGTTCTACGATTGATTGTTGAAGCATCCCACTCTTTCTCCTTTTTAAGACGTTCATCTAATGGATACCTATGTTTTTTTAATATTTTTAATTTATCTTCATATTTTTTATTCTTGAGTTCATCGTTAATATCCTGCGGCACAAATAACAAATTCCCGATTTGTCCAACAACCTTTTCGTTCAAATCATATTTCAACCCTATATTTGCCTGAGGTAAAATATGTTCAATTGTCATTTCGTCATAATTAACTGGCGCGTGGTCTTTATAATAATTAGAATGTACTTTTTCTAATATATATCTCACTAGTCTTTTTTGTTTAATATATTTGTCAGTACATATAATACCTTTAAATCCAAGCATAAATTCTTCCTCAGTGGGACTCTTTTCACTTATTTTTGCCTCTAATTCTTCCACAGCAGCAAGCTTTTGATCGATATTTTTTGTATTACTGATCTTTTTTGAGGCAATAGCATACATTTGAGATATTCCGCCAGATGATCTTTGCGATGTGATAGCTGTAAATTTAAAATGGAATTTCTCAATAATTGTCAATAATCTTTCAACATGTTTCTTCTTAATATCACCATTTTGATAATCTCTCATAATTGCCAGTACCAAAGGCATCTGTTGCTTAACTTTGAATATCGAAAGGGCATCTAGTGATTTCCTAATTTCTATTTGGTCTATTCTCCATCTCCTATAACTGGTTTCGTTTATTTCCCGATAGGTTATGGCATCCTTAGATATCTCATCTAAAAATGGTTGAGCATTATCCTTTACTACTATTTTCCTTATTTCTCTATATAATTTTTTCTCAGTAGTGTAGTCATGTTTTGACAACCAATAGTGTAATAAAAATGTATCGATATTTAAGTCAGCTGGTGATTCATCAAGGGTTTTAATTATTTTTTCCCATTGATGTTTAAGAGTGTCTACATTAGCTGTTTTGGGTTTAATTTGTTTTGCCAGATGGTTCTTAACTAAATCACCTACTCCTAAATCTTTACCTCGTGTATTTAAGGTTTCAAATATTACATATGCATCATCTTCATTATCTAATTCTATTAATATAAGTTTCAATCCCAATATATTTTCACGCATATTTATTAATTTGTTTCTGATTTCTCCTGGTTTTTTCTCATCCGATAAACTGTTATCATTTTTAATATTTTCAACCGCTTGGTTAATAGACATATTTATAAATTCAAATGTATTAAATAAATTCATTTCTTCTTCACTTGGTTTTTCGTGAAATGTAGTATTATCATACTTTTGTATTTTTTCCTGAAAATATGGATATGAAGTCTCCGTCGATAAAACAAATTGTGGCTTATTATCTATATTTGATCTTTCAATTAATGCATGTATCCCATCTGCCATATCCTTGTAACCTTCTTGTCTAAAACAGTTACGTAACGCGCATAGAATCATTGTTATTGTTGTTAGGCGCTGTTGTCCATCAACTATTCCATAGTATTCTCGTTCTTTATATACAACCATCGAACCAATAAAATATTCTTTTTCACTTTCAATAAAAACATCCGTCCAAAATTCTATTATATTCTCTTTATCCCAAGAATAAGGTCTTTGAAATCTAGGTATTTTATAATAACCTGATTGAAATAAATCCTTGATACATCGATCACGAGAATCTATTTTCATTTTGCACCTCACAAATTGAAACCCGAGGATACACCTAAATTAATCCGATTTTAGCTCATTAATTAGTGAGGGGTCTCCATTTCCTCTTTATTCTTCCCCAAAATAATCCGAATCTATCCTCTTAATCTCATATTTTGCCGTGACTGTAATCCCGAGGTCATGATCAATCATCAGATTGGCAAGCTCGCGGCCATCAATAAGGATCACTTTTGGATTAATGTTGCCTACATATTTTACGGCTTCATCCGTGAATTTCCCTGTTGTGATGAACACACCCTTTTTAGCTCGCTTGCCTTCAAGAGCACCTACGAATTTATGAATTTCCGGTCTGCCGACGGACCCATCCCATCTTTTCGCTTGTAGGTAAATGGTATCGAGCCCAAGTTTGTCCTCTTTAATGATACCATCTATGCCTTCATCACCAGCTCGGCCAATCGCATTCCCAGCATCAGCACGCGAGCCGCCGTAGCCCATCGCCACCATTAAATCAACGACTAAATTTTCGAAAAATGTGGGGGTGTTTGACTTGATCCGGTTCAAGATATCACTTGCCAATTCGCCCCGAATACTTTGATAGGCTTTTTGCAGTATTTCTTCTGGTGTTTCGGCTTGTTTTTCGTCGGGTACGATTGCAGGTTGCGAGGCAGAACTCCGCCCAGCAGTGTGAAATTCAATAAACTCAGGATATTGTCCTAACACCTTAACATCAATGCGCTTGTGCCCTTGTCCCAATAATTCACGACCTCTATTGGTTATGCGAAAACAACCACGGCGAGTAGGTTCCAAAACCTTTGCCTGGACAAAATAACTCTTTGCCCAGGCTACGCGGTTATCAAATTTATTTTGAGTACCACTCGGTAAAAGCTCGGCTAAAGCCTCTTTATCAAGGGACATGTTCTTCGCGATTTTTTCTCTGGCTTCCTGGATAGAATGTTCGTTTCCGTCGGCAGCTAATTCAAGTAACGGTTTGAAAAAGGATTGAAAGTCAGGAACAGGCATTAATCCCTCCTTTTTAACGCTTTCAACCGGCATTATACTCCCCTCCCCCTCAATTTCCACCTATAACCAGTAAAATGTGCAGGTTGGGACGAGAAGGAGATTTGTGCGGATGCGCGGCGGTCCCACGATAACTGCTCAGTTGTTCCCCTCACCCCCACCCTCTCCCCGCTTGTCGCGGGGCAAGGGGATAGTACTGGATACTGGTTAGGGGCATTCCGGTATGACGGCAAACTATTATTTAACATGCATTAAACCCCCTCCCCTACGCCCCTCCCACCATGAAACTTGGGGAGGGGGATGAAAAGGCAGAGGGCCATTGCCACCCTCTCCTACCCGCGCTATACTTGCCTTAGCGGGGCGCTGACCATGACCAAGCATCCGGTCTTTTTCGTGTTTTTTCTTTTTTACACCTATTCTTTTTTTGGCCTGGTTTTAGGTTTGATCCCGGCTCTATTCACATTCATCCTAGTCAAAATTCTAACCTTGCATCCAGATTACCTGCGCGACCAAATTTGGGATTAACCCCGTCTGGATACCGGTTAGGGGCATTCCGGTATGACGGCAAGCGATGTTCACCCTCTCCCTCACTCTCCCCCCAAGCCCTGCAGAGTACGCAGGGCAGAGCAGTTGAGTAGTTGAATAGGTGAGCAGGAGATAAAGACCTTCCGCCCTCTACCCCTCTTTCTTAAAGAGGGGCAAGGGGAGATTACTAACATTTAATCAACCTCCAGCTTGAAGGTTTAGGAGTAATCCCCCTTCTCCCCCTTTAGAAAAGGGGGAGGAAAATCTTAGCACCCTCTCCCTCGCCCTCCCCCCAAGCCCTGCAAAGTACGCAGGGCAGAGCAGTTGAGTAGTTGAACAGGTGAGCAGGAGGTAAAGACTTTCCTTCCTCTCCCCCTCTTTTTTAAAGAGGGGCAAGGGGAGATTACTAACAATCAATCAACTTCCAGCTTGAAGGTTTAGGAGTAATCCCCCTTCTCCCCCTTTAGAAAAGGGGGAAGCAATTCTCAGCACCCTCTCCCTCACCCTCCCCCCAAGCCCTGCAGAGTACGCAGGGCAGAGCAGTTGAGCAGTTGAGCAGTGGAACAGATGAGCAGGAGATAAAGACCTTCCGCCCTCTACCCCTCTTTCTTAAAGAGGGGCAAGGGGAGATTACTAACATTTAATCAACCTCCAGCTTGAAGGTTTAGGAGTAATCCCCCTTCTCCCCCTTTAGAAAAGGGGGAGGAAAATCTCAGCACCCTCTCCCTCACCCTCTCCCCTCAAGGGAGAGGGGTTATTAATAAAAAAAGGGGCGCGAAGAAGATATCGCGCCCCTTATTAAATTGGACCCCGGCTTTCGCCGGGGTGACGATCATAGTTAAAGTAAACGCCGGGGTGACGATAGCTATTAAACCAGCCTGACCTCCCGTTTCCCTTTCCCGATCTCGCCGATCAGGTATGCTTTTTCTTTTTTCTGTTTGAGGAGCTGGAGGGTGCGGTCGGCCTGGGATTTGGGCACGATCACCACCATGCCAATGCCCATGTTGAAGGTCCGGTACAGGGTGGTTTCCGGCAGGCTGGCCTTCTGGGCCATGAAGGAAAAGACCGGCAGGACTGGCCACGAACCCTTGCGGATGCGGGCGCAGACACCGTGCGGCAGGATGCGCGGGATGTTCTCCAGGAACCCGCCGCCCGTGATGTGCGCCAGGCCTTTAATGGTGACGCTCTTGAAAAGCGGCCAGATGGCAGGTAGGTAAGAGCGGTGCACGGCCATGAGCGCCTCGGCCACGGACAGGCCCAGCTCCGGGATCACGGTACGCGGGGTGAGCATAAGGTCCGAGAAGAAGATCTTGCGCGCCAGGGAGTAGCCGTTGGTGTGCAGGCCCGTGGAAGGCAGGCCGATGATCGCGTCGCCGGGCTTGATGCTCCCGCCGTCAATGATGTTCTTCCGCTCCACCACGCCCACGATCGTGCCGGCCAGATCGAAATCCTGGTCCAGGTACAGGCCCGGCATCTCGGCGGTCTCGCCGCCCAGGAGCGCGCAGTGATTCTCGCGGCAGGCCTGGGCCAGGCCTTTCACGATCTGCTCCACCATCTTGGGTTCGAGCTTGCCCGTGGCGAAGTAATCGAGAAAAAACAGCGGCCTGGCGCCCTGCACCAGGATGTCGTTCACGCAGTGGTTGACCAGGTCCTGTCCGATGGTGTCGAAGCGGTTGGCCGCGGCCGCGACCAGGATCTTGGTGCCCACGCCGTCCGTGGAGGCCACCAGCACCGGCGCCTTCAGCTTGGCCGGCAGTTTGAACAGGCCGCCGAACGCGCCCACATCGGCCAGTACCTCAGGGGTGCGCGTGGACTGCACGTGGGCTTTGATGCGCCGCACGGTCTCGTTGCCCGCGTCAATGTTGACACCAGCTTCGGCGTACGGATCGATCGGTTTGCGAGTGGTCGCGCTCATCAGTGGTTGAATCGCTCCTTGGCCACTTCTTTTTCCTCCACGTGCTGGTCGGACCGGCGGCCGCGGTCGGAAAAATCCACCGGATAGTCGCCGGTAAAGCAGGCGCGGCAGAACTTCCTCTGCTGGTCCGGCATGGCGGCCAGCATGCCCTCGATGGACAGGTAGGCCACGCTGTCCACGCGCAGGTATTTGGCGATCTCCTCCAGGGTGTGCGTGGCCGCGATTAGCTCCTGGCGCGTGGGAAAATCCATGCCGTAGAAACAGGGATGCGTGACCGGCGACGAGCTGAGCCGCAAATGCACTTCCCTGGCGCCGGCCTGGCGCAGCATCTTCACGATCTTGCGGGAGGTGGTGCCGCGCACCAGCGAATCGTCGATCACGATCACCCGCTTGTCCTTGACCGCTTCGCGCACCACGTTGAACTTGAGGCGCACGCCGAAGTCGCGGATGTTCTGGGACGGTTCGATGAAGGTCCGGCCCACGTAGTGGTTGCGGATGAGCGCCATCTCGAAGGGGATCCCGGCCTCCTGGGCGAACCCGATGGCCGCGCACACGCCCGAGTCCGGCACCGGCACCACCAGGTCCGCCGCGTGCCGGTTCTCCTTGGCGAGCATGACGCCCAGGCGCTTGCGCGCCTCCCAGCAGGAGTCGCCGAAGATGCGCGAGTCCGGCCGGCTGAAGTAGATGTGCTCGAAAATGCAGAGCGCGCCGGGCGTGGGCACGGCGCTGAAACGGTAGGACTGCAGGCCGTTCTTGTCCACCCACACCGCCTCGCCCGGTTCCACGTCGCGCACGTACTCCGCGCCGATCAGGTCAAAGGCGCAGGTCTCGGAGGCGAACACATAACCTTCCCCCATGCGGCCGATGGCCAGGGGCCGGAAGCCGTAGGGATCACGGATGGCGATCAAGGCGTGGTCGCGCAGCAGCAGGAAGGAGTAAGCGCCCTGCAGCTGCCGCAGGCTCTGGGTAAGCGCCGCGAGGAAATCCTTTTCCCGCTCGTGCGCCAGCAGGTGGATCAGGACCTCGGAATCAGAAGAGGTCTGGAAGATCGCGCCCTTGTCCACCAGCTCCTGGCGCAGGCCATCGGCGTTGACCAGGTTGCCGTTGTGCGCCAGGCCCAGATGGCCGCGCCGGCATTCGACCACCAGGGGCTGGGCGTTCTTCTCGACCGAGGGCCCGGTGGTGGAATAGCGCACGTGCCCGATGGCCGAACCGCCCTCCAGGGTGGCGAGCTTGGCCGCGTTGAACACGTCGGCCACCAGGCCCGCTCCGCGCACGGACAGGAACCCCTGCTGGCTGGCCGAGACGATGCCCGCGCCCTCCTGGCCCCGGTGCTGGAGCGCGTGCAGCATGAGGTACACCAGGTTGGCCGCTTCCGGCATCCCGAACACGCCGGCAATGCCGCAGGCCTCGTGGATGGTATCCCCTTGTTCCAGATCTTTAAACATTGCCTTGGACATACGGCTTCAATCCGCCTTCCCACGCGCGATATAAATCCGGCACCTTCTCTTCGAGAATTTTTTCACCGCGGCAATTATACACCAGCAGGCGGTCGCCTGCCACGCGGCCCGCGTGGCGGCAGGGCACGCGGCGCGCCTGGCACAAGGCTTTGAACTTCGGCCAGTCCTGGGGCGCGACCGTAACCACAGCCCGCGATTGCGATTCGGAGAACAGCAGGCTGGTCGAGGCGAGCGCTTCGGACAGTTTCACCGTGGCGCCCCAGGCCGGGTGGTCCATGGGCCTGCCCAGGAACGTGCATTCAGCCAGGGCCACGCTCAACCCGCCATCCGCGCAATCCTGGGCCGAGCGCAGCCAGCGCTTGCGGGCCGCGGCCACCAGGACTTTCTGCAGGGCCGCCTCGCGCTTGAGGTCCAGTTTGGGGGGCTTGCCGGCTTTCACGCCCTGGCATTCATACAACCAGGACGAACCGCCGAGCTCGTCGTACGTGGTCCCCAGCACGACCACCAGGTCGCCTTCGGACTTGAACCAGGGGGTGACCATGAGGTCCGCGTGCTCGAGCAGGCCCACCACGCCCACGACCGGGGCCGGGTCCACGGGGCCCGAGGGACTCTCGTTGTAAAAGCTGACATTGCCGCCGGTGACCGGCAGGTTGAGCGCCCGGCAGGTCTCGGCCATGCCCATCACGGCCTGCTTGAACTGCCAGAAGATCTCCGGGTCCATGGGATTGCCGAAGTTCAGGCAGTCGGTCACGCCGATGGGTTCGGCGCCTGTGATCGCCACGTTGCGGCTCGCCTCGGCCACCGCGATCCGCCCGCCAGTGCGCGGGTCGAGGTACGCGTAGCGGCTGTTGCCGTCCGTGGACACGGCCACGGCTTTGTCCGTGTGCTTGATGCGCAGGACCGCGGAACCCGCACCCGGCAGGAGCACGGTGTTGGTGCGCACCATGTGGTCATACTGGTCCCACACGTAACGTTTGGAGCAGAGGTTGGGGCTGGCGAGCAGGTGCAGGAGGTCCGCGCCTGGCCGGCGCGTAGGCCGCAAGGCCTTGGCCGGGAGCCGCTGGGCCCGGTCCAGGTACGCGGGCCGGCGCGTGGGCCGGATGTACGTGGGATAGCCCGGGTACTTGGTGTCCGCCAGCGCGCCGGCCGGGACCTCGGCCACCAGCCGGCCGTGATGCCGCACGCGCACGATGCCGTCGGTTGTCACCTTGCCGATGTCCGCGGCGTGCAGGTTCCACTTTTTGAGGATGCGGCTGACCTGGGCCTCGTGCCCGGGCCGGGCCACGAGCAGCATGCGCTCCTGGGATTCGGAGAGCAGGATCTCGTACGGGGTCATGCCCTCCTCGCGCTGGGGCACTCTGGAAAGTTCGACTTCCATGCCCGACCTTCCCCGGGCCGCCATTTCGGTGGTGGAGCAGGTGAGCCCGGCCGCGCCCATGTCCTGGATGCCGACCAGGTGCTTGCCCCGGATGAGCTCGAGCGTGGCCTCGAGCAGGAGCTTTTCCATGAAGGGGTCCGCCACCTGGACCGCGCTGCGCCGCTCCTCGGCCTCGGCCGAGAGCTCGTCCGAGGCGAAGGTGGCGCCGTGGATGCCGTCGCGGCCCGTGGTGGCGCCGATGTAGAACACGCGGTTGCCCCTGCCGGTCGCGCGCCCCAGGGCCAGCTCCTCGCGTTTCATGAAGCCCACGGCCATGACGTTGACCAGGCAGTTGTCCAGGTAGGTGTCGTCGAACACCACTTCCCCGCCCACCGTGGGCACGCCGATGCAGTTGCCGTAGCCCGCGATCCCGGACACCACGCCGGCAAACAGGTGGCGCGCCTTGGCGTGCTGCAGGCGGCCGAAACGCAGGGAATCCAGGCAGGCGACGGGCCGCGCGCCCATGGTGAAGACGTCGCGCAGGATGCCGCCGACGCCCGTGGCCGCGCCCTGGTAAGGTTCGATGGCGCTGGGATGGTTGTGCGATTCCACCTTGAAACAGACCGCGCGGCCGCCGCCCACGTCCAGCACGCCGGCGTTCTCGCCCGGGCCCTGGATGACGCGCGGTCCCTTGGTCGGGAACAGTTTGAGCACGGGGCGGGAATTCTTGTACGAGCAGTGCTCGGACCACATGACCGAGAACATGCCCAGTTCGGTGTAGGTGGGCACGCGGCCGAGGATCTGCTTGACGGTCGCGTACTCGCGGGGCGTGAGCCCGTGCTCCTTCACCAGGCGCGGGGTGATCGCCGGGTCGCCGGGCAGGGACGCGGGTCCCTGCGGGCCGGGTTTTTTAATCGGTCTGCGTTTCATCTTTCACCTGCCGCGGCGGAACCGCAGGGCCAGCAGCGTGCGTATCGCGATCAGGCCGTCGGTCCAGCGGATCTTTTTGCCTTCCAGCACGGAACGGGGGGAGTAGGAGATCGGGACTTCCAGGATGGGAATTCCCTGCTTGAGCAGCAAGGCCGTGGCCTCGGGGCAGAACTCGAATCCGTCCCGGACCAGCCCTAGGCCGCGCAAAACGTCGGCGCGAAAAACCTTGTACCCCGTGGCAACGTCGGTCATTTTAGCACCGTACAAAATGCGGGTCAACCAGGATAAAAACCGGCCGCCCCAGTAAAAAGCCGGATTGGAGACGCCGGTTTGCCGGCCGGCGCGCGCGCCCAGCAGGCGCGATCCGTACACGGCCTGCGCCCGGCCTTCCTTGAAGGGCGCGAGCAGGGCCGGGTAATCCGTGGGATCGTATTCCAGGTCCGCATCCTGGACCAAGATCACGTCGCCGCTGGCCTCCGCGAGGCCGGCCCGGATGGCCGCGCCCTTGCCGCGGCCGGGCGACAGGCGGACCAGCTTGACGCCCGGAACCTCCGCGGCCAGTTCGGCCGTGGCGTCGCTCGAGCCGTCGTCAATCACGATCGCTTCGCCGTCCATGAATTCGAACTCGGCCAGGACCCGGCGCAGGAGTTCCTTGATCGTGGCCTGCTCGTTGCGGGCGGGGATCAATACCGATACTTTCATGGAGCCCTCCGGCCCCTGGGCCGGAGTAGCCGTCCCGGCCTCGAATTATCCTGCCGTTTCAGGGCGACCGCAGGAAGTGCCACTTTTCCCATCATACCTCCAGTCGGTGCGACAGCCCCGGAGCAGGCAGATGAATGGATGTTACCTCGCGCCCCCGCGTAAGCCTGCGCAGGGGATCAAGACGCCTTTTGCGCGACCACGTGCAGCTTGTCGAATGGATTGACGTACGCCACGCGGTCCTCCAGGCCCAGGGCCCGCGCCAGCTTTCCGGCCAGCCGGCTGGCTCCGTGCAGCGGGCCGTCGCCGGGTTTGAACCGCGAGAACGCGAACTTCAGGCTGGCGTATTTGCCTTCGTAGCGGCGGCCCAGAACGCGCAGGCCCAGCCGGGCCAGCAGGCGTTCGAGCTGCCGGCCCGTGAAAAAGTACAGGTGCTCTTCGGGCTTTTTGAACTCTTCCCAGCGGGGGCCCAGGAGCCGCGCCAGCCAGGATCCGGCGTCCGGGATGATGACCGACAGCCAGCCGCCGGGTGCGAGCAGGCGGGCCCAGGTTTCCAGTTCAGCAGCCGGGTCCTGGCTGTGCTCGAGGTAGTCCCAGGCCGTGACGCAGTCCACGCTCGCGTCCGCGAGCTTCAGCTCCGCGAGGCTGGCCGCGATGCGCGAGCGGACCGCGGCCGGCGCGTTCGCGCGGGCGTGTTCGGACCATTCCACCCCGACCGCGTCCCAGCCCGCGCGTCGCGCTTCGTCCAGCAGGAATCCGCTGGCGCAACCCAGATCCAGCAGGCGGCCGGCGCGCGGCAGCCGTTTTCCCAGCCACTGCCACCTGCGCTGGAACGTGCGGCGGATGTTGGCCTCGTCGCCGAGGTAGTCGAAATAGCCCCGCGCCACGGAATCGCCGCTTTTCCAATACGCCGGGCCATAATACGCTTTCAGTGCGTTTGCGGTCAAGCGCGGCGATACCCGCAATACTCCGCAGCGCGGACAGCGCACGATCCGGAACCCCTTGCTCTCGAACGCGGGCCGGACAGGCGGCTGCTCGCCGCACACGCTGCAAGGAACGGCTTCGCGGGATGCGTCTTGCGTCGGCATAGTCGTCTCTCTTTTATTCGTCACCCCGGCATGGTCTTAGCCGGGGTCCAGGACGATTGTATCCAAGACCTCTGGATTCCGGCTTACTACGCGCCGGAATGACGAACTTCTATTGATCCTTCGGCGCGGCCTTTTCGAGTTGATCTAAATTGTCCCTTGCGGCCTCCAGGCCCGGCGCCGCGGCCAGGGCTTCACGGAAACAGCGCCTGGCGTCCGCGACGCGCCCGGCCCGCTGATACAGAACGCCCAGATTGTTGTAGGACCCCGGGTCCAGCACGATCAGGCGGTCAGCCTGCTGGTAAAAAGCGAAGGCCTCGTCCTGGCGCTCGGCCCGGAGGCTGAGCCAGGCCAGGTCCACGTAGGCCGGCCCCCAGTCCGGGGCAATCCGGGTCAGCTGCAGCCAGCGGACCCGCGCGCCTTCATGGTCGCCTTTTTGCAGGGCAACCGAGGCCTGCTGATACCCGGCGATGATGTTGCCCAGCAGGTCCGGATCGTACGCGAACAGCGGGCGGCCGGCTTTGACCGGCGCGCCGGGATCAGGTTCCGCGCGCACCTCGAACAGCTGCTGGGCGCCGTGCGCCGCGGCTGGCCGCCAGTAGCGGGCCTCGAGCTCCTGCCAGCGCCGCACGTCCGCGCCGGTCCAGCGGCGGGGCTCGTAGCCCCGGGTGCGGGCGGCCTCCGCGCCATGCACCAGCACGTGCGTGTACCCTTCCTGCCGCAGGCGCCGCCACACCTCCTCGCCGGATCCGGCCCCGGCGATCCATTCCAGCAGGGGGTTGTAGTCGTAGACCGTGGCCGCGGTCACCTCCCGGTCAAAATAATAGGAGCGGGTTTCGCCGAAGAGAAGCACCTTGCTCCGCGGCGGAAGCGCGTTCACCTGCCGGGCCAGGGGCGCATAGCTGTTCATGAGTTTTCGGTCCAGATAGGCCCAGCGGGATTCGCGGCCGAGGAGCACGCCGAAGGGGTCGTAGTTCGGCAGGCCGATGGTCAGGGTGACGCCGAAGCTCCAGAGCCAAAAACCCAGCACGCCCAGCCGTCCCAGGCCGGCCAGGAGTGCGTGCCGCGCTTCCCACTGGTTCAGCGCCACGGCGGACAGCACGGCCAGGACCGGAAACACGGGGATCAAGTAGCGCGTGATCTGCGTCTGGCTGCTCCACGCCAGCACGGCCGCCGCGGCCGTGGCGAGAAAGCACCACGCGGCCGGAGGCCCCCGGCGGGAGGCCCAGGCCAGGATCAGAACGCCGGGCAAAAGAAACAGGAAAGCCTGCCCGATGAAGGAATTACTGGTCGGCAGGTAGAAGGTCAGGTCCCACGGCTGGCGCAGGAACTGGGTCCAGGTGCGCTGGCCGTATTCCTTGAAGCCGTCCATTTGCTGCTGCATCTTTTCAGGGTGCACCTGCGGGCTGGGCAGGAGGCGGTACAGGAAGGGAAACACCGGATTGCCGGTGTAGGCCGTGCTCTTCACCATCCAGGGCAAAACCAGGAGCGACCCCGCGGCAGCCAGCAGCAGGAGGGTCTTCATCAGGTCGGAAACCCGCCGGCCCTGCTTCCACGCCAAAAAGCCGCCGATGGCCACGGCCGGGGCATGAAGAAAAATCATGTTGTATTTCACGCCCAGGGATGCACCCATGAGCAGGCCGGCGGCCAGAAGTCCCTGCCGCGATCCGTCCTGGGCCGGACCCAGGGCCCAGGCCCAGAACCGGTTCACGGCCAGGACGCCGAAAAAAACCGCCGCCACGTCCACGCCCGAGACCAGCTGGTTCATGACCACCACGGGAATGCACAGGAACAGTCCCAAGGCCCAGAGCCCTGCCTTGCGGCCGAACCAGCGCCGTCCCAGGGCAAAGGTGGACAGGCCGGCCAGCCAGCCAAGAACCGTGTGCAGCAGGCGGCAGAGAATTTCGTCGGACAGGAGCAGGCTGCCGGTGTACAGCATCTCCAGGCCCATGGGAAAGTTGGAAAAAAAGTTGTACGGGAGGGGCGTAAACCCATGCTGGCGGATCCAGGCCGCGGGCACGGCCAGGTGGTAGACCAGGGAATCGAAAAAGATTTCCGGCGTGAGGGCCATGGCGGCTGTAAAAGACGCGAACAGAAAAACAACCGCGGCCAGGCCCGCTTCGGGCCAGCCGGGCCGGCCCAGGAGCCAGCCGCGCCGGGGACGCAGGTCGTCGCGGTGCTGGCACGCGGCCCAGAGGCCCCAGCCCGCGGCCGGAAACAGCAGGAGCGCCATGAGCCACGGGTAGAGCAGGCCGAGGCTGGCCAGGCCGAACAGCAGGAGCATCCACAGCGCGAACCCGAGGGCCAGGCTTTCCAGCGCCAGCTCCAGACGCGGCGCCTGAACGGCCAGCCAGCGCCGGCGCAGGAACTGGCCCGGCCCGTAGGCCGCGGCCAGCCAGGCGGCCAGGAGCAGAAGGTTCTTGAGCAGGGAGAGCAGGTGCGGGCCGGCCACGGTCCACTGCAGGGGCCCGAACCGGGAAAGATCGAAGAACGTCGTCCAGGACCTGAGGGAGATGGGATGGGCGCGCAGGGTGTGGTAAGCGAGGAAGGCCAGCCAGCCGGCCAGGAGCAGGAGCAGCCAGAGCGGCAGGCCGGTTTGCATGGGACGAACAGGCGCGGAAGGTTTGCGGGTCACGGATGTTTCGACCTCGCGACGGGGATCACGCGATGCGGGCGGCGGCTTCTGCCAGCAAGGAACGGAACAGTTCCCTTCCGTCCGTGGAGCCCATGGCCGGCTCCATGCACCGCTCGGGATGGGGCATCATGCCCACCACGTTGCCGGCCGTGCTGCAGATGCCGGCGATGCTGTCCAGGGAACCGTTGGGATTGTGCTCAGGGCCGACCGCGCCGTCCGGTCCGCAGTAACGGAACAGGATCTGGCCGTTGGCCCGCAGGCGTTCCAGCGTGCCGGGATCGCAGAAATAATTGCCCTCGCCGTGCGCGACCGGGATCTTGAGCACCTGGCCTTCGGCCAGCTGCCGGGTAAAAGGCGAGCGCCGGGATTCCACGCGCAGGTGCACGTAGCGGCAGATGAAATGCAGGTCGCGGTTGCGGAGCATGGCGCCGGGAAGCAGGCCGGCTTCGAGCAGGATCTGGAAGCCGTTGCAGATGCCGATCAGCGGCCGGCCGCGTTCGGCGTGGCGCCGCACCGCGTCCATGACCGGCGAAAAACGCGCGATCGCGCCGGTGCGCAGGTAGTCGCCGTAGGAGAACCCGCCGGGCAGGATCACGCAGTCCACGTCCGGCAGGGACCGCTCCCCGTGCCAGATGAAGCGCGCGGGCCGGCCCAGCACGTCGCGGACCGCGTAGTAGCAGTCGTGGTCGCAGTTGCTGCCCGGGAACACCACCACGCCGAATTTCACGCCTGGCCTCCGTCGGCCAGGATGGTCAGGCGGTACTGCTCGATGACCGGATTGACCAGCAGCTTGTCGCACATGCGCCGGGCCTGCTGTTCCACCTGCTTGCGGCTCAGGCGCCCGCGGAACACGAGCTGGAGATATTTGCCCAGGCGGGCGCTGGCCAGGTCCGTGTAACCCAGCGATTCCAGGGCGCGCTGCACGGTCGCGCCCTGTGGGTCCAGGACGCTCGGCTTCAGGGTGACCAACACATCCACTTTCCAGGCCTTGCGGGTTGCAGGCATTGCATTCCTCCTCGCTACCATGAGCGCTTAGCACCTTTCTCGAAGGTCATTGCGAGCCCCCGATGGGGGCGAAGCCATCTATCGTTCCAAAGCCTTGGAAGAACGGGATTCCTTCGTCGTCCCCTGTTGGGGACTCCTCGGAATGACGTTTCAAAAACAGGTTAGATAAAAAACAAAGCGGCTCAGCGCCCGAGCTTGAGGACGCGGAAGATGCGCGGAATATGCTTGGTGTGGTAGCGCAGGTCGAAACAGGCCTTGAGCGCCGCGGGCGTCAGGCGCTTGCGGATGACCGGGTCCTGCGCCACCAGGTGCCGGAAATCCCTCTCCTCGGACCAGGCCTGCATGGCCAGGCGCTGGACGCGGCGGTACGCCTCGTCGCGGCCGATGCCCGCGGCCACCAAGGCCAGCAGGACCTGCTGGGAATGCACCAGGCCGAAGGTCAGGTCCAGGTTGCGGCGCATGCGCTTCGGGTCCACGCGCAGGGTCTCCAGCACGCGGGCCGCGAGGCTGAGCTGGTATTCCGCCACCGCAGTGGCGTCCGGCAGGATCATGCGCTCGACCGAGGAGTGCGAGATGTCCCGCTCGTGCCACAGGGCCATGTTCTCCAGGGCGGACACGGCGTAGCCGCGCAGCAGGCGGGCCAGGCCGGAAATGCGCTCGCAGAGAATGGGGTTGCGCTTGTGCGGCATGGCCGAGGAGCCCTTCTGCCCCTTGGCAAAGTACTCTTCCACCTCGCGCACCTCGGTGCGCTGCAGGTGGCGAATCTCCACCGAGATGTTTTCGAGGGTGCCGCCGATCTGGGCAAGCGTGCACAGGTATTCGGCATGGCGGTCGCGGGACGCGACCTGCGTGGCCGGAACCTCCGGGGCGAGACGCAGGCGGCGGGCCACCGCGGCTTCCACGCGCGGGTCCTGGTTGGCATACGTGCCGACCGCGCCGGAAAGCTTGCACACTTCCACGGCCTGCCGGGCGCGCCGGAAACGTTCCCGCTGGCGCCGGACCTCGGCCAGGAAAACGCCGAGCTTGAGCCCCCAGGTGATGGGTTCGGCGTGCACGCCGTGAGAGCGTCCGATCATGACCGTATCCCGGTGGCGCCGGGCCTGGCGGGCCAGCACGCGTTCCAGGCGTTCCAACTGGGCCGAGATCAGGTCCGAAGCCTGGCGCAGACGCAGGGACTGGGCCGTGTCCACCACGTCGGTGGACGTAAGCCCGTAGTGCAGATACCGGCCGGCCGCGCCCATGTGAGCCGCGGTGGAGGATACGAAGGCGATCACGTCGTGATTCGTGACTTTTTCAACAGCCGCGGCCCGGCGCTCATCCACGCGCGCCCGCCGCTTCATCTGCTGGTAGGCCTGCCGGGGGATGATCCCCAATTGGGATTGGACCTGCGCCACGGCCAGTTCGACCGCCAGCCAGGATTCCAGCTTGGCGCGCTCTGACCAAATGCGGAACATGGCCGGTGAGGTGTAGCGTTCGATCATGGGATGCCTTCCTTTGCCCCCGCGCCACGGGTCGCGGAGCCGGGTTGTCGTTGGAAAGGGATTTAAAAGAAGGCTGATTATATTCCGGAATAATCCGAACGGTCAAGGTTTTTCAAGGTTACCTGGAAGTGATGATATCCAGAAAAGAGTCATTGCGAGCGAACAGAGTGAGCGTGGCAATCTTTTTTAATTCTATGATAAATCAGATTGCTTCGTCGTCCTCTTGGGGACTCCTCGCAATGACACGCCTGATTGATTGCAGGCGTTTTCCCATATGAACGGCGTCATTTACCCGCCAGCGCCAGGTTCTTGGCCCAGCCTTTGGAGAGCCAGGTCTTCCCTTCCGCGTCCTTGATCAGGCACTCGGCGCCTGGGATGCTCTCCACCAGGGCCACAGCCTGCTCCGGCGGCATGAGCATCAGCACCGCGGCCGGCAGGTCCAGCTTGGGTTGGTCGGGCAAAAGCAGGGTCCCGCCCAGGCTGTAGTGCGCCGGCTTACCGGTCTTGGCGTCCAGGTAGGGGTGGAACCGCCGGCCGTCCTGCTCGAAATAACTTTCATACGCCCCGGCCGAGAGCAGGCGGCCGCGCGTGAGCGCCACCACGGCCAGGACCTGGCCGCGCTGGGCCGGATCGGGAATTCCCACGGACCAGGCCTGCGCCCCGGGCGGACGGCCCCACACGGCCACGTTCGGCCCCAGGTCAATGCGGCCGGCGAACGCTTTTCCGCCGTCCCGGGCGGCCTGGCGCAGGCGCGTCAGCGCGTAGTTTTTAAGCACTTCGTCCAGGTCAATTTGCACGCCCTGGCGCTTGAAGAGCACGATCCGTTCCTTGGGATACAGCTCCACGAACGCGTGGCTGACCAGGGTCTTGACCTGGTCCAGGCGCAGGTCCGTGGGCACGTGGTAATCCTCCTGCCCGTAACCGTACTGCCATTTGAACGCCGTGGTGGTCAGGTCCAGGCTGCCCTGCGTCTCCTCGGCCAGCCTGAGCGCCCACTGCAGCAGGCGCAGGGTCTCCGCATCCACGGTCACCGGCTGTTCGCCGGTGGTCTGGTTGAGGCGGCTGACCACGCTGCCCAGCCGCAGGGGTGAGTACTGCTGGTGCAGGCGGTTCGCCTCCTTGGCCGCGGCCGCGAGGGCCTGCCGGGCGCCGGACTGGTCCTTGGCCCACACGGTCACCTTGACCGGCAGTCCGTTGCACGCGAAGGAGCGGGTGGCGCTCACCCAGGCCTCCTGCGCCGAACCGGTCGCGCTGCAGCAGAACAACGCCGCCAGAGCCAGGACCGCTCCCGCGGGTCTCATGGCTTGGCGCTGAACGCAGACAGATCGTCGTTCCACAGCACCAGGGCGTCCTCCTGGTTGTCCACGTAGTAGCCTTTGCGCACCGCGGCCAGGCGGAAACCGAACTTGGCGTAGAGCCGCTGCGCGGCTTCGTTGCCCGCCCGCACCTCCAGGGTGGCGCGGTGCGCGCCCAGCCTCGCGGCCAGTCTTAAAATTTCCCGCACCAGTTGTTCGCCGATCTTGCGGCGCCGGAAGGCCGGGTGCACCGCGAGGTTGGTGATGTGCGCCTCGTCCAGCACCAGCCAGAACCCCATGTAGCCCACCACGTGCTCCTGGCAGTGCGCGACCAGGAAATGGCTCAGGTCCGGGTGCTTGAATTCTTCCTCGAACAGCTGGCGGGTCCAGGGCGTGCGGAAGGAACTCTTCTCCACCCACAGGATCTCCTCCAGGTCCTCGGGCCGCATGGGATCCAGCCGGACCTTCGCCTCGGTGTCCGCCGGTTGCCCGGTTCCTTGATCTTCGCGGGTTTCCGGCGCAGGCACGGGGTTCATGCTCATTTCGCCCCGGCGGCCTTTTTCCGGCTGTCGTGCGCTTCCTCGGCCTGGGTTTTGCGCAGATAGATGGGCTTGATGTCCGCGAACGGCATGCCGCCGGACTTGAGCTGGCCCGCGTGGGGGCTGGGAAGGGTGCCGTCCGCGAGGCGCGCGAGCACCTCGGCCTTGGGCGCCGCGTGTTCGTCCGGCAGGAGCGTGAGGTCCTTCCGGTAACGCGTCAACAGGGGAAAGAACTGGCCGGCGCCCGGGCCGGCCACGGCCCAAGGGCCGGCCGGCAGCTGGCTGGGCAGGTCCGCGGGATCGCACAGCTGTTCCGGTAGCACGGTCTCCCATTCCCGGGGCCCGGACTGGAACGCGGCCGCATACGCCATTTCTTTCAGCGCGTCGGCCACCACCAGCACGCGGTCCGCGCCCGAACCCGCGGCCACGGCCAGAAAGCTCGAGATCCCCACGACCGGCACGCCCAGGGCCTGTGCCAGGCCCAGGGCCGTGGCGATGCCCACGCGCACGCCGGTGAAGGACCCCGGACCCATGCCCACGGCGATGCCGTGCAGCGCGTTCGGCGGTTTGCCCACCTGGGCCAGCAGGCGTTCCAGCGCCGGCAGAATGGCTTCGTTGTGGCGTTTGGTCAAGAGCTCGTGGCTGTGCGCCAGGCTGCGGCCGTCCTGGCGCAAGGCCAGGGACAGCCAGTTGGTGGAAGTGTCAAGGCCGAAGATCATGGAGCCTCCTTGCAAACCAGACTAGCGTTGTACTCGGCTGGCGACATCCCCGGAGCAAAAAACTTTATTTTTCACCCATGCTATACATCGTTTCGGGTCCAATGCGCAGGGGATGATGCCCTCCTCTTGCTGCCCGGTTTTTGCGGGCGGCAAACAAACGAGCGGCTCACGTTACTGCCCCTCTCCCCGCTGGCGCGGGGCGACCGAAAAAAATCCCGTATCGAACCCGCCGGGGCGAGGGGATCGTTTCAGGGAAGCTCCCTGCCGGCCGGCGCTTGGATCAGGATGCGCCTGCGATCCGCGTCCGCGATCTCGAGATGCACGCCCCAATGGCCGTCCGGCAGCAGGGTGCCGGCGCGTTCCGCCCATTCCAGCACGCACACGCCCTGCCCCGCGCTGTATTCTTCCCATCCCAGGTCTTCCAGCTCCCTCGCGGACTTCAGGCGGTACAGGTCAAAATGATAGACCGGCACTGGGCCCGCGTACTCGTGCAGCAGGTTGAACGTGGGGCTGGTGACCGGCCTCTCCACGCCCAGCCCGCGGGCCAACCCGCGCGTCAGGCAGGTTTTGCCGCTACCCAGTTCGCCGGTCAAAGCCACCACATCGCCAGGACGCAGGCAGCGGGCCAGGCGTTCGCCCAGGGCTTCGGTCCCGGCCTCGCCGGAGGCGGCATACGCGCCTTCCCGCCTGTCTGCCGGCGCCTGGCTCATTTGCGGATAATGACCAGCTTGCGCAGTCCGAAGTCTTTGCGGCCGGTGTCAGTGGTCTGCGTCAGCCGGTAGAAATACACGCCCGGCGCCACGTTCCGGATGTCCCACGCCAGGCGCTGGTAGCCCGAGGACGCGTGGCGCTGCGTCAGCACCGGGCCGGGCTCGCCGGCCACGTTGAACAGCTCCACCCGCGCGTCCGCGGGACCTGGCGTGGAATAGTAGAACCACAGGGTATCGCCCTGTCCGGGCGAGGGATAGACGATCACGTCGTTATCGGAAACCAGGTAGGGCGTGCGGGTCGCGGTCGCGGTGGTGGCCGGCGTGGGTGTGGTCGTAATAGTCAGGGTAATGGTCGAGGTGCGCGTCTTGGTCGGCGTGGCCGTGAAGGTCGGGGTAGCGGTCCGGGTCGGCGACTGGGTAAAGGTCGGCGAAATGGTGAACGTGGAAGTGACGGTGCGGGTATAGGTCGGGGTGCGGGTGAAAGTGGGCGTGAAGGTGGAGGTCCGCGTGGGCGTGGCGGTGCGCGTGAACGTCGGCGTGGGGGTGAGCGTGGGAAAGCTGGCCGGACCCTGGACGTACAGGCTATATCTCCAGTCCTTGGCATTGGTGGAAGTGCCGAAGGGATCGGGAAAACCGGATCCGGCGTTCTGCTCCCAACTAATACCGCCTGCTAATAGCGCAGTTACTTCAGTGATACTCTCAGATCTAAGTGCCAGATAGTATTCTTGCGCAGAGGAAATCGAAATAGGTGGAGTAATATAGAAATCTTGCCAGGCTGGTGCAGTGCTAACTAATTGTGTCGGAGAACTCCAGAGAAGATTGACCGGATAGTGTAACGTAGGGGAGGCGTCATATATCGCCACACTTATGCTAGTTCCCGGCATTGTAATATATACTCTACAGTGGGTGGCATAGAAGGTTGTTGGCGCTAAAAAAACTGTACCTTTAATGAGATTTGAATATGCTTCGCGTGTATCCCCCGTGAGATCGTACCCCATGGTGTCCGCCGAGGCCGCCGCGGCCCAGCCCAGCAGGATGCCTGCCAGCACGCCGGTGACCCAAAGCTTGCTTCTCATGCCTGTGGCCCTTTCCGCTTAGAGGCTGGGTCGTAATGCGTTTTTTTCCATTGCTCGTCACCCCGGCCCAGTCCTGGCAGACTTGGGCCAGGGCGAAAGCCGGGGTCCAGAAAAGTCTTTTTAAAATAGCGAACACTGGATACCGGCTTCCGCCGGTATGACGGCAAAAAAGACATTGCAACACGGTCTCTTCAATGACAAGAGATAATTATAGCAAATTCACCTGAAATCAAAATGGTTAAAAATGGGAAAGGCGGCTTCGGGGGCTACCGGCCCCGCTTGACGATGACCAGCTTGCGGACGCCGTAGTCCCTGGCGCCCGCCGCGCCGTCCAGCCGCAGGCGGTAGAAATACACGCCTGGCGCCGCGTTCCGGATGTCCCAGCTCACGCGCTGGTATCCCGCCCCCGCGTGCTCGGCCGCCAGGACCGGCCCGATCTCGCCGGTCACCGTGAAGAGCTCAATGCGCGCGCGCGCCGGACCGTCCGTGTAATAGTAGAACCACAGCGTGTCCCCCAGGGCCGGCTGGGGATACGCCACGATCTCGTCCTGTCCGATCAGCACGCGCGTGGCCGTGGCCGTGGCCGAGGGAATGACCGTGGGCGACGGCGTGCGGGTCAGGGTGATGGTCGGCGTACAGGTGCGGGTCGGGCTGATGGTGGACGTGGGCGAGATGGTGGACGTGGGGCTGATGGTAGCGGTCGGGGTCATGGTCCGCGTGGCCGTAACCGTGGCCGTGGCCGTGGCGGTCGGGGTCGCCGTGGCGGTCGGGGTCGCCGTGGCGGTCGGGGTCGCCGTGCGCGTCGGGGTCACCGTGAACGTCGGGGTCCGGGTCGGGGTCGCGGTCCGGGTCGCCGAAACCGTGGCTGTGGGGGTGATCGTGAATGTGGGGGAATAATACGGAGTTCCGGTCGGGGTCGCGGTGCGGGTAAAGGTGGGCGTGCCGGTGCGGGTGAACGTGCCCGTGCGAGTGAACGTGGGCGAGATCGTGAACGTGGGGGTCGGCGTCCGGGTCCTGGTGGGAGTAAAGGTCGGGGTAAAGGTCGGGGTGCCGATCGTATCCGCCAGGTACATGGAATAGGTCACATAGCCGGCCCCGGTCTCCGGACCGAAGGGATCGGGGAACGGCGGGCCCCCGTAGGCCTGCTCCCAGCTCTGGTTGCCCGGGACCTCCGCGGCCAGCGAGACATTATCCGAGAACATCGCGCACAGATAATATTTTTGGCCATTCGAGATGCTGGTCGGAGGCACGGAGATAAAATTCCAACCGCTGTCCACGCTCTCAATGCCCGATTCGCAGAGCAGCGAATCCGGAAAGTCCGCGGGCCCGGCCACGGAATAGACCGCGACCGCCATGAGGCCGCTGGGAAAGCCGGAAACATACACGGCCAAGACCGTGCCAGTGAACGAACTCGTGGCGGTGAAGACCGTGCCTTTGATCACCGTGCCCGGGCCGCTGGGCACCGTGGTGCTGCCCACGCTGGTCGTGCCCACGTAGCTCGGCCAGGCCGGAAGAGCCAGCGCCAGGGCCAGTCCCAGGACCGCGCAACCTGTAAGGGCCGAACATCTATTTCCCGCCATGTTCCCATCCTTGCGGCAGGGGCAGGGTCTTGCCCTGCCGGATCAGTCGCAGTCCGGCGCGAGCCGGCAGCACCTCGCCGATCACCGTGCAGGAGAGCCGGGCCAGCACCCGCAAGTGCCGGGCCACGGCCCCGGCGTCAGCCGGCCTTACCGCGAACAGCAGTTCGTAGTCCTCGCCGCCGGCCAGCGCCCAAGCCAGGGGATCGCGCCCCAGGCGCTGCGCGGCCAGCCGGGTCAAGCGCGAGACGGGCAGGCGTTCGGCGTGGATCGCCACGCCCACCTGGCTCGCTTCTGCCAGCCGCCGCGCGTCGCCGGCCAGGCCATCCGACAGGTCCAGGCACGCAGCCACGCGGCGGGCATGGGCCAGCACGCGGCCAGCAGTCAGACGCGGCGCGGGCAGGAGATAACGTTTGACCAGCGGTCCAAAGGCCTTGCGCAGGCCGCGGCCGGCGCGCAGGCAGGCCAGGCCAGCGGCCGAAGCGCCGAGATCGCCGGTCACCAGCAGCAGGTCGCCCGGCCGGGCGCCCTGCCGCGTCAGCAGTTCGGCCGCGGGCACGGCGCCCTGCAGGGTCAGCGTGACCACCGCGGGCCCGGAGGTGGAGACCGTGTCGCCGCCCGCCAGGCGGGCGCCAAAACGCCGCAGTTCCAGGATGACCCCTCTGGCGAGGCCGCGCGCCTGGCGGCTGGAAAAGGACCGGGGCAGGGCCAGCGAGAGGTAGGCCCGCTCCGGCGCGGCGCCCATGGCCGCGAGGTCCGAGAGGTTCGCCGCGGCCGCGCGCCGGCCGGCGGCCTCGGGAGCGAACCAGTCCCAGGACCAGTGCACGCCCGCCACCAGCGTGTCGCAGGTGACCACTTCCCAGCGGCTCCGGGCCGGCGGCCGGTACGCCGCGGCGTCATCGCCGATGCCCAGGCGGTCCAGCGGTCCCAGCGGGCCCGCCAGGCGCCGGATCTCCGCGATCAGCGGAAATTCGCGCCAGCAGCCGCCCGATCTCATTCGCCCCAGCGGCGGATGCCTTCGGGCTGGGCCCCGGCGTCGAGCCGCTGCAGTTGCTTTTTCGCTTCTTCGTTCATCATGGACGGATATTGTTCGAGCAGGAGCTGATAGGTGGCGCGGGCGGCCTCGGTTTCGTTGAGCTGCTGCTGGCAGTCGCCGATGCGAAGCAGGGCTTCGGCGGCCAGGAACCCTCCGCGGTAGTCTTTTTCCAGGGCCCGGTAGATCCGGATGGCCTCGCCGTACTGTTCCCGCGCCTCGGCCACCTTGCCCAGTCCCAGGCGCGCCTCGGCCTCCCAGTCCGTGCGCGGGAACGCCTGCAGCACGCTCTCGTAGGAGGCCTGGGCGTCGTCCAGGGAACCTGCCGCCAGCTGGCTCTCGGCGACCTGCAGGTCGGCCCAGGCGTTCATGACCGACCCGGCCTCCGGTTCACGCAGCTGGCGGTAGAGCGCGATGGCCTCGGGCCACTGGTTCTGTTCGCGGTGCACCTCGGCCATGGCGATCTGCGCCTGGCGTTTCGTCTCCGCCTCCTGCGTACCCTCCAGCGCCAGCCGGTATTCCTTCAGCGCGGCCGGATAGCGCTTGGCCAGCGCCATCCGCTGGGCATTCTGGAAATGCCGCTGGGCAACGCGTTCCGGATCGCCCCAGCCGGTGAGATACCCGTAGCTCTGCACCAGGAGCAGGACCAGCGCCCCGCCGCCCAGGAGCAGGAGCCAGAAACGGCGCGACGCCTGCAGGGTGGCCGCGGGGGTCAGCGCCTTGGGCTCGGCGGCCGCCGGCTCCGGCTCTGGGATCCTAGCCGCCGGGGTCTTCCGCCCTGCCGGCCGCTTGCGAGAGGGTGCTTGACTTTTTTTGGTTGGTGACACGATCACGCTCCTCCTCAGGAATGAATATGCCTTGCTCGTGCAACCTGCACTGCTGAAAGTCGAGAGGTGAAAGTAGATCGCATTTGCGCATGTAATCTACTGATCTACTTTCTACTGCTCAAATGCTCTGTGACCGCTCGGCCGCTATTTATTGCGCCCGCGCGGTCATGGCGCGTTCACCCAGGCTTCGCCCTGAAGCGTTTCGCCGGCAGCGGTCCTGCCGGTCACCAGCACGCGGTAGGTTCCCGGCTGCCAGACCGCGCCCAGCGGGATCTGGGTCACAAAGGTCCAGGTCCGGCCGCTGTCCGCGGATTTGAACGGCACCACCGGAGAGCCGGCCCAGTCCAGGCGCCCCGTGACCTCGACCAGGTCCGCCTGCGGCGCCCGCACGGTGACCGAGACCACGGTGCCCGGGTAAATGGTGTCCGGCGCCACGGTCACATCCAGGCGCGGAGTGGCCAGCGGCACGGTGGCGCAACCCGCGCCCAGACACAGCGCGAACAGCCACAGGACGCCGGTTGCCGGTCTGGACATCCGCCTCACCTCGCCAGATAGGTCAGGGCCGCCTGGGCCAGCACCGCGGCGCCGGACACGAGTCCGCGCTCGTCGAAATCGAATTGCGGGTGATGCCAGGGATGGCGCCAGCGCGCTTCATTCCCGCCCGCGCCCACGCGGAAAAAACAGGCGGGCACGGCTTGCGCGAAATACGTGAAATCCTCGCCGGTCATGAGCGGCCGCGCCCACTCCCGCACGCCCGAAGGCCCCAGCACCAGCCGTCCAGCGGCCCGCACCAGGTCCGCGGCCAGCGGATGGTTCACCAGCGCCGGGTGCCCGCGCTGGAGCTGGAATTGGCAGCGGGCGCGGTGCGCGCGGCATACGCCCTGGCTGATGCGCTCCACCCGCCGGGCCAGGCGGCGGCGCTCGCGCTCGCTTAGGCTGCGCAAGGTTCCCCGCAGGGTCACTTCCCCGGCAATGGCGTTATAGGCTGAACCGCCCTGGATCTGCCCGATGCTCACCACGGCCGGCTCCAGGGGGTCCTGTTCGCGCCCGACCGCGTGCTGCAGGCTCGCGACCACGGCCGCGGCCGCGGCGATGGCGTCCACGCTGCGGTGCGGTAACGCGGCGTGCCCGCCCCGTCCGACCACGGTCAGGGTGAACGCGTCGGCCGCGGCCATGGCCACGCCCGACCGCACGCCGACGGCCCCGACCGGGAGCTGCGTGTCCACGTGCGCGGCCAGCATCATCGCGACGGCGGGACGCTTGAGCACGCCGGCCGCGAGCATGGCCCGGGCGCCGCCCGGCGGCACTTCCTCGCTGGGCTGGAACACCAATTTCACCGCGCCCGCCAGTTCGCGCCGCCGCCCGGCCAGCAGGCGGGCCGCGCCGAGCAGCATGGCCTGGTTGCCGTCGTGGCCGCAGGCGTGCATGACGCCCGGCACGCGGGAGGCGTAGGGCGTCCGCGACGCTTCGCGGATCGGCAGGGCGTCCATGTCCGCCCGCAGGGCCAGCACCGGTCCCGGACGGACGCCGCGCAGCAGCGCCACCACCCCGGTGGTCGCCACGCCGGTCCGGACCTGCCAGCCGAAGGAGCGCAGGAGCTTCGCCGCCATCGCGGCGGTGCGGCGCTCGCGGAACGCAAGCTCCGGATGGCGGTGCAGCGCGCGGCGCCAGGCTTTGAGCTGGGGCAGCAGGCTCCGGGCTTCCCGGGCCACACTCATTTTATTCCTCCCGGCTGATGGCCCGCACCACGTCGGCCTTGCCCACGATACCCACCAGCTTCCCGTCTTTCAGCACCGGCAGGAGGTGCCGCTTGCGCTCGTGCATGATCGTGGCGATGGCCGAGAGGTCCAGGTCGGGCGCGATGGTCAGCACGTCGCGGCTCATGATGTCCGCCACCTTGCCGCCGATGACCTTTTGCAGTTCCCGCTCGTACTTGCGGGGGTTCTCCAGGTAGATGACGGAATCGAACACGGTCACGACCGTGGGCAGGTGCACGTTGGCGTCGCGGAAGATCAGGTCGCCCTCGGTCACGATGCCGGCCAGCTTGCCGGAACGGTCCACCACGGGCGCTCCCGAGATTTTATGCTTGAGCAGAAACTGGGCCAGGGCCTTGACCGTGGTCTCGGGCCGTACGGTCAGCACTTTCTTGGTCATAATGTCCTTGGCGTGGATGGTGCGCATGCCGCCTCCTTGGCAAGATCGAGCGTGTGGGTCCTGCGGTTACCGTCCGGTCCAAAACCTTGCAGGGTTGAACTCCCAGCGCAACTGGGCGAGCGCGGCCGGCACCTGGGCCGCCACCTCCCGGGCCAGTACACCCTGCCCCCAGATATCGCGGCCAGCCAGCTCGCCGGCCCGGCCGTGGACGAACGCCGCGGCCGCGGCCGCGGGTAGAGGGTCCAGCCCCTGGCCGGCCAAAGCCGCGATCATGCCGGCCAGCACGTCCCCGGTCCCGGCGGTCGCTAACGCTTGGGTGCCGGCCGCCACGATGGAGGTCACGCCCGCCGCGTGCACCAAGGTAACCCGGCCCTTCAGCAGGACCACAGCGTTCCATTTTTCGGCCAGCTTGGCGGCCGCGGCGACGCGGTCCTGCTCCACTGCTTCCGCGGTTACGCCCAACAGGCGGCCGGCCTCGCCCGCATGCGGCGTGAGCACCAATGGCGTTTTGCATCTCCGCCCGGCCGAAGCGGCCCGGGGCGCGAGCGCGTCCGCATCCACCACGACCAACCGCGGGCCGGCCACGCGCTGCAGGAACGAACTCACCCACGCGGCCATGGCCGTCGTGCGGCCCAAGCCCGGCCCCAGCACCACGGCGTCCTGTTCCTTGGCCAGCGCCAGCAGCGCGGGCAGGGCCGCGGCGGTGAAGGTCCCGGCCGGACCGGCCGGGAGCGGCGTGCACAGCTCTTCGAGCGTATGACTGCGTACCACCGCGTCCAAAGTGCGCGGATAGGCCAGGCGCACGAAACCCGCGCCTGCCCGGGCCGCGCCCTGGCCGGCCAGGATCAGCGCGCCATGATACTGCGCGGACCCGCCGATCACCAGCACCTTGCCGGCCTGTCGCTTGTGGGCCGTGACCGGCCGGCGCGGCAGCCGGCGGCTGACCTCGGCTGCGTCCCAGTACTGTACCGGATCCCCTTCGGCGGCGAGCAGTTCCGGCGGAAAACTCAAGGGCTCCACCCGGAGCTGACCCACATAAGACGCGGCCGCGGGCTGCAGCAATCCCGCCTTGGGCAGCCCGAACGTGACCGTGAGGTCGGCCCGCACCGCGGGTTCGCGCGGCTGGCCCGTGTCCGCATCCAAACCCGAGGGAATGTCCGCGGACACCACCACGGCCCGCGTTTGGGCCAGGGCTTTGATGGCGCCGGCTATCGGTTCGCGGGGAGCGCCCTTGGCCCCGATGCCCAGGAGCGCGTCCACCACCACCTGTGCGGTTCCCAGCAGGGAACACCCCTCCACCGGAAACGCGTCCGGCCAGCGTTTGATCTCGACCTGGGCGTTCTCCAGCAACTCAAGGTTGTAAAGGGATTCGTGCGGCAGGCGTTCGCCCGCGAGCAGTACGACCGTCACTTGCACGCCTTTGCCGGCAAGTGTCCTGGCGCAAACCAGTCCGTCGCCGCCGTTCTTCCCTGGCCCAGCCAGCACCACGGCGCGCCAGGGCGGGTGCTGGGGAAAACGCTCCATCACCGCCTCGGCCAAGCTCCGGCCTGCCCACTCCATCAGTTCCAGCGGAGCGCAGCCGAAGCGCTCGAAGGCGGTCTGTTCGATGGCCTGCATATCCTGGGTGCTGACGACTTTCAGCATGACCCACGGCCTTTCTCCCGGTCCAAAGGGAGAAAATTATAGCACGGCTGGTTCGAGGCGGACCCATGAAAAACCCGCCAGCTTCACTACACGGCTCGGGGGGTAAAACGCCGAAAGCCCCGGCCGAAGGGCCCGGGGCTTTCGGGATCGCGAAAAGACCGCACGGCGCGTTCGGGCCGGCGGTTACCGCCGGTAAATGATGGTGATCTCCACCCGGCGGTTTTTCAGCCGCCCGCTCTCGGTCTGGTTGCTGGCCGCGGGGTTCTTGCTGCCCCGGGCGTGAACCGAAAGATCCTTGAGCGGGATCTTAAAAGTGGCCGTCAAGTAGCGGGATACGGATTCCGCGCGGCGCTGGGACAGGAGAAACGCCGAGGGTTCCTCGGCGCCGCCGTCCGCGTATCCTTCGATCATCACTTTAACGTACGGCCGGGCCTTGATCTTCATCGCCGCTTCGGAAATTTGCTTGATCGCGGCATCGGACAGATCCGCCGCCCCTTCCTCGAAATAAACCGGTGGAAGGGTTTCCTGGCTGGGCATTTCCTCGTCTTGCCGGGCTTTGGCCACGACCGCGCCGTTGAGCTTTTCCGTTTCGCCGTCCGTGGTCTCAACCCGGAGCTCGTAGCGGCTGAAAATGGACTCTTTCACCGGCTGCTGGTTTTGGTCCCTGCCGTCCCAGGTAATGGTGCCGGGCGCGCCTTTTCCCGAGAAGGACCGGACCGTGCGTTCCTTGGCGTCCACCAGCTTGAGAGACCAGCGTTTCACCTGCTTGTCCCCGGAAACGATCAGCTTGAACGCCGCGCTGCGAATCTGGGTTTTCACCTTGGGATCGGGCTGGCTCTCGACTTCCACCCGGATGGCGGTGCGCATGGCCAGGTCGGAAACCTTGGGCAGGGTCATGCCGCCGCCCATCTGGTCCGGCAACAGGAGTCCGCCGCCGGCTCCGGGTCCGGGCCGGGTGACCTTGACCCGGCGGACGCGTTTGGTTTTTTTGGCGGCTTTGGCGCCCGCGAACTCATAGGTCAGGGCGACCCGGTGGGTAAGACCCAGATCCCCGAACGGCGCCACCGCGTAATCCAGCTGGAAGTTCGCGATGCTGATGCCCATGCCGCCGCAGAACCCGGTCATGCCGCCCAATTGGTTGATTTCCGACAGGCGGTATCCCAGCCGCAGGGCGACGATTTCCTGGAAAACATATTCCAAGCCGAAATTGGTATACAGCGGCTGGTCCAGCGGAATCGGCAGGTTGGCGTCGGCCACGAGCAGAAACCGGTCGTGCTTGTCGTCCATGAGCAGCGGCACGTTGTAGCCCAGTCCGGCCTTGATCGTCAGCGGCAGTTGGAAGCCTTCCAGGGGCAGCCCCAGGTTCTGGATCACCAGGCCGGCGCTTAAATTAGGCAGCAGGTCGCGGTACCGGGCGCCGACGTCCAGGGCCAGGGTCATGCTGCTGAACGTGTCCACGCTTTCGGAGACCAGGCGCACCGCGCCGCCCAGATCCAGGTTGCCGTACAACTGGGTGCCGTAACCGGCTCCCACCACCAAAGTATACGGAGTGAAGGTCTCGTTCAAGGGCACGGGGTACCCGTCCGTGTCCACGCCGATCTTGTCGAATGTGCCGTAATTGATGTAATTGACGCTGAATGCCATGCCGCCCCGGAAAAGGCGCTGGGCGTAGGTGAGATAGGCGTCCTGGATATCCTGAAGCCACAGGTTGTGCATGTAGGAAAGCTGCGGGGAAGTCAGCTGTGCCAAACCGGCGGGATTCCAGTACAGGGCGTAAATGTCCTCCGCCACGGCGGCCTGGGCTTCGCCCATGGCGACGGCGCGGGGGCCCACGCCGATTTGCAGGACCTTGCCGGCCGTGCTGAGCACCGCTTCGTTGGCAGGCGCCGCAAGAGGCATCCCCAGCACCCAGAGTCCTGCAACCATAAGCCGCGTTATCCGCATGGCGCACCGCCCTTACGGTTTCGTCCCGCTTTGCATGCCGCCCGGCTGTCGGGTCCACATGCAATATATAATAGTATCAAACCTGGCAAACCTTTGGCAAGTTTCAAAATCTAAAAACCTACCCCGTCCGCCCGACGACCCGCACCTTCAGAAAGTCCGCGCTCCGCGCCGCAGGAGAACCCGCGAGAATGACCAGTGTGTCTCCGGCCCGCGCCAGGCGCGCCCGCAGCAGAAAAGATTCAGCCTCGCGGACCACGTTCTCCAGTCCCGGCCTGCGCCGGATGCAAAACGTCTCCAGCCCCCAGTACAGCTCCAGGCGTCTCAGGACTTCGGCCGAATGAGCCAGCGCGATAACCGGCACCCGCGGTCTCAGGCGCGACACCCGGCGGGCGGTGCGGCCGGAGCGGGTGAACACGACCAGGGCGCGGGCCCGCAGGGAGCCAGCCAGACCGGCCGCGGCCGACACCAGCCGGTCCGCGATTTCCACCTCTTCCGGCCGCAGGCGGTTGTATCCAGGCTGGGACTCCGCTTCCCGCGCGATGGACGCGAGCATGCGGGCGGCCTGGACCGGATACTGTCCGGCCGCGGTCTCGCCGGAGAGGAGCAGGGCGTCGCTGCCATCGAAGATCGCGTTGGCCACGTCCGACGCCTCGGCCCGGGTGGGCGTGGGCTGGCTCACCATGCTCTGCAGCATTTGCGTGGCCGTGATCACAAACCGGCCCAGACGGTTGGCGTGGGCGATGATGCGCTTCTGCAGGCCGGGCACCCGCTCCGGGGAGAGCTCCACGCCCAGGTCGCCGCGCGCGACCATGACGCCGTCCGCGGCCGAGATGATCTCCTCCAGGCGGTCGAGCGCCTGCGGTTTCTCGATCTTGGCGACCAGGCCGGCGCGGCCGCGGGCCGCGGCCACGGCGCGGCGCAGGCGGCGCAGGTCCTCGGGGCTGGTCACGAAAGAAAGCGCCACGTAATCCGCGCCCAGACGCAGGGCCAGGAGCAGATCGCGCCGGTCCTTGGGCGTGAGCGCCGGAACGCGCAGCGTCGTGCCGGGCAGATTGAGCCCCTTGCGGTCGCGGAGCGTGCCGCCGGTCTTGACGCGGCAGACCACATCCAGACCCTGGGAGCGTTCCACGACCAGTTCCAGGAGCCCGTCGTCCAGCAGAATGCGCTCCCCGGGACGGACATCCCGCGCCAGCCGGGGATAAGAAACCGGAATCACTTCCCGGCTGCCCGCCACGGCCCGGGGCGTCAGGCGCACGCGGCTGTGCGCCAGAAGGCGCACCTCCCCGCCTGGAAAAGAGCCCACCCGCAGTTTGGGGCCGGCCAGGTCCACCAAAATGGACACAGTGGCGCCCTGGCGCTTGGCCTCGGCCCGCAGGGCGCGGACGCGGCGCGCGTGGTCAGCCGGGGTCCCGTGCGCAAAGTTCAGGCGCGCGCAGTTCATGCCTGCCTGGATCAGCCCTGCCAGCACCTTCGGCCGGTCCGTGGCCGGCCCGAGGGTGAAGATCAGTTTGGTGCGACTCATCCGTTGCTCCCTTTTAACCATCATGAACGAGCGTGCCGTGCTCCCTTCGGTCGCTCCGACCGCTTCAACCTGGGACGCCTCCGGCCGCTCGCAAGGACCTGCTTATGGCTTATCGTCTTTGCGAGGAACCCCGAGCCTGCCGAAGGGTGACGAAGCGATCCTCTCCGCAGGGGGGTGAATGCGGAAACGTTGCTCCGGGGATGTCGCCAAGCAGGGGCAGCGAAGGTTGAAGTTGGTACCCCGGGCCCTTCGGCCGGGGGGCTCCATCTCACAACCACCCTGGTTCCTGGCTCAATACGGCAAAAACAAACTGGCGATTTGCAGAATAACATTGGCCGCCGCGCCCGCGAGCACATCGTCGGCCATGATGCCCCACCCGCCGGACCAGGACTGCACGCGGCGGATGACGCCGGGTTTCCAGACATCCAGGAGGCGGAACAGGAAAAACGCGGCCAGGGGATAGACCAGATCGTGCGGCAGATAGGCCGCGGCCAGCAGCATGCCCGCCACCTCGTCAATCACGATCTTGTGCGAATCTTTTTCCCGCAGAGCGCGTTCAGCTTCGGTGCTGGACCAAACCCCCAGGGCCAGGAGCCCGAGCAGGACCAGAGCGTACAGCCAGGGATGGCCGCGCAGCAGGAAAAACGGCAGCAGGGCCGCGGCGGACGCCACGGTCCCGGACGCCCAGGGCGCATACCCGATCCCGGCCGCCGAGGCCACGGCGATGGCCAGCCGCCTCATGCGGTCGGCTCCTGCCACAGCCGGCGGTTCTTCCACAGAAAATCCATTCCCGACTGGAGCGACAGCACCGCCACGATGAACATGGCCCAGTAGGGCGCATGCCGCGCGAAACCGACCAGCGCCGCGCCAGCGCCGCCCCACGACCGGACCGTCTGGTCCCAGGGAGGCATGCAGGCCTGCAAAGTGCCCACGGCCACGCTAATGGTCAGGATCAGGATCACGGCCACGATCTGGGAAATGGTCTTGTTCTTTCCGGACGCCGTCGCGGCGAGTACGCGCCCCTGCGCGGCCGCCAGGGTCCGGAGGCCGGTGATGAGGAATTCCCGCCCGATGATCAGGACCACCATCCAGGCCGGCGCGAGCCCCATCTGGACGAAGCAGATAAAGACCGTGGCCATCAGCAGCTTGTCGGCCAGGGGATCCATAATGCGGCCAAAATTGGTTTCCAGGTTGCGCGCGCGGGCGATCTTGCCGTCCCAATAATCGGTGATGGCCGCGGCGATGAACAGCAGGAGGGCGGCATACTGCCCCCACAAGCGTTCCGACAGCAGCACCGCCATCAGGACCGGCACCGCGGCGATGCGGACCAGGGTCAGCTGGTTGGGAAGATTCAGCCTCCGCCATCGCAGCCACAGGTTCATAGGATCACCCCGGTCAAATCATGTTCGCCGGCGCCGGTCACGCGCGCCCGCACGATCTCCCCCGCCCGGCCCGCGCCCGTGAGCACGATGCCGCCGTCCACTTCCGGCGCATCAAAGGCCGTACGCCCCAGCCACAGGCGCGGCCCCACCGGTTCTTCCAGCAGGCAGGGGAGCACCGAGCCCTTCCGACGCGCCAGGCGCCGGCGGCTGATCGCGGCCTGGGTCTCCATCAACTCGCGGCGGCGGCGCGCGCGCGTGGCGGCCGGCACCTTGGGCGCGAGCTTGGCTGACCGCGTCCCGGCTTCGGCCGAATACGTGAACACGCCCACGCGGTCGAACTCCGCGTCGGCTACGAACGCCAGCAAGGCCCGATGCTCGGCCTCGGTCTCGCCCGGAAAGCCCGTCAGGAGCGTGGTGCGGAGCACGATGCCCGGGACCCGCCGCCGCAGGCGCCGCACGAGCGCGAGGAATAGTTCCGCATTCCCCGGCCGGCCCATGGCGCGCAAGACGCGCGGGTGGGCGTGCTGGACCGGCAGGTCCAGGTACTTGCACAGCTTGGGTTCGGCCGCCAGGCGCCGGATCAGCGCTTCATCCACGCCGTCCGGATTGACGTACATGAGCCGCAGCCACCGCAAGCCCGGCGTTTTCACCAGGCGGTCGATCAACTGCGGCAGGCGCGGCCCTTTCGTCCGCAGGTCCTGGCCATAGCGCGCCAGATCCTGCGCCACCAGGATGATCTCCTTCGCGCCTTGGGCCGCGAGAGACCGGGCCTCGGCCACGATCTCGTCCACGGGCCGGGAGCACAGCGGACCGCGCAGGCGCGGGATGATGCAGAACGTGCAGGCGCGCGAACAGCCCTCGGCGATCTTCACGTACGCCGTGCCCGGGCTGGTGGGGACTCGCCGCGCGGCGCTCCCTCTTCCCCCTTCGCCGTTCGTTTGGGTCCGACCCGCCGTCGGCGATAGCGTTTGCACGCTCTTAACCCAGCGGCCGATGGCAAAAGGCGGCAGGGCCTGGTCAACTTCCGGGATCAGTTTCCGTAGCTTGTCAGCCCCGTATTTGGCCACCAGGCAGCCCACGGCCAGGAGCTTGCGGCCGCGTTGCTTGCGCTTCCAGGCCGCGGCTTCCAGCAGGGCCTGCACGGCCTCCTGCTCGGCCGGCCGGATGAAGGCGCAGGTGTTGAGCAGCAGCACCTGGGCCTGGTCCGGCTCCGCGACCACGCGATAGCCGCGGCTGGCCAGCGCGGCGACCGCGTTCTCGGAATCAACTTGGTTCTTGGGACAGCCCAGGGTGACGAGGCAAACCGTGGGAGCCCGGGGACTCGTTTTCGACAATGATGACCACGCTTGAGGCGATTATTTTTCGCGCGATGATAAACAGACCCCTACTATACCGCCATTGCCCGCATCCTGCACCCAAAATTTAACTCCCCCCGCGGGGACGCGCGGCGACCTGCCTTTGTCCGTCATGGCGAGGGGGTTTTCCGAAGCAATCCATTTCTTGCCGTCATTCCGGCATGCAGTCAGCCGGAATCCAGGGGATTTTGATCGTTGGTATTTTTACTGGTCCCCGGCTTTCGCCGGGGTGACGAAAAGTAAAATCTCTCTTTGGCAAAGAGGGGGATCAAGGGGGAGTTGAGATTGCCGCGCAATAACAAATTACCCCTCTCCCCGGCGCCAGTCGTGGGAGAGGATGCTTTCCGCAGGAAAGCAGGTGAGGGGTCGAGCAATGTGTCTTTACGCCCCCTCCCCTTTCCCCTCCCACCAAAAAACCTGGGGAGGGGAAAACATAGAAGGCGAAGTGTAAAATATACCAGGGGATTTAAAAAGGGTTCAGCGGTAGTTGACGAACTGCAGGTGGATCTTGAGGTCGGCGGCGCGCAGGTGCTGCTGGACCGCCTGCAGGTCGTCCAGCACCTTGCCGGAGATCCGGACTTGATCGCTCTGGATGGCGGCCTGCACTTTGAGCTTCAGGTCTTTGACCAGCTTGACGATCTCCTTGGCTTTTTCCGTGGGGATGCCCTGCTGCAGGGTATACACCTGCCGCGCGCTGCCGCTGGGCGCGATCTCGCACGCGCCGCGGGTGACGGCCGTGAGCGGCACGCCCCGTTTGGCCAGGCGGGTGTCCAGGATCTCGGCCAGCGACCGTATCCGGAAATCGCTGTCCGCGGTGAGCGTCATGGTCATGGCGTTCTGATCGAACGCCACATCCGCGACCGCGTTCTTGAAATCGTACCGCTGCCGGATTTCCCGGTACGTTTGTTCCACGGCATTGACGACTTCCTGCTTGTCCAGCTTGCACACCACGTCGAAGGAATGTTCTTTGCTCATGGGGAGGCGTCCTAGGGAACGGCGGGCGCGGCGGGTTCGGTTTCGATGACGGGCTGGCGCCGTTCAAAGATGACTTCCTTGCGCACTTCCCCCACGCTGCCCAGCGGCGGCTGCAGCTCGCCGTTGAAGTAGATCTCGATGCCGCCGGCATTGCCGGTCCACAGCACAAACCGCTCCTGCGCCTGCCACGACCGTTCCTCGTTCGGATTGAGCGTAATGTCCGGCTCCTGCCGCCCATCAATCATCAAGGTGATCCAGGTTTTTTCCTTGCCCTTGATCGCGAGGGTGAGCGGGTCGTCGGGGCCAGGAATTCTCGGCAGGTTCGTGTCGGGAGCGGTCAGGCCGCCGGCCGGGGCGGCCGGATTCGCGCCTTCCTCCTGGCCGGACGGCCACAGCAGGAACAACCCCGCGCCGAGCCCGGTGACCAGCAGGATGGCGACCAGAGGCACCCAGATGTTCTGATTGCTCTTGCGCGGAGCGCCCTCGGGGTGGCCGGCCGCCGAAGGCGGTTCGGTGCACTGGGCGTGCTGCAGGGTCCGGTATTGGGCGAGCAGGCGCACGTCGTCAATTTCCAGATACTTGGCGTAGGCGCGCAGGAAACCGCGAATGTAAGCCTCGCAGGGCAGGACGTCGAAGCGGTCCTCCTCGAAGGCCTCCAGGTAGCGCTTTCCGATCTTGGTGTGCTCCGCCACCTCAACCAGGGAGATGCCCCGGGCCTTGCGCTGGTTCCGCAGCTGTTCGCCGATGGATAAAATTTTTTCTTCGCCGGTCTGATTCTCGTTTTCCGTCACTTGGGTGGCCTCGTCCATAGAATGCCTCCAGGGGGCTCCATCTTATCAAATCCGTATCGGGGCGCAACGTTAAAACAACTCGATCACCTCGGCCCCGGCCGGAGGCTGGAACTCGAACCAGCCGGCAGGCAGGCCGCTCTCAGGGTCGCGCAGCAGGTCCTCCTGCGTGTGCACCTTGACGTTGCGGAACTCGGCGGCCACGTTCCGCTCGGCCGCGACCGCAATCCTGGCCGGCACCAGGGGCTTGCCGGACATCCACAGGCTGGCCCGCGTGAAGCCCAGACCCGCGTTCGGCTTGGGGATGAGCGCGAAACCCTGTTCCTGCGGGCGGCTGGCATCCGCCGGCAGGGCGCGGACCTCGCAGCTGGACAAGAGGGCGGTCAAGCCCCCTCCCAGCTCCAGAAACAGCTCGCTGGCACTGCCGGCCGGCGGCAGCGACTGGAGCTGCACCTGGTTGATCTTTTCCAGATACAGCCAGCGCTTGGCGCCGTTCGAGACCAGTTGCTGCACATCGGGCTCTTGATATTCCACCTTGTAGCGGCGCCCGGGAGCCAGCCACACTTTGCCCCTGGCCACCAGGTCCTTGCCGCCCGGTCCCGCGCCGCTCACGGTCAGGGCGAAATCCGCCTCCAGGTCGCCGATGGCGTCCTGGGCCTCGCGCAGCTGCCGGCCCGCGTCCGCAGGCGCGGCTGGGGCGGCCGCAGGAAGCATCGTGGTGACTCCGGCCGGGGTCATGGCCACTTTCTGGGAGATCACGACCAACGTGTTTCCGGTGGCGGTTCCCTCGGCGCCGCCGGCACCCATCGTGGTGACGCCGGTCGGGGCGGGCGTCACCTCGACCTTACGCCCGGCGCCGAGCGCGGCCAGCGCCAGGGCAGATCCCAGCAGCAGACAAACGGCTTGCGTGGTTGGTTTCATGATTGTTCCTCCTGTTGATCCGGCGCGCCGGATCCGAGGCTGTCCGGCGAGATGAGCACTTTGCGCGGCTTGCTGCCGTCCGGCGGCCCCACGATGCCCCGCTGCTCCATGAGGTCGAGCAAGCGGGCCGCGCGGGAGTACCCGACCTTGAGCCGGCGCTGGAGGAGCGAGGTGCTGGCCTGCTTAGCCCTCACCACCCAGCCGATGGCTTCTTGATACAATTCGTCCTCTTCTTCGCCGTTCTCCCCGCCCTGGCCCGAGGCCTTTTGCTTGACCTCCACGAACGCCGGGTCGAACACTGGCGCGCCCTGTGCCCGCCAGTGCTGCACAATGCGCTCCACCTCGGGCGTGGAAATAAACACCCCCTGGATGCGCATGGGTTTGGCCGCCGAAGCGGGCGAATACAGCATATCGCCGCGCCCCAGGAGCGCGTCCGCGCCGTTCATGTCGAGGATGGTTCTCGAATCCACCTTCGAGGACACCTGGAAGGCGATGCGCGACGGGAAATTGGCCTTGATGAGGCCGGTAATCACATCCACGGACGGCCGCTGCGTGGCCAGCACCAGATGGATGCCCACGCCGCGCGCCATCTGCGCCAGCCGGGTGATCGTGGTTTCCACCTCGTTGGCCGCGATCATCATCAGGTCAGCCAGTTCGTCAATGAACACCACGATGTACGGCATGTGGACCATCCGGGATTCCGGGGCCCAGTCCGCTTCCGCCTGTTCGGCCACCCGGCGATTGTAGGTCTGGATGTCGCGCACACCCAGTTCGGCGAACCGCTGGTAGCGCGCTTCCATCTCCCTGACCAGGAGCCGGAGCGCCATGGCGGCCTCGCGGCTGTCCGTAATGACCGGGCTCTTCAAATGCGGAATGCCGTTGTAGCTCGTGAGCTCCACGCGCTTGGGGTCGATCATCAGGAATTTCACCTGCCGGGGCGTGGCCCGGAACAGCAGACTGCTCACGATGGCGTTGATGCACGCGCTTTTGCCCGAGCCGGTAGCGCCCGCGATCAGCAGGTGGGGCATGGCTTCCAGCTGGCCGTAAATATGCTTGCCGCCGATGTCCTTGCCCACCGCGAACGCGAGCGCCGACCCCTCGGTGCCGAAAGCCGGGTCGCCCAAAAGCTCCTGCATGCGCACGATCTCCTTCTCCTGGTTGGGGATCTCGATGCCGACCGCGCCCTTGCCCGGGATCGGCGCTTCGATGCGCACGTGCTCGGCCTTCATGGCCAGTGCGATGTCGTCCGCGAGCGACAGGATGCTGTTGACTTTGACGCCGGGCGAGGGCTGAAGTTCGTAGCGCGTGACCACCGGACCGGGGCAGACTTCGACCACCTTGGCCGCCACGCCAAACTGGCTCAGGCTGCGTTCAAGCGTCTGGCTCATGCCCTCGAAATACGCCGTGTTGAGGGCGGGATTGAAGCGCGGCGCTTCCAGCAGGTCCAGGCCCGGCAGCACGTATTCCTTGTCCGCCTCGGCCGGCGGCTCCCCGGCTTCGTCCGTTTTCACGGCGCGGGGAGGGGTGGCCGGCTGAGGCGCGGGCGCTTTCCCGATCTTGGGCGGGGCGCTGATCTTGATCTTGGGCCGTTCGACCGGCACCGCTGGCGTCTCGGCCGGTGTTCCGACCTTGGCCGCGGCGGATTTGGGCTTGGCGGTCTTGGTTGGCTGGGCATAATCCAGACGGCTGCGCGACCGTTTGAACCCTTCGGCCATGCGTTCCCAGATACGGCGCGCCCACCCGCCGAAATACGGTTCAACTTCCAGCAAATACAGGGAGATGATGAGCAGGGTGCCGCCGACGATATACGTGCCGATCGTGGAAAACACCGCCACCAGCACGCCGGCCGCCCATGCCGCCGGGAATCCCGCGGCAGGGATCGCGATCGGTCCGAACAGGCGGAGCGCCGGCGGTATCTGCGCCCAGAACCGGGCCGCGTTTTTCCAGGCGTAGAACGCCGGGGCTTTATCCAAGGCCAGGGCCTGGGGATGCAGCAGCTGGGTCAGAATGCCGAGCGCCAGCAGCGCCACGGCCAGACCCAGCAGTTTGAAGGTGCCGTGCTCCACGGTGGAACTGCGGAACGTGATCCACCCATAAATCGCGATCAGGACCGGCAGGACGTACACCCAGACGCCGAAGCAGGCGAATCCCAAGCGGAACAGGATTTCGCCGCTCACGCCCAGGGCGTTCTGCCCGGCCTCGTGAGGCCAGATCGCCGCCGCGAGCAGCACGGACAGCGCCCACCAAAAAATGCCCAGCACTTCCTGGCGCCGCTTGCCCGAAAACATCTCGCGCAGGGTCCAGGGAGCGGCGTCCGGGGCTTTCGCGCCGTTGCTTTTGCGCCGCATTTTCATCCAGAGAATGCCCATCGGTTTTACGTCTCCACCACCACGGGAATGATCATCGGAAACCGCATGCTTTCCTTTTTGAAAAACCGTTTCAGTTCCGTGCGCAGGATGTCCTGCAGTACCTGCGTGTCCGCGCGGCCGGCGCGCGCCTCCCGCTCCAGCAGGCTGCGCAGCATCGCCTCGGCCGCCTGGGTCAAGCGCCCGGTTTCGGTCTCGTCCGCGATGCCGCGCGCAACCAGGTCCGGCCCCGCGACCAGTTCGCCCGAGTGCCGGTCCACGCCCACGATCGCGATCACCATGCCGTCTTGGGCCAGATGCTGGCGGTCGCGCAGTACCACCCGGTCCACGTCGCCCAGGCCCTTGCCGTCCACAAACACGTTGCCGGCCGCCACCTCGGTGGTGCGCCGCACGCCGCCGGACGCGAGCGCCACCTGCTGCCCGTTCTCGAGAACCAGGATGCGGTCCGGCGCGATCCCGACCTCCCGCGCCAGGGCCGCGTGCCGCACCAGATGCCGCAGTTCGCCGTGGACCGGGATGAAATGGCGCGGCCGCACCAGGTTCAGCATGACCTTGAGCTCTTCCTGGGCCGCGTGGCCGGACACGTGAATCTCGCTCACCCGTTCATAGTGAACCTGGCAGCCGAGGCGGAACAGATGGTTGATCATGTTCCCGATCCGGCGCTCGTTGCCCGGAATGGTGCGGGCCGAAATGATCACCGTGTCGCCGGCTTTGAACTGCAGATCGTTGTTCTCCCCCACCGCGGCGCGGGCCAGGGCGGAGCGGGGCTCCCCCTGACTGCCGGTGGTCAGCACCAGGGTCTTCTCCGGCGGCAGGCGGGAGATGTCCGTCGCGCGCAGCCACAGGTTCGGCGGCAGGTCCAGATACCCCAGTTCGTTCGCGGTGCGCAGGTTTTTGGTCATGCTCAGGCCGAGCACGCCCACCTTGCGCTGGTAGCGCGCGGCGGCTTCCAGCGCCTGCTGGAACCGGGTCACGTTGCTGGAAAAACAAGCGATCACCACACGTCCCTGCGCGTCCCGGATGATCTCGTCGAACGCCTGTCCGACTTCCCGTTCCGACAGGGTGTAACCGGGCCGCTCGGCGTTGGTGGAATCCGACAGCAGGAGGTCCACGCCTTGCTGCCCCCAGGCGCCGAACCGCGCCAGGTCGGTCAAGCAGCCGTCCACCGGCGTGGGATCGAGCTTGAAATCGCCGGTGTGCACGATGTTGCCCGCGGGGGTGGCGATGCCCAACCCAAACCCGTCCACGATCGAATGCGTGACCCGGATGAACTCAATGCGGAACGGTCCAACCGTCACGTCCTCTCCCGCGGCCACGGGCTTGAGCTGCAACGGAGGCAGGTTGGGATGCTCCTCGAGTTTGTTGGCCACGATACCCAAGGCCATGCGCGACCCGTAAACCGGCACGGGCAGCTGGCGCAAGAGGTACGGCAGCCCGCCCACATGATCCTCGTGCCCGTGGGTCAGCACGATGGCCTTGACCTGTTCGCGCCGTTCCAGGAGGTAAGAAATATCCGGAATGATGAAATCCACGCCCGGCTGGTCTTCGGAAGGAAAAGCCAGACCCGCGTCAATGATCACGATTTGGTCCTGGCATTCGAGCGCCAGCATGTTCTTGCCAATTTCGCCCAATCCGCCCAGGGGCGTGATCAGGCACTCCGCTTGACTCATATTCGATTTATTCCCGCTTTGCTTTGTTTTTGGGGCATTATAACAGAGCCCCCAGGCGGCAACCAGCTAAAAGTCTCCTGAAAACCCGTTCACAACCAAAACCCTACCCCAAGCAGGCGGGCGCACACCGTTCGAAAAACCCCGAAAAATAAAACAACGTAGAACGTTCAGAAGAACGCTCTACGTTGTTTTAGAAGAAAATCGTTTCGAAACGGAAGTTATTTCTTCTTCTTCGTGGCTTTCTTCGCTTTCTTCTTCGTTGCCATGCTGAGTGAATCCCCCTTTTCCATATAATGTGTATCTAGCCAAGCTAGATACAAAATATAGTTATCAAAATATCTGCTGTTAGTCAAGAAAAAAAATATACTAAAAAAAACATTGATTAACAAAATTGTAATTTTACAGGTGCTCATGCGCCCGGGCGGGCTGACGGTTCAGAGCCGGAAGGATCGCAAAAGGTTTTCGGAACTGTCCGTAAGCGGCCCGACCGCCGCGGCGCACACCAGGGGCTGGTGGAAAAACGTTTTGGCCGCGGAGGCGAGCGCCGGCTTGGACAACTTCTCGATCTCGCGCAATACGGCGAAGGGGGTGGGGTGAAAACCGAGATACATCTCCTGCTGCAGCAAATTCCACATATGGGTGGAGGAGCTTTCCATGGAAACCAGAAGGTTGCCGCGCATCTGTTCGCGCACATCCTGCCATTCCTGCCGCGTGACCGGCGCCGCATCCAGGCGGTGGATCTGCTCCCGGATGCGTTTCAGCGCCTCGGATACATTGCGCGGATGGCAGGCCAGGTAGATGCCGGCCAGCCCGGTGTCGCGGTAGAAATCCACGAAGGTGTAGACGGCGTACACCAGGGCGCGGCGTTCCCGGATTTCGTAGAAGAGCCGGGAGGAGGGGCCGCCTCCGAGGATATTGTTAAGCGCCAGCGCCGCCAGCCTCTGCGGCGACGCGTAGGCCAAACCCCTGACGCCCAGGCAGACGTGCACCTGTTCCAGCGGCCGCCGCCGGATGAATGCGTGCGCCGCGGGCGCGGGCAGATCGGGGGCTTCGGCTCGGGCCGCGGCCCGGGCCGCAAGCGGACCGAAGAGCCTCCGGGCCGCGGCCACGGCGGCCGCCGGCGTGATCCGGCCGGCGACAGCCAGGATCATCTGGTCCGGCCGGTAATGGCGGGCCATGAAGGCCGCGAGGTCGCGCCGGCGCATGGTCCGCAAGCGGGCGCGCGTGCCGAGAATGGGCCAGCCCAATGGATGCCGGGGCCATAGCGCCTGAAAGAGGAGATCGTGCGCCAATTCGTCCGGCGCGTCCTCCACCATGCGGATCTCTTCCAGGATCACCCGCTTCTCTTTTCGCAGTTCGCGGAGCGGAAGGCGGGGACGGCGCAGCATGTCGGCGATGACGTCCAGGGCGAGGGTAAAGTGGGGGGCCGGCACTTTGGCGTAATAGGTGGTGCTTTCGCGCCCGGTGGCCGCGTCCAAGTGGCCGCCGACCGCGGTCAGCACCCGCGACAGTTCGCGCGTGTCGCGGCGGGCCGTGCCTTGAAATACCATGTGTTCGATGAGATGGCTTAAGCCCCGCTCGGACTCACTCTCGTCGCGCGAGCCCACGGCGACGTTCAAGCCGAGAGAGACCGAGGCCAGGTGCGGCAGGGGCTGGACCAGCACCAGCAGGCCGTTGGCGAGCGTGACACGCGTTGGACGGTGGAACCCCCCGAGCGAAGCTCGGGGCAACCCTTTGGCACTCGCAACCGCGGAAAACTTGGAGGGCGGCATCCCGCAATGCCTCAGGTTGCTCATTGTATAGGGCATCTGGAATGTTTAGGCATTGCGGGATGACTGGACGCCAAGCAGTTCCTTTCCCACGCCGGCCAGCGCGTCCAGAAAAGCGGGATCGCCGGCCTCGAGGTACAGCCGCGCGACCGGCTCCGTGCCCGAGAGGCGGATGGCCAGCCAGGCGCCATTGTCCAGCAGATATTTATAGCCGTCCATCGTATCCACCTGGGTCACGCCGCGGCCGGCGAGCTGCCGGGGACGATAATGCTCCAGTTTTTTCTTGATGGCGGCGCCGGCTTCCTGGTTCGCGAGGTGCACGTTGACGCGCCGGGTGAGGATCCGGCCCACCTCCCGGAACACCTCCTCCAAAACGGCGCGCAGGCTGCGGCGTTCGCGGGCGACCAGTTCGGCCATGAGCAGGCAGGCCAGCACGCCGTCCTTTTCCGGCACGTGGCCGGTCACGGTCAGGCCGCCGCTCTCTTCCCCGCCCGCGAGGAACCCGCCCCGCTGCATGCTCTCTCCGATGTACTTGAAACCCACGGGCGTGACCTCGACCTCCAGGCCGAACCGCTTGGCCACGGCGTCCACCAGGTGGCTCGTGACCACGGAGCGCACCACGCGGCCTTTGCCGCCGCGGTGCTTGACCAGCAGGTACACGGTCAGGGCCAGGATTTCGTTGGGCGTGAGGTAGCTCCCGTCCGCGTCCAGCACACCGAAGCGGTCCGCGTCGCCGTCCGTGGACAGAACCAGACTCGCCTGTTCAGACCGCATCCGCTCCCGCGCCTCCTGCAGGCGTTCAGCGCTAGGCTCGGGCGGCTGGCCGCCGAACAGAGGGTCACGCCAGTCGTGCAGCACGCTCACGCGGCATCCGGCCCGGCGCAGGGCCTCGTCCAGGTAGCCGCGCCCGGCGCCGTAAAGCGGGTCCGCGACCACGGACAGCCGTGCGCCCCGGAGCAGCTCCAGGGGCAGCATTTTTTCCAGCCGCTGAAAATATCCAGGTTTGGGATCGAACAGGGTGATCTTGCCCGGCTTGACGCCGCGCGGCGGCCGGCCGCCGTCCTGGCCCAGGAAGGTGTTGGCCAATTTTTCGAGGGGCGCCACTTCCTCCCGCGTGGCCGGACTGCCGTGGGCGTTCGACCATTTGAAGCCCTGGTATTCAGCCGGATTGTGACTGGCCGTGAAATTGATCCCGCCCGCCAGTTTAAGATCAATGATGGCCGCGGAAAGCGCGGGCGTGGGCGCGGACTCCTCCACCACGCGCACGCTGATCCCCTCCCCGCTGAGCACGCGGGCCGCGTGCGCCGTGAACTGCTCGGCGAGGAAGCGCGGGTCGTGGCCCACCAGTACGCCGCGGCCGGCGAGCTTCAGCGCTTTCAGACGGCGGGCCGCGGCGCGGGTGACCGCGGTCACGCCCGCAAACGTGAAGCCCTGAGCAATGATATCGCGCCAGCCCGACGTGCCGAAGTGGATGGAGGCGGTCTTGGCCGCTGCCGGCCGGGCGGATCGTTTGGTCCTTTTACTTTTCATGCAGAGCGGCTCCTTCGAAAAGATCTAAAGTCATTCACACCTTGAACAGCCGAGCAGCAGAACAGCTGACCGCAGCCTCGCCCGTCTTTTTCCGCTTTTCCACTGTTCTGCTCTTCCGTTTCTGGCTGCTCCGCCTCTAGGCCTGCCACTCCTGCAGCATCTGCCCGTACCGCAGGGCCAGTTGCTGGGATTGCTCGACGTTCACGCCCTCGGCGTTGACGTGGAAAATGGGCTTGTCCGCATCCGGGATAATGATCACCCACGCGCGTCCGTGCCAGACCTTGATGCCGTCCACGAGCTCCACCTTTTCCTTGCGGGTGTGCTCGATCAGGCGGCGCATGATCGCGCCCTTCTTCTCCCAGCCGCACGGCACGTGGGTCCGCACCAGATGGATAGGCGGGATCTGGTTGATCAGCGCGGACAAGGGTTCGCCCGCAACCGCGAGGCATTCCAGCAGCTTGGCCGTGGCCATCATGGCGTCGAAGGCCGGCTGGAACTGCGGGAAAACATATCCGCCTTTGGACTCGCCCACGAACTCCACGGGCAGGTTCGCCGCCGCCTCCAGCATGGAGGCATACTGGGTCTTGATGCGGGTCACCGTGCAGCCCATCCGCTCCGCCATGTCTTCGATCACGCGGGTGGCGGAGATCGGCACGGCCAGCTTGCTGCCGGGCCGGGCCTTCATGACCAGCAGGGACATGAGGGCGAGCGCCTTGTCGCCGTCCAGGACGCGGCCTTCGTTGTCGGCGATGGAGATTTTCTGCGCGGCCGCGTCGAGCATAACGCCCACGTGCGCGTGCAGGGTGCCCACGATCTCACCCAGCCGTTTCAGGGACTGGTCCAGTTCCTCGGTCGTGCGCGTGAGCCGGGTGCCGTCCGGGTAGGAGTTGAGCGCCACGACCTCGCAGTTCAGGTCGCCCAGCACCTGCGGGAAGATCCCGACCGCGCTGCCCCAGGCGTAATCGATCACGAGCTTGAAGCGGGCGCCGCGGATCCGCTCCCGGTCCAGCACGCGGCCGAAGCCTTCCTGGTAGTATTCCAGGGCCCGGGGCGGGAACATGATCTCGCCGGCCTCTTCCATGTCCGCGCGGGGGAAATCCTCGCGGAAGAAGAGGTTCTCGACGCCTTTTTCCTTGGCGCTGGACAGTTCCTTGCCCTGGGAATCGAAGAATTTCACGTCCATCAGCTTTTCGTTGTAGGGGGACTTGCGCACGTGGAACCCGCCAGCCACGGTCAGGGAGCGGATGGCATAGCGCGCCACGGGCACCGGCACCACGCGCAGATCGTAGACGTTCACGCCCACCGAAGCCAGGCCGGTCATGATGGCGCGGTCAATGATGCGGGAACTCTTGTGGTTGTCGCGGCTGGAGACGACGTAATCGCCCTTGCGGAGCGAGGCGCCGAAGGCCGCGCCCAGTTTGGCGGCAAACTCAGGCGTGAGCTCGATATTGCCCAGGCCGGAGACACCGTAGGAATCAAAGATGTGCCGGGACCAGCGCTCGCCCCAGATCAGGGAAGTGGACAGCGTGGTGCCGTCCTCAATGACCTTGTAAGGCCAGACCTTGACCTCGGCCTTGACCGTGGCGTCCTCGCCGATGGTGCAGTGGTCAGCCACCACCGCGTTCACGCCCAGGTAGGTGCGGGCGCCAATCTGGCAGTCGTTGCCGACCGTGACCTCCTTGAGGTTGGCGCCGTTGCCGATGGAAACGTTGTCCCAGATCACCGAGCCGATGATCTTGGAGCTTTCGCCCACCCGGCAGGAACATCCGAGAATGGAGCCGGCCAGGCGGACGTTGGGCCCGATCCAACAGTGCTCGCCCAGCACCACGCCGTCCTGCAGTTCGGCCGTGGGGTCAACGTAGCAGCCCGCGCCGATCCAGTTGCCGTTCTGCCACGCGCCCCGGCCGGGTTTGACCCACTCCCGCCCCTGGCGCAGGGCGTCGAAATGGGCCTGGCGGTATTCGCTCAGGTTGCCGACGTCCTTCCAGTAGCACTTTTCCGCAATATAGCCGAACAGCGGCGCCTGGTCGGCGAGCATTTGGGGGAAGAGCTGCTTGCCGAAGTCGAACTCCTCGTCCGCCGGGACCCGCTCCAGCGCCTCGGGTTCAAGAATGTAGATGCCGGTGTTGATCGTATCCGAGAACACCTCGCCCCAGCTGGGTTTCTCCAGGAAGCGCGCGATGCGCCCGTCCTCCCGCGTGATGACGACGCCGAAGGCCAGCGGATTCTCCACGCGGCTTAAAACCAGCGTGGCCTGGGATTGCTTGGAGCGGTGGAACGCCACGGCCTCGGTCAGGTTGATGTTGGTCAGCACGTCCCCCGAGATCACCAGGAACGGCTCTTTCCCCAGCAGCTCGGCGCCTTTTTTAACGCAACCGGCCGTGCCCAGGTCCGAATCCGGCAGCAGGTACTTGATCTTCAGGCCGCGCGAGGCGCCGTCCTGGAAATGATCCTGGATGATCTCCGGCTGGAAATAGAGCGCGACGACCAGTTCTTCGAAGCCGTGCTGCTTGAGCAGCTGGAAGATGTGCTCCAGCATGGGCTGGTTGAGCATCGGCACCATCGGTTTGGGCAGGTTGCAGGTGAGCGGCCTAAGCCGCGTGCCGAACCCGCCGGCCATGACCATGGCTTTCATGCGCGGGGACTCCTTGGGGTGATGGATGTCGTGTTGACGCGGCTCCCTTCGACAGGCTCAGGGCGCCGCGGTTTTCATTTAAATATATTCTGAAGGTTCAGCTTCTTCAACTGTTCTTTGGCCTTCTCCAGTTCCTTGGCCGTGTCCTTCTTGACTTCCTCCGCCGACTTCCCTTTCTGCTGCTCCACGTATTTATTGATCTTCTCCTGGGCGTCCTGGGCCGCGGCCTGCGTCTTCTTTTGCACGTAACTTCCGGCCTGGCCCTTGATCCAGTCCAGATCGGGTTTCACATCCGGCTTGGTCACCGGCCCGTTCAACCGCGTGGGAATGGTCACCCAGCCTTTATCGTCCTTCAGGACCTCGGCGTAGCGGCTCAGCTCGGGCGTCAGGTTGTGCGAAGCCCGCGGGCTCAAATGGGGCTGGAGCTTGAAATCGCGGAAGTCGGCCTTGAAAGTGATCGGCCCGCTCGCGGTCAGACGGATGTCGCCCCCTTCGCCGGTCGGACCGGATTCCGCGACGAACCGGCTGACCGTGACCCGCTCCTGGCCCAGGGTGAATTCCAGGTCCGCGCGCTCGAAGGGAATGTCCTGCCGGAACTTGTCCGATCCGAACCAGTCCGCGAGCCGGTCCTGGAAATCGAACTTGCGGATGCGGCCGTCACGGAGCGCGAGGCGGCCCTTGCCGGTCAGGTTGGGCCGGAGCGTGGCCTGCCGCAGGCCGCGCCCCTTGATGTCCATCGAACCGGTCAACCGGCCGACGAATTTGTCCTTGAGCTGGGCGAGCAGTTCCGGTTTCTTGAGCTTGGCCGCGACGAAAGTGTCCAGGAGATCGTTGAGCATGGGTTCCAGGTCCATGCGCTCCGGTTTCACGGACAGGGCATACCCGATCAGCGGTTCAGCGCAATCCAGCGCGGTGGACTGGGTGATCTCGCCTTGATACCCCTGCATGGTGCCTTTCAGCGTCAGTACCCGGTTCTTGAGATTCTGGTCGAGGTTCAGCGCGCCGAAGGCGAGCTTTCCAAAACGCAGGCCTTCCAGCTTCGCGCGGCCCGTCAACTCGAGCTTGGCGGGGAAAAACTTCCGGGCGTCGGGTTCAGGCAGTTCCTCCGCGGTCTCGGCCACCGCGGCCGGCGTGGTGGATGCGGCGGCCGGCCGCGACGCGAGGGCCAGCAGGGCGTCCACATCCAGCACCTTGCCGGACAGGGTCCACTGCACGCGGGCGGCCGCGGATTCGGGTTTGAGGGTCTCGGGCCGGCGCAGGTCGAAGCCGTCGGCGCTCAACGAGGCGGTCAGGGCCTGGCCGGCCACCTGGCCGGACAGCCGGGAGATCTTCACCTGTTTGGGTCCGACGCTGATCTGGGCCTCGAGCTGGTCCAGGAGCGTTCTATCCTTGGCCCGCACGCCCACGCCCTTGGCCTGGAGGTCGGCGGAAAAATCCAGCTGGCTGATCTCGGTCAGGGCGCCGCGCGCCCGGGCCTCAAGGATCACCTGCCCGCCGGGCTGAGGTCCCCCGGGCTGGATGGCTTTTTGCATCCCGGCCAAATCCACGGTCCCGCTCCAGTTCGCTTCCAGCAGCCGCCGCGCCGGGATATCCGCGAGGTTGAGCGTGAGTTTGCTTTGCGCGCCCGCTCCCTGCAGGGCGAGCTTCAGCTCCAGGCGTCCGGCTTCGAGCCGCGCGCCGCCCTGGAGCGTGAGCGGGAGGTTCAGACTGCCGCGCGCGACCGTCAGCTGAGTATCCTGCACCACGTCCGCGGCCAGCGCGGTCCACGGCCGGGTCGGTCCGTTGACGTTGAAGGTCAGGTCGCTGGTCCCGACGAGCCGCAGGCCCTCCGGCAGTTTGGCGCTGAACGCGTCTGGCAGGGCCTTCTGCACGGCCGCCCAATCCACGCCGATCTTTCCAGAGAGGTGCACCTGCGGCGTGCTGAAAACCTGTTCCAGCGTGCCGGCGGCGTTTACGGCCGCACCCGGGACCCGCACGTCCGCCTGGTCCAACTGCAAGCGGCCTTTACTGTAGGCAAAGCGCCACACCAGTCTCACGCTCACCGGATAGCTCCGGCCGAGCGCCTGCATCACAGCCTTGGCGTCCACGGTCACGGGAGTCAGGCCGGCCAGGGTTAAGTTCTTCACTTCCAGATCCAGGTTGGAGATCCGGTACTCCTGTTTGGGAGCCAGGTCGCGGTAGGTGAAATCAGCCTGGAGCACGGTGAAATTCGAGACCAGCAATTCCAGCGGCAGGTTGGCAGGCAAGGCGCGGGCCGCCGGGGTGTCCCCCGGGGTTTCCGGTTTGGGGGCGGGCAGCATATCGGCGAAGTTCATGCGCCCGTCCAGCCCACGCTCCACGAGCAAGCGGGGCTTTTCGAAGCGGATGCTTTTTAAAACCACCCGGCCCAAAAACAGGGGCAAGAGCCGGTAGTGCACACTGACCCGATCATCCGTAAAGAGCGGCTCTTTCGAAAAACCGGCCGCGTTTTCCACGCGGAGGTCGCGAACCTCGAATCCGCGCCATACCTGGAACCCGACCTGGCCGATGGTCACACGGTGTTTCAAGGTCTCGGACAGTTTCCGCTCGACCTGCGCTTTCACGCGGTCCCACGGGATGAACCGGGGGACCACCATGGCGGCCGCCACGGCCAGAACCGACAGGCTCACCAGCCCGATCAAACTCCAGCGCCACCAGCGGCCCTTGCGTTTGTCCATGGAGGCCATGCCCGTCTCAGTTCCGCTTGCCGGCCGAAGGTCCAGCCGAGGTGCCAGCGGAAACGCCGGATGAAGCCGCGGCCCGCGGCCGTCCCGCCACCGGCTCTTCCTCTGGTGCGGGTTTGGCCGGTTCGGCCGCGCTCTTGGACGGCAGCAGTTTTTCCCGCAGCGTCCGCTCCAGCGTCACGGCGGTCTCACGGTTTTCCTTGAGAAATGCCTTGGCCGCTTCCCGGCCTTGTCCAATGCGCTGGCCCTGGTAGGCGAACCACGCGCCGCTCTTCTCGACCAGGCTGTGTTCCACGCCCAGGTCCAGAATGTCGCCTTCCTTGGAAATGCCCTCGCCGAACAGAATGTCGAAATTCGCGATGCCGAACGGCGGCGCGACTTTGTTCTTCACCACCTTGACCTTCACGCGGTTGCCGATCGCCTCGTCGCCGCGCTTGAGCGTTTCCGTGCGGCGGATGTCCAGGCGCAGGCTGGCATAGAACTTCAGGGCCCGGCCGCCAGGCGTGGTCTCCGGATTGCCGAACATGACACCGATCTTTTCGCGCAGCTGATTGATGAAAATCACCGAGGTTCGGGAGCGGCTGCTGATGGCGGTCAGTTTACGCAGGGCCTGGGACATCAGGCGCGCCTGCAAACCCATGTGGGAATCGCCCATTTCGCCCTCGATTTCCGCCCGCGGCACCAGCGCGGCCACGGAATCAATGACAATGATGTCAATCGCCCCGGAGCGCACCAGGGTTTCGGCGATATCCAATGCCTGTTCGCCGGAGTCCGGCTGGGAAATGAGCAGGTTGTCAATGTCCACGCCGATCTTGCGCGCATACTCCGGATCCAGGGCGTGCTCCGCGTCAATAAAGGCCGCGTTGCCGCCGGCTTTTTGCAGCTCGGCGATGATGTGCTGGGCCAGGGTGGTCTTGCCGGATGACTCGGGGCCGAACAGCTCGACAATGCGCCCGCGGGGGATCCCGCCCACGCCGATCGCGATGTCGAGGGAGATGGACCCGGTGGGTATCACCGCGACATCTTCCACCGGACGCTCGCTGAACTTCATGATCGTGCCTTTGCCAAACTGCTTTTCGATCTGGGAAATCGCTTGCTCCAGTGCTTTAGTTTTTTCGCTCGACATGATTCGTTCCTCCCGAGGATGGGTTCCGGTTGATATGCGGCCAGTCAGGGGATGGCGGGATGTGCGCGCTGGCTGACCAACTGGAAAATGCTTAAAAGAAAGGCATTTTCGGGCGTGATTCTAACACGGCGACAGACCAGTGTCAAGGTCTATCCCCCCAAGGTATGGCCAGCCGCAACCGGATTTGTTATAATGCTTTGACCGCGCGTTCCAGAATTCCATGCAGAAAAGAGGAGATTTTTTCATGGCACTGATCAAAGCAGCCGGCTTGATCCATACCCGTTCCCTGCTGCGCGCCAAAGGCGGCGCCGCGGAAAACGCCGTGCTCTCCAACCTGACCCCTACGGAAGTCACGGCTTACCAGGACGCCCTGCCCATCACCCAGCTGTCCATCGAATTCGTGACCAAAGTCGCCGCGCTCTCCGCGCCCCTGCTGTTCCCCGGCCAGAGCCAGTCGGACGCGCTCCGGTCCCTGGGCCGGGTCAACGCCTTGAACGATCTCAAAGGCATCTACAAAATTTTGCTGCGGTTCACCACCACGGAATTCGCCATCAAGCAGGCGGCCCGCCTGTGGAGCACCTATCACAACCAGGGAGAGGCGCGCTCTTTTCCGGAGGGCGAGAAGCGGATTATTTTCGAAGTTTCAGGTTATCCCGAGCTGCCGGCGCAGTTTAGACACATCCTGGCGGGATACATTACCGGAATGGCCGAGATGACCGGCCTCCGGCAGGCGCGGATCAGCTTGCAGGAAGAGAACCCCCAGCAGTGGCGCTGGATCGTGGATCTCCCCGGAGGCAATTCGGGAAAATAAATTCAACTGGAACGGGAAAGATCGTTGCAGGGGATGGAGCCCCCCGGCCGAAGAGCCCGGGGTACCAACTGCACCCCTCGTTACCTCCTCTTGGCGACATCCCCGGAGCAACCATTCCGCATTCACCCCCGAGCAAGCTCGGGGTGCCCTGCGGAGGGGATGGAACCGCCCGGGATACCACCCTCAACCATCGCCGCCCCTTCTTGGCGGCATCCCCGGAGCAACCATTCCGCATTCACCCCCCCCTGCGGAGGGGATGGCATCCCGCCCTGTTTTGTCCCGGTGCATGTTGACGGAAAACGTTTCGCGCAGATTTATACCCGTGACACCAGCAGGATTTTTTTAACGTCGCGGAATGGGTTGGGGCTCAGGGCTTAGGAATCGGCGTCGAGCATCTTTTCCGCTTCGGCCAGCGAGCGGGCGCTCTCCTGGCGGACCGTGTAGCCCGCGTCCCTGCCTTTGCGCTCGAATTGCATCTTGCTCAGAATGTTGTGGGGATCATACACGCGGATCAGGCGGCGCATTCCCTGCTGCTGCAGGAAACTTTGCGCCCGCTGAACCTGCAGCGCGCCGGTTTCTGAAAACGGCTGGGCCTGCGAGAGGTCGGTGATGACGGTGAACCCGGATCTCAATTTGCCGCCTTGGGTGATGACCTCATTGGAAAAGGCCTGGGCCTCTGATTCGGATAAAAACCCCACCACCCGGACATAGAGGCGCTGCTTGGCCTCGTCCAGCCGCACCGAGAACGTACCCTTCTGCATCGAGAAAGCCTCCTACGCTACAAATAAGGATCGGGTTGGATCAAATATTTTTTTACATAGTCCGCGACGCCCGCCTCGAGCGTGAAAAACGGGCGGTCATACCCCGCGGCCCGGAGCTTGCGGACATCCGCTTCGGTGCGATACTGGTAGCGGTCGCGCAGTTCCAGCGGCATCTCGATGTACTCGATGCGCGGCGGCCGGTCGAGGGCGGCGAACACGGCGGCCGCCAGGTCGTTCCAGGTCCGCGCCTGGCCGGTGCCCACGTTGAAGATGCCTCCCACCCGGGGATGTTCCAGCAGCCACGCGATAACTTCCACTGCGTCCTTCACATACACAAAATCGCGGACCTGCTCGCCGTCCCGGTACTCGGGCCGGCAGGACTTGAACAGCTTGATGCTGCCTGTATCCTGGATCTGGCCGACGGCCTTGTGAATGACGCTCCGCATTTCACCCTTATGGTATTCATTGGGGCCGTACACGTTGAAAAACTTCAGGCCGGCGATGGTCTTCGCGGCGCCGGTGCGGATGGCCCACAGATCGAACAACTGTTTGGAATAGCCGTACATGTTCAGGGGCTTGAGCCGTTCGCTCACCGCGTCGTCGTCGCTGTAGCCCTCGCTTCCGTCGCCGTACGTGGCCCCGGAACTGGCGTAGATAAAGCGCGCGCCGGACTTGAGCGCCCATTCAGCCAGACTGCGGGTGTACTGGGTGTTGTTCTGCATGAGATACTGGCTGTCCCGCTCCGTGGTGGAGCTGCAGGCGCCCATATGGACCAGGGCCGTAACGTCCTTGGGCATCCGTCCGGCTTCCAGGCGGCACAGCAATTCGCGGTGGTCCCAGTAGTCCGCGAAGCGGCGGTGGACCAGGTTGCGCCATTTGTCCGTCGCATCCAGCGCGTCCACCACCAGCAGGTCCTCGCGTCCCTGCTGGTTGAGCTTCCAGAGCATCGCGCTGCCGATGAATCCCGCCCCGCCGGTAATGATGATCATCTGACCCCCGCTTTGTTCGCCAGGACCAGCCGGTGGATCTGGCCGCTCATGGCCTGGATCGGATAGATGCCGTTTGCCACCCCGGCTTCGACCACGGATTTGGGCATGCCGTACACCACGCAGGTGGAGCGGTCTTCGGCCAAAACCTTGCCGCCGGCCTGGCTGACCATCTGGCTGCCCTGGGTGCCGTCGTGCCCCATGCCGGTCAGGATCACGGCCAGGCAGTTGCCGCGGTAGAGCTTGGCGGCCGCTTCCAAGGTCACGTCCACCGCGGGGCGCACGCTGTTGCGCGTGGGGCCCTGGTGCAGGCGGATGACGTCCTTGCCTCCTTCGCTCACCACGATCATGTGAAAGTTGCTCGGCGCCACGTAGACGTGCCCGGCCAGCACCTCGTCGCCCTCCTCCGCCTCCTTGACCGTCAGCTGGCTGACGCGGTCCAGGCGTTCGGCGAGCGACTTGGTGAACCCCGACGACATGTGCTGAACCACCAGCACGGCCGCCGGCAGGTCCGCGGGCAGTCTGGGAATCACTTCGTAGAGCGCGCGGGGGCCGCCGGTGGAACTGCCGATGACCACGACTTGGCGCCCGGCCTTGAAGGTCTCGGGCAGGGGCGCGGTCTTCTCCAGGCGCTCGTATTCGAGGAATTTGAGGCGGGTGACGTCAACCTGCGACGCGGTACGAACTTTTCCGATCAGCTCTTCGGCCACCTTGGCCAGATCCAGACTGATCGGTCCGGAGGGCTTGCACACGAAATCCACGGCCCCGTATTCCAGGGCCCGCAGGGTCATTTCGCCGCCGCGTTCGGTATAGGCCGAGAGCATCACCACCGGCGTCGGGCACTCGCTCATGATGTAGCCGATGGTCTGCAGGCCGTCGAGCCGGGGCATCTCGATGTCGAGCGTCACCACGTCCGGATGGTAATCGGTGACTTTCTGGATGGCCTCCAGCCCGTCGCGGGCGGTCGCCACCACTTCGATTTCCTCGGCGGCGTTCAGGATGTTGCTGATGGTCTTGCGCATGAAGGCGGAATCATCAACCACCAGAACTTTAATGGGGCGGGAGGGATCCATGAAAAACCGGGAGAGGGATCTTATTTCGCCAGCGCGCGTTCCACGGCTTCGAGGACGCGGGGCGGCTGGAAGGGTTTGATGACGAAGTCCTTGGCCCCGGCGGCGATCGCCTCAATCACCATCGCCTGCTGTCCCATGGCGCTGCACATGATGATGACGGCTTTCGGGTCCGTCTGGATGATCTCCTTGACGGCCTCGATGCCGTTCACCTCGGGCATGATGATGTCCATGGTCGTGAGATCGGGGTGCAGCTTTTTGAACAGGTCAACCGCTTCACGGCCGTCCTTGGCCTCGCCCACGATCTCGTAGTTCTGTTTTTCCAAAATACCGCGGATCATCACCCGCATGAAAGCCGCGTCATCGGCGATCAGAATTCTGGCTGGCATTATCTTTCCTCCCGCTGTGAAGTATCCTCAAGTTCAACCCGCCCCGCGGGCAGGCTTTCCAAAGCGGCCTGCTCCAGCTGATGGGTTTCCTGTTCCGAAAGGATCTTGTCGAAATTCAGCATGATGATGATCCGGCCGGGCAGCTTCCCAATGCCGGCGAGGTATTCCCCGGCGATGTCCGCCACCATGGCAGGCGGCGATTCGATCGCGTCCACGGGCAGCCGCACCACTTCGCTGACCTCGTCCACCACCATACCGAGGATCTGCCCCTCCACCTCGACTTCCATGATCCGCTGTTTCCGCGCCGGGGTGGTGTCCAGCGGCAGATCGAAACGGCGGCGCAAATCCAAAACAGGAATGACGCGCCCCCGTAAATTCACGACCCCTTCGATGAAGCGCGGGGCCCGCGGCACCCGGGTCACTTCCACCAGCCGCAGGATTTCATGCACCTGGTGGATGGGCGCCCCGAATTCCTCCCCGCCGAGCTTGAACACCACCAGCCGGATCTCGTTTTTAATCTCACGGCTCAGCTGCATCTAAAGATCACGCTCTCCGGTCAGCGCCGTGCGGATATGCATGAGCCCCGAGTCCGCGTAGTATTCCACGGACCGGCCCTGGCTGCCGCCCGTATCTTCCCCGACCAGGGGGATGCCGTACTCGCGCAATTTTTCCTTCACCGCCTGCACGTTGCGCAGTCCGATGTTCAGCGTGCTTTCGGTGCCGCTGTTGCGCCCCGGAAACGCGAACATATTCGCTCCGCCGACCAATTTGGCCTGCAGGCGGGCGATCGGAACGCCCAGCTGCGGAAAGTGGTCCAGCATCGCCTTGACCGCGGTATCGGCGAACTTGGCGGGATTGACCTCCTGCCGGAAACGGGGCTGCCGGGAATCCGGGAGCATGATATGCGCCATGGCGGCGATCTGCTGCTCCGGATCCCACAATCCCAGCCCCACGCACGAACCCAAACCGAAGGTCACCAAGACGTCCCGGCTGCGCGCGATTTTCCAGCTCGCCATTCCGACTTTAATGCGTTCAGGCATCGACAACCCCAGCTGCCTTCCGGATGGCCTCCACCATCAGGTCCAACGCGCTGGTTTCGGGAATCAGAAAAAACGTCCCCGAGATCTTCGTCTCGGTTTCCATGATTTCCGTCCGCAACATCAAAGCGAATTGGGTGTCGGTGGAAATTTCAACCAGAATGGTTTCAAGAATCGCGGGCATCGTGTCAATCGCCAGTGCGGGCACCGAGGGGATCATGCGCTTGTCCAGGAATTTGGCCAGCGCGTTGAGATAGGCCCCGGAGAGAATGGTCCCGAGCTCCTTGAGCGCTGACATCTTCATCTCGCTCAGCATCGCCGTGGAGCCCAGCGTGTGGCCCAACAGCAGGTCGGTCAGCTGGACCAGATTGCCGTGGGGAAAAGTCACGAGAATCTTGGAAGGCAGATCGCCGAACACTTCGAGGTAAATGCCGGCCACGACTTCGTCGCTGGCGCCCACCACCTCGGGGACTTTTTCGATCGGAATCACCATGACTTCCGGAACGGACATGCTGATCGTGCGGCCGACGAGCTGAGACAGGGCAGTGGCGGCGTTTCCGGCGCCGATGTTGCCCAGCTCCCTCAGGGCGTCACGGTAGAACGCGTTGATCTGGGAGGGATCCGTCATGGACTACTCCTTTTCCTTTTCCTGTTCCACTTTCTGGATGGCCTCAATGACACTGGTGGGCTGAAAGGGCTTGATGATGAAGTCCCGGGCCCCGGCCTGCATGGCTTCCACCACCAGGGCCTGCTGTCCCATGGCGCTGCAGATGATGACCCGCGCGCGGGCGTCCACTTCGATGATTTTCTTGACGGCCTCGATCCCGCCCATTTCGGGCATGATCAGGTCCACGAGGGTGATGTCCGGCTTGAGCCGCTGGTAAGCCTCGATGGCCACCCGGCCATTTTCGGCCTCCCCCACGATTTCGTAGCCGTGACTCGTGAGAATATTGCGCAGCATCATGCGCATAAACGACGCGTCGTCCACGATCAAGATCCGACTCGGCACTCCGGCTTCCTCCCTCCCCGGGCGGCTACAGCGCCGCTTCCCCGCGTTCGCTGGTTCGAATGCGCACGGCTTCGTCCACCGGCAGCATAAACAGTTTGCCATCCCCCAGCCGGCCGGTCTTCCCGGTGGTGGTGATGACCCTCAGGACTTTATCCGCTTTTTTATCCGTAATTACTACTTCTATCATAACTCGGGGTTGGAATTCAACCCCGTAATTCCGGCTGGTCTTTTGCTTGAGCTGGGATTGGTGAATGCCGAACCCCCGGACCTCGTACACCGTCATACCCTGAACGCCTTCGCGCAGCAGGGCTTGCTTAACGGCTTCCAGCTTGGCCGGCGGCAGGATGCATTTGACCAGTTTCATGCCGGACATCCTTTCTCGCCTATTGGATCAAGCGCCGCGCCGCGGCGCCGGGCGACGGCCTGAACGTCTCCAGCCAGTCCTGGGCGCTCCGCATCTTCTCCGCGGCGCGCAGGGCGGCCTCGGTGCTGGGGGCGAGCTGGATGAAACGGTCCCAGGCGGCGATGGCCTCGTCCCACCAGTACCGGAGGCCGTAGATCGTGGCCAGCCGTTCGTGCACCTCAATATGTTTGGGGTTCAGTTCCAGGGTCCGGCCGTACTCCACCTCGGCTTCGTCCAGCCATTTCTTCTGCAGGTAGATCTCCCCCAGATAATAATGGGCGTCCGGGTAGTCCGGGTTGATGGCCACGGCCCGGAGCAGCACGTCCTGGGCCTCGTTGGCGCGGTCCAGGCGCTTGTAGATCAGGCCCAGGTTGGTGCAGGCCTCGACGTAGCGGGGATTGATCGTCAAGGCCTTGTTGTACTCGGCGATGGCCTCGTCGAAACGGTCGGTGTTGCGGTAGACGTTGGCCAGGTCGTAATGGGCAGCGGCGTTCTGGGGGTTGGCCTTGATGTCCGCCTGCAGTTTTTCGATGGCTTCCTTGAAAATATCCTTCTTCTTCGCCGCGGAGACCAGGTTGCGCTTGGCGGTGTCGTAGTTGGGGTCAATGGCCAGGGCATGGTTGAACTCCTCGATCGCCTTGTCGTAGATCCCCTTCTGATAATAGATGACACCCAGGTTATTGTAAGCCTTGGCATACTGGGGATTGATCCCAATGGCTTTGCCGTATTCGTCCAGGGCGTCTTCGAAATTCCCGATGCTTTTATACGCCATGCCCAGGGAATTGTGGGCCACCGCGTTCTCCGGGTCCACGGCCAGGGCTTTTTGGTACTCGATAATAGCCTCCTCGAAACGCCCCTTATCGGCCAGGGCCAGCCCCAGGTAGATGTTGGCCTCGCTGTCCTGGGCGTAGGCCGGCGACAGTTCGATCGCCCGCCGGAATTCGCGCACCGCGCCGTCGTAGTTGTTGTGCCGGTAGTAGTAAATGCCCAGCTGGTAGTGGGCGTCCGCGAAGTGAGGGTTCTTGGCGATGGCGCGCTCGATCTCGGTGATCGCCTCCTGGATCTTGCCCTGGCGGTAGTAGACGATCCCCAGCTCATAGTGGCTGCGGACGTTTTCCGGATCCCGCTCGAAAACCCGGCGCAGCTGGTCCTCGGCCTCGGGGAACATACCCTGCTGTCGGTACAGGATGCCGGCGTTGATCAAGGCGTCGCTATAGGCGGGGTCGAGTTCCTGGGCGCGCCGGAAATACTTGATGGCCTCGGTGGGATGGTTGAGGTCGAAATACACTTCGCCCAGACTGTTGGCGAGTTCGGCGTCCTTGGGCTTGACCGCCACGGCCTTCTCGTACTGCTGGATGGCCTCGTTGAGCAGGCCCTTCAGACGGTAGGCCTTGCCCAGCTCCTTGTAGGCCGCGGCCGGATCGGACTCGGCCGGGGACGCGCCGGCCGCCGCGGTTTCCGCGCCGGCGGACGCGTCCTCGCCGCCTTTGTAGTAGTCAATCGCGAGGTTGGTGGAGGTTTGCGCATAGCCCGGGTTGATTTCCACCGCCCTGGAGAACTCCCGCTCCGCCTCCTGGTTCATGCCCTTGTCGCCGTAGGCGAACCCCAGGTTATAGTGGGCCACGGCGAATTCCGGGTTGATCTGCACCGCGGTCTGAAACTCGCGGATCGCTTGGTCGTACAACCCCTTATTATAGTAAATCTCGCCCAGCGTGTTGTGCAGGTCCGCGAAATGCGGCGCCTGGGCGATGCCTTTTTTCATGATCTCCATGGCTTCGTCAAAGCGCCCCAGGCTTTTGTATACAATGCCCAGCGAATTGATGGCGAACAAGTGGGACGGGGTGATCTCGACGGCGCGCTGGTATTCGGATATGGCTTCCTGATAGCGGCCGGTGTAGCGGAAGGCGTTGCCCAGGTTGTAGTGGGCGTCCGCGTCGTCGGGATACATTTGGATCGCCCGCTGGTAGGCGCCGATGGCGCGGTCGTAAATGCCGGTGTTCTTGTTGACCGCTTGCAGGTTCTCCATGGCCTGCGACAGGTTGTGGTCGATCTCCAGGGCGCGTTTGAACTCCTTGACGGCCTCGACGTACATGCCTTTGGAGTAATAGAAAACGCCCAGATTGTTGTGGGCCGAGGCATCGTTCTGGTCGATGCCGTACTCGAACTCGCGCAGACTCTGGGCGTCTTCCTTCTCGCTCATGCCGATTCTCCAGCGGCTTCGACCCATTTGTGGGCGTTGACGTTTTCCAAAATGGCTTCGAGATGCAGGACCGTGATCAGGTGATTCTGGTGTTTGCCCACGCCGTACACATAGCGCTGGTCCAGCCCGTGCAGGAGGGTCGGGCTGCTTTCGATCCGGTCAATGGGCAGCTGCAGCACCGCCTCGACCTCGTCCACCACCAAACCGAACAACTGCGAGACGATCTCCACCACGATGATGCGGGTTTCGTCGGTGGGAGCCTGGGGCTCCTGGCCCAGGCGGCGAGCCAGGTTGATCACCGGCACCACCAGGCCACGGTATTTGATCAGCCCCTCGATGAACGGGGGCATTTTGGGCAGATGGTTCACCTGCTGGCAGCGGATGATCTCCCGGACAAACAGCGCTTCAAAAGCGAACTCCTCCCGGGCCAGCCGGAAAGTCACCACCAGGAGCCCCTGCAGGGCGTGGAGGATGTCTTCCTCCTGCACGTACCCCAGGCGCACCAGGGTCTTGCCCAGCGGTTCCGCCGCGCGCTGCTGCTCGGCCAGCGCCTTATCCAGCTGTTCGCGCTGGAGCCGGCCGCTCTGCACCAGCAGTTCACCCAGTGATTTTTCCTGCTGACGCTGAATGAACGCCATGCTCAGCCACCCTTGACGAACTTGAGGTTGTTCCGCAAAATTTCGTTCTGGGGATCGAGTTCCAAGGCCTTTTCCCACACTTTCAGGGCTTTGTCGTGTTCGTTCTGGCGGTAATAGATGTTGCCCAGCTTGAGATAGGCCTCGGCCAGGTTCGGCTCCAGCTTGATCACGCCCTTGAACGCCGACATGGCCTTGGTGTATTCGCCCAGACGGTAGAACAGGTTGGCCAGCCCCAGCTGCACCGTAACGTCGGCGGCATTGAGCTTGAGCGCGGCCTCATATTCCTTGAGCGCGTTGGCCGCCTGGTCCTGCTGGTCGTAGATGAAGGCCAGGATTTTATGCAGGTTGGCGTCCGCGGGATTCATCTCCAGCACTTTCTTGTAGGCGGCGATGGCCTCGTCCTTCTTCCCCATCAGCGCGTAAATCTGGCCCAGCAGGGTGAAGGCGTCCAGATTCTTGGGATTGATTTTTAGCGCGTGCTGGATGAAGGACAGGGCGTCCCGCGGCTTGTTCGCGCGCACCAGGAGCTGTCCGATGTTCTGGAGGCTCACCACGTCGTCCGGATTGAGCTCCAGCGCCTGCCGGAAGGCGACTTCGGCGTCGGCCAGTTTTCCCATTTTGGTCTTCAGACCGCCGATGATGTTGTAAATGCCGGCGTGCTTGGGGTTGATTTTCAGGGCGGCTTCGTATTCCGCCACGCCTTCGGCATAGCGCCCCTGGCTCTCGTGAATGAACCCCAGCTTGAAATGAACTTCGGACAGGTTGGGATTGATTTTCAAGGCGGCCTCGTATTCGCGCCGCGCCTCTTCCCAACTGCCTTTTTTATAGTAGGCGTCCCCCAGGTTGTTGTGCAGACCCGAGTCCTCGGTGTTGATCTCCAGTGCCTTGCGGAACTCGCTGATCGCCTCGTCGGTCTTGCCCGTATTGGCGTAGATCAGCCCCAGCTTGCAGTGGGCGTTCAGGTGCATGGGGTTGGTGGACAGCACCTGCTTGTACGCCGTGACCGCGCGGTCGTATTCCCCGACGTTGGAGTAGAGGATCCCCAGCTGGAAATGAACCTCCGCATCCTTGGGGTTCAGCGCCAGCGCTTTCTGAAATTCCCGGATGGCGTCCTGATAGCGGCGGCTTAGGGAAAATGCCACGCCCAGATTAATGTGATCCTGGATTTTTTCCACGCTCGCTCCTAGTCAAGTCCAAAGGTATCCGAGCAAAAATCCGATGTTCGGATTCCGAACAACCGAGCAATGGGAAATAGACCGCAATGGATTCCGCCTGTTGCTCTCTTGCTCTCTTCCGTCTCCTAGGTCGGCTCTTCCCGCCGCCTGTAGATCCGCTCCCGGATATCGACCACTTCGAACCAGCGCCGCATTTCACCCAGGAGGGTCTCGGTCTTCCCGAGCACCAGAAACCCGCCGGGATTCAACCGGGCGTGAAACCCGCCAAACAGCCGTTCCTGCAAACCGCCGACAAAATAGATCAGCACGTTCCGGCACACGATCAGGTCGAACTTCTCGTCCGGCAGTGCGCCGGTCAGATCGTGCTGCCGGAACTCGATCCGCCGCTTGAGGAGCATCTTGACCACCCGCTCCTCGCCGTCGGCCTCGAAATATTTTTGCCGCAGGTCCGGCAGGACGGGCTGGATGCTGTCCGCGCTGTAGCGGCCCGTCCGGGCGTGCTCCAACACCGTGGGATCAATATCCGTGGCCAGGATCGACCAGTGGCAGATAGCCGGCAGCCCCTCGCCGAGAAGGATCGCCAGCGAATACGGTTCCTGGCCGTGGGCGCACCCCGCGCTCCAGATCCTGATCTTGGGCTGGTGCTGCCACTGGGACAGCACTTTGCGCTTGATCTGGCCGTATACCCCCGGGTCCCGGAAAAAATTGGAAACATTGATCGTCAACCGGTCGAGCAGGTAGGCGTATTCCTGCGGATCGGTTTCGAGCAGCCGGCGGTAGTCGGCATAGTTGGTTTTCTGGGTCGCGCGCATGCGCACGGCCAGCCGGCGTTTTAAATAACTGATCTTATATTGGCTGGCGTCGAGCCCCGCCCGGCGCAAAATGGCCTGGAGCAGGTAATGAAACTGCCGGTCCTCGGGTTCGGCGATCATTCGGCCGGCAGTAAAATCTGGTCGCCAGCCTGAATAATATCACGCGCCGCGACGACCCGTCCAATGGTTAATCCCTCTTGGCCTCCGAGGATTTCCAGTTTCCCCACCTGCTTCAGCCAGCCCGTGCTCCCGGCCGCGGGCTGGCCGATCGCGCGGTCCAGGGATTGATAAATCGGATAAATTTCCCCGTCCCGCAAAACGGACTGACGGGAAGCGGCAAGGTAAACGAGATCGCCGAGGGTGATGAGCTGATGATCCTCAACTTGGCGCACGATGGAGATCCAGGCATGGCCGGCGGTGCGCAACAGCTTGAACGCAGCCGGATTTTCCGCCGCCTGACCGCCCTGGTTCGTATCCGTTTCGGCCGCGTTCGCTTCCGGACCTTCTTCGGCTTCAGGCACTTCGAACGTATCGGGTGGGGCTCCCGCGGTCGGTCCGCCAACCAGAAGGCAGCCGGCCAGCAATACCAGAATCACGAACGACCTTTGCGTCGAATGCATCGCGGTTTCCTCGTGTTGATAGTGTCGGAAGCAAGTCTGGCGCACGTAAGATTAAGTATAATATATTTTGCCGTTGAAGGGAACGCAGAAACCCGCAATAAAGATCACGGACGCTTCGATCCGGAAATAACCCGCGGAATCCCCTGCCAGTCCAGGCGGCAGTTTAAATCCGAGAAGCCCGCGGCCGTAAACAGTTTCCAAACCGCCGTCTTCTGGAAAACACCTATTTCACAAATGAAAGTTCCCCCGGACCGCAACAGCCGATGCGCGGCGGCGAGCATGCGGCGGATGGCCAGCAGACCATCCGGGCCGCCGTCCAAGGCCAGCTTAGGCTCAAAACGGACTTCCGGCTGAAGGGAGTCCAGGACCGCGCTGGGAATATAGGGGGGATTGGAAACCACCAGATCAAAGCGGCCCTGCACCGGCCGCGGCAGAAAGGCGGAGCCCGCGCCTTGAACAAAACGCACCCGCCGGCCTAATCGCTGGGCACGGAGGTTTTTGCGCGCCCACATCAAAGCCCGGCTCGAACGGTCAAGGCCCCAGACGCGTGCCCCGGGATAGTGGGTGGCTAAGGCCAAAGCCAGATTCCCTGATCCAGTTCCCAGATCAGCGATCAGACGCGGTTCGGCCTTGGCCCGTGCTTTTGCTTCCTCCAAAATCAATTCGGTCTCAGGCCTCGGAATCAGGACCCCTTTCCCGACTTTGAGGGTCAGGCCGCCGAAATTTTCAGTCCCCAGCAAATATTGCAGAGGAACCCGGCGGCAGCGGGCCTGTACCAGCTTTCGAAACCTCTTGCCAGCCTCCGGACGCAGAAACTCACGCAGGTTGGCCAGCACCCTGGCCTTGGAATAGCGGCCGGCATGCGCCAGTAATTCAACCGCTGTCTGGCTTGGCGCCTCGACGCCCGCGGCCTTGAATTTAGTAATACTCCAGTTGATCCACTCTTGGTAGTTTTTCATTTTGAAGCGGACGGGGATTTGAGATTGACTTGGAGTGCTGCATAATTTAACATAGCTTGCGCAAACTCAGTAAATTCAAGTCTTTTTCTCCGGCTTGAAAGCGGTGCTGGCATGACTCTGATTTTGAGACCTCACCATCTGCTCTGCCGCTTGGGGTTCATCGGTTATGGGTACTCTCCTGAATACCTGGCGGAGACCAGCCGGATCGTCCGGTTGTTCCGTTCCGGCCGGGTCAAGACCGTCATTGCCAAACCCGGCTTGGACCATATCTGCCGCAGCTGCCCGCACCACGAGTATGAATGCGCGCCGGAAAAACTCGGTATCCGGGGCCGGGCCATGGCCGAATTGGACCACCGGACCCTGCGTACTTTAAAGTTGAAACCCGGTCACCCCTACCCCCTGCCGGAAATAGACGAAAGGATTGCGCGACTCACCGCCGAGGAGTTCCGCGCGGTCTGCCAGGGCTGCGAGTGGCAGTCTCTTGGGATCTGCGGCCAGGCGCACGCCGCTCTCCGCCAGCGCCTGCACCTCGAACCTTAAAAAATGCTCCCCTCCCCTGAAAGGGCAAGCATCCGGATGGATCTCAGAGCATTTCCACCCCTCTTTCCTAAAGAGGGGCAGGGGGAGATTATTAATAAACCATCAAATCGGCACTTGAGGATTGTGAGTAATCCCCCTTCGCCCCCTTTAGAAAAGGGGGCAATCAACATCCAATGAATCTTGGATGAATCCCCTCAAGAGAGGGGATTCTTATTGCTCAGCGGCCAGCTTCTCCGCGTGGTCCGCCTCCTGCAGTTTGCCGATCATTTCCCCAATGTCCCCGTTCATGAACGTTTCCAGGTTATACAGCGACACCCCGATGCGGTGATCCGTGACCCGGTTCTGCGGATAGTTATAGGTACGGATCTTCTCGCTGCGGTCGCCCGACCCCACCTGGGATTTGCGGTCCGCAGCCTGCTCCTGCTGCTGTTCCTCCTCCTTAAGCTGCTGCAGGCGGGCCTGCAGCACCTTCATGGCCTTCTGCTTGTTCTTGGTCTGCGAGCGCTCGTCCTGGCACGACACCACCAGGCCCGTGGGCAGGTGGGTGATGCGCACGGCGGAATAGGTGGTGTTCACGCTCTGGCCGCCTGGCCCGGAGGAGCAGAAAATGTCTATGCGCAGGTCAGCCGGGTTGATCGTGACTTCCACTTCGTCCGCTTCGGGCAGCACGGCCACGGTCACGGCCGAGGTGTGGATCCGGCCCGAAGCCTCGGTGGCGGGCACCCGCTGCACGCGGTGCACGCCAGCCTCGAATTTCAGGGCCCGGTACACCTCCCGGCCGGTGATCTGGAAGATGATCTCCTTGTACCCGCCCAGCTGGGTGGCGTTGCTGTCGTACAGCGAGACCTTCCACCCCTGCTTTTCCGCGTAGCGGCCGTACATGCGGAACAGGTCGGCCGCGAACAGGGCCGCTTCCTCGCCGCCCGTGCCCGCGCGGATTTCCAGGAACACGTTCTTGCCATCGTGCGGGTCCGGCGGAATCAGCAGCTGCTTGAGTTTGGCTTCGGAGGCGGCCATTGCTCTGTCAAGGCGCACGAGCTCCTCCTGGGCCAGCTCGGCCAATTCGCCGCTCCCGGCCATCTCCTCCGCCTCTTGACGGTGTTGTTTGAGCTTCCGGTGGCGGCGCAATTCCTCCACCACGTCCCGCAATTCGGCGTGGGCTTTGACCACTTCGCGGAAGCGTTTCTGGTCGGCGACCAAGTCCGGGTTGGAGAGCTCCTGTTCCAGCTTATTGAACTTGTCCTCTACCTGGGCGAGTTTATCCCACATGCGTACGCTCCTGATCTGAATAAAAATCCCTCTGGCGGGTCGTTGCGAGCGACCGGAGGAAGCGAAGCAATCGCGCTTTTCTCAAAGTCAAGATTGCCGCGTCTCCCCTCGACATGCTCGGGGAGCCTCGCAATGACTGTGGAGCCCCCCGGCCGAAGGCCGGGGCACCCCGAAACAACCCTGCGTCTCCGGCCAGTTCGGCAGGCGACATCCTGCAACGCCGTCGTGGCCTTCATCCCCGAGCAAGCCCGGGGCTTTCGGCGTTGCAGGGCTAAAGGAAGACTCAATCATCCTATAAAAAAACCACAAGTCCTCGGCGCGGGCGGTTGGCCCCTCCGCGCCTGGAACCTGTGGTTTGAGCTACAGCGCCTGATAGGTGGCCCGGACTTCGGCCGTTTTTCCGCAGGTCATTTCCCCTTCCGGACAGGGACCCTGCAGGCAACCGGGCCCGGCCTGGTGAAAGATATTCGGGGCAAGCGGCTTGACCAGGCCCAGCATGCGGTCCGCCAGGCCGTGGATCTCCCACTGCGCCCGGTTGCAGCAGCGCAGGCGGAAAAAATGGAGAAGCTCCCGGCTGTTCATCGTGACCACGATCTTGGTCTCGCAGGCGTTGGGCAGAAGATAGCGGGCGTCCTCGGCCGGCACCCCGGCGGCCAGCAGGGCCGCGTAGGCCTCGCCCACCGCGGCCAGGGCCCCGTCGAACCGCTTGGCCAGGTCCGGCCGCGCCGCCACGGTGGGCGGCACCACATAGGGGAAATCCCGCAGGGTGACATAACGCTGGCTTTGCTGGGAATAGGAGGCCAGGCGGTGGCGCACCAATTGGTGCGTCAAAGCCCGGGACACGCCCTCCACACCGAAGGTGAACACGGCGTGCTCCAGTGCCGAATGATGACCGAGCTTCACCAGGTGACGGATGAACGAGGAGGTTTTCTCCGGGGTCAGTTTCTCGGCGATGGCCTCGAGATCCGCGGCGGAATAGCACAGGCGCGCGGCTTGCGCCACCATATGCTCCGGGTCCTGAGGGGATTTGAGCAATACGACCTGCATGGGGCCACCGAAATATTTGGCTCAGACTGGGCTCAGGCGAGGGCTAAGTGGTCTTGGCGTTGTAACGGCGCCGGAATTTCTCCACGCGGCCGGCCGTATCCACCAGCTTCTGCGTGCCGGTGAAGAACGGATGGCACTGGGAGCAGATTTCCACGCGCACGGTGGGCGGAACCGTGGACCGGGTTTCGATCACATTGCCGCAGGCGCACACGAATTTCGTGGGCTCGTATTTGGGGTGCAACTTTTCTTTCATGGGACCATCCTCCTACATTATCCCAGCCTGGCAGGCTGGAAGGGGCAAATCCTAACATAGCCTCCGGGGTTTTACAAGGGTTTTTGCGCCAACTCCCCCCAGGGGGACGGGGGGAGTTCTGCATGCATGGAGAGCGTACTACGTGTTCATCGCGTCGAGGAAAGCCTTGTTGCTCTTGGTTTTTCCCATCTTGTCCAGCAGGAGCTCCATGGCTTCGACCATGGAGATCGGGTTCAGCACTTTGCGCAGGAGCCAGATCCGGGCCAGGTCGTCGGGCGGGATCAGGAGTTCCTCTTTGCGGGTGCCGGAGCGCTGGATGTCAATGGCCGGGAACACGCGCTTCTCCACCAGTTTCCGGTCCAGGCACAGTTCCATGTTGCCCGTGCCTTTGAACTCTTCGAAAATCACCTCGTCCATGCGGCTGCCGGTGTCCACCAGGGCGGTGGCGATGATCGTCAGGCTGCCGCCTTCCTCCAGGGCGCGGGCCGCGCCGAAGAAACGCTTGGGACGCTGCAAGGCGTTGGAGTCCACGCCGCCGGACAGGATCTTGCCGGACGAGGGAATGATGGTGTTATGGGCCCGGCCCAGGCGGGTGATGGAATCGAGCAGGATCACCACGTCCCGCTTATGCTCCACCAGGCGCTTGGCTTTCTCGATGACCATGTCGGCGACCTGCACGTGCCGGTCCGCGGGCTCGTCGAACGTGGAGGAGATGACCTCGCCCTTGACCGACCGCTGCATGTCCGTGACTTCCTCGGGGCGCTCGTCGATGAGCAGCACGATCAGCCAGATGTCCGGGTTGTTGGCGGTGATGGCGTTGGCGATTTTTTGCAGGAGGATGGTCTTGCCGGTACGGGGCGGGGCGACGATCAGGCCGCGCTGGCCCTTGCCGATGGGGATCAACAGGTCCATGATCCGGGTGCTGAAATCGCCCTGGTCGTATTCCAGCTTGATGCGCTCCTTGGGGTGGATGGGCGTGAGGTTGTCGAAGAGGATCTTGTCGACCTGTTTTTCCGGGGATTCGAAGTTGATGTTCTCGACCTTGAGGAGGGCGAAATACCGCTCCCCTTCCTTGGGCGGCCGGACCTGGCCGGTCACGGTGTCGCCGGTCCGCAGGTCAAAGCGCCGGATTTGGGAGGGCGAGACGTAAATATCGTCCGGGCCGGGCAGGTAATTGTAGTCGGGCGAGCGCAGGAAGCCGAACCCGTCGGGCAGCACTTCCAGTACCCCTTCGGCGCTGATCTCCCCGTTCTGCAGAGCCTGGGCCTCGATGATCTTAAAGATCAACTCCTGGGTTTTCAGTCCCGAGACCCCCGTGAGCTTGAGTTTCTTGGCCATTCCGTTCAGCTCGGAGATGGTTTTATGCTTTAATTCGGTGATATTCATGCCCTTTCCCTCCTGCGTGGACGGTTATCGGCCGTCGGCGCATTTGTCCATTGGACACAATTCAAGCGGAAACACCTGCTGGATTGGAGATTGACCACCCGTATCGGTTCATCCTCGGAATGAATTGAGCGTGCAAGATGCGGAACCCCTCATGAAACCCCTGGGGAATGGATCCTATGGGATTAGTGTGCCGTGATGATTAGGCATCCGATCGCGCCATTTGGGTAGGTGCCTGAAGTATAGCCAAGGACCCGCACCCTGTCAACTTTTTTTTGGATATCCTTCCTGAAAGAACCGGACCAGGTCCCGGCCGTCATTCTTGGCCTGGTAGAGGGCCATGTCGGCGGCGCCGATCAACGCCTCCCGGGACAGCGCGTGTTCGGGATACGAACTAACCCCGGCGGAGATGGTCAAGGTCAGTTTCAGCTCCCCGGCGTCAATGGGCGTGGCCTTGAGATAGGTATTGATGCTCTGCGCGATGACCGCGGCCCTGGCCAGCGGGGTATTGGGCAGGAGCACCGCGAATTCCTCGCCGCCATAGCGCGCCACCAGGGACGTGGGACCGGCCATTTCCTGGATCCGGCTCGCGGCCTCCGCCAGGACGGCATCCCCGACCTGGTGCCCGTGCTGGTCGTTGACGCGCTTGAAATGGTCCAGGTCGAGCATGATCAGGGACAGGTGCTGGCGGTAGCGTTCCGCGCGGTGGATCTCCTCGCGCAGCCGCTCGTGGAAATAGCGGTGCACGTACAGGCCGGTCTGGCTGTCCGTGAAAGAGAGCGTCTGAACCTTGCGGTAGAGCAGGGATTTCCGCAGGGCGAAGACGATCTGTTTGCCCAGGGTCTCGGCCTGGGTGAAATCCGTGGGTGTGAAACTCCCGGGCTGGGACGTGGCGAGCAGCATCAGGCCAATGACAATGTCGTGCATGATCAGCGGAATGGCCAACAGGGACCGGAACTGGCTCTGCTGGGTCAGGTAGCGGAAACGCGGGTCCTGGCGCATGTCCTTGATCCGGATGGCGCTGTAGGATTCGCCCAGCCAGTCGAGAATTTCCGCGGCCGGGACCTGGTCCGGGAAGCCTTCGTCCGACACCTCGTGGCCGCGCAATCCCATGCGCTGGAAATCACCGGACTCCTCGTCCGGCACATAGAAGACCAGGCGGGCGTCCTCCTCACTCTGGCTGGAGAAGTGCTGGGGAAAGAGCCGGGCCACTTCCAGGCGCGCCTCGTCCAGCATGCTGTCCAACTTGATGGTGCCCGAAAGCTTTTTGGCCACTGCGTACAAGCTGATCAGGTGGTCCAGCTTTTCCTTGTATCCCTCGATCTGGCGGCGGATCTGGTACCCTTTCCGTTCCACGCGGAGAAGTTCGTGCTCCAGAGGCTCGCGCTCGCGCGTCTCGGCCTTGAGCCGCCCCTCCCGGTCCTGTGCCGCCAGGGCCGCCAGCCCCGCGGCCAGGCTGACCGCCACCAGCGTGGTCACCGCGGCCGGCTGCGGCAGCCAGTGCAGCCCGAAACCGGCCACCAGAGAAGCGGCCGCCATCGCGCTGGTGACCACGATGCCGGCGGTAATCTCCAGGGCGCCGCCCAGGATGACGAGCGGGAGCAGCAGCAGCGCGAAGCCGTTGGGGACTTCAGGATCCTGACCGAGCAGCATGAGGCTGGCGACCAGGAGCCAGCCGAGCGTCAGCAGGCTGTAATGCTTGACGGTCCGGTTCATGACGCGCCTCCGGCGGCGAACACGCGGTTGCGCCCCTGCCGTTTGGCCTCGTACAGCGCCGAGTCGGTCTGCCGGATGATTTCGACCATCTGCCGGCCGTGCCGCGGACATTCCCCCACGCCGCCGCTGACCGTGAGGCGCAGGCGTTCGACGCCGGCCTGGAATTCGCGCTGGCTGATATGGACGCGGATGCGCTCGGCCATGACCAGCGCCCCTTCCACGGGCGTGTGGGGCAGGATCAGGGCGAACTCCTCGCCGCCGAACCGGCAGACCAAGTCCATGACGCGGGCCTCGGCCTTCAGGGCTTCCCCGAACTGGGCTAGGATCTGGTCGCCGGCCAGATGCCCCAAGCGGTCATTGATGCGCTTGAAATGGTCAATGTCGAGAATGATGAGGGAGAAGATCTCGCCGTGCTCCTGGTGGCGCTCCAGTTCCTCGGCAAAACGCTGGTTGAAGAACCGCCTCAGGTACAGGCCGGTCAGCCCGTCGGTGATGGCCAGCTCCTGGGCGCACTGGTAGAGGTGGGCGTTCTCCGCGGCCACGCCGGCCAGGTCCCCCAGCAGGGTGAAGAGGCGCAGATCATCCTTGGAAAAAATGTCCGGCCACGGGCTCTCGGCCCGGAGCATCCCGAACACGTGGGCGCCCGAAAGCATGGGCACCAGCATGAGGCTCCGGACCAAGGCGCCGGGTTCGGGCGCCTGGAAACGGAAATCATGCAGGGTATCGCTGACCAGAAGCGGCGTGCGGTGCTGCAGGGTCCAGCGGGTGTAGGCGTCATCGGGCTGCTGGTGCTGTTCCGCGTCCGTCGGCAGGCACTGGAAGACGATCTCCGTGCGTTCGGGAAATTCGAAGGAAACCAGGTAGCGCCCGCGTTCCGCCCCGATGATCTGGCGCACTTCGTTCAGCACGCGGTCCGCCAGTTTGTCCAAGGCCAGTTGCAGCCCGAAGATGCGCGAGGCGCGGTTCAAGTCGGAGTATTTTTTGAATTTTCTCTGGTTGGAAACGTTGACCACGATGTCGGTCTTGTATTGTTCGCGCGCCAGGGCCAGCCGCTCGCGCAGCCGTTCCAGGTGGCGCGCGTGCTCCCGCTGTTCGGCCGCGGACCGGACGTGGAAAAACAGGGCCGCGCCCCAGGTCAGCAGGGTGACCGGCAGATGAACCAGGAGAGCCGAACGGGCGGCCGGGTCCGTTTCCCGCAAGGCCAAAAACCAGTACAGCAGCATGGTGAAAACCGCGAGACCGTTGCCGGCCGCCAGCCCCACGCACCACAGCCCCGCGGCTGGGATCAGCACGGCCGCGGACAACCATCCCGGCTCGCCGCTGGTCTGGACCATGACCACAATCACGGGATACGCCAGCAGCAACCCCAGCAGCCACAGCCAGCGATAGGCCGGATGGTGTTGGAACCAAAACAGCATCAGGCGCTCCTTTTTCGTTTAGGCCGGGTCAAGAGGCGCGGCCAGGCTTTGCGGGCGGCCTGCCGGAGGCGGACCAGCGAGCCCTGGTTGGACAGCACCAGGTCCGCCAGCCGGCGGTAGTCCTGGTCCGGACGCTGTCGCCGGATGCGGGCGCTGGCCGCGGCCGGGGAGAGCCCCAAACGCCGGATCAGGCGCCGGGCCCGCTGGCCGGCGGACGAGCGCACCCACAACACCCGGTCGCCGAGACCGCGAAAAACCTTTTCGGGATATACAGCCATATCCAGCACCAAGGGACGGGCGCGGCGGCGGTGGCGGCGGATCTCCTGCTCCAGCAACCGGCGCAGGCGCGGATGGGTGATCCGGTTCAGCGCGCGCAACGCGGCAGGGTTGGCGAAAACCGTCGCGCCCAGCCGGTCGCGCCGGATGGCGCCGCTCGGCGCCAGCACCCAGGGCAGCTCCGGCAGGGGCCGGCCCTGCCGGTCGCTGAATTTGCCCGGCGCCAAGGGCGGCCGGAGCGGCCCTGAGCCGCGCCAGCGGGCTCCGCAAAATTCCTTCACGACCGCGTGCCAGGCCGGGGTTCCGGGCAACAACAACTTGTGGGCAAGGCGGTCCACGTCCAGGACGCGCGCGCCGAGCCGGCCGAACACCGCGGCAACCGTGCTCTTGCCCGAACCGCTGCCGCCGGTAACGACCAGAACCGGGACCTTGCTGGTGGATCGGGTTTTGCCCACTGCCCCCCCTTGGCTTTCTTATCGCTTATTATACCCAGACGCGCCCTGAGCCGTATTGGGAAATCGCTTTTCCTTTTTCTTCACCCCATTAGCGAGCCTGAGGCGGAGACTTTTTGAAGCGAGGACTGTCTGAGCCCTGAGCCTGTCGAAGGGCGAGTTCCGCAGCAAAAAAAGTTTCCGCCTCAGGCTCGCGTCTTTCTATCCGTGCGCTTCCATCCAGTTGTTCCCCCAGGCTACGTCCACGACCAGGGGAACTTTCAAAGGATGGATCCCGCTCATGCGGTCGCGGACCCGTTCGCCCAGTTCGGGCATTTCCGATTCCGGACCCTCGAACAGCAGCTCGTCGTGCACCTGCAGAATCATGCGTGACCGCAGCTTCCGTTCGGCCAGGTCCTTGGCGACCGCGACCATGGCCAGCTTGATCAGATCCGCGGCCGAACCCTGGATCGGCATATTGATGGCCATGCGTTCTCCCGCCTCGCGGACCGCGCGGTTGGCCGACGACACGTCGGGCGTGGGCCGGCGCCGGCCGAGAAACGTGCTGACATAGCCCTGGCGCCGCGCCGTGGTCAGCAGGTGGTCCAGGTAGCGACGCACGCGGGGATAGCGGGCGTAAAAACCGTCTATGAACGCCTTGGCCCGCTGGTTCGAAATCCTGAGCTGGCGCGCCAGTCCGAAAGGACTGACGCCGTAGGCGATGCCGAAATTACAGGTTTTCGCCTGGCGCCGCATGTCCGGCGTAACCTGCTCCCTGGGCACGTTGAAGATCTCGGCGGCTGTCGCCTGGTGGATGTCCAGGCCCTCCTGGAAATCCGCGATCATGCGCGGGTCCTCCGAAAAATGCGCCAGCAGGCGCAGCTCGATCTGGGAATAATCCGCCGAGAGCAGGCGAACCCCCGGCGAGCCGGGCACGAACATTCTGCGCAGCTCGCGGCCGCGCTCGGTCCGCACCGGGATGTTCTGGAGGTTCGGGTCCGAGGACGAGAGCCGGCCCGTGGCCGCGCCCACTTGGTGGAAAGTGGTATGCACGCGGCCGTCGCGGGGGTCCACCAGCTGGGGCAGCACGTCGAGGTAGGTGGATTTCAGTTTCTGCGCCTGCCGGTAGTCCAGAATTTTCTGCGGCAGGGGGTGCTGAGCGGCCAGTTGCTCAAGCACGTCCACGCTGGTCGATCGGCCGGTCTTGGTTTTTTTTCCGGAGGCCAGCCCCAGCCGGTCGAACAGCACCTCCGCGAGCTGCTGGGTCGAGCGCAGGTTGAATTCCCCGCCGGCCAGGTGGCGGATCTCCGCCTCCAGGCCGGACATCTCCCGCCCCAGGTCCTCGGCCATGTCGGACAGGGCCTGGCTGTCCACGGCCACGCCCCGCGCTTCCATGTCCGCCAAAACCGGCAGGAGCGGCAGTTCGACGTCGCGGTACAACCGCTCCGATTCCTTTTCGGCGAGCTGGGCCCGGAGCGTGCGCCCGACCAGCAGCCAGGCGCAGGCCAGCACGGCGAGTTTGTCCTCGGGCGGCGGCCCGCCCAGAAGCCGGGCCGCGAAATCCGCCGGCCGGTTGCTCGGCAGGTCCAGGAGGTGCGCGATCAGGTGGAGGTCCTCGAGAGGACCCTGCAGCGCGCGCCCCAGGCGGCACAGGGCCGTGGCCAGGGCTTTGAGGTCATAGCCGATCTTGCCGACCGCGGGATCAGCGAGAATCTCGACCACCTCGGGGTGGAGGCCAAACCAGTCCTCCAGCGCCGAACCCGCATCCGGGTCCGCGAAAGGCAGCCAGGCCGCGGAACGGGCCGATGCGGCCAAGGCCACACCCCCGGGCAGGCGTTCCACGGCCAGCAGTTTGGAGGCCCGGGCCTCGGCCAGCACGGCCGCCGGATCCGCGTCGGCGCGAAGGTCCTGAGCCCAGGTCCCGGCCTGGGCCGGGCCGGCCGCTCCCTGCCGCAGGAGGAGGCGTTTGAAACCCAGCTCGGCCAGCAGCGCATAGGCCGCGTCCGGTGTTTTACCCGGAAGGGCAAGCTCCTCCCAGGAAACAGCCAGTGAGGCATCGCCGCGCAGGAGCACCAGCCCGCGGGCCTGTTCGGCCTCGGCGCGGTGCGCGGCCAGTTTTTCGCGCAGCTTTGGCTGCGGCACGCGGGAGAGATCGGCATAGAGATTTTGCAGCGACCCGTGAACGCGGATCAGTTCCACCGCGGTTTTCGGACCTACGCCCGGCACGCCGGGAATATTGTCCGAACTGTCGCCCATGAGCGCCAGCACCTCCGCCACCTGGTCCGGGGGGACGCCAAAGGCCTGTTCCACGCCGGCAGGGTCCAGCACCTCGTAGTCTTTATGTCCCGGACGCTGGGGCCGGACCAGGCGGACGCCGTCGCCCACCAGCTGCAGGAGGTCTTTGTCGTTGCTGAAGATCAGGACTTCGAAGCCTTCCCGCCGCGCCCGCCGGGCCAGAGTGGCAATGAGGTCGTCCGCCTCCCAGCCCGGCTGTTCGATGGGGCGGACGCTGAACGCCTCGGTCAGGCTGCGCACCAGCGGAATCTGCGCCACCAGCCCTTCGGGCACGGTTTCGCGCTGGGCTTTGTAAGCCGGAAATTGCGCGTGCCGGTGGGTGGGTTCCGGCCGGTCGAAAACCGACGCCGCATGCGTGGGAGAAAACGTCGCAAGCAGGTTGAGCAGGGTTTGGGCAAAACCGTACACCGCGTTCACGGGCCGGCCCTTGGGATCGGTCAGCTCCTTAATGGCGTAGAACGCGCGGTACAGCTGGGCCGTGCCGTCAATGAGCAGGAGTTTTTTCTTCATGCTTCTTGGTCCTCAACTTTTCGCTGCCATAGGGGTCATGGCGAGAAGCCCCGGGCTTGCCGAAGGGCGACGCGGCAATCTCGACTTTGAGAAAAGCGCGATTGCTTCGCTTCCTCCGGTCGCCCCGACCGGATAGCTATGGGACTTCCTCCGGTCGCCCCGACCGGATAGCTATGGGACTTCCTCCGGTCGCCCCGACCGGATAGCTATGGGACTTCCTCCGGTCGCCCCGACCGGATAGCTATGGGACTTCCTCCGGTCGCTCGCAATGACAAAGAGGATTGGCTTCCGCCGCCGGTCAACGCTTCCCTTGGTTGTTTTTCCTGACCAGCGTGGCCACGGTCTCCACATGATAGGTGTGCGGAAAAAAATCCAGCGGCTGGGCTTGCAGGACCCGGTACCCGGAAGCGGCCAGGCGCGCCAGGTCGCGGGCCAGGGTGACCGGATTGCAGGAGACCATGACCACGCGCTTGGGTTTGTGCTGGTCCAACTGAGCCAGGACTTTCGGGTCCGCGCCTTTGCGCGGCGGATCGAGCAGCACCACGTCCGGCTGCAAGCCCTTGGCCGCCAGCTGCTTGAACCCGGCGGCCGCGTCCGCAGCCAGGAATTCGACGTGGGAGAAGCCGTTCAGATGTTTGTTGGCCTGGGCGTCCTCCACGGCGCCGGGCACGTCCTCCACCCCCACCACCAGGCGCGCCTGCCGCGCCAGGGCCAGGGTCAGGAGCCCCACGCCGCAGTAAAGGTCCACCACGCTTTCCCGGCCGGTCAGGTCCGCGGCCTGGCTGACCGCGGCCAGCAGGAGCGGCACCTGAAACGGATTGACCTGGAAGAACGAGCCGGCGGAGATCCTGAACCGGAGGCCTTCGATCTCTTCATATATATACGGATGGCCTGCCAGCGGCTTGAAGGTGCGGCCCAAAATGACATTCGTGGCCTCGGGGTTCACGTTCTGGACCACACCCACCAGCTCGGGAACCCGCTGCATCAGGTGGCCGGCGAATTCTTCAAGGCGCGGAACCGCGGACTGAGGCGTCACCAGGATGGCCAGGGCTTCCTTGGTATGCAGTCCCAGCCGGATCACGAGGTGCCGTAAGTCGCCTTGCCGTTCGGTCTCATCGTATCCGTGGTAATTGAAATCCGCGGCCAAATCGCGCACCGCCCGGAGGAGGCGGTTGCCCAAAGGCGGTTGGACCGGACATTCGTCCATCGGGATGACGCGATGGGTCTTGGCCGCGTAAAAACCGGCGGCCAGGGCTCCGTTCTGGGACTGCAGGGGGATCTGGATCTTGTGCCGGTACCCGGTTTGCGGAACCGCCTTGATGACGCCCGGCACCGCGGCGTTTCGAATCCGGCCCACGTGCTGGAGGGCGTTCTGCACGAACAGCTGCTTGGCCTGGACCTGGGCCGGGTAGGCGAGATGCTGCCAGGTGCAGCCGCCGCATTCGCGGGCCAGGGGGCAGAAAGGTTCGACCCGGTCCGGCGAGGCCTCGAGAACCGCGATCAGGTCCGCGCGCGCGAAATGGGATTTGACCTGCTGCACGCGGCAGGTGACGCGGTCGCCGGGCAGGGCGCCGGCCACGAACACCACCAGCCCGCCGTGGCGGCCGATGCCCTCGCCGCCGTAGGCCAGGCTCGTGACCGCCAGTTCAAGTTCTTCGCCCACCCGGACCGCGGCCGGCGTGGTTGAGGCGGTGGACAAAAGGTTGTCTCCTCCCGGTGCTGAATTAGCAGAGTGTTATCAAAACCTTCGCCTCGTCATTGCGAGGAGTTCCCTTCGGGGCGACGAAGCAATCTCGTATTATTCGAGCAAAATCAGATTGCCGCGCTCTCTTTGTTGCTCGCACTGACGGTCACTTTGTTATGAGCCCAATAACTTCTCCCGCAGCAACTGGTTGATCATCTGCGGATTGGCCTTGCCCCGCGACGCTTTCATGATCTGCCCGACCAGAAAACCCAGGGCCTGCTGCTTGCCCTTGCGATATTCCGCCGCTGGCCCGGGATTCGCCGCAATCGCCTGCTCCACCAGGCGGCCCAAGGCCTCGGGGTCGGAGATCTGGGATAAGCCCTCGGCTTTGATGATGTCGTCGGGGTCCTTGCCGGTGGTGAACATCTCGTCGAAAACCTGTTTCCCGATCTTCGAGGAGATCTCGCCGGAGCTGGTGAGCGCGGCCAACCGTCCCAGTTGTTCCGGCTTGATCGGCAGGGTGGCCGGGGTCTCGCGCTCCAGGTCCTTGCCTTCGGCGTTGAGGCGTCCAAGATAGTCGCCGGTCAGCCAATTGCTGACCGCTTTGGGCAAGGTTTCGGGAACCGGGACTGGCGCGGACCCGACCGCCGCCTCGAAAAAATCGGCCAGAAGGCGCGTCGTGGTCAGGACGCCTGCGTCGTAGGCGCTCAGGCGGTGCTGGGCCTGAAACCGTCCCCGCTTCGCGCGCGGCAGCTCAGGCAGATTCTTCCTGATGTCCTCGATCCATCCCGCTTCCGGCGCCAGGCGCGGCAGATCCGGCTCGGGGAAATAGCGGTAGTCATGCGCCTCTTCCTTGCCGCGCATGGGCAGGGTCTTGCCCTGCTCCGCGTCCCACAGCCGGGTTTCCTGGGTCAGCACCGCGCCCTCGGACACCGCCCGGATCTGACGCTCAGCTTCATAGGCCAGGGCATCCCGCACGTTCTTGAAGGAGTTCATGTTCTTGACTTCGATCTTGGCGCCCAAGGCCTGCTGGCCCCGGGGACGGACTGAAATGTTGGCGTCGCAGCGCAGGCTGCCCTCCTCCATGTTGCAGTCCGACACGTCCGTATAGCGCAGGATGGCCTTGAGTTCGGCGAGATAGGCGTAGGCTTCTTCGGGCGAGCGCAGGTCCGGTTCGCTGACGATCTCGATGAGCGGCACGCCCGCGCGGTTGTAATCCACCAGGGAGCTCGCGGCCCGGCCGATCTGGCCGCCAGCGGTCTGGTGCAGGAGTTTGCCCGCGTCCTCTTCCATGTGCACGCGGGTGATGCCGATCGTCCGGGCCCCTTCGGGTGTGTCAATGGTCAGACGGCCGTGCAGGGCCAGGGGCAGGTCGTACTGGGAGATCTGGTAGGCTTTGGGCAGGTCAGGATAGAAATAATTCTTGCGGTCGAACTTGGTCTGAGGCGCGATCTCGCACGCGAGCGCCAGGGCGGCGCGGACGGCCAGCTCCAGCACCCGCCGGTTGAACACCGGCAGGGACCCCGGCAGGCCCAGGCAGACCGGGCAGGTCTGGGTGTTGGGCGGCGCCCCGAAGGCCGTGGGACAGCCGCAGAAAATTTTGGAGGCAGTGGCCAGTTCGGCGTGCACCTCCAGCCCGATCACCACTTCGTAGTCATGCCCCATGCCGGCGACCTGCCTTTAGACCTTACTGTTCTCCACCGAGGTTTTAACCTTCTCTTCCCACTTGTCGCCGGAGAGGCGGTGCAGCGGGCGTTCCACAAAGGTCTGCACCTCGTACCCCTCGGGGTCAATGTCCTCGTGGTTGCACACGGGGCAGGACAGCTTGATGTCCAGGTCCCCGGTCTCGGGCTGGTTGTACCGCTCGAGCTGGCCCTTGTCGTCGAACTCCCACAGCTCCACGGGTTCGTAGTAGGTCACGAGCGCTTGAAAACTCTTCCGGTTGCCGCAATTTTTACAGATCATGTTCAGCCTCCCTGTCAAAGTTCAGCGGGGCGGCGCCGGTGCCAGTCAGTCCTCGACTGGTAGGCATGCGCCACGCTGAGTATGGTCTGCTCGTCAAAAGCGCGGCCGATCAGCTGCAGGCCGATCGGCAGGCCCCGAGAGGTAAACCCGCTGGGTACGGACACGGCGGGCAGGCCCGCCAGATTCGCCGAGATGGTGTAGACATCGGAGAGGTACATGCTCAGCGGATCTTCCGTTTTGTCGCCCATCCGAAACGCCGCGGTCGGCGAGGTGGGCGTGAGGATCGCATCGCACTTTTCCCAGGCCCGGGCAAAATCCTGCTGGATCAGGGTCCGGACCTTCAGCGCCTTCAGGTAGTAGGCGTCGTAATACCCGGCGGACAGCGCGTAGGTGCCGAGCATGATGCGCCGCTTGACCTCCGGGCCGAATCCCCGCGCGCGGGTCTCCCGGTACATGGCCAGGAGGGAATCAGCCTCGGCCCGCAGGCCGTACTGCACGCCGTCGTAGCGGGCCAGGTTGCTCGATGCCTCGGCCGTGGCCACGAGGTAATACACCGCCAGGCAGTACTCCGTGTGCGGCAGCGAGACCTCGGTGATCTTCAGACCGAGATCCCCGAAAATTGTTTGCGCCTGCTCGAGACTGGCCTGGATCTCGGGATTGAGCCCCGCGGCGAAATATTCACGCGGCAGTCCCAGACGCAACCCTCGCGGCAGCGGGTCCAGGCCGGCCGTGAAATCCGGCACCGACACCTGGGCGCTGGTCGCGTCACGCGGGTCCTGCCCCGCGATCACGTTGAGCAGGAGCGCCGCGTCCTCGACCGTGCGCGTCAGCGGCCCGATCTGGTCCAGCGAGCTGGCGAACGCGATCAATCCAAAACGCGAGACCCGGCCGTAGGTCGGTTTGAGCCCCACCACGCCGCAGAGCGCCGCCGGCTGCCGGATCGACCCGCCGGTATCCGAACCGAGCGCCAGCGGCGCGAATCCCGCGGCCACGGCCGCGGCCGAGCCGCCCGAGGATCCGCCGGGCACGCGCTCCGGGTCCCACGGGTTGCGCGTGGGAAAAAAACCGGAGTTCTCGCAGGACGACCCCATGGCGAACTCGTCCAGGTTGACCTTGCCCAGCACCACGCCGCCCGCGGCTTTGACCCGCTCCACCACGGCCGCGTCGTAGGGCGGTTTCCAGCCTTCCAGGATGCGCGAGGCGCAGGTCGTGGGCAGGCCGCTGGTGCACAAATTATCCTTAAGGACCACGGGTACGCCGGCCAAGGGGCCCGCGGCACGGCCTTCCGCCACGGCCCGGTCCACGGCTTGGGCCGCGCCGCGGGCGCCGGCCTCGTCCACGGACAGGAAGATCTTCAGCTTCGGGTCCAGCTCGCGAACGCGCGCCAGGCTGGCTTCGCACGCTTCACTGGCCTTGATCTCGCCCCGGCTGATCCGGTCGCGCAGTTCCCTGGCGGTCAGCGCTGTCCAGTCCACGGCCGGGTTCACGCGATGATCCGGGGCACCCGGAAGCAATTTTCCTGCGCATCCGGCGCCGCGGCCAGGGCTTCTTCCCGCGCCAATCCCGGCCGCACCGCATCCGGCCGCCACACGTTTTGCATGGGCAGGGCGTGCGTGGTCGGCGCCACTTCCGCCGTGTTGAGCTGGTTTAATTTATGGATGTATTCCAGAATCTGCTCCAGCTGGCGGGCAAACAGACCGACCTCATCCGCGGTAAGCTTCAGATTGGCCAAGCGGGCGATCTTTTCGACTGTTTCCGCGGTGATTTCCGGCACAACGCATTCCTCCAAAACTTCAAATGCGCTTCATGATAGCATAGAGGCTCGCGGGCTGGCAAGGAATACAGAAAGAAAATACCGTGCTTTCAAACCCATTCCCAGACCGTGCCGAAGGACAGTCCCTGATTTTCCCCCGCAAGAATCATTTACAAAGTTGGAAGTTTGGGGTATGTAAGTGTATAATTATTGCACTGGATCACGCACCGGAGCCTGGCCATGGCCCTGATTCAATGGACGGACAGTTACCGCGTCAACATCACCGAGCTGGACCATCAGCGCCAGCAACTGGTCACCATGATCAACGCCCTGCACCAAGCCATGCTTCAGGGCACGGCCCGCGAAACCATGGGAAAAACCATCACCGACCTGTTAACCTACGCGGGAAAGCATTTCATCACCGAAGAAAGGCTCTTTGACCGCTACGGCTATCCGGACGCCCCGGGCCACAAACTGGAGCACAAGGCGTTCATGGACAAAATGTCCGAATTTAGGACCGCGTTCGAAACCCGCCAGCTCAGCCTCTCCATCACGCTCATGCAGTATCTCTACGGCTGGGTGACCAGCCATCTCAAAAGTTCGGACCTGAAATACGCTGGTTTCCTCGCTTCCAAAGGCGTGAAATAAGCTGCAGGACGCAACAAATCTCCGTTCTGCCGATAATTCCTTCCTGCTCCTGGTTCACGCGCCGCAAGTCACCCGACGCTTTGCGCTCAGTACGCCACCCCTGCCAGCACATACACCAGCGGGCCGAAGGTGAGGTAGTAATCCCCTTCCCGGCCGCCCACCGGCTGGGTCAAGAACCCAACCTCCCAGAACTGCCTCCACCCGCCGCCAAGCTGGACCTGCAGCTCTGTGGCACCGTCTAGTGCAAAGCCTTTGGAATTGGCATAATCCGTGTCACCGCTGATGCTCCGGTAGCCGCCGTATAGCGCGAAAGTCAAAGTGAGGGAATCATTGAGAGTCACACTGGCTTTGGGGCCTGCACTGACCTGGAAACCGGACACGCGGCTAGGCACCTGGTTCGTCAGGGCCAGAGGCAGCAGGCTCCTGACCTCTTCCAGTTCCTGGACAGCCACCGAAGCCTGCAGCAGGCGTGTGCTCACATACCAGTGGGGGATCACCGGCACATCCACGCCAGCCTTCCAGATAAAAGCGGGCTGGATGTTGACTGGAATGCTGGGCGGCGAGATGTCCAGATTCACTTCGCCCGGCAGCAGCAGGCCGGCCCCGAGAGTGAATTCGATTGGCAGGTCGCTTGCCCAGGTCAAACGCAGGCTAGCCAGAACCAATATCAGGCCGATACATCCGTGTGCAATACACCGGATCAGAGCTAACGGCTTCCTCATCCCGCTGTTCCCCACTTTTCAATCCCATACCCCAGCAGGCCGCCCAGGACCAGGGTCATGCACCCAATGGGCAGCAGGCTGAACGGTTCCTTCCAGCCAATGAGAACAGCCGAGGGCGTTAGAACTAAAAAGGATATGACCACGCCTTTCAACACAGGCGGCAGCTTCAGGTTGGTGGTGGAGATCAGGAACCCGGAAATGACCCACAAGAGGAACGCGCTCAGGTTGGCGTCCCAGGTTAACTTCTGTGCGAGCATGGGAACGAGGTCAAGGACGCCGGCGACAGTTCCGGCCATGATACCCACTAGGATTTTAGACATGCGACCCCTCGGAAATACCGCTGCTACCGGCATGTGTAGTGATAGTATTCACCTGATATCGCAGGTAAATAATCCTGCCACGGAAATCCCGTCCGCTCGTCTTTCCGGCATGTAGTTAGCCGGAATCCAGGGAATTTGATTTGATTAATGCCTGATACTGGACCCCGGCTTTCGCCCTGGCCCAGATCAGACAGGACTGGGCCGGGGTGACGAGAAGTAAAAACCTACTCCTTACAATGATAGGCCATTCGCGGACACTGTCAAGTGAATACCATCACTGTACAACCGGGGATGAAACCCGCGCAGCAAATCGAAACCACTTTTCTGTTCCGCTAAAATAAATCGCACCGATTAATTCAAGACCTATATTAGTTTTTCGGATTTTCTGTACTCACCAACTTCGTATGCTTCTTTCGTTGTTCGCGGGTGGCGTAATAATGATTTTTCCTGAAAATTCCATGTTCTTTAACAAAAACCATGTCAATTTGAGCCAAGGCGCCGTCGAGGGGACGGTTTTGACCTCCATACAAATCGTAGGCAGCAAACCCATGATCCTTCATCCACTTGACCACGTCATACATCAGCGGGCCATTCTGGTAAAACTGAAAAAAAGACACCTCCAAAACAATCGCTTCGGTTTCTTTTAATATGTTTTGCGCGCCTTCCAGCACCTCAAGCTCAGCTCCTTGCGCATCAATCTTGATTAAATAAGGGCCGGTCGTTTTTTTTCGAAGGCACAAATGATCAAGCGTTATTATTTTGACTTTGCGGGGAACGCCATTGACGTCACTGTCTTCGACCTCTTTTAATAATGATGATCCGGACAGATCCGGATGAACGTTGATCTCGAGAACTCCTTCCTTGGCCCCCGCGGCCGCCAATTCATATTCCGCGTTATATTTCTTGGCTATTTTATCCAAAACGCTTTTGTACTCTTCGAGTGGTTCAACTAATAAATGATGGGCTCGCGGAAATTTCTCATAGAGATCATTTGTCCCGTACGCTACGCCCACATCAATAACCGTGCTGGGGTAAAAAGACATCTTTTTGAGATGCTCGAGGACTTCAAACATATAATGGCGATGAACATTTTTTATGCTATACGTTCCGACTCCTGCCATGCGTAAAATATGCTTTATGAGATATTTCAATATTTTCACGATTTTTCCTCCGCAACAGCATTAAAAGCGTTTGTCTACACGAAACCGAAATCCCGCTGGTCAATCACCACACCTGCCACGGACCCTTCGCCATGCCGCGCAGAACCTCGGCCCTGTCCGGTCCGCTAGCTTTGATTGATGGTCTTTTCTGCCTTGCCGTTCTTGCGCAAACCGCGCACGGTCCAAAAGAATGTGGTGATGTCCTGGTAATCCCAATCCGTGCCCAAGACCGAGGTGTTCTGGAGGTCGAACTTCCACTCCGGGATGCCGCGCTGGCGTTCCTCGGGTGTCGGTTTATACAACAGCTCGTACCCCACGGGTTTCCCGGCCTGGTATAAGCCGACGACCGCGATCCCCCGTCGCAGAAAGCACTTCAGGGTGCCGTGTGGAAGTTTTTCCACGGTCCCGATCTTGATCAGGGCCTCTGATCTCGGCACCTGGGCTCGGTATTTATCCTCCACGGGTTTATTGTCCAGGTCCTCGGTCCCGAACCCCGTGCCCAGAAAATATCGGTGGGGATAAAGACTTCCCTTTTTCCGCTTGAGCTTGCGTATGGCCACGACGTTCAGTTCTCCCCGCCCTCACAGGTCAAAATAGACCTCCGCGAGCCAGGCTTCAGGCCCCTGCTCGATCTTCAGCCGGTGGTACGTGGGGCTTTTCACTTCCACCGCATAGGATTCGGCCGCGACGGGAACGAACGCCGCCTCGGCACTCAAGCGATTGGGCGTGGGAAAGGACAGGCGCGCGCTGATCGCCATCTGGCACCGGCTGTAGAGGCGGAATACCAGTTCCTCCAGGAACGCGACCAGCAGGGATTCCGGGCCGTCAGCGGCCAGGTGCAGAGTGACCTTCTCGGTCACCGCCCCGGCCGGAGGCGCCGCCAAGGCCAGCGCGTACAGGCCCTGGGCCGCGTTCTCGAACAGTTCCTCCAGCGTCCGGCCCTGGACCCTAAGCCCCACGTCCGCCGTATGCTCTAGGATCTCAAAAGGAATCATGTGTATACCTTTTATTCCCCACTTGCTGTTGACTGCCCCCTTTTCTAAAGGGGGCGAAGGGGGATTACTCATAAACCTCAACTGCCGACTGGACGGATGATAAGTAATCTCCCCCTGCCCCTCTTTAGCAAAGAGGGGTGTGGGGACAGGGGTACATTCAGCCTTTTACGACCCCCAACGGCCTCAACCGGGCGACTTTTTTAGACAGCCCAACCTCATCCACGGTCGCCACCACCTCGTCAATGTCCTTGTACGCGGCCGGCGCCTCTTCGGCCAAAGTCTCCCGGCCCCGGGCCATGACCTGGATGCCCTGGGCAGCCAGCTCCTGTCCGATGGAGCGGCCCTGGGCCTGCCGGATGGCCGCGTGGCGCGAGAGCACGCGGCCCGCGCCGTGCGCCGTGGAGCCGAAGCTCTGTTCCATGGCTCCGGCCGCGCCCGCGCAGACGTAAGAAGCCGTGCCCATGCTGCCGGGAATGAGCACCGGCTGGCCGACCCGGCGGTAGCGCGCGGTCACCTCGGGATGCCCGGCCGGAAACGCGCGGGTCGCGCCCTTGCGGTGCACGCACACGAGCCGTTCTTTTCCCTTCACGCGGTGCGTTTCCAGTTTGGCGATGTTGTGCGCCACGTCGTACACCAGGTGCAGGCCCAACCGTTCGGCCGGCTTCCCCAGCACTTCCTGAAAAGCCTCCCGCACCCAGTGGGTGATGCACTGGCGGTTGGCCCAGGCGTAATTCGCGGCCGCGGCCATGGCCGCCAAATATTCCCGCCCCTCTGGCGAGCTGACCGGCGCGCAGGCCAGCTGGGGGTCAGGTAAATCGAAACCATACGTGCGCGTGGCGCGCCGCAGGACCGCCAGGAAATCCTCGCACACCTGATACCCAAGGCCGCGCGAACCGCAGTGGATCATGACCGTCACCTGCCCCGTGCGCAAGCCGTAGGCTTCGGCCCCTGCCTGGTCGAAGATCTCGTCCACAGCCTGGACTTCCAAAAAATGGTTGCCTGACCCGAGCGTGCCCAGCTGTCCCAGGCCGCGTTCCCTGGCCCTGGCGCTGAGCAGCTCGCTGTCCGCCGCCAGGCGCCCCTCGTTTTCCGTGCGCGCGAGGTCCTCCTGCCAGCCGTAGCCCTGCTGGACCGCCCAGCGCGACCCCAGCTCCAGCACGCGCTTGAGCTCCGCGGGCTTGAGCGTGATCCGGCCTTCGCTGCCCACGCCAGCCGGCACGTTCCGGTAAAGGACGGCGAGCAGGTCCTTTACCTTGGGCGCCACTTCATCCTGCTCCAGCGAGGAGGCGAGCAGGCGCACGCCGCAGTTGATGTCATATCCCACCCCGCCGGGCGAGACCACGCCGGTCTCCGCGTCAAAGGCCGCCACGCCGCCGATGGGAAAACCGTATCCCCAGTGGATGTCCGGCATGGCCAAGGAAGCGTTGACGATGCCGGGCAAATGGGCCACGTTGATGACCTGGCTGAGCGCCTGGTCACGGAACACGTCTTGAAGCAGTTCGGAAGAAGCGAAGACCAGGCCGTCCACGCGCATGCCGGGATGCTGGTCCCGGGGAATGCGCCACAGGTTTGGGGCAAGGGGTTCGAGTTTCGGGGGTTCGGCGGAAGTCTTCATGGCAGGAGTATAACGCCAAGACCGCAGAGGTTCAATGCGGGAAACATCTTTCTAGGTCCCCGAGCCTGTCGAGGGAGCCCCCCGGCCGAAGGGCCCGGGGTACCCACTTCAATCCTCGCTACCCCTGCTTGGCGACATCCCCGGAGCAACGATTCCGCATTCACCCCCGAGCAAGCTCGGGGTGCCCTGCGGAGGGGAGGGGACGTTCGTTTCGACTGCCTCGACAGGCTCGGCAATCGCTCAACGAACGGGTGATCAGGCAGAAAGCGCCGCGACCCTTTTGATTTTTCCGTGCAACGTGGTTTGAGGTGGTTTATTATAAGTACCCATGCCCCTCACAAACCAGGAAATCGCGGAACGCTTCGAGCGGGTGGCCGTATTGCTGGAGCTGGAAGGCGCCAATCCCTTCCGCATCCGCGCGTATCATACTGCGGCCCAAACCATTGCCAACCTGCCCCGCAGCCTGTCCGAACTCGCCGCCCGCAAGAACGGCCTGACCGGTCTGCCGGGCATCGGCCCGGACCTGGCCGAAAAGATCCAGGAACTCCTGGCCACCGGTGCGCTGACAATGCTTTCGGAGCTGGAGGCCAAGATCCCGCCTGTGCAGCTCGCGATGCTGAAACTGCCGGGGCTGGGACCCAAGCGGGTCAGACAGCTGGCCGCGAGCCTGCGTCCGCGAACGCTGGACGACCTTAAACGCGCGGCCCAAGCCGGCAAGGTGCGGGCGCTCCCCGGCTTCGGCCCCAAGCTGGAGGAGCAGATCCTGTCCGGCGCCGCGCACCGCATGGCCAATCCCGAGCGCACGCTGTGGGCCAGCGCCGAGCCGGCCGTGGAAGCGCTCCTGGTCTATTTGCGGGCCGCCCCGGGCGTGGAGTCCACGGCCGCGGCCGGCAGCTTCCGCCGCCGCAAGGAAACCATCGGCGATGTGGATATCCTGGTCGCCAGCCGCCTGCCTGACAAGACCCTGGAATTTTTCAGCCGCTACCCGGACATCGCGCGCGTGCAGGCCTTGGGTCCGACCCGCGCCACGGTCGTTTTGCGCTCGGACCTGCAGGTGGACGTGCGCGCCGTGCCGCAGGAGAGTTTCGGCGCGGCCCTGCACTATTTCACCGGCTCTCAGGCGCATAACATCGCGGTGCGCAAGCTGGCGCAAAAAAAGCGCTACAAACTCAATGAGTATGGGCTGTTCAAGGGAACACGGTCCGTGGCAGGCAAAACCGAGGAGGAAATCTACCGCCGCCTCGGCCTGGCTTACATCGAGCCCGAACTGCGGGAAGCGGGGGACGAACTGGAGCGGGCGGCCCAGGGGCTCCTGCCGCGCCTGGTAAGCCTGCCGGACCTGCGCGGAGACCTCCACTGCCATACCGAGGAATCGGACGGCACAGCCGGCCTGCTGGAAATGGCCGAGGCCGCCCGCGCCCTCGGTTATGCGTACCTGGGCATTACCGACCATTCCCAGCATGTGACCGTGGCCCACGGCCTGGACGCCAAACGCCTGCTCAAACAGCTCGACGCCATTGACGCGGCCAACGCGCGGCTTAAGAATTTCACGCTGCTAAAAGGACTGGAAGCCGACATTTTGGAGGACGGCCGGCTGGATATGCCGGATGAGGTGCTGGCGCGCCTGGATTACGCCGTGGGGTCCATCCACTACAAATTTAACCTGCCCGCGGGCAAGCAAACCGAGCGCATTCTGCGCGCCATGGACAATCCCTATTTCAGCATTCTCGGCCACCCCACCGGCCGCCTGCTGAACTCCCGCCCCCCCTACCCGCTGGAGCTGGAACGCGTGATCGCCGGCGCGAAGGAACGCGGCTGTTTTCTCGAGCTCAACTCCCATCCCGAGCGTCTGGACGCCACGGACACGGCCTGCCGCCAGGCCAAGGAAGCAGGCGTGCGGGTGGCTGTTTCCTCGGACGCGCACAGCCCGGTCGGCCTGCGCACCCTGCGCTACGGGATCAATCAGGCGCGGCGCGGGTGGCTGGAGCCGGCGGACGTGCTCAACACACGGTCCGTTACCGAACTGCGCAAGCTGTTCAAGCGGAAATAATCTTCACCCTCCCCTTCGTCTCTTCCCCTTGAGATTGTGTCGCTGCGCTGTTTTAAGTTGATCGTCATTCCGGCATGGTTTTAGCCGGAATCCAACTCCCCCCTGCCCCCTCTTTGGTAAAGAGGGGGAAAAGGGGGAGTTCGCATCTGGACCCCGGCTATAGGCATGCCGGGGTGACAATAGATAAAAAGTCTCTAAAGAAAATTATGACACAGACATTGAGGGTGCGGGAGAGGGTGGTAAGGAGAAGGATGCTGCTTACCGCAGCAACCGTTTGACCATGAAGGTCTCGTTGTACTGCTGGGGGACCGAAACGTATTTCACGATGTCCATGCACTGGCGCATGAGGTAGCGGCCCATGCCGCGCCGCAGATGGTTGCGCATGACCTTGCGGATGGCGGAGAAGGAGACGGGCTTGGGGTCGTACCCTTTCCCGTAATCGCGGATGGCCACGGAGAAGCGGCGCCGTTCCCGCCAAGCCCGGACCTGCACCAGGCCGTCCTCGCGCTCGGGGTAGGCGTGCTCGACCGCGTTCGCCACCGCCTCGTCCACGGCCAGCTCGATCTTGTCCACGATCAGCGCCGGGAGCTTGCAGGTCTTGGTGAACCGGCGGATGGCCTGCCGGACCTGCGCCAGTTTGGGCAAGGTGCTGGGCAGATCGATGCGCAGCTCCTTGCCGGGCTCCAGCTTGAGCTTCATCGCCCGGACCGACTGTTTTCGCAGGGCGGTGTAATCCACCGCGGGGGAGATCATCACGGCCTCCGCCTGGCCGGCTCCGCCGCGCCCGCGGGCTGCAGGGCGGCGTACCGCGCCATGAGTTTTTTACGGCCATAGTGGGTAAAAGCCACTTCCAGCTTGGCGTCCTGGCCTTCGCCGTGCCTGCCCACGATCGTGCCCGTGCCGTAGCGGGCGTGCCGCACGCGCTGGCCGATCCTCAGGCCGGGGAACGCGTCCTCGTCCGGTTCCGTGCCTTCGGCCAGGGGTTCGCGGGTGATCTCCCCGTCGCCGGCCGCGGGCCGGCCGCGCCACAGGCCGCGGGCCGTTTCGGTCTGCTCCGCCTTGAGGTGGGCCAGGGGTTTGTGCCCCGTGAACAACCGCCCCGGGATTTCGTGCAAAAACCGGGACTCGGAATTGTAGATCCGGTTGCCGAATGAACTGCGGGTGGCCGCGCCGGTCAAGATCAGCCGTTCGCGCGCGCGGGTCAACCCCACGTAGCACAACCGGCGCTCTTCCTCCAGCCCGGAAGCTTCCTGCAGGGCGTTGGCATGCGGGAACAAGCCTTCTTCCATCCCCACCAGGCAGACCACCGGGAATTCCAGGCCTTTGGCCGCGTGCAGGGTCATCAGGGTCACCTGTTCGCTGCTGTCATCCTGCTCGTCCAGGCTCGAGACCAGGGCAACCTGGTCCAAAAAGCCCTCCAGCGTGCCCTCGCCGGTGCGGCTGAACTCCTCCGCGGCCACGACCAGTTCGTTGAGGTTCTCGATGCGCGCGGTGCCGTTCTCTTCGTCTTTTTCCCACATGGCCAGGTAGCCGCTTTCGCGCAAGAGGTCGGCGAGCAAGAGCGGCAGGGGCTGCTGATCGCGCCGCGCCTGCATATCCTGCTGCAGGCGGACAAAGGCCCGGACCGCGGCCGTGGCGCGGTCGTTCAGCCCCAGCGCCGGGATATCCTCCAAGGCCATGGTTTCGAGCAGGGTCAGCCCCCGCTGCGAAGCGGCCGCGCGCAGCTTGGCGAGCGTGCCCTCGCCCAGGCCGCGTGAAGGCAGGTTGATGACCCGCTCCAGGGAAATTTCGTCCGCCGGGTTGACCAGTATCTTGAGATAAGCCAGCGCGTCCTTGATCTCCATGCGGTCGTAGAACCGCATGCCGCCGATGAGCCGGTACGGCATGCGCTCGCGCCGCAGCGCGTCTTCCAGGGGGCGCGACTGGGCGTTGGTGCGGTAGAGCACGGCCAGTTCCGAAAGCCGGCGGCCCCGGACGGTTTCCGCGACGAACGATCGCACCACGAAGGCCGCCTCGTCCGCCTCGTCCTGCCCCCGGAAATAGGTCAGCGTTTCGCCTTCGGGGTTCTCGGTCCACAGGGTTTTTTCCTTGCGCCCGCGGTTATTCGCCACCACGGCGCCGGCCGCGGCCAGGATGTTCTGGGTGGAGCGGTAATTCTGCTCCAGTTTGATCACCTTGGCCGAGGGAAAATCCCGTTCGAATTCCAGGATGTTGCGCAGGTCCGCCCCGCGGAACTGGTAGATGCTCTGGTCGTCGTCGCCCACCACGGTCAGGTTGCCCTGCTCTCCGGCCAGCAGGCGGATCCAGCGGTACTGGGCGTGATTGATGTCCTGGTATTCGTCCACCAAGAGGTGCTGGATCCGTTCGCGGTACTTGGCCAGCAGGTCCGGCTGTTCCTGAAAAAGCTGTACGGCGCGCAAAATAAGGTCGCCGAAATCCAGGGCGCGGTTGCGGGCCAGCTTGCGCTGGTAGAGTTCGTACACCTTGGCGACCTGGCGGCTGATGAAATCAAGGGCCAGGCTCGCGAATTCCGCCGGGGCGATCAGCTCGTGTTTGGCGCTTTCGATCCGGAAAGCCGCCTGCTCCAGCTTAACGGTCTGCTGGTCCAGGTTGAGCTCGCGCAGGCATTCCTTGAGCAGGCGCTTGCTCTCCTCGTCGTCGTAGATCGAGAACGTCTCGGGCAGTTCGCGTTTGAGGATCCGCAGGCACAGGGCGTGAAAAGTGCCGATCCACAGCTTGGACGCGGTCTCTTTCCCCAGCAGGCGTTCGATGCGTTCGCGCATCTCACCCGCGGCTTTGTTGGTGAAGGTGACAGCCAGGATGGCGCCGGGAGGAACGCGGGTCTGCCCGATGAGGTGGGCGATCCGGCAGGTGATCACGCGGGTCTTGCCCGAACCGGCGCCGGCCAGCACCAGGAGCGGCCCGTCGCCGTGCGTGACCGCTTCCAGCTGCGGCGGGTTCAGTTCCGCGGTAAATACCGTTCCGGGCTTCACGCGTTTTTTTCCGCCTCGCGGGAGATTTCCTTCAACTCGCGGCCCGGCCGGAAAAAAACGCGCCGCAGGGCCGGCACGGTCACGGATTTTCCCGTCCTGACCACGCGCCCCACGCTGGCTTTGCGCTTGCGGGTGCCGAACGTGCCCAGGCCCCGGATCTCCGCGCGCCGGCCTTTCACCAATTCAGCGGCTAAAGCGTTCAGGATGTGGTCCACCAGGATCTGGGATTCCCGCTGGGTAAACCCGAACTGTCGGGACAGCTGTTTGGCCAAGGTGTTCTTGTTCACGCGTGCTTACCTCGAGGTGGACTTTGTCACCGTTACTTGCATGGAGCCCCCGGGCGACTGCAAGAAGTCCCTTTAGGGACAAAACCCGGAGTACCAACTTCACCCCTCGCTACCCCTCTGGGCGACATCCCCAGAACAGCGATTCCGCATTCGCCCCCCCCCCGCGGAGGGGATGGGCAACCTCTGACTAAAAAATCATCTCCCCCGCGATGGGAGGGGATAAATCTATAACGGTTACATTTTAATGAGTTTTGCCCATTTTGTCCACAAATGCCGCGCCTGCCGCCCGTCCCGCTCCACCTGGCGCACCAGCGCTTCGGCGCTCGAAAAGCGCCGGTCCTGCCGGAGGCGGTGGTAGAAGCGCAGTGCGAGCTGGCGTCCATACAGAGACCGGTTCCAACCGGGGATGTGGACCTCGATGGTCTGCGGGCCCCAGGGATGGAAGGTCGGCCGGCGCCCGATGTAGCACAGACTCAGACGCAGGCGGCCGCCCACCTGCACGCCTGTCAAATAAATGCCAGGAGGCGGCACCAGCTCGTGCAGAGAACGCAGATTGGCCGTGGGCAGGCCGATGGTCCGGCCGCGGCCCTCGCCGCGCACCACGCGGCCGTGCAGGGTATAAGGCCAGCCCAGCCACTGCCAGGCCAGGCGCATCCGCCCCCGCGACACGAGTTCGCGCAGGCCGCTGGAGCTGATCACGCGGCCTCTGTGCTTGAGCGGCGGCACAACCGTGACCCCGAAGCCAAGCGCCGGACCCAGGCGCCGGAGCAGGGCCGTGTTCCCGCGCCCGCCGCGTCCGAACACGAAATCCTGCCCGACCACCACCTGCCGGACGCCCATGCGGCCGGCCAGCACGCGGCGGACGAAGGATGCAGCCGGGGTTGCCGCCAAGCGGGTGGTGAAAGGGATCAAACACACTTCGTCCACGCCCAAGCGCCGGAAACGTTCGAGACACTGCCGGGGAGTGGCCAGGCGGGGCGGCCGCCGGCTGGGCGAAAGCGTACCGTGCGGATGTTCGTCGAAGGTAACCACCGCGGCCGGCACTCCCAGCCCGCGGCTGCGCCGCAGGAGCGCCTGCAGCAGGCGGACATGGCCGCGGTGCACGCCGTCGAAAACGCCCAGCGTGACCGCGCGCCCCCGGCCGGGTCGTTTGGGCCAGCCGTAAAAGACTTTCATGCCGCCTCCCGGAGGCTGTATGGCATCTATTACTTAGAAAGTCCCTCCGGTCCTCGCAATGACAGACAACTTTCCAATGCAGTCATGACGAGCGATCCCGTAGGGAGCGCGTGGCAATCTCTTTTCGAATCCCGGCTAAGATTACTGCCGAGGTGATACCAGCACCCGCTCCATCACCAACTTGTTCTGCTCAGCCCGCGCCACGGCCAGCAGCCGCCCTTCCGCGTCCAGCACCCGCACCAATCCGGGAGGGGCCTGCAGGCCAGCCAGCGGCCGCCCGTGCGACACATCCTGGCGCCCTGCTTCATCCACCGCCACGCCCGGCAAGTGGGCCAGAGCCCGGCTCGGGTCCACCAGGAAGCGCCGCCACGCGCTGGAACCGTTCGCAGTCGAGGCTTCGAAGGTTTCCCAAGCCACGGCCTCTTCCCAGCCGAACCCGTTGCACCGCGTGCGGGTCAAGCGGAGCAAATGAGCCCCGCAGCCCCAGACCCGGCCGAGGTCCGCAGCCAGTGAACGGATGTACGTTCCGCTGGAACAGTGGGCTTCAAGGCTCACGTCCGGCGGCTGCCAGTCCAAAAGGCGCAGAGCGTGCACCAGCACCCGGCGAGGCGCCCGCAGTACGGTTTCCCCGCGCCGGGCGATCTGATACAGCCGTTCGCCGCGGTGGCGGCGGGCGGAGACCATGGGGGGGATTTGCAGTTGAGGGCCGACCCAGCGCTCCAGGGTGGCCGCCACCTGCTCCCGGCTGAAAGGCGGCACGCTGGCCCTGGTCAGGATCTCGCCCTGCGCATCGTCCGTCGCGGTAGTCGCGCCCAGCCGGATCACGGCGCGGTAGGTTTTATCCGAGGGAAGGTAGGGGAAAAGGCTGGTGGACTGGCCCAACGCGACGATCAGCACGCCGTCCGCGGCCGGGTCTAGGGTGCCGCTGTGACCGGCGCGCGCCGCGCCGGTCAGCCGCCGCACGCGCCCCACCAAGGCGGCCGAGGTCGGCCCTCCCGGCTTGCGCAGCGCGAGCAGGCCCGCGGACACGGGATCAGCCCTGGGGATGGATCCGCGCTTCCACCGCGGCCAGGACCTGTTCCTGGGCCGCGGCCAGCGGCCCGGCCAGGAGCGCGCCCGCGGCGCGCTGGTGGCCCCCGCCGCCGAATTGGACCGCGATGGTGGAGACATCCACGTTGCCCCGGGACCGGAACGAGACCTTGATCTTGCCGGTTTCGGTCTCCAGGAAGAAGACGGCGACTTCCACGCCGTCCACGGCGCGCACGTAGTTGACGAAATTTTCGGTCTGGTTCGCCCGGCCATGGGTCTGGGCCAGCATGGTTTGCGTGATGCTGAACCAGCCGACGTCGCGGCGCGCGTTGTAGCGGACCCCGCACAGGCCCAGGGCCAGCAGGTGCAGGCCTTCGGCCGGCACGCGTTCGTACAGCTGTTCGTTCATGTAACCGGGCTGCACGCCCAGCTCCAGCAGTTCCGCGATCACGCGGTGGGTCCGGGGGGTGACGCCGGCGTATTTGAAGTGCCCGGTGTCCGTGGCGATGGCGGTGTAGATGCCGATGGCCATGCGCTGGTCGCGCGGGCAATCGAGGGCGGACACCAAATCCCAGATCTGCTCCCCGGCCGCGGCCGCGGTGGGATCCACCAGGTTGATGGTGCCGTAGCGCGTGTTGAACACGTGGTGGTCAATGTTAATGACGTGCTCCGCGCCCCCGGGCAGCCGCAAAACGCCGCCGGACCGCTGCACGTCCGGGCATTCCAGCAGAATCGCCACTTCGTGCCGGCGGTCGTACTTGGCCGCCGTGAGGAAGTCTTCTCCGGCCGGGAGGAAATGGTACAGGTCCGGCACCGGATCCGCGTTCACCACGGTCACCTGCTTGCCCATGCTGGCCAAGGCCAGATAGAGGGCGGATTCGCAGCCCAGCCCGTCGCCGTCCGGGTTGACGTGCGTGGTCAGCACGAAATCCCGGCCTTTCGCGATGATTTCCAGCGCCCGCTCGAGTTCCACCTCGTAATTCGGGTCGCGCTCCAGCTTCTGCTCAACCATGCCAGTCACTCCTCGGTTTTTTCTGCCGGTGGAGGCGGAGAGAGTTTCCGAAGCAGCTGCTCCGTGCGCTCGGCTTCCTCGTCAACCAGAAAATGCAATTCCGGCAGCACGCGCCACTCCACCCGGCGGCCGAGCTCGTGCCGGATGAAGCCGGCGGCATGCGCCAGGCCCTCCAGGGTTTGCGCCCGCTGGTCGCCGCCCGCCAGGGTCAGGATATAGACTTTGGCCTCCCGCAGGTCCGGCGTGATCGCGGCGCGCGTGATCGTGACCCAGGAGAGCCGGGGGTCCGAGAGTTTGCGCAGGAGGATGTCCGATATTTCCCGCACCAGCTGCGAGGCCAGGCGGTCAACGCGTTTGGGTTTCATGGAGCCTCCCGGCGGTCTTGGCCGGGATACCCCCCTTTCAATGCAAATAATCGCTAGTGGCAGGGCGACCCCTTTAGGGGAAGTCCCTCTGCGCCCACGGCGCCCATATAGGTTATTCCTGTCGGGGCGACATCCCCCAGACCGGGCGATTTTTTTTATCGAGCAGAGGCTGTTGTCCACGGCATAGGGAATGGAGCCTCCCCCTTCCGTTTCCAGGACACTCTCAGAGCCAGGCGACCTCCCCGCCGCAGTCCATCCCTGGGTGCGAAGCGGCTGGACTGTCGATCCTGCGAAGGGGATGGGGTTCGGTGTCAGCGCTGCTCAAAGACGTGGTCCACGAGCTCGGCTTCGGGGAATTGGTCAATCAGTTTCAGCGCTTCGTTCAGGGTGGCGTTCGCCTCGCGGCTGCTGGTGTTCACGCACGCCACCGCGATCCGCGAGCGCTGCCAGAGGTCCTGGTGCTCGACCTCGGCCACGGAGACGTTGAGGTCGCGCTTGAGCCGCTCCATCAATTTTCTCAACAGCATCCGCTTGTTCTTCAGGCTGTGGTTCTCGGGGAAGAACAGGTCCCCGCTCAACAGGCCGACGACCATGGAGCCCCCCTTTTCTCGGCACGTATTTCTTCGGGGCAAGGCGACATCCCCTGCGCCGGGCGATCCCGCTCGCAAGCAAGCGTCCGGTGTCCACGGTGCGGGAGAAGGAGCGCGCGCCTCAGAGCTTCTGCGCCACGGCTTCGAGCACGAAGGCTTCGATCACGTCCCCCGGCTCGTACGTTTTAAAGCCGCTCACGGAGAGGCCGCACTCCATCCCCGCCGGGACTTCCTTGACATCGTCCTTGAAGCGCTTGAGGGACTCGATCTTGCCCGTGTGCAGGATCTGGCCGCGTCGCACCACTTTGGCCTGCGCGCCGCGCGTGATCTTGCCGCTTGAGACCTGGGACCCGGCCGCCGTCACGCCCGAAGAGAGTTTGAAGACGCTGCGCACCTCGGCCTGGCCGATCGGCACCTCGTGGTAGTGGGGTTCCAGCAGGCCTTCCATGGCCGCCTTGACGTCGTTCACCACGTCGTAGATCACCGAGTAGATGCGCACGTCCACCTGTTCCCGCTGAGCGACCTGTTCCACGCCGGCCTCGGCCTTGACGTTGAAGCCGAGCACGATGGCGTTGCTGGCCGTGGCCAGGAGAATGTCGCTCTCCGTGATGTTGCCGACCGCGCTGTGGATGCTGGTCAGGCGCACTTTTTCGGTGGACAGACCCTCGAGCGAATTGGCCAGCACCTCGGCCGATCCCTGCACGTCGGCCTTGATGATGATTTTCAGTTCCTTGATGGTCCCCTCTTTGATCTGGTCCTTGAGGTTGTCGAGGTTGATCTTCTGGCTGGCGCTCAAATCCTGCTCGCGCTTGATCATCTGGCGCTTCAGGGCGATCTGCCGGGCGAGCTTGTCGCTGGCCAGAACCTGGAACAGGTCGCCGGCCTGGGGCACGCCCGAAAGTCCCAGCACCTCGGCCGGCATGCCCGGCCCCACGGTCTTGAGGATGGCCCCGCGTTCGTTCATGAGCGCCCGGACGCGTCCAAACTGCACGCCGGTCACCACCGGATCGCCGACCTTGAGCGTGCCGCGCTGCACGAGCACCGTGGCCACCGGCCCGCGCCCCCGGTCCAGCTTGGCCTCGATGACCGTGCCCCGGGCATGGGCTTTGCGGTTGGCTTTGAGCTCCAGCATTTCGGCTTCGAGCAGGATCATTTCCAGAAGTTTTTCCAGCCCCTGGCGTTTCTTCGCCGAAATTTCCACGAAAATGGTTTTGCCGCCCCACTCCTCGGAGAGCAGGTTGTACTTGGTGAGTTCCTGGCGCACGCGGCTGGGATCGGCGCCGGGTTTGTCCATTTTGTTGATGGCCACGATGATGGGCACGTTGGCCGCTTTGGCGTGGTCAATGGCCTCGATGGTCTGCGGCTGCACGCCGTCGTCGGCCGCCACCACCAGCACGACCACGTCCGTCACCTGGGCGCCGCGGGCGCGCAGGGTGGTGAAGGCCTCGTGGCCGGGTGTGTCCAGGAAGGTCACGTAGCCCTTGGGCAGTTTGACCTGGTACGCGCCGATATGCTGGGTGATGCCGCCGGCCTCGCCGTCCATGACGTTGGTCTCCCGGACCGCGTCCAGGAGAGAGGTCTTGCCGTGGTTGACGTGACCCATGATGGTCACCACGGGCGGCCGCGGCTGCAGGTCCTCGGGCCGGTCCACAACCTCTTCCTGGGCCAGCAGATCCTCGCCGTACAGCTCCTCGTATTCCGGCCGGAAATTGTACTCGGAAAGCAGGATCTCGATTGTGTCTTCATCCAGCCGCTGGTTGATGGTGGCGAACACGCCCAGGCCCATGAGTTTCTTGATGACCTCGGCCGGCTTCACGCTCAGGCGTTCGGCCACGTCGCCCACCGACACCGCGCTGGGCAGGCGCAGGGGCGGGAGCGTTTCCCTGGATTTCGGCGGCGCGGACGGCACCGGAGCCGCCATGGCGGCGGACTTGGGTTCTGGCTCGGGTTCAGGCTCTGGCTCGGGCTCAGGCTCAAACAGGGGCTCAGGCACGTACACGGGCTCGGGCCGGGACGGAGCCGGTTCTTCTTCCACCACAGGTGCTTGGACCGTCGTGGTCTGGACCACATCGGCCGCGGCCGGCCGGGGCGCGGCCATGGTCATGCCGGGAACCACGGTATCCTCGAAGATCTCATCCTCGCCCCAGTGGCGTTTGATATAGGCCACGGTCTCGTCTTCCAGCACGCTCATGTGGCTTTTAACCTGAATGCGCATCTTCTCCAGTTCGCCCATCAGCTCCTTGGAGGTCAATTTGAGTTCCTTGGCCAGTTCAAAAACACGGACTTTTTGGTGGGTCATACGGCCTCACCCCCTTCCCCTGCAGGGGCGTCAGATCGGCTTTTACGGGGCGCGCGCTCCCGCGTCTCGGCCGGCGCTTCGGTTTGCACCTCGGCCGGGGTTTCGGTTGGCGGCTCGGTCGCGGCCGCGGCCTGGTCGAAATTAGCAAACAGGTCGCCGGCCGCCATTTCTTTGGGTTTGGGAGCAGCGGCCTCGTGCCCGCCCAGGTTGGCGAACAGCTCGGCGGCCGTGCGTTCGGCCGGACGGCTTTCGGCCGGATGGGGCAGATAGGGATTAAGGCTCTCCATGATCTTCTCGGCGGTTTTGGGCCCGATACCCTGGATCTCGGTCAGCTGGTCCGCGGTCTTGCCCAGGAACTTGGCCACACTGTCGTACCCGGCCTCTTGCAGCTTTTTAGCCAGATTGGCGGTAATGCCGGGTATTTTGTCCAGGGCCGGCGCGGTTTTGAGGAACGCTTCCTCGGCGCGGCGGCGCATCTCCTCCTGGTTTTTGGAGAGCGGGACAATGTCCACCTTCCAGCCGAGGAGTTTGGACGCCAGGCGCACGTTCTGGCCGTTCTTGCCGATGGCCAGCGCGAGCTGGTCGTCCTGTACGATCACCGTGGCCTGCTTGTTCTCCGCCGCCAGGACCACCTGCGCGATCTTGGCCGGCTGCAGCGCCGAGGTCAGCAGGGTCTCCACGTTCTCGGCAAAGGGGATCACGTCTATTTTTTCGCCATGCAGTTCGCGGACAATGGACTGGATGCGGGACCCCTTGATGCCCACGCAGGCGCCGACCGGGTCCACATTCTTGTCCTTGGAGACCACGGCCACCTTGGAGCGGGCGCCGGCTTCGCGGGACACGGCGCGAATCTCCACCACGCCGTCCGCCACTTCCGGCACTTCCATCTCGAATAGTTTGCGGATCAGGCCCGGGTGGGAGCGCGACACCACGACCTGGGGCGACCGGCTGGTGCGGCGGACATCCAGGATAAAAACCTTGATCCGGTCGCCGGCCTTGTAGAATTCCCGCGGCACCTGTTCCCGGCCCGGCAGAAGCGCTTCCGTATCGCCCAGGTCCACGATCAGGTTGCGGTTTTCCTCGCGCAGAACCACGCCGTTGAGCAGTTCGCCTTGACGCTGCTTGAATTCCTCGAAAATGGCGTTGCGTTCCGACTCCCTCACCCGCTGCAGCATGACCTGCTTGGCGGTCTGGGCCGCGATCCGGCCGAACTCGGAGGGCATCATGCCCATTTCCACCATTTCGCCCAGTTGGGCGTCCGGTTTGATCCGCCGCGCCTCTTCCAGGGCGATTTCGTTCCAGGGTTCGTGAACCTCCTCCACGACCAGCTTCTTTAAAAACGCCAGGAGCTCACCGGTGTCGGAATTGAAGGCCACCCGGATGTCCTGGGCTGTACCGTGGTTTTTACGGGAAGCGGAGATCAAGGCCGCTTCAATGGCCTGGATCACCACCTGCCGGTCCACCTTGCGCGACCGCTCGATCTGCCGCATGATCTCGATCAATTGCAAACTCATGTTTCGCCCCTCTTTGAGGTTCGCCTCGCCACTTTTCCGCTTATTTTAAAAGGCTTTTCGGGTGCGTTCCGGCCTGTCCCGAAAAATAAAAAGAGTGGGCAGACCTGCTCCCACTCTTACTGAAAAAGTGGTTGACTGGCAGCCAGCATAGGCTCCCAGGCCGCCAAAGTCAAGCTAAAAATCGCCCTGCGCCTGCTCCGGCTGGCCGGATCAGCGGATCCTGCCCAGCAGGCGCAACAGGCCGTCCAACAGGGTCAAGGGATGCGGCGGACAGCCGGGCACGTACAGGTCCACGGGCAGGAGCCGGTCCACGCCGTTCAGGACCTGCTTCTGCCCCGCATACGGCCCGCCGGAAATGGCGCACGCGCCGGAGGCGATGACCAGCTTGGGCTCCGGCACCGCGGCATAGGTCTTTTCCAGGGCCAGCCGCATGTTGAGCGTGACCGGCCCGGTGACCAGCAGCCCGTCCGCGTGCCTGGGCGAAGCCACGAATTGGATGCCGAAACGCCCCAAGTCGAACCCGACCGTGGTCAGCACATTGGCGTCGGCTTCGCAGGCGTTGCAGCCGCCGGCGCTGACCTGGCGCAGGCGCAAGGCGCGGCCCAGCAAACGGCGCAGGTTCTCGCCCAGCGGCCGGGCGGGATGGAACTCGGCGCCGAGCCGCAGGTTCAAGTCTCCGCGCGTGGAAGCAGCCAGCCGGTAATCCCGGCTGAACGCCAGCGGACCCGCAGGCTGGCTAAATGGGCAGGACCCGCAGAACAAACAGCGGCCCAGGTCCAGGTTCAAGCCCCCGTCCTGCCGGCTGAACGCGGCAGTCGGGCAGGCGCCGGGGTCCGCGGGTCCGGTGCCCGCGCATAGCTCGGGCCTGCCTCGGAAGCGGTCGGAAACCGCCGCGGACCCGGGTGGAAAAGGTTGGGTTCGGCATCCGGTCTTCAGCCGGGCCAGCAAGGCTTTCAGCATACGGTGACTCCTGTTTGGTGCCCCACTCCCCTTGCCCCTCTTGGGCCGCAGGGGGAAGCTTCCGGACCCTGTCTGCCGGGTTTACGGCAAGGATCAGGAAGCTGGAAACGCAGGCCTATAGATCATGTCCACAGTAGGACAGGTTGAAGCTTTTATTGCACAGCGGAAAATCGCTGATCTCCCCGTTGCGCATGACCTGGGCCAACGCCTGCCAATTGTGGAACGACGGGTCCACGATCTTATACGCGGCCAGCCGGCCGTCGTCGCCGGTCATGGCCACGTGGCAGATCTCGCCTCGCCAGCCTTCGACCAGCGCGGCCGCGGCCAGCCGGGGCTTGAGGTCCGGCATTCCGTCCCGGACCGGGCCCGCGGGCAGGGACCCCAGCTGTTCCAGCACGAACGCAGCCGAGCGCTGAATTTCGATCCAGCGTACCAGGGCCCGGGAAAAAACGTCCCCGCCGTGCGCCAGGGCGATGGGGATATGCGCCAGCGCGTACATGCCCGAGGCGAAATCCTGCCTGACGTCGCGAGCCAATCCGCAGGCCCGGGCCGCCGGTCCCACCACGCCCAGGTCCAGCGCGGTTTTGCGCGGGAGCCGGCCGGTTTGCTCCCAGCGCGCCAGCACGGAGGGCGAGTTCCACGTCAGGTCCAGGGCCAAATGCAGTTCCGCGAGAATGGCAACCAGCTTGTTTTCCAGGCGGGCCGCCCGTTCCGGCTCCAGGTCAAAAGCCGCGCCGCCGGGTTGGACCAGGCCGCGGCCGAAGCGGCTGCCGCAGAGCTCGGCCGTGAGGTTCAGCAGGTCTCCGCGCAGGCGGCCGCAGTGGGACGCGGTGGGCAGATAGCCCACGTCCTGGGCCAGGGCGCCCAGGTCGCCCGCATGGTTGGCCAGGCGCTCCAGTTCCAGGGCCAGGGCGCGCACGGCCAGGCCGCGCGGCGGCACGTGGGCCGCGGACAGTGCTTCGAGCGCGCCGACATGGGCCAGGGCATGCCCGATGCTGGTATCGCCGGCCGCGGTTTCGATGATGGCCATGGCCGACCTGGGCGCGGCCTGGGGCAGCGCCTGCTCCACGCCGCGGTGCTGGTATCCAAGGGCGATTTCCAGGTGCAATACTTTTTCGCCAGCGCACTGGAAGCGGAAATGGCCGGGTTCGATCACGCCCGCGTGCACCGGCCCCACGGCGACCTCGTGAATTTCCTCGCCGAGGACGCGGAAGAATTCCCCGTGGTCGCGGAGGCGCCTGAGGGGCTTGCGCCAGGGATGCCCCTGTGGATGCAGCCCCGCGTCTTCCGCCAGTTCCCGCTCAAACGCGTGCGCCTGGGGACAGTCCGGCGTGAGGCTTGGCCATTCATCTTCCATCCCGGTGCTCAGCCAGGTTAGCGTGCCGCTGTGGTCATCGGCCAAGATCGCGTACAGCCTGCGCGCGGCCCCAATGGCAGGCCCCGCGAACCAGGCGGACAAGCGGCTCCCCCTGGACACGGCTGCCAGCACCGCGGCGCGAAACGCCCCGGCGTCCAGGTTGGGAATCTCGTTCAGGCTCACGGCCTCCTGATTGCGGGTGCGGACCCCGGGAGTCATCTAACCGCCTCCCAACAAGGCCGCGGCCTGTTCCAGCGCCGAACGCAGGAACGCGGGCAGGTACAGGCCGAGCAGCAGCGCGCAGAGCGCAAGTACGGCAGGCGGAAGGACAGCCAGGCTGCGCTCGATCAGCGGCTTCCGTTCGGGCGGCAGTTCGCCTTGCACCATGCGCACCACGATGGAGGCCATGCCGATCACCACCACCAGCAAGAACAGCAGATAGAGCACGCCCGCCAGCCACGCCCCGCTCCACAGCGCCGCCCTGAGCATCAGCCATTCGCTCCAGAACAATCCGAAGGGTGGGATGCCGGAGATGGCGAAGAAGCCTGCCAGCCACAGGGCCCCGGTGACAGGCAGCAGGCGGCCCGCTCCCCGCACCGCGGTGATGGTTTTGGTCGCGAAGGCGGCCAGCAGGTTGCCGGCCAGCAGAAACAGCATGGCCTTGGCCAGGGAGTGATTGACCGCGTGCAGCAGCGAGGCGTAAACGCCCGCCCCGCCGATGCCCAAGCCGAGCGCCAGGACGCCCATGTGCTCCACCGAAGAGAACGCCAGCATGCGTTTGAAGTCCGTCTGGCCCAGGATAAACACCGCGGCCACCAGCATGGAAAACAAGCCCAGGGCGATCAGCGTCTGCCGGGCAAAGTCGCCCTGCCCGGAGGCCGCGCACACGGAGAGCACGCGCGCGATGCCGAGGAACGCACCGTTGAGCAGCGCGCCGGAGAGCAGGGCCGAAACCGGCGAGGGAGCTTCGCTGTGCGCGTCCGGCAGCCAGGAATGCATGGGCGCCAGGCCCATCTTGGTGCCGTATCCCACCAGCAGCAAAATCCACGCGCCTTTCAGCCAGGGCGTGCGCAGGGCCTGGCCGGGCTGGGCCAGTTCCCGCAGCGTGAGCCCCGCGCCGCTGCCGCCCGCGGCCATGGCCAGAAAATACGTGCCGAGCAGGGCCAGGGCGATTCCGACCGAACACAGGAGCAGGTATTTCCAGGTGGCTTCCAGGGAACGGTCGTTGCGATGGAAATAAATGAGCGGCGCGGAAGAGAGCGTGGTGGCTTCGACCGCCGCCCACAGCAGGACCAGGTGCTGGCTCAGGATCACCCAGGTAATGGCGCCGAGGAAAAACAGGAGGCAGGCCACGAACACCGACTCCGGGTAGGGCCGGTCCTCGGCGTCCGTCCGCTTTTCTCTCCGGAGGAAATCGAGCGTATACACGCTGACCACCAGGAACAACAGGCTGGTGGTGCCTAAAAAAATCTTGCCGGCCGCGTCCAGTTCCAGCCAGCCGTGCCAGGCAGGCGCTGGCGCGCCGGCCAGCGCGGCCACGGTCAGCAGAAAGTGCCCGAGCGCGGCCGTCACCAGCCAGCCCCGGATCAGGCGGGGGCCGCGCAGCAGCAGGGCCGCCGCGCCGGCCAGGGGAGGCAAAAGCGCGAGGACGAGGATCATGGCCGCGGCTCCCGCAGGGGTTCTTTCCGGTGCCAATCGCGCAAAAAGTTCAGCCGGTTGGTGTCAATGTGGTCGAATTCCCGGTGAATGTGAAAGATGGCGATGCCCATGATGAAGACCGCGGCCAACAGGTCGAGGAGCACCGCCAACTCCAGCAGGCGCGGCGCTTCGGGCACCAGCAGGCTGCCGAAGACAAACACGCCGTTCTCGAGGACCAGGTAGCCGACCGCCTGGGTCAGGGCCTGGCGCCGGGCCGCGATCAGAAAAAATCCGGCCAGCACCATAAAGAAGGAGGCCGGCAACTGCAGGCCCTCGGGCGCGCCTGGCCAGGAAGCCATGCCCCGGCCGGCCAGCACGCAGACCGCGAGCAGCAGGATGCCGATCCAGATCGACCAGCTGAATCCCACGCTGGGTTCGATCTCATGCCGGATATTCGCCTGGCGCAAGGCCCGCAGCAGCAGCCAGGGAAAGACGAACGCCTTGAGGGCTATCGCCAATCCGGACATGACCCAGGCCGAGGGGTGCATACCGGCCGCGCTGGTGAAAACCGGCAGCAGGCCCAGCACAAACCCCTGGACCGCGGCCACCCGGATGCAATAGGACAGGCGGCTGGCGCCGAACAGCGCGAGGGTGCACAGGATCAGCAAAACCGACAGGACGTTCATGAAATCCGGTTGCAGGTTCATCGCATCACCCACAACAGGGCGATCACGGCCAGAGCGGCTGCGCCCGCGAGCAGGCGCGGCAGGCTGACCAGACGCCAGCGGGCCAAAACCGACTCGGTCACCCCCACGGCCACGGCGGCCACCGCCATGCCGGCCCCTGCGGCCGCGAGCTTGAGCCAGCCCGGCTCCAGCCCCTGGGGCACGAACAACCCGGCCAAGAGCGCGGAGAAGATGGAAAATTTCACGGCGCTCCCGGCCGTGACCAGCGCCAGGTCCGGCCCGCTATGGTCCAAAATCATGGCCTCATGGATCATGGTCAGTTCCAGATGCGTGTTCGGATCATCCACCGGCAGGCGCGCGTTTTCCACGACCAGCACCACGGCCCACGCCAGGGCCACCAGCCACACCGCGAGGTCCGGCCAGCCGGCCGGGCCTCCCAGCAACGCGGTCAGGCTCCACTGCCTGTGCTGGAGCGCCAGCACCGCCAGCCCCAGGAACAGCACGGGCTCGGCCAGGGCGGAGAGCCAGACTTCGCGGCTGGCGCCCATGCCCGCGAACGCGGACCCCGTGTCCAGGGCGCCCAGCACCAGCCCAAAGCGGGCCAGGGCCAGCAGGTAGAACAAGACGATCATGTCTCCGGGAAAAACCGCCAGGGCCGGCCAGCCGCCCCACGGAACGAACAGGGTGGCTGCCAGGATCGCGGCCAGGCTCCAGGCCGGCGCGGAACGCAAAACCCAGGTGGCCGTGCGGCTGTACACCGCCTGCTTGCCCCAGAGTTTTGCCAGGTCATAATAAACCTGCAGCAGGGGCGCCCCCCGGCGGCCGGCGAAGAACGCTTTGACGCGCTCGATCAGGCCCAGCCACAGTGGCGAGAGCAGCAGCGCGGCCAGCCAAAGCAGAAGGCTCGCGAGGTCCATCACAGCCACCCCCAGAGGGCGAGCAGAATCAGCGCCGCGGCGATGTAGAGGACGTAGAGCTGGATCCGGCCGTGCTGCAGCCAGCGCAGCCACGACAACCCGGCCGCCGCGCCGCGGAACAACGGCTCCAGCAGAAGCCGCTGGAACAAGTCGGACACATGGGAGCGCCAATGGGCCGGGCCGGGAAACAGCCCGGCTGGAAGCTGGGCTTGCGTTTGCGGCCTGAGCAAGAGTCCCAGGGAGCGGGTCAGGGGCTGGCTGAAGGACGCGGCCGTATACTGCATGCGGGGCGAAGGGTCCGCGAAGCCGCAATCCCACGTCGGCCCGGAAGCAACGGGCTTCCGCAGTCTGCGGTTCCGCAGCCAGATGATCAGCGCGGTCGCGGCCAGCAGGATCAGCATGACCCCGGTCAGGCGCAGCATCCAGCCGGCGGCCACAGCCACGGCCCCGGCGCCGAGGGCGGCCTCGACGCCCAGGATGGACAAGACGGCCGGCCTCAGAGCCAGGCACAGCCAAGGCCCGGCCAGACCGATGGCCAGGCAGATGGCGGCCAGCGCGAGCATGGGCGCGAGCAGGGTCCAATGGGCTTCAGTGGCGGCCGCGGCCTCCGGTGTGCGCGGTTCGCCGAGAAAGACCGCGCCGAAAACCTTGGCGAAGCAGGCGAGCGCCAGGCCGCCAATCGCGGCCAAGCCGGCCACCGTGGCGATGGCCGCAGGCGCCCAGGCTGCCGGCGCCTGCGTCAGGCCCGTGAATCCGGCCGTATAGATCAGCCATTCGCTCACCAGGCCGTTGAACGGCGGCAAGCCGCAGATGGCAGCCGCGCCCACAAAAAACGCCGCGCCGGTGGCGGGCATGCGTTTCAACAGGCCGCCCGCGGCATCCACGCTGCGCAGTCCGGTCTGACGCACCACGGCGCCCGCGCCGAGAAAGAGCAGGGCTTTGAACAATGCATGGTTCCAAACGTGCAGCAGCGCGCCCAAGGCCCCGAGCGCGGCCAGCGCGGGTAGGTTCAGCCTGCGCCCGATCAGGGCCAGGCCCAGGCCCAGCGCGATAATGCCGATGTTCTCCACGCTGTGGTAGGCCAGCAGGCGTTTGAGGTCGTGCTGCGCCAGGGCGAAAGCCACCCCGCAAACGCCGGAAAGCAGGCCGATGCCGACCATGAGCCCTCCCCACCATGCGGCCGGCTCGGCAAAAAAAGTCAGGACCCGGAACAGGCCGTAGATGCCGAGCTTGATCATCACGCCCGACAGGAGCGCCGATACGTGGCTCGGCGCGGCCGGATGCGCCTCGGGCAGCCACACGTGCAGGGGCACGAATCCCGCCTTCAACCCGAAGCCGGCCAAGGCGAGTAAAAACAGCCAACCGGCGGAATCCGGGAGCGCGCTCTGGAGGCGGGAAAATTCGAAACCGCCGGCCTGCTGGCCGGCCAGCGCGAAAAAGCCCAAAAGGAACAGCACGCCGATATGGGACGCGGTCAGGTAAATCCATCCCGCCCTGCGGACGCGTTCTTCCTCGTGATCGTGCACCACCAAGAAATACGAAGACACGGTCATGACTTCCCAGGCCACGAGGAACAGCAGGGCGTTGCGCGCCAGCAGGACCACGGCCATGCTCGCCACCAGCAGGTTGAAGAAAAACCAGTGGCCGCCCTGCCGGGCTGGTTCGTGGTCCTGCCGCAAATACCCCCAGCCAAAGAGCGCCGCACAGCCGGAAACCGCGAATAGCGCTGCCAGGAAAAACGCCGCCAGGGGATCCACGCCCAGGGACAAGGATGCGTTGGGCATGACCCACGGCCAGTTGAGGCTGAAGGCGTTCCCCGGATGCAGGGCCGCCAGCGACGCGGCCAAGCCGATCCCGCCGGCCGCGCAAGCGCTGGCGCTGCCCAGGATGGCGGCCAGGGCCGGACGGCCGGAACACATCCAGGCCAGAAGCCCGCCCGCGAGCAGCAATCCCAGGGATAAGGCGAATCCGGCGGCGATCATGAACCGCTTCCCTCCCTGGATTCGGCCTCGGTCAACGCCTGTTCCACGGCCGACACGGCGGAGAAGATTTTCTCGCGCAGGCTTTGCTCCCGCACCAGCCGCTTGAGCTCCGGGTCGCGCAGCGCGAACCCCAAGCGCGACAGCATGTGCAGGTGGGCGCGGACCGTGGGACTGATCAGCGTGAACAGGGCCCGCACGGGCTGGCCGTCCAGCGCGCCGAACGGCACCGGCGTTTCCAGGAAACTGAGGGTGATGGTCGGCTGCCCCACGTGCAGGACCACGGGATTGCGGACGTGCGGAATGGCGATGCCCTCGCCGATGGCCGTGGAGCCCAGTTCCTCGCGCGCCTGCAGCACTTGCAGCAGGAACTTCCGGTCCACCGCATCAGGCAGGCGCATGTGCTCGACCACGGCGGCCAGGACTTCATCGCGGGTTTGGCCGGCGATGCGGTAATAAACGCCGCCGGCCTGCAGGGCCTCGGCCAGGCTGGGCAAGGGCGCTTCAGAGGAAGGTTCGGCGAAGATTTCCGGGGAAACGTTCAAGCGGCGGGTCGTGGCCCACTCCAGCAATTCCACCCGGTTGAACCGGTACTGGTCGTGGATGCGGAAGGCCGGCAATTTTTTTTCCGCAATCCACCGGTAGACCGTCTTTTCGGATACTTTCAGGAGTTTGGCGACTTCCCTGACGGATAATTCCATGGAATCCTCTTGGCTACTGACATTTTTCTCCGCCTGTCTAAAAGATGGTCATTTTGATCCTTTTGTCCACAAATGTCAATGGCACTTTTAAGCTTGCTTTTAAACCGTTTTCCGCTTTGAATCCTCATACAGGTGTGCGATGATACCCTCGATGGCAAGGTTTGTCCTCGAGGTCAGGCATGGCGAATCAGGAATCCATATTTAAAGAGCTCTCCCAAGCCGCTCAGTCCCCGGTCTTGACCGACCACTCCCTGTCCCAGGAGTGCACGTTCCGGCTGGGCGGGCCGGCCCGGTATTTCGCCGCGCCCTTTACCGTCCAGGCCCTGGCCGCGGCCCTGGCCGTATGCCGGCAGCACCGGCTGCCCTGGTTCCTGCTCGGCGGCGGCTCGAACGTGTTGTTCCGGGACGATGGCTTTCCGGGGCTGGTGCTGTCCACCAAGAACCTGAAGTCCCTAGGCCCGGTGCCAGGCAACTGGGTCAGCGTTGCGGCAGGCGTGGCCAACGAGGAAGTGACCGCCTGGACCGAAGCGCACGGGTGGACCGGGTTCGAATGGGCCAACGGCCTGCCGGGCAGCGTGGGCGGTGGCGTTTACATGAACGCCCGCTGTTACGGCGCGTCCTTCGCGGACATCATCGCCGAGGTGGAAGTGCTGACCGACCAAGGCGAACTGCGCACGCTCAAGCCCGCGGACTGCGGATTCGGATACAAGGCCTCGGTCTTCCAGACCCGGCCGTGGATCATCGTGCGCGCTTCGCTCCTGCTCTCGCCCGGGGACCCGGAACGCATCCGCGCCCAGGGCGCGGCGAACCGGCAGGACCGCGAACAGAAGGGCCAGTTCCTCCTGCCCTCGGCCGGCTGCGTGTTCAAGAACGACTACGCTTCCAACCGTTCGGCCGGCTCGTTGATCGAGTCCTGCGGCTTGAAAGGCCGGCAGGTCGGCGGCGTGAAAGTCTATGAGCGCCACGCCAATTTCATCGTCAACACGGGCACGGGCACCACGGCCGACGTGCTGGCGCTGATGGAGGTGATCAGCCGGAGCGTGTGGGACCGGCACCAGGTCCGGCTGGAGCCCGAGGTCCGGGTGGTGCCATGATCCGGCCGGCTGATATCCAGGAAGCCTATATGATCGCGGACATCGTCGCGGACGCGGCCCGGGCTTACCGCGGCGTGATCCCGTCCGCATGCTGGCATGAGCCGTACTTCACGCCTTCCGAGGTGGAACACGAGATCGCGGCCGGGGTGGAGTTCTGGGTGTACGAGGACAACGGCCGGCTGACCGGCGTCATGGGCCTGCAGGACAAAGGCGACGTGATGCTGATCCGCCACGCCTACGTGCGCACGGCCTGCCAGCGGTCCGGCGTGGGCGGACGCTTGCTCGGCCACCTGCTGTCCCGCGCCGGCACGACCCCCGTGCTGGTCGGCACCTGGGCCGCGGCCGGTTGGGCCCTCCGTTTTTACCAGCGCCACGGCTTCACCCTCCTGCCGCGGGAACAGGGCTGGGCGCTCCTGGAACGCTACTGGCAGCTCACGCCCACGCACCGCGAAACCTCGGTGGTGCTGGCGGATAAGCGCTGGCTGGCACTCAACGTAAACATATAACCATGTTCGGGCGGCCACGCAGAGCCGCCCCTACCATCCATTTGCAAATATCCTGATATTTTTCGTAGGGGCAGGCCTATGTGCCTGCCCTTTTTCTTTTTGGGCGGACACAGGGGTCCGCCCCTGCGGAGGCATATGGATTAATTAAAACAGGGTGGTCTGGTCGGTCTTGGGGAGGATGCCGAGGCAGCCGTGCTGGATGAGGATCTCGACCACGTTCTTGTTGGCGCCCGTGCGGCGCGAGAGATCCTCGATGGAGCGGAATGAGGTTTTGGACCGTTCCTCCACGATGCGCTGGGCGCAGGTCGCGCCCAGGCCCGAGAGTGAAACCAGGGGCGGGAGCAGTACGCCTTCGGCCACAATCAGGAACTTCGCCGGGTCCGACTCCATCAGCGACACGGGTTTGAAGCGCAGGCCGCGGGCGAACGCCTCACGCGCCACTTCCAGCACGGTCAGGGTGTGCTTGTCCTTGGCCGTGGCGTCCTGCAGGCCGCGCAGTTCCTGGATCCGCTCGGCCACTTTCTGCGCGCCGCTGCGCGCCACCAGCTGGGCGTCGAAGAACTCCGCGTTCAGGGTGAAGTAGTTGGCGTAGAAAGCCGTGGGATGGTGTACCTTGAAATACGCGATGCGGAAGGCCATCAGGCAGTAGGCCACGGCGTGGGCTTTGGGAAAGATGTACTTGATCTTCTTGCAGGAGTCAATGTACCAGGACGGCACCGCCGCATCGCGCATGCTCTGCTCCTGTTCAGGCGACAGGCCTTTGCCCTTGCGCACGGATTCCATGATCTTGAATGCCTGGGCCGGATCCATGCCGCGGGTAATCAGGTAATTCATGATGTCGTCGCGCGCCGAGATGACCGTGGACAGCGTGGCGGTCTTCTCGCGAATCAGGTCCGCGGCGTTGTTCAGCCACACATCCGTTCCGTGCGAGAGTCCGGAGATCCGGACCAGCTCGGAAAACAGCTTGGGCCGGGTGGCTTCCAGCATCTGGCGCACAAATTCGGTGCCGAACTCCGGAATGCCCAAGGTGCCGATGGGCGTGCCGATGGCCTCGGCCGCGAGCCCCAGGCTGGAGACGCCCGAAAAAATGGCCAGAGTCTCCGGATCGTCGAGCGGGATGGAGCGCACGTCCACGCCGGTCAGATCGCCCAGGCGCTTGAGGGACGTGGGATCGTCATGGCCGAGCAGGTCCAGCTTGAGCAGCGCGTCGTGAATGGCGTGGTAGTCCAGGTGGGTGGTCACGATCTCCGAACTGCGGTCGTCGGCCGGCCGCTGCACGGGCGTGAAATCATAAATTTCCATGTCCTGCGGCACGATCATGATGCCGCCCGGGTGCTGGCCCGTGGTTTTCTTGACGCCGGCGCAGCCGCGGGTGAGCCGGTTGACCTCGGCCTCCCGCACCACCAGTTTGTTGTCCTCGAGGTATTTTTTGACAAATCCGTAGGCAATGCGGTCGGCCACCGTGGAAATGGTGCCCGCGCGGAAAATATGCGCGCGGTCGAATATTTCCTCCAGGGCCTTGTGCGCCTTGGCCTGATACTCTCCCGAAAAATTCAGGTCAATATCCGGCAGTTTATCACCCTCGAAACCCATAAAGACCTCGAAGGGGATGTCAAACCCCTCCTTTTCCATGACCTGGCCGCAAGCCGGGCAGGACTTGTCCGGCAGGTCGGGCCCGATGCGGCCGTCTCCCGGAAACGCATGGTGCCGGCAGGCGGTGCACAGATAATGCCCGGGCAAGGGGTTGACCTCCGTGATACCCAGCATGGTGGCCGTGAGAGAGGAGCCCACGGAGCCGCGCGAGCCGACCAGGTAGCCGTCCGCCAGGGATTTCTGCACCAGGCGCCGCGCGATCATGAAGAGCGAGGCAAAGTGGTTCTTGGTGATGGCCGTGATCTCCCGCCGGAGGCGCTTCTCCACCTCTTCGGGCAGGGAACCGCCGTACACCTCGCGGGCCCTGGCCAGGGCCGTGGATTTGAGCTCCTCCTCGGCCCGGGGCAGTTTGGGGGGATGGAACTTTTTCTTCACGGGCTGGATGTCGCCGATCCGCTCCGCGATTTTGCGCGGAGCGGCCACGACCGCGTCGTACGCGCCGTCAGGGCCCAGATAGGCGAACTCCCCGAGCATCTCTTCGGTGGTCTTGAAATACAGCGGCGCCTGCAGGTCCGCGTCCGCATAACCCATGCCCGCGTGGAGGATCGAGCGGAACACTTCGTCCCCGGGTTCGAGAAAATGCACATCGCCCGTGGCCGCCACGGGCAGCCCCAGCCGCTTCCCCAGTTCATAGATCCGCTGGTTCATGGCCAGGAGCTTGTCCTCGCCGGCCACGAGGCCCTCACGGATGAGGAACCGGTTGTTCTCGCGCGGCATGATCTCCAAATAGTCGTAGCGCCGGGCGATGGTTTCGAGTTCTTCCCCCGCGGCGCCCTCGCGCAGGCGGCGGAAGAGCTCGCCCTGCTCGCAGGCCGAGCCCAGCAGCAGTCCTTCGCGGTATTTCTCCAGCAAGGACCGGGGAATGCGCGGATGGTAATAAAAGTGACCGAGGTGAGCTTCCGACACCAGATGGTAGAGGTTGCGAATGCCGCGGGGTTCGGCCACCAGCAGGCAGATATGGTAAGGCCGGGGCGGTTTCTGCGGCGGTTTGATGCCGAGCCATTCGTCCTCCACCAGGTAGCCTTCCATGCCGTAGATGACCTTGATCTTGTGTTTCTCTCCCGCGGCCATGGCTTCGGGAAAGCCCTGCACCACGCCGTGGTCGGTCAAGGCCACGGCCGGATGGCCAAAGGCCGCGGCCCGGGCCACCAGCTGGGTCACGCCGACCAGGGCGTCCATGGCGCTCATATGGGAGTGGGCGTGGAGCTCGATCCGCTTTTCCGCGGCGCAGTCCCGCCGCTCGGGTTTGGCGCCGAGGGAGACGTCCCGCACCAGCAGGCACAGGTCGCGGGAAAATTTATCGAACTGCAGGGTGCCCCGCATCCGCACGTAGGCGCCGACCTTGATCTCCGGGGAGAGCGTTTTGCCGGCGTCCACGAACAGGCGCGCGTTCAAGGTGCCGGTCTTGTCGTACACGTCCATGAGGGCGAGCTGGCGGCCGGTGCGCAAGGTCTTGCATTCGAAAGTGATGAGCTCGCCCTCCAGCACCACCTGGTCCTCTTCTTCCGTGAGGCTCGCGATGGGGCGGGGCGGGCTGGCGATTTTGCGTCCCAAGAGCACGCGCAGGGGGGCGGGGGCCGAGGCCGGACCGCCCTCGCAGGCGGCGGTTCCGGCCGCGGGTGCGTCAGCGCTCTCGTTCTGAATGCGCTCCAGTTCCTCGCGCAGGCGCTTCTGGTACAGGGCCTCGCGGCGCTTGAGCTCTTCCTCGAAGTGGCCGATCTCGAAGCGCACGCTCACGGCCCGGCTCAGGCGTTCGGTAAGGAGCTGGCTCAAGATTTTGTCGCCGGACTGGCGCTGCAGGGCGGAAAGGGTCATGGCATTGGGCAGAGCCAGGCGCAGGCGATTGGGCTCGCCGTTGGACACCTGGATCAGGGACAGATACGCGCGGGCCATTTGCACGTGCCGGGACAGGATGCCAAGCAGGTCGTGCCAGTGGGCCTCCAAGTATTGGGCGGGCGTCACGGCGCCCTCGGGATAGTACACATCCCACACCATCTGCGTCCCGCCGCTGGTTTCCAGCATCTCGCCGAGACGGGCGCGCAGCTGTTCCAGGCCGTCGGCGGGCAGGAGCTGCGCGGCGTCCAGGCGGACGATGAGCAAGGCCGGCTGGGCGCTGATGCGGATGGAACGGATTTGGGCGTCCAGGAGGGTCTTTTTATGTTCGGGGGAAAGGTCAAGGTTCTCGATCAGGGTCTGCAACCGGGGTGTCAGGCCAGCGGGTTCGACAATGATTTCCGGGCTCATCCGCGACTCCAGCCGAGTGGTTGAGGCGGCGCTGACATATATCCGGCACGCGGCATTCGGCGCAGGGGAGGAGGTCTGTCACTGGCTGGGGAGAGAGAGTCGTGAATGACCGCGGTAGCACGCACCAATTCAAAAACATTGTAGCAAAAAATCCACAAATGAACAGAAAATCTTTTTTTGAATATTTTACCTGGAGGACCCGGAATGTCCTGCGGAAGCGATGGAGCCCCCCGGCGACTGAAAGAAGTCCCTTTGGGGACCGAAGGGCTCCCACCGGGATACCAACCGCACCCCTCGCTACCCCCTCTTGGCGACATCCACGGAGCAACCATTCCGCATTCACCCCCCGCGGAGGGGATGGAGGTCACCGGGTCTGAAAATACAGGCGGAGACCCGCGCGGACGTAGAAGCCGCTGAAATCGAGGTTGATGGGATCGCCGGCGTAGATAAACGGCTCCTCCTGGTAATTATCCGCCGTAAAGGTCACGTCGTTGATCGCGGCCAGGCGGTAGCCCAGATCCACTCCCAGTCCAAAAAATGGCGCCAACTCGACCTGATACCCAGCCATGAATTTTAAACCCAGGGTCGAACCGTGAAAAACCCGGAAGGCGTCGCTATAACCGACCGCGTTGAGATGCAGGTACTCCCAGGCATCGATCAGAGTGACACTGTAGCCTCCCAAGCCGGCCATAAACACATGCGGCGGCACATGGGTGCCGACCTGGACAAACGCCCCCAGTTCCAGAGCCCGCGCGCGGAAATCCACCCCCAGCTGATCGCCGCCAGATGAGGTTTCACAGCTCAGTACTTCCCCTTCAAACCCCGCGAAGACCGCATCGCTGACCCAGTACCCCGCCCCGCCGGTAAAGGTAGACTGCGCCGCCAGACCCAGGCTGGAACGCACGCCGTAATAGTTCAGGAATTCATCCCAGTCGTTCAAGTAGGCATTGACTCGGGCCATGGAAAAAGCCGCCGAAGGCACGCTGCCGAAGATCACGATCCTGCCCTGCCAGCGGTCTGAGGCTCGGTGCCCGCCTCCCCCATCGGGGGTTTCTGCCCTGGTCTCAGTCAGCTGCGCCTCGGGTTCCACGGCCGCGCCGGCGCCGGTTTCGACAGCCGGTTCTTCCGCGTCCGGAGGGCCGGCGGAGGGACCGGGCCGGGTCCCGATCTCACGGCCGTCCTCGTCGAACTCCGCACGTCGCAGCTGGTGTCCCTGGTGATAGTCGCTTTTATACGCGACGCGTCCGTTCTCGTGGTACATGAGGAGCGGACCGTCCTTGACGCCGTAACTGTAGCGGGACCGGCTCATGAGCTGGCCGCTGTCGTAGTAGACTTTCTGTTCCCCGTCCAGCCGTCCGTCCTGGAAGCGGTAATCGGTCTTCAACCTGCCCTGCGCGTCGTATAGCCGGTAGGCGCCGTGCAGCCGGTTCCCGGTGTAATTCGCTTCCAGGTATAGGGTTCCATCCGGATAGTAGGTCGCGGCAGGTCCTGACAGCACCCCGCCCTGGAACGTGAGGCGGCCGCGCAGGCGTTGGTCTTTATCGTAGTATTCGGCTACGCCATCCGGTACCGTTCCCGTGGAGCGGATCACGTTCCCGTTCCCGTCCAGCGCGAGCCTGGCGACCTCCTGCGCGCCGGAAAACACCGCGCGTTCGACCAGGTCGCTGTCAGCGCGGGGATGGTCCTGGTAGGTCAAGGCCGCCATCCCTACCGCAGGATAAGCCAAGACCAGCGCGAGAACCCAGCCTGTTCGCAGCATGTTTTGATCCCTCCTACACAGGAGCGCAATGGGGCCGCATCAAATTAGACCAGGCAGGGGCGGGGTTTATTACGCCTTTTTATCGGACGGCTTTACCGCTTCCCGGCCAGCTCCTGCACGCGCTTCAGGGTGGCGCGCTGAAGGTCCCGGAGGATGTAGAAGAGCGGGAGCATGGCCAGGAGCATGAAAAAGAACACGCCGAAGTTCTGGGCCAGGGTCCGCCAGAACACGCTCTGCGGCGGCGCCAGGAACCGCCAGGCGAGCCAGACCGCGACGAGACCTGCCAGGGCCTGCCACGGCAGCCAGGGGAGCAGGCGGCTGAAGCGCCGCTCGCGGTCAGCCAGGATGACGGCGATGTCTTCCAGGGATTTGCCGGGATGGGAACGGGAGAGCTGCTGCAGCGCGCTGGCGCGGGTCCAGGCCGGCAGGGTGCGTTCCGCCAGACGCTTCAGCCAGAGGGCCAGCAGGGTGAGCAGGGCGACCAGACCCAGGGCCAGGAGAGCGGTGGACGCGAGCGGCGGCATCAGCGGACATTTCCTTTCGCGGCGATCAGCTGGGCGTAGTTGTCCAGCATTTCCTTGGCCTTGGTTTCCGCGGACCACGCGACGGCCTGGCGGCCGCACTCCGCGACCTTGTCCGCGTAGAGCGTTTTATCTCCCAGCAAACGGTTGACCGCCTGGCTGAACTCCTCGACGTTCAGCGATACGGCCAATCCGCCGCCGCCCTGCATAACGTCCCGCACGCCCATGGCGGCCACGGCCACGCAGGGCGTGCCCGCGGCCATGGACTCGGTCAGCACCAGGCCCTGGGTTTCGGTGACCGAAGCCAGCAGGTGCAGGTCCGCCGCGGCGTACAGGTCCGCCCAGTCCCGGCGGTTCAGCAGGCCGAGAAAGATCACGCGCTCGCCCAGCTTCCGCCGTTCGCTTTCGGCCTTCACGGATTCCAGCGCCGGACCCTGCCCGGCCACCACCAGCCTGGCCCGCGGCTGTTCGGATTTCAGGCGCTCCAGCACGTCGAACAAAAACGGGATGTTCTTCTCGTGCGCCACCCGGCCCATGGAAAGCAGCAGCTTGTCCTCCGGGCCAAAGCCCAGCTTTTCGCGCATGCGGTTGCCGTCCAGGTTCTGGAAGGGCGACAGGTCCGTGCCCGTGGGCAGGACCTTGACGGGCACGGCGAGGCGGTAACCGGCGAGCACGTCGGCGATGGCGCTCGAAGGCACCACCACCTGGTCGTGCAGATTGCAAAACCAGCGCGAAAAGGAGGCCACGATGGGTTTGTCCAGGGACCGGGGGAGCAGGCCGAAGTAGTGGGGCATGTAGGCTTCAAACAGGGTATGGTAGGTGTGCAAGGACGGCACCCCCCGGCGCTTCGCCCACCGGGCCATGGCCATGCCCAGGGCAAAGGGCGTTTGCGTGTGCAGGATATCGAGCTTGAGCGCCGGAAGTTTTTTAAATAAGCGGCGCGCGGCCAGACCCAGCGGATTGCTCAGCCGGTCCTCGGGACTGAAGAAAAGAAAGTACGAGGGAAAGCGCCAGACGTCCGCGCTCTCGTCCTGGGCCTTGGGATACTGAGGGGCGAAAATAGTCACGCGGTGGCCCAGCCGCCGGAAATGCTCGGCGAAGGTCAGGGTGGATTTGGTAACGCCGTTGATGCGCGGCAGAAACGTGTCCGTGACCATTCCGATGTGCATGATGTGCAAGGCTCCTTTTGGCTTTTCAGGCCTTTGATCTCTTCTTCGCCGCCAGCTCCTGGTAGCTGGCCAGCAGTTCTTCCGCTTTGGCCGCGGCGGAATAGCGCGCGACCTGAGCGTGGGCCTCGGCCTGTTTGGCCGCGTACCAGGCGGGATCGGCCAACAGACGCTCCACGGCCGCGGCGAACGCCGCGGGCTGGTTCGGAACCAGCGCGCCGCCGCCGTGCTTCAGCGCTTCGCGGGCACCCATGGCGCCCACGGCCACGCAGGGCTTGCCCGCGGCCATGGCTTCGTTCAGCACCAGCCCCTGGGTTTCGGTCTTGGACGACAGCACGAACACGTCCGCCGCGGCGTAGAGGTCGAGCCGGCCCTGGCCCCGCACGTAACCCGCGAAGACCACGCGGTCCGCCAGTCCGCGCCGCCTGGTCTCCTGCCGCATGCTGTCCAGGTCCGGCCCGGACCCGGCCAGCACCAGGCGCAGGCGTGGATGGGCCGGCGCCAGGCGCACGAGCGCGTCCAGCAGCAGTTCCAGGTTCTTCTCGCCGGAGATGCGCCCCAGGCTGAGCAGGACCTGGTCGTCCGGCCCCAGGTTGAAGGCCGCGCGCCCCTGGGCACGCCGGCCGCGCTTGAACTCCTCCAGGTCCACGCCCGTGGGAATGACCCGGATCGGAACGGTAACCTGGTAGCGGCGCAGGATCCTGGCCATGGCCCGGGAGGGGGTCACCACCAGATCGTGCCGGTTGCAGAAGGATCTGGAGACGCGCCGCACCAGCCACTGGCCGGTCCGGTGCGGCACGGGGCGCAGGTAATGTTCGACATAGCGCGCAAAATAGGTATGGTAGGTATGCACCGTGGGCACGCGGTGCCGGCGCGCCCAGCGCAACAGCATGCCTCCCAGGGAAAACGGCGTATGGGTATGGACCACGTCCAGTTCCAGGCCGGACAGCCGGCGCATCAGGCGCAGCGAGCTCGGATGCAGGGGATTGGTCAACCGGTCTTCGGGATTGTTGCGGGGGCGCCGGCTGGGAAAGCGCCAGACGTCCGTTTCCTCCTGCTCGTTCCCGGGGAACGCGGGCGCGAAGATCACCACGCGGTGCCCCAGGCGCCGGAACTCCCGGGCGAAGGTCGCGACGGACTGGACCACGCCGTTGATGCGGGGCAGGTACGTGTCCGTCGCCAGCCCGATGTTCATGCGGCGGGACGGACGGCCTGCAGAAGTTCCGCGATCAGGGTCTTGACCCGGGCCGCAACTTCAGCGCGGGGCACCAGCGCCGTTTCGCCGGTGTCCCGGCGCTTCAGCTCGACCAGGCCCTCGGCCGCGTGCTTGCCGAAGGTGAGCCTAAGCGGGATGCCGAGCAGGTCCGCGTCCTTGAACTTGACCCCGGCCCGCTCGTCGCGGTCGTCGAGCAGCGCTTCCACGCCCGCGGCCGTCAGCTCCGCGTAAACCTCCTCGGCCATGGCGCCGGCCTTCGGGTCCTTGGGCGCGATGGGCAGCAGCACCACCTGGACCGGGGCCAGCGGCATGGGCCAGATCATGCCCTGCTCATCGTGGTTCTGCTCGATGGCCGCGGCCGCGATGCGGGACACGCCGATGCCGTAGCAGCCCATGACGCACAGGCGTTCCTGCCCCGCCTCGTCCAGGAACGAGGCCTGCATGGCCTGCGAGTACTTCAGCCCCAGCTTGAACACGTGGCCGACCTCGATGCCGCGCTCGATGCCGAGTTCCCCGCCGCACCGGGGGCAGTGGTCGCCCGCGCGCGCCACGCGCAGGTCGAGCACCCGGCTGGGCTGGTAGTCGCGGCCGGGCGTGACGCCCGTGGCGTGCGTGTCCGCCTGGTTGCCGCCGGTCACGAGATTGGCGGCGCCCTCCAGCGAGTCGTCCTGGATGATCTCGGCCACGCCGTTGAGCCCGAAGGGCCCGGCGAATCCCACGGGCGCGCCCGTGGCCTGCCGGATCTGCTCCGGCGAGGCCAGCGCCAGCGTTTGGGCGGCCAGCGCGTTGCGCAGCTTGATCTCGTTCACATCCCGGTCGCCGCGAATGACCACCGCGACCAGCTTCCCGTCCGCCGCGTAGAGCAGGGTCTTGGCCAGGCGCGTCACCGGCACCCGCAGGAAGGCCGCGACCTCCTCCACGGTGTGCTGGCCGGGCGTGGACACCAGCTTGCGCTCCTGCGGCGCTTCGGGGGCCGAGGGGTCGGGGAGCTCGCCCTGGGCCTTCTCCACATTGGCCGCGTAGGCGCACTGTCCGCAGGTCGCGATGGCCTCTTCGCCGGTCTCGGCCAGCACCATGAACTCGGAGGAAAAGGAGCCGCCGATCGCTCCGGGATCGGCCTCCACGGCCTTGAAGCGCAGACCGCAGCGCCGGAAGATGCGGTGGTAGGTCTCGTACATCTTCGCGTACGCCGCCTCGGCCCCGGCCTCGTCGCGATCGAAGGAATAGGCGTCCTTCATGAGGAACTCCCGCGCCCGCATCACGCCGAAGCGCGGGCGGATCTCGTCCCGGAACTTGGTATGGATCTGGTAGCAGTTGAGGGGCAGCTGGCGGTAGGACTTCACGGTCCGGCGGACCAGGTCCGTGATCACTTCCTCGTGCGTGGGGCCGAGCGCGAACTGGCGCTCATGCCGGTCCTGCACGCGGAACAGTTCCGCGCCGTACTGGGACCAGCGGCCGGTCTCCTGCCACAGCTCCGCGGGCGAGAGGATGGGCAGCATCACTTCGACCGCGCCGGCCGCGTCCATCTCCTCGCGCACGATCTGCTCGATCTTGCGGATGGTCCGCCAGCCGAGCGGCAGGTAGGAGTAGAGCCCGGCGGCCAGCTTCTTGATGAATCCGGCCCGCAGCATGAGCTGGTGGCTCTTCACCTCGGCCTCGGCCGGCACTTCCTTCAGGGTGTCAATCAGGGTCTGGCTCCAACGCATAAGGTTGTGATTCCTCGTTTCAGGTTTATCCACGGTATTTCTTTTTCCGTCACACCGGCATGGTCTTCGCCGGTATCCAGGAATTGAATTCTGTGTTTCACTTTTACCCAAGACCAGCTTGTGGACCCCGGCTGGATTCATGCCGGGGTGACGAACAATTATTATTCCGCCACCAACCACTCGTATCGTGCCGCGAGGTTATCTTAAACCCGGCAATTTTCTCATAAACCTCCGGCTTGGGCAAGGGGTAGGGAGAAGAAGAGGTTGGGTATCTGCCGGTCGCCGCCTCAAGGCCTCCGATATCTTACGTTCGGATCCGGAGAGGCACTCCGGATCCGAACGATAACTTTTAAAGCGGAGCGGCTGGTGAGGCCGTCTCCCGGCAGATACCCACCCTTAGCGGAGGGATTGAATGGGAGTTCCAGGCTGGCGGATCGGCGCGGCGAACAACCTTTTGATGAGCATGGTGGCGTAACTGCCGCGTCCCAGGGTGAATCCAAGTCGCAGGGCTTTGTGCCGGGGATAGAGCTCGTCCGGGATCGTTTCCGCGGAGACCTCCTCCGGCCTGACGGCCAGAGGCCTCGGCGCGGAGCCGAAGAACGCCTGGGAGAGGGGAAAGCGGCCGAAGGCCCCGGGTTCGAGCCCGCGCTCACGCAGCAGGTCCGCGTACAGGCGGCTGAGCTGCCCGCCTGGCATGCGCGCCTGACTGTCAGCGAGCGGCACGTCCAAGGTCAGCAGGCTGGCGCTGGTCTCGGCTGGCAGCGCGCCGTAGAAAACATAGTCCCCCACCTTGCCCGTATAGCGGCGCTCGGCCCAGCCCGCTTCCAGCAGCAAACGGCGGGCCAGCTCGTTCCATAAAAAGGACTGGAAGGCGCTCACCGCGAGCGAGGCGGTTTCCCGGGACAGACGCCGGAGCACAGCCAGCAGGTCGTCCGGACGGCGCGCCAAATAACCGAAGGTTTCCTGCTCCCAGCGGGTCTGCGCCAGCTTCAGGCACGCGGCCCAGTCGCCCCACGCGGCCCGCAGGCCTCGCTTGCGCTCCTTGGCGGTCTTCGTATCCTCGGGGTACCAGCCGGCCGTGAAGATCTGCAGGGCCTCGGAAAACTCGTTCCGCAGCAGGCGCTCGGCCGGGAATCCCAGGTCGCGGTCCCAGCCGCCAAAGCGCTGATCGTCGAAATAATTGACGAAGCCGTGGGCGCGGACCGCCTCCAGTTCGGCCAGGCCGCGCCGGATATCGCCGCTGGTCAGGTGCCGCACCGTGATCGCGAAGCGGTTAGCCTGGATCCGCTGGGGTCCCATGGGCTGGTCCGAATAGCCGCGGAACGCGAACTGGTAGGGCTGCCCCTCCACGCGGCACGGCCGGGCGTCTTCCACGGTCACCCACTGGCCGGTCAGGCCGTGCCGGTCCTTCTTGCCGCCGTACGCGAAACGCTCGAACGGCACGCCGCAGGTCTTGGCGATGCGCCGCAGGGCGTCCACCGTGTTCCAGCCGCGTTTGCTCAGCCAGTAGACCGCGAACCGTCCGCGCTGGGACAGCGGCAGGTCCGCCAGTTCCTCGACCACGAAATCCTCGGGACGGCATTTGATCTTGAGCTTCTTCAAGTTAATAGGGCTCTTTCGTGGTTCGTCATTCCGGCATGTATTGAGCCGGAATCCAACTCCCCCCGCCCCCTCTTTGGTAAAGAGGGGGCGCAAGGGGGCGTTCGATCCTGGACCCCGGCTAGAACCACGCCGGGGTGACGGTAATAGAAAACGAACGGTTGCTCGTCGTTTACCGAAGCCACTTGCCCGGGGTGAGCTTGACCAGCAATATCTCATGCTGGTCTTGACAGGAAATGAAAGCTGTGGATTCGTCCGAGGAGAGGGCCAGGGCCCGGGGTTCCTTGCCCACTTTAAGGCTGGCCAGCTGGACGCCGATATCGCTCGACAGCACCAGCAAGCGCTCGGCCGTGAGCACGTACAGCCGCTGTTCGTCCGGGCTGAGAGCGAAATCGCGGGCATCCACGCCCGCGGGCCAGGACAGGCCGACGGACTGGTACAGCGTGTCCACGATCTGCACCCGGCTTTGCGGCGGCTGGGCGTCCTGGCCCTGGCACAGCACGAGCAGACGGTTGCTCTCGGACGGCAGCAGCAAGCGCACCGGGTTGGGCCACACCCCGACGTGCTTGACCACTTGGCCTTCGCTGAGCTTGACCACGGCCACATCCCCACCCTGGCGGTTGGCCACCCACAGCAGGTCCTTGTCCCCGGCGCGCGCCAGGTCCACGGGTTCCTGACCGGTCTCGATGGCCGGCAGGGGGTTGCTCCCGGCATAGGGGCGCAGGAAGTTCGAATCCGCGCAGGCCACCCACATCGCGCCTGCGGCAACATCTTCCCACAGCGCGGAGGGCGCGTCGGACAGGCGCAGCCGCTTGAGGGGCTTCAGATCCGGCACGCGCAGGGCCAGCACCAGGCGGTCGCCGCCGCACAGGACGTAAAGCTGGCTGCCGGTCTGGTCCAGGACCAGACGCAGGGGTCCCCGGCCGGCCTCGGCCTCGGCGGTCTTGGTGCGCCGTGACACGTCCCAGGCCTCGACGGTCCGGCTGCCCTCGCAAGCCACGAAGAGCGTGCGCGAACCCGCGTCCAGGACCAGGCTGGTGGGATCGGCGTTGGTCTCCAGGCGGCCCGGGCGGCCGCAGCCGGTAACAAGGGAAAGGCCGAGCAACAATGCATGACCAATGACGAAGGTAAATTTCACAGATCGCTCCTGATGGTTCCCCCTCCCCGGGTATTGTGGTGGGAGGGGCGAGGGGAGAGGGCAGGTTCAGGATGTCCCCCTTCTCCTTATTCCTCTCTCGCCAGAGGCTGTGTCATAATTCAAAAGCTTGCGGTTTTGCCGTCATACCGGCGGAAACCGGTATCCAGGAAGTGTTCATTTCACAGCTTTTTCTGGACCCCGGTTTTCACCGGGGTGACGAACAAACACAAAAACGAACGTTATGACACAGCCTCCCAGGGGAGAGGAATGAAAAACGTAATCCCAGCTTCCGAAGTGGTGGGATTTAGGGGATTTTGATCTTTTTCAGCTCCGCGAGCAGCGCGGGCACGGCCTGGGCCGCGCTCACGCGGCGCAGGGGCTTGCCCTGGGCGAAGAGCATGAAGGTGCCGTCCGGCGCGCCGGCCAGCCCCGCGTCCGCGTGCCGGGCCTCGCCCGGACCGTTGACCACGCAGCCCATGACCGCCACGGTCAGGGGCCGGGTTTCGGTCCGCAGGGCTTGCTCGACCTTGTGCAAGATCCCGAACAGGTCGCCCGAGGTGCGGCCGCAGGTCGGGCAGGCGATGATGTCCGGCCCGCGCCGGCGCACGCCCGTGGCCGCCAGGATCAGGTTGGCCACGCGGATCTCAGCCACCGGGTCCGCGGTCAGGGACACGCGCAGGGTGTCGCCGATGCCTTCCAGCAGCAAGGGCGAAAGGCCGGCCGCGGTCTTGATCCCGCCGGCCAGCTCTCCCCCGGCTTCGGTCAGACCCAGGTGCAGGGGCCACCGGGCGGTCGCGGCCAACTGACGGTAAGCGGCGAGAGAAGCCTGGATGTCCGAGGATTTCACGGATAGGACGATGTGGCGCAAGCCGGTTTTTGCCAAGGCATCCGCGTAGCGCGTGGCGGTGCGGGCCATGAGCCGGCCCAGGGCCGCGGGCGTCCGGGCCGCCTGCCGCCAGCGTTCGGGCAGGGAGCCGGCGTTCACGCCGATGCGCACCGCTGTTTTGGCCCGTGCCGCGGCGCGGGCCACCAGCAGGGACTTCGCCAGGCCCAGATTGCCGGGATTGATCCGCACCTTGGCTACGCCCGCCGCGATGGCCCCGAGCGCGAGCGCGTGATCGAAATGCACGTCCGCGATCACGGGCAGGGGCGAGCGGGCGACGATCCGCGGCAGGGCTTTGACCGCGGCCTGCGAAGGCACGGCCACGCGCACCAGCTCGCAGCCCGCGCCAGCCAGGCGCCGGATCTGCGCCAGGGTGCGGCCCGTGTCCTCGGTGGGGGTGTTGGTCATGGACTGCACGAGCACGGGCTGTCCGTGCCCCAGGGCGCGGTTCCCCACCCGTACCAGCCGGGTTGTGAGCCGGTGGGCGCGTTTCAAGGCGTGCCGCCCAGGGCCGGGGCCACCAGTTTGTAGATGTCATTGTAGGTGGCGTACACCATCAGCGCCACCAGCAAAGCCAGGCCGACCTGCTGAGACACTTCCTGCGCGCGCAGGGAGAGCGGCTTGCGCCGGATGCCCTCGATCAGGAAGAACAAGGAATTGCCGCCGTCCATCACGGGGATGGGCAGCAGGTTGATGATCCCCAGCATGATGGAGATGCTGGCCAGAAAGAAAAAGAAATCCTTCACCCCGGTGCGGGCTTCCTGGCCCGCCATGCGCATAATGCTGATCGGCCCGCCCAGGGAATCGCGCGCCGAGATCTGGCCGGTCAGCATCTGCCAGATGGACGTAAGGATCAGGCGGGTGATGCCCACGGTCTGCGCCGCGCCCAGCCCGAACGCCTGGAAGAAGGGATAGCGCAGGATCTGGGTCCGGTCCGAGAGCACGAAATTCACGCCAATGACCCCGACCTTGCCCTCGCCGGGCAGCTGCTGCGCGATGGGCGTGCAGGTGATGTCCAGCCGCTCCTCGCCCCGCTGCACGGTGAACCGCGTGGGCTGGCCGGCGCGCGGCCACACCGCCTGCTGGAAATCGTACTTGCTCCACACCGTCTGCCCTTCCACGGCCAGCACGCGGTCTTTTTCCTTCAGGCCCGCCATCTCCGCGGGCGTGCCCACGTACACCCGTTCGATCACGTTGGAACCGGCCGCGCCAATGGTCACGCCCAGCCGAAAACGGCCGGTCTTCTCGTCCCGCATGGGCGCAACCTCCTGCACGCTCTCCTGCCCCTGCCGCAGGACGGTCAGCCGCACGGGCCGACCCTCCTGGCTCAGGGCGTTGAGGCGGTCAGAGAAGGTTTCCCAGTTGTCCACCGCTTCACCATTCAACGCCAGCAGGATATCGCCAGCCCCCAGGCCGGCTGCCTGGGCCGGGGAGCTCGCTTCCACCTGCATGATCTGGGGTTTGGCCAGCGGAACCTGGAACCCGATCGCGTACAGCAGGCCCAGCACCAGGACCGCGGTCAGTAAATTGGCCGCCGGCCCGGCGAACAGCACCAGGATGCGGACCCACCAGGGACGGGAAAAATAATCGCCCGGCTGCACCGCATCGCCGACCTGCTTGTCCAGGGCGTCCGTGCCGGCCATTTTAACGTACCCCCCCAGGGGCAGGACCGAGAGCAGGTATTCGGTCTCTCCCAGTTTAAAGCCCGCCAGCTTCCGGCCAAAGCCGAGGGAAAATTTTTCCACGCGGATCCCGGCGGCTTTGGCCACCAGAAAATGTCCGAGTTCGTGGGCGAAAACCACGATCCCCAAGGCCACCAGCCCGGCGGCCACCATCATCAGGGTTTGCATTGAATTGCCTCCTCTGCGGCGTGCCGGGCCCAGGCATCGGCGCGCATGGCCGTGTCCAGGGTCAACGTCCGCGGTTTGGGTCTGCGGGCCAGCACATTTTTAATGATACGGGGAATCCCCATAAAGTCAAGGCGGCGGTCTAAAAAGGCCTGGACCGCGACTTCGTTGGCCGCGTTCAGCACGGCCGGCGCGACGCCGCCCAGACGGCCGGCCTGGTACGCCAGGGCCAGGCATGGAAAGCGCCGGGTGTCCGGCGCCAGGAACGCGAGCGAGAACCCGGCCTTGAAATCCAGGGGCGCCACGATCCGCTCCAGCCTTTCGGGTTCGGCGAGCGCGGTCTGGATCGGCAGGCGCATATCCGGCTGCGACAGCTGGGCCAGTACGGAGCCATCCACGAACTCCACCAGCGAGTGCACGATGCTCTGCGGGTGCACGGCCACTTCGATCCGGTCAATCGGCACGCCGAAGAGATGGTGGGCCTCAATGATCTCCAGCCCCTTGTTCATGAGCGTGGCGGAATCGATCGTGATCTTGGCGCCCATGGACCAGGTGGGATGACGCAGGGCCTGGGCCACGGTCACGCGCGCGAGCTGGGCCGCGGTATGCTCCCGGAACGGCCCGCCCGAGGCCGTGAGGATCAGGCGGCGCACCGGCACGCCGGCGTGCCCGCGCAGGCACTGGGACAGGGCCGCATGCTCGGAATCCACGGGCAGGAGCTTCACCCCGTGACGCCGCACTGCGTCCATCACCACTTCGCCCGCGGTGACCAGGGTCTCTTTGTTCGCGAGGGCCACGTCCTTGCCCGCGCGGATGGCGTCCAGGGTCGGGAGCAGGCCAGCCGTGCCCATGAGCGCGGACAGCACCAGGTCGGCCGCGGGCCAGGCCGCGGCCTGCCGCAGGCCCTCGGGCCCGGCCAGGAGCCGGGGCCGGCGCCGCAGGCGGCGCAAACCCGGAGCCAGCCGCCGCGCCGCCGCCGGATCGGCCAGGGCCACGGCCGCGGGCCGGAAACGGCGGCATTGCGCGAGAAGTAGGTTGACATTGCGGTGAGCGGCCAGAACCTCGACACGGAAGCGGCCGGGGTGGCGCGCCACCACGTCCAGGGTCGAGCGTCCGATGGAACCCGTGGAGCCGAGCAGGCTCAGCCGTTTGCGCCTCATAAGAGCTGCATCAGCCACGCGATCACGTACAGCACCGGCGCGGTAAAAAACAAGTTGTCTATTTTGTCCAGCACGCCGCCGTGGCCGGGAATGAGCTGCGAGGCGTCTTTGGCGCCGGCCCAGCGCTTGAGCAGCGACTCCGCCAGGTCGCCGGCCTGGGCCAGCATCCCGAGCAGCAGGCCCAGGCCCACGAAGCCGGCCAGCGAGAAACCGAGGTCCCTGGCCTCCCACCACGCATAGGCGGCGAGAGCAGCCAGGATATTCAGCAGCAATCCCGCGGCCATGCCCTCCACGGTCTTGGACGGCGAGACGGAAGGCGCCAGCTTCCGCCGCCCGAACAGCATGCCGCCGAACATGGCCCCGGCGTCGTAGATCCAGTTGAACCCGAAGAGCAGGATGATCCAGTGGGGCCCCTGCGGGAGGCGGTACAGCAGCAGCACGAAACTGCCGATGCCCGCGATGATCACCAACGGCAAGACCGCCGCGCTGACCGCCGCGACCGTGGTCTCGCGGAACCCGGCCAGCACTTCCCGCAGGCTGAAAAGGAGAAGCGCGCCCGCGAGCAGCAGCCACACCACGCCCGCGGCCTCCAGATGCGCGCCGGCGGACGGCCCGCCGTAGAAGCCGGCCGCCAGGCACACCAGCGTGGTGACCGCCAGGGGCAAGACCAGCGCCGCGGCCAGCCCCCTGCGCCGCACCAGGAAGATCAGTTCGGCCAGCGCCGCGTTCAGCGCGAGGAGGACGAGGATGAAAAACGGCAGGCGCGTGGGCAAATAAATGATCCACACGAAGAGCGGCAGAAAGACCGCGGCGACCAGCAAGCGCTTAAGCATGGCGGTTCCCCCCGCGCGCCGGTCCGACCGCTTCCACCCCGCCGAAGCGGCGCTCCCGACGCTGGTATTCCTGCAGCACGGCGACCAGTTCGCGCGCGCGGAAATCGGGCCACAGTACCGGGCTGACCACGATCTCCGCGTAAGCGAGCTGCCACAGCAAGAAGTTCGAGAGCCGGAACTCGCCCGAGGTGCGGATGAGCAGGTCCGGGTCCGGCTGGCCCGCGGTGTAGAGCTGCCGGCCGAAGAGGTCCTCGGTCAGTGCCGGACGGGGCCGTTGGTTCACGTACTTGCGGATGCCGTCCAGGATTTCGCGGCGGCCGCCGTAATTGAACGCCAGGTTGAGCCGGAGACCCCGGTTGCGCGCGGTGGCGGCCACGGCCCGGTCGATCTGGGCAAGCACCCGCGGCGGGATGCGTTCGCGCTGGCCCAGGCGCTTGAGGCGCACGCCCTGGCGGTTCAGCTCCGCCAGTTCGCGGCGCAGAAACTCCAACAGGAGGTTCATCAAAAAACGGACCTCGGCGGCAGGGCGCTTCCAGTTTTCCGTGGAGAAAGCGTACAGGGTCAGGGTGGGAATGGCCAGCTCCCCGCAGGCGCGGATGACGCTGCGGACCGCGTTCATGCCCGCGCGATGCCCCTGCACGCGCGGCAGGCCGCGGCGCTTGGCCCAGCGGCCGTTGCCGTCCATGATGATCGCGATGTGCCGGGGAAGCCGGTCGGGATCAAGGCCTGCGGCCTGGGGAGTGAGCTTGGGGGGCATGGGTGCGCCGCCGGCCGGGGAGGACGGGGTCAAACCTCCATCAGTTCTTTTTCCTTGTGCTGGACGAGAACATCCACCTGTTTGATGAAATCGTCCGTGAGCTTCTGGATGCGGGCTTCCGCCGCCTTTTCATCATCTTCGCTCAACTGTTTGTCTTTCTTGAGGTTTTTCAGGGTTTCCATGCTCTTGCGGCGATGGTTGCGCAGCTCGACCCGGATGTCCTCGGCGAGCTTCTGGACGTGCTTGACCAGTTCCTTGCGGCGCTCCTCGTTCAGCGCCGGGAACGAGAGGCGGATGAGCTTGCCGTCGTTCATCGGCGTGATCCCCAGGTTGGCCTTGAGCAGGGTCCGCTCGATCTCCGCCAGGAGGCTCACGTCCCACGGCTTGATCTCGAGGGTCTTGGCGTCCGGGGTCACGATGGTGGCCAGCTGGTTGATAGGCATCTGGCTGTTGTAGGCCTCCACGCGGACGCCCTCCAGAATGGCGGCCGAGGCGCGCCCGGTGCGCACGGTGAGAAATTCCCGTTTGAGCGCTTCCAGCGCCCGCGTCATGCGTTCCTGGGTGTCATGCTGGATGGTCTGCAAGGAATTCGCGGTCATGCTTCCACCTCCGGCTAGGAGCCTAGATCGTGATTGGATCAGGCCCCAGAGCACTTGAGCAACGAGAACAAACCGAGCAAATAAATGCTCAAGGCGGTCAATTTGCCCGATCGGCTCGTGTTGCAACCGACGAAAATCTCATGCCCCTAATGGATCAGCGTGCCGATCGCTTTTCCGGACACGGCCAAGCGGATGTTTTCCCGCCGGGTCAGATTGAAAACGATAAGGGGCAGCTGGTTGTCCATGCACAGGGAGATCGCCGTGGAATCCATCACCTGCAGGCGGCGCTGCAGCACGTCCATGTATTTCAGTTCCCGGAAAAGTTTGGCTTTCGGGTGGCGGCGCGGGTCGGCGGAATACACGCCATTGACGTTGGTGGCCTTGAGGATGACGTCCGCTTTGATCTCGACGGCGCGCAAGGCGGCCGCGGTGTCCGTGGAAAAATAGGGATTGCCCGTGCCGGCCGCGAAGATCACCACCCGCCCTTTTTCCAAATGGCGGATGGCGCGGCGCCGGATGAAGGGTTCGGCCAGTTTCTGCATCTCGATGGCGGTCAGCACCCGGGTGGGGACCCCGGCCCGCTCCAGGCTGTCCTGCATGGCCAGGGAGTTGATCACCGTGGCCAGCATGCCCATGTAGTCCGCGGCCACCCGGTCCATGCCGCGCGACTCGGCCAGCGACCCGCGCAGGATATTGCCCCCGCCCAGCACCAGGGCAACCTGCACCCCGTCCCGGGTCACTGCGCGGATCTGGCCGGCGATCTCCTGCAGGGTGTGCTGGTCCAGCCCGAAACGCGCCGCGCCGGCGAGAGCCTCGCCGGACAGCTTTAGCAGGACCCGCTTATAGTTGCCCTGCTTGCGCCGCGCCATTATTCCTCCCCGACTTTATAGCGGACAAACCGCCGAACCTGGATGTTCTCGCCGGTTTTGGACACGGTCTCGGCCACCAGAGCGTTGACCTTGCGCGACGGTTCCTTGATGTACGGCTGCTCCAGCAGGCAGGTCTCCTCGAAATATTTCTCCAGCTTGCCGTTGATGATCTTCTCGAGGATCTCGGCCGGTTTTTTGCTCTCGCCCATCTGGGCCTTGTAGATCTCCCGCTCGCGCTGAAGAATCTCGTCCGGAACGTCCTCGCGCCGCACGTACTGGGGGTTGGAGGCCGCCACCTGCATGGCCAGTTCCTTGGACAGGCTCTGGAAGGCCTCGGTCTTGGCCACGAAGTCGGTCTCGCAGCTGACTTCCAGCAGTACGCCCAGCTTGCCGCCCGCGTGAATGTACGCGGTCACGAGCCCGTCCGCGGCCACGCGGCCGGCTTTTTTGGTGGCGCTGGCCAGACCCCGTTCCCGCAAGTAGATGATCGCCTTCTCCATGTCGCCGCCCGTTTCCTGCAGGGCGGTCTTGCATTCCATCATGCCTACGCCGGTCTTATCGCGCAGTTCCTTGACCACGCTGGCTGAGATCGTCATGAACGTGCCTCCTTGATCCGTTTCTGCTGACTGCACGCCGGTCAAACGTTGGTGCCGACCGCGTTCGCCTCGACTTCGCCTGATTCTTCCGCCGCCGCGCCCTCCGCGGAATCTTCATCTTTCGCGGCCGCCGATTGTTCGTCCGCGACCGCGGATTCCTCGGCCTTGCTCTCCCGCTCCAGCGCCTGGCGCCGGGCCTCAATCCCTTCCAGGGCGGACTCGGCCACCAGGCTGGAGATCAGCCTGACGGCCCGGATGGCGTCGTCGTTGCCCGGGATGATGTAGTCCACCTCATCCGGATCACAGTTGGTGTCCACGATGGCCACGATCGGGATGCCCAAACGGCGGCATTCGGCGATGGCGTTGTGTTCCTTCTTGGTGTCCACCACGAAGATCGCGCCGGGCAGTTCTTCCATGTCCTTGATGCCGCTCAACGTCTTCTGCATCTTCCCGAGTTCCTTGACCGCCAGCAGCTTTTCCTTTTTAGGCAGGTTGTCCAGCGTCCCGTCCGCAAGCTGGGCTTCCAGGGCCTTCATGCGCGTGATGGTTTTGCGGATGGTCTGGAAGTTGGTAAGCGTGCCGCCCAGCCAGCGCTGGTTCACGAAGAACATGGAGCAGCGGGTGGCTTCTTCCTGGATGGAGTCCTTGGCCTGCTTCTTGGTGCCGACGAAGACGATCTTCTGGCCGCCGGCCGCCACGTCGCGGACAAAGCGGGTGGCCTCTTTGAGTTTTTTGACGGTTTTTTGCAGGTCAATGATGTAGATGCCGTTGCGCTCGCCGTAGATGTAGCGTTCCATCTTGGGATTCCAGCGCCGGGTTTGGTGCCCGAAATGAACCCCAGCTTCCAGCAATTGCTTCATAGAAATGTTGACCATACTGCCTCCTGACGGTTTTTGCCTCCGCCGCGTTCAACCCGGGTCGGGATCCCCTGCGGGGACACTGCCGGCGCGGTCCAGCGGCGTGCGAAGTGGGTCCCGAGATGGGACCTAATGGAGCCCCCCGGCCTATTGGCCGGGGTACCAAATCCTACCCTGCCTCTTCTGCAGGGTAGGACGGCGACATCCCCAGAACAGGAAATTCAGATATTCCCCCAGCCGAAGGCAGGGGTTCCTGTTCAGGGGAGAGGGCGGATAATAGCACACCTGGAGGGATGATGGCAAGGGGATTTTATCAATTCATGCAGACTTTACAATATATAATCCCTCTCCCCGGCGAAGCCGCGGGAGAGGGTGGGGGTGAGGGGTCCCGCAATGTTCACGTATCAGTTAGCAGGTCATTAGCTGACCCGTTCGTATCAAACCTATGCCCCCTCCCCTGCCCCCCCTTGTAACCGTTTTTTGGGTATCCCACCGCATTTGGGGGAGGGGAAAAGTATAATTTAGTCTTCAATTTACGGGATGAATTACGGCAACAGGCCCGGGCCAGTGAGACCCAGGGTTTCGGGCAGGCCGAAGAGCAGGTTGAGGTTCTGGATGGCCTGGCCCGAGGCGCCTTTGATCAGGTTGTCCAGGCTGGCTACGGCGATCGCGGTCTGGGTCCGGTCGTCCGCCACCACGCTGATCAGGCACCGGTTGGTGCCCACGGCCGAGGCCAGTTCAGGCAGACCGGTAGTCCTCACTTCCACGAACGACTCCTGCCGGTAAAAATCCTGATAAAGTTTGGTTAACTCGGCAGTCGTCGTCCGGTTGAGCAAGCGGGCATAAGCCAGGGACAGGATCCCCCGCCGTGCCGGGACCAATTGGGGTGAGAAAGAGATGATCACTTCCTTGCCCGTGGCCTGGCGCAGGGAATGCTCCATTTCAGGCGTGTGCTGGTGCACTCCGCCCACTTTGTAGGGGATCACATTCTCCGACACCCGGGCGAACTGGGTCTCGTACTGCACCTTCCTGCCAGCCCCGCTGGTGCCGGACTTGGCGTCCACCAGAATATGCTGGCAGTCCACGAGGCCGTTCTTCACCAGGGGGTAGAGGGAGAGCACCACCGAGGTGACATAGCAACCCGGATTGGCGATGAGCTTCGCGGTCTTGATCTTCTCCCGGAAGAGCTCGGGCAGGCCGTACACCGCCTGGCCGGCCAGGTCCTTGGCCGTGTGGGGCTGTTTGTACCAGGTTTCGTACACCGCCGTATCAGGGAAGCGGAAATCGCCGGACAGATCTATCACCTTGACGCCCGACGCCACCAGGCCCGGGGTGAGCTTGAGCGATTCGCCGTGCGGCACGGCCAGGAACACCACGTCGGCGGCTTTGGGTGAAAGGTCCGCTTCGGCCAGCTTGCGCAGGACGATATCGCCGGCCGCGCCCATGGCCGGGTACAGGTCGGACAGCTTCTGGCCGGCAAAGGAATCCGAGGTGGCGGCCACCACTTTGGCTTGCGGGTGCAGGGACAGCAGGCGCACCAGTTCCGCGCCCGTGTAGCCGCTGGCCCCTACGATCGCAACTCTGATCATGACTAGTTCCTCTGGGAAATGTTAAGGAATTATATAATGTCTTGCCAGTAGAGACTATCATTTTATTGTATCGTGATTGTCGATTGGCGGAGTTATTGTTTTACCGTCATTCCGGCATGTATTTAGCCGGAATCCAGGACTTTTTTCGCTTTTCTTTATTAAGGCTATTGGTAATTCAATGCTCGTCACCCCGTTGAAAAACGGGGTCCAGAAAAGTCTTATTCTTTCAGCATGGCTGGATTCCGGCTTTCGCCCTGGCCCAAGTCCGCCAGGACTGGGCCGGAATGACAACCAAAAAATTATTCGCCGGATTATTGCGCTGCCGTCAAATGGACGCGCTGACCTTCTTGAAGATGGCCAGCAGCTCGGCCTTGGTGATCTTGTAGTCCCGCTTCCCTTTCCGGGCAGGCTGCAGATGCTTCTTATACTCCGCGGTGACCTTGGAAAAGATCTCCAGCAGCTCCTCGGGGCTGATCGTCCGGTCCGCGTCCTTCATCGGTGGATCTCAACCTTTCTGTTCGGTAAACTCGACCTTGTATTTCTGCTTAAGGGACTCGATCCAGGCCTGGTAGCGTTTTTCCGAGCCTTCTTCCATGATCAGCTTGCGGATCTGGCCCTGGACCTCCTCGAACGGCATCTGGCCGCCGCTTTGCCGGTCCTCGACCCGGACGATGAAGTATCCGCGGGCCGTATCAACCACGCCCGACGGTTTGCCGAGGGGCAGGGTGCCGAAAACCGTTTTCTCGAACTCGCGCAGGCCCGTGTCGCCGGGTTCGATCCAGCCGATGTCGCCGCCCCGGTCCTTGGTCGCGGCATGTTCCGAATACTCGCGGACGACCTGGTCAAAATCCGCGCCCTGCTTCAGGCGGCTCGCGGCGGCCTGGATCTTGGTCCGGGCCTGCTGATCGCGCGCCGTGAACTCGTCGGTCGGCAGACCGGTATCCGGCCGGGCCACGAATATTTGGCTGACCCGCGCCCGCGAGGGCCGCTGGAAATCCTTGCGGTGTTCCTGATAATAGGCCTTGAGCTGGGCCTCGGTAATTTCCGCGCCGGTCTTGAGCTCCTGCATTTTCGTCTGCAGCAACCGCTGGCGCAGGATCATCTCCTTGGTGAGCTGCTGGCGGAGCTTGCGGAAATCCTGCTCGGTCAGGTGCTCTTGCTCGAGTTTTTCGCGGAACGCCTTGGCCGAGGGAAACTGCGCGCGCAGGGCTTCGATTTCCTTGTCCGCCTGCTCCTCGACGACCGAATCCTGCACCTCGATCTTCTGCTCCTGCGCTTCCAAAAGCAGCAGCTTGTTTTCAATGGCGCGCTCAAGGTTGAGTTTGCGGTACTCCTCGACCTTCGCGTCCAGTTCCGCGCCCCGCAGTTCCAGACTCAGGCGTTCGCGGATCTGCCGGATCGGCTCCTCGAGGTCCTGGGTGGTGATGATCTCGCTGCCCACCCGGATTTCGATCCGGTTCCAGGCCACCGGCGCGCCCGCGGGCACGGCCTTGACGGCCGCGGGCGTGGTGCCGGCGCTGGCCGCGTCCGTCGCGGCGAAAGTGGGACATGCCAGGCCGAACCATAAGGCGACCGCCGCCGAGACGACCGGAAATACCGGCTTCCTTCTTGCGCGGGTCATTGCGAGCGACGCGAAGCAATCCCTCGTTTCCAGTAAGAGCGAGATTGCTTCGTCGCCCCTTGAAAAACCCAGGGCTCCTCGCAATGACTTGTTTTGAAGTTTCCCTCTCCAGCTCATTCCGCACCTCGACGCGCATGGATGACGATCGCGGCCTGGGCCCGCAGGTTCTCGAGCCAGCCTTGGAAGGTCTTTTCTATTTTTTGCAGTTTCAAATCCTCGGCAATCAGGGCCTTGGCTTCGGCCAGGGAAATCCGGCCGCCGGTCTGCTTGCTCTCGATCAGAAACAGGTGGTGTCCATAGGGGGTGGACACCGGCTGGCTGACCTGGCCGGCCTTGAGCCCGAAAAGCACCCGGGAGAATGCCTGCGGCAGTTCTTCCTTCTCCACCCATCCCAAGTCGCCGCCCTGGTCTTTCTCCGGGCCGCGGGAATACCGCTGGGCCAGGCTGGCGAAGGATTCGCCCGCGGCCAGCTCCTGCAGGATGGCTTCGGCCTGGGCCTTGGTCTCGACCACGATCTGCCGGGCGTGCACCCGGTCTTGCCGGTAAAATTGCATGATGTGGGCCCAGTAATAGGCTTCGATCTCGTCTTCGCCGATTTGGATGGGATCCTCGACCGCGCGTTTGATGGTCGCTTCCACCAGCATCCGGGTGTGCATCAGACTGCGCAGGTCCGAAGGTTTGAGCTGCTGCTGGGCCATCAGGCGGGTGGCTTCTTCCGTGGAATAGCCCTCCCAAAACTTGGCGACAAATTCATCCACCGCGGAGTCCGGCACCGTAATTTTCAGCCGCTGCGCCTCATCCAGGATCAGGCGGTCGTTGATCATGCGGTCCAAGACATCTTCCCGGGTGATCGTGGAGAAAGCCGCGCCTTCGCTGGCCTGGAGAAAACGCATTTCCCGTTTCAGGTCCCTCTCCAGGATTTCCTGGTTGTTCACGGTAACCAGCACGCGCGGCGCGTGCCACCGGCCGGAAAAATACTTGACCCAGTATCCCAGGGAAAACAGCACCATCCCGGCAAGGACCGCGGCGGTGATGATCAGGGCTTTTCTCATGGGACTCCCCAGGATTCCGGGCGATCAGCCTGCGACTGACCGCTCGGAATCCAGAGCAATTGAGAATAGAACCATCGAAGGATAGAGAAAGCTCAGTTGCGGTCTATTTTCCATTGTCAATCGCTCAGGATTTTAAAAACCTTATTACTGCTCGAAACCGGATTTTTCAACCATCCGCCGCGCGAGCTGAAACAACCTGATGATGCACGAGGATAGAAGAGGAGAACATTTCCCGGGATTTCCAGCTGCCGCCGCTCGGCTGCGCTCCCTGCCGCGGATGCGATCAGCGTTTGCCGGTATCGTCTATGATCAGGTCCTGACTGCTGTCGCCGTACAGTTCCCGAAAAAGGGTTTCCTTGACTTCCACGGAATGCTGTTTCTGCAGTTTTCCGATCAGCTTCTCTTCCACCAAAATGGCGTGGATCTGCTTCTGCACGGCGGCCAGCGCCGGTACTTTCGCGGCTGGGTTGAGCACCTTCAGCTTCCGCGCGTAGTCTTCGTAATACTCCTTGATCTCCTGTTCCTGGACCTCAACGCCCTCGGCCCCTTCGGCCTTCAGGCGGCGGTTGAGCTCCGAAAGCAAAACGTTTTCATACACCTGCCGGGGCAGTGATTTGCCGCGCTGCTGCATGTCCGCCAAACGCTGTTTGAACTCGCTTTGTGCCTTGTCCTGGAGCTCCCGCATCTTGTCCTTGACGTCGAGGTCTTTCGGATAGCCGCGGCGCTCGGCCTCCATGACCAAAAGCTCCTTTTTGACCAGGTTGTCGAGGATCTTGCGCTTGCCATTATAGGACGCCGCCAGGATTTTATAGTTCTCCGGCAGATTGCCAATGGCCTGTTTGAAATCCGAGACGGTGATCTTTTGGCTGCCCACCACGGCCAGCACTTTCTGGTCGCTTGAACCGCAACCCGACACCCACAGCCACCCACCGGCGGCCGCCAGAACCAGGCCCTGCCAGGTCTTACGCTTCATGCGTGCCTCCTCGCAATACTTCAATTAACTGGTTATATCACACGGAATTTATGTCGGACAAGAACTTTTTGACCTCGGCCAGCGGGTTCTGGCCTTGCAGGGCGAATTCCAAGCCCGGCTGCTCCCCCGGCAGAAAGCGCAGGTTTTTCAAGGCTCCCGCCAGCAGGCGGTCCACGATGGCTTTGGGCGGCTGGTAATACTTGGGCCAGCGCAGGCGGGCGCGCTTGGATTCCAGGTGCGCTTCCCGCAGCCGCAAGGCCTGGGCCGCCACCCGCAATTCGGCCACTTCGACCAGGGTCCGGGCCGGGGCCGGCAAAGTCCCGAAGCGACTTTCGATCTCCCGGGCCAGGGCGCCGAGTTCGGCCGGCGTGCGCACCCCGGCCAGGCGCTTGTACAGGTTGAGCCGGGCCATGGTGTCCGGCACGTAGTCGCTGGGAAGATACGCGTCCTGCTCCAGGGTGATGCGGACCTCGGCTGGCGCCTCCTGCTGCTGGCCTTTGAGCTCCCGCACCGCCTCTTCCAGCAGGCCGCAATAGGTCTCGAATCCCACGGCGGTCACGTGGCCGGACTGCTCCGGGCCCAGGATGTCCCCGGCGCCGCGGATCTCCAGGTCGCGCAGGGCGATCTTCAGCCCCGATCCCAGCTCGGTGAACTCCTGCAGGGTCAGCATGCGCTTCTCCGCGTCGCCCGTGACCGCACCGCCGACCGGGTAGAAGAGATAGGCGTACGCCTGCCGGTCCGCGCGTCCCACCCGGCCCCGCAGCTGGTAGAGCTGGGCGATGCCCAGCGCGTCCGCCCGGTTGATGAGAATGGTGTTGACGTTGGGCAGATCCAGACCGGCCTCCACGATGGTCGTGGAGACCAGCACGTCCTCGCCGCGGCTGATGAAGCGTTCCATCACCGGCTCCAGCTCGTCGCGGGTCATCTGTCCGTGCGCCACCGCGAACCGCGCTTCGGGCACCAGCCGCTTGAGCCGCTCGGCCATGGGCCCGATGGTCTGCACGCGGTTGTGGATGAAGAACACCTGGCCGCCGCGGCCAAGCTCGCGCAGTACGGCCTCGCGGATCACGGCCTCGGAATATTCCACCACGGTGGTGCGGATCGGCAGGCGGTTCAAGGGCGGGGTTTCGATCACGGAGATGTCGCGGATTCCGGAAACGGAAAGATAGAGCGTGCGGGGGATGGGCGTGGCGGTCAAGGCCAGCACGTCCACCACCGAACGCAGTTTCTTGAGCTTCTCCTTCTGCTTGACGCCGAAGTGCTGTTCCTCGTCCAGGATGACGAGCCCAAGCTTGGCGAAGGTCACGTCCCGGGAGAGGAGCTTGTGCGTGCCGATCACGATGTCCACCGCGCCCTGGGCCAGGTCACGCAGGACCTTCTTCTGCTCGCCAGGCGTGCGGAAGCGGGAGAGCAGTTCGATGCGCAGGGGGTAGGCGGCCATGCGCTCCTTGAACGTGGCGAAGTGCTGGTCCGCCAGGATGGTGGTGGGCACCAGCACGGCCACCTGCATGCCTTCCTGGGTCACCTTGAAGGCGGCCCGCATGGCCACCTCGGTCTTGCCGAAGCCCACGTCCCCGCACACCAGGCGGTCCATGGGCCTGGGCCGCTCCAGGTCCTGCTTGACCTCCAGGATGGCCCGCGCCTGGTCCGGGGTCTCCTCGTAGGGAAACGCCTCCTCGAACTCCTTTTGCCAGGCCGTGTCCGGCCCGAAGGCGTGGGCCTCGTGCACCTGGCGGGCCGCATAGATGTCCAGGAGCTGGCGCGCCAGCTCGGCCACGGACTCGCGCACGCGCTGTTTGGTCCGCTCCCAGGCGCCGGTGCCCAGATGGTTCAGGCGCGGGGCGCCCTCGCTGCCGAGGTACTTTTCCACCAGGCGCAGCTGGTCCGTGGGCACGTAGAGCTTTTCGTCGTTGGCGTAGAGCAGGAGCACGAATTCCTGTTCCCCGCCGTCAATGGCAAGCTTGACCACGCCGCCGTAGCGGGCCAGGCCGTGGTCGCGATGCACGGCCAGATCACCGGCTTTGAGCTCCAGCACGTCGCTCAAGGGCTGTGAAGGATAGGCCGCGCCCTTGAGGCGGCGGGCGCGCGGCCGGTTCAGGTGGCGGTTGAATATCTCCTGGTCGGAGAAGACGACGATCCCGCAAGCTGGGTACTGGAACCCCTGGGGCAGGTAGCCGAGATGGAACGTAAAATGTCCGAGCAGGTCCGGCTGTTCCAGGGTGGCTGCCTGCTCAGCCAGCAGCTGCCTGAGCCGCCGTTCTTCCGCGGGATTGTGGGTGACCAGATGTAATTCCAGTCCCTGGCGCTTCAGGGCCAGGGCTTCGCGCGTCAGGAGTTCGATGCTGCCCCGCATGGGGTCCGTGCCCTTGACCACGCCGGCCACGTGCGGCCAGTGCTCGGTCTCGGGCCACACTTGCTGCTTGAGCCTTCCGGTCAGCACGCAAGCGCCGGCCACCAGCCGCGCGCCCAGGGCGGCAAAGGGGAGAAACAGTTTTTCCGGCGGAGGCAGAAGCGGGGCCTGGACGCGGCGCTCCGCGAACAAGCGATGGTTGCGGTTGTCATCCTGTTCGGCCTGCTTTTGGCACAGACCGGGCGAATCCAGCACCACCACGGTTGCGGGCGGCAGATAATCCAGCAGGCAGGCCGTGGGCACGAAATGCGGCAGGTGACTCTCCGCGCCCGGCCGCAGGGGATCGGTCTCCAGGCTTTCGGCCAGGGGCGCGACCGCGGCTGTGCCGTGCTGGCGCGTGAGCCGCGCCAGACCCTGCTTGATTTCCTCGGCTGCGGGAGCGAACAATCGGGCCGGCGTGATGCCGGCTTCCTGCGCCGTTCCCGCCGGCGCCGGCTCGTCGGGCTGGAGACTGAAGCGGCGCAAGCTTACGATCTCCGAACCGGCGAACTCGACCCGCCAGGGCGCGAGATCGGCCGGCGGAAAAATATCCACGATCCCGCCGCGCGCCGCCACCTGGCCGCGCGCTTCCACCATGCTTTCGCGCACATAGCCGCGCTCCACCAGGTCGGCCAAAAGCTTGTCGCGGTCCACGAACTGGCCTTTGGCCAGGGTCAGGCAGCGGCCGAGCAGCCAGCCGGGCGCGGGCAGCGCCTCGCGCACCTGCTCGGCCGCGGCCACCACCACCGAAGCCTGCCCGCGGGCCAGGCGTAGCAGCACTTCCAAGCGCTCGCCTTCGGTCTCCAGGTCCGGCAGGCTGTGTTCATAGGGCAGGAGTTCCCGCCCCGGGAACAGGAACAACTCCTCCCGTTCGGGGTCCGGGTGCTCTAAAAAGATCCGGAACTTGTCGTACAGGCGCCGGGCCTCGTCCTGCGTGGGCACCACCAGGAGCAGAGGCCGGCGGACCTGCTCCCGCACCCCGGACCAGAGATACGAATAGGCCGCGCCCCACCAGCCCAGGGCCCACGCCTGGGGCTTGGGGCCCTGCGACAGCAGGCGGCAGAGTTCGGTGAACTGGGGGTCTTGATGAAGTTTGGTGAGCAGAGCCCTGAGCGCCATATCAGTACCCTGGCACCTGCTGCACGGCAACGCCCAGGCTGCCGACGGCCAGGGAGAGGCCGCCCCACCAGCCGCGGTCCTGCGGCCGGTAGACCGCGGTCGCGCTGATCCGGCCCGGCAGGTACCAGAACCAGCGCGTGTCCACATGCAGGGCCGCGCCCAGCGAGGTCTTGCCGCGCTCCTGCCATTGCGTCCACGTCAAACCGCCGTCCCAGCCCGCTCCCTGCTCGGCCACGGCCTCCAGCCACAACGCGTGGAAAAAGAACGGAAACAGCCCCGGACCATCGTCGAGATGCGCCAGGGGCAGGCGGTAGGCGGCGCTCAGGGTCAGCACGCGGTCGGACGTGAAGTCGCCGCCGCCCCAGCCCAGGGGGCCCTGGCCGGCCCACGCGTCCGGCAAAACGCCGCTCCGGGCCATGCCCCGGCCTCCCAGTTTCCAAGCGTGTCCAGGAAGACCGGCCGGGAAATACCCTTCGCCCATCCAGGTCAACGCCCGGCCGTCGAACCACTGGTTCGGCCCGGCCGCATGATACGCGGCCGACCCCAGCAGACCCAGCAGGGGAAAAGGATCGCGGTCATGCTGAACCCCGCTGAAAAAAGATGCGCCCCCGCGCCAGGTCCAGGCCTGCGAGGAGGCGAAGAGGCCGGGCGCGTCCGACGCGAGCTTCACCGCCTCAGCGCCCGCGTCCAATGTCAGGCTGGTGAACCGGTCAGCGCCGACCTGCAGGACCAGGGGCAGCCGGGCCTGCAGGCCGGCGCCCAGCACGCGGTACCAGAAACAGCTTTCACGGTCCAGTCCTCCGGGACGGCCGTAGCGGCTGCGCGGCTCGCGGAACAGCCGCAGGGTCAAGAGAAACGGCGTCTCTTGGTTGGTATACGACGCCTCGGCGTACACTTCCCGCGAGAGTGGCTGCCAGAGCGCCTGCAGCCACCAACTGTGCAGACCCAGGGGATCCTGCCGCCCCGAGGCCGCGCCCCAGAGCAGACCGTCCTGGTCCGCGCCCGCCATCGGCATCCAGTACGTGGGAACGAGATGCGGCCAGGCCGAGTATCCCGGCCCGTCCGCCGGAGGCAGACTGAATTCCGGTTCTGCTTCGGGTTGGACCGGCAGAGGCGGCGGACCGCAGACCTTCCAAGCGTCGGGATCCAGCGGCGCGACGACGATGCGCTGGGTGTTACCCGGCCGGTATTCCGAGAACGCCAGATCGCGTCCGTCCGCCGATACCGCGGGATCAAACGCGCCGAGCCAGGCCTGGGTCACCTGCCGCAGGGATTGCCCGACGAACTCCCAGGCATAAATTTGGTAGGTGCCGCCGCGGTCCGAGACGAAAAACAGGCGCTGGCCGTCCGGTGACCAGGCTGGATCGAAATCGCCCGCCTCGTCCCAGCCGGTGAGCGGCGACAGTGTGCCAGTGAACGGGTCCACCAGGCAGATGTCCTGCCTTCCGTCCAAACGCACGCTGGCAGCCAGGCGCCGGCCGTCCGGCGACCATGCGGGCGACGCGTAGTTCGCGCCGGCCGGACCGGGAATCAGGTCCACCTGTCCGCGTTCGCGGTTCACCAGCCCGAGGCGCGTGGCGCCGAACGTGTTGACCACGCAGGCCACCCGGCCATCCGCGGATAAAGTCGGAGACCAGGCGCGGCTGCCGCGCGTCAGGCGGCGTTCTTCCCCGGACACTGTGCGTTGGAAAAGATCCGCGGTCAGCGTGGAGGTATAGACCGGGTCCATGAGCAGGCGCGCATAGACGAAGCAGTCCTGCCCGGGTTCGTAGTCGTAGCGGTGCAGAGGCAGGTCCAGCCTGCCGGCCACGGCCATGGTGTCGAGGCGCATCAAGGCAGCGTCCTGGTCCTGGCTGCGGCGGTAGGCCACGAGTCCCTGGCTCCTGGTCCACTTGGGCTGGCTGAAAACGGCTTTTGGGTCCTCGGCCGCGATCCGGGCGCCGGCCATGGCTGGCCGGTCCTCGCCGAGCTGTTGCCGGAATTCCGCGGTCCTGCGGTCCCGGACCTCCTGCCACACGTCATGCGCCGCGCGTCCGGTGACCGCCGGCCACGTGTCCAGCAGGCCGAACAGCGGCCAGGCGCTCTGGCGGCCGGAAAGGCGGCTGATCAGGTCCGGCGCCGCGGTATCTGCTTCCAATTGCTTAATCAGGTCATACCCCGGCACATACACGCGGTCAGCCGGATAGGCCCAGACCGGGTCATTGTCCATCTGGCCGAGGCTCCAGGGTTCGGCCGAGAGCAGATTAGCGGCCAGCTCCAGGTCGCGCCACGGACTGCGGCCCCTTCCCCCTGCGGGGGACAGCTCGGTCTCCGCGTACACGGCCAGACCCTCGACCCACCAGCGCGGCGCCACCAGATTGCCCCCGTTCACTTCGCCGAAAACAGCGGCCAGGACCGCGGTCAGGCCTTCAGCGCGCATGCCGTGGCACAGGTGCGCGTACTCATGCCGCAGCACCAGGGCCAGCCACTCCTCGTCGCGCGGCCCGAAGGATTTGCTCTCCGGCGCGGTCAGGTCCAGCTCCAGTTTGCGGTACACGGCCTGGGCCAGGCCGTTCGCCACGTCGCGGCCAGCCGAGAGCACCACGGGCGTGCGCCCGGGCGGCGCGTAACCGAACAGCTGGCGCGTTTGAGGATAGATGCGCTCGGCCCACGCGGCGGCGCGGGCCGCGGCCTGGGCCTGCGCCTGGGGATAAATGATAAGAAAATGTTCAGTAGCCAGCTCGCGCCACGCTTGGCCGGGGTCGTGGCGGGCTTCTGAAACCGCGGGCAGGACAGCCAGGGATAAAACCCAAAACGCCAGCAAAAAACAGGAAGGCTTCATGAGGTCTGAATATACCATTCTCTCCCTTCCGGGACTAAACAAAAAAGCCCCCGGGCCAAAAGCCCGGGGGCTGGAGTCGTGTTCGGCCGGAACCGCTTATTTCATCCCAACCGTGATCATGATCTGATGGGTCATGCCCAGGTCGCCGAAAGACACCAGGGCGTAATCCAGCCCCAGGTCCAAGGTGCCCAGCGGCACTTTGGCGCCCACACCGGCGGTCAGTCCGGTCACGCCTCCCAGATCGCCGGTATCCTTGATCTTGTAGCCCACGCGCGCGGCCGCCACGCTGCTGAACCAGTACTCCGTGCCGATGTTGGCCGAGGTGTAATTGACATCGCCGAACGGCAGGTTGACGTCCACCAGCAGGTTCCAGGTGTCGCCCGCGGAAATGCTCAGCGGCACCAAGTAAGCCAGGCCGGCCTTGGCGTTCATGGGCAGCGCAGCCTCGCCGAGCGTGGAGCCCAGGTTCTGCACGGTCAGGCCCGCGCAAAAGCCGGTCGCGCCGAGCGCGTCCAGCTTGAAGAGCCCGGCCACGTCCACCGCGAACGCAGTGTAGCTTTCCGTGTCAATGTTCTGGCTGATGATCTTCACCGCGCCGCCGACCGCCACGCCGGGAAGCACCCACTGGCCGTAGCCCACCGTGCCCGTATAGACCATGGGCGTGAACTCGCCCACCACTTCCGGCAGACCGCCGACGTCATTGACCTTGTCCATGGTGCCGAAGTTGAGCATCATGAGATTGACACCCAGCCCCGCGCCTTCCATGATCGGGGTCGCGAACGCCAGGTATTCCAGGGAGGTCTCTTCCAGGTAGATGGTGTGCATGAAACCGGCCTGCATACCGCTGATCTGGGCCAGGCCGGCCGCGTTCCAAGAGGGGGCGTTGAGGTCATCGGCTTTGGCGACGAAGGCTTCGCCCATGGCCACGGGCCGGGCACCGAGCGGGATCTTCAGTTCCGAACCGCCGACCTTGCCGATGTCGTAGTTGGTCTGCGCCGCTTGCGCCGCACCCACCGAAAGAATGACCGCCAGTACCGTCAACACACCAATTTTCATCTTCATGATGCTCCCCCTCACGCGAAATACCATATTAAACCACGCCCCTATAGGTATCATACTTTTTAGGGTCCAGCAAGAGAATTCTGGTTAAAAACCGTTCCAGGCTGTTCTAAAAATCCCGCGACCAGCCGCTCTTTTTTCCGCCTTTTTCAAGTTTTCGCGCATGGATTTTGCGCCCTCCCCGGTCTAACTCAAACAAAGGCCAGCGGGACAACTGGAACCCCGGATGGCGCAAAAATCAAATCACAAGGAGGGTGGGTATGAGAAAGACCTGGATAATAGTATTGCTGGCAAGCGTGGTTTTTATCTCGGGGTGCGGCCGGGACGGGCGCGACGGCAAAGACGGACTGCCCGGCAAAGCGTATATCGCCTATTCGTGGAATTACAATCCTTTCTATTACAGCACCACGGACCCGGGAATCATCCATCCCGTCATTTGCGATAAATACTACGAAACCGTTCCCGGCACCTATTACTTCACCTATCAATCCTGGGACAGTTCGGTCTGGACCGGCCACTATACCATTACCGTCAACCCGGGCGGCAAGGGCACCAAAGGCGAAAAGGGCGGCATTTTCTGGCAGAACGGCCGGGATGGGAAAAACGGCCCGAACGGCGCGGACACCTACTTCCGTCTTTATTGCCCCAGCAGCGGCCCTTACTTCTACCAATATACTTATGCCGCGTACTCGGCCAAATCATTTCTCAACATCAGGCTCGAGGAACTCACCCAGAGAGACATCCGGAAAAGAGGCGAGGAACCCCTGCCGGAAGCAGAGCGGCGCACGTTCATCGGCCTGCCGCTGCGGTAGCTGATTTCGAACTACTTGGCTTAATCACGGCACTTAAGTCTACGATCAGTTCTAACCCTATATAAGCGTTCGGTAAAACCGCCTTCCTGTTCGAACGCCCTGGCCTGGCTGGCAATCTGCCGGTCCAGCAGGCCGCAGGCTACGGCGATCAGCACCAAGGCCGCGTTCGCGGCAAGCTCTGGGAAAGTGGACGGCGTGGACATGGTGGACTTAGTAAGATCATCGCCTTCACTTTGTCCGCCTTGTCCCCCTCGTCCACGCTTTTTCTCCTGCTCTACCCAACGTGCAACCTCATCGGCGGTCTGGCAACGGCGGTCAACCAGCGCCTGTCTGCGGGAATCTTCACGTTTCCACACAGGTAATCCTCGCTGGCGTAAAAAATCCTCATAATCCAGTCTCAGTTCCTCTAGGCTGGCTCTGGCCACATTGGTCAGTTTAATTTCGGTCTTTTTGGAGGTGCCGCTGGCCTGGCTGGCTTCTGCGATGTTCTGCACGCCGGAACGCGCGGCTTGCACCATCTGGTCGTGCGTCCGGCTGCGCTTTTCGACATATCGCCCGCAAAAGCGAACGGTCACGTCGTACACCAGCTGCGCCACTCGAAAACTTAACAGCTTGCGGTATCCGCCATGCAATGGGATCAGGGATTCAGGTTCAGACATGTTCAGCTCGGGATGCAAAAAATGTTAAGGCGTAAAGGTTAGACCAGGGATGGAAGGTTTTCCATGCGGAACTTTTAAACTCACCCCTCGTTCTTGGTGACTCTTTTATACGCCGCCTGGGCAATGGCCGCCAGGGGCACGGCGAACACCACGCCAAAAACCCCGAACACCAGCCCGCCGAAAAACACGATCGGTACGATCAACCAGGGGCTGATGTTCAGCCGGCCGCCCAATATTTTCGGTTGCCAGACCAGGCTCTCCAGCGCCTGGACCACGGCCCACACGCCTGCCACGCCCAGCAGGACCCAGCCGCTGTGATGCGCGAACCAGGCCGCGACCAGAGCCGGGATAAATCCCACGACCGGGCCCGCGACCGGAATGATGCTGCACAAGCCGGCCAGGCCGCCCCATAGCCACGCCTGCGGGATCCCCAGCGCCCAAAAACCCAGGGCCGCGATCAGGCCGTTGAGGAGGAGAATGAGGAACTGCCCGAAAATGAATTCCTTGAGGATGTGGAGGACTTCCAGCAGAAAGGACCTCACCGCGTTCCGCCGCGCGCCGGGGATTACAGCCCCTGGACCTTCATGTCCTTCGGGTAGGACACGCTGAACTTGATCGGTATTTCGACGACCTGCTCCGGCTCGAGGCGCAGGTTCCATTCGAGCTGATTGAAAGCGTCCTTCTTAAGTTTTTCGTCGCCGTCCCTCACCACCGGATCCAGCAGTTCGACCTGGATCTCCCCGTTCCCCGGGATCGGGAACTGGTCCTTGACCACGATCGCATGGGGCTGGGGTTTCCGGCTGGTCAGCTTGATCCGGTACTCATACAGCCATTTGACGCGCCCGCCGAACACACCCTCTTTCTGCTCCTGACGCTTGATCAGTTTGTGCTCCACTTTGATGCCCTCGTCCACGCCCAGGAACGCCTCGAACTCCTCGCCAGGAGCGATGGCGTTCAGACTGCCGTTGGCCACGAACGCGTTGTCCAAAAAGACGCTGGTCGGCCCGGCCAGCAGGGGATAGTTCGAACTGTTCTTGATCTTGGCCTGTAGAAAAGCGCTGGCCACCAGCTTGGGCACGGCGGAGTAACGGAAGGCGGCCGGAAAATCCAGCACCGCGACCGTGACGCGGTGCGATTGATTGTTGCTGCGCACGGTCTGGCGGCCTCCGGCCGTGAAGACCACGGCGCTCGCCTGGTTCTCGACCGCGGCCTGGACCACGCTCATTTCCGGCGCCGGCTCCGCGTCCATGGGCATGGCCCTGGACTCGGCCATGGCCGGCGCCGCGGCGGCCGCCCGGCTTCGCGCGGCGGCGCGCTTCGGCGCGGCGTAAACCGCCTGCGGTTCGCGGTAAACATCCAGGCGCCAAGCCTGCAGTTCAGGATGCTGCGCACCGGCCCGGGGCTGCGCGGTGGAGAGCGTCAGCTCCACGTCGTTCCAGTCCTCGCCGGTGCTCTGGCTGACCATGCCCTGGTACACGGCCTGCAGTTTGGCCTGTTTGGAATCGGCCCGGAGATCGTAATGGGGGTTCCAACTGGGGCCGAGCACGATGTAAGCGATCTCCAGGGTCAGCGCTCCGGGTTCATCCAGGTCCGCGACCACTTCCGCCCGGTATTTGCCTGCTCCTGCCCCGCGGTTCAAGGCCTGGATCTCCTGCGCGACCTTTTGCAATTCCTCCTGCAGGGGGGCTTGCCGGGCGGTTTCGGCGCGGACCTCCTGGTCCAGAGCCGAGAGACGGCGGCGGTAAAAGGTCACCATATCAATCCACTTTTGGGGATTAAGCTCGCCCGGATCGGATTTTTCCGAAGCCGCGGTCATGCGTTTGGCGATAGCCTCGATAAAGTCCCGTTCCTTCTTGGCTTCGTTCGCCGTGTCCTGCACGGCCTGCAGTTGTTCGGTGAGCTGCCGCTGTTTGCGGACCAGGGCCCGGGCGTCCTCGTCCTCGGCCCCGGACGCAGGCACGTAGGTCAGGTTGACACCCCGGATCGCGCCCGCGCCTTTTCCTTTCACCTGCAGGCTGTTCTCGTCCAGGACGCCTGGCAGGCGCTCGAACAGGACCCGCTTCTCGCCCGCGGTCAGGCTCAGATTCGCGCGCCGGGTGACCAGCGCCCGGTCGGAATAGACCGTGACCTGGACGATGCGGGAGGCGGCCTTCACCGTTCCGGATTCCTTCACGGGCGCAGCGGCCGCGGCCTCGGGCGTCGTGCCGCCGGCCGCCGGTGTTCCTGGCGACTGCGCCAGGGCCTGCCTGCCGGACCACAAGCATCCGCACAGGGCCAGGATCCCGAGCGTCAACATCCGTCCGTTCTTCATGGGGTTCTCCTTTACGCGCATCTGGATTTGGTTCGCTCTTCGGGTTTCCCCGGAAAAAACTTCATTCATTATATATCATCTTGCGCGTCATGCCGCCGTCCACCGTGAAATTCGAGCCCGTGATAAATCCGTTCCCCGGGTCGGCCAGGAACAGGACCAGGTTGGCGACATCCTCGGGCTTGCCTACACGGCCGGCCGGGTGCTGGCCATGGTCAACCGCAGTAAGCCGAGGTTCCTGACGCAAGCTTGATTGTTTCCAGGCGCTGACCTCGATCCACCCGGGGCTCACGCAGTTCACGCGGACCTCGGGCCCCAGGCTCACGGCCAGGGAATGCGTCAACGCCACCAGGCCGCCTTTGGAGGCGGAATACGCGAAGGTGTCGGGCTCGGACATGAGCGCGCGGGTGGAGGCGATATTGATGATGGCGCCGCGCGAGGTTTTCAGCAGGGGCGCGGCAAGCTTGGCGCACAGGAACGCGCCGGTGAGATTGACCCTGAGGATGGAATCCCACTCCTCCAGCGAAGTATCTGCCAGCGGCTTCCGTTCCGCGGCAAAGACCCCGGCATTGTTGACCAGCACATCCAGGCGCCGGAACTCGCGCCGGAGAGCGGCGAACAGGCCCTGGACCGAGCTTTCCTCAGCCACATCGGCCTGGATAAAGCGGACCTTCCCGAGCGCAGCGTATTCCTGTTCGGTCTCGCGGCCGGCCGCTTCATCGCGATCGGCGATGACGACCTGGCTGCCAGCGGAGAGGAAGGCTTTGGCCACGCCCTTACCGATCCCCTGCGCCCCGCCGGTAACGAGGACCACACGAATGTTTTTCTCCATCGTTTCAGCTCCAACTGTCACTCCCCTCTTTCCTAAAGAGGGGCTGGGGGAGATTACTCATCATCCCTCATTAATTTTATTCCCTCCCCCTGCTGGAGGGGGGAGGGTGAGGGAGAGGGTGATAAAAAGAGTATTCAATTTAGGTACTATCAACTTCATAGCTAAACAATACAATTAAGGCCAAAAATTTCCACATACTCTCCAGAATTATTAAGTTCTAGGACCACGCCGGTCCCGCCATATTTAAGGCTATCCAGTCTTTTTTCCATGGCTTTTTTGGCATTTTCCAGGTTCTTGGCCGTGGTTTTGTATTCCCTGCCTACGGTCTCTTCAAATTCGTAAATGACGATCTTATACTTGGGTTTGGTTTCCATCGTGCCATTCCCCTTTTAATCGCCGCGACGGAATTAATTAAACCAATAAATCATTCACTAATTAAGTATGGCTTCCCCGGATTTTAATTATTTTGTCCTCAAGATATTACAAAGATTTATTGATCGTTTATCTGTAACCCCACATCTCTAAAGCCGCCAATGTTTTTCTAATCTTCAAGGCAAGATTGCCAGTTATTACTTCCACCATTTTTAAAACCGGTTTTTGTAAAATCAGTTTTTTATAATCATCATAATACACACCCTTAAAAACCATACCAATATTACTGAGTCGTGGGTTGAGATAATCAATATCTTTATGTGCAATTATCTTATCCCTATAGTACATTATTTCATCATGAAGTTTTCGACACGCAGAAGGCACTATCTTCTTCGTCAGTTTATGAACGCCTAATTTGCCGCGATTTTTAGTAAACGGCCTTGCATAAGAAATGATTATAAACACTAATAATCTATATCGAAGTTCTGGTTTAACACAAATCTTTAATAAATTAAAAGTTGAAATAACTTGGTCAAAATCCCCCGCGCAAAGTATGTAGAAACAAGCTTCTTCATGCAATTTATGATTTTTCTGCAATTGTGTTTTCATGAGCTCCCTATTGGTAAATCATTGCTGTGATTTTCAATTTCAATCAATTAATAACTCGATTTTCCGCCAAATTTTACGACTTTTACACCAAGTTTCATAGCGCTTTCCGTGTTTAAGAGAGGAGTTTTACAACTTGAAGTGCCAAAATGGCACTTCAAGTTAACGAGGATGAGGGGTGGTTAGATGCTGGCTACTAACTTATTATTTAAATAAATCTTTCCACCGGCACTTGGAACAATTCGGCCAGCATCTTGGCGAGCTGCTTGCTCACGGCACGGCGGTGGTTCTCCAGATCGGACACGCGATATTTGGACACTCCGATCTTCTTACCCAGTTGTTCCTGGGTCCATTTACGGTTCTCTCGATAGACCCGGATGGCGTCGCCGGGACGCACCTTCTTGCTCATGTCCCGATACCAATCGGTCTGAGATATATCTACTAATTGCTCATCTTCTACCACCAAGGCTTTTCCATAGGCTCGCTGCAGATAGCGCAGGACTTTTTCGGGTATTTTCCCCCGAATAGTAAAATCAGTATGGTGCGCTTTCACGACTGCCAACATAGTAGACCTCGATCTCGATTGATTGTTTTTCACAGCGCCAGCAAGCCACCCAGGAATATCCCAAATGGCAATGGTAAGTATCCGGTCCCAAACGGCTATAATTACGCCAGTGGGTCAAGACCGGGCCGGTATTTTCTAAATCTTTAACCAGATAGAGGAATTTATCCTTGATATTGAACGGCAACAACCTCAACCGTTTAAGCAGCTTATGACGTATGACAACTTTATAGCGCATTTAGATAATACCCCATTTTGGAGTACTTGTCAAATTAATAAATCTTGCTTCTATTTATTGGACCGGGGTTTCGGGATTTTAATGCGAATATATTCGGCTTTTATTGGCAGGGATGATCAAAATCGTAAAAACCGTACCGGGCTTGTCAGCGCGCGCGCGGTTTGCGGTGGCGCATGACCTCCGCTGTCCGGAGGCGGGCCAGGGCTTTGTGCAGGGAAATTTCCGTGGCGTCCAGCTCCCTGCCCCGCACGCCCCTGCGCAACTGGGCCAGGGCCCGCTCGCGCTCCCGGCGGGCGGCCTCGATGTCAATGTCCTCGGCGCGCTCGGCCGTGTCCGCGAGAATGATGGTCTTGCCAGGTATGATCTCCGCGAACCCGCCGCCCAGCACATAGAGCGTCTCCGCGCCTTCGGCCTTGACCTTGAGCATGCCGGGTCTGAGCGCCACCACCATGGGGACATGCCCGGCCAGCACGCCGAAACTGCCGTGCAGGCCCGGGCAGGTCAGTTCCTCCACGGTCTGCGTCAGCATGTGGCGTTCAGGGGTCACGAGTTCCAACTGGAATGACTTTGCCATCTGGTTATCCTAGTTGCTTGGCCTTTAAGACCGCCTCGTCAATGGTGCCCACGTTGAGAAACGCCTGTTCGGGCAGGCTGTCGTGCTCGCCTTCGACGATCTCCTTGAACCCGCGGATGGTTTCCTTGAGCGGCACGTATTTCCCGGGCGTCTGCGTGAATTCCTCGGCCACGTGGAAGGGCTGGGACAGGAAGCGCTGGATCTTGCGCGCCCGGGCCACCAGGATCTTGTCGTTCTCGGACAGTTCGTCAATGCCCAGGATGGCGATGATATCCTGCAGCTCCTTGTAACGCTGGATGACCTGCTGAACGCGCCGCGCCACCTGGTAGTGTTCCTCGCCCACCACCAAAGGAGACAGGATCCGGGAGGTGGAATCCAGCGGGTCCACGGCCGGGTAAATGCCCTGCTCCACGATCGCGCGGCTCAGCACGGTGGTCGCATCCAGGTGGGAAAAGGCCGTGGCCGGCGCCGGGTCGGTCAGGTCGTCGGCCGGCACGTAGATGGCCTGCACCGAAGTGATGGAGCCGCGTTTGGTCGTGGTGATGCGCTCCTGCAATTCGCCCATCTCCGTGGCGAGCGTGGGCTGGTAACCCACGGCCGAGGGCATGCGCCCCAGGAGCGCCGAGACCTCGGAGCCGGCCTGGGTGAAGCGGAAAATGTTGTCAATGAACAGGAGCACGTCCTGGCCTTCCTCGTCGCGGAAGTATTCCGCCTGGGTCAGGGCCGTGAGCCCGACGCGCATGCGCGCGCCCGGCGGCTCGTTCATCTGTCCGTAAACCAGCGCGGTTTTTTCGAGCACGCCCGACCCTTTCATTTCCAGCCACAGTTCGTTGCCCTCGCGGGTGCGCTCGCCCACGCCGCCGAACACGGAAAACCCGCCGTGCTCGGTGGCGATGTTGCGGATCAATTCCATGATGAGCACGGTCTTGCCCACGCCCGCGCCCCCAAACAGGCCGATCTTGCCGCCGCGCGGGTAGGGCGCGAGCAGGTCCACCACTTTGATGCCGGTTTCCAGCTGCTGGGTGGTGGTCTCCTGGTCGGCGAAATCGGGTTTCGGACGGTGAATGGGATACACTTTGGCGCTCTGGATCGGGCCCTGCTGGTCCACCGGCTCGCCCAGCACGTTCATCACCCGCCCCAGGGTGCCGCGCCCCACGGGAACGCTGACAGGCCCGCCCAGGTCGGTCACGGCCATGCCCCGCTGAACACCGTCGGTCGAGGACATACCCACGCAGCGGACGGCATTATCGCCCAGGTGGGCCTGAACCTCCAGGACCACGGACAGGGCGTGTTCCTCCTGCCCGCTGTGGTATTTTCCTTCCAGCCGCAGGGCCTGGTACAGCGGCGGCAGCTGGCTGGGGGGGAACTCCACGTCCACCACCGCGCCGATGACTTGCACGACCTTGCCTTGGTTCATGGAGAACACCTCAATAGTGACAGTAGAAAGATTTTTTTGAAAGTAGAAAGTTGAAAGTAGACCGCATTTGAGCTTTTCATCTACTTTCGACTTCCAAATCTCAAATGCTCTGGAACTTGAGCCATGAGCGGCTCAAGTTCCTATGCCACGACCGCTTCCGCGCTGCCCACCACTTCCGCGATCTCCCGGGTGATCAGCGCCTGGCGCGCCCGGTTCATTTTAAGCGTCAGCTCGCCGATCATCTCGCCCGCGTTGTCCGTGGCGCTGTCCATGGCCTGCATGCGGGCGGCTTGCTCGGCGGCCTTGGACTCCAGCAGAGCGTGCCAGAGGGACATTTTCACGTAACGCGGCAGAAGCTCCGAGAGAATCTCCGCGGCCCCGGGTTCGAATTCGAATTCCCGGTACTGACCCAGGGGCTGTGAATCCGCCGGCGGCAGGGGCAGGAGCGCTTCGCTCACCGCTTCCTGCGCCAGCGCGGACTTGAAGCGGTTGTAAACCAGCATGACCCGCGACCAGCGGCCGGCGGCGAACGCCTCGATCATTTCCTGGCCAACCAGGTTGGCGTGGTGCCAGTTGAGGTCCTGCCAGAATCCCGCCCATTCGCGGAACGGTTTGACGCCGGCCCGGCGGAAAAAATCCACGCCCTTGCGGCCCAGAACCAGGACATCAGGCCGGCCGCCGGCCGGCGCGGCGGCTTCCAGTTCCCGCGCCACGATTTGCAGCGGCTGGGCGTTGAACCCGCCGCACAGCCCCTTGTCCGAAGCCAGCACCACCCAGGCTGCGGGCGCCTGCTCGCGCTGGCAGAGCAGGGGGTGGCACCCGGCCGGCGCGTGGCCGGCCAGCTGGCGGATCATGTCGCTGAGCTTGGCGGCGTACGGCCTGGCCGCCAGCAGCTGCTGCTGGGCTTTGTGCATCCGCGCGGACGCGACCATTTTCATGGCGCGCGTGATCTGCTGGATGTTCTTGACCCCTTTAACGCGGTCCCGCAGTTCGCGGATGCCGGGCATGCGCTCGTGTCTCCATTTATTATATTTCGTCACCCCGGCATGATCCCAGCCGGGGTCCAGTAAATATTTTAACCGAACCATCCTGGATACCGGCTTTCGCCCTGGCCCAGATCAGCCAGGACTGGGCCGGTATGACGTCCAAATACAAGGCCCGAAAAAGAAACCCGTTCACTCAAACTAAATCAACAAATAGACAAAACTCAGGGCTTGAACCCTTTCTTGAACTCCCGGATCGTTTCTTGGATCTGCTCCTGCAGTTCCGGTCCCAAGGTCCCTTTTTCGCGGATCGCGTCCAGAAGCGCCGGGTGCGACTGGTGCATGAAGGCCAGAAGCTCCTTTTCGAACCGGCTGACGCTGCCTACGGGGACGTCGTCCAGGGCGCCGGATGTTCCCGCCAGGATCGACACCACCTCTTCCTCCACGGACATGGGCGCGAACTGGGGCTGCCGCAGCAGCTGCATCATGCGCTCGCCGCGTGCCAGCTGGGCCTGGGTGGCTTTGTCCAGGTCGGACCCGAACTGGGCGAAGGCCGCCACCTCGCGGTATTGCGACATATCCAGGCGCAGGCGCCCGGCCATCTGCTTCATGGCCTTGATCTGGGCGTTGCCGCCCACGCGCGACACCGAGAAGCCCACGTTCACGGCTGGCCGCTGGCCGGAATAAAAAAGCCCGCTCTCCAGGTAGATCTGGCCGTCCGTGATCGAAATGACATTGGTCGGGATATAGGCCGATATGTCACCGGCCTGGGTCTCGATGATGGGCAGGGCGGTCAGGGAGCCGCCGCCGAGTTCGGCGTTGAGCTTGGACGCGCGCTCCAGCAGGCGCGAGTGCAGGTAGAACACGTCGCCCGGATAGGCTTCGCGCCCCGGCGGCCGCCGCAGCAGCAGGGACATCTGGCGGTAGGCCGCGGCGTGCTTGGAGAGATCGTCGTACACGATCAGCGCGTGTTTGCCCTGGAGCATGAACTCCTCGGCCATGGCGCAGCCGGCGTAGGGCGCCAGGTACAGCATGGGCGCGGGTTCGCTGGCGCTGGCGCTGACGATGATGGTCTTCCCCAGCACCCCGTGCGTCTCCAGGGTTTTCGCCACTTCCGCGATGGTGGACTGCTTCTGCCCGATGGCGACATAGACGCAAAAGACATCGGTGTTTTTCTGGTTGATGATGGTGTCCACGGCCACGGCGGTCTTGCCGGTCTGCCGGTCGCCGATGATCAGCTCGCGCTGGCCGCGGCCGATCGGGATCATGGCGTCAATGGCTTTAATGCCGGTCTGCAGCGGTTCCTTGACCGGCGCCCGTTCCACCACGCCGTGCGCCCGACGTTCCACAGGACGGGTGCGGCCGGTGCCGGGCAGGTCGCCCCGGCCGTCCACGGGGTGGCCCAGGGCATTCACCACCCGGCCGAGCAGGGCTTCGCCCACGGGCACTTCCATGACGCGGCGGGTGCGCTTGACCTGGTCGCCTTCCCTGATCCGGGCGTAATCGCCCAGGAGCACGCAGCCGACGTTGTCGCGCTCCAGGTTCAGAACCATGCCGTACACGTCATGCGGGAACTCCAGCAGTTCCATGGACATGGCGCCGCTCAGGCCCCACAGGCGGGCGATGCCGTCGCCCACCGAGAGGACCGTGCCGACTTCGTCTTGTTCGGCCTGGGTGGAAAAAGACGCCAGCTGGCGTTTGATGACTTCGGTGACTTCTTCCGGAGAGATTTTCATGTCGTGTCCTCTTGGCAGACTTTTAGTTCTCGGCCAGCAGCGTCCGGCGCAGCCTGGCCAGGCGCGCGCGCAGGGTTCCGTCCAGCAGCCAGTCGCCCAGCTCCACCCGCGCGCCAGCGACCAGTTCCGGTTTGACCACTTGCTTAAGCTCGATCTCCCGGCCGTGCAGGGCGGACAGCCGGGCCCGCACCTGCTCCAGTTGGGCGTCCGTGAGCGGCTGAGCCGTGGTCACGGTGGCCACGCCCGTGCGCCGGGCGGCCAGCCATTCCTCCCGGTAAAGGGCGGCGATCGCACCGAGGAGCGCGCCGCGGCGCTTCTCCACCAGGAGTTTCATCAAAGAACGCAAAAGCGGCGAACCCTGGCCTGCGAAAACCGCATCCAGCGCGGCCTGCTTTTCCGATACCGGCAGGCGCGGATGCAGCAGCAGGCGGCGGCCTTCTCCCTGCCCGAACTGGGCGGCCGCCCACTCGAGTTCTTCCAGAAAAGCCTCGGCTCGGCCCTGTTCCCGGGCCAGGCTGAAAACCGCCTTGGCGTATTTGGAAGCAATAATGGTCTCGTGGTTCACTTTTTGGGGCCCCCTTTGGGCGCAAGGGTTGCGAGCTCGCCCAGGAATTCCTCCAGCAGGCGTTTCTGAGCCTTTTGGTCCACGCCGTCCCCAAGCAACCGTTCGACCGCGGAGAGCGACAGGTCAGCCACCTGCGCCCTCAGTTCGCGGATCACCTGTTCGCGTTCCCGGGCCAGGTCTTGCTGGGCTTTCCGTAAGATCCGCTCGGCTTCCTGCCGCGCGGCAACCAGGATCTCCTCTCTGGACTGGTTCCCCTTCTGCACGGCTTCCTTGATTTCCTTGCGCGCCTGCTCTTCGATGGCGGCCATGCGGCGCCGGTAATCCGCTTCCAGCGCTTCCAGTTCGCGCCGTCCGGTCTCGGCGCGCTCCAGGTCCGAAGCGATCTTCTCGGTCCGCTCCCGCATCAGACGGGTCAGCGGTCCCCAGAACAAGCGCCAGACCACCACCATGGCCACCAGGAACGTGGCCACCTGGGTCAGCAGCAAGGGCAAGCTGATTTCGATCATGCCGAACCTGCCTTGTTCCTTATTTCACGAAATACGACAAGAACGGGTTGGCGAACAGCAAGATCAGCGCCACCACCAGCGCGTAGATCGTCAGCGATTCAATGAAGGAAATGCCGATGATCATCGCGGTCTGGATCGGTCCGCTGGCTTCGGGCTGGCGGGCGATGCCTTCCACCGCTTTGCTGACCGCGATGCCCTGCCCCAGTCCGCCGCCGAGCGCGGCCAGTCCCAAGCCCAGCGCCGCCGCGGACACGCAGGCCACGAAGAACCAGGTGGACAAGCCGCCGTCCGCGCCGGCGGTCTTCGCCGCCGTTTCGGCGGTCTCGCTGGCCAGCGCGCTTCCCGCCGTCAGCAGCCACGCCGCCGCCGACCATCCCCAACACATGAATGCTTTTTTCACTTTCGTACCCTCCTTTGATGTGAGCAGTTGAGCAGGCGATCAGTTGATCAGGTGACTTTTCCAAATCACCTGCTCGACCGTTCACCTGTTCTACTTTCTGTATTAATGCCCTTCGTGGGTTTGCACCGCCCCGCCGCCGTTTTCGCTTAGCGAAAACGGCGGAGCAGTCGAGCAGAAGAACAGTCGAACAGGAGACGAATGCTCGACTGCGGTCTACTGCTCAACTGTTCCAGACCATATCGCTAGTGGCCTTCATGTGCTTGTACTGCCCCTCCTATATATACCATCGCTAATATCATGAACACGAACGCCTGGATGATGCTGACCAGGATCCCCAGGAGGATGATCAGGGGGCGCAGCACCACCGGGACCAGGGTCAGCGCTTCCTGGATGAAATTTCCAGACGGCAAAAAGATGATCACCAGCAGGGCGAGCACGCCGAGCAGGATCTCCTTGGCCAGGATGTTGCCGAACAGACGGAAGGACAGGGAGAGGGGGCGTGCCAGCTCGCTGATCAGCTCGATGATCAGCATGAACGGCTTGAGCCACGCCGGCACGGGCCCGAACCAGTGCCGGACATAGCCCCACACGCCCCGCTCCTTGATGCCGAAATAATGCGTGGAGAAAAACACCACCAGCGCGAGCCCGACCGTGGTGGACAGGCGGCTGGTGCTGGAAAACAGGCCGGGAACCAGTCCCATGAGGTTGGAAACCAGGATAAAAAAGAACAGCATGGCGAAAAGCGGGTAATACCGCGGCGCGGTCGGGCCGACCATGTCGTCCGCGAACTGAAAAACGATTCCCAGGATCCATTCCAAGAAACCCTGCCAGCCCCGGGGCACGGCGCTCATGCGCCGGGTAGCGGCCCACGACACCAAGGCGATGACGGCGACCGAACCCAGGCTCATCAGGATGCTGGCGTCAAACGGAAGATGGTATTCAATGGATTCCGGAATCGCGCTCACGGCAAGACCCCTATCCGCACAAATGCTGGAAAAGCTTAACCCGGCGCGACCACGGCGCGCAGGACCGCGGCCGGCAGCTGCACCAGCGTGTAGCCCGCAAGCACCGCCCAGATCGTCACCGCCGGCCACACCAGCGCCAGATACAGCGCCCCCGCGAGCACCGCGTAGCGGATCAGACTGTGCCACCACCAGTTGCGGCGCAGTCCCGTGGGATCCCCAGTCAATCCCCGGCGCAGGGAAAAGCCGATCCACAGGTAACTCGCGGCGCCCAGGGCTTCCCCGCAGACCAAGCCCAGCGCCCAGCGCGGCTCGCCTCCCAGCCAGCAGGCCAGGGGCAAAAGGACGATCAGCGACAGCCAGCCCGCCGCCACCACGCGCCTCACCGGGAAGACGCGCCGCGGCCGGTCCGCAGGCCCGCCAGGATGCGGATCACATTGTAATAACCCGCCACGATGCCGAACACCATGAGGATCAGCGTCAGCCACGGCCTGCTGCCCAGCCAGCGGTCCAGGAGGACGCCCAGGCCCGTGCCGACGAAGATGCACGCCGCCAGCATCACTCCGGCCAGACTGGCTTGCCCCAGTGTTCGGAAGGGATTGTCGGTTGAGAGCGGCATCCCGCTAACGGTTGAAATCGGCGGGTTTCAAGTCTTGGAAAAATTTTTTAAACTCTATTTTTTCCTTCTCATACTTGGACTTGTCGGTGATGCTGGCCTCGACGATCACTTTTTCGGAGACGAAAATCGGACATTCGGCCCGGAGTCCCAGCGCGATGGCGTCCGAAGGCCGGGCGTCGATTTCCCATTCTTCCTCGCCGCGCGTCAGGGAAATGCGGGCGTAAAAGGTGTTGTTCTGGATATTGTGGATCAAGATGCGTTCGATGGCCACGCCCAGGGTTTCCAGCACCGACTTCAACAGGTCGTGCGTCATGGGGCGGGGCACGTTGATCTTTTCGAGCGCGATCAAAATGGCGTCCGCTTCGTAGATGCCGATCCAGATCGGCAGATAGCGTTTTTCCTCGGGATCGGTCAGGATCACCACCGGTATTTTGGAGTTGGCGTCCACGGCCAATCCTTTGACTTTCATCTCAACCATTCGGCGTTCCTCCTCACAGGCGGTTCCTGTTTAAAAGCGCCTGCTTCCCCAGCCGGAACTGGATTATACAAGAAGCCCGATGCCCCCTCAAGCTGAAAAAACCTTCCAGATTAAGCCCGGCCGGACGCCTCTTCCCGGATAACCTGGGCCGTGAAGGTGTAGAGCTCGGTCTCCGGGTCCTGCCAGGCGTTTTCCTCCAGGCCGGCCTTGCCGCTGCAGAGTTCGGACAAAAAAGTCTCCAGGTCCCAACCGGTTTCCGTGGCTACCTGCGGCAGAAAAACCCCGGTCCGCCGGCCTTGCCGCACCAGCACCCCGTGCCGGCCCAGCTGGATCTCCTCCGGGTTCTGGATGCGCGCGAGCGGCGAAAGCACGGAGATTTCCACCCGCACATCGTCCAGCTCTTCAGGCCGCAAGGCCGGGAACCTCGGATCCTCCACCGCCGCCGCGGCCGCCATGTCCGCCACGGTTTCCGGCAGGGACTGCTGGCTGGTCATGCGCCCGATGCAGCCCCGCAGGCGTCCCCGGTGGTGAAGAGTGACAAAAGCACCCAGTGGTTCCCGCAGGGCTTCCGGCCACTCGGCCAGGCGGACGGCGGGCAGGGATCTGCGCCCGGCGGCCGCGGCCGCGGACTGGCGCGCCAGCTCCAGCAGCCTGCGCCCCTCTTCCGGGGTTACGTTCATGAAAAAACCTCAGCGCAGCTCGTAATGGGGATAGAAGAACTGGGCCAGCTGCTTGCCCAGGTCCTGGATCACGGCCTGGACCATCTCGTGGTCCGTGCGGTAGCTGTAGGGGGTCATGCCGTCAGGCCGCTGGGTATAGCTGGACGTTTCGCTCTTGGCCCGCTTGGCCCACAATATCCGCCCCGTGGCCACGTCCACGAAGCGCATGGTGGCGATGCCGGTCGCGACCCGCTGGGGCGACAGCGGCGTGGGCTGGATATCGCCGATGGACGCGGTCACGCTGCCGGTCACGATCCCTCTCACGCCCAGCAGCTTGCCCACGGCCACCGCTGAATCCACGCTTAGGTATCCGCTGCGCACCAACTGCTGTTCCTGAAGCAGGCTGTCAATCCGCCCGCGTTCCACCAGTTGCACCTCCGGCGCGTTCTCGAGCAGGGACACCATGATCTCATCGGACAGCTGGTGCCCGATGGTGGAAAGAAAACTCTCGGTCTCGAACGGCAGGATCGCGATCCGGTTGTATTCATTCATGTCCGTCAGGGGTTGGACCAGCACGCGCTGGCCGCAGCCAGCCGCAACCAGCAGGAGCGCGCCCAGGCCCGTTTTAAGCCACCACGTCATGCTTCACCTCGCTCCATGAAATTCCCCTCATCCAGAGTATAGACCCCGCGCCACCGGCCGTCAATCATTCACCCGGAGCGCCAGCCCGTCGTACGCCAGGCGCACGCCGCGGGGCAGGGTCTTTTCGGTGGCCGCGTGCCCCAAGCGGTGGCACAGGTGGGTGAAGTAGGTGCGCCGTGCGCCGATGCGCCGGGCCTCGGCCAGGGCTTGGTCCAGATGAAAATGCGTGTTGTGGGGTTCCCGCCGCAGGGCGTCGAGCACCAGCACCGACAAGCCTCTCAGCTTGGGGTACACCGCCTCGGGAATGCGTGAGACGTCCGTGAGATAGGCCAGCCCTCCGACGCGGTAGCCGAAGACGCGCACGCGTCCGTGCCAGACCGCCAGGGGAACGACACGCAAGCCCCGAATGCGGAACGGCGCGGCCACGGCCCGGAGGGACAGGCGCGGTTTGCCGCCGCCCTCCTGGGTCGCCCGGAACGCGTAGCCAAAGCGCTCGCGCACCTGGCGCAGGGCGGACGCCGGGCCGTACACCGGAAAGGCGCGCTGCGACCGTTCGGAAAAAATCCGCACGTCATCCAGGCCGCCGATGTGGTCCGCGTGCGCGTGCGTAAGCAGCAGCGCGTCCACCCCGGCCACGCGCTCGCGTACCAGCTGCAGGCGCAGTTCCGGTGGAGCGTCCACCAGGAGCGTCGCGTCGCGCCCGCGGACCACCAGCGCGGTCCGGCCGCGCTGGTCGCGGGGATCAGCGGAGACGCAGACCGCGCAACCGCAGCCGATGACCGGAATGCCGTGGCTGGTGCCGGTGCCTAAAAAAGTCACTTGCATAAAATGCCACCATCCAAGCCAAATATCAGTCCCCTCCCCTCAAGAGAGAGGGGGCATTTTAGAATAAATTCCCGGGGTCGCTCGTCCATCGTTCTCTCAGGAATAGAGGACGCCAGTAATCTATAGCACAAATACTTTGACTGCGATATTATAACTTTCAAAACCACTCCGCAGGAGCCGTTATGCGCCGTTCCCTGATCTTGGCCCTTTGCCTGCTGCTGCCGGCCACGGCCCGGGCCGAAGGAGAACCCACCTGGTGGTCCAACAGCCTCGAGATCGGCGGCGCGGTGCTCAGTTCTCCGGCGGAAGGGACTTGGCAGGGCTATGCCCTGGCCGCGGGCGTCGGCGGCTTGCTGGCCGCGAGCCTGATCCACGAACAAGAGTGGTACCGGGCCGTGCAGGCTGAACGCGATCCGTGGCAGGACAAGATCATGCCGCCCCTGACCTTGCTGGGCGACGGGCTGGTTCATCTGGGCGGTTATGCCGCGCTGTACCAGTTCGGGGATTCGTACGACCAGTCCGTGGCCGCCCAGGCCCTGGAAGGGCAGGTCAATGTGGCCGTGTTCTCCCTCCTGCTCAAGCTGGCCTTCACGGCTGAACGGCCGGATGCCGCTGGCAACCAGCGCGAGTGGTTCTCCCTCGGGTTGAGCCACCTCGGATTTCCCTCAGGCCACAGCATGACCGCTTTTTGCGCGGCCGCCGTTCTCGGCGATGCCTACCATCTGGAATGGCTGACCTTCCCCCTGGCGGCCGCGGTCGCGTACTCCCGCGTCTATAACCAGGACCATTGGCCCGCGGACGTGATCGCCGGCGCGGGCCTGGGCGTGCTCATCGGTTACACGGTGCGCGCGTTTCACGCCCGCGAGGGTTCGGAACCGGGCGTGCGTTTCGGCATTATTCCGGACCGAGACGGCGCCAGGGCGGTGCTCTCATGCGCCTTCTGACCCACCCGGTCTGTTGGATTGCGCTCCTGCTTGCGGCGCCGGCCATCCTTCAGGGTACGGCCCGCGCCGATAATCATCAGCCGCTGGTTGATTACGATTTTTCCGGCTATGTCCAGGGCCGGCTCGTGGGCCGTTTTTATCAGGTGGAAACGCCAGACGGCCCCCTGAACTCCATGTCCGAGCCCGCGCTCGCCGGCGGCGGCAAGCAAAACATGGTCTCCCTCGAGCGCCTGGAATTCCGCCTGTCCACTCACCTGCCCTGGCTGCGTTGGTCGGCCGCCGCCTCGGCCGAGGTGCTGGGAGACAAGGCCATGATCAAGGACGCGTATATCCAGTACCAGCAGAACGCGGTCACCCGCTGGACCGCGGGCCGCTTCCGCGTGCCGTTCGGTCAGGAGCTCCAGCGTTCCTCTTCGTCGCTTGACCTCGTGGAACGGTCTCTGCTGTACGGCTTTGGCAATTTCGGCTGGGTGGAACCCTTGGGGCTGGAAGCGGTCGGCGAGCGCGACTGGGGCGCGAAATTGGACTTCACTTGGCCCACGGCCTGGGCCAATTTTTCGCCCTTCCTGACCACGGCCCTGGTGCTCGGCAACGGCCGGCTGGTGGAGCCGAATCTTCCCACCCTGGGCATGGCGCGGGCCGGATTCAGCAACCGCCTGGACTTCGATGAACTGCGTAACGAATTTCTGCTGGGCGTCTCCCTGGCCTACGGCCAGGTCAAGTGCGAAGACCGCCGGGAACTGTACGTGCCGATCGGGTCCGGCGGCAGCCTGGCGACCGCGCCTCAGGACGCGGTCCGGACCGTTAACCTGGGCGAACGCGTGACCGTGGCGACCCTAGGCGCGGATGCCCGCTTGCGCATCAATGAATTGGTATTGACCGGCGAGTGGCTCAGGCGGCGCCTGCAAGGCTATGCCGCCGAGGGGTACATGGTCACGGCCTTGCTGGAACTTTCGGCCTGGGATTGGGACGGCTGGGAGGCCGTGGCGCGCTGGGAAGAGATCCGCCCGGGCATGGCTGACGGCGCGCATGATCCCAGCCGGCAGTATCAGGCCGCCACCCTGGGCTGCAACTGGCGGGCGTGGCCGGACGTGCGGGTGCAGTTCAACTATGTGACGCTCTACCTGGACGGGATCCCGCACCAGTTCCCGGGATCGGACCTGCTGCTGGTGCGGGTGCAATATCAGTTTTGATTTTTCGGTTATCCAAAAGGAATGTCATTGCGAGGCGCTGTCCGCCGAAGCAATCCATTTCAAGATCGCTTCATGCCCTTCGGGCATTCGCAATGACATCGTAAGCAGGCTTGGGTTTCCGGACAAGAACCAACCCGCTACTTCAGCGGAAATTTCAGGACCAACTCGTCGCTGTGGGCCGTTTCCTGCCCGTCCTTGTCAATCGCCGCCACCACGTAGCGGCGGACACCACTGGCTACCTGTTTGAATTGCGCGACGTTCTCCGTCAACGGTTCTTCGTTGACCTTGGTCCACTTGGTGTCCTTGCCTTTGGCGTAGTACAGGTTGTACTTGCGCACCACGTCCGTTTCGATCCAGTACAGCACCACGCCCTTGCCCACCTTGAAATACTTCGGTTTGCCCAGCGGCCGTTTGGAAGCTTCACGCTGCGCGTTGATCACCGCGCTGAGGCTCTTCGCCTGCTCCTGGGCCTGACTGACCTCCTGCTGCATGGCCGCAACGCTTTTTTGGGCCTCGTTCAGCTGGGTCTGGAGGCTCTGGTTTTCGCGGATGCCAAACCAGTAATAGGCCCCGCCCGCGCCAAGCAACAGCCCCAGCACCAGCAGCATGAAGCCCGCGACCCCGCCTCCCCGCTTGCGCGGCGGCTCGGCCGAAGGTTCTGGTTCCGGCGGCTCTGACTGCGAAAACGCGGATGCGATTTTTTCTGGTTCCATCTCGGTTCCTCCCAACTCCCCCCACGTGGAGGGTGAAGCTTCAAGTGTTTCTTCGGTTTCTTCGGTTTCTTCGGTCTCGTCCGTCCGGGCGTCCGCTGCTTCGGGTTCGGCGCCGCCCGCCCAGGGCGCCGGCTCGGCCGCCAATTCCGCCGCGGTCGCGGCGTCGTCGGGCAAACCGTAGACCTGGGCCGGTTCAGCCGAAGCCGCGTCGTCCCAGGATGAAGGCTCCGCCGCCGCGGGTTCCGGCTCGGCGGATAAATCCCACACCGGTTCGGCCGCGCCGTTTTTGGGTGCGTCCGCGGGCTGGTCAAACGCCAGGGGCTCAGGCTGCCACTGGCTGGTAATGTCGGTCAACAGCTGTTCGTCGCTGAAAGTTTCCTGCGCGGCGGCGGGTTCGACCGGCGCGTTCTCCGCATCCCAGGCTTGCGTGGCCGGCGCTTCAGCCAGCCCTTCGGCCGGAACGCCGGGTGCGCCTTCGTCGCTCATGAAATCATCGGGCACCTGTACTGCGGCCAAGTCTATCTTCAATTCTTTCTGGCGGGGTTTGCGCCGCTGGCGAGGCTTGGGCGGTTCCATGCCCTCCGGGAGGACCAATTTGGGCTTGCGCCCGCGGCGCTTTTTGGGCTGCTCCGCGCCTTCGCCCGCGGCCGGAACGATTTGCGGCAGGGGCGTTTTGCGCGGCCTGCCCCGTGGACGCTTGACCGGCGCAACCGGCGCCGGCCCGGGTTCGCTGCCGGCGGATGGGGCCGGCTCGTTGGTGAGCACATCGAAATTCCAGCCTTGGGACGCATCGGCGGCGGGTTGCTTCTTTGGCTCCGCTTCAAAGGGCATATCGGTTTCCGAGATCAGGGCAGACTCCTGCTCGCCCCAAACTGCCTCCGGGCTGGTTTCGGTCAGGAAAGGAACCTCGGCTGGCGTCTCGGCCGGTGTTTCGGACAGCACCTCGCCAGGCGTTTCAGCTGGTGCTTCGGCTGGCACTTCAGCTGGTGCTTCGGCTGGCGCTTCGGCTGGTGCTTCGGCTAGCGCTTCAGCTGGCGCTTCAGCTGGTGCTTCAGCTGGAAAAGAATCAGCTATCCAAGGGAAGTCTGGTTCCTCGGCCGCGGAAGCCGCCTGGAACTCCGGGGCCGCCGCGGGTTCCCCGGCCTCGGGTGAAAGCGCCGGCTCCCAGCCTGGTGCTCCGGGTTCAGAGACGCTGGGTTCGGCGGCCGCATCGCTGGTTTCCGTGGGCTGTTCGGCCAACGGCTCTGTTGGTTCCCAAACCGGCTCCTCGGTTGCCGCTTCGGCAGCTGGTTCTGCCGCAGCCTCGGCTGGCGCGCCTTCCTCCGCAGGTTGCGAAACCTCAGGCGGTGTGTCCGGTTCTTCCCATGGCATTATTTCTCTTTCCGCCGGCTCGCTCGCCGTGGGTTCTCCGGAAATGCCCAGCAGGTTCGAGACTTCAGGAGCCAGGGAGGCGGCCGCGCCCCGGCCCCTGGCCAGCAGATAGTCCATGAGATTGTTCAGGATGTATTGCAGATCTTCGGGCATGGCGTAAATCTGCGCCATGCCGTCGGTCATGATCTTGACCTCGGCGAGCTGTTCCAGGCTGGGATTGTCGAAATCATAGCCGCGCTCCCAGAAAATGGCGCCCATGAATCCTTTGAGGTGTCCGTAGAGGCCTTCGGGTTTTTGTTGGAGGCCGATGCTGGGATTGCCTTGGGATTGGTTCAGACGGGTCACGAAAACATAAGCCGCGATCATGCCCTCTTTGACATCAAGCGGCGACAAGCGGCCTTTTTGGAGCAGTTCCCGCAGACCCTGTTGGTACGCGTCCATCCCTGTCCCCCGGCGGGAGTGCGTGCTTGGCATTATCTTAAAGCATTTGACCGATAAAAGGCAAGTCAATGATTGCGAACAAACAATAAAAGTAACTTCTGGTTTTATACAGGACGGAATAACCAAGCCTATTCCCGGACCTTCTTTCCCAGGTTTTCCAGACGTTCGACCGTGAGCGTCACGCCGCCATGGTCATCCTCCACCACGCCTTCCACCCAGTACGGCCCCAGGCCGAACAGTTTGTGCCCGTGCTCCGCGTAGGCGCGCGGGAACAGCGTGACCTCGAACGTGCCGGTCAGGTCCTCCAGGGTCATGAACTTCATGAGCTCGCCGGTCTTGTGCACGCGGTTACCGCGCCAGGTGACCAGCCAGCCATAGGCCCGCACGCGCTGTCCCGCGTGGCGCGCCAGGTCCGCGGCAGCCACGGTGCCTGGCCCGGCCAGGCGCGAGAGCAGGCCGCGATACTGCATGAGCGGGTGCGCGGCCGGCGAGAGCCCCAGCTGCCTGAACTCCGCGGCCAGACGCCCGTCCGCGTCCGGCTCGGCCAGGGCCGGCAAGGGAAGTTCGGGCGCCGCGAGCAGTTCGGGCTCGCGCGGTCCGTGGCGCCAGTGGCGGCTGAGCGCGGCCTCCCAGCGCAGGCGCGTGCGGCCCGGGCCCAGGCTGTCGCAAGCGCCGCAGTCGATCAGGGCCTCGGTCTCCTCGCGGGTGAGCGCTACGCGGGCCAGGAGATCGCGCAGCGTGCGAAACGGCCGGGCCGCCACCAGGGCCTGCGCGTGCCCCGCGCCCAGTTGCTTCACGGCCACGAACCCCACGCGCAGCCCGTCCGCGCCTTCGACCGTGTAGCGCCAGGCACTGGCGTTCACGTCCGGCCCCAAGATGCGCAGGCCCAGGCGCCGCGCCTCCTCCAGGTAGGCGGCCGGGCCGTAGAACCCGCCCTGGTTCGAGAGCACGGCGGCCAGGAACGCCGCCGGGTAATGCGCCTTGAGGAACGCGGACCGGAACGAGAGCTGCGCGTAGGAGGCGCTGTGCGCCTTGCAGAAGGCGTAGCCGCCGAAGGCCGAGATCTGCCGCCAGATCTCCGCGGCCGCCCGAGCCGAGAGCCCGCGCCGTTGCGCGTCCGCGAGGAAACGCGAGCGGTAGGTGTCCATTTTCTCCCAGTGCCGCTTCTTGCTCATGCACCGCCGCAGCTTGTCCGCCTCGCCCAGGCTCCAGCCCGCCACGGCGTGCACGACCTTGATGACGTCCTCCTGGTACACCATCACGCCGTAGGTCCCGGCCAGGAGGGGCTCGAGGCTCGGGTGGGCGAAGCGCACAGGCTGGCGGCCGAGGTGGCGCTCCACGAACATGCGCATCATGCCGCTGTTGGACACGCCCGGCCGGATGATGGAGGAGGCCGCGGTAAGGAGGTCGAAGTCGTCGCAGCGGAGCTTCCGCAGCAGGAGGCGCATGGCCGGCGACTCGACGTAGAAGCAGCCCAGGGTGCGCCCCTCGCGCAGGAGCGCGCGCGTGGCGGGGTCGGCGTACGGGTCCGCGGCCGACCAGTCCACGCCCGCGTCGCGGCCCGCGTCGCGGATCACGGCCAGGCCGCGCTGGCCCAAAAGGTCGATCTTGACCAGCCCCGCGTCCTCGGCCGCGTACATGTCATACTGGCCGACCACCACGCCCTTGGCCGACTCCTGGCGCGGCATGACCGCGTCCACGGGCCCGGGCGTGATCACGATGCCGCCCGGGTGCACGGAGAAATGGCGCGGCGCCCCCTCCAGCCGGGCCGCGAGCTTGAGCACGCTGCGCCACGGCTCCTCGGCCACGGGCAGGCCGCGCGCCTCGGGCCGGGTCTGCGGCGCGGCCCGCATGTCGGCCACCGTGCCCCAATGCGGCAGGCGGCGGGTGAACCCCGTGAGCTCGGCCTCGGAGAGGCCCAGCGCGCGGCCGGCCTCGCGCACGGCCGAGCGGCCCCGCAGGCGCACGAGCGTGCACAGCATGGCCACGCGCTCGGGCGCGAAGCGTCCAAAGGCGTAGGCCAGCATCTCGTCGCGCTGGTCCCAGGGAAAATCCAGGTCAATGTCCGGCGGGTCCAGGCGCTCGGGGTTGAGGAAGCGTTCGAAGAACAGGCCGTGCGCCAGCGGGTCCACGTGCGTGATGCCGAGCGCGAAGGACGCCAGGCTGTTGGCGGCCGAGCCCCGGCCCACGGTGGGGATGCCCCGGCGTTTGGCCTCGGCCGCGATGTCCCAGACCGCGAGGAAGTAGCCGGCGAAGTTCTTCTCCGCGATCACGGCCAGCTCGCGCCTGAGGCGGCGCCATGCCTCGCGGCTTGGCGGCCGCAGGCGCTGCCCTAGGCCCTGCTGGCACAGGTGCCGGAGATATTCGAACTCGCGCCACCCTGGCGGGCAGGGATAGGCCGGGAACTGGAATGCGCCCTGGGGCGGAGCGCCCTGGCAGCGCCCTGCGAGCTCGCTGGCCTGCTCTTGCGCCCGGGCCAACGAACCCGCAAGGCGCCGCAGCCGGTCCGAGACGCGCAGACAGGCGTCAGGGCCTGCGGTCGCGTGGCCCGCCAGGCCGGCGAGCGTGGCGCCCTCGGCAATGGCGCGCAGGGCGCGGTGCGCTGCGTGGTCCTCGGGCCGGCTGAAGCGCACCACGGGCGCGAGCACGGCCGCTACGCCGGCCGCCTCGGCCTGCTGGCAGGCCAGCTCGGCCCGGCCATCGGTTCCGCCCACCGCGAGGTACACATCCGCTGGACGCGCCGCGGCGATCCGCCGGCCGACCGCCAGGTCCGGGCACAGGATGGCCACGTGCGTCGAGCTGGCGGCCAGGGCCGCGGCCAGGTCAAAGGACGGGTCGAGCTGGCGGGCCGTGACCAGGCGGCACAGCTCGGCAAAACCCTCGTGGTCCAGGGCCAGGACCACGGTCAGCGGATCGCCCCACCTGGCCGGCAACGCGGCCGAGAGCGCGGCGCCGAACACCGGGCGGGTCCCGGCTTCCTGGGCCGCGGCCCGGAACGCCAGCGCGCCGGCCAGGCTGTTGGTGTCCGTGAGCGCCAGGGCGTCGTACCCCAGGGCCCGGGCCTCGGCGCACAGGTCCTCAGGCGACGACGCGCCGTCGAGGATGGAATAGTGGCTGTGGACGTGCAGATGGGTGAACATGGACGCGCTCCCGCGACCTGGCAGCGCGCCTTACAATTCCCCGGACAGGTCCTTCCACTGCGGGTTCAGGGAGCGGACCAGGTCCAGCCGCGCCTGGCGCGGCAGGCGCCTGACCGCCGCCACCCGGGCCTGGGCCTCGCTGAGCTCGTAAAAGCGCTCGTAGTACACCAGGACCATGGTACTGGCCCGCGGCTGGCTCTCGGCCAGGAAGTATTTCAGATCAGCAGTGGCTCCCAGGGCGAGCACGGTGTGATCGTCATTGGACAATATATAAAGGTAGGCTGACTTGCTCATGGCAATGCTCCTTCAGGGCGCTGGCCGGGGCCAGCAGCCGTCATTCCCCCCGAACGTTCCCCTCTCACCTCCTTTTTTTGCTCTACTGTTCTACTGCTCAACTGTTCATCTGTTCTGGTTTATTCCACTTCCTGCCGCAGCAGGCTGGCCCAGCGCGCCGCGCCCTCGCCGTAGCGCCGCCGCACCGCGTCCGCCGCGTTCTGGAAGCGCCCCTGGCGCTCGGACGCGTCCACGCCCAGCAGGCTCGCCTGCTGGCCCGAGGGCGCGAGCAGCTGGGCGGCCATGCCCACCAGGCGGATGCGCACGCGCCGTCCGCAGGCCTGCGCCAAAAGCTGTTCGGCCTCGCTGAACAGCACCCGGTCCAGGTCCGTCGCTTCACGCAGGGTGCGGGAGCGCGTGTGCAGGGAAAAATCGGCGTAGCGCACCTTGACGCACACCCGGCGCGCGCTCAAACCGTAGCGCCGCAGGCGGAACCCCACCTCGCAGGTCAGGCGGTGCAGGGCGTGCCGCAGCACGGCCGGGTCCGTCACGTCCACCTCGAACGTTTCCTCGTGGCTCACGGACCTGGCCTCGCCCCGGCCGGCCACTGCCGCGTCATCCTCGCCCCGGGCCGCGGCCGCGAGCGCCAGCCCTCCCTCGCCCAAGGCCGCGCGAGCCAGCCCTTCTGGCAGGCGGGCCAGGTCGCCGAGCGTGCGCAGACCCAGGCCGAGCAGACGCGGCTCGGTCTTGGGGCCCACGCCCGGCAAGCGCCGGACCGGCAGGGGCGACAGGAACGCGGCCTCGCGGCCAGGCAGCACCCGCAGGATGCCGGCCGGCTTGGCCAGGTCCGACGCGATCTTGGCCGTAACCTTGGAGCCTGCAATGCCGATGGAGACGTCGAGCCCGAGCTCGGCGCGCACCTGGCGCGCGATCCGCTCGGCCGCTGGCAACGGCGGCCCGAAGAGCCGCGTGCAGGCCGTGTAGTCCAGGTAGCCTTCGTCCAGGGAGACGGTTTCGAGATCCGGCGAGTACGCACCCAGAATGGCAAAGAACGCGCGGGAGTAGCGCTGGTAGGCCCGGAAATTACCCGGCCGCACCACGGCCTGCGGGCACAGCCGCATGGCCTGGCTGAAGGGCATGGCCGAATGCACGCCGAAGCGGCGCGCCTCGTAGGAGGCGGTCGCGACCACGCTGCGGCTGGTGCCAGGCGACACGATCACCGGCAGGCCGGCAAGTGTTGGGTCCAGCAGCCGCTCCACGGCCACGAAGAAGACATCGAGATCGAGATGGAAAATGATGCGGGGCATGGCAGACGAACCTTCTCTTTGCCCCTTCCCTATTTTTAGCTATCCCCTCCCCCTTTGAGGGGGGAGGGCGGCATCGCCATATCCTCAAAGGCGATACCGGGAGAGGGTGATCGTTTTACCAGTCCACCCTCCCCCGCACCCCCTCCCCTCAAGGGAGGGGGGGGATTTTTAAGGAAAACCTGCCGTTGGATGGTCTTGAGCACGCCCTCCACGTTGGTCAAGACCTCGTTGTTCCAGAATCTCAGGACACTGAAGCCCTGGGCCTTCAGCCACTGGTCGCGCGCCTGATCCTCAAGTTTGTTGGCCGCATGCTGCCCGCTGTCCAGCTCGACGACCAGCTTCTTCTCCAGGCTGACGAAATCGACAATGTAATTTCCTACTGGCTGTTGGCGTTTGAACTTCAGGTTTTCGAAGCGCTTCCCGCGCAGGCGCTGCCACAGATAGGTCTCGGTGTCAGTGGTGTTCTTTCTTAGGTCTTTGGCCAATGGCGTTAAAGTGGAAATTGTTTTGGATTTCATTTTGTCACCCTCTCCCCCGCCCTCTCCCCTCAAGAGAGGGGGAAGCATTGAGAAGCCTCTCCCCTCAAGAGAGGGAGAAGCATTGAGAACTCTCTCCCCTCGAGGAAGAGGGAAAAGTATCGAAGCCCTCTCCACTCAAGACCGAAGGGAAAGCGCACGATGATCCTACGGTTCCTACCGCTTCCCCATCTTCCGCAGCACGCCGATGACGATCCCCTGGATGCGCAGTTTCTCCTCGGCCACGTAGATCGGCCGCATGGCGGCATTGGCCGGCTGCAGCCGGATCTGGCCGGCCTCGCGGTAGAAGCGCTTGACCGTGGCCTCGTTCTCGATGAGCGCCACCACGATCTCGCCGTTCTGCGCGTGCTCGCGCTTCTCCACCACGATGAAGTCGCCGTCCACAATATGGTCCTCGATCATGGAGTCGCCCTTCACGCGCAGCACGAAGGTCTCGCCCCGGCCGAGCAGGTCCTCGGGCAGGACCATGGTCTCGGGCTGCTCCAGGGCCTCGATGGGCGAGCCCGCGGCCACCAGGCCGAGCAGGCGCACGCTCTGCGCGCGCGGCTGGCCCTCGTCCCGCTCCGCCTGGGAGATCACTTCCACCTGCCGCGCCCCGCCTTCCCGCCGGACCAGGCCCTTGTCCTGCAGGTGCTTGAGGTGCTGGTACACCGTGGCCACGGAGGAGAGACCGAGCGCCTCCCCGATCTCGCGCAGGGTGGGCGCGTAACCGTGGCTGCGGAGGTACTGCTCCATGAAATCCAGGACTTCCTTTTGCTTGCGCGTCAGCATCATCGCACGCTCTGCCTCCCCAAGGGGCCATAGGATAATATAGAAAGAGCATGACACAGGGCGACAAGGTGATCGTCCTCGGCGCCATTCGGAGAGGAGAGGGGAGGCGTCGTGGTGGCCGTGGTGCCCTCTCCCCGCCGGACGAAAAGAGGGGGGGATGGGAGTTCTCTTTCCGTCACAGCGATACTGATTTTGCGGCCGGGGTTGCGCCACCGAAGCTGCCGCAAGCGCGCCGCGAGGCTGGCAGGCGGATTCGCGCGGTCGACCGGAAAAGCGGCCAACATTTCGAAATCCGCGGGCCTGAACCCTGGCAGCGGCCGCGACAGCTGGCGTTGCTGGCGGCGCAGCTTGGGCCGGCCCAGCAGCGCGGCCAAGGATGGACGCAGCCACTCATCCCAAAACTCCGCACGCCAGCGTTCCAGGAGGCGGGTGGCATCCCGGCCCTGCCCCAGCTCGGCGCTCACGAAGATGGCGAAAAAGGCGGGGTCTGAGTTGCCGAAGATCATGGGAGCCTCCTGAGGTTCGTCCGCTTTCACTTCTTGGTTCGCCCGGTCCGCTTACGCGGACAACTCAAAACCATTTTCCTGAAAGCGAACAAAAAACGAAAGTATAGAACAAAAAAAATCAAAGCTAATTCTGCTATATGTTTATCATTTGTTCGTGTTATTGTCAAGAATATTTTCGCTTTTTTTTCGTGGAGCCACCCGGGCGAAGCCCGGGGCACATTTCCTACCATGCGTTTTAGGCATGGTAGGCGGCGACATCCCCGCAGCAGGAGATTTGCATTCATCCCTGGCCGAAGGCCACGGGGCCTCCTGCGAAGGGGACTTAACTCTCCGGGCCTATTTCTTTTCCAGCACCGCAGTGCGGCTGAAAGCGATGCGCGGTGTGGCTTCCAAAGACCAGCCGAGTGTTCTGGCCTTTTCCAGCAGGTTGGCGAAGTCTTTGTCCGACACATGCCCGCGCGGCTCGGCCACCAGCAAGCGGCCTCCGGATTTAAGCGCGTTGCGCACCTCGGCCAGCAGAACACCGGAATCCGGCACTTCGTGCACCATCCAGAAGGCATTGGCGAAGTCCGCCTGCACGTTGCTGAGCCCCAAAGAACCGGGCGTGCACGCCTGGCGGGTGATGCGGTCCTGGAGCTTGGCCCGCTGCGCGCGGCGCTCGAGCATGGCGAGCATCTGCGGCTGCAGGTCCACGCTGATCACTTTTCCGCCAGGCCCCACCAGCCGCGCCAGACCGAGCGAGAAGTAGCCTGCCCCGCAACCGATATCCAGCGCGGTCATGCCCGGCCGGACCCAGGGCCCGAAGATCCGCTCGCGATCGTGGATCAGCGGGCGGAGCAGGTTGTCGAAGGTCCAGATGCCGTACCAGGGGCAGACGCGGTGGGAACCGTGCGCCATCAGCGCCGCTTTTTCGCTTTGGGTTCCACAACCTTGGCTTGGTACCAGATCATGGCCGAGAAGCAGGTGGACTTGCGGTCCGGATCGTACAGCTTGTCCACGCGCATGTCCACGATCTTGCCGGGGTGGGTGGCGAGAAAGGCGTTCATCTCGCCCTCCAGGCGCACTTCGTCGTTGCAGCCGAAGATCTTAATCCGATCCATCTCGTTTCACCTCGCGCGCGATTTTTTCCGCCTCCAGGGCGGCAATAGTGCCGTCAGCCACGGCCGTGGTGATCTGCCGGTAGGTCTTGACGCGGATGTCGCCGGCCGCCAGCACGCCCGGCTGGGACGTGTGCATCCCCTCGTCGGTCGGGATGTAGCCGCGGTCGTCGAGCCGCACCTGGCCCTTGACGAGCGCGGTCTTGGGCACGAAACCCACGTACACGAACACGCCGTCCGCCGGGATCACTTTGCGCTGCCCGGTGGCCAGCTCCTCCACCTCCACGCCCTCGAAGCGCTCGGTGCCGACGTAGGCCCGCGGCTCGTGCGCCAGCAGGAAGCTGATCTTGGGATTGGCGCGCGCCTCCTCGGCCGCCACGGCGCTGGCCTGGAAGTGGTCGAACTGGTGCACGATCGTGACCTGGCGGGCGAACTGGGTGAGGAAGATCGCTTCTTCCAGGGCCGAGTTGCCGCCGCCGATGACCACCACGTGCTTGTCCTGGTAAAAGTCGCCGTCGCAGGTGGCGCAGTACGACAGACCGCGGCCGCGGAACGCCTGCTCGCCGGGCAGGCCCAGCTTGCGCGGCTCCTGGCCCATGGCCAGGATGACCGCGGGCGCGGTCAGGGTCTGCTCCTCGTCCAGCTCCACGTACTTGCGGCGCTGGGTCAGGTCCAGCTTGGTGACCTCCACGGCGTTGAAGAACCGGGCGCCGAAATGCTTGGCCTGCTCCTCCATGCTCCGCGCCAGGTCGCTGCCCCGCACCTGCGGATGCACGCCCGGGTAATTGGCCACCAGGTGCGTGGTCTTCATCCAGCCGCCGGGCAGGTTCTCCTCGACCACCGCGGTCTTGAGCTTGGCGCGGCTGGCGTAAAGCGCGGCCGTGAGACCGGCAGGCCCGCCGCCCAGAATGATGACGTCGAACGTGTTCGTCACGGCGCTCCCCTACCCCTCCAGCAAGGCTTCGATCGCGGCCTTGAGCTCGGATTTCTTGATCTCGCCGGTAAGCCGCTGGCCCACTTCCTTGCCCCCGCGGAAGAACAGCACGGTCGGGCTGCTGCTGACGTTCAGGCGCTCGGCCAGGGGCTTATTGCCCTGCCGGAAGATCTTGAGAAATTTGGCATTGCTGTCGAACGCCTCGGCCATGGCCTCGAACTTGGGCGCCAACGCCTCGCAGGGCGGGCACTCGGTGGAAAAAAAGTCCAGCACCACGGGCATCTCGGACTGTAGTACCTGGGCTTCGAACTGATCCTGGTTGATTTCCTGGCTCATGGGTTCATGGCCTCCTTGAATTTTTGTTCCAGTTGATCGGCATGCCAGCGCAGCCCCTGTTCCCACACCTTGGCGATGGGCTTGCAGTCCGGCGCCAGCAGGCTGCCCTGCTTCGCGTGCGCCAGGGCGCCGCAGCCCCCGCCGCAGGCCGGCGCCGCGGGGCAGGCCGCGCAGGCCGCGATGGTTTCCACCCGGCGCGACTGCCACTGGCCCGCTTGCGGATACAGCTCCCAGGCCGGGTCATAGCGCCCCAGGCGATGGGCCGGGTGGCCCAGGGTGGCCGTGCAGCCGTACACATAGCCCGAAGCATCGAAGCCCCACTCGTGCTTGGCGGCTGGGCAGGCGTCGAAGCGCGGGGCCAGCATCTCACCCTGCTCGAGCCATTCGGTCAGGCCGTAAAAGGACGGCTGGTGAAAACGCCGCAGGAGGGGATGCTGTTCGGCCAGGTCCACATAGGCCGCATACATCTCCTCGAGCCCGAACAGCTCCTGCGGGCACGCATAAGCGTCGAACAGCTCGTAGTTTCTTCCCAGCTGGGTCTTGAAGCGGCCTGCGGGCTGGTCCAGCCAGCCGCGCTCCTGCGCGATCCGCGCCAGGTCCACCAGGCCGTTCAGGTTGGAGCGGTCCACCACGGCCCGCAGGTTCACCGTGTAACCCGCGGCCAGCGCCAGGTCCACCCCGCGGCTCACGCGCTCGAAGGTCGGTCCCCCGCTGCGCGTGCGGCGGCGCTGATCGTGCTGGGCCGGCCCGCCGTCCAGGGTCACCTGGATCTCCTTGATGTCGGCCAGCCGCAGGTCATCCAGCCATTCGTCCAGCCGGAAGCCGTTGGTGACCACGGCCACGGCCAGTCCCCGCTCGCGGCTCGCGGTCAGGACCTTGCGCACCACCCGCCGCAGTCCTGTTCCCGCGCCCAGCGGCTCGCCGCCGAAAAGCGTGACGAACCGCTCGCGGCCGGCTCCCACCGGGGCGTCCAGGGCCAGCTCCACCTGGCGCTCGGTCATGAGGCCCGAGGCCTCGAAGGAGCGCTGGTAGCAGTACAGGCACCCTAGCTCGCAGGCATACGTCGGTGCCAGCAGCAACTGCACGGGTGTTTGGGCGTACGCGGCGTCGAACGCCTCGCGCCGTTCCTGCAGGTAGGTCGCGGCCGCCTCAGGGGACGGGAAAAAGTACCCTTCCTCCAGCCACTCGGCCACCGGCTCCTTCACCGCGGTCCGCCCGCTCAAGGCCCGCGCTTCTTCAGGGGTGACGAGATGCAGGGCGCCGGAGAGCGTGTTGACCGCAGCCTGCCGATGGCCGGCCAGAGGCCTGGGCAAATCGAGCAGCAGGGTGTGCGGACTGCGCACCGCGCCCTGTTCCAGCGTCTCAATCATGGCAGCCGGACAGGGTCTTGGTCTCCTTGGCGCAGCATTGGGCCGACTTCAAGCTCGGGCAGCAGGGCTTGCTGCCTTTTTTCTTCCCGGGCTTCTTTCCAGAGGCAATGCGGATCATTTGGTGGTTCCTTTCTCGGCCCAGACCAGGGCCGCGGTGAAGTCATAACCTGCTTTCTGGTATTGCCGGCCGGTCCGGCTGCGTACAGCCTGGAACCCGGCGTCGCGAAAGCGTTTTTCCAGCTCCAACAGGGTCAGGCACCCGCCCCAGCACGCGGCGCGGGCTTGCGGGTCCTGTTTGACCGCTTCAGGTAAAGGCGAAAGCGTGACCGGTTCGGCCAGTACGGCGCAACCGCCGGGCTTGAGCACCCGGAAGAGTTCAGCCGCTGCGGTCGCCGGCTGCAAAGCGTGGTTGAAGCTGCAGTCGCAGACCGCCCAGTCAAAGCTGGCGTCAGCGAAGGGCAGGGCCTCGATCTCACCCAGCACCCACTCCACGGGACGGTTTTGCAGACCGCGCTTGGCCTGGGCCAGCATGGCCAGCGAAGGGTCCACGCCCACCAGCCGTCCTGCGGCCGGGAACCGGGCGCCAAGCGCCCGCAAGAGCTCACCGCGGCCGCAGCCCACGTCCAGGAGCGACTGGCCGGGTAGCAGGCGGACCACATCGGCCAGACCCGCGCTGCAGCTTAACACCTCGTCGCCGCTTGCCATCGCGGCATAGCGCTGTTCGGTCGCGCGGCGGGTCGGTTCGACGATCGGGACTTCTTCCGTTAGGTTATTCATATTAGTTTTTTATTATATTTAGAAGAGCCGGCTTGTCAAGGTTTTCTTACACCCCTTCGCGACCCGCCACCCTATGCTGTGCTTGCGATCGGATGTTTTACGCTCGGGGTGCGATATTTAGAGATCCCCGCAAAGAACGCGGGGATGTTCACCGCAAAATGACGACCTTCCGGACGGCCGAGGTCGAGGTCCCGTCCAGCGTGGTCAGCACCAGCCGGTAGTAATAGACGCCAGCCGACACGCCGGCCGTGCGCCAGAGGAGCGAATTGGCCGCGGGCCGGTCGGCCGCGAGGCTGGCCAGGCGCTCACCCGCAGGATTGAAGACGTCGATGCGCACCGCGGAGAAGGTCCCTTGCGGCCAGGCGAAGGTCACATCGCCCCGGCTGGGATTGGGGAACGCCAGCACCCGGTCCAGGCCAGGCACCACGCCGGCCACCGTGGGTGTCACGGTCAGGGTCGGCGTGACCGTGGGCGTGGGCGAGATCGTGGGCGTGTGGCTGGCCGTGGGCGTGATGGTGCGCGTGGGGGTCGCGGTGGCCGTGGGCGGCTGCTGGGCCGCGGCCGAGACCTCGGCCGAGGGCGCGCTCGCGCCGCGCGGATTGACGGCGGTCACGCGGTAATAATAGGTGATGCCCGGCACGGCGGTGAAGTCCTGGTAAAAGGGCGTGGAGAACTCATTATAGGGTATCTGTCCCAAATAGTTGGCCGGCGTGCAGGAAACCCCGGCCGCCGTGCCGCGGTAGACGGAATACTGCGTGAGACAGTCCGCGGCGGCATTGTTGTCCCAGGTGAGCTGCACGCGGCCGGGCAGACCCAGGGCCGAGGGATTGGCCGGCGCACTGGGCCAGGGCCAGTTCGGGGTGGCAGACGCCTCGCTTGAGCGGGCGCTCAGATGGTTCAGAACATCCACGCTGGCGAGCTGGTAGTAATAGGAGGTGCCGTTGGCCACAACCGTGTCGCTATAGGAGGCCACCGCGGAATTGACCGAGGCATAGGCCACGCTGCCCTGCCCGCCTGGCGTGAGGGCGCGGTAGATCTGGTACCCAGCCAGGGCATAGGTGCCGGCCGTGGAGGGGGCCCAGCTGAGCTGGACCTGGCTGGTGCTGGCCGTGGCCGTCACATTGGCCGGTATGGAGGCCGGAGCGAACGGCACTTCCGACACCTCCAGGGAAAAAGCGCTCAAGGTCGCGCCGGTGTCCTGGGTCTTGAGCCGGTAGTAATACCGAACGCCATTGGCGACCGTGGTATCCCCGTAGGCCAGGCCCGGGATGATGGCCGGATTGATGGGCGCGCTGCCTTGCCCGCCCGGCGTGGTGGCCCGGTAGAGCTGATAACCGGCCGTGGGACTGGTGCCAGCCACGCCCGGCTGCCAGGCGAGGTTCAGCTGGCCGTCGCTGGCTGTGACCGTGACGCCCAGGGGCGCGAGCGGTGGGACGAAGCTGTTCGTGGGCGTGGCCGCCACTTCGTTGCTCGCGCCGCAGGTGGCGCCCGAAGCGTCCACGGCCAGCACGCGGTAATAATAGGTGGTGCCGTTGAACACGCCGCTGGTGTTCGCAAAGGCGGTCCCACTGATCAGGCCGGCGTTGACGACCACGGTGTTGCTGTCGCCCGCGATCAGGCTGCGGTGGACATTGTAGCCCGCGATGGGATAGCCCGAAGCAGCGGCGACCCAGGCCAGGTCCACCCGGTTGTTGCCCGGATTGGCCGACAGCTCGCTGGCCGGCCGGTAGACGTTCAAGTTGCCCGCGTAGGCGTAGGCTGTGTTCCCCACTTTGTCGCACGCGGTCACGGTCACGCTGTAGAAACCCACCTGGTCCCCTGGCACCTGCATGGAGCTGTAGCCCGTGCCTGGCGGATAAGCAGCCATCCCGCCCCACCACATCATGTTCTCCAGCGTGGAGCCGTCCGGCTGGCGCACGAATTCCGTGCAGACCACGCCACCGTCCCCCGCATAGTCGTCCACTGTGTCGATCCAGGCGCTGAAGGCATGGCCAAAGGGAATGGCCGTCACCGCGTACTGCCCGGGCGACTGGGGGAAGTTCATGACCGACGTGTCGATGAGCCAGACCGCGTTCACGACCGGCGGCGTGGTGTCATTGATCACCCGGAAAGCGTCGTCCGGCATGAGGTTGATGATGGCGTAGGGCGTGCTGCTGTTGCCGGAGCGGTCCATGTACTGCAAGGTCACTTTATAATTGCCAGGCTGGGACGTGTCGTCGAACCAGTAACTGCCCCACCAGGGGCCCGTGTTCTGGAAGACCGACAGGTCCGGCCGGGTGATCGTGACGGTCTCCTGCAGACCGGCGCCGGAGTTGTCGGTCACCGTGCTGGAGATGACCACTTGCCGCAGGGGCGGCACGTCCACCGCGTCCACCGACGCGAAGAGGACCGTGGGCGGGCTGGCGTCCGCGCTCACCGTGAACTGCATTGGCGCGTCAGTCCGGAGGTTCCCGGAGATGTCCTGCGCTTTGACCACCACGGTGTAGACGCCGAGCTGGCCGGTGTCCGAGATCTGGCCCGTGTAGCGGCTGGTGTAGTAGCCTTCCCTCGCCAAAGTGATGTTCACGACCTGGCTGTCCGGCTTCGTGACCTCGGCCCATACGTGCGAGCTGACCTCGTCGTTGTCCGTCACTTGGGCGCTGCAGGACAGGCTCTGGTAGGCGACCAGGAGCGTGCGGCCCAGATAAGCGCCGCTCACGGTCGGCGGCGTGAGGTCGCCGGCCAGTCGGAAGTCCATCTCCGCCGTGGGGTCGCCGAGGAAATTGAACGCGGAGGACGCGCCCAGGGAGAAATGGTAGGCCGCGCTGGGCCTGGCCCGGCCGTTGTCGAAATAGGCGGCCTCCACCCCGTTGCTGACCATGGCGACCATGCCATAGGCCTCGTCGGACCAGATGGTGCGGTTGGCCCCCACATAGCCAATGGCGCCGCCGCCCGCGCCTTCGAAGAACGCCTCGGCGATGCAATTGAACTCGTCGAACTTGCCGGTCAGGCAGGACCCCGCGAGCACGAACGGCAGTTTGGCGCCGTTGGCCAGGGCCCGGGCGTCGTCGCTCTGGAAGCCGACATTGGCCCACAGCGAGTAATACCCATGCGCCACATAGGTGACCATGGCGCAGCCGCTGTTGATGTACGACTGGATGACCGGGGCCAGGCTGCCCTCGCCCAGCTGGGTGCCGTTGAACTTGGCGATGCCGCTGAACTCGTTGCCGGCCCAGCCGCAGTAGAGCATATTGCGGTTCCAGGTCCCGTCGCCATCGTACTGCGCCCAGTGGTTGAGCATCATCTGGCCTTGGCTGGCGTTCCAGGCCGGCAGCCGTCCGCCCAGGACCGTGGGCGCGCCGCTGTACCCGTCGCCGGTGAGGACGAAGTAATAGGCGTCGTAGATCAGGCCCGAGCGATAGCGGACCGGCACCACGGTCTCGGCCCCGCCCAGGAGCACGTAGGAGATGCCCCAGGTGTTATAGGCGTCAATATGGAAGGCGCGAATCTTCTCCTGCGTGTCCGCGCCGGCGTAATTGGCGATGATGTCCTCCAGGGAAAAGACGCGGGTGGGAATGCCTTGGCTGGTCTTGGTGGCCACATAGGCGTCAAAGGAGGTGACCCAGGAAGCCGGCGTGACGATCACGTAGTCCGCCGCGGGGCCGGCGCACAGGCTCGCGGCCCGCGCCCAGGGCGACAGGGCAAGCAACAGGCTGGCGGTGGCCAATACACCTTTCAATCGCATCATCTGCCCTTTCCCTCAAAATATTTAGGGCATCTTGGATTTATAAATTATATCGTCACCCCGGCCCAGTCCTGGCTGATCTGGGCCAGGGCGAAAGCCGGGGTCCAGGCGTGAATGAGAATGTCAAAATTCCTGGATACCGGCTTCCGCCGGTATGACGAAAATCTCATGTTTCCCTCACCGCAACGGCTGCTGAAAGAACGCGCTGTCCGGGTTCACGAGCTTGCGCCGCAGTTCCTGGTCCGCGGCGTTCTTGGGCACGGGATTGGGCTGCCAGCCAGGCACGGCCAGGCGCACCAGAAGTATGGGATCGCGATAGCTGACCAGCTTGTTCGCGGTACCTACATATTTATATAGGAAGACCTTCAGGCGCAGGATGGTGGTACTGCCGGCGCGGAACAATTCCTGTTCGCTCCAGGCGGACGGGTATTCCTCGGACGAGGTATAAACTGCCGCGTCCGCTGCCAGGGGCGGCGGCACGACGCCGGGTTCCGGTATGTAGGGCTTGCGGACGGGCTTGATCCGGCGGGGCAAGGCCTGCTCGCTGCGGGCGGCCTTGACCGTGAGGTCCAGGAACCGGCTGCCAGCCGGCACGGAGATCCAGTACTCCACGCAGGGCAGGTCCGGGCGATCGCTCTCCGTGGTGCGCAGGGCGCGGTAGGAGCCCGCGTCCACCCGGGTCCACCCTTCGTCGTCCGCGAGCCTCACGCCGGGAAGCAGGTCCTCGAGCGTGATCAGAACCTGTCCGGACCTCGCGTCATGCACGGCGCGAAAGGTGGTCTCGGCCCCGGCGCTCCCCGCCCACCCTGCCAGGAAGGCCGCCAGCAACCAGCTTACCTGCGCCCTGCAAGGCCCTGACGCCATCCGGACCCCTCCTGTCTTCCTTTTAGTATCGAACGAGCTCCACCGGTCAGCCACTGGTTATATTTTTTTAGACGGCATCAAGCGACGGCCGGGTTCCCCGCATACAGGAGGGAGATGCCGCGGAACCAGGATCATTGCGCGGGCGGGCGGTCCCCCTCATCGTTGGCCACGCTGCCGCCGACCAGGGCATGGCGGAACAGGGCCCGCTCCAGCGGCGCCTGGATGTGCTTGGGGAACGGGAACGGCACGGCTTTGCTCAACAGCAGCCGGTCGATCAGGTAGTCCAGAAATTTTTGGGTGTACCCTTCCTCCTGGAAATCCACGGCCGGGTTCATCCACGCCTCGCTCACGCGGAAGTTCCCGCCTTCGGCCTTGAGGCACAACCGGAAGGAGCATTCACCGGTCCAGCTGCGGTGAAAGAACAGCAGATCGCCTTCCAGGAAAATGAACCATTTCTCGTCCAGATCAGCCGGCAGCAGCCCGTAACTCAGTTTCTGGTATTCCGCCGGGGTCAAGACGCGTTCGTATTCCAGACGCAGGCATTCGGCCGGCATGGGTGAAATTTCCCAGTCCTCTCGGCCGGCGCGTTCCAGCTTGGCCTTGCGGTGCGGGGCCTGTTCCAGCTTCTTCATGTCGATCTCGTTCCGGGTGTATCCGGCGTAGTTCAGGAAACCTTCACGGAAGATCTTTTGCATCTTGTCCTTGTCGGATTCCGTGGGCATGGACCGTTCCTTTCCGGAGACGATCGGATGATTACGCTGGGAAGCGCGGGCTGGTTCCCCCGCGTGAATGCACAGTATTTTTCATATTATACCCGGATGCCGGTTAAATTCCAGGTCAATTCCGGCCATCCCCTCCGCAAGGCACGCCGCGCTTGCTCGGGGGTGAATGCGGAATAGTTGCTTCGGGGATGTCACCAAGAGCGGGCAGCAAGGAGCTGAATTTGGTGCCCCGGCGCCATGCGCATTTTACCCTTTTATTCCCGCGTGATCTTTGATATATAGGGGGCGTAAAAATACATTTTAACAGGAGGCACGTGTATGGCAAAGCAAGGGGTAGGATGGTTGGCAGTGATGTGCGTCTTGGCGCTTTGCGCGGTCCCGGTCCTGGCCGCGGACGCTCCGGCCGAAACCCAGCCGGCGGCCGCCGCGCCAGCCGCCGAACCCGCTGCGGCCGTGGCCAGCACGCCCGCCACGCTGGAAGTCGCGGACATCGCCATCGCCAAGGGCGTGGAGAACCGCGAAGCCGTGGAGCCCGGCGACACCTTCACTTCCGACGTGGCCAAGCTCTACTGCTGGACCAAGATCACGGGCGGCCAGGAAGGCGACAGCATCACCCACCGCTGGATCAAGGACGGCGTGGTGATGGGCGAAGTGAAGCTCAATGTCAATGCGTCGCCCTGGCGGACTTTCAGCTCCAAGGCCATCATGCCCGAATGGAAGGGCAACTGGTCGGTCGAGATCCTGCAGAACGACGCCGTCATCAAGACCAAAGAATTCACCGTCGAATAAAACAACCTGCCTTTAAAGAAAAACGCCCGGGTCGCCTGACCCGGGCGTTTTTTATTTTCCTTTCTCGGCGCTAAAGTCTTACACCCGGCTGTAATCCGGCACCACCGCGCCGTCGCCGAGGACCGTGCCGGGCTCCAGCACGGCAAAGCGGCCGATGCGGCAGCCTGCGCCCAGCACGCAGCCCGACAGCCGCGCGCCTTCGCCGATGACCGTGCGGTCCCAGACCACGCTGCGCTCCACCTGGGCGGCCCGGCTCACCTGCACCCGGTCCCCCAGCACGGCCAGCTCGCCGACCTTGGCTTCCGCGTCCACGCGGCAGCCCGCGCCCAGCAAACTAGGTCCCTGCAGAACGGCCGCGCGATGGATACGGCAGGCCGGTCCGGCGAGCACTTTCGGAGCGCGGCGCCACGGCCGGCCAGCGGGCAGCAGGGGCAGCCGCCCTTCGAGCAGGTCGTTGTGGGCCTGCAGGTATTTGGCCGCGGTGCCGATGTCCTTCCAGTAATTCCGGCTGGGAAAAGCCCACAGGCGTTCTCCGGCCGCTAAAAGCAAGGGGAATAGTTCCCGCTCGGCCGAGGACGGCTTGGCGCGCCGGATGAAAGCGAAGGCCTCCGGCGAAAAAATGTACAGCCCGGAATTGACCCAGTGGCTCCCGCCCTCGTCCAGGCTCGGTTTTTCCACGAACCGGGTGATGCGGCCCTGGCGGTTGAACTGCACCAAGCCGTAGGCCGAGGGGTCCGCCACCCAGGTGAGCCCGAGGGTGATGAGCGCCTGCTGGCGGCGGTGGCTGGCCGCCATGCGCGTGAAGTCCCAGTCGGAGAGCTCGTCGCCGTTGAGCACGGCCACGGGCTCGCGCCCCGCCACCAGAGGCTCGGCATTCTTGATCGCGCCGGCCGTGCCCAGGGGCGTGCGTTCCACGGCGTAGCGCAGGGTCAGGCCAAAGCGCCGGCCGTCGCCGAACACCCGCCGCACCTCGGCCGGCCGGTGGCAGATGGAGAGCGCGATCTCGCGCACGCCGTGGCGCTTGAGCAGGGCGAACTGGTACTCCAGGAAGGGCCGGTTCGCCATGGGGACCGTGCTTTTCAGGCGGTGGAGGGTGAGCGGCCGCAGGCGCGTGCCTTCGCCGCCGACCAGGATGATGGCTTTCATGGGTTCTGTTTGGCCTTGGCCAGGAAGTAATCGCGGGTCTTGGCCACGCCCTCGGCCAGGGAGGTCTTGGGGCTCCACCCCAGGACGGTCCCGGCGAGCTTGGCGTTCAGGTAGTTGGCCTGCAGGTCCCCGCGCCGGGGCGGGCCGTGCAGGGCGTCCACCGGGCTCCGCATGGCTTCCCGGATCGCCTGGTAGAGCTGATTGACATTGGTGGGAACGCCGGTGCCGATGTTGAGGGCCACGTTCTCGCCGTGTTCCAGGGCCCGGAGGTTCGCGTCCACCACGTCGCCCACGAACACGTAGTCGCGCACGACCGAGCCGTCGCCGAAGATGGTCGGGGTCTTGCCGGCCATGAGGGCCTGGATGAAGATCGAGACCACGCCCGCCTCGCCGTGCGGCATCTGCCGCGGGCCGTACACGTTGCTGTAGCGGAACACCACGTAGGTCATGTGGGTCTGGCTGGCGTAGAATTTGAGGTACCACTCGCCCGCGGACTTGGCGATGCCGTAGGGCGAGGCCGGCTGGATGGGAAAGGTCTCGTCGGCCGGGAGCTTGGCCGGTTCGCCGTACACCACGCCGCCCGAGGACACGTAGATCACCCGGCGAACGCCGTGCCGGCGGCAGCCGTCCAGCAGATTGAGCCAGCCCATGACATTGACGCGGGCGTCCTCGCGGGGATTGTCCACGGACAGGGGCACGGAGATCTGGGCCGCGTGGTGGTTCAACACCTCGGGCCGGAACTCGGTGAACACTTCGTCCAGACGCGGGTCCGTGATGTCCAGTTCGTAGAAGCGCGCCTTGGCGGGCACGTTGGCCCGGTCCCCGGAGGACAGGTTGTCCACCACCGCGACCTCGTGCCCGGCCGCCAGGTAGGCGTCCGCCACGTTGGAGCCGATGAAACCCGCGCCGCCCGTCACCAAGATGCGCATGCAATGCCTCCTAGATTGGAATCACAAGGATTGTATGCTGGTTCGTTTTCATTCCGAGGAGCGAAGCGACAAAGGAACCCCGACTTTTACCTGGCGGGGATTGCTTCACGACCTCCGGGGATTCGCAATGCCCATCAAACTTTGATTGCGAAATCGCCAACAGATTAACACATTTCAGCGGGGCAGGAAAAGGGATATTCTGCAGACCCGGGGAAGGTTCAGGACGAGAGCGCGCGGTTGATGCGCTCGCGCAGGTCGTGCAGGTCAAAGGGTTTGTCCACGCAATCCAAGGCGCCCAGCTCGCGCGCCCGGTGGATCACGCCGGTGTTGAGGTAGGCGGACAACAGCATGACCTTGGGACCGCACGCGTGGCCGCGGATCTTTTCGATGAGCTCAAGGCCGTCCATGTCGGACATCATATAATCCGTGAGCACCAGTTCCGGGCAGGCTTCCTGGATACGCCGGAGCGCTTCCTCCCCGCCTTTGGCCGTGGATACTTCGTGGCGGTCCTCGAGCGCGGTATGGAGCGCCTGCAAGAACCGCTCTTGGTCATCAACGATCAGGATTTTGGCCATTAACCATGTTCCGTTCTTCAGGATTGGTGCTTGCCGGCGAGCACGTGATCCCTGGTTGCGAGGTTTATATACCGTGTCCTCTTCGGCGTGTCAACCGGAAAAGCGCGGGCGATCCGCTAACAGGCTGCTGAAAAACCCTCATATGCCCATTGCGCAGCCTGTTACCCCTTGAAAAACATCTGATTTTTCAAGGGGTATTCTAAGCCGTGCAGGCGAAAAAGGCCGCTCTGCGGACCTTTTCAACAGCCTGCTAATACGCATCGGCGTGGTGAAACACGTCCAGCGCCGTGCGCAGAATGATCTTGAGATCCAGGCCCAGGGTCCAGTTCTCCACATACCACAGATCATATTTGGTCCTCTCCTCCACCGGCGTGTCACCGCGCAGGTTATGGATCTGCGCCCAGCCGGTGAGGCCGGCCTTGACCTTGTGCCGTTCCAGGTAGCGCGGCACGCTGGCCTTGAACTGCTCCACGAAGTGCGGTCGTTCGGGCCTGGGGCCCACCAGGCTCATCTCGCCGCGCAGGACGTTAAGGAGCTGCGGCAGTTCGTCCAGGGACGTGCGCCGAAGGAAAGCGCCCACGGCCGTGGTGCGGTGGTCGCCTTTTTTGGCCCACACCGGACCCGTGTGCTTCTCCGCGTCCTGGACCATGGAGCGGAACTTGTAGATCATGAAGGGCTGGTTGCCCCGGCCCACGCGCTCCTGCCGGTACAGCACCGGACCCGGAGACGAAAGTTTGACCAGCAGGGCGATGAGCAGCAGCAGGGGCGACAGTACGACCAGGCCGGGGATGGTGAGCGCGAGGTCCAGCGCGCGTTTCCAAAAACGGGCCCCGAGGCTGGTGAGCGGGGACTGTTTGAGCGCGAACACGGGAATGCCGTAAATGTCGTCCACGCTCATGGGATTGGTGATGATACCGAACAGGTCGGAGACGATCTTGCACTCCACGCCCGTCGGTTCCAGGACGAGCAGGAAGTCCTCGATCTTGCCGTGCGCGGACGCGGGAAGCGCGAAGATCACCTCGTCGGCCCGGTGCCTGGAGACCAGCTCGGGAAGCTGCCGCAGGGTGCCGAGCACCGGCGCCCCGGCGAACGCGCGCGCCCGGGTTTTGCTTTCCGCGACCATGCCCAGCAGGCGGTACCCAAGGCCGGGAAACCGCCGGAACTGGTCGGCCACGACCTCGCCGGTCGGGGTGAGCCCCACCACCAGGGCGCGGTTCACGCCCACGCCGCGGCGCCGGAGCGCGGTTTGCAGGCTCCGCAGCCCGGCGCGCGCCAGGGCGGCCAGAACCACGCAGAACAGCCAGGCGTACGCCAGCACCACGCGCGAATAGGCGGCCCGGCGGGAAAAATAGGTGAGGCCGATGATGATCAAAAAGGCCACGGTCGTGGCCCGCAGGAGGCGCGAGAACTCATCCACGCCGGAGACACCCCGCCGCTGGAGGTACAGGCCGGCGTAGTGATAGCACGCGAGCAGCACCAGCATGAGCACCGGCAATCCTTGGAGGTAGAGGGAGAAGGCCGGGACATCGTGCCAGACCGGAACCGGCCAGCCGGAGAACCGGAGCAGGTAGGCGGCCATGAGCGCCGCGCTGACCGCGAGCAGGTCGGACACGAGGGTCAGGTAATGGAACAGCCGTGCGGTTCCCTTGCGCACCATGTCAGCGCCTGAGCCTCCGGCTTTGCAGGCGCCGGGCGGCGACCGGTTCGCCCATGCCGCGGCGGCGGAAATCCTCCAGACAGGCCGCGATGGCGACGGACAGGCGGTGTTTGAACTTGCCGCGGTCGAACTCCAGGGCCCGTCCGCGGATCACGGCCGGGTCCCAGCGCATCTGTTCACTGCGCGTGACCGCGGCCACCAGGGCCGCGGGCGTGGGTTCGGCGAAGAACAGGCCGGTCTTGCCGTCCACCACGGTTTCCAGCGCCCCGCCCTTGCCCAGGGCGATCACCGGCCGGCCCGAAGCCATGGCCTCCAGGGGTGTGATGCCGAAATCCTCCTCGCCGGGAAAGATAAACGCCCGGCAGGTGGCATAGAGGTTCAGGTACTCTTCCTCGCTGACGTGCGGCTTGAAGCGCACGGTCGGGCCGGCCAGACGGCGCAGGCGGCCCGACTCCGGCCCCTCGCCCACGATGACCAGCGGATGCTGCAGGGCGTTGAAAGCCAGGATGGCGCGGTCAATGCGCTTGTAGGGCACCAGCGCGGAAACGACGAGATAGTGCTCGCCGATCTGTTCCGAAACCCGGAAGCGGTCCGCGTCCACGGGCGGATGCACCACGCGCGCTTCGCGGCCGTAGTACTTGCGGATGCGGCGCGCCACGTGGGCCGAGTTCGCCAGGAACGCGTCCACGCGCTGGCTGCTGACCACATCCCACACCCGGAGCCGGTTCATGGCCGGCGGGATGACCAGCCGCTCGAGCAGGCCCAGCCGCGCGGACGGAAAATACTCGTAATACTGCTCCCAGGCGTAGCGCATGGGCGTGTGGCAAAAACAGACGTGCGGGGTGGCGGGCTCGGTGAGCACGCCCTTGGCCACGCAGTGCGAGCTGGAGAGAACCAGGTCATACCCTCGCAGGTCGAACTGCTCGATGGCGGTCGGGAACCAGGGCAGGTAGTGGCGGTACCAGCGCCGCGCCCCAGGAAGTTTTTGAATGAACGAGGTGGCCACCCGGTGCTGGCGGATGGTTTCGGAAACCTTGCGGGGCTCGTACAGCAGGGTGAAAAGATCGGCCTGAGGATAGAGCTCGCACAGAACCTCGAGGACCTTCTCCCCGCCGCGCATGCCATTGAGCCAGTCGTGCACCAACGCGACCTTCATTTCGGCCGGTACCCTTTCTTCGCCAGCAGCTCCCGCGCGGCCTCCAGCACTTCGGCCGGCATCAGGGAGCGCAGGCAGATCTGATCGCCCTGCCGGCAGACCGTCACGCGGCCCTGCCGGACCGTGATGGGATTATAACACGGCGCGCACTCCGGGGATTTGAAAAGAACCCGGTGGGTTTCCCCGCGCGGGGCCAGAAGCTTTGGGTCCGTGGGCCCGAAGAGCGACACGGTGGGCGTGCCTACGGCCGCGGCCATGTGCAGGGGGCCGGAATCGCCGCCGATGAAGAGCGCGCAGCGCCGGAGCAGGGCCGCCAGCACCATGAGCGGGGTCTGGCCCTCGGCCCGGATCAGGGGCCGGGCTTCGCTCCAACCCGCGGCCAGTTCGTCGCCCACGGCCGCGTCGTCCTGGCTGCCGACCAGGAGCACGCGCGCGCCATAGCGCCGGGACAACTGCTCGCAGACCTCGCGGTAGCCGGCCAGGGTCCAACGCTTGGTCACCATGACCGTGCCGGGGTTCACGCCGCCGGCCGGAAAGACCGCGATCAGGGGCTGGCCGCCGGCAGCGGCAGCGGCCAAAAACGCCTCGGCCGCGGCTTCGGCCGCCGGCGACGGAATGAGTTCGGTGCGCGTGTCAGCGACGTCCAGGCCCAGGGGCTTAAGGCAGTCAAGGTTGCGGTCAATCTCATGCGCGTCCGGCCTGAAGGGCACGGGGTGGGTCAGGCTGAAGCCCTCGCCCTCCCAGTCGAATCCCAGGCGCACCGGCACGCCGCCAACCGCGGCCAGCAGGCCGGCCAGGGGCGACCGGTGCAGGACCACGGCCAGGTCGAACCGCTCCTGCCGCAGGCGCCGGACCACGGGCAGGGCGCGCAGGAGCTTGGCCAGCGCCGGGCCCGGATCATAGGCGTTGAACGCGATCATCTCATCCACGCGCGGGTCGGCCGCGACCAATTCGCGGCAGTAATCGCTGACCATATACGCGAGGTGCGCTTGAGGCCAGCGTTTTTTCAGCGCGCGCACCACGGGCGTGGCAAACAGAATATCGCCCAGGCAGCAGAGCTTGATCACCAGGATGCGTTTTGGTTCGAAGGCGTGCAGGCTGGCTGCCGGCCCGCGTCTGAACCAGGACCTGGCCAGCCGAAAGCAGGCGGCTTTGAAGCGCGAGCTCACGGGCGCCTCCTCGCTTTCGGCGCGGGCAGCTTGAGCCAGGAGCGGGACGCGGCCAGCGCTTCGTCCAGCGCTTCCGGCCGCAGGGGCTGGCGCACCACCGTGGCACGGCACGGCCGGCCCCACGGCCCCCACTCGTCCGGCTGGTTGGTCTCGCTCCAGAGCATGACGACCGGCACGCCCTGGGTCACGGCGATGTGCCCTGGCCCCGAATCATTGCCCACGACCAGGTGGGATGTGGCAATGAGGGCCGCGAGCTGGCGCACCGTGGTCTGGCCGCAGAGGTTGCGCACGCGGGACCCGGACCTGGGCGCCGCCTGCTCGGCCCGCGCCCGTTCGGCGGCCGAGCCCACCAGCAGAACCTCGCAGCCCGCGTTGGCCAGGTGCGCGCACACCTGGCGGAAATTTTCCGGAGGCCAGCATTTGGACGGATCGCCGGCAGCCGGATGCACGACCACGCGGCGCGAGCGCTGTTTCCAGGTCTTGGCCGCGGCCTGCAGTTCAGCGTGCGTGAGCGCGAGCCGCGGATAGGCTTGGGGCCGCCGGACCGCGCCCGCGGCAGCTGCGGCGTCGAAGTCGCGCTCCACTTCATGCCTGCCGACGGCCAGGCGCAAAGGGACGTGCAGAAGGAACCCGCCGCCGGTCGCGGTGTACCCGATCCGCACTTTAACGCCCGCCCGCCATAACAGCACGTGATGACGCAGGTCGCCGCGCAGGTCCAAGGAGAGATCGAACTTCCGTTCGCGCAGTTGGCGGACCAGGTCCTGCCAGCCCGCCTGGCCGGCCGGCGTGGGCCCGCGCCTGAACCAGGGCGCGTCGAAAACCAGGCAGTCGTCCACGGCCGGATCGCGCGCCAGGAGCTCCGCGCCGGCCGGAGAGACCAGGACCGTGATGCGTGCCCGCGGGTGAGCACGGCGCAGGGCCGCGAGGGCCGGCCGGGCAAAAAGCACGTCGCCCAGATGGTCCAAGCGCACCACTAGGATGCGTCGCGGATGGGACAGCACCTGAGGATCAGGCCGCAGGCCCCGTCCGCCAGTGGCCAGCCAGACCGCCAGCGCGCCCAGCAGGTCGAACACACCCGCGAGCCCGCGTTTCCAGGCCGAGCGGAAGAGGTATGGCCGGCTGCCGCGAGGATAGGATCTCAACACGGTCAAGGTTCCTTTCGGTCCCATTCGGAAAGATCAATGCCGCCGAGCTTCAGGCGCCGCCCCGGCTGGAAATCTTGCGCCAGCCAGGTCTGGATCAAGGTCTGCGGCTCGCCTTCGTTCACCAGCACCAGCCAGAACCGCGTCCGGCCGGAGAAAAACGATTGTAGGCGAGGGCCGCTTTGCGGGTCAACGCGAAAATAATTCCGCGTCTCGCCGGTGATCGGGTCATAGCGGCCAGGAAGTCCCTCGACGGGGAGCGCCCCCTTCAGATAGTACGCCAGGGGCGCCTCGTTCCAGGGCGGGTAAACCACCACCGTCTCGCCAGGCTGGGTGCGGCCCGCGAGCCAGGAGGCGGCCTGGCGCCAGTTGTCATAATACCCGTAGACGAAGAACTGGTTGCGCAGGGGCACGGCGAACGCCAGTACGATCAGCAGCCCCGCGAGCCAGCGCCGGGTCCTGGTCAGTCCGGCCAGTTGGCTGGCTGCCAGGAGCAGGAGCGCTAACGCTGAAGCGCCGAGGTAGCGATCATCGAAGACATTGATCTTGACCTGGGAGTAGATCCACACCACGGCCAAGGGCACCCCCAATAACAACCCCAAGAAGAGCCAGGCCCGATTACCCAATCTTTCCAGGCAGACGGACAGCTTGAGCCGGCATCTGATCAGGCTGGTGATGGCTGCCAAGGCCAGTGCACCCAGAGCCAGGGCTTTGTCCAGCCAGGTCCAGCAGGCGGTGCCCACTAAAAACGCGTAGAGAGAATGGACCGGCTCCAGCAGGCCTGCGCCCGTGCCGCGCCACGACGGACCGCCGAGCTGGATATGGCGCCACGCTGAACTTAACCAGGGCAGGTAAGCCAGCAGTAAACCCGTCTGGAGCGCCAGCCACCCGCGCCAGCGCTGCTTGGCCTCGGGCTGCGGGCCGGCCGCGATGGCCAGGAACACCCACTCCACGGCCAGCACCAGGCCGCTAAAATAATGAGTGTAGAGGGCAGCCAGCGTGCAAAGCCAGTATCCCAGGGCAGGACGCCAGTTCCGCGTTTCATACCACTTCCAAAAAAAATACAGGGACCCGGCTACCAGGAGGGCCAGCAGGCTGGGCATGCGGGCCTGGCGAGATATCTCAATGAAGTACGGCGAGACCGCCACCAGGCCGGCCAGCCACCAAGCCGTCGCGCGGTTCGAGACCACGCGGCCCAATCCGAACGCCACCGGAACGAGCAGGGCGCCGAAGCACGCTGGCAGGAACCTCAGGCTGAACTCGCTGGTGCCAGCCAGGCGTATCCAAACCGCCTGCAACCAGTGGAACAGGGGCGGATGGATGTCCAGCCCAGCGCCCTGCCAGATGTCCGGCCACGCCGCCGAGGCCAGGGTAAGGCTGTACGCTTCGTCCAGCCACAGCGAGCGGAAATCCAGGTGGAAGAGCCGGAGCCCCAGGCCCAGGAGTGTGAAGAGGGCAAGCAGTAAGGCTTGCCCTGTAACCTCTCCCCTCCCGTGGTGAGAGGGGTCCATCCCGCTCTTTCCCCTCCCCTGGTGGGAGAGGCTTTCCCAATCTTCTCCCCTTCCCTGGCGGGAGGGGCTTTCCCCTTTTTCTCCCCTCCCTCGGTGGGAGGGGCTGGGGGAGGGGGTGCTATTATTATTCACGACCATGCTTGCCCCCCTCACCCTCCCCTCTCCCACAATGGGGAGAGGGATAATACTGATTAACTAGCTGCTTTTGTATTTCCTCCACCTGACGGGAGGACCTTTTATCAAATCCCCCCCTCCCCCGGTGGGAGGGGATGAAGGGGAGGGGGTGTTTCCATTCTTTGAACTCATACTCTCCCCCCTCACCCTCCCCTCTCCCACATTGGGGAGAGGGATAATAATATCACCTTCACTTCGCTTTTTCCCGCCGCGCGTCCGCGTACACCCGCTCCAGGGACGCGGCCATGCGTTCCCAGCTGTACTCCCGGGCGAGGCGCCGGCCGCCCGCGGCCAGGCGCTGGCGCAGGCCGGTGTCCGCGAGCAAGTAGCGCATGGCCGCCGCCGCGGCCGCGTCGTCGGCCCAAACCGGCAGGATCAGGCCGTCCCGTTCGTGCTTGATCAGTTCCGCGGCGCCGGCATTGGCGGTAACCAGCACCGGCAGGCCGGCGGCCATGGCTTCGAGGATGCTCAGGCCGAACGATTCGTACTCCGGCAGGGATACGTAGGCATCGCACGCCGCGTAGGCGGGACGCGGGTCGCGGCCCACGGCCAGGAAGCGCACCCAGGGCGTCATGCCCTGGCGCTCGGCCATCCGCCTGAGCCCGGGTTCCAGTCCAAGCGGCGTGGCGATGACCAGCACGGCCCGGGGGTCGGACACGCGCCGCAACACGCGGATCAGGCGCTCGGCGCCCTTGAGGCGGGGCGCGGTCGCCACCAGCAGGAACGCCACCTGCTCGGCCCCGAGCTGCAGACGGTCGCGGCCAGCCGGCCGCAGGGGCGCCAAGGCCGCGGGGTTGAATGCCTCCGGGTCCACGCCAGGATAGATCACGTGGAAGGGCAGGCGCCGAGTGCAGGGGTAAGCCGCGCGCACCTGTCTCCGCACCCTGCGGGACACGGCCACCAGGACGCGCGCGCTGGCGAACGCGCTGCGCTCCATCTGCACCACGGCACGGTGGTTGAGGCTGAAAAACTTGCGCAGGCGGTTGCCCCAGCCTGGATCGGCGCGGAGCGAGGCGCGCATGCCGGCGAGATGGCAGGAGTGGGCGGTCACGACGTCGCCCCAGCGGCTGTCCGAACCCTGCGTGTGCGTCAGGTCGCAGGACTGCTGGTGGGCCAGAAATCCGGCCCGGGTGCTGAACGACAGCACCGAACGCCACAGAGGCTTGGCCGGCGAATCCACGGGCACCAGCACTGCCCCGCAGTCGGTGAATTCCTGGGCGCGGGTGAGCACGATCACCTGATGCCGCGGAGCCAGGCGTTTGGCCAGTTCAAAGGTGTAGCGCGGGATGCCGGCGCCCGGCCGGCAGCCGCGCGCGATCAGCGCGACTTTCATGCGGCCTCCTGATCACGCAAGCGGCGGTACCACTTGTACGTTTCGCGCGCCACACGGTCGGTCGTAAACTGGGCCAGCACGCGCTCCCGTCCCTTGCGGCCGAAGAAAGCCGCGAGCTCGGGCTGGGACTGGACCTTTTGCAGCTGGCCGGCCAGGATGTCCCAGCGGCCTTCGGGAAAGATCATGCCCGCCTCGCCGATCACGAAGGGGATCTCCCCGGAGTCCGAACCGATCACCGGGATTTCACAGGCCATGGCCTCGATCAGCACGCGGCCGAACTGTTCCTTCCAAAAGGGACGGGTTTCCGAGGGCAGGACCAAAACATCCAGCCGGCCGAGAGCTTCGGGGATGCGGTCATTGGGAATGGCCGGTGTGAAGGTCACGCGCGGCCCGAGCCCCAGCTGCTCCACCCGGGCCCGCAGCAGCGGTTCGAACGGCCCGCTGCCCGTGATCTGCAGGCGCCAGTCAAAGGGCAGGCTGTGGACCGCGGTCAGCAGGGTGCCCAGGCCCTTTTCCTCCAGCAGGCGGCCGAAGTAGCCGATGGTGAACCCGCGCTTCAGTCCCGGTTGCCTGACCCGCGGCTTGAAGTCATCCGGATCAACGCCGTATTGCGGCAGCACCAGACTGCGGCCGTGGAATCCGCGCCGGGCCAGCACCTCGCGGGCCGCCTGGTTGCCCACAATGGCCCAGGCTGCGCGGCTCAGCACCCAGCGGTCTACCCAGGACAGGGGCCACTTGTAGCCGCGGAAAATGTTCTCCCAGGTAAAAAACACCAGGGGCCGTCCGAGCCGCAAAGCCAGGCGCATGGCCTGGCCGCAAACCAAGGAGTAGGGTTCCTCCTCCACGTGAATGAGCTCCGGGTCCACCTGGCGCGCCAGCTCCGGCAGGCCCCGCAGCCAGAACCCGCCCACCCGGCCCAGCCCCCAGCCGCTCAGGCGATGGATCTGGACGCCTTCCTCCCACCCGCTGGCCGGCGCGTCCACCCAGCGCCCGCCCTCGGGCCATCGCTCAGGCAGGGCGAGGTGCACCTCGCAGCCCAGCTTGGCCAGGGCGTTAAATTTCCGGCGGTACACGCCGACCACCGCGCTGTGGGAAATGACCAGGACCTTCACATGCGCCTCCGAGTGGTGTTGCCAGAATTGTATCCAACCTAAGGGAATAGGGGAACTGATATTTCAACAACTCAGGATGTCAAACCCACGCCCATTTCAGATCTCATCAGCAGGCTCTAATATATACCCCTCTCCCCGGCGACAGCCGCGGGAGAGGGTGAGGGTGAGGGGTCCCGCAATGCAGGGTTTCGAGGATACCGCAGGATTGACGCCCCCTCCCCTAACCCCTTCCACCCAAAATCCAGGGGAGGGGTATTTTTAATCAGAGGGAGATTGCGAAAAAACGCCGGGCAGTAGCAATGATAAATTAGGTTTTATTTGGACCGGGCTTGCTGGTACAGGCCCCGGGTCAGGGAAATAATGCGCGGCCAGGAAAAGTAGTCGCGGCTGACAGCCAGGGCCTGGGCTTGCAGTTTTTCCACCAGGTCAGGATGGTCCACGAGATGAAGGATGCCCTGCGCCAGGTCCGAGGGATCGCGGGGCCGCACGGCCCAATAGTGCCGGTTGGCCGTGAGTTCGTCGAGGACCTGCGGCGGGTCGGTGGAGAGCACGGCCAGGCCGTGCGCCAGCACGGTCACCAGGCTGCTGCGGTTCAAGCGCGCGCCGTCCGGATACGGCTGCACGGCGATGCGGCCGGACCGCAAGCTGGAACTGGCCTCGCCGGGCGAGAGGTAGCCGGTAAATTCTATTTCAGATGACAGCCCCAACTCCTGGATGCGCTGCTGGACCTGCTCGTGATACGCATACTTCTCGGGCTCCAGGGCCGTGATGGCCAGCAAGCGCTGGGGCCGGCCCTGTTGTTTGAGGCGCGCCAAAGCCAGGAGCAGGTCCTCCCAACCTTTGTTCGGCATGACCGTGCCGAAATGCACCAAACCAGGGACCGCGCGGTCCGCGTTCGCCTGCCCGGGTTCGTCCGCGAGCGGGTTTCCCAAAGGGATGACCCGGACCTTGCCCCGCAGGTCTGGAAAGTCGCCCTCCAGTTTCTTTCGGTCCAGCTGATTGGTGCAGATGATGCGGTGCGCGAAACGCAGGGTCGGCCACAGGCGGGCCCTGCCCTTCCAGGTGAATTGCTGGTACTCGTGCAGGGTCACCACGCGCCGAACTGGCGCTTTTTGGAGCCTCAGGCCCGGAAAGAGCAGGTTGGGCGCCAGGCCCAGGCCGTATCCCAGGCTGGGATAATGCAGATGCACCACGTCCGGCGTCAGCTGCCTGACCCTGTTCACCAAAGCGGGCAGGTGCGCCGCGCTCCATCCGGTTTGTCCGGCCAGGACCTCGACCCCTGCGCCTGGCTGGCTGTCCTGGGCGCTGGAGGTCAGCACCTGCACGGATTCTCCGGCCGCGGCCAGCAGGGCCGCCTGCTTGGCGACCTGGTCGCCCACACCGCAGCGGACCGGAGGATATGCAGCGGAGACCAGGCAGATTTTCAAGGCTTGGGTTCCCTGCGGCGCGACCGGAGCGTTCCGTCCGCCTGGCCTGGCCGGCTAATCCACGCCAGGGCCGCGGCCGCCATGAGGGCCGCGTGCACGCCCCGGTCATGCACCAGCCCGTGCTCCGTGAAATTGGCCGCGAAGAAGCCTGCCAGCCCGGCGGCCAGTGCCCAACCCGCTGCCCGCGGCCAGCCGGGCGTAAGCGTAGCCAGGCCTTTTCCCATCGCGGCCGCGAACCGCCAGGCCGCGAACCCCAGGCCAGCCAGGCCCAGGGCGCCGGTCTCCACGAGCACGGTCAGCCACAGGGAGTGCGGATGCGTGAGCAGGCCGATGGGATTGACGAAGCCCGTGCCCGCCAGCGGGGCCAGGTGCCGGTACAGGCCGGGTCCGATGCCCAGCCAGGGCGAGGCCGCGAGCAGGCGGCCGCTGACCACGAGATAATCCAACCGGTCCTGCCAGGACGCCAGCTTGGTTTCCCAGAAGGGTCCGCTGAGCAGTTCGGGTCTCAGGCCGAGCAGCAGGGTGAACGCGGCCAGGGCGGCGCAGGCCAGCCACAAGCCGAGGCGCGGCTGTTCGGCGGAAGCAACCGCGAGCAGCACGGCGGCCGCGCAGAGGACCGCCACCCACCCGGTCAGGGAAAAGGTCGCCAGGAAACCCGCGGCCAGAGAGGCGCAGGCCAGCGTGCCGGACAGCCGGCCCCAGGGCCGGGGATGGAACACGCCGGCCGCCGCGGTGAAAGGCAGCAGCAAGGCGACCAGCATGGCCAGGGCGTTCGTCCCCATGCCGGCGGCCGCGCGCACGGTCTCGCCGCCATCCAGCCACACGCGCGTGAGGTCCGGCCTGGGGCCCGCGCCGGCCGCGCTCTCGGCCACGCCCATCCAGGCGCTGACCGCGGCGGCCGCCACGAGCGCCCACAGCACCCGCTCGGAGTCCTGCCCTCGCCGCAGCCAGGACCAGCCGAGCAGGAACGCGAGCACGAACTCCCCCCAGCGCAGAAAGCCTTTCCACGCGGCCGCGGTGTGCGCGTGCCAGGCGGACAGGGCCAGCACCAGCAGGAACGGCCAGAACCAGCCGAGGGCCGCCAGGGTCCGCTGCCGCCACGCGGGCTGGCGCAACCACTGCCAGGCCGCGCCGGGCAGGGCCAGGACCAGCAGGAGCTCACCCGTGTACATCGTGCCCAGGCCGGTGACCTCTCGCGCGTACTCGAACGGCAGACAAAAAGCCCACAGGGCCAAGGACCAGCCAGGCGCCATGAAGCCCAGGAGCAGGCTGGCAGACCCCAGGATCATGTCCCCTGCGGCGGACCCGCGGCCAAGGAGCCAGACGCTGGACGCGAGGAGGGCCACGGCCAGGCCAGCCAGATCTCGTTGCCAGGCGACCCGGGCCACGCGGCTTAGACTGTGCTTGCGTGCGGCCTTGGCCAGCGGAACGGTCAGGAGCATGTCACTGGGAGGGTGCGCCGAGGGAGGTTCGGTATTGCCGGGCGCCGTCATCCAGGGGCTTGACGCTCATGATCAACCCCGAACATTCGACCTTGGCGGTGAGGATCAGGCACCAGACCCCGGCCCGCAGGGTGGCGGGTTCGGCAGGAAACCCAGGATGCGAGCGGACCAGCCTGAGGGGCCCGCTGACCCGGAGCTTGATGAGCAGGTCCTGCTTCCCGGCCAGGGGCACGGGCGACGGCAGGGCGTCCAGGGGCTGGACCGGCTGCAGGGACAGGACCTCCGCCACTTTCCGGCCCTGCCCGTCCAGCACCGCGTCCCCGGGCGACAGCAAGGCCACCAGTTCGGGCAGGGGCCTGGGCACGCGGACCTCGGCCTGGGCCACGCCGGTAAAGTCGCCGCCTGCCGCGCCACGCGACAGCGCGTAACGCACGACAAACCCGGCCGCAAATACCGCGAGCAACAGCACCAGCAAGTCCCACCACCGCAGCGTCCAATCGGATCTCATGAGGTCTCCCTTTTTGCCTGATATCGTCGTCCGGTCGTTTCGACAGGCTCAACGACCGTCCGTATTTCCCTCGCCTGTCGAAGTGACCGAGACGGGCTTCACGTCCCTATATTTTATCTCCCCAAGCACCACCCAATAGAGCCGCACCCAAGGGATGAGCAGGAACTGCGGGATCAGGATGGCCAGGTCCGGCCAGCGGACCTGGCGCTTGCGGCAGACCGCGTACACCGAGCCGGCCCAGCCCAGCAAGAACGCGGTACTGCCGGCCAGGAGCGGCAGCGTCCACCCTCGGGCCGCAGCCGCGATGGCCAGGGGCAGACCGATGAACACGCCCCAGTAGAACACCGGGAACGCCCTGCCGTCAATCCAGCTGAGATACCGGCGGTATTGCCCGGGATGTTTCCGCCGCAACAGCACTTCCCGCGCGCCGTAATAGGTCTTCGTCCAGTAGATGTTCCGCGGCGCCGGGAACAGGGGATGGAACGCCTGGGCGGCCGGCTCGAACTCGATGCGCTGCCCCTGGTCCAGCAGGGTAAACGCCAGGTCCGTGTCCTCGCGCACATGCCAGAGCCTGCCCCGGCGGTCCTGCCAGCAAAACCGCTCGTCGAATCCTCCCGCCGCGAGGAAAACCGCGCGCCGGAAGAAAAAATTGCATGTTTGGAAGGAACGGCCGCGCTGGTTATGGACAAAATGGGAAAAAGGCGTGGGCCGGCCCGCGCCCGGGGGCAGCAAGGTGGCTCCTTCCAGCGCGCCCAGGCCCGGATCGGCAAAATGCGGCTTCGCGGCCTGCCACCAGCCCGGGTCCACGGTCACGTCCGAATCCAGGAAGCCCAGGATCTCGCCCCGCGCCGCGGCCGCGCCGCGGTTGCGGGCCGCGGCCGGGCCCTGGGAAGACTCGTGCCTCAGCACCCGGAGCGGGAAAGGGTCCTTCCGGCGGGCCAGCGCCTCGGCCGTTCCGTCCTGCGAGCCGTCGTCCACCACGATCACTTCCATCTCACCCGGCGCGACCCGCACCCGCGCGAGCGAGTCCAGGGTTTTGGCGAGCAGCTCGCGCCGGTTATAGGTTGGGATCACCACCGACAAGCGTAGAGCGTTCATCCCCGGCCTCCGGGCCAGGCCCGCTTGAGCAGCCGCAGGTCCTCGGGCCCGAACGCGCCGAAGAGCCAGGCCGCGGCGGCATATGCGGCCATTCCGGCCAGCACCGGCACCAGGGGATACTGCGCGCGCAGCAGCCAGACCACGGCCAGCATGCAGGCCGCAGCCGCGGCCGTGCGCGCCAGCGAGCCCCACAGGCGCAGCGGGAAGATCCAGCGCTGGACGGCCCAGGCGTAGGCGGACAGCAGGAACCCTTCGGTAATGGCGGCCGCGGCCGCGGCGCCCGCATGCCCGAAGCGCGGGATGAGCAGCAGGTTCGCGGCCACGCTGACGATGACCGCCAGCCCCGCGCCCCAGGCGTTGGCTGCCTGCCGCTCGCCGGAGATGAGCAGGAACGAGAGGGCGTAGTTGAGAAAGATGAAGCTCAGGGTCACGGCCAGCCACGCAAAGGCAACCCCTGCGGGCGCGAAGGCCGCCCCGAACAGCCAGACCATGAGCGGCTCGCCCAGAATGGCCGCGCCGGCGGCCAGGGGCAGGCCCAGAAGCAGCAACAGCCGCAGGAGCTGGCGGCCGGCCCGGCCGAGCTGCTCGCGGTCCGAATGGAACAACTGCGACCAGCCTGGGAACGCGGCCACGGCCAGCACCGCGGGCACGACCATCAGCGCCTCAATGCACTTATGGGCCGCGCCGTACCACCCCACTTCGGCCGCGGGCCTGAGCTTGGCCAGGAGCGTCATGTCAATGCGGAAGTACAGGTTGACGAAGAGCGTGGTCAGGGTGAGGGGCAGGGCCTGCCGCAGGACGTAGCGGAACACGTCCGGGTCCCATTTGGCCGGCCAGGCCAGCATCTTCCTCCGGCCCAGGACCCAGCTCGCCCCGGCGAGACCGATCGCGCCGGCCAGGGTGTAGGCCGCGGCCACGCCCGCCACGCCCAGGCCCAGGGCCAGGGCCGCGAGGCCGAACCCCAGGAGCGCCAGTTTTTGCAGGGAATTGACCCCGGCCTCCAGCTCCATGCGCTGGCGGGCGTTGAACACGGCGTTCACCATCTCCGTGAAGGAGTTCAGCAGGACGAACCCGGCCAGCCAGTAGCCGCACAGGCGCATCAGCGGCGAGGGGGCGATGGCGTGCAGACCGACGATCACCGCGGCGAGGAAGAGCAGGCCCAGGCCGAGCTTCAAGACCAGCACGTGCCGGAACAAAGCGGCCGCGCGGGCCGGGTCCCGGGCCCCATCCCGGATCAGCAGGGGGTTGAAACCGAAGTCCACGATCACCACGAACAGCAGGGGGAAGGAGAGGGCGAAGTTCAGCGCGCCGAAATCCGCCTCGCCCAGCGTGCGGGCCACCAGCACGATGAAGGCGAACGACAGCAGCCGGACCAGGACCTCCCCGGCTCCCTTGAAAATCACATTCTTCGCGAACGCGCGGACAAACGACATATGGCTCCTCAGAGAACTGGACCGACACCCGTCAGGTCATCGCGAGGAACCCCCAACGGGGGTGACGCGGCAATCTATTTTCCTGCCCATGAGATGGACCGCTCGCAATGACCGCCGAAAGAAAGACGCCGCCGCTCCCGGCAAACGCTCATGCCCGATGCCGCCACAGGACGCGGAACAGATCCCCCAGCATCCTCCAGGCGTCGCGCACCGGCGACACCTTGGAGTGGCGGGAATTCCGCCAGGCGACCGGCACCTCGCGGATGGCGAAACCCATCCGTTTCGCCAGGTACAGCACCTCCACGTCGAACCCGAACCCCAGGATGGTCAAGCGGGGAAACAGGTCCCGGGCCGCGCCGCGGCGGAACAGCTTGAACCCGCATTGGGTGTCATGGATGCCCGGCAGCAACAAGAGCCGCACCAGAAAGTTGAACGACTTTCCCATCCATTCACGGTAGAACGGCTGGTGTTCCTCGATGCGGCTGCCGGCCACGGCCCGGGACGCGATGGCCACGGCCGCGCCGTTCTCCAGGGCCTGTTCCAGCCGCGCCAGCTCTTCGATCGGCGTGGACAGGTCCGCGTCGGTAAACAAAACCAGGTCCCCGCGGGCCGCGGCCACGCCGGCCTGGACAGCCGCGCCCTTGCCCAGGTTGCGCGGCTGGCTGAGCAGGCGCACCTCCGGATGGCCGGCGGCAAAGGCCTTCGCCACGGCGGCCGTGCGGTCGCGCGAGCCGTCGTCCACGACCAGGATCTCGTGCGGCGCTTGCTTGGCGCGCAAAAAAACGCTGACCTGTTCCAAGGTCCGCGGCAGGCGGTCCGCCTCGTTGTAGGCTGGAATGACCACGGTATAACGCAAGCGAGAGGACATGCGGTGCGCTCCCTACCTTGTTCGCCAGCGCCTGACCGCCAGGCCCAGGCCGAGCGTCAGCGCCAGGGGCAAGCCGCGGCCATACGCGGTCAGCACATCAAAAAGGTTATGGATAAAAAACGCCAGGCTGCCGGCCAGCGCGGCGCCCACCAGAAGCTGTTCCCACCCGCCCGGCAGGACGCGTACGCTCCGCACCAGGACGGTCAGATAGTAGGCCAGCAAGGCAAGGAATGACGCCAGACCCAACACGCCGGTTTCCACCAGCACCTGCAAGTAGAGATTATGCAGGTGCTTGTTGATGGCTTCCCAGGCGTAATAGGCCTCGTCGAAATACGCGCGGATGTTCCGGTCGTACTCGCCCGCGCCGAACCCCAGCCAGAAATGTTTGCGGGCCATGGACACGGCGGTCTGCATGCACACCTGGCGAAAATGCGCGGAATCATCCTGGCCGGGTGTCACGTAAGAGTTCAGCCGCGCGTACGCGGCCGCGCGCAGCTTGGGCCAGGGGCCAAAGTGAAAAGCAGCGGCCAGAAGCGCCGCGACCGCCAGGGACAGGAGGATCGCGCGGAATGCGGTGCGCCGCGTCCAGCGCGCGGCCAGAACCACCGTCATGCCATACCCGAAAAGAGCGCCCAGCCAGGCGCCGCGCGAAAAGGTGCAGATGAGCGCGGCCGAGAGAACGGCAAGCGCCGCGACCCACGCCCAGCGGCCGGGGCCGGCCTGCGCCGCCAGTATGAACGCCACGGGGATGACCACGATCAGGTAAGCCGCGAACTGATTGGGATGGCCGAACGTGCTGTACGCGCGCATGACCGCGCCCTGACCGAGCGTGAACAGTTCCAGCCCGGCGTTCATCCCGGCCTGGGGACCGGCCGCGGTCTGGACCAGGCCGGCCGCGGCCGCCAACACAGCCAGAACGACCATGCCCATCGCGACCCAGCGGGCTTCCCGTCCGGCCGGGAGCGCCTGGCTGGCGAACCAGACCGCCAACACCCATTCGAGCCAGCGCAGGGTTTGTTTCAGGACCGAGGGAACGGCGTGGGCGTTCAGCCCGGAGAGCAGAACCGCGAGGAGGAACGGCAGGCCGGCCAGGAGCAGGTCCCAGTTCAGGCGGGCCCGCCGCTGCCACTGGGCGAGGCCCCAGCCCAACAGAACCGCGGCCAGCAGGCCTTCCAGGGTATACACGGTGAGGCCCAGTTCAAAGGGCCGGTCGAATGGCAGGGCCAGAACCAGGAGCACCAGGCCCCACCACGCACGGCGGTACGCGGCCCAGCCGGCCAGAACGCAGCCGGCCAGGAAGGCAAAACCCGCGGTCATCTAGTAAGCCCCTCTGCCGAACAGGACCGCCGGCACGGTCCGCAGGAGGATCACCACATCGAGCAATAGCGACCGGTTCTTCAGATAATACAGGTCGTACTTGATGTTCTCTTCCAGCGGTTTATCTGTCCGCCCGGACACCTGCCACAAGCCGGTCAGTCCCGGAAGCATGAGCAGGCGGTAACGGTGAATGGGTTTGTATTTTTCCACGATGAACGGCATTTCGGGCCGCGGGCCGACCAGGCTCATATCGCCCTTGATCACGTTGAGCAGCTGGGGCAGTTCGTCCAGGCTGGTGCGGCGCAGGAACGCGCCCACGCGGGTGATGCGCGGATCTCGGCGGCTGTTCGGGGTCTTCGCGTAGCGGGGCGCGTCCGCGCGCATGGAGCGGAACTTGTAGATCCAGAACCGCCGGCCGTGGTACCCGACCCGTTCCTGCCTGAAGAACACCGGTCCGGCCGAGTCGAGCTTGATGGCGATCACGATCAGCAGCCACAGCGGCGCGCTCACCGCCAGCGCGGCCAGGGCCACGATCTCGTCCAGGAACCGTTTGGCCACCTCGTAAGCGCCGCCGGCCTGGCCCTCGTCGAGGTTTTGGAGCAGACCTTCCAGACCTTCTCCGGCGGCGGCCTTGAATCCCACCAGATCGAAGGCCTCGGTCACGCTGCGGTGCGGGATCCGGTGCTCGTCGAGCAGTTCGCTCACATCCAGCAGGTGCTGATAGTTCTTCACGCTGTCCGACAGGATCACGCCCGCAATTTCGCCCCGCCGGAAGGGTTGGATGAGGTCCTGGTCGAGCTTGCGGCGCAGGGTTTCGCCCCGCGGCGAGACGCCGTGCGGCAAGAATACGCCGGCCTTCACGCGGTAGCCCAGCTGCGGATTGGATTTGAGCAGCTGGACCGTGGCCTTCACTTTTTTCTCCGACCCCGCCACCGCCACCACCAGCGCGTCACGGCCCCGCGCCCGCCAGGACGTGAGCGCCCGGTAGTACGCGAACCGCACGGTGAGCAGGGCCGCCGTGGCCGCGGCCCAGTACAGGGCAACCAGCACGCGCGAGCGTTCGTACACCTTGAAGAAAAAGGTCAGCACCAGGGCCAGCAGAAAAGCGTAGGCCACGGACTTGATGATCTTGGCGTACGCTTCCAGCATGGACAGGTCGCGCACGTCGCGGTACAGCCCTTGCTGCGCGAAGATCAGCACGGTCAGTCCGATCAGCACCAGGGCCGGCGCCACGTACTCCGGCAGGGGCTGGATGGGGACGAAGAACGGCAGCCACGCCCGCACCGAATAGGTCAGCCAGAAGGCCAGCACCATGGCCGCCGCGTCGCAGACCAGAAGCACGCCGATCTTGATCCAATTGCCTTTAGGCGACATGATCAGTTCCCTTCCAGCCGCCGGGCGTAAAAGGCTTCGAGTCGGGCGGCGAGAAATTCCCATGAATAGTCGGCCTCCGCGGCCTGGCGCGCGGCCCGGCCCATGCGGGCACAGGCCTCCGGGTCCTGCAGAAGCCGCCCCACCGCTTCGGCGAACCCCTCCGGGTCCGGCGGCGCCAGACGGCCGAAGGCTTCGCCCGCGAACAGCTCCCGCATTTCGCCGACCGGCGAGGTCACGATCGGCCGGCCCATGGCCATATAGTCGCCGACCTTGTTGGGCCAGCGGCCGATATTGGCCTGCTTGTCCGCGAACGGCAGCAGGAACACGTCCGCGCTGCCCAGATAGTCCGGGATGCGTTCGTAGGGGACCACGCCGTATTCCAGCAGGCCCTCCTCCGCGCCGGATTCACGCGCCAGGCGCCGCGCCAGCGGAGCAGGCTTTCCCACCAGCATCAGCCGCACGCTCCGGTCTTGCTGGTACAGCCGGCAAAAAACCCTGACCGCCAGGTCCAGGTCATAATGCACAAAACCCATGAAGCCCAGGATCTTCGCGTCGCGCGGAAGGCCGAGCTCTTGACGGCAAGCGGCCTGGTCGCGGGGGGTGAAATTCTCCACGTCCGCGCCGCCGGTCAGCTTTTCGATGGTCGCGGCCCGCACGCCCAGTCCGATCGCGCGCTCGCGGAGCGCGCTGGAAATGACCGTGGTGCCCAGGGCGCGGGTGCGGAAATGCTCCTCGTACCACGTTTCCACGGGCGCGAACCCGTAGCGGAGCAGCGGATTGCGGCGCTCGCTGATCACGCCGCCCCGGCCCCACCAGTCCGCCCAGTCCATGAACAGCGGCACCCCGCGCCGCTGCAAGGCCAGGGCTGGATGGATGACCACGGGCCGCGAATCAAAGGCGTGCACCAGGTCGAAGGACTCGTTCCGTAGCCAGCGCAGGCGCTGCCACGCGTCCCAGGGGTCCCAGCCCGAGCGGCCCATGCCCCACAGCAGGTCCGGGAACTGCACCACCCGCACGCCCTGCAGGTCCATGGTCTCGATCCCCGTCCGCCGGCTGGGGTGAATAGTGGCAATGGTCACCGCATGGCCGCGGCGCACCAGATACCGGCCAAAATGAAAACAGCGGTAAAAGGTCGAGCGCCAGATGACGTTGTGGTTGAGAAAGAGGATGCGCATGCGTTTCTGCCCTTTAAATGGGCCTATTGTAGCACGCGCGCCGGGGAATACGCAGGCTTTTTTGAACCGGCGGCCCGCAGGGCGGGTGTCCGGTTCACATGTTGACATCCACCAGCCGCGGCGGGTAGTAAGCCTTCCGGTCTTTCGTCAACACGATGATCTCCACCGGATTGCTGCCCGGAGCGAACGCCTCCCGCGGCAGGAGGGCATACACGCCCGTGAAGCGGTAACGGTCATTGTGGAAATGATCCGCAACATCCGGACGCTCCCGTCCGTACAAGGCCGGATAGTACTTGCCCTTCATCCGGATGTACACGCCGCCGGCCGCCTGCCGGCGGTTGAGATCCAGGGCCCACGGCCCGTCGAACACGACCGCTTGATCGGTCGCGCGGTAGCACAGCCCATCAAAATGCAACAGCGGCTCCTCGGCCAGCCGCGCCTTGCCCGCCAGGGGATCGTCGGGCAAGGCTTCCTTAAAAGCGTTCCAGCGGCGGCGCGACAGGACCTCGGCCACGCGGCGGACCTTGTCGGGATTGGGGTACAAAAACCGCAGTTCTTCATCCGAGGCCAGGCGGGCATTCTGCAGCACGTATGCCATATACTCCCGCGCCAACCGGATGTCCCGGCCGTTCTTCCCGCTCGCGGCCAGGGCCGAGAGGCCGGAAAGAAAGACCAACGCCAGCAGCGCTCCCACGGCCGCCCAGCCCCACGGTTTCTGCTGGTTAGCGGGCCTCGGCAGCTGCAGGAGGAACAGGGCCGCGTAAAAATAAACGGTAAAGCTCGTATACCGCGAGGCCAGGCCCTGCTCCAGACCGAAGCCGGCCCGGCCCACGGTGATGGAGAGCAGCGTCAGCAGGACGAACAGCGCGGTCCCCAGCGCGAACCCGTGGGCCCGCAACCGCCGGTCCCGCCAGAGGTCGAGAACCGTCCAGAGAAAAAGCCCGCCCGCGATGGCCCCGCAGGCCATGGCCGTATGCTTGTTCTCGAAGATCCCTCCCAGGACCAGCAAGAAGTATTTGCCGACCAGGACCGGGTCCTGATAGATGACGCTCCACGCCGGGTGATGCCCGGGCTTGATGAACCCTCGGAAATACAGGGCCCACGCGAGCAAGGTCAGGAGCCCGAACAGGACCGCCCAGATCTGGCGTTCACGCTTGTCCGGCAGGCAGAGCCAGGTCTGCACCATCAGGACCGGGCCGATAAGCAGGCCCATGGCCGAGGAAAAGCTGGCGCAGAACGAGCAGAGCGCGGCCAACCACCCCCACAGCGGGCGCCGCCAAGGTTCGGGTTCGCGGTTCAGCCGGTCGGTCAGGTAGAACGCGGCCAGGGCCAGGGTCATGGGCAGGACAAAGGACAACTGAAATCCCCACAGCAGGTTGTCGAACTGGCGCAGGTGAAAAACCAGGAAAGCCAGGGGAACGAACCACCCGTTCCGCGCCGGCCCGCCGGCCTGTCTCCGAAAGACGGCATACAGGACCGCCAGGTTCACCAGGAACAAACCCAGCACGAGAAACATCGCGGCTTTGCTGTTTAAGCCGGTGAGAGAGGTCAGCGCCGCGAAGATCATCCGCGGAAAGAACAAGCGGTGTTCGTTGTGCTGTGCGAACCACTCGCCCCAGGTGCTTTGATGGTCCGCGACCTTGGCCAAAAACTCGGGCAGCTCCAATTCGTCCCAGAACACCACGTTGACGCCGTTCAGATGCACGAACCCGAAGGCGCAGAAGGCCGGGAGAACGGCAGCCGCCAGCGCCAAATACCAGAAGATCCCCCGCTTCCCTTCGCCGGTCCCGGGTTTGTCAGGCCCCGAGATACCCATCGGCGCGCTGCGCGATCCTGAGTCCTTGGGCACGCGTATCAACATCCTCCCGGCCTGGAGCAGTCTAGCGCGACACTTCCGCGAATATTTCCATCATCTTCCTGGCGGTGTTCTCCCAGGTATAGCCGGCCACGTGCGCCTGGCCGCGAAGGGCAAGCTCCTGCCGCCGCGCCGTCCGGTCCAGCAGCGACGCCAGCTTGCCGGCGATGTCCTCCACGTTCAGCGGATCGCAATACTCCGCCGCGTCGCCGCAGACCTCAGGCAGGCTGGCGGCCCGCGAGACCAGGACCGGCGCGCCGCAGGCCATGGCTTCGATGGGCGGCAGGCCAAAGCCTTCGTACAGGGAGGGATAGGCGAACACCGCGGCCGCGTTGTAGGCCAGGGCCAGCTCCTTCACCGTGAGATATCCCAGGAAAATGACGTGTTCATGCATCTGGCCGATCAGCTGCATGATCGTCTTGTTCCGCCACCCCTCGAACCCGGCCAGCACCAGTTTATAGTCCTGCTTCAGGCCCGGTGGCAGCGACTGGTAGGCCAGGAGCAGGCGCTCGATGTTCTTCCGGGGTTCAATGGACCCCACGAACAGCACGAAGCGTTCGGGCAGCTGGTATCTGGTCCTGAATTCCGCCACCTCCGCGGCCGGGTACGGCCGGAAGAGCTGCCGGTCATACCCGATATGCACCACGCGCAGGCGCGCGTCGTCTATCTTCAATATTTCCCTGGCCTCGTCGCGGACAAAGCGGGAATCCGTGACGATCAGGTCCGAAGAATGGATGCGCTTGTAGAAATACTTGTTGAAATACTGAACGCGGTCCCGGGGATGCCATTCCGGGTGGTGATAAAAGGAAAAGTCGTGCACCGTGGTCACGATCTTCTTGGTCTTGAAGGCCACCGGGATGTAGTTCGGCTCAAAATACACGTCTATGTTCTTGCGCGCGGAGATCTGCTTATTCCATTCCTCGATCATCCACTTTGACAGGTCGCTGAGCACCGGGATGGTCTTGATGAACGGTTTGGCCTTTCGGAGGATGTTAAAGGTCAGCTCGACACGAGAGGGGTCATCATGCGGCGTTTTCTGCAACTGGCCGGAGAAGTAGCCGTAATAAAAAGTGTATTTGTTCGCCTGGTCAATTTCGAGCAGGGACTTGGAGATATTGTAGATGCACGTGCCGATCCCGGTCTGCCGGGACAGCAGCGGAATGGTATTGATCACGATATGCATGTCACCCGTCCCTCCGGGTCCCCGGGTCCTGCAGCGTATAGAAATCCGCGTCCTGCGACAGCCAGGGATGGTAATACGGATCGCCCTGCTCGACCCACCCGCGCCAGCGCCGCCAGAAATGCCGCATATCTTCCGACAGCAGGGTGACGCGGCGGCTCACGAGCTCCCGGTGCTTGAGCACCGCGAACGGCGTCCAAACGTGGCGCAAACCGGCTTGCAGGGCGCGCAAGCAAAAATCCACGTCATTACACTCTATGCGCAGCTGCTCGTCAAGCCCGCCCAGCTGGTCAAATACCCGGCGCGACATCAGGGCGCAGGCGAACGTAACAGCCGCGCAGTTGCGCGCGACGGCAAGCAGGCCGTGGTAGCTGTTCTGCGGCCGGCGCAGGCGGCGGAACGCGTGGCGCGCGCCGCCTCCCTGGTTGACCAGAAAGATCCCGCCGTGCTGGACCGACCCGTCCGGATAGAGCAATTTAGCCCCGGCTACGCCGACCCCCGGGTCCTGGGCGTGTTCCAGCAGGGCCTCGATCCAATCCGGCGTGACCACCTCGGTGTCATCGTTGAGCAGGAGCAGATACTCGCCTTGCGCCGCTTCCGCGCCCCGGTTGATCAGGCGGGAATAGTTGAACGGCTCATCGCATGCGAGAATACGGTGGGGCCCCGGACCGACCCATCCGGCAAGTTCGGACAGACGCGCCGCTTTTCCCCGGCTGTTGTCCAACAGCACCATCTCCACGGCCGGATAGGTCGTTCGGCGCCGGATGGAGTCCAAACAGGCGCGCAGCATGGCCGGCTCGGAAAGGGCGGTGGGCAGGAGAATGCTCACCAGCGGCCGGCCCGCCACTGGCCGGCGCACCCGGAACTGCCCGGCTGTTTCCAAAGGCGTGACCTCGGCCGCGGGATTCTTGCTCCGCCAGGCGCGCTCCCGGACCGACCGCCCTTCCTCGGAGCTGGTTCTTCGCGGATCCCTCCGGCTCAGGCAGATGCGCCGCGCGTGGGCCACGCGCGGCGCGTGGGCCACGGCCAGGAACAGCAGTTCGCTCTCCGAACCGGTCCGGATGACCTCCGCCCAATCCGGAATACGTTCCAGAAGTGCGCGCCGCGCGAGAAAGAACGGACCGATGTAATCCATGCTCCAGAAAAGTTCTGGCGACCAGTCGGGCTTGAAAAAAGGCTCGCGCCGCTCCCCGTCCTCCCACACGTCCTCGTCGCCGTAAACGATATCCGCTTGGTCCTTCTCCGCGGCTTGCACCAGGGCCGCGAGGCTCCCGGCTGGAAGCGTGTCACCGGCCCGCAGGCAGCCCATCCATGCGGAAGGCCTGGTCAGGCCCTCCGGACCTGCCTCGACGCGGCCCGGATCACCCAGCCGCCCGCCCTCCTGGAGCGTGTCCTGCTGTTCTGCAGGTGTCAGGTCCGGGTCGAAGAGCAGGGTGACGCGGCGTTCAATGCCGTCCTGCCGCAGGACCGAGTTCAGCGTCGAAGCCAAACCCGGCAGGCCTGCACGCGAGACCCGCACAACGACCTGGACCGAGGCGGCGAGAGAAGGTTCACCCGGTTGCCCTGGCAGGACGCTTTGTGCTTCCCAGCGGAGATACGCCGGATAGGGATCCCCCCAGCGGATGGCCTCCCCCAGCACCGCCTCGCACAGCGCATACTCGCGTTGCCGGAACCATCCCCACAGACGCCTGCACGGCCATGAGCGCAAGGCGTTCAGGGTGGCCCGGGGCCGGCTGAACAGCCACCAGGCCAGCTTGGCGGCCAGTCTCCGCGATCGGTTGGGCGGGAATAAGCGGTTAATCCAACTGGACATTTGTCTCCCCATGATCCTGTGCGGTCCTGGTGTGCTGCGATCGTCCGGAAAACCTCAAATGCCCAGCACCCCGTTCAGTTCTCCACCGCAGAACCGCGATGTCCGCTCTCCTCCGCGGGGGCCAACAGCCGGAACACATCGTAATTCTCGTCTTCCGGGGCTTTGCGGAACGACGCCACGGTGCGGGTCGCGGCGGCGAACGCCTCGTACATCTCGCGGCTGTAAACGAACCGTTTGCCGTAGCCATATTCAATGGTATAAGGTCCGGCAGGGTTCAGCGCGTGCCCGAGCACCACGAGGACCGGGCGGCCCTGCTCCTGCCGCAGCGCTGCGGCGGCTGACAGCAGCTCGGACAAGGTCAGCTCCCGCCGGTTGCGCGTCGTGAAACTGACGACTTTGCCGAACCGGCTTTCACGCAGGATATAGATTGGATTGGGGACGTAATACGGCAGGGATTCCACCAGGTAGTCCGGTTCACTTAACAGGATCGCCCGCTTCCCCAAAGGGTCCGAGGCCAGAAATTGGCCCAGACGTTTCGAAGACGAAAGATCGCCGCGGATATCCGCCGCGATCTTATGATAAGCCATGCTGACCTGAACCACCAGAAGAAACCCCACGATCCCCTGGAGCACGAGGGGCATCCAGTGCGACGCGATGCGTCCAGTGTTCTCCACCGTCTTGGCTCGCGGACTGGCCTGATCGAGCCAATATACCGCCAGCAGCAGGATATAGATCATCCCCTGGTGCCGGAAAGCGCCATAATAAACCACCTGAAACAACATCGCAATGCCCATCGCGCTCGGAAAGAACATTACAAACAGAACTTTGTCTTTGAGCAAAAAATAAACCGCGGCAGCGTAGATCAGCACGGTGACCCAGAGACGGCCAAACCCGAACGCTTCCCAAAAATAAACGCCCGGGTTGCGCAGGGCGGAGACGGCCGCCCGTAACCACGCGGTATGATCCAGCCCCCACAGCGGTGTGACGGCCGTGGTGCGGTCGGGGACCATCTGCCAGGCCGAAAGGATCAATCCCGCGAACATGACCAGGAAAGCCGCCCAAACAGCCTTGGAGTCAACCCCGGGTTCGCGGCGGCCGGTAAAAAACCAATCGCACAGCAAGGCCGCGAGCAGGGCCGCGGCGATAATGAACGCATGAGCATTGGTCTGCGCCAGTAAAAACACGGTCATCCCCAGTGCCAGCGGCCGGCGCCAGCGGTGGGGATAAAGCGCGCAGAAAGCGAACAAGCCCAGCATGCTGATCCCATAGTTCCGGCACATGACCGAGTACTCGTAGGCGGGAAAAACCCCGAAAACCGCCAGGACTTTCTGCCACCAAGGGAACGGGGACCGGAACAGCAGCACCCAGGCCGCGGTGATCGCGACCGCCAGACTCGCCACTTTCAAGGCCACCGGGTGCCGAAGCACGGCATGGGTCAGCCACAGCCAGAAATGCCAGAGCGCCGGGTGGCCTTCATTGCGCATGATGCGGAAGAAATCAGGCAGGGAGCGCGCTTCCAGGACCAGGCTGAGCGCCCGGACCTCGTCGCGCCAGACTTCGTGATGGGCCGAGACCACCGAAACCAGGACAGCGAACAGCAACAGCGTGATGGTTTCCGCCGGGCGCTCGCGGATGGCCGCGGTTATCGCCTCCCCGGTCCGCCGCATGCAGCGGACCATGCCGTGGCTCGCGGCCGCATCCGTCCCGCCGGAACCGCTACTTTTCGGGAACATGCGGAACAAAAGCGTACTGCCCGTTCAAGCGGATCACGGCCGGACCACTAAGCCGCGGAATGTCTTCGCCCTTGACCATGTCCCACTCCCCCTCCAGGGGCATGGCCACGCGGCCGTGGCAGAACTTGTATTTTAGGTAGAGCCGCTTGCGGAGCAGGAAATTCACCTCCCACATGGCTTCCCAGTGGGTATTGTGCAAGATATTAATGGATCGAATGCGATCGTCGCGCTCCAGGTTTTTCAGTTCAGCCATCTGCGGCGTGACCAGCAAATGGCCTTCGCCGGCCAGTTTGATGATCTGGTAGGAGGCACGCCCATTGGGCAGCAACAACAGCAGGAGCGCCGCCGCATACAGCCAGGGCCCCCGCTTGAAGGAAAGCAGGTATTCATACCCCCGGAGTCCGGCCAGAAGCAGCAGGGGGACGTAATAGGCAATGAATTTGTAACTCTTATACCCTCCCCATCCCGCCTGCTCCCTGCCTGCATACGCCAGCAGGAGGTAGCCTGCCATGATATACCCTATCCACAGAGCGCTTAACAACCCGGTCTGGCGATGCCCGTCCCAGCTCTTTTTCAACCCGTAGCCGATAAAAAGCAGGATCGCCGCCGAGGCGCCAATGCTCTGCCAGATGGGGTGGCGCGGTTCAAAATAGGGCAAATTCAGATTTCCCCGGAAAAATCCGAAGACCACGTCCGGGGCCAGCAAAGGAATGAACCAGCCCGCGATATCCTTGCTCCGGGCCAGCAGTCGGACCACGGTCATGTACCAGAAATGTTGAGAGGTCAGGGTGAGCAGGACCAGCGCCGCGGCCGTGCAGGCCGCCCAAAAGCCCACCCGCCTCCACTGCTTCTCCTGGCAGGCGACCACCAGCAGGTAGGCGCCCAGCGGGAGATAGGTCAGCACGATGACATGCGGGTAGGTGAGCGCCAATCCCCAATTGATCAGGGCCAGCAGGACGGTCATCCCGGGAAAATCCCGCCACGCGAAATCCACCCGGGCCAGCGCGACGTTGAGCAAAACCAGGGTCAGGGTCAGGGGCAGGGACACCAGGTGTCCCTGAAAACCGTGATACACAGAATACATCGTCAGGGGGTTGAACGCGGCAAGGACCATCAAGAACGCGGCGGTCAGCGGCCGGTAGCCGAACCCTTCCCGGGCAAGTGCGTACCCGGCCAGCAGGGCAAAGAACAGGAAAACATTGATGCTCATGCTCTGGACCTGATAGGTCTGCAGGTTCAGCAGCGCGGACCCAAACGCAGTGGCCAGCGGCCCGCCAAAGATGTTCATTCCAGTATAGGTCGAGAGGAATTGAGTTTGACCGATGAAGCCGACTGCCGTATGCCGGGTGAATTCCTTAAGATACGTCGCCACGGTGGCGGCATCCGCCAAATCGTTGTTGCCGATCGAGAGACAGGTCAAATGCACACCTTGTACGCCCGCGATGTAGGGCCAGGCAAATATCAACTGCACTCCGAACCCGATCGCCCAGGTCCAGAGGCTTTCAGGGTGGAAGAGCGCGCGCCATGGCGTTTCTCCGGCCGGGTGGAGGAACCATCCCGCGGCCAGAAACAGCAGGGGCGGCGCCAAAACCCAGGCCGCATAGCGGTCAGTGCCAGGCACCTCGCCGATGTAGCAGAACCAGCCGACCAGGGTAAGGTAAGCGAACCCGAACGCCGGAGCCAGCAGCAGGGCGTACTTTTTCAAGCGCTGCGGACACAGCCACAGGGACAATCCCAGACCCAGATAGGTGAAGAGCAAGGCGAATAAGAACGATTTCCAAATATAAATCATGATTAAACCCCGGAAAGAACGATGGCAGCCGCGCCGACATCAGCCTGTGCTTAACCCAGCTTCCAGAATTTCACGCAATAGCATCTTCGGACTGCTCATGATAACGTTTCGCCGTACTCCGCGTTCACTCGCCGTAAAGGCCACGCTCAAAGCCCGGGAAATGACCGGACATCCCTGTACAGAGCATCGATTTGCTTGAAAATCGTTCTCCCGGTATCGCACACATGTCATTTCCCTGTTTTCTTTCACACAACCGACCGTCAACACATTGGCGCGCGCTAATCTCAGAAGCGTCTTTAAGTGATTTTAGCGGAACGTTCACAAACATTCGTTTTCGCAGACCCCAAACGATTATCGGCATTTCTCCGATCATTGCATCGCATCCGCCATGTTTTTTTATACGCTCCATTATTTATGGACCCGCCTCAGCATATGGCGCGCAGGGATTGCTGTTCTTGGCTTTTCATACCGGAATTAACCGGGCATTGGCAACGATCTTTGTCTCTCCCGGGTCTATATCATTTTTTATTTTCCATTTATAATCGCGCAGGCGGCCCCGCGCATACGCGCTTTCTATTGGCTATATTAACTCCTATATATATAATGCCGCCTAACATCGTCACTATCACCCCTAAAAAACCACCACAGGGAGTATATTTCATCTCCACATGGTGCTCTCCGGGCCGCAAAAGTATCCCCATCAATCCCGCATTTATTTTTTTTATAGGCATTCTCGCGCCATTGCTCCACGCGCTCCAGCCGGGATCATAAGGTATGGCCAGGCAAAGCATTCTGTGTTTCTCATTTTTAATCGTCCCTGCCCAATAGTCACTTCGAAACACACCGAGTTTTAGTGTCGCTTGCTTGCGGTCCAACACATCTTCTTCAAACACCTTTTCGTCAGCGCCAGATAAGGCCTCGGTCTTTTCCAGCTTGCGAATATCACTCGGAAAGATTTCGGCGTCGGTAGCGACAAACGCCTTTATGATCGCAATTTCTTTTTCCTGAGCACTCATCCCATTGAAATCATCTTCCGAGATATAACGGTCATATGTAAATCCAAACGGCAGATAATATTTGTTTTCATAAAGCATAGGGGCAATCAGGCGCTTGCCTCTTTGGTAAAACCCCGGCTCACGATAAACCGGCACTTGGTCATTATCATAGCGTTTAACGAACTCGAAGCCATAAGGTAAGTTGCCGCGCTCGTCAACCAAAATATATTTCACCCCCAGCAGGGATAACAACCTGTGGCGATCCGGCGGGATGTTCCGCGTAACCGTCGGCGAAGGCTGATCCAGCTCAAACGCTTTCAAAAAAGCAAGATACGACGGCTGATTGACCGATAAGTAAGCCGTCGTGCTGTTGAACCCCAGGATATAATACGAATCAACGGGTGCAAACGATATGCTGAAGTTTTTTTGGATTCGATAAAACATCACCTGGGGATCATCGAGTTGTTCAGTTATGCTTTTGATGTTCGTAATGAATTTTCTGACGTCTTTCACATACTCGCCTTTTCTTTCCAATGCGACGCGGCCCGCAATCGTTCCTTGATGAAATATCATGATCTCGCCGCAGGTAAGCAAAGTAAGTCCGATCAGGTACCATTCTCGACGTCCTCCAGGCAGCCGGAAAACGAGCACACTGGTATAGAGCGCAAGAAATATCCCTATCCATTTTCCCTGCGAAATCACAGACCTCCACCGGGGACTATCAAACTGAAAATAATGTCCCCCCCAAAACACGATCAAGCAGTATCCAGCAAAGAGGCCAATTGCCGAATACGTCAGCAAATGGCAATTATATTTTTCACGTTCCACGCCCAAAGAGCGAGCCAGCGCGAACAAAAGAAAAGGAATTATCACGAAAGTCCAGCGCAATCGCATGTCAGCGAAGGCGTTGAAAACATAGGTCATAACCGGAAAAGTAATAAATATCGCAAGCACGGCTATCATTCCTAGCCACAGAACTCTTTCACGGTTATTCTGATTTGCCAATAGCTGCGGAAGCATCAGTAACGGCAATAATCCACAATATATATTCGCGCTCTCATAAAACCAGCTGTCATACTTCACACCGGTATTCCCACTAAAATAAATTCCGGTGTCAGAAAATATTCTGGTAATTGTCGATATCCAATAATTAGGGCCCCACAAGAATGGCACATGCACATTTCCCGGAGTAATTCTCGGACTCGAGGATAAAAAGGCAAGATAGGGAACTAAAACAACAGCAGACAAGGAAATCCCCAGCGCATAGTAAAGGCCGGTAGTAATCAGGGAACGGCCTGCATCCAGACCTTTTTTTTCTTCGAAAACCCTCAACAAAACATAAACCGCAAAAAATATCGAAAACATGAAAAAAAAGTAAAATGCGAACGCAGCCATAACGCCACTGGCAATCGGCAATAAAGTCCATTTCGACTGCTTCATACCACGCTCAAACGCCCCGAGTACCAGCGGAACATATACTAATGCCGTTCCAAAATTGTAGTGTGTTCCCCACACCACCATATAACCAGAAAAACTATATAAAAGCGATGCTATGACAGACGGGTATCCGGAAATCCCCGCCATCCGCAAATACACATGAAAAAATAATCCCGCACAAAGTATTTTTAATATTGCCATATAAAACAGGCCATCAGCGATCGAATATTTTCCCAGAAAAAGAAGCGGCCAATTAAAAGGGTCCAACAGCATGGGATTGGCTATCAAGTTTGTTCCAATACCAGCTTGAAAAGACCATAATGTCAAATCGCCTTGTTTTAGCTTGTCAGACAACAACATCAATGTCGGCCAAAATTGCTCGATAGTATCAGAACCGGCATCGGCGAATAAAAAGAAAAACCTCTGAAATACGTAATATCTGTATAAATAAGCGGAAATGATAATTAGTAAACCAAGCAACACCCAATTGGGTTTGTCCGCGAGTTTATCCAGGCTTTTTTGGATAATTCCCTGGCAATTCATAATATTCCCTTCAACTTACCTTCGGAATGCATGCTTAGAAACTGGCGTTCAAATAGATCGTGTTTTTCCATGGAGCCCCCGGTCAAAGGGCCCAGGGTACCAGCTTTAACCCTCACTACCCCTTCTTGGCGACATCCCCGAAGCAGCGATTCCGTATTCACCCCCGAGCAAGATCGGGGTGCCCTGCGGAGGGGATCGTTGGACAAACGCGAAACAATCTCTAGGCAGATTGATCCGTTGGGTAAATGCCCCCTTCATTCTATTAAGTCACTTTGCCTACAATACAACTCATCCTGTCACGCGCCTGCAGTGGCATTCACTTTATAATTTAACCGCGCCTTAAACGCTTAACAAAGCCGATCTGAGTTTCGATTCAAACTGTTCTTCATTATATTCTGTCCCAACCCGCTCCAAGGCAGCTTGCCTCATCTTCATCCACATATTTTTATCACGATATAATTGAATAACTTTATCCGCAAAATCAATATCCGTATGTCCAACACTCATTTCGCCATCCTCCACCCATCCGATTTGCTGGCTAATAAGGGGCGTAACCACCGACGGCAAGCCATGGGCGGCGGCTTCGGTCAGTTTAAGAGGTATTCCCCCTGAATAACGGGTGGGCACGACGAAAAGGCGGCACTGGTTATAATAAGGGAACAAATCGTCCACGCGTCCAATGACTTTTATCTCTTCCGAATGGAGGTTCCGGACTGCCTTGCTTTTATTGGTGCCTACAACCAGCAATTTACAATTCAGTTCTTTGCGAATTCGCGGAAATATTTGCCTGGCAAAGAAGAGAACAGCATCTTCATTGGGAGAAGGCGAGTTGAGAATCCCACCGACAAAAAGCAGATCCCGGCGTTCTTCGAAAGAAGCCGGCGTTGGACATCGTTCGGCGACATGCCCCAGAACATGCACGTTTGTTGCTCCGTAGCGGTGGAATAATTCTTTCTCTCTTTCCGATACGGCCAGGATGCAGTCGGCGTTTTTGGTTATCTCGACCTCCGCCCGCACGAGTTGTTCCACTTTCTTAGAATCAAGGGGCCGCCGTTGTACGACTTCGTTATAGAGCGCTTCCCGCAAGGAAAATATCGCTTCCGCGTCATATATGATCTTCATGCCTTCCTTCTGTTTTCCCAGTTCCCGGGCCACCTCCGCCATATTATGCGGCCGGCTGACAAGCGCAATCTGATAATAGCCTTTTCTATTTTTAAAGAACTCGGCGAAATCCAGCTTGGTGTCTTCAGGCACCGAGATGATTTCCACACCCATTTCCTCCAAAGGCCTCATCACTTCTTCTTGCCGTTTCGCGCACTGGAGGGGGTAATAGGTCACGAAGTAACCCACCCGGGAAAGAATCTCCACTATCTTCCGGGTCCTCGGATACCCCGAGCCAGCGCGGTTATCGGGTACGATATCATCAATATAAAGAATTCGTTGCTTGGTGTTGTTCGCCATCCGGGCGAGGCAGATGTTTTCCGGCTGGGACTCCGGATGCACTTGAAGTTGCCGGCTCCAGCGTTGCACGAACTTTTTTTGGTTCTCAATCTGAAGACTAATCGCCTGATCACGGTTTCCGCTCGCAAATTCATAATGAATCACTATGGCTTTGGGCTGATACCACACTTGATATCCCGCTTCGCGCAGGCGCATGCAGTAATCCGCCTCTTCATAGTATGCCGGCAGATACCGTTCATCGAACTTCCCTAGTTTTTCGAACAAGCGCCGCGGGGTCATCAGCAGGGCGCCCGAGCAGAAATGGACTTCTCGGGGAAACGAGTATTCCCCTCTGAAAGGATTGTCCCCGCGTCCGTATCCGAGACAGGAACCGTCCCGCCAAATAATGGAACCCGCCTCCTGTAACGTGCGGTCGGGAAAGATCAATCTCCCCCCGACTGCGCCGATAACCGGATCACTGTCCAGTGTGCGCACCAGGGCGCTGATGGTGCCGGGTTGAATCTGAGTGTCGTTGTTCAAGAAGAGCAGATGGTCGCCAGTGGCCTCATCTACTCCTTGATTGCATCCGCGAATAAATCCCACATTATCCAGATTGCGAATGATCTTAACGTTCGCCAATCGGCTTAGCATTTCGCCAGTTTCATCGGCAGAGGCGTTATCTACGATAATCAGTTCAAATGGTTCATCGGCATAAGCCTTAATCGTTTCCAGGCATTGGAAGGTAAGCGCCGCCTTGTTATACACGAGCAGGATGATGCTAACCCTGGGTTTTTGAAATACAGGAAACACCATTCGATGGTCCGTTGCCAGCCAGTTTCGCAACCGGTGACTCGCCAGCTGTTCAGCAGCTTTAAACTGTTCCAAATACACTGCAGAATCCCTAGAGTGTTCGGCTTTTCTTTGTTTTCTCCCTTTGAAGACAGACGCGCGCCCCACCCGCAGCAGGGTCTGCAATACCCGCCGCCGCCAGCTGCCTGGTGGCAGTAGCCGGTCACGCAGCACGTGGTATCTCCGGAGCAATCGTCCGCCGCGCGACTGATAGAAATTCTCCAGATCCTGCTTCGCCGCCGAGCAGGCGGCCAGCTCGTTCTCGGCTTTTTCCACCCTCGCTTTCAGCTCCGCGACCACGTCGGTTTTCATGAGGTCGCCCTGCAGACGGGCTATCCGGCCCTGTTGCTCGCGGACTTTGGCTCCCAGGATGTTGATCTTCTCCGACTGCGGCCCCGCGGCCTCGCAGAGTAGCCTCTCGTTGCGGACCATCCAGAGGTTTTTATCCCGCTGCCAGGCCGCCTGCTTGGCGGCCAGTTCGGTGAAGTAGTGATAAAATTTAAGCTGAGGCTGATAGCTAACCGGCATCTTAGTCTGGCAGGCCGCAAGCATTTCATATTCGAAACAGTTTTGGAGGTAGTCCTGATCGAAGTGCAGGCCGGGCAGTCGCCTCAGCTTGAAACATGCTTCGGTGCATTCGCTCATGGCCAGCGCTGCGGAGGGCGTGTGAAATACCTGCCGGTTGTAAATGGCCATCTTCGTGACGTCAATCCCGATCTGATTTTTGCCGAAGTAGATCTTGTCCGCATAGTACTGGCCGAAATTGATCCAGCCGTCCCGGGCCGACTTCTCCAAAGCGAAATACCGCTGGAAAAAATCTTCCTCCAGAACGATGTCGCTGTGCGCGAAGATCAGGTGCTCGGCTGTGGTGACGTCCAATCCCTGGTTATAGAGTTCCGCCCGGCTGGCGACCTTGCGGTCGAACCGAAAGCATTTGAATCCCGCGCCAGCGGCCAGCTTCTCAGCCTGGTCGGTCGAGGCGTCGTCGATCAGCCATTTTTCCAACCGGCCAGCTTCCGCCTGGCCGCGCAGGCTCTCCAGCAAAAAGGCCACATACTCCGCGGAATTCTGGTCGTTGATGACGACAAATGCGGTCTCAGTCGGCATGGTTCCTCTGTGCAAGGATGAGGTCGCAGACTTCCCGCACGCATCCCCGGCCGCCAGGGGCCTCGCAAACATAGCTCGCAGCCGCCTTGACCTCCGCTTCCGCATCCTGTGGGGCGGCGGAAAATCCCGCCATCCGGAGGGCTGCGAGGTCATTGACATCGTCCCCGATATAGGCGGTCCGAACCGGCGAAAATTCCGGGTGGGAGGAATAAAAAGACTCCAAGAACGCCTTTTTGTCCTTTTCCCCCATACACAGGAACTCGATCCCCAGTTTGCGCGCGCGCTGTTCGATGCCAGGCGTTTGTTCCGCGGTCAGGAACATGACCTGGATCCCCTGCCGCCGCAGCCGCGTAAGTCCCATGCCGTCGCGGACGCTGAACTTCCGGCACTCCTGCCCGTCGATGTAATACAATCCGGCATCGGTCAGCACACCATCCACATCGGAGATCAGGAGGTTGAGCTGCCGGAAGTCCACGCTCCCGAACGCGTGCCGGCGCAAGCGCCGCCGTTTGAGCTGTTCCAGGATCTCCCAGTCCCCTGGCTCATCCAGCTCGCCGTACGTATCCTCCGGCATGACATAACACGAGATCTTGCCCGAAAGGCGGCAGCGGCTGTCCAGCAGCCGTCTCCGCCGGGTAATGTAAAACGCGCCGTTCTCGACCCAGTAGCCGTCCCAATCCTGCCGGCGGGGCCTTTGCGCGGGCTGGTAATTCACGGGCTGCCCCCATCCCCGGTCCGCTTTCCAGGTGAACCGTTTCTGAGGCACGACCGACAGCAGACTGTCCGCTTGTTGTTCCTGGAACTGTCTGATGCCCCTTTCCAGATCGCCCGCCTCGAGCAGGGGGGAAGTGGCCTGGACCAGAACCAAGTTCTCAAACTCATGGCCGGCAGCGAACTCGAGCAAGGCGGACTCGGTGCTTGCTTCGTCCGTGGCCGTCTCGGCCGAGCGGGCGACCACCTCGACCTTGCTGAAATGGAATCCCGTCACTGCCTCCCTGATCGGCTGGCTGTCCGTGGCCACATAGCCCCTGGCAATGGACGGGCAGTCCTGCGCCGCCTTGAGGGCCCAGTAGAGCAATGGCCGGCCGCAGAAAAGCCGGATGTTCTTCAGGGGAACGCTCTTGCTCCCGCCCCGAGCAGGGATGAAGGCGACAAAGGGTTCAGGCATGGCGCACCTTTTTCATTTTATTCCGCTGCTTTTCCTCGACCGCCATGACGGGTTGGGTTTTGTACTGCAAAGCCGAGGAGACATGCTGCAGGTCCCTCACCAGCCTCCGCAGGCCGTCCGGCTCCAGACTGGCCGCGTGGTCCGTGCCTTTAAGGGTCCGGTCGAGCGTAAAGTGCCTTTCAATGCACCGGGCGCCCAGCACCATGGCCGCCACGTCGGCCGCGATGCCGAGATGGTGCCCGGAGAAGCCGATCTTTTTCACTGCCGAGCCGAACTTATCTCCCAGCCGGCGGATGTCCAGCAGCGACAGTTCCTTGAATTTGACGGGATAGCCGGAAACACAGGAGTAGATCACCAGGTCTTGCTGTCTATTCCGGCGCGTAAAAAACTCCACGATCTGTTCCTCCTCGTCCGGCGTAGTCATGCCGAAGGAGACGTGGATCTCGCCTGGATAGCCATCCGCCACTTTCTGCAGCAGCGGGTAGTTCATGTTTTGCGAAGCGGGTATCTTAATCATGGCCGGCTGCAAGGCCATGATCTCACCCGCGGCGGTGAGGTCCCAGACGGAAGCAGAATAGGCGCCGCCTAATTCCTCGCAATAGGCCTTTAACTGCCGGTGCTGCTCTTGGGTAAACTCCAGGAATTCCCGGTGCGCGCCGTAGGTGCTGCCAAACGCGTGCTCAGGGGCGGGGTGAGGGGCGCTGTATTCCGCGACATCCAGCAATTCGCGCGGGGTGCGTTTTTGCAGTTTCACCACGTGCACGCCGCAGAATTCAATTGCGGTTTTGACCATCTGCTTGGCCAGGTTGAAATCGCCCTGGTGATTGCAGCCGATCTCGGCGATGACCTGCACGGAAGGCGTGGGCTCGAGCTCGAACGCCATGGTTGTCACCCCTCTCCGGTTATCCCATCAGTTCCCAGCAAAGCGCCTGCACGCGCTCCAGCGCCTTGCCGTCGTTCAGGAAATTCATCTCGCCGGCCATTTTTTCCTGGCCCGGCAGTTCCAATCCCGGCCGCAGCATTTCCTGCACCTGGGCCTGGATCTCCTCCCGGCGGTAGGCACCCAGCGCGGCACGGGCCTTTACAAACGGGAAAAAACCGGCATCGTCCGCCAGGTTGATCAGCAACAGGGGTTTTCTACACACTATAGCATCAATGGCCGTGGTGGAAAAGAAGGTGATCATCCCGTCGCAGGCCGCGATCAGCATCTCGGTGTCCAGGTATTTCATGACCCGGGCGTTGGGAACGCCCAGGGGATCGACGATCTCGGCGATGGATTCCACGGTCTGGGAGGGGTGAACCTGGAAGATCATCTGCCAGTCAGGATGGCCTTTGACAGCCAGCGCCGCCTCCATCACGCCCTCCCGGATCTCCTTTTCCGTCGGAAGGCCTCCTGCCCCGGTGGTCTGGGTGGTGAACAGCACCCATTTCCCGTCCGCCGGGATCCCCAGTTCCCGCGCCAGCTGCTGCCGGTCCGGCCGCAGGGTGGTCAGGCGGTCAAAGTTCATGCCCCCTGTCAGGTGCATTTTGCCAGGGTCCAGAAAATAGGGCGTGAGCCATTCGCGGGAATAGCTGCCCCAGACGGCGAAGCAGTCACCTTCAAAGGGTGCGAAGGCGTGCAGGGAATAGGGATTGGGTGTGCCATGCTGGACGACCAGGTTACGGATGCGTTTTTGTTTGCAATAGCGGATGGCGTTCCGCAGGATGTAATTCACTTCAATAGCGACGAACAGGTCCGGGCGTTCTTGCTCCAGCGCGTTGAGCAAGGGCTCCAAGCCCCACGCCAGGTCAAATTCCAGGTCCCGCGGCTGGTCCGTGTATTCATCCAACATGCGGCAGGACAAACCCGCGGCCTCCGCCGTTTTTTTCTCCTCCTGGGTCATCAACAGCAGGACCAGCCGTACTTTGCCGGCCTGGGCTTGAAAAGCGCGCAACAAGGGCAGCAGTTTTTTCAGATGGCGCGGCATATAGGTAAATGCCAATATTTTTTTCATGTGATACGTTAATAAACCAGCTTTCATATTATATAAATTACAGTTTCCTTAACCGAATAAGAACGGACATTTTTTGCACATATCCGAGTATTTTCCTTCCAACATATTTCTACGGAAATCTAAAAACATCTTGGAGTTCCAAAGATTCACGAAGGTTTCTTTGAAAACATTTCCAATAATAACGCGTTTTTTATCTTTAACAAAATGTATACAACACGGGTATAAATTACCTTCAACATCAATAAATGGCCTTGTCCAGGGGCGACGACAAAGTTCGGATTTTGTTACGGGTGAAAAGTTGATAAATCTCGCCTCAATACCCTTGTGAAGCGCAACTCTCTTTATTTCCCCGACGCTCGCATGATAGCCGGGCAACTTGTAATAAAACCTTTGCTTCTTGTTTTCTTGAATAGCAATAATGTTTATTTCTTTTATTCTATGATCCGCGCAAAATTCCAGCATTGGCAAAATGTGTTTGAAATTTTCTTTTGAAACAGTCATTTGTAGAATAATCCTGTTTGCCATTCTACCAGTCTCGACCATCTTTTTTAAAACATCGATATTACTTAGCAATTTGTCATAAAAGGGCCCTCTGATGCTTTCGTAATCGTTTTTAAACGGCGAGTCCATGGAAATGGTAATGATCGTTTTTTCTTCGCCAGCAAGAAAAGTAGCCATTTTATTATCAAGCAGCAAACCATTGGTAACCAGAAGGGTAGAAGAAATTAAATTTATTGCATGAATGATCGTCTTGACATCCGGCGAAAGCAACGGTTCTCCTAGCCCGTGGATGGAAATACATGTAATTCCCCGCGGCAATGTGCTCAATAAAGGCAATATTTTTTCCGCGCTTATATCGGGCACTTTCCTTTTACTGTACGATAAGGTTTCCCGAGGACACATACTGCATTTCAAATTACAGCGGCAGGTTATTTCTATTTGAAGCTGTTCAGGGATGTCAGCCTCAACGCACCTAGTTGGATCCATCACGCTCGCCTTTTTTAGAAAACCCATTTTGATACCGTAATAAAATAGCGTAGTGGCCAATCCGATTTTTTAGACATTTTTACTCAGCCTTAGCAAATATTCGTTTTGGCCCTTTTTACCGTAATACCGGCGAAGGCCGATATCCAGTGTTATTGAGTTGAAAGGCTTTTCCGGACCCCGGCATTCGTCGGGATGACGTGCGAAAGGAATAAAGTTAATAAATCCAATATTTGCCAAAGTCGAGAATTTTATTCGGTTTTCGATTTTCTTATCCCATTCGCGACTCGGACGCTTTAACCTACTAATCGTGGGAAATATCTATGGTTTTTCTCGTCGCGTCAAAAATATAACACCCCCACAACTATAGGTCAAACCTAAATACCATTAAACGCTCCCCGTATCACTTGACACCCTCGTGGTCTTTATATATATATGAAATACCCTTAGAGACAGGAATACAACTGATGAAAAATATATTATTTATTAACGACACTTACGACGACAATAATCTCGGATGCAAAGCAACTACACTCGCGCTTTATAACCTGCTTTCCAAACGAAAAGATTTGCGTCTCTCGGACATTATTAAACTTTATCATACAGAGCGAGGGCAAATGATTGAATTTCTTCCCTCGGCTCATCTTGACGACTTCCGTAAAAAAGCGCAGGAGTGCGCGAACCCAGCTATCGATCCATCACACGCATATTATTACGAGTTGGATAAAATCCGCCGAAACGATATTATCCTTATTAACGGAGAAGGGTCTATCTACAAAGATGTGATTAAATGCCGATATCAATTATTCTTAGCCTTTTGTGCAAAATCCGTATTTAACAAAAAAGTATTTATTATTAACCACACGGCCGACATTACTCATGTTTTTGAAATTGCGAAATACGTCTATTCAATCATTGACGGCTCTTGCGCCCGCGAATGCGAAACCTATCAAGCATTGAAAAATATTAACGCCAAGAATGTGCATTTGGTTCCGGATGCTGTATTCTCTTTTCACGAAAACTCGTTCCGTAAATTCCAAGAACCATTGCCTTTCGGGTTTACTACTCAAAAGCCCTATATCATGGTTGGCGGTTCTTCATTGAACCATCCAATTTATGAGCAATGGTATGGTAAATGGGACGTTCATTCCTTTCTGCATCTGTTGAATGATATTCTTCAGCATTTTGATCACCAAATCTTACTTGCCGATGTGGGCGGGGACTCGTTTTTACGAGAATTCGACAGGTTGGGCAGGGTTTTTTACGGCAAATTTACGTATAATGATTACGCTTTATTAGCAAAAAAAGCTTCTGCCCATATTAGTGGTAGACACCACGGCTCTTGTTTAGCTGCCATTAGCGGATGTCCGCTTATCGGTTTCTCAGCAAACACATATAAAATGGAAGGAGATTTCAAATTATTCGATTGGAAGATGCCGGTCTACGATTTCTATTCCCTTGAAAAACACCGTCAAGATATTATCGACTCTCTTCGGGATTGCATCATTCATAACAAACAGTATCGCCAATATCTTAAACAAAAAGTTTTTTCGTTAAGAAGCCTTGTTGATGATCTGGTCAATATTATTTCCTGATCTACCGAAAGTGTTTCTGTTGCGTTAAAAATATCGTAAATACCTTCTTGCGCAATGGTTATAAAATAGCCTTGTCGTTGAATGATAATTTATTTAAATTCCCATATCACAATCACGCCCGGTGTTCCGTTCCCTCCCGACCTGTCGATGGAATTAATCGCGCAGGCCCCGCCGCCGCCAGCACCATAACCAGCTGCATCGCCGCCGTTATTTCCGTTGTATCCTGGCGCCCCACCCCTGCCAAAGCGGCTCGGTGCTCCAGTGCCACCTGTTCCTTGGCTTGCAGAAAGAGAAAAAGCATAATTTCCTGTCTGCCCGGGCACATTCACATCTCCCCCAGTAGCCCCCACAGAAGTCCCTCCGCTTCCCCAAAAAACAGGGGGCGTTGATGCCGGGCCACCACCCCCAGAATTACCCCCCTCCGCCGTAAGAATGACCGGCAAACCGAAAGTTGTATCTCCCCCATTCGTCCCGCTGGCTCCCGCCCCACCGCCGCTTCCGGCTTGCCCGACAGAATATTGGTAACTCGCCGCCACTGGCGAAATGTATTTCGCGCAATAGCCGCCCCCCCTTCCGCCGGCCCCCACCCCGATCGTGCCAGCCCCAGAAGTCGCGCCCCCGCCCCCGCCCCCGCCGCCCTGGGCTTCCACTAAAATCGCGCGGGTTCCGTAGCTGGGGGTATAGGTGCCTGAAGAGGCCGTCAGGATTTTAAATCCGATGAATTGGTGCCCGGCGTTCAGCGCATACGGCACGCTGTTCAGGGGCTGGCGCGGGGTCATTTCGGTGTCAATGCCCACCTTGATGCCCAGGTAGTACTGCCGGTCAAAAGGCAGGTTTAAAGGGAAGGAGGCATTGGATCCCAGCATGACGTTGAAATAACCGTTCTTGGTCTGGACCGAATAATTGTCCGACCAAATGGCCGAGCTTTCCGGGGCTGTGTCGCTGTCATAGAGCCTGATGGCGATGGAATAAGACCCGTCCAGCAAGGCATTTCCGTTCAGATCGGTCAGCCGTCCTTGATAGTTGACCACCCGTGGCACGTCTGCATAAGCACAGTTTATGCCCAGTACAGCCACAATGAGAAATAACCCGATCCGGCGCAGCATATGACAGCCCTCCTGTTTGTGGTTTACTCTATCTTCACTTCACCAGGGCGATTTTCTTTTTGATCACCGTGCTCCGGCCCTGGCTGCCTTTGGCGCGCACCAATAGAAAATACACTCCGTTGGCAATGCCCGAAGTGTTCCAATGCCAGTGATTCTCCCCGGCCGGCACGCTGTCCCAATGCTTGGCAATGACCAATTGGTTGTTGATGGTGAAGATTTTAATCTCCACTTCCGCCCGTTCCGCCACGTGATAAACAATGTTCGCGCGCTGGCCGCGGATGGGATTGGGCGCGGCATAAACGTATTGCTCGCTCAGGATCTCCCCTCCGAATTGCCGGATGGGCGTGCAGGTGATCGTGGGGGTGGGAGCAGGCAGAAAATAATCGTTGAAAAATCCCGCCTGCACCGAATATTGCCTGCCGTAAGCCTGGCCCACCAAAGGTTCGGCCACGCTGTCGTACACTTGTTTGCCGTTGGCCGTATAGGTGTTGCTGGCGGCATTCAGCACGGACACGTCCAGGCGGTATTGCGAGGATTCCATGGCCAGGGCCGGGCATGGAACAGCTGCCGCGAACATCCCCGCGAAAACAACCAGACGAAGGGTTTTTGTCATTTATCCGGCTCCTGAGGGTAAATGTCGCCGGCTGCTGCCGGGCGAAGGTTCTAAGCGGCGGAGTAGGCGGCGATAACGTCCGGGGTCAGCCCGTCCATTTTGAGGGTGTGGTCCTCGATCCAGATCACGCGATCGCATAGACCCTCAAAATTACTGAGTGAATGGGAGACCAGCACGATCGTGACCCCTTTGCGCTTGAAGGTGTGCATCCGGTCCATGCATTTTTTTTGGAAATTGAGGTCGCCCACTGCCAGCACTTCGTCCACCAGCAGGATATCGGGGTCCACGGAGGACACCACGGAGAACCCCAGGCGCGCGACCATGCCGCTGGAATACACCCGGATGGGCTGGTCGATGAACTCCCCCAGCTCGGCGAACGCGATGATCTCGTCCGCTTTGCGGACCGCTTCCTTGCGGGTCATGCCCATGAGGATGCTGTTGAGCAGAATGTTCTCCCGGCCGGTCAGGTCCGCGTTGAAGCCCGCCCCCAGTTCCAGCAGGGGTGCGACCCGGCCGCGCACTTCCACGCGGCCCATGGTGGGTTTGAGCACGCCGGCCATCAAGCCGAGCGTAGTGCTTTTGCCCGCCCCGTTGCGGCCGACGAAGCCCAGCGCTTGTCCCTTGGGAACCTGAAAAGTGATGTTGCGCAGGGCTTCGAAGCGGCTGGCGCGAAACTGGCGCAAGGCCTTGGGCAAGTTGAACAGGAAGGTCTTGAAGCCGCCGGTGATATGGTGGTACTGGGGATAACTCTTCCCTACTTGGTCGAAGCGGATCACGGGGTCGCTCATATGACCTCGGCGAATTTCCACGCAAGTCTGCGGTAAACGACCTGCCCCACGAGGAGCATCGCCAGCCCGTAAGCCACACTGAGCCCCAGGGAGTCCCAGATCAAGGTCCCCTCCAGGAACAGGCCCCGCCAGGCAAGAATGAGAGGGCTCATGGGGTTTAAATGAACCAGCGGCTGGTAACGCGCCGGGATCATTTCCACCGGATAAATGATGGGCGTGAAATAGAAGAGCAAGGTCAATCCCAGGGTCACGATGCGTTCCAGATCGCGGAAGAACAGATTGACCGAGGAGATAATCAGGGATAACCCGTAGGTCAAAATGAACTGCGCAGCCAGCAGGAGTGGAATGCCGTAGATCCAGGCCGGCGTGGGCGCCTTGTGGTAGACGAACATGAACACCACGATCACCGGAATGGATAAAACATAGTGAAGCAGGTCCTGGAGCACGATGGAGAACGGCAGGACGTTGCGGGGAAAATTCACTTTCTTGATGATCTGCGCGTTCGACAAGAAAACAGTCAGGTTCACGGTCACCGAATTGGTGAACCACTGCCAGGGAAACATGCCGGCAATCAGAAACAAGGCGTACGCCTCGATCTCCACGCGCATAATGACTTTAAAGGCAATAAAAAACACCAGCGCCAGGGCCAAAGGATGCGCGATGGACCACAGGTACCCCAAAGCGTAACTTTTATAACGCACTTTGAGGTCTTTTTGGGTTACGACCGTAACGAGATCTAAATAATACTGTAAGTTGGCTTTCAAAGTAGGGCTCCTTGGCTTTCCGGAAAGGGAGATGATAGCACCCTAAAAAATCAGGGTCAAAAGGTTTTTAGCTCTATCCCCGCCGGAGCTCCTGGTAGATTTTTTCCAGGTCCGCCCTGATCATGTCCCAGTTGAACCGCGCCTGTACTTTGGCCTTACCGCTTTGGCCCATGGCTTGCCCGGTCCCGGAATTCATCAGTAATAAAAGCGTTTTCTCGGCCAGGCCTTGCGGCGACCCATCGACCAGCAGGCCGTCCTGGCCCTCCTGGATGAGCTCGGAGACCGCGGGGATGTTCCCGCCGATGACCGGTTTGCCCAGGCTCCAGGCCTCGGTGAACACGCCGCCGAAGCTCTCCTGGCGCGAAGGCAGGCAGAAGACCGCGCAATCCGCAAGAGCCGCGTACTTTTCTTCTTCGCTCACACTGGCTTTCCGGATCACGCGGGGGTCCTGTAGGCGTTTGAACAGTTTTTGCGAATAGGCGGTTTCCGGACCCAGGAACGCGAACCGGGTCTCTGGTCTGACCTTCCACACCAGGGGCATGGCAGCAACGATCTGCCCCACGCCCTTGTAGCGGTACTTTTGCCCCAGGAACAGCACTACTTGCCCGCCTGGACCGAAGTATCCGGGTTCGGGCGGCTGGCCGGGCAAGATGGGTGCGTGCCCGATGACGTGCAGACGTTCAGGCGGCACACCCAGGCGGATGAGCGTTTCTTTTTCCGTACTGGTCAGGGTCAGAACCGCATCCGCCAACCGGTAGAGCCGAAGATACCAGCGGTGCAGCCAGCCGCCCCAGCGGGGATGGTGGAAGGGCGTGAGCACGAACGGCACACCCCGCTTCCGCGCCAGTTTGTACGCGGCCCAGGCCAGGAACTCCCGGCCGATTCGGCCCGCGTGGACCAGGTCCACGGCAGGCACTGCGCGGTCCAGTTTTTCCAGCAGCAGGTCCGAGATCCGACGGACCGACGGCCCCTGGTTGAAGTAATAGCCCCACGCCCAGGCTGCGAGGCGCCGCTGCTCCTGCCGGTCGAAATTGAGCTGCAGCACCGGGACGCCATCCCGGGTGTAGCGCCGGGTCTCTGGCGGCCGGACCGTAACCCCGCGCAGCCAGTCCATGCGGTTCTCGGACCAGTGGCAGACCACCTGGACCTCGTGCCGGGATCGCAGGCGCCGGGCCAGTTCGTGGAAATGGCTCTGCGCGCCGCCGACGGACGGCGGGTAGGCGGTCAGGCAATAAAGCACCTTCATGGCACCCTCGAGGCCTTGAAGTCGCTGTGGAAGCATCCATGCCACAAGCCCTTCAGCACGCCGGCGGCTTTCCGCGGCCGGCCACGCAATACTTGCAGCACCATGAGGAGCGCACGGGAGGCGAGGACAAAGGAAAAACCCAGGAACTTCTGCCACCATTGCCCGTGCTTGCGCAGCAACCAGAGCCGGTTGCGCGTCATGAGGTACCACTTGAGCGGGCTCACGGTGCCCTTGAGCCCCGGCTCCGCATTGATCTGAAAGGAAGCGGCGTGCCGGTGGATCACGACCGCTTCCGGTACCAGGTGCAACTGCCAGCCGTCGCGCCGCAGACGCAGGGAAAGATCCGCGTCCTCGTAATACGCCACGAAACTTTCGTCGTAGAGGCCGGTCTGCTTCAGGGCCTCGGCCCGGTACAGGGGGCAGCAGCCGTTCAAGAAGGTGATCTCGCGCACTGCGGTCCGGGACGGCAGGCGTTCGGGCCGGAGCTCGCCCGGATGGCTGGGCCGCAGGGTGGCCCAGGTGAAACGGCCGCCGTTGAAGTAGATGATGCCCGGCGGTTCGTGGAGGAATATTTTCGGCGCCGCGCCGGCCGCTCGGGGCCGCTCCGAGAGGGCGGCCAGCATTTTCTCCAGGCACCGGTCCGCCAGGAGCGTGTCGTTGCTGGGGGTGAGGATGAAATCCGCGCCGGCCGCCAGGGCCCGCCGCAGCCCCAGGTTCATGCCGCCCGCGAACCCGAGGTTGACGGGCTGGAACACATACTCCACCTGTGGGTGCGCGGCGCGCAACGGAGCCTCCAACCCGTCCTGGCTGCCATTGTCCACCACCAGGATGTGGTCAGGCGGGCGGGATTGCCGGCCCAGGGTATCCAAGCAGGCCAAAGTGTCCTCGCGCCCGTTCCAGCTCAGGACCACGGCCCAGACCACGAATGGTTTCATGGCGCCTCGCGCAACGACAGGTTGGCCGGCCACCAGCCCGCTCCGGCCCAGCGTTCCAGGGCCCACAAGCCGGCGAGATACAGGGCCGCGCCCAGGGCGATCTTAGCCGACAGCCCTGGCCACCCCGCCCACGGGGCCAGCCGGACGGCCAGGGCCATGGCCGCCGCCAGCAGGATGTAACCCGCCACATGCTTGAAGCTGGGCCGCAGCCGCAGCCGGACCCAGATCAGGCCCCAGGACAGGGCCAGGCTGAGCAAAGTGGCCAGGCACAAGGAGCAGGCGGCGCCTTGAATGCCCAGTCTCGGGATCAACAGGAGATTTCCGGCCAGGTTCGCCCCTAATGTACACCCGACAATGACGACGATCAAGTGGGGCTGGTCCTTGGCCATGAACAGTCCGCCTGAGTTCAGATGGCAACCCAGTACGAGGGAATAGGCGGCCAGCACCGGGAACACGGGAAGTGCGGCTTGGTAGGGACGGCCGAGGATCAGGCCGACCACTTCGGGCCCCACGGCCCACAAGCCCAGGGACAGGGGCGCGGCGATCAGGGCCATGACGTTGGTGGAAAGGCGGTACTCGTGCGCCAGGGCGGTCTCGTCGCCCAGGCCCATGGCGGCGACGAAGCGCGGATAGATCAAGACCGCCAGAAAGGCCGGCAGCATGTACACCACGCCGAAAAAGGCCAGAGCGCCGGAGTAATAACCCGCCTGCTGGGCGTCCGTCAGTCCGCGCACCAGGATAACGTCCAAGCGCTGGTGGAGGGTTTCCAGCAGTGACAGCAGGATCATCCACTTGCCGAAGGCCAAGATCTTCGAATAAAAACGCTCCTCAGCCACGGGTCCGGCGCGGAGCAGGTCCCGGCCCAGACGGAACCCGGGCGCCAGGGCCAGCAGCAGGGGCGCCGCGAGAAAAACCGCGTACAAGGCGGGTTGCAGCAGCAAGCCGCAGACCGCCGCGAGCAGGATCAAACCCAGCCGCAGGAGATTGAAGGACTGCACGAGATTAAAAGAGGCGTAATCCTCCTCGGTCTGCGCCACGCCCGAAAGGAACTGGCTGAAGCTGACCACGAAGCCGGTCAGGAGCCCCAGCGCGAGCTCCCCGCGCAGGCCGCCGCCCCAGGCCAGGCTGGCCGCCACGCCGGCCGCCAGCACCAGGACCCCGAGCGCGGTCTTCAGCTTCAGGATGGCGGCGTAGTAACCCAGTTTGCGGCTGATCTCGCCGCGGGCCTGGTGGAAGGCCCCGTACCGCAGGAGGGTCCGGGTCAGGCCGAAATCAAAGAGAATGGCGGCCACAATGGAAGTGGAGACGAAGAAAAAGAAATCGCCGAACGCGCCCGGGCCCACCCAGCGCGCCACCAGCAGGTTGATGAGAAACGCGCTGGCGGAATTGAGCAGGAGGACCAGCGCGACCCGGGAAAACCGGGCCAGGAATTGGCGCGGACTCTGCGTCGGGGTCATGCCTCAGGTCAGGCGCTGGCGCCAGTCGTCCATGACGGCCTGCAGGGTCTGGCCGAGGGTCAGGCGGGGTTTCCAGCCGGTATGGCGGGCGAGTTTGGCAATGGACGCCACTTTGCGTAATTTTTCCCTGCGGGCTTTGGTCGGCAGGGTGTGCACCTGCACGCGCACGGAAGTAAGGCGCAAGAAACCCTCTAACAGGTCCCGCACGCGGATGCCGCGGCCTGAGCCGATGTTATAAACCTCGCCCGGCCGGCCGCGCTCCAGGAGCAGCCAATACGCCCGCACCACGTCGCGGACGTCCGAGAAATCGCGGACCACGTCCAGGTTCCCCACCTCCATGAGCGGCACCTTGCGGCCTTTTTCAATGGAAACGATCTGCGAGGCAAAATCCGTGGCCACGAACCCCAGGGCCTGCCTGGGGCCGATGTGGTTGAACGGCCGGACGCGGATAACCGGCAGGCGGTATTCGCGGAAGTACGCCAAGCCGGTCAGGTCCTGGCAGACCTTGGAGACCGCGTACGGGCTGTCCGGCCGCAAGGGCTGGTTCTCGGTGATGGCCCGCAGGTGGCTATCCACGCCGCCGTACTCGTCCGCGCTGCCCACCACCAGCACCCGCGGCGCATGCGACAGGCGGCGGGCCGCTTCCAGCACGTTCAGGTTGCCCAGCACGTTCACGCGCAGGGCGGCCTCGGGATCGCGTCGCGAGAGCGTAGGATTGCTCCAGCCGGCCAGGTGGAAGATCCGGTGCGGCCGCAAGCGGGCCACCAGGCGCTCCACGGCCTGGGCCTGGGTCAGGTCCAGCCGGTGCACGCGCGCTCCCCGCGCCTGGGCCAGGTTCTGCAGGGACGCGCCGGGAAAGGCCGTGCCGTGCACCTCGGCCCGCTTGGCCAGACAGTATTCCGCCAGGTGACTCCCCACGAACCCTTCCATGCCGGTGATGAGAAGCTTCATGCCGTTCGCCTCTGGAAAAAGTCGCCGAACACCGAGGCCATGTACTGCAGGTGGGCCGAATGCAGGCCGGGATACACGCCGATAAAGAACGTGCGGCGCATGATCGCGTCCGCGTTCTCCAGGCTGCCGTGGATGCGGTAACCCGCGGGGCGGTAGGCCGGCTGCCGGACAATGTTGCCGGCGAACAGCAGGCGGGTCTCGATCCGGCGCGCCTCGAGGAACTCCAAGAGCGACCGGCGGGTGAACCCGGCGTCCGGCCGGACCGTGATGGGGTACGCGAACCAGGACGGCTCCGCGTCAGGCGCGGCCTGGGGCAGGAGCAGCCAGCGTGAAAAGGGCGCGAGGCGGCGGCCGAGCTCGCGGAAATTGCGCTGCCGGGCGCGGATGAACGACGGCAGTTTCTTCAGCTGGGCCAGGCCGAGCGCGGCCTGGAGGTCCGTGGGTTTCAGGTTGTACCCCACGCGGGTGTACACATAGCGGTGGTCGTACGGCTCTTCCAGACCTTCAATAGTATAGTGCAGGCGTTTCCCGCAGGCGCCTTGCGGGCCAGCATCGCTCGCGCACCAGCAATCCCGGCCCCAGTCCCGCAGACTGCGGACCACGCGGGCCAGCCGCGGGTCGTCCGTAACCACGGCGCCTCCTTCTCCCATGGTCATGTGGTGCGCGGGATAAAAACTCAAGGTCGCCAGGTCGCCGAAGGTGCCGGTCAGGCGGCCTTGGTAGCGGGACCCCAAGGCGTCGCAGTTGTCCTCGATGAGGAACAGGCGGTAGCGCTCGGCCAGCTGTTTGAGCCGCTCGAGCTGGCAAGGAATGCCCAGGGTATGCGGCACCATGATCGCCCGGGTCCTGGGCGTGAGCGCGGCCTCCACCTGGCCGACGTCCAGATTGTAGTCTTCCAGGCGGGAATCCACGAACACCGGGGTCAGTTGGTATTGCAGCAGGGGCGCCACGGTGGTGGGAAAGGTCGCCGCGGGCGTGATGACCTCGTCGCCGGGCTTCAGGGCATTGGGCAGATCTGGCGCGCACAGGCTGGCCACGGCCAGGAGATTGGCCGAGGAACCGGAGTTGACCAGCACCGCGTGTTTGACGCCCAGGTAGCGCGCCAGGGCCTGCTCGAGCCTGGCGCCGTACGGCCCGAGCGTGATCCAGCCGTCGAGGCTGGCATTGACCAGGGCCAGCAGTTCCTTCTCGTCAAAGACCCGGCCGCCGTAGTGGACGCGGTCCTTCCCCGGCTGGAAGCCGGTCTGCGCGGCCAGCAGGGCCGCGTAACGTTGGACCGCTTTCAGCACGGCGGCGCGCTGCCGGGCCAAGCGGCTGTCAGGATTCCTGGGCACGGCTGTTCGCTTCCTCCTCGCCGGCCACGGCCTCTGCCGCGGTTTCCGATTCCCGGTACAGCCGGAACATCGAAACGTTCAGCTGGAGCGCGAAGACCCAGCCCACGACCAGGGTCAGCAGATACTGCAGCATGTGGAAGGTGAACCCCAGCCCCAGGGCGGCCTCTTTCGGCACGCCATAGGGTTTGAGGGCCAGGATGACCATGAACTCGAAAATGCCCAGTCCGCCCGGTGACGAAGGCAGCATGAGCCCGAAGTTCAGCACCACGATCAGGAACATGGCGGCGAGGAAGTCCAGGGGCAGGCCCGTGGCGCGGAAGCAGAGATAAACCACCCCGGTCCAGGACAGCCAGCCGGCCAGAGCCAGGCCCACCACGGCCGCGAGCTGGCCCGGGCTCTCCAGGAGCTTCAAGCCCTGCAGAAAATTGTCGAGCTGGGTGTGGAACCACTTCCCCCAGTTGCCGGGCAGGCGCTGGAGCGGCTTCTCGATCCAGTCCAGCAGATGGCCGCCGTAGCGGTAATTGAGCGCCAAGACCAGCACCATGACCAATCCCAGGCCGGCCAGGACCAGGCCGGAGTACTTGAGCCAGGGCTCGAACGGCACCCAAAACATCATGAAGAGGAAGAACGCGAACAACGCCGTCAGGTCCAGGCCGCGCTCGATGACCACGGTGGCCAGGGCCAGGCTGGCGGGCAATTTTTCCTTGCGGCCCAGGAGCCAGGCGCGGATGACCTCGCCGAGCCGCAGGGGCAGGATATTGTTCGCCAGATAGCCCACGGTGATGATGCGGAACAGGTTCCACACACGCACGGGAAAGCGCCGCAGGAGCTGGCGCCACAGCAAGGCCCGGAAAAAATAAGCCAGCAGGATCAGGCCGGCGCCGGGCACGAGCCAGCCCGGCCGCAGGCGGCCGAAGGTTTGCAGCAGCTCCGAAAAATCAATGTTGTGCAGGGCCAGCCAGATGAACAGCAGGCTCAGCAGCACGCCCGCGCTGATCTGCAGGATTTGGCGGACTCTGCGCCCCCTGGTCTGGGTCACGGCAAAACCTCGGGGTCCTGCATTTGCCGCAGGGTGAAGTCCAAACCGCGCTCCAGGTCCCAGAGCGGGTGTTTTCGCAAAATCTTCTGGGCTTTGTCCGTCACCAGCCCCGCGGCCAAAGGCCGCGGGGCTTTCTGCCCGAGGCTGGCCGTGGGCACGGCCGTGACCTGCCCCGGGTCCTGGCCCAGCTTTTCCAGGATGCGGCGCGCGAAAACGTCCCGGCCCACGCGCGAGGTGCCCACCAGGTTGAAAATGCCCCGGTGGCCGCCTTCGATCAGCTCGGTCAGCGCCTGGGCCAGGTTGACGGCCTGCGTGGGATTGCCGATCTGGTCCGACGGAGCCGTGATGGGCTCGCCCTTGCGGGCGCGCTGCTGGACCTGCATGAAGAAGTTCACCGATCCCGGCAAATAGGAATAGACCACCGTGGTGCGCACGATGAGATGGTTGGGCACCAGACCGGCCACGGCCTGCTCACCCGCGAGCTTGGTCCGGCCGTACACTGATTCCGGCCGGGTGGGATCCGTCTCGCGGTACGGCCCGGAACGGCCGTCAAACACGTATTCCGACGAGAAGAAGGCCAGGCCCGCGTCCAGACGCCGGCAGGCCTGCGCCACGTGTTCGGCGCCGCGAACATTGATGGCTTCGGCCAAGGCGGGCTGTTCTTCGCACTTGTCCACGTGGGTGAGCGCGGCGGTGAGCACCACGTACTCCGGCCGGTGGGCGTCGAAGAACCGGTCCACCGCGCCCGCGTCGCGGATATCCAGCGCGGGCAATCCGGCCACGCCTTCCAAGGAGGTGCCGCTAACCTGGTGGTTGGGGCCCGGGACCCGGAGCAGAAAATGCCCGACCTGTCCCTCGGCGCCGATGACGAGTATCTTCACTGCTGGCTCCCTCTATCCCCTCCCCTCAAGGGAGGGGGACGATCATCAGAAATATTCCGCGCGCCGTTCCCGGTAGAACGCCACCGTGCGCTCCAGCCCCTCGTCCAGCGGCACCTGCGGCGTCCAGCCCAGCAGGCGGCGGGCCTTGTCAAGGGACACCACGTAGTCGCCGATCTCGATGGCCTTGCGTTCCGCGTCCCAGGGCAGGTGGCGCACGGGCAGGCGCAGGCCCGTGGCGTGGCGGACCTTTTCCACCATTTCCACGAACGGCGTCGCCTGTCCGGACCCGAGCATGAACACCTCGCCCACGGCCTCGGGCCGCGACGCGGCCAGCAGGAACGCGCGGCTGACATCGTCCACGTAGTTGTAGTCGCGCGTTTGTCTGCCTTCGCCGTAGATCGCGATCTCCCGGCCTTCCAGGCCCAGGCGGATGAACCAGTTGACAATGCCGTAATCGCCGTGCCGCATCTGACCGCGCGGACCGAAAGTGTTGGCGATACGCAGGGCCGTGGTCTTGAGCCCGTGCACGCGGTGGTAGAACAGGTAATATTTTTCGGCGGCAAGCTTGTCAATGCCATTCACGTCCACGGGCTGGGTGGGGTGCAGTTCGTCCACGGGCGAGGATTGCATGCGGCCGATCACCCCGCGGGTGCTGGCGAAGACCGCGCGGGCCTGGGGCGCCACGCGCCGCAGGGCTTCCAGCACGGTGAGCGCGCCGCGGCAGTTGATGTCCGCGTCCAGCAGGGGATCGCGCACGGACAGGGTATGCGACACTTGGGCGGCGCAGTCCAAGACGAAATCCGCGCCAGCCAGGGCCTGCTCCACAGCCCGGGGATCGCGCACGTCGCCGGCCAGCACTTCAGGGGCCGGGCGCAGGTCCCGGAGATTGGCCTCGTTCCAGCCGTAAGGATCCAGTTTGGCGTCCAGAATCCTCACCCGGGCGCCCAGCCCCGCGGCCGCGTGCGCCAGGTTGGAGCCAATGAACCCCAGACCGCCCGTGATCACCACCCGTTTATTCTCGAAGGCGCCGCGCAGGCTGTCCATGGATTACCGGGCTCCCAGGAAGTCCTGGTACCAGGCGACGGTTTCCGCGAGCCCCTGCTCCAGGGAAAAAGCCGGCTTCCAGCCCAGAACTTTTTTCGCTTTGGAGGCGTCCAGGTACTGGTCGCGGATCTCGCCCTGCCAGGTGTTCTCAATGACAGGTTCGAGGCCGGACCGTCCCAGGACGCGGCTGATCGCCGCGGCCACTTGCAGGGGCGTCAGGGGCTGGTTGACGCCGAAATTGAAAGCCTGCCCGCGGACCTCCGGCCGGTCCAGCGCCTCGGCCAGCAGGCAATACGCCCGGACCGCGTCCCGGACGTAGAAGTAATCCCGCTGGGGCGAACCGTCGCTGCGGATCACGGGCCGCTCGCCGGCCAGCAGGGAGCGGATCGTGCCCGGCACCAGGCGGTTGAAATTCAGGTCGCCGCCGCCGTAGAGATTTCCGCAGCGGGCGATGGCCAGAGGCAGCTGGTAGGTATGCGCGTACGCTTGGGCCAGCAGGTCCGCGCACGCTTTGGAAGCGTCGTAGGGATGGCGGCCGGCCAGCGGGGCCTCTTCGGTGTAGGGCAGCTGGGCCTGGGTCCCGTACGCCTTATCCGATGACGCCGCGACCAAGCCTGGCCGGAGGGGAGAGGTGCGCACGGCTTCGAGGACGTTCCAGGTGCCCTGGATGTTGGACGTGAAGGTGGACAGGGGCGAGCGGTTGGCCGTGCCCACGATGGTTTGGGCGGCCAGGTGGAACACCAGCCGCACCTCGTACTCATTGAGCGTGCGTTCGATCAGGGAATAATCTTCCAGCTGGCCATGCACGGTCGTCACCTTGCGATCCAGGCCCGCGAGGTGGAACCGGGAATGCGGCACGCCATCCCGCACAATGGCCACGACCTCGGCGCCGGCCGCGGCCAGCTCTTCGGTGAGCCACGACCCCAGAAGACCGGTCGCCCCGGTAACCAGCACCCGCCGCCCCTGCCAGAAGGCATTCATGCTTTTACCCTCTTTCCACGAGATTGCGTGCCATCATGGCTTTAGGCCTTTGATGGTTCGTCACCCCGGCATGCTACTAGCCGGGGTCCAGACAGAGCTCTGCAAATCAAGACCCTTGGATTCCGGCTAACTACACGCCGGAATGACAGTCAAACGAAAATACCATAAAGACAGGTTCTCCGTCCTCCCACTGGCGGTCGTCTTGTGAATCCGTGCGTCCCAGCCCGTCACCACGTCTTCCACGGATGGTCGCCCTGCTCCCACATGGCGTTCAGGCGTTCCACGTCCTTGAAGGTATCCATGCACGCCCAAAAATCCCGGTGCGGATAAACGGCCAGCTGGTTGTCGGCAGCCAGGCGCCGGAGGGGTTCCTCCTCGAGCACGGCCTCGGGTCCGAGATAATCGAAGATGCGGCGGTCGAAGACGAAAAAGCCGCCGTTCACCATGCCCTCCAGGCGCGGCTTCTCCTTGAACGACCTGACCGCGCCGTCCGCGGCCTCGATCACCCCGAAGGGCGACGAAGGATGCACGCCGGTCAGGGTCGCGATCTTTTTCTGCTTCTGATGAAAGGACACCAGCGCCTGGAGGTCCACGTTGCACAACCCGTCGCCGTACGTGGCCAGAAAATACTCGCCGGTCAGGTATTTGCGGGCGTTGAAGATCCGGCCGCCGGTCGGCGTTTTGAGCCCCGTGTCCGTGAAGGTCAGGGACCAGTCCTCCAGGTCGTGGCTCAGGTTCACGACCCGTTCCTGCCGCGACCGCAGGTTGAGGGTGAAGTCGTTGCTCATCCACTCGAAGTTGAGGAAGTATTCCTTGATCATCGCGCCCTTATATCCCAGGGCCAGGACGAAGTCGCGGAACCCGGCCTGGGAATAATGCTTGAGGATGTGCCACAGGACCGGCATGCCGCCGATCTCCACCAGCGGCTTGGGTTTGTATTCCGTCTCCTCGCGCAGGCGCGTGCCCATGCCGCCGCACAGGATCAGGACCTTCGGCTGATCAGCCATGCGCTTCACCCGCTTCCTGGTTAGCGTGCCGGTGCGCCCGGTACCAGGCAATGGTCTCGCGCAGCCCGGACTCAAAATCTTTTTCCGCCTTGAAGCCGAAGTACTCCCACGCGCGGTGCGTGTCCAGGCACCGCCGCGGCTGGCCGTTGGGTTTGGTCCGGTCCCAGGTAATGGCGCCGTTAAAACCCGTGAGCCGGGCAATGAGCTCCACCAGGTCGCGAATGGAGATCTCACGGCCCGCGCCCAGGTTCACCGGTTCCGGTCCGTGGTAACGGTCAGCCGCCAGCGCAATGCCCCGGGCCGCGTCCTCCACGTAGAGGAACTCCCGCGTGGCCGAGCCATCGCCCCAGACCACGATCTCCGGATCGCCCCGTTCCTGGGCCTCCAGGCACTTGCGGATCAGGGCCGGGATCACATGGGACGAGTCGGGATTGAAATTGTCGCGCGGCCCGTAGAGGTTCACGGGCAGGAGATAGATGGCGTTAAAGCCGTACTGCTGGCGGTAGGCTTGGGCCTGGACCAAAAGCATTTTCTTGGCCAGGCCGTACGGCGCGTTGGTCTCCTCGGGGTACCCGTCCCACAGGTGCTCCTCGCGGAACGGCACGGGCGTGAATTTGGGATAGGCGCAGATCGTGCCCATGGCCACGAACTTGTCCACGCCCTGCAGGCGGGCCTGCTCCATGAGCTGCACGCCCATGATGAGGTTCTGGTAGAAAAACGTGCCGGGATTGGCCCGGTTGGCCCCGATCCCCCCCACCACGGCCGCGAGATGGATGATGACCTGCGGTTTGGAATCGGCGAGCAGGCGCTGGACCTGGTCCAGCTGGGTCAGGTCGCACTCCTCGATGCGGGGCGCGATGACGTCGCTTGAGCCGTGAGACACCAGGGTGGGCAGGAGATGAGAGCCTAAAAATCCATGCCCGCCCGTGACCAAAACCCGCTTGCCTTGCAGGAATCCCATGCGGACCGTTCTCCTTCTGATGGATCGAGCCAGATGAGCAAGGAGGGCAAATGGACCGCCCCGACCGGAGGATATAGTCAAACAGCGGGACTTCCTTCAGTCGCCATTGTGCTTTGAGTTGCTCAAATTGCTCAATGTGCTCAATTGCTCCGGAACCTGAGCGACTAAACGCTCAGGTTCCTAGCGCGTGACGCGGTGCGGACGCACGCGGAGCTCCAGCTCCACCCGCCGCAGGTCCGCGTCCACCATCATGCGGATCATCTGTTCAAACGACACCTCGGGCTTCCACTTCAGCTCCCGCCGCGCCTTGGCCGGGTCGCCCAGCAGGTGTTCGACCTCGGCCGGCCGGATGAGCTTGGGGTCCACCCGCACGTAATCGCGCCAGTCCAGGCCCGCGTGGCTGAACGCCGTGCTCAGGAGGTCGCGCACCGAATGGTTCACGCCCGTGGCGATCACGTAGTCCGCGGGGTGGTTCTGCTGGAGCATGAGCCACATGGCCCGGACATAGTCCCCCGCGTATCCCCAATCGCGCTTGGCGTTCAGGTTGCCCATGGCGAGCTTGGACTGGGCCCCCAGCTTGATGCGCGCGACCGCGTCCGTGACCTTGCGCGTCACGAATTCCTTGCCGCGGCGCGGGGACTCGTGGTTGAACAGGATGCCTGACACCGCGAACAGGTCATAGCTCTCGCGGTAGTTGACGGTGATGAAGTGGCCGTACACCTTGGCCACGCCGTAGGGACTGCGCGGGTAGAACGGTGTCAGTTCGTTCTGGGGCACGGTCCGGACCTTGCCGAACATTTCGGACGAGCTCGCCTGATAGAAGCGGATGCGGGGATCCACGGTGCGCACGCCTTCCAGCATGCGGGTGACGCCCAGGGCGGTGAACTCGCCCGTCAAGATCGGCTGTTCCCACGAGGTCGGCACGAAGGACTGGGCGGCCAGGTTGTAGACCTCGTGCGGCCGGGCCTTTTTCAGCGCGGTCAGGATGGACATCTGGTCGAGCAGGTCCACTTCCAGGAGCTCGAGCTGGTCCTTGAGGTGCTCGATGCGCTCGAAGCTCTCGGTGGAATTGCGGCGGACCGTCCCGAACACGCGGTACCCGCGCCCCAGCAGGAATTCAGCCAGGTAACTGCCGTCCTGGCCGGTAATGCCCGTGATCAGGGCGATGCGTTTCGTTTTCGCGGTGCTCTTGGGCATGACCTTAGCTCCTGTGGCTGTATTGTTTCCGGTAATAGCGCAGATACGCGCCGGATTTCAACGGCCGCCACCACTCCGGGTGCTCCACGTACCAGCGCACCGTGGCGGCCAGGGCGCGCTCGAACGACCACCGAGGCTTCCACCCCAGCGTTTTGGTCTTGGCCACGCTCAGGGCGTAGCGGCGGTCGTGTCCCAGCCGGTCCGGCACGCGGCGGACCAGGCTGGCGGGCTTTTTAAGGAGCGACAGAATCCGGCGCGTAATCTCGAGGTTGGTGTGGGTGTTGCCCGCGCCCAGGTTGTATATTTCGCCCGGCAGGCCGCGCTCCAGGACCCGGTCCAGGCCCAGGCAATTGTCCTCCACGTAGATCCAGTCGCGGGTGTTGAGGCCGTCGCCGTACAGCGGCAGAGAGAGCCCTTCCAGGGCGTTCGTGATGAACAGCGGGATCAGTTTTTCCGGGTACTGCCGGGGGCCGAAATTATTCGATGAGCGGGTGATGATCACGGGCAGGCCGTAGGTGTGGCGGTAGGCCAGCACCTGCAGGTCCCCGCCCGCTTTGGAGGCCGAATAGGGGCTGGAAGGCTTGAGGGGATCGGTCTCCCGGAACACGCCGCGTTCGATGGACCCGTACACCTCGTCCGTGGAGATCTGCAGGAAACGCTTGAGCTTGAAGCGCCGGACCGCCTCCAGCAGGGTCTGGGTGCCGAGCACGTCGGTCTTCGCGAATTCCTCGGGAGAGAGGATCGAGCGGTCCACGTGGGTCTCGGCCGCGAAATTGACGATAACCTCGATGCGGTGCCGCTTGACCACCCGGTTGACCAGCGCGCGGTCGCAGATGTCTCCCCGCACGAAGCGGAAGCGGGGGCTGGTGCGGGCCTGGGCAAGGTTGGCCGGGTTGCCGGCGTACGTCAGCTTGTCCAGGACCACCACCAGGTCGCGGGAGTGGCGTTTAAGGCGCAAATCCACGTAGTGGGAACCGATGAAGCCGGCCCCGCCGGTAATGAGCACGCGCATGCTTACGCCGACCTCGCTTTCTTGTTCCGGCGCTCCTCGCGGGCCATCAGATTGGCCTCAAACCACGAGTCAATGGATTCGCCGGCATCGGCCCAGTGGCCATGCAGAATGCCGTGCGCCATCTGTCCGCGCCGCAGATAGCTGTTGTTCACGTCCGTGATCTCCAGCTCGCCCCGGCCCGACGGCTTGAGGGTCTTGACGATCTTGAACACCGACGCGTCGTAAAAATAGATGCCGATCACGGCGTACGGCGAGGGCGCCTTCTTGGGTTTCTCGATGATGCGCTCGATCCGGCCGCCCTTGAATCGCGGCACGCCGTAGGCCGAAAGGTTCTTCACGGCCTTGAGCAGGATCATGGCGCCGCGGGGGTGCTGGCGGAACTGCTGGGCGTAGGGCCGCAGGGAATCCGAGACGATGTTGTCCCCGAGGAACACCAGGATCGGATGCCCCTCGGCGAAATCCTCGGCCAGGCCGAGGGCCTCGGCAATACCGCCCTCTCCCTGCTGGTAGGCGTACTGCAGGCGGCGCACGCCGAAGCGGCGGCCGTCGCCCAGCAGCCGCAGGAACTCGCCCGCGTGGTGGCCGCCGGTGACCAGCATGATCTCGTCAATGCCGGCTTCGACCATCTTCTGGATGGGGTGGAAGATCATCGGCTGGTCGTACACGGGCAGCAGGTGCTTGTTGGTGATGTCGGTCAGCGGTTTGAGGCGCGTGCCCAGACCGCCGGCCAGAATAACACCGCGCAGGGTGGAGGCCACGGAACATTCTCCTTTGCTTTGAATTAACGCCGGCCGATGCCCCGGTAGGTGAACCCCAGGGCCTTGACCTTGGCCGGATCGTAAATGTTGCGCCCGTCCACGATCACGGGCGACCGCATCAGTTCCTTGACGCGCGCGAGGTCCATTTCCTTGAATTCGTTCCACTCGGTCAAAATCACCAGGCAGTGCGCCCCTTCCACCGCGGCGTACGCGTTGTCCGTCAGCTTCAGGCCCGGCAGCTGGCGGCGGGCGTGCTCCATGGCCGCGGGATCGTAGGCGCGGACGCGCGCGCCGTTCTCCTGCAGGAGCGGGATCACGGTCGCGGACACGGCCTCGCGCAGGTCGTCGGTATTGGGTTTGAAGGACAATCCCCACACGGCGATCTGTTTGCCTTCCAGCGGCCCCAGGATCTCCTTGACCCGGGCCAGCAGAGACCGCTTCTGGTGCTCGTTGGCCTCGATCACGGCCTTTAAAAGTTTGAAGTCGTAGCCTTCCTTGGCGGCCTTCTGGACCAGGGCGGACACGTCCTTGGGAAAGCACGAGCCGCCGTATCCCGCGCCGGCGTTCAGGAAAGCCGGCCCGATGCGGTGGTCCAGCCCCATGCCGTGCGCCACCTTGGCCACGTCCGCGCCCACCCGGTCGCAAAGGTTGGCGATCTCGTTGATGAACGTGATCTTGGCGGCGAGGAACGCGTTGCTGGCGTACTTGATCATTTCCGCCGAACGCAAGTCCGTCACCATGATATCGGCCTCGAGCGGCTTGTACAGCTCGCTCAGGCGTTCGGCCGCCGCCAGATCGCCGGCGCCGATCAGGATCCGGTCCGGATGCATGAAATCATGGACAGCCGACCCTTCACGCAGGAATTCCGGGTTGGCCACCACTTGCACGGCGTGCTGGTGGCGGTTGTGCTCCTCGATGATGCTGGCCACCAGATCGCCCATGCCGACCGGGACCGTGCTTTTGTCCACCACGACCTTGGGGCCGTTGAGGTGCTTGCCGATCTCCGCGGCCACGGCCTTCACGGCCGAGAGGTCCGCCTCTCCGTTCTCCTGGGGCGGCGTGCCGACCGCGATAAAAATAAACTCCGACGCCTGAACGCCTTTGGCCAGGTCCGTGGTGAAGATCAGCCGTTTCCCGCGCTGCCGTTCAATAAGTTCCTGCAATCCGGGTTCGAAGATCGGCACGTGGCCCTGCTCGAGCACGCGGATCTTTTCCGCGTCCTGGTCCACGCCGATCACTTCATTGCCCAGGTCCGCAAAGCAGGCGCAGGTGACCAAGCCCACATAGCCGGTACCCACAACGCAGATTTTCATGCTTCCGCCTCCGCCGGGGTTGCAAAAAGGATGGAATTATAGCATCGTTCCCCTCATCCCTCAAGCGCAAACCCCGCATGCCTCCCGGACCGGGCTCTAGAGCCCGGACCCGACGTGAAATTCCGGAAAAGCTTTTAAATTCAAGCCAAAGCCGACTTCATAGCGCCCGTCGGCGTAAACCTTGAGCCCGGTCTGCATTTCCCAGCAGTGCAGGTCGCGGGACAAGGTCAGGGAGTAATTGGTGAATTTCTTTTGCAGCATTTCGAATTGCAGGCTGGACTGCAGGGACAGCCCCAGGCCGGGACGCACGCCGGCGTTCAAGACCGCGAACCAGGAATGTTCGCGGCTGGAGGCCGTTCCCAGGTAGGAATACGAATTGTTCCAGGACAGGTTCCAGTCGCGTTCGGTCAGGCTGGCCGAGACATAGCCAGAGGTCACGCGCTGTTTCAGCCAGTCGTGCGTTCCCTGCCAGTTCAGGGTTACGCCCGAACCGAGGGTGGCGTTGCCGCTGAAACTCAGTGGATCCATGTGATCGCGCCAATCCGGCGAGGGGACCGCGAGGTGGAGGTTGTACCCCGTGCTGCCGCGCAGCACGATGAAGTTACCCATGAAATAATCCACGCCCGCGCCGAGGCGGTTGGAGGTAACACCCGCGTTTTGCAGAACGCGGTCTCCCGCGAGGGAAAACTGCCGGCTGAAGTCATGGGACAGCCTGCTCTCGACCAGGTGCGTGGGCTTGGTGTAGCGGTAATTGACCCACTTGTTGGTCAGGGTGAGATTGGTGCTGTAGCCGGCATCGAGCTGGGTTTGGGGCGTAACCTGATCGCCTGCATGATCGCCGAAGACGGTCTCCCGGTAACTGCCGGTCAAAGGCAGGTAAAGGGAGCCGGAAAGGCTGGGTTGGGTGGGAACGCGCAGGGGAAAATTGTAGGTTTCGGTCAGCCCCGGTGTCAGGCGGAACGTATCTTCGTAGCGGTAGCGAAGATCCTGTGCGAAGAGATCGCCGTCCGGATCCACGTCAACCCGCCGGTAGGACCGGCTGAGGTTCGAACTGAAGTTGAAGTACAGCGGCTGCCCCAGGTGGAAAAGCTTTTGCGGCGACATGGACAGGATGGCGCTGGGCAGTTCCCGGCTCTGTGTGAGGTAGGCATCCCGCGCCGGGTCCCAGGATTGCACATCGCTGGCGTTCAGGCTCCAGTAAAAAACATCCCCGCGGTGCGCATACGCCAGGTAGGATTTTTGCTGGTAGGAATCCACCAGGCTCGCGGAAAACTCACGGTTGAACGTCTGGTCCGTCAGGTAGTCGAGGTTGATCTGGAGCTGGTCCCGCTCGCCGAACTCATGCCGGTTATCCAGGTGGGCGGTCCAGCGCTCGGCTTCGGCCTCCTGGTCCCGCACATAATACACCGACAGGTCCCCTTCGCCGCGGCCCAGCGCCTGATAGGTCAGGTGGTGTTCCAGCCCCACCCCCAGCCCCTTTTTCTCCATCACGTCCAGCATCAGGCCGCCGTAGTTATCCTGCGCCAGGTAATAATTGAGCCGGAGGCGGGCGTAGAAACCCTCGAAATCGCTGTAGCCCACGCGGATGGAGAACGGCGGCCGGCTGTCCCGCAGGGACCGCTGGATCCAGGGCAGGTAAAATACGGGCGTGGTTCCCATGTACAGAACGGCGTGATGGGCGGTCAGGGATTCGCCCAGCACCACGTCGATCTGGCTGGCGGTCAGATGGTAGTGGGGATGGCGGGCGTCACAGGTGGTGAACCGGGCGCGGGTGATCCGCACGTCCTTTTCGCCGCGCTTGTCCACGGACTCGCCCTGGTAGAACCAGGGCCGCGTGGCGAAACGGATCCCCCGGGCGGCCGCCGATTGGTCCCGCAGATCGTAATCCAGCTCGGCGCAGTGAATGGTCCGGTCGGTCTCGGTCAGGGTGACGTTGCCGCGGGCCTTGATCCAGCGGGTGTTGAGGTCCGCCTCCGCCGTGTCCGCGGTGAGCGTGAGGTTGGTATACCAGATGCGCACCGAACCGCGGCCTTCCATCCGCCCCGTTTCCTCGGCATAGCTGAGCCAGTCCGCGGCAATGCTCACCCGCGCGGCCGCGCCGGCGGAGGTGTTGGCCGCCGCTTCCGGCGCCGCCCAGCCCTTCGGGATCCCCCAGCAGAGCGCGGTTAAAAATAAAAAAAGGGGCGCGCCGAATGCCCGCACGCCCCTGCCGCTCGTTCGCATTTCGCAGGTACTACACAATCGTCTGTTCGGTTTCTTTATCGAAGAAATGGGCCTTGCTCATGTCAATCACCAAGTCCATGTCCTGGTTGACTTCCAGCTGCTCGTAGGTGTCCATGCGCGCGATGAAGGGCGTTTTACCGGTGGTCAGATAGATGAAGGCGTCCCAGCCCATGGGCTCCACCACTTCCACGGTGGCGGTAATGGTGTTCTCCGGCGAGGCGGGATAGTAGACCTTGTCGTAGATGTTTTCCGGACGGATGCCCATGACCAGCTCTTTGCCCACCATCTCTTCCAGGGCCGGCGCATGGTCGTCGTGAATCTTGACCGTGAAGTTCTCCTCGGAAAAATACAGGAGATCTTTTTTCTTGATGATGGAGCCGTCCATGAAGTTCATGGCCGGCGAACCGATGAACCCGGCCACGAAGCGGTTGCTGGGCTGATCGTACAGGGTGATGGGGTCGGCGATCTGCTGGATCACGCCGTCCTTCATGACCACGATCCGGTCGCCCATGGTCATGGCCTCCACCTGGTCGTGCGTCACGTAGATCATGGTCGCCTGCAGGCGGGTGTGCAGTTTGCCGATCTCGGCCCGCATTTGCACGCGCAATTTGGCGTCGAGGTTGGAAAGCGGCTCATCGAAGAGGAACACCTTGGGGTTGCGGACGATCGCCCGGCCCAGGGCCACGCGCTGGCGTTCGCCGCCGGCCAGGTTCTTGGGCTTGGCGTCAAGCAGGCGGGTGATACTCAGGGTTTCGGCCGCTTCCAGCACCCGGCGTTTGATTTCATCCTTGGGCAGCTTCTTCAGCTTGAGCCCAAAAGCCATGTTTTCGTAAACCGTCATGTGCGGATACAGGGCGTAGTTCTGGAAAACCATTGCGATATCGCGGTCTTTGGGAGGAAGGTCGTTGACGACCTTGTCGTCAATCAGGATCTCCCCGTCGGTCGCTTCCTCCAGCCCGGCGATCAAACGCAGGGTCGTGGATTTGCCGCAGCCCGAAGGCCCGACCAGGACGATGAACTCTTTATCCTCGCAGGTGAGGTTGACGCTTTGGACGGCATCCCGGTCTTTGCCCGGGAAATGTTTGCGAACGTTTTTCAAGACGACCCGAGCCAAAACCAGACCTCCTCATGCACCGAAATGCTGGCAGGAATGATCGCTTCGAAAAGCCTGCGACGGGGATAAACGAGGCTATTGTAGCGGCCGGGAACTGGGCCTGTCAATCATATTCTTTTCAGACGCTTCCGCTCGCGGCGCAGGCTGGCCGCGACCTGGCTGGGCGCCGTGCCGCCCCAGGACCGCTTGGCAGCCACGGAACGCTGGAGCTTCACGTCCTCGATCACGCTGTCCTGAAAAGCCGGGTGGAAGGACCGCCAGCGTTCGGGCGAAACGTCCTCCAGGGGCTGTCCGGCCTCGCTGGCCCAGGTCACCAGGCGCCCCACGGCCGCGTGTGCCTGCCGGAAAGGCACGCCCTGCCGCGCCAAATGGTCGGCCGCCTCGGTCGCGGTCGGGAACCCCAGACTGCAGGCCTGTTCCAGGCGCTTGCGGTTCAGGCGCAGGGTATCCAGCAGGGGACTCAAGACCAGCAGGGTCTCGTCCAGGATGTCCACGGCCTCGAACACCGCGGCCTTGTCCTCCTGCAGGTCCCGGTTGTAGGACAGGGGCAAGCCTTTCAGCACCATGAGCAGGGTGACCAAACAGCCGCTCAGGCGGCTGCTGCGGCCGCGGATCAGTTCCGCCACGTCCGGGTTGCGCTTTTGGGGCATGATCGAGGACCCGGTCGAGAACCGCTGGGACAGGGTCAGGAACCCGAACTCATGGCTGGAGAACAACACCAACTCTTCGGCCAGGCGGGAAAGGTGCACGCCACAGATCGCGGTGGCGGCCAGGAATTCCAGGGCGAAATCGCGGTCAGCCACGGTGTCCAGCGAATTGTCCGTGACCCGGCTGAACCCGAGCAGGCGCGCGGTGAGCTGCCGGTCAATGGGATGGCTGGTGCCGGCGAGCGCGGCCGCGCCCAGGGGCAGTTCGTCCAGGCTTCCCTGCCGCAACTGCAGCAGGCGGTTCTCGTCGCGCGCGAAAGCCTCGAGGTGGGCGAGCAGCCAGTGCGCCACCAAGACCGGCTGGGCGGTTTGCAGGTGGGTGTACCCAGGCATGATCCAGTCCTGATGCTTTTCGGCCAGGCGCAGGAGGGAGCGCTGCAGGAGCCGCAGGGCTCCGGCCAAATGCTCCACCTCGGTCCGCAAGTACAGCTTGAAATCCGTGATGACCTGGTCGTTGCGCGAGCGCGCGGTGTGCACCTTGCCGGCCACCGGGCCGATCAGCTCGTGCAGCCGCCGCTCCACCAGCATGTGCACGTCCTCGTCCGAGGGCCGGTGTTGGAGTTTGCCCTGTTCCCATTCGCGCAGCACGGCCCGCAGGCCGGCTTGGATTTTACGCGCTTCCGGCGCGGCGAGGATTTTCCGTTTGGCAAGCATTTCCACGTGCGCCAGGCTCCCGGCGATGTCCGCGGGCAGGAGCCGCAGGTCCACGTCCAGGGAGGAAGTGTACGCTTCGGCGCGCGGGTCCGGCTTTTCGGTAAAGCGGCCGGCCCAGGCTTTTTGCGGGGCTTTGGATTTAGCTGGCTTGCGCTTCCGGCGTGCTGGCATGGTCGTCGCTCCGTTCAGGCTTTTTTGCGCGGCTTGCCCGCTTTGCTCCGCAGCTGGGCCTGCACCTTGAGCGGCAGGCCGTAGAGATTGATGAACCCGGTGGCATCGGACTGGCGGTAAACCTCGTCGCGGCTGAAGGTGGCCAGCGCCTCGGAGAACAGGGAGTTGGGCGAGCGCCGGCCCTGGACCAGGACCTGGCCGCGCCACAGCCGCAGGCGCACCTCGCCCGTGGCCGCGGACATGACCTGGTCCATGAAGGCGTCCAGGGCCTCGCGCAGGGGCGTGAACCACTGGCCGTAGTACACCAGCTCGGCGTACTTCAGGGCCAGCTGGCTGCGGAAATGCATGGTCTCGCGGTCCAGCACCAGGCTGGACAGCTCGTGCAGGGCTGTCACCAGCACCGTGCCCGCCGGCGTCTCGTAGGCGCCGCGCGACTTCATGCCCACCAGGCGGTTCTCGACCAGGTCCGTGCGGCCCACGCCATGGGCGCCGGCCGTTTGGTTCAAGGTCTGGATCAACTTGACCAGGTCCAGCTTGCGTCCGTTCAGGCTCACCGGCACGCCGGCCTCGAAGCCCACGGTCACTTCCCCGGGTTCGGCCGGCGCTTTTTTCGGGTCCTGGGTCAGCATCCACACCTCGTCGCTCGGGGCCTGCCAGGGGTCCTCCAGCTCGCCGCCTTCGTGCGAAATGTGCCACAAGTTCCGGTCGCGGGAATAGATCTTCTTAAGGGACTGGGAGACCGGCACGTGGTGCGCCTCGGCATAGGCCAGCGCGTCCTCGCGCGAGCGCAGGGTCCACTTGGGGTCGCGCCAGGGCGCGATCACCGCCAGCTGGGGCGCCAGGGCCTGGTAGGTCAGCTCGAACCGCACCTGGTCATTGCCCTTGCCCGTGCAGCCGTGGGCCACGGCGTCCGCTTTTTCCTTGAGCGCGATCTCGACCTGGTGCTTCGCGATCAGGGGCCGGGCAATGGACGTGCCGAGCAGGTACTTGTTCTCGTAAACCGCGCCGGACTTGAGCAGCGGCGCGAGATACTCTATTGCGAACTCGCGCTTCAAGTCCAGCACATAGCATTTGCTCGCCCCGGTCTTTTTGGCCTTGGCCGGGAGCCCGTCCAGCTCCTCCTCCTGGCCGATGTCCGCCGCGAACGCAATCACCTCGCAGTTATAGTTCTCCCGCAGCCAGGGGATGATCACCGAGGTGTCCAGCCCCCCGGAATACGCCAGCACGACTTTCTTGATGGTCATGGGAACAATCTCCAATGGAAGTTTTGACTTGTCATACAGCCTTAACAAACGGAATATTTGTTGGTACTGGGTAAATGATAACGGATGCCAACCTGTAATTCCAGTTCATTTTAATCCCCTTCTTTACACCGCCTGGCGGAAGAGCACCAGCGAGCCGATTTATAAACGATGAACCAGCGGAATGAGTATGATAAAATAACCCAAACTGATCCATTACACCCAGCTATTTAGCTGTTGCTAAGAAAGAAGATGTCTTATGTCTGTGCAAAAAAATGTTTTTCAAGCCATGTCCGGCGCCCTCAAACCAGCCAAGGTTCCTTGTGTTTTAATTGGCGGATTTGCCCTCAATCATTACCAGGTTGCACGTCAAACTCAGGATGTGGACTTTCTTATTACCACGGAAGGATATGCAAAGTTGAAACCCGCCTTACGGAAAGCAGGCTACCGGGAGGAATTCAACCGTAAATTGTTCGCTCGGTTAGTTCACAATCAGGGCGATAAATTGGATATCGATTTTCTATTTGTAGATCCCAATACCCTTATGCAGGTGATACGGGCAGGGAAAAAAGTCAAAGTGTCTTCCAAACCGTTCATCATTCCATCGTTGGAACACCTGCTGGCGCTTAAATTGCATGCCTTGCACAGCGACAGCAAACGGCGCTTATATAAAGATATGCCTGATATTTTGGATCTGATTCGCTTGAACGGGATTAAATATAGATCCAGCCATTTTAAACGGCTCTGCTTAAAGTATGCAGACGGCGATATTTATCACGTTATTCTGGAAGGTTTAAAACACTATGAATGAATTGATTCTGCCCGTCCTAAAAAACCTGCCCCGGAACACAAAACGGTTGAGTATGGATGCCTATCTTGAGTTCTTGGAGTTCAATTTGCGATATGTCATCCCGCCCCGCGTGCGCCGCGCCCTCTCCTCGCAACGCAAACGAAAAACCATCAAGGTCCAGTTCAGGATCAAATAAACCCTCGCGACTTTTTCAAACCACCGCAGGCCCCATCCACAAACGCCTACTTAATCTTCATGATCCAAACCATGGACATGTTTTTCGGACGGGTTTCGGAATCGTAACGCGGCGCTCCATTCGACCCATCAGTAACCGGAGCACGAGCATCATTGGTCTGCGGTCCAATGGTTGATAATGCGCTGGAGAACATTATCCCCAAAGCCGCTCCTCCGGTTGTGCCTGATCCATAAATCTGATGGTGGTGTCCCTGCATCGCATCATTTTGAATATCTCCGGAATGGTTTGAACCGCGCAGAAATCTGCCTGTCGAATTCAAATCCGGAATGGTTTGTCCATCGAACACGCTTTCCGAGTCACTGATGGTCTGCCCGTTGCATTCGACCCATTGTGAAGAAAGCGCCGGGGCGCCGGGCGCCATATTTTTATGCCAGGCGATGATGCTGCCAACCGGCACATCGTAATTCAAAACGAACGGCACGCCGTTGAGCGGCTGGCGGGGAGTCATTTCGTTATCTGACCCAACCTGCACACCAAGCCAGTATTGGGTATTGAAATCAATGGTTTTTGAAAGCAAAGGGTTTGTTGATCCCAAACGAACATTGAAGTATCCGTTTTCAACCTTGACATTGGTCAAGCTCTCGGTCCATTTGGCCGCGCCGATCAAGGCATTAGAATCGTCATACAGCCTAAAGGTAATGACATAGTTCCCGTCTGCCACTGGATTTCCGCTGCTGTCAGTTAAGCGCCCTTGATAGTTCACCGTCCTTTGCGCCGGAATGGCAGAAGCGATCGCACTAAACACCAACAACAAAGCCACCGCGAGCAAGCCGCTCTTTCTCATTTCTTCCTCCTCGAAGTCGGTCGTTTATTTCACCAACGCCAGCTTTTTAGTCAGCGTGGTTGTCTTGCCTGATCCTGATTTTGCCCGAATCCAAAGCAGATAAACGCCATTGGCCAGGTTGGCCGTGTCCCAGGCCCACGTATTGGAGCCCGCGGCCAGGCTGGCCCAGTGCTGGGAAATGACAAGATCGCCATTTACCGTGTAGATCTTCAATTCCACCTCAGCCCTTTCCGCCAGGTCGAAGTGGATGGTCCCGCGTTTCCTCCGGATAGGATTGGGCGCTGCATAAACATACTCTGCGCTGATCACTTCGCCGGCAAATGTGCGGATGGGTGTAACTGTGACCGTGGGCGTGGGCGCAGGCAGGAAATAATCGTTAAAAAAGCCCGCCTGGATCGAATAGCGGCTGCTCCAAATTTGCCCCACCGCCGATTCACCGCCCGCATCGCGCAGATTCATTCCACCGGCTGCTTGTGTGTTGCCCACACTACCGATGACAATTTGATTGAGTTGATAGTTAGCCGATGACTGGGCGGCTTGGAGCGGATTACTAGCCGCAGTCAGAAATAAAACTACCAGAATTATATTTTTTAACATTTCCATCCTTATGCCCCTTTGTTTAGGTTGACGGCAAAGGCATTTATTAAAAAGCCACCCCAACGTTCACACCGATCAATGTATAAAAATACGGGTAATTTTGAGTATAGTTAAAAGTTTGCCCCATAAACATTACTGTTCCATACGTAAGGGTCATTTGATACATTCCAAGAAACGGTGATAGTACAAACCAATTGCCAGGCCCGAAGTGCCATTTATAACCTGCTTCAGCACCAAACTTAGTCCGGGTCACATCCCTGTGATAGGTTATGTCATAAACTTCCATGTCATATCCCCCAAATTCGTAACTAAACATCGGACCTGCCCAGAATCCGGATTGAATGCCTGTCTCTGGTGAAAAGTAATAATGTAACGCTGCTCCAGGACCCACTAGCGAGAGACCCGCTTTGCTATCAACAAGGCCCTGCCAGGAATATAAACCCTTTAAAGCGACCGAAATATTTTCAGATATAGCGCGCTCGTATTCAAGCTCAAGAACGACACCCACATAATCATAAATCACAACAAACCCAAACGGATTTATACAAATATTATTGCTTGGTCCCTCTAATGCTGACTTGGGACGCGAATCAGCAGCCGCAAAGGTGGATTGTGTTCCCGGCTCCAGGCGGCTACCCATAACTGCCTCGGGTGTTGAAATTAAATTTAATTCTGGCACAGGTTCGGGTGTCGCCTCAGAAGTTGGCTCTGGTGTGGGTTCAGGGGTTGGTTCAGGGGTTGGCTCCGGGGTTGCGGGGGTTGGTTTTGGCGTAGGCGCCGGCGTGGCCGCAGTAGGGATGGGCGTTGGCGCAAAGGTTGCGGGTTCTTCCGGTGCTAAGACGATCTCCGCGGGCACGGACTGCCTCAGCGGCTGGCTGCCTTCCCCGGGAATGCGCAGCATGAGAGACACGCGGTGCTGGTGGGCCTGCAGGTCCCCAGGATCGTAGCGGAAGGCATAATCCACTTCGTAGTATTCCGAGTTGTAGGAAGCTCCGGCAGTGACGCCCTGCCCATCATATCCCAACCTGGCTCCCAGGCTTTTTATGAACCAGTATTCCGCGCCCGCGCGCAAATTGAAGCGCGAGTATTCCGAGAACTCCAAATCGAGGGTGGTGATCAAGTGATTGAAATAGAGCTGGTCCTGGGATGGAAATAACTTGAGCGCTGTGCCCAGCTTGACATTGAGCGGCGTAAAATCCACGTTATTTTCCGAAGCGCTCCAATACAAGCGTTGATAAATGTTTTGTATGTTCAGCCCCAGCGTATGGTCCAGATAAAGCACCGGCTGCCACAATGCCCCAATGTCCAACCCATGCCCGACTGCTGAGAACCCATCCATTCCCTGCTGTAAAAACTTGAGGTTGGCGCCCAAAGAGAGCCCCTTGACCCATTCAAAAGCTTTTCGGCCATAGCTGACAATAATAGCGTTTTCCGAACTGGTGAAATTGCCCTCGATCAGTCCGGCCTCGTCACGTTTCTCGATTTCACCGCTGTTGAAATTGATCCAGCTCAGTTCAAAACTGCCGACCTCAGACCACTGAAAGGCGTAGGAAAGATAGCTGGAGCTCATTTGGTTAGCGAGCACGGCGTATTGCGAACCAACTTGGTAAGTATATAAATTCATCTGCGACAGCCCAGCCGGATTCCAGTACCCGGCTGTGGCGTCATCTGCCAAAGCCACGAACGCACCGCCCATGCCCAGGGCCCTGGCGCCCACACCCTGGTCGAGATAGACGCTGCTGCCGTAATTATTGCCCTCTGGCCATGCTGATATTGGTAGTAAAAACAAGGTTAAAACAAGAGCTGCAGATCGTTTCATCTTACCGACCCCTCCGGTAAATTGCGTTCTAATTGGTTAGACCGAAAAACAATATTTTCATTGCGTTCTTTTTATTAATTTCTCAATCCCACAGCCCGTAGCGGAGGATGCAGTACAGGGCCCGAAAGGCGTCTTTGGCGCGGATCTTCTTCCCTTCCTGGTAGGTGCGGCCGTTGTAAGTGATGCCCACTTCGTAGAAGCGCAGCTTGCGGCGGGCGAGCTTCAGGGTGATCTCGGGCTCGAAGCCGAAGCGGTTCTCCTTGAGCAAGACGCCGTTGAGGGCTTCCCGCCGGAACGCTTTGTAGCAGACTTCCATGTCCGTGAGGTTGAGATTGGAGAAGAGATTGCACAGCGTGGTGAGGAACTGGTTGACCACCGCGTGCCAGAAGAACAGCACCCGGCGGGACTTGGTGGTGAGCAGGCGGCTGCCGTACACCACGTCCGCCACCCCGCGCGCCAGCGGGTCCAGCAGTTCGGCGTAGTCGGCCGGGTCGTATTCCAGGTCCGCGTCCTGCACCAGGATCACTTCGCGGCGGGCGTGCCGGAACCCTTCCCGCAGGGCCGCGCCCTTGCCCTGGTTGCGCGGCAGGCGGAACACGCGCAGGTCCTTGCCCTTGAGCTTGGCCAGGATGGATGGCGTGCGGTCCGTGGAGGCGTCGTCCACCACGATGATCTCCTTGGTCAGGGGCACGGCGCGCACCCGCCGGATGATCTCGGCCACGGTGTGCTCCTCGTTGTACACCGGGATCACCACGGAAATCGCCGGGAAACGCGGACGCCGGGAGACAGGCATGGTCACGCCTTTTTCCCCAGCATCAGCTTGAGAATGGCCTTCTGCACGTGCAGGCGGTTTTCGGCCTGGTCGAAGACAATGGAGTTCGGGCCATCAATGACTTCCTCGGTCACTTCCTGGCCGCGGTGGGCGGGCAGGCAGTGGAGGAATACCGCGCCCGGGGCGGCGTGGGCCATCAGTTTTTCGTTGACCTGGTACTTTTTCAACGCCCGCAGGCGCTGGGCCTGTTCCTTCTCCTGTCCCATGGACACCCAGACATCGGTGTACACGGCATCCACCTGGGTGACGGCCTGCACCGGGTCTTGCGAGAGCCGGAAGCTGCCACCACTGCGCTTGCGGTCCGGTTCGGAGAGCTCGATGGTGTGCTGGTCAATCTCGAAACCCAGGGGCGAGGCCATGGTCAAATCCATGCCGGTTTTGGCCGCGCCATAGATGAGGGACCGGGCCACGTTGTTGCCGTCGCCGATGTAGGCCACGCGCAGGTGCTTGAGGCGCTTGAAGCGCTCCTGCAGGGTGAGCAGGTCGCTGAGAATCTGGCAGGGATGGGAATAATCGGTCAGGGCGTTGATCACCGGCACGGAGGCGTATTTGGCCATTTCCACGACCTTCTCGTGGGCGTCGGTGCGGATCATGATGCCGTTCACGTAGCGGGACAGCACCCGGGCCGTGTCCGCGCTGGACTCGCCGCGTCCGATCTGCAGGTCCCGGCCGGCCAGGTAGAACATGACGCCGCCCAGCTGGTACATGGCGGTCTCGAAGGAGACGCGGGTGCGGGTCGAGCTCTTCTCGAAAATGCCCGCCAGCACCACGCCCTGCAGGCTGCGGTCCGCGCGCCCGCGGCGCATAGCCGCCTTGAGCTGGCCGGCCGTGGCCAGGATCAGTTCGATGTCGCGGGGCGCGAGCTGCGCCATGGTCAGCAGGTGTCCGACGGACAGGGTCGAGGATCTCTTTTTCTTGGTTGCAGGCATGACAGTCCCTTTCTAGCCGGCGCTTATGCCAGCTGCGCCAGCACGCGGCGCAGAATGGCCACGGCTTCTTCGACTTCGGCCCGGCTGACGACCAGGGCCGGTAAAAATCTCAGCACGTTCACGGCCGTACAGTTGATGACCAAGCCGGCCGCGAGGGCCCGCTTGACCGCCTCGGCGCCGGGTTGTTTGAGCTCCAAACCGTGCATCAGGCCCGCGCCCCGGTGCGCGACCACCAGGTTGGGAAACTCCCGCGCCACGGCGTCCAGCTGTCCGCCGAGGTGCTCCCCGGTCTGCCGCACGGCTTCCAGCCAGCCGGGCTTGGCCAGATGCTCGAGCAGCACGCAGCCGCCGGCCGCGGCCACGGGATTGCCGCCAAACGTACTGCCGTGGTCACCCACGTGCATGGCCGCGGCCACCTCGCTCCGGGTCACAAGCGCGGACAGCGGCAAGCCGCCGCCCAGGGGCTTGCCCAGGAGCATCACGTCCGGTGTGACGCCGAAATGCTCGTAGGCGTGGAACCACCCCATGCGGCCCAGACCGCACTGGATCTCGTCGAAAACCAGCAGCAGCTTGTGCTCGTCGCACAGGGCCCGCAGCCCCCGCAGGTATTCCTGGTCCAGGGGGCGCACCCCGCCCTCGCCCTGGACGGGCTCGACCAGCACGGCGCAGGTCGCCGGCGTCACGGCCAAGCGCATTTGCTCCAGGTCATCGGGCTTGACGTGCTTGAAGCCGGGCACGAGCGGCTCCAGGCCCTGGTGGTATTTGGCCTGCCCGGTGGCGGACAGGGCCGCGAACGTGCGGCCGTGAAAGGAGCCTTCCAGGCAGAGGATCTCGTGCCGCCGGCCGCCGGCCTGGCCGCCCCATTTGCGCGCCAGCTTCACGGCCAGCTCCACGATCTCCGCGCCGCTGTTGGCGAAAAATACCCGCTCCCCGAAGCTGTGCTCGACCAGCAGGCGCGCCAGCCGGATCTGCGGTTCCAGGTAATACAGGTTGCCGGTGTGCACCAGCCGCTCCAGCTGTTCCTGCATGGCGGCCAGCTGTTCCGGGTGCCCGAAGCCCAGGTTCATGACCGCGTGCCCGGAGAAAAAATCGAGATAGGTCCTGCCCTCGCGGTCGGTCAGCCGGCACCCCTGTCCCTGTTCCCAGGCCACGGGCTGGCGCTGGAACGTTTGGGCCAGGTACGCGGCCTCGTCCCGGATGATCGCGGCGGTATCGGGTAAATTCGGGTTCATGCCTTTTCCTCTGTCTTGCGCAGTTCCGTGCCGACGCCGCTGTCCGTGAACAGCTCCAGCAGCAGGGCGTGGGACACTTTGCCGTTGATGATGTGCGCCTTGTGCACCCCGCCCTGCACGGCCCGGGCGCAGGACTTGACCTTGGGCAGCATGCCGCCCTTGATCACCCCGTTCGTCACCAGCGCGTCCACTTCGGCCAGTCGCAGGGTGGAGATCAGGGACGCCGGGTCGGCCGGGTCGCGCAGGATGCCCGGCACGTCGGTCAGCAGGATGAATTTGTCCGCCTTGAGCGCCACGGCGACGGCCGCGGCCACGTCGTCGGCGTTGATGTTGTAGGTCTGGCCCTTGGCGTCCACGCCAACCGGTGAAATGACGGGAATGAATTTCTCCCGGTCCAGCGCGTGGATCACGTCCGGCCGCACCTGCTCGATCTCGCCCACGAATCCCAGGTCCACTTTCTGGTGCGCGAGCTTGCGCACCTGGAGCAGGCCGCCGTCCTTTCCCGAGAGCCCCACGGCCAGGCCGCCGTGCCGGTTGACGGCCGCGACGATCTCCTGGTTGAGTTTGCCAACCAGGACCATCTCGATCACTTCCATGCTGGCGGCGTCGGTCACCCGCCGGCCGTCCACGAACTCGGATTTGCGGCCCATCTGTTCCAGCACCCGCGTGATCTCCGGGCCGCCGCCGTGCACCACCACGGGCTTCATGCCCACGTACTTCATGAGCACCAGGTCCTGCATCACTTCGTCCTTGAGACGATCGTCCACCATGGCCGCGCCGCCGTACTTCACCACCACGGTCTGGCCGTAAAAGGCCTTGATGTACGGCAGGGCTTCGATCAGGATCTTGGCTTTCGCGATTTGGGTTTCCATGGACGTCCCTCTATAGGATATAGCGGTTGAAATCCTGCTCCTTCAGCAGGTCGCCGATGCGCTCGCGCACGTACTCCGGCGTGACGGTCACGGCGTTGCCCGGCATCTCCGGGCCGCTGAAGCTGACTTCCTCCAGCACCCGCTCCATGACCGTGTGCAGGCGGCGCGCGCCGATGTCCTCGCCCAGCTGGTTGGCGCGATAGGCCAGCGAAGCCATCTCCGCGACCGCCTCGGGCGTGAACTCGAGCGTCACGCCGTCCGTGGCCAGCAGGGCCTGGTATTGCTTGGTCAGGGCCTGGCGCGGTTCCCGCAGGATGCGCTGGAAATCCTCGGCGCTGAGAGAAGAGAGCTCGGCCCGCAAAGGGAAGCGCCCCTGCATCTCCGGGATCAGGTCCGAAGGCTTGGCCACGTGAAACGCGCCGGCCGCGATGAACAGGATGTGGTGGGTGCGCACCTCCCCATGACGGGTATTCACGGTCGTGCCTTCCACGATGGGCAGCAGGTCCCGCTGCACGCCCTCGCGCGATACGTCCGGCCCGCGGCCCTGCTCGCGTCCCGCGATCTTGTCCATCTCGTCAATGAAGACGATGCCCATTTCCTCCACCCGGCGGACGGCTTCGGCCTTGATCTCGGCCATGTCCACCAGGCGTCCCAGCTCCTCCTGCACCAGCAGGCGGCGGGCTTCCGCCACCTTGATCCGGCGGCGGCGGGACTGGCCCATGCCGCCGGGCAGGACATTCTGCAGCATGTCCTGCAGGTTCATGCCGATCTCTTCCATGTTGCCGCCCGAAAAGACCTCGACCATGGGCATGGGTGTCTCCTTGCTCTCCCACTCGACCGTTTCTTCCTCCAGGAGCCCGGCCTTGAGTTCGGCGCGGACTTTTTCCCGCGCCTCGCGGTGGCGCAGGCTGCGCGCCTCCGCTTCCTCGGGCGCGGCGTCGCGCCGTTTTCCCAGCGGGGGGACCAGCAGGTCGAGCAGGCGCTCCAGGGCCAGCTCCTCGGCGCGGGGCCGGACCTTGGCATACCGCTCTTCGCGGACCAGGTTGACGGCCTGGTGCGCCAGGTCGCGGATCATGGATTCGACGTCCCGCCCCACATAGCCAACCTCGGTGTACTTGGACGCCTCGACCTTGATGAACGGGGCCTGGACCATGGCGGCCAGGCGCCGGGCGATCTCGGTCTTGCCCACGCCGGTGGGGCCGATGAGCAGGATGTTCTTGGGCGTGACCTCGTCGCGCATGTCCGCGGACAGCCGGCGGCGGCGGAGACGGTTGCGCAGGGCAATGGCCACGATGCGTTTGGCCTGGTGCTGGCCGACGATGTATTTGTCCAGCTCGGCCACGATCTGGCGCGGCGTCAGGTCCGGCTCCGGCAGGTGCGCCGCGCCCGGCGCAGGGTTCGCTTTCATAGCTCCTCCACCGTGATCTCGCGGTTGGTGTAGATGCAGATGTCCGAGGTGATCTGCATGGCCGCGAGCGCGATCTCGCGCGCCGTAAGCTGCGTGTGCTCCAAGAGCGCCCTGGCCGCGGCCAGGGCGTAGGGCCCGCCGGAACCGATGGCCGCCGCGGCTTCGTCCGGTTCGATCACCTCGCCGGACCCGCTGACCACCAGGGTCCGCTCGCGGTCGGCCAGGAGCAGGAGGGCCTCCAGGCGGCGCAAGTACTTGTCCGTGCGCCATTCCTTGGCCAGCTCGACCGCGGCCCGGGTCAGGTTCGATTGCGCCTGCTTCAGTTTTTCCTCGAAGCGTTCGAACAGCGTGAAAGCATCCGCCGCGGCACCGGCGAAGCCGGCCAGGATCCGCCCCTCGCCCAGGCGGCGCAGTTTGACGGCCCGGCGCTTCATTTTGATGACGCCCACGGTCACCTGGCCATCGCCGGCCATGGCGAGCTGGTTTCCCCGCCGCACGGATAAGATGGTGGTGGCGTGCATGGTTTCCAATCCCATTTCTCTCACCGTCCTTTCCAATCCCCGCTGTGGCTACCCCTGGAAAAACCCAAGAAACGTAGGAGCAGGTGAACAGTTGAACAGGTGACCGCAGGCTCGTTGTTGGCTTTTCACCTGCTCAACTGTTCGACTGCTCTGATCCTATCGCGGCGCGATAGGATCACGCGCGCGGGTGGGCGCGGCGGTAGGCGCTTTTGAGCTTGGCCGCGGTCACGTGCGTGTAGATCTGGGTGGTGCTCAAATTCGCGTGCCCCAGGAGTTCCTGCACCGCACGCAGGTCCGCGCCCTTGTCCAGTAAATGGGTCGCGAACGAGTGCCGCAGGCTGTGGGGCGACAGCCCCGTCTCCCCGCCCACGCGGCGGATATAGACGGCGACAATGCGTTCCACGCTGCGCGGGGTGATGTTCCCGCCGCGGAGGTTGCGGAAGATCCGCCCCCCGGGAGGCGGCGGATCGTCCCGCAGGTAAGCACGCAGGGCCGCCAGCGCGGGCTGGCCGATGGGCAGCAGGCGCTCCTTGCGGCGCTTGCCCAGCACCCGGACCAGCCCGCCGGTGAAATCCACATCCGCCGCCGCGAGACCGGTCAGCTCGGAAAGCCGCATGCCGGTCGAATAGAACGTTTCCAAAAGCGCCCGGTCCCGGCGTCCCTGCCGGCTGCGTGCATCGGGCGCGTCCAGCAGAGCCGTGACCGCGGCCGCGTCCATAAAGCGCGGCAGGCGGTGCGCGGCCTTGATCGTCCGGACGCGGCCCACGGGACTTTCGGCAACCGCGCCCTGGCGCCGGAGCCAGCGGTAAAACGCGCGCAGGCTCGCCATGCGGCGGGCGACGGTGGCCGGGGCCAGGGAGCGCTGTTTGAGCGCGGCCAGATAGGCGCGCACGAGCCGCAGGGAGACGCCCGCGGGGAACGCCGCGCCCGCGAAAACCCGGAACTCCCGCAAATCCCTTTGGTAGGCCGCGCAGGTGTGCGGCGAAGCATTGCGGGCCTGGATGAGGTGGTCCAGAAAAGCCCGGAGGGCGTCCTTCACGCGGACGCCTCCTCCTGGGCCCGCTCCAGCAGGCGGGAGAGCTCGTATAAAAATTTGATGATCGTGAAATTTCCCTGGTAATTCTTGCGGCTGGCCGCCAATTTCTCGTTCAGCTCGGACAGTCCCTGGTTGAACAGCATTTGGGGCAGCCGTTTCTTCATGGCCATCAGCCTGAACCACACCAGATCGTTCATGCCCTTGATCAACTCCGCGTCCCGTTCCTTGTACGGAAACGCGTTCTTGGCCTTGAGCAGGTGCTCGAAATTCACCAGGCCGCCGGACAGCAGAGACCCGTCGTCCCGCTTGTCCACGTTGCGGAACAGCGCGGGATGCTTGTAGCGCGCCTGCTCGAAGCATTCGGTGAACATCACGTCGTTCTCGGCCGTGGTCAGGTGCCGGACGCTGACATCCGCCATGATCCGGAAGAACTCCTCGTAGATGGCCACCAGGCACAGGTCGAGAATCTCGGCGGTGAACTGGTCCCGCTCCTCGTCCGAGGCCGGCGCTTCCGGCGCCGCCGGTTTGGGCGTCCGCGTGGCCGCGTCGGCGTGCAGTTCGTCCTCGCCCACGGATTCGTACACGTTGATCTCGCTCCGCTCGTCGGATTCCTCCACCATCTGCGTGATCAGCTTGACCGGGAACTCCATTTCCTGCGGCGAGACGGGCCGCGCGAAGTAACCCTCCCGCGGGTTGCCGTCAAAAAACGTCAGGTAGTTGAGCCCGTTCTGGTTGAACAGTTCCAGATAGCCCGTGAAGCGCTTGCGCGCGAACAAATTCAGCAGGCTCTGAAAATTGATCAGTTTGGCCTTGAGGCCCGCGTGGGTCGGTTCGAACATGAATGTCCCCATGAACACGATCATGAGCAGTTTGGAGATCTCGTAGAAGCCGATGGTCCCCTGCTTGGCCGAGCGCAGCTTCTGCAGGGCCTCGTTGACCGTCAGGATCTCCCGTCCCTGCGGATGGAACCGCCCGGCTTTGACCGCCTTGCCGCCCAGCAGGAAGATAATGTCCTGGGAATCCCCGTAGCGGATGTCCAGATAGCTGGCGATGCGGCTTTTGCTCTCCGCCAGGATCTTGTCCACCTTGGCTTCCTCCAGGGGCACGTCCGCCACGATCACGCGCATGGCGGGCAGTTTCCGGTAGTTCATGCCGCCTCCCCCGCCGCGCGGGGCGGTTCGACCACCCGCTGATACCCGCACTGCTCCTGGGGGCAGACCCGGAGCGTGCCGGTCTTTTTACCGTACTTCTCCACCAGGTACGGATGCCCGCACTGCGGGCAGGCTTCTGCCACCGGCTTGTTCCACGACACGAACTGGCACTCCGGATACTTGCTGCAGCCGTAGAACATCCGGCCCCGCCGGCTGCGCCGCTCGATGACCTGGCCGGTGCAGCCCGGCTTCGGGCACGGCATGCCGATCTCCTTGTTGATGGACTTGGTGAACTTGCATTCCGGATAGCGGCTGCACGCTAAAAACTTTCCGAACCGGCTGTATTTCACCCGCAGGGGGCTGCCGCAGGTCTCGCAGGCGCCGACGGCTTCCTCCTCGGGCTGGACCGTGATCCGCCCCTCGGCGTCGCGGTTCAAGGGTTTGGTGTTGCGGCAGGCGGGGTAATTCGAACAGGCGATGAATTTGCCGTGCCGTCCCCATTTCACGGTCAGCCGGCCGCCGCACTTCTCGCAGGTTTCGTCCAGGGTGACTTCCACCTCGGACTTGACGTCCTGCATGTCGCGCTGCGCGCGCTCGAGGTCCTGGCGGAAGGTGCCGTAGAAATCCTTCAGCACCTGGGTCCACTCGGCCTCGCCGGACTCGATATGGTCCAGCCGGTCTTCCATCGTGGCGGTAAACTCGATGTCCAGGATGTCCGGAAAGTGGGCCACCAGCAGGTCGTTGATGATGATCCCGATCTCCGCGGGATGGAAGCGCCCTTCGCGCCGTTCCACGTAGTTGCGCGTCAAAATGGTGCTGATGATCGGCGCGTAGGTGCTAGGGCGGCCGATGTTGTTCTCTTCCAGGGCCTTGACCAAGGTGGCGTCATTGTAGCGCGCCGGCGGCTGGGTGAATTTTTGCTCCGGCCGGACGCTCATCCGGTCGAGCGCCTGTCCCTCGGAAAGCGGCGGCAGCTGCTTGTCGGAGGCGCCGGCGCCTTCCCCGTTCCCCTGACCTTCCCCGCTCTCCGGGCCCTCTTCCACGGCCTCGGCGTACAGCGCCAGAAAACCCCTGAATTTCTGGACCGAGCCGTTGGCGCGCAGGAGATAGGCTCCGGCCTGAATGTCCACGCTGGTCGCGTCGTACACGGCCGGGGTCATCTGCGAAGCCAGGAAGCGCTGCCAGATCAGGCGGTAGAGCTTGAACTGATCGGCCGTGAGGTGCTTTTTCAAGTGCTCGGGTGATTTGTCGGCCGTGAGATACGTGGGCCGGATCGCCTCGTGGGCGTCCTGCACCGAGCGCTTGCTGCGGTACACGGGCGCTTTCTCCGGCAGATACTCCTGCCCGAATTGGCCGGCAATGAACTCCCGCGCCTGCCCTTGCGCCTCGGCGCTCACGCGCACCGAGTCCGTACGCATGTAGGTGATGAGGCCCACCGGCCCCTCGCTGCCGATCTCCAGGCCTTCATACAGCTGCTGCGCCACCAGCATGGTTTTCTTGCCCGTGAAGTGCAGCTTGTTGGCCGCCTCCTGCTGCAGTTTGCTTGTGATAAACGGCGGCGCCGGATAGCGCCGCTGTTCCTTGCGCTCAACCCTGGATACCTGGTAGGAGGCGGCTTCGAGCTCCGCGACCACGGCCTGGCTGGCTGACGCATCGTGCAGTTCGAGCTTTTCCCCGTTCTTGCTTGCCACCAGGGCCGTGAATTTCTGGCCGGACGCGGTGGCCAGGTCCACTTCGATCTTCCAGTACTCCTGCGGAACAAACTTCTCGATCTCCCGCTCCCGGTTCACGATCAGACGCACGGCCACGGATTGGACGCGGCCGGCCGACAAGCCCTTGCGCACCTTTTTCCACAGCAGGGGCGAGAGCGAATATCCCACTAAGCGGTCCAGGATCCGCCGGGCTTGCTGGGCGTTGACCAGATTCTGGTCAATCTCGCGAGGTTCATGGATCGCCTGCGCCACGGCGTGCTGGGTGATCTCGTTGAACATGACCCGGTAAATAGCCTGGTTCTTGCCATTCAGTTCCTGCCGCAGGTGCCAGGAAATGGCTTCGCCTTCCCGGTCCGGGTCAGGCGCCAGGTAGATCTTATCCATCTTGGCTGCCAGCCGCTTCAACTCCTTCAATATCTTAGAGCGGGAACGGATTGTTATATAATGTGGTTTAAACCCGTCTTCAACATCCACACCCAGCTTGCTTTTAGGCAGATCCCGCACATGCCCCATGGAAGCCACGACTTTGAAAGACTTGCCAAGGATTTTATTGATGGTTTTGGCCTTGGCCGGGGATTCGACGATCACCAGGTTTTTTTGCATCTGTCCTCACTGGATAAAAATACTGATTTCACTTGGATTCTAATTTAATCATACGCCACCCATAAAAGTCAATGAACTACCCCGCATTATTGTGCGGAGAATCCAATATCATACCCCGAGCATCCTCATTAAGACACCGCCGTAAAAGGCTGGATTTTAATGTGCAAAAGGGTATACATCGCAGGGAAAACTAAAAGTTGCGCACCGCGGGCCTTAGGTGATCCGGCAAGCCTCTAAAATAATTTCAATATTATTACAAAAATAACGACTAGTGGAGTGGTCCCCCGGACTATAGTTCCCCGCAAGGGGGACCATGGGCCGGGGCTCCCTCCCTCCGCAATAAAATCCCGCAAATCATCTCCCCGGCCGAAGGTCCCTTCGGGAGCTGAAGCCCGGGGATTCATGCGGAGGGATTAAAATGGATTTTTAGAGCCGCACAATCCCTCTGGCAGTCAAATGTCCGATGAGATTGCTGGTGTCGAGGCATCCGGCATACTTGACGTCCGCAGCATAGCCAAGCTTTGCCAGGGATCTTCCATGCGGAGTGGATGCAAGGAATTTCGGTATCAGGCCAATGCGCTGTGCCAACCGGGATATGGATCGCGCGGACCCGGACCATCCGGCCGCCCAAGCGCCGGTCCAAGGGCTTTTGCGACGCAGGCAGTTTAAAAGCATGCCCAGCGCCGCCTGATCTTCAGGCGAAGGCCGGCCCAGGTCGCCGGCCGCCAGGAGAACCAGGCGCTTGCCCGGTTTGGCGGCCAGATACCGGCAAACCGCGGAGAGGTTCAGCAGACTGAGGATGAGCACGCGGCGGGCGGAGGCCGCGGCCGCGAGCGCGCGCGTGCCATTGCTGGTGGTGAGCACGATGGTTTTGGGAGGAAGGCGCGCCCACACCCGTGGCGAATTGCCCTGGTCAAATCCCGGCACAGGCAGGCCCTTGCGTTCTCCGGCCAGGTAGCACGGCTCTTGGGCCTGGCGCAGGTCCAAAGCCGCGCGCCGCGCCGCGGCCAGCGTGGCGCAGGCGACAATGCGGGGACAGCCGGCCGAAAGCGCCGCGATCATGGTCGTGGTGGCGCGCAGCACGTCGCAAACGACCACCGTCGCGCCGGCCAGGTCGGCCGCGCGCGCCGCGGCCGGGTGCGGCAGAAAATCCACCCGCGGCCACCAGGGCATATCGCTCTCCCTTCTCTCCTCCACGGGAACCCGTTCACTTCGATCAGCGCGCTGCGCACCCAGCCAACCTGCGAAATCCGTTCTCGTTTTCAGACATATTTTCCGTCCGGGGGAAAATTGGATGAAAACGACCCAAATGGAAACGGCCTTGCGCAGCGAGAAAATGAAACGAACGGGTTCCGCCTTTAAAACATCACCACCAACGCGCCGGCGATGCCGCCGGTGGTCGCGCTCACGGCCGGCGTGCCGCCGAAAGCGGAGCGGGCGAGCGCGTAATCCAGATCCAGCCCCCAGCCCGCGCTGTCACGGTAACGGAACGCCAAGCGCCCCTGCCAGCGGACGCCGGTGCGCCGCGTCTCGAAACGGATCACCTCGTAGCCGATGTCCGGATAATACATATGCTGATAGAACGTAACCGCCGAGGCGGGCGAGAAACCGGCCGCCGCCGAGATGGTCAAACTGGGCGCGGGCTGCCACTGATAACCCAGCATCCCCTCCCAGTTTTGCTCCTGGTATCTGAGATAAATGTTGCGGTTGAATCCGTCGTGGTGTTTGAGGTCACGCTGGCTGAACCGGGCCCCGGCGGTGAATCCGTAGAGGAAACGGTAGTGTGCCTCGGCGGACCATTGGGTTTGCGCCGCCCACCCAAAGGCATCCGCGGTCTGAATGGGCCATCCGGGTATCTGCCATTCCCCGCTCACGTTCCAATCCGACCAACCGCCGGTCACGGCGGCCATCCAGCCGGACGCGCTCCAGCTGGCGCGGGCGTGCGTCAGCGTGCCTTGCAGGATCGAACGGTACGTCTGGCCCGCGCTGTCCTTGAACTCCGTGTTGAGCGTGAAATATTCCATGCCCGCGCCGGCCTCCCACGCGGCTTGGCCCAGACCAGCCGCTGCACAGACCAGCGCGCCGGCCGCGCACATGGTTCTGATCATCGTTCCCCGGCTCATGCCGCCTCCCCGCTCCACCCGTAGCATTGACCCGGCGCGCTGCGCACCAGGCCCAGCAGTTCCAAACGCGTGAGTTCGGCCAGCAAGCCGGCCATGGGCTGCCCGCAGACCGCGGCCAGATGGTCAATGTGCACGGCGCCCGCGCCCAAGGCCTGCCGGATCGCCAGCTGTCCGGGCGTGAGCACGGCGCCACAGGCCGGGTCTGGCGCGGCCGCGGTCCGGACCGGCGCGCGGCACGGCCGCGCCGGACGGGGCAGTTCCCGGAAAATATCCTCGGCGCAGGTGACCAGCTTGGCGCCGTCCTGGATCAGCGCATGAGCGCCCCGGGACAGCCGGGACTGGAACGGGCCGGGCACGGCGAATACGTCCCGCCCCTGCTCGCCGGCCCAGCGCGCCGTGATCAGGGCCCCGGACTCCGGGCCGGCTTCCACCACGAGCACGCCCTGCGACAGGCCGCTGATGATGCGGTTGCGCCGCGGAAAATTGGCGGGCTGGGGGTCCACGCCCAGGGGAAACTCGCTGACCACGGCGCCGTGTTCGCTCACGCGCTCGGCCAGACCCCGGTGCTCGCGCGGATACACCTGGTCCAAACCGTGCGCCAGCACGGCCAGGGTGCGGCCGCCGGCCGAAAGGGCCGAGGCATGGGCTTCCGCGTCAATCCCGCGCGCCAGGCCGGAGACGACGGTATAGCCGGCGGCAACCAGGTCGCGCGTCAGCAGCCGGGTGGCGGTCAGCCCGTACGCGCTGGGGCGCCGCGTGCCGACCAGGGCCAGGGCTTGCTGGTCCTCGGGCTCAAGCCGCCCGCGCAGGTAGAGAACCGGCGGCGGGCAGGCGGTAAAGCGCAGGTTGGCGGGATACTCGCCATCGTCCAGGGTGAGCAGGCGGACGCCGAAACGCCCGGCGCGCGCCTGCTCCGCGTCAGCCGCGTCCTGCCACGCATAGTCCCGTAAGTGCCGGGACAGGGCTTCGCCGCCGCGCAGGGAACGCCAGACGGAGGCAGGCGCGCTGAAAACCGCGGACGCGGATCCGCAAAGTTGGGCCAGGCGGTGGGCGGTGGCCGGGCCGATGCCCGGGATCAGATTGAGGGCGATCCAAGCCGAACGTTCAGAAGGCATGCGCGGGAATCCTCGGACGCGAAGAGTGCAGGCGGTATGGATTTGACCCGGCCAAAGCGGTATTTCATCCGAAAGAAATTTCGATTTCAGCGCCGTCACGCAGGGGCGTGGTGAACGCCGCCTCCTGCCCGTTGACCCGCAGCTTCAGGGCGCCGGCGTTGGGCGGCGGGGTAAGATTAAGGTCCGCGAGGGCTTGGGACAGGATCGGCGGCTGGTCGGAAGCGCTTTCGACCACGATCTCCGCCTCGGGCGGCACTGGGTCATCGCCGCCGGCCGGCCGGCCGTTCAGCAGGACGCGCGCGCCGCCGGCTTCCAGCCATTTCGGCTCGCCGTTCACCAGCACCTTGATCTGCTGGCGCACGGGCAGGTCGCCGAGCACGTCCCGCAGGCGCAGGCTGGTCGGCGCGGACGGCGACCACTCGATGCGGTCTCCTGGACGGGGGTGGTAATCCGGATCAACGCCCCGGCCGTTGGCCAGCAGCCGCGTGGGGTGCACGTGCCGCACCTCGCGCGCCTGGCCGTTCATGCGGATGGAATAACTCTCCTCGGCCGCGGTCGCCGCGGCCGCGCTGAGTTCGGGGATGAGCTGGGCCAGGCTGCGCTCCGAGATCCATTCCAGCTCGCTGCGGTCGGGCAGGGGTTCCTCCGCGGCCAGCAGACTGCCGCGGTCGCAGAGGGCCAGGGTGAGCTCCAGGTTCTGCCCGTTCACCGTGCACCAGAACGGGCCCTGCGGACGCGGGACCTGCGAGGGCTCGAGGACCGCGTCCTGCCCATCCTTGGCTTCGACCACCAGCACCCGCGAACCTTCCGTCACCGGCGTGTCCAGGATCGCGGGTTTGCCGTCCACTTCCAAGCGGGCGGGTTCGCCGAGGGTGCCGGGCAGTATTTTAAGATCCCCGTTCAGCGTGTACGTCAGGGCCCGTCCGGGGCGGGGATAGAGTTTTCTCACTTCCAGGCCCGCGTGCAGCAGGGCGTCGAAGACCGTGGGGCGTTCGTGCAAAGCCAGCAACTGCACGGTTTGCTGGTTCACCTGGGCGTTCAGAAACTTGAGGCCGCGCCCGCGCAGGGCGGTCAGGGCGATGCCGAGCGGCGTCACGCCCTCGATGCCGTGCAGGCTGGACGTGGGGTTTTCCACGCCGGCGATGGTCTCCGGCCCGCGGACCCCGACCCGGTTGGGTTCGAGTTGCAGGGCCGCGGCCACGGCCTCGCCCAACCCCGGCAGGCTGCTCCCGCCGCCGACCATGACCACGGCCCGGGGAGACCCGCCGTTGAGTTCCTGGATCGGCCGGGCGATGGCTTCGGCCAGTTGGGCCAGGTCCGCCGCCAGGGCTCTTTTCACGTCCGCCACGGTCACCTGCAGTTTCTGGTTCAGGATGGTGGTCGCTTCCAGCGGCGTCCCGGCGGGAGCGTCGAGCCGCCGCTTAAGGCGCTCGGCTTCCTGAAAGCTGAGCAGGTAATGGTCGCACAAGCGTTCGGTCAGCTCGTCACCGGCCTGCGTGACCATGGCGTAGGCGAACACCGACCCCTCGCGCGTGATCGCGATGTCCGAGGTGCCGGCGCCGATGTCCACCAACGCGAGGTTCAAGCGGCGCAGATCCACCGGCAGCACGGCCTCCAGGGCCGCGATCGGCTCCAGGGTCAGGCTGGCGGCCTGCAGACCCGCGCGCCGCAGCACGACCAGCAGCGAGTCCACCACCTGGCGCGGCAGGAACGTGGCCAGAACTTCCACTTCGATCTCCTGGCCCCGGTGGCCGGCCACCTCGTCCAGGGTCTGTCCGTCCAGACGCTGGCGGGTCAGGGAAAACCCGACGCAGTGCAGTGTGCCGGGCTGCTGGCCGGCTTGAAGTGTGGCCTGGGCCTGGCGGACCGCTTCCAGTTCAAGTTCCAGAAGAATCTCCCGCGGCACTTCGGCCGGGAACGGCAGCCGCCGCCGGGCCCCTCCCTGTTGGGTCAGCAGGGTGCGTCCGGCCGCGGCCACGGCCGCGCTGGTGAGCTTGCGTCCCAGCTCGGCCTCCAGGGCGGCTTTGACCTCGGCCACCACCGCGGCGACGGCTTCCACCTTGTGCACCTGGCCGTCAATCATCGAACGGTCGGGATGCTCCTGCATGCGGGCGGCCAGCACCCGCAGGCCGCGCCCGCAGGGCTCGACGACCAGCCCCGCCACCTTGCGCGTGCCAATGTCGAGGGCGAAGAGAGGAGCGGTCACTTGGCCACCTGGATGGCGCGCAGGATGATGTCGAGGGAGACCTTGTCGGGCATGAGGAAAAAATAGCCCTGGATGACCCGCTGGGATTCCATGAACTCGGTTTCGATGCAGATGACCTCGGCGCTGGCGGGCAGCCCCTTGGAAAGCTCATGCACCACGGCTTCGGCCATGTCGAACACCAGCTGGGGCACGGACTGCAGGAGCAGGAGGCCCAGGAATTCCGTGAGGGCGTTTAGATACGCGCCAGCCAGGATGTTGCCAGCCTCCTTGATGGCCGAGTGCTCCAGCATGGTCAGGGTTTGGCGCTCGCCCGCGTCCTGCTTGGTGAGCAGGCTGGCCAGCTGCAGGGCGCTCTGGCGCGGCAGGATGAGCACGATCTTGGCGGAGACGTCGCCCAGCACGTGCATGGTGACGCCGGCCACCAGGGCCTGGCTGCCGCCGACCAGGTCCACCACCCGCGCCAGGGGCAGGCACAGCACCTTGGGCACGGCGATCAGGATCTTCTTGTCAATGAGCTGGGACAGCGCCGTGGCCGCGTGGCCGGCGCCAATGTTTCCCACTTCCTTGATGGCGTCCAACTGCAGGTCAGACAACGCCCGGATATCCGCCACGGTTCAGCTCCTTCCCTGTTCAGTTAATCAGGCTGGGAACGTCGAGTACCAGCGAGATCCGCCCGTCGCCCAAAATGGTCACGCCGGAAAATCCTTTCACCGACTTAAGCAGGGAGCCAAGCGACTTGATCGCGATCTCCTGCTGGCCAAGCACCTCGTCCACCAGCAGGCCAACGCGGGTCTCGCCGACCTCGGTCACCAGCACGGCGCGGTTGGGGCTTCGCGATTCCTCGCCCGGCACCTGCAGCACGCGGTGGAGCCGCAAGAGCGGCAGCACGCTGTCGCGGTACATGACCACCTCGCCCTGCTGCACGTACTTGACCGCGGCTTCTTCGAAATCAATGGTCTCCACGGTGTTGATCACAGGCAGGGCGTATACTTCGGGCCCCACCCTGAACAGCAAGGCCTGGATGATCGCGAGGGTCATGGGCATGCGCAGGATGAAGGCGCTGCCCTGCCCGACCTGGCTTTCGATGCGCAGGCTGCCGCCGAAGGACTCAATTTTGGTCCGGACCGCGTCCACGCCCACGCCCCGGCCGCTGACCTCGGTCACTTTGGTCGCGGTGGTAAAGCCCGGCAGACTGACCAGATTGACCGCCTCCTGGTCGGTCAGGCGGCCGCTCTCTTCCTGGTTCATGACGCCGCGCTCCACCGCCACCCGGCGGTTCAGGACCGGGTCAATCCCCCGGCCGTCGTCCTGCACCTGGATGATGACGTGATTTTTTTCGCGTATGGCCGTGAGGCGGATCAGTCCCTGGCGGGGTTTGTTCTTCTTGAGGCGTTCGGACGGATCCTCGATGCCATGGTCCACGGCATTGCGCAGGAGGTGCACCAGGGGATCGTTGATCTCGTCGAGCACGGTGCGGTCCAGTTCGATATCCTTGCCTTCCATCACCAGCTCGATTTCCTTGCCGCCTTCCTTGGCCAGGTCGCGGATCATGCGCGGAAACCGGTTGAAGATGTGCTCCATGGGCACCATCCGCACCTCGGTCACTTCATCCTGCAGGTCGTTGGTAATGCGGTCGAACTGGATCAGCGCTTCTTTCAGCTCCTTGAGGCCGTGCCGCTTGGAGATCTGGGTCAGCCGGATCTTGTTGATGACCAGTTCACCCACGAGGTTCTGCAGATTGTCCAGCCGTTCGATGCTCACCCGGATGCTCTGCAGCGCCCGGTTGGAGGCGGCCGGACGGGCCGCCTGCTCCTCCGGCGTGGCGGGGCGGGAGACCAGCACTTTGGCGCGGGCCCGCGTCTCGCCGAAAAAGTCGTCCACCTTGGCCGCGCTGAGGATTTCGAGGTCGAAGCTTTCGATCTCGGAGATGCTCTTAAGGCTGCGCTGGAGGATCTCCGTTTTGCGCTGGGACAGGGCCAGGAGCAAAAATTCCCGTTCGAACTGGCCGTCTTGCAGGGCCTGCGGCTCCGGATAGCTGGCCACGACCTCCCCGTGCTCGGAGAGGGCTTTGAAGACCATGAAAGCCCGCACGCCCTTGAACATGCAGGTGCTCTCCAGCCTCACCCGCACGCCGTAAATGAGGTAGCCTTCAGCTTCCGCCCGGGCCACCAGGGAATCCAGGTGCTCGATGCCCGCGTCCGCTTCCGGCACGGCCGGGATCTGGGCCCGGGCCGCGGGCTCCGGGACAGTTTCGGCGGACGCCGGTTTTTCCGCGCCGCCGCGCTCCCGCGTGGGCGCCGGCGCCTGTCCGCCCTCCACCTGCTTCAGCTTGTCCACCAGGGCCGTCACGTCAACCTGCTGCGGCTGGGCGGTGGAGATCTCCTCGATCAAGAGCTGCAGCGTGTCCAGGCATTCGAACAGCACGTCCACGATGCCGGGGGTAATGGCCGTGCGGCTGCCGCGGAGCTTGTCCAAAACATTCTCCATCTGGTGGGTCAGCTCGGTGATCTGGTCGAAGCCCATGGTGGCGGCCATGCCCTTGATGGTGTGCGACGTGCGGAAAATTTCGTTGAGGGAATGGCTGTCCGACGGATTTTTCTCAAGCGTCAGGAGGGCCTGGTTCAGGCGGTCCAGGTGTTCCAGGGATTCGCTGATAAAGAGATCTTTATATTCTAAGGTGTCCATGGAGCCCCAGCTTCGCGCCCCTGCCTGGGAACCGGACGCAGGCGGTGGAATTGGTTCAATGGTATCAAGAATCACCGGGCCAGGCAATCCCGAATTTTACAGCCCGGCTTCAAACCACGCGCCCCCAGAGGCAGGTCAGGTAGCGGCTCTCCGGAACCTGGGATTTCTCCGGATGATCACCGTCCGGGCCGAAAACCTCAACCCCTTTGAGGCGCCGCCCCGCCTTCCGCAATGCGTCCGCCACGGTGCCGTGAAAGGCGGTCCGGCTTACGGCGTGTGAGCAGGCGCAGGTGAGGAGCCAGCCCCCTGGTTCCAGCAGCTGTGCGGCCCGGCGGTTCAGCTCGCGGTACCCGCGCATGGCCGCGGGCAGGTCCGCGCGCGCATGGGCGAAGGGCGGCGGGTCCAGGATCACGGCCGCGAACCGCTCCTTCCGGGCCGCGGCTGCGGTGAGATACTTGAAAATATCCGCCGGCGCGGGCTTCATCCGGTCGGCGCAGCCGTTCAGCCCGGCATTGCGGAGCAGCTGACCCAGCGCCTGGGCCGAAGCGTCCACGGCGACCACTTCCGTTGCGCCCGCCTTGGCCGCGGCGACGGAAAATCCGCCGGTGTAAGCGCAGCCGTCGAGCACGCGCCCTGACAGGCTTGCCTGGCGCAAGCGGCGGCGGGCCGCGCGCTGGTCCAGATAAAATCCGGTCTTATGTCCCGCGTCCACGTCCACCGCGAACCGCAAGGGCCCTTCGTGGATTTCAACCACCGTGGAGGGCGCGTCCGCGCCGGGCGTCCACAGCCAGCCGCGCCGGGCCGACAATCCCTCGGCCGAGCGGCCGGGCCCTTCGCTGCGCTCGAAAATCCCGGCGGGCTTCAGGTGGGAACGCAACCAGTCCGTGATGACCTGCCGCCGCTGATCCGCGCCGGCGGTCAGGCACTGCAGGACAACCAGCCGGCCGTAGACATCGCAAACAAACCCCGGCAGGCCGTCGGCCTCGGACCACACCAGCCGCCAGGCGTCGCTGTCCAAGCGCAGTGCTTTGCGCCGCGACCAGGCTCGGTCCAGTTTGCGGCCGAGCTCCGCGGTTTCCTCCGGACCTTCGCCGCGGCCGCGGCCGGACCCGGCGCTGTAGAGCAGGCGCAAGGTGATGACCGAACGCGGATTGATATAGGCGAAACCCAGCGCCTGCCCGTGCGGCCCGGCCACGGCCACCAATTCACCGGGCGCCGCGCCGGGATCCGCGTGCACTATCTGATTGTCGAATACCCAGGGATAGCCGTGCCGCAGGCGCTGAGCGGCCCGCGAGGAAACGTGGACGTTTTTCACCTCAGGCGGCGCAGCAGGCGGCGGCGATGGCGAAGAAACGGTTATCCAGGGAGTCCGCGCGCGAGTTGAGCACCATGGGAACCTTGGCGCCGACGGCCACGCCCGCCAGGGAGCCGCCCGCCAGAAAGGTTTGGGCTTTGGAGAGGATGTTGCCGGCCTCGATGTCCGGGACCAGCAGGATGTCCGCGTCGCCCTGCACCGGGCCTTCGATTTTTTTCTCCCGGCTCACCCAGGCGGAGAGGGCGTCGTCCAGGGCCAGCGGGCCGGCGATCACCGCGCCGGTGATCTGGCCTTGCGCGGCCAGTTCCACCAGCTGGGCGGCCTCCACCGTGGCCGGCATCTTATCGTTCACATATTCCACGGCCGCCAGAATCGCGGCCTTGGGCTGGTCATACCCCAGCCGGCGGACGAAGGCGATGGCGTTTTGCAGGATCTGCGCCTTGCGCCGCAGATCGGGCGCGATGTTGACCGCGGAGTCCGTGACAAACAGCAGCCGGCCGCAGGGCCGGCTCTCCAGAATGAACACATGGGAAATGATCGCTTCTTCCGGCCGGAGGCCATAGTCGCGGTGCAGCAAGGCCGAAAGGATGGTGCTGGTGTGCAGGTTGCCCTTCATGAGCAGCTGGGCCTCGCCGTCGGCGATCATACGCACGGCCGCGTGGGCCGCGCGCTGCTCGTCGGACGCATCCACCTGCCTGCGGACCGGGAAGGTCAGCCCGAGCTCACGGCGCAGGGCCTCGATCTTTTCGAGGTCGCCGGCCCAGACCACGTCCACGATCCCCTCTTTAACGGCGCGGTCCAGGGACAGGAGGATTTCCCTGGATTCCGGCACGGCCACGGAGATGGTCTTGCGGGGGCGGCCCCGCGTCAGCGACACCAATTCGTCAAAAGTTTTCAGCATTTCTTCATCCTTTCAGGGATTCCCGCCAGTCCAGAATATGCCGGGCGATTTGGTCCGGGGCGAGATTGTCCGTGGCGCACTGCCAGTCCGCCCGGGCGTACGCCGCCTGCCGCTCCGCCAGGAGTTTCTGGATGCGGGCGCGGACTTCGGTTTCGCTGCCGGCGAGCAGGGGCCGGTCCTGGGCCAGGCCCACGCGCCGCCAGATGCTTTCCGGTTCGGCGGTCAGGCACACCACATCCCCAAGCTGGCGCAGAAGGGGCCAGTTGGTTTCGGCGAGCACGATGCCGCCGCCCGTGGCCACCACCCGCGGCGGCTGGCCGGGGCTGGCCAGCTCCACCAGCACGCGGGTCTCCCGGCCGCGAAAGGCCGCTTCGCCGTCCTCGGCGAAAATGCGGGTGATGGGCTTGCCCGCCTGCCGGACGATCAAGTCGTCCGTATCCACCATCTCCAGCCGGAGGCGCCGGGCCAGCTGGCGCCCCACGGCCGTCTTGCCAGTGCCCATGAACCCCACCAGAACAACGCCCCTACCGTTCATCGTTTGGACAAGGCCCGCCGGTAAGCCCGCAGGTTCTCCGCCAGCTCGCGGACCGAATCGCCGCCGAACTTTTCCTGATAAGCCCGGGCCAACTCCAGCGCCACCATCGCTTCCCCGACCACGGCCGCGGCCGGCACGGCGCAGACATCGGAGCGCTCGTAGCCCGCTGTTTGGGATTTTTTTGTTTCAAGATCAACGGACTTCAGCGGGCGGCGCAGGGTGGCGATGGGCTTCATGACCGCGCGCAACAGCACCGGTTCGCCCGTGCTCATGCCGCCTTCCAGGCCGCCGGCGTGATTGGTCCGGCGGGCGAAACGCCCCTGCCGGTAGGTGATGACATCGTGCACCCGCGATCCCGGCCAGGCGGCCGCGCCGAACCCCAGGCCCTCTTCCACGCCCTTCACCGCGGGAATGCTCGCGAGCGCTCCGGCCAGGCGCGTGGAGAGCCGCCGGTCCCAGTGCGCGTGGCTACCCAGACCGGGAACCACGCCCCAGGCCGCAACCGTGAAAATCCCGCCCAGCGTGTCTCCGGCCGCGGTGGCGCGATCAATAGCGCGGCGCATGCGCCCGGCCGCGGCCGGCTGGGGACAGCGCACATCCGACCGCTCCGCCTGCAGGGCCAGGGTCCGGGGCGCGCCGGTCAGCCTGATCACGGCCGCTGAGCCGATGCGCTCCACCCAGGAGCCCACGGCCGCGCCCACGGCGCGCAACAGCGCCTTGGCCACGGCGCCGGCCGCCACGCGCGCGGCGGTTTCACGCGCGGAAGCGCGCTCAAGAATATCCCGCAGGTCCTGGCGGCCGTATTTCAGGGCGCCGACCAGGTCCGCGTGGCCCGGCCGCGGCCGGGTCAGGCGGCTGGCGCCCCGGGGCCAGGGCGCGGGTTCCACGGCCATGAGCGCCTGCCAATTCACCCAGTCGCGGTTCGGGATCATCATGGCCAGCGGTGAACCCAGGGTTTCGCCCCGGCGCACGCCGGCCGTGATCTGCACCTGGTCGCGCTCGATCTGCATGCGGCCGCCCCGGCCGTACCCCCGCTGGCGGCGGGCCAGTTCCAGGTTGATCGCGCGGGGTGTGAGCGGCAGGCCCGCGGGCAGGCCCTCCAGGATGACCGTCAGGGCCTGGCCGTGGGATTCTCCGGCAGTAAGAAACCGCAGCATGGCAGGAGGCTCGCTTTCTGAAGAACTGGTAATCCGCCTAAAATTTTTTCCCTCTCCCTTGGCAATCACAGGGAGAGGGCAAGGGTGAGGGTGGTTCCACAACTATCCAGTCCTTCTTGCGTTGAACCCCTCCTCCCCTCTCTCCCCGCTTGCGCGGGGCGAGGGGGATCGAGGACAGGCTGGAGGCCTTATTCAAGAATATGCGTGGTCAGGAAAACCACCAGTTCAACCTTCTTCTTGGTCACCACCGTGCTCTTAAACAGCAGGCCCAGCAGCGGAATGTCGCCCAAAATGGGTATTTTCGACTCATCCGTGCTTTCCTCGTCCCGCACCATGCCGCCAATGGCGACCGTCTCGCCATCCGCCACCTGCATCTGCGTGGCGGCGGTGCGCGTGCTGGTGGGCGGCGGGTTTCCCGGGCCGGTCACGGTGGTGACCGTCAGGGTCATGGGGCCGAGCAGGACATTCCGGTCCTTGGTGATCTGGGGCGTCACGGTCAGGGTGATCGGCAGTTCCAGATAATTGACCTGCGTGCTCACCACGCCGTTGCTCACCGAGCTGGTGGTGTAGGGCAGATTCTGGCTGGCCGTCAAGGTCGCGCTCTGGTTGTTCAGCGTGGCAATGCGCGGGTTGGACAGAATGTTGATCTTGCCCTTGGCCTCCATCGCGGAGAGCGTGGCATTGAGGTTCCAGCCCTGCGGGAACGTGCCGACGGTCAGCCGTCCGACGGCGTTCACGGCCCGCGGATCGGAACGGATCACCGCCTGGGGATCATGCCCCGGCTGGTTGGCGGCGTCCCAGCGCACGCCCAGGTCCACTTCATTGTTCCGGCCCACTTCCACGATGCGGGCTTCGATCATGACCTGCTCGGCCTTGGTGTCCAGGCTCCGGATCAGGCGGGCCACGGTGTTGAGATTGCCCGGTATGTCGGTTACCACCAGCGAATTTTCACCGGTGTTCTCCTGCAGGGATCCCAGTGGCGACAGAGCGGGCTGCACCAGCGGCCGCAGGCGCTCGGCCTGGTTGTAGTTGAGCACAAAGGTCCGGCTGACCAGGCGCCGCTCCACGTCCATTTTACGCAGAACGGACTCCACGGCCGCCAGGTCGCTGGGCACGGCCGAAACCACCACCCGGTTGCTGTAGGGATCCACCACCACTTTCCCTTGGGTGCCTTCCGTCAGCACCGTTTCCAGCGTCTGTGCCAGGTTGGCCTCGCCGGCCGCGAGGTTCTTTAAAGTAAAAACCCGGCTCTCCAGGGGGAACTCCGTGGCCAGCCCGACGCGGAGGGTATTGCCGCTGACCGCGTAGGCCAGACGGCGGGGCTTCAAAACGAATTCGAGCACCGCGCGCAGAGGCTGTTCGTTAATGGACAGCGTCACCAACGACTGCGGACCCGCGAGGTTCTCCGCGGCCGGGGTAAACACCAGGTCGAAGCCCGCATCCTGCGCCAGGGCGCGCAGCACCGCGCCCACGTCCGCCGCCTGCAGGTCCACCGACACCCGCGCGAGCAGGTTCCCGCGGCGCCCGCGGCCGGTTCCCCCGCCCGCGGCTTCGAATTCCAGAATCACCTGGTTCTGGTCCTGGAACACCAAGTACGGCGCCGCGTCGGCCAGCTGCACGCGCAAGCGCACCACCGGTTCGCTGGCCGCGGTCTCCTGGCGCGCGGAAACCCGCTGCACAGGCCCCACCGGCAGTCCGGAGACCGGGCCGGACCAGGCCAACGCCGCTTCGTGCAAGGTCAGCGTAAGCCCCCGGCCGGAGGGGTCCCGTTCCAGGCGGTACCGGGCCTGTCCATCCGTGGTGACGATCAGGCGGACCTTGTCCTCGTCGGCTTCCGCCGCCACATCGGCGACTTGATAGGCCGCGGCCGTCGCTTGCGCCGCCTTCCCGGAAGGCTGGGCGGCCGGCGCGAACGCGGGTTCGGCCTCGGACCCAGCGCCGCCTTCCAGGCGCAGGGTGATCCCGCGGGCGTGGGTTTCGCGCTGCCAGCGCACGGGCTCGGTGAGGTCCAGCACCACCCAAACCTCGTTGCCATGCTGGGCGGAACGGATGCGGTACAGCGGGGGCTGGTTGACCTCCCGCAGCGAAGGCCGCCAGACCAGCACCGTGTCCAATAGCTTGATCAGCAGGCGGTCCGGATCGCGGAGGTAGGACATGGTGCTCTGCACCCGGCGGCTGGTCGTCAGTTTGACCACGGGCTGGTCTTCGGCGATCTGCACGGCCACCTGGGTCAGGCGCGCCAGCGGTCCGCTGACCGCGGCCTCCGGTTCCCCTTCTTCCTGCGCCCAGGCTAGGCTCGCGGCCACGACCAGCGGCACCAGGAGCAGACGGCCCCATCTTCCCCAATGGTTCATAGGTGGGTCAGGTCTCGCTTTCCGCGCGCGGCCCCTGCGGGCCGCTAGCGCAAGGTGAACACGATCTGCTTGTCGTCCTGCTGCAGTACCACTTGGTTGGAATTATACACCCTCCCGGTCACGCCGGGAACGGGTTGCTGGTTCTCCTGGTAGAGGCGCTCGTTCTTGAGCAGGTAGCCGAAACGCGTGCCGGTCTGCGATACGAACAGGGCCATGCTCCGTTTGGGATTGCTGATGACCCCGGTCAGCCGCAAATTGGCGATGTCCACCCGCTCCATCACGTTGCGCAGGCGGCCGGACTGGGGCTGGACGAACGGGTCCCGGCGGCCCCGGCTTTCATAAGACGGACGCGGCGCCCGCAACCCGGCGTCCTGGGCGTCCGCGGCCACTGGACCCCAGCCGCCGATCCCGAGCAGAACGACGAGCCACCATACAGCCCTACGGTTGCGCGCGCACATAGGTCACCAAGGTCATCTCGGCCGACACGGAACCGGTCTTGCCGGTAGCGTCCCGGCCGGACAATTGCAGTTCGCGTGGTACGACCAGCCTTTGGAGTCCGGCCACGCGGCTCAAAAATCGCCCCAGGTCGTGATAGTTACCCGTAACGGTCACGCGCACGGCCTGCACGCGAAAACGCTGGTCCTCCGCGTTCGGCGCCAGCGGCTGGGGCGCGAACTGGAGGTTGCTCAAATTGCATTCGGCCGCGACCCGCGTCACGTCCTTCAACAATTCCGGGATGCGCGGCTGGGCCGGAATCCGCCGGTCCGCCCGCGCGAGCTGCAACCGCACTTTTTCCGCCTCCGCGCTCAATTCAGGCAGGCGGGCGAGCATGTCCTGCGCCCGCTTCCAGGATTGCTCCTGGGCGGCCAGCTGGCGCCGGTGCCCGTCCACCCGGCGGGAAAGCGGCAGGTAGGCGAACAGCACATACAGCGCCAGGACGGCAACGAGCGCCGCGCCGCCGCCCGCGTAAAACCACCACTCCCGCTTCACGGTGCGGCCTCGACCGCCGCGGGGACGGATGCGTAGGCGAGTTTGACTTTGAACTGCACCTGGATCTGGTCGTCCACGGTCACCTCGGCCAGGGATTCCAGCGTGACTTCCCGGAACCGGCCCGAACCCTCCAGGCCGGTTAGCAGATCGGCCACCGATATTTTATGATACGCCCGGCCTTCCAGCATGATCTGGGGCGGATCGGCCTCCTTGACTTGCTGGGCGCTCAGCTTGGTAAGCCACATATCGGGCTGCACATACTCGGCCAGCAGGTCCAGGATGCTGATCCAGGTTGCCTGCGGAGGCGCCAACGCGGCAGCCAGGCGGTCCAGTTCCACCTGCTGCTGTTCCTGCGCGGCCAAATGGCGCACCGGGCCCAGGCGTTCGGCCAGCGCCTCTTCCGCGACCTGAAGCTTATGCTTCTGGGTGTCGAGGCGCCGGATTTGGGAAAGCAGGCTGAGCAGCTGCAGCACCAGGAGCAGGCCCAGCACCGACAGACCGATGATCAGGTAGGTGGTCAGCCGCACCACCACCTTGGTTTTGCGCACCTTGAGCGGCAGCAGGTTGATGCGAATCATGCGCTACTCCGGGTCGCGCAGCGCCAGGCCCACGGCCACGTTGAACATCTGGGCGTTGCGCCGGATAAAATCCAGGTCGAACTTTTTTTCCGGTATCAGAATCTCCTTGAAGGGATCGTTGACTTCCACCTTGAGGTTGAATTTTTCCGCCAGGTATTTGTCCAGGTTCTTCAAGCGGGCCGCCCCGCCCGAGAGCACGATGCGGGAAATGGGTTTTTTGCGGATCGTGGATTCGTAGTAATCGAAAGAACGCTGGATCTCCGCGACCAGTTTGTTCAACACCGGAGCAATGGCTTCGCCGATGCGGGTGGCGTTGTCCTCTTTTTTCGAAATTTCCATCTGCAGGATGTCTTCGGATTCGATCAGCACCTGCCCTTCCCGGTTTTTCAGTTCCTCGGCCTGGGCAAAGGTGACGTCGAACTCACGCTGGATCTCCCGGGTGAAGTTGTTGCCCGCCACGGCCACGTCGCGGGTCAGGTGGGTGACACCGTTTTCCAGAATGTTGATCGTGGTCAGCTTGGCGCCCACGTTGATGAGGCTGACGGTTTCGTCCGGAATGCGGCCGTAGTTGGTCTCGAAGGCGTTTTGCAGGGCGAACGTGTCCACGTCAATCAGCGCCGGGGACAGCCCGGCCATTTGCAGCAAGTGCATGTGCTGCTCGATCACGTCCGCTTTGGCCGCCACCAGCAGCACTTCGAGTTTCTGGGCGCCCTCTTCCTCCACTTCGCCCAGCACCTCAAAATCCAGGATCATCTGGTCAATGGCCAGCGGGATGTACTGCTCGGCTTCATAGTTGATAACGTTCTTCAACTCTTCTTCCGGCATGTGGGGCATTTTCACGTAGCGCACAATCACCGCATCGCCCGACACGGCGGTGACCACCTGCTTGGCGGTGATCTGGCTTTCTTTGAAAAGCTGCTTCAGCGTGCGGGCCAGGAGCTCATCGCGAACCGCAGGGTCCGCTTCCTCCTGGATTTCCGGGGGGACTTCAAGAAAGGCGAGGCTAACCAGCTGAATTTGTTCCGGTGTTTTTTTGAGTTGTACGGCCTTGATGGTGTGCGATCCAACGTCCAGGCCGATCAAGTTCTGGCTTTTAAGGAATCGAAACACCCGGGTCTCCTCTCCAAAGGTACCTAAAAACGTTTCAACCCCTAAAAACAATACTTTTTTTTCATCATAAATGAAAAGGCATTGAAAAATCAACCGAAAAAGAGATTTTCCTTTCTCCGCAAAAAGAGCATCCCTTTTTTCTGCGGAAAAGCTTTTATTTACAAGGCTTTTTTGGCGGAAGGTAAAAAATACCCAGGATACTGTGGGGTCAAGCTTTATTGATATCCATAGGTTGTGTAGGAGACACCATTGGTATCGGTGAGTGAACTGTTTATCCAAATTCGTCCAGTGTTGGATTGCTGGGGTCCGTCATACCGCCAGCCAATACCCGTGCTGCCCGGCTTGCCCAGGTCAGGATCATCGGAAAAAGATTTATAGGTGACCGTATTGCCGGCCGGACTCTTGGCGCGGTCCTCCGGATAGGTCACTTTGACCTTGGGCATGACCGGAAGGTATTCGCCGAATCCATAGCCCGGGGTACGGTCGTTCACGTCGAGGGTAGTGGGCCAGACGCCTTCATGATCGCCGTAATAGATCGAGATCGCGGCCTTGATCGCGGCAATATTGGCCCGCGTGGCCGCCTCGCGCGCTTTTTCCCGCCAGGTTTGCAGGTACGGGTACGCCAGGGCGGCGATGATTCCCACCAGCGCGGCCATGACCGCCAGCTCGATGAACGTGAAGGCTTTCTCCGAGCGCCAGAGATTCCGCATGCCGCTCACATCGTCCCCTTGACGAGTTGCTGCAAATCCCTCGGGTCCGTGGTCCGCGAGAAGATTTCGTTGTACGTTACGAGCTGCTTTTGATACAGCTCGTACAGTGCCTGGTTCATGGTCTGCATGCCGTACTCGCCGCCGGTTTGCATCAGCGCATACACCTGGTGCTCTTTCTCCTCGCGGATGAGGTTGCGGACCGCGGATGTGGGGATCAGGATTTCGCAGGCCAGCACCCGTCCGGAAGCATAGCCGCGCGGGAGGAGCTGCTGGATCAGCACGGCCTGGAGCACGATGGACAGCTGCATGCGGACGCGGTACTGCTGGTGGGGTTCGAACGCGTCCACGATTTGCGCGATCGCCTGCACGGAGTCCGTTACCGGCAGGGCGCCGAAAACCAAGTGCCCGGTCTCGGCCAGGCGCAGAGCGGCCTGCAGGGTTTCCGCGTCGTGCATCTCGCCCAGCAAAACGACATCCGGGTCGCTGTAGAGCACGCTTTGTAAAGCCGCCGTGTTGCTGGGCGTATCGTACCCGATCTCGCGCTGGTGCACGATCGCTTTGGCTTTGGCGTGCTGGTATTCAATGGGGTCTTCCAGGGTGAGAATATGCACGGATTTGTTCTGGTTGATCCACTCCACCATGGCCGCCAGGGTGGTCGACTTTCCGGAAGCGGTCGGCCCCGCGACGATCACCAGCCCCTTAGGCAGCTGGACGACGTCGGCGACAATGGGCGGGAGACCCAGCTCCTCGAAGGCGGGCAGCTGGAACGGTATGCTGCGCAGACTCGCGGCCACCTGGCCGCGCTGTTTGATGACCTGCATGCGGACCCGCCCGATGTTCTCCAGGCTGAAAGACACTTTCAGTTCCGCGTCCCGTTCAAAGCGGGCGCGCTGTTCGTCCGTGAGCACGCTGAACACCAGCGCGGCGCACGACGTGGGCTGCAAAACCTCCAGTTCGGTGGGAACAATCTCGCCGTCAATGCGCAGGGCCGGGGGCGAATCAGGGGAAAGATGCAGATCTGACGCCTTCTTTTCGAACATCAACCGAACCAGCGCATCCATGGTCAGCATGGGAGGAACCTCCGCGACGGAAACAAACTCATTTCACCTTACAACAAGTATTCCTGTTTTTCAAACTTCTTTTAAACCGCCCGCGCTGATCAGCGCCGCGCGCATGACCTCCACGGGCGGCTTTTTGCCCGTCCACAGCTTGAAGGCCTCCGCACCCTGCCACAACAGCATTTTCCATCCCGGAATCACCCGGTTTTTCCGGCTGCGAGCCAGCCGGAGGAACGGCGTGAGGCGGCTTCCGTACACCAGATCGTAAACGCAAATGCCGCGCGGCATCCAGGCCGCCGGCAAGGGCAGGGGATCCCGGGGACGCAGTCCCAGGGGCGAAGCCTGCACCAGCAGCCCGCACTGCTTCAGGCTGTCCCGCAGGTCCGCGGATCCCGGATTGGCCGCGGCGACGGCCGTAAAACCGCGGCGCCGGAGGTCCTCGATCAGCCGGCGGCGGCGTCCCGCGTCCGGCTCCGACAGGGTCAACCGCGCCGCGCCGGCCCGCGCCAGCGAGAACGCCACGGCCCGGCCCGCGCCTCCGCCGCCCAGGAGCACGACGCGCCGGCCCCGGGGCGAAAATACGCCGGCCAAGCTGGCCAGAAACCCGTACCCGTCCGTGTTGTGACCGATCCAGCGTCCCCTGCGGCAGACCACCGTATTCACCGCGCCCAGGGCCTTCGCGCTCGGCGCCAAACCATCGAGATTTCCTATAATGGCCTCTTTGTGGGGAACCGTGACATTGAAACCGACAGGCCGAAGGCGCCGCCATCCCCGGCAAAAATCGGCCAGGCCGTCCGGCGGCACGCCCAGTGGCAGGTAGGCGGCCGGCAATCCGCAGTGCTGAAACGCCGCATTCTGCATGGCCGGCGACAGCGTGTGTTCGATGGGCCAGCCCACCACGCCGGCCAGGCGGGTGCGGCCGGTAATCGGGAAGAAACGAGGGCGCATGTCAGCTCCTTTGTCCGGGGCCCAGATCGCCCCAGATAAATTGCACCAGTACCACGGCTGCGATGCCGGCGGTTTCCGTGCGCAGCACGCGGGGGCCGAGCCGCACGACCCGCAACCCGTGTTCCCGGGCAGCTGCCAGTTCCTCGGCCGTAAATCCGCCCTCCGGCCCCACCCAGAGCCCCACTTCCCCTGGCGCCGGTCCTTCCGTCCACGCCTCCAGTGTCTGGGCATCGCCGGTGAAAATCAGGCCGCGCGCGCCCTCGGGCAGTGCTTGCAGGCTCGCGGCGAAGGTCATGGGTGGAGCGACTTCCGGCAGCCGGACACGGCCGCACTGGCGCGCCGCCTGCCGGACGATTTCCTCCCAGCGTTTTTGCTGCGGCGCGGGTCCGGATCCCCGCCCCGCCTGAGAACGCGCGGTCGCCACGGGCACGAAGCGGGACACGCCCAGTTCCGTGGCTTTCTGCAGCACCCATTCCAGCTTGCCGCCCTGCGCCAGCGCCTGGTACAGGGTCAGGCGCAGAGCGGATTCGGGGTTCCGGTCCGTGTCCGCGCCCAGCTCGAGTTCCACGGCGCGCCGCTCCCAGCGAACCAGCGTGGCGTGAACCTCCCGGCCTTGTCCATCGGTAACCAAGAGCGCGTCGCCGACTTTGAGGCGAAGACTGCGGCAGTGATAGAGTTCAGGCCCGGTCAGACGCAGGGTCCGTTCGGCCAATTGTCGCGGCGCAAGCACCAAACGCGGCAGGGACATCTCCCGCCCCTTCACCACGCGGGGTCGAAGCAGGTGCCGTCCTGCGTGAGGCGGCGCTGGCGGGTGCCATTCACGTTCATGACCCACACGTCGGTGGACACCGACTGGTCTCCCGACCCGACTTGACCTTCGTGGGTCACGCCCATGATGCAGGCAACCTGGGCGCCGCTGGGGGAAAAAGAAGGGTTGGAGAGTTCTCCGGAAAAATCCTGGGGCGTGATGGTATAGGCTTCGAATCCCAGGCTGAAGACCTTGGACATCACGATGATGATCTTGTCCACCTCGAACGCCACCAACTGGCCGTCATAGGACCACACCACGGTTCCCAGTTGGTAAGACCCTTTTTGGAAGGGACGCATGAGGTCCGTCTCCGGTTTGCCGTCCCTCTTGACGGTGCCCACATGCATCACATTGTCTTGCTTGGCCGGGCCCGTGCCGCCCAGGAACGTCATGTCCGGGGAAATCGAATGCACCTCGGTGAGGAAACTGCTTTTGGGCAGGCGGATCGTCTCCGCCTGCTGGCCGGTGGCCACGTCGTAGCCATAGAGGATGGTGGGAAAATCGCGTTCCTGAACAAACAGGACGGTGCTGTCGGGCTTCCACACGGCCCGGAGACGCCGGGCATCAATGCGCTTGCCGCTGACGACGGCGCGCAGCCCGCTGCCGTCGGCCTGCATGACCATGATCGAAACCGTGTCGCCCAGCGGACGGTCGTCCGGATATTGATAAAACGCGATTTGCGTGTGCGGCAGGTTCCAGACCGGCTTCGTTTTATACCCCGGTTCGCGCGTCAGCTGCGTGACGCCCGTTCCGTCCGGCTGAACCGAGTGGATTTGAGCCTGGCCGTCAACCATCGCCACGTACAGCAGACGCGCCGTATCGTCCACGCCGGCAAGGTACTTGGAAAGTCCCGACTGCTGCAGTAACGCCTGGCGTTTGATCGCCCGGGCGTGTTTCATGCTGTCGGCCAGGGTGGCCTTCTGGCCGCCGCCGCAACCCGAAACCGTCCAGGCCAGACTCGCCAGCACCCAACCCAAGAACAGTCGGCGCGGAATGTGCGGCATGAAGAAGCGCTCCTTTTCGGGAATTCAGCCGTTTAAGTCCCGAATGCGTTGGTGGTATTCCTGGATGCCAGGATGATGGTCTTCCCCGGTCAGACCGGCAAACTCCTTTAAAAGCGCGGTTTGCTTGGCGGTGAGGCGCACGGGCGTCTCCACCTTGACCGTGACCAGCTGGTCGCCGGTTCCCAGACCGCGCAGATTGGGAAACCCCTTGCCGCGCAGCCGAAAAACCCGGCCAGATTGGGTGCCAGCCGGAATCTTCATGTTGACCGCCCCGGTCAGGGTCGGCACTTCGACCTCGCCTCCCAAGGCGGCGGTCATGAATGGGATGGGGACCTCGCACAGCAGGTCCTCGTCGGCGCGCGTGAACACCGGATGCGGCCGCACCTGAATCACCACGTACAGGTCGCCGTGCGGCCCGCCGTGCAGCCCCGCTTCCCCTTCGCCCGCCAATTTAAGCCGGCTGCCGGTTTCCACGCCGGCCGGCACCTTGACGGAGATCTTGCGCGCGCTCCGCTTGCGGCCTTCGCCGCGGCAGGCCGCGCAGGGCTGTTCGGCGATCTGTCCTTCACCGTTGCAGGTGGGGCAGGTCCGCATCACGGAGAAAAAGCCCTGCGACATGCGCACCTGTCCGCTGCCCTGGCAGGTGGCGCAGGTTTTCAGACGGGTGCCGGGTTTGACGCCCGTGCCCTGGCAGGCGTCGCAATTGTCCAGGCGGGGGATCTCGAGTTGTTTTTCCGTGCCGCGCGCGCTGTCGAGAAACGTGATCGTCAGATCGTAGCGCAAGTCAGCGCCGCGCCGCGCGCGGGTTTGCGCCCGGCCGCGCGTTCCCCGCGCACCGGTCTGGCTCCCGCCGAAAAACCCCTCGAAAATCTCGGAAAAAACGTCGCCCACGTCGCCGAAGTCGGAAAAGCCGCCGAACCCGGCGCCACCCCCCGGGCCAGCTTGTGCATTCACGCCCGCGTGCCCGAACTGGTCGTAGGCCTGGCGCTTCCGGCTGTCCTTCAGCACCTCGTAGGCTTCGTTGACTTCCTTGAATTTCTCCTCGGCGCTCTTGTCGCCGGGATTGGCGTCCGGATGGTATCGCTTGGCCAGCGTACGGTAGGCTTTCTTGATCGCCTCCTCGTCCGCGGCCCGGGGCACGCCCAACACTTCATAATAGTCCCGCTTGCTTGCCATGCATGGCTCCTTCAAAGAAAAGACCGCGGCGCGGCCGGTTGGCTCGACGCGCCGCGGTCAGAAAAACCACTCGGATCGTTGCACGCGCCAGCTACGTCTTATCCTGCGGCTGGTCCTGGGGCTTGAATTCCGCGTCCACCACGTTTTCTTCCGCGGCCGGTTTTTCCTCGCCGGTCTGGGCCGGGCCGGTTGACTGCGTGGCGCGGGCGTACACCGCCTCGCCGATCTTTTGGGCCAGTTTCTCGACCCGGCCGCAGGCGGCGTTGATCGCCTCCGCGTCGTCCCCGGCGAGGGATTTTTTAAGCTCCTCAATGGCCTTCTTGACCTGGTCACGCACCGACTCGTCCACTTTTTCGCCGTGTTCGGCCAGGATCTTATCGGTATTGTACACCAGCGCGTCGCCGCGGTTGCGGGCTTCGGCGGTCTGGCGGCGCTGCACATCCTCGCCGGCATGGGACTCCGCTTCCTTGACCATGCGGTCAATGTCCTTCTGGTCCAGGCCGGAACTGGCCGTGATGGTGATCTTTTGCTCGCGGCCGGTGCCCAGGTCCTTGGCCGACACGTGCACGATGCCGTTGGCGTCTATGTCAAAGGCGACTTCAATCTGCGGCACGCCACGGGGGGACGGCGGAATGCCGGTAAGGTCGAAGCGGCCCAGGGTCCGGTTGTCGTCGGCCATCTTCCGCTCGCCCTGCAGGACGCGGATCGAGACCGTAGTCTGGTTGTCCGAGGCCGTCGAGAAAACCTGGCTTTTTTTCGTGGGAATGGTCGTGTTGCGGGGGATCAACTCAGTGCTCACGCCGCCGAGGGTCTCGATCCCCAGGGTGAGCGGCGTCACATCCAGCAGCAGCACGTCCTTGACCTCGCCTTTCAGCACCCCGGCCTGGATCGCGGCGCCCACCGCCACGACCTCGTCGGGATTCACGCCTTTGTGCGGCTCGCGGTTGAAAAATTCCTTCACCTTCTGCTGCACCAGGGGCATGCGTGTCTGGCCGCCGACCAAGACCACTTCCTGAATGTCGTCGGGCTGGAGTCCGGCGTCTTCCAGCGCCCGCCGCATGGGCGGAATGGTCCGCTCCACCAGCTGGCCGGTGAGCTGCTCCAGTTTGGCGCGGGTCAGGGTGGTGGTCAGGTGCTTGGGCCCCGAGGCATCGGCCGTGACAAAAGGCAAATTGATCTCGGTCTGCAGCATGGTGGAGAGCTCGCACTTGGCCTTTTCGCCGCCTTCCTTCAGGCGCTGGAGGGCCATCTTGTCCTGGCGCAGGTCAATGCCGTAGTTCTGCTTGAAGTCGTCCGCCAGCCAGTTGATGATGACCTGGTCGAAGTCGTCACCGCCCAGGTGTGTGTCACCGTTGGTGGATTTGACCTCGAACACGCCGTCGCCCAGCTCCAGGATGGAAATGTCGTACGTGCCGCCGCCCAGGTCGAAGACGGCGATTTTTTGGTTCTTCTTTTTATCCAGGCCGTACGCCAGAGACGCGGCGGTGGGTTCGTTGATGATGCGCAGCACCGTGAGCCCCGCGATTTTGCCCGCGTCCTTGGTGGCCTGGCGCTGGCTGTCGTTGAAGTAGGCCGGCACGGTGATCACCGCTTCGGTCACGGGTTCGCCTAAATACGCCTCAGCGTCGGCCTTGAGCTTCTGCAGGATCATGGCCGAGATCTCCGGCGGCGCGTACTGCTTCCCCATGGCCTCGACGCGTACATCGCCGTTGGACGCGGCCAAGGTGCGGTAGGGGACGATCTTTTCCTCCTCCGTGGCTTCGTTGAACCGGCGGCCCATGAACCGCTTGATGGAAAAAACGGTGTTCTCGGGGTTGGTAATGGCTTGGCGTTTCGCGACCTGGCCGACCAGACGTTCCTGGTTTTTGGTAAAGGCCACCACCGACGGCGTGGTCCGGGCGCCTTCGGCGCTGGGAATGACCACTGGTTCTCCGCCCTGCATGACCGCCACGCAGGAGTTGGTCGTACCCAGATCAATCCCGATGACTTTGCCCATGTGATAACTCCCTCTTCATATTAATGCTTGGCCACCTTAACCATGGCCGGCCGCACCACTTTACCGTTCAAGGTGTAGCCTTTTTGCAGGATTTCCACCACGGTATCATCCGGCACGCTTTTATCCTCCACCCGTTGTAAGGCGTGGTGGATGGTCGGGTTAAAGGCGCATGGCGCCTCGGCGATGCGCGTGATCCCCATCTTCTCCAGGGAATTCACGAGCTGGCGGTAGATCAGCTCCACGCCCTCGGCGAGCTTTTTCGCGTCCGTGGCTTCCTGGGCGTGGGTCAAGGTGCGTTCCAGGTTGTCCACGACCGGCAATATCTCCAGCAGCAAATCCTCGCCGCCGTAGCGCATGAGTTCCGCCCGCTCCCGGGCCAGGCGCTTTTTGGTGTTTTCCATCTCGGCCAGCGCCCGCAGGTAACGGTCGTAATTTTGATTGGCTTTTTCGTCCAGTTCCTTGAGTTTGGCGCGCAGGGCGGCCAGCTCGTCCGGCGTCGCTTCCCCGCCCGGCAGCTCTTCGACTTCCTCGCCGAAGGCCTTGGTCGGGTCCTGGCTCCCGGGAAAGACCGGATTCGCGGAACTCTTGCCAGGGTCCTGCGCCGGGGGCGCGGATTTGGTCTTTTCGTCCTCGGGATTATCGTACCACACGGTCTGACTCCCTGGTCTGGGCGTGCGCCAGGACCCGCGCCGCCGTGTTCACCAGCGGAATGATCCGCTGATAGGCCATGCGCCGGGGCCCGATCACGCCGATGCGGACGCATCCGCCCACCGGAGCAAGCGGCACGATTTCGGTAATCAGGGCCAGGGCAGACAGCGGCCCGGACGCGTCTTCGCCGAACACGACGCGGATGCCCTCGCGTTCGATGCCCGGCGCTTCGAAAGACTTGAGGAGGTCCTCCCGGCGGTCCAGCATCGCGATCAGGCGCCGTGTGGCGGCGAGGTCGTTGAATTCGGGCTGCTGGATCAAATTGCTGGTGCCTTCCAAAACCACTTCCGAACGGTGGCTGGCCTGCAACTGCGCCACCGCCCAGGACAGGGTCCTCCGCAGCCACGCCGTCAGGCGCCGGTCCGCGCCCGGCCAGGGCGTATGCGACAGCTGTTCCAGTTCCGGGGCCGTGAGCCCGCGGCCGCGCCCGTTGATCAGCCGCGCCGCGTGTTCCAGCAGTTCCAGGCTGGCGTGTTCCCCCAAGTCCACGACCTGGCGGAAAACCGCCTCCGAGAGCGTCTCCACCGCGACCAGCACCCTCCGGCTCGCCAACCGATAAAGCCGGATGCGCTTGAGCCGTTCTCCCTCGTGCGCGGGGAGCCAGCTGACCGCGAGCAGCTGGGAGGTGACCGCCAGCACTTGGGCCGTGAGCTGAATCAGGTCCTCTCGCCGCTGAACCTCGCGCAGGATTTCAAAAGCCTTGGGCAGGGTCCGGTCCATGGCCGGCCCTTCCTGCCGCAGTAAATGCTCCACAAAGTAACGGTAGGCCAGGATGGTCGGCACTTTGCCGGCCGAGGTATAGGGATGTTCGAGATAGCCGGCCGCCTCCAGCCGGGCCAGCACGTTGCGCACCGTGGCCGAGCTCCAATCGAACCCGTAATAGTCGCACAGTTCGTGCGAACTGACCGGCGCCGCGGTGGCGATATGCCGCTCGATCAAGGCGGCCAGCAGGATGTGGTCCCGTTCATTCAAGGGCAGCATCAGCGCATCCATTCCGATTCAAGCCCGGCTCGCGTACAATTTATAGTCCAGGTCTTGGAACACATTATCTTTATATTCAATATCCGAAAGCCAGTCAACCTCAACCCGGTGGTTCTTGAGATCCCAATAGAGCCGGTTGAAGCGTTCCAGATGGTCGCGGGTCCGCTTGACCGCGTACTCCACCATGGTGCCGGTCTTCATGATGAACGCCCAGTCCGAACTCTGGGCCAGCAGCAACTCCCGGCCGGCCTGGTTGAGGGCCCGCCGCTGCAGGTAGCTGGGATGGTGGAAGGTGTCGGCCAGTTCGACCATCCGCTCCACGGCTTTATGCAGGTGGCGGTAGACCCAGTCGTTGGGCCCGGCCAGCCACTGTTCATGATAACCTTTGTACCCCCAGGAGGACGTGGTCGGCATCACCACCTGCAGGGTCGGATTCTCCGCGAGGTATTCGGGCGCGGTCACGGGCCGCAGGTCGTTTTGGTCGTAGTGCAGCTTGCGGAATAAAAACTCCAGGAATTCGGGCCCTTCGTACCACCAGTGGCCGTAGAGTTCCGCGTCGTACGGGGAAACGATCACGGGCTTTTTGCCCATCAGCCCGTGGAGAAATTCCGCCTGCTTCTGGCGGTTGAACATGAAATTTCCCGCATGCTCCGCCGCCTTGTCCCGCGCGGCCTGGGGAGAATAAGGCTCCTTGCTGTCCGTGGGACCGGTGATCCGGTAATATTTTATGCCCGTCGGGATGCGAAATCCCTGCCCGTGGATGTAGGGCCGGATATAGTCATACTCCAGGTCAAACCCGATATCACGGTAAAACTCCCGGTACTGATAATCGCCCGGATACCCTTCTTTGGAGCTCCACACCTGTTTCGAGGATTCCGCGTCCCGCCCGAATGCCGCCACGCCGCCGCGGGTATAGATCGGCGCATAGATACCGTACTTGGGACGCGGGCTGCCGAAAAAGACGGCGTGGGAATCAATGTAAAAGAAACGGATGCCTTGCTGGCGCAGGAGCTCGTCCACGCCGGGCTCGAAGCCGCACTCGGCCAGCCAGATGCCGCGGGGTTTGACGCCCAGGAACCGCTCGTGCGTTTGGACGCCGACCGCGATCTGCGCGCGCTGGGCGATGCGGTTGAGCATGAGCGGCAGGTAGCCGTGCGTGGCTCCGCAGGTGATGAGCTCCAGATAGCCGAGGTCCTGGTACTTGCGAAACGCGGTGATGAGGTTGCGGTGGTATTTGTCGGCGAACAGCCAGCGCGCGTGCCGGAAGCGGTGCAGATACATGTGCGCGGTGCCGTTGAACTCGGGCTGCCAGCGGGTCCGCTCGGTTTCGCGCTCGGCCAGTTCGATCAGATGATGGATATGGGACAGATAGCGCTCCTGCAGCAGCGGGTCGGCCAGCATGCTGAGCAGGGTGGGGGTAAGCGACATGGTCAAGCGGAAGGGCACGCCGTCCTCGGCCAGGCGCTCGCACATCCCGATCAGGGGAATGTACGTTTCGGTGATGGCCTCGTAGAGCCAGTCTTCCTCAAGAAAATCGTCGTATTCAGGATGGCGCACGTAAGGCAAATGGGCGTGCAAAACCATCATAAGATAACCGTGATCCGCCATGCCGACTCCCTGGATTACTCGGTGCGTTTTTCGACGACGGGGGTGATTTGTCGTTCCTGCGAACCGGCGGCGTTCACGGCCTTGACGGGGATGGTCTGCTTGCCATCAGGCAGGGCGTAACGGACCGAGAAGGTTCCATCAGGATTCAAGCGGATGGGCTGGCCTTGAACCGTCACCGCGGCATCCGGTTCGGTGGCCCCGTACACGATGAGCTCCGTGTTGACCACCAGCCAGAAGTCCTCCGGGCGCCGCTCGCGCGGCCGTCCACCTTCGGAACCCATGCTGGCCAGGCCGCCGGAACTGACGTCGGCCCGCACCCGTTTGAGCATGAATTTGGTGATGGCCTCGGACGCGCGTCCCAGTTCGGAAGCGCCGGCCGCTTGGTACAGGCGGTCGAACGTCTCGTCCACCACCATCCACTCTTCGTCAATCACGTTGGAAACCGAATCTCTTGGGGTGGTGACCACATTGGAACGGGCCAGCGTGACAAAACGTCCGTCGGGATACAGCAGGCCCAGATCCACGCAGTACGCGCGGTCCGCGGCCCAAACATTGATGTACCAGTTGGTGGCTTCTTCCGTCACTTCGATGTCCATGGTGCGGTGGGCGTTGGTCCCGTCGAACTCGAGCTCGGTCACGTCGTAAACCCGCAGCATCAACTTGGCGCCCGCCCGCTGCAGTTCCCGGATGGCCTCGGTCTGCTTCTCGGACGAAAGATCCCAATACACGAAGCACCAGTACGGATCCCGGATCATCAGCACAATGCGGTTATCGCCGTAACGGTCCTGCCAGTAAGAAGGCGGCGCCTCCGGCGCCGGCGCTGGCTGGGGCGTGGATTGTGCGTACACGGGCGCGACGGACGCAACCGGGGCGGTCTGGGGCTGTTCCGGCTTGCGGGCAGTGGCTTTGGCCACCGGTATTTTCTTGGCAGCAGCCGAAGCGGCGGAGGCGGTTCTTTTTCTAACCGTGGTCTTCTCCCCGGCGCCAGGAACAGCACTTTTCGGCGGCGCCGCTTTGCGGACGCTCTTGGATGCCGGCTTTTTCTTTTCCATCATGCAGCCTCCCCCGCCCCTCGCAGACTTGGATTTCGCGGTGATGACAGACTTCGAGAGGGCGTAAAAACCTTATAATAATAAACGGCTGCAGAACCGTTTAAATTGAGAACAAATTTACTGAATAATTTCCTTCAGTTCTTTCCCAGGACGGAATTTCGGAGCGCGTTTCGCCGGCACTTGCACGGATTCGCCGGTCTTTGGATTGCGCGCCAGGCGAGCTTTCTTCTCTTTCACTACGAACGTACCAAGACCGGCAACAGAAACCTTTTGGCCTGCTTTAAGGGCATTTTGAATCGTAGAGATCAGCTTTTCAAGCATTTTCTCGATTTCGCGTTTGGGCAGACCTAAACCCTCGGCAACTTTGTCAATCAATTCAACTTTAGTCATCCATGGCCTCCTGTCTAGGTTGATGGATTTGAGTGTAGGCTACCACAGCCCTCAAATCGCGTCAAGCGTAATTAGGAATATTCGCTAGGTATTTCAAGGGTAATTCGAAATCCCCGGCAGAACAGGGCACAGGGGTTCGTTTGCATCTTCCGAGGAAAGGTTTGTTTTTAAACGTTTTACCTCATTAAATAAATAGCCTTGAAATTAAAGGATTTCCCTGAAAACCACGTTGGCTAAGAGCATGCCCTTGGGTGTCAGGTAGATGTTTTCTTTCTCCATCCGCAGCAAGCCCTGCCGCGATAGTTCGGCAAGACGCGGACGGAATTTTTCCGCCCAGGATTCCTCAAACCGCGCCTGCAGCGAGCTGTCCTGCAGTCCTTGGGTCAACCGCAAACCCAGGATCAATGTTTCCGCCACACGGTGGTCTCCGGTTAAAGTCTCCTGGCCCGCCAGCGCCGTGTTCGACTCGAAAATGGCTCTCTGATAGGCTTCGGGATCCTGTTCGTTCCAGCTGCGGACGCCCTGCAGGTACGAGTGCGCGGCCGCGCCAAAGCCGAAATATTCCTGGTCGTTCCAATATTTGAGATTATGGCGGCACGCGCGGCCCGGCAAGGCGAAATTAGACAACTCGTACTGCCGGAATCCCCGGCCGGCGAGGAACTCCCGCGCCCAGGCGTACATCTCCGCGGCTAGATCCTCGTCCGGCCAGGCCATCCGGCCCTCCCGCAGGTCCGCTTCCAGCCTTGTTCCCGCCTCCACGCTCAGCGCGTAGAGCGAAATATGTTCCGGCCCCCATTCCGCGAGAGTCCGCAGATCGGCCTGAAAGTCCTCCAGGGTCTGCCCGGGCAGCCCGTACATCAAATCCACGCTCAGGTTGTCAAACCCCGCCTGGCGGGCGCTGGCAAGGGTATCGCGCGCCTGGCTGGCGGTATGCAACCTCCCCAGCACGCGCAGCAAAGGGTCCGAGGTGCTTTGCACGCCCAGAGACAACCGGTTAAATCCCGCGGCGCGCAGTTCCGCCAGGCTGGCTGGGCTCAGGGTGGCTGGATTCGCCTCCAGGGTGACTTCAGGCCGGGCAGCGAGCGGAAGACATTCGGCGAAGCCCCGCAAGAGCTGCGCGAGCAGCGGCGCCGGGCACAGCGACGGGGTGCCGCCGCCCACGTACACGGTCTCGGCCGTTCCCCGCGCCCGCAGGCGGATTTCACGGAGGACCGCTTCCAGGTAGGGCGCCCAGGCCCCGGGACCGGGCAGGGGGCGGGAGGGAAAATCACAGTACGCGCACTTCCCCAGGCACCACGGCAGATGCACGTAAACGCCGTACCCCGGAGAAGCGGAGGTCATTTGATGACCCGCCAGCGCGGGATCGGCCAGTAGATCACCCAGGCTTTGCCTTTGATCAGTTTGCGCGGCAGAAACCCCCAGAAACGGGAATCCGCCGAGTAGTCGCGGTTATCTCCCATCATGAAGAAGCTGTCCGCCGGCACGGTCACCGGGCCGTAATTGTCCCGCGGGCTGAGCTCCGGCGGCAGGACCCGCAGATCGCGGAAGGTCGTGTACGACTCCTGTTTGAGCTGGCCATTGACGTAGAGCACCTTGTCCCGGATCTCGATGATGTCGCCCGGAAGGCCCTGGCAGCGCTTGATGAAATCCTTCCGGGGATTCTCCGGATATTTGAACACGATGATCTCGCCCCGTCGGGGATCGCGGATCTTCAGGATGCGCCGGTCCGTGAACGGCACCGGCGTGCCATAGACGAACTTGTTCACCAGCAGGTGATCACCGATGAGCAGGGTGCTTTCCATGGAACCCGACGGGATCTTGAAGGCCTGCAGGAACAGGGTGCGGATGACCAGGGCCAGCAGGATGGCGATAAAACCCGAATCCACGTACTCCAGGATGATGTTCTGTTTTGAGACTTTGAGCAGAAACCGCATGACGATTTCCGCCAGGGTCAATCCCACCAGCAATCCGTAGAATATCAGTTCCGCCGCTTCCGCGGTTTTGATCCATTCCCACATGGGACCCCTCCGGGATTCTAGGTTGATGCCCAAACCGTTTTCGGTCATCGCGAGGAGCCGGGGGATGACGAAGCCATCCCGGTTCTGGCGTTCAATCCCTCCGCATGAATCCCCGGGCTTCAGCTCCCGAAGGGACCTTCGGCCGGGGAGATGATTTGCGGGATTTTATTGCGGAGGGAGGGAGCCCTGGACTTTAGTCCGGGGGACCACTCCACTCCGAGATGGCCACGCCCTTGGGGCTCGCCATGACCGGCCAATTATAATCGTTTATTTTTCTATCTTCAACACAGCCAGAAAAGCCGACTGGGGGATTTCCACGCTGCCCACATGCTTCATGCGGCGCTTGCCTTCCTTCTGCTTCTCCAGCAGTTTGCGCTTGCGGGTGATGTCGCCGCCGTAACATTTGGCAGTTACGTCCTTGCGCAGCGCCCGGACCGTTTCCCGCGCGATCACCTTGGCGCCGATAGTCGCCTGAATGGGCACTTCGAACTGCTGGCGCGGAATCAGCTCGCGCAGTTTCTCCGCCAGGGCCCGGCCGCGAAATTCCGCCGAGTCACGGTGGCACATGAACGACAGCGCGTCCACGGGTTCCTTGTTCACCAGGATGTCCACCTTGACCATGTGTTCCCGGCGGTAGCCGATGGGCTCGTAGTCCATGCTGGCGTAGCCGCGGGTCCGCGACTTGAGCAGGTCAAAAAAATCCATGATGATCTCGATCAGGGGCAGCTCATAAGTCAGTTTAACCCGCTGGGGATCGAGGTATTCGGTGTTGAGGTAATTGCCCCTCCGCTCCTGGGCAAGCTGCATCACCGCGCCCACGTAATCCACCGGCACCAGAATGGTCACCAGCATGAACGGTTCTTCGATCGCCTCGATTTCCCCGACCGCCGGCAGCTTGGAGGGGTTGTCCACGTCCAGCTGGGTGCGGTCGGTCTTGTGCACCCGGAACACAACCGAGGGCGCGGTGGCGATCAATCTCAGATTGAATTCGCGTTCCAGGCGCTCCTGGATGATTTCCATATGCAGGAGCCCCAGGAACCCGCAGCGGAAACCGAATCCCAGGGCCACGGAATTTTCCGGTTCGTAAAACATCGAGGCGTCATTGAGCTTGAGTTTTTCCAGGGCCGTGCGCAGATTCTCGTATTCACCGGCCTCGATGGGAAACAGCCCGCAGAAGACCATGGGTTTGACGTCGCGGAACCCGGGCAGGGCCTCGGCCGCGGGATGCAGGTGATCGGTCACCGTGTCGCCGACCTTGACGTCCGCTATATTTTTGATGCCCGCGGTCAGGTAGCCGACTTCGCCGGCCACCAGCCGGTCCACGGCCTGTTCGTGGGGCGTAAAAATGCCGACTTCATCCACCTCGTAAGCCGTGCCCGTGGACAGCATGCGCACGGTCATCCCTTTGGCGAGCGCGCCGTCAATGACCCGCAGGTATATGATGACGCCTCGGTAAGAATCGAAATGGGAATCGAACACCAGGGCCTTGAACGGCGCCTGATCGTCGCCCTGCGGAGGCGGGATCCTTTCCACCACGGCTTTCAGGATCGCGGCCGTGCCCTGGCCGGTCTTCGCGGACGCGAGAATGATCTCCTCGCGCGGGATCTGGAAGACCTCTTCGATCTGGTGGCTGATCTCGGCCGGCCGCGCGGCCGGCAGGTCGATCTTATTCAGCACCGGCACCAGCACCAGCCGGTGGGAGATGGCCAGTTCCGCGTTGGACAGGGTCTGGGCTTCGATGCCCTGCGAGGCGTCCACGATCAAGAGCGCGCCCTCGCAGGCGGAAAGCGAACGGCTGACCTCGTAGTTGAAGTCCACGTGCCCGGGCGTGTCAATCAGATTGAACTGGTAGATAATGCCGTCCGGGGCCTTGTAGTTCAGGCGCACGGCCTTGGCCTTGATGGTAATGCCGCGTTCGCGCTCCAGGTCCATGTCATCGAGCACTTGCTCACGCATCTCGCGCCGGGAAATGGCGTGGGTGATCTCCAGGATCCGATCCGCGAGGGTGGATTTGCCGTGATCAATGTGCGCGATGATGCAGAAGTTGCGGATCAGCGGGTTGGCCATAAGAGTTACCGCTTCGGCGCGGTCTTTCTGGGCCGCTCGGCCCGTTTAGCGTTCGGTTTCACGCTCACCGGCGTGGAGACGGCCGTGGGCGTGGTGCTGCCCGGCAGCGGCGGCCCGAGTTCGGTCGTGACCGGGAGATAAATGAAGTCGAACCAGGCGTCGCGTGGAACGTCCTCCCCGCTCTTGGCCTTGACGGCCACCATCTGCCAGTTGCCATTGGCCGCGTACGCTTGGTCCGTCCGGAAACGCAGACGCGCGGTCTGCCGGTTGTCCTCGGGCCACGGCGCCGACAGTATTCTAGGCTCGCTCTCCAGGATGGTCAAGCGCGGCAAGGGCACGAGTTCCAAGGCCACGGCGTTGAGCGAACTGCCGGTGTTGGTCACCTCCACGCGCAGTTCGGCCGCCTGGCCCTTGATGACATCCACGGGCGGCAGCAACTTCACGCGGTAAGACAGCCGCCCGCTTTCCGCTTTCAGCCGGCTAAACGAGGTCGCGCCGGCCATGACCCATTCCCAGGCGCCATAGGGGCCGCGCGCGCCCCAAAACGCGCGCGCCAAGTCGTGCCAGAAAAACCCGAAATTCGTCGCGTGCGGTTTAAGCTGTTCCATGGCCTGGACCTGCCGCTCCACATGTTCCGCGGGGCTGGCCGGATTGGTGGTGCGGCCCAACAGGTTCCAATCCACGCATTGGCCGATCACCACACTGGCCGACCCGTTGCCGAGATAGTCGGCCCAGGACTTGAGCATATGCGGGTAATCCGGCTTGTCAATGGAATAGAACATGGGCGCATTGAAGCCGACGCCCGCGTCCCGCATCATGAACAGGTCCTGCCCATGCTGGTGGCCGGTTTTCCAGCCGAGAGAAAAGACCCACAGGGGTTTGGTCGGCTTGACCTCGTCCTGGATGCGGGTGAGAATCAGGCCCACTTGGTGCGCCCGCCACCACTGCCACTGCTCGCGGGCCGCCAGGCTGCGCTCCACTTCGATCAGGCGCGCCATCCACAGGCTGCGCTCGGCGTCGGTCCAGCGCGGCCATTCCGGCGGCGCGGGCACGGACATGTCGCGCACGAACTCGTTCGCGAACTCGTACCCGCCAAAATCCGTGCGCATATAATCCAGGCCGAGATAATCCACGTTGGGATCGGCCTCGAATTTCTTCAGGAGTTCAATGATGTGCTGGATGCGCAGTTCGCAGCCGAGCGAAACGTAACGCAGCTGCCGCAGCGCGTTCTGCGCGCGGTTATAGCCCAGGGTGAACGTGTAGCCGCTGTCCTCGATCTTGTCGCCGATGACCACGAACGCGGTGATCCACGCGCCGTACTGCATGCCGGCCGCGTGCGCCGCCTCGCCGATCTTGCTCATAAGCCTTACGGTGTACGTGGACCAGGGATACTGTTCCGGCTTGACCTTGGACCACACCTGCGTCTGGCCGATGCAGTGCCAAAACGCGTCCGCGCCCATGAGGTCCGCCCACTTGATCAGGTTGCGCCAGGAGTCCGGCTCGCCGGAAATCGGACTGGGCGTGTCACCCGGGCCTTTCTTGCCGCCCTCGTAGGTGACGACCGAAAAACCCTTGGGCAGGTCGTGCGGCTGGCGGCCCTGGATCTTAAAAGTGGCGGACGCGGTCATGGTCACGCCCTCGGCGTCCAGGACCGATATTTTGGCCTGATAACTTCCCAGTTTGGGATTGAAGGGGATGGGCCAGTATCCCCGCCAGACATTGGGACCGCTGGAATGCAGCGGAACGGACTCCACTTTGCCGACCGTCACCACCTTTTGGTCTCCGAACCAGAAAGTGGCCCGCAGCTGTTCAGGCAGCGCGGCCGCCTGGGCCGAACCGGTTTGCCCCAGGCTCGCGGTCAAGGTGACCAGTTCATACCGCCAGTAGGCGTCCTTATCCGTGGCAAGCTTTAATTCCGCGGCCACGGCGGTCTGCGCCATTCCAAGAGTCAGGATGATGATGCCTAAACGTCGCAAGGGCCACTCTCCCAAAAAAGGTTGAAATCAAAACGCTTAACCGGGAACAATACCATTAAACCCCGGTCCGGTTCAAGTGTTTCATGGATAGCGTTTGCTAGCTAGGGTGAGTTCAAAGATTAGAGTCCCGCGTGTTCACGAACCCAGCAGGAGGTTCTTTATTTGTGTCTCTTCCGTAGGTAGTAACTGGTATTTAAAGGAACAATATCCTCCGACTCGGCGGCCGGGCCGACATCACTGGTTCTTGCCAAATCCCACTCTCCATTCAGTTCCGATGCCATCCGGCCAGCGTAGGTGGAGGACTGGAAATATAATTTCTTTCTCAATAAAAAATTAGTTTCCCAAAGTATATGCCACCAACTACCATCCAAAATATTGATCGAATCCACCTTCGGATCGTTTTCAATCCTCGAAAGGGCGGCCATCTCGGGTGTAACGACCAAATGCGTCTCAAACATGCGCTGGATGCTCATGCTGGCCGAGTACACATTGCCACTCAACAAAACCACCATGGCTCCGGTCAGGCCCATCTGTTTCATTGGAGAAACCTTGCCGGTCCACTCCCTAAAAGCTAGCATCGCACAGGCTAGTATCCATGGCAAAAAGAAAGAGATCCATTTGTAACTTTTATATCCACCAAAACCTTGCTCCCCGCGGCCTATCCAGCACCACGCGGCATAACCAGCCAAGATCATTGATAAGCTCCCCGCGGCCAACATAAAGATAGGTTTATCCTTCTGCCAAGCGTCCCGGAATCCGGCTAGCACTACCATTCCCAGCGCCAGGGATAAACCCAGGCGCGTCAGCAATGAATGAGGGCTCAAATCCGGGTGATTAGAGGTAAAACCAAAAACCGCATCCAATAAAAATTCAGGCATATGCCAGCCCGCTTCTTGAGTGCCACGCAAAAGAAAGTCGCCTACCAACCCTTTGGCTCGGGTCAATGATAGGATTGACATTAGACAAAGGGCCACTATAGCGAACAGGCCATACCGGATCAAACCCGACCAATTTCCACTCGAAATAAAATATGTTGCGGCCATGACCATCAGCAAAACCACAACCACAGGCAGCATATGGTTGTAGGTCGCCAAAAGACCCCAGCCCAGAAGTACAACTACTGGTAGACGACTCAAGAGCTGCTTGTTCGAGATCTGGTTGAGGCCCGGAGGCAGAGCCATACCCAACAAGCCCAGCATCAGACTTTGACCGATTATTTGTCCTTGGAACCCATTGTACACGGTGTAAAGAAGCACCGGATGTAAGCCAAAAAGGAGCGTTATCACAAGACTGGGGGGCTTACCATATCCAAAGACATTTCGCAAAACGAAATAAAGAACCAGGCAGCCAAAAGAAAAAAAGACATTTACCGTCATGCTTTGGATCTGATAGGTTTGCAATCCGAACACCGAGGCCAGGAAAGCGCTTAGCAAAGGCCCGCCAAAAAGCGTGGTATCTGCCTGACCCCTGAAAGCGTCCGATTGTCCCAGGAACCCTTGCGTGGCAGACCTTTGAAATTCTTTTAAAAAGGTACCGACCGACGCTGAATCGGCGATGTCGTTGTTCATAAAAGATCGCGAAGTTAAACTTTCGGGCTGATTCCAAAAGGGAATACTAACGATGATGAAGATCAGCAACATGAACGCACAGGCGTATAACGCTTCACGGTTGAAGATGTCCGCCATCACAGATTTCTGTAATTTCCTTAGCGAGAGCAGCCCCAGGAGGAGAAGAAGGCCTAAAACGTAGTAAGCGTAGGCATCAGTGCCGGGCAGATTCCAGCGGTAGCCATACCAGCCGAACAGGCTCAGGGCGCAATATCCCAGTAACGGGGAGAAATAGAGGGTATTCCTCAGCAGGGGTTTCGGGAGCAACCAAACCGCCGCGCCAAAGCCTAACAACGGCATCACCATTAAAAACAGCATGCCGACCAGCAAATAGGACATCTCGGGAGCTATCTCGGCACGGCGGCGGCTTTTTCGAAGTAGGCTTCCAGCTGTTCGTCCCACGGGAACACGTAGCCGTTGTCAGGCACATAGTACCTGCCCGACGCATGCAGACGGAAACTGCCCAGGAAATGACCCTGGGCATCCGGCATGGGAATTCCCCGCTCGAACCCCCAGTAAAACAGGAAGGTGTCGCCGGGGTTCTGCTCTCCGGCAAAGACCTTCAGCACTTGGGCGGTCACCAGCCATTCGCCGTAGATGTCCCGGTCCGTCGGCGCCTTGTAAACCTCGACCTTGGTGAATTGCAGGTCCAGGGAAGCGTCGGTCTCGGAAAAATTACCGGCGATCAGGTCGTAGGGCGGCAGGTAATCATCGCCCTGCAGTTCCGGGACCGGTCCGGGCGCACAGGCGGCCCAGAGCAAGGTTCCGGCACACAACAGGCAGGCGGATAAACGGTTGCGCCTCACGCCGCGGTCCTCCTGGCTTTTATTTTGAAGATAATCAGTTGCACGAGCCCTACCAGCATCAAGATCAATCCGGCAATGGCCAGCAGCTGCATGGCCACCCGCAGATACAATGCAAGACGGGCCAGCGTAAACAGAACGTCCACTGTCAGGGCCGTGAAAAATATCGCGGCGCCCATGGGTAACAGAGTTTTGGGTTTGGATCCCACGCGATCACCCCGCTTTGTTCTGGACAGTTTGCCTGGCTGCTGGACATTTTAGCACTGGCGGCTGATTTGTGCGGGTTTTTTCAAAAGGAAAATCCCGCCCCAGCCCCCGCGTTTGCTAAAGGAAGAACTGGATTCCGGCGCCGTAAAAGACCCCGCTGAAATCAAAGTTGTAAGCTTTTTGCGTGCCAGGATCGCCGTAAACATCGCCTTCCTCGGCCTCGTTGTAACCGTCGCCGTCCGCGTCAACTCCCTGGGTATAGCGCATTTCCCCGATATTGCAATAGTTATACCCCGCAGTGGCGTAAAGACTGAAATTTTCGGACAACCGGATGCCCAGATTGGCCCCGATCTGCAGATGGATGCTCGTGCCGCTCAAATTCGCGGTCACCGCGTTCCGCTGGTCCAGGTTGTAGAACGGGTCCACGAGCCGCTGCTGGTAATCAATGGCCGCGGCGCTCCATCCCAGCCCCGCGGCGAGCAGCAGATCAAAATCCACCAGGTCGCCGAGCGGAGCTTTGTAACACACCTCCAGCATGGGGCTCAACAGGAACGAGGAAACCTTGGCCTGGTAGATGAAGGTCTCGTTGTAGGCGCCGGAGCCCGTGGTCTCCATTTCCAGCACGCTGGGAATCAAGAGGTTCAATCTGCCGCCGAATCCAAACCCACCCTCCGCCCAGTACATCATGTCCGCGCCGAGCTGGACCCCGCCCGTCACTTCCTTGACAGCGTAATCATAAGTCCCCGTGGAACCCGTCCCGACCAGGTAATTGACGAACGACTGCCCGGTCGCCCGGCCGAGATCCCGTAAGTGGTTCTCCACCGTGCCGAGGTCCACCTGGGCGTAACCGCCGTAGATCCCGACCGTGGCGTTTTCCATGCCCCAGCCCCAGCCTTCGGCCCGCGCCAGCAGCGGCCCCAGCACCATCCCTGCTAACAGCCCCAGCCCCAGCCAACTGCTCCCTCGCATACCCGCATTCCCCCTTGACAAGTTAGTGAACTGCCCTGCTGCCTGATTAGACCCCTGGGCCACGTATCCTATGGGGACAATCTTCAATATCTTAATCCTTCACCCCATGACCCGCGCCAGGAGGCGGCGGGAACGGGGACCGTCGAACTCGCAGAAATAGACGCCCTGCCAGGTGCCCAGGACCAGGCGGCCTTGGCTGACCGGCAGGGTGAGGGAGGCGCCCACGAGGCTGGACTTGATGTGGGCGTCGGAATTGCCTTCGCTGTGGTGGAAGGAGCCGCGTTCGGGAACGAGCTTTTCCAGGTGGGCCAGGAGGTCGCGGACCACGTCCGGGTCCGCATTCTCGTTGATGGTCAGGCCGGCCGTGGTGTGCTGCACGCAGGCCATCAGGATGCCTTCGGTCACGCCCGAGGCCTTGACCACCTGTTGCAGTTGGCCGGTCACATCCACCAGCTCGACGCGCTGGCGGGTCTCGACGCTGATCTCGACCAGCTTGCCGACCATGCGGCTCACTCCACGGTGACGCTTTTGGCGAGGTTGCGCGGCTGGTCCACGTCCGCGCCCCGCAGCACGGCCACGTGGTAGGCCAGGAGCTGGAGCGGCAGTACGGTTAAAAGCGGGCTCAAGGACTCTTCGGCCGCCGGCAGTTCGATCAGCCAGTCCGTGATCTTCCTGATCTCGCGGTTCCCGCGCGTGGCCAGGGCCAGCACCGAACCGCCGCGGCTCTTGACCTCCATGATGTTGCTCATGATCTTTTCCAGCACCGAGGACTGGTTGGCAATGGCCACCACGGGCATGCGGCCGTCAATCAGCGCGATCGGCCCGTGCTTCATCTCGCCGGCCGGGTAGCCCTCGGCGTGGATGTAGGAGATCTCCTTGAGCTTGAGCGCGCCCTCCAGGGCGATGGGGTAGTTGATGCCCCGGCCCAGATAGAGGAAATCGCGGTTTTTAAAGAGCTGGCTGGCGATGTCCTGGATCGCGGAATCGCGTTCCAACAGGTTCTTCATCAGACGCGGCACCTGCCGCAGTTGGTCCATGTGGCTGGCCGCCTTGGCCGCGCTCACGGCCTTGCGCCGCCGGCCCAGGTACAGGGCCAGCAAGTGCAGGGCGGTCAGCTGGGCGGTGAAGGCTTTGGTCGAGGCCACGCCGATCTCCGGGCCCGCGTGGGTGTAAAGGGTGGTGTGCGCTTCCCGCGTCATGGAGGAACCGACCACATTGCAGATGGCCAGGGTGTGCGCCTTGCGCTGCCGGGCTTCGCGCAGGGCGGCCAGGGTGTCCGCCGTTTCCCCGGACTGGCTGATCAGCACCACCAGGCTCTGGCGGTCCACCAGGGGCGAGCGGTAACGGAACTCCGAGGCGAAGTCTACCTCGGTCGGGATCTGGGCGAACTGCTCGATCAGGAACTTGCCCACCAGGCCCGCGTGCCAGGACGTGCCGCACGCCACGATGAACACGCGGCGCAGGCCCTTGACCAGGCTGACTGGAAGTTCGGACTCGCCCAGCACCACTTCGCCGCCCAGACCCTCGACCCGGCCGCGCAGGGTGTCCTCGACCACCTGCGGCTGTTCGTAGATCTCCTTGAGCATAAAATGCTTGTAGCCTTCTTTTTCGGCCTGCAGGGCGTCCCAGGTGATGTGGGTGGGTTTGCGTTTGATCTCCGCGCCTTTCAGGTTCAGCAGCTTCGCGCCTTTGTGGGTCAGCACCACGAGCTCGTGGTCGTGCACGTACACCACGTCCCGCGTGTGCGGCAGGATGGCCGGCACGTCGGACGCGACGAAGAATTCCTTCTTTCCCAGCCCCACGATGAGCGGACTGCCGCGCCGGGCCGCCACCAGCTTGCCGGGCTCGCGCTGGCTGACCACGGCCAGGGCGAACGTGCCCTTGACCCGGGCGACGGCGCGGCGCACCGCGGTCTCCAGGGGCGTGCGGCCCCGGTAGTACTGGTCAATGAGGTGCGCGAACACCTCGGTGTCCGTGTCGGACAGGAACCGGTACCCGCGGGCCGCGAGCTCTTTATGCAAGGGACGGTCGTTCTCCACGATGCCGTTGTGGACCACGGCCAGGGTGCGGCTGTTGTTGGTGTGCGGGTGAGCGTTCTCCTCATTCGGCCGGCCGTGCGTGGCCCAACGCGTGTGCCCGATGCCGACCACGGCCGGGAGCGGCGCCTGCTGCACGCGCTTGACCAGGTTGTGCAGTTTGCCCTGGCAGCGTCTGGTCTGCAACCGGCCGCGGGAGATCACGGCCAGGCCCGCGGAGTCATACCCGCGGTATTCCAGCCGCTGCAGCCCGTCCAGCAGGATGGGGACCGATTCCCGCTCGCCAACGTAGCCTACGATACCGCACATACGCCCGCCTTTTAGTGATGTCCAACACCCGCCTATACCGGCTGGGGCAAATCATATTCCTTGTTTTCAGTCGTCATACCGGCGAAAGCCGGTATCCAGTATCAACCTGCTTAAATACTTTTCTGGACCCCGGTTTTCACCGGGGTGACGAACAAGCAAAAAAGCAATCCTGAAATAAAGCCCGTGAGACAGGGTGATGACCTGCTTATTTGATCAAAGCCAGCATGTCCCTGACCGCGCGGTCCAGGCCCACGAGCGCCGCCCGGGCGATAATATTGTGGCCGATGTTCAGGTCCTCGACCTCGGGAAGGCGCGCCACGGCCGCTACGTTGGCAAAGGTCAGGCCGTGCCCCGCGTTCACGCGCAGGCCCAGGCCCCGGGCCTGCCGCGCCGCGGCCGCGAGCCGGCCCAGCTCCTGCCCGGTCCGGGCCGCGCCCTGCGCGTGCGCGTAAGCGCCGGTGTGCAATTCCACGAAGTCCGCGTTGACCTCGGCCGCGGCCTGCACCTGCTCCGGGTCCGGCGTGATGAACAGGGACACGGTGATGCCCGCCTGCTTGAGGCGCTTCACGGCCGCGGCGATCTTCGGCCTTTGGCCGGCCACGTCCAGCCCGCCTTCGGTGGTGAGCTCCTCGCGCTTCTCGGGCACCAGGGTGCTCTCATCCGGACGAATGCGGCAGGCAATGGCCACCATCTCGTCCGTGGCCGCCATCTCCAGGTTCAGCTTGGTCTTTACCACTTTTCGCAGTTCTTCCACATCGCGGTCCTGGATGTGCCGCCGGTCCTCGCGCAGATGCACCGTGATGCCCTCGGCCCCGGCCTGCTCGACGATGGCCGCGGCGGCCACGGGGTCAGGCTCGGCCTCGCGCCGCGCCTGGCGCAGGGTGGCGATGTGGTCAATGTTCACGCACAGGTGAGCCATGTCACGTTCCTTTTGCGGCCGCAGCCAATGGCCTGCTCCACCGCAGCGGCCAGGCGGTCGGCCCAGGTTTCGGCCAGGTCCGCGCTCTCAGCCTCGACCATGACCCGCGCCAGGTTCTCGGTGCCGGAGTAGCGCAGGTTGACGCGGCCGCGATCGGCCAGCCCGCGGTGCGCCGCGGCCAGCACGGGCCGCACGGCCGCAAGGCTGGCCAGGTCCGGCCGCCGGGTCACCGGCACGTTGATCAGGATCTGCGGGAAGTCCTTCCAGCCTCCGGCCAGCGCGGACAGCGGCTGGCGCCCGGCCGCGAGCACGGTGAGCACTTCCAGCGCGGTGAGCAAACCGTCGCCCGTGGCCGCGAGCCGGGGCAGCAGCAAGTGCCCGGACTGCTCGCCGCCCAGGGCCCAGCCGTGCCTGGTCAGGGCCTGGGCCACATAGCGGTCGCCCACGGTCGTGCGCACCAGGCGGATGCCGTGCTGGCGCAGGTATCGTTCGAGCCCCAGGTTGGTCATGATCGTGGCCACCACGGTCCGGCCTGGCAGCCGGCCCTGGCGCAAGTAATGCAGGGCCAGAATGCCCAGCAGGCGGTCGCCGTTCAAGATCGCGCCGGTCTCGTCCGCGAGCATGACGCGGTCGCCGTCGCCGTCAAAGGCCAGGCCGGCATGCGCGCCGACCCGCGCCACGGCCCGGGCCATGGCTTGCGGATGCAGGGAGCCGCAGTTGCGATTGATATTAAGGCCGTCCGGCTGATCGGCGAGATAGCGGGCGTTCACGCCCAGGCCCGCGAGCACCGTGGGCACGGTCCGGCACGGCGCGCCATTGGCCAAGTCCGCGACCAGCTTGAGCCTGCGCCAATGCGGAGAGCGGAAGCGTTGAATGAAATGGCGGGCGTACACCGCGGCCGCTTCCCCGGCCAAGTCCGCGATCATGCCGAGGCAGGTGCCGCTGCCAACATCCGGACGTTTGGCCAGGGCCAAACCTCGTTCCAAGGCCGCTTCCTGGCGTTCGGGGAACTTGCCGCCCGTGGATGAAAAATATTTAATGCCGTTGTCCTCGGCCGGATTGTGCGAGGCGGAGATGACGATGCCCGCGTCCAAGCGGTAGTGACGCGTAAGCAAGGAGACCGCTGGCGTGGGCACCACGCCGAAACGCTTGACCTCGGCCCGGCCAGCGGCCAGCCCGGCGGAGAGCGCGGCGGCCAGGAGGGGCGAGGACACGCGCGTGTCCCAGCCCAGGCCCACTTTCGGCCTGCGGCCAGCTGTCAGCACCTGGGCCGTGACCTCGCCCAGCCGCAGGACCCGCGAAGCTTCCAGCGGGCCGTGATTGGCCAGGCCCCGGATGCCGTCCGTGCCGAAGAGTTTTTGGGGTGTAGCGGTCAAACTGAGCTCCTGAAAAAAGCGTTAAAAATTTTGCCAATCTTAGCACACGCCGGGAATAGGGGGAATATAAAATCCTTTCTGCGCCGATCCAGGGAACAGGCCTGCCTGTTCCCTACGCTACCAGCGTCCCATGTCACGCCCTCAATGGATCTTGCGCGCCTGCCTGGCGGAAGCCCTTGGCCCGCAGGGTACATGCTTCGCAGCGGCCGCACGGCTTGCCGTCCGCGCCCGGGTTATAGCAGGAGGAGGTCAGGGAGAAATCCACGCCCAGGTCCTGGCCCAGCTTGACGATCTCCGCCTTGGCGAGCTTGACCAGCGGCGCCTCGATGCGGACCTCCCACTGGTCCGAGGTGCCGGCCCGCGTGGCCAGCCGCGCGAAGGCTTGGAACGCCTCGAGGTATTCCTGGCGGCAGTCCGGATAACCGGAGTAATCCACCACATTGGCGCCGATGTAGATGGCCTCGGCCCGCAACACTTCGGCCCAGGCCAGGCCCAGGGAGAGCAGGATGGTGTTGCGGGCCGGCACATAGGTCGCGGGCGGCGGGGCGCCGGGGGTAAGGGTCGGCCGGCTGGCCGGCACCTCGTCGTTCGAGGTCAGGGCCGAACCGCCGATGGCGCGGAGATCCACGTTCAATATTTTATGCTCGACCGCCTGCTGAGCCGCGGCCTGCTGCCGGGCGCGCTCGATCTCCAGGCAATGGCGCTGGCCGTAGTCCACGGTGAGCGCGTAGCACGCGAACCCGGCCTTGCGCGCGAGAGCCAGGCACACGGCCGAATCCAGGCCGCCGGAGAGCAGCACCACGGCGCGGCGTTCGTCGTTATTGACGGGGGATAGCGGGAACATTGTGGCTTCTCATATTATTGGTTTGGTCACGACCTGCCTTTCGAAAAATAAAACCTGGGTCTGTTTTTGGATTCCCCTCCCCAGGCTTCTTGGTGGCCCCTAGGTCCCAGGGGTCTTGGGAGAGGGGCTGGGGGAGGGGGCTCAGCAGAACTGGCACTTCCCCCTCTCCTTTATCCTCTCCCTCCAGAGACTGTGTCGCAACGTGATTTTTATGGTTAGTTCGTCACCCCGGCGAAAGCCGGGGTCCAGAAAAAACTTTTAAATTCACATTCCTGGATACCGGTTTCCACCGGTATGACGGCAAAAATACGTTATGACACAGTCTCCCAGGGGAGCGGGATGAAAAACAATTACTGCTATTATACGCTAAATTCCCCTGGACTCAATCCCGCGCTTTTCCCGGACGCGGTCTTGACTTCACTCTTGGCCGGGATTAAAGTGAAGGCGACAGCAGGAGGTCAGGGATGAGGAGCTTCCGATCGCCGGCGCCCTACCTGCTGATCCTCTATCTGGGATTGGGGACGGGTTGTATGGCCGAGGATCCGGAAACCACAGCCCAGCACGCGGATCACTGGCAGGCCAGCCGGGAAGCCATGGTCAAGCACCAGATCGAAGCGCGGGGCGTGCGCAACCCCGATGTGCTGGAGGCCCTGCGGACCGTACCCCGCCACGCCTTCGTCCCGGAGAGCGAGCAGACCTACGCCTATCACGATTCGGCCCTGCCCATCGGGCACGGCCAGACCATTTCCCAGCCCTACATCGTGGGGCTGATGACCGAATTGCTGGAACCCAAGCCCGGCCAAACCATCCTCGAGATCGGGACCGGCTCAGGCTACCAGGCCGCGGTGCTGGCCCAGATCGGCGCCGAGGTCTATACCATCGAGATCGTGGAGCCGCTCGCGCGGGAGGCGGAAACCGCGCTAGCCGCATTGGGCTGCGCGGACCGCGTGCATGTCCGCGCTGGCGACGGGTTCGCGGGCTGGCCCGAGGCCGCGCCCTTCGACAGCATCATCGTCACCTGCGCGGTCTCCCAGGTGCCGCCGCCGCTCGTGGCCCAGCTCAAGCCCGGCGGCCGGCTGGTGCTGCCCCTGGGCGAGACCCTGGATTACCAGACCCTGACCAAGATCACCAAGAACGCCCAGGGCGAGCTCACCTACCAAAATGTCTTAGGCGTAGTTTTTGTCCCCATGACCGGCCCGCACGGCTTCGACCGGCCTTAAACCTCGAACCGTTTCCCCTGCCAGGTGTCTTCCCGCTCCAGTTGCGTCCGGATCTCCGCCAGGACCGCATTCTTGTCGCTGAGCCAGGCGGGCGCCAGGAGCTTGTCCTGCGGACAGTCAGCGGTCAGGCGCTGGATGACCGTTTCCGGCCAAAGCCGCTCCAGGAACCGCACCACCCGCCCGGCGTATTCCCCGCGCGTGAGCGGCACGAAGCGGCCGTTCCGGAACATCTCGGCCAGGGGCGTGCCAGCCACCCCGTAGAGCGGATGCAGTTTGACGCCTTCGAGCCGCCAGCCGGCCACGGCCTGCGCAGTGGCGGCTTCCATCTCCGGCGTCTCGCCCGGCAATCCCAAAATAACGTGCGCGCAGATTTTCATTTCCGGCCAGCGCCGCGTCAGCGCCACGGCGGCCTCGAACGCGTCGCGGCCATGGCCGCGGTTCATCCAGGCCAGGGACGCGTCATGGATGCTCTGCAGGCCGTACTCCATCCATATTTCGTAGTCAGGCAAAAATTCCGCGATCGCGGCGAGCACCTCCGGGTCCACGCAATCCGGCCGGGTGCCGATGGCCAGGGCTTTGATCTCCGGAAACGCGCGAATGGTGCCGTACACGTCGCGCAGGAGGCCCGGAGGCGCGTAGGTGTTGGTATAGGATTGGAAATAAGCCATGAAGCGGCTGACGCCCTGCCGCGTTCCCTCTTCGATGCCCTGCCGCAGCTGCTGGATGACCGGCGGCGCTTCAGGGCCGGCGTGCCTCGAGAACGCTTCTGGTTCGCAGAATACGCAGCCCGCGGTGGACAGCGTGCCGTCGCGGTTGGGGCAGGTGAACCCCGCGTGCAGGGGCAATTTGCGCACGGGGCCGCCGAAGCGCTCGCGCAGGTAGGCGGAGAACGCGCGCCAGCGGGGGCCTTGGGGCGGCATGGCGGTCAGCCTTTCTTCAGGCGGTGCAAGAGCTGGGTCAGGGCCGCAGGCGTAACGCCGGAAACGCGGCTCGCCTGACCCAGGTTGCGCGGCTTGAGAGCCGTGAGCTTTTCCACGATCTCGCGCGACAGGCCGGGGAGACCTTGAAAGACGAACCCTTCGGGCACGCGCACGCGCTCCAGCCATTCCAGCTCCTCCACCTGCGCGGCCTGGCGTTTGAGGTAACCCTCGTACTTCACTTCCACTTCCGCGCGCTCCTGCACGCGGCGCGGCACCTGCGCGGTCCCGGGATCCAGCTCAGCCAGGGTCGCATAATCCAGCTCCGGCCGGCGCAGCAATTCCTCCAGGCTGGCGGGTTCGGCCAAAGGCGGGGTGCCGCGTTTTTCGAACACGGCCGCGGCCTCTGGGCCGGGCTGGACCCGCGTCTGCTGGAGGCGCCGCCGTTCCTCGCGCACGGCCGCTTCCCGGCCTTGAAATTCCCGGAAAGCTTGTTCGTTAACCAGCCCCACGGCATGCGCCCAGGGCGTCAGGCGTTCCTCGGCGTTGTCTTCGCGCAGCAGCAGCCGGTATTCGACCCGCGAGGTGAACATGCGGTACGGCTCGTCCGTGCCTTTGAACACCAGGTCGTCAATCAGGACGCCGATATAGGCTTGCGAGCGTTCGAGGATGACGGTTTCTTCGCCCCGGGCCCGCAGGGCGGCGTTCGCTCCGGCCATGAGCCCCTGGGCCGCGGCCTCTTCGTAGCCCGTGGTGCCGTTGATCTGGCCCGCGCAGAATAACCCAGCCAGGGGCGCGGACTCCAGGCTGGCCGAGAGCTGGGTGGGCAGGAGGTAGTCGTGCTCGATGCCGTAGCCGCTTTGCACGATGACCGCCTGCTCCAGACCCGCGACCGAACGCACCACGGCCAGCTGCACGTCCAGGGGCAGGCTGTTGGACAGGCCGTTGGGGTAGTAGCGCTCCCGCCCCAGGGTCTCCGGCTCCACGAACACATGATGGTGCTCCCGCTCGGGGAACTTGACGATCTTGTCCTCGACCGAGGGACAGTAGCGCACGCCCGTGGCCGTGATCTGGCCGCCGTAGAGCGCCGAACGCGACAGATTGGCGCGGATCAGTTCGTGCGTACGGGCATTGGTCTCTGCCAGAAAACAAGGGATCTGCGGCAGGCGGGGCCGTTCGGGAGAACGGGCCGAATAAGGATCAAACTCCGGATCGCCCGGCTGTTCGGTCAGGCGCGAAAAATCAATGCTGCGCCCGTCGAGCCGCGGCGTGGTGCCGGTCTTGAAGCGCCCCAGGCGGAAGCCCAGGGCCACGAGCGCATCCGGCAGCCGGTCCGAGGCCGGGTCGCCCAGGCGGCCGCCGCGCTGTTGTTCGGGCCCGATGTGCATGAGACCGTGAAAAAACGTGCCAGGCGCCAGCACCACGGTCCTGGCGCTGACCGCGCCCGCGCGGGCCAGGCGCACCCCGGCCGCCCGGCCGTTCTCGCGCAGCAGGTCCACGGCCTCGTCCTCGGCCAGATCCAGGCCTGGCAGGGCGCGCAGGCGCGCCTGGACCAGGCGCGGGTATTCGTCCAGGTCCACCTGCATGCGCGTGGACTGCACGGCCGCGCCGCGGCTGCGGTTGAGCCGGCGATACTGCAGGCAGGCCGCGTCCGCCAGCTCGCCCATGAGCCCGCCGAGCGCGTCCACTTCCTTGACCAGCTGGCCCTTGCCCACCCCGCCGATCGCCGGGTTGCAGGAGAGCGCGCCGATCGCTTCCAGCTTCAAGGTCACGAGCAGCACCCGGCACTGCAGGCGGCAGGCCGCGGCCGCGGCCTCGATGCCCGCATGCCCGCCGCCCACCACGATGACGTCGTATTCGGGAACGCTCATAAAAGCCTCGGAAATTCGCGGAAATGATTCGGAACGTGTGGATGGCTAAGGCGTTACGCTCAAGGGTCATTGCGAGCGATACCCAATGGGGAGAGCGTGGCAATCTCAGCTTGGACGCCTCTGAACGAGATTGCTTCGTCCCTCCGGTCCGCGCAATGACTAATCCTTCGTCAGCCAGCCTTCTTCGTTGGCGCGTTCGACGACGAACAGGAGGTTCTGCCCGGGCGCGGTCTGGTAATAGATCCGCGCGGTTTGGTCCTGCTCCGTGCCGATCACGTGCATAACCTCGCGCACCTGCTGCCACAGCTGGTGGCCGGCCTGCACGGGCGAATAACTGCCGTCCGACTGGTCCACGCAGGCGGCAAGCTGCCGGCCGAACGCCTCGCACTGGGCCGGGTCGCCGCTCATCTCCACGACCACCTTCCAGGCCTCGCCGCCGGTCCGGGGCAGCAAGGTGCGCAGGTGGTAGGCTAGCGCGGTCATCATGAGTCGGTAGTAGCGCCGCACGTTCTCGAGGGTGATGGCCTCGAGCTGGCACTGGGTCAGGCGGTAGGTGCTGGCCACGCCGCAGGTGTTCTTGAACATGAAGTCCACGATCTCCAGCAGGCCCAGGAGCAGTTTGGACATGACCTTGGGCTGGCGGTGCGCCGCCTGGATGAACGCGGCCGCCACCTGGCGCTGCAGGTGCAGGACGTTCTCCCGGCGCTGGAGCTCTTCCGGGCTCAGCCAGGGGTCGTCGTCCGGCTGCAATATCTCGGCTTTCTTTTTCGCCGGCCTTTTAGGCACTGGGTTCACCTCGAGGGCAAGGTTGCATCATTATAGTCCTCCCAGGGAGGACGCACCATCAAAAATCCGCCGCTTCACGCCGGGCGGCGCTCCAGTCGGGCCGCGAACAGGCCATCCAGGTCCGGATGCCCGGGAAAGGTCCGGAAGAAACCGTCCGCGCTCCAGAACGCAGCCGCCGGATCGCCGCCGGCCCCCGGGCCTGGCAGGAGCCGGAACGCGGGTTGCGCGTCCAGGAACCGGTTCACGACGTGTTCGTTCTCCTCGGGTTCGGTGGTGCAGGTCGCGTAGATCAACTGCCCGCCCGGTTTGACATACTCCGCCCCCAGCTCGAGCAGAGCGGACTGCTCGCTTCCCAGGCGCGCAAGATCCGGCTCGGCCACGCGCCACCGCGCTTCGGCGTGGCGGCGCAGCGTGCCCAGGCCCGAACAGGGCGCGTCCACCAGCACGCGGTCCGCCTGCAAGCCCGCGGGCAGTTCGGCCAGCACCGTCAGGTTGTCGAGATGGAGCCGGCGGGCGTTCGCTTCGACCCGCTGGAGCCTTTGCGCGTTGCGGTCATAGGCCAGGACCTGCCCTGCGCCAGCAAGCAGTTCGGCCAGGTGCGTGGCCTTGCCGCCTGGCGCGCTGCACAGGTCCAGGCAGACCTGGCCGGGCCGCGGGTCCACCAGGCGGCCGACCAGCTGCGACGCCTGGTCCTGAAAATACAGCCAGCCTTCGGCCAGGCCCGGGCAGTCGGCCGGCCGGATCCCCCGCTCGAGCAGGAGACTTTCTGGCAGCAGCCCGGGTTCAGTGGCCACCCCGTCCGCTCGCAGCGCGGCCTGGGCCTGGGCGCGGGTGGTCCGGCCCAGGTGCACGCGAGCCGCGAGCGGAGGCGGTTCATTGGCGGCCCGGAACATCTCCCCTGCCGGGTCCGCGCCGAAACGTTCCAGCCAGCGCCGCACCAGAAACAGCGGCAGCGAATACGCGACCGCGGCGTGGGCCGCGGGTTCGGCCTTGGGGTCCGGCAGACTGGGCGCCCCCTGACGGGCGAGCGCGCGCAGCACGGCATTGATCACGCGGACGTGCGGCAAGGTCAATCGCTGTTTGGCCAGCTCCACCGAGGTATGGACCGCGGCGTGCGCCGGGATCTTGCTGAGCAGCAGGAGCTGATAGGCCCCGAGACGCAAGAGCGTGCGGGCCTGGACCGGCAAGGCTTGGGGTTTGGATAAAAAAGGTCTCAGGGCGAAGTCGAGGAAGGCTTTGAACTTGATGGTGCCCAGGGTCAGTTCCCAGGCCAGGCGCGTGTCCGCCGCGGAGAGGCCCGCGGCGGGCAAACGCGACTCCAGCCAGGTCTCGGCCCAGGCATCGCTGCGCGCGACCCGGTTCAGTGCTTCCCAGGCCAGGCTGCGGGCGGAAAAAGGAACGCGGCGGCCCGCAGGTCTGCGGGCCGCCGCGGAATGGGCGCTGGAGGTCATCGCAACCGGCTTATGCTCCCTTCACCACCCCGCGGAGCTCCTGGTCCAGGGCTTCCAGGCGCTCGCGGCGCTGGTCCAGGGTGGGATGCGTGGAGAACATACCCGCCAGACCGCTGAGCTTGAAGGGGTTGACGATGAACAGGTGCGCCGTGGCCTGGGTGCCGTTGGTCACGGCCAGAGGCCGCCTCTGCACGGACAATTGCAGTTTCTCCAGCGCGCGGACCAGATCCAGCGGCCGGTTGGTCAGGAGACCCGCGCCCCGGTCCGCGGCATATTCCCGCGAGCGGGACACGGCCAGCTGGATCAACAGAGCGGCAAGCGGCGCCAAGAGCATCGTGAGCAGGGCGCCGATGGCGTTGCGGCCCCGGTCCCCTCCCAGCCAATACGTCATGCGGGCCATCCAGGTGATGGCGCCGGCCAGGGTGGCCGCGACCGCGCCGATCAGGATGTCCCGGTTTTTCACGTGCGTGAGTTCGTGGGCCAGTACGGCCGAGAGCTCGGCGTCGTTCAGAATGCCCAAAATGCCCGTGGTCACGGCCACCACGGCGTGCTGCGGATTGCGCCCCGTGGCGAACGCGTTCGGCGCCTCCGTGTCAATGACCTTCACGCGGGGCATGGGCAGGTTCGCCTGGGTGGTGAGATTGCGGACGATCACCTCGGCCCGCCGCTCGTTCTGCGCGCCCGGCTGGGGATCGCGGGCCCGGTACATGGCCAGCACGATCTTGTCCGAGAACCAGTAAGACCCGAAATTGAGCAGCACGGCCACGCCCAGGGCGATCAGCATGCCCTGCTGTCCGCCCACCTGTTCGCCGATGAACATCAGGATCAGGGTCAAGGCCAGCAAAAGCAGGAACGTTTTGAAGAGGTTCTTCATGACCATCACTCCTACCAACAGATTAAACTTCGGCTTGATCGCTTAGACACCGCGAAAGGCAGGTGGATCGCGCGGAACGCCAACGCGACCGGGATCAGCCGGGGTTTTTCAAGGTCTGGGCGATAAAACGGCCGATGGAGTCCGCATCCTCGTCCCGCAGGGCCATGAAATAAATGCCCGCGCCGTGCTTGCCCTCGGCCAGGCCGTGGTCCGACACCCAGATCACTTCGGAAAAAGCCCGCACCGGCTTGGCTTCGTCGGGAAGCACCACTTCGATCTTGAGGATGTCGCCTTTTTCCAGGATGCGGTCGCTGACCAGGAACAGCCCCTCGGCCGACACGTCCTTGGAATCGCCTTTGAGCAGAGCTTTGCGCTCCTCGATGGCCAGCACGGCCTCGTCGGTCTCGTTGATGACCTTGTACTGCACGGGGATGGTGACCTTGATCCGCGGATGCTTGCGTTTATCGAACGATAAGGATGCCTCTTCCATGTCCATCCCTCCTCGCGGGGTTAAATGATCCGGCAGTTCCAATGCTATTGTACCACGTCCGGCCGGCTTTGGCGAGATTAGGAGGCTGGTGAAAAAGTCCGCGGGGCGGACTTTTTGCCCGCGCGGCGTGGAATACCCCCTGAAAAATCAGGGATGTTTCAGGGAGAACCGTCCGGTGCCGGCCCCACCAGCCTTATATAGAGGGCCGTGCAGGGTGCCAGCGGAAAATAGCGATAATTTTCAGCGCCCTGTTAGCGGCTTGGCTCGTCCAGCGCCAGGTTCACCAGCCGGTCCGCGACCTGGTTTTCGGCGCGGGGCACATGGCAGGCCTCCCAGTGCCGGAACCCGGCCAGCGCGCGCCGGCAGGTTTGCCACAGGGGCTTGAGCCCCGCGTCCTTGACGCGGTAGACACCCGTGAGCTGCCGTACGATCAGTTCCGAATCCAGTTTAATGACCAGGCTTTCCATTCCATGGGCAAGGGCCAGTTCCAGGCCCAGCAGCAGGCCGCGGTATTCAGCCACATTGTTGGTGGTGGTGCCTAGAAAAGCACGGCGCTGGCCCAGTTCGCGGCCGTCCGCGTCGTACAGGATCGCGGCCGCGGCCGCCGGCCCGGGGTTGCCGCGGCTGCCGCCATCGCAGAACAGCAGGCCTGCTTTCACGGCCGGTTGGACCCGGCCGCGCGGTGGATGGCCAGCACGCTGTCTAAAAGGGCGGGCACATCGGCGAGCGGCAGCATGACCGCGCTGTCCGAGAGCGCCGCGGCTGGGTTGGGATGTGTTTCAAGGAACAGGCCGTCAATGCCCGCCCCGGCCGCGGCCCGCGCCAGCACGGGCACGAACTCGCGCTGTCCTCCGGACTGCTCGCCGCCTCCCGGGAGCTGCACGCTGTGGGTGGCGTCGAAGATCACGGGATAGCCGAAACGGCGCATGATCGCCAGGGAGCGCATATCCACCACCAGGTTGTTGTACCCGAAGGAAACACCGCGCTCCGTGACCATGAGGTTGGGATTGAGGGCCGCGACCTTCTCGACGGCCCGGCCCATGTCCAGCGGGGCCATGAACTGCCCTTTTTTGATATTGACCGCCTTGCCGCTGCGCGCGGCGGCGGTCAGGAGTTCGGTCTGGCGGGAGAGCAAAGCGGGAATTTGCAGGCAGTCGAGCTGCCCGCCCGTGGCCGCGGCCTGCTCCGGGGTGTGCACGTCCGACAGCACGGGCGCGCCGGTTTCTTGGCGCACGCGGCGCAGGATCCGCAACCCCTCCTCCAGACCCGGCCCCCGGAAAGAGTTCAGGGAGGAGCGGTTGGCCTTGTCGTAGGAAGCCTTGAAGAGCAGGCGCACGTTGCGGCTCCGCGCCACCTCGGCAAGCGCGCGGGCGATGGACAGGGTCTGCACCTCGTTTTCGATCACGCACGGTCCGGCGACGAGGATAAAATCGTCGGCCGTGACCGCTTGGCCGCCGAGCGTGATGGGTTTAAACACGGCGCCCCCCCTTCTTCGCCGGCTCGTGACCCCTGGGCTTGTGCCGGACCGCGGCGCGCACAAAATCCCGGAACAGGGGATGCGCGGCCGTGGGTTTGGACTTGAACTCCGGATGGAACTGCGTGGCCACGAACCAGGGATGGTTCTTGAGCTCGATCATCTCCACCAGCTGGCCGTCCGGCGACAGTCCGGAGCAGATCATGTCCAGGGCCTCGAACCGTTCGCGGTACTGGTTGTTGAACTCGTAACGGTGCCGGTGCCGTTCAAAGATCACTTTCTCGCCGTAGGCCTTGGCGGCCTGGGTCTGGGGCCGCAGCCGGCACGGGAACGCGCCCAGGCGCATGGTTCCACCCATTTCCTTCACGCCCTGCTGCTCGGTCAGCAGGGAGATGACCGGGTCCGGGGTCTGGCTTTCCAGCTCCGTGGAGTTGGCCTCGGCCAGGCCGGCCACGTGGCGCGCGAACTCGATGACCGCGCACTGCATGCCCATGCAGATGCCGAAGTAAGGGATCTTGTGCGTGCGGGCGTACTGGATGGCCTTGATCTTGCCCTCAATGCCGCGCACGCCGAACCCGCCGGGCACCAGAATGCCCTGGCAGGATCTAAGCGCGGCCAGGGTCTCGGCCTGCCCGGCGCAGAGCTGGTCCGCGTCCAGCCACTGAATGTCGAGCTCCACGCGGTTGGCGAAGCCGCCGTGGATCAGCGCTTCTTTGATGCTCTTGTAGGCGTCCTGTACCGCGATGTACTTCCCCACCACCCCGATCCGCGTCCGGTGCAGCGGGCGCTCGGACTGGGTCACGATCTTCTTCCAGGTGTTCAGGCGCGCGGGCCTGGCCTTGAGCCCGAGCTTGCGCACCACGATCTCGTCGAATTTCTCCTTCTGGAAAGCCAGCGGCACCTGGTAGATGGACTTCACGTCCAGGGCCTGAATCACGGATTCGGGCTCCACGTTGCAAAAGAGGGAGATCTTGCTTTTCAGCTCCTGGGCGAGCGGGCGCTCGGTGCGGCATACGATCACGTCCGGCTGGATGCCGATGGAGAGGAGCTGGGACACTGAGTGCTGGGTGGGTTTGGTCTTGAGCTCGCCGGCGGCCCGGATATACGGCACCAGGGTCAGGTGGATGTTCAGGGCGTTCTCGCGCCCCACCTCCTGGCGGAACTGGCGGATGGCCTCGAGGAACGGCAGGCTCTCGATGTCGCCGGTGGTGCCGCCGATCTCCAGGATGATGATGTCCGCGGGCTTCTGTTTGACCAGTTTGCGGATGCGGTCCTTGATCTCGTTGGTGATGTGGGGCACCACCTGGACGGTCTTGCCCAGGAAGTCTCCGCGGCGCTCCTTCTTGATGACCGCGTCGTAGATCTTGCCGGTGGTCACGTTGTTGTATTTGGACATGACGGCGTGGGTGAAGCGCTCGTAGTGGCCGAGGTCCAGGTCCGTCTCCGCGCCGTCCTCGGTCACGTACACCTCGCCGTGCTGGAAGGGGCTCATGGTGCCGGGGTCCACGTTGATGTAGGGGTCGAACTTGGCCATGTTGATGGTGAAGCCCCGGGCCTCGAGCAGGTTGCCGAGCGAGGCCGCGGCCAGGCCCTTGCCCAGGGAGGAAACCACCCCGCCGGTCACGAAAATGAACTTGGTCTGCGCCACCACGCACCTCCCACCTATTCCGGACACCTACCGGAGAACATAGCTGCGCCCCGTCCAAATTGATCTTGAACGTGCTCCGCTTCGGGGTATGGATTACGGACATCCTGGAAGACCTTTAGGGCCGGCAGGATATTTTATTGTACGCAGGGAATGGCGGCTGTCAAATGAATAACCTTGCAAACTCGACCAGATCAAAGTTCTGATCCCCGAGCACCTCCACCCCTCTTTCCTAAAGAGGGGCAGGGGGAGATTACTAAAAACCCATCAAATCGGCAGTTGAGGATTGTTAGTAATCCCCCTTCGCCCCCTTTAGCAAAGGGGGCAGGGAGGGGAGAATTTTTCAAGGGGATGTTTGGTTTCGCAGGGGGAACAGGACTATCAGCCCCGACCGGCCAAAAGGCGTGCCGCGCGTTTCAGGTCCGCCGGCGTGTCCACGGCCAGAGTGCCCCGGGCCACGGGCACCACGCGGATGGGGACGCCGTGCTCCAGGACCCGCAATTGTTCCAGCTGCTCCAGCTGTTCCAGCGGGGTGGGCTGCCAGCGGCTGATCCGCAGCAGCAGGTCGCGGCGGTAGGCGTAGAACCCCAGGTGCAGGCGATAAGGCGGTCTGGTCCGCCGCGCGGGACGTGGGTCGCGGATGAAGGGGATGGGAGAGCGGGAAAAATACAGCGCGTTCCCGGACTGGTCGCACACCACCTTGACGCGGGCCGGATTGCCCAATTCCTTCGCGGGGAAAGGCGCGGAGAGCGTGGTCATCTGCAGGGTGCGATCGGCCAGGAACGGCCGCACCAGAGCGTCCAGGTCGCGCGGGTTCACGAAAGGCTCGTCGCCCTGAATGTTCACCACCACGTCGCAAGCGATCCGGGCCGCGACCACGGCCAGGCGGTCCGTGCCCGAGGCGCAGGAGGCCGGTGTCATGACCGCTTCCCCGCCGAAGGCCTTCACCGCGCGGACAATACGCTGGTCTTCGGTGGCCACCAGGAGACGCGTCAACCCCTTCGCCCGGCGGGCCCGGCGCCACACGTGCTCGATCATGGGGCGGCCAGCCAGCAGGGCCAGGGGTTTGCCCGGAAAACGGGTGGAACCCCAGCGGGCCGGAATGACGCCGACCACGGCCAGGCTCATAGGCTTTTCTCTGGTTTGGATTTTCGGGTTTGATGGTCCGGCGAGCGGTAGGCGGCGAGCACGTTCTCAATGATGTTCGTGCTGCTCTGGCCTTCGACCAGGGGAATGGTCACCACCTGGCCGCCGTTTGCTTCCACGGTTTCGCGGCCGATCACGCGGTCTTTCGACCAGTCCGCGCCCTTGACCAACACCTGCGGCTTAAGCTCGGCGATCAGGGCCCCGGGATCATCCTCGGAAAACGCCACGACCAGATCCACGCACTCGAGGGAGGCCAGGACCTCGGCGCGCGCGGCTTCGGGCTGGATGGGCCGCAGGGGGCCCTTGATGCGCCGCACCGAGGCGTCGCTGTTCAGCCCGACGACCAGCGCGTCGCCCAGCTTGCGGGCCGCGGCCAGGTAGCGCACGTGCCCCGGGTGCAGGAGGTCGAAGCAGCCGTTGGTAAAGACCACGCGCCGCTGCTGTTCCTCTTTCCACTGCCGCACGCGCTCCCGGGCCGCCGTGCGGTCCAGGACCTTGGCCAGGGGGTCGCGGGGCACGCTCAGGATTATTTCCACGGTTCCTCCGCGATCATGCGCTTGAGCTCGGCCTGGTTGGTGGTGGCCACGCCCACCTCGGCGACCGTGATGCCGGCCGCGCAGTTGGCGGCCACCGCGGCCTCGCGGAAGTTCCCGCCGGCCGCGAGCGCCAGGGTCAGGGTGGAGATCACGGTGTCGCCGGCGCCGGAGACGTCGTACACCTCGCGCGCCAGGGAATGGATGTGGGACACGTGGCCGCCGCGCTCGAACAGCGACATGCCTTCCTCCCCGCGCGTCACGAGCACGGCCTCGCAGCCCAGGTCATGCAGGATCTGCTTGCCCGCGGCCAGCAGGCTCGACCGGTCGCGGATGGGGATCTGGGCGGCCTGGGACGCTTCGTGCTGATTGGGGGAGATCAGGGTAACGCCGCGAAATTTCCGGATGTTCTCCGGTTTGGGATCGCCGGTCACGATCTTGCCGCGCGACTGGGCGAGACCGATCACGCCCTGCGCGAAGGCCGTGGTCAGCAGGCCCTTGTTGTAATCCGAGACCACCACCGCGTCCACGCGGCCCAGGCCGCTGCTCAAACGCTCCAGGAGCTCGCTCTCCAGGCGCCGGCCCAGGGGCAGGGGCTGTTCGCGGTCAATGCGCACCACTTGCTGGGAATGGGCGATGACACGGGTCTTGGTGATGGTGGGCCGCGTCCGGTCCCGGAGCACCCAGTCCGTGCGCACGCCCTGGCGCTTGAGCAAGGATAGCAGTCGGTCGCCGGTCTCGTCGCGGCCGATCACGCCGGCGAGGTACGCCTGGCCGCCCAGGGCGCGGATGTTGTTGGCCACGTTGGCCGCGCCGCCGGGCAGAGCGTTCTCGCGCTGTACATGCACCACGGGGATCGGCGCCTCGGGCGAGATCCGGGACACCTTGCCCCAGATGTACTCGTCCAGCATCAGGTCGCCCACGACCAGGATCTTCTTGCCGGTGAACCTGGTCACCAGGCGCTGAAGTTTTGCAGCGGAGACGTTTTTCATGCGGATTGCCCCTCCAGGGGGAACATCTGCTCTTCGATCAACCGGCAGAGGATGTGCCCCAGGGCCAGCTGGACCTCCTGGATGCGCATGGTGTTATCCGAAGGCACGGACACAGCCACATCCGCCTGCTGGGCCATTTTCCCGCCCTGGCCGGTGAAGACGATGATCTTCATTTTGCGCTGGCGCGCCTCGGCCATGGCTGCCAGCACGTTGGCCGAATTGCCCGAAGTGGACAGGCCGAACAGGACGTCCCCTGGCTTGCCCAGGGCCTCGACCTGGCGGGAGAACACTTTCTCGAAACCGTAATCGTTCGCCAGGGCGGTCAGGGCCGAGGTGTCGGTGGTTAAGGCGATGGCGGCCATGGCCGGCCGTTCGCGCTTATACAAGCGCGCCACCAGTTCAGTGGCGTAATGCTGCGCATCCGCGGCTGACCCGCCGTTGCCGCAGATCAGGAGCTTGCCGCCCTGCTTGAGGGACGCAACGATCAGCTCCGCCGCCTTAACCAGCGGCTCGGCCAAATTATAGGACTGCTGGCGCAAGATAATGCCAGCCTGCAATTCTTCCTTCACCACATCATGCCAATGGGACATTTCAGACTCCTATTTAACCTAAATCAGGCCATGAAGCATCCATATTTTACAACCTTCTTTAAAAATCTCCAGAATTATCGTGGGATTTTTACACGTTTTATTATCTTTAATTACGTTAGGTGCTTAATCTCAATTCACAATACTTTTCTTGTACCCCGACACTTCGGAAACTGACTGCAACCATAAAATTTACCGTATTTACCATGCCTAATAACCATCCCCGCACCACACCACGGACATTTAATTTGATTGTTGTATATGGTATTAACTGAATATACCGGGAGTGCATTCTTTGGTTTGCGTTCCTTGCTACGTCTTTTTTTCTTGCATTCGTTACAAATCCGACCCTCTCCCGTCGAGAGTTTGTAATCGTTGAAATCAGATATTTCTTTCAGCTTTTCACATTTCGGACAGACTTTAAAATTGCCTTCTCTGATGTCGCTTACTGTCTCAAGAATATTGCTAGTTATATCTATTTTCGATGACGCTTGCTGCTTCTTCAGAGCAGATGCAATGCGTACATTCAAACTCGCAATTGGGTCATCGCCCATATTAAATCGATTAATTCTGATGAAATAGTATCCGTACCCTTCAAGAGTTTTTTCCCGTTCAATATCATCTTCGCGATAGTAATATTGATAATTTTCCTTAGAGACTTTTTCATAATCTGTGAAATGTTCTTTGAATCCGTCATATTCAATGATTAGATTATGCTGCTTTTCAGATGAATCCCTATATATCAATAAGAAATCAACTCGGTACTTAGGATGGTCATAAAACTTGTTCAATTGTTTCAGATATTCCCCGATAGGAAATTGTGCCTTTAATTCAATAGAGTTTCTATGAAGTTGGTAGAATTGTGTATTCTTAATCCATTCAAGAACCTTCGTTTCCATGGGCGAATTAGGATCGACCGAGGTAGTGTCAGGTGATTTCTTAGCTTCACCAATTTGATTTTGGAAATGCTGTAGTGCCTGCCTAATCGATCCTTTGAATTCTGAAATAGGCTTGCTTAGAACAAAATGCATGCATTCCTTCACGCGGCTAAAACCCACATTGAGCCTTTGCGCCTTTATTTGCCCCAGTTCTTCTAAATCAACCGCTTCTAAGTCGTTTACGAATATCCCCCACAGTCTATCTGATACTGGATTCGCAACCATTGAATAAAATACTATATCGCGTTCTTCACCCTGGCATGTATCGAAAGTCATTATTTTGAGTTTCATCTTTTCGTACAGAGCATCCCGTTCAGGCAATTTAGATATTTCAGCAGCCATCAGCTTTTGTTGATTAGTGTGAGGGGTAATAATGCCCACTGTCATAAGGTTACCCGAGGCTAGCAACATTAGCAGTTCATTGATAATATATCTGATCTCCGGAGTATTGGTATTTTCGATCAATTCTTGCTTTCCATCATGGTCAATAATGGTGAATTTAATTATCTCATCAATACTTTTACCTCGTATTTTTAGCGCCTGAAGATCACCACCATAAAAGTATTTACTTGAGTATGATATATGTTCGCGATATCCTCTGAAATGTTTCAATAATCTCGCTTCATAATTTGCAATATGTTCGAAAAATTCTAGAATGGATGTCTTAATATTAAACTTCTCAAACCTTTGCAGTTCGCTTAGATCACTAGTAACATTTGTCTTAAAACTTTTTTCAAGATCATTCAAATAACCTTTGTTCGTATCCGAACGAGCCTGGGCCGACTTTACATTACTAAACTGTTTTCTATCTCCTAGAACGACTACTTTTTTCGCTCTCAATAACGCCGGGAATGCTTGCGCTACGCTGACTTGTGATGCCTCGTCAATAATTACAAGGTCAAATAATTCAGGCTCAAGTGGAATATATTCTGCAAAATCCCTTATATTTGCGACAATGCAAGGAAACGCTTCTTTAAGTAGCTTGAATTCCTCTTTGGGGAACCTTCTTTTTTGCCTGATATTTTTCTTAAGTGTTATTGCTGTTGATTGATTATTATTATAAAAGTCGAGCAGACGCTTATCTAACAGAAATGTCATCTCGTGGGTTAGAAGTTCTTCTAGTTCGGCCAAACTTTTTTGATAGCTAATATTCGGGAGCGCGGAAAACTCATCAGTAACGATACTTCTACATTTCAATAACTCTAAAAGGTCATTAAACGAAATCTCGTCCAGCTTTACGAGGATATTGTCATAAATCGTCCTATAGTCGTTTAATTTTAAGCCCATTCTCTGATTGCTAAGAGGATAAACATCGTTATATTGCTCAATTGCATCTACGAGACTTTCTAATTCTTTAAGAATCATTTTGTCTTGATTTTGATTAGCACCAGGAAGGTAATTATGAGCAAATTTAATTAAATCAATGTTCGAGTCATCTTGTACCTTGCCATGTCTAACCTTTAAATATTCAGCTAATTTATTTAGGATGTTGTAGGCATCATTTAATACATCTAGATCTCTCGGCAATTCAATAACTTGCAAAAACCTAAATGTCTTATTTGCTGTTTCATTTATTTCCTTTAATTTCTTACGTTTAAATAAATATCCGAATATTTTTGATTTTAATCTCAAGCACCTATTAATAGTTAGTATCAGTTCTTCAATATCGGATGCGTTGATTGAATCAAATATTTCTAAAGAGGCAATCTCTCGCTCACTTTTTTCATCAATGGCTTCCAAAATAATATTCATAATCTTAATAAATGACTTTATCTTCTCAACAGATCGATTATTGCCATTCATCTTCTCTATCAATTTAAGGTATGAATATCCACTATGCTCATTTAGTAGCAATTCGCCAAATCGTCGACAGGTAGAGGCAAAGGTCTCAAGATCAGAAGCTGGGTTATCGCCGATAAAAAATTCAGGGATAATTATAGGGCATACTTTTTCATTCCCCCAGGTATTCTCCAAACTGATTAAGCGCTGAATTGTCTTAATATCGATCGAATCATAAATATTGACTATTGTCCCTAGCTTTTCTTGTAGTTCTTTTTTTCTACCTTCTATTTTGTCAATTAATACCTGGTGATTTTTTCTGGTGGCCAGATAGTGATCCTGAATATTATCTATAGCGGCGGGTGAGAGTATCTTAGAATAAGTATTTTCATCTTTTCCTAATCGCAATATCGGATTTTGAAAATCGTCAGTCGCCCTCACTTTGTTCATTGTTTCGGTAATTTTATCTTCAACTACATCCAGTGCCTCTTTTTTATCTGATAGTACAAGGACTGACTTACCATCACGTATTGCATCAAATACCATAGCCACAATAGTATGGCTCTTACCAGTTCCCGGAGGTCCTTCAACTGCTATGTATTTGCACTCCTCAGAGCGTATTGCAGCAAGTATTTGGCGTTGTTCGGAATTAACTGGTATTGGTGCAGGATATACAAGTCTTTCACCCATCGAGAGTTCATGCCATTCATCATAGAGCGTTTCTTTAAGATTGATGGGTTCTGATTTTATGAAATCATTAATTAATCTATTAAAAATATCCGCTAACGGATTGTTTTCGCGAGACAAATACTCAAGCATTTCTTCATAATCATTAACTAGCGCTTCATCAGATTTATCGAAGATGCAGATATGACACGAATTTGAAAAAGTAATGCTCATACTTTTTAGCACTTGTTTACGAAAGTCATCGATATTGAATTTGCTTTTAAGTTCAAAACAATCGGTCAATTCATCAAGAATGGTTTTAATCGCCTCACGAAAACCCCCTTGATTTTCATGCGGATAGAGAATCCTCGCTTTGATCGATGATACGTTTCCTCTTCGGCCAGTTTCTTTGTTGAATTCTTGAATTACGTATTCAAGAGCTTTTTTATTGATGTAAATCGAAGTACTAAAGTTTACATTAAAAACATCTTTTAATTTATGAACCGAAAGTGGAACGTAAAACACCGGGAAGACATTCTTGCCAAATTGCAGATCATAGAAATAAAGATAAATGTCTTGCTTATCAAGGATATGTTTATTATCAACTATTTCTTGAATCTCAAAAAATAGATCGTTAATGGAGAAATCACTGAAAAATTGATTAATCTTGCTTTTTACTTGTTCTTCACTTAAAGCTTCATTAAGCCGGCTATATATGTCAACTTCTCCATCAATAAAAATACTATTCAGGAGTTCGCTTGCGATCTCACCAACCGGGGAGACTATTAGATCTACCAAACCTTCTTCGAGGGCATAAATTGGTTCAATGCTTAAGGACGCTTGGTTTTCAATCGGTTTTTCAACCCTTTTTATTATTGGGCTTATTATGTTCTCTTGTATTGCCCTTCGCAAAACCTCCAGAAAGCGCAACACAGCAACATCAGGTTCGTTTTTGCATTCCTTGGCTATTTTTTTAATATTATCAACTGCAAGATTAATAACTCTCTTAATATCATTTTTTCCTATATTGGCAACTTGCTTAGCAACCAAATCAAATAAACCCTCTGACAGACGTAGAACATGCTGGTTCCGTTTGATGCTAACTAGAGAGATATTCTCGAATCCATTACTAACTATGCGGCGTATTTTATCTTCAAATGTCTCGTATTTTTTTAAATTGAAACCTAGCAGTAGCCCCTCTTTATCGTGATATTTGATACATCGCTTTGGAGTCCTTCGCTTATGGAAATCCGTCTCTAGAAAATCCATAAAATAGGTGGCGAGATCTGTCAGAAAACTCTTAAATGGTGTGACAATTTTATTTATATTTCCATTATTGTTCATCCGTTTCGGCACCATTTTATTTTCAATTGATGACTAGTACCTCTAAATATTTTTCCTTATTTCCCGACCATCCCCGAATTCTACCCCTTTTATCCCCCCATTCAAAGCAGTTTCCGGGTGGAATAGAGAAACATCAAGAGATTTCCGTCCGACTTTATGTTTCGACTTAATTATAAAGAATTTTCGGGTTTGATATCGCAAATTGCGATATCAAAAGGCAGAGTATTCTGCTTTAAGGTGCCAAATTGGCACCTTAAAGCGAGAGGCCCATGCAAAATATCTTCCTTATGCCTTCTTTGATCGTCATTCCGGCATGTAGTTAGCCGGAAACCAGGGCTTTGGTTTATAAAACTTTCCTGGACCCCGGCTTTCGCCGGGGTGACGGATTATAAAGAGACTCTGGCATAAAGACTTAAATCAAGATTGCTTCGTCGCTATGGCTCCTCGCAATGACGGGCACAAGAGAACTTCAGCAACCTGTTCATATTCGGTCCAGGCAGGCCTGGACCCTACTTCCCTACGTCCACCACGACCGCGTCTCTTAGCACAACATCTATCGTCCCGATGATGATGGCGCTCTTGACCAGCACGGGCACGCGGCGGGCGTCGTCCGTGAGCCAGATGTTGATCTCGCCCTTGCTCTGGAACACGCCCTCGAACTTCATCTGCGGCTGGACCACGATGCAGTTGAACTCGCCTGCCGGCACCCGGACCTTTTCCCGGCGCAGGGACTTGACGATCACTTCGTAGGTCTTGCCGTCGTCCGCGACCACGGGGATCGTGAGCTCCTGGCCCAGGGGCGGCATGGCGGCCCGGTAAAAATAGAACTCCGACAGGACGTCCTGGGCCAGGGCTGGCGCCGGCACACGCGTGCGGCCTTCGTCTTTCACCACTTCCTGCTTGAACTGGTCGTAGATCATGATCGAATCGTTGCTATAACCGCCCTCGCGCAAATGTTTTTCATACCTCCAGGAGAACAGTCCGTCCGCGTCGAAGAAGGACTCGATGCGGTCGCGGACCTTGAAGAACCACTCGAACGCAGGGTGGGTGCGCGCCGTGGCGATCAGGTGCAGGGTCTTGCGGCCGTGCATCACCGGGCCCGGCTCCACGGACAGCGTGGCGAACCCCGCGGCAATGCCGAGGTACTCCACTGAAAACAGCAGTTTTTCACCTGGCGCGAACGCGCGGTTGGGGCGGGATGGGAACGCGGCCCGGGGGGTCGGGACGGCGGTCGGCGTGGGTTGCTGCGTTGGCTGCGACGTGGTGGAGGGCGTGGTCTGGGGCGCGGGGACTGTGGTTGCTGCCTGATCCAGGAGCAGTACCTGGCCGGGCAGGATCAGGTCCGGGTTGGGGATGCGGTTGCGCGTTGCGAGCTCGGGATAGCGCAGAGGATCGCCCAGCAATCTGCGGGAAATGTGCCACAGCGTGTCCCCAGCCACGACAGTGTAGGTCGGTGCGGTACTGGCCGGTGCGGGCTCCGGCGTGGCGGTCAGCGTTGGGGTCATTTCCGGAGTCACGAAGTCCGAGGCTTTCATAACCTTGAAGTCCGTGCGTCCGGTGGCGCAGCCAGCGGCCAGCCAGCAGAGGCCACAGAGTAGATACAAACAGAGTTTTGTTTTCACGCTCTCACCTGCATTGCCAAACTATAACTCTAAAATAACCTTCTCTCCCCACTGAGATTGTGTCCTAACGATATTTCCCGTCATTCCGGCCCGGTCCTGGCGGATCTGGGCCAGGGCGAAAACCGGAATCCAGGCGTGTTGATTTGAATACTTTTTCTGGACCCCGGCTTCCGCCGGGGTGACGAACAAGGGTAACAGAACAACCTGACGACACACATGAAAAGTTCCCATCGTCCCCGTATTAGCCAATCATCATTTGCCCCGGATGGCCTGGGCCGCGGCTTCGGGCTCGAGACCATCCAGGTTGAGCACTTCCACCCGGCTGCCCAGCGGGCGCCAGCGCACAGGCCCGGTTTTGCCGGCCGAGGGATACAGCGCCACCACCCGCTTGCCCAGGGCCGCGGCCAGGTGCGCGGGACCGGTATTGCCAGCCACCACCACGTCAGCCTCGGCCAATAAAGCGGCCAACTGCGGCAGGCTGATGGGCTCGCGCAGTACCCAGGCATGGTTAAACGCCGCGGCGTTCTGCGCCTGTTCCTGGCCCGCGCCGGTGACCAGCACGCGCGTGCCGGGGTCTGCCAGGAGCAGGTCCGCGAGCTTTTGGTATTGGTCCAGGGACCAGTTGGCCGCTGACCCGCGGCCGCCAGGATGCACGATGACCAACCGCTCGCCCGGCATGAGGCCGCGCGCTTGCAGGTGCGCCAGCGCCCAGGCATGGGCCTCGGGCTGGACCGGTATGACCGGCGGCTGCAGCGCCGCGCTCAGGCCCAGGGCCCGCAGCAGGTCCAGGTTGTAGTCCGCTTCGTGACGGTCGGACCGCGCCCGGCTGTGGGCCACGCGCCGCGTATACAGGCAGGACCACAGCCTGCGGCCGGTACCCACCCGCTGGCGCACGCCGGCCCAGAACACGGCCCACGAGACGCGGGGATCGGGAAAAACGAGTAGGGCGACGTCGAACTTTTGTCCGGCCACCATCCGAATGAAGCGGTGCAGACCTGACCAGCCCGCGTGCTCGCCTCCGGGATCATAGGCCAGCACCTGGTCCAGGTCCGGATGGCCGGCCAGCAGGTCGCGGGTATAGCCGGACGCCAGAAAGGTCACGTGGCTGCCCGGTTCCAGGCGCTTGATGGCCGTGGCCACGGGCAGGACCAGCAGGCTGTCGCCGAGTGCATCCGTGCGGCACACCAGCCAGCGCCGGGGCTTAGTCTCCATGGACGTCTGCTCCGAGAATGTGCCGGGCCGCGGCGGCCAAATCGCCGGCGATAAAATCAGGCTTGGGTCCGCCTGCGGCGAACCCTTCGTCGCGGGTCTGGGCGCCGTAGCCGGTCAGCACGAGAATGGTCTTGAGGCCCTGACGGCCGCCGAACTCGATGTCCGACAGCTTATCGCCCACCACCCAGCTGCGTCCGAGGTCCAGGCCGAGGTCGCGGGCCGCGGCCAACAGCATGCCGGGCGCGGGCTTGCGGCAGTCGCACGCGCGAGCGTAGGCAGGCACGCTAGCGCCGGGATAATGGGGGCAATAATAAACGCCGTCCAGGCCGGCGCCGGCCGCGGTCAAAAGTTCGGCTAGCCGCGCGTTCACCCGCCGGACCGCGGCCTCGTCGAAGAACCCCCGCGCCACGCCGGACTGGTTGCTGGTGACCACGGTTGCGTAGCCGGCTTGCCGCAGGAGGCGGATACCCTCGGCCGCGCCGGGCAGGAGCTCCACGCCCGCGGGATCGGAGAGATACTCGGCCTCGCGCATGATCGTGCCGTCGCGGTCTAAAAACACAGCGGGCTTGGACATGGAACCCTCATACCATAAATTCTCCCGTCCCTTGAGAGGGACGCACCAGCATCATTCACTGGTGTTTGCCCCCTTTGCTAAAGGGGGCAACGAGGGATTACTCATAAACTTCATTTTCCGATCTTGTTGGATAAGGAGTAATCTCCCCCTGCCCCTCTTTAGGAAAGAGGGGGGAGGGTTAAAGGCATTTACCCTTCCGCCTGGCGGGTGCGGTTCAGGCTGAACTGGAGACGCACCAGCTTTTTATAGAGCCCGTTGCGCCGCATCAGCTGTGCGTGCCGGCCCCGCTCCACGATGCGCCCCTGGTCCAGCACCACGATCTGGTGGGCGTGCTGGACCGTGGACAGACGGTGGGCGATCACCAGGGTGGTGCGGTCCTTCATCAGCCGGTCCAGAGCGGCCTGGATCAGGCGTTCGGACTCTGTGTCCAGGGCCGAAGTGGCCTCGTCCAGGATCAGGATCGGGGGATTGCGGAGCACGGCCCGTGCGATGGACAGGCGCTGGCGCTGGCCGCCCGACAGGCGCACCCCCCGCTCGCCGATCAGGGTCTCGTACCCCTGGGGCGTCTGCAGGATGAAGTCGTGCGCGTTGGCGGCCTTGGCTGCCGCCTCGATCTCGCGCTGGGTCGCGTCCGGTTTGCTGTAGGCGATGTTGTTGCGGATGGTGTCGTTGAATAGAATGGTATCTTGCGTGACCAGGCCGATATGGCCCCGCAGCGACGCCACGGTCAGGTCGCGCAGGTCGTGGCCGTCGAGGGTGATGGAACCGTCCGTCGGGTCGGCGAAACGCGGCAGGAGGTCCACGAGCGTGGTCTTGCCCGCGCCGGACCGCCCCACGATGGCCGTGATCTCGCCGGCGCGGGCCGTGAGCTGGATCTGCCGCAGGACCAGGCGATCCGGCAGGTAGCCGAAGCTCAGGTTGCGGAACTCGATCTTGCTTTTAAACCCCCGCAGGGGCTTGGCGTGCGGCCGGTCCTGGATGAGCGGCGGCCGGTCGAGCAGCTCGAACACCCGCTGGGCCGCGGCCAGGGCCTGCTGGATGGTGTTGTTGATGCCGGACAGGTTCTTCACCTGCGGATACAGGGAGGCCAGGGCGCCCAGGAAAGCGAAGAACGTGCCGGTGGTGGACTGGCCGTTGATCACCTGCGTGCCCGACCACACGATCATGGCACAGATGCCGAAGGAGCCGATGAACTCCATGAGTGGGCTGGAGAGCGCGGTCCGCCGCAGGGCGCGCATGGTGACGTCGAAATACCGTTGCAGCTCCTCGCGGAAGCGCTTGATCTCGAACGTCTGCATGCCGAAGGCTTTCACCACCCGGATCCCGGCGATGCTTTCGTGCAGGACCGTGGTCACGTCCGCCATCTTGGCCTGGGACTGGTGAGACAGCTTGCGCAGGGTCTTGCCGATGGCCAGGACCGGGTACACGGCCAGGGGGAACACCAGCAGGGACAGGCAGGCCAGCTGCCAGTTCAGGTAGAACAGGAGCGCGATCAGGGACGCGCTGGTCAGGACCGCGCCCAGCATGCGCCCCAGCACGTTCGAGACCGCGGCCTGCATGAGCGTGCTGTCGTGGGTCACGCGCGAAATGAGCATGCCGCTGCGCTGGCCGTGGAAGAAGCTCAGCTCCTGGGTCATGAGGTGGGCGTAGAGCTGGTTGCGGATGTCCATGACGATGCGGTTGCCGATGTGGTTGATCAGGTAATCCTGGCCGTAGGTGGCGAAGCCCTTCAGGAAATAGGTGACCACGATGGCCACGGGAACCAAACGCAGGTAGAACAGCGCCTGGGCCTGGTCGGGGTTGTTGAACACCTGGTCCAGCACGGGCTTGATGAGGTACATGCCCACCGCGGTCAGGCCGGCGGTGAGCGCCAGGCACAGCATGGCACCGATGACGCGGCTCAGGTACGGCCCGGCGTAGCGCAGCAGGCGGAAGTAGAGTTGCATGCTTGGGCGCCTCGTTTAGTGCGTCCTGCCGGGCGCGGGCCCGGCAGGACGCGGTCGGAATGACACGGGGAAGGCCACGATCTATTCGGGAATGCGGATGATGACTTCCACCCGCCGGTTCTTGGTGCGGCCGGCGGCCGTGCGGTTGGTGGCGATGGGCTTGGTCGGCCCCCAGCCATTGATGGTCAGCTGGTAATCCGGCACGTTCTGCTCCCCGACCATGAACCGGCGCACGGATTCGGCCCGCACCAGCGACAGCTTCATGTTCAGGGCTTTGGGCCCGGTGGAATCCGTGTGGCCTTCGAGCACGGCATCGCAGCTGGGCGCGTCCATGATCAGGTAGGCGCTCTTGATCACCTTGTCGAACATCTCGGCCGTAAGGTACGCCTTGCCCGTATCAAAAAGAATATCACCCACCTTGATGGTCATGCGGTTCTCGTTGGGATACACCTGGCCCAGCACGGGCCGCAGTTTATCCGCGACCAGGACCTGGGAGCCGTCGGCTTCCAGGTAGGACAGTTCATAGCGGTACGCGCCGTTGTTGGGCACCACCGTGGCGCTCTCGTCCTTGGAATCCCAGAAAAACGCCTTGAAGAGTTCGTTCTGCGACCGGTAACTCCGGATCACCTGGTTGCTCGCGTCGAAGACGTCCAGCTTCCATTCCTTGGTGTTCTTGACCGGATCGGCGATCGAGAAATACACCTTGTCGGGATATACCTCATAGTTCTTGCTGGTGTACAGCTTGGGAATGGTGTCCACGATCACCAGCGTGCCCGAGACGGTGCGGGTTGAACCGTCCATGGCTTTGAGGTCCAGGGCGTACGGATACTGTTCCTTGGACGAGACCCGGCGCGTGCCTTCTTTGGCGTTCCAGGTAAAGGACGGATCCGGATTGCCCGGGCCCTGGTAGCGTTTCAGCACGCGGCCGCGGCGGTCGGTGATCTGGAGATTCCAGGTGTCAATCGTGCCCAGGTCTTCCGGGATCTTCGGCACAATGGTGATCGTGCCGGTAAAACCGACGAACGTGCCGTGCAGTTTGGGGATCTTGCCGGTGAGCGTGGGCTGGGGCGTGGGCCGCGGCGTGGGCGTGAGGGTCACGGTGGGCGTCACGGTCACCGTGGGCGTGGCTGTCGGCGTGGGCGTGGCCGGAGGCGCCACCAGCGCCCCGGTGTGCCAATCAATCGAAATCCGCTGATTCCATTCCGGATTCTGGCCCGGATAGGTTCCCAGTTCCCGGCCATAGTAGGCATAGTCTATATTGATGAAACTCGTGACCAGCGAGATGCCGGCCGTGGGATAGCCCTGGCTCATGCCGCCGCGCAGCGCGATCAGGCCGGAGAGCAGGAACTCCAGGCCCACCCGGAATTTGGACATGTTGATGGCCGTGGCATTGTTGGCGTTGTTGCGGAACTCGTTGTCGCCCTGCCAGTTCAGTTCCACCAGGTCCACGGCCAGGACGGTATTGAGGTCCTGGAAGTTCAGCCACCAGGGTTCGTAGGCAAACCCCAGCTTGAGGTTCGGGGGGATGACCTCGTCCAGCAGACGGCTGTAGAGGTCGGCCATGACCAGGGCCACGGTGATCTCCTCGGTCGGCTGGTACATGAGGCCCACGTCCAACCCGCCGCCCCACTGCTGGACCAGGACCGGCTCATTAATATCCAGCACGCTGCGGCCTTCTTCCAGCGACTTCATCTGCTGGGTGGCCTTCACCGTGAAGCCCGCGGCCAGGTAGCCGAACCCCGTGATGTCCCAGCCAAAGCCCCAGGACAGGTTTTCGATCAAGCCGGCGCGGAGGTTCCAGGATGCTTCGGGCAGAAGGATGGCCCCGGTTTCCAGCAAAGCCTCTTCAAACATCCAGACGCCCATTCCGAAGCTGGGCTGGATGTAGGTCAGGCTGTTCTGGTTGAGGAAATGCATGCGGGTGTGGGAGAGCCGGTCCACGGCGGCCACGGTTTCCGGGGACAGGCTGCCGCCCATGAAGTCGTTGACCGCGCCGGTGTTGCCCAGCAGGAAGATCAGGTTGTCGAAGGAACGGATGTCCGTGCCGAACAGCAGTTTGGGAAAAGTAAAGCGCCAGTAGTTCAGGCGCGCCAAACCGGCCGGATTGTAGAACATGGCGTTCTCGTCGTCCGCCACGGCCGTGAACGCGCCGCCCATGCCCAAGGGGCGGATGCCCTCGACAAAGATCCTCTCGGTATTGTCTCCCAGGATGAACTGCTGGCGCCGGGTTTCCCCGCCCCAGGCCGAAGCCGCCCACCCCGCCATCAGGCAGGTCAGGGCGAGCACGCTGATGCGTTTGCAACGCGGCATATCCATCCTCCTACTGATTGGCAAGAAGCTGCCAGGGGTCGAATTGCGTGATCACGTCCTCGATCATCGTGGCGGTCGCGCTGCTCGCGGCCGCTACCCGCAGGCGCTGCAGCGCGGCGTCGGTATCGGCTTGCATGGAGGTCAGGAACGCGGCCGGCGGCTGCTGTCCGCTGCTGTCCACAAACCACAGAAATTCCTGGGGCAGCTGCGCCAGCAAGGCCGGATCCAAGCCCAAGGCCGCGACTTCCGGCGTGCCCTGGGTGAGCGTTTGGATGGAAAAATCGGAGGACAGCGTCTCTACTTGAGCGACGATCCGGAGCAGATAGAGCATGCCCGCGGTCAGATTCAGGTTGACGTCCGTGGGGCGGTAGGGACCGTCGGTCTGGCCCAGCACCACCGGGTCCAGCACCGCGATAAGCTCGGTCAGGATCGCCTCGACCTCCGCGAGCGTGGCCACGCCCCACTGGGCCGGGACCAGGAAGTCAAAGTTCTGCGCGGAGCCCGAACTGCTTTTGACCGCGTTGAGGAAGGTGTTCGCGAACTCGCCCAGGCTGAACCCCTGCGCTCTCATCCGGGCTTCGGCGTAGCCGACCCGGGCCTCGGCGTCCCGCGGGTTGTTCTCGCCCGCGAGCCGGAAGTAGCGCACGGCCAGCGTGTAATCGCCCCGGCCAAGGGCGGCCTTGCCATCCGCGACCAGCACGTGGGCGTTGGACTCCTTGCCGTCCGAGTGCAGCCCGGCTAAAAAGTTGCATCCAGCCAGGACTCCCGCGGCTGTCAGCAACAATCCCACGCCAACCAAGCGCATGCGCGTCATTTCCGCTCACCTCGCCAGAGCATTAGAAAGAGATGTGCCATTATAGCGCACAGTCTCCGGTAGCGTCAATTCCCCCGGGAGGACGGAAACCGAAAAAACCTAAAAAGAGGGCCCGGGGGTTCCCGGGCCCTCTTGTGAACGATTCGAAAACCGGACCGCCGCGCGCCGCTAGAACAGCCAGGCCAGCCCCACGGTAAACCCCAGACCATCTCCCAATTTACCGGTCACGGCGTCCAGGGCGAAGTCAGGCCGGGCCTGGTAGCGAAGCCCAAGGTAATACTGATCGGTGCCGATCCAACCCGGCAGGGAGTCATAGGTCACCGTCAGCCACAGCCAGCTGGGGTCAATGATCATCTCCCAGGACAGACGGACGCCTGCTTCCAGCCGGGTCACGGCCGTTTCCCCGGAGCGCTCCCGCCCGGTTTGCAGCTCCAACAGAAGTTCCGCGTGCAGGCGGAACCGGTCCAGAAAGGACTGCACGGCCGGATCGGCGTTGAGCGCGCGCCCCAGGGAACCGATGTCCTTGGAAACCAGGGCGCCGGCCTGAACCCGGTTGCCCCGAAACAGCGTCGTCCGCGCGTCGTCGTAGGTGCGGCGGTTCAGATAGCGCCAGCCCAGGGCCACGGCCAGGGCCGGCAGGGTTTCCGCCGGCTGTTCGGTGCGCAGGCCGTACTGCAGGTTCAACCCCGCGGTGTGACTCGCGCCCTGTACGGCCAGCTCGGCCGAGGCCAGGAGTTCGGCCAGCGCCCCCCAGCGCAGGTTGGCGGACAGCCCGGGCGGCGAGAACAGGATCAGACCCAGGTCCACCTCGGTCCAGTCGGGTGGGGGCTGATAGGCGCTGATCGAATAGGGATAATACTGCCGCCGCCATGTCTCCGGCGCGGGTGTCGGCGCGGGCGTCGGCTGAGGGCTGGCCACTGGATAGGCGGGCCCGGGTTCGGGAGTGAATGACAGCGGGGCGACGGGTTCGGTCTGCAGGAGCTCTTCGCTGGCCAGGTCATCGCCCGGCATAAGCTCCGGCGTGGAGGCGGTCGGCGATTCCGCACCTGCCGGGCCGGCGATCAAGCAGCCGGCGGCCAGGACCATGACCTGAATGACTTTGCATCGGACGCGCATGCGATCCACCTGCTCCACTTCACCTAGCAGGCTGATGAAAAAGCCCGCAGAGCGGCCTTTTTCGTCCGCGCAGCTTGGAATTCCCCTTGAAATATCAGAGATATTTCAAGGGGTAACAGGCTGCTAAATGAATCTATTAGGGTTTTTCAGCAACCTGTTAGGTGTCTGAGCCATTAACCTATCTCAAACCGAGCAAATTGAGCAAGTGGAGCAACTTGACCGCAATGGAGCATTGATTTGCTCAATTTGTTCAAATTGCTCAATTGCTCCGGAGCCTGAACTTCCAACTGCTCAGGCTCCTAGGTCCCATGCTCCCACGAGCTCAAGTACTTGCGCTGTTCGGGGGTCAAGCGGTCAATGCGAATCCCCAGGGCCCGCAGCTTCAACTCGGCGATGCGCTGGTCCAGGACCTGCGGCACGGGGTACACTTTTTTCCCCAGCGACCGGTGATGCCTGGCCAGATGCTCCGCGGACAGCGCCTGGTTGGCGAAACTCATGTCCATCACCGAGGCCGGATGGCCCTCGGCCGCGGCCAGGTTGATCAGCCGCCCCTCGGCCAGCACGTTGACGCGGCGCCCGGAGGACAGGGTGAACTCCTCCACGAACGGACGGATCTCGCGGCGCTTCCGGGCCCGGGCCCGCAGCTTGTCCAGCTGGAGCTCCACGTTGAAATGCCCGGAATTGCACACAATGGCGCCGTCCTGCATGGCGGCAAAGTGCTCGTAGCGGATGACGTTGATGTCCCCGGTCAGGGTCACGAAGATGTCGCCGATCCGCGCGGCCTGGGCGATGGGCATGACCCGGTAGCCGTCCATGACCGCCTCGAGCGCCTTCAGGGGGTCCACCTCGGCGATGATGACGCTGCCGCCCAGCCCGTGCGCGCGCATGGCCACGCCGCGTCCGCACCAGCCGTAGCCGGAGACGACCACGGTCCGGCCCGCGACCAGGCGGTTGGTGGCGCGGATGATGCCGTCCAGGGTGCTCTGGCCGGTGCCGTAGCGGTTGTCGAACAGATGCTTGGTCAGCGCGTCATTGACCGCGATGATGGGATAGGCCAGCACGCCGTGGGCTTCCATGCTTTTCAGCCGGATCACGCCCGTGGTGGTCTCTTCCGTGCCGCCGATGATGCCCGGAATGAGCTCCCGCCGCTTCTTGAGCACGGTGGTCACCAGGTCCGCGCCGTCGTCCATGGTGAGGTTGGGTTTGGCGTCAAGCACGGCGTTGATGTGACGGTAGTAGGTCTTGGCGTCCTCGCCCTTGATCGCGAACACCGGGATGCCGTGGTGTTCCACCAGGCTCGCGGCCACGTCGTCCTGCGTGGAGAGCGGATTGCTGGCGCAGGCCAGCACCCTGGCCCCGCCAGCCTTCAGCGCGACCAGCAGGTTGGCGGTTTCCGTGGTGATATGCAGGCAGGCGCCGAGCGTGAGGCCCTTGAGGGGCCGGGTCCGGCGGAAGCGGTCCTGGATCTGGGCCAGAACCGGCATATCCTCGGCCGCCCACTCGATCCGGCGCCGGCCTTCGGCGGCGAGCTTGAGGTTCTTGACGTCGCTCATGCTTTTCCTCCCCGCCGCAGGAGCGCCGCGGCTTCCCGGCGTAGCACGGCGGCCTTGTCGGTTCTTTCCCAGGTCAGGCCCGGCCGGCCGAAATGGCCGTAGGCCGCGGTCTGCCGGTAGATCGGCCGCCGCAGCTGGAGATGTTCGATGATGCCCTTGGGCGTCAGGTGAAAATGCTTGCGCACCAGCGCGCCGATGGCCTCCTCGGGCCAGCGGCTGGTGCCGAAGGTGTTGACCATGACCGAGGTCGGCTCGGCCACGCCGATGGCGTAGGAAAGCTGGACCTCGCAGCGGCTGGCAAGCCCCGCGGCCACCAGGTTCTTGGCCACGTAGCGGGCCATGTAGGCGGCCGAGCGGTCCACCTTGGAGGGGTCCTTGCCCGAGAAGGCGCCGCCGCCATGGCGTCCCATGCCGCCGTAGGTGTCCACGATGATCTTGCGGCCGGTGAGCCCGGTGTCGCCGTGCGGGCCGCCGACAATGAACCGGCCCGTGGGATTCACGAATATTTTGGTGCGGCTGTCAAGATATTTGGCCGGAATGACCGGTTTGATCACGTGCCGGATCACGTCGCGCCGGATGCGCGCCTGCAAAACGTCCGCCGCGTGCTGGCTGGAGACGACCACCGCTTCCACGCGGTAGGGCTTGCCCTGGCGGTACTCCACCGACACCTGGGACTTGCCGTCCGGTCGCAGGTACGGCAGAAGCTTCTGCTTGCGCACCTGGGTCAGGCGCTTGACCAGCTTGTGGGCGAGCACGATGGGGAGCGGCATGAGCTCTGGCGTCTCCCGGGTCGCGTACCCGAACATCATGCCCTGATCGCCCGCGCCGTCGCGGTCCACGCCGAGCGCGATATCCGGAGACTGCCGGTGCAGGGTGGAGAGCACGGCGCAGGTGTGGGCGTCGTAGCCGTGGGAGGAATCGGTGTAGCCGATGTCCCGGATCACGCCGCGCACGATGTCCTGCACGTCAATGGTGGCCCGGGTCGTGATCTCGCCGGCCACCACGGCCAGGCCGGTGGTCACCAGGGTCTCGCAGGCCACGCGGCTCTTCGGGTCCTGGGCCAGCAGGGCGTCCAAAATGGCGTCGGAGATCTGGTCCGCCATCTTGTCCGGGTGCCCCTCGGTGACGGATTCGGAGGTGAAATGATAATTGCCTTTGTAGTTCATGGTTTTTCTGCCTTTCCTCATATAAATAAAAAGAAAATAACGCCCGGGCCGGAGAGGCCCGGGCTCGAATCGGGTTGAATTATAGGGAGGGAGGGGCAGACTGTCAAGCACAACCACCGGGGCCGAATAACCGGTCCCGTGCAACCCAAGGCGGACACACAGGCCCGCCCCTACGCATCCAAATGATTTCGCGCCAGTGTAGGGGCAGGCCTATGTGCCTGCCCAAGGCGAATTTTGCCGTGGGTTATTTCTCCGGCACGCGCATGACCATGTAGATGGGATAGTCCTCGCGCTCGATCTTGAGCAGCAGCTCGTCGCCGGGCCGAAGGTTCCTGAGCACCTTCTCCGCCGCAGGGCGGTTCTTCACCTGGAGACGGTTGATCTCCCGGATGATGTCTCCGGGCTGGATGCCCGCGCCCTCGGCCGGACTGCCGGGCTGCACGGCCTTGACCACCACGCCGGCCAGATCATTGGTCTTAAGCTGCCGGGCCAGCTGCGCGGTGAGGTCCTCGAACACCAACCCCAGCACGTTCCCGGCCGCGCCGGACTTGGCCGTGGCGCGGGGAGCCGGCGCCGCGGCCTGGCCCTCGGCCTCGGCTTGGTCGCCAATTTGGACTTTGAGGCGCAGGGTCTTGCCGCTGCGCAGGACCTCGACCACGGCCGCGTCCTTGCCATGCGTGCCGCCGACCAGCCGCTGGAGCTCGTTGGGACTTTTCACGCTTTGGTCGTTAAAGCGCACGATCACGTCGCCGGCCTTGAGACCGGCGCGGTCCGCTGGCCCGCGCTCGGCCACGGCCGAGATCAGCACGCCCTCGGCGTTCGGAACCTGGAAGTGGTCGGCCAATTCCTTGGTCAGGGGCTGGATGTAAACGCCCAGCCAGCCGCGCCGCACCTGGCCGGTCCTGAGGATGTCCTGATACACCCGTTTGGCCATGTTAACGGGAATGGCGAACCCAATCCCCAAGGAGCCGCCGGTGCGGCTGACGATCAGGGTGTTGATGCCGATGATCCGGCCCTCCAGGTCCACCAGCGGCCCGCCGGAATTGCCGGGGTTGATGGACGCGTCCGTCTGGATGAAATCATCGTACGGCCCCTGCCCGATCACGCGCCCCTTGGCGCTGATAATGCCCGAGGTCACGGTCTGCTCCAAGCCAAAAGGACTGCCCAGGGCCACGACCCAGTCGCCCACCTTGGCCGCGTCCGAGTCGCCCATGGGGGCGGCCGGCCACTGGCGCCGGCCTTCGAGCTTGAGCACGGCCACGTCGGTCTTGGGGTCCGTGCCCACGATCTTGGCCTTGTACTCCTTGCCGTCGTTGGTCTTGATCAGGATTTCGGCGGATTTTTCCACCACGTGGTTGTTGGTCAGCACATAGCCTTCCGGGTCCACGATCACCCCGGAGCCCAGGCTGGTGCTCTGCTGGGGAGGCATTTCCCGCTGGAACTGGGGACCGAAGAAATGCTCGAAGAACTGCTGCATCTGCGGGTCGGCGAATTGCTGCGGATAGGCGAAGGGGCTCTGGACGATGCGCACGGCGCTGATATTCACGACCGCGGGCCCGACTTTTTCGGCCACGTCGGAGAACGTGGCCGGGATCATGGCCGCCGGCCAAGCGGCCGTGGCCGAGAGGACCGCGGCCAGCAGAAAACCCGAGGTCATCAACTTGGGTAAACGGATGTTCATGGCAAGCCTCCTTTTAAACGGCTAAGCACAATCCTCCATCGAACCCTTCTCTCATCCAAGGCTGGGTCGTAATCTTTTTGACCTTTTATGGAGCGCCCCGGGCAAAGCCCGGGGTACCAACTTCAACCCTCGCTATCCCCTCTTGGCGACATCCCCGGAGCAGCGGTTCCGCATTCACCCCCGAGCAAGCTCGGGGTGCCCTGCGGAGGGGATGGCTCGTCACCCCGGCATGCTTGTAGCCGGGGTCCAGGATGCGCATTAGAAATCAAAACCTCTGGATTCCGCCCCGGATAAAAACATTCCGGGGTGACGTTGCCGGAATGATAATCAACCTCAAACAGCGTCGCGACCCAACCCCTCTTGGGGCAAGAGGATTTTATACTGCTTTTGGACCCCTGGGGGGCCAAAACGTTCACATACTATATACATGAAAAAGCCTGACAGCAAGTTTCAAGAAACCTGCCGTCAGGCTGGTCTTTATTTCTTCTTCTTGTCGTCCACGACCTTGTAGTCCGCGTCCACGGTCTGGCCGTTCCCGTCAGCCTCCCCGCCGGACGGCTCGGCCTTGGGCCCGGGCTGAGGCCCGCCGTTGCCGCCGGAACGTTCCCGGCTGGCTTGCTGGTACAACTGGGCCGAGACCTTCTGAAATGCCTGGTTGAGGCCGTCGGCGGCGGACTGGATCGCCTGCAGATCGGTTCCCTTGGCCGCTTCACGCAGGCGGTTCAGGGCCGACTCCACTTCCGACCGGTCCGCGGCCGGAACCTTGTCGCCCAATTCCTTCAGGGACTTTACGATCTGATAAACCTGCTGGTCAGCCTGGTTCTTGGCTTCGATCACCTGCCGCTGTTCCTTGTCCTCCGCGGCATGGGCCTCAGCCTCCTTCACCATGCGCTCGACCTCGTCCTTGTTCAATCCCGAGCTGGCGGTAATGGTGATCTTTTGCTCCTTGCCCGTGCCCAGGTCCTTGGCGGACACGTGCAGAATGCCGTTGGCGTCAATGTCGAACGTCACTTCGATCTGCGGCAGGCCCCGGGGGGCCGGCGGGATGCCGTCCAGGTGGAACCGGCCGATGGTCTTGTTGTCGCGCGCCAGCTCCCGTTCGCCCTGCAGCACGTGGATCTCCACCGTGTTCTGGTTGTCCGACGCGGTGGAAAAAACCTCGCTCTTGCGGGTGGGAATGGTGGTGTTGCGCTCGATGAGGTGCGTGGTCACGCCGCCCAGGGTCTCGACCCCCAGGGACAGCGGCGTCACGTCCAGGAGCAGCACGTCCTTCACCTCGCCGCGCAGCACGCCGGCCTGGATGGCCGCGCCCAAGGCCACGACTTCGTCGGGATTCACGCTCTTGTTGGGTTCGGTGCGGAAGAAGTCCTTGACGGTCTGCTGCACCAGGGGCATGCGCGTCTGCCCGCCCACCAGGATCACCTCCTGGATGTCCGAAGCCGCATAGCCCGCGTCGGACAGCGCCTGCTTGACCGGGCCCAGGGTCCGCTCCGCCAGGTGACTCGTCAGTTGCTCCAGCTTGGCGCGGGTCAGGGTCAGGTTCAGGTGCTTGGGGCCGCCCGCGTCCGCGGTGATGAAGGGCAGGTTGATCTCGGTCTGCAGGGTGGACGAGAGCTCGATCTTGGCCTTCTCGGCCGCCTCTTTCAGGCGCTGCAGCGCCATCTTGTCCTGGCGCAGGTCCACGCCCTGGTCGCGTTTGAATTCATCCGCCAGCCAGTTGATGACCACCTGGTCGAAATCGTCGCCGCCCAGGTGCGTATCGCCGTTGGTGGACTTGACCTCGAACACGCCGTCGCCGATCTCCAGGATGGAAATATCGAAGGTCCCGCCGCCCAGATCGTAGACCGCGATCTTCTCGTTCTGCTTCTTCTTGTCCAGGCCATAGGCCAGGGCCGCGGCCGTGGGTTCGTTGATGATGCGTAGCACCTCGAGCCCGGCGATCTTGCCCGCGTCCTTGGTGGCCTGGCGCTGGCTGTCATTAAAATACGCCGGCACGGTGATCACCGCCTCGGTGACCTTCTCGCCCAGGTAGGCCTCGGCGTCCGTCTTGAGTTTCTGCAGGATCATGGCCGAAATCTCGGGCGGCGCGAACTCCTCGCCGTGGGCCTTAACCCGCACGTCACCGTTGCCAGCCGCTTTGGTCTGGTACGGCACCAGCTTCTGTTCGGACGTGGTCTCGCCGTGCTTGCGCCCCATGAACCGCTTGATGGAGAAAACCGTGTTCTCCGGGTTGGTCACGGCCTGGCGTTTGGCCGTTTGCCCGACCAGCCGTTCCCCGTTCTTGGTGAACGCCACGACAGACGGCGTGGTGCGCCCGCCTTCGGCGTTGGGAATGACCACTGCTTCACTGCCCTGCATGACCGCCACGCAGGAATTTGTCGTGCCCAGATCAATGCCGATCACTTTTGCCATGATAATCATCTCCTTTGGCGCGGGTCATCCCGTGCCAGCCACATGTAATGCAAGCCGTGTGCCAAGTATAGGTGGCATGGCTCAAATTAATCGGATTATATTTAAAGGGTTTTTCGGGACGGGTCCTGACCTGTCGATCATACGCGCCAGCTAGAATGTTTCAGGGCCTGAAACACCATTTAATAATGAAACGCTTTTGATTACTTAAAATTCTCCAGCTGGTAGGCCTTGATCTTGCGCCACAGGGTCGAGCGGCTGATGCCCAGGCTCTTGGCGGTCTCGGTCTGGTTGCCGTTGAAGCGGGTCAAGGCCTGCTTGATGAGGTCTTCCTCGGCCTGGTCCAGGCTTACCGGCCGCTCCTTGCGCGACCCTTCCAGGGCCAGCTGGCTTTGCTTAAAGACCTGGGGCGGCAGGGCGGTTTTCTCGATCACGTTGCCGTCGGAAAGGATCACGCCGTGCTGGATGATGTTTTCCAGCTCGCGCACGTTGCCCGGGTAGTCGTAGTGCAGGAGCGCGAACAGCGCGTCGCGGGTAATGGAGATGATGTTCTTGCCGAAACGCTGGTTGTATTTGTGCAGGAAAAACTTGATGAGCGGCGGAATGTCCCCGGGCCGTTCGCGCAGAGGCGGCACGTGGATGGCGATGACGTTCAAACGGTAAAACAGGTCCATGCGGAATTTTTTTTGCGCGATGTCCTCGGCCAGGTCGCGGTTGGTGGCCGCCAGGATCCGGACATTGACGCGGACCTCGTCGCCGGCCCCCAGGGGCCGGATCTTGTCCTCCTCCAGGACCCGCAGCAGTTTGATCTGCATGGCCGGCGAGAGTTCCCCCACCTCGTCCAGGAAAAAGGTCCCTCCCGCCGCCTGTTCGAACAGCCCGGCCCGGTCCATGGTGGCGCCGGTGAACGCGCCTTTGCGGAACCCGAACAGTTCGGATTCGAGCAGGGTCTCGGGGATGGCGCCGCAGTTCACGGCCACGAACGGCTTGTGGCTGCGGTTGGAGAGGCGGTGCACCGCGCGAGCGACCAGTTCCTTGCCCACGCCGGTCTCGCCGGTAATGAGCACGGGCGAGTCCGTCGGGGCCACGCGGGCCGCGAGCAGGAACGCGCGCCGGATGGCTTCGCTCTGCCCCACGACCTCCGCCTCCTGAAACTCGGCCAGCCGCGCGGGCAAAGCGTGGTGCCCGGGTTCGCGCGCGTCGTGCCGCTCCCACTCGCCGAGCAGCTGCTGCCACAGGCCGCTGTCCAGGGGCAGGGGCAGGTAAAAATCCGCACCGCGCCGGATCGCCTCGGCCGCGCTGGCCACGTGCCCGTCGCGCGACAGCCACAGCACCTTGTGCGGGCGCTGCTCGCGCAAAAGCGACACCAAGTCCAGGTCCCCGCCCACGCTGGCCTCGTCCAGGACGATGACGGCGTACTCCACGGCGCCGGACTGGTCCAGCAGGCGGTCCTTTTCCCTCAGCTCGTCGCACTGGTAGCGCGAGGGCGCGAGCCCTTTCTGGAGCTCGTCCTTGAGCGCGCGGTCTTCGGAAAGAACGAGGAGCTTACGCATGCTTCCTTTCCTTCGCGGCCGGCCGCACGCGCGGCGTGCGCCAGACGCGCCAAATGAATTTCGGCAGCCGCCCCAGGCGCCGCCAGCGCCAGGGTTCCTGCCAGGCCCGAAACAGCCATTCCAGCCCCGCGGCCCGCATCCACGCGGGCGCGCGCCGCAGGTCGCCAGCCGCCACGTCGAGACTGCCGCCCACGCCCAAAGCCACACCGGCCGTGAACGCGGAGCGGTGGCGGTCAATGAACCGTTCTTGGGCCGGCTGGCCCAGACCCACCACCAGCAGACCCGGCCGCAGCCGGTTGATGCGCGCGATCAGTTCCGGCTCGGTTTCCGGCGCCCAATAGCCGTCCGCCCACCCGGCGATCTGCAGTTCGGGAAACCGCTCCTGCAATTTCCGGCCCGCCCGCTCCGCCACCCCCGGTTTGCCGCCGAGCAGAAACACGCTCTGCCCCTCGGCCGCGCACACGCCCGCCAGGGTGAACATCAGGTCCACGCCCGGCACGCGTTCCGGCCGCACGCCCGTGAGCCGGCGCACGGCCCAGACCGCGCCCACGCCGTCCGCGGTCAGCAGGTCCGCGCGGCTCAAGATCGCCGCGTAAGCCGGGTCCTCGTACGCCTCCAGCAGGGTGAGGGCGCTGACCGTATAGAACGCCTGGCACGCGTTCAACGGCAAAGCTGGTCCACCTGCTCCCGGAGGAACGCCACCAGCGCCGGCCGGGCCTGCCGGTCCTTGAGCGCGAACGCCAGCGTGGCCTTGACGAACTCGACCTTGTTGCCGATGTCGTGCCGGATCCCCCGGAACTGCCAGGCATGGATCGGCCGGCGCCGGTTCAGACGGCGCAGGGCGTCGGTCAGCTGGATCTCGTGCCCCGCGCCGGGCCGGGTCTCGGCCAGGAGGTCGAAAATGTCCGGCGTCAGGATATACCGCCCCACGATGCCCAGGCGCGAGGGCGCTTTTTCCGGTTGGGGTTTTTCAACCAGGTCCAGCACCCGGTACAGCCGCGGCGAAACGGACTTGGGCCGGATAATGCCGTAGGCCCGCGTACGGTCCAGCGGCACTTCCTCCACGGCCAGCACGGGCGACAAGGTGCGCCGCCACACGGCCAGGAGCTGGCTCATCACGGGCTGGGGATGGTCAATGATGTCGTCGCCCAAAAACACCGCGAACGGCTCGTTCCCCACGAAACTCCGGGCGCAGAGCACGGCGTGCCCGAGGCCCCGCGGTTCCTTCTGCCGCACGTAGTGCAGATTGACCATATTCGAGATCCGCTGAATGAGGCGCAGGTCCGCGGCCTTGCCCGTCCGCTGCAGGGTCTCCTCCAGTTCCACCGACCGGTCAAAGTGGTTCTCGATGGACTGCTTGTTGCGGCCGGTGACCACCAGAATGTCCCGGATGCCGGCGGCCACGGCCTCCTCGATCACATACTGGATGGCTGGTTTATCGTAGATGGGCAGCATTTCCTTGGGCTGCGCTTTGCTCGCCGGCAGGAAGCGGGTGCCGAGCCCGGCGGCCGGGATCACGGCTTTCGTGATGCTTTTGGGAAAAACGTCTCCCGCGCGTTTAGTCATTGTTCACCTCGGGTAGCTGCCGGGACTTGAGGAACGCCTCCACGGCGTCGCTGGTGGTTAACGTCAGGGCCTGTTCGGCCAGTTCCCGGCTCTGGGCGAAGTTGAGTTCGCGGATGCACTTCTTCACCTGCGGCACGAAGGCCGGCCCGGTCGAGAATTCATCCAGCCCCATCCCGACCAAGAGCGGGGTGTAGAGTGGATCGGCGGCCATTTCACCGCACATGCCGATCCAGATCCGGGCGTCGTGGGCGGCCTGGATGACCTGCTTGAGCAGCCGCAGGATGGCCGGGTGCAGGGGTTTGTACAGGTAGGCCACCTTTTCGTTGATGCGGTCCGCGGCCACTGTGTACTGGATCAGGTCGTTGGTGCCCACGGAGAAAAAGTCGGCTTCCTTGGCCAGGATGTCGGAGGTGAGCGCCGCGGACGGCAGTTCGATCATGATCCCCACTTCCAGGTTCTTGTCAAAGGGGATCCGGCGCCGGGTCAGATCGCGCTGGGCCTCCTTGAGCAGGGCTTTGGCCTGCAGCACCTCGGACACGTCCGAGATCATGGGGAACATGACCTTCGCCTTCCCGAAATGGGAGGCCCGCAGAATGGCGCGCAGCTGGGTTTTAAACAGCTCTTCCTGCGTCAGGCAGAGGCGGATGCCCCGGAGGCCGAGAAAAGGGTTCATCTCGGTGGTGGTGCCCAGGCGCGAGAGAAATTTGTCGCCGCCCAGGTCCAGCGTGCGCACCACGGCGGAATACGGCAGGCACTGGCGGATCACCGCCTGGTACGCTTCGACCTGTTCGTCCTCGCTGGGGAGGTCGCGCCGGTTCAGGTACAGGAACTCCGTGCGGAACAGCCCCACGCCTTCGGCGCCGTATTTGCGCGCGTGCTGGACGTCTTCGGGCTGCTCGATGTTCGCGGCCACGGTCAACCGGTAGCCGTCCTGGGTGACCGCGGTTAGGCCCTTGAGCTTCTTGAGCTTGCGGGCCCACTGCTGCACTTTTTCCTGGGCTTGGCGGTATTTGGCCAGCGCGGCGGCGTCGGGGTTGATCACCACCACGCCGGCGACTCCGTCCACCACCAGCATGTCGCCGTTGGCCACGCTGTCCGTGATGTTCTTCAGCCCCACCACGGCCGGCAGTTCCAGCGAACGGGCCAGGATGGCCGCGTGGGAAGTCCGGCCGCCGACATCCGTGGCGAATCCGATGACATGGTCCCTCCGCATGGTGGCCGTCTGGGAGGGGGTCAGGTCCCGGGCCACCACGATCACGTCTCCCTCGGCGTCCGAGAGCAGGTCCATGGGCTGGCCCGTAAGGTTGCGCAGGAGGCGCGCCACCACATCCTCCACGTCCGCGGCCCGTTCCTGCAGGTATTCGTCCGCGGATTCGCGCAGCTGTTTGACCAGCGTGTCCTTGATTTCCTGCAGAACAAACTCGGCGTTCAGCCGCCGGCTCTTGATCTGTTCGCGGGAAGTTTGGATCAGCAGGGGATCCTGCAGGATGTGGAGATAGGCGTTGAAGATTTCCGCCTCCTTGAATCCCACATCCAGGGCGACTTTCTGCTTGATGGTTTCGATTTCCTTGCGGGTCGTGTCGATCGCCACCTGCAGGCGGGTCAGCTCTTTCTCCACCAGCGGTTCGGCCAGGCGGTTCTTCTTGATCTGAATGTCCCGGGCGCCGACCAGATAGGCTTTGCCGATGGTGATGCCGGGCGAGGCCGGAACGCCCTGGCAGGTCTGGTTGGTCAGATTCTCGCGGATGCGCTCTGGCACCATGGGTTTTATTCCTTTTCTCCGAACTTATTGATCACCAACGCCGCCAGGGCGTCCAGGGCTTCCTGCTCGTCCTCGCCGTCCGTGGTAATGGTCACGGCCGCGCCGCAGGCCGCCCCCAGAGTCATGAGCCCCATGATGCTCTTGGCATTGACCTGCCGGGATCCTTTGCGCAAATAGATCTGGCACTGGTACTTGTTGCCGGTCTCGATAAAGACGGCGGCCGCGCGCAGATGCATGCCGAGTTTGTTGGTAATGGTGACTTCCCGTTCTAACATACCCTCCACCTTAAACCATTTGTGTTTTGTGCAAATCGAGATAGTAGAGAGCAGAAAGGAGACCGCATTTGACCTTTTTTTCTACTTTCTACTCTCAAATCTCAACTGCTCTGGCGGCTGAGCGGTTGACTGCTCAGCCTCCTAGATCCAGCCGACGCCGGCCAAAATGACCGCCGCGCCCGCCAGCAGATAAAATAATTGCGTCGCCGACAGCCCGGCAACGAGCATGGCGTAAGCCAGGCCGGTCATGCCCAGCCCCAGGGCCGCGATCCCCGCGGACGGCCAGGCGAGCACGGCCGCGCCCTGGCTCCACGCCAGGGCCGCGGTCAAGCCCAGGAACACGGACGCCATCCATCCCAGACGCTGTGCGATCCGCTGGGGATTGAACCGGCGGAGATCCTTGATGACCTCCAGGCCGCGGTAGTAGCCCACCAGTACGCCGCCCACCCGCAGGGAAAGGTGCGCCAAGCTGAACAACAGCAGGTACAGCGCCGGCCCGAGCAAGGCCAGCCCCAGGCGCCCGCTGCCCGCGGCCAGGATCCAGCTCACGGTCAGGAGCGCCAGCGCGGGTTTGAGCATGGCCCAGTAGACCGTGTCGCCCAGCGCGGCCAGCGGGCCCATCATGCTGGCTTTGATGCGGCTGGCCGCTTCCGTGTCGCCCGCTTCTTCCAACCGGCAGACCACGCCCAGGATGATCGCGGCGCTGTAGGGATGCGTGTTGAAAAATTCCAGGTGGCGCTTTAAAAGCGCTTTCTGGCCCTCGGGCCCGGCATGCAAGGCCCGGGCCAGAGGGACCAGGGCAAAACTAAAGCCGAGGTTCTGCATGCCCTGAAAATTCCAGCAGGTTTGCAGAAACAGGGAACGCGCGATCACCGCCCACAGGGTCCGCAAGGTCACCCGGCGCTCCGGCGTCATGCTACCGGCTCCTTCCGGGCCATGAGCAGCAGACTCGCGGCCAGTCCCAGCGCGACCAGCGCCAGCCCGGCCTCGGGCCAGACCCACAGGCCCACCCCGGCGATGGCCAGGCTGAGGCCGGCCAGAGCCAGGCTGCTGTTTTTGCTGACCGCGTCCCACGCCACGGCCAGATACAGCGCGGGCAGAAACAGCCCCACCCAGTCCAGCCCGCGCACGAGAAACGCGGGCGCCTCGAAACGGCCCAGCCAGGGCACGAGCAGGACAAGCCAGAGCGCGTAGACCAGAAAATTGCGCGCGAACATGGTCACCAGTCCGCTGAGGTTGAGGGCCGCCAGTCCCCGTCCGCCCCAGCGGTCGAGCCACTGCTCCGCTTGCCGGGCCAGCCGGCTGTTGCCGTGCCGGACGAAAACGTCCAGCCTGCCGGACACCCATCCAGCCGGGATGGAAAGCACCAACGCGAAAGCCAGGGCCGTGGGACCCAGCCAGCCGTCCTGGGACAAGCGGATGGCCAGGACCGTGGCAATGCCCGCCGAGACCGAGTGGTCCGAGGGGATGTACGCCCCCACGGGCAGGACATTGCTCCACAAGAGCTGCATCATCGCGCCCGCGAACAGCCCGGTGGTCAGGTCGCCGAGCAGCCAGCCGAACAAAGTGCTCACGACCAGGGGCTGCGAAAGCATGAATTGCCCCACCACCGCCTGGTCGAGCGCGAGCACCGCGCCCAGCGCGGACAACCACAGCAGGTGTTCCAAACCCGCCTCCTCACGACTCTCGTTTGCGACAGGCCAACGCAGCCCTCTTCCCTCGCCCCGCTTGCGGGGAGAGGATGCTTTCCCGTGGAAAGCAGGTGAGGGGGCCCCCCGTCCTTCACTTCCTCCCCTTTTCCCAGGGCAGAAGGGACCGGGAGGCTAAGGGATTCCGGCTTTCTTAACCTGAAGATGCAAAGTACTTGCGAATGTCCACCGGTTCGTCCGTGGGCACCATTTGCACCGTAACCCGGACGCCCTGCCGCACGAGATGTTGAAAAGCCTGCAGATCCCGTTCGTCCACCGCGATCGCCTTGAGGATCTGGCGCTTGCCGGGACTGTACCGCAAACCACCCACGTTCAATTCCCGCAGGCGCAGGCCGGCGTCCATGGCCCGGCAAACGTCCTGAGGGGAGGAAAACAGCAGGAGCGTGCGTTTGCCGTCGAGCTCCGGCTTGGCGCAGACCTGCGCGGTCTCTTCCACGCGGCAAATCACCACCCGCGTGCCCGGCGTGCCGGCCATTTCCATCAGCGTCTGGCGGACCTGATCCTGCTCCACCTGGTCGTCCGCGACCAGGAGCACCTCGGGCTTGGCGGTCTTGGCCCAGCCCACTGCCACTTGGCCGTGGATCAGCCGGTCGTCAACGCGGGTCAACACCAGATTCACGGCCATTCGTTTCTCACCCCTCCGAGGACCAGTGCAGGAATTCGTTGGCGTGCAGCACGGCTTTTTTTCCCTTTTCTTTGACGAAATCCGTGAGCTGGGCCAAGGTCATGAGGGAACGGTGCGTCACGGCCTCGATCAGCATGGGCAGGCTCACTCCCGTGACCACCTGCAGCCGGGGAAAGTCGCGGGTCAAGGCCAGCGCCACGTTGCTGGGCGTGCCGCCGAACATGTCCACCAGAGCGAGACAGCCGTCTCCCTCCTGTTCGGGCGGCTTGATGACCGCCGTCAGCTTGCGCGTGAGATCCTCGATGCCCTCGTGCATTTCCAGGCACACCGGATTCAGGTCCGCCTGGCGGCCCACGATGAGCTCCGTGGTGTTGATGAATTCGGCCGCCAATTTCCCGTGGGTGACCACAATAATCTGGATCATGGGCATCACCGCCTGGTAACCGATCCGCCGCAACGGATCGGTTACGGAGCATTTAAGCATTCGATAGCAGAACGTAGATGAAAAAACCCAAAGGCGGTCTACTCTCTATTTTCTAATTTCGCCCGCCTCTACATCCGCTGGCCGTGCGCACCCGCCAACGGGGCAACGTTCTGGCGTCTAAATCACGATCAGTTTCATGATGACCCGGGCCAGCTGCGCGGGGCGGTGACGGAAATAATCCCCGCCGCCTGCCATGCGGGCGCGGATCAGGGTCATGCCCCAGGTCTCCAGCTGGGCCGCGTCCTCGGGGCGGGGGAGCACGGGTTCGGCCTTCATCTGGGCGTATCGGGTCAGCACGCCCTGGGCGGGCAGCTCGGTGTTGGCCAGGACGTACTGGATCAAATCCGGCCGGGTGTGTTCGCGCACGATCCGCACGTGGTCCTGAAGCGTCAGCTGGTCGGTCTCCCCCGGCTGGGTCATCACATTGCACACGAAAATTTTAACCGCACCGGACGCGGCGATGTCATCGGCGATCCCCGGCACCATGAGATTGGGCAGGAGGCTGGTGTAGAGGCTGCCCGGACCGATGATGATCGCCTCCGCGTCGGCGATGGCCTGGCGGGTTTCCGGCGTGGGCCGCACGTCGGGCGGAACCAGCCGCAGGCGCCGGATCGGCCGGGAACTGCGTCCGATCTGCGATTCTCCCTGGATCACCGTGCCGTCCTCGAATTCCGCTTCCAGGGCCACGGGGTCCACGGTCACCGGCAGCACCTGCCCGGAGACGGCCAGGACCTGGCTGGCGGCCTTGACGCCCGAGGCAAAATCACCGGTGATTTCCCCCAGCGCGGTGATAAACAAGTTGCCGAAGGAATGCCCCTCGATCCCGGCCCCTTCGCCTTTAAAGCGGTGTTGGAACAGCTGGCTCAGGAGCGGGCTGGTGTCGGCCAGGGCGACCAGACAGTTGCGCAGGTCGCCGGGCGGCAGGGTTTGATATTCCCGGCGCAGCCGTCCCGAGCTGCCGCCGTCGTCCGACATCGTCACCACGGCGGCGATGTTCGCGGTGTATTCCTTGAGCCCGGTCAGCAGGGCCGGGAGGCCGGTGCCGCCGCCGATCGCCACCAGCCGCGGGCCGCGTTTCAGCCGCAGCCGTTTCAGGGCCACGGTGGGATATTCCTTCTCCCGCGCGGGCATGAGCACGGTCAGGATGGAGTACAGCCCCCGCCGGACGGCCAGCACCACGCCGGCCACCCCCAGGGTGAGCAGGAGAAAATCCACGAACCGCAGGCTCTGGATCTGCTTGGCCAGGGGCCGCACATCAATCACTTTGACCTCGAAGTTGCGGAACACGTCCCCCATCATGCCCGAGACCGCCACGCCGATGACGATCGTGGAGAGCACGAGCAGCAGCAGCCAGCGCTTAAGGCGCACGCCGGGATAGAGCCAGCGCCACGAGAGGCGCTGGTCCCAGCGGGGCTGGCGCTTGCGGTCGGGAACAACCGGGATCGGAGTCATGGAACCTGCCTTTCCTGCAACGCCGATGCATTCGGACCCGGCCAGGACGCTGCAGGATCTCGTTCCCCTGCGGGGATTTCCTTGCGTCGGCACTTCCCTTTCACCGGGGTATCGAGAGCGCCCGCGGCGCTCACCGGCGGTCTACCGCTCGTCCGTCTGCATCCAGGAGATCAGGGTTTTGTTGAATTCCCGCGCGGTGTGGTGCCCGCTTTTTTTCAGCCGCTGGTTCATGGCCGCGACTTCGATAATGATGGACAGGTTGCGGCCGGGGCGCACGGGAATGATGATGCGGGGCAATTCGACCTCCAGGATGGCGTAGGTCAGCTCGTCCAGACCCAGGCGGTCGTATTCCTTTTTATCGTCCCACTCTTCGATGGTGGCCACCAGTTCGATGCGCTTGCGGTCCCGGATGGCGCCGATGCCGAAAAGATTCTTAATATTGATGATGCCCAGCCCGCGGATTTCCATATGGTGCCGGATCAGCTCCGGCCCCGACCCCATGAGAATGCGCTCCGCGGTTCGCTTGATGTCCACCAGGTCGTCGGCCACGAGTCGGTGCCCGCGCTCCACCAGGTCCAGGGCGCATTCGCTTTTGCCGATGCCGCTCTTGCCCAGGATCAGCACCCCGACCCCGTAGACATCCACCAGCGTGCCGTGCATGGAGGTCTCCGGAGCGAGCTTGTCCTCGAGATAGATGGTGAGCTCGGCGATGAGCTTGGTGGTGGGCAGCGTGGACTTGAACACCGACACCGGCCGGCCCTGCACGGCGAGCATCAGCTCTTCCGGCGGTTCCAGCCCCTGGGTGATGATAAAGCAGCACACGTCCCATTCCAGCAGCTTCCGGAAGATGGTCCGGACGTGTTCGCGTTCGATGCCCTGCAGGAAGGAGAGTTCGGTGCGGCCGAGCACCTGGATGCGCTCATAGGCGAAATAGTCGAAGTATCCGGCCAGCGCCAGCCCCGGACGGTTGATGTCCGGCACGGTGATCTTGCTCCGCAAGCCTTCCTGGCCTGCCACCAGCTCCAGGGACATTTTTTCTTTCTGTTCGAGGTAGAACTCCTCGACCAACAAGTTGATCATCGGCGCTTCCCCCAGGGCACGCCGCGGCTCAGTGCGCGGCTTTTTCCTCTTCCTGGATTACCTTCACCACCTCGGCGGTGTTCTGGGCGGAAAGCAGTTTGCGCCGGATGTATTTGTCCTTCAGCAGCTGGGAGATGCGGGCCAGAGCCTTCAAGTGGGCGCCGGCCGTTCCCTCGGGCGCCACCAGCAGCACGAAGATGTAGACCAATTCGCCGTCCAGCGCGTCGAACGGCACGCCGCTCTTGGACAGGCCGAAAGCCGCGGTGAGTTCCTTGACGGTATCGGACTTGCCATGCGGAATGGCGATGCCCTGGCCGATGCCGGTGCTGCCCAGCTCCTCCCGTTCCAAGAGGATTTGGGTCATTTTCTTCTTGTCCGCGACGTTGCTGCTGCCGACCAAGAGCTCCACCAATTCCTCGATGGCGTCCTTCTTGTTCTTGGCCTTGAGGTCTACCGTGATGTTCTTCTCCGAGAGAAAATCCATGATACGCATACGTTGGGGCCTCCTTGTCCCGCCTGTCCGAAAATCAGTCCTTGGTGACCAGCTTGAAGCTGCCGTCCGGATTCTTGACCAGAACGGCCAGTTGGCCGGTGTCCGCGTCCTCAAACACTAAAAACGGGGCCCGCAAGGCCGCAAGCTGCAGGGCCGCCTCCTCCTGGGTCATGGGCTTGCCCGTGACCGGCGCGACCGTGATCCGGGGCCGCGGCGCGTCCGGCGCCGGCTCGGCGGGCGGCGCCCCCCTGCGCGGCAGCCCTTTGCCGCGGCGCATGACCTTGCTCCGGCGCAGCTGCTCGTGCTGCCGCTTGATCTGCCGCCCGATTTTTTCCGCCAGGAGATCCATGGATTGGTACAGATCCTTGGTGGTCTGCTTGGCGGCCACGGTATAGGGGCCGTCGTTGGCCGTGACTTCCACCTGCTGCCGGTAGCCTTCCACGCTGGCCACCACGTGCACAACCGCGTCCGTTCCCAGAAACGCCGACCATTTTTGCAGCCGTTTCTTCACGTACTGGCTGAACGGCTTGGTGACCTCCATATGCCGCCCGGTGATGGTTATTTTCACGCCCGCCTCCTTGGTCCGGCCCTCGGGGCCGGTTTACTCCAGCCCCCGGCGCTGGCTGGCCGGCAGCAGGTTCAATTCCTCGCGGTATTTGGCCACGGTCCGGCGGGCGATCTGGAAACCCCGCGCGTTCAGCATCTCCGTCAGCCGCTGGTCCGACAGCGGCCGCCGGGAGTTTTCCTGGCCAACCAGTTCCTGCAGCGCGGCTTTCACGCTGGTGGAGGAGATGTCGCCGCCGTCCGCGGTCTTGATCTGGCTGCTGAAAAAGTACTTGAGCCGGAAAAGCCCCCGCGGCGTCTGGATGTATTTCTGGCTGGTCACCCGCGAAATCGTGGACTCATGCAAGCCCAGGCGGTCCGCGATCTGCCGCAGATTGAGCGGTCGCAGGTGTTCCACGCCTTTTTCAAAAAAATCGCGCTGCTGCTCGACGATGGCCTCCACCACCCGGTACAGGGTCTTGCGGCGTTCCTCGATGCTGCGAATCAGCCACTGGGCCCGGTCCAGCCGCTCGTGCAGATACTGGCGGGTTTCCGGACTCACGCCCGAACCGCGCCGTAGGAGCTGGCGGTAGGCCCGGCTGACGCGCAGTTCGGGGATCTGATCGTCGTTAATGATGATCACGTACTGGTCGTCGTGCTTTTCCAGGATCACGTCCGGCACGACGTATTCCACGTCTGCCGCGGTGTAGTGCCGCCCCGGATAGGGATCCAAGCCCGCGATGACTTTGGCCGCGGCGACCACGTCCTGCCGCGCGGCCTTTTCCGCCCGGACGATGGCGTCCAGCTGGTGCCGCTCCAGGGCCAGGAAATGCTTTTCCACGATGGCTTCAGCCAGCGGATGCCGTTCGGGCAGATGCCGCAGCTGGATCAGCAGGCTCTCCTTGACGTCCCGCGCGCCCACGCCCACGGGTTCCAGGTTCTGGACCAGTTCCAGCACGTAGGCCGCGGTCTCCAGGTCCATTTGCGCTTCGGCCGCGATGTCCTCGAGCGGCAGGGCCAGGAACCCGCGCTCGTCCAGGTTGCCGATAACCAGCTCACCCAGACGGTATTCTTGGTCCGTGTTGCACACCAGGCGCAGCTGCCACAGAAGGTGTTCGGCCAGGGTCGGCTGTTTGGCCACCTGCGGCTCGGTGTAGTCCGGGTTGATCTCCCGGTCGTACTTTGGGATTTCGTAATCGTTGTTCCAAAAATAATCGTCCCAGCGGTCCTGCTGCAAGGCGCTGGCAGACTGCGGGTTTTCGTCCAGGTCCACTTCCTGGGTCTGTTCCCCCTCCGGCGCTTCGGCGGTTGAGCGTTCGGTCGCCGGTTCCAGGCCAGGGCCGTCGCCGTCCGGCCCCTCTTCCAAAAATGGATTTTCAGCCAGCTCCTGGTTGACCAAGCTGTTGAGTTCCAAAGTGGGCAATTGAAGCACTTTCAGGGCATGTTGCAGCCCTGGTGTCAGAATAAGCTTTTGCCCGACCTGCAGTTCCAGCTTGGGTGCCATCTGCTTCCCTCTGGCTGGTGATCACTCTGGACGGACTCCTTCTCTAAGAGCGGAACAATCCGGGATTATAAAGGCGAAAATGGCGTTTGTCAAGGTTCGCGGGTTGCCATTGCTTCATTTTGAGACTATTGCCCGAAGGCCAATCTCTCGGCAAGAATTTTCGGCAAGCCTGCAGCCAGGATTTTCTTTTGGGCCAAAGCCACATTATAATCAACCGCCCGAAATTCCAGGACCGGCGGATCTCCGCTGACCAGGAGCCATTTGGCGCGCGGATCGCGGTCCCGGGGCTGGCCCACGCTTCCGACATTGACCAGGTAGCGTTTGTCCGCTTCCAATGTCAGGCTCCCTTGCCCCTCCAAGACCGGATGGACCCGCAGGGCGCCGGGAACTATTTCTTCCACGACCTCGCAGCGATGGGTATGGCCGAAAAAGCACGCGTGCTCGGCAAAGTTTTGGAAGGCGTTTTCCGCGTCCCAGCGGCTGGAAATGTAGTGGAAAGCCAGCGGTTCCAGAGGCGAACCGTGGACCAGACGCGCATCGGCCCCGGTTTCCACCAGAGGCCAGGCGCTGATGGCGGCGAGCGCCTGGCTGTTCAGCTGGCCGCGGGTCCAGCGGATGGCCGCGGCCGCGGCCTGGTTCATTTCCTCCTCGCGTTCGGGATGGATGGCCGCTTCCTCGTGGTTCCCCCGGAGGCTGACCTGGCAGCGGGCCTGGACCCATTCCCAGCAGGCCTGCGGGTCAGCGCCGTATCCCACCACATCGCCCAGACAGTAGACGGCTTCCGGCTCCTGCTGCCGCAGGTCTTCCTCAACAGCGGTCAGCGCCTCCCAGTTGGCGTGGATGTCCGCCAGCACGGCCACGCGCATGGGCGCAGCGGGATTATTCTTCGATGGAAATGCAGCTGGCCGGGCAGGCGGCGGCCGCATCCTTGGCGCGGCTCGCCAGGTCGCCTTCGGGCGAGGGCGTGATTACTTTCGCCAGACCATCGTCCCCCATCTCGAACACTTCCGGCACATCGGTCGTGCACAGGCTGCAGCCCGTGCACAGGGTTTCGTCAATTTTCACCATCATGGTTCTTTTCCTCCTTCAGGAAATTGCGGGCAGGCCTTTCACCCGGTCCGAGAAACATCCGGATGCCTTGTTCCACCTGCTCCAGGTCCACAACCGTATTTTTACAGGGGCCTTCGGGCCGGAGGTTGGAATATCCCAGCACCGGCACGCGCCCCCTCAGGTCCTTGATGCCAACCAGCAAGTCCCGCTCGCAGGCCACGGCAATGATGCCCTGGGGCCGGTGCTGGGCAATGCCCCGGCGGGCCTCGGTGCCGCCAAACGCGATCACCTGCGAAAAACCGTACCGCTGCTTGAGCTGCTGAAGGCCCTGCACGGTCTCACGGTTGAGACAGCGCGGGGCCAAAACCAGCAGTTTGGCCGGATCGGTGATAAGCGGCGGCAGCACTTCCAGCAGATTATACGCCCGAACGAACGCGTGCCCCACCCGGTCGCGCGACAGGCCGAACAAGCGGCCGAGACTGACGCAGAACCCAATGGCCCAGCGCAAACCGCCCAGCGCCCTGACCACGTAGCGCAACGGCCTGACCCCGGCCACGGCCAGAACCAGGGCGCCATACCACAGCAGCAGGTATCCGCCGGCCGCAAGGGCCAGCAGGCGGGTCAGCCAGGAAAATCCCATGGCCTGCAAGCGCGGGGCCGCGAGCCACAACAGCGCCCCGGCCGCCAGGCCCAGGAGGATGACCGCGAGCCCGGCCAGGCCCACGAAGGCCCAGGCCGGGGTCCGGGTGTCCCCGCTGTCGCGGGACCCGTCCCAATCGCTCCATTCCTCTCCCAGCTTGCGGTCCTGCGGGCTGCGGGCTTCCGGGGCTGGCGTCTCGAACGGCACAAGCGGCTCCTTGGGGCGGGCAATCAGGCCAGCAGTATAAAGTGAAGCCTCCCTATCCGTCAAGAATGAAACCCCGGGAAAGCAACAGGAGTTACCCTATCACCATTATACGCCCAGCACCCTCTTGCACTCCGGGTAGGCCGAACACCCCCAGAAGTTATTTCCTGGGTTTTTTCCGCTTTTTGCGGTGCGCAAGACCATCGCCTGGCCGCATTGGGGACAGTTTGGAATCAGATCCGTCCGATCGGACCGATCCGTCTGATCTGTTTTCCGCCTTTGCCGCTCAGCGAGGCGCGCGGCGGCCAATCGTTCGCTGTAGCCTCCCGCCTCCACGAACGCTTTTTCCAGCGCGGTGATCTGCCGGTCCAGCAAATAATTCGCCTGGTTGATCATGCAAATGAGGGCGTTGGCTTTTGGACCTGGATCGGCCTGCTCCAGCCACGGTGTATAGACCGTCCAGCGTTCCTGGTCAGATAGGCTTGACAAATCCTTCCGGTCCGGATGGTTCTGTTTATAACTTCTTGGCACCCCGCGCACGGCCTGGGCTTCGGCGGAGTCCGGCTCCCACCGGGGTAAACGGCGCTGGCGCAAGTAATCTTCGTAGTCGAGAAGAAGCTCCTCAAAGCTGGCGCGGGCCACATTCAGGAGGCGTAATTCGGTTTGGGAGGAAGTGGCGGCCGCACGGCTGCCCTCGGCGATGTTCTGGCGGCCCGAACGCGCGGCCTGAATCATTTGATCAACAGTGCGCGAGCGCGGGTCAAGGTGCTTTTCGCAGAACCAATACGTGGCGTCGTAAATAATGGTGGCGGTTTGAAAACTGGCGGTTTTTCGATACCCCCCGCTGGGAAAGAGTTTTTTGGCCATGAACGGACCCTCCGGATAAACGATTTGTGACAAAACCAATTGCGCCCCGGACATTTGTTTTGACGGGATTCGGCGACTTTTCATTCGGAGAAAATGACATCGCGCAGAGGAGTGTACTAGCAGGGCATGATCCCTTCGGACCTGTCAAGATAGGCACATTCAGTCTCACCGGGCTTTTTCGGGTCGCGATCCGTGCGGCTTTTATCTTGGAACAGCATCCTGGTTTCCATTTCACCCATTGCCGATCAAGGTGCTTTAAATAAAGAAATACCGAAAACCTTGGATTAAAAACCACGCGCCCGCCAGGCCGGCGGCCAGGCGGCCGGCGATTTGCACGGCAGGCGAGCGGCCGAGCCAGCCGATGACCGGCAACGGCAGGAGGATGAGCGAGGTGCCGACGAAGAACGAGGAAAAGACCAGGAGGCCTGCCACGGGACCGCCGCTGACCCCGGCCTCGGCCAGGGCGGCCAGGAACGGCGGGCAGATGTTCAAGCCGGTCAATAGTCCGAGGACCAGCGGGGTTTGCGAGACCACCTGGCGCTGGTGCAGGGCTTGGCACCAGGACCAGTGCGGAAAACTAGTGACCAGGGCATAGGCCAGGAGCAGAACGCCCGTGGCCAGGAACACGCTGCCCTGCAGGATGCGGGACGAGGCGCCGGCCACGAACATGAACTGCCCCAGCCAGCCTGCGACCAGCCCGATGACCGCGTAGCCCAGGAAACGGCCGAGCAGGAACCACGCGAAGGCCAGCACGTTTTCTTTTGCCGGACGCGCCTCGGCGCTGAAATACGGTGCGAGCAGGGGCAGGCACACGCCCAAACAGGTCGGCGAGAGCGCCAGGCCGAGCAAAAAGCCTTGAACGAGGAGGGTCGAAAAATGCAGTTCCATAGGGTTGAGAGGTCTATCCTATTATTCGTCACCCCGGCAAGGTCCTAGCCGGGGTCCAGGAGGCTTTTTCTACCAAGATCTCTGGATTCCGGCTAAATACATGCCGGAATGACGATCTTTTTATTAATTCAATTTAGAATAAAGATCCTTCCATTCTGAATTGTGGTCTTCGATCAGTTTCAGCTTCCATTTCCTCTTCCACTTTTTAATTGCTTTTTCCCTTGAAATCGCATTTTCCATCGTCTGGTGGCTCTCATACCAAACCAACTGATGCACCTGATAGCGTTTAGTGAATCCTTCCGCCAAATCGTTTTTATGTTCCCAAACTCTTTTTACTAGATCCGAAGTCACCCCCACGTAAAGAGTCCCATTGCGACGGTTTGCTAAAAGATATACACAGGGACGTTTCAATGGAGGAGTCTTTCTGGACCCCGGCTTTCGCCGGGGTGACGAGTATTAAGACCATACGCCGGAGAACAACCAGGGCTCCTGAACTTGATTATCTCATCCCGTGCTTTAATAACTGGCTCCAGATGATGAGCTTGCCCTGCTTGCTGTTGTTGAAGGACATGAATTTCTCGATGGCGCGGGCCTGCTGGGGGGTGGGCTGGTAGGCGTAGATCGGGTCCTTGGCATCGCCCCACTGCCTGAGGATATGCTTGGCCTGCAGCTGGGTGAGGGGCTCGCGCAGGTCCTCGGCGCGCCGGCCCAGGCGGCCGGCGATCCCCTCGGTGTTGTCCGTGATGCCGGGATTGTTGGACAGGAAAACCAAGAGCTCCCACCCGAGGAGCGACTTCACGTGAGAGGCGATGAAATCTTCCAGCTCTTTATCCGTTTTCACCGCTTGCCTCCCCAGAGGGGTCCAAGATACCGCAGAGTATAGCATAGGCCGCAGAGCGCGCCAACCAAAAACCTGTAAAAAGCGTAATTTTAAAGCCCTTTAGGGGCGAACCGGGCGCAAAATCTTGGCCAAATAGCGGCCGGTGTGAGAGCGCGGCTCGCGGATGATTTCCTCGGGCCTCCCGAAGGCCACGACCTCCCCGCCCGCGCGTCCGCCTTCAGGCCCCAAATCAAGCACGTAATCCGCGGACTTGACCACATCCAGGTTGTGCTCCACCACCACGACCGTGTTGCCCGCTGCCACGAGCCGGCCGAGCACGTCCAGCAGTTTGTGCACGTCGGCGAAATGCAGGCCTGTGGTCGGTTCGTCCAGAATGTAAAGTGTCCGTCCCGTGGCGCGCTTGCCGAGTTCGGCCGACAGCTTGAGACGCTGGGCCTCGCCGCCGGAAAGCGTGGTGGCGGACTGCCCCAGCTTGATATAGCCCAGGCCCACGTCCGACACGGTTTGCAGGATGCGCTTCAAGCGCGGCACGGGCGCGAAGAAGTCCAGGGCCTCGTCCACGATCAGGTCCAGCACCTCGGCGATGGTCTTCCCCTTGTAGCGCACCTCCAGGGTCTCCCGGTTGTAGCGCTGGCCCTTGCACACCTCGCACGGCACGTACACGTCGGGCAAAAAGTGCATCTCGATCTTGATGATGCCGTCCCCGCCGCACGCCTCGCAGCGCCCGCCCTTGACATTGAACGAGAACCGGCCGGGTTTGTAGCCCCGCACCTTGGACTCGGGCGTTTGCGCGAACAAGTCGCGGATCTCGTTGAAGGCGCCGGTGTACGTGGCGGGATTGGAACGGGGCGTGCGGCCGATGGGCGACTGGTCAATGTCAATAATCTTGTCCAAATGCTCGGCGCCGCGCAGATCGTCGAACCCAGGGGGTTTGACCCGGCCGCGATAGACGTAGTACCGCAGGGCCGGTTCCAGGGTCTCCTGCACCAGCGAACTCTTGCCCGAACCGGACACGCCGGTCACGCAGATAAACGTTCCCAGGGGCAGGCGCACGCTGACCTGCTTCAGGTTGTTGGTGACCGCGCCGGTTAAGACCAGTTCCGCGCCCAGGCCGGACCGCCGCTCCCGGGGCACGGGTACGGTCTGCTTTCCCGTAAGGTACTGGGCCGTGAGGGAGTTGGGGTCTTGCATCACCTGCTGGGGCGTGCCCTGGGCCACCACTTCCCCGCCCCACACGCCCGCGCCCGGCCCCATGTCAATCAAATGGTCGGCCTGGCGCATGGTCTCCTCGTCGTGTTCCACCACGAGCACGGTATTGCCCAGATCGCGCAGGTGCTTCAAGGTGTCGAGCAGGCGCTGGTTGTCGCGCTGGTGCAGGCCGATGGAAGGCTCGTCCAGGATGTAGAGCACACCGACCAGCGACGAACCGATCTGCGTGGCCAGGTGGATGCGCTGGGCCTCGCCGCCGGAGAGCGTGCCCGTGGCCCGGTCGAGCGTCAGGTAATCCAGCCCCACGTTCGACAGGAACCCCAGGCGCGCCCCGATTTCCTTGACCACTTGGCGCGCGATGGCCGCCTCCCGTTCGGACAGTTGGAGGCTTTGAAAAAAGGCCTTGGCCTCCTCCACGGACAGTTCCGTGACCTCGATGATGTTCTTCTCCTGGATTCTCACCGCCAGGCTTTCCGGCCGGAGGCGCCGGCCCTGGCACGCCGTGCAGGGCTGCACGCGCATGAAGCGGCTGGCGATTTCCTCCCGCATGTACTCGGAGTCGGTCTCCTGGTAGATGCGCTGGGTCCGCGGCAGCACGCCCTCGAAGCTGCCCACGTAATTATAGGAAGACTCGGGCCCGCGGAAGCGGAACGGCATCCGCTCCTCTCCCGATCCGTGGAGAATCACCTTGCGGTGCTCCGGCCGCAGGCGCTTCCAGGGCACGTCCAGGGAGAAACCGTAATGCCTGGCCACGGATTGCAGCATGGAGCGGTAGATGTAGGCCGTGGGCGAGTTCCAGGGCAGGATCGCGCCGTCGTTGAGCGTCTGGTTGGGGTCCACCACCAGGTCCGGATCCACCTCCATTTTCACACCCAAGCCCGTGCACGCCGGACAGGCGCCCTGGGGCGAATTGAAGGAGAACATGCGCGGCGTCAGCTCTTCAAACGACAGGCCGCAGTGGGCGCAGGCGTACTTTTCGGAGTAGACCAGGGTGGCCTGGCCGCGGGCCGCCCGGGTGTGGCTCTTTTTTTCGCTCCCGGGCCCTTGGGCCTTGGCGTCCAGGCGGTGGATCAGCACCGTGCCTTCGCCGCGCTTGAGCGCGGTCTCCAGGGAGTCTGCCAGGCGGCGGGCGATGTCTTTGCCGGTCACCAGGCGGTCCACCACCACCTCGACGTCGTGCTTGCGCTGTTTGTCGAGCTTGATCTCCTCGTCCAAGTCCCTGACCTCCCCGTCCACCCGCACGCGCACAAAACCTTCGCGTTTGAGCAGATCGAAGAGTTTGCGGTATTCGCCCTTGCGGCTCATGACCACGGGGGCGAGCACCAGAATGCGCTCCCCTGCGGGCAGGGCCAGCACCTGATCCACGATTTCCTGCACGGTCTGGCGCCGGATGGGCCGGTCGCACTGCGGGCAGTGGGGTCGGCCGGCGCGGGCGAAGAGCAGGCGCAGGTAGTCGTAAATTTCGGTCACCGTGCCGACCGTAGAGCGGGGATTTTTCGACCCGCTTTTCTGCTGGATGGCGATGGCCGGCGAGAGTCCTTCAATGGCGTCCACGTCCGGTTTTTCCATTTGCCCCAGGAACTGGCGGGCGTAGGCCGAAAGGGATTCCACATAGCGCCGCTGGCCTTCGGCATAGATGGTATCAAACGCGAGCGAGGATTTTCCCGACCCCGACAAGCCCGTCACGACCACCAGCTGGTTGCGCGGGATGGTCAAGTTGATATTCTTCAGGTTGTGCTCGCGGGCGCCGGTGACGACGATCTGATCGAGGGACATGGGGGTCCTTTTTACTGCCATCGGTTGTGAACAGGAACACACTGTCTGGGTTTGGCGGCTCGTGCGGGCACGGAAGGGACGCGGCAATCCGATCGGTTACCGCAAACGGGATTGCTACGCTCCCTTCGGTCGCTCGCCATGACATCCAAAGTAGTCTGACAGCTTAGCATAACAACCGGTGGAGTTGTCAAGCCGCCTCGCTCCACCGCCGCCGGTAGCGCCCGTCCAGCCAGCGCTTGAGCCCGAGCACCCAGCGGCCGGCCAGGGCCCCATGGGGAAGCGAGAGCAGGGCCTCGTCCTGACCCAGAGAGATCAGCTGGCAGCCGCGAAAGGGGCCTTGAAGCTGCCGCGGGCGGGTGCCGGCCAGGCAGGCCAGGAGGTTCGCGGCCAGCACCGGGCCCTGGGCCCGGGCAGAGCGTCCTGTCCGCAAGGCGCGGAGGCCGCGGACTGCCGCGCAGTCGCCGGACGCAAACACGCCGGGGCGCCCTTCGGCCTGCAGCGTGCGGTCCACCCGCACGGCGCCGCGCTCATCGGTCGCGAGACCTGAACGGCCGAGCAGGTCGTCGCAGCGGCCGCCCGTGGCCACCACGGCCAGATCGAACGGCACGGTTTCCCCGCGCTCCAGCACCAGGCGGTTGGACTGCACATGCTGGACCTGCGCGTTCACGCGCACGGTCACATCGTGAGCCATCAAAACCCGGCGGACCAGGCGTCCGGCTGCCTGCGACAGCCCGGGCAGGAGGCCGCCGCCGCCTTCGAGCAGGGTCAGCCTCCAGCCGGCCTCGGGCTCGCGCTGCGCGAGCAGTTGGGCGATATTCAGGCTGTATTCCACCCCGGCCGGCCCGGCCCCCAGCACCGCGACCTCCAGCCGGCGCCGGGGAAACAGCTCCAGAAACGTTTCGATCTCGTTGCGGATCTCGAGCACTTTATATACGGGAACAACCGGAAAACTGCCTTCGGCCGGCACATCCCGCTCCAGCTCCCGCGGGACAGATCCCAGGGCGAGGCTGAGCAGGTTGAAATCCAGTACCCGTCCCGACCGGGTCAGCAGTTTCTTTTGCTGGAGAAGGAGGGACACCACCTCGTCCTGGATGAACTGCGCGCCTTGGCGTTGGCACAGCTCCCGCAGGTCAATCCGGAATTCCTGGAGCCCGCAATGTCCGCCGAGCACATCCGCGGTAAAGTTCGGGAAAAACCAGTGAGGATTGCGGTCCAGCAGCGTGAGCCTCCCGCCGCGGTCCAGCAGGGATCGGCTGCGCGCCAGTACTTCCAAATTCGCATGCCCGGCTCCGGCCAGCAGGATCTCCGTGGGTTTTCGATCGTTCACGCGCGTTCCCCGCCTTCCTGGATCTCGCCGCCGGCCAGGAGCGCTCCCTGGCGGTAGAAGGCCGCCACCTGGCCCGGGGTCACGGCCCGCACCGGTTGCTCAAAAGTCACCTGGCAGGCCCGACCGTCCAGCGGACGCACACGGGCCGGAGCCGGCCGCTGGCGGTAGCGGATCATGACCTCGACGGTCTCGTTGCCGTCTAGCTGTTCGCTGCCATTGACATTCCCCACCCGTACCTCGCGCGACCACAGGGCCTCGTCCGGCCCGACCACCACGCGGTTCTGTTCCCGGTCCAGACGCACCACGTACAACGGATGGGGCGCGGCCACGCCCAGGCCCCGGCGCTGGCCAATGGTGTAGTTCGGCAGGCCCTGGTGCTCGCCCAGGACGCGGCCCGCGGGGTCCGTGATCAATCCCGGCCTGAATGCTTCGGGCGCGCGCTGGCGGACGAAATCCGCGTACGCGTGCCCGCGCAGAAAGCAGATCTCCTGGCTCGTGGCCGGCGCGTCCGGCGCCTGGGCCAATACTTCCCGCTTGCGCCGGCCGCAGAGCGGAAAGCGGACGCGCCGGAAGCGGTCCGCAGGCACGAGCGACAGGAAATAGGTCTGGTCCTTGGCCGCGTCCGCGGCCCGCAGGATCCGGGGTTTCCCTGGCCCATGCTCCACGCAAGCATAGTGCCCGGTGGCCATGGCCTCGGCTCCCGCAGCCAGGGCTTGATCCAGGAGCAGTCCGAATTTGATGTCCCGGTTGCAGAGCGCGCAGGGATTGGGCGTGAGCCCCTGTGCAAACCCCGCCACGAAGGGGCCGATCACGCGCTCCTCGAACGCCTTCCGCAGATCGAGCAGGTGATGCTCCACGCCGAGTTGTTTGGCCGACGCCACCCCGTCCAGGCAGGCACACGAGACAGCGCACCGGCTGCAGCCGTCCTCCGGCGGATCGGTGCGCGCGCGGGCCTGGGAGCCGGTCGCGGACGGCAGGCCGGGCAGGTCAGGGCACAGGCGCATGGTGAGCCCCACCACCTCGTGCCCTTCGGCCAGCAGCTGCCGGGCCACGGCCGTGGAATCCACGCCGCCGGATAACGCCACCGCGATGCGCATAACGCTCTAGAAATCCTTTCCGTTGAAACCTCTGGTCTTTTTGATCCCTTCTCCCCTGCAAGGAGGGGAGCAGGTGAAGGATGAGGGGCCGCAAGCAAACCCTTATGCAAATTCTTCGGTTGTCCCCCTCACCCCCACCCTCTCCCCGCGAGCGGGGCGAGGGGGATAAAGACAGGGCAGGTCGCTGTAGGGCGTTTAATGAAACGCCCCTACAAATGCAACTACAGGATCGGGCGGATCAAGGTCTGAGCGTGGGCATTATAGCGCAGGCAGGAACGCGAGCAAGGCAAAAGATGGTCGGATCAGGGGTGGGGCGGGGTAAGTTCCTTCAGCGCGGCTTCAATCTCCTGCAGTTCAACGCGAAAGGCCGGCTGGAGACGCCGGGCCTGATCGTAATTGTAGCGGGCTTCGTCCGCGCGCCCCAGTCGCCGCAGGGCCCGGGCCGCGAGCAGGCGGGCCTGGTAGTCGAGGGGATTCAGATGCTGGATCTCCTGCAGATGCATCAGGGCTTCGCGCCAGCGGCCGCGTTTGAGCAATCGTTCGGCTTGCCGGCGGCCTTCGAGATACGCCTGATACTGCGCGTATCCGCCGCCGGTCAAGAACGGATCCTCGGGAACCGGGGCTTCGGCGGGCGGTGCCGAAAAATTCGCCAGGTCAAAGGGCACGAAGCTCCCCAGCTGGTGGGGCCCGGCCGCGGCCCAGAGCCGGCGGTGGCGCAGATCCAGCATGACCGCCTGCACGGCGGTCAGGGAATTCACCGCCGACCGGTTTCCCAGTCCCAGCCGCCCGCCGTACACGGCCTGCCGGTCCCGGAGGATGCCGGCCAGGGCGGCCGCGGTCACAGGCTGGGCCGCGGTCGCCAGCAGATAATCCAGGCGCCTCAGTTTAAAGCGCGCAGGACGCGGCAAGCCCGGACGCGCCGAGGGGTCTCCGGCCCATTCCTGGGCCTGAAAAGCCGGCCCGGCCAGCAGGGTCCGTCCGTTCAGCGGGCGGACCACGGTGCGGGCGATCCCCTTCTCCACCACGACCGCGCGGTTGCGCGGACCGTCGCCGAGCAGATAAGACTGCGGGAGCAAAGCCGGCGCGCGCCGGATCAGCTCCACGGCCTGGTCGAGGTCGCCGGCTTCGGCCAGCACCTGCCGCGCCAGCAGGCCCGCCGGGAGACCGCCGCGGACCCGGCCCGTGCGCGGCGCGGGCAGGACGCAGACCCCAACCCCCGCCTCGTTCAGGCCGGCCAGCGTGCCCCACTGCCCCGGACGGGCGAGACAAAGGTACCGGCGTCCCGAGGCCGGCTGGACCAACAGAACGGCTTTGTGCGCGTCCCAGTCCGGACCGTTTGGCCATTCCCACGCCAGGACCAGCCAGGACGATTGCGCCCAGCCCACGGCGCTGCTGTTGTCCCTGCCGAACGCGCGGGGCGCCAGATCATACGCCAGCTGGGCCGCCAGGGCGCGGGAGCGGGCCCACGGTCCGGACTGGCCGTCAGCCTGGCCCGCCAGTTCGCGCCGGACCTCCTCCGGAACCTGCTGCAAGCTTCCGCGGTGCCGCCACGCCAGCCAGCGGGAACGCAGCGCGGCCAGCAGAAACGGGGCCTCGGGATAGGGATCGTCCTGCGCGCGGGGAAAAAACCGCGCCAGGGCCCATCCGCGCGATTCCGGTTCGCCCGCCAGGAAGCAGGCGGCCAGCGGGCCGCGGCGAAACGCAAAGCAGTCCCCGAGCTGGAGCCGCCCGGCCGGCCCTGCGGTCAGGGCCGGCCGGGCGGGTGCGCGGCAGGCGGCGCGGGACGTCAGGAGCGGGAGCGCCAGCCGGTCGCTGATGCTCCACAGAGCGATGGCCCATCCGGGCAGAAGCCACAGCAGATGCAGAGCCAGAGCGGACCGGAAGCGCGGCAGGAGCGGGGCGGGCGCGGATTCAGCCGGAAGGGGTTTCATGCGCGCGCGGAGCGCCGGTCAACGATCACGGGCTGATGATCGCCGCCCGGCGCCCCGCGCCGGACGTCCTGGATCTCCTTGGCTGACGCGCGCCGCACGGCAACTTCCCACGCGAACTGGCGGAAGCGCGCTTCAAGGCGGGCGCAGACTTTGGAATTCGCGGTTTCCGCCCACAGGGTAATCCGCTCGGTTTGCTTGCGGCGGTCGGCCACGAACACGTACGCCTCCACCTCGGGTTCTCCCAGCACCACGCCCTCCAGCACCGCGGGATACCACAGCCGTCCGGCCAGCAGCAGCACGTCCGACCGCCGGCCGAGCAAGGGGCCGATGCGCGGCGTCCAGCGGCCGCACGCGCAGACGCCGGTCCGCAGCGTGGTCAATTCGCCCGTGCGGAAGCGCAGGACCGGCATCCCCGTCACGCCGAAGGGCGTGAGACACAGCTCGCCCGCCTCGCCGGCGGGCACCGCCCGGCCCTGGGCATCCACCACTTCGACGTGGAGTACCTCCGGGTGCGCATGCAGGCAGCCGGTCTCGCATTCGGCGAACGACGCGGCGGTTTCCGGGCTCAGCATGAGCATCAGCGTCTGGGCGTTCCACAGGCGGGCCAGATAATTCCCCAGGTCGTTTCCGTTTCCATCCTCGTGCCTCAGGCCGGCGCCTAAAACCACCAGTCTCCGGACCGATTGGTGCCGCAGGTTGATGTCCAGGGACTCGGCCTCGCGGGTAACGGCCCGCACATAGGCGGCCTCCGCGTAGAGCACGGTGGGCTGGTGGCTCGCAAGCGCCGCGGCCAGGTCTCTGATCCCCGCCGTTCCCATCCTCAGCACCGTGACGCCCGCCCGGCGCAGGCCCAGGTAGCACGCCAGTCCGGACAGGCCGCAGCGGTCCCAGGGCAGGGCCGCGAGCACGACGTCCCGCTCGTTGACGCCGAGGAGCTTGGCCGACAGCTGCTGGTCATAGGCGATCCGGGAAAGATCGCTCTCCGTCAGCTTCAGCCAGCAGCCGCCCGCCGCGGCGCCCGCGACCGCCGCCACGTCCGCGACCTCTTCGGGCCGGACGCAGAGAAAGCGGTCGCGCTCGCGCCGCAGGTCCTCCTGCGCGACCGCCGGCAGATGCCGCAGATCGTCCATGCTCTTGAAGTCCGTGGGCAGCAGGCGCTCGCGGTCGAACAGGTCGCGGTAGTAGGGGGCGCGCTGGTAAAGATAGTGGATGGTTTTGCGCAGCTGGCGGACCTGGATGATGGCGATCTCTTCAGGCGCGAACAGTTCCGTTTTGGCCATATAACCACCTAGCAGGCTGATGAAAAGGCCCGCGACGCGCTGAATCCCCCGTGAAAAACCGGGGATTTTTCACGGGGGGAACCGTCAGGTGCTGGCCCGGCCAGCCTGACCTCTCCGCGGGGGCCAGGACAGGGTGCCAGCGGAACCACGATGGGTTTTTCAGCACCCTGCCAGGAGCCGGGAACGGCTCCTGAGCAGTGGAGCGCCGAGAGGGGAACGGGGAGGAAAAACCTACAGGCAGTCCCCTTTCGACCATCGCCTCTTGACGATCCGCCCTAATCGCGCGTGCGCCCGGGCCGGCGCATTGACCTATTCTAATGACTCGGCGCGAACTCTGTCAATGCCCTTGCCTCTCCAGCGGCAGATCACACGCCACCAAGTGCGGTTTGGCCGTCGTGAACGCGTACGTCCTGGGCCCGTGCTGCAGGCGCGCCTGCCCGGCTTCGGTCCACAGCCTGAGCGGTACTTCCGGCTCCTGCCCGCGGATGACGTTGGCCAGACATAAAGCCAGCTCCAGGCCGTCGCCCCGGCGGTAGTTGGCCGCTTCGTCGGGCGTGGCCAGGCCGGCGCCGTCATAGATGGAGTCCCGCGGCCACGTCCCCAGTTCCTGATAGACCTGATCCAGTTCCTGGCCCGCGAACATCGTCCGCGACACGGGGTTCCGCTCCAGGCAGGCCTTGAGAAAGGGCGGCCAGCCGCGCTCATCCACCTGGTGGCCCGCGTAATAGGCCAGGTCCGCGACCGGGTCGGCGGCGCGGGCCGCGTCCAAGCGCGCCAGCGCCTCCTCCCACGATAGTCCCGCCGGCAGATCAAGCCGGCTGGAGGGCAAGTAGTGCTTCGCGGGCGACGGGGCATTCACCTTGAGGCAGGTGAAGGCGCACAGACGTTCGCACAAGCGGTCAACATCCGGGAGGCCGGCCAGCTGGGTCTTGAGGAACGCCGCGTCTTCCGACCGGCACCGGAGGGGACGGCCGTTCAGCTGTTCGGCCAGCAGGTCCAGACGGACCCGGCCGGGAAAAGGTTCGCGGGAATATTCCTCCAGGTCAATCTCGTCCAGAAGCTTCTTCCGGCTGGCATCGCCGATCCGGTACCGGCTGCCGTGCTCGTAGTGGAACAGGCGTTCGGCCTCGAGATAATACGTGTGGCCGGCCGTCCGGTACTCGAACTGGAAATGGCGGCGGAACTCCTCGTGCACGCGCAGGAAATTGATGAAGATCTCGAAGGTCACGGACGTGGAGATAAAATCCGCCAGCGCCCGGAGGAACCGCTGGTAGTGTTCCGGATCCAGCGTGGCCTCGGGATACTCCGCGTGCACGTGGCCGCTGACGTGGGCCACGATGGTGATGCGCTCCTTCTCCAGCGCGCGGCGGGCCTTGGTCGAGAGCTCGGTCCCGTTGAACCACATGCTCTTGGTCACCAGCCGGCGGTTGTTGGTAATGACCCCGCCCTCGCGCAGCACGAAATTCTGGGAGTGGAGCGGCGTGGCCAGCAGGAAAATGTCCTCCAGCGGAACCCGCAGGACGATGTACAGGGCCGCGGCGTACAGCGCGGACAGCGACACGCACTCGCCCGCGCCCTGCCGGTAATCAGGCTTGTGGCGGAACGCGTCCATGGCCTCCACGGTCTCGGTCTTCCAGTACGGGATGGTGTCGTCCGTGTAACGGTCCAGCCCGAAATGGCGGCGGATGTCGAGGTCAAAATAGTGTTTGTCGCCCTCGTACCCGAACAAAGCGTTGGAGCGCGCGAACAGGTCCGGCTCCACGAAATCCCGGAACCGGGCGAGCTCGCGCTGCTTGGTGGTCAGCCCCCAGGTTTCCAGGTCCAGGTTAAAACGGTAGTGGTCCATGATGTACTGCTTGAGCCGCTGGAGCTGGCGGCCGAAGGACAGGCGGCCGATCCCGGCGAACCAGGGGTCCTGACGCCAGGTCCAGATCCGGGGAGAGCGCAGATTGGCCAGAACCAGCGCATAGAGGAGTTCGGGAAAAATGAACACTTCCATGTCAGAGAGCGTAAAAGCCGAGGAGTATTTTTCCAGGTCGCGGGGCGACAGGAGGGGCGGGCGCGCGGGGCGGCTGGCGCTCATTCCCAAGTGATTTCCCATTTCCAGGCCGAAGCGTCGGAGGGCAGCAGGATGGTCTGCACCTGGCGGGCGCCGGCCAGCCCCATGATACCCTGGATATAACCGGCGACCAATTCCCGCTGGTACGGCATCAGGTCCGCGTAGCCGGACACCGTGAGCAGCCCTTTGTGCGGCGCGACGATCTCGACCTGGGCCGAGCCTTTTTGGAAGAACATCCGCCAGAGTTCCCCCACGCGCTTCATAATGAACTCGATGGTGGGAATGCGCAGAAATACTTTATAGACGCCGGTGAGATTGTGCTGGGCCAGCAGTTTTCCCAACTGCCGGAATCCCTGGGGTTCTCCGGGGAAAATCTCCCGCAGGCAGGATTCCATGATCTCCTTCTCCACGGCCTGCGAAATCCAGGAGGTGGCCATCACGTTTTCGTAAGCGGACCTGGATTCGGCCGACAGGCGCCCCACCATGTCTTTTTCGCAGTCGCCGCCCTTCTCGCGCAGGATTTTCCGCAGGGTGATAATGTCGGTGGCTTTCAGCGTTTTCATGGGTCCTCCCGGCGTTTTTTCGCCATGCGCACGATGACGGCGTTTCCCGGTAAAAAAACCAGCAAGCGGCTAGACCGCCCAGGCGCGCAGGCGCCGCAGGTTGCGGAGGTCCGGCCCCTGCTGGTCGAACCCCGGGGTTTCGAGGATCACCGGCAGGTGCCGGAACGCCGGAGCGTTCAGCAGCCGTTTCAGTCCTGCCGAACCCACGTGGCCTTCGCCCAGGTTCTCGTGGTGGTCGCGATGGCTTCCGCAGGCTGAACGCGAGTCATTCAGATGAATACAGCCCACGCGGCGGATTCCAACGTGCCGCTTCACATCGGCCAGCAGCCGGCCGTAATCCCGCGCGTCGGAGAGGTTGTAGCCCGCGGCGCACACATGCGCCGAATCCAGGCAGACGCCCACCCGCGAGCCCAGGGCGCGGCACAGCCGGCCCAGGCTGGGAAAATCGCCGAGGTTCGGGCGCTCGCCGGCCGAGGTTTCCAGCAGAATCCGGCAGCCGGCCGGCACCAGGGGCAGCAGGGTCCGCAGGCTGGCAACGATCCGCCCGCTGCCACCGCCCTGGCGCAGGTCTGACCCCGCGTGCACGACCACGCCTTGCGCGCCCAGACGTCCGGCCGAGATCAGGTCCCGGCGCAGGGCCTGCACCGAGCGCCGCACCACCTCCGCCTTGGGCGAAGCCAGATTGACCAGATAAATGGCGTGGATCAGCAGCTGCCGAACGCCCGCGCGAGGCGCCAGCCGGTGGTATGCCCCGGCCTCGGCCGCGCTCACCGGCCGGCCTTGCCAGCCGCGCGGATTAGCGGCAAAGATCTGCACGCACGTGCACCGGAGGCGCCGGGCGCGCTCCAGCAAGTTCGCCATGCCGCCGGCCGTGGATAAATGCGCGCCCAGCAGCCGGGACCGGGTCATGCGGCGCCGTCCCCCAGCCACCCTTCGAGCTTGCACCAAAAGACCAACCCCGCCTCCAAGCGCTCCTGAAGCTGCCGCACCCGCTGGCGGCTGATCTGGCCGTCGCGCCCGGAAAGCAGCTGCGGCGCCACGTCCAGGGTCAGCCACGGCGTCCGGAACCGGCGGTACTGCCGGCCCAAAGCGCTGTCGCGGCCGGATCGGTTCAAGCCGGTCTTTCCCGGCAGGTCGGAGAACCGCGCGGCCAGTACATCGCGCAGGTCCCGCGCCAAGCCGGCGGGGCAGGTGAGATCGCCGGCGTCCGGGCTGGCCGCGCCGGTCAGGTCGCCATGATTGCCCACGCTCAGGAGTAAGTCCAGCGGCGGCAGCGTCGTGCGCACGCGGCAGACCAGCGCGGCGCGGACCTTGCCCTGGCCGAGGATCTTGGTCACGCGTTCGTGGAAGGACAGGTACGCCTGGCGCAGCTGCCGCTGGCACGCCTGGCCGGCGGGGCGGCCGAACGCATACAGGGGCTGGCGCTCCGGATCGCGGTCCGGCAAGGCCTGCCGCAGCGGCGCGTCCAGGCGCAGCAGCAGGGGGATGAATTCCGCCGTCAGAACGTAAGGCGTGCGGTGATCCAGTGCGAGCGCCTGCGCGAGGGCCGGGTCCGCGGGCTGGAGCCAGGGCTGCAGGCCGGCCCGCCGCCCGGCCGGAAAGGCGTCGGGCCAGCGGCTGCCGCTTTCCGGCAGAACGAGCAGCAACGGCAGGGCTTTAAAGGCCACGGAGGACCCTCAGCTCCAACGCACGTTCCATTTCCAGGCCTGGGGATCGGTTTCGTCCCTGTCAATCTTGATGTTTTTCGCCCGCGTCAATTCCAGCACGCCGGCGATGTAGCCTTCCAGGTATTGCCGATGCAGCGGGGGCATGTCCGGGAACTGGCGCACCACGATCGTGCCGCTGCTTCCCTTGAAGTCTTCGACCGACGCTTCCCCGGTGTCGTTGTAGGTGTGCCACAGTTTGGCCACGCGGTGGATGACGAATTCCACGGAGGGAATCATGAGGAATATTTTATAGATGCCGCTGAGCCCGGCCTTGGCCAGCATGGCCGCCACCTGCTGGATGCCGTCGGCGCGCCCGGGAAAGAACATGTCCGCGGCCACGGTGACCAGATCGCCTTGGGCGGGGATGTCCTTGAAGTCCACCCAGGAAACGGGCAGGCTGGTATCCAGGCGCTCGCGCTCCTTGGGATCGAGCCGGGCGCGAAATCGCCGCGCGAACTCCGGGCCCCGCTCCTGGATCAGGTTGCGCATGAGCATGTACCGGGTGGCTTTTATTCTCGCCATGGGGTCTCCACCTTTCCGGACGCCGGCTTACGCCAGGCTCTCCAGCAGGGCGAGCGCCGAGGCCGCGGCCAGAGCGCTCGTCCTGGGATTTTCCTTTGAAGGAACGTTCTCGGTGAGGGTCTGCAGGCGGCCGAAGTCGCCCCGCACTTCCAGCAGATGGGTGTTCCGGCGGCAGGCCGGATCGGCGACCACTTCCACCCGCGTGCGATCCGGGCCGATGCCAGTCAGGGCCACGGCCGCGGCCACGTTCACGTTGGCCGGGAACGCCTTGACCGCCTGGCGGGCCGTGCCGCGGAACACGGTGCGGGCCCGCTTCAGCCGCTCGAGCCGCACCGGATGTTTTTGGAAATGCGGCGCGCCGGCCAGGCCGCGTGGCGGTTTGCGCGTCACCAGCCGCACGCTCTGGATACGGCCCAGGGCCTTGGCCGCCCGCAGGCCGTCGAGCCCGCACAGCGCGCCCGAGGGGTACGCGAGCCGGCAGCCCGCGCGTTGGAAGCGGCGGAACAGGCCGGGCTGGGCCAGCAGCCCGCCGACCGACATCACGAGCAAATCCTTGCGGCAGGCGAGCGCGGCCGCGGCCACCGGACCCACCGCCGCCACGCCGGCCGCTTCCACCAGCAGGCTGCAGGAGCGCGCCGCTTGCTCGAGGGTCAAGACGCGAGGGCGGGGCGAGAGGGTTTTGGCCAGTGCCCGGGCGCGTTCCGGGCACCGGTCAGTCAGGGAAACCAGGCGCGCGCCGGGAACGGCGCCTTGCATCAGGGCCCGGGACAACTGGGAGCCGATGGCGCCGCAGCCAACAATCCCTATCGCCAAGGGTTTCCGGGTCTTTCCGCTCACGCGCTCCTCCGGCAATCAAGAAATGAATACGGTCCGTTACGAGAATTCCAGCATGCGCTCCACGGCCCGGCGGGCCGGCGCGATGATGGCGGGGGCGAGCTCGATGGGGTGGCGCATCTGTTCCAGGCTGGACACGAGCTCAGGCAGGGTGGTCAGTTTCATGGTGCGGCACACCATGCGGCCGGACAACGGATAGAACCGCTTGTCCGGATGTTCCTGGCGCAGACGGTAGAGCAATCCGATCTCGGTCCCGATCAGGAACTCGGCGCGCGGGTCGCTGCGGACGAACCGCAGCATCTGCGAGGTGGAGAGCACGGCCGCGGCCTCCGCGCACACCTCGGGCCGGCATTCGGGGTGGGCCAGGAACACCGCGTCCGGGTGCAGTTCGCGCGCGGTGTTCACGTCTTCCCGGGTAATGTTATTGTGGACGCAGCAGCTGCCGGCCCAGGGAATGACGCGCTTGGTGGTGTGCCGCGCCACCCAATCCGCCAGGTTTTTGTCCGGGAAGAACAGTACTTCCTCCTCGGGCACGCCCTGGACCACGGACACGGCGTTGGCCGAGGTGCAGCACACGTCCGAAACCGCCTTGACCGCGGCGGTGGAATTCACGTAGCTGACGACCGCGGCCTCGGGATGTTGTTTCCTCGCGGCCAGCACGTCCTCGGGCGTGATGGTGTCGGCCAGCGGGCACCCGGCCTCGGCCACGGGCAAGAGCACGGTCCGTTCCGGGGCCAGCAGTTTGGCGCTTTCGGCCATGAAGCGCACGCCCGCCAGCACGATAACCGGGGCCGTGGACCGGGCGGCCAGGCGCGCCAGCTCCAGCGAGTCGCCGGTGGCGTCCGCCGCGGCCTGCACCTCGTCCGGCTGGTAATTATGCGCCAGGATCAGAGCCTGGCGCTCGGTCCTGAGTTTCTGCAGGCGCCGGGTGAGACGCAGCGCATCCTGCACGGGGGCGGACAGGATGTCACTCATAGACGCGCTTTCCCTTCCGGCCGGCCGGAAGCGACGTATAGGGCGCAATGCGGTCCACCCGGATCTCGGTAATGCGGTTCTTTTGGTTCACGAAGGCCACGCGGGGCTTGAACTGGGGCAGTTCCCGGTCCTCCAGCGAGGCGTAGGCCAGGATGATGACCCGGTCGTGCTTGGTGAAGAACCGGGCGGCCGCGCCGTTGACGCGCACCTCGCCGGAACCGCGCTTGCCCGGGATCACGTAGGTCTCCACCCGCGCGCCGTTGTCCAGGTTGAGCACGTGCACCCGCTCGTACGGAAGCAGGTCCACGGCCTGGCACAAGTCCCGGTCAATGGTGATGCTCCCCATATAGTGCAGTTTGGAGCCGGTTACCGTGGCGCGGTGAATTTTGGATTTCAGCAGACTGCGTTGCATACGCGTTAACTCCCGCTGGCGAGGTCCACCAGGATATTGTCAATCAGCCGCGTCTTGCCCAGACGCACGGCCAGGGCGACCAGGACACGGCCGGCCAGGATGTTCAGGTCTTCCAGGGTATCGGCGTTCTTGACCGCGACGTATTCAATGTCAATGAGGGGTTCGCCGCGCAGGCGTTTGCGCACGGCCTCCAGGATTTCCTTGGGGTTGCGCTCGCCCACCTGGAGCATGCCCTCGGCCAGCTTTAAAGCCTGGTGCAGGGCCGGCGCGGCCAGCCGTTCCTCCTTGCCGAGGTATGCATTGCGCGAGCTCCTGGCCAGCCCGTCCGCTTCCCGGACCGTCGGCAGCAGCGACAGTTCGCACCCCAGGTTCAGGTCCGCGGCCGCGCGCTTGATCACCAGCCACTGCTGGTAATCCTTCTGGCCGAAAAAGGCGCGGTGGGGCCGGGTCAGATTCACGAGCTTGACGACCACCGTGGCCACGCCGGCGAAGTGTCCGGGGCGGGACTGCCCGCACAGCGGCTGGGTGAGCTTGTCGGCCGGCACCACGCGGGTGTCGAACCCTTCCGGGTACATCTCTTCGCCGGACGGGGCGAACAGCACATCCGCTTTTTCGGCCGAGACCAGCCGCAGGTCGCGTTTCAGGTCGCGGGGATAGGTCTCGAGGTCCTCGGCCGGTCCGAACTGCAGCGGATTGACGAACAAGGTGACCACGACCCGGTCGCAGGTGCGCCGCGCCTCGCGGATCAGGGACAGGTGCCCCTCGTGGAGCGCGCCCATGGTGGGCACCAACCCGATGGTTTTTCCGTTCCGGCGCCAGCGGTCCGTGATGACGCGGATGTCCTTGAGCGCGGCGACCAGTCTGGCTTTGCGCCGGCCGCGGGGTTTGCCCCCGTCGGCGGTCGGCGCGCCGGGCGTGGCGATGGGTTCCGGACTCATGCTTGTTTCCCCCCGGCTGCCGGGAAGGTTCCGGCCTTGACGTCCGCCGCGAAGGCCGCGATGGCCGCGGCCGCGGCCTGGCCCAGTTCGGCGTAGCGTTTGGCAAAGGGCGGCGTGAAATCCCCGAACAAGCCCAGGATGTCGTGCAGCACCAGCACCTGGCCGTCGCAGGCCGGGCCTGCGCCGCAGCCGATGGTCGGAATCGCCAGCGCCTGCGTGACCCGGCCGGCCGCCGCGTCCGGGACCTTTTCCAGCACCACCGCGAAAGCGCCGGCCGCTTCCAGGGCCTGCGCGTCCCGGAGGAGGCGGGCCTGGCCGTCTTCGTCCACCGCCTGCGTCCGGTAGCCGCCGTGCTGGTGCACGGACTGGGGCATGAGGCCCACGTGCCCCATGACCGGGATCCCCGCGGCCACGAGCGCGGACACGGTCGGAGCCCAGGCTTCCCCGCCCTCCAGCTTGACTGCGTGCGCCCCGGCTTCCTTGAGCAGGCGTCCGGCGTTGCGCACGGCCTCCTCGCGCGACACCTGGTAGCTCAAAAACGGCATGTCCGCCACCACCAGGCTTTCGCCCGCGCCGCGCGCGACCGCGGCCGTGTGCCGCAGCATGTCCTCCAGCGTGACCGGCAGCGTGCTGCCGTACCCGAGCATGACCTGCCCCAGGGAGTCCCCCACCAGGATCACGGGCACGCCCGCCTGCGCGACCAGCTTGGCCAGCGAATAATCGTACGCGGTCAGCACGGCGAAGCGCTCGCCGCTGCGCTTCCACTCGGCCAGGCGGCGGATCGTCACCGGCACGGCCTAGCTCCTGAATCCCGCGGGATTGTAGTACTGCGTCCCTTTGCCCATGGCGCGGATCTGCTTGACCAGGTCGTTCAGGTCCTGCCGGTTCTGGACAAAGTCAATGTCGTTGGTGTTCACCACCAAAAGCGGCGTCTCCTGGTAGTGGAAAAAATAATGGTTGTAGGCCTGGTTGAGCTTCTCCAGGTAGTCGCGTTCGATCCCCCGCTCGTAAGGACGGCCGCGCAGGGCCAGGCGCTGCATGAGCACCTCGGTGGACGCCTGCAGGAAGATCACCAGGTCCGGGCGCAGGAACTGACCGTGCAGCAGCTGGCACAACCGCTCGTAGAGGGTCAGCTCATTTTCATCCAGGGTCAAATACGCGAAGATCCGGTCCTTGCTGAAGAGGTAGTCGCAGACCACGTTGCGCTGGAAGAGGTTGCCCTGGGCGAGTTCCTGCTGCTGCCGGTAGCGGTTGAGCAGGAAAAAAATCTGGGTTTGAAAGGCGTAGCCGCGCATGTCCTGGTAGAACTTGGAGAGAAACGGGTTCTCCTCCGCGGCCTCCAGGATCTGCCGGGCGTTCAGTTCTTTGCTCAAGGCTTCGCACAGGCTGGTCTTGCCCACGCCCAGCACGCCTTCAATGACAATATAGCGGTTTGCTTCCACCAGCGATCACTCCTCGCTGCCCCAGGCCCAGCCGGGGCCCTGGATCCGCCGCGCCTGATCCGGATGCGCCAGCCGGCTGGCCAGTTGCCGCATAGTTAATCCCAACCCGGGATGCAGGAGGCTGGGCGCCAGCTCGGTCAGCGGCTTCAGCACGAACGCCCGGCCGGCCAGGCGGGGATGCGGAATCTCCAGCCCGGGCTCCCGGATAACCTGCCCATTATACAACAACCAGTCCACATCCAGCTCGCGAGGCGCGTTTTTTTCTCGGTCTTTCCTCCCGGCCGCGGCCTCCAGGCCCTGGCCCAGGCCCCGGAGGGCTGCCGGCTGCCAGTCAGTCCGCAAAGCAACCACGGCGTTCAGGTAATCGGGCTGAAAAATCCCACCCTGGGGGCGGCTCATATATAAGGAAGAGACCCGCAAGACCTCCAGGCCGGTTTGCCGCCGGAAAGCGGCCACTGCCTGCCGCAGCTGTTGGCGCGGATTTCCCAGGTTCGCGCCCAAACCCGCGTAGACATCCATCGGGCCAGCCTAGGACACGGCCTGGATGCGCCGGACCGCTTCCTGCAAGCGCTCGGCCGGCGAGGTCAGCGAAAAACGGATAAATCCTTCCCCCGAGGGGCCGAACCCCACGCCAGGCGTGGCCACGACGCCGGCTTCGTCCAGCAGCCGGCCGGCGAAGCCCGCGGAAGTAAATCCGGCCGGCACCGGGCACCACACGTAGAACGTGGCGGCCGGCGCGGTTACCTTGAACCCGGCTTTCTGCAGACCCGCGACAAACAGGTCCCGCCGTTCGCGGTACACCGCGACCAGGGGCGGCACGATCGTCTCGGCCTGCTCCAGCGCGACCTGGCCCGCGATCTGGACGGCGGAAACCGTGCCGGAATCCAGGTTGCCCTTGATCTGGGCCAGGGCGTCAATCAGTTCGCGCCGTCCGCAGGCAAAGCCCAGGCGCCAGCCGGCCATGGAGAAGGTCTTGGAAAAACTGTGGAACTCGATGGCGACTTCCCGCGCTTCGGGGAGCTGGAAGACCGACGGTGGCGTTTGCCCGTAATAGATCTCCGAATAGGCCATGTCATAAGCCAGGATGACTTCATGGCGGCGGCACCAGGCCACCACTTCCCGCAGCCAGTCCAGGTCCACCAGGGCGGCCGTGGGGTTGTTGGGATAGTTGAGGAACAGCAGTTTGGCCCGCTTCACCACGCCGTCTGGCAGGGCCTCCAGGTCGGGCTTGAAGCCCCGCTCGGGCGTGAGCGGCAGGAACACGGGTTCGGCGCCCGCGAACACGGTCCCGGAAAAATACACCGGATACCCGGGCTCAGGCACCAGCACCGCGTCGCCGGGATTGACAAACGCCAGGGGCGCGTGCCCGATCCCCTCTTTGGTGCCGATCAGGGTGAGGAGCTCCTCCCGGGGGTCGAAGCGCGCGCCGAAGCGGCGTTCGAGCCAGCGGGCCGCGGCTTCGCGGAAGTCGCTCCGGCCGCGGCCCAGCGGATACTGGTGATTCCGGGGATCGCGGCTCGCGGCCTGGAGGGCGTCGAGAATCAGCGGCGGCGTGGGCAGGTCCGGATCGCCCACGCCCAGGTCAATCACATCCACGCCCCGGGCCAGCGCGGCCCGCTTCTTGTTGTCAATTTCAACGAACAAATACGGCGGCAGGGCTTGGAGCCGCCGCGGCGGGGTGACATTCATGGTTCTCTTTCCTCGGTGCCCGGCGTTTCACGCAGGATATCGTTATCGTGGTCCGACACTTCCCAGGAGGTGGGACGCGCGGCCCGCCAGGCGGGGTAGTGTTCCTTCATCCAGCTGTCAGCCGCTTCCTTCAGGGTGAGGGAGGATCCATATTCCAGCTTCCCGGAATTCACCAGATTCTCGGTCTGCAGCCACTTGTGGTTGAGGATCTCCTGGTAAATTTCGCGGGCTTCGGGCTCGGGAATGTTCTTGCCCGTGAGTTTGGCGAGCTTCAGCGTGTACTGGCCGTCCTTGATCGGTTCGATCACCGCCTGCCAGACGTTGTTGCGGGTGATCTCCACGTCCACAATGCCGTAGCCCAGCATGGTGATGCCCTTGCGGTCGAGTTTGATCGCGCTCATGGTCGTCCCTTTCTTCCATCGCAGTGGTAAACAGGATACCAAAAACCCGCGCATGCCACTAGGTTTTTTGGCGCTCCCCGGCCAAGCCCAGCACTTCCGCCAGACCGTAACAGCCCGGCGCCTGGCCGTGAATCCAGGCCGCGGCCCGCGCGGCGCCGCGCGCGAAGGTGTCCCGGGAATGCGCCTGATGGCGCAGTTCCAGCCGCTCCCCGGGCCCGGCGAACAGCGCCGTGTGATCGCCCACGATATCGCCCCCGCGCACCGCATGCACGCCGACCTGGTCCTGGGGCCGTGCGCCGGTCAGCCCCTGCCGGCCGTAGCACGCGTGGCGCCCGGGGTCCAGGCCACGGCCCTGGCAGATCGCCTCCAGCAACGTCATGGCCGTGCCGGAAGGCGCGTCCTTCTTCTGGTTGTGATGGGCCTCGATGATCTCCGCGTCGAACGCCGGTCCCAAAACGGCCGCGGCCTGGCGGGCCAGGGCCCAGAGCACGTTCACGCCCAGGGAGAAATTGGTGGCATAGACCATCGGCAGGTCGGTTCCGTACGCGCGCAGGCGTGCGGTCTGCTCCGCGGAAAAACCCGTGGTGCCGATCACCAGGGCGCACCGCTGCGCCCGCGCGGCTTCCAACAGGGCCAAAGTGGCCTCGGGCGCGGTGAAATCAATGACAACCTGGCAGGCCCGCAGGCCGGCCTGCGGCGAGTCCCCGATCTTCACGGACAACGCCTCCACGCCCGCGACCACGCCCGCGTCCTGCCCCACATGAGCTTCGCCGGAGCGCTCCCAGGCAGCCGCGAGCGAAAGTTGCGGGTGCGCAGCCACGGCCCGCACCAACGCTTGTCCCATCTTGCCCGCGGCGCCGGCAATACCCACGGTGATCATGGCGGTCTCCTATCTCATCAGGCCGAAATCAGCCATGGCCTGACGCAGCTTTTGCTGGGTCTCGTCCGTGACCGGCACCAGGGGCAGCCGCAGCTCCCCGCCGCCGAAGCCCAGCAGGGCGGCCGCGGCCTTCACCGGCGCCGGGTTGGTCTCCAGGAAAAGCGCCCGGACCAGGGGCAGCAGGCGTTCGTGCAGGGCCAGCGTTTCGCGGTGTTTCCCTGCCTCCCACCGCTCCACCAGGTCCGCGACCGGTTTGGGCGCGATGTTCGCCGCCACGGAAATGACGCCCGTGCCGCCCACGGCCAGGATCGGCAGGGTCAACCCGTCATCCCCGGAGAGGATGGGCACGCGGCCGCCCAGCAGCATATGCAAACGGCTGATCTGATCCAGGCTGCCGGACGCCTCCTTGACCCCGACCAGCAGGGGGCAGTCCTGGGCGATCCGGGCGATGGTCTCGGGCAGCACGTTGACGCCGGTCCGGCTTTGGATATTGTAGAGGATGAAAGGGAAATCCGTGGCTTCGGCGATTTTCAGGTAATGCTGGTAGAGGCCCTCCTGGGTCGGCCGGTTGTAGTACGGCGCCACGGACAGCGCGGCGTCCGCGCCCGCGGTCTTGGCCGCGCGCGTCAGTTCGATCGCCTCCACCGTGTTGTTGGACCCGGTGCCTGCGACCACGGGCACGCGCTTGGCCGCGATCTCCACGGTCAGCGCGATCACCCGCTCGTGTTCCTCCACGCTGAGCGTCGAGGACTCGCCGGTGGTGCCGCACGGCACCAGGCCGTGCGTGCCCTGGCTGATCTGGAATTCGATCAGGCGCTTGAGCGCCGCCTCGTCCACCCGGCCGTCGCGAAACGGCGTGATCAGTGCCACCAGTGAACCGCGATACATGGGAGCCTCCTTAAACCTGGACGGGCGGCGTGAACGCCACGGCCTCGTCCGACGCCTCGGCCCAGTAGACCAGCCGGGCTTCGCCGCGCTGGGAAATGTCCTCAAATCCGCCTGCGCGGACGGTAAAATTCATTTCCAGTTCGACGCCGCCGCGGGTGAGCACGGCCACCGGCGGCGTGACCAATCCCCGGGCCGCCGCGAGCAGGGCAGCCGCGGCCACGCCCGTGCCGCAGGCCAGGGTCTCGTCCTCCACCCCGCGCTCGTAGGTGCGCAGGCTCAGGCGGTGCGGACCGAGCACCTGGCAGAAGTTGACGTTGGTGCCGGCCGGCGCGAACGCCGGATGGCGGCGCACTTCCCGGCCCACGCCCACGACATCCTCCGCCTCGACATCGGGCGTGAACAGCACGGCGTGCGGCACGCCGGTGTTGATCACATCCACTTCGCGCGGACCGGCTGCCAGGTCAAGGCGCCGAACGGCCTCGCGCGGCGCCGGCGGAGGCAGGCTCAAACGCACCTGGCTGCCCGTGACCAGCGCGGTATAGGCGCCGGACGGCGCGGTGAAGCGCAGGGTCTGGCCTTCGGCGCCCACGCCGACCAGCACCGCGAACCGGGCCAGACAGCGCCCGCCGTTGCCGCACATGGCCGCCTCGGAACCGTCCGCGTTGAAATAGCGCATGGCAAAATCCGCGCCCGGGGCGGCCGGCTGACCCAGCAGCATCAGCCCGTCCGCGCCCACGCTCAGGCGCCGGCTGCAGAGCTTGCGGATCCGCAGCGGATCCAGCCCGGCCGCCTGGTCCCGGCGGTTGTCCACAACGATAAAATCATTCCCCGCGGCGGTCATCTTCGCGAAACGCAACGGCATCGAGGGCTTCACTCCTTCAGCGCCTGGTCTTGTTCCAGGGCCATCAGGTCCGCGTAAGTTTCACGGCGCCGGATCAGGCGCGCGCGGCCGCCGGACACCAGCACCTCGGCCGGCCGCGGCCGAGAATTGTAGTTTGACGCCATGGCCATGCCGTACGCGCCGGCGCTCTTGACCACCAGCAGGTCCCCGGCCTCCAGCGCGGGCAGCCGCCGGTCCTTGCCCAGGAAGTCGCCGGATTCGCAGATCGGCCCGACCACGTCCGTCAGCACGGTCTTGCCGCCGTGCCGGCGGGTCACGGGCAGAATCTGATGAAAAGCCCCGTACAGGCTGGGCCGGATCAGGTCGTTCATGCCCGCGTCCACGATCGCAAACGTTTTTGCGTGCCCCCGCTTGACGTACTGCACCCGGGTGAGCAGCACGCCGGCATTGCCCACGATGAACCGTCCGGGCTCCAGGATCAGACGGCAGCCGAGCGGCGAGAGGAGCGGCCGCACGGCCTGGGCGAATTCGTTGGCGGTCTGCGGCCGTTCTTCATTGTAAATGATGCCCAAGCCGCCGCCCAGATTGAAGGACTCGATCTCAAACCCGTCGCGGCGCAGGGCTTCCACCACCCGGGCCAGCCGCTTCAAGGCCTGCAGATAGGGAGTGGCCGTGGTGATCTGGGAGCCCAGGTGCACGTGCAGGCCCACGGGTTTGAGATTGCGCAGGCGGCGGCTCGTCCGGAACAGGCCCAGCGCGATCGGGATAGACAGCCCGAACTTGTTCTCCTTCCGGCCCGTGGTAATGTAGTGGTGGGTGCCGGCGTCCACGTCCGGGTTGACCCGGAAAGCCACCCGCGCCTGGACGCCCAGGCGCCCGGCCACCTGGTTGATCAGCCGCGCCTCGGGTTCGGATTCCACGTTGAACATATGGATGCCGGCGCGCAAGGCGGCCTCGAGTTCGGTTTCCGTCTTGCCCACGCCCGCGTACACGATCCGCTCCGGCGGCACGCCCGCGGCCAGCCCGCGGGTCAGCTCGCCCTGTGACACAATGTCCAAGCCGGCGCCTTCGCCGGCCAGAAGGCGGAGGATCGAGAGGTTGGCGTTGGCCTTCACGGAGTAGCAGATCAGGGGCTTGAGGTCGGAGAACGCCTGCGCGATTTTACGGTAGTGCGACAGGATGGTGTTCTGGCTGTAGACATACAGCGGGGTGCCGAACCGCCGCGCCAGCCGGGCCAGCGGCACATCCTCGCAAAACCAGTCGTCCTGCCGCCGGATAAAGTCGTCCATGGCGTTGCGCCTCTGCTTTCGGTAAAAATATTTGTAATGCTAGCACACCCATTTTCTCCTGTCAAATACAGTGCCGGTATCTGGCTGGCGCTTGACAGACGGGAAGGCGGGGATGAAAAAAGGGCGAGCCTGAGGTTTAAAAATCTTTAGCCAGGCTGAAGTGCTGGACCTGGACCAGGGAGGACGTGATCTCGTAATGAAAGCGCCAGCGCCACGCGTCGGTATTGAACCCGATCCCGAGCGTCAGCCCGTTGGAATGGTCACTGTCCATCTGCACGCGGTATTCCAGCGAAGAGCGGGCGCCGTTGGCCCACACGAATTCCGGCCCCACGCGGAGCCGCAGAATGTCGTCAAAGGGCGCTTCCAGCTTGGTGTTCAACGTGATCCGGGAGGTGAGCGGATAGGCGGAGTCCACTTCGATCTCGACGGGAAGAAACCGGCCGCAATGAAGATAATGGTTCAAATCTTCGTCAGCGAACACCCGCACCTGGCCATCCAGGGGCAGACCGAGATACCCGCTGATCTGGCTGAGCTCCATGGCCACGCCCGGCCGCATGGATTCCTCGCTCACGGAGAGCCAGGTGGACGCCATCCACTCCCGCACGTGGGTGCGCAGGGTCTGGCGCAGGTATTCCTGCCCCTGGCTGAGGTAATGGTCCCTGACCTCGGCCGGAGCGTTGACCTGTTCACCGTATAGCTGCGCCCGCTGCACGGCCATGGCCTGGAACGAATCCGCGCTGGCCGCGACCGCCCAACTCAGGGCAAGGCTCGTCAATAATGTGACCCTGCGCCACTGGTTCACCATGCGCTCCTGACAAAATAATTATAATAGATAAGTATAACCCTTCCACTCAAGCCCTGTCAAATGGTCTTTATCGCTTTGGGAGAAAGGAGAAATCGAACCGCCTGCCGGGCAGGTTCCAGAAGGTACAGGGACCCTGTAACCAGGATGCACGACTTCGGCCTACTACCCGCGAGGGCCTCGGCCAGTGCGGCTCTCATGGAGGTGCACGGCTGGCTGGGCACACCCTGGCGTGCAAAAAATTCTGCCAGGACCCGCGCCTCCAGTCCGCGCTCATCCGGCGGGGTCACGGTCCAGACCTTCCGGCTGATCGGCGCCAGGGCCTGGACAATGCCAGCCGCGTCCTTGTCCGCCATACAGCCCGCGATCAGCAGGCAGGATTTCCCTTGCTCCAGGAATTCCCGGGCCACGACCTGGGCTGCGGCCGGGTTGTGCGCGCCATCCAATACCACCACGGGCCGGCGGCTGATGATCTCCATGCGTCCAGGCCATTGCACGCGCTGACACCCCGCGGCCAGGCCGAGACGCAGGCCGGGAAATCCCCGCTGCTCCAGTTCCAGGCACGCGGCCGCGGCCAGGGCCAGGTTGTGGGCTTGAAAGGCGCCGGCCAGCGGGATGCGGAGCCGGAAGTTCTCTTGCGCGCGGGTTTTCAGGTCCACGGCCAATCCGGCCGGCAGGCGCCGCCAGCCCAGGATGCGCACGGTATCACTGGCCCGCGTGCCCACGAAGCGGACCGGGAAGCCCTGCCGCTTGGCCAAAGCCCGCAGCCGCCGGCGCAGGGCGGGATCGGTCTCCGCGCTGAGGAACGGAACACCGCGCCTGGCCATTCCGGCCTTCTCGCGTAAAATTTGATCGGTCGTGGTCCCCAGGAAATCGGTGTGCTCCAGGCGCACATTGGTCAAGAGAGAGAGGCGGACATCGTGCCAGGTCGAGGTCGCGTCCAGCCTGCCGCCCATGCCCACCTCCAGTACAACCAGCTCGCACGCGCGCGCGCGGAACATCTCCGCGGCCAGCACGGTCCAGGCTTCGAACGAGGTGGCCGGCCGGCCCTGGCGCCACAGCTTCCGGAGGGCAGGCAGCAGGCGCGAGACCGAAGCGCTGAAGGCGGCCGGCGTTGCCCACTTGCCGTCCACCGTGATCCGTTCGCGCTCGTCCGCCAGATGCGGCGAGGTGAACCGGCCGGTGCGATACCCGGCGGCCTGGGCCACGCTGGCGACGAGGGCCGCGACCGATCCTTTGCCGTTGGTGCCGGTGATCTGCACGGCCGGGCAGCAGCGCTCCGGATGGCCGAGCAGGGCCAGCAGGCGGCGCGTGCGGTCCAGCCCCGGCAGCACCGCGCGCCGGGTCCAGCGCCGCAGGGAGGCCTGGGCTTGCCGCAAGGTCGTCAAGCGCTTACTTCCGCTTGGGACTGGAATCTTGGCCGTTCAGGGAGGAAATGGACAGAAGCCGGGCGAGGGTATCTTTGAGCTGCTGGCGCTTGACCACCATGTCGAGCATGCCGTGCTCCAGCAGGAACTCGGCGCGCTGAAACCGCTTGGGCAGGTGCTGGCGGATGGTCTGTTCGATCACGCGCGGGCCGGCGAACATGATCTGGGCGTTGGGTTCGGCGATGATGAAGTCCCCCAGCATGGCGAAGCTCGCGGTCACGCCGCCGCCGGTCGGATCCGCGAGCACGGAAATATACATCAAGCCGGCGGCGCCCAGGCGGGCCAGGGCGGCGGAAGTTTTCGCCATCTGCATGAGGGACACGATCCCTTCCTGCATGCGCGCGCCGCCGCCGGACGAGGACACGATCACCACGGGCAGCCGCTCCTCCACCGCGCGTTCGATCAGGCGCGCGATCTCCTCGCCCATGACCGACCCCATGGAGCCTCCCATGAAGCCGAAATCCGTGATCGCCAGTCCGGTTCTGACGCCGCCGATCGTGCACAAGCCGCTGAGCACGGCGTCCTGCAAGCTGGTCTTCTTCTGGCCGGCTTTGACTTTTTCCGGATAATTGGGGAACGTCAGCGGGTCCGAGGACTGCAGGCGGCCGGAGAGGGTTTCCAGAAACGCCCCGTTGTCAGCCAGCAGACGCAGCCGCTCCCGCGCGGGCATGTGAAAATGATGATTGCATTTGGGGCAGGTCCGCCAGGCTGCCTCGATCTCTTTATTGAAAACGATCTGACTGCACCCAGGGCATTTGGTGACCAGATTGTCAGGGATCGCCGCGGTGCGTTCTTTTTTAGCAACCCGGACGGTCATGTATTTTGGTTTTTTAAACCAATCCATGCGCTGGTCCTTTGAAAACATATTCTTTCGACGCAAAAACCTGACTATTTTAACTCAATCCGGATAAAAAAACGGCAAAAAAACAAATTTCTTGTCTGGCCGGATTTTCGTCTTTTATTTCAAGGGTTTTTTAACCGCCTGGCAGAGCCCTTGAGCAAGTTTGGTCAGCTGGTTCAAGGCCTGGGCATTTGAACTCCGGCCTTCCAGGGTTTTGACCAAAGCGCTGCCCACGATCACGCCGTCCGCCAGCGCGCTGATCCTGGCGGCCTGCTGCGGGGTCGAGATTCCAAAACCGACCAGTATCGGAAGCCGGGTGTAGTGACGTACCCGGCTGATGCCTGGCGCCAGGTCCGGCGGAACAGTCCGGCGCACACCCGTGGTTCCGGTTACCGACATATAATAGATGTACCCTGAAGCGGCGCTGACCGCGGCCCGCACCCGGCCTTCCGGGCTGTTGGGCGTGGTTAAGAACACGGTATCCAGGTCCAGGCCGCGGCACAACCGGATCCAGGGCCCTGCTTCTTCCGGGGGCAGGTCCGGAATAATGAATCCATCCACCCCGGTCCGGGCCGCTTCCTGGCCGAGGTCCTTCAATCCCCTCTGGAGAAACGGATTGTAATATCCCATGAGCAGCAGCGGCAAGCTGGTCTCGGCGCGCAGGGAGCGCACCAGGCTCAGGATCTTGGGCAGCGTGGTTCCCGCCTCGAGCGCGCGCTGGGAAGAAGCCTGGATCACCGGGCCGTCGGCCAGGGGGTCGGAAAAAGGCACGCCCAGCTCCACGGCGTCCGCGCCCGCTTTTTCCAGCCGGAGCACGGCCTGGCGCGTGAAAGACAGCCCGCGGTCTCCGGCGGTGAGGAACGGGACGAACAGGCGCCGGCCCGCCCCCAACTCCTGCCGCACGCGCTCCCGCAGGCGCCGGCTCATGCCACGTCTCCGGGCCTGAGGTCCTTGTCGCCCCGGCCGGAGATGTTCACGATCAGCACTTTGCCCCGTCCCAGCTTGCGCGCCAGGCCGCGGGCGTGCGCCACCGCGTGGGCGCTCTCCAGGGCCGGAATGATCCCCTCCCGGCGCGAGAGTTCCCGCTGGGCGGCCAGGGCCTGGCGGTCCGTGGCACTGGCCATCCGCACGCGGCCGCTGTCCATCAGCCACGCCAGCTCCGGTCCCACGCCCGGATAGTCCAGTCCCGCGGCCACGGAGTGGGTGGGCAGCACCTGGCCGAACGGATCCTGCATGACGTAGCTCCGGCTGCCGTGCAGCACGCCGGGCCGGCCGCGCAGCAAGGAGGCCGCGTGTTTCCCCGTGCCCAGGCCCAGACCGCCGGCCTCCACGCCCACCAGGCGCACCCGCGCATCGCGCAGGAAGCCGGAAAAAATACCCATGGCATTGCTGCCGCCGCCCACGCAGGCCACGACCGCGTGCGGCAGGCGGCGGGCCGCAGCCAGGATCTGGCGGCGCGCCTCGCGGCCGATCACGGACTGGAAATCCCGCACCAGGGTCGGGTACGGATCGAATCCGGCCACCGTGCCGAGCAGATAGTAGGTGGTGCGCACGTTGGTGATCCAGTCGCGGATGGCCTCGTTCATGGCGTCTTTGAGCGTGCAGGAGCCTGAATCCACGCCTTTGACCTCGGCGCCCAAGAGCCGCATGCGGTACACGTTGAGCGCCTGGCGCCGCATGTCCTCGGTGCCCATGTAAACGCGGCAGGGGAGCCCGTAGCGGGCGCAGACCGTGGCCGCGGCCACCCCGTGCTGGCCGGCTCCGGTTTCGGCGATGATGCGACGCTTGCCCATGCGCCGGGCCAGCAGGATCTGGCCCAGGCAGTTATTCAATTTGTGGGAGCCCGTGTGCATCAGGTCTTCGCGCTTGAGGAAGACCCGGGCGCCGCCCCAGGCCGCGGTGAGGCGTGCGGCGAAATCCAGGGGCGTGGGCCGTCCGGCGTAATTTTTCAGCGCCGCTTCCAGCTCGGCGCGGAAGGCCGGGTCCCGGCGCGCCTGGGCATAGGCCCGGCGCAGTTCGTCCACCGCGGGCACCAGCACTTCGGGCGCGAAACAGCCGCCATAGGCGCCGAACCAGCCTGACCGTGGCAGGGACATGCTTACCTCCCGATCCGTTCCACCGCGCGCCGCGCGGCCTGAACGAAGGCGCGCATCTTCGCGTGGTTCTTGATCCCCGGCCTGACCTCCACCCCCGTGGACACGTCCACCATGTCCGGCCGCACCTGGCGGATGGCCTGCCCCACGTTCTCGGGCGTAAGGCCGCCGGACAAAATCACCGGTTTGCCAAAACGCCTCAGGCGCCGGGCGTACGGCCAGTTGGATCTCTGTCCGGTCCCGCCGGCCGCGCCGGGCACGCGCGCGTCCACCAGGAAGGCCGAGGCGGCGGGCGCCGGGTCGCGGCCCGGAAGCGGAGCGCCGGCAGCCGGCCGCAGGGCGCGGATCACCCGGATTTTGGGGAATTTCCTCATCCAGGCCTGGGTCTCGCTGCCGTGGAACTGCAGACGGTCCAGACCCAGCTCTTCCAGGCAGTACTGCAGCAGGGGCAGCGGTTGGTCCACGAACACGCCGACCGTGAGCACGCAGGGCGGCACCCCGGCCAGCAGCCGCTTGACCTGCTGGACCGTAACCTGGCGGACGGAGGGAGCGAGCACAAAACCCAGGGCGTCGGCCCCGGCCGCCACGGCGGCCCGGACGTCCTCCGGCCGGGTGAGACCGCAGATTTTGACGCGGATCACAACCGCTCCGCGCGCTGCGCCATGTGGCGCAGCAGCTGTTCGGGCCGGGGGTCCGCCAGCAGGGCCTTGCCGACCAGCACGCTGCGCACGCGGTCCGATTCGATCTCCGCGATCTCCTCCGGCGTGCTGTACCCGCTGGCGGCGATCACGAAGTTGTCGCGGGGAATGCCTTTGGCCAGCCGGTCCACGGTCTGCCGGTTCAGCTTGAGGGTGTTGAGGTCCCGGTTGTTGATCAGGATCACGTCCGCGCCGGCCCGCAGGGCCCGCCTGACGTCCGGCGCTTTGTGGATCTCCACCACCGGCGTCATGCCCAGGCTGACGGTCAGCTCCACCAAACGGGCGAGAAGCTTGTCCGGCACGGCCTCGGCCATGAGCAGGACCGCATCCGCCTGCGCCGCCCGGGATTCGTAGAGTTGATAAGGATCAATCACGAAATCCTTGCGCAGCACCGGCAGGCCGCAGAACCGCTTGAGTTCGGCGATCTGGCTGAGCTTGCCGTCGAAATGCTTGGCGTCCGTGACGTACGAGAGCGCCACGGCGCCTCCGGCGACGTACGCCGCGACGGTCCGCTCCAGGCTGTAGCGGGGCTTGAACGAAGGCGCGCCGGGCATCTTGCGCTTGATCTCCGCGATCACGCTGATGCGGGGAGCGTTCGCGAGCGCCTCGCGAAAATTCCGGACCGGCGGCAGCGTCAGCATCGTGTGGAGCAGTTTGTCGAGCGGTGCTTTTTTCTTGGCCAGCGCCACCTCTTTGTTCTTTTCCTTCACAACCCCTTTTAAGAACGACTTGGCCATGCCTGCCTCCCCCTTCTCCGATTCTATTCCTTATTTAAAAACCAGGCGCTTGCGGCTTTAACCAACATCTTGCCGAACGAGAGCAGATAGGAGAAAGGTGACCGCATTTGAGCCTTTACTCTCCTGTCTCCTAGCTACTGCTCAAATGCTCTGTCAACGATCACCCGCTTCAGCGGCTGATCGTTGACTCCGGCTCCCCCAGGCGCTGGTGCGGACGGCCGCGGTAGCGCGCGCCGGCCTGGGCCGCGAACTGCCGCACGCCAGCCGTGTCCACGCCGGGCAGCTCCACGGCCGTTACCACGACCTCGAACCCGGCCGCGGCCGCGCGGCGGATGAAAGAATGTACGGCCGGCAGGGTGTCGGCGTCCGCCGCCGGCCGCACCAGCGCCTGGTACTGCTGGGGATCCACGCTGTTGAGCGAGACGGACCACGCGTCCACCGCGCCGCGGCATTCGGGCAGAATGTCCCGGCCGTAGAGGCGATCGGCATGCCCGTTGGTGTCCACGCGCACGCGCACGCCCTGGGCCTTGACCCCCCGCGCCACGGCCAGCAGGGTGGGCAGGCGCAGCAGCGGCTCCCCAAATCCGCAGAACACCACTTCCGAAAAGCGGCGCGCGTCGCCGATCGCCTCGAGCAGCTCCGCGGCCCGGGGCTCGCGGCGCAGGGTCAGATCATACTGCTGGACGCGGCGCGAAACGCGGCGCGGGCAAAAAACGCAGTCCGCGCTGCAGCGGTTGGTTAAATTGACGTACAAATGCCCTTGCAGGTCGTAGACCCACTGCCCCGGATCCGCGGAGGCGAGCTTGAACAGGCGCTCCGCGTTGTCGGACGTTCGCTCCGCCACGTCGGGCGCGCCGAGGCCCCGGACTTTGGCCACGGCCTCTGCGATCTCCACCAGGGCCGCGGGCTCATTGCGCCGGCCCCGCCGGCTCTGCGGCGGCAGATAGGGCGCGTCGGTCTCCAGCAGCAGCCGCGTCAGCGGCGCGCGCGCGACCGCGGCCCGCAGGTCATCGGCCCGGGGATAGGTCACCGGGCCGCCGATCCCGAGGGAAAACCCCAGGGCCAGGCCTTCCTCCAGGTGGGCCGTGCCGCCGGAATAGCAATGCAGTACCCCGCCATGAGGCCAGGGCCCGGCGGCTTTCAGCTCGGCCAGCGCTTCCGCGTGCGCCTCCCGGATGTGCACGATCGGCGGCAGTTCGAAGATCCGCGCCCACCGGAGCTGCCGCCGGAACGCCTGAATCTGGGCTTCGCGGTCCGGCGCCGGATGGTCCGGAAACTGGTGGAAGTCCAGCCCGATCTCGCCCAGGGCCACCACGGACTCCTGGCATAACTGTCCGGACAGCGTGTCCGCGGCGGTCGGCGCCACGCGCGGGAACTCGTGAGGATGCAGGCCGATGCCGACAAACAGCCCTGGCGTGCGCCGGGCCAGGTCCAGCGCCCCGGCGTTGGCGGTTTCGGTGGAGCCGGCATTGAGAAAGGCAGCCACGCCCGCCTGGCGGGCCCGCGCCAGCACCTCACCGCGATCCGCATCAAACGCCGGGTCCTCCAAATGCACGTGCGTGTCAATCAGGCGCATGGCTCAGCCTTGCTTAGCTTCCCGCTCGATGCGCGGAAACAGCGGGCCCGACTTGGCCACGGCCTGTCCCTCGGGCAGCAGGCCCCATCCAGCGTCCTGCGGGAACCGAGCTGTCCGGCCGGGCTCGGGAACCCCCAACTGCGCCAAAATGCGCGGCGTGGTGTTCGGCATGACCGGGCAGACGTAGACCGCGGCCAGGCGCAGGGTCTCCAGGAGCTGGTACATCACCGCGTTCACTTGCTCTTGCTCGCCTTTTTTAACCAGCGCCCAGGGCGCCGCCTCATCAATGAATTTGTTGGCCCGCTTCACCAGGTCCCAGACCAGGTTCATGGCGGCGGCGAAATCCAGCGCGTCCATGGCCTGGTCGAACGCCGGGAACAGGCCGCGGGCTTGTTCCGCCAGCACGCCTGAGGCCGGAGGGGGGACGCGTCCGGCGCAATATTTCTCCACCATGGTCAGGGTCCGGTTAAGGAGGTTGCCCAGATCGTTGGCCAGATGGCTGTTGTAGCGCTCGATCAGCTCTTCCTCGGAAAAATCCCCATCGCCGGCGAAAGAATTGGCGCCCAGCAGCAAGGTGTAGCGCACCGGATCCAGGCCGTAATCGCGGACCAGGTCCAGCGGGTCCAGCACATTGCCCCGGGTCTTGGAGATCTTTTCGCCCTTCAGATACAGGAAGCCGTGCCCGAACACGCGCCGGGGCAGGGGCAGGCCGGCCGACATCAGCATGGCCGGCCAGATGATGCAGTGGAACCGCGTGATGTCCTTGCCGATCACGTGCACATCCGCCGGCCAGTAGCGCGCGAACCGCGCCTGGTCCTCCGGCCGGTCGGACGCAAACCCGATGGCGGAGAGGTAATTGATGAGCGCGTCGAACCACACGTACACCACCTGCCCCGGATCTCCCGGGAAGGGGATGCCCCAGGTCGTGGACGAGCGGGAAATGGAGATGTCCTTGAGCCCGCCCTGGATGATGTTGAGAATTTCGTTGCGCCGGGTCTCGGGCTGAATGAATTCCGGATGCTCCGCGATGTGCGTCAACAGCGCTCCGCTAAAACGGGACAGCTTGAAAAAATAATTTTCCTCCGCCAGCCAGACGGTTTTTATCTTGTGCACCGGGCAGAGGCGGTCTGCGCCGAGTTCGGCCTCGGTGTAATAGTTTTCGCAGGAGTTGCAGTACCAGCCCTCGTAGCGCCCTTGGTAGACGTCCCCGGCCGCCTGCGCCCGCCGGATCATCTCCTGGGAGGCGCGGTGGTGGGCGGCTTCCGAGGTACGGATAAAGCGGTCATAGGAGATATCCAGGCCGGCCCAGGTGCTTTTGAACACCTCGGCCATTTCATCGCAATACGCCTGCGGCGTCTTCCCCAGCTCCCGGGCCTTGGCCTCCACATTGGCGGAGTGCTCGTCCGAGCCGGTGGCGAAAAACACGTCAAGCCCGTTCAGCCGCTTCCAGCGGGCCAGCACGTCGGTGGCGATCTCCTCGTAAGCGTGGCCGATGTGCGGCCGGGAATTGGCGTAGGTGATGGCGGTGGTCAGGTAATACCGCGGCGCGGTGGACACGGGCTTGGCTCCTTAGGCCGGAGGCGTAAAAGGTTTATGGCCGTGCCGGCGCCGGCGCGACCTTCTGAATCCGCCCGCGGGTTTCGCGGCGCCGTCGGCAGGCGTCGTTCCAGCCGGCGCGGGCGCGCCGGACTCTTCGGCGGGCTTGCGCTTGTTTTTCGCCAGGGACCCTTCATATTCATAGGCCAGGCAGCACATCAGGCGGCCGCACAGCCCTGATACTTTGGTCGGGTTCAAGGAAAGGTTCTGTTCCTTGGCCATCCGGATGGAGACCGAGGAAAAATCCCGCAGAAACGTGCTGCAGCACAGCGGCCGTCCGCAGCCGCCCACGCCGCCCAGGCGCCGGGCTTCGTCCCGCACGCCGATCTGCCGCATCTCGATCTTGAGCCGGAGCGCCTGCGCCAGTTCCTTGACCAGCTCACGGAAATCCACCCGGTTCTCCGCGGTGAAAAAGAACACCGCCTTGCGCCCGTCCAACGTATAGGTGACGTCCACCAGCTTCATTTTCAAATCCTTGTCCTGCACCTTCTGCTGGCAGAAGCGGTAGGCTTCCTGTTCCTTCAACTCGTTGCGGTGCTGCTGCTCCTGGTCCCGCAGCGTGGCCGTCCGCACAATGGCACGCAGGTTCGCGCCGGCCTGCTTTTCCGTCAGCCGGCAGCAGCCGCGCACCACGCGGGCCAGCTGCAGCCCGTGCTCGCTCTCCACCACGACCACCGTGTGCAGGGAAAGGGCCGCGTCCTGAGGCGCGCGGTAGTAATGCACGCAGCCGCCCTTGAGAAACTGAACGCCCACCGCATCCTGCATCGAACTCACCTCGCGACAACGCCGGAGCGTTGTGTCAATTTCATCCAGACCTGTTCCAACAACAGCTGGGCGTTAAAATTCTGCGCTTTCCAGTCCAGGGCCTGCAGCACCCAACGGCAATGATCCCAAAGCGCCTCGGGCGTTTCTCGCGGCGCGGCCTCCAGCTGGGCCAGGCGGTCCTGGTTCACCGCCAGCCGCGCCGGAACCCCTTGCGACAGCAGCAGCCGGTCGCGAAACCACGTCAGCAAAAACACCAGCGGCTCGACCGCTTCGCCCTGCCATTCGCCCATGGCGGCGGCCAGGGCCGGCCAGGCACCGGGTGCGGCGGCCGCGGCCAGGTCCAACACCCGGCGGCGCACCTCCTGAACCTCGGGGTCGGACAGGCGCAGGGCTTCGGCCGGGCGGCCGTCGGACAAGCGCGCCAGGGCCGCGGCGGTTTCCCGCGGCACGCCGTGCGCTTCAAAGAGCCACTGCGTCAGCAGCCCGGCGGCCAGCGGCCGGAACCGGATCTCCTGGCAGCGGGAGCGGATGGTCGGCAGCAGCGCGAATGCCTGGCTGGTGATCAGCACGATCACCACCGCGTCCGGCGGTTCTTCCAAGGCCTTGAGGAGGCTGTTGGCGGCCTCGGCCGTGAGCGCGTCGGCCCGGTCCAGCACGAACACCCGGGTGCGTCCTTCCAGCGGTTTCCAGCGCAGGTTCCGCTGGAGAACCTCCCGCACCTGTTCGATTTTAAAGGCCTGTCCTTCGGGCTCCAGCAGCATCACGTCCGGATGGCCGGCCGCGGCGATCTTGCGGCAGGACGCGCAGGTCCCGCACGCTTCGCCTTCCCGCGGGGCGTGGCAGTTCAGCGCCTGGGCGAACGCCAGGGCGGTGGTGCGCTTGCCCACGCCTTCAGGTCCGGAAAACAAATACGCGTGCGCCACCCGGGACTGGGCTGCCGCGCGCTTTAAAAACTCAACGGCTTGGGGCTGGCCCCAGACGGCGTTAAAGGGCATGGCAGCGCTCCCGCATGACGGACAATTTTTTCTGAACCGCCTGCCACGTCTGCCGGGTGACCTGCTCGAGGGAGCGGTCCGCCCGGATCAGGATGATCCGCCGGGGTTCGCGCTCCGCGAGGCGGCGGTAGGCCCGGCGCACGGCCAGCCAGAACGCCGCCGGTTCGGATTCCATCCGGTCATGGCCCTGCTTGGCCGCGAACGCCCGCCGGCGGCCCTGGGCCAGGGGCAGATCATACAACAGGGTCAGGGCCGGTTTCAAGCCGGCCGTGGCCAACCGGTCCGCGGCGGCGACGGCGGCCAAAGCCATGCGCCGGCCGCCGGCTTGATAGGCCAGGGTCGAATCGCTGAACCGGTCGCACAGCACCACCTGGCCGTCCGCCAGTGCAGGCCGGATCAGACGCTCCACGTGCTGGGCGCGGGCCGCGGAAAACAGCAGCAGTTCGGCCATGGGCGTGGGCGGCTGGCTGGCTGGTTCCAGCAACAGGGCGCGGATCCTCTCGGCCAAGGGCTCTCCGCCCGGTTCCCGGGTGGTGGTCACCCGGAATCCTTCCAGCCGCAGCCGGGCCGCCAGCAGTTTAAACTGGGTGCTTTTTCCCGAGCCGTCCGGCCCCTCGAGAGTGATGAAAAAACCGCGTCCGTGCGCCGACATGGTCTGCCGCTCCTTCGCTCGTCAAGCCCGCCGCGTGATCAGATTGCAGAAACAGTACATCCGGCAAAACCGGGCCGCGCGCGGCCCGGCGCAAAGACAGTACAAACCCGGATATCATACCCCGAAACCATGCCTCCGTCATCCTTTTCGTCTATCCCTCCGCATGAATCCCCGGGCTTCAGCTCCCGAAGGGACCTTCGGCCGGGGAGATGATTTGCGGGATTTTATTGCGGAGGCAGGGAGCCCCGGCCAACGGTCCCCGCAGGGGAACTTTAGTCCGGGGGACCACTCCACTCCCTCCGTTCCTGTGGGAACTTGCGTCCGGGGGTCTCTCCACTGCCAGGCATGGGGTGAGGGGGCCTAAAGGTGTACGGGCCGCGTGTTCATCGGGAGGGTGGATGCCGCATCCGCCGCCCGGGCAGGGGCCGGCTCAGGGAACGGTCCCGCCGGCAGGGGCCATCCAGTCGCCCCGAACGGATTCCAGCAGCAGGGCCTTGGCCGGCTCCAGGGACTCCTCCTCGGTCAGGATGTTCCATTCCACCGGTTCTTTGACCAGCAGCATCCTGACGGTGGCCGGTTTGATCTCCGCTTCCATCGGCCGGGATACGGTCTGCAAACGGCGGGTATCCCGCGGCCACACGAATTCCAGTCCCTCTCCCTGCCAGAGCCTGGCATCCTGCCCGCGGTTGAACAGATCCATGGCCTGCGCGCCCACACCCTGCCGCGGATCCAGTTGGGCGACCAGAAGCGCAAAGTTCGTCCGCCGGAGCTGGAAAAAATGGATGAAAGGGGAAAAGTTCACGTCCGCGGCTTCCAGCGGATACGCCGCATAAGCGCCGTACTGGCGGGCCCAAAGATTCGGCCAGTTGGGCTTGCAGTACAGCCGCAGCGGATAGGTGCCGCGCTTGCCCGCCGAGACCACCTCAAACCGGTACGCCAGTTCCACGAACGGCTTGATCGCCTTGTCCGCGGAACGGACCGACGTCCACTGGATGGCATCCACCCGGAACCAGATTTCTTTCGGCCCGGGATACGGTTTCAGATCCGGAGGCAGTATTTTCTGCACCCGGGAAACCGGAACCAGATAGTAAAGGGAGAGCCCGCGGCCCTGGCAGGCCAGCGGAACGCCAGGAACGTTCCACGGCTGTTCCGGGAGTTTGACCGGATCCTCGGCGTAGCTGGCCTGGATCTCGCCGGCCGGGCGCGCTTCCCGTTTTTGAATGAAAGGCGCCACGTCGGCCTGAGGGCCCTGCGGGGCGGCCGCCCCGGCCGCCTGGGGGCCGAACGCCAGTAGGAATGCCAGCGGAACCAATCGTCGCATCGTGACCCCGCCCAAGATTCTCACTTCCGCGCCTCGTTTCCTTTACCCGGCTGATAAAAAACCGTTTCCGCGGACTTTTCCGCCCGCCGTGCGTTGGATCCCCCTGGCCGCTCGGCTGTTTTTCACGGGATGACAGACTGCTTGGTGAATCTGTCCGGTTTTTCGGTCCCCAGCTAAAACAGCCCCTTGACCTTGCCGTCCGGGGTCAGGTCAATACAGTTGCCCGCGGGTTGCGACGGCAGTCCGGGCATGGTCCGCATATCCCCCAGCAGCGGGTAGAGGAATCCCGCGCCCACGGAGGCCCGCACATCGCGCACCGGCACGCGGAACCCTCGCGGCCGCCCCTTGAGCTTGGGGTCGTGGGAAAGGGACAGATGCGTTTTGGCCATGCAGATCGGCAGCTGCCCGTAGCCCAACTGGGTATAGAGCGCGATCTTCTTTTCCGCGTCCGGCAGGTAATCCGCGCCGTCCGCGCCGTAGATCTTCGTGGCGATGGTCTCGATCTTCTCTTTGATCGGCGCGTCCAGGGGATACAGGAAGCGGAACTGGCTGGGTTGCTGGGCCGCGGCCACCACGGCTTCGGCCAGCGCCCGGCCGCCCTCGCCGCCCCCCGCGTGCACTTCGGAAGGCACGGCGGCCGCGGCGCCGTATTTCAGCGCCTGCTGCCGCACGAGTTCCAGCTCGCGCGGTTGGTCCGTGGCAAAGCGGTTGATGGCCACCACCACCGGCACGCCGTGCAGCCGCACGGCCGCAATGTGCTGCTCCAGATTTTCGCAGCCCTTGAGCAGGGCGTCGTCGTTGGGTTTGGCCACGAGCTCGGGGTCCAGGGGCTTGCCCGGCCGCACCGGGAAAGCGCCGCCGTGCATTTTCAGCGCCCGGATGGTGCAGACCATGACCACGGCGTCCGGCCGCAGGCCCGAATAGCGGCACTTGATGTTCATGAACTTCTCGCAACCGCAATCCGCGCCGAACCCGCTCTCGGTCACGACATACTCGCCCAGGCGCAAGGCCATCTGGTCCGCGATGATGGAGGAATTGCCGTGCGCGATGTTGGCGAAGGGTCCGGCGTGCACGAACACCGGGGTGTGCTCCAGCGTCTGCATCAACGTCGGCAGGATCGCGTCCTTCATCAGCACGGCCATGGAGCCGGCGCACTGCAGGGCCTCGGCGGTCACGGGTTGTCCGGCGCGGGTGGTGCCGATGACGATCGCGCCCAAGCGCCGGCGCATGTCCTGCAGGTCGCTCGCCAGGGCCAGGATCGCCATCACTTCCGAGGCCACCGCGATGTCGAAACCCGTCTCGCGCGGCAGGCCGTTCTCGGCGCCGCCCAACCCCACCACGATCTGGCGCAGGGCCCGGTCCGAAATATCCACCACCCGGCGCCAGGTGATGGATAAAGGGTCAATGTCCAAGCGGTTGCCGTGCAGCAGGTGGGAATCTATATAAGCGGCCAGAAGGTTGTTGGCCATGGAGACCGCGTGAATGTCCCCGGTCAGATGCAGGTTGAAGTCTTCCATGGGGACGACTTGCGCGTAACCGCCCCCGGCCGCCCCTCCCTTAATGCCGAACACCGGCCCCAGCGAAGGCTGCCGGATGCAGGTAACGACCTTTTTCCCGATTTTGGCCAAGGCCTGGGAGACGCCAATGGTGGTGACGGTTTTGCCTTCTCCCAGGGGCGTGGGTGTAATGGCGGTAACGTCAATGTACTTCCCGAGCGGCCGATCGGCGGTGTGCGCCAGAAGGTCCAGATGGACTTTGGCCTTGTGGTTCCCGTAGAGTTCGAGAAATTCCTCCGGAATCCCCAGCTGGCGGGCGATTTCCCGGATCGGCTGAAGGCGGGCGGCTTGCGCGATTTCCAGATCGCTGGGAATCCTGCTCGACGTCTGCACCGTCATGGATAGGCCCCCTTCATGGACGCCGGAGGTTCGGCACGGATGCGTCATGCGGTCCGGCCCCGCCCCCTGTTAACGCCTTCTCGGTTTCCTGGGTTTGGAGGTCGTGCCGGCTGTCGGGGTTGGGGCAGGCGCCACGGCCTCGGCCGGACCGGCCGCCGATGGCATGTTCGCGGAGGACGGCGGCATGACCCGGGCCTTCCCGCCCACACGTTCTTCCATTTCCATGCGGTTTAATATATTTTCAATGTGCCGCTTGATCCAATCGCTCTTTTCCGACTTGATCAGGCTCTTGAGCAGGTTCTTGGCTTCCGGAGTGCCGATCTCATCCAGCGCCGTAACCACGGCCCAGCGGACCCGTTCCGAGGCATCGGTGGACGATTTGGTCAAGATCTCCACGGCCCGGCTGCCCTTCAAACGGCCCAGGGCCGCGACCGCTTCCTCGCGGACCGTTTCATCCTTGTCCGCGGCCATTTTTTCCACCGTGTCCATGTGCTGCGGCCCCACCGCTTCCGACAGGGCATGGGCGGCAGCCACCCGCACCACCGGATCTTCTTCCCGCAGCAGCGGCAGCAGGGCCGGCACGGCTCCGGGCGTGCTCAGCCGCCCCAGCGCCAGGGCGGCCTCGCGCCGGGTGGTGTTTTCCTTCTCGGACAGGGCGCGGATCAGCACCCCCTCGGCCCGTCCGTCACCGAGATTACCCAGCGCCATAATGGCCGACCGCCGCACAAAAGGGTCCTTGTTCTCCGCGGCTTGGATCAAATCCGGAACCGTGCTCCTGGCGTTCATGCGGCCGAGAGCCATGGCCGCGTCGCCCTGCAGCATCGGGATGCCGGATTTCAAGGCGCCCGCGATCTTTTGAACGGCGGCCTCGCTCTTGAAATTGGTCAAAACCCAGATCGCGCGGCGGCGAACCATGACTTCCTGATCGTCCATGGCCTTGATCAGGTCGTTAATCACCAGGTCTTCCGGCAGCTTGCCCAGCGCCAGGACCGCCTGTTCGCGGACCATGACCGAGGCGTCGCTTAAGAACGGCTTGATGGACGGATAGCGCTCTTTTCCTCCCAGATTGATCAGGGTAAAAATGGCCGCGGCCCGCACCCGCTCGTTCTTATCCTTCAGCAGCGGCTCCACTTGTTCCATCTGCCCCGCTTCCCCCCAGGCGCGCATGGAGATCAGCGTGTTTTCGCGCACCCGTTCGTCGGGGTCCTTCAGCATCGTCAGCAGCCTGGGTATCACCGACTTGTCGCCCACGCCGCCGAGCGACATCACGGCTTCGCGCCGAAGCGCCGGGTCCTTGGCATCCAGCATGCGGGAATATTTGGCCATCATGGCTTTGCGTTTGTTCTCCCAGGACCGCGGTGCGCGGACCAGCATGGAAACGACCAGCGCAATGCCGGCCAGGACCAGCACTGCCATGGTCACCCAGATTATCTTGGTGGTTTTGCTCGCCATCGCGTCTCCTCCTTCGCGTCTCCGGCCGGGGGCCGGGCCACATCAGCCTGCAGGCCGTTAAGATGCAGATTATATCACGCGGCTTTCAGGCTCGCATTAAAAAAGTCAATGGCACTGGTCGCAGATGGCTTGAATATCCACGTGCTGGCCGACCAACTGGATGGCCTGCTCGATTTTATTGCTTTCCTCGGGGGTGATTTTCACCATCAGGTCGTGAATCTGCGACGCCACGGTGTACGTGTCCTTGGAACACGTGATCACCGGGATGCGGGAGCGGTGGATCAACTCCAAAATCGCCGGATGGGGGACGGCGTGCCCGGTCAGCACGATGCCGGACACCATGCCGGGCTGATTGTGCTCGCCGGAGAGGGCCATGCCGATGGACGCCAGGATGATATCCTCGCGGTCGCCCGGGGTAATGACCAGCGAGCCCGGTTTGAAGTAATCCAGCGCCTGATGGGCGCTCATGGCGCCCACCAGATTATGCCGCACCGGCGCCTCCAGGGCGGCTTCGGCCACTTCCTGGCTGATGAGCGCGCCGTCCACTTCCGCCATGACATCTTTCACGCTGGGAGCGGACAGGATGTCGTCGAAGGGCAGTACGCCCAGGACGGTGATGCCTTTCTGGGCGAACCCTTTGGTGGCCAGTTCCTTCACCTGATCATATTTATCCAGCTTGACCTTGTTGATGACCACGCCGGCCAGCGGCACGCCGGCTTCCCGCAGCAGGGCGTAATTCAGCGCCACCTCGTCAATGGGCCGTCCCACGCCGCCGGGCGCCACCATGACCACGGGCGTGCCGAGAAGTTGCGCCACCCGGGCGTTGGACAGATCCAGTACGGACCCCACACCCGCGTGGCCGGTGCCTTCCACCACCACGAAATCCCGGCCCTGGCTCACGCGCGCGAATGCTTCCTGGATCTGCTCCGCCAGCCGGTTGTCGCGTCCATGGCGGATATAGTCCGCCGTGAAGCCCTTGCCCACCCGAACAGGGTTGGTGTCTTGCAGATCGCCGCCGAAGTTGAAGACCCGGTCCATGAGCACCGCGTCCTCGTCCACCTCCACGCCCTCCGCGACGATGGTGCGCTGTCCAACCGGTTTGATGTAGCCCACGCTGCGGCCGCAGCGGCTCAGCGTGCCCAGAATGCCCAGCGACATCAGCGTTTTGCCGACATTTTGATGCGTGGCCGCGACGTAAATCTTCCCGACGCTCATGCCGGACGCTCCTTCCGGGGCGCGGACTTTGACCGGCCGGCCAGCAGGCGCTCCACCACGTCCGCGCTGCGTCCGGCGTCCGGCGCGTAACCATCGGCGCCGATTTCGTCGGCGAAGCGCTGGGTGACGACCGCGCCGCCGACGATGACTTTCACGTCCAGGTTCCGCGCCTTAACCAGCCGCACCACCTTGGCCATTTCGACCATGGTGTTGGTCATGAGCGCCGAAAGCCCGATGAAATCCGCGCCTTGCGCTTCGGCTTCCCGCACGATGGTCTCTTCGTCCACGGACTTGCCGAGATCAACGATCCGGTACCCGTGATTCCGCAGCACCAAGGCGACGATTTTTTTACCGATGTCGTGCACGTCGCCGCGAACCGTGGCCAGCACGCCCACCCCCTTGGGTGCGCGCGGCGCGCCGGACAGGTGCGGCGTCAAGGCCTGCATGCCGGCCTCCATGGCCTCGGCCGCGGCCACCAGCTGCGGCAGGAAATATTCCCGGCGGTTGTATTTCTCGCCGACCTCGCGAATGGCCGGGATCATCAGCTCGGAGACGATCCGCTCCGCGGCCCAGCCGGCCGCCAGCGCGGCCTCCGCCGCGGCCGCCGCACCCGACCGTTCGCCTCGCACCACGGCGAGTCGCACCCGGTCCGGAGGAGCGATCCCCGCCGCGCGCCCGGAAGGCTCCCCGGCCCCCGCGCGTGCGGCAAACCGCCGGATCAGTTCCTCCCCGCGTTCGTCCCGGCCGGTCAGAACCTCGGCGCTGGCTTTAAGGTTCATGACGACTTCGTCTCCCGGGTTGGCCAGCACCGCGGACAGGCCCTCGGCCGCGGCCTGGGCGAGAAAGGCGCCGTTCAGGAAGGAACGGCCGGGCAGCCCAAACGAAACATTGGAGAGCCCGATCACGGTCAGCAATCCCAGCTGGCGCGTCGCATACCGGATCAGCTTCAGGGTGTTGGCGGGCTGGCCGGCGCCGGCGGCCACGGCCAGCGCCAGGCCGTCCACCAGCAGCCGCGAACGGGCGACGCCCTGGGCCGCGCACGCGGCCAGGATGGAGTCCAAAACCGCCACCCGCTCTTCGACGGTCTCGGGTATGCCGCGGTCATCCACCGGCAGCACAATGCAGGCCGCCCCGTATTTCGCGATCACGGGCAGCAGTTTTTCGAGTTTGGCTTTCTCGCCGGAGAGGGAATTCACCAGGGCTCTGCCCGGATACAAGCGGAGCGCGGACGCCAGGGCTTCGGGATTACTGGAATCCAGGCACAGCGGCAGGTCGGTCGCCACGCTGAGTGCGGCCACCGCCTGCCGCAGCACCTGCCCTTCATCCAGGCCGTCCACGCCGACGTTGACGTCCAGCAGATCAGCGCCTTGCGCCTGCTGTTCCAGGGCCAGGGACCGGACGCGCTCCAAATGACCCGCGCGCAGTTCCGCCTGAAGTTCCGGCTTGCCCGTCGGGTTGATCCTCTCGCCGATCACCTGGATCACTCCCCGCCCCGGCGGCGGCAGGCGGAGCGTTTTCCGCGGGCTGGCCACTTGCAGACGTTCCTCGAGCCGTTCCGGAATTTTCACGTCCCGTGATTTCAGGCTGCGCGCGACCGCGCGGATGTGATCCGGCGTCGTGCCGCAGCAGCCGCCCAGGGCGCTCACCCCAAGGTTCCAGAAGGGTTCCGCGAACGCGGCGAACGCCGCGGGATCCAGGGTGTAGGCGGTTTTCCCGGCCCGCACCTGCGGCAATCCAGCATTGGGTTTGACCCACAGCGGGATCGTCGCCAGGGGCGCGATCTGTTCCACCAGCGGAAGAATTTTATCCGGTCCCGTGGAACAGTTGATCCCAAACCCGTCCGCGCCCAAGGCGGACAGTATGGCCAGGCACGACACCGGATCGCTGCCGGTGAGCGTGCGGCCCTGCTCGTCGAACGTCATGCACACCACGACCGGCAGGTGCGTGCTTTCCTTGGCGGCCAGCAGGGCCACGCGCGCTTCCTGGATGTCCAATTGCGTTTCGACCACCAGCAGGTCCACGCCGGCCGCTTCCAGGGCGCGCATCTGCTCGGAAAAAATCTCCACTCCCTCCTCCATGGAACGCTCGCCGAACGGCTGGAAAAACTCGCCGGTCGGGCCCACGTCACCGGCCGCCCAGGCGCCGGCCGCGTGCGCCAGCTTCACGGTCTGCTCCGCCAAGCGCCCGTTCAATTCCGCGGCGCGCCGATCCTGCTGGAAGTGGCGGAGTTTGCTCCGGTTGGCGCCGAACGTGGGCGTATACAACACCGCGGCGCCGGCCGACAGATACTCTTCCTGGATTTTGCCGATGACCTCCGGATGTTCCAGGCAAAAAAGTTCCGGGGCCGCGCCCGCCGGCATGCCGCGGTGCTGCAACATGGTTCCCGTGGAACCGTCGAGGATCACCACTTGTTTGCTTCCGAACGGGGTTTGGGTCATTTCTGAACCTCTAGCAGCCTCACCGGGGCCAGGGCTGTCACCGTTTTCTCGGGAACAAGAAGATGCTGCGGCGTCAGCAGAATCCCATACCGCGAAAATTCCAGGGCTTGATAAAAATACCCTTGGTTTTCAAGGGCGAAATCGCCATAGCCGCAAGAAAGTCGCGGGCCCAAAACCCGGCTGGTGCGCCGCAGCTCCTGGTTGAGTTCCTGCTCCAGAAAGTCGAGGGCATAATCCACCTTCTCCGAGAGCACGGCGTCCAGCACCACGGCCTCCTCCAGCTGGTTCTGTTCCTGTAAAGACTGCCAACGCTGAATGTCTTCCTGCCTGACCGCGGCGCCCAGCAGATAAACCCGCTCGGCGCCGGCGCAGCGGTCCTGGACCAGCCGGCTGCGGAAACGGTGATCGCCAATCACCGCCGCTTCCTCTGTGCTGGTAAAGCGTTCCTCTCGCGAGAACAGGCGCACTTGCGTTTCCCTCAGGAAACGGTCAATCACGGGCTGGTACTTCGGCACGATCTCGGACCGGTCGGCGTGTTGCGCGCGATAACCCAGACGCGTCCAAATCGGCGCCATCGGCATCGTGTGGAGCGGCACCAGCCTAACCTTGAGTGGATACGCGGACTCTGCGTGCATGGCTTTCTCCGAGGGAACGGCGGGGCGTTATATCTTCGCCAGGGTAATCCCTTTGCTCCCCTGGTACTTTCCCCCTTTGTCCGCATAGGAAACATCCGGCAGCAGCGCGCTCTGCAGGAAGACCACCTGCGCGATCCCCTCCTGCGCGTAAATTTTCACGGGCGCCGCGGTGGTGTTGAAAATCTGCATGGTCACGTGCCCTTCCCATTCCGGCTCGAGCGGCGTAATGTTCACCAGCACCCCGCACCGCGCGTAGGTTGACTTGCCCGTGCAAAGCGCGATCACATCCCTGGGTATGCGGAAATATTCCACTGAATGTCCCAGCCCATAGGTGTGGGGAGGCAATTCCAGCACTGCCCCCTGGAACGATTCGAAATCCTCGGGGCGGGCCTGCTTGGGGTCCACCGCCTGCCCGGCCCGCACGCGGTGGATCTTGAATTGATCGCTGACGCGCATATCGTACCCGAACGAAGAAATGCCAAAGGAAACCACTCCTCCGGAAGTCGGCTCTGCGCACGGTTCGATCATGCCCTTCTCCCGCGCCAATTTTCTGATCATATGATCCGGCAAGATCATGAATGATTCTCCCCTCCCCGCATAATCAGTATTATATGATTAAGCCGGATACTTAATAAATCTTGATTTGTGCTTGATTATCCACTCCGCCACCAGTCTTATGCCAACTCCTGTAGCTCCCTTGGGCGCCAATGGGGATTTATCTCCATAGGCGGTTCCTGCAATATCAAGATGGACCCAGGGTGTGTCGTCCACGAATTTTTCCAGAAACACAGCGCCCTGAATCGTGCCGGCTCCCGATTTACTTGAAATATTCCCGATATCCGCCACTTCGCTTTTCATTAGATCCCGGTATTCATCCCACAGGGGCAATTGCCAGGTTTTCTCCCCGGAATGCTGGCCCGCTTCAATAATTTCCCTAGCCAGGGGTTCGCAATTCGTCAGCAAACCAGTCGCCACGTTTCCCAGTGCCACCACTACCGCCCCTGTTAACGTTGCAAAATCAAGGATGCAGGACGGCTTATACTTGAGGCTATAAGTCAGAGCATCTGCTAAAACCAGTCTTCCCTCGGCATCGGTATTGATAACCTCGATCGTCATGCCGGACAGACTTTTCACCACATCTCCCGGCCGGGTGGCGGACCCGGAGGGCATGTTTTCCGCGGCCGGGATGACGCCGATCAAATTGACCGGGAGTTTTAACGCATCAGCGGTTTTCATAATGCCCAGCACAGTGGCCGCGCCACTCATGTCAAAGCGCATCTCTTCCATCTTCGCGGACGGTTTGATGGAAATCCCGCCCGAATCGAATGTGATGCCTTTGCCCACCACCACCACCGGTGCGCGCTTGGCGCCCGCGCCGGTATAGCGGATCTCGATCAGCACCGGCGGACGGATACTGCCCGCACCCACGGCCAACAGCGCTCCAAAGCCCTGCCGCCGCAACTCCGCCTGGCGCAGGACTTTAACCCGAAGCCGCCTGGATCTCCGGGCCAATCGCAGCGCTTCCTGGGCCAGCGTTTCCGGATACACGATATTTCCTGGCCGGTTGGCAAGTGTCCGCGCATAATTGACCGACGCCGCGATTTCATCCCCCTCCCGGACCGCCCGCTCCAGGCCTGGGGTCCTGTCCGCGCACAGCGCGATGGCCAGCCGCCGTCTCGGATGCGCTTCATCTTTTTCCCGCTTCAGTTCATCGAACCGGTAGGTTGCCAGGCGGCCGGCGATCACCAGCTCCTTGGCTGCCTCTGCCGGTTCCAGCCGCTTCGCGCAAAAGCTCGCGACATCCAGGACCGCTTCCCCGGTTTTCAAGCGGGCCGCGCGCTGCATGGCCAGACCCGCGGACCGGCGCACCTGTTCCAAATCAATTTCGCGGGATTTCCCCAAGCCGCACAAGATCAGCCGCTGCACCGTTCCGGCCGAGGGATAAATAATGTTTATTTCATTGGCCTTTCCGGTCACATCGCCCACGTTGATCACGCGCTGGATTTCCGGTATTTGGGAAGCCCAGACACTCGTAACGTTGCGGTCCTCGGTAATACCCAGGATCAGGTTCTTGATCCCCCGCCGCTCCTGCGGGCGGTAAATTTTGGTCATCGTCCCAACCTCCCTCAAAAAATACGGCTATTTTAATTCACAGTTTACGACGAGAAAAATACGAGAGCAAGGAATAAAAGTAAACCGCGCGCACCTGGAAATTTTCCCGCACCAGGCATTCCCGACGACCCCGAAGCTGGCCCTGGTTGCGCGGCGCGGCGCATGAGACCGGTATTTATCCGCACCCTGTCCGGTTCAGACACTGGAACCGGGGTACTATTTCACAGCTGCTGCAGATCCGGGTTCTCCCACACTTTGGTTTCTCTTGGGATTCATGCTGCCTATCCGCGGAATTATATTTATGATTATAATCTTCCCATCCTCGCGAGCCGTGGCGCGGCACTTTAATCAAATCTAAGCTTCTCGTAAAAGCTTTAATAACAAAGCGATCACGCCACTGTTACCATTGTGTAATTATTATGACAAATAGTTATAGTGTCGGTTGCGTCGGACTAAACTCCGACCGGATGCGATTCGCACGTTCATCCCTGGGTTTGCGCGTCCTGAAGGATCTTCAGTAGGAATATCGCGCGGGGGGGATCAATGGTTGAGCGGAATTACAGCCTATCCAACCCTTCGCGCGGCCGTTTCTAGGCCGGCGTCGTTTCACTGGACCAGCGGCCCACGCACTGGTAGATGGCGGCGAACTCTTCCAGCGAAACTGTTTCCGGCCGTCGCTGCGGGTCAATGCGCGCCGCTGACAGCGCTTGCTCCCACCTGTCCTGCGGCGGCGCATGGAGGAGCCCTTGCAGGCAATTGCGCAGGGTTTTGCGCCGATGCGTGAAGATGAGCCTTACCAAATATAAAAACATGTCTGCGCTGTCCACTGCAACCGCAGGGGTGGCCCGTTTCTCCAAACGAACAATCGCCGAAGAGATGCGCGGAGGAGGCGCGAAGGCATTGGCCGGAACCTTGCAGACATAATACGGTTGACTATAATACTGCACCGCGACGCTAAGGGACGAATACTCCTTGCCACCTGGCCCGGCGCACATCCGCCTCGCTACCTCGTCCTGGACCATCACGACTAAAAGATTGCAGGTTTTTCTGGCCCCTAGAACGTGGAGAACCATCTGCGTGGCCATATAATAGGGAAGGTTAGCTACCAGTTTTACACTCGAATAACCCCTGGAACTAAGCCCGTCTATTATTTCATCCCATTCCACATATCTTGCGTCCGCATGCCTCACCTCGAAATTTACTGAGCCGGCAAATTTCTCCTTCAGTTTATTGATGAATCTCGGATCTATTTCAAGGGCCTGCACAAAACCCGCTTTGGCGAGAAGATATTTGGTTAAAACCCCTTTTCCTGGGCCGACCTCAATAATCGCGTCTTCTGCTGTAACGCCTGCTTCTTCAACTGCTTTTAAAGCATAATGGATGTGCTTTAAAAAGTGCTGCCCATATATTGGTTTTTTCATTGTTTTGAATGAAGGACCATGTCGCAGGCCAGTAAGATTGCAGCACGCATGGATCGGGGATTCGCGATATCTTTTCCAGCGATGGAAAACGCGGTGCCATGGTCAGGAGAGGTTCTAATTATCTGCAAACCAGCGGTAACATTGACCCCTTCATGAAAAGCCTTCATTTTAAATGGTATCAGACCCTGATCATGATACATGCAGACAAAGAGATCATATTCTTTTAACATCTGGTCTGTAAAAAGAACGTCTGGCGAGAAAGGTCCGGAAACAGAAATTCCTTTTTTATTAAGCCTTTTAATTGCGGGAATAATCACCTTCTGCTCCTCTTTGCCGAAAATACCATTCTCCCCTGCATGCGGATTCAAAGCCGCGCAAGCTAACTTAGGTTTTTGTATTTTGAAATATTTTTTTAATGCGCTGTTTCCTGTTATACATGTATCTATAATTTTATTAATATTTATCAGCCTTGGAACCTTGCTTATGGGTTCATGTATGGTCACTAATATTATCCTAAATAATCTGCTAATGAACATCATAGAATATCTTTTATTTTTGGACATTTTAGCAATCAACTCAGTGTGTCCAGGGAAATGTATCCCAGCGTCCCTCCAGGACTCTTTGCAGATAGGTCCTGTGACCATGGCATCCACTTTTTTATCCAGGGCAAGCTCAATCCCGAGCTTCACAGCTTCAAAAGACATCTTACCTGCTGTTTTATTTGTCCTCCCTGGTTGTGTAATACCTTTGCCTATATCGCTTTGAATAAAACCAATATCCCTAAAAGTGAGTTTAGTTGCCTTTTGAGCTGAATCCTTGTCCTGGATAGTGATTTTATTTTTTATTTTAATAAAGTGTTTCACCCTTTTGAACGTGTCTAAATTTCCTATAATTAAAGGGCGAATCTTTGATGCGATTGTTTTATCAATAATGCATTTAATAATTATCTCTGGTCCTATGCCTGAGGGATCTCCCATGGTCAGGGCAATAAGGGGTTTGAATGATTTACTCAATTTAATTGATTTTCGGGTTGGCATAACAATATACGCATCCTTCCGAGCAATTCAGCTGGTATGAGCCAATATCAATGGATTTCGTGCAGCCGCAGTCTTTCCTCTGGCCAGTATCCTTTTTTAATTCGGCCTTTTCATGGTTAGGATGGATCTCACTGAGCAGCGCGCCATTAATGCATCTGGCGGGTTTTATTCCGTAGGCATGGAGCGCTGGACAAGAACAGGCTTGCACTTCAATATTATATCTGCGGCTTTGGTCCAGCAGCCAGGAAATATCTCTCTCTATTTCCAAATTAGGCGGCTCTTCAGGCAATAATCCGCTTCGAAGCGCTCGTTTTTTTGCTTTCGCATACCAATGACAAAGCGAAATAACCGCGGTTTTTATGCCTGCTTTTTCAGCCGCATGAGCTATTTGGGGAAAGTGCTTCAAATTGCTTTTCATTTCAGAGCCTTCCCGCCAATAAACAATCGGATCGAAGCGCCATGTGACACGCAGGCTGTCTCCTGCGGCCTGCACAAGTTCTTTCCATTGCCAATCGGTTTTTTCGGCGGGCAAGATACCCGGTTCCCACCGGGTTCCGCCTAATCCTGTAACCGTAAAATTAAAATACAGCTGCTGAAACCCGAGGAGCCTGTCAAGTAAGTGGGCTTCATTCGCCAGCAGCCGCGAATAGTCCTTTGACCAGAGAACCAGCGTGTGGACGTGGGCGGGTTCGAGAGATACTTTTCGGCTTTGTCCGTTAAAGGGGTTTTTAACCTCGACCCACCCTTGGTACAGCCATTGCGCGAGCAGGGACGGAAACATCCGCGCCAAATCCGTCCGGCGGGAAGCCGAGATAATGGCGGCCATCTGTCACTGGGCCAGTTGGTTGGTCAGGCGGTAGAGCGCGCGTTCGATATGTTTGGTACGTTTGGCCACCACCTTCAAGGGCACGGCCGTCAATCGCCCGTCTTGGATCGCGGACAGATGGGCGTGCTGCCCGTGGGCGAGCTGGGCGACCGCCGCATGGCCTAAGCGCGCGGCCAAGAGACGGCTGCGGGCGCTGGGACTGCCGCCGCGCTGGATGTAGCCCAAGATGGAGAGGCGGACGCGCAATCCGGTTTGAGCGCTGATGCGTTCGGTGATCTTTCGCGAGTCCCCCGCCCCTTCCGCCATGACCAGAATGGAGGAAAGCTTGCCCCGCTTCTTGCCGTTGACGAGCAACCGGCTAATCTCATCCAAACGGAAAGGAATCTCGGGCACCAGCACCGCTTCCGCCCCGCACGCCAGGCCGACTTCCACCGCGATAAAGCCGTTGTGCCGGCCCATGACTTCAATGAGGAATACTCTCTCGTGCGAGGTGGCGGTATCCCGGATTTGGTCAATCGCGGACACCGCCGTGTTCACGGCCGAGTCGAATCCCACGGTGTCGTCGGTGCCGAACACGTCATTGTCAATCGAAGCGGGAACCACCGCGACCGGAAGCCCGGTTTCGCGGTTTATTTCGTTGGCCGCGGCCGCGCTGCCGTTGCCGCCGATGACCACCAATCCCCCAAGCCCCCAGGCGCGAATATGCTGATAAGCGCGGGCGCGGTAGGCGGCCTGCTTGAATTCCGGGCAGCGGACCGTTCGCAGGATCGTGCCCCCGCGGTTGATGATGCCTCCCACGCTACGCGAGTTCATCGGCTGGGTCTCGCCGTCGATCAGCCCCCGGTATCCCCGCAAGACACCCGTGACGCGCCATTTGCGGTCCGCGGCGGCCCGGACGACGGCGCGAATCGCGGCGTTCATGCCCGGAGCGTCCCCGCCAGAAGTCAAAACACCGATGTGCTTGATCCCCTTCACGCTTTTCCTCCGCATTATGGCTGGTTCTCGATCACATTGAATTCAACGCGGCGGTTGCGCTGGCGCCCTGCCGCGGTTCCGTTGTCCGCAATGGGACGGCTCTCCCCATATCCCACGGGGATGAATTGCTCCGCCTTCAGGCCGTGGTGCTCCACCAAATAGGCCCGCACGGCCTCAACCCGGCGCTGGGACAGACGGAGATTGTTTGGCGCGGCGCCTTGGGAGTCCGTATGCCCTTCGATGCGGATGCGCAAATAGGGGAATGCCGACACTTCGGCCGCGATTTCGTCCAGGGTCCGCAGGGATTCCGGGGTTAACAGGGCGGCGCCGCTCTGGAATTGGATGTCCACCAATTGCCCGACTTCTATGCGCCGGGCGATATCGCGGATTCTTTCCTCCAGCGTCGGTCGCGTCGCCACCTCGGTCGGCGCGGGCGTCGGCGCCAATGTCGGTTCCGCGGTCGGGGCGGGGGCCGGCAGGGCGGTTTGAAATTGATAGGTGAGCGCGATGCGGTGCGTGGTGCCAAAAAACCCGTACGGGACGAAGGCATAATCCAAACGCAGGGGCTGGAAAAGCAAGCCCAGTCCGGCGGTCATGCCAGCGGCGGCCTGGCTGCCGATATTGGCGTAGAGTTCCGAAGGGTCTATCTTTTCCTGATACGCATACCCGGCGCGAAGCGCGAGGGTATTGGCAAAGACATATTCCGCGCCCAATCCGATCCTGCCGTGCTGCTCCAGGAGCTGGTTGTAATCCAGCGTCAGGGCGACCTCTGGCCACGGCCGAAAAGCCATTCCGAGCTTGAAATTGATCGGGAGGCGGTAATATTCCTCGCGCAGGCTGGTCGCCGGTCCCAAGTGCTGAACCACGCCCCCGAGGCTCCAGCCCGGCCAGGGCAGGAAGTACAGGAACCCCACATCCAGCGCCCATCCCAGGTTATTCTGGGCGTCTATACTTTCGGAAAAAAGCAGCACGTTCGCTCCCAACAGCATGCTGTCGGACAAGCGCAGGCCATATCCCGCGGTAAATCCCGTGTTCGCGGCGGAGAAAGATCCGCGGCTGGGATCGTCCGGCGTATCGCCGGCATCCGCGCGCACCAATTCGCCGGCATTGAGGTAGACCAAAGAACCTCCCAGGACGCCGCCAAGCCAGGGCGCGGCCACGGCGATATGGTCAAAAAAGATATCCTCCAGCCAGAAAGCATGCATGGCCGTCACTTCGGGTGCGGACAGCTGGGCTAACCCGGCGGGATTCCAATAGGTGGCGGTCGCGTCGTCGGCCAGACCGGCGAACGCCTCTCCCATCGCGACTGCCCGCGGGCCCACGCTGATCTTCAGGAAGGTGGCTGCCGTGGTCCCTTTTCCGGAAATCGCGGATGCCGAAATGGGAAGGAACAATAGCAGCAGGACAATGGCAAGGTTGCGCACGCTCAGGCTCCGAGGAAAGCGAGTTGTGCATTATATTAACATCCCCCTGCAAGTCGCGTCAATAAACGGCGCTGAAACGAGTGCGATTTCCTCCGATCGAGAAATCGCGACGCAACCCCCCTGCCGTTGTTCCGGAACCGATACGGCTGAAGAAAATTATTTTTATGCCCGGCTCCTGTCCTGGCGCGATCGAGGCTGCTTGAGTAAAGCGGGGTTTTTGGACCTGCCGGAACTTGACGCCGCTCCCTATCTCCTTTTGGGGCTGGACCTAAAGAACGGCGAACTCGCTTCCAGTAGGAATGCCCTGCCCAGGAGGGGGTTAAGGTGATTATCTCAATTAGCTCATCACCGTTGTTCCGGCTTGAGTAGAGTGGTCCCTGGACTTGAATGCCAGGCACCCCTCCACAAACCGATCCCGCAATTCTCTCCCTGGCCTGAAGCCCGAGGATTCGTACAGAGGGATCGTAAGTTCCCATATTCAAGATAAACAGTCTCCACGATCCACAGAGGGTTATTCATTCAGGTTGATGATGTGATCCCCCTGCTTTTACTGGTTCAATTAGCAGGCTGATCACAATAGTCTTACGCCCAGCTCTGGATCTTTCCTTGAAAAATAAGTGTATTTTCGAGGGGGAACTGTCAGGTGCTGGAACTGCAAGCCTTTTCTGATATTGAGGGTCCGTACAGGCTGTTAAAAAATATATTTTATGCAGCTGTCAGGAAAGCTTAGACCTTTCTGAAAATTATGGAGATCAGGAGTGGAGTGGTCCCCCGGACTAAAGTTCCCCGCAAGGGGGACCATGGGCCGGGGCTCCCTCCCTCCGCAATAAAATCCCGCAAATCATCTCCCCGGCCGAAGGTCCCTTCGGAGCTTAAGCCCGGGGATTCATGCGGAGGGATTAATTAATTCGTTTTATTTTAACCCAATATTAATTAGGTTTTTCATATTATTTCTATTTAATCTTAAATTGAATTTCTGACCAGTATAATTTAAAATAATATTTAATATTTTTTACCCCTGATCCACTTCCAAGACCCCAAAAAGGTCATTTTTCACGATTGAAGAGTAATTTTTAGATTTATCAGAAGACATTTTAATTCTGTTTCTTTTTATTATACTTATGAACCGGTTATCACTGGTGATATTTCGCCGAATTCCCACCCCAGATAGAGTGAAATTCGATTAATTAATATTCTATATGGGATATTATTGAAATGATGAGCTATAAATTCCCGTGGTGTTTGTCCAGAAGGGAGCCGCTGGTGGCAACTTCGTAAATTTTACATGGTTCGGAAATCCCCTTAAGCATAACCGTCTCGTTGATCTGACGAATAATTATTCTCTTGTTTAAAATACTGTCATTATAGGCAAGTAATTTTTCCTGCCGAAATTGATCCTCAGTGGCAACGAGTGATTGAATGGATGTTTCGCTTTTAATCGCCTCTAATACCTTTTCCGTTATAACGATCCCCCGATTGAATAATTTTTTCTCCCAGGCATAGGCATAATAGGGGAAAGGCTGTGGATAATGCGTTTCGATATAATTCTTGACCTCCTCCGAGGACCCTGAGAGCCGGGCTGCCTGGGATAAATGCGGGGAGATCACGATCTTGATTTTTTCTCCAGCTTCGTCCGCGTCCTGGCCAACCAGGGCGAAATAGAGCTCGCCGGCCGTAATGGCGATCCCAATGTCCACTCTTGGCATGACCATGGCCGACGCGACCCTGGACAGGGCTTTTTTCAGGTCGTCCTCGCTGATGGCGCGCCCTTCCAGGCGGGATAATTCGTCGAACAGCTCTCTGACCTTTCCCGGCATCTCGCTCGGCGCGCGGCGCTTCAGGGTTTCTCGTACTTTATCCGCATCCAGCAGGTTGACCCCGGTTGCCGAAGCGGCCTGGTAGATCTCCCGGGCTTCCCGCGCATGCTCCTCGGAGGCCTGGCGCCTCAGTTTGGAGAACTGGCCCGAGATCATATAGGCCGCGCGCACGCCGTCCAGCGCGTGCCGGTAGTAAGCCGAATAGCCGTCACCCGCGAAATAGATCCTTTCTCCGTGGTAGTTCAACGCCATTTGGTTGACCGTCGCGAGATAGGGCGTTAGAAAAGAGGCGGTATCCTTGGTCAGCCGCATGGTGGTCTCCGTGGAATTCCGCAGGTCGGCAAACATAAAAAAAACACGGTCGCCCCGCCGGCTGGTGCTGGGATAAATCTCCCCCGGAGACCTCAGGTAGAACAGATTCCCGTCGTAAAACTGGTTCTCGATCTCCTGCAACCGCTTCTCGTGCAGATCCACCAACACGATCCGCTTCCCGCCGGGCCGCGCCTCGGCGACGAGCTTGATCTCCTGGCTGCGCCACAGCCGCAGTCCCTGCCAGGGTATCGCCTGCCCAACGGCGCGCCCATACCGCGTGCGCACCAGTTTAAAGTCGTCAATGAGGCCTTGCAGGCCTCCGAAACGCCGCGCGGCCGTGGCCAGTTCCGCGGCTAACTCGATCCGGTTCAGACGCCCGAACCATCGCTTCCGGCTGCGCTTGATCGTTTCCGCGCCCCAGCGCAGCAAAGCCAGCGGCTCCTCGGCCGCGGAGTCGTTGGACTGGCGCAGTATTTTTTGGAGCCGGCGGCGCGCGGCGGGCCGGATGACGGTTTCTTCCTGCTGGCGCTCGTTGACGACATAGGGATAGAATGCGGTCTGTTCCGGATGGGCGCGCAGCCAGCCGCGCAGGGCCTCGCGGGCCTGCGCCTGGACGTTCTCCGTGACCAGGCGAACGCGCAGGTCCGCGTGGCGCCGGAGCAGGCGCAAAAGGCGCCGGTGGTCCGGACCGCTTTCCAGCAACTGCTGCCAGGCCGTCGGTTCGCCGGCAAAACGGCCGCCGGTCTTGCTGGTAAAGCGCCGGCTGCGGGAGACGGCTTTGAAGACCAGCTGCTGCAGCTGGGACCGCAAGACGTAGGACAGTTGATAGGGATTGGGGCCGGCGAGTTCTTCCTCGATCATGCCGGCGTCGCCCAGCGTGTTGAACGCCAAGATAAAAGGATTGAGCAGCCGCAGGACCGCGGGTTCGGGTTCCGGGTGCCCCAGGCAGGTTTGGCGCGTTTGGGCCAGCACGCCGTCCCACTCCACCTGCCGCCAGCACAGCGCCAGGCACCGCCCCAAGGTCAGGCGGGCGGTGACCGCCATTTTTCCGAGGAGTTCGACCTGCTGCTCAAAATAGTCGGAGATGATTTCAGCGCACAGGTTGGCCGCGCCGAGAAGCGCCAGATACCCCAAGCCCGCGATGCCGGTGGCTTTCTCCTGCTCCAAGGCGTTCAGCCGGAGCCTGCGGTAAGCCATCCCCGCGCGGACCAGCTCTTCGTTCACCCATTGCCGGCAGCGGCCTAAATCCAGCCGGCCGAGATCGCACCACTGATCCAGAAAAATATCCATCAGTTCCCCCTGCCACCCGTTGAACGCCAGGGGCGCATTGGGGGCGCTGTCGTCCGGCACGACCTGGTTGTGATCCTGCCGCCAGTCGCCCACCTCCAGCCGGGAGGGCGCGTTCCGGTTTTCAAGCAGAATATCGGCGAACCGGTCAACCAGCTGGAACAGCAGGCGCTCCCAGGCCGGGGGAAAGGCGACCTGGTGGAAGCGTATTTTGCCTCCGTAATTCACTTCCGCAGGGGGGTAGTGGAACGCGAAGACGTCCTGGCGTTCAGGGAGCGGTTGGCGTTTTAACATGTCTGGCGCTTCCCTTCTGGTAAAAAACGCGCGTTTAGAACGGCGGTTACTTCAGTTCCTTTTCGATTTTCTGCACGTTCAGCCGCGCTTTTTCATGTCCCGGATCCAGCTCCAGGACTTCTTTCCAGGCGGCCCGGGCTTCGTCCAATTCCCCGCGCTGGTAGGCCGCCAATCCGTCGGCGTAACGGGCTTCGGCCCGCTGGCGGTTTTGGGTGTCCCGCCCTGCCAGCTCCTTTCTGCCGCGGGCCAGCCATTCCTGATACTCGGCGTCCGCGGGCGCGGCCGCAACCGCCAGTTCCCATGCGCGGACCGCCCCCGTCAGATCCCCTTGTCGGTAACAGGCCACTCCCGCGTTGAAATGCTGGCGTCCTTCGTCCTCGGACGCGCTTTGGGTTTTGGCCTGCGCGAGCGCCCGTCGGCTTGCGTCCCGTCCTTGCCGGGCCCGGGATTCTTCCGGAAGCAGATCCAGAACCTCCTGAAAGCGCGCCAGCGCCGCCGGGAACCGGCCTGCCGCCAGCAACCGCTCGCCTTCGGCATTCCGCCCTTGCGCCCAGGCGGCCACGCGCGGCCTGCACCGCGCCAGCCCTTCGGCGGCTTCGGGCGTCTGGCCCTGGCTTTGCTCCAGGGCCTGCCAGTACCGGTGCGCGCTGACCCATTGCCCGTCTGCTTCGGCGGCCAGCGCCTGCCGCCGGATGGTCTCCGCCGTTGCCGTCTGCTTGCGCTGGGCCAGCTGCGCGCGGGCCTGTTCCAGGTAACGCTGCACCTGGGGCTGGTCGGGATTCAGTTTCGCGGCCTCGGCCAGTTTAAGCTCCGCCTGCTCCCACGCCTGTTTCCGGTAGGCGCGCATGCCCTGCTCGTAGAGTTCGCGGGTCATCTGGTCAAAGGACCGGCGCGGATCCGTTTCATAGGCTTCGGCCGCCAGCCGCTCCAGTCCGGCCGCGGCTTCGGACTGTCCGCTGTTCCATTCCAGGATGCGGCGCCAAGCGACCTCCGCTTCCTTCAGTTGGTTGGCCTGGTAGTAGGTTTCCGCCGCCAGGAGCTCCTGGCGCAGGCGGGAGGTTTCCTCCGCGGCCGCGTTCGCCGCAGCCTCGCGCTGCCAGGACTGCCCGCTGCCGACCGCCTCGATGCGCTTCGACACCTCCTGGCGGCCGGGATCGAGCGCCAGCGCCAGACGCCACTCCCTGAGCGCCTCGGAAAAGCGCTGCCGCTCGTAGAATTGGTCGCCCAGGGCCTGATGCCGGTCTGCCGCCTGCTGGGGCGTGGAGACCACGGCCGTGCTGGCGCAGCCTGCGCCCAGCCCCAGCAGCCCCAGTCCCGCCAGGGCGATGAGCTGACCGCGGAATCTCAGCGTTCGATTTGGGCAAGTTTGCATGCGGGAATCACCATCCCATCTCAGGTAAGGTTTGCAGCTGATCGCTGTTCTGGCAGGTTTCCGGAGTGCAGGTCCCGGCGGGGAGCTCCAACACGCCCCGCGCCGCACCCACCCAGGGGCCCAGGCGCCACGGAGCCAGGCGGACGATGCGCAGCACCCGCCCTTGGGCTGACAGATAAACGGCATCAATGGGATAGCGCAGCCCCAAGGTGTGGACCGCGCGGCAGGGCGCGAGATACCATCCTTGCCCCGGCGCCAGGCCGGATTTTCCCAGGCCTCCCCGCCAGCGCCGCCAAAATGTCCGGCAGGGCTGGACCTGGTCGGCCAGGCAGCGGCCGCGGGTTTGATTTAGAATGCGCATCGGGTTGCGTGGTTCATCGCGAAGTGCTTGATTGTATCAAATTTTTCCCTGGACCGCAATCCGGCGCCTCCCACGCGAACCACTGCACGGGCGCGTCCGGCCGCAGGCGCATTTCCACGGCCCCGCGCCGGGTGTCAAGCACCACGGCGCCGGACCGCCGCAGGCGTTCCAGCGCCATGGGATCCGGAAAACCGAAGGGATTGCGGGTGCCGGGCATGACCACTGCCAGTCCGGGCTGGCACTGCGCGAGCAGGCCGGCGGAGCTGGCTTTGCGGTCTCCGTGGTGCCCGGCTTTGAGCACGGCGTAAGGATGGGGCAAACACCACTGCGCCTCGACGTCCTGCCGGCTGTCGCCCGTGAACAAGATACGGCCCCCGGGGCTTTCCCAGCCCAGAACCAGGCTGGTTTCGTTGCCGGAAACGCGCGCGCCGGCCGGCGGCCAGAGCGCGTGCACCGCGTGCAGGCGTCCCAACGTCTCGGTGTGGCCCCGCTGCCAGTGCTCCAGTCGAGGCCCGCGGCCATGCATCCCATCCGGGAGGTCCGCGGCTACCCACCGCTGGACCGAGAAACTGCGCAGGCACGCGTTGAGGCCTCCGGCATGGTCCGCGTCTTGGTGGCTCAAAATCAGCGCATCCAGCCGGTTGACGCCCAGACGGGCCAAGGCAGGCCTGACCCGGTAATAAAATTCCTGCTCGGTCCCGGTGTCCAGCAGGCCGGTGAACCCGTCTCCCGCGCGCAGCAACGTGGCCTCACCCACGGCCAGGCTGAAAAACGTCAGACGCGTTTCTTCCGGCTCCAGGCGTTCGGGCTGAAAGACAGGATACCAGAGGAGCCACGCGGCCAAGCCCAGCCGCCAGGCTGAAGATCCCGGCTTCCGGCCCCAAGCCAGGCTGGCGAGAATGAAACAGCCCGCCACCCACCAGCCCTCCGGAGGAAAAAGAAACCAGCGGTGGCCTGGCACCAGGGCGGTCCAGGCCGCGACGCGCTCCAGCCCCGCGGCCGCCAGGCCTGCCACCCATCCGGCCGCTGAGCCGGCGGCGGGCCACCACCCGCCCAGCGCGATCGCCGAAAGGCCCGCGGTCAGGATCAGACTCGCGAGCGGAATGGCTGGCAGGTTCGCGAACAGGGCTCCGGGCGTCAGGTTGTAAAAATGGTAGAGGGTCAAGGGCGCGGTGGCCAGAAGAATGGCCCCGGTGAGAAGCACCATGCCTGCCAGCCAGGCTATTGGCCGCCACCACGCGCGGGTCAACCGCAGCACTCTTGGCCACGCCAGCACGATCGCGGCCGTGGCCGCAAAGGAGAGCTGAAACCCGGCATCCGAACCGGACAGCGGCGATCCGGCCAGCAGGAGCAACGCGGCCAGGGCCAGTCCGGAGAGCGGGTCCGGTTCGCGGCTGAGCGCTTGGGTCAGCGCCACCACCGAGAGCATCCAGGCTGCCCGCGCCACGGGCGGTTCAGCGCCGGTCATCAGGGTATACGCCCAGCTGGCTGCCAGCGCCGCGGTCATGGCAATCCATCGCGGGAGGCGCGCGCCGGACAAAAGACCGTACACCAGACCAAAGATCAGACCCACGTTCATGCCCGAGACCGCCAGGATGTGGGCCAGGCCGGCGGCCGCCAGCAGTTCTTGATCCCCGGGCGAGAGTCCTGAACGGTCGCCCACGACAATGCCCCGGACCCAGCGGTTCTCGGGGGACCGCACGTGCCGTTCCAACTGCCCGAGACACCAGCGCCGCAAACGGCCGATAACAGCCGGAGCCGCGAGCGGGCTGGCCGGCCGCAAGCGCCTGGCATGCTCCGGCAGCTGGACCCGCAACTGGCAACGCACGCCCCGGCGGGCAGCATAGGCGGCGAAGTCGAACTCGCCGGGGTTCAGCGGCCTGGCGGTCAGCTCCAGACTGCCGCGGACCTCCAGCAGGTCCCGCGGAAGCCAGTCTGGCATCGGCCCGGGCGCGTGAAGCTGGACTTCACCGGTGACTGGATAGCGTTCTCCCCGCCAAACCGCCGCGCGGCAGCGAAAGCGTCCGCGCCACGCCTGGCCCCAGAGACCGGCTTCCGGCAGACTGGCCAGACGGCCTTCCAGCACCACCTCCCGGCGGTTTCCCAGCCAAGAGACGTCGCGCAGAGGCGCCTGCAGGTGCAGGGCCGCCCAGCCGGCGAACCACAGGCCTGCGGCCGCGGTCAGAACCAGGCCGGCCCAGGCGTTCCGGCGCTGCCACCCCGCCCAGGCCGCCATGAGCAGACTGGCGCACCAACCCGCCAGGACACACGGCCGCGGCCAGGGTCCGCTGAGCAGGGTGCCGGCCCAGCCCGCGCCGGCCAGCAGCAGCAGGGGACGCTGAAAATATATCACCCCGGGATTTGCCTGAAGGTGTCCGGATCTTTGCTCCGGAATTTCACCTCCGCCTACCCGCCGAGGGACAGCAGACGAAGGAGGATTGTTCGGGCGCATGGGTTATCTGACCGCCCGCGCCGGAAAATCCGTGCGAATTATTTAGGGTTGAACGGGGGTTTCCTGGGAAGGCATTTCAGGCGTGATGTGAACGACTTGATTACGCTCCGGCGCGGTGACCACCAGGGATCCGTCGGCCAGGGCCAAAACATCTCCCGGATAAAAACCCGCGCGCAGGAGGCCGATGAGGCGTCCCTGGACCACGTCCACGGCCGCCAGGTGGAAGGACCCGCCGCCCGCCACCCACAGGGTTTTGCCCCGCGCGGCCAGGGCCTTCGGCTGCTTGGGCACCCGGACCCGCACGCGTTCCTGGTACTGGGCGCGGTCGATCAAGGACACATCGTTCGAGCCAGCATTGGCCACGCAGACGGTATTGCCCACCAGGAGCAGGGCGCCGGGATAGATGCCGACGGTGATGCGGTGTTTTTCTTTCTGCGTGGCCGTGTCCAGGACCACCACCGCGTTCTCGCCTTTCAGGGTTACCCAGGCTTCCTCGCCGTCGGGCGTAAACAGCACGGCTTGCGGATAGCGCCCCACGGGGAACCGGCGCTGCAGGCAGGCGCAGGGAAAACCGAAATCGCTCACGCCCATGGTGCCGTCGCAGATCCAGAGACGGCCGGTATTGGGTTTCAAGGCCGCGCCCGCGAGCGTGATGCCCCCGGTCTTGACCTGGCGCTGGACCCGCAGCGGCTCGCCGCCCAGAACCGCCAGGGCGTTCTCCCGGGTGTGCAGGCAGTAGATTTTTTTCTGGTAAGGGTCGCGCACCAGATCCTGCGGGCCGGCGAGCACCTCCAGGGTCGAGGTGACGGCCAGGGGCGCCAGGGATATTTCCTGCACGGTCCGGGCGGCAAAACAGCTGACGACCACGCGACCGGGCTTGAGGCTGGGGCTGAGGCGGAAGGGGTGCTTGGCCACGGACACCACTTCCTGTTTTCCGGCGAGGGTCACGCCCGCTTCACGGGCGCAACCGGCGGTCAGCAGCAAACCAACGCCGATGAAACAGAGCAGGGTTCGCGGCACGGGGAATTACTTCTGTTTGAACGCGGCGATCGCCTCTTCTTCGGTCAGATAGGCGGCAATGAGGTTGGAAAAGGCGAGCATATTGAACACGTTGCGCACTTCGGGCGTCATGGCGACCAACTTGATGTCGCCCTGATGCTCGCGGGTTTTGGGCAGGAGGCTCACGAACAGGCCCCAGCCGGCCGAGGATACGTACGTCACCTGCGCGAGGTTGATGATCAGGCGGTACTTCTGCTCGCGCAGCAGCCCGGAGAGGTGCTCGTCCAGGATCAAGGTGGTGCCGGTGTCAATCACCCCGGTCACATCCACCACGGTCACGTCATGGAGCCCGGACTTGCGGACCTCAATGCTGATATATCCGTCTCGGCGCATACTTCTCTCCTTCTGTAGCGTCATGTTGCCCCTCCGCCACTGTTCGGCCGACCGCCGCCAGGCTGCAGGGAAGGGGGGCTGCGTGCGTCACGCGACTTTCATCGTCACCACGGCCAGATCGTCGTTTTGGTGCAAGTCGCCGCAGAAGCTGACCAGCGTGCGGTCAATACCCTCCACCAGTTCCGCCGCGCTGCCCTGGCCGGCGCCCGCGGTCACCGCCGCGATCAGGCGGTCCATGCCAAATTCCTCGCGCTGCTCGTTCCAGGCTTCGGTCAAGCCGTCGGTGTACAGGATCACCGCATCGCCCGGTTTGAGGGTGATGGTCTGCTCCTGCGCCAGCCGGTTGAACAGTCCCGTGCCATCCACGCCCAGGGGCAGGCACGGCGGCCGCAACTCCAGTTGCACGCAGCGGCTTCTCTGCGCCTGCCACACCAGGACCGGGTTATGCCCGGCCGAGGTGTAGGTCATGGTCCTATTCTTAACATTTATCACCGCATAAAACAAGGTAATAAACAAACCGCGGCTTAAGTCCGCGACCAGCAGGCGGTTGAGCTCCCGCGCCACCTTGAGGGGCGAGGACTCTCCGGGCGCGACGGTCCTGAGCATGCTGCGCGCCACGCTCATGAGCAGGGCCGCCGGCACGCCCTTCCCGCACACGTCCGCCACGGCCAGACCCAGGTGGTCCTTTCCCACCCGCAAGACATCGTAATAATCCCCCCCGACTTCCTTGGCCGCGCGGTACAGCGCGCCAAAGGAATAGCCGGGTATCTCCGGCAACTGCTTGGGCAGGAGTTTTTGCTGGATCTGCTGGGCCACCTGCAACTCCTGGCGCAGGCGTTCCTGCTCCAGGGCCTGATCCGTGGCGACCTTGAGCTCCCGCGTCATGCGGTTGAAGGTCTCGGCCAGCTGCCCCAGCTCGTTGGGCCGCATGGGCGGGATTTGGTAGTCCAGGTTGCCCGCGCCAATGGCCTGGGCGCCCCGCGTGAGCGCGGACACGGGCCGGAGGATGAGGTTCACCAGGATCACGGACCCGGCCAGGCCGGCCAGCAAAAAAATGCCGACCAGCACGCCGGCGTTGCGCCAGGCGCGCGAGACGACCTGCTGGATCGTGGAGTGGGAGATGCCCAGATGGATCTCGCCGATCTTCGCCTTGGCCTCGAGAATGAGGGGCATGCCGATGTCCATCACCCAGCCTGCCCGCGGGTGGTGCCAGGTGTGGATGCGCGCGCCGGGCCGGTCCAGGGGATACGCGCCGGGCGGCCGTTGATAGGCCTGGCCGACGAGTCCGGATTGGTCCGCGGCCACCACGCGGCCGTCGCGGTCCGTGATCAGGGCATAGGTCATGTCTTCGTTTTGCATCACGTCCGTGACCAGCGTGGCCAGGGTAAGCTTGTCGTTGGTGAGAAAGGGATCAATGCTGTGGGTCGCCAGATACTGGGTCAGGGCCATGCCGCGACGCGTCACTTCCTGCACCAGGGCGTCCCGTTCCTGGCGCAGGATGAACCAGGTCAGGGTGCCGGCCGTGGTCAGCACCAGCAGGATGACCCAGAGCGAAAACTCGATTTTAACGCTCGTTTTCGGTCGCGGGAGCGGGGCGGGTCTGGGGTCCAAGCCGCTGGCCTTCCTTTCGCAGCGCCCGCAGGCGCGGGCAGGTCTGCTGCCGCCGGCTTTCCTGGCAGTCCGTGCAGTAGGCAAGTTCCGGCGCGCAGGGCGCGAATGCCCGGCTAGGCGTTCTGGGGACGGAAAAACGTTTGCTGTTCATGCCGGGAAAACTCCCGATGCCGTTGGGATCGGTTTAAATTATACACCAGCAGCAGGCAATTGTGGAGCTTTCCGCGCGTTCACAATATGTGCTGAACCGCCAGGCGGGCGCTCTCGGCCAGCGGACCGGGCCAGACGCCCAGCAAGAGAATGCCGACCAGGGTCGCGGCCAGGGCCAGGGCCAGCGGCCAGGACACGGCCACGGGGGACGCCGGCACGCTCTCCGGAGGCTGGATGTAGGCCGCCCGGATGACGCGCAGATAGTAGTAGAGCGACAGGGCCGAGTTAAGGACCGCGAGCACCACCAGCCACGCGTACCCTTGGCCGAACACGGCGGTGAACAAGTAGAACTTGGCGGTAAAGCCGGCGAGCGGCGGAATGCCGGCCAGGGAGAGCAGGGCCAGGAGGAGCATCAGGCTCAGCCGCGGCGAGCGCAAGGCCAGCCCATGGTAGGCCGGTAGGTCGGTCGAGCCCGTGGCCTGCTCGATCGCGATCACGACCGCAAAGGCCGCGAGGTTGGCCGGCAGATAAGCGGCCAGATAGTACAGCAAGGCCGAAAGACCCAGCGCGTCTCCGGCCACCAGCCCCATGATCAGATAGCCGGCCTGCGCCACCGAGGAGTACGCCAGCAGGCGTTTTAAATTGGTCTGCGGAATGGCGGCGAAATTCCCCAGGGTCATGGTGGCGGCCGCGAGCACGGCCAGTACGCCGCTCCACTCCCGGCTCAAGGGCGCGAAAGCGCCGGCCAGCAGGCGCAGGGCCAGGACGAACCCCGCGGTCTTGCTGGCCACGGACAGGAAGGCCGTCACCGGCGTGGGCGCGCCTTCGTACGCGTCCGGCACCCAGAGGTGGAACGGCACGAGCGCGACCTTGAATCCCAGGCCCACCAGCACGCACAGCAGGCCGATCACCACCACGGGCTCGTGATGGAGGCCCATGAGCGCCTGGGCCAGGTCCGCCAGGCGCGTGGCGCCGGCCACCGCATAGAGCAGGGAGAGCCCGAACAGCAGGACGCCGGACCCCACGGCCGCCAGAATTAAGAATTTAAGCCCGCCCTCCGAGGATCTGCGGTCCGCCGGGCAATAGGCGGTCAGAAGCGCCATGGGCAGGGTGGCCAGTTCCAGGCCGACATAGAGCGTGATCAACTCCTGCCCCGAGGCCAGCACCATCATGCCGAGCGCAGCGGACTGCAGCAGGAACCAGAACTCGCCCATGGGGCGCTCCCAGGTCCGGTCCCAGGTCCAGGCGCTGAGCGTGACCAGCGCCAGCGCGGACAGCACCAGGACCTTGATCAAACGCGCCAGGCCGTCAAGCGCGAAGGTCCCGCCGAAGGACCCGTCCGGAACCAGAAGCGCCGCGGCAAGCGCGAGCCCGGCGCCGGCCAGGGAAACGCCGGCCAGCAGCCGGCGGCCGGCGGTCCGCGGCAGCACCAGGTCCAGGAGCAGGACCGCGCCGAGCGACGCGAGCAGAATGAATTCAGGCGCCAAGAACAGCCAGGAGGTCACGGCAGACTCCTTAGGATCGCGGTCAGGGGTTCAACCGTGAGGTTGATGATCCGCAGCAGGGACGCGGGATACACGCCCACGGCCAGCATGACCAGCATCAGGATCGCCAGGCAGGTTTTTTCCACCGCGTTGGCGTCGGTCAAGCCGGCGAAGGATTCGCGGACCGGTCCGAAAAAGATCTTCTGGACCACGCGCAGGATATAGATCGCGGTGAAAAGAATGCCGGTCACGGCAATGGCCGCGGCCACGGGATAGACGCGGAACGCGCCCAGGAAGACCAGCAGTTCGGCCACGAAACCGGAGAAGCCCGGCAAGCCCAGGGACACCAGGCCGCCCACCGTGAAGGCCAGCGCCAAAAAGGGCAGCTGCCTGGCCAAGCCGCCCATGTCCGGAATCACGCGGGTGTGGGTCCGACCGTAGACCATGCCGACCAGCGCGAAGAACAGGCCGGTCATGATGCCGTGCGAGAACATCTGGAGGATCGCGCCGTTCAGGGCCACCGGGTGCAGGGTGCAGATACCGAGGAGCACGATGCCCATGTGGGAGACCGACGAATAGGCCACGACGTATTTCAGGTCGGTCTGGGCCATGGCCACCAGGGCGCCGTACACGATATTGACCAAGGTGAAGAGCATGAGATACGGCGCCCAGAACTGGGCGCCCACCGGCAGAAGCTCCACGCCGATGCGCAGAATACCGAACGCGCCCAGCTTCATGAGCACGCCGGCATGCAGCATGGACACGGCCGTGGGCGCCGAGGCGTGCCCGTCCGGCGACCAGGTGTGGAACGGCCAGAACCCGGCGAGCGTGCCGAACCCCAGGAACAGGATGGGGAAAAAGAGCTTTTGGAAGCCCGGAGTAAAGACCTTGGCCGCGACCTCGGGCAGGTAGAAGCTCCGGCCCTCGCCGCTGAAATAAAGCGCCAGCAGGCCCACCAGCATGAGCGCGCTGCCCACCAAGAGGTACAGGGTCAGCTTCATGGCCGAGTATTCCTTGCGGCCCGTGCCCCAGATGCCGATGAGCAGGTACATGGGCAGCACGGCCAATTCGTAAAACAGGAAGAACAGGAACAGGTCCCGCGCCATGAAGACCCCGAACACGCCGGTCACCAGCACCAGGAGCATGGCGAAAAATTCCTGCGGCCGCTCCAAGTGGTCCCACGAGGCCAGCACGCCCGTGAAGATGATGATGGCGGTCAGCAGGATCATGGCCAGGCCCATGCCGTCCAGGGCCAGGCTGTAGGAGATCCCCAGGGCCGGCAGGAGCGGCGCCCGTTCCAGGAACTGGAAGCCGGGCACGAGCTGGAAGCGCGCCGCCACGGCCAGCGTGCACGCGAGGCCCGCGAAGGTTCCGGCCAGGGCCACCCACCGGGGCCAGGTCACGCGCTCGCGCGGCAGGAACATGATGGCCAGCGCGGCGGCCAGGGGTACGGCGAGGATCACCGACAGCATGCGGACAACTCCCAGGTGGAGCCCCGCGGGCGCAGCCCGCGGTCCCACTTCTGATCTTGCATCGCCCTGCGCTTCGGCAGGCGACATCCCTGATCGCCGGCATCCACCTTCCTTCCAGGGCGATCCCAGGATCTCCGGCGATCAGGGAAACAGGTCACCACGGCCACGCCAGCACCGCGGATTGGTTCAAGAGCACGGTCACGATCATGATCAACAGGCCCAGCACCAGGGCCAAAACATAAGCGGACAGGCGGCCGACCTGCGCCAGCCGGAGAACGAGCCCGGCCTGCCGGCACAGCCAGGCCACGCCGTTGACCGCGCCGTCCACCACGTTGCGGTCAAACCACGCGAGCGCGGCCGCGCCCGCGAACAGCAGGCGGCGGACCAGGAACTGGTAAAAGGCGTCAATATAATACTGGTTCACCAGCAAGGTGTGCAGCCAGGAGAAGCGCCGCGCCAGCAGGGCGGCGGACACGGCTTTCTGGCCATAAACCACGTACGCCCAGGCAAAGCCGAAGGCCGCGGCGAGAAAAGCCAGCAGGGGAACCAGGCGGCCGTGGCCGGCCGCGAGCGCCGGAGCGCCGAGCGACTGGCCGAGAAAGTGCTGGAGCGGTTCGCTCCAGAATCCCAGGACCAGAGAAATGAACGCCAGAAGCAGCATGGGCAGGGTCATGACCGCCGGGGATTCATGGGGTGCGGAGGCGGCCGAGGGCTTGCCCGCGAAGACCGTGAAGAACAGCCGGAAGATGTAGAAGCTGGTGAGCAGGGCGGTCAGGAGGCCCACGGCCAGCAGGTCCACGCGGCCCGCGTGGGCCGCGGCCAGCAGCACCGCGTCCTTGCTGAAGAACCCGGAGAACGGGAACACACCGGCCAGCGCGAGGCCGCCGGCCAGGGTGACCAGCGCCGTGATCTTCATGCCGCGCCACAGCCCGCCCATCTCCCAGATGGAATTGGTATGCAGAGCGTGGATCACGGACCCGGCCGCGAGAAAGAGCAGGGCTTTGAACGCGCCGTGGGTGAGCAGGTGGAAGATTCCGGCCGAGTACCCCGCGCAGCCCAAGGCCAGGAACATGTACCCCAGCTGGGAGACCGTGGAGTAGGCCAGAATGCGCTTGATGTCGGTCTGCACGCAAGCCATGGTCGCGGCCAGGAACGCCGTCGCGCCGCCTAGGTACGCGATCACGGTCAGGGCCTCCGGCGAGGCCGCGAACACCGGGAACAGGCGGGCGACCATGAACACGCCGGCGGCCACCATGGTGGCCGCGTGGATCAGGGCGGACACGGGCGTTGGGCCTTCCATGGCGTCCGGCAGCCAAACATGCAGGGGGAATTGCGCGCTTTTTCCCACCGCGCCGGCAAACAGCAAAAGGGCCACCGCGAGCGGCCAGAACCCGGAGAGCTGTCCCTGGGCCGCGGCCTGCCCCAGGAGCGGGATATTGAAGGTGTTGAGCAGGTGGCCGATAACCAGGATGCCGATCAGGAACCCCAGGTCGCCAAAACGGGTCACGACAAAGGCTTTCTTGCCCGCGTTGGCGGCCGCCGGTTTTTCATACCAGAACCCGATCAAGAGATAGGAGCACAGACCGACCAGTTCCCAGAACATATACATGAGGATCAGGTTGTTGGCCAGCACCAGGCCCAGCATGGAAAACGTGAAGAGGGACAGGTAGGTAAAATAGCGGGTTCGGTCCGCGTCCCCGGCCATGTAGCCCAGGGAGTAAAGCTGGATCATGAGCGACACCAGCGTGACCAGCACCAGCATGAGCGCGGACAGCGGGTCCACCAGGAACCCAACCTCGAGGTTGAGCCCGCCCGCAATAGACAGCCAGGGGAAAGAAATTTCCCGCGCCTCGGGCCGCGCGAGCACGGCCAGCAGCACCCGCGCGGCCATGACCAGCGACAAGAACACGGCGCTCGCGGTCACCCAGCCGGCCCAGCGGCGGATGCGGCTGCCGGCCAGGGCCACGGCCGCGGCCGCGGCCAGCGGCAGGCCCGGGATCATTGCCAACCATGCTACCATTTACGTTTCTCCATCCGGTTCCCTCTGATGACTCCCCAGACGCTGGGCTTCCCGTTCATTGCCCTGCCGCGCCGGTCGTGTTCCCTGAGCCTTCGGCGTTCACGGTCGTGGCCACTGCTTCGGCAGTTACAGTGGTCCCGATGCCGATCTCGATCCGCTCCAGAACGATCGGCGTGGGCAGGGGCGTGGGTTGCTGGGGATCCCCCTCGGTCCAGCGCTGCGGCGTGCAGCACCCCGCGGCCAAACAGACCAACCCCGCGCCGGCCATGAACAAACCCGCGAACCATTTCCAGGTCGTGCCCGTGAACGTTTTCATCGGTCAAGCCTCCCGTATCAGGATCAACCCTGCAGGATGTTCAGACGGTCGAGGTCCGCGTCCTGCTGCGTGCGGTAAATGGCGATCACCACGGCCAGTCCGACCGCGGCCTCGGCCGCGGCCACGGTAATGACAAAGACCGCGAAGACCTGGCCGGCCGCGTGGCCCAGGTAATGGGAAGCGGCCGCGAAGTTGAGGGCCACGGCCAGCATGATCAGCTCCACGGAGAGCAGCAGGGCCACGGCATGCCGCCGCGTAACCGCGCCGAACAGACCCAGACCGAACAGCAGGCTGGAGACCAGGAGGTAATGTTCCAGGCCGAGAGCGGGCATGTTCAATCCTCCTTCCCGCGTGCGATGACGATCGCGCCCACCAGCGCCGCGAGCAGCAGCACGGATACCAGTTCGAAGGGCAGGACGAACGGCCCGAGCAGGAGCTCGCCCAGCTGCCGCACCGTGAACTGGCCTTTGGCCGAGGCCGAGGCGCCGGGCTGGGCCAGGAGCACCCCGGCCACCAGCGCGGTCAGCGCCAGGGTCGTGAGCCCGCCCAGCACGGTCAGCTCGTTGCTGCTGGGCAGCGCGCTCCGGCCGAAATGGCCGGTGAGCAGGATCGCAAAGACCGCCAGCACCACCACCGCGCCCACGTAGACCAGGACCAGCACGAAGGCGAGGAATTCCGCGGACACGGTCAGCATCAGGCCGGCCACGGCCAGGCTGACCACGGCCAGGGCCAGGACCGCGTGCCACACGTTGCGGCTGGCCACCAGGACAATGGCCGCGATCACGGCCACGGCGCTCAAGAGGCAGAATCCCACGGCCGTCGCGGTCATGCGTCTTTCGCCTTTCCGGCCGCGGGCTGCGGCAGCCCGCCGTCCCACGCTTCCCCGAACATCAGGGGTTCAGCCTGCAGATGCCGTTTCAGCCGCGCCTTGTCCCACACCGCCAGCTCGTGCTCGTGCGACATGCGCAGGGCGTCGAAGGGGCAGACCTCGGTGCACAGGCCGCAAAAGGAACAGCGGTCCAGGTGATGCAGAAAATCTCCCGCGTACCGCTTCCCCGCCTCGTTGGCCGCGACCGTGATCTCGATCGAACCGTTGGGGCACGTGCGCTGGCACAGCAGGCAGGCCGTGCAGCGGTCCTTGCCGGTCGCCGGGTCCCGGGGCAGCACCAGCCGGCCGCGGCTGCGCGCCGGCCAGGTCAGGCGCTCCTCCGGGTACTGCACGGTGAACGGCTTGGCGAAGAGCTGGCGCAGGGTCACCCACAGGCCCTTGACCAGGCTCGCGCCCGCGTTCCAGGATTCGGAAAAGATCGATTGCGACATGTCCTTTTCCAATTCGCGGGGGCGTCCGGCCGGACGCCCCCGCAATTATTTAATTAAGACCAGCACCAAGCCGGTCACCAGGATGTTCAAGAACGCCAGGGGCGTCAGCACCTTCCAGCTCAGGTCCATGAGTTGGTCCGAACGCACCCGGGGAAACGTCCAGCGGAACCAGTAGAACAGGAACAGGATGGCGCCGGTCTTGGCCAGCATCCAGAACCAGCCCGGCAGCCACGGGCCCTGCCAGCCGCCGAGGAACAGCGTGGCCCCGAGCATGGAGAGCACGAGCATGTTCACGTACTCGGCCAGGTAAAAATACGCGAAGCGGATGCCGCCGTATTCGGTATGGAAGCCGGCGGTCAGCTCGGACTCCGCTTCCGGAATGTCGAAAGGATTGCGGTTGGTCTCGGCCACGGCCGCGGTCAGGAACACCAGGAACCCGATCGGCTGCAGGAGAATGTAAGGCCAGCGCGCCTGGCCGGCCACCAGGCCCTGCAGGTCCAGGGTCTGCGCCAGCATGACCACGCCCAGGAGCGAGAGCACGAGCGGCACTTCGAAACTGATCATCTGCGCCGCGCATCGCAAGCCGCCCAGCAGGGAGTACTTGTTGCCCGAGCTCCAGCCCGCGATCAGGATGCCCAGGACCCCGGGTGTACCTACCGCGAGCAGGTACAGCAGGCCCACGTTGAGCTGGACCGGCGCCACCCCGCGGTCCCAGGGCAGCGCGACCAGGGCCAGGAACCCGGCCACGAACACCACGTAGGGCGCGGCGCGGTAGAGGCCGCGTTCCGCCGCGCGGGGGATCTCGCTCTCCTTGATGATGAGCTTGATGGTGTCGGCGAAGAGCTGCAGGAGGCCGTGCCAGCCCACGCGCATGGGACCCAGCCGGGCCTGCATGTGAGCTGAGATTTTTCGCTCGCCGTACACCAAAACCATGACCGCCACGGCGCACAGGCCGAACAGCGCGAACATGAGCACGACCGCGCCCGCGGCCTCGCCGACCACCGGAGCCAGTCCCAGGGAGGACGCGAGGGACATGAGCCCCTCGCGGCTGATCCGGATCCATTCCGCGGTTTCGGGCAGGAGTCTCATCGGTCAATCTCCGGCACGATGAAATCCAGGCTGCCGAGGATCGCCACCACGTCGGCCACCTTCACGCCGGACAGGAGCAGGGGCAGCACGGACAAATTGGCGAAACTGGGCACGCGGATGCGGCAGCGCGAGGGTTTGGGCGTGCCGTCGGAAACCAGATAAAACCCCTGGATGCCGCGCGAGGATTCCACGCGGGCGTAGGCCTCGCCCACGGGCGGTTTGAACACCCGCGGGACCTTCGCCAGGATGTCGCCCGCGGGCAGGCCGTCCAGGGCCTGGGCCACGATGCGGCTGCTCTGGCGCAGTTCCTCCACGCGCACGCGATAGCGGGCCAGCGCGTCGCCCTCGGGCCGGGTGACCACGTCGAATTGGAATTCCGGGTAAACGGAATACGGCTCGCTGCGCCGCAGGTCCAGAGCCACGCCCGAACCGCGCAGGGTGGGGCCGGTGACCGCGTGGGAGCGGGCCAGGGCTGCGTCCAGGCGCCCCACGCCGCGCATGCGTTCCAGGAAGATGGCGTTGTCCGAGAGCAATTGGTCGTAGATGTCCGGCAGTTTTTCGAAATAGCGCAGGAAGGCGCGGGCCTGGTCCGCGAACCCGGCCGGCAGGTCCCGGACCACGCCGCCGATGCGGAAATAATTGAAGGTCATGCGCTGGCCGCAGAGTGAGTCGAACAGGTCCAGGATCATCTCGCGCTCGCGGAAGGTGTAGGTCAGCGGCGTGAACGCGCCCAGGTCCATGCCCATGCTGCCCAACCATACCAGATGGCTGCTCAGCCGGCAGAGTTCGCCCGCGATCACGCGCAGGTATTCGGCCCGGCGCGGCACCTGGATGCCGGCCAGGGCTTCGCAGGCCAGGCAGTACGACCACTCGTTGAGCATGGCCGAGAGATAATCCAGACGGTCCGTCAGGTAAATGTACTGGGAATAGGTCAGGGCTTCGCCCATTTTTTCCATGCCGCGGTGCACGTACCCGAAATCCGGCTGGGCCGACACCACGCGTTCGCCGTCCAGCTTCAGGATCAGGCGCATGGCGCCGTGGGTGCTGGGATGCTGAGGGCCCATGTTGAGGGTGAGGGTCTCGGTGGCCAGGGCCGGGGCGTGTTCCAGGGGCAGCGGCGGGGTCGGCGGGGTCATGTCAGTTCCCCGCGCGCTTGAGCAGGCGCGCGTCTTGATAGTCTTTGCGCAGCGGGTGGCCGTTCCAGTCTTCGGGCAGCAGGATCCGGCGCAGGTCCGGGTGGCCGCTGAAGCGGATGCCGAAGAGGTCGAAAATCTCCCGTTCGTACCACTCGGCGCAGCCGAAGCGCCCCACCAGGCTCGGCGCCTGGGCCGCGTCCCGGGGAACCGGCGCTTTCACCGTCAGCCGGCGCCGGATGTCCGCCCCGGAGACCAGGTGCAGCACCAGTTCAAAGGCGCCTCCAAGGTCGCGGGCCGTGTAATCCTCGATGACATCCCAGCCGCACTCAGGCTGGCTGGCAAGGGTCGCGCAGGCCGCGGGCAGGGCGTCGGCCGAGGCGAGCTGCAGGAGCGGGCCGAACCCGCCCTGCTCGCTGACCTGGGCGCCGGGAAACGCGGCTTGCAGCTGTACAACCAGACTATCGGGCATCTGCGGGTTGCTCCAAAGGTTTGCGGCCGGGCAGGCGTTCGCGCGAAATTTTTTTCTCCAGGGCCAGAACCGCGTCCAGCAGGGCTTCGGGCCGCGGCGGACAGCCGGGCAGATAGACGTCCACGGGGATCAGCTGGTCCACCCCCCGCACGGTTCCGTAGGAATCATAAGTAAACGGGCCGCCCGAGACCGCGCAAGCGCCCATGGCGATCACGTACTTGGGCTCGGCCAGCTGTTCATACAGCCGCACGAGGCGCGGCGCCATTTTCCAGCAGACCGTTCCCGCCACCACCATCATGTCCGCCTGCCGGGGCGAAGCCCGCAGCACTTCGTTGCCCAGACGGGCCCAGTCGAAGCGGGGCGCGCCGGTGCAGAACATCTCGATGGCGCAGCAGGAGAGGCCGAAGGTGAGCGGCCACAGGGAGTTCTTGCGCCCCCAGTTGATAAAGAATTCCGCGGTGGTGAGCGCGATGCCGCCTCCGGGGAACTTCTCCACCCAACCGACCCACTTATCCACTACCGCCACTGCAAAGCTCCTTTGCGCCAGGCATAGGCCAGTCCCAGCAGAAGGATTGCGATGAACACCGTCATCTCCAGCAGGGCCGGCCAGCCCAGGTGGACAAACGCCACGGCCCAGGGAAACAAGAAGATGGCTTCCACGTCGAAAATGACGAACACCAGGGCCACCAAATAGAACATGGGACGGAAGCGCACCCAGGCCGGACCAACGGTGGGTTCCCCGCACTCGTACGGCTCCAGCTTCACGGGCGTGGGGTTCATGGGCCGGAAAAACCAGGAAGCCCAGGCGCCGGCGATCAGGCACGCCAGGCCGATGACCAGGGCGATCACGATCGTACTGTAAGGACCGAGGGTGGTCAAGGGAACGACTCCTCTATTGTGCGGCCTTTAGGCTAAATAATCCCTCGTATCGGTCACTGCGAGCGACCAGGGAGCCCCCCCCGGGCAAAGCCCGGGGTACCAACTTCACCCCTCGCTACCCCCTCTTGGCGACATCCCCGGAGCAGCGATTCCGCATTCACTCTCCTGCGGAGGGGAAAGGGAGCGTGGCCATCCCGTTTATCAGGGGTTCTGCACCCAGCGCGAGATCGCTTCGTCGCCCGCCGACTAAAACAGGGCTCCTCGCGATGACATCAAAGAACAATGCCCGGATACGGTGTTACCGGTCGCGCTCCACGGCCAGCCGGGCCAGAGCCAGTAACTGGCGCTTGGCCGGCGAGGCGGGAAACCCGTCCAGACTGCGCTCCGCGGTTTGGACCAAATCCCGGGCCGCGGCCGCGGTCCGGCCAAAGGCCTCGGTGCCGGCCAGCAGGCTTCTCACTTTGGATAAACCGGCTTCGCCCTGGCGCAAGGCCCGCAGCAGCGCCTGGCGCCGCTGGACACGCAGCTGCCGCAAGCCCAGGATCACAGGCAGGGTCAGGTAGCCGGCCTTGAAATCCGCGCCCACGGGTTTGCCGATACGCCCAGGCCGGCTGGTCAGGTCCAGCAGGTCATCCTGGATCTGAAACGCCAGCCCCACGTTCAGCCCGAAACAGCGCAAGCGCTCAACCTGCCTGGGCGTCGCGTCCGCGAGCATGGCCCCGCCCGCGCCGCAGGCCGCGAACAGGCTGGCGGTCTTTTGCGCGATAACCTGCTGGTATTGCTGCGCGGTCAGCGACACCCGGCCGCGGAACCGCTGTTCGGCGATCTCGCCCAGGCAAACCTGCTGCGCGGTGCGGGCCAGTTCGGTCTGGACCCGCGGCGGCAGCTCGGCGAACGCGACCCGCATCACCTGGGTGAACAGGTAGTCGCCGGCCAGTACCGCCACGCTGTTGCCGAAGTGGTCGTTGAGCGTGCGCCGGTGCCGGCGCCGGCTCGCCTCATCCAGCACGTCGTCATGCAGAAGCGTGGCGGCGTGAAACAGTTCCAGCACCGCGGCCAGCTGATAAGCCGCCGGAGTCACCCGGCCGCATAACCTGGCGGCCAGGAGCGTCAGCTGCGCCCGCAGGCGCTTGCCCCGGGTCAGGCTGGCCATGCCCAGCAGCCGGCGCAGCCACGGATCCGGCGTGCGCAGAAAACCCCGCAGCCGATGGTCCACCCTTGCCAGCGCAGACAACCGGACCGCTCCTCGCGCACCCATGCTCAGCCTCGCTTGGATAAAACCGGATTTCTCAGCATCCCAGGCGGTCGAGCCCCTGGCCAAAGGGCTCCCACAGGGACCTACGGCCGGGGTACCAACTTCAACCCTCGCTGCCCCTTCTTGGCGACATCCCCGGAGCAGCGATTCCGCATTCACCCTCCTGCGGAGGGGATGGTGGCGTTGCAGGACAAAATAAGGCAGTCATCCTATCAAAACCGGCGCGGCCCTGTCAATGTCAGACTGGCGCCGGGCAGATCCGCGGCTGGCAGTTGCGGTTTTATCCTGTATTTTAGGGGCTTTCCGTGGCACGCGACCATGGAGCCCACCGGCCGAAGGGCCCGGGGTATCAACTGCACCCCTCGTTACCTCCTCTTGGCGACATCCCCGGAGCAATCATTCCGCATTCACCCTCCTGCGGAGGGGATGGCCGCAAACCTGCCGGCGTCAGAAATTCTCCTTGCGCTTGCCTTTCAAGCCAGGGTGCCGTTTAATCTCGCGGACAATGGCCTCGGGATCGTCCAGGATGCGGAACAGCTTGAGCTCCCGGGCCGCCAGCATGCCTCGCTTGATCATTTGGCTTTCCATCCACTTCTGCAAAGTGCGCCAGTAGTCGCCGCCCACGAGGATCACCGGGAAAGGCCGTACTTTTTCGGTCTGGATGAGGGTCATCAGCTCAAAACACTCGTCCATGGTGCCCATGCCGCCGGGCATGATCACCGCGGCTGAAGCGTATTTGATGAACATAACCTTGCGGACAAAGAAATACCTGAACCCCAGGGGCAGGTTGACGTAGGGGTTGACGCGCTGTTCCTCGGGCAGTTCGATGTTGAGCCCCACGGAGAGGCCGCCGGCCTCGAACGCGCCCCGGTTGGCCGCCTCCATGATCCCCGGCCCGCCGCCGGTAATCACGGCAAACCCGGCCTTGGCGAGCTTGGCGGCGATGGCGCGGGCGAGCTGGTATTCCCGGCTTCCGGTTTTCGCCCGAGCCGAGCCGAAAATGGTCACCGCCGGCCCGATCTTCGACATAAGTTCGAACCCATCCACGAATTCGGACATGATACGGAACACGCGCCAGGAATCCTCGTCGAACAGGTCTCGCCCCCGCATATGGCGGTTGAGGTATTGTTTGACATCCAAGGGCCCCTTGATCCGGGGCGTTGTACGGCTCATGCGCGTTGCTCCTCCCGCCGCTGGGCGGCGTGTAAAGTGTTGGTCATCAGCATGGCAATGGTCATGGGGCCCACCCCGCCGGGCACGGGCGTGATAAACGCCGCCCGTTCCCGGGCCTGGTCAAAAGCCACGTCCCCGCACAGCCCGCTTTCCTCGCGGTTGATGCCCACGTCAATCACCACGGCGCCGGGCTTGATAAAATCGCCCACAATGCAGTATTTCTTGCCCACGGCCACCACCAGCACGTCCGCGGTCCGGCATTCGGCTGCCAGGTCCCGGGTGCGGGAATGGCACAAGGTGACCGTGGCATGCTCGTGGAGCAGCAAGAGGGCCGTGGGCTTGCCCACGATGTTCGACCGGCCCACCACCACGGCCTTTTTCCCGGAAAGCGAGATGCCCGTGGAGCGGATCAGGTGCATGATCCCGGCGGCCGTGCAGGGCACAAAACGCGGGTGCCCGGCCAGGAGCCTGCCCATGTTCGCCGGATGAAATCCGTCCACGTCCTTGTCCGGGTCCACCGCGGCCAGCATCCGCTCGCTGGAAATGCCCCGGGGCAAGGGCAGCTGGACCAGGATCCCGTCCACCGCCGGGTCTGCGTTGAGCCGGCTGATCACGGCCAGCAGGTCTTCTTCCGCAATGGTCTCCGGGTAGTCCTCGGTCAGGGCGTGGAACCCCAGCTCCAGGGCCCGTTTGCGCTTGCCGCGCACGTAGATCTTCGAAGCCTCGTCGTCGCCCGCCTGCACCACGGCCAGGCCGGGCGGCCGGCCGAACCGGTCCCGGAAAGCGGCCACCTCGCCCTGTAGCGCGGCACAGATGCTGGATGCCTGGGCTTTTCCGTCAATCACCTGGGCTGGCACAGAAGGGCTCCTCCGGCGGAAAACTGGCCTCTACAATACTCTATGGACAGAGGGCTGCGCAACTTTTTTCCATAAAAACCTTTTATTAGCATTTGGTTAGTGTTAAAATTGTCCAATACTTTACCAGGTTTTTAAGGTTATGATCAGTCCTGTACTGCCTGTTGCCCGTGTAACCAGAATTCGCAAGCGGGGATCGGGCATGGCAGGATGTTGCCAGGCGAATCAGCAGGATTTTAACTACTTTCCGGGTTGCCCCGGCCCATGGCCCCTAAAGGGGCTCTTTCGCTGGGGGGCTCCAGGGGGTGATGCGTCCGATCCAAACGCAGTCAAGGTGATGGAAAACTTCATGCAGTTCGAAACGTATTTCCCAAAACCCTTAAGGAGGAACAAAAAGTGAAGAAACTGTTGCTTTTAAGCCTCGTTTGCTGCCTGACAGCCGCGCTGGCTAGTCCGGCCGCAGCACTGCGCTGGCCGGACAACCAGAGCTACCGGGTCAACACCATGGGCGGCGCCACCCTGGGCATTGAAGACGAAACCACAGCCATCACGTCATTCAACCACCAGAACATCGCCGGCGTGTCCCTCAATAAAAAAGAGAACCGTTCTGATCTCGGCTTGATCTACGGCACCACCACCACCGAGGTCGAATACCCGGCGCCGATCAGCACCACCCTAAAAGACACGACCTCGGACATGGAACTGTCGCGTCCTGGGGCCGAATACCGCGGCATTACCTATTGGCTGGATGACAACATGGTCGTTCGTGCTGGCATCGAAGGCATGCTGATGAGCGGCAAGACCTCCGTGACAACCCCCCTGGGCACCGTCGAGGAAGGGCTCAGCTTCTCCGGCCTTGGCGGCGGCGCTTCGTTCGGCTATCTGTTCGACGGCGGCCTGGCGGTCGGCGTGGGCGCCACCTATGTCGGCGCCGGCGGCAAGCCGGATTCCCTGGACGGTTCGTTCGACGTTTACGGCGGCGGCAACACGGACAAGGTTGAGATTTCCGCCTCTGTGCTCTCCTGGGGCCTGGGCGTGGCTTATGCCATGGCCGGTCTGGGCGGCGAAGACAACAAGCTGACCTTGGGCGTTGGCCTGCATTCCGACGATGACCGCCCCAATCCTTCCGCGCTCGCGGGCGCGATCACGGGCGGCGGCGGGATCTCGCCCCTGGCCCTCGGCGACTACAACCTGACCCTCAAGACCGAAGGCACGGTCGCCGGCGCGGCGGCCAGCGACACCATGACCCTGTCCCAGGCCCCGCTCTTCATCTCGGGCGAGGCGATCTTCAACCTGGGCACCATGCTCGAAGCCGGCCTGCTGTTCGACTACGGCCTCGAGTCGGACGTCAAAATAAAAATGGAATCCTCCAACCTGCTGGGCAGCTCGTCCATCGAATACAAGATGGGCAGCATCTCCGAGCTGGTCATCAGCCCGGTCGTGCGCGCCAACCTGGCTTTGTCCGAGGACATGGCCCTGTTGCCGGGCATTTCCTTCTCCACCAACGGCAGCGGAACCCTGAACGGGTACTCGCTGAACACCACCACGCCCGCTCTGGATGACGTGTACAAGGCCATGACCACGACCAACACCCAGAGCCTGATCGGCATCGGCTGCGGCCTGCAGGCCATGAACAAACAGCTGGCCCTGGCCGTGCAGTACGAGACCGGCAGCGACAAGGCCGAAAATAAATATTTCGACGAGGACGGCACGGACATCACGCCGCCCGGAATTGATCCGCACGAAGGCAGCACGAGCAACATGCGCGTGGGCGCGGAATACTGGATCATCCCCATGCTGGCCATCCGCGCGGGCTTCGCTTCCCTCCTGCACACCACGAAAAACGCCGCGATTGACGCGAGCGGCAATGTGGTGGACCTGAAAGCCATGACCAGCCGCATCACGTTTGGCGCGGGCGTGAACATGCCCGACGGCCTGCGGGCCGACCTGCTGGTCGGACTGAACACGAACACCGAGGATCCCGCGGGCGATCCGGCGCCGACCGACACGGCCATGGATATCCTGCTGGGCTTGAAGATTCCTATGTGAGACGGGTTCGCCAAAAAGGCGGGGAGCTTCAAGCTCCCCGCCTTTTTTTATTTCCGCGCCTTGCGCGCCGCGGTTTCGGCTTTTCTTCTGTTTGGCAATTACGCGGAAACATGATAGTCTGGATATACCGGTTTCGCGAAAACCGCACTCGGGTCAGCAGGTTCCCCTGCGCCCGGCTCCAGGCAGGAAAGACCAAAAGGAGCTTCCCATGCGAACCCTCAGAATCACCCAGGACACGCGGGAGGGAGTGTGCGTGCTGACCGTCTCCGGCTTCATGGACATGAGCTCGATCGCCCAGTTCGAGTCCGTCATGGACGAGCTGCTCGACCATGGCGTCACCCGGGTCGTCCTGGACTTGAGCTTCCTGGAATTCATCACCTCCTCCGGCCTGGGCGCCATCATCGGCCGGATCCGGCGGGCGCGTCTGCAAGGCGGGGATATCAAAGTGGGCGGCTGTTCGGACCGGGTTTTGGAGGTTCTCAAGACCTTCGGCTTCACCGATGTCTTCCAGGTCAGTCCGTCCGTGGAAGCCGCGCTCGCCGAATTTTCCGCTGGCGCGTCCTGACCGGCCTTTCACCCGGCACCCTCCCCAGGCTTTTCTGATCGGTCTGTGATGCGTGAAAATCCGGTTGGCATGAACCGCTTGGGCTGGATCGAATTTTTTGGGGGAAGCCCGGGATTTACAGGCTGGTGACCATAGCCGCTCGCGCGGCGCTGAATACCCCATCAAAAACCGGGTCTTTTTCAAGGGGAAACCATCAGGCGCTGGCCCTGCCAGCCTGATCCATCCCAGAGGGCCGATGCAGGGTGCCAGAGGAAAATCGCGGGGTTTTTCTGCGCCCTGTTAGAGGGTAAACCCGAGCGTCAGCAGGTATTCCATGATGATCTCCCGCTGGTCGCTGGACAGGTCCATGAATTCCACGCCCGCCAGGGAAAACGCCTTCTTGCTTTCCACCCACCGCACCTGACCTTCCAGAGACAGGGATTTGTGGGTGTTGGGCAGGGTGAAGCTCAACTGCAGCAAGCTGTGTTTGGCCAGGGGAATGTTGGTTTCCAGCAGAACGCCGTCCGGGGTGATGTTCTTCACCACGCCCTGGTATTCGTTGGCGGTTTGGCCTTCGGGCACGCTCAAGTTTTCCAGCACGAAAAAGACGGGCACTCGCGGAATGCGTCTGCGGTCATCCATGGGCATCGCTCCTTGAGCGCAGCGGCTGCAGATGTTTGAGGATATCCTCGGGGCCGAACGGCTTCCAGAGGCAGTCGTTCGCCCCGGCGTTGAGGCCGCAAGTGGCGGCCTCCTCGTGGTCCCGGTCCGCCACCAGAACCAGCGAGCGGTACTTGCCCGCGCAGCGCTCCCGGCACCCCCGCACAAAACCTTCATCCGCCCGCGGACAGGCCGCGAACACCAGGTCCCAGGGCGAGGCGGCCTGCTGCAGAATTGGCCAGGCCTCTTCCGTGTTCCGGCAGCGGCTGAATTCAAGTCCCTCCCGCGGCGCCTGACCGGTCCGGGCCCAGGACTTGGCCAGCATGTAATACCCCACCCATATGGTCTGCTGGAGCAGCCTGGCGAACTCTTCGTCCTCGTCTACGATCAGAATATGCATGCCCGGGAGGCTTACGCGCGCCGGGCCTTGCCGCGGTCCGCCGAGGCCAAAGGGGCGGCGGAAGTGTCGGCGGCGGCCAGCTTGGCGGCCCGCTTGGCCGCCTCCTTTTTCTTCGAGGCGCGCAGCACCATGGCCAGAACGCCCAGGGGTCCGAACACCAGCCCGATCAGGCCCCAAATGAAATGGTTCCGCTCCTTGACATCCGCCAGGGCGACATTGACGACCGCGGAGACCGCCCAGATGCCGAAAATCAGCAGCCAGAAACTCGCGGCCGCTTCAGGTGTTCCAAAAATGGGGATGGGTTGTTCCATGCTGCGTCACCTCATCAAGGATTTGAATCGTTGCCGGGCGGCGGCTCACTGGCCGACGGCGGCGCCGGAGGCGCGGGCGCCGGTTCAGGCGTTTGCTGGGCAGGCGCGAACTCCGGGCTGATGCGCTGGTACAGCGCGGGCGGGCCGCATTCCGCGCAAGGCTGGTAGCCTTTTTGCGCGGCCAGCTTGGGAGAGGCGAAGTTCACGCGTTCGTCCGCGGGCAGGTCTTGGATCAGGGGGCACCAGCGGTAATGATAGAGTTTAGTTGAACGCTGGCCGATATAATTCTGCTCGCGGCTGAACGGGAGCGACAGTCTTTTGCCCGCGCGGTCCACCTGGGAAGGCTGCTCGTTCGGCGCAATGCATTTTTCGCAGGGATAGAAGCCCTTGGCCCTGGCTTCCTCCTCCGCGTCGAGCAGCCGGAGGTATTTGGGTTTGATTTGATTTTTCTCCGGGCAGGTGTCCCGATGGTAGAGATGCGTTTCCTTGTCGGCGTAGATCTTCGCGCCAGCCGGCGGCGCCAAGAGGGCGGCGAGGAGGGCGGCCAAGCCAAGCAGCCCGGCCGCGCGCAGCGGTTGTGCGGTTCCACGCGAGAGAAGGGTCATGGGAGCTATTGTAGCAATTCCGGGCGGATGTCAGCAAGCGCCATGTGAGGCGCGGGTTAATAACTCATGGAGGAGCCGATAAACGCCTGCAGGCGTTCGCGGTCCTCCACGCTGACGCGGCTGAACAGCACGCCGTGCGCGAAAAGCCTGGCTCCGCCCTCCTGCACAGGCCGGGACCAGAGCACGTCCGCGCGCACATGGGCCAGTTCGCGGGTCCGCGGCAGGGTGATGTCAAATTCCAGGGAGGCGGCGATCGGCAGCGGGGCCGGACTGATCAGAGAGGCGCCTTCCTCGCTGAGGTTGCTGAGATAGCCCGATACGGCCTGGGCCGACTCGTTCACGGCACAGCGCACCGGGATGTCCACTTCCACCCGCGCGTAGCGGCGGAAATTCAGAACCGCCATGCTCTTCCTCCTCCTCCGGCTTCATTTAAAGTTTAGCATTCCCCTCCCGGAGACGCCAGCCGAAAATCTTCCGCGCATCCTCAACAAAAAAGGGGCGGCCCCGCGGCCGCCCCTTTTTTTATTCCCGCTGTCCCGCTATAAACGCACCAAACAGGACCCCCAGGTGAAACCCCCGCCGAACGCAACCAGCAGGCAGAGCGACCCCGGGCTCACGCGTTTTTCGCGCCGCGCTTCGCACAAAGCCACGGCCGTGGTCGCGGCCGAGGTGTTGCCGTAGCGCTCGATGTTCAGGAACACCTTCTCCATGGGCAAGTTGGATAGCCGGGCCGCGGCCTGGATGATCCGCATGTTGGCCTGGTGCGGGATGAGCAGGTCCACATCCTCTATCGTCAGGCCCGCGCGCTCCAGCGCCTTGAGGTTCGCCGCGGCCATGGCCCGGCCCGCGAACTTGAAGACTTCATTGCCCTTCATCTTCATATAATGTAAACGGCTCTCAACGGTTTCGTGGCTGGCCGGCAGGCGGGAGCCTCCGGCAGGCAGTTCCAGCAGGTCCTTTTTACTCCCGTCCGCGCCCAGGTAAGTGGCCAGGATGCCTTGTGGCGCATCCACGGGCCGCAGGACCGCGGCGCCGGCCGCGTCCCCGAAAAGCACGGCCGTGTTCCGGTCCTGCCAGTCCGTAAAGCGGCTTAAAACTTCGGCCGCGACCACCAGCACGGTCTGGTACTGGCCCGAGCGGATGAACGCCTGTGCCAGGCTCAGCCCGGTGATGAATCCCGTACAGGCCGCCTCCACGTCGAAACAGGCCGCCCGCGTGGCGCCCAGTTCCCGCTGGATGAAGCAGGCCGTGGAAGGCCAGGGCACGTCGCCGGAAATAGTGGCGGTGATGATGAGGTCCACCTCCGCGGGAGCGATCTTGGCTTCGGCCAGGGCTTCGCGCGCCGCGTGAGCGCCCATGCTGGAGGCCGTTTCCTCGGGCGCGGCAATGTGGCGTTCCTTGATGCCCACGCGCGTGGTGATCCACTCGTCGTTGGTGTCCATCATCTTTTCCAGGTCGTGGTTGGTCAGCACTTTGGCCGGCACGTACATGCCGGTTCCCATAATGCCGGCGTTGGACAGCGTCATGTGAAAACAGCTCCTTCCGCGTTCTGGGTTCCAGGACCCAGGGCCTGCAAGTACGCGGCGTACGCGGCGTCGAAGAACGGCCGTGCCGCGTCATAATCCGGATAGGTCCAGGGCCATGCGGCGAAACGATGCTGGCGGATGCGCAACGTCATTTCCGCGTAGATGCCGTTGCGCAGGTAGATGCGGTGCTCGTGGTTCTTGGTGCTGGCCAGCACCAGTTTGCCAGGCGCCAGGTATCCGGGGTCCAGGTTCACGCGGCGGCCGCCCCGCGCGTTCAAGCCCAGGCCGCGCTCCATGGCGTTCGCGGCCAGTTTCCAGTCCGCCAGTTCCTCGGCCGGCCGCAGCCGCTCGAACACCAGGAATTGCCGCCACAGCGGTTCGCCCATCTCCGCCGCATAGTACTGGGTGTGGAGGAAAGGAACCGCTTCGGAGCGGCAGGCCGGGGGCCCGAAATACTCGGTCAGCGCCTGTTCCGCGCGGCTCAGCAGATCCTGGTCCGCGGCCAGCACCCCGGCCAGCGGCCGGACCTCCGGAATCGGTTGCACATTGCCCATCACGCCCTCCCCGGACCAGCAGGGTGGCAAGAAACAGAAAGAGATGATATACCAGCGCTATAAACAGCGTCAACGGGAAAACAGGCTGGAATGACAAACCGGCGCGCCGCCCGCAAGGGCAACGCGCCGGTTTCCCGCGAGGTGTCTCTTTGGAAAATTACATTCTGTCCTTGCCCGGATAGCGTCTGCCGCGATCGCGTTTCCCCTGCTTGCCCATGCCCGGACCATCCATGCAGCCGGGGTTCATGCGCAGGGAATCAAGCGTTTTCTGCTGTTCCGGGGTGAGCAGGCCGCGCAGAAAGAGCACGGACTGCGCCCGGGAGGCGATCATCTGCCCGTGCAGTTCGCCGATGCGGCGGGCATACTTTTCGATCTGGGCCTTGTTCGGTTTGGAATTATCCAGCTCGGCTTCCAGGTCCAGGTGCAGATTCTCCATCTCCGCGCGCCGGCTGATCATCTGGCGCCGGCTGGCGAGCTTGTCCTTTTTCAGGGCGTCGAGCTGGTCCTGGGTCAAGTTCAGCGCCCCCAGGAAGGGCGGAGCCCCGGGTTCCCCCATCGCCTCCGGTTCGGGGCTTTCCGGCGGTTCGGCCCACGCCGGCGCGGACCAACCGGCCAGCCCTGCCGCCAGGAGCAGCGCGAGACTCCACGTTCTCAGCTCATTCCATTTCATGTTCATGACTGCCTCCTTGATTCGGGTTCAATCTGTATTGATCCACGCCGCGAGCTCCGTGGGTAATCCCCAGGTGGGGTCCTCGGTCTCGGTCGTGGCCGCTGTTCCCCAAAGGGAAAGCGCGATGGCATCCTCGTTATAGGCTTGCAGCATTTCCGGCGTGCTGAACGGCTCCGGCTTGCTTACCCAGGGCGCCGCCAGGATGGCCGCGGCCAGGGCCGCCCCGGCCGCCAGCGGCACCCACACGTTCCAGCGCGGAGCGGGCGCGGGGCGGGTGATCCGGCGGAGGACGCGTTCCGTCAGGTCCACGGCCGGCACCTCCGGCCGCGCGGACGCCAACGCGCGGGCCGCGGCCCGCATCCTGGCCAGTTCCTCCCGGCAGGCCTCGCATTCCTCCCCGTGGGCCGCAACCTCACGGGCCTCGGCCGCCGGCAACAGACCGAGCACCAGCGCGCTTAAACGCTTTTGAACTTGCGCGCACTTCATTCCGCCTCACCTCCCAACAACCGATACTGCCGCTGAAAGACCGCGAGCCCCCGGCTAAGCCGGGACTTGACCGTGCCGACCGGCAGGCGCAGAACCCGGGCCAGGTCTTGCAGGCTGAGATCCGCCTCGTACCGCAAGGCCAGGCATTCCCGGAACGGCGCCGGCACCCGGTTGAGCGCCTGCTGGACCAAGTGTCTGCGCTCGGCCCGCAGCAGGGATTTTTCTCCATCCGGCTCCTGCACACCCTCGGGCAGCCGGTCGCCCCGGGGCCATTCCCGGCGGCGGCGCAGGCGTTCGCGTCCGAGGTTGACCGCCACGGTGAACAGCCAGGGCGCCAGAGGCCGTTGCGCGTCGTAGTAGCCCCGCTTTTCGTATATCCGCACCAGGGCTTCCTGGGCAAAATCCTCGGCCTCGGCCCGCTGGCCGAACAGCCGCATGCCCAGTCTCAGCAACCGGCCTTGGTAGTCCTGAATCAGTTTCCGGAACGCCTCGGGATCGCCCTCCCGGAACTGCTCGGCCCACTGGACCTCGCCCTGGTCCAGCGGCTCAGCCGCCCGGATTCCGGCCTGTGCGGTCAGCGTTCCTGCCTGTGGCATCGCGTTTTCGCCTCCATCCCCAGCCGGCGGCCGTGGCCTTGAGCCGCCGCGGGAATCAGCGTGAGGGCGGTCCATGCGGCCTCCCTTCATCAAGCAATACGATCGAGTCTCAGCGAGAGTTCCCGGAAAAATGGGTCTGTGTGTTTTCTCAAGGCTGTATCACTTCGGCGGGCGGCTCGCTCTTGGCCAGCTGAATGGTAAGCTTTTGGGGGGTAAACGCCTTAATTTCAAGGCCGGCAGGGGCAATAATGTCTTCCCGGTTCACCCGGTAGGTGTTACGCCCGATCTTCATCTCGGACAGGTTCAGCGAAACCCAGATTTGGCGTTCGCGCAGGGACAGCATGCGGTCCCTGCGGCCCGACAGCGTGACCTGGATGGTCTCCGCCGAGGTGCGCATCATCTCGCTGCCAGCCGGAAGGTTTTGGAAAAAAACCGGAACCGTGTAAATGGCCTGAATGGTCTGCTGGCCGGCCACATAGCTCCAAATCACGAAAGCCGCGGCGCCCGCGGCCAGCTTGTACTGCCAGTTGATGAATACCTTGGTCCTCAGGAAATTCGTCCAGCTGCGAGGAAGACCGAGCATGGGATCCCCCGGCCGGTTTCGGCCGGGACTTCTCCTTTCAGCCCGAGAGACGACGCCCGGCGGGAGCGGTCGAAGGAAGTCCCGCCCATCCATCCGGCCGGGGCGCCCTCTCCGGAGCAGGGATCACGCTTTCACCACGGCAACGCGGTTGTTCCCGGCGAAGGGGCTTTGGCTACCCCCGCTTGGGCCCGTACAGGGTCAGCATTTCCTCCAGCGTCTGGGGGTCAATGGCCGGCGTGATCTTGCCGCCCACGGCCAGGGAAATGCTGCGATTCTCTTCCGAGATGACAATGGCCACCGCGTCCGTCTCTTCGGTCAGGCCGATGGCCGCGCGGTGGCGCGTGCCCATGGTCTTGTCCACGCCGGGGTTTTCGGTCAGCGGCAGAATGCAGCCGGCCGCCACCACCCGCCCCTCCCGGATGATCGCGGCGCCGTCGTGGAGGGGCGTCTTGGGCACGAACAGGGTGACCAAGAGCTGGCTGGTCAGTTCGGCATCCAGGAGCGTCCCGCTGTCAATATAGGTTTTGAGCGCGACATTGCGCTCGAGCACGATCAGGGCGCCCAGCTTGCGGCGCGACAGAACGCGGCAGGCCTCGGTGATTTCCTTGTACAGCCGGGCCTCCACTTTCATCAGCCCCTTGAACAATCCCTGCCGCCCGAGCTGCACCAGCACCCGGCGCAGTTCAGGCTGGAAGATGATGGTGAACGCCACCAGGAACACCGCCCAGAGGCTGGTCAGAAGCCAGTTGATGGTGTACAGGTGCAGCTGCGAGCCCAGCAGGCCGAAGGCCAGCAGCACCAGAAACCCCTTGAGCACCTGCATGGCGCGCGTGTCGCGGATCATGAGCAGGAGATAGTAAATGAGAACGGCGACCAGCAGAATGTCCACCGCGTCCTGCCAGCGAAATCCGCCCAGCAGCTGGATAAAGCGCGTCAGTTCCTGCTGCACGGTCAGGCCGCCCTTCCGTCGCGGATGGCGGCCGTGACGCGCGCCACCATGCGCATTTCCGCGACGTCGTGCACGCGCAGGACACGCGCGCCCGCTGCCACCGCCCAGGCGACCGCGGCCGCGGTGCCCCAGGCGCGCGCGGCCGGCGGCAGGGGCCCCAGCACCGCGGCGATAAAGGATTTGCGCGACGGCCCGACCAGCACGGGATATCCGGCGGCCGCCAGCCGGGGCAACCCGCGCAGGAGCTGCAGGTTGTGCCGCGGCGTCTTGCCGAAGCCGATGCCCGGGTCCAGGATGATGCGGCCCCGCGGCACCCCGGCCGTCTGGGCCCGGCGCGCCGCGGCCAGCAAGGCCCGCCGCACGTCGCGGACCACATCGGCGTAGCGCGGGGCGCGCTGCATGGTTTGGGGCGTGCCGCGCATGTGCATGATGATGAGCGGGACGCGAGACGCGGCCGCAACCCGGTACATGGCCGGATGGTCCAGGCCGCAAATGTCGTTGAGGAGCGCGGCGCCCGCGGCCAGCGCGGCTTGGGCGACCTCGGGCTTGTACGTGTCCACCGAGACCGGCGCGGATAATTTGGAGAGGCGGCGCAGGACCGGCAGCAGCCGGCGCTTTTCCGCCGCGGCCGGCAGAGGCGCGGCGCCGGGGCGGGTGGATTCCGCGCCCACGTCCAGCAGATCGGCGCCCGCGGCCAGCAGTTCGCGCGCGCGGCGTTCGGCCGCGGCCGGATTGGTCACCAGGCCGCCGTCGGAAAAAGAGTCCGGGCTCAAGTTGATAATGCCCATGATCAGCGGGCGATCGGGAAGGGTGAAGCGGCGGGAACCGGACTGCCAGCTCAAAGACGCCATACGGCCAGGACTCCTAGTGTCGTGGCAGCCAGGAGCCCTTCGTCCCGCGGACGTGGTACGCGAAGGGGACGATTAAGCCTTGGCCTCCTTGGCTGCCGGGGTTTTAAGGTTTAGGATGCGGTTGACTTCCTCACCCTCGATGATCTCCTTCTCCAGCAGGGTCTCGGCCAGCTTGTGCAGTTTGGCTTCGTTCTTCCGCAGGAGCAGGAGGGCGCGGTCATATGCTTGCGTGATGATCTTGCGGACCTCGGCGTCAATCTCCTGGGCGGTCTTCTCGCTGTAGTTCTTTTCCTTCAGGAGGTCCTTGCCGAGGAACACCTCGCGGTCTTTTTTACCGAAGGTCATGGTGCCCATCTCTTTGGACATGCCCCACTCGCAGACCATGGTATGGGCGATGTCCGTGGCCCGCTCCAGGTCGTCGCTGGCGCCAGACGAAATCTCCTCGAAGACCAGCTGTTCGGCCGCCCGGCCGGCGAGCTTCACGGCGATCTCACCGAGCAGCTCCTCGCGCAGGTAGAGGTACTGGTCTTCCAAAGGCATGCGCAGGGTGTACCCGAGGGCCGCGTGCCCGCGCGGGATAATGGAAACCTTATGCACCGGGTGGGAGCCGGGGATCAGCTTGGAGACCATCGCATGCCCGGCCTCGTGGTAGGCGATGATCCGCTTTTCGCGCTCCGAGATCACGCGGCTCTTGCGCTCGGGCCCGGCCATGACCCGTTCGATGGACTCTTCCAGCTCCTCCATGGTCACGGCCTTTTTATTGCGGCGCGCGGCCAAAAGCGCGGCCTCGTTGACCAGGTTGGCGAGATCGGCGCCGGAGAACATGGGCGTGCGGCGTCCCAGGATCTGCAGGTCCACGTCCGGCGCGAGCACGATGTTCTTGGTATGCACCTTGAGGATGCCCACCCGGCCCGGCAGGTCCGGCCGGTCCACGACCACCTGCCGGTCAAAGCGGCCGGCGCGCAGCAGCGCCGGGTCCAGCACGTCCGGCCGGTTCGTGGCCGCGATCAGGATCACGCCGGAATTGGTCTCGAACCCGTCCATTTCCACCAGCAGCTGGTTGAGGGTCTGTTCCCGCTCGTCGTGGCCGCCGCCCAGGCCCGCGCCGCGGTGGCGTCCGACCGCGTCAATCTCATCAATAAAGATAATGCAGGGCGCATTCTTCTTGCCCTGCTCGAACAGGTCGCGCACGCGCGAAGCGCCCACGCCCACGAACATTTCCACGAAATCCGACCCGGAAATGCTGAAAAACGGCACGCCCGCCTCGCCCGCGACGGCGCGGGCCAAGAGCGTCTTGCCCGTCCCCGGAGGGCCGAGCAGGAGCACGCCCTTGGGGATCTTGCCGCCCAGGCGCTGGAACTTGCCCGGGTCCTTGAGGTATTCGATGATTTCCTCCAGGTCCTGCTTGGCTTCGTCCACCCCCGCCACATCGGCGAAGGTCACCTTGGGGCGGTTGGCCGTGGTCATCATCTTGGCCTTGCTCTTGCCGAAAGCGATCGCCCCGCCCGTGCCGCCCTGCATCTTGTTCAGGTAATACAGCCAGAACAGGATAAAGGCGATGACCGGCCCCCAAGAGAAGAAGAAGGTGGCAAGCCACTGCATGCCCGAGGTCTGCGGCAGTTTGCTGACGATCTCCACTTTCTGGTTATGGAGTATTTCGAACAGCTTGGGGTCGTCCGACGGCGCGACGAGCGTGAAGTTGGTCCCGTCCCGGCGCTTGCCGGCGACTTCCTTGCCGGACTGGTCTTTCTGCACGATCACGACGCGCGCGATCTCGCCTCGCTCCACGTCCTGCAAAAATTCGCTGTAGTTGTATTGTTTCTGGCCAATCTGCTTGGGCAGATTGATGTAGTTGACCAGCATAATGACGACAATGAAAATGAACAGCCAGAAGGAAAGTGTTTTCAGTGAGTTATTCACGGACGTCCTCCAACCCTCGCGGCCGCTGGAAAGCCGCCGCGTTCTTCAATCTAGCACACTGCCCAGGGGCTGGCAACTTCAAATTATCCGGATTCGATCAGGCTTTTCAAGGATTAATAACCACCGGCGGGAATTTTACTACATTATTATTATCCGTGTTTTTACCGGTCTGTTGCTTTTTGCGCCCCCGCCTTGAACAGGTCTATTTTCAAAGCCTTTTTGGTCCGGGGCGTGATCTTCAAGTCGTCGGACATTGGTCCCTTAGGTACCCACAGCACTTCCCTGCCGCGAGCCACCAGCGGCCAGGCGTTCCTTTCCTCCGGGGCCAAGCGCATGGCGGTGAAAATTTTTCGCACATCCTGCCTGTGTCCCGCGAGTCCCAGGGGGCGGATAAAATCCCCGGGCCGATAGGTCCGCGCCACCCATCCTGTTTTCCAGGCGCCGGCATCAATGAGGATCGCGCGCGGCCGCCGCGCGGCTCTGAGCCGCGCGGGCGTCCTGGGAACCGCCGCGGCCCGGATTTCGACCCCATAGGGACAGCGGCGGTTCGCGTTCCTTCCCAGCCGCAGGGGAAGCTTCCAAGCCGCGGGCTTATCCATCTCTTGCCGGGGTACGAGCCGGAGTTGCCGGCCGCCGGCGTCTGCGCTCCAGTTGCCAGGCAGGCTTAATCCGGAATGCCCGCTGACCCAAGCCGCAACCATCCGTTCCAAGTGGAGTGCCGATTTGTTGGCAAGGCCCAGCCGGTCCCAGGCCAGGCCGGCCACGCGGAACCGCAGGCTCGGCGCCAGGCGGCAAAATCCCCGGCGGTCGAGCACGAGGCCGCGGCCAGGCAGCTTGCGGACCAGACGCCGGAACGCCCGTTCGGCCAGGCGCGACAGATAGTCGTCGTCGCGGGCCTGGCTCGCGGCGGTCGCCGCGAGCAATTTTTCGATTTGCGGATTGTATGCGCGCCTTAATAGCGGCAGCAGGCGCAGGCGGATGCGGTTGCGGCTGAAATGCGGGGAACGGTTGCTGGCGTCCTCCCGCCAGGCCAGGCGGCGGCTCCGGCAGTAGGCTTGCAGTTCTGGTTTGCGCAGGCCCAGCAGCGGCCGCAACAGCAGCAGGTTTGGCGGCGCGGCCGGATGCGGAAACGGCCGGGCCGGCCGCATGCCCGCAAGCCCCTGCCCGCCGGCGCCGCGCAGGAGCTGGGCCAGCACGGTCTCGGCCTGGTCGTCCGCGTGGTGGGCCAGAAGGACCACGCGCGCCTTCCACTGCCAGGCCGCGTCCAGCAGGCAGGCCTGCCGCACCAGGCGCCCGGCTTCCTCCACGGTCAGGCCTCGCTTGGACGCCACGTGCGCTGCCTGGCTGCGGTAACACCAGCAATCCACTCCCAGCCTGGCGGCATGGCGCTGCACCAGGCGCTGGTCCAGGTCCGCGGACCGGGACCTGAGTCCATGGTGCACGTGCACCACCTTCAGCCGCTGGCTGGCGCGGGGGATCAAGCGGCCGGCCAGGTCCAGCAGGGCCACGGAATCCGCGCCGCCGGAAACACCGATCACGACCGCGCCCTGCCGCGGCAGATGCGCGGCGAGAACGGTCTGGGCTTCAGCGAGCACGCGCTTGGACATGGCCCCCCTATCCATCCGTAATGAATCGCCGGGAACTTCCGCCGCTTAGTGAAGTCATTGCGAACGACCGAAGGAAGCGTGGCACTCTTGTTGAACAGTTGATATTTCGGGATTGCTTCGGTGCCCTTGGACCAGCTCAGGGCGCCTCGCAACGACCAAATGAAGAAAACCCGGTTCTGGATTAATTCAGCAGTACATCGGCACCGACGTAATCAATGACCATCTGACGCCACCGCCGGTAGGTCACGCGGTTCAAGAATTCCACGGGGTTGTAATCATCCGTGCACACCACGGCCTGGTCCGCCCCGTGAATTTCGACCCGGCGGGTTTTCAGGTTCTCCCAGGCCGGGTCAGCGTCCGGTTCGGCCGCCGCCGCGTTCCGCCCGCCCACGAAAAGGATATTGGCGAACTGATGATGGGGCTCGCGGAAATACACCTCGCACCACGCGTTGGCCGCCTTGAGCGTGGCGTAAACCGAAGCCGAGGCCATCCGGTGCGGCCCCTGGACATAGCCCACGAAGTTCAGCACCGTGACGCCGCCCGGGGCCAGGATGCGGTTGACCTCCCGGAAAAATTCCCGTGTCAGCATGTGCGTGGGGAACGATTCGCCGGAAAACGTGTTGCACACCACCACGTCGTACTGTTTGGCGCAGGCGCGCACGAAGCGCCTGCCGTCCTCGAGCGTGATCCGCACCCGCTGCGGGTCCACGCCGAAAAAGCGGGTGGACACATCGAGGATCTTGGGGTCAATTTCCACCACGTCCACTTCCAGACCGCGTTCCACCAGGGCATGGATCATGTTGCCTCCGCCCAGGCCAAGCACCAGGGCGCGCTTCGCCCCGGGGTGGAAGCGCTTGATCAACTGGTCCATGTCCTTGACGTACTGCGGGGTGGCCTGATGGGTGGCCGTAAGCTCGCCGGACTGGGTCACGCCGTCCACCAGCAGCAGGCGCTGCGCGCCAAAGTCCACGACCTTGATCTCGCCGTAAAAGCTGGTGGTTTTATACACCAGCTTGACCCGTTCGTTCCGCAAGGGCTGGGTTCCGCTGGTCATGGCCGTTACCGCGGCGGCCAGCACCAGGGCCAGCAGGGTCATGGCCACCCCGAGCTTCTGCCGGCGGTAGAGCAGGAAGAACAAGGCCGGCATAACCAGCAAAGCCAGGCCCAGGGCGAGCAGGATGGTTCTCAGGTCAAAGGTGGGGATCAGGTAAAACCCCATGGTGATCGTCCCCAGGAAGCTCCCCACGGTGGAAATCGAGTAGAGCAGGCCGACGCGCGAGCCCAGCTTTTCGAACTGGTCGGTGAACAGCTTGGTGGCGTAGGGGCTCACGATGCCGAGCAAAAACAGCGGCGGCCCGAACAGGAGCGCGCTGCCGACCAGAACGCCGCCGCGCACGCCGAATTGGCTGGCAAAGGCCAGCAAGGGATTGCGCCACACGGGGATGAGCAGGGTGATCACGCCCGAGAGCAGGATCACCAGGTACAGGAATTCCGGCTGCCGCCGGTTGTCCGCCCACAGGCCGCCCAGCCAGTAGCCCGCGGCCAGGGCCAGGAGCGCGACGGTGATCAACGCGGACCACACGTAGATGCCCACCCCGAAGAACGGGCCGACCACGCGCGTGCCCACCACCTCGAGCATCATGATGACATTGCCCGTGATGAAAATGGTGGCCAGCAAGAACCAGGGTGACAGCTTGGCCGGCTCGGGCGAATCGGTCTTAGGCTTCATGAGTTCCCTCCTTGAGTATGCCGCCTTGGCGCAGCACGTCCATGGCGAGCTCGACCTTGCCCAGGGCCGCGGACACCTGCACGCCCTGGATGCTGTCCCTGATGGCGCGCAGCGCCTCGCCCGCGATGCGCACGCCTTCCTGCTGGGCTTCCGGGCCGCTGCCCTTGTTCCGCATCCGCTCCAGCAGGGCCGGCGGCACCTGCGCGCCGGGCACTTCATTGTTCATGAACTCCGCGTTCTTGAACGACACCAGGGGCCAGATGCCCGCGATCAGCGGCAGGCGGATATCGCGAATCCGTTCCCGGAAGCGCAGGAACAGCTCGGGATCAAACACGGGCTGGGTGATCATGAATTCCGCGCCCGCGTCAATCTTCTGGCGCAGGCGCTCCAGTTCCTCGTCCAGGTTGATGGCGCCCGGGTTGACACCCACGCCTTTCAGGAACGATAAAGGCGTGGGAATGGGATTGCCGCCCACATCCCGGCCCTGGTTCAGGCCGGTCACGATGCGGGTTAGGCCGATGGAATCCACGTCAAACACCGCGGTGGCGTCCGGGTAGTCGCCCATCTTGGGCGGGTCGCCGGTGATGATCAGCAGGTTGCGGACGCCGGCCGCGTGCAGGCCCAGCAGGTCGGACTGCATGCCGATGATGTTGCGGTCCCGGCAGGTGTAGTGCAGCACCGCCTCCAGCCCGACCTCGCGCTCGATCAGCATGGCCAGCACCTGGGGCGACATGCGCGCCGAAGCGCGCGGCCCGTCCGGGATATTGACCGCGTCAATGCCGAGCCCCTTGAGGGCGCGGCACTTGTCGAGGGTCGGGGCCGGGTCGGCGCTGCGCGGGGGCGTGATCTCCACCGAGGTCACGAAGCGGCCGGCCGCGAGTTTGGCGCCCAGGCGCGACTTGTCCGCCATGTTTATCTCCGGCGCGGCCGGCGCGTGGGCCTCCACGGTACAACTGGCCGCGAACGAGGCCTGGCCGGGAAACAGCGCCCGGATCGCGGCGCGCATGGCTTTGATATGCTTGGGCGCGGTGCCGCAGCAGCCGCCCACGACCCGCGCGCCGGTCTGAATGAACCGCTTGGCGTACTCGGCCATGTATTCGGTGGAGGCCAGGTAAAAATTGCGGCCGTCCAGCATTTTCGGGAACCCCGCGTTGGGCTGGCAGGAAAACGGCTTGGGGCTGAGCTTGATCGCTTGCTCCAGAAGCGTGAGCATGTGCGCCGGGCCGGTGGAGCAGTTGAAGCCGATGACATCCACCGGCAGCTCGGCCGTGTCGCAGATGAACGTGTCCACCTTGGTGCCGATCGCGGTCTCGCTTTTTTCGCTAAAGGAGCCCTGGGCCACGATGGGCAGGTCGGAGAGCTCGCGGGTGACCTTGACCGCGATGGCCAGCTCGTGCGCGTCCGCGAAGGTCTCGAAGATGATGAGGTCCGCGCCCGCGCCGATGAGCGCCCCGAGCTGCTGGCGGTACATGGCCTCGGCCTCGGCCTGCGTGATCTTGCCCAGGGGCTGGATCGGCGCGCCGATCGGGCCGACCGACCCGGCCACCCACACGCGCTCGCCGGCCGCCTGTTGGGCCAGCCGGACCGCGGCCTCGTTCACGGCCACGACCTGGTCCTCCAGGCCGAAACCGCGCAGTTTGTGGAGGTTGGCGCCAAAGGAGTTGGTCTTGAGCACGTCCGCGCCCGCGCGCACGTACTCCTCGTGCAGGTCCGAGACCTGCTTGGCGGCCGTGAGGTTGAGGGCCTCGTAGCACTGGTTGATGTACGCGCCCTTTTTGTAGAGCATGGTGGCCATGGCGCCGTCGAAGAGGATGACGCCCTCGGCCAACCGCTCGCGGAACGAAGCCTTCACGTGCGGTCTCCTGCCCCGGACCGGCCGGGGGATAAAGTGCTCCCTATTCTAGTACTGGGCGGCGGAAAATGCATGGGAAATTTATCGAGGAATACTAGCTACCAAACGGAGGCGCATTTTATGGTAATAATATTTTCTTTAGGTAGTTGAACTATTAAATTAAAATTAGAGAGTCACTATTTCTTTGAATAGTTGAAGTAAAAAGGAAGTTTAACTACCTCGATAAAACCACATCTTAATTCATAGCATTTAACCACTCATCGAGAAATTCATCTGTAAGTTTCAATACCGGGTCAAGTTTTTCGGCGTTTAAAACACCACGGATATGCGCTTCATTTAGAGATTCATATAATGAAAGCAAATGATCAATCCTTGCCTCAAAGTATTTTGTCTTGCTCCTATCGGCAATATGTTTGTTACAGGCAAATAGATATCTTTCTCGTCTAAATACCTTTCCTTTATTAGGTTCGGGTTTTTCAACATAAAAAGGCGATTCTTTCACTTCGTTATCTGGAGCAAGAGCTTCAAGCAGGTGGTCAAGAGTTTGACGCGCCTGATAAAGTGCGCCTCTAATTCCTTCTTTATCTGAACTATAATAAATATCTGGTATCGCCTGATAAGTCTGACTCAACCCCGGACTAATAGGTTGAAGCCTTATCGTGATTTCTTCCCGCTTTTGCTTGGACACAAAAGGGCCGGCAGCAGGGAAAGGAATATTATGAAGTAAGCTAGGAGCCATATTTGAAGCAGTTGCAATTGCTGACGAAGTTAGACTCTGATTAGAGCCATGATATTCGTTTACATTGAAAAAGATAGCTTCTTCAATCTCTAAAAGACGATTATTTGATTCCTTCATAAAATCAAGAAAAGGTCTATAAATACTAAAGTATGATTGATTAGACTTGGCGGCCTGATCCATTTCTTCCGCAAGCTTATGAAATTGCGGAAGGTTACGTATATCTTCTCCGATTTTTCTAGTAATTTCCTTTGTATGTATTTGGATTCTTTTTAGTATTTCTTCTCGTTCCCTTAGGAGGTTCGCGGCCGAGTCCTCTTGTCCATTCATAGAATTTCCTCTCTAAACGCCAATGCTTTAATCACAAGAACGGTGGCGCGTTCTTAAAACAATATTATTTGGGAATACTAAATGTTTATTCTGTTCACCTTAACCAGGACTAACAATAAAAGATTGCGTAGTTATTAATATTTATTATTTATTCTTCGTGATTTTGCTTTCTTTATCTACCTTTGTTTGTCTTGTAATATCGTAGGGCGCAGAAATATGAATGGGCGACTTATCTTGCACCTTTATTCTAGACACATTTAACTCACCGAGTCCTTCAATTATCGCCTTACCGATGTTATATAGAGCTTCAATATGAAAATTGGCTATCCCCTTATTCAGTGATTCATCCCCTTTTACTAAAGACCTTAATTGCGCAAGGTAACCTTTAATTTTATAAACATGATATTTAATTAAATCTACAATAGTTATAGACTCATGACGAAACCCTATCTCGAGTTTTAACTTTAGAGCTTTTGCATACGACAGAAGATCATCAATAGATATTTCGTCGTCACAAGATGTTTCGATTTTTGAAATTCTACTTTGTGAACACCCAATTTTTTGAGCAATTTGATTTTGTGTAAGATTATGTTCGCACCTTATTTGTAAAAGAAACTGCGAAACCGTTCTGTTTTTTATTTCATTTTGAACATTTTCAATAAATTCATCGTCGGTCGAAATGCGTTTAAGCAGTTCCCTGACGTTGGCTATTTTCTCCCCCATCGGCATAGTTTCCTTTCTTTATGCGACTAACTTCCTTACGGCACATCTCAATGTCGCGACGCTGGCTTTTTTTATCCCCAATTGCCAGGAGGTAGAGCGTTCTTGTGGTTTGGTCTGGGAACAAATATAACCGTGTTTGTCGTAATTTCCCTCTCCTACAACCTCCTTTCTGGTCGATTGCTTTTATACCCGAAGGTTCATTATGAATAAATCCCGCATTAATCCTGAGGGGATTACCTAAATTTTGAAGAGTTTTGAAATACCGCTCCAGATTCACTAAAACCGCAGTAAGTTCATCTGGAAAATTTTTCTTGTAAAGCGTGCTTTCGCGCTTGAATTTTTCGGTCTGTTCCATGGTCCAATTATCCATGATACATAGCTTAGACCCCCTTAACAATATTCCGTTCTGGAATATTCTAAGGGTTTTAAGCCAATCTGTCAACCTAATTTGGAATATATTTACTCTTGTGGTAATATTATATTTTATCTAGACTTATCCTCTTCTAGTCATACAATACTCCTTGCAACCATTCTACTCGAAGGGGGAATTGCTTATGCGACTGATCGGATTGTTGGCGCTCATACCGACCACGGTGCTCCTGACCATCAGCTTTTTCGTGCTGGTGGTGCGAGCCAAGATCGAGCAGGCGGGCCTCAAGAACTTCGGGCTGGCCGTGGCGGTCCTGCTCTGGCTCGCGGCCGCCGTGGTCTTCACCGGTGGGATCCTGGCCACGGCCTGTGGGCCTAAAGGCATGGTGGGCTGTATGCCCTACCCAGCGGGCATGGGCATGATGATGGAAGGCCATGGCATGATGCACGGCAAAGGCATGCGGCCTTGCTGCGAAACCATGAAAAAGTTCATGCAAGAACACAAATGCTCGGGGATGGAACAACCTGAAGAAGCCCCGGCGAAGATTGCGAAGTAGACTAGCCCTCCGCCGGATCATTGGTCATTATTTGCCCCCGGTCTTTTCTCGTTTAGGTTCATTTTTGCCTTTTTTTTACGCAGCTGAGAAAGGGCCTCTTTTGCATTGGCATTACCCGGGTCTATTTGTAACGCGGTCTGATAATCGGCGTCGGCTTTATCAAGCTCCGAGGTTCCGAAATACATATGTCCACGATATTCGTAGGCTTTAGAAACGTTCGGTTTTATTTTTATTAATCTATCTAAATAATCCCGGGCTTTGTCATATCTTTTTAATTGTATCAATAGTATCCCGAGACTTAGGAATGCATGTTCGCTTTGATCGTCAATCTCTAAAGCCTTTTCATAATCAGCAAGTGCCTTGTTGTATTCCTCTAACCTGCGGTAAGCATTGCCCCGCTGGATGTACGCCATAGCCCTCGCTGTCCTCACTATGTCCATTTCAATTATTCTTGAATAATCTCTTATGGATTTCTCATAATTGCCATTCTCATAAAAGTAATTTCCGCTTAGAAATAGAAGTCGATAGTTTTCCCGATCTAATTCAATGGCACGATATAGGAAGGGCATCTCCTGCTGAAGTATCCGTTCTCTGTCATACAAATAGGCTTCTATGAACTGAACATAGTCGCGGGCATACCGCGAATCGAGGCCGACCGCCCTATTATAATCATCCAATGCTTTCGCATATTCCCGATTTCCAAAATGAGCATCTCCGCGATTGGCATAAGCGCGGGGACTTTTAGGATCAATCTGTATAGCTCGATCGAAATCAGCGATCGCTCTCGTAAATGCCCCGGTCGAAATAAATAGAATGCCTCGCAGGAAATAGGTATCTACATCTCCAGGATCTATTTCCAGCGCCTGTTGGAAATCCACCAAAGCGTCCAAATAATCACCCTGCTCGCCCTTCAGCTTCCCTCTCATCTGAAAGGCCTTGCTGTTGCGCGGATCTAATTTAATGGCCGTGGTCAAATCGGCTATCGCCCTATCCGTGCTCTCTTCCTCAACCGCTATAAGGCCGCGCATGAGGTACGCCGCCGCAAATTTATCGTCTGCGACTAACGCGCTGTTAACATCCTTCGCGGCTAGGGACGTATTTCCCTTACGGTAATAAAGGCTCGCGCGGTTTGTGTAGAGTTCGGCTTTCGTAACTTGCAGTAGGCTCGCGGCCGTTGTTTCGTGGGGCTGCTTGGGCGCATCCGCCAACTCCAAGGCGGTGGTATTATCGCGTAGGGCAAGTTCCAAATTTCCGAGTTCTGCATAGATCTGTGCCCGAACGGAATAAACCGCCGGGAGTTGTGTTTTTGTTTCAATCACAAGGTCGATTTCGTTCAACGCTTGTTGGTACTCTTTCTTTTCGGCGTATACTCGGCTTTTGCCGATATGTGCCAAAGCATCATTTGGGTCTTTTTGTAAAGCTCTTTCGAATTCCGTCCATGCCCTCGCTAATTCATGTTGTTCTAGGTAAGCATTGCCAGCCAGCGCAGCATAGGTTGAAACCGCGGGCACCAAAACCGCGGCGCGATTGAAATCTGATATTGCTTGGGGTAAATTGGCACGGGTTGATAAAATGAACAGGCCGCGACGCATGTAGCTTTTTGCCAAGTCTTTTTTTAGTCCTTGATGCTGGTCACTGGCTTTTTCGCCTTGCGCGATGATCTGGTTCATTTGTTCTATGGCTTGGTCCGTTTTGCCCTGCAAAGCAAGTATTTGGGCGTGTGCTTCTAGGACCGTCGAATTCTCGGGATCTAATTCAATCGCTTTTTGCACTTCGGCCAAGGCTTGATTCCATTCAGAGCGACTGCTCAACACCAGGCCTCGTCCAATATGCGCCAATGCGTCACGTGGGTTTAATTCCAACGCCTTGTCAAAATCCGCCTGTGCCAAAGCGAGTTGCTCTTGGTTTAAAAAGGTCATGCCCCGCCAAACATAGCCGGGCACTAATCGGGGATTTAATCGCAGTGCTTGATTCAAATCCTCGGTCGCTTCAGCTAGTTGACCGCGTTCTCCGTAGGTGCTGGCCCGCAGGATAAATGCAAAGGGATCATGCGCATCGAGGGAAATGCATCGATTGAAATCCTCGTTCGCTTTATCCATTTCTCCTATATTCAAATACATCCAACCTCTGGTCATATAAGCTGCAATATATTCCGGATTGTCGGCGATGAGGGCATCAATGGAACGGAATGCCTCTCCGGTCCGCCGCAGCGAAAATAAACATCGTGCCTTTCCTATCAGCGCCTCCAAAGAATGTTGGTTAAGGGTAGAGGCTGCGGAAAAATCATCGAGGGCTTTTTGGTATTCCCGCATATAGAAATAACAACCAGCACGTCGCAGAAGCAAGACGTCGTTGGTGGGGTCCTCTTGTAAATCCGCATTCACTTCGTCGAGTATTATTTGAACCTTTTCAATGGTTAAATCCGGATACAAGAAATCCATAACGCTGCTCTGATACCAATGCTCGAATTCCAGCCTGGCAGCCATGGCCAGGGAAGCGATGACCACCAGTGCCATGACATTGGATGTGATCGTCAACAAACCCCGCCTAAGCGTTGCTTTCAACATCATTACCCCTTTTCAGTTATATGTGGCAAGAACCATATAAAATGATTCATGTGGGGTAATTATATCACGCACGGGATCAATCTGGCAGCTTCCGGGGAAAAGCCTCGGGGTAGGTCACGATGCGTTGCTGAAAAAATATGGGTTTTTCCACCCTTTCCTTTCTGCCCGCAAGGCGCTTTACCGTCAAACCACTTCCGTTCATTGAAGCTCAAGGGCAAAATTCGTGCGGGATTAACAAATATGGCGCACCCCCGCTTCTGGACTTCTCCGCCGCGCGGCACACAATGGTCCAGGCGATCCTCCTGCTTTCAGGAGGCAAGGAAGGTGCGGCTGATCGGAAGGTTGGCGCTCATACCGACCACGGTGCTCCTAACCATCAGCTTCTTCGTGCTGGTGGTGCGGGTCAAGATCGAGCAGGTGGGCCTCAAGAACTTCGGCCTGGCCGTGGCGGTCCTGTTGTGGCTGGCGGCCGCAGTGGTCTTCACCGCCGGCATCGTAAGCACCACCTGCGTGCCCAAAGGCGTGTGGGGCTGCGTGCCCTACCCGGCCATGGGGATGATGGGCGGCCACGGGCTGATGCACGGCAAAGGCATGCGGCCTTGCTGTGAAACCATGAAAAAGTTCATGCAAGAACACAAATGCTCGGGGATGGAACAGCCAGAAGAAGCCCCGGCGAAGATCGCGAAATAAATGACCTTATAGATTAGAACCTTGCCGTCTCAGAAAGAAAAAAAAGCCCCGCACCGGTCGGTGCGGGGCTTTTTTATTTTTGGTAGCGGAGCAGGGATTCGAACCCCGGACACAACGGGTATGAACCGTTTGCTCTGACCAACTGAGCTACTCCGCCATGAGGCCGTGCTGGGCGAAAATACCACGCCCCTATGCTTTGGGCAAGCGTTTTTTATCCCCTGGCCTTGCGCAGGATCCACACGTCCGTTCCGCGCACCTCAGTCACGGCGTGCTCCAGGCGCGCCTGGAAGACCAGCCTGCGGACGCGGTCCGTGTCCATGCCAGGCAGCGTTTGGTCTTTCTGGCCTGCCAGCCATTTCCGCCACCCAGGCGCGTCCTGCCGCGGCGCGCCCAGGAAAAAATCCCCTTCGACCTTCAGCACGCGGGCCAGTTCATTGAGCATGTCCAGGGGCTTGGCCCACAGCGCCAGGCCGCCGAAGGAGACCACGGCCTCGACGCTGCGGTCGGGCAGCGGCAGCGGCAAGGTCAGGTCCTGCTGGCGCAGGTACTCGGCCCGGCCAGACACACCCCAGGTCTTGGCCTGTGCGATAGCAGCCTGCCGTTCCGTGTCGTCATAGCCGCAGCCCACCAGGTCGAGGTCCGGGTTCGCGCGCAGCAGCTGGAGACCTGGCCAGGCGCGGCCAGGCCCCACTTCCAGCACGCAGCCAAAGGGAACGCGCGGCCGGACCAGGCGCTCGAGGACCGGGTTGACGCTGCTGCCGAACACGTTAACCTCCAACCTGCGCAGTGATTGCGGCGGACGGGAAGATCAATTGAGGGTGATGTTCTGCTGGCTGCGGACCTTGGCCAGTACTTTTTCGGCGAAGTCCGGCAGTTCGGTGGGATCGAACGGTTTGACGATATAGCCGTCGGCCCGGACCGCGAACCCGCGGTCTATGTCCGTTTCCAGGCCTTTGACGGTCACGAAGATCACGGGGATGTTTTTCGTTTCCTCGACGGATTTCAGGGTCCGGCAAATCTCGTAACCGTCCAGCATGGGCATCATCACATCCAGGAGCACCAGGTCCGGCCGCTCCTGGTAGACTTTGGCCAGCGCCTCCTGTCCGTTGCCTGCGGTCACGACTTGAAAGCCCCTGCGGATAAATATTTCGCTGATGACTTCCACCATGTCGGGATTGTCGTCCACCACCAGGATCTTTTCCTTGCTCATGGCCTGCCTCGGGGAACGCCGTATTCTGGGAGCATTATTATAAGGGCCTTTCCCGGCCCTGCGCAACCAAAAAAAGCCGTCCCGCAACCAGGGCATTTAACACGCCGCGAGTTCCATGCGTTCCGCGCGCAGCGTGCCGCGCAAACGCGCGATGGCCTGCCCGTGAACCTGGCAGACCCGCGATTCCGTGACTTCCATGATCGCCGCGATCTCCCGCAGGGTCAGCTCCTCGTAGTAGTAGAGGGTCAACACCAGCCGCTCCCGCTCGGGCAGGCCGTCAATCAGGCGCGCCAGCACCTCGCGCGCTTCTTTGGCTGCCAGCAGGGCGAACGCGCTGCCCCATTGTTTGTCGCCGGGATGTCTTTCGGAAGCGATCACGTCCCGGCGTTTCTTTTCCTTGTCTTCCAGCAGCTCATCGAGGGAGACCACGGGCGGGACGTTGACGTCGCCCAGCAGGGCGTGGAACTGTTTGAGCGACAGCTTCATGTGCCGGGCCACTTCGGCATCCGAGGCTTCGCGGTGGCGCTTGCGCGCCAGGGTCTCGTAGGCCTGCTCGAGCTCCCGGCTTTTTTGCCGCACCGAACGCGGCACCCAGTCCAGCGCCCTCATTTCATCCAGGATGGCGCCCCGGATCCGGAAGCAGGCGTAGGTCGAAAATTTACCGCCCAGGTCGGGATTGAACTTTTCCACTGCGTCCACCAGTCCGATGAACCCCGCGCTCACGAGATCGTCCGCGTCCAGCCAGGCGCGGTTCTGCGGGAGGGTCATCCGTTCCAAGGTAAACCGCACCAGGGGCACATGCCGCTTCAGGAGTTCTTCCCGGGCCGCTGCGTCCTGAGACCCCCGGTAGGTCTTCCACAATTCACGCTCTTTTGCCGCTTCCATGTCTGCCGCCTCCTTCAATGCCTAGGTCGCGCATTTTATTGAACAGCGTTTTGTAGTTGATCTTCAGCAGGCGCGCGGTTTTCACTTTGTTCCAGCGGGTTTCTTTGAGCGCCCGGCTGATGGTTTCCCGTTCCACCCGGCGCGAGACTTCCTGACAGATTTCCTTCAGCGGCCGTGGGGCCGCGGCCGCCGCGGCCGCGGGAGGCCGGACCCGGCCCGTGAGCTCAACCGGCAGGTGCTGCAACTCGACCGTATGCTCGGCCATGACCATCGCCCGCTTGATGGCGTTGATCAGCTCCCGCACATTGCCCGGCCAAGGATACGCCCGAAACTGCTCCAGGACTTCGGGCGCGAAGCCCACGACGGTTTTGTTGAACTGGCGGTTGAACTGGGCGAGAAAATGCCGGGCCAGCAGGGCGATTTCATCGCCGCGGTCGCGCAGCGGCGGGAGCGTGACCGTGAATTCGTTCAGGCGGTGGTAGAGGTCCTCGCGGAATTGCCCGGCGGCCATGGCCTCCTCCAGCGGGCGGTTGGTTGCGGCCACCACCCGCACGTCAATGGCCACCTCCCGCTTGCCGCCCAGGCGCTGGAGCTTGCGCTCCTGCAGCACGCGCAGCAGCTTGACTTGCACGGCCAGGGGCAGGTTCCCGATCTCGTCCAAAAACAGCGTGCCGCCCTGGGCCATTTCGAAGCGCCCGGGTTTGCTATCCTGGGCGCCGGTAAACGCCCCGCGTTCGAACCCGAAGAGCTCGGATTCCACCAGATTTTCCGGCAGAGCGCTGCAGTCAATGGAGACAAGCGCCTTGTCCGCGCGCGGGCTCTCGGCATGCAGGTACGCGGCGAGCACTTCCTTGCCCGTGCCGCTTTCGCCCCGGATCAGCACGGTCACGTCGTACGGCGCGATTCTTTCCGCGGTCTCCACCACCCGCTGCATGGCCGGGCAGGACCAGACCAGCGCCGGTTCCTGGCGCCGGACGATCTGCCCCTGCAGGCGCTTGACCTCCTGCTGCAGCCGGCTGGTCTGCAGCGCGTTTTTGACGGTGATCCGCAGTTCGTCCAGGTTTAAAGGCTTGCTCAGATAATCATACGCCCCGTATTTCATCGCCCGGACCGCCGAGGTCACGTCGTCGAACGCAGACAGGATGACCACGGTTTGATCGCGGTGCCGGGTCCGAAGCTGGCGCAGGACTTCCAGTCCGTCAACGCCCGGCAGCTTGAGATCGAGGAAAACCAGATCCGGCTGGATGATGCCCGCGGCCTGCAGCCCTTGCTCGCCGGTAAACGCCGTGGACACGTCATACCCTTCGTCGGACAGCGCCTTTTTTACGATCCAGCAAATTTCCGGCTCGTCGTCAACGATCAAAATGGTGGCTGCCTCGGACCCGGACATATGGCCTCTGGATTGGTCGTTCATAAAGTGCAACCGTCGTGGAGTGTGCCACGGACCAAGGTTCCTGTAGGGAACCTATAGCCCGGGATTCCTATGGAAGGATTAATGCAAAAGGCATACCAATGACAACCTGGGCGGGAAAACCTTGGCAGTGTATCAGCGCGGAATATATCATTATTTTACAGGACTAATCAGGCAGGAGGAATTCCTGTCCAGGAAACCGGAATCTAGTTCAATATTAAAACCCGATATATATGGAACGGATTCCCTAATCCGTGGTCTGGATTCCCGCTTGCCAGGGAACCCATTTATCAACGATCTCCCTGCCGGAAACATGGTAACTTCCCCTGGCGATCTGTTCCTTGATCTCGCGTACTTTTTCACGGCGGTAGCATCCCGCGCGGGGATAAGCGTCGCTCAGGCTGCGCAGCAGGGCAGGCGGCAGTTTCCGGGCCAGGAGATGCCGGCGGCTCGTTTTCATCAAGCCTTTTTTTTCCAGTTTTTTCCTCCAGTGATCAAAGGAGGAAAAACTAACCAACTTCATCCGCCACCACTCCCTTCGCCCTGACCTCTTCAGTATCGGGCCGCGCGTCCGGCCACTTAAGCTGATTTTGTTCCACCCAAAGCGGCAAGGTCACGGTAAAACAGGTGCCCTGCCCCTGCTGCGATGCAACCCGTACGGCGCCGCCCAGTTCATCAATGACCATTTTCACCACATACAGTCCCAGGCCCGCTCCGCCGCTTTGCCGGGAAAAAAACGGCTCGAACAAATGGGGCAAGTCTTCGGCGGAGATGCCGCGGCCGGTATCGGTAATCTCGATATGAGCCGTGCCTTTTTCGCCGGACCGCGTGGCAACCCGCAGGGAACCGCCCTGGGGCATGCTATTGAGCGCGTTGATGCAGATGTTGAGAAAGGCCCGCTGCAGGTGCTGGTCGTCGCCGCGGACCCTTGGCTGCGGGTCAGCGAGATCGAAGGTCATCGCCACGCCCTGGCCCTGACATTTTTCCTTGATGAATCCGGTGACCTCCCGCACGCAGGCGTTGAGGTCCACCGGTTCCCGCTTCAGTTTCAGGGGCCGGGCCGCGGCCAGAAGCTCGCGGATGGTGCCGTCAATTTCGGATATTTTCCTCAGAATGGTGTCCATCACGCCCACGGCTTCGGGTTGCTGGGACAGCTGGTTTTTCAGAAACTGCACCGAGGCCCCGATGACGGACAGCGGGTTGCGGATTTCGTGGGCCATGGCCGCGGCCAGCTGTCCGACCGCCGCGAGCCGTTCCGCGGTCAGGAGGCTTTGCCGCGTTTCCAGCAGATCGTTGTAAAGGCGCTTGATCCGCAGCATGACCGAAACCTTGGCCAAAAGCTCTTCGTGGTCAAACGGTTTGAGAATGTAATCATCAATTCCTTCTTCCAGGCTGCGGATCTTGCCCTCCTTGGAATCCAGCCCCGTAACCATGATAATGGGAATGTAAGGAAGCGCGGGGTCCTGGCGGACACGGGCGCAGATCTCCATGCCTGACAGATCCTGTCCCTTCATGACCTCATCGAGAATGAGCAGGTCCGGTTGGCGCGTGTTGATGGCGGCCAGGGCATCCGCGCCGCTCGAAAGCAAGGTAACCTCGTGGCCGGCCTGGCTGAGCACGATTTGGAAGAGGCGCAGGGTGTCCTCGTTGTCGTCCACGCAATAGATCCGGCTGCGTTTCATAAACGGCCTCCGCCCGGCCTGAATATCACGTCTCGGCGTCCTGCGAACGCCGCCTGCCGTGAACGTCCATGGTAGTCTGACGCTTGCTGGGACGCAAGCGGTTTTCGCCGTTTCTCATCTGCCTGAGTCGTGTTCCAGCCTTGCAGAATCAGCGTCGGCATCCTCGGCCTCCTGCTTGAGGCGCCCCGCGGTCTCGAAATGACTTTCGCGTTGCTGGGCGGTGAAAAACCTGTTAGGATTGCACTATTCTCATCCCGGGAGGTGTTCTATGCGTTTCTTGGCTGTGATGCTCCTGCTAGCCGGTCTTGGATGCCCCACTGCAGTGTGGTCCGCTGACACGGCCCCGGCGGCCGAACCGCAACCGATCGAAGCGCTTCTGACCCAGGCAAACGCCTGGTATGACCAGCGGGAAAATCCGGAGGCCGTGCCCAGGGCCATTGAGCTGTACCAGCAAGTCCTGGCTCAGGACCCCAAGCACTACGAAGCCCTGTGGCGGCTCACGCGCTGCTACTGGTGGCAGGGCGACCACTCACCCAAAAACCAGCAAATGGCCCTGTACGACCTGGGCGAGAAGACCGGCGCGCTGGCCCGGGCCGCGGGGCCCCAGCAAGCGGAAGGACACTATTGGTTCGGCGTCTGCGTGGGACGGGCCGGCGAGGTGCGGGGCGTGCTGAACAGCCTGTTCGCCGTGGATACCATCCGCAAAGCCATGGAGGCGGTCCTGGCCGTTGATCCCCAGCACGGCAGCGCCCATCACGTACTGGGCGTGCTCTATCGCAAGGCGCCTGGCTGGCCTTTGTCCAGCGGGGACATTAACAAATCCCTGGAGCACGCCCGCAAAGCCGTGGAGCTGTCGCCCGACAAGGTCCTGCCGCGGGTGGGACTGGCGGAAACCCTGCTGGCCAAAGGTGAAAAAACCGAAGCCAAGAAACTGCTGGAGGAAGCGCTGACCTTGGAAGGGCCGGCTGACGAACAGCCCGAGACGAAGAAGGACAAGTTGGAAGCGCAGGCCCTGCTGAAAAAGAACTTCTGATCATTGCGCGCTGTGTGACGACCGATCACTGCGCCCCTCGCGCCGGGGCGCCTACGGCACTTTGGGACTCCCTTCGGGGGGCAGAGCCTTGGCCAGGACCGCCTGAAAATCCCGCTTGCTGACCAGGTAAACCAAGCCATCATTCTGCCGTTGCAGAAAGAGCACGCCTGCGGCTTTGGGGTTTTCGGACAGCGTGAAATCCTCGAGCAGGGCGCCCGTGGCGCGGGCAAATTGGATCCGCATGACGCGCACGGCCTGGCGGAACTCCGCGGAATACGGATGCTGGTCCGTCAGCACCTCGAGGTACTCCATCTTCTGCAGTTTTTCCACCACCGGCGCGGCTTGGAAAAAATAGGGCGCCGGTTCTTCGGGCGGTTTCAGCTCGCGCGCCCTGCCGGCCGCCGTTTCCGCTGCCTGGTCCGGCTTGCGCACGGACACCGCCTGCCACCCCCCGGCTCCCCGCTGGAGGGCGATCCGCCAGTGAGCGGTCAGGATCTCGCACTGCTCCACTTCCTTCCAAAAAAAGATCAACCGGCGGCTGGCCACGCGGCTGAGCAAGGCCTGCAGGGTGTCCAGCCCGCCCGGCGCCAGGCGGAAGATCTTGGCCTCCAAGCTGCTCTTCACGTACACCGGCCCGGCGATGCCCTCGGGCTGGCCGAAAATGAGCTCCTGGGGATAGCGGCGGCCGGTCTGGTGCAAAACCACCGCGGCGTACGGATCGTTGAGCCCATACTTCCCAAGGTCCGTGCGCGCGCCCACTGATTCCTCCACGCACGCCTCCACCTCCCACTGGGAGACCGCGGCCAGCACCTGGGCGGCGACCTCGGGGTCCGCGGGAACATAGAAGGGGTGGGTAATGACCCAGCGCGGTTCCGCCGGAGGGGCGGAAGGCGCGCGCGGGTCCAAGCTGCTGCCGAACCGGGGAAGTTCCGGCGCGCCGGGCGGCGCGGTCTCCCAAGCCAGCGTGATGGCGGCGTGCTTCTCGCGGAAGGTCAGCTGCCGGATGCCGGCAAGCGGTTCCGCGAACAGGTTGTGGTCCCGCAGGCGCTGCGCCCACTCCGGTTTGACCAGCTCTTCGGGCAGCCGCACGAGGTACACCTTCCGCTCGTCGGCGCGGCGTGCGTAATAGTGCCCGGTGGACGACTCCTGCCAGCCTACTTGCACGGTCCAGGCCTGGCCCGCCTGGTTGCGCAGGGTGATGCGCCAGCCCTGGCCGCTGAACCCCCAGTCCTGCTGGTTTTCGGACTCGGGCACGACCTGCAGGGTCTGCCAGTCGCACAGATCCGAGAGCAGGGCGAAAACGGTCGCGGTGTTCACCTGGTCGTCCACCGGCTCGACCAAACGCCAGCCTTGGTCCGCGCGCTTGAGGACGATGCGTTCCTTGGGCCCGGCGAGTTCCACCCCGTACACCTGGTCCGGCTGGAGCGTGAAGAAAGCCCGGACCTGGCGCTGGGACGTGGCGCGCGGCGAGAGGGCATGGAACACCATGACCGCGGCCAACCCGAGCGCGCCCAGCCCGGCCGCGAGCATGAAGGCTGTCCGGGGCCTGGCCAGCCAGGCGCGCAGGCCCGCGGGTATCAGGGTGACGCGCTTCATCTTGGTTTGCTCCCGAAGAATGGATGCCGCTATTTTACCGTAAAGCCGGTGATTTCTGAAGCTCTTGCGCGGGGAACCAGGAATTGCCTTACATACCACGGGACTTCCTGCGGTCGCCCCACTCTGTACGATTATTTGCATAAAGTAAATATGGGACTTCCTGCGGTCGCCCCAACCGGATTCACCTATATGGGTGCCGATGGCACCCTGGGACTTCCTGCGGTCGCCCCAGCCGGACTCACCTATATGAGCGCCGGCGGCGCCACGGGACTTCCTGCGGTCGCCGGGGCTCCATTGACAATTGGCCGGGCCTGGCCTAAAATCAACCCACTTCGCCGCAGAAAGGATTTGGGTTATGACGTTTAGCTTCAGCCGGCGCCGCGGCCGTCAACGCCGCCAGTGGGTGACCGCAGCCGCCGCCGTTTTTATTTTTCTGGCCGCCGCGTTTTATCTCTACGGAACGCGTCTGCGCCTGTCCATCGTTTTCAACCACGGGTTAGAGCTCTTCCAGCAGGGCCACTATGACCGCGCCCTGGCGGAATTCAACCGCATTCTGGAGAAGTCCGCGAACCACCCCCAGGCCGTGGACGCCATCGGGCTGGTTTACCTGTTCCAGGGCGATTTGGTGCGGGCGGAAATCAAGTACGAGCAGGCCGTCAAACTCGGGCTGCGTTTGAACCGCCGTTTAAACCACGTGAAATACGGCCAGTATTTCCTGTCCCGGGGCAGTTACGCGCCGGCGGCCCTTGAGTTCAAACACGCGCTAAACCTGTCGCCCCGCGACCCCGAGGCCCAGCTGGGCCTCGCCCTGTCCTTGCACGCGCTCGGCCGCCTGACCGAGGCGATTGACGCCTACCGCAAGGCCGTGGCCCTGGACCCGGAAATGAAGCTGGGCCACCAGAAGCTGAGCCAGGCCCGGGCGGAGCTAGAGCGGGGCTTCATCTATTATATCTATGACCGGCGCAACACGCCCCTGGCGCGCTTTCCCGTGGCCAACCGGGAAGGACGCCGGTATTATCCCCTGGCGCAGTTCGCGGCCCATGTGATCGGCCACCACAGCGTGGAGCACGGCCAGGCCGGCCTGGAGCGCGCCTTCGCGGCCTACCTCCCCGGCAACACCGTGACCCTGACCATTGACGCCCGCTGGCAGCGCGCCGCGGACCAGGCCATGGGCTGGTACAAAGGCAGCCTGGTGGCCGTGCAGCCGAAAACCGGCGAGATCCTGGCCCTGGTCAACCACCCCTCCTACAATCCCAACCGCGTGGACGAGGATTGGAAGCGCATCACCGGCAACCGCAACCAGCCGCTCCGTAACCGGGCGTTCGAGAATTTGTACACGCCAGGCTCGATCTTCAAGCTGGTCAGCGCGGCCGCGGCCCTGGAAAACGAGCTGGACCTGTCCGCGATCTTTCCGGTCCAGTGCCCGGGCGCCCGGCGCTTCGGCGGCCAAACATTTTGGTGCTGGCAGAAACACGGCCGCGTGGAGTCCCTGCAGTCCGCGCTCGACACCTCCTGCAACCTGGCCATGGCCGAGATCGGCTTCTCGCTAGGCCCGGACCGCCTGTATGAATACGCGAACAAGTTCGGATTCGGCGCGCCGCTGACCTGCGCCTGGGACTCCGCGGTCCTGGACCTGAACCTGCCCATTGCCACCTCCCTGGCGCCCATGCCCGCCGACGACCGTTTCGCCCTGGCCGAGCGCGCCTGCGGCCTGGGCGAGGATATTTTCATCTCCCCCCTGCACGCCGCCCTGTTGGCCGCCGCCGTGGCCAACGAAGGCCGCATGCCCGCCCCCTACCTGGTGAAGGAGATCAAGAACATCCGCGGTGATGTACTGGGCCAAGCCGCGCCGCGCGTGCTGGCCACCCCCATCCAGCCCGGAACCGCCAAGGCGCTGACCGCCTTCATGGTGGACGCGGTGGAGCACGGCATCGGCCGCAAAGCCGCGATCAAGGGCCTGTCCGTGGCCGGGAAAACCGGCACCACCGGGGATTCCCGGCAGGGACTCAACGGCTGGTTCATCTGCTTCGCGCCGGCTGACAACCCCCAGGTGGCGCTGGCCGTGTACGCTGAAAAAGAGGGGACCGGCATGGACCGGGCCGCCCCCATTGCCAGGAACTTCCTCATGAGCATCCTCAAATGAGCCCATCCCCGGTACCGGCAGGTTCCACCCGGCCGGCCGTTCTGGTGACCGGTGCTTCCAGCGGCATCGGCCGCGCCTCGTCCTTGGACCTGCTCGCCGCCGGGTTCCGCGTGTTCGGCACGGTCCGCAAGCCCGGCGACGCCGCCGCGCTCCGGCGCGCGGGCATTGAGCCCGTGCTGCTGGACCTGACCTCCGGCGCGAGCCTGCTCCGGGCCGCAGCTGACGTGCGCCGCCGGCTCAAGGGCGGTCAGCTGTTCGGAGTCGTGAACAACGCCGGCATCTCGCTGTGCGCGCCCTGGGAGCTCGTGTCGGCCGCGGACCTGCGGCGCCAGCTGGAGGTCAACCTGGTGGGCGCGGTGGAAGTGACCCGCGCGTTTCTGCCGCTCCTGCGCGCCAGCCGCGGCCGTATCGTATTGATCAGCTCCACCAGCGGCTTTTTTTCCACCCCGCTCCTCGGGCCCTACTGCTGTTCCAAATTCGCCCTGGAGGCCTTCGCGGACAGCCTGCGGCGCGAGCTTTTGCGCGACGGCGTGAAGGTGACCGTGATCCAACCCGGACCCGTGCGGACGCCGATCTTCGAGAAAACGCGGCGCTGGGCCGGGAAACGGCAGACCCAGCGCTGGGGCGCGGGCGTGTTCGAGCGGTTCGACCGCATGACCGAGAAGCTCGGCCGCACCGGCCTTCCGCCGGAACGCGTGGCGCGCGCGATCACCCGAGCGCTCACCTGCCAGCGTCCGCCCCTGCGCCAGGTGGTGGCCAACAACCCCGGGTTCTTCCGTTTCCTCCTGCCCTTGGTGCCCATGCGCTGGCTGGACCGTATCGTGGTGCGGGTGGTGTACGGTCCGAAAAAATCATAGGGGCGTTTAATTAAACGCCCCTACCCCAGGAATCCCACATGTCCCTCATCCTCGTCACCGGCGCGGCCGGGTTCTTCGGGTCAGCCATCACGCGGGCCCTGCTCGCGGCCGGCCATGGGGTGCGCGCGCTCGTGGAACCCGGCGATCCAGCGCCCGCTCTGGCGGGCCTGCCCGCGCAACAAGTGCCAGGTGACGTACTCGACCCGGCCGCCATGCTCGCGGCCTGCAGGGGCTGCTCGGCCGTGGTGCACGCGGCCGGCCGGACCAACCTGCGCCTTGCCGGACGCAAGCGCCTGCGCAGGATCAATACCGAAGGCACCCTCACGGTCTGCCAGGCCGCGCTCGCCGTGGGCGTTCCCAAGTTGGTCTTCATCTCCTCCTTGGGCGTGCTGGGCGGCCACGCTTACCCCCGGCCCGTGAGCGAGATCGCGCCCGCGCCCAACGCCATTACCCAGCGGCAAACCTATCATCGTTCCAAATCCCAAGCCGAAGACATCGCGCTGTCCTGCAACGGCGAGAGCCTGGCCGTGTGCGCCGTACTACCGGGCATGATCTGGGGGCCGGGCGATTTGGCGCTCTCTTCCACGGGCCTGGCCCGGCTCGTGCTCCGGGACCGGCGCGCGCTTTATCCGCCAGGCGGCACGGCGCTCCTGCACGTGGACGACGCGGCGCAGGCTGTGGTCCTGGCTTTGGAGCGCGGACAGGCCGGCCGGCGCTACCTCCTGGCCGGCGAGAACCTGACCAACGAGCAGTTCTATACATTGCTCTGCCAGGCCGCGCATCCGGGGCTCAAGCCCAAACCCGTGGCCCTGGGACTCGTGACCGCGACTGCGCTGGGCGCAGAACTGCTCGGCCTGATCGGCATTGACGTGGACTTTTCCATGGACACGCGCAGATTGTGCGGGATCTACTGGTGGGGGGACGATGCGCGGGCGCGCAAGGAACTGGGCTGGTCGCCCAAGCGCACGGCCGCGGACACCATTGCCGAGACCGTGGCCTGGCATAGGGAACGATTGATCGCTTCTGCTGTCACACCCAAATAGTCCGTTACCTTTTTATTATTGCCCGGTTTTATCCTCGGATGTCCTTGCGATCCCCCGAAGGGGGAGAAGCAATCTGGTTTCCATCCGTCCTTGACAGGGATTGCTTCGGCGCCCTTCGACAAGCTCAGGACGTCTCGCAATGACCCTTTCAAACAAGATTACTATTTATATTTTATTATCCCTTCGGCTAACACTTTGCCTACTATAGAATCAGCTTCGGCTTTTAAAAACAGCGAGTTTTGAACTGCTTTTTCCACAGCAAATGTAGGAAACATGAGCAGACTTTCTCCAGGCACTTGTGCAGACGCTTGCTTTGTTTCACCTCCGACTATCCCTCCCCCGACTATGTATGCCTCGTCTGATTTAGTTTCTAAGGATATTCGAATTGGTTTTAACGACGTAAATACCAGCGACAAACTGTCTTTATCATTGGTAACACCACCGGTCATGTTTGCCGTTTGCTGGAATTGTGCCATTGATCCATTCCGCGGGAGTTCCGCGCCTTTTCGCACGATAAATCCAAAACATGCTGGTGTAATACTTTCGTATTTATCGTCTATAATGCGCATTGGAGGCTTATTCGGATCAGGCGGACGGTTGAATATATTAATGTTTACTTTGGCTGTTGCGCTGAGCGCGATGTAATTGGCCTGTCCCCAAACGATATTGCCTGCTTCATTCGTAGTAAAGCTATCGGAAATAAGCTTGGTTGCCTTGGAGTCTTCATAACAGCCGAGGACTTTAATATCAGACAGAGAAATGTCGTACACATAGTCCGCATTATACATAGGATCATATTTAATACCCCGAATAATCCCTTGTCTGGAGGACAATTCCCCTGCTCCGGGCAAGGGCTCGTATTTTAAATTTAGATCCTCAGAAACTGGTTCGGGTGTCGGAGTTACTTTTGTCTGCGGTTGGTCCGTTCCCTCTGCCGTTTTTTGCTCTTCCTGGCTTTTTTCTTGTTGGCGGCGATTGTACTCCTCGGTTGCTTCTATTACTCTTTCGAAAGCCAGGTTGGGAATAATAGTTGGGTCCCCGGTAGGTATGTCTGCATAGTTAAGCACATCCTCAATAAATCCCCAGCAATTATCTCCAAAGATACGGCTGTAAATAATATAAGGTTTATAGACGCTTTCCGATGCTCTTTCGATCATCATTTGTTCTGTTGCTTGGTCCGTTAAAATGGTATGCGAGCGGTCATAGCGCGGGTTGAACTCATAAAAATCGTTAAGCGTTTTATACTCTTTGTGTACATTAACATGAAGTCTTGCATTTAAATGATCGCTTAAACCATAGTCGCCTAAATAGTATTCTTGGGCAATCAGGTCTATTCGCTTGCCATCTTTACTGAAATAATGCCATCCTCGCACATCATCGCCAATTAGCAACGCGCTATGGCCAGCCGGCGGACTTCCAAAATAGCTCACGGCTCCAGATTCATTCAACAATATTGTATCCAACCCAAAGGGATCTAGAAAATTCGCTGCATTGTTGTGCATAAACTGATACAAGTTCCGGCCCCCGTGATAGCCTATTGGATCAGGCTGTACAAACCTCCCCAATCTAGGGTCATAATGCCTGGCCCGGAAATAATACAGGCCTGTTTCATCATCGTATTCCCTACCTGTGAATAAATATCTGTTTGCCAATTGCGATATTTGAGCAGGACGACCGCTGGTGTCATACGTATATTTTTCCAGGACCGCGCTGTCATCGAGTATCGCGGTTATGGTTTTTTGAGCGTCTTTTATATAATAATGCTTATCGCCAGTGAGTTTTATTAAAGGATCATCCAGGCCAGGCGCATAGATATATTTAGCTGTGATTCTATTCTGCTGGTCCAGGTCAGCAATGACATTATACTGATCATATACATATTGTTCTAAAATACGATTGTTCGCGGCCTTGGACAGGCGCCTGCCATAGCCATCATACGCGTATATATAAATATTTTCACCAGCAGCTGCTTCAACCAGCCGATTGTCTTGGTCATAATTATATTGCCATGCCTTATCAGGCCCAGAGCGTTGGATCAGGTTTCCGTTCGAATCATAATTAAAACGAGTTTCATTAACCTGTAGGTATTGATTGAGTTGATTGGTTTGATAATTATATTTATCGAAACCTTTCTTGACTGAAATCCGGTTTCCCAGGTCATCGTACTCAAATAATACCGCAGTGCGATCCGGCATGCCTGCCTGGATTATTTGGTAACTTTTATCGTAGATATATTGGGATATGCCTTCATTGGTGTATTTTCTGGTCAAGTTGCCTGTTAGGTCATAGGCGTAGCGTGAAAAAAATATTTCTTTGCCTTTGAAGTAGTTATTAATATTTTCAATTTGTCCGCTATTGTTATAGGCATAGGTGGTTTTAATGTTTTCTCCCAAATATAGAACCTTACGTCTGGACAGGGCATCCCATTCAAACCTGGCCAACGGTTTGGATTTGGGATCAAATATGCCTGTCAGCCTATCCATGGAATCATATGTATAGGTAATATAATAATCATCCGGATACCCCAGTCGGGTTATGTTTCCGTTGGCGTCATATCGGTAAGAAACTTTCTTCTGCCGGGCATCCACAACGCTTTCCGCTCTTCCTAAAGCATTGTAGGTATAGTGGACGCGACCAATCTGGTCCGTCATTTCCGCTATTTGGTTATTAATATTATAGGTAAAGGTTATTTTCGATTGGTCAGCATATTCCTTTTCAATTATCCTATTCAATGCATCATATCGCATAGACAACTTCTTACCGCTTCTGTTGGTTTGCGATTTTACATTGCCATAAGTATCGTATTCCAGACGCTCGCTGGTCATGTCAGGAAAAGTTACCTTGATCAGCCGGTTGTCAAGGTCGTATACATAGCCGGTTTTATTGTTTTTTGAATCTGTAATAGCGATTAAATTGACTGCGCCGTCGAGAAGAATATCTGATGTATCATAATCATAGGTAGTAATCTGCCCCAACGGATTGGTGAAGTGGACTACATAGCCAAAAGGGTTATAAGCAAAGCGCGAAGCATTACCTTTAGGGTCCTTGACCATGATGATGTTACCATTGGCATCATACTGGTATTCCACTGTTTGGCCTGCGGGATCAGTCTTCTTGGTCAGTCTGCCTAGAGGGTCATATTCATAGCGCGTGCTTTGGCCTAGCGCATCTGCCCGGACAGCGATTTTTCCTATTCGGTTGTAAGTATACTTTTCTCCGCTCTGATCCGCAAACACCCTGGCCGCAAGCTCGCCAAATTGATTGTATTCATACCGTGTGCTATTCCCATTGGGATCAGTTTTAGTCACCGGCAAGCCGTGTTGACTGTATTCGATCCGTGTTTCATAGCCCAACGGATCTTTAATCACTATCAAGTTGCCTTGCTGGTCATACTGGTATTGGGTTTTATTGTTTTGCGGGTCTACTTTTTCCAGCAACCTGTTGGATTTGTCCTCATATCTGTATCTGAACGTTTGCCCCAAGGCATTGGTTTGCGAAAGCACATTACCTTGAGCATCATAGGTAAACTTGGTCTCCCTATCATAGCTTTCGTGTAATGCCGTCAGGTTGCCGGTGTCATCCCAAACATATGTCTCCGGGATTTCTTTATCCGCGCTTCTGGTTATAGCTTTTATTCTGCTTCTCGTGTCAAAATGATAATATACTTTCTTTCCCTGCCCGGTGCTTACTATAGCCAAGGAATCCCCATAGATAATGGAGGTCGCCTGTTTCAGAGGATCAAGCACGCGGCAGATTTTCCCCTGGCTGTCATAGGCAAACGAATACTCTCCTTTTTGCGCATCGCTATACTTTATAAGCCGCTGGTTTTCATCATAGGCATAGCGCCTGGTTAAACCCATGGGATCCTGGACTTTGGTCAGTAGGTTGTTTTTATCGTAAAAGTATTGCCATCTTCGTCCAGCCGGGTCTTGAACAGACTTGAGTTTGTTTTGTGAGTTGTATGCAAGCTGGAATACCCGCCCCACGGTATCTGTCACTTGTTCCGGGGTTTGGTTTTTCCAGTGGATAGTTATTTGGTTGTTGTTTCTATCTTTGACTGCAACCATGCGACCCTGTGGATCAAAAACGGTTTTTACACCATTTTTATCAACACGGATATATCCGGCAGCTGTTGCTTCAAAGAAGGCATACACACCTTGAGGATTAATATACTTGCCGCCTGTACCAGCATTGTATTGATCCACTCCTCCATCCGACCGACAGAATATCAAGTTCCCGTCTGAATGCTTTATCACTTTTTGATCTAAGAAAGCGGTCCATCCTGATCCGACTATATTGCTTGCCATTTCGCTTGATAGTTCTGCATCTTTCTGCCGCAGGCTGTTGTAGGTGCGGTGGAACACCACGCCCATGCCCCTGCCGGGGAAAGCGAGATCCACGGCGGTCAAGATCAAATTCCCGTTGCTTAAGGTTACGGGCAAACGGGTGTTAGGTTGACACGTTTGGTAACCCGTGGCAATACATACAATTTCACGGCTCCCGGATTCTTGCCCGGGCATTGCAGGAATGGATTCCGTCTTTCTGGCGTGGCATCCAGCTAAAGCAGCACCAAGCAGAGCTATCCCAAGCAGTAAAGCAACCAGCTTTTTCATTTATTCTCTCCTGTCGGTTGGGTGTTGTCGTCTTTTTTTATGAGAAAATAGATTACTGCCAAAGTAATATAATAAGCAAATTGAAATATGTCATAATTTATCGTTTGAGCATCAGGAATGAAAGACGCGGTTGTTCTATATTTCGCTATCCAAACAGCATACCCAGCTACAATATATTCTAATAATCCTGCCAGCATAATGAGAGTTGATTTTACCGCAGGTAATCGCATCATCCTGGATATTTGAATATTCATTAAAATATATATTCCCGGAACTAGTATTATTGCATTCACTATGCTGAAAACAATTAATACCTCAAGCAATCCTTTATCTAAACTATGAATGACAACCATGGTCAATATCGGCAATGTAAAATTAATCACCAACAATACTTTTCCTAAATTTCGCTCGCTCATATCCGCCAATCCTCCCTTTCGTATCCCCATAGGAGCTGATGCTGTCGACCGCTTTCTCGTTTGCAAATCCATCTACTTTTAATTCGATGTCTTATTATAATTCAATTAAAGCTCAAAAACAGCATCACCCCTGCCGACATCTGATTTATTAGACTCACGTTTCCGACGTTCACATTCATACTAATTAAACAGTTTATGACATCCTCCCGGTAAAAAAATGGACGAATTACATATGTTTGGAGGCTCTTATGTTATCTGGATTTTCAAGCGCCGAGACCGTGGCCTGGCACCGCAGCCGCCTGGAGAAACTGTAAGAAAACTACTTCCCGAACAGGCAGGCGTGGAGCTCGGTGTAGACCGCGCCGGCCGGGGTGAGCTGCGAGCGCATGACCAGAATCCGGTCAACGGCCACAGCCTCCAGCGGTGGAACGTCCCGGCCCAGCAGCACGGCCGGGTCGGCCAGGCGTGCATCGTCCGCCACCCGGCCCAAGGTGAGATGCGGGACAAAAGTGCGTTCTTCCGGAGCGAACCCGCGCTGCCTCAGCGCCTGCGCCAACCGTGCCTGCAGATCAGTGAGCTCGGCCGCGCCCTGGGAGAGCCCGATCCAGATCACCCGCGGACGGCCATGAGGCGGGAACGCGCCCAGCCCGCCGAACCCCAGGGAGAAGGGCTTGCAGGCTTGGGCTGCCTCCAGGCCTGCCTCCTGCGCGGAAGCCACGCGGCCCGGCTCCAGTTCTCCCAAAAAAGCCAGGGTAAAGTGCAGGTTCTCGGGCCGGGTCCAGCGCACGCCCCGGGCAGCAGAACCCAAATTCCGCATCAGGGAGGACAGTCCTAAACGCACGGCCTCCGGCAGGCCCACGGCTACGAACGTCCGGATCTTCTCACCCACTGTCAATTGTCCATGCCCGGCCGCTTACCCATGTCGTCGGCTTCTTCACCGCCCGGCGCCTGGCTGTTGGTCGCATCCTGGCTTTCCTTCTGCGCCTGGTCTTCAGCCTTCTCTTTGCCTTTGGCGTCAGCCTCCCGCTCCTCGACAAAGTTCAATTGCGCGGACATGACCGCCTGGTCAATCAGGTGCTGTTCCTCGGTCGTCAGGTTGCCCGCGCTCTTGGCCTGGAGCATGCGCAGCAAATCGATCGTGCCCTCGGCCTGGGCCAGGTTGCGCTCGGCCTTGCCGGTGGCGGGGTTGACGAGCTTGCCCATCTGGATCATGGCCGCTTCGCTCAGGGACACGATCATCTGGTAAAACAGGATTTGGAACAACTTGTCGTCAGGCGGTTTGGCTGCCATGGCGGGTCCTCCTTGCGGATGGTTTCGCGGCCAGCAGGGCCAGCCGCAGTTCGTTCAAGGCCAGGGTCGCGGCCCAGCGCTGGTTGAGTTCACGGTCGCCCGCGCCGAGCATCAGACGGACATGGCGCGCTGGCTGCCAAGGCCCGGCCACGCCGAGATAGACCAAGCCAACGGGTTTGCGCGCGCTCCCGCCGCCAGGCCCGGCGACGCCGGTCACGGCCAGGCCCCAGTCCGCGCCCGCGCTCCGGCGCACGCCCTGGGCCATGGCCTCGGCCGCCTCTGCGCTGACCGCGCCGTGCCGCGCCAGCAGACCGGGCGGCACGCCCAAGCGCCGGGTCTTCGCGGCATTGGCGTAGGCGACCACGCCTTCCAGAAAATACGCCGAACTCCCGGGCACGCTGGTGAGGCGGCTGGCCGCGCGGCCGCCGGTGCAGGATTCGGCCACGGCCAGTGTTTCGCGCCGGCGCTCCAGCAGACCGCCGACCGCGACCTCGAGCCGCTGGCCGCTGGCCGAGACCAGGTGCGCACCGAGCAGGCGGACCAGCAAACGCTGCCTGGCTGGCAACGCGGCCTGCGGCCCGGTCAGGCGGATCAGGAGCTCGCCGGGCTCGTCCAGGGTCACGCCCCAGTCACCCAGCCGTTGTTCGACCGGGGCCAGCAGCATCATCAGTTGCGCCTCGGGGAGCCCGCACACGCGGAACAACCGCTCGGGCCTGGGCCGGCCCGCGAGCCGCAGGCGGCGGAGCGCGGGCATCAAGGCCGCGCCGGCCATGGCCAGGCATTCGTTCGGCGGGCCGGGCAGGGCCGCCACCCAGCCTGGGTCGCTGGCCAGCAGGAAGCCGGGCGCGGTCCCGTTCGAATTTGGCATGGGCATCGCGCCCCGCGGAATGAGCGCCTGCACGCGATTGATCACGGGCATGGGCACGCGGCGCCGCTGGAAGCGCGCCTCGATCTGGCGCATGAGCTCTGGTCGGTACTCCAGTGGCCGCTGGCAGGCGTGGGCCACGGCCTGGCGCGTGACATCGTCGCTCGTGGGGCCCAGGCCTCCGGTGCACACCACCAGCGCCCCGGACCGCAGGCCGGACCGGATGGCCCGGGCCACCGGCCCCACCGCGTCGGGCAGGACCAGACGCTCCGCGGTCTCGATGCCCAAGCGCGCGAGGCGCCGGCTGAGCTCCAGGCTGTTGCTGTCAGGCCGGTGGCGGAGCAGTTCCGTGCCGATGGCGAGCAGGACCGCGCGCATCTACATCACCAGCCCGCCGTCCACCACCAGCACCTGGCCGGTCACATAACGGGCCTCGTCGGAGAGGAGGTACGCCACGGCCGCGGCCACTTCGTCCGGCTCGCCGAAACGTCCGAGCGGGATCGTTTTCAGCGCCCAGTCACGCACCCGGTCCGGCAAGCCCGCGGTCATGCGCGACACCACATAACCCGGGGCTACGGCGTTGACGCGTATGCCGAACCGGCCGGCCTCGCGGGCCAGGGCTTTGACCAGCCCCAGCACGCCGGCCTTGGCGGCCGCGTAGTTGGCCTGGCCGGGCGCGCCGGTCAGGGCCGCGATCGAGGAAACGTGCACCAGGGCGCCGTGCTGCTGCTTGAGCTGGTCGAAGATCACGGCGCGGGAAAAGACGAAGGCCGCGTCCAGGTTGGCGTCCAGCACCTCCCGCCATTCCGGCTCTTCCATGCGCACGAACATGATGTCGCGCAGGCGGCCGGCGCAGTTCGCGAGATAGTCGGCCGGGCCGCGCCACTCCCGGATCTCGGCCGCGATCCTGCGCGCGGTCTCCAATTTGTTTTCGGACACCGGCCAGCCGCGCACCGATTCGCCCAGCTCCGCCGCGAGCTGGTCCGCGGCCTCCTGGTTCTGGTGAAAGGTGAAGGCCACCTGCAGACCAGCGGCCGCGAGCCTGCGCACCACGGAGCGGCCGATATCGCCCGTGCCGCCGGTGACCAGGGCCACGCGTCCGCGGAAATGCATGCCCGCGCCGCTCGTCATCGCGCGGCTCCGAGCGCGATGGCCGCGGCTTTTTGGTCCTGATCCATGGCCAGCAGCACGGCCACCTTGCCGTCCAGCGGCCGGGACTTCGCACTGAGGTTCAGGGCCTGGGCCAGACCCGGGTCAGCCAGATGCGCGGTGGGCGGCAGGGTCTTTTGCTCCAGGCACGCGAGCGCCACGACCGCGGCCAGCGCGCCGTGCGCATGGTAGGTCTCCCCCAGCGCGCCCTTCAGGGCCACGGCCGGCGGGAGCGCTGGACCGAACACGCGGCGGACGGCCTCGGCCTCGGCCTGGTCCTGGCCGGCATGGCCGTTGGCGGCCAGAAACAGCGCGCCCACCTGGCCCGGTTCCAACCCGGCCTGGCCGAGCGCCCGGCGCAAAGCTGACTCCGCGGCCGCGGGATCGCTTCCGGCCGCGCCGGGGTTCACGCCCAGGCCGCTGCCCAACAACACGCCGCGCACGCGCGCGCCCCGGGCCCGGGCTTCGGCCTCGGTCTCGAGCAGCAGCAGGCCGCAGCCTTCGCCGGCCGATATCTGGTTGGGCGCGCCGAGCCGCAGGGCCGCGGGAGAGCCGGCGTCCGCGTCGTTCCGGAAAGCCTGGTGAAAGCTGTAGCAAAACTGGTCGTTGCGCTCCTCCGCGCCGCCGGCCATGACCCAGCGCGCCCGGCCGGCGCGCAAAGCCAGGGCCGCCTGGTCCAGCGCCTCGAGCCCGGCTGTAAACCCCGTGGTCACGGTCATGGCAAATGCGTGGAGTTTCAGGAAAATGGTCACCTGCGAAGCCACGGCATTGGTGGAGATGTTCAGGAAGAAGGCCGGGTTGAGCAGGTTGAGGTTTCGATTCTTGATGGTCTCCTCGAATTCCGGGGAGAAAAGGTTGTGGTTGTAGCCCATGACCAGGCCCGTGTCCTCGGGACGCCAGGCGCCGCCGCCCAAGCCAGCGTCGGCCTGCAGCTCCCTGGCCGCCAGGCACGCCATGAGCGCGGCCCGGTTGTGGTTGCGCCAGCCTTTGCCGCCCAGGGCCTCCTTGAGGTCCTGGCGCACGTCCGCGAACCACACCGGCTCGCTCAGGCCAAAGCGGTCCAGCGCGCAGGCGGCCAGGCCGCTTTCCCCGGCCAGCAGGCGGCCCAGCGCTTCGGCCGGCCCGGCGCCCAGGCCGCAGACCAAACTCGTGCCGGTGATGAGCAGGCGCTCCGTCATGCCCGCGCCTCCCCGAACACCAGGCTGTCGTTGTTGCCGCCGAACCCGGAGGAATTGGTCACGAGGTGCCGCAGGCGCAGGCTGCGGCTCGCGGGCGCCACGACCGGGACCGGACAGTCCGGGTCCGTGGTCTCGTGGTTGATCGTGGGCGGCAGGACCTGGTGCCGCAGGCTCAGCACGCCGATCGCGGCTTCGATCGCGCTGGCCGCGCCCATGGCATGCCCGATCATGGACTTGGGCGCCGTGACCGGCGGCACCCGTTCGCCGAACACCGCCCGGAAGGCCTGCGCCTCGGTGCGGTCGTTGCCCGGCGTGCCGGTGCCGTGCGCGACGATCGCGTCAATGTCCCGGGGTTCAAGCCCCGCATCCTCCAGGGCCAGGACCAGCGACCGCTTGGTGCCCCAGCCTTCGGGATGGGGCGTGGAGAGATGGTAGCCGTCGCTTGACCAGCCGTAGCCCAGCACCCGCGCGTAGGCGTGGCCGCCGCGCCGCCGCAGGCTCTCGCCGGATTCCAGCACCAGGGCCGCGCCCGCCTCGCCCATCACCAGACCGCGCCGGGCGACGTCGAACGGCCGGCAGCAGTCCGGCGCCAGGGCCCGCAGGCTGCAAAACCCCACATAGTCCGGCTCGGCGAGCACGTCCACGCCGCCGGCCAGAACCACCTCGGCCAGGCCCTGGCGGATGCGCTCCACGCCCAGGCAGAGCGCGTAGCCGCTGGCCGCGCAGGCGTTGGTGTTGTCGCTCTGCCACCCCGCGAGGCCCAGACGCCGCGCGATCTGGTGAAGGAACCCGTAGGTCGCGTTGGCGCGCACGATATCCCGGGTCACCTCCAGCGCGCCGGCCAGATCCTGGCGCTCCCAGGTCCGCTTGCAGCGCACCACGTGCTCGTTCAGGTCGCCGTGGGTGGTGCCGAACACCAGGTCCACTTCGGCCCGCCGCGACCGGTTGTCCGACCCCAGCCAGCCCGCGTCCGCCAGGGCCGCGCGGCTGACCGAGAGCGCCAGGCGCGCGGCCGGCCCCCAGGTCTCGCGTTCTTCCGCCGAGAGATTGCGCAGGCCGTCGAGATCCTTGATTTCCGCCGCGACGTGGATGGGCAGCCAGCTGGTGTCAAAGCGGGTCACGGGCCCCACGCCCGACACGCCCGCGGCCAGGGCGGGCCAGAACGTTTCCGCGCCCGCGCCCAGCGGCGTGTTCAGTCCCAGGCCGGTGACATAGACTTCAGGGCGGGAATCACGGTTGGGCATGCTGTCCTCCGGCGGCATACAAGGTTCGCACCTGCGCCTCCAATTCCTGGTTCAGCCTGCGGGCGGCCTTGGGCGGCAGTTCGCCCGCGGCCAGCGTGGGGATCAGCGGCGCGCCGAACCGCACCGTGATCGGCACGCGGCGCGGCCACCAGCGCCCGGCCGGCAGGGCCTCGAACGTGCCCCGCACGGCCACGGGCACGAGCGGCACGCCGCTGTCAACGGCCAGCAGGGCCAGCAGGGGCCGAAACGGCGGGAGCGAGCCGTCGCGGGTGCGCGACCCCTGGGCGAACACCAGCAGGGAAAACCCCTCCGCCAGGATCTGCCGCAGGCGGCCGTACTCCCCGACCGTGTCCTGCCGCCGGTTGAGCGGAAAATTGTGGTACGAGAACAGGCGGGTCACCCACCGCCGCCACCAGCGCGCGTAAAAAAAATCCTCGGCCGCGGCCACGTACGTGCGCCGCCGCAGGCCGGGCGGCAAACCGGCCAGCACGGCCCAGAAATCCAGATGGCTCGCATGGGTCGGCGCCAGCACCGCCTGGGACAGGCCGGCCAGGTGTTCCGCGCCTTCGGCGCGCCAGCCGCACCAGCGCCGCAGCACCCCGTTCAGGGTCAGGCGCCCCAGGTTCTGGGTCAGCCGCAGGGGCCAGGGCGGCGGGAAACCGGGCAGGGTCACGGCCTACACCCGGGCGAAGAAGATTTTACAGCTGGCCGCCAGGTCTTCGCCGATATGGGCCTCCACCTCGTACATGGCGTTGTTGCTGAATACCTTGAGCAGGCGGGCGGTGATGACCAGCTGGTCGCCGGGCGCGGGGCTGCGCTTGAGCTCCACGTGCTTGATGCGGGAGAGCAGAATGCGGGTCGGCGGTACGCGCTTTTGCAGGTACTCGTCGTACGTGCCGGCGGTCTGCGCCATGCATTCGAGCAAAATCGTCCAGGGCAGACGGTAGCCTTCCGCTTCGGAACACACCATGCACCACTCGTTGCGGGTGATGTTCTTCAACACTTTGGTGTGAGTGTCGTCGCGGACCAGGACGCGGTCAATAAAGCGGTAGGGCGGCTGGCTTTCCACGAAGCGGTCCGGATGTTCGGGATCCCGGCCTGCAGCCGCCAGGTGGGTCTGGAAATGGTCCAGCCGGGTCGTCTCGCTCATGCGGCCGTTCCCCGTTCCCGCCAGACGCGCCAGGCCATCAGACCGATCAGCACCGCGGTGAGCCCCGTGACCAGCCAGCCCAGCCAATCGCCCCAGCGCACATAAAAGGTTTGGCCGCCAAGCAGGGGCACGCGCTTGACCAGCGCTGTGCGCCGGCCAAAGGGGGAGCGTTCGCGCACCAAGCCGAGCGGGTCCACATAGGCCGCGCTCGCGGTGCTGGCGACCAGGCCGACCCAGCGCCGCGTCTCCACCGCCCGGTAGCTCGCCATTTGCAAGCGGGTGTTGAAAAAAACCGGCGTGGGAAACCAGTTCCCGGTCCCGGCGTTGAAAATGATTTCGCCCCCCAGGCGCACCCCCTGGACGAAATACTGGGGAAACATGATCTCTTCGCACACCCGCAGGATCACCGTGCCCTGCGGCAGGTGGAATACCTTGCTGGCTTTTCCCGGCGAAAAATCCCCCTGATCCAGGGCCACGGAGGTCAGCTTGAGCAGTTCAAAGGTGGTCGCGAACAGCCGGTTCAGCGCCCCGATCACCCCGTTCACCAGCGGCCGCCAGGGAATATATTCGCCAAAGGGGATCAGGTATTGCTTGAGATAGTAGTCCTGGATCCGGCCCTGGGCGTCCACGTGGTACCAAACATTGAAATGCCGGGTTTGATCCACGGCCGTGACCAGGCCGATCATGGCCGGCAGGTCCGCTTCCCGCAGGATCTCCTGGAAATCGCTCCAGATCTTGGCGGTGGTGGGAAGCATCAGGGGCAGGCTGCTTTCGGTGAAGACCAGCAGCTCCGCGCGGTCTTCCTTGGCCGCGAGCGCCAGGCGGCGGAAGAGCACGACCGCGGACTGCTTGACGCGCTCGTCCCAGGCGCGGTAGTTGCCCGCGTCAAACTGCGCCTGGAGAAGCGCCGGGCGCAGGGTCCGCCCGGACTGGCCGTGCGCGCGCGCCACGCGGCCGGCGTCCAGATTGCCGGCCGCGAGCAAAACCGCGAATCCCAGCCCCAGCGCCGCGGCGGTCCAGGCGTTCACCCTTGCCGGCCGTCCCTCGGCCGCCGGCACGCCGGCCGGCATTCCCTTCAGGTCCGTCCGGCGGGCGCCCCACGCCAGCAGCAGGCGCCAGGCAGGCAGGGCCAGGGCCGCGGCCGCGCAGAGCACGAAGTAGTCCGCTCCCAGCACGCCGGTCAGGGAGGCCATCTGCATGAGCGGCGGCAGGCCGGCCAGCGGATAGGCAAAGAGCAGAATGGGCGGCGGGAAAAACCACAGGCTGGGCGTGAGCGTCAGCCGCAGGAATTCGAACGCCGCAAAATTCGCCGGCGCGAACAGCAGGTACCAGGCGGGAAAGCGTTCGATGCAGGCCCCGGCCCACAAGCCGACATACCCGAAGATGTTATACACCATGAAAGCCAGGAACAGAAAAATCAGGGGCATGGCGGCCGGAAAAACCGGGAGCATCTCGAACCACAAGGTCGCTGGCACGAGGAACATGGCCAGCCCGGAAAGCCCGCACAGCCGGAAGGCTTCGCGGCCGCGGAAGGCCAGCATGATCATGAACGTGGGCACCGGCACCAGGAAAACCAGCAGCGCCGAATAAACGTTCGATTCCGGGAGCAGGTAATTCGGCCAGGCGAGATAGGACGCCAGGGCTTGCAGCATGAGCAATCCAAGGATGGGGCGTTTCAGCATCTCTCGCATCCCCCGGGACTTAGGCGCGCCGCGCGCGCCAGGCTTGGCGGCCGGCGGCCAGCGCCAGCAGCAGCGTCGCCAGGAGGCAGAGTCCCGCGAACCAGTCACCAAAGCGGGCGTAGAAGGACTTGCCGGTCAAAAGCGGCAGGGTCGGCACCGCCACCACCCGCCGGCCATAGGGCGTTTCGCTCCGCAGCACGCCCAGGGCGTCAACCGTGGCGGCCGCGCCCATGTTGGCGACCAGACCGATCCAGCGCCTGCTCTCCACCGCCCGGAACGCGCACGCCTCCAGGTTCAAATACCAGTCCACCGGCGTTTTGAACCAATTGACGGTCCTCGGCGAGAGAATCACCTCTGCCCCCAGGGCCACCGCCTCCCGGAAAAAACGGGGGATGATGGTCTCCGTGCAAACCTTGAGCCCCACGGTGGCGCCGGCCACACCAAAGACCTTTTCCTCCTGGCCGCTGCGCAGATCGTAATAATCTTCGGGGATGGCCGTGATCTTCAAAGCCTGGTAGGAGGTTCGCAGCGTCTGGTTCACTCCCGCCACCACCGGATCCACCACGCGGCGCAGGGGCAGGTATTCTCCGAACGGCGTCAGGTAGCGCTTCAGGTAATACTCCTGCACCAGGCCCTGGTCGCTGACCAAGTACCAGATATTGAAGACCTTTTTTTCCTCGACCGTCGTGGTCAGGCCCACGAACGCCGGCAGGCCGATCTCTTGAAAAATACTGCGCAGGTCCTGCCAGGCCCGCTCGTCCGCGGGCAGGGTCATGGGCAGGGCGTTCTCGGTGAACACCAGAACCTGGGCGCCTTGGGCCACGGCCTCCAGGCTCATCGCGCGGTACGTGCGCAGGGCGAATCCTTGCTGGGGCGCGCCCCAGTCCATGGCCCGCGAGGGGTCGAATTGCGATTGCAGGAGGGCGGGACGCAGCGTGCGTTGAGCCTGATCCTGCAGGCGGCTGACCCGGGCGGCGTCCAGGTTGCCGAGCACGAACAGGATGAACAGCCCCGCGGCGAGGATGCCGGTCACCAGCAGGGTTGGGACCCGCTGTCCGGGAGCCCAGCAGGCCAGGTCCTTTGCCAGGGGAACCCGGCTCTGGAACCAGGCCAGGCGCCCGAGAAGCGACATAACGAGCAAGGCCAGCAGGGCGCTGAGAAAAAAAGCCAGGAAGGCGGGGCCGTAATAGCCGGTATAGGAACTCATCTGGATCACCGGCGGCAAGCCGGCGAACGGAAACGCCAGCATCAGGGAGGGGGGAGGCACCAGCGAAAAATACTCGGCAGCCACCACGCGCGCAAACTCCTGACTGCAATAAATCGCCGGGGCGGCCAGCGTAAACGACCAGGGCAGGCGCTGATAGATAAAAGACCCCAGGTAACCGCATGCGCCGCCCAGCAAAAACGACACCCCCAGCACCAGCAGCCAGACCAGCACGCCCACGACCGGGAAAAAGTTCATCTGCGTCAGATGGATGGTGGGCAGCAGGATCATGGCCGCCACGGAGATCCCCGTCCACAAAAAGACCTCCCGCCCCCGGTACGCAAGAAACACGATGAAAAAAGGAACCCCCATCAGCGGCAGGAGCAAAGCCGAAATCAGATTGGGTTTGTAGAACAGCGGGTTGGGGTAAGCCAGAAAAGCGATAACCGCTTGAATCAGCAACAAGCTTACGGACAGGTACGTTGGCATCTGCGCCTCTTCCTTCCCCCGCAGGATTAAGACTGAGTCGCAACGGGGATTTTGGGTGGCGTTCGTCACCCCGGCGGAAGCCGGGGTCCAGAAAGAGCTTTTAATTCAACACCTCTGGATTCCGGCTTTCGCCGGAATGACGGCAATTATAACGTTGTAACACAGTCTTATAGATATGGAGCCTCCCGGGCAAAGCCCGGGGTACCAACTACACCCCACGTTACCCCCTCTTGGCGACATCCCCGAAGCAACGATTCCGCATTCACCCCCCTGCGGAGGGGTTGGGACTTCCTCCGGTCGCCCCCACCGGTTCGCTATGGGACGACCTCCGGTCGCCTCCTCCGCGCTCCGGCGGACTAGCTGGGTGATGAAAAACCCTTTTGAGGGTCATTGCGAGCGACCGTAGGGAGCGCGGCAACCTGATTTTATCCTTATAAACCGAGATTGCTTCGTCGCTGCTGCTCCTCGCAAAGACGGCTTAAAAGACTTTTTCATCACCCTGCTAGCTAGTTTTGCGGCGGTTCGGGGTTCTGGGCCTTTGCTTCCATCTTTTTCCGGATCAGCCCGACCACATCGCCGAGCTGGGTTACCTGCTTAAGGTCCTCCTCGGTCAGGCCCACGCCGTAGCGGCGCTCCAGGGTGACCAGCACCTCCAGCAAAGCCACCGAATCAATCTGCATGATCTGATCCAGAGAACCGTCGAGCCGCACCTGCTCGGGGTTCACTTCCAGCACCTCAACCACCAGGTCCTTGATCTCCTGCTCCAGGTTTTCCGGGATCGGCGTGGCCATGGTTATTTTTTAACGGGCGCGGCGGCCGCGGTGATGCGTTCGGCCAGCGGCTTGAGAAAGTTCATGAAGTCCATGGGAAAAATGTACTTGGTCGCCGGGCTCTCGCCGATGGCCTTCAGGGCTTCCAGGTACTGCAGGCTGATGGTCTTGTCGTCAATGCGGTTCGCGGCCGCGAAAATTTTCTCCAGGGCCTGGGCATATCCCTCGGCGCGCAGGATCTGGGATTGGCGTTCGCCTTCGGCCTGCAGGATCCGCGACTGCCGGTCGCCCTCGGCCACGGTGATGGCGAACTGTTTCTTGCCGTCGGCCTCCAGCACCAGCGCGCGCCGCGTCCGCTCGGCGGCCATCTGCTTGTTCATGGCCTCCTGCACGTCGGCCGGCGGCTGGATCTCGCGAATTTCCACGGTCGTGACCTTGACGCCCCAGCGCTCCGTGACCTCGTCCAGCTTGGCCCGCAGCACGCGGTTGATGTCCTCGCGCTTGGCCAGCACGTCGTCCAGGGGAATATCGCCCACCACCGCGCGCAAGGTGGTCATGGCAATGCCCTGCGCGGCGCCGGAAAAGTTGCGCACTTCCACTACCGAGTGTACGGGATTCGTCACTTTAAGATAGATCAGGAAGTCGATCGCGATCGGCGCGTTGTCCTTGGTGATGCAGGTCTGCGAGGGAATCTCCAGAAAAATTTCGCGCAGGTCCACGTTCACGACCTTGTCAATGAACGGGATAATGACCACCAGCCCGGGGCCGAGCTGTCCCTTGCAGGCGCCAAGACGAAAGAGCACCAGGCGCTGGTACTCGGGTACGATCTTCACGGCCATCATCACCAGCAGCACGGCCACCGCGATCAAGGTTACGTAGACACCCATGGCGAATCCTCCTGCTTGAAGTTTTAACCATACACCGCTTGATGAACACCCCTCTCGCGTGTCATGGCGAGCGATCAAAGGGAGCGACGCGATCACGTTTATGCCTGTTGAGCCGAGATGGCCACGCCTCCCCTCGGCGGGCTCGGGGAGCCTCGCCGGGACGAAGATAAAATCGCCAACTGTGCGTCCGGCGTTCTTTTTTACGAGCCTTGAACTTTCGTGTTGCGCTATTGCTCTCTGTCGCTTGCTCTGACTTTAAGCCGCAGCCCGATCGCGGCCTCGACCACCACCTTTTGGTCCAACGCGAGCTCGCCCGAGTCCCGCGTAACCAGCCAGTCATCGCCGGCCACGTGCACGATCGCGCCGGCCGCGGTCTTGGCCGTGACCACGCCCTGGCTGCCCACCAGGCTCTCCATGCCCGAAATGGCCGGGCGCCGCCGCAGGCGCAGCGCCACCACCGCGAACAGCATGACATAGGCCACGGTGAGCGCGCTCATGGTGGCCAGCACCGAGGTGGCAAGCCGGAACGCGGGCAGGTCCGAGGGGAACAGCATGAACGAACCCAGGAGCAGGGCCACGGCCCCGCCGCTGGCCAAAATGCCGTGGCTCACGACAAAGGCTTCCAGCACCAGCAGCACCGCGCCCAGCGCCAGGAGCAGCAGCCCGGTCAGCGACAGGGGCAGGCCTTCGAACCCCATGAGCGCCAGGAGCAGGCAGATGGCGCCCGCCACCCCGGGTAGGATCGCGCCCGGGCTGGCCAGTTCATACAGCAGGCCGTACACGCCCAGGAGAAAAAGCACATAGGTCAGGTTTGGATTGGAGAGCGCATGCAGCAGTTCCTCGGTCGGACGCATCTCGATGTTCTGAACCGTCTGGCCGGGAACCAGGCCCAGCGCCGGGACTTTTTCCCCGAGCTGCCACAGCAGGTCCTCCACGCGCGGCGCCGTGAAATCCGCCACCCCCTGCGCCAGCGCTTCCTCGGCGGGCAGGGACAGGCTCTGGTGCACCATGCGGCCGGCCGCGTCCTCGCTGCGGCCCCGCTGGCGCGCCAGGCCCACCAGGTAGGCGGCCGCGTCGTTGGCGATCTTGGCCGAGGCTTTTTTGCCCTGCAAGTCCACCGGATGCGCGGCGCCGATGTTCGTGCCCGGCGTCAAGGCCAGGTAGGTGGCGCTCATCCCGATGAACGCACCGGCCGAAGCCGCGCGGGCGCCGGCCGGATGCACGAACACCACGGTCGGCATGGGCGCGTTGAGCAGGCTCTTGGCGATGCGCCGCATCGAAGGATCCAGCCCACCCGGCGTGTCGAGCACGATCAGCACCAGCGCGGCGTCCGCTTTTTGGGCGCGAACTAGTCCCCGTTCCACGTAACGTGCCAAAATCGGGTCAATAATCCCTTCCACGTCGAGGCGCATCACCGGCCCGGCCGGAGAGGCCTGGACCCCGCCGCACAGGCCGCCCAGCATTCCCGCGGCCGCAATGAACCGAACCCACGGCTTCAACATGATGATGGCCCCCGGCGAGGCGCATTTCTGCCTTAGGCGTTGCAGGAGTGGATGGCTTACCCTGCGGTGTGCTGCAGGGTATCCGGATATCATACCCCGAAACCATGCTCCCTTCAGCCTAGCAGCAAGCCATGCAGCCTTTGGTAGAGGGGTATAATAGCATATTTTAGAGGGTTCGCCAAAACGTATCTCGGCCTGTGTCCCGTGGCAGGGCCTCCTGGGCTGGCATCCGGAGCCCGCGCACCGCCAATTGCCGGGGAGCACGGTTCACCGGTCTTGCCTGAACAAAGACCTGCCGGGAAATAAAGTGTCCGCCAGGGCGGCGAACAGGATCGCCAGCCGCTCCAGGACGGGAAGGCTCCTGAAATGCTGGTCGACCTTGGCTATCGTGCCGTCGTATCCCCGCTGAACCACCCGGTGGATCATCTGATGCTTGAGGTCCCACCAGCGGGATGGCAGCACGCAGTTGGGCGTTTTGCGCAACCGCTTTCGCAGATAGGGATAGAACACCTGTAACACGTGGCGGGCGTTGTAGAAGGTCGGTCGGCACAAGTCGGCCTCCGCGGTAATGACGCCTTCCGCTGCGGCCAGCCGGGCCAGCGGGGTTTGCGGAGCGATCCGGATCCCGACAAAGAACACGCTCATGTCCGGCTGAGTTTTGGCGATCAGGTTTACGGTCTCGTCGATGGTCGCGAACGACTCTCCCGGCCACCCCACCAGATAATAATGCATCAGGCTGATGCCCGCCTTTTTAATGTTCTCCGAATTAACGATAACATCCTCGGCAGTGTGCTTTTTTCCCATGCTCCGGAGCAAACCCTCCGCTCCTGAATCCACGGACAAAGCCAGTTCCCGGCACCCGGCGGCGTACATGCTGTGAAACAGCTCCAAGGGAAAACCGCGTTCTGGATAGAAGGAAGTGGTCCAGGTGAGGTTCAGTTTTTCGGCGCTGATCCTTCGGCACAATTCCCACAGATAGTGCCGGTCTCCCAGGTTGAACTCGCTGTCCACGAAGCTCAGGTTCGTCAGGCCCTGGTCCGCCAGGTCTTTCATTTCCGCGAGGACGTTATCGATGCCGCGCGCCACGATCTCGTTGCCCACGAAGTTCGGCTCACAGCAAAACCCGCAGGCCATCGTGCATCCGCGCCGGGTTTCGATGTTCGCCATCCGGTAGACCCGGTAATACTCCGCGTTGCGGACGAAGGATCGTTTCCGGGGCGGCACCGCCGCAAACCCCCTGGTGGAGAGCGGATTGAGGCGGATCGTACCGTTATCCTTCCACACCAGGTTTTCGACCTCGCCCAGGCCGCCGCCGCGTTCCAGCGCGGCAATGAGCTGCGGCAGCGCTTGTTCTCCGAACCCTACGACGCCAAAGTCGGCGCCGAGGTATTCCAGGACCTCTTTCGGCCCCTGGGAATACCCGGATCCGCCCACCACCACCGGGCAAGGCCGGATCCGTTTGAGCCGGCGGATCATTTTTTTTATCGGAGGAAGGAAATACTGATTGTCGATCAGTGAGGTGTTGTCGATGTTGCGGATGGTGATACCGATCATCCCGAACGGGGTCCGCTCGCATTTCCGGACCAAGGCCGCTTCCGAGATAAAATTCAGATCGGCGACCTCAAAGGAAATACCGGTCCGCTCCAGGGAGTTGCACACATACTCTAATCCGATCGGCGGCACATGCGGGCGGCAGCGGTTCGGATTGATCAACAAAACCTGCATGGGTCCAACTCCCCGCTTCTACGGGACCCCGCGTCCCAGGCCTTCATTCGGGCACGAGCTCGATGAGGGTGATCTCCGCGGGCGCGAGGAAGCGCATGGGCGGGCCCCAGCTGCCAGTGCCGCGGCTGACGTACACCGCCGAGCCTTTGGCCAGCGGGTAATAGCCCGCGTGCAGGGGAAACGCCAGCTTGGTGAACAGGTGGAAAGGAAAGATCTGGCCACCGTGCGTGTGGCCCGAGAGCATGAGGTCAAAGCGGCCCAGGGCCTCCGGGTGCACCTTGGGCTGGTGCTTGAGCAGGAGGGTGAAGGTCCCGGCCGGGACTTGCGCGAGCAGTTCGGGCTCGTCCTTCTGCACGCGATTGCCGAAATAGTCGCCGGTCTTGTCGTCCATGCCGACCAGGTTCAGGACCCCTGCGATCGTGCGGGTCTCGCCGCGCAGGATCTCGAACCCCGCTTCGCGGGTGAAGGCCAGGGTCTGCTCCAGCCCGGGGTAGAATTCGTGGTTGCCCGTGATGGCGAATTTCCCCAAACGCGGGGTAAAGGTCTGGAAGTCTCCGCACACGCCCTCGCAGCCGTCCACCTGGGCGTCCAGCAGGTCGCCGGTGGAGAGCAGGATGTCGGGCTGGATCCGCTCCAGGGTCCGGACGATCTGGCCCAGCCGGCGGTGGCGGACCAGGAGCCCCACGTGCACGTCGGAGATCTGCGCGATCCGGATCGTGCCCGCGCTGGCTGGAATTTTCGGCGTGCGGATCTCAAGCCGCTGGACGCGGAGCTGCCGGGCCTCATAGACGGTGTAGGCGGACAGGAGCAAGGCGGCCGCGAACGCCACGGCCCAGGTCGCGGACGCGGACCAGGGCCAGGGCTGTCCCGCCAGCCGCGCGGCGAAACGCGCCAGGGCCAGCACGCCCCAGGCCGAGAACCAGAACAGCAGCAGTCCCATCCAGGCCCATCCGATCCAGGCCAGGGGTTGGCCGATGCGGTCCAGGCGCCAGTGCTCCAGGAGCGCGGCCGCGAGGGGCGCGAGCGCCAGGACGCCGAACCCGGCGGCCAGCAGCCACTGGCCCCAGCCGGCCGGAAGGCAGGCGCGGGTCCTGGCCCAGAGCCACCAGTGGGCGCCGCCGTAGAGGGCGAGGGAAAAGGCGAAAAAGAACGCGAACGGCAAGGTCAGCTTCACCGGCGAAAGAGCCTCCGGGCTCAATGGAGCTTGATCTGGTGCGCTTCCGGCCCGCCCGCGGCTTCCTTGATCTCGCCGAACACCTGCTCATAGCGGGTCACGTTTTCGGTGAGCGCCCGCAGGAAGCGTTTGGTGTGGCCGGGCGAGCTGATCACGCGCGCGCGCACCTTGGCCTTGGGCTGCTGGGGCTGGACGAATATGAAGTCCATCACGAACTCCGTGGCGTTGTGCGCGACCAGGGCCAGGTTGACGTACGCGCCTTGGGACGTCGCTTCGTCAATCTCCACCTGGAGCTGCAGCCCCGGCTGCGGCTGCCCTGGAGCGGATTCAGGGGTCTTGGGTTTGTTCATGTCACTTTCCTCCTCGGGTGCGGTAAATGCGCACGCCCTGCTGGTCGTACACCAGGTCCAGCAGGCCGTTGAACTTTTCCAAACCCGGGCCGGAATAGGCCCGGCGCTCGTTCTCGCCCACGAACACGTAGCTTACACGGTAGCGTTCCAGGAGCCGCAGGGCCAGGTTCGGGTCCAGGGTGGAGTAGATCGCGTCCGCGTCGCGGGTGTGGCTGCCGGTCAGTTCGGGCTGGTAGCGCATCTGTTCCTCCTGGCCGACCCAGCCGATCAGGGTGGGCAGGCCGGTGAAGATGGCCACGCGCGTGTCGAAGCAATTGTAGCCCCGCACGCCCGGCGCTTCCAGCACCACCTGCGTCCGGTCCACGTTTTTCCTCAGCCACTCCAAGGCCGGGGCTTCGGCGCTGAGCAGGTTGCGCAGGTACGCGAAGCCGTCCAGGGTCGGCCGCTGGAAATTGGAGCACAGCCGCATGCGGTTGTAGAGGGAGATGGGCGCGTACAGGGACACCACCAGCACCACGCCCGCCAGGACCGCCGCCCACGCGCCCCGGCTCCAGGGGTGCCGGGGCCACAAGGCCCACGCCAGGGGCGCGCCTAAAATGCTTGCGGCCAGCGCCCAGGCGAGCCAGCTTCCGCCCTCGGTCTCCTGAAGGTAGTTGGCCGCGGCCCAGAGGACCAGCACGCCCGCGGCCCCGAGCGCGAGCTGCCACCAGCGCCCGTTCCCGAACAACGCGCGCCAGCGCTTCCCTTCCTCGCGGGTGCCGGGAAAGAGCTGGGCCAGCAGGCTCGCGGCCACCAGGGCGAAATAGATCCAGACCACCATGTAGAACTTGAACACCGTGTTCATGCGGCTCATGTCCCCGCCCACGCCCATGAAGTCGCGCACGTGCACCAGCTCGCAGCCCCAGACCACGGCCAGGCCCAGGGTGGCCAGCAGCATGGTCAGGCGCAGCTGGGGCGAAAGCGGCTGCCAGACCAGGAAGGCGGCCGCGGTCAGGAACAGGAGCGACAGGACCGCGAGCAGGACCTGGTCGAACAAGAGCAGCACAAGCAGAACCACCAGCCCGGAGAGCGCGGCATACAGGGCCGCGGGATGCTTGGCCCATACGGCGGCCGCCACGCGCCGCAGCCGCTCCCACCAGGACGTGCGCGAACGGCTGGCCCAGCCCCAGCGCGCGAGCTGGCGCTGGGCCAGGGGAATAAGGCGCTGGGCCCAGTAGGTCACGGCCACCAGCACGACCAGCCCGAAGAATTCCAAAAACTCCTTGAGCGGAGTGCGGACCGCGGGGTTGACCCAGGCCAGGGACGTGGACTGGGGCTTGAAGTTCCAGTGGAAGAAGAACATGAGCGCGAGCCCGCCCACCACCAAACGCAGCCAGGCCAGGCCCGCCCCGCCCAGCGCGGCCCACGGGAACGCGCGCCCCGGGCGGCGCCCCTCGAAGGTCTTGGCCACCAGCACGCCCAGGCACAGCAGGGCGTAGGGCGGGAAATTCCAGGTGTTGATCGCGGAGAGGGCGCCGAGCGTGAGCGCGGTCACGAAGAACGCCAATCCGCGCTCCGTGCCCGTGCGGCCGGGCGCTTCCAGGAGCAGGCTGCGCTCGCGCGACGGCAAGAGCAGGTTCAAGCCCCAGCCGATCAGCGGCAGCGAGTACGGCATGGCGATGATGTGCGCGTGCAGGTCGCCGTATAAAAACGAGAACCAGGGCATCTCGTTGATCGTTCCCTTGATCAGGCGCGTCGGGTTCCAGATGAACTCGAACCGGCCCGCGTGCCGCAGGGTTTCGGAGACCACCCGGCCCAGGTTGGCCCAGAGATCGCCCACGTGCCAGGCGCGGTTCACGGGTTCGAGCAGATAGAACAGCGTGTGCAGGTTGCCAGCCAGCAGCGCGGCCGCGGCCGCCACCAGCCCCCAGCGCCGCTTGCCGGTGAGCGCCGCGCCCAAGCCGTACACGCCCGTGAAGGTCAGCGCGAACAACAAAGACAGGCAAATATGGTACGCCCACTGGGGCGGCACGCCCACGGTTTTGGCCAGGATGCCGAGGATCACCTGGCCGTAATAATAGTAGTTGATGCTGTAGCCGGACAGCCACGGATCATAGGGCGGAAAGTGGACGCTCTGGTACACCGCGGACAGGAAGGTCACGCCCATGGGCTCGCCGCCGCCGTTGTAACCCTGGCCAAAGGGATTTTTGATGTCCGGGTTGTACAACTTGGTCACGAGGTACAGGGAAAACGCCAGCAGAAACACGGCCTCGGCCGCCAGCCACGCCCGGCCGCGCAAGCGGATGAACTCGCGGATCTCCGCCCGGCGGTGGTTGGCCCACAACAGCGCCACCGCGGCCAGTACCAGGAGCACCAGCAGCGAAGTGCTCTGCAGGTGGCGGGCCAATCCGGTGGAGACCAGCATCCAGACCAACCAGGTGAACACCAAGGTGCCCACGATCTTGGCCAGGGCCATGCCCGAATCCGGGAGACGCGGGAACAGGCTGAGGCACAGCGGCAGGGCCAGGATCCCGATGAACTCCACCAAGAGCAGCCAGGCCAGGCTCGCGGTGAACCCGTTCAGCTTGCCCAAAACGAAAACCGGCCGTCCCTGGGATGCGCCGATGTTGCGGTTGACCACCGTGGGCAATTCGCCGGTTGCGGCCGGGCCGGCCGCGGGTTTCGGCGCACGGGCCGGGGCCGGCGCGCGGACGGCCAGCCGCCGCTGGATCTCGGCGATGCGCGCGTCCAAACGCCGGGCTTGTTCCGCGGGCTCCAGGGCCGGCGACTGCCGCTGGAACAGATAGACGTGCGGATGGTCATAGAGCGTGAAGCTTTCGTCCGCGCGGTCGTCCGCGAACACGCGGCCGAACAGGGCGGGGTAATTGCTGAACTCCGCGGCCAGCGTGAACCCCAGCTGTTCCTCGAACATCAGCTCGTAGTAGGCCGCGTTAATGGGGTAGCGCTCAGGCAGACGGCGGTACACGGCGTGCGCCCGCGTGTCGGCCATGACGATCAGGTCGTTGGACGCGAGCGCGGCGAGGATCATCTCGCGCTTGCGCGGCGTATCCGGCTCCTGCACGGCCAGCTTGTTCATGCGGAAGGTCTTGGGATGCAGACCCGCCACGTGCGTGGGCAGGTCGTCCCCCCATTCCTCGTTGAGGATCGCCGTGGGCCGGGTCAGGCCGTTCTCCACGGTCACGGCCGGCAGGTTCTCCTGGATCCAGCGGCTGGCGGCAATCCACGGGTGCGCGTGCCGGTAGATGGAAGAAAACGCCAGGGCCCAGAACACGGTGCCTGCCAGCACCAGGCCGATGCCGGCCGCGGCCGCCTGGCGCGGCCAACCCTTGGGCAGGCGCTGGCGCAGGCCGATCAGGGCGTGGCTGGCCAGCAGCGCGAAAACCGGGGTGAGCGGCAGCAGGTAGCGGTTGAACTTGGCGAAGGACATGCCGACCACCGCGAAATACACGACCGCGAACCCCAGCACGATCCACCACGCGCTGTGGCGCAGGAGCAGGGCCCGCACTGCCTGCCATTGCCGCCGCAGCGCCAGCCGGCCGGACTGGACCAGCCCGATCACGGGATAAGCCAGGAAAGCCGCCAGCCCGATCAGGCCCAGGGTCCAGCCCGCGGTGTAAGAAAGCATTTGCTTGATGAAATAGATATAGGGGATCGTTTTGAGGTACTGCCGGTTGTACGGCACGTCCGCCAGGCCGGTCACCAGGATGCGGCGCTGCTCGTTCTGGTTGGTCCAGAACTTGTCCCAGTCCAGGAGCGCGTACGGCATGGCGAGGAAGAAGCTCAAGGCGCCGGCGCCGGCCGCCCAGGCCAAGTCCTGCCAGCGCTGCCGCCGGACAGCCGGAGCGGCCTGGAGCAGACCGAACAGGTGCCCGAGCCCGACGGACACGATCAGGGGGGCGGCGCTGGTTTTGGTGGCCGCGGCCAGGCCGAGGAAAATGCCGGTCAGCACGTACGCCTGCCGGCCGCCTTCAGCCGCCAGGCGCACGGACCAGTACAGCGTGGCAGCCACCAGGAACCCGAGCGGCACGTCCACCACGAAGAAATGCGCCATCTGGATATTGAGCACCGTGAACGCGAGAAAGGCCGCGGCCAGGAGCCCGACCCAGCGGTCCTGCCCGCGCGGCGCCAGACGCCGGCCCAGCAGATAGGTCAAGACGATCGTGCCGAGATCGAACGCGCCGGAGAGCATGCGGCCGGCCCAGATCACAAAGCGGTTGGAATCGAAATGACCGAACCATCCGGCCACCGTGCTGACCGCGTCCTTGATAATGGCCAGCAGGTACAGCGGGAAGGTGCCGTACTGCAGGCCGGTCGGCTCCTGAGGATAGGAGAGCTGGCTGACCACGCCGAAGATCCAGCGCTCGTCCGGGTGGAACTGCCGGTCCACGTACCAGTCCGGCCGCAGGAAACGCAGCACCGCGGCCGCGGCCAGGATCCCGGCCAGCCATAACAGCTCCGGCTGGCTGGCCAGTTTTTCTTTCCAGGCGTTCCAGGCGGAGCGGACACGGCCGCGCCACGCCGCCAACCAACCTGCCGGCCGGCGGACGCCGCGGCTTCCACGTTTCACGCGAGATCGGTCGGGTTTGCGGGTTGCCATGGATTATTTTGAATACAGGATGAGTCCCACGGTCAGGACCCAGAGCAGGATGGTCACCAGCATGGGCCGGTCGCGCAGCAGGATCAGCTCGGGCGCGCCGCCCTGGTTTTTTTGATAGACCAGATACAGGTAGCGGAGCACGCCGTAGAGCACGAAGGGCACGGTCAGCATCAGGTCATGGTATTCCCGCGCCGTGGACGACGTGGCCGCGTACAGGCAGTAGGAAATGATCGTGGCCGAGGCCACCACGCCCATGACCTGGTCCAGCAGCTGGGCCGAGTACTCACCCAGGGAGCGGCGGTGCTGGGCCGCGCGCTCGCCCAGAATCAGCAGTTCGTGGCGGCGCTTGGCGAACCCGAGGAACAACGACAGCAGCGTGGTCACGATCAGGAGCCAGCTGGAGATCGGCACCTGGATCAGCCAGGCGCCGGCCGCGGCCCGCAGCACGAACCCCGCGGTCACGGTGAAAACGTCGAGCAGCACCACGTTCTTCAATCCCAGGGAGTAGGCCGCGTTCAGCGCCAGGTACAGCAGCACCACGCCGAGCATGAGCGGCGAGAGGGCCGCGCTCCAGGCCAGGCTCACGGCCAGCAGGAGCAGCGCGCCGCTGAGGGCCGCGCCGGGCGTGATGGCCTTGGCGGCCAGAGGGCGGAGCTTCTTCTGGGGATGCAGGCGATCGCTGGGAAGGTCCTTCCAGTCGTTGAAAACATACACCGCTCCGGCGGCCAGGCAAAAGATCACGAACAACTGCAACACCTGGATAAACCGGGAAGCGTCCAGCAGGTTGGAGGAGAACACCAGACCCGCGAACACAACCAGGTTCTTGGTCCACTGCTTGGGGCGGATGAGCTGGAGGAACGCTTTCAGACCGCGCATGAAATTTCCTTAAAATATAGTGATTTTAACGGAAATGGTATCATCCAGAGGCACAGGGTGTCAAGGCGGATTGCCGTGCGCGCCCTGACAGCCGAAAAAAAAACCCCGGCCGCGCGTTTGCGGCCGGGGCTGGGGATGTTATTGCTGACGGTCTTACTTCGCTTCCTCAACGGTCACGTCCGTGTCCACGCTCCTGCCGCCCGGGCCCGTGGTGGTGGAATGGCGTCGCCAGGTTTTCGTTTCCGGGTCCCATGCGCCCTGGCTCTCGCGGGTCGCGGTCCTGCCGCCCGGACCGGTGACCGTGGTCTGCTCTGCAAAACCGCCTTCGGTTTTAGTCACCGAGGTGTCGCGGACCGCGGCCCTGCCGCCAGGTCCAGTGATGGTCTCCTGTGTCTGGAAGCCGGTATCGGTCTTTTGCACGGCCTTGTCGCGGTTCACCGTGCGTCCGCCTGGACCGGTCGTGGTTGTTTGCTTGTTCCACGTGCCGGTTTCCTTATCATAACTGCCCGCGCCCTCGCGGGTAATGGTCTTGCCATCCTCGCCCGTGATCGTGGTCGAGGCTTTGTAACCATCCTCGGTCTTGGTCACCACGGTATTGCGGGTCGCGGTCCGGCCGCCTGGGCCAGTGGTCGTGGCATTGGTCTCGAATCCGCCTTCGGTCCTCTTGGTCTCGGCGTGCGAGATTGCCTGTCTGCCCCTGGGGCCGGTATGCGTGGTGTCTCGCACCAGTTTTCCGTCCTGGCGCTGTAAGGTGTGCTCGTGCGTGGTGGTGGCGCTCCGTCCGGCCGGCCCGGTTCGCGTCACCGACCGTTTGAACTTGCGCTCAGCCCACGCGTTGCTGCCGGCCGCAAACGCCAGCCCCGCGATAAAAACCGCGGTCATGCCCAGACCCAGCCATTTTTTCATGGTCCCTTCCTCCGGTCTTCAAGATCACGCGTGCCCTATCAGCGCGTACGATAGAGAATATGCAAGGAACCTGCCAAACGCGGCGGCATTGTTTTTTAATGCTTTCGCAATGATCCGATGCTGTACAGCGACGTTTTTCCGTCATTTCTCGGCCGTGGTCAACCAAAAACCGTCATCGGACGCTTCTCGGCCAAATCAAACCGTTTATCGCCGCGCGCTCGCCGCCGGCGCCGTCCGCATGATGATTTTTCATCTCTGCCCGGAACAGACAGGTGTTACTTGATCTCCGAGGTGCAGTGCGGGCAGCGCGTGGCTTTGATCGCGATGCTCGAGAGACAGAACGGGCACTCCTTGGTGGTGGGCGCGGCTGGCGCGGGCTGGCGCTTCAGGCGGTTCACCTGCTTGATCACGATAAACAGCACAAAGGCCACGATGGTGAAATCAATGACCTGATTCACGAACAGGCCGTAGTTCAAGGTGGCCGCGCCCGCGGCTTTGGCGGCGGCCAGCGACGGGTAGGCTTCTCCGGACAGACTGAGGAACAAATTGGAAAAATCCAGCTTGCCCAACAGCATGCCGATCGGCGGCATCATGATATCCGCCACCACGGACGACACCAGCTTGCTGAACGCGCCTCCCAAAATAAACCCCACGGCCAGATCAACCAAACTCCCCTTCAACGCGAATTCCTTGAACTCTTTGAACATGGTTTTCCCTCCTGGTTGGAACGTGGTGATCATACGCCAACTATATGGACCCGGCGGCGAAAGTCAAGGAGAGAAAAAGCCAGGCGGAACGGGTCAGGCGGCGGCCAGTACTTTATAGATGCATTTGTTTTGGATGACTTTGAGGCCCGCGGTTTCGGCCTTGCGGGCGGCTTCCGGGTGGGAGATCCCCTCCTGCATCCAGATCACTTTACAGCCCAGGCGGATAGCTTCATCCACGATCTGGGGCACGGCATCGGGTTTGCGGAAAATATCAACCACGTCCACGGCCCGGCCGTACGCAGCCAGGGATGGATAGGCTTGGCGGCCAAGCACGGTTTCCACCGCCGGCCGGATGGGGATCACTTCATATCCCCGCCCGATCAGGAATTCCGCTATCTGGTGGGAGGGCCGGTCCGGATTGGGCGACAACCCGACCACGGCGATGGTGCGCACGCCGGCCAGGGCGGCGAGCGCTTCCTTGGACGGCGTGGGCAGCGCGCAGGACGGTTCGCTCACGGTTGGGCGTCCTGCGCCTTGAGTGCGGCGATGTCGGCCTCGAACACGGTTTTAGGCCGGTAGCCGACATAGCTCTTATAAATGCGGCCTTCCTGGTCGAGCACCAGGGTGTGCGGAATGCCGCGCAAGCCGACGAACCGGGCGATCTCCTCGCTGCCCCAGTACAGATCATAGTTGACGTTGAGTTCCTTTGCAAACGCCCTCACCTGCTCGGCCGGAGCCTGGTCATACGACAGGCCCACCACGGCCACCACGTCGCGGTGTTCCTCCTGCAGCTCGACGAAAAACGGGATCTCCATCCGGCAGGGCGGGCACCACGTGGCGAACAGGTCGAGGATCAGGATCTTGCCCCGGTACTGCGCGAGCTGCACGCTCTGTCCGTCGAATGTGCGCACCGCAAAATCCGGCAGCACCTGGGATTCCAGCCCGGCTGCCCGGTTCCCTTCCGCGCTCCCTGGCTGGCTTGCGCTCTGGCATCCGGTCCACCACGAACTCGCGGCCAGTAACACGGCGATCATAACGGTTTTTTTCATGCTTCTCCCCCTAAAAGATTATTGGTGTGCGGCCAGCAGGGCGCCCAGCCCTCCGCCGTACAGCATCGCCAGCCAGGGGGAGCTCCAAATCGGACACGCGCCGCTGGCGCAGCCGATGAAGCGGTGCAGGGCGTAGCCAACGGCCGCGCCCAGCCCCACGCCGATGATGAACCGTACCGCGATGGCCATGACATCCTCCTACTTCTTGGCCAGTGCCTGGTCAATTTCGGACAGCAGCAGGGGCTTGGGACGCAGGCCCACCCAGTTGGCGACCTGCTTTCCGCCCGCGAACAGCAAGAGCGTGGGAATGCTCATGATCGAGAACCGCTCGGCCAGAGCCTGGGCCCGGTCCACGTTGACCTTCACGATCTTGACGCTTGGCCGTTCTTTGCTGATCTCCTCCAGAATGGGCGCCACCATGCGGCAGGGCGCGCACCAATCCGCGTAAAAATCCACCAGTACCGCTCCCGCGCTTTGCTCCACTTCCTGGGTAAATTGCTCTGTACTGATATCCACCGCCATTTCACTTACCTCCTTGCCGGATTTGAATTGCTTGTCTCGCTTTGAAGGAACGCCGAGGCGCGGGGACGTTCAGCCCCGGTCCAGCGGGCGGGCGACCCACGCGCACAGGCTTTCCAGCATACTTCTGACCTGCTGGTCGGCCACGGCATAGCAGATCTTTTTCCCCCGGCGCTGGGAGCTGACCAGGCCGGCCCGCCGCAAGAGGCGGAGATGCTGGGACGCCAGCGGCTGGCTGATGCGCAGCCGCCGCCAGATCTTGTTAACGTGGCACTCTTGTTCGCACAGGCCGAGGAGCATCTGCAGACGCAGGGGATGCGCCAGGGCCCGCATGCGTTTGGCCAGACGCGCGTAGTCGCCGCGGGGTGCCTGCTTCGGTCGGCTCATGTCCATAATATAAATTTTTTATTATATAATTGTCAACTAATATTTTAGGCTGGGACGCGCAGAAGGGCTTCCACCTCGCCGGCCGTGGCCAGGCGCAGGCTGGCGGCCGCCACGTCGCGGCAGGCCCCGAGGCGCAGGCGGCCAACGGCTTGGGCCAGGTCGGGCAGCAGCACCGGGGCCACGGAAAATTCGCGGTAGCCCAGGCCCAGGAGCAGGGGCAGGTAGCGGGGATCGCCGGCGACCTCGCCGCAAATGCTGATGGGTTTGCGGGCGGCCCCGGCCGCCTGGACCAGCCGGTGCAACAGGTGCAAAATCACCGGCGCCGTGGAACGGTAATACGGCTGGAGCCGCTCGGACGTGCGATCCGCCACCATGACGTACTGCACGAGGTCGTTGGTGCCGACCGACAGGAAGTCCACCTCGGGTAGAAGCACCTCGGGAAGCATGGCCGCGGCCGGCGTCTCGATCATGGCCCCCAGCGGCGCCTGCGGATCGTGCGGCACCCCGGCGGCCGCCAGGGCTTCGATCTGCTCGGCCAGCAGCGCGCGCACCTGGCGCACCTCCTCCACACCGCTGACCATGGGAAGCAGGATGCGGACCGGGCCGTGCGCGCCGGCCCGCAGGATGGCGCGCAGCTGCGCCGCGAACACCTTCTGGTAAGCCAGGGAGAGCCTGAGGGACCGCCACCCCAGCACGCAGGTCGGCTGGGGCTCCACGGGATTTTCGAAATCGAAGTGCTTGTCCTCGCCCACGTCGAGCGTGCGGATGGTCACCGGATGCGGGGCCATCATTTCCACCACATGCCGGTAGGCTTGGTACTGCGCTTCTTCGTTCAGGAATTCGCCGCGGTCCATAAACAGGAATTCCGTGCGGAAAAGCCCCACGCCCAGCGCGCCCAGACGCCGGGCTTCCTCGGCTTCCACCTCGCGCGTCAGATTAGCCGCGAAATACACCTCGGCGCCGTCCGCGGTTTGCGCCGGCTGGGCCGGACGCTGGGCCTCTCCTGCAGCCTGCCGGCCGGCCTGGTCCTGGCGGGCGGCCGCGACCTCGGCGTCCGAGGGATCGGCAAGGACCGCGCCGGCCGCGCCGTCCACCACCACCCGGGCGCCGGCCCGCAGGCGCGTGAGCGCGCGCGGCACGCTGACGACCGCCGGCAGCTTGAGGGAGCGGGCGAGGATCGCGGCGTGGGACGAAACCCCTCCGTGCTCGGTAATGAATGCGGCCACGTGCTGGCGGTGGAAGTGCACGGTGTCCGAGGGCATCAGCTCCCGCGCCACCAGGATGATCTGCTCTCCTTCCTCCAGCGTGCACTGGCGCTGGTAGGACAGCAGGTTGTCCAAAATCCGCCGGCCGATGTCGCGGTAGTCGGCCGCGCGCTCCTGGATGTAAGGATCGGGGATTTTCTGGAAAATCCGGCTTAGGTCCTCGATGACGTCCTCGACCGCCGCTTCCAGATTGAGATTTTCGGCGATGAGTTTTTTCTCCACGCGGGCGTAGAAGGCCGGGTCGTCCAGCAGCAGGCGGTGGGACGCGAAGATCGCGGCCTCCTCCTGGCCCACTTCCTGTTCCACCCGCTCCCGCAGCTGCCCGATCTGGCGGCGCGAGGCGGCCAGCGCCTCGTCCAGGCGCTTGAGTTCCTCGCGCGCCTGCTCGGGTTTGATGTGGTAGCGCGGGATCGCCTCCGGGTCGTTCCAAAAACACACCCGGCCCACGGCCAATCCGGGCGAAGCGGGAATTCCGCGCAGAATAGTCTCGCCCCCGTTCTCGCTCACAAACCTCCTCCGGTCACCATGGACACCACCCGTTCCACGAACTGCGGTTCAGGCATGGCGCCCTCGAAAGCGCCCAATCCTTCCACCACGGTCTTGGGTACGCCCAGGACCTGTTCCTTGATGGCCAGGTGCGGGAACTGGGAAGCTTCGATCATGTCCGCGGTGATCAGGGGGCTGGCCACGGCCAGCTGGTGCGCCAGGTGCACCGCGCCCGGGCAGTAGGGGCAGGTCAGGGTGACGAACACTTTCAGGTGGATGGGCTTGGTGATGGCGCCCAGTTTTTGCAAAGAGGCGGGGGACAGGTCCGCCTTGCCCTTGGCGGCCAGCTGGATCGCGGACAGGAGCGAGGTGAATTCATACCCGGCCGGGACGCCAAAGAAGCGCACGCCGAAATCCTGGCTGCCGACCACGGCGAGGGCGGGAATTTTATCAATTTTAAATTTCTGGACCGCCTCCTTATCCAGCAGAAAATCGTGGATCTCGGCTTTGATTTTTTGGGGCGCCAGCTGGGCGAGCTCTTCAGCCAGCTGGTGGTTCTCGCGGCAGAACTGGCACTCCAGCTCCTGGGTAAAGACGTGCAGCGTGACCGGCTGGGGCAGCGCTTCCAGCAGGGGCTTCACTTGCTTGTGGACTCCGGCGTCGAGCAGGGGCATGGAACCCTCCTAATCGGGGATGTTTTTCAAAAAGCGATGCGCGGTCAGGGCGGCTTTGGCGCCTTCCCCGGCCGCGATAATGATCTGCTTTTCCGGGACCGTGGTGCAGTCTCCGGCCGCGAACACGCCGGGCCGGGAGGTTCGGGCGCGGTCGTCCACCACGATCTCTCCGTGGCGGTTGAGTTCGATGAATCCGCTGCACCATTCCGTGTTGGGCAAAAGGCCCACCTCGATGAAAACGCCCCGCGCCTCCAGCTGCCGTTCAGGTCCGCCGTCCCGCGGCTGAACGCTCACGCCCGTGACCTTTTCGCCGTCGCCCGCGATCGCGGTGAGCCGGTGGGCGTCCAAGAGCTCCGCCCGCCCAGCCACCTGGTCCAGGAGCACCGGGTCCGCCTGCCAGCCGTCCGCCACGTTGAGCACGGTCACCGGGCAGCCCAGCGCGAGCAGGTCCAGGGCCGCGGAAATGCCGGAGTTGCCGCCGCCCACGACCACCACGGGCAATCCCTTGAAGAACGGGCCGTCGCAGATCGCGCAAAAAGAGACGCCGCGGCCCCGGTACGCGTTCTCTCCGGGCACGTTGAGCGGCCGCCAGCGCTTGCCCGTGGCCGCCAGCAGGCTGCGGGCCGCGATCCGGCGGCCGGCGCTGGTCGTCAGGACAAACTCGCGGTCCGCGTCTTCCTCGGCCGCGGTCACGCTTTCGCCCTGCGCCAATTTGAGCGGGAACTGCCGCACCTGTTCGGAAAACTTCTGCGCCAGGTCCGGCCCGCCGATATACTGGTATCCCATGTAATTTTCCACGCCCCGGGTCCAGAGCACCTGGCCGCCCAGGTCAGGTGAAATCATCACCACCCGCAGCTGCTTGCGCAGCGCGTATACCGCGGCGGTCATGCCCGCGGGCCCCGCGCCGGCAATGGCCAGGTCGAACACCTGGTCCTGTTCCTCGCCGGCCTTGAGATCGGCGTTCAGCGGCAGATCGAGCTTGAATTCAAGTGGCATCATCCGGCTCCTCGGTTCCCGGGACCCGCGGGGACTCACTCCTGCCAGCGGATCATGAAGCGGCAGTACGGATCGCCTTTGGCCAAGCAGAGATCGTGGGAGACGCTCGCCGCGGCGGCCCGGGCCAGCTTCAAGGCTCCTTCCATCCAGCCGATGATCTCTTCTTCATGGTGCAGCGGCAGGCCGGGGAAATCGTGCAGGTGGATCTCGGCCTCGCGGTCGCCGAGACGGATCACGCGCATTTCCCCCGCATCATAATACCGCCGCCAGATCAGATGACTGCTTTTCACCACGGCTTTGATGGACATCAGCTGCAGAAACGGCTTGTAGATACCCTGCAAGTTCTCCCGGGCGTCGAACGCACCCATGGCGCGGATCCACTGGTAGTCGCCTTGACCCAGCACCTGGTCCGCGGCCAGCAGCAGCCTCCACCATAATGCGTACTCCATCCATTGGCTGGCCAGCACGGGCTGCTCGAAAAATTTTTGGTCCTCGGAACTCAGCCGCTTGGTGATCTCCTGCAATCCGGGTTCTCCGGCCTGTTGCAGGACCAATTTGCGGAAATTCAGCAAGTGAACGGCTTTGGTCTGACTCATGGAACTGCCCTCCTGGCCGGGGTCATTTTCCTACACCCCCGGCCCCTCTGCCTAGCAAATAATCAGGAACGCGGAGGAATCGGGCGCAAAAAAAAACGGCCCCGAAGCCCGGGGCCGTTTGTCTGTGGCTTGTTGAATTCGGCTGGGAGCTGGTCTTTAGCCGACTTTCTTGACGTTCGCCGCTTGCGCGCCCTTGGGGCCGTTCACGACTTCGAATTCAACCGTTTCGCCCTCGTTCAGAGTGCGAAACCCGTCACCTTGGATGGCGGAAAAATGCACGAACACATCCTTGCCGCCGTCCTGGGCCAGGAAACCATATCCCTTGGCCGCGTTGAACCACTTGACCTTGCCTTGTACTGCCATGTATCTCTTTCCTCCTGAATATAAATAAACTAGCCGTGCGGGAAAACCCAGCATATTTCGGCTTGCCGAATATTGTACTCTCTCCAGCTTGCCGCGTCAATATTTTTTTCCTGACAACTCGGAAAACCCCGCCTTTACGCGGGGATTATTTCCGCCTGAGGTCATTCCCCGCGCTGAACGCCCGGCCCAGGAAACGTCCCACGCCATAATAGCCCATGCCTCCATCCGGTGCATACAGGAACGGTTTGACCTTTTCGATGTCCGGGCTGCCGTTCTTACCGAGCACCGCCTCTTCGGCTTTGACGTCCAGGATTTCTCCAACAAATTGGGTGTGGGCGCCCAGGTCAAAGGCGTGCAGCAGGCGGCACTCCAGGACCAGGGGGAATTCCTCGATGAGCGGGGCATGCACCAGGTCGCTGGCCTTGGCCGTGAGCCCCGTGTCTTCGAATTTGCGCGCGGTTTTGCCCGAGACCAGCCCGCAGTAATCCACGGCTTGCATGTGCTTCTCCGAGGGGATGTTCACGGTAAAGCCGCGGTGTTCCAGGATATTGGCGTAGGTTTGGCGGGCCTTGCGCACCGAGACCGCCACGCACGGCGGCTGCGAACAGCAAATGCCGCCCCAGGCCGCGGTCATGGCATTGGGCTGGTTGTCCGCCGCGTAGGTTCCGATCACCCACGCCGGCGTGGGATAGACCAAGGTCTGCGCGCCCAGGGACTTTTTCATGATCCTCCCTCCTTGTGCCCGGATTCAGCGGCCATCAACCTTATTATACACGGCCGGCCTCGCACGCGCCTTTACTTTGCGCTTGGTTTTGGGGCGCACCTGAGCAATAATAACCGCGCAGGAAGCGTTTGATCCCCTGTCAAGGAGCTGGCACCATGGCGTTGTCAAAAGCCGCCGGCGTCATTCATACCCGCACGCTGCTGCGGAAACAGGGCGCGGAGACCGAAGCCCGGTTCCTGTCTCAGCTGACCCCCGAGGAAAAAACGCTCTATCAATCCGCGCTGCCGGTCAGCAAGCTGCCGATTGAAACCGCGACCAAAATTTATCTTCTGGCCGTCCCGCTGCTCTATCCGGACAAACCGTCGTCCGAGGGAATGCAGGAACTCGCGCGCGCCACGGCCCACAACGACATGCGCGGCATTTACAGCGTCCTGATACGCATGACCACCGTGGAATTCATCATCAAACAGACCGCCAAGATTTGGCAAACCTACCACGACGCCGGCCGCGCGGAAACCGAACGCCTCGGCCCCAATCAGATCGTGCTGCGCGTGAAAGACTATCCCGGTTTGCCCAAACCCTTTCTGGACATTGTGACAGGTTACATCCGCGGCGCGCTGGAGCTCGCCGGCCTCAAGCGTTTCGACATCCGCTGCCGCGACGCCAACCCCGCCGCGTGGGAATGGGATGTGCGCTGGGACTGAAAAGCGCTTGCTGTTTTTCCCTCCTTCCGATACACTAACGGGCTGCTGAAAAAGTCCCAAACTTTCATTTGCGGCTTTCACACTACGACCGAACGGACCTTCATGCCTATTCGCGCTGATCTTCGCAACATCGCCATCGTGGCCCACGTGGATCACGGTAAGACCACGCTGATCGACGCCATGCTCCGGCAAAGCGGGACCTTCGGCGCCCGCGAAACCGTGCAGGAGCGGGTCATGGATTCCAATCCGCTGGAGCGCGAGCGCGGCATCACCATTTTTTCCAAGCACGCCTCGATCCATAAAAATGGGATCAAGATCAACATTATTGATACGCCGGGGCACGCGGATTTCGGCGGCGAGGTCGAGCGCATTCTCCAGATGGCGGACGGCATCCTTCTGTTGGTGGACGCGGCCGAAGGCCCCCTGCCCCAGACCAAATTCGTCCTGCGCAAGGCCCTGGAACGCAACCTCAAGGCCGTGGTGCTCGTCAACAAGATCGACCGGCCGGATGCCCAGCCCCATGACACCCTGGATAAAATTTTCGACCTGTTCGTGGCCCTGGGCGCCACGGACGAACAACTGGATTTCACCGTGCTCTACGGCAGTTCGCGCGAAGGCTTCGCCCGCACCGAAATGGATGAAGTGTCCCATGACCTGGAGCCCCTGTTCGCGGCCCTGCTCAAGGAACTGCCCGGGCCGGCGGTGGAACCGGACCAGCCCCTGCAGCTCCTGGTCACGAACACCGATTATTCCGACTACCTGGGCCGGCTGGCCATCGGGCGCATCACGCGCGGTTCCCTGGCCAAAGGCCAGGACGTGGTGGCCATAACCCACGGCGACGGCCGGCTGCTTCCCTTCCGGGTTACGGCGCTTTACCTGCACGAAGGCTTAAAGCGCGTGGAAGTGGACCGGGCGGAAGCGGGTGAAGTGGTGGTGCTGGCCGGGCTCGACGAGATGATGATCGGCGACACGATTGCCGACGCCCAGGAGCCCGAGGCCCTGCCGGGCCTGTCCGTGGATGAGCCGACCCTGACCATGATCTTCTCGGTCAACAACAGCCCGTTCGCCGGCCGCGAGGGCAAGTACGTCACCACCCGGCATCTGCGCGACCGCCTCTACAAGGAGGCCCTCACCAACCTGAGCCTGCGCGTGGAGGACACGGACACACCGGACGCGCTGCACGTGTCCGGCCGGGGCGAACTGCATCTGGCCATCCTGATCGAGACCATGCGCCGGGAAGGTTTTGAATTCCAGGTCAGCAAGCCCGAGGTCATTCTGCACGAAACAGGCGGACAAAAGCAGGAACCCTTCGAGGAGCTGACCCTCGACGTGCCCAGCGCGGATGTCGGCGCCTGCATCGAGCGCCTGGGCGGCCGCAAGGCCGAGATGAGCCACATGGAGACCACACCCGACGGACGCACCCGGGCCGTGTTCAGCATCCCCTCGCGCTGCCTGCTCGGGTTCCGCAACGAGTTCCTGACCCTGACGCGCGGCGAAGGGCTCATGCACCACACCGTGGCCGGTTACCGCGACTACAAGGGCGGTTCCGTGGGGCGCTCGCGCGGGGTCCTGATCGCGGACCAGACCGGCACGGCGACCGCGTACGCGCTGTTCCAGCTGTCGGACCGTGGGGAATATTTCATCGAGGCGGGAACGGACGTGTACGAAGGCATGATCATCGGCGAGCACAGCCGCGACGCGGACCTGGCGGTCAACATTACCCGCACCAAGCAGCTTTCCAACATGCGCAGCAAAGCCGCGGACGAGGCGCTCACCGTGCCGCCGCCCCGGCGCCTGAGCCTGGAGCAGATGCTGGAATATATTAATGAAGACGAACTGGTGGAAGTGACCCCGAAATCCCTGCGCCTGCGCAAGAAGATCCTGGACGCCCTGCAGCGCAAGCGCTCGGACCGGGCCCGGGCGAGGGCGGAGGAAGAATAAAACACCCGCTGGTTGTTCCGCTGGTACGCGCTATCGTATCAGCGCGATCTTGCCTTTTTTCACCATCGTCTCCCGCCCGTCCGCGTCCCTGAGCACCAAGCGATAGAAATAAACGCCAGCCGCCACATCGGCAGCCCGCCACTGGGTAGCCAAAGCGCGCCCACTGCCGCCGTTCTGCCGGTCCGTAATGGTTGCGACCCTTTCGCCCGTCAGTCGGTAAATATCAATAACCGCTTGGACTTCCCCTCCCGCATAATAGCCGAAATTCACGCTGCCCCGGGCGGGGTTGGGATAAGCCACCACCCTGCCCGCCTCCAATTCCCATCCTGGCATCACCGTTGCAGTTGCGGTCCCCGTGCGGGTCGGCACGAAGGTCGCGGTCAAGCTCGGGGACGGCGTGGGGGTGGAGGTCGGACTGGCTGAACTTGTAGGGGTGGCCGTGGCGGTCGGCATCGAGGTCGGCGATTCGGTTAAAGTGGGCGAGCAGGTTTCCGTGTCGGTAAAGGTTGGAGAGGCAGTGAAGGTTTCTGTAATGGTCGCGGTCAAGGTGGTGGTAGGAGTCGCCGTGCTGGTCGGCGTGGTCGTAAAGGTGAGGCTCTCCGTCGGCGTCGGAGTGATGGTGGATGTTTCGGTGATCGTTGGCGATCGTGTAGCCGTGACGGTAACAGTGGCTGTGGGGGTGAAGGTCGGCGGATTTTCGGAATAGACGCGTACATAGTCAAATTGGACCGCGGCCGCGCTGTCGCCCTCCACGGTCAATTGCACCGCAAACTCGCTGATCCCGCCGAGATCGGTCAGCAGGGCGTAATTGATCCTGAACACACCGGTGGACTTCATGCTGTTGGTGATATCCCAATACCTGTATGCGCCCTCTAGCTCCTGGATGCCAAGCTTCCAACGTGTACCGGGATCCCACCAAGGAGTGTGTGGCAGGATGTCCACCACCCGCACCTCCAGCATGGGATAATCATTCACGTTGCAGCGGATGTGGGGCGAGAGCGCTTTGCCCCAATTGGATTCCGCGGTGCGGGTCAAGCAGCCATAGAAACCATCGTTGGCATACTTTAAATTCGCATTGAAAGCGCTGTTCTCTTCCTCGTCCTCCCACTCTGCCACCGGCGTGCCATCGGCACCGGTGAAGCCTTCATGGAACACATCGTAGGGATTAGGCGTGGGCGTGATGGTGAAGGTGCGGGTAGGTGTGGTCGTGGCTGTGGGGGTTTCGGTCGGGGTAGGGCTGAATACCGGCCCCCCGTGGTACACGCGAACATAGTCCACTTTAAACCAGCGACCCGCCGCGCCTTCAATGGTCAGCTGGATCACGAACCTGGCCTGCCCGCTCAATCCCGTGAGGTCGCGATAATTGAACACAAAGGTCCCGGTGTCCATACTGCTCACGTTGAGGTCCCAATACCGGAACGCGCCTTCCATTTCCTGGATCCCGATCTTCCAGGTCGCGTGCGGCGCCGGGGAAATGCCCACCACGCTGACCTCGATGAAGGGATAATAATCAACGTCGCACTGGATGGCAGGAGACAACAGTTTGCCCCAGCCTTCGTCGCTGGTGCAAGTGATCACTGACACCGGATCGTCATAGGGAAGGCCGGTCATTTCGTCCTGCCAGGTCGTCGTTACGTCCGTGCCATAATCATAGACTTGGTACCAATACCCTCCTCCAGGATAAGATATCCATGTGTATACGCCGTCCTGCCAGTTTGTCTTGCGGGATATAGATTCATCCAGATAAATATTGTTCGGGATGGCGGTTTGGGTAATGGTCGGCGTGGGGGTCGAAGTGCCCGTAATAGTCGGCGTGGGGGAAATGGTGCCCGTCAGCGTGATGGTCGGGGTAACCGTGGGTGAATAAATGGGTGACAGCGTCGGTGTAGGGGTGGGCGTGCTGGAGGCGGTGGTCGTGGGCGTGGGCGTACGGGTGGGGGTGACGGTCGGCGACGCGCTGGCGGTCGGGGTGGGGGTGGGTTGGAATTGAACCCATACTTTCAAATCATCCTGCCGGGTGGCCGAAATCACTTCGTAATTGCCGTCCGCATCCACATCCAGGAGTGCACCCGTGCCATAATAAAACGAATAAAAATACGAATCCATATTGTGCTTGAGATAATTTTGCGATCCGTCATTTTCCAGCCATGCCAAACCCTGGGTATTAGATCGGATCAAAATGACATCCAAATCCGAATCATGCTTTACGTCCGTGAACAATACATCCGCCGCGCCGCCGACATCCGAGCCAAAACCTCGAGAGGTAAATTGTTGGGTCCCGTCATTGCTGAACCAAACAGTATTTTCGTGATTCGCAAGGCAAATATCCATGTCGCCGTCTTGATCAATATCCTGCATGAATACCCCGCAGGAGAGCGAAGGAAACATTCCCACATCCAGGCTTGTCGGCGTAAACTGCATGGCACCATCATTACGCAACCAGATCAGGAAGTAATCAAAAGCCAGCAGCAAATCAATGTCGCCATCCTGATCCAAATCTCCCGCGGCCATCATGCGGGGATTGGCGTCCCAGCTTAAAGAAAGATCGCTGCTGTATCCACTATAGATCATCTGTGAAGCAAATGCCGTCCCCCCGTTTTGGTTTTCATAAACAATCACCCTGATATCAAATCCCCAACCCAACCATTCGGGCAATTGTCTTTCAATTCGTAAATATTCAATATCCTGGTCACCATCCTGATCCATGTCCGCGACCAGTACGTACCCACTGGAATCGACTGTATTTGGGAAGGAATCAACTTGAGTGTGGCCAAAATAATTATTTTGGGCATTCTTCCACCACACAGCCAATTCATCGTAAGGTACCTCATACGCTCCTACAAACCGGTTCGCGCTGATAATTTCGATTTGGCCGTCCTGGTTTAAATCCGTTGCCTGGACTGAGGTGGCTTTTTTCATGTGTTCATTCACCCAAGGGTCCAGAGTAATGGCATGTTTGATCATCACTTCCGGCAATCCAAAATTCTCCCACCAAACAATCGTCCCTTCCTCGCCCATATAAAAATCTCCCAACGCCCCTATCAGATCCTGATCGCCGTCATGATCAACATCGCCGACCGCGAGCTGTTGGATGGCACTTCCTGCCTCTTCAATGAGGTAAGACTGAAAGTCGACCGCTGCGACCGAATGTCTGCACCACAACAATAACAATACCACTAGAAGCAAAAGACCCCGGTTCATCGTTCGCATGCAGCACCTGCAAATGGGTTTTAGGTAGAGATCGGTGTGGTTAATGCTATTGAATGGACGAAACCGGCGGAATAATTATTACATTATTTTTATTAAGACCAGGAACTCGTTATGAATTACTCTTGGGCTTGTTCACCACCCGTGGATGAGCACCGCGAGGGTCCAGCCCGCGCCCATGGTGGCGAGCGCGCCGGCCAGGATGTTCCCCATGGCTTTGGCCAGCGTGGTTTTGCCCAGCACCCGCCCCAAATTGCCGTAGATCACCGGCACGCCGAGAATGGCGATCAGGGCCCGCCAGCCGCTATGCAGTCCGAACCACTCGATCAGGAACATATATAATGTATTGGCAATGAGCGCGATCATCACCGCCGCGACGATCACACGGGGTTCACTCCAACTCTGAGCACCCCGGATCATGCGGCCTGCCAGCCACAGCGTGGCCGCCAGAATCACCAAACCGGCTGCCGCCGCTCCGGCCATTTGCCCCGCGTTCCAGCTCAAGCCCCATTGGTATCCCCACCCGCCTGGAACCAAATGCGGCGTGAGCAGCAAGCCCAGGGTCAACCCCAGGCCGGCCAGGAAGCCTAAAAAACCTTTCCATGAATCAAACATAACTTCCCTCCATATATATTATGCGCCTGTTTTTTTCCTCGTTTTGATAGGTCTTATCATGACCACTCCCTACCCTTGGTTTCGTCACCCCGGCCCAGTCCTGGCGTACTTGGGCCAGGGCAGAAGCCGGGGTCCAGTATATGTTTAAAGCGAGGTCCCTGGATACCGGCTTTCGCCGGTATGACGGCATCGAAATATAAGCAAACTCAAGCCGGAAGGTTGGGTTCCTCATTTGCGAACCCTCTCTTATCCTTCTAGTGCCGCCAGTTTATCTTCGAAGTGCTTGCTCTTGATCTCCAGGTTCCTTTGGGCCTTCTCCAGCTCCACATAGAGAAAATCCACCTGGGCCTTGAGGTCGCGGTTCTGCTTGGGCAGTTCGGCAATGGCTTTGGCGTCCCCTTGCTCTGACGCCTCGATCATCTGTTGATTGTTTTGCCCCAGTTCGCCTTCCAAGCGCTCGATCATCCGCTCCAGCTCCCGCACGCGGGCCTCCAGGGGCCGCAGGACCTTGGATTTTTCCTGCACCAGTTTGGCGCGGGCCTGGCGCATTTCCTTGGGCTTGGCCGGTTCGGCGACCATGGCAGGAACCGTCATGGACGCGGTCGGAACAGCCTCCTCCTGCGGGCCGCCTTCATCCTCCCAGCCTACGTCATCGAGAAAACTCTGGTAGGTGCCGTGATAGAACCGGACCCGGTTGCGGTCGAACACGATCAGCTTCTCCGCCAGCGTATGCAGGAAGACCTCGTCGTGCGTGACAAAGACGATGGAACCCTCGAACGCCTGCATGGCCTCGAGCAGGGCCTCGCAGCTCTCCATGTCCAGGTGGTTGGTCGGCTCGTCCAGGAGGAGCAGATGCGCCGGCTGGAGCAGCAGCTTGCCGAGCAGCACGCGGCTCTTCTCGCCGCCGGAGAGCACGGCGATTTTCTTCAGCGCCAGGTCCCCGCCGAACAGCATGACCCCGCAGATGGTCCGCGCCCGTTCGCGGCTGTGGGCGGGCTCGGCCGCGATCATCTCCTCTTCCACGGTCTTCTCCGGGTCCAGGCGCAGAACATTGGTCTGGCCGAAATAATCGGTTTCCAGCTTCGGGTGCCTGCGGATGCCGCCGTGACCGGGCGCCAGCTCGTCGGCCAGGAGTTTCAGCAGCGTGGATTTGCCTTTGCCGTTCTTGCCGATGACCGCGATCCGCTCGCGCCGTCCCAGGTTGAAGCTTAAGTTTTGGATCAGCCAGGGATGGTCTTCGGCGTACCGGAAACCGAGGTGGTGCGCGGACAGCATTTCCTGCGCCGGGAACTCCTTGCTGGTGAAGGCGAAATCCACCTCTTCCAGTTTTTCCAGCTGCTCCAGTTTGGGGCGTTTGGCCAGGGTCTTGACGCGCGACTGCACCAAGCCGGCCAGCCGGGCTTTGGCGCGGAAACGGTTGATGAACGTCTCGATCTCTTTTTCCCGGCGCTCGGCGCGCAGACGGGTCTTCTCGTGAATCTCCTCTTCCTGCAGCAGCTGGGCGTACAGCTTGGACGTGGGTCCGGGGAGCTTGCGCACCCGGCGGCGGTGGATGATCATGGTGTGCGTGGTCACGCTGTCCATGAACTGGCGGTCATGCGTGATGAGGATAAATTCCCTCTGCCACTGGCGCAGGAATTTCTCCAGCCAGCGGATGGAGACAATGTCCAGGTAATTGGTCGGCTCGTCCAACAGCAGCAGGTCCGGCCCGGCCGCCAGCGTTTTGACCAGATTGAGCCGGACCTGAAACCCGCCGGAAAATTCCTGCGGCGGCCGCTCCAGGTCGGCGGTTGTGAACCCGAGCCCAAACAGGATTTTTTCCACCCGCCAGTGATCGTGCTCCTGCCCTGGCGGCAGTCCCAGGCAAGCTTCGGCCAAGAGCGTCGGCTGGGAGAAGGTCAGGTGCTGCTGCAGATAGCCGATGGTGTAGCCCTTGGGCAGGCTGATCTCGCCGCTGTCCGGCTCTTCCTGGCCCAGCAGCAGCCGGAACAGCGTGGTCTTGCCGCTGCCGTTCCGCCCCACGAGCCCGATCTTTTCGCCCGCGTTCACATTGAAGTTCACGCACTCCAGCAGCGACTGCGCGCCGTAAGCTTTGCTGAGTTCAGCGACTTTGATCACGCCTGGCTCTCCTTAAAAAATTGGTCCCCATTATACGCATTTTTGTTTCAGCGGGAAGCGTGTTCACGCGCCCAGACCGTCTCGCGCCTCCGGTGGCGCGGGGCAGGCAGGGGGCAGCTTGGTTGGTTATTTCGATAAAATCACCACATCTTGTGGTGCGGAAGATTTGATGACCTGATATATAGTATTTTTCCCGGACTATTTTCTTGACACACCCTTTACCCGGGACTAAGATGACTTCCCTCATCCTGAACGGAGGTTCGCTATGTCCCAGCCAGCATCCAGTCCGCTGAAATTATCTGCCAATGCCATGCGGGTGCTCGAAAAGCGCTATCTCAGGCGCGACCCTGCGGAAAAAGTCATCGAAACGCCCGAGGCCATGTTCCGCCGCGTGGCGGACAACATCGCGGCCGTTGATCGCCGCTATGACCCCGAAACCGACGTGCAGCCGGTCTCCGAGGAGTTTTTCCAGCTCATGGCGTCCCTGGAGTTCCTGCCCAACTCCCCCACGCTCATGAACGCCGGCCGGGATTTGCAGCAACTCTCCGCGTGCTTCGTGCTGCCCATTGAAGATTCGATGGAATCCATCTTTGAGACCGTGAAGAACGCGGCGCTGATCCACAAAAGCGGCGGCGGCACCGGCTTTTCTTTCTCGCGCCTGCGGCCGGTAAATGACCGCGTGCGCTCCACCAATGGCTGCGCCAGCGGGCCGGTATCCTTCATGAAGGTGTTCAACGCGGCCACCGAAGCGGTCAAGCAGGGCGGCACGCGCCGCGGGGCGAACATGGCCATCCTGCGCGTGGACCATCCGGATATCATGGAGTACATCCACTGCAAGCAGGATACCAAGGAGCTCACCAATTTCAACATCAGCGTGGCGCTCACGGACCGGTTCATGCAGGCCGTGGAGGGCGACGCCGAGTACGACCTGGTCAATCCCCACACCGCCCAGGTGGTCGGCCGGCTCCGGGCCAGGGATGTTTTCAAGGAGATCGTGCACAACGCCTGGCAGACCGGCGAACCGGGCATTGTGTTTATTGACCGCATCAACGCCGCCAATCCCACGCCCGCCTTGGGCGAGATCGAAAGCACCAATCCCTGCGGTGAACAGCCGCTCCTTCCCTACGAGGCCTGCAACCTCGGCTCCCTCAACCTGGCCCTGATGGTCATGGAAAAAGACGGCACCCAGGTGGTGGACTACGGCCGCCTGCGCCGCGTGGTGCGCAGCGCCGTGCACTTCCTGGACAACGTCATTGACGCCTCGGCTTTCCCTTTGCCCCAGATTGACCAGCTGGTCAAAACCAACCGCAAGATCGGCCTGGGCGTCATGGGCTTCGCGGACCTCCTGCTCAAGCTCGGCATTCCCTACAATTCGGAGCGGGCCCTGCAGGTGGCCGAAAGCCTGATGAAATTCATCAACGACGAGAGCAAGCAAATGTCCCACGAACTGGCCGTGCGCCGCGGTCCCTTTCCGTCCTTCGGACAGAGCGCCTACGCCAAAGCGGGCGCGCCCGTCCTGCGCAACGCCACGACCACCACCATCGCGCCGACCGGCACCATCAGCATTCTGGCCGGCGTGAGCTCGGGGATCGAGCCCCTGTTCGCCATCTCCTACGTCCGCAACGTGCTCGACCGGGACCAGCTGCCCGAGGTCAACCCGATCTTCGAGCAGACCGCCCATCTCCACGGCTTCTGGTCCCTGGACCTCATGCGCGACATCGCCCGTCACGGTACGGTGCAGGAACTGGAGCACCTTCCCGAGGACGTCCGGCGCCTGTTCGTCACGGCCCACGACATCACGCCTCTGTGGCACGTGCAGATGCAGGCGGCCTTTCAGCGCCACACGGACAATGCCGTGTCCAAGACCGTGAATTTCCCCCGCGCGGCCACGGAAGCGGACGTGGAGGAAGTCTTCCGGGAGGCCTTCCGCACCCAGTGCAAAGGCGTCACCATTTACCGCGACGGCAGTCGGGAGGGCCAGGTGCTCTCCATCGGCGGGGGAACCTCCTCGCCCGCGCACGCGGAAACGCCGGACCATAAGCTGGAGCCCCGCAAACGGCCCGAGGTGACTTTCGGGCGCACGGAAAAACTCAAGACCGGCTGCGGCAACTTGTACATCACGCTCAACCACGACGAGGCCGGGCTGTTCGAGATCTTCACGCAAATGGGAAAATCCGGCGGCTGCGCCGCGGCCCAGTCCGAAGCCATCGCCCGCCTGGTCTCCCTGGCCCTGCGCGCCAATGTGAACCCGGAATCCATCGTCAAAAATCTTCGTGGCATCCGCTGCTCGCACCCGGCCTGGGTCAACGGCGGCATGGTGCTCTCCTGCCCGGACGCCATCGGCCTGGCCTTGGAGAGCTACCTGAAGTGGCGGCAGGGGGAAACCGGCGGCGCCAAACTCGCCAGCGGCCTTTCGGATTTGGACCAGCTCGCCGGCGCCTGCCCGGAATGCGGCGGCACCATCGAGCACGAGAGCGGCTGCCTGGTGTGCAAAGCCTGCGGCTTCTCCCGCTGCAGTTAGAGGACAGCTCATGCCCCGCGCCCCGCGTATTGCCCGCCCCGCACAGGCCCCGCTCCAGCCCGAGGAACGCGAATTCGCCCGCTGGCTGGCCAAGGACGCGGCCGTGGTGGATTACTTCGCGGGGGCCATGGCCAGCGTGCCGCGCGAGCTGTGGAGCACGCTCGAGTCCCTGCGCAAGCGCAAAGGCCGCTCCCTGTACGTGGAACTCCTGTACGCCCTGACCCACAAATATTTCCGGGCGCTGGATGCGCGGCGCCTGTGGACCGCGCTGGTCCGCCACCGCGCGGATCTGAACCGCTCCCTCAAGCGCACCGTGGGGCTCAAGGTCGCGGCCCTGGACTTTTTCGACAACCATCCCGGCCATCTGCGTGACCTGCAGTTGCTGCCGGCCGAGGAGCTGGATAACCTTACGACCTCCGCCCACCAGGACGGGTTGACCGGCCTGGTCAACCACCGGTATTTCCAGGAACGCCTGCGCGAGGAGATCATCCGCAGCCACCGGTATCACCATACCTTCGGGCTCCTGTTCCTGGACCTGGACCGCTTCAAGCAGTATAACGACACCCACGGCCACCCCCAGGGCGACCGTCTGCTCAAGGAGGTCGCCCTGCGCCTGAAAACCGCCTGCCGCCAATCCGACGTGGTGGCGCGTTACGGCGGCGACGAATTCGCCGTGATCCTGCCCGAAACCAGCACCCGTCCCTGCCTCAAGGTGGCCTTGCGCCTGCTGGAGACCCTGGCCCATCCGGTTCCGGTCAAATCCGAAGCCCACGATATTCCCTTGGTCTCGGTGTCCATCGGCTTGAGCCTCTATCCCTGCGACGGGTCGGTCGCTGAAAAACTGATCGCTTCGGCGGACCGGGCGCTGTACCGGGCCAAACACAGCGGGCGCAACTGCCTGAGCCACGGCCCGCGCATCCTGCGCCGGCCGTTTCCCAAAGGACCCCGGGCTTAACTTTCTTTGGTTCGCGCCGTAACTCTTGCTGACGCTTCCACTTTTACCAAGGAGGCTCGCTTCGTGCCCCAGCGCCGTCCATCCAGACCGCCTGCCCTGTGCCGGATTCACAGCGGCAAGCACGAAATCGTTATTTCGGCCGCGGGCAAACGCGCCGCGCTCAGGCTGGGCGGCGTGAAAATGACCCTGCCGGTGCGTTTGCTGAAGGTGAATTCGCGCCTGCTGGAAGACACCGCCGAGCTTCCCGCGTCGTTCGGGAACGATCCCTCCCGGCGGGATGCCGCGGAATCGGAATTATTTTGGCTGGAAGATGATCAGCTTGCGGAAGCAGAGGACGTTTTTCGCCAGCTATTCGACCCTTCGGAGACGCCTTTCTTCAGCACCCCGAACAATTGACGCCTGCCGTGCGCTTTTTTGCTATACTTATGCACCCCACGGGGAGGGAACGCCATGTCGTCCATCCGCGAGCTGTTCGAATTCGCCCAACGCATCGAGGAAAACGGACTGCGGTTCTACCAGGAAGCGCTGCGGAGCTCAACCGCGCCCGAAGCCAGGGTGTTGTTTGAATATCTCGCTGACGAGGAAGCCGCCCACCAAAGAGCTTTTGTCCAGATGCAGTCGGACGCGGCTCTGCTGGCCAGCATCCCGGACGAAAGCCTGGACAATTTCGCCTTTCTGAAGGCCTTCGTCCACCACGTCGTTTTCGCGCCCGAACTGAAAAAGCAGGCCGCCGCCTTGAAACATCCGGCGGATATTATCCGGTTCGCGCTGCGCCGGGAGTCCGAGTCCCTGCTCTACTACGAAGAGATCAAACAGCTGTTCTCCGTGCCGGCCCACGCGGCGCTCGACCGCATCATCGCCGAGGAGACCCAGCATTACCTGAAGCTCTCCCGGCTCCTGGAAAAACTCGAGGCCGTGTCCTAACAGGGTGCTGAAAAACCCATACATGTTCCGCTGGCACCCTGCACTGGCCCTCTAGGATAGATAAGGCTGGTAGGGCCAGCACCTGACGGTTACCCCATGAAAAATCTCTGATTTTTCATGGGGTATTCAACGCGCCGCGGGCGAAAAAGTCCGCTGTGCGGGCTTTTTCATCAGCCTGCTAGTCTTTTTTGGCCTGCGCCGGCTTCTTGTCCTTGTTGGCCTCGTAAAATTCCCGGATCGCGTCCAGGTGCTCCAGGATCAGTTTGGCCTTGGCCAGCCCGAAGGTAAAACCGTATTGATCCTCCTCCCCCCGTTTAAGGGTGATGACTGCGTTGCCCTTGAATTCCCCGATCGTGTGCATGCCGTCCCTCCTGGTGTTGTTCGTCAGTCTACTGAATAGACCGCCTGCGGGGCGAAATCTTTCGTCCGATTTTCATTTTCGCGCTTCCAGCCCCTTCCAAACGGCGATCGCCTCCCAGCCCGACGGCCCCGGGGTCGCTTCCTCGGGCCGGCTCCAGCGCCCGTTCAGTCCCTGTTCGCGCGCCGCCAGCTCGAAATGGCACATGGCGATCCCCAGGTCCAGGCGCTGGATCTCCTCGGCCCGCAGGAAGGTCCGCGCCGCCTGGGTGTACCAGCCGTCCCGCTTCAAATAAAAATCAAATCGGTTCAGACGGGGATGCGCGATCACCCGCCAGGGCTGACGGTTCGAAGCCGATGGTGCGCGCCGCACCGCCTCCAAGGCCGGCGCATAGGGCCCGCCGGTCTCGGGCGTCAGCGGCCGCTGGGGCCCGCCGGCGAAGAACAGTTCGCTCCAGGGTTTGCGCTGGCGCGAGCGGGCGCCCCAGCGAAGCACCTGGTCCTGTACGCTCGGGCGCGTCGCTGGCGGGCCCACGGGCGTGATCGCGGGCACATACTCCTCGGGCGCGGCTTGCAGGCGGGAAGCGATCGCGCGGCGGTGCAGCGACCCGCCCAGCCAGCAGGTTCCCAACCCCAGATCGGTCGCATACAGGATGATCCGTTCCAGGGCATAGCCGAAATTTTCCAAGGCGCCCGGATCCAGCCGCACGGCGCCGGCCACGAAGTAGCGCGCGCCGGTGATGGTGCCATAGGTTCCGATCTTTATGGCCTCGGTGGTGGCTGCCCCGCTGTCCAACAGCGCGAACCGCGCGGCGCCGGAGAACGGATAGGCGACCGGCTGCTGAAGGAACCGCTCCAGGGACGCTTGCGCCGCGGGCTCCAGAGGGAGCGGCTGGTAGGTCCGGCACGAGGCGCGCTGGGCGATCAGGTCTGTAACCGGTTTGGAGAACAAACGGGTCATGCGGTCCGGCTCCTGGCGTTTCGCAGGTTGAGCATTGCGTTTTTCGACATCTGTGCGAAAATGTCCTATCTGTTACCCGGAGGATCCCTGTTATGCGTCTGCCTCGCGGCTGCCTGCTGGCTGGTTTGCTGTTGTGTTTGTCGGTATCAGGAGCGGCTGAGTCCCTCGCTCCCGAGATCCCGCCGGCCGGCCAGATGCCGGATGGCCGCTACTGGGAGACCTTGAGCCGGCCGGACCAGTCCCCGGAAAAGACTCCCGCGGTTTATGCCGCCGGGTTCATCGCCGGCTATGATTATGCCTTGGACCTGGTCCTGACGGCGCTCGCGGCGCCTGAACTGGATTACCAGCAGAAAGCGTTCGCCGAATTCATCGCCGGACAAAAATATCCGACCCGCCTGCATACGCTGCAGCTCCAGTCCCTTCTGGACAACTTCTATTCCGTGACCGCGAACCAGCGCCTGCCGCTGTTCGTGGCGTTCACCTACGCGCGCCAGGTCCTGGCCGGATACCCCGAGGCTTACAGCCGCCAGTACCTGGAGGATATGCGGCGGAAATACCTCAAACCCTGAGCCCGGCTCATTTTCCCAGGCTGATATCCCGGCCTTTCCAGGTCGCCCCTTGTTTAACCTGACGCGCGGACCAGGAAAAAACCCCGAGAAAGAAAATCAGAAAAACCGGGAACAGGACCGCCGTGTACCATTTAAAGGACCCGGTCCGCCCCAAGTGCCAGGCCACCTGCCCGGCGAAGAGCGCGTAGGCGCCCAGCCACCAGGCCGGGTCCGGGCCTATCCGAAGCGCGAAGGCCTGGGCCAGAAAGGCCGTGCATATGATCTGTCCGGAAATCCAGGCGATGATGGACAGCAGGGTGGCCAGGGGCGTCTGGCCCGCGCCCTTGGCAAAGGACTTGCTCCAGCCCCGGGTGAGTTCGGCCAGGCCGCCGGGGTAAAGGCGCACGCTGACCGTACCGCGTCCGCCGCACAGCCGCACAGGCACGCCCTGCTCGGCCAGCGGGCGGGCCAGGGAATAATTCTCCAGGATTTTATCCCTGACCGCCGCGTGCCCACCGGCCCGGAAGTACGCCTCGCGGCCGATCACCAGGCACGGGCCGAACAATCCGGCCGGCCGGACCCGGTCTCCGAACAGCGTGAAAGCGTTCACGCCGGCGATCTGGAGGAGGTTGAAATAGGCGGAAAATTGCTCCTGCCAGGTGCCAGGGCGGTGATAGGGCGAGATCGAGAGCGCGGCGTCCGGCTGCGCCAGCGTGTCCGCCAGAAGCCGCAGCCCGCCGGGCTCCAGGAACGTATCCGCGTCCAGAAAGACCAGAACCTCGCCCCGCGCCTGTTCCGCGCCTTGCTGGCAGGCCCAGGGCTTTCCCAGCCAGCCGTCCGGGAGCGCTTGCGATGGGATCACCCGGGCGCCGCCGCGCCGGGCGATCTCCGCGGTCCGGTCCTGCGAATGATCGTCCACCACGAGGATCTCATGCGGGCGAAGGTCCTGGCCGGCCAGGGACGGCAGCAGGGTTTGCAGGTTCCTCTCCTCGTCGCGCGCCGGAATGATCACGCTGACCCGCGGGTTCCAGGTCCTGCCGGGATCCAGGCGGCAGCGGGGCACGCGCCACAAAAAGATGAACCCGGCCAGCCAGCAGACCCCGGCCGCAACCAGCGCGATGGTCATGGGACGCCTGCCTGGTCTTCCGCCGGGTTGCGCCGCCAGCCGAGATATTTCGGCACCTGCCGGGCATAGGCGCGGTAGGCCTCGCCGTGGCGCAAGGTCAGCTGCTGCTCCTCCTTGCGCGCCATGAATTCCAAAGTGCCGGCCGCGCCGAGGAACATCCAGAAGAAGAACGCGTTGGGATAGATCAGGAACGAACCGAGGAAAAACAAACCCAGCCCCAGGTAGACCGGATGGCGGGAGTAGGCGAAGATCCCGGTCGTGACCAGCTCGCCGGGGCGCTCGTCGTCAACCCCCAGGCGGTAGGATCGCCCGAACGCCCGGAGCGCCAGCCATAGAACCGCCACCGCCAAGGCCATGGTTGCCACGCCCGCTGTCCGCAAGGCCGGCATCTCGAACCAGGCCGCGTAGCCCTCGCCGCTCAAAACGTGCCAGGGCGAGCGCAACACATGCAGGGCGATCTCGAGCAGGAACAGCGCGGCGGCCGGCAGGACCAGCGCTTCAGCCAGGAATTGCGCGCCGCGCTTGCCCCGCCCCAGGACGATCACGCGCACGCCCGCCAGCCTGAGCCGCCAAACACGGACGGTAATGAGCAGGACGGCTGTCCCGGTCAATCCGATCACCGCCAGGTCGTGGCCCTCCATTGACTTAGGACGGCCGCGACCGTTCCAGGTCGGCCTGCACGGCCCGGGCCACGTTCTGGCCGCACAGGATCACCATGGGCATGCCGCCGCCCGGATTGACCGACCCGCCGGTGAAATACAGGTTGGTATATTTGGAACTGCGCTTGGGCGCCTTCAAGGCGAAGTTCTTCCAGCGGTCAGACACCACGCCGTAGACCGAGCCGCCGTTGGAATAATAATTTTTCTGGATATCGTACGGCGTCCACATGTCTTCCACCACGATGTGCTTCCGCAGATCCTTGAGCCCGATGCGCTCCATTTTATCCAGCACGCGGTCCCGCAAGGCCTGGTAATCCGCGTCCGTGGTCGGGTGCTCGGCATGGAGGTAGGGAATATGCGGCAGGATCTTGATGTTGTCGCCTCCGGCCGGACACACGGCCGGGTCCGTGCGCGACGGCGCCACCACGTAGAGCGTGGGGTCCGGCGGCAGCTGTTTTTTCTGGAAGACCGTGCGGAAGTGCTTTTTCTGGTCTCCGGAATACACAAAATTATGGTGCGCCAGCTGGGGATAGGGCTGGTCCGTGCCCAGGTGCAGGACCAGGCCCGAACAAGCGGGCTCGAATTTGTCCAGCTTCTTCAAGAACGCGCGCGGCTCTTTGAGCAGGTCGCGGTAGGCGGGGATGACTTCCATGTTCGAGACCACGATGTCCGCCTGCCGGACCGTGTTGTCCGCCAGCACCACGCCCAGCACCTTCCGGCCGGACTGCTGCATGGCCTTGACCTCGGACCGCAAATGGACCGTAACGCCCAGGTCCTTGGCCAGGCGTTCCAGTCCCCGCGCCAGATTATACATGCCGCCGCGCACGTACCACAGGTCGTACCGGAACTGGATGATGGGCATGAGGTTCATGAACCCCGGACTGCGAAAGGCCGACGAGCCCACGTACTTGATGAAGTAATCAAAGATATCCACGAAATACCGGTTCTTGATCCGCTTGGCCACGCCGCCGTGCATGCTGTGCCAGTAATCCATACGCAGCAGTTCCATCGGGCTGTAGCCCGCGTTGAAGTCGCCGACCGTATCCAGTCCCTTCTCGAAGTAGCCTTTGGCGATCAGATCGTACTGTCTTTCGGCGTACGCCAGGAAGTCAAAGACCTGCTTGACCAGCTGCTCGCCGCCGACCTTGCGAACCTCGGCCTTCATCTTTTCCGGGTCCATATGCAGATCAATGACCTTGCCGTCCTCGAAAAAATTCCGCCAGTGCGGGGTCACGGCCTGCAGCTGGACATAGTCCTCCATCTTCTTTCCGGCGTTGTCCCACAGGCGCTTGAAATAATGGGGCAGGGTGAAGATGGAGGGCCCCATGTCGAACGAATACCCCTGGCGCTGGAGCAGATTGAGCTTGCCCCCGACCTTCTCGTTCTTTTCGTGGATCTCCACCCGGTGCCCGAGCGTGGCCAGGGAAATGGCCGCGGAGAGGCCGCCCAACCCGGCGCCGATCACGAGGATGTTCTGCTTGGGAACGTTCATGGCTATTCCTCCTGGGATGATCCTCCCTGCTGGCTGATGCGCTCCAGGCCTTCTTGCGCGCGCTGGTCCTGGGGATTGGCCATCAGGGATTTCTGGTAATACCGATAGGCCTGCTGCCATTCGCCTTGCTTGGCATAGACATCGCCGATAAAACTCAGGCAGGTGCAATAGCCCCAGGCGGGTTCCAGAGGCATGCGTTCCTTGTTGGCCTCTGCCTCGAAAAGTTCCTCGGCTTTCAGGAAGTGGGCCAGCGCCTGTTTGGCGCCGCCGCCGAAGATCTCCGGGGACATCCACAGGCTCACGCCTGTCAAGTAATGGACCCGGGGATTGTCGGGATTGAGCTTGAGCGCCTGGTCGCGGTCCGCCTGCACGCCCGGGCCATGGCTGAACACGGCCCAGGTGTTGAGCTTGATCTTCATGCCGCGCAGCACCCCGCGCAGCGCGTAACTTTCGGAGTACGCGGGGTTCCGCTCGATCGCCCGGGTCAGGACCAGGATGCCCTCGTCCACCGTGCTTTCGCCCTGGCGTTGGTTCCGGTCCTGCTCGCGGGCGTGCAGGTAATAACTGGCCAGATAGAACAGGGCCGCGCCCTGCCAGTAGTCGGTCAGATAATTCCCCGGGTCAAGCTCTTCGGCTTGCTTAAATACTTCGACCGCCCCCTGAAAGGCTTCTGCTTGCCAGGCATTATAGGCTTGGTCCATTTTTTGGATGCCGTCCAAGAGCAGGGCCTGGGCCGTGGAGGTATTGGCGCGGGCGGACAGCGCGAACCCGGCCAGCAGAAAAACCGCCGAAAGCGATACGCTGCAGCGCCACAGTGATTTTCCCCGCATGTTCCGGCCTCGCTCCCTTGGTTTAAAAACCAGATAATCATAACATATTTTTGGGTTTTGGCTATAATAAGGCATCTTCGATCCCGGCAGGTGACTCTATGAGTTTAGCGGAGATTTTCTCCCGGCAGCGGACCTTTTTCCGCGCGGGACAAACCCGGCCTGTGGCGTTTCGGCAGGAACGCCTGCTCCAACTGCGCCGCGCCCTGAAAGCACGCGAGGCGGAATTGCTGGCCGCGTTGCGGCAGGATCTGGGAAAACCCGAGACCGAGGCCTACACCTCTGAACTCGGCCTGGTGGACCAGGAGCTCGGCCTGGCCATCAAGCATGTGGCAGCCTGGGCTAAACCCATCCGCCGGCCCACCGCCTGGCTCAATTGGCCGGCCAACTCCTTCCAATTGCCTGAACCGCGCGGCGTGGCGTTGATCCTGGGCCCGTGGAATTACCCCCTCCAGCTCGTGCTACTGCCCCTGGTGGGCGCCCTGGCTGCCGGCTGCTGCGCCGTGGTCAAACCCTCTGAATTTGCGCCGGCCACTTCCGAAGTTCTGCAACGGCTGATCGCCGAACTTTTTCCGCCGGAATATTGTCAGGTCGTGACCGGCACGGCCCAGGAGGCGGCCGCGCTCCTCGCCCTTCCCTGGGACCACATTTTCTTCACGGGCAGCACGCGGGTCGGCCGCTTGGTCATGCAGGCCGCGGCCAAGCACCTGACCTCGGTCACATTGGAACTGGGCGGGAAAAACCCGTGCATCGTGCTGGCCGACGCGCCCCTCGAGGTCACGGCCGAGCGGATCGCCTGGGGCAAATTCCTGAACGCCGGCCAGACCTGCGGCGCGCCGGACCACTGCTATATCCAGCGCCAGGTCCTGGAGCCGTTCGCGGAAGCGCTCAAACGGGTGCTATCCCGCTTCTACGGGGCCGATCCCCGCCAGAGCCCGGATTATGGCCGCATCGTGAACGCCGCTCACTTTGACCGTTTGCTGGGCTATCTCGCTCAGGGCCGGGTCCTGGCCGGCGGTCAGGTTGACCGCGGGTCACGGTATGTGGCCCCCACCCTGCTGACCGATGTGCCTGAAAATGCGCCCCTCATGCAGGAAGAGATCTTTGGCCCCATCCTCCCCCTCCTGCCGTTCGATGACCTCGACGCATTGCTCGAGATCCTGCGCGACCGTCCCAGACCCCTGGCCGCCTATGTCTTCACCCGGGACGCGGCCAGCCAGGCCGAAGCTTTGCAGCGCCTCAGTGCTGGCACCATGGGTCTGAACGACACCCTGAGCCAGATCGCCAGCCCGCATCTGCCCCTGGGCGGGGTGGGCGAAAGCGGCCAGGGCCAATATCACGGCCAGGCCAGCTTCGCGTGCTTCACGCACTACAAAAGCGTGCTGGCCAAAGGGTATGCCTGGAACAACCGCATGAAATATCCGCCCTATACCGTGCCCTTGAAATGGCTGAAAAAAATCTATCCCTGGCTGGCTTAAAACCTCCGCGGGAGAATCTCCGCTCATGAAGCCCTGGCTCTGGTTACTGCTGTCCGCCTATCCGCTCGTCTGTCTGGGCTATTTTCTGTTCCATCGCTTCTTCATCCTTCATCCGTCCCGCCGTCTTGGCCGCACCCCGGCTGACCTGGGACTCTCCTATGCCGAAGCCAACTTCCCGGCGGCTGACCAGGTCCGGCTCCACGGCTGGTATCTTGCTGGTGCCGGCCGGGAACTCAGGCTGGGAGGCGCACAACCGGTCATGCTGTTCTTTCCTGGCAACGAAGGCACGCTCTCGAAATTCGTCGCGCAAATGCGGCCGTGGCTGGCAAAGGGATTCGATGTGTTCATGTTCAGCTACCGGGGCTTTGGAAAAAGCGCCTTCCGCTGGCCCGCTGAGCAAGGATTGCGGAAGGACGCGCTCGGCGCCTGGGCCTATCTTACCCAGGACCGGCACTTGCACCCCGGGCAGATCGTTTTTTATGCCCAGTCACTGGGCTGCGGAGTGGCCTCCTGGGCCGCGGCTGAGTGCAACCCGGCGGCCCTGATCCTGGAAGGCGGCTTCCCGTCGGTGGCCGAGGCCGCGGCCCGAGCCGTGCCCTGGCTCCCGGTCAGGTGGCTGACCACTGAACGGTTCGATACGGCCGCGCATCTTGGCCGCGTGGCCTGCCCCGTGCTAGTGGCGCATAGTCTCGAGGACCGGAACATCCCCTTGTCCCTGGGGCAGCAGGTGCTGGCCGCGGCCCGCGCGCCCAAGGCCTTTGTCACCCTGCGCGGAGGCCACGCGCTGGCCTTGGAAAACATGCCGGACGAATTCATGGAAACCGTGGTCTCGTTCCTGAAAAACCACGCCGTCCGCTGACTACCCGCTTTACGGCGCGCGATTAAATTGTTATCATAGGGCCCTCGCCGGCCATTATGCACACGAGAGGTGTCCTCTTCCCATGAATCCTATGCCGAATAAAAAACGTATCGCCATTGTAGGCGCAGGACCGGGCGGCCTGACCAGCGCCATGCTGCTCGCGGCCCGCGGGTTCGACGTCACGGTTTTCGAACAGAAAGACCGGGTCGGCGGACGCAATGGGACGATCAAGCTCGGCCAGTTCGTATTCGACGTGGGGCCGACTTTTCTCATGCTGAAGGACATCCTGGACGAGGTTTTCGAGGAAGCGGGACGCACCAGCTCGAATTATTTAGAGTTCAAGCGGCTGGAACCCATGTACCGCCTGCAGTACCCGGACTTCGTGATCGAACCCACCACGGACCGGCAGAACATGCGGGAACAGCTCGATCGCGTTTTCCCGGGTATCAACGCCGCTGCCGGCCTGGACCGTTACTACCAGGTGGAAAAAAAGCGCTTTGACCTCATGTACCCCTGCTTGCAGAAAGACTATTCCAGTCTGGGCACCATGCTCCACAAAGACCTCCGGCGGGCGCTTTTCCATCTTTCCTTAGGCCGCAGTTTGATGGATGTTTTGGGAGATTATTTCAAGCCCGAGCTGGCCCGGCTGGCCTTCACCTTCCAGGCCAAGTACCTGGGCATGTCTCCCTGGGAATGCCCGGGCCTGTTCGGCATCCTGTCGTACATCGAACATGCCTTTGGCGTCTACCACGTCACCGGCGGCCTGAGCGAGATCTCCATGGCCATGGCCAAAGTGGTCCAAGAGCACGGGGGCACCATCCGACTGAACACGCCGGTCAAACAGCTGCTCCTGGAAGGCCGGGCGGTCCGGGGCGTGGAGCTGGAATCCGGGGAAAAATTCCAAGCGGACGAGGTCATCATCAACGCGGACTTTGCCCACGCCATGACGCACCTGGCCCCGGCCGGCGCCTTGCGCAAATGGACCCCCGAGGCCTTGCGCCGCAAGAAATATTCCTGCTCCACATTCATGCTCTATCTCGGCCTGGACAAGGTCTACGACATGCCCCACCACACGATCGTGTTCGCCAAGGATTACCGGAAGAACGTCGAGGACATATTCAAGCGCAAGCAGCTTTCGCAGGATGTTTCCATCTATATCCGCAATTCCAGCCTGAACGACCCCAAGATCGCGCCCACGGGAAAATCCGCGGTGTATATCTTAGTCCCGGTCGCCAATCAAACCAGCGGCATTGATTGGGCCAAGGAAAAAACCGCTTTCCGGAAGCTGGTGCTCGACACGATCCAGACCAAGACCAGCATGAAGGACCTAGAAAAACATATTGAAGCCGAGAAGGTGATCACGCCGGCGGACTGGGTCAGCGAGTACAGCGTGTACAACGGGGCGACTTTCAATCTGGGGCACAATCTGATGCAGATGCTGTATCTGCGTCCGAGGAACCGATTCGAGGAATTTAAGCACTGCTACCTGGTGGGCGGCGGCACCCACCCGGGCAGCGGCCTGCCGACCATCTACGAATCCGGCCGCATCTCCGCCAATCTGATCTCTAAGTACCACCGCGTGCCGTACACCTCAAAGAACATCCATATATAGTTGTGGTCAGCTGTCCGCAAGTTACCGGCCAGATATTTGTTTTCCAGAGGCATACAACCAAGGGGATCAAGCGGGACTTAAAGCGGACTAGGATCGCCCGGCAAGCTGTCTTGCTGTATTGACATTGCGAAGGGTCATGGATTGATATAGCTTATGACCGATGAGTTTGTTCAGTTGGCTCTTGTAAAGGTTCTTGCGAAGGAGGTTCCAGAAGATCGCCCCCTTGACGTATCGAATATCCAGGTATTCCCGCTTCACGGGCATTTCCCCGATGGTTTTTTTGGAATCGATCTCGTTGAACAAATAAGCCACATCCGTTCGCTGTTGGTCGTCGTTCTGCCAAGTTTGCGGGATCGCCTTAGCAATGGCCTGCATTTCCTGGTCGGATTTAACAAGTATGGGAACCTCGAATTTGAAGATCTTCTTAAAGGCTTTCTCGATGGCTGACCTGACGACCATTGCTTTTTTATCGGACTTGAAGATGACATTCCCGGAATTGATATAGGTCGAAACACCAGTATATCCCAGCGTTTCGAAGACCATCTTGAGCTTCTTCATGTCCACATGCCGTTCTTTTCCTACGTTTATTCCTCTAAAGAGCGCAATATAGGTTGTCATTGGCTTGTGTGGGGGGAGAGTCTCATTGCGAATTCCGTGTGATATTTTAGATGAACAGCTGATCAGTCGAGCAGCTGACCGCAGGTTCGCTTTTCTACTGCTCCACTGTTCAACTGCTCACCTGCTCCAAATTTTCGCGGAGCGAAAATTTATGGCGGAGAGGCAGCCCTGTCAGGGCAACAATTATTATATTGGCTTCGCTGTCGCTTCGCCATCGCCAAATTTACGTCAGCGTAAATTTGGCGGAGAGGCAGGGATTTGAACCCCGGGTACCCTTACGGGCACAACAGATTTCGAGTCTGCCGCCTTCAACCAGGCTCGGCCACCTCTCCGTCTTTAAATCCCCTCTCGCCTGTCGCCTCTCGGACCTTTCCGCTTCTGGTCCGAGGACGCCCGCGAGGTTCGATCAGCGAGGGTCTTAAATAACTCCTTATGGATAACCGCGAAACAACCGAACAGGTGATCAGGAGAGCAGGTGACCGCAGGCTCGCTTTATCTCCTGTTCACCTGTTCAACTGCTCGCCTGCTCCGATTTTTCGCGGAGCGAAAAATCTGGTGGAGCAGAGCGGGATCGTCCCGGTCGCCCTGCGGGCTCTCCATTGGGGGCGTTCCCCCTCTGGCGCCCTGCGTCGTGCACCGCAGGGCTGTCAGCCCCCCATTTGTTCGGGGGAGCCTCTCCCCCGATCCCCCTCGCGGTTCGATCTGCGAGAGCTATCACGTTATCTTATCGCCTTTCGGCGTTTGCGTGCTGGTGGAGCAGAGCGGGATCGTCCCGGTCGCCCTGCGGGCTCTCCATTGGGGGCGTTCCCCCTCTGGCGCCCTGCGTCGTGCACCGCAGGGCTGTCAGCCCCCCATTTGTTCGGGGGAGCCTCTCCCCCGATCCCCCTCGCGGTTCGATCTGCGAGAGCTATCACGTTATCTTATCGCCTTTCGGCGTTTGCGTGCTGGTGGAGCAGAGCGGGATCGAACCGCCGACCTCCGCGATGCGAACGCGGCGCTCTCCCAAACTGAGCTACTGCCCCATCAAGGAACAAAACGTGCCGGTCTCATTGTATCTAACCGGCACCGGCTTGTTCAGCAACTAAAACCGTGAGCAATTGATCAGTTGAACAGTGGGCCGCAGGCTTGCTTCTTTCTCCTGTTCAACTGCTCGCCTGCTCTGCCAGATTTCGCCGCTGGCGAAATCTGGCGGAGAGGGGGGGATTCGAACCCCCGAGGCGGTATAAGCGCCTACACGCTCTCCAGGCGTGCTCCTTAAACCGGGCTCGGACACCTCTCCGAGTACCTCGCCTCTGGCGAGGTACAGAGCAATTGAGCAATGGAAAATAGATAATCGACACTATCAAGCTCAATTGCGATCAATTTTCTATTTTCTATTTTCCAAGCCTCGCTTCCGGCGAGGCGCCTCTGCCTTGCGCTTTCTCAAGGTCATGAAAAACGCTTTCAGAAGCTCTCCGCTCTCCCGCGCCAGTGGTCCACCCTTGATCAGCGGCCGATGGTTCAGTCGGGGATTTCCCAACACCGACAGGACCGAACCGCATGCGCCGGCTTTGGGGTCGGCGGCCGCGTAGACCACTCGTTCCACCCGGGACCAAGTGATCGCCCCAGCGCACATGGCGCAAGGCTCCAGGGTCACGAAAAGGTGGCAATCCTCCAGGCGCCAGCTACCCAGCCTACGGGCGGCCTGCCGGAGGGCGATGAGTTCAGCGTGCTGGGTGGCATCGTGCCGTTGTTCCACCCGGTTATGCCCGCGCCCGACGATCCGGCCTTTGTGGACAACCACGGCGCCGACCGGAATCTCGCCTTCCCGAGCAGCCCGTTCCGCTTCCCGCAGAGCCAGGCGCATATATTTCTCGTCCTGCGCAAGCATGATCGCCGCCCTGGGTTTAGTATATCCAGAGCAGCTGAGCAGCTGAGCAGTTGATCAGTTGACCGCAGGCTCGCATTTCCCACCTAATCACCTGTTCTACTGCTCCTCTGCTCGCCTGCTCTGCATTTTTTGCAGAGCAAAAAATGCTGGTGCGCCCAAGAGGAGTTGAACCCCTAGCCTTCTGATCCGTAGTCAGACGCTCTATCCAATTGAGCTATGGGCGCGAGGTGGGAGATTATACCCTGAGTCCGTTGGCCCGACAATAGTAAAAAACCATCGTCAGACAGGATCTTCTTGCCGCCCGCAACTCGGGAAAAATCTTGCCGTAATGGAAAATAGCCGTTATAATGAAGCTCCGTTAAATGATCCCTTGCGTCAGGCAGGCTTGAATGTCACCTTCGAACCAAATCCGCGAATATCCCTGGTGGGCACGCTTGGTTTTGGGCGTTATTGCGCTGGGACTGATCCTGTTCACTTTTAAAGTCATGACCGCATTGTCCCAGCCTACCGAGTATCTTAACTCCTACGCTGCGGTCCAGAAAAAACCCGGCCAGATAAAGGAATTTCAAAACCTTGGCATCTTGGATTACCGCACATTCCTCTATCTCGTGGGGTCTATCCAGGATGCTGACAACGAGAAAAACACGGGCCCGCTTTTCCGCACGGAAATCCCGCCGGCCTTGAATCCGTCCACCTTTTCCGATGCCACGGGCGCCGTGGAAATCCGGGCCCATATGCTGCCCTTAACTCCCGGGGAACCGTCCGTTTACACCTATAACCAGCCGCTCCATTTTCTGGGCTGGCGCATTTCGGAAACCGCCCTGGAATTATTTGCCGTGGCTTCTTCGCAAGCCGAACTTTCAAATTTGCTCTATGCCCGTTCCGAACATTGGAAAAAAACCCTTTTTGCCCAGGGCGTGCTGCTGGCCGCCTTGGTTTTCATCATTTTTTGGCTGCTCAATCTGGCCGTGCTATCCAATCCCCGGCTGCAGACCGTGCAGCTTTTACTCGTCAACTTGATCTTTCTGGTTCTGTTCTACAGTGTGCTGGTCTTGGTTCGCTATCCCCTCGTCAGCACGCTGGTGATTACTGCCGGTATTTTAGCGGCCGCCAACATCGTTTTCTTTCCCCTGTCTTGGCTCGTCAACCGGCTGGCGCCCGGGAAATAACATGCGCATCGAAAACCTGCAGGATCACGCCAATTTCGAAGAGACGGGATTTGGCCGCTCCGTGGTGATCACCTCGGACAATTCCGTGCTTTTTCTCTACACGTTTAAGCCGGGTCAGGCGATGACCGACCACTCTCACCCCTTTACCAACGAGTATTTAACTGTGATTGAAGGTGAAGCCCTGATTTCGGTCGGGGTGGAGTCTGTCCTGGCGTCCCCCCAGCAGGTGGTTTTCGTCCCTCGCGAAGCCGTTCATTCCATCCACAACCAAACCTCGCGGCCCCTCCTGGTCGCGAGTTTCATGACCCCGAAGCCCTGATTTTCTTCCCGCGTCTTCCTTTTCCGATCTTCCGCGCTTGCCTTGAGTCTTGACTGCTTCCGTCCTCTGGCTTATGATGTGGCCCTATTGTCGGCCTTAACGGCGTTTGGAGGAACTTATGGCAGATGACCAATTCGATGTGATTGTCGTGGGGGCCGGTCCTTCGGGGCTGGCTGCCGCCCTCCGTCTGGCTCAGGCGGGGTTGCAGGTCGCGGTACTGGAGCGTGGCGTTTTTGCCGGATCCAAAAACGTGATGGGCGGTATTTTCTACCGCCACCCGCTGGAAACCGTCCTGCCGGATTTTTGGAAGTCGGCGCCCGTGGAACGCGCGATCGTCGAACAGCGCTATTGGATGCTCGGGTCGCAGGGGCATGTTGGCGTGGACGTGCGCAGCCAGCGTTTCGCCGGGGACCAACCGAATTGTTGGACCGTGTTCAGGGCGCGTTTCGACCGCTGGCTGGCCGAGCAGGCCGAGGCCGCCGGCGCGATGCTCCTGACCGAAGCCACGGTAGAGTCCCTGCTGGTCGAGAACGGCCGCGTGATCGGCGTGCACACCGGCTTGGAGGACGGGGATCTCAAGGCCAACGTCGTGGTCATTGCCGACGGCGTCAACTCTCTGCTGCTCCGCGACCTGGGCGTTCATGCCGAGATCAAGCCGAACCAGGTGGCCACCGCGGTCAAGGAGGTCATCTCGCTTCCCGCCGAAAAGATCGAGGACCGTTTCAACGTGGAATCCGGGCAAGGCGTGTCCATCGAGTTGTTTGGAACCTTGACCCAGGGCGCGGTTGGCATCGGTTTCCTGTATGCTAACCGGGACAGCATTTCCCTGGGTGTGGGCGTACTGGTTTCCGAGCTGGCTCGTCTGAAGCTGGACCCGAACGACCTGATCGAAAATCTGAAGAACCATCCCAGTATCCGTCCGCTGCTGGCCGGCGGCAAGACCGAAGAATATCTCGCCCACCTGATCCCCGAGGGCGGTTACCGCGCCGTTCCCCAGGTTCACGGGAACGGCTGGGTGGCGGTTGGCGATGCCGCCATGCTGGTGGACAGCCTCCACCGCGAGGGTTCCAACCTCGCCGTGAAGTCCGGTTTGCTCGCCGCCGAGGCCATTATCCAGGCCAAGGCCAAGAACGATTTCTCGGCAACTGCTCTGGCCAGCTACCGCCAAAGCCTGGAAGCCAGTTTTGTGATGAAGGACCTTAAAAAATACAGGAACTTCAGCCATTTCCTGGAAACCAATCCCCAGCTCTTCTCGGTTTACCCGGACTTGATCAACGACGCGGCCGCGGCCGTCTTTACGGTGGACGGCAAGAGTAAGCGCCAAATGCAGGCCGAGATCCTTCGGATGGCGCGCAAGCGGCGCGGACTGGCCGGGCTCATGCTGGATGCCCTGCAGGGAGGAATGAGCGCCATATGAAACTTGAGGACAAGCTGTTTCTGGTTACCTTTCAAGCGGACACGGAAACCCACCTTTCCGTCAAGGACCAAGCTGTCTGCCGCACCTGCACGGACAAGCCCTGCATCGTCGGATGCCCGGCGGATTGCTGGGAACACGAGCACGAGAAAAACGAGATCTTGGTCTCCTACGAGGGTTGTCTGGAATGCGGAACCTGCCGCATTATCTGCCCCTATGGCAACATTAACTGGAAATATCCCCGCGGCGGGTTCGGCGTCAAGTACAAGTTCGGCTAGGCCGGCCCATGCCTCCTCTGCTGGTCGCCCTGCTGGGAAGCCCTCGTCCCCAAGGCGCTTGCGCCCGTTTGCTCGGCGCCTTCTGCCGCGGCGCCCGCGGTTGGCGCGTCCGCGCCTTCAACCTTTCCCTCCTGCGCGTGCACCCCTGCCAGGGTTGCGGTTCCTGCCAGCGAAAGGCAGTTTGCCGCTACCGCGACGATATGCTAAAATTGATCCACTGGCTGGATCGGGCTCAGGCGGTCGTGCTCGCTGCCCCGGTCTATTTCTATGGCTTTCCCGGCCAAACGAAAACCGTCATTGACCGCTGCCACCCCCTGTGGAACGACCCTTACTGGCAACGCAGGCCGCGGCGGCCCGGGTTCCTGCTTTCCACTTGCGGCAGCAATCGTTTGTCCGAATTTTCGGTTCTGCGCCGGGAAGCCAAGTCCTTTTTCAATACCATCGGCTGCCGCATCGCCGGGGAGCTGCTGGTTCCGGGAATGGAGCGCAAACGGGCCCGTTCCAAACTCGCCCGCGCCGCGGCCAAAAGCCGTTTGCTCGCCATCCGCAGCCTGGAGGGCTAACCGTGGAAAAACCCGAATGGCGGAAACTTTTTTTGGCCGCCCGCGGGGCCCTCTCCGCCTTCGAGCGCGCATCCTTCTCCTCTTTCATCCACCGCCGGGTTGTATCCCATCCGGTTTGGCAACAGGCCCGTACGGTCGGCGCCTACATCTCCCTTCCGGACGAGGTCCAAACCCGCCCTCTGCTCCGTCAGGCCTGGCAACGGGGGAAACAGATCGTGGCGCCGGCCGTGGACCAGCACAATCACACCCTGACCTTTCACAGACTATCCCGAATGGATGAGATGCGCTGGCGCTCCCGCGGGCCGCTCGAACCCCCGCGGACACGGCCGGTGGCCCAAGAACTGATTGATCTGGTGCTGGTTCCGGGGGTGGGATTTGATGAACGCGGCTTTCGGCTGGGATTCGGAAAGGGATATTACGACCGTTTTCTGGGATCGTGCCGCGCTTTTCGAATGGGGCTGGCCTTTGAGGCCCAACTCACCGGGGTGCTGCCAACCAGCGCCTGGGACACTCCGGTCGATTGCATCGTGACGGAAAAACGTTTTCTCCCTTTGACCGCTGTCTGATCAGGACGCGGGCAAATAACGGCTGATCATCTTGACGAATTCCATGGCGTGAATGGGCTTGGTCATCACCGCCGCGCATCCGGCCGCAAGCGCTTTTTCCTGGTCTCCCCGCATGGCATAGGCCGTCACCGCAACAACCGGAATATCCCGAAACGCCGCGTCCTGCTTGATCTGCCGGACGAGGGTGTACCCGTCGGTCTCCGGCAACTGGATATCCATCAGGATCAACGCCGGCCGCCGCGCGCGCAAACGGGCCCAGCAGGACTGTGCATCTTCGGCCTCCTCGACCGTGTGCCCGGCCGCGGTAAGCAAATCCCGCAACAGCTCTAAATTGACCGGATTGTCTTCAACCACGAGAATCACCGGCATGGCGCGGATGAATCCAACTCCTCTTCGTTTTTTTCGGGGCGTGCTTTTTGTGGCAGCACCACCTCGACTTTGGTGCCCTTCCCCGGCTGGCTGGTCAGCCAGATATGCCCTCCGTGTAAAAGCACCAGCTTGCGGGTCAGGGCCAGTCCCAAACCCGTCCCCTCGTAGCCTCTTTTCCGGCTGTTGCTGGTCTGCTCGAATTCCATGAAGAGTTTGTTCAGTTCTTCTTTCTGAATCCCTATCCCCGTGTCCTGAAACGACAACAGAACCGACGGCTCCGCCACCGAGAACGCTTCGGATCCGGTTCCACCGTGGAAGGAACGGCCCGGCGTGACCTCTTCCGTCCGAATCCAAATACTGCCTTTCTCATCCGTGAATTTGATGGCGTTGGATAGCAGGTTGTATAGTATCTGTTTGAACTTGGCTGCGTCTCCCTGCATAACGAGGTCTGGCCCGAGTTGCAGGGTAACTTCGATGTTCTTTTTATATGCCAGGGTACGGATGGTGTTATGGACTTCGTCGATCAACCGGTTGAGCGAATAGGGTTCCACCAGCAGTTCCATCTTGCCAGCTTCGACTTTCGAGATATCCAATATGTTATTGATCAAGTCCAGCAAATGCTTTCCGGCATCGTAGACATGGGAGATATACCGGAACTGCTTCTCGTTCAGCTCGCCGAACATTTGATGTTTGAGGACCTCCGCAAAACCGATGATGGAATTAAGCGGGGTCCGCAGCTCATGGGACATGCTGGCAAGAAAATCCGACTTCATCCTTGACGTTTCTTCCAACTGCTCGGTTTTGATGATCAGCTCGTCCTTCTGCAGCTGGAGCTCTTCGGTCGTCTCGTAGAGCCGCAGATTTTTCTCGACGACTTCCCGCGTTCTTTCCCGTATGATCGCCTCGTTGCGCCTGTTCATTTCCTGCAGATCTTCGGCCAGGCGGTTTTTGTCCTGAATGAGCTTTTCCAGGTAGGCGTAGGACTTCTCCAGCTTCTTGATCATTGCCTGGAATTCCTCCGCCAGCTGCTGGATCTCGTCCCCGGTCTCGATCTGCAGAGCGAAGTCATTCACCCTCCTGAACCGTCTCCCGGTGGGCAGGCCGAAAACATCAAATTCATCTTCTTCTTCGGTAACCAGCTTCATCGCTCTTGCCAGGCGTTGAATTGGTTCCACCGTGGTGTGGGATAAATGCCAGGCCAACCCCACTCCCAACCCGATAAAAATCAGAAGCACCACGATCAAACTCACCACCCGCAGAACCGGTTCGGGGTTCGCCGGCCAAAACTGTCTAGCTAAAACAAACACCAACCATAACCCCGTTCCCAGGATGGCTGCGGCCGCGGCGAACTTCAAACGCAATCCCGTTTTTATGCGAACGCCGCTCGCAAGCAACGGGGCGCCGTTTTTTCGCCTCTCCGTCATTTTTCCTTTCTCTTCGCTCCCTTGGTTCACAGCCGAATGATCTCCCCGCGGGGGGGGCCCCCGCTGATTTCCAGCATGCCGACCGACCGATAGGGAGCGAAAACCGTGTCCGTAGGGCTCCCTGGATTCATGAACCATATACCGTTTTCTTCCCCCCAAAAAGCCTGATGCGTATGCCCATAGACAATCAGGCTCGGTCTCTTGAATTCGCGGCGGATAATCTCCCGAATGCAATTCCTGGGCGCTCCGCTGCCATGGATAACGCCCACGGTTTGATTTCCGAGATGCATTTCACGTTTGGAAGGAAGCTGCCGCAGCTGCGAATCCATATTGCCGGCCACGGCCATCACGGGTGCGATCGCCTCCAATTCATCCAAAACACTTTGCTCTTCCACATCTCCCGCGTGCAGGATACGCTCAACTCCCTTGAAGAGCTCGTATATTTCCGGAGGAAGCGAACCGGCGCGAACAGGGATGTGCGTATCTGCGATAACCCCGATTTTCACGACACTCTGCTTTTCTGTAAATATGTGCGTTCTATCATACAGCCCATGCGTCTCGGGCGCGTTTTCACGCTGGTTATGAATATGCGGATGTCGCACAAGAACGAGGGGTACAAATGCTGTGATGGTAATGATGGATGAACGTCTCGTTTGGAAGGAATGAATGTAAAGCTGGCGGAGAGGCAGGGGTTCGAACCCTGGGTACCCCTTGTGAGGGTACAACTGCTTAGCAGGCAGCTGCCTTCGACCACTCGGCCACCTCTCCGTTTTTGGATATGCTCTCTACTTGTTTCTACTTCTTGGGCTTGGCTTCCTCTTGCGGGCGTTAGTTAGATCAAGGGTTAAATTTATAATATTCAAAATTGCCTTTTTGTCCCACGAATCGCGCCGCCAGAATTCGTGATAAATATCCTTTCCGGTCCTAAACTACATAAGAAGTAAATAAACTCGCGAAAATTGAGTTTGAAAAGTAGAACGCGATTGAGCTGTTCTGCTGTTTGCGCTATTTTCCATTGCTCAATTGCTCTACCCGGCGCCCCTGGCGCCAAGCTGGCGGAGGGCGAGGGACTCGGCTGCTTCCCTCGCAGAGCTCGGTGCGTAGCCTC
>CAZVUO010000001.1:0-498082 GCA_964630235.1 uncultured bacterium | reverse complement strand
TGATCTAAATCCCAACCTTCTTGCGTCGTCTTCTTGGCGGAGGGCGAGGGACTCGGCTGCTTCCCTCGCAGAGCTCGGTGCGTAGCCTCACCTCGCTCGCTGCCGCCCAGAGGGCTTTTCCTCGCTTTTCGCTCGGCGCTCGCTCGCTTCGAGTCCCTCTTTATTACACCTGATCTAAATCCCAACCTTCTTGCGTCGTCTTCTTGGCGGAGGGCGAGGGACTCGAACCCCCAAGTCCAGAAAGGACGGCAGATTTCAAGTCTGCTGCATTACCAGTTATGCTAGCCCTCCGGCCGGCAGAAGGCATCTTAAATTTCAAATTAATAAAAAACAACCAAAATCACACCATCTGGCCAGCAGGCGTGATATACCCTTTGTTTTCCAAATACGGTTGGAGTGCTTTGGGGATTGTTATTCCGCCTTCTTCGGTCTGGTAGTTTTCCATGATCGCTGGTAACAACCGCGAAGTCGCCAGCCCGGAACCGTTCATTGTGTGGCAATAGTGGATTTTGCCGTCTCGATCCTTAAAGCGCAGGTTCATCCGGCGGGCTTGAAACGCCTCGAAGACCGAACAGGAAGAAACCTCCCAGTAGCGTTGCACCCCCGCGTGCCAGACCTCCAAATCATAACTTTTCGAACTCGCAAAAGACATATCGCCCGTCGAGAGCAACATGACCCGATAATGCAATTCCAGCAGCTGCAGGATACGCTCGGCATCCTGCACCAGGTTTTCGAGTTCTTGATACGATGTTTCCGGATGGGTAATCTTCACCAATTCAACTTTATTAAACTGGTGCTGGCGAACAATCCCTTTCGTATCCTTGCCGTAGCTCCCGGCTTCCCTTCTAAAGCAGGGTGTGTAGGCAACGTATCGGATAGGCAGTTTCTCTGCGGAAATGATCTCTTCGCGATGCAAGTTGGTTACGGGAACTTCGGCGGTTGGGATTAAAAACATCTCTTCGTCGGCCGTCCGAAACATGTCGTTCTCAAGTTTCGGTAATTGCCCGGTTCCGATCATTGCCGCCCGGTTGACGAGCAGAGGCGGTATGATTTCCACATAGCCCGCCTGGCGTTGGGTCTCCAGCATAAATTGGATCAGGGCGCGCTCCAACCGGGCGCCAAGGTCTCGGTAAACGACAAAACGAGCGCCACTGATCTTCGCCGCCCGTGCTTCGTCCAGCATTCCCAGCGTTTCGCCGAGCACCCAGTGTGGTTTGGGCTGAAACGAGAAAGCAGGCGGCGCGCCCCAGCGCCTGACCTCTTGGTTCGCGGCGGCATCTTTTCCGCGTGGCACCGAAGGGTCCGGCAGATTCGGGATCTGCAGCAGGTCCGCATCAATCGTCTCGTCCAACTCCCGTAGGTGGGCGTCAAGACGTTTGATCTCTTCTCCTACCTCGCGCATGGCGGCAATGTCCGCGTCGGCATTTTCGCCTTGTTTTTTCTTTCGTGCAATGGCCTCGCTAGCCTGATTTCGTTGGGCCTTCAATTTTTCACCGAGAGCAATGATCTCGCGACGTTTTGTTTCCTTCTCGAATACCCCGGACAGATCCAAGCTCACATTCCGGTCCGCGAGCATTTGACGAATAAGGTCCGGATTATCCCTGAAAAAGCGTCTGTCTAGCACCGAATGGTCCCTTTCTTAGGTGTCTTTTTCGACCTGGGAAATGATCCTGGAACGATGGCGCTAAATATCCAAATTCCTCACTTCTGGAGCGTGGTGCTCAATAAAACGGCGCCGGGGATCGACCTGATCACCCATTAAAATAGTGAAAATCTCGTCGGCTTTCGCCGCATCCTCGATCTTGACCTGTAAAATGCGGCGATTTTCAGGGTTCATGGTCGTAACCCACAACTGCTCCGGATTCATTTCGCCCAGTCCTTTATACCGCTGGATCACCAATCCTTTCCGTCCTGCTTCTTTTATCCGGTGAATCACCTGGGATAAAGAAAACAGTTCGGTTTTATCTCCACCCAAATCCAATTTAAAAAGTGCGGAGGGTGTTTTCTTTTCGTGGTTGTTTTTTTCTTCAGCCAGAATTTTTTCGATCTCGATCCCTATCTTTTCAAGCCGCTGAAGACAATTTTCCATCAGGCGGATTTCCCCAATATCCTTAACCGCTATATATTTAGGCTCTTCGGTTTTACCGGTGCTTTCCGCGGCTGCAAATAAGTCGGGCGTTTTTTCGTCGGATTTACGCCTTCCTCGTTTTTTCCCCGCCGTGCCTGTCTGAGGACGTGTTCCGGCCTTGGCGCCGTCTTCTTTGGCCGCCTTCTTGCGCAACCGGCCGAGTAAGCGCTCAAGCTCCTCGTCGCTGTACACAAAGCGCAATCCTTCGGGCGTCATCACCTCATACATGGGCAGCTGCTTCCGGTCGGCTCGGACGCCGATGTATTCCTCGATCGTCCACCCGCGTTTCTCAAGTTTAGGTTTAATATTCAGCAGATCCACCACGCTGTCGAGGAATTCCTGCAACTTCGGCCCTTGCAGCATGAGATCATTGCCGCGCGTACGGATTCGTACGAGCTTTGCATCCGCGCCCCCCGCTTCTAAAAGGTATTTATCCATGGCCTGGTCATGATCAAGATATTTTTCGTCCTTGTTCCGCTTCACGCGATAAAGCGGAGGTTGGGCGATATAGACATATCCGCTTTCGATCAGTTGTCTCATTTGCCGGAAAAACAAGGTCAACAACAGCGTTCGAATGTGTGCTCCGTCCACATCCGCGTCCGTCATGATAATAACCCTATGATAACGCGCTTTCTGAAGGTTAAATTCCTGGTCCCCGATCCCACAGCCCATTGCCGTGATGATCGTGCGGATCTCTTCGTTGCTCAGAATTTTATCGATCCTGGCTTTTTCTACATTCAATATTTTGCCTTTAAGCGGCAAAATCGCCTGAAAACGGCGATCACGCCCTTGTTTTGCCGACCCGCCGGCCGAATCACCCTCGACCAAAAACAGTTCCGAGCGAGCAGGATCCGTCTCCGAACAATCGGCCAACTTCCCGGGCAGCGTATCGCTTTCCAACGCGCCTTTGCGCCGGGTGATTTCTCTGGCTTTTCGTGCCGCTTCTCGGGCCTGCGCCGCCAGGACCGATTTCTCGACAATGCGACGCGATACGCCAGGGTTTTCCTCGAAGTAAGCGCTAAGCGCTTCGTTGACCATGGCCTCAACCCAGCCCTTGACTTCGCTATTGCCTAGTTTGGTCTTGGTTTGGCCTTCAAACTGGGGATCGCTGATCTTGACAGAGACCACGGCGGTCAAGCCTTCGCGAATATCCTCGCCTTGCACATTATTGGTCTCGCTTTTAATCAAGTTTCGGGTCTTGGCATAATCATTCGCGCTGCGGGTAAGCGCCGATTTGAAGCCGATCAAATGCGTGCCGCCTTCGATGGTGTTGATATTGTTGGCGTATGAAAAAATATTTTCAGTGTAGCCGTCGTGCCATTGCATGGCCACTTCCAAAGAAAAACCGTCCTTTTCCTTTTGAAAATAAATTGGGAAATGATGAATGACGTTCTTGTTTGTATTCAAATGCTTAACATACGCAACAATCCCGCCTTCGTAGTAAAACAGATCCGTCTTCTCCTCGTCCCCTCGTTCGTCTTTAAGCTTTATTTTAACGCCTTTATTGAGAAAGGCCAGCTCACGCAAACGATGAGCCAGCGTTTCGTAAGTGAAAACCATGACCGTGAATATTTTGCTGTCGGGTTTAAAAATGACTTTGGTGCCGGTTTTCTTCGTGTCGCCGATACATTTAACTTTATTCGTGGGTATTCCACGTTTGTACCCTTGGATATATACTTTCCCGTCGCGTCGGACTTCTACTTCCAGCCATTCGGACAAAGCATTGACGCAGGAAACACCCACGCCGTGCAAACCACCTGAAACTTTATACGCCTTATGATCAAATTTGCCTCCGGCATGCAGCATGGTCATTACAACTTCCAAGGCGGATTTCTTTTGTTGTTCATGCATTTCCACCGGAATACCGCGTCCGTTATCATTGACCGTGACGGAATTGTCGGCATGAATAATAACTTCAATTTCAGTGCAAAATCCCGCCAACGCCTCATCAATGGAGTTATCAACTACTTCGTAAACTAAATGATGCAATCCTTCTTCGGCTGTATTGCCAATGTACATGGCCGGACGCCGGCGAACCGCTTCCAACCCTTCTAAAACCGTAATTTTGTCTGCGGTATATTCTTTGGATGCTGTGGGCAAAACCGGGGGCGTGTCGCCGGCGTTTTTCAGAAGCTGCTCCGCCATCTCGGCTGCTAACGCCTGATCTTCAACCGTTATTTTTTCGTCAGCCAATGATTTTGGCTGGGCAAGGTGATTGCTCTCTGTGGTTTTTTTAGGTTTGTCGGTTATTTTAATTTCCGCAACTTTGCTGATTTTTTTTCCTTTTGGTTTTGTATTTCGTGGTGTTACTTTCTTTTTGGCCATATACGCCTCATGATTATTGGACCGTTCCTTTAGAATGGCCCATTTTTCCTTAAAACCTTTGATCTAATTGCGCTCGCCGTGCAATCATCCCCGTTGGCGTTGTCTTCCTTGGTGGATTTAATTTTTTTGGTCTGAAATCCGGGGTGTGCCTGGTGAAAACACTATTCAATTTAGATAAATACTTATGGAGCCCCCCAGGCAAAACCCGGGGTACCAACCTCATCCATCGCTACCCCTTTTGGGCGACATCCCCGGAGCAACGATTCCTTTTTCACCCCCGAGCAAGCTCGGAGTGCCCCGCGGAAGAGATGGCGCTGTTTTAATATCCACATCAACTTGCCCGGATTTTAAGCAGGGTTGCCTAATTTGAAAATAACATCCTCGATTTCTATACCTTGTTGAGAAAAGAATATTTTGGACTTTATTTTAATCTTATCCTTCAAAAAAGTCAACTCATTCAGCCAAGAAGCGTTTTCAGCCAAAATAATTAATGTTTTACTTTTAATCATTAGTAATTTTGTGTGTTTTGCGGTTTTTTCGCCGACTATCCCATACCAAAACGCATTCAATGCAACTTCGTTTTGATTCTTTTGTGTTTTTATTTTATCAAGAAGCGGCCTTAAAATTGTGCTTAGTGGCAATGGTGCGCGGTTTTTTCTTGTTCGGTTAGTGGGCATATGCTTTCGTGATCACTCCTTTTTCTACATGAAAAACATCTGCTTTATTTACCAGTAAACCAAAATCATTCGAATGAGTCCCGGTGATAAAAACCTGAGATTTATTTTCAATAAGCGTTAAAAGATCCTTCTTACGTTTTTCATCCAATTCTGAAAAAATATCATCCAGCAGCAATATAGGATATTCATTGAATTCGTTATTGATTATTTCTGCTTCGGCCATTCTCAAGCTAATGGCAACTGATCTTTTTTGTCCTTGAGAGCCAAAAACCCTTGCATTTAAATTATTAATAGTAATTTCTAAATCATCTCTGTGCGGACCCAGGAGAGAAGTTCCTCTTGATATTTCTTCTGTCCTTACTCTCTTAAGCTTGTTTTTAAAGGATTTTTCATAATCGTCCTGTGATTCAACTGATCCACAATATATTGTATCTTTATACAGAATATCAAGAAATTCTTCATTTTTTAATATATTGTGAATATTATGTGCTAATTTATTTAGTTTTTCTGTTTTTTCTCTTCTTATTTTATATATAGTTGAAGAATATTTAATTATTTGTTCATCCCAGGGATCTAGGTTTATTTCTTTTTCTATTTTCATTTTTATCATTTTTAGAAGCTGATTTCTATGTTTTAAGATTTTATGATACCCTATTATTAATCCTAAATACTGTTTATCTATCTGCGAAAAAATGCTGTCTATGAATTTTCTTCTGTGTGAGGAATCTCCTTTAATGATTGATAGATCATCTGGAGAGAATAGGGTAATATTAAATTTTCCTATATAATCTGATAACTTGGTTACTTTTTTTTCGTTTATACTTATACTTTTGTTGTTTTCTCTGTCTAAAATTATTTTAACTGAGTTATTTGCCTCTTTTTTTGTAAAAATGGCATCAATTTTTGCTACTTTAGAATCAAAATTTATTAATTCTGATTCCTCGAAGCATCTGAATGATTTTAAGCTTCCTACATAAAACAAACTTTCTATTAAATTGCTTTTTCCCTGCGCGTTATTTCCAATAATAACATTAAAATTATTAATGTTGCTAAGATTAAAACAAATAATATTTCTAAAATTTCTAATTTTTATCTCGATTATCTTCATTGACTTTCCTTTGTTTCACGTGAAACTTTATAATGGCCTTTTTCTTGGAACACCTGGCCTTCTAGGATATAAATTATTTGTTTCGCTTTTCTTTTCCACAATGATAATCCTTCTTTTATAATCAGAGAAAGGTATAATAAATTCTATGTTTTTTATAATTTCTGATTTAAAAATCTCTTCAGCATTTTTTGAGTTTTCCACCTCTTTATCAACATTTGGCCCTTTGTATAAAATTGCATGTCCGCTTATGGTTAAAAGAGGAATAGAATATTCAATGATTGTACTTATGCTACCTACTGCTCTTATTAATGCGGCATCAAATTTTTCTCTATAAAAATCTATTCTTCCTAATTCCTCCGCGGTTTTATTTATAATTTCAATATTTTCCAGTTCCAACTTTTCGCAAATTTTCTTTAAAATGTTAGATTTTTTCATTGAAGAATCAAGCAGTGTTATTTCTATTTCATTGCCATAAAATATTTTTATTGGAATTCCAGGAAGTCCTGCTCCTGATCCGATATCAATTATTTTTTTATTTTTTAAGCTTTCAAAGGAAATCGGAATTAATGAGTCCAAGAAATGCTTAATTACTATTTCTTTTTCATCTGAAATAGAAGTAATATTCGTGATTTCATTAAAATAATTTATTAGTTCCGCATAATGCATCAATTTATCTATTTTATCATCCGATAATTTAATACCGAATTTTTCAGTTCCTTTTATCAATACATCTCTGATATTCATTATTGTTTCACGTGACACTTTATTTTCCTATACAAAAATTTGAAAATATTGACCCTAGAATTTCTTCATTTGAAATATCGCCGATTATCTCTGATAATGATTTTATTGTTTCGTTAATATGGAATAAACAAATATCCAATCTCTCGTGCTGTTTAATATCAAGCACTGCTTTTAATTCCTCTTTCGCCTTAATTAAAAGATTTTTTTGCCTCATGTTTAGTGAAAAAGTATTTTCTCCAAATTCAGAAGATACTTTTTCTGCAATACAATTTAATACCTCTTCTATTCCTGCATTGTCTACCGCGGATGTCTTAAACAAAAATTCCTTTCTATTCTCAATATATTTACTTACCGTTTGATGAACCGGCAGATCACATTTATTAAATATAATAATCCCTCCAGAATTAATCACACGTGATATCTCTTGTATATGATCAGTAATATCTTGACTCTGATCAAAAACATATAAAACAATATCAGCTGCCTCTTGTTGCTTAATTGTTCTTTCTATAGAGCTTTTCTGAATATTCGTATCCGGAATTTTAAAACCAGCGGTATCTGTAATTCTAACTTCCTTCCCCTCTAGTTCGATTACTTCTGATATATAATCTGTCGTTGTTCCCGGTGTATCGCTAACTATGGATCTTTCTGATCTCAATATTCTGTTAAATATGCTCGACTTACCGGAGTTTGCAGGCCCAACTAATGTTATCCAAATTATTGAATTATTAGTCCTACAACGCCCTTGCTGTATAAGTAATTCATCTATGCTTCTATAAATTTTTTCTATCGTCTTCTTTAGATTATTTAGCTCGTTTAGATCTATTTCAAAATCAACCATAGCTTGAATATCCGTTTTTACCTTGATTAGGAAGTTTCTTAATTCTTCGCAGGTTGTATTTAATCCTCCGTCGTATTGTCGCCAGGCAGCTTTTACTGCAACACCAGACCTTGCTTTTATAAGCTCGTTAATGGCCTCTGCTTGAATTAGATTAATTCTTCCGTTCTCAAATGCTCGACGCGTAAATTCTCCTGGGTTCGCCACTCTTGCCCCGCTCTCGAGCACCCTACTTAAAATAAGAGATAAAACGGCACGACCTCCATGACATTGGATTTCTATTGTTTGTTCACCGGTAAAACTTTTTTTTGCGGGCATATAAACCAAAATAACCTCATCTATTTTGCTTTCGTCCTTATCAATAATTTTAGAATATATTATTTTTCTTGCTTTTAAATGATTTAGTTGCGAGATATCAACGGTGGTATGAGATATTCGGTTGGTTATTTCTATAGCCTTGGATCCAGATATTCTGATTATTCCTATTCCGCCTATTCCTGCAGGAGTACTTATTGCTGCGATCGTATCCGACCGCGTATTCATGATTCCTCTTCGTCAAAATATTTATCCAAGTTGTGCACGTGTTATTCTTTATCTAAATCTTCGGTTTCTTTCGTGTCTTTCTCGCGTGGCGCAATGACAACTCTTCTAAAGGCGCCTTCACCTAGGCTATAGGTGGTGATCATCGGGTTATCCTTCAGCACCAAATGAATGATCCTTCTATCAAAGGCACTCATGGTGTTGAGTTGTTCTTCTTGTTTAGTTTCGGCTACTTTTTGTGCGATCTTTTTTGCGGTCTTTTCCAAAATCATTTTATGGCGCTGCCGGTAACCGCCGATATCCACCACGAATCTTCCTTTGGGGTCGATTTGATGATGCATGATTTTATTAAGCAGGTATTGCAGGGCCGCTAAGGTTTGCCCGTGCTTACCAATTAATAATCCCTCGGCGTCACAAAGCACATCCAGGACAATGCTCCCGTCTTCGTAACTGGTTTTTATTTTCGGCTGCAATCCCATTGCGTTCAGTATTTTGCTTAAAATCGCCTCTCCTTTTTCGGTAAGTTCTTCAACCTCCTGTGAGGATAATTCGATTGTAATCCTGGGTTCTGCTTGGTTATGGGGTATGCTTTCGGGGTTTTTTATTGACGCTAAGATTTTGTCAGGGCATGAAACCCTTACTTTCGCCATTTTAGTCAACCCGAAAATTCCTCTAACCGGTTCTTGAATTATCTCTATCTTCGCACTGTCGCGCGCACAACCTAAATAATTGAGCGCGGCTTCGATGGCGCTTTCCACTGTTTTTGCTTCCTTGGTGACTTCGTTCATTTATTTTTACCTCCTCGTTCTCTAGCGACGTTGATTAATCATAATTTGCTGACCAATAGACAGGACGTTTGAAACCACCCAGTAAAGAAGTAACCCGGACGGCCAAACAAACGAGAAAAACGTCAGCATGGCAGGCATAAAATACAACATCATTTTTTGCTGTGCAGCTGCTTCTGGTGTGGCCGCGGGCGGGGTTGATATTTTTTGCTGTATAAACATCGTTATTCCCATTAATAACGGTAACACATAGTAGGGATCTTTTGAAGAGAGATCCTTCCAAAACCAAATAAATTCTGCCCCTTTTAGCTCAACCGCAGAAACGAGTGTTGAATATAAAGCGAAAAACACCGGCATTTGCAGAAGCATGGGCAAGCAACCGCCCATCGGGTTAATTTGATATTCCTTATACAATTTCATGGTTTCTTCGTTGAGTTTTGCCGCGTCGTTCTTATAAATCTCTTTTAACGTTTTAAGCCTGGGTTGCATCTTGTTCATCGCGGTTTGCATTTTTTTCATCGAAGAATAGCTTTTCTGTGTGGGCCACCAAAGAATAATCCTGATCAGGAGGGTCAGTAAAATGATGGCAAACCCATAATTATTTGTTAGAGCATAAAAATATCTCAAGGTATAGTAAATCGGTACTCCGATAAAATGGAAAAAACCAAAATGAACGATGCGGTGAATTTGAGCGCCTCTTTTTTTCAATTCCACATAGTCCTGCGGGCCGAAATATCCTTTTAATTTAATGCTTTTTGTTTCTCCGGGTTGTAAGTCTAGTTTGGTGAAATTTATTTCCATCTGCATGCTTTGGTTGTCAAAATGTTGTATCTTTACGGTTTCTATTTTTGGATCTGCTCCGTAAAAGATAGAACAAAAATATTGATCTTTCATGCCGGCCCATATCGGTTCCGTTTGTATAAGTTGGGTCTCGTTCTTTTTCTTCGATTTGAATCTGTGGGTTTTGGCTTTTGTGTAAACAACAAGCTGTTTGATGTTCGCGGCGTTTTGTAGATCCTTTGCGATGTGCCAAAATAATCTCGGGTTACTGATTTCCTTTGTTTCGCTGCCTAAGTTCGATATTTCTATTTCTATTTCCGCGGTGTGGTCTATATCAAAATTTATTTTTTTGCTAATTTGTACTTCGTTCTGTCCGCTATATATAAAATTTATGCCTTTGTTTGTATTATTGATTTCCCACAATTTCTCGTATAAGTTTGCTTCCTCGTTGTTTATTTCACATTCGAAAAGGAAGTTAGTATTTATTTCGCCCGGATAAATAAATTTGATCTCTTCGCTTTTTTCTTTTGTTTCGGCCTTTAATGTCAACGTGCTGATAACACCGCCCAGGTTACTTGCCATCACGTTTAATTCTTCATTACTAAATTGAATGGTTTTTTCTTGATCCGGGTCCGCCTTACTCTGGGTTTTTGCTTTAACTGTTACTTCTTCTTTTATACTTTTTTGTTCTTGGGTTTTTTCTTCGCTGTATGTGACCTTGGGTCCTTTTTCTTTTGCCCGCTGCATCGTGTAATAATTTGAAAAATAGAGCACGGCAACCGAAATGATAATAAAAACAATAAATCTTTTATCCATTTTTCACCTGCTTATGGAAGGGGATCGAAACCCCCGTGATGTAACGGATGGCAACGCAAAACCCTTTTTATTGACATCATAATCCCTTTAAACGGACCGTATCTAATAATTGCGGTTTGACTATATTCTGAACAGGTAGGAATAAATCTACAGGCTGGCCCAAGAAGGGGAGAGATAATGATTTTATAGATTCTAATTAGAGTTATTAATAAAAATGTTATTAATTTTTTCATTCCATTATCTTTTCTTTTTTAAGCATTTGTGTTATTTTTTGGTCTGTTTTCTCTTTTTTATCCTTAAAAACGATGATTACCATATCAATGTTGCGTAGAAAATTGCTCCTGTTAATACGAAAAAATTCTCGTGCCATTCTTTTATATTTGTTCTTAATGGCTTTTACCTTTATTTTTTTCGATACAATTATGCCTATACGTGATTTAGCGTCTTGTTTATTAATATAATAAATTTTAAAATTTTCCGCTTTAATACATTTTCCGTTTTTAATAATTATGTTAAAGTCATTGCCTGTTGTTATTCTTGCGCCTTTGGGCAGGTTTTTTCGTTTAATCATAAACTATATTAAGCAGTAAGCCTTTTTCTCCCTTTGGCGCGCCTTGCCCGAATGGTTTTTCTGCCATTTGCTGTTTTTGTTCTTTTGCGAAAACCATGTTTTTTCTTTCGCTTATAACGATTTGGTTGATATGTCCGCTTCATTTCTTTTCCTTTCTAGCTGGTGTTTTTCGATTGTATTGCTGCATATTACTTAATAGGTTTTTACTTGTCAAGATAATTGCCTGATACATAAACACTGTGTTTTTTCGTGTTCGCCTCTCTTGTACGGATTGTTTTATTCTTTGCTTTACATGAGGATAGAGCGCTTTTTCTTACAGTGATACTTAGGTTTTTTCTTTTATTAGCTTTTATTTAAAAGGGTTTTGCTGTTTTCCACAGTTGTTGATTACGTTGTGGAATATTTTTTTTGTTTTTTCATTTGTTCAATTCTGTCTTGCATATTACAATTCATCTTATTGTATCCTAGAGGTTAGCTATGCCTTTTTCTGCTTTCGAATTATGGTCTTTACTATTGAATGAGCTGCGTAAAAATCTTAATAAACAAAGTTATGACACTTGGTTTCAACCTACGCGCGCCCTCTCTTTCACTGATAAAAAGTTGGTGATAGAAGTTCCCAGTCGCTTTTTTTGTGATTGGTTAAATGAACACTATTTGTCTTCTCTGCTTGATATGTCACGGCATATAGTTGGAGAACCGATTTCCATCCTTTTTGTTGTTTCCTCTGATCTTCAAAGCCGCGTTGAATCTATTTCGTCTCCAGTGGTTACCTCCGAGCTGGTCGCTCCCAAAGCCATGTCCGCTTTGGGTACGCCTTTAAATCCTAAATACACGTTTTCCAGCTTTGTCGAGGGCAATAGCAATCGTTTTGCGCGCGCCGCGTGCATGGCGGTTGCCGAATCTCCTGCCAAATCGTATAATCCTTTGTTTATATACGGCGGTGTTGGTCTTGGTAAAACGCACCTGCTTCAGGCGATTGGTAACTTCATTACGCTTAACAACAACGAAAAGCGCGTTTTATATGTCTCTTCCGAAACCTTCATGAATGAAATGATTGCTTCCATCAGTTCGGGCACTATGCGTGCGTTTCGAGATCGTTTCCGTACGGTTGATGTCTTGCTAATCGATGATATTCAGTTTTTGGTTGGAAAAGAAAGTACCCAAGAAGAGTTTTTTCATACCTTTAATGATCTTTATAATATGCACAAACAAATTGTGGCTACTTCGGATTCACATCCAAAAGAAATCAACCTTGAAGAACGTCTGCGCTCCCGTTTTGAGTGGGGGTTGGTTTCTGATATCCAGCCGCCTGATTTTGAAACCCGTGTCGCGATTTTAAGTAAAAAAGCGGAACTTGAACATGTGGTGGTTCCTAACGATGTTTTGGCTTATATTGCCAATCAGGTTAAATCGAACATCCGTGAGTTGGAGGGATCTTTAATACGCGTGGTGGCTTACGCTTCCTTGACAAAAAGCGATATTTCTCTTGATTTGTGCAGGGAAGTTCTTCGTGATCTATTCAATGACGATTATCGTCCGATCACGATCGATTTAATCACTGATATGGTCGCGAAGGAATTTAATCTTAAGGTTTCTGATCTTAAAGCTAAAAAAAGGACCGCGTCCATCGTTTTTCCACGTCAAATTGCTATGTATTTAGCCAGGGAAATGACCGATTTTTCTCTTCCGGAAATAGGTAGATTTTTTGGCGGAAAAGATCATACTACCGTTATCTATGGATTTGATAAAATTAAGGAACGTCTCAACCATGACGAAAAGTTACGCAATTTAGTCAATCGGTTAATGTCTCAATTACGCGAACCTTCTTGAATGATTATTTATCAGTTACCTGTGGTCTGTGTTTGGATTACTTGTAGATAACTTTGATTTCTTTGTTGAATAGTAATTTTGGTTTTGTTTTTGTGGAATAATGCTGGGTTATTCTTTTTTGTTTTTTATTTATACACATGTTTTTATTCTTGATCACTTGTGTTTTTGTTTTTCATTATTGCTATTCCACATTTTCACGTGCTCTATTACTATTACTACTAGGAGGTTATTATTATGAAATTCAAATGCAAAAGAACAGATCTTATTTATGGCGTCCAGACCGTTTTGAATGCCATTTCAAACCGTAACACACTTCCCATACTTTCTAATATTCTTTTTGAAGCAGAAAGCAATGCTGTGCGTTTAACGGGTACAGATCTGGAAGTTTCAATAAAATGCCAAATTCCTGCGGAAATTTCTTCACCAGGAAGCATTACGATTCCAGCTAAACGATTGTCGGAAATTGTTAGAGAACTGCCCGAGAGCGATATCAATCTCTCGATGGGAGATAATTCCGTAGTCACGTTGCTTTGCGAAAAAGCGACGTTTCGTATTAATGGCCTCCCAAAAGATGATTATCCTGTTCTCCCCAAGGTCAAGCCAGATAAAGGTTTTAATCTCCCCAAAAAGACATTGTTGAATATGATTCGTAAATCCATATTCGCTGTTTCAACCGATGAAACCCGTTATGTTTTAAACGGAGTGCTTTTTTTAATGGAAGGAAATAAATTGCGTTTGGTCGCGACGGATGGTCATCGTTTGGCCATGATTGACGAAAAATTAGATAAAAACGCTAATCAAAAATTTAATTATATCGTTCCCGCAAAGACCCTTCAGGAATTAAGTAAAATTCTGGACGGGGAAGGTGAGATTAACATTCAAATCACGGAAAACCAGATTGTATTTATCAATGCCGATCTTGTTTTGATGTCACGCTTGATTGATGGTCAGTTTCCAAATTATCAGCAAGTTATTCCCAAACAATCCGACCGGATTATCCATTGCGATACAGCTTCCCTGTTGGCGGCAACACGCAGAGTGTCCTTGATGGCCGCGGACAAATCAAGTTCGGTTAAATATACTTTTTCCAACAACACACTCAGTATTTCGGCCAACACGCCTGAAGTGGGGGAGGCGCAGGAAGACCTGGAATTGTCGTACAGTGGAGACGCCCTCTCGATCGCGTTTAATGCGAAATACGTGATAGATGTTCTTAAAAATATTTCTTCCGAGAAGTGCGTCATGGAATTGTCAACGAATCTAAACCCCGGCGTTTTCAAACCGCAACCCGATTCCGAGGATTATCTTTGCATTGTCATGCCGATGCGGCTGTAAAGAGTCTTTTTACTTAAAACATCGCGCACGCGTGATTACCGTGCGAGAGTCTATTCATCATGACGGGCGGGTGTTTCTAACCCCCGGATGACCGTCCAAGGAAACCGTTATATGGAAACAGAAGGACAGAAACTTTATCCGGTTTTGGTCGAGGAGGAAATGAAAAATTCCTACCTCGATTATTCTATGAGCGTCATCGTCGGCCGCGCGCTTCCTGATGTTCGCGACGGACTCAAACCGGTCCACCGCCGCATCCTTTACGGCATGCACGGCATGGGGTTGCATCATAGCAAACCCTACCGTAAGTCCGCGAAGATCGTCGGTGAAGTGATGGGAAATTATCATCCCCACGGGGATGCCGCCATCTACGATTCGCTGGTCCGGATGGCCCAGTCCTTCAATCTTCGGTATCCCTTGGTGGAGGGGCAGGGTAATTTTGGATCTGTGGACGGGGATCCGCCGGCCGCGATGCGGTATACCGAAGCTCGCTTGGCCACCATCGCGGACGAAATTCTGTGTGATATCGAAAAAGAAACGGTCCCTTTTGTTCCCAATTATGACGACTCCTTGACCGAACCCGCGCTTCTGCCGGTTCGCCTGCCGAATCTGCTGGTCAATGGAAGTACCGGCATCGCGGTGGGAATGGCCACGAACATTCCGCCGCACAACTTGACCGAGGTGGTCGAGGCCATTATTGCGGTGATCAATGATCCGGACATTAAAATTGATCAACTGATCAAGAACCACATCAAGGGGCCGGATTTCCCGACCGGCGGATATATTTTGGGACGAGACGGCATCGCGGAGGCGTATCGCACCGGCCGCGGTTCAATCAAGATGCAAGCGAAGGTCCGGGTCGAACAGATGAAAAACGGCAAGGAGCGCCTGGTCGTCACCGAGCTGCCGTATCAGGTCAACAAAGCCCAGCTGATCGAGACCATCGCCGGTTTGGTGCGGGACAAGAAGATCGAGGGCGTCACAGACCTGCGAGACGAGTCCGACCGGGAAGGCATTCGCGTCATCGTGGAGGTGGCGCGCAACGAGAACGCGCAAATCGTGCTCAATAATTTGTTTAAGTTCACGTCGTTGAGGACCAACTTTGGCGTGAATATGGTGGCCCTGGTGGACGGCCGTCCGCAGACGTTAAATCTCAAGCAAATCCTGGAGCACTTTATCGCCCACCGCCGGGAGGTCATCCTGCGCCGCACCCGGTTCGACCTGGATCGGGCCGAGCGCCGCGCGCATATCCTCGAAGGCCTTAAAATCGCCCTTAAGTTTCTGGACAAAATCATCCGCCTCATCCGGGCTTCCGCCACGGTGGCGGAGGCGAAGGCCGCTTTGATGAAGAACTTCCAGCTGTCGGACCTGCAGGCCCAGGCCATTTTGGACATGCGCCTGCACCAACTGACCAACCTCGAGAGCAAGAAAATTCAGGATGAATACCTAGAGCTGATTAAAACCATCGAGCAGCTCCGTTCGATTCTGGCCAGTGAACGCAAAGTGCTGGCGATCGTAATCGGAGAACTCGAAGAGATCAAAAAGAAATACGGGGATGCGCGCAGGACGGAAATTGTTGCCGCGCTGGCCGACCTGTCCGTGGAAGACCTCATCGCGGAAGAAGACATGGTAATCACCATTACGCACAAGGGTTATGTGAAACGCCTGCCCGTGTCCACCTACCGCGCCCAGCACCGCGGCGGTCGCGGGGTCAGCGGTCTCGAAACGCGCGACGACGAAGATTTTGTGGAGCATTTTTATATCGCCTCCACCCACGACTATATCCTGTTTTTCACCAACCAGGGGCGGGCATACTGGCTGAAAGTCTACGAGATCCCCGAAGCCGCGCGCACGGCCCGCGGCAAGGCCATTGTCAACCTGGTCCGCTTGCAGGCCAACGAAAGCGTGGAGGCCATGATTCCGGTCAAGGAGTTCAGCGAAGACCGGTTTCTGGTGATGGGCACGGAGCAGGGGCTGATCAAGCGCATCCGCCTCGACGCGTTTTCCAATCCGCGGTCCGGCGGGATTATCGCCCTGACGCTGGGCGAAGGGGACAAGTTGATTCAGGTTCTGGAGGCCACCGAGGGCCAGGATCTGGTTCTGGCCACGCGCCTCGGGAAGGCCATCCGTTTCAAAGTCAAAGCCATCCGGGAAATCGGGCGGACCGGCAAAGGCGTTCGCGGCATCACCCTGCGGCCAAAAGACCGCGTGGTGGGCATGCAGATCGTGAACGCGGGCGAGAGCCTGCTGACCGTGACCACCAAGGGCTACGGCAAACGGACCACCCTGGCCCAATACCGGACCCAGAGCCGGGGCGGCCAGGGTGCGATGAACATCAAGACCACCGAGCGCAACGGCCAGGTCGTGACGATTCTTTCGGTCGCGGAAACCGACGAGATTATGCTCATTACATCAAGCGGCACGGTGATCCGCATGCCGTTGAAATCCATCGGCATGGTCGGGCGCCATGCCCAGGGCGTACGCATTATCAAGCTGGACGGTTCGGATGCGGTGGGCGCGGTGGCCCGGCTGGGCATCAAGGAACAGGAGAAAGACCCCGGCATTTAAATTGCTTGGCGGGAGGCGTGCGTGAGAGTTCGCTTGTGGTTTGGAACCAGCTTGGTGCTGCTGCTGGCTATCGCCGGCACGCTGGCGCTGATTTATTACTGGGACCGCATTCAGAAAGAGGCCGTCCAGATGCTGCAAACGCGTCTGAATGAGATGGAGCTGCAGCGGTTCGAAGGGGACAAAGGCCGGCAGTTGGCCGAGACCGCCGGCGCCGCCGCCGCGCAGTTGGAACAAACGGTGAACCGCCTCAAGGCCCAGGTCGAAGTGACGGCGGATTCCGCGCTGTTGCGGGCGCCGCAAGGCAAACCCGCCGAACGGCAGAATAAAATCAGCGGCTTCGTGAAAATGGCCCGCGCGCAAAGCGCCTGGCTCGCCAGCGTGCTGACGGATGAAAACGGCAGGGTTCTGGCCTGGACCGGGAAGAAGACCCCGCCCTCGACGCTTGGGCCGACACCGGCTTTTGATCAGGCCGCGCGCCAACGGCTTAGCGCGGTCCACCTGGTCGAGCAGGCCGCGGGGCTCCCGTGGCTGCAGATCACCACACCGTGTTTGGATGATCGGGGGAAGTTTTTGGGCGTCCTGCAGGTCGAGACCGCCCTTCCCACCGAGGACCTGCGGGCCTTCGCGCCCTCCGGCGGTCTCTTCACGCTGATCGTGACCAACAACGGGCAGCGGCTGAACCCGGCCCCGCAGCCGTCCTTTCCGAAACAGCTCGGAGCCCTGTTGGGACTGGACCTCAAAGCCACGGAAGCGCTGCTGGACAATCCGGAGCCGCAGCACCGGCGCGCCCGCTGGGAAAACACCACCTATCTGCTGGGCTTGTCCGGGACCCAACTCCCCCGCGTGAAGATCGCCACGCTGATGGAGATCACGGGACTGGAGCGGGTCGTGGGTCCCAATCTTGCCGGCGAAAGCGTACTCGCGGATCCCGTGGTGCTGACCGGGATGGGCGGGATCGTGGCCGTCAGTCTGCTGCTGCTGTTTTGGATCAGCGGTGGCGGGAACAAGCCCCTCCGGAAAATCAACAGCCAGTTGTCCGGCATGCTGCAGACAGGAGAAGCCCTGCGTCCGCTGACCGCGACCGGGCGGGGGGATTGGGAAAAACTTTCCGAATGGATCAACCTGCTGGTGGAACGCGCGGGCAGCCAGGGAACCGCCCCCGTCCCGTCCGTTGCGGCCCCGAGCGAGGAGCTGACGCTCGCACGCCGGGGGCTGGAGGAGGTCCGGCGCAAGCTGGAACGCGCGGAGGAGGAAAAAGCGGACCTGGAGCGTAAGCTGTCCGCGCTGGAGACGGAGAAAGCCGAACAGCAACAGCGCGCCTCCGAAGCGCGTCCCGAAAACAACGAAGCGGCGCAGGCGCTGATGGCCAGCATCCAGGCCGACGCGGCGCTCAGGATCCAGGCGATCACCAGCATGTCCGACGATCTCAAGGCGACCTTGATCGTGATCAAGAATTATATTACGTCCATCTTGTCCTCGGAAGAGGGCAAAATCACGGATACCCAGCAGGAATTTCTGGGCGTGGTTATCAACAAGAGCGCGCGCCTGGAGCGGCAGATCAACGACCTGCTGGATGTTTCGCACATGGAAGGGGGATTGTCGAACCTGTATCGGTCCCGAACGGACCTGATTTCCATGCTGCAGGATGTGGTGTTGAACAGCCAGCCGCAGGCGGATACCAAGCAGGTCCGACTGGTTCAGGACATTCACGCGCCGCTTCCGCCGCTGATGATTGACAGTGACCGCATGGGGCAGGTTTTCATCCATTTAATGCAGCACGCCATCAAAGCGTCACCCGTCGGCGGAGAGGTGCTGGTGACAGCCACGGAAACGTATTCCGGACTGGTCGTCAAAATCCGGGACAGCGGGGCCGCCCTCTCGCCGGAACAGGCCGACCTTGTGTTCAATGCTTTTCACGGACCCGATTCCCAAACCCGCGCGGATATTGTCGGCACGGGCCTCAGGTTTCCGATCTTGAAGCGGATCGTGGACGCGCACCAAGGCGCGATCACCATGCGCGGACTGCCGGACCAGGGGAACGAGGCCGTGGTCACCTTGCCCAAAAGCGCGGAAGCGGAAACCGAACCTTCCGCGGCCCTAGGATCGTTCGAGGTCAAACCCGCTCCCGAACCCGCGGCCGCGGAAACGATGCCCTACGATCTCACGTCGTTTATGGGTAAGATGGACGAATTCGCGGAAGAGGGAACCCAGCCCGCCGAGGATACCCAGGCCCCGCTGCCGGGCGGGGGACAGGACCTGGACACGCTGTTAAGTGATATTGAAAATATGGACGACAAGCTCAATCGTTAACCAAACGCCGAATTGCTAACAGGGTGCTGAAAAAACCATATATATTCCGCCAGCACCCTGTTACCCCATGAAAAATCGCTGATTTTTCATGGGGTTTTCAACGCGACGCGATCGAAAAAGACCGCTCTGCGGGCTTTTTCATCAGCCTGCTAATCACCATCACCCGCCGACCGGCGGGTGATTTTTTTTAGGGAGCATTGCTAAGCGGGGCCGGAGGTTCAGGCGGCAGGAGACGCACCCATCCCGAGGGGTCATGCTCCACGCGGGTACCCCAGGCACGGGACAGCTCCCTGACCTGCTGGCGAATGGATTCGGCCTCTGGTCCTGCCAGGGGGGTAGGCAAGAAGTCCGTAGCCAAGTTATCCACGGATAAAGCCAGCACCCACGCCGACAAACTGGCGCCCGAAGCATCTACCTCAATTTTCGCGAGCATACTATCCACCGCGCGGCGGCTCCGGCCGCCTCCGAACGCGAGATTCCCCAGCGAATAATAAATCACGCCGTCCCGGTACCATTCCACGCCTTGCAGGACGTGCGGGTGCGATCCCAGCACGACCCGCGCGCCCGCGTCAATCGCGGCACGGCCGTATTGGAGTTGGTACGGTTTGGGCTGCGTTTCCAATTCTCCCCCCCAGTGGAAACACACGACCACTGCGTCGGCCCAGGCCGTAGCCGAGCGGATGTCCGCCTCCACTTCCGCCGGGCGGGCCAGGGCTGTGCCGGGTTTTCGGGACCCGGCCCAAAATTCAGAAGGGTAGGTCAGGGAGTAGGAGAGCACGGCCACGGTCCGGTCGCCGGCGATGTTCAGGCTGGCGGGGCGGCGCGCCTCGCGGATGTTGGCGCCCGCTCCGGAGTGCGCGACGCCGGCCGCGTCCAGGGCTTCCAGGGTGTCCTGCAGGGCTTCGGGTCCATAATCCAAAATGTGGTTGTTGGCCAATGCGACGACCGTGATGCCGGCCCGGAGCAAGGCGCCGGCCGCGTCGGGGTGGCCGCGAAATTTAAATTTTTTGTTCCGGAACGGCCTGCCGCGCAAGGACAACGGGCACTCGAGGTTCACCAACCCGATGTCCGCGCTCAGGAAATGAGGCGCCAGCAGGGTGTAAGGGTAATCCTGGCCTTCCTGGCGCAGGTAGGGATCGAGCCAACAACCAGGCAGAACATCTCCGCCCGCCACCAAGCTCCATCCAGCTGGCGCAGGAGAGGGCGTGGGCGCGGGGCTGGCCGCGGGTGCGGGCGGGGGCTCAGGACGGCCGGCCGGCGGCGCGGGTATCGTGGCGCACCCTGCCGCGAAGAGTGCCCCCAAAAGCAGGCACAGCCAGAGGCGCCGGATCTCGAATGGGTTTGGTCTCATGGAGCCCCCCAGGCAAAGGCCCGGGGTACCAACTGCAACCATTGTTACCCCTTCTTGGCGACATCCCCGGAGCGACCATTCAGCATTTACCCCCGAGCAAGCCCGGGGCGCCCGGCGGAGGGGATGGTGGTTGGGTTCGCGGGCGTTCACCGCGAAGCCTTATTGTATCCGAAAGTTCCCTAAAGGCAAAAGTTAAAAAGCCTGTCCGGGTTGAAATGACTCGGCCATTGACGCTGCACCGAGGCGGTGGTAAACTCGAGGGAAAATCGGCATCTGTTTGTAAAAATTTGGGGGCGCTGGTATGCACGGACGCAGGCGGTGGCAGGGGCTCGGGGGTGCGGTTGCGTGGGTCTTGGCCGCCTGGTTTTGCGTTTTGCCTTGTGCCGCGGGCGATCTCCCGGTGCTCAATCCGCCCGAGCAAACCCCGACGGTTTCTGCGGAAAACCAAGCGCAAGCCAAGCGGTATTTCGAGGCCGGCAAGGAGCATCACCTCGCCCAGCGGTACCGGGAAGCCATCGAGGAGTATGAAAAAGCGCTCGCGCTCTACCCGGCGTGGCAGCGGGCGCGCCAGGCGCTCTCCTGGGCCAAACGCGATCTGCGCCGCCAGCAATCCGAACAGAGCTCCCTGGACTATACCCTGGAAACCCTGGTCAATGACGCGCAGGACCACTACCAGCGCGGCCGGAGCCTGGAGCGCGAAAACAAAGTCATCGAAGCCGCGGCCGCGTATAAGGACGCGCTGCGATTGATCCCGGGCTATCCCGAGGCCAAGGAAGCGCTGAAGCGCGTGCAGGCCAAGGGGCAGAAGACCCTGGCTCCGCTGCCTGCTTCGGCGGCCGCGGTCAGCAGCTTGACGCCGCGCGCCTATCAGCCGCAGGAATTCAAATCCCTGGGCGAGGATTACCGCGCGGCCGCGCGGGCGGAAGCGCCGGAAGCGGTGGCCGAAGCCTCGGCGGCTAAAGCCGCGCGCCGGTCCGACCTTCTGCCGCAACCCCGCCAAGCCACGCTTTCAACCAAGCAGCCCATTGATAATTCCAAGCAGCAAGTGCGCACCGCCATTCAAAACCATTATTTAGCAGGCAACCAGGCCCTGGACCGGGGGGATTACGAAACCGCGGTCAAGGAGTTCGAGCTGGTGCTGGAGTTCACGCCCGACCACCGGGAAGCCCAGTATAAGCTCAACGTGGCCAAGAAAAACCAGGCCACGGCGATCCGGACCGCGAAACGCCAGGTGGAGCTGGCGCAGTCCAAGGGCGACATGGTCGAAATTCTCGGCGCCCTGCGCAATGTGCTGAACATAGACCCCAAGGACGAGGAAGCGCTGGGCGCGTGGGAACGCACCAAACGCGAGAACCCCGGGCTCCTGGAGGAGCTCTACCGCAAGGGTGTGAACGCGTACGCCAAGGGCGACTACCAGATGGCCCAGCAGGCCTGGGAACTGGTGCTGGACATTGATCCCAAGCACGGGAAGGCCAAGGAATCCCTGGAGAAGGTGCGCGAGAAGCTGGAGCTGATCAAGTAGGGCGGGGCAAGGGGGAAGGTCACATGCCAACCAAATGCGGAGCGTTGCTCGCGGCAGGACTGTTGGCGCTGGGAACAGTAAGCGCGGCGCGGGCGGATTGGGTGCAGCTTGACGGGGGTATCAATTACAGCCAAACGTCCGCGCTCGGCGCCCCCAGACTGGCGGTGGCCGCGCAATCGCCGGCCGACGACATGCCCTATGCCGTGATCACGGAAGACCATCCCGTTTTTCCACGCGTATACCGGTTGTATGTATACCGCTGGAACAACACGGACTGGCAGGGGGTGACGATCACCGGCTCGTTCCTGAATAATGCGATGGATCAAGATGCCACCGAACCCGCGATTGCCGCCTTTAACGACAGTGGCACACACCACGTGGCCGTAGCGTGGAGCGAAATGGTGGGTGGCTATTCGCGGGTTTTCGTTAAACGCTGGAGCGGCGGCGATCCTGCCTGGCAGTTGCTGAGCCAGGTGTCGCCGGTCATGCAGGCCTGGATCAACGTCAACAACCAACACGCTAATAATCCATCCGTTGCCCTGCCGCAGGCCAACCCGTTAAATCCTATCGTTGCCTGGCAAGAAGTTTCGCTGAGCACGGGCACGAATATCTATGTCAAAGCCTACAATGGAACGGATTGGGTTTTTTTACCCAACATGGCACACCCCAGCGAGGCACTGAATCGGACAGTGACCTCCTTTGCCAGCTTGCCGCAAGTCGCCATGGACACCTCTAATCGCCCGGTGGTCGCTTGGCAGGAAGAAATGATCTCGCCCGCAAACTCGGATATCTATGTTTCCCGTTGGGACGGCATGGATTGGGATCCCTTGGGAGGCAGCGGCTTGCGGGACAATCCCAGTATACCGGCGCGGAGCGCGTCGCTGGCCATAGACGCGTTGAACCGGTTCTGGGTGGCGTTTTTAGAAGGAGATCCCGGTACGACCACCGTGAAAGTCAAGCGGTACAACGGATCGAGCTGGGAGATGGTCGGCAATCCGGTATTGACCAACGCCAGTGTCAAGGCGCCGCGCTTGGCCCTGGTTCCGGGCCAGCAGGTGTTCCTGAGCCTGCTGGACACCTCTGGACCGCAAAATCAAGTCCGGGTGTTCGTTTTTGAAAATCCAAACTGGGTACCTTTGGGTGGAAGCCTGAATGTGGATCCCGGCCACAGCGCAGATGTGCCGCATCTGTCCATCCGGGACGGGCAGCCCATTGTGATCTGGCCGGAAAGCACCCCGAACACCATCACGCCCCAGGTATTTGTCAAACAGTGGATACCGGCCACGCCGACGCCCACGGTCACTCTGACTCCCACAACCGGCCCGACCTTGACCCCGACCCCGCCGCCAGCCGTGAGCAATCTGGCCCAGAACGCGGTGCTGGCGTATCCCAATCCCGCGTCGCGGCAGGTGGCCTTCGCGTTCCGCGCGGACAGCGGGAGCGGGACAGCCGTGGCCCGGTTGTACAACACGCATTACCGCCTGGTGGCCCAAGCCAGCGCCGATGCCCCGGGCGGCCAGGGCAGCGTGGCCATGGACGTTTCCGGGATCGCACAGGGAGTCTATTTCTATCAGGTCACAGTGAACGGCAAGAAGCTTCCCATGGGCAAAGTGGTGGTGGCGCGATGAGACGGCTTGCGGGCGTGATCGGGCTGGCGGCGCTGCTCGGATGTCCGGCCGCCGCGCCGGGGGACAACAACGTGGCCGCGCCGTTCCTGCAGGAAGGCGTGGGCAGCCGGGCGGTCGGGATGGGCGAGAACTTCGCGGCCGTGGCCGAAGGGCCGTTCGGCTGGTATTATAACCCCGCGGGCCTGGCCACGGCTGGAAGCGCCAGCGTGGGGTATCAGCACGAAAACGTCGCCAACCTGGCCCAGCACAATGTCTTCGCGGGTTCGTTGCCCGTGGGGCCGGGCAGCATGGCTGTCTTAGTGAATTTATTCAATTACGGCACGATCGACGAGATCGATGCTTTTGGCCAGCGCACGGGCAATACCGTATCCCCGCAGGAAGGATCCTTGCATCTCGGGTATGGTTGGGCGCTGGGCAGCGCCTGGCGCGTGGGCGCGACCCTGGGATATTTCACACAGAACCTGGGTGCGGGTAAAGTGGCGGGCTTGGTGGTGGACCTGGGAAGCAAGTGGGACCTGGCGCCGGGCTGGTCCGTGGCCGGGGTGGCGAAAAACCTCGGAGGCAGACCGGACGGGCACCCCCTGCCGGGCACAGTGCAACTGGCAGGCAGCTGGCGGCCGGTGCCCGAGTGGTTGTTGCTGGACCTGGAATTCGGGTTGCCGCTGTATGACGGCTTTTCTGACCTGGGACTGGGCGCGGAGTTCAGCCCCTGGAACTGGCTGGACCTGCGCCTGGGATTGAAAGCCCCGCTGACCGGGAAGGATGCGGCCGCGCAGAACGGGGTCGTTTTGGGCATGGGATTCAACTTGGGCGGATTGAGCCTGGACCTGGCGCTCATGGGCAAGGGGGACCTGGGGTCGGAAGTCTCGCTGAGCTTGGCCTATTTGTTCGGCGGCCCCGCGGCCGCGCCGGTGGCGCAACCCCAGCCCCAGGCCGAGTCGCAGGCCGAGCGCATCGCCACCTCTTCGGACCCGGAGCAGGCCGAGTACCATTTCCGGGCCGGGCAGGAGTACGAGCGGTACAACCAAATTATTGATGCCATCATCGAGTACAAAGCCGCGCTCAAGCTCAAGCCTGATTACGCGCAGGCCCTTAAAGCCCTGGCCGCGGCCAAAGATAAAGCCAAAGCGCGGGCCGAAGAGGACGAGGCCGCATCCGAGGCGGCCAAGCGCGCGGGCCAGCCGGAATCCATGCAAAAATTGATCAGCAAATATTACCGTGAAGGCGAAGGCGCCTACCAGAAGAAAGACTACACCACGGCCATCGAGAAACTGCAGTTGGTGCTCGAAATGACCACCCAGCACCGCCAGGCCACCGAGCTGCTGGAAAAGGCCCGCGCGGCTTTAACCAGCGAGATGGCGGCCTTGCGGCGCCAGGCTCAGCAGGCCAAGGAGAGCGGCGATCTGGCTGGCGAGCTCGAAGCGTACGAAAAAATGCTCGACCTGCGGCCCGAGGACAAACGCGCCAAGGCGGATCTCGAGGCGCTGAAAGTCCGCATTCCCCAGGAGGCCGAACGGCTCTACAAGACCGGCGTGGAATTCTATGCCAAGCGCGATTACCGCAACGCGCTGAGCGTGTTTGAACGGCTGATCAAGCTGCAGCCGGACAATGTCAAGGGCCGTGATGCGCTGAACAACACCAAGGAGAAATTAATCCAAACCGGGCAGTAAGCCGGCGCGGAACCCGACGCATGAATAAAAACCTGCAGGAAATCAACGACCAGATCAAAACGGAAAGCGCCTTTGTGGAGGACATCCTGGCCGAGATGGACAAGGTCGTGGTCGGCCAGATGCCCATGGTGGAGCGCCTGCTTATCGGCCTGCTGGCCAACGGGCACATCCTGATCGAAGGCGTGCCCGGCCTGGCCAAGACCCTGGCCGTCAAAACCCTGGCCGCGACCATTGAAACCAAATTCCAGCGCATCCAGTTCACGCCCGATCTCCTGCCCGCCGACATCCTGGGGACCCTGATCTTCGACCAGAAACAGCAGGAATTCATTCCCAAGCAGGGGCCGGTGTTCGCCAACTTGATCCTGGCCGACGAGATCAACCGCGCGCCGGCCAAGGTGCAGAGCGCGCTCCTGGAAGCCATGCAGGAGCGGCAGGTGACCCTGGGCGACAAAACCTACCCGCTGCCCGAACCGTTCCTGGTGCTGGCCACCCAGAACCCCATCGAGCAGGAGGGCACTTATCCCCTGCCCGAGGCCCAGATCGACCGCTTTATGCTCAAGATCAAGGTCACCTACCCCTCCATGGCCGACGAGCTGGACATTGTCCGGCGCCACGGCCGCGGCAAGGTCGCCAAGACCGCTAGCCGCACCGATCCCGCGCAGATTCTGAAGGCGCGCCAAGCCCTGTACAAGATCTACATGGACGAAAAGATCGAACAGTACATCGTGAGTCTGGTATCGGCCACGCGGCAGCCCGCGGATTTCGGCCTGCCGGGTCTTACCCCCCACATCCAATACGGCGCCTCGCCGAGGGCCTCGCTTTACCTGTCGCAGGCCAGCCGCGCTCACGCCTTCCTGCGGCGGCGGGGTTACGTGGCGCCGGAAGACGTGCAGGCCGTGGCCCTGGATGTGCTGCGGCACCGCCTGATTCTCACCTACGAAGCCGAAGCCGAGGAAATCACGCAGGACGAGATCGTGCAGAAGATCCTAGAGAAGGTGGAAATCCCCTAGGCGATGTCCGCGGTCGAAGGCCTCCCGACCTCCCCCCAGGAACTCCTCAAGCGCGTGCGCCGGATCGAACTGGCGACACGCGCGGTGGTCAACGAGATTTTTTCAGGCGCCTACCACAGCGTGTTCAAAGGCCAGGGCGTGGAATTTCACGAGGTGCGGCCGTACCAGCGCGGGGACGACGTGCGCACCATTGACTGGAACGTCACGGCCCGCACCGGCAGCCTGCATGTCAAACGGTTCAACGAAGAGCGGGAATTGACCCTCGTCCTGGCCGTGGACGTCTCCGCCTCGTCGGCGTTTGGCTCCGGTCGGCTGAGCAAGGCCGAGCTGGCCGCCGAAGTTTCCGCGGTGCTCGCCTTCTCGGCCATCAAGAACAACGACCGCGTGGGCCTGCTCCTGTTTTCGGACCGCCGCGAAAAGTTCGTGCCGCCCCGCAAAGGACGGCAGCACGTGTTGCGCATCATCACCGAGGTCCTGGCCGCCAAGCCCACGGCGCGCCGCACGGACTTGAACTGCGCCCTGGAGTTCCTCGCCCGCGGCCTGAAGCGCCGCAGCATCGTGTTCCTGCTCTCGGATTTTTACGCCCCTGAGTTCACCAGCAGCCTGCGGGTGGCCACGCGCAAGCATGACTGCGTGGCCATGGTCTTGAACGATCCGCGCGAATACGACCTCCCGCCCCTGGGCTGGCTCAGCCTGGTTGACCCCGAAACCGGCGACGCGGCCGAGGTGAACAGCCGCGACACGCGCGCGCGGGAGGAATACCGCCGCTTCGCCCTGGCCCGGGCGCGCGCCCGCCTCGCGTACTTCGCGCAGCACCGGGTGGACGCGGTGGATCTGTTCACGCACCTTTCCTACCTTGCGCCGCTTCTGACGTTCTTCCGCGTGCGGCGCCGCAAGCTGGCGCTTTGATCATGCCGTCCCCGGTCCTGCTGCGCGCCGCCCTGCTGGCCGCTGGGCTGGCCTGCGCCTGGAACGCGGCCCGGGCCGAGGACGCGGTCTGGGTCGAGGCCGCGGTCAACACCCGGCTGGTCAAGTGCGGCGAGCCGTTCACGTTCGTGCTCACGGCCGGCGCGCGCAATGGCGTGGTTAAACTGCCGGGCAAGTCCGCGGTCATTCCCGGCGCGCAGATCTTGGAATACGCCGAACGCGATGTCAGCGGACGGCACGAAGGCTATGTGGCCCGCCAGGGCGTCTATCGCCTGGCCGCTTTCACCCTCGAGGACGTGACCCTGCCGCCCATGCCCGTGTGGGTGCAGTGGCCGGACGGGAGCACGGCCACCGCTTTTTCCTGGCCCCAGCACCTGGGCCTGAGGAGCCTCCGACCCGAAGCCGGGCTGTCCCTGATCGATCCCCGGCCGCCGCGCCGGTCCCTGAACGTGGTTGGGACCGTGGGACTGGCCGCGCTGCTTTTGGCCGCCGGCCTGCGGCTCCTGCTGGCCGGGCGCAAGCGTCCCAAGCGACCGCCTGTCCAGCCCCCCGCCCATCTCGAAGCCCTGCACCAGCTCGAAGCGCTGGGCGCTTCGCCGGTCGTGGCTTCGGCCGAGCTCAGCCGGGAGTATTTCACGGCGCTGTCCCGGATCGTGCGGCGCTACCTGGCCGGCCGCTACCGGTTCCCGGCCCTGGAGCTCGCGCGCACCACCATCCTGGCGCGGCTGGAATCCCTGGGCGTGGAAGCCAAGCGCCGGGAACTGATCGGCCAGCTGCTCTTGGAGACGGACCTGGTCAAATATGCGCAGGAGCCCGCGGACAGCAAGCGCGTGGCCGCGGCGCACGGCCTGGCCAAGGAGATCATCCGGCTCACGCGCGAGGCGCGGGAGGGAGGCGCATGACCTTCGGCCAGCCGTGGTGGCTCGTGAGCCTGCTGCTTCTGGCCGCGGCCTGGTGGCTGCGGCGCCAGGGATGGGGCGGGCCGGCGGCCGTGGAGTATCCGGAGGCCGCCTCGGTGCGCGGCGCGTTCCGCGGCGGACGCCGGCCGGGCAGCGGCTGGGCCGAAACCCTGCGCTTGGCGGTCCTGGCCCTGGCGTTGCTGGCCTCGGCTCAGCCCCAGTGGCTGCACAGCACGCAGCTGCAGCAGGCCACGGGCCTGGACCTGCTGCTGGCGCTCGACATTTCGGGCAGCATGTCCGCGCGCGACTTCGAGCCCCAGAACCGCCTGCAGGCCGCCAAGGCCGAGGCCCGGGCGTTCGTGGCCAGGCAGAAAAATAACCGCCTGGGCCTGGTGGCGTTCGCGGCGCACGCCTTCACGGTCTGCCCGCTGACCCTTGACTACGCCGCCCTGCTCACGCTGCTGGACCAGCTTGCCATCGGCATGACCACGGACGGCACGGCCATCGGCATGGCTCTCGCGACCTGCGTCAACCGCCTGAAGGATTCCGAGGCGCCCTCCAGGGTCGTGGTCCTGCTCACGGACGGCCGCAACAACGCCGGCCGCGTGGATCCGTTGACCGCGGCCGAGCTGGCCGCCGCGCTGAAGATCAGGATCTACACCATCGGCATGGGCCAGCCCGAGGGCGGGCCGATCCTGGTCAAAAACGCGGCCGGCGAGGAAACCGCCTTGCTCAATCCCGACGGCAGTGTCCACCTGGAGGCCATGGACGAGCCGACCCTGCAGCAGATCGCCGCGCTCACGGGCGGTAAATATTTCCGCGCCACGGACCGCAACAAACTTCGCGAGATTTACACGGAAATTCAGGCGCTGGAAAAAACGCGCCTCGTATCCAAACGCTACACGGCCCGCGAGGATCTCGGTCTGTGGCTGCTCCTGGCCGCGGCCTTGATCCTGTTGGTGGAGATCGCGGTCTCCCAGTGGTGGGAACCGCGCGCACCTTAAGAGGAGAATATGTTCCGCTTCGCCAGACCCGAAATGCTGAACCTGCTGTGGCTGCTGCCGGTGATCGCCGCCGCGTTTTGGTGGGGAAGGCGCCAGGCGCGCGCCCGGCTCGCGGCGCTGGTGGGCGAGCGCCTGTCCGACAGGCTTACAGCCGGCAATAGCGGCTTGAAATCCGGCCTGGCCGTGGGGCTGGTCTTGGCGGCCTGGGCCTGCCTGGCCGTGGGCCTGGCCAGGCCGCAGACCGCCCTGGCCGTGCGGCACGCCGCGTTCCCGGGACTGGACGTGATCCTGGTGGTGGATGTTTCGCGTTCCATGGACGCGACGGACATGCCGCCGAGCCGCCTCGGCCGGGCCCAGCAGGCGCTGTTCTATCTGGCCGAGACGCTGCGGGGGAACCGCTTCGGACTGCTGCCGTTCGCGGGCACGGCGTTTTTAACCTGCCCGCTCACGCGCGACCAAAGCGCGGTCCAGCTGCTGATTGATCATTTGGAGACGTCCTGGTCGCCCATCCCAGGGACGGATCTCACCCAGGCGCTGGCCCTGGCCAGGGAAGCCTTTGAGCGCACGGGCGCCAAACACCGCGTGCTGGTGGTCGTGAGCGACGGCGAAAACTTCGGCGGCAAACCCCTGCCCGTGGTCAAGCAGGCGAACAAGGAAGGCATCCGCACCTACTGCCTGGGCGTGGGCACCGAAGCCGGGGCGGCAGTGCCCGGCGAAAAGAACGCCGTCACCAAACTGGACGAGGAGAGCTTAAAGCGCATCGCCCTGATCGGCGGCGGCACCTATCAGCGGCTCTCGGCCGGCGGCCGGGAGGAGGAAGCCCTGACCGCGGAGCTGAAACGGCTCGAAAAGATCGAGATTTTTACCGCGGAACAGAACGCCTGGCAGGATCACTATCCCCTGGCCGCCCTGGCCGCGGCCTTCCTGCTATGGCTGGAACTTTTGCTGGGCCGGCGCCGGGAAGGGCCGAACTGGCGGCAGCTTGCGCTCAAAATCTGGCGCTGGATCGTTCCAGCGGCCATCGTCCTGTTCGCGGCCGCGCCGGCCTGGGCTTCCGCGCGGCGCCAGGTCAACCAGGGCGTGGCCGCGTATGAGCGGCAGGACTTCAAGCGGGCCGAGCAGTTGTTCAACCAGGCGCGGGAGAGCGGCCAGCTTCCGGCCTTGGTCGAATACAATCTCGGCTGCGCGCTCCTGGCCCAGCACCAGTATCTGGAAGCGTACCGCGCGTTCGAGCGCGCCCAGCCCCAGGCGAAGGGACGCTTGGCCGGTGACGTGTGGTACAACCTCGGGTACACGTCCTTTTACGTGGGCATCAAAACCGGCACGGCCGAACGCTGGACCGAGGCCGTGGAGGCCTTCAAGCGCTGCCTGCTCCTGGACCCGGAAGACGACGATGCGCGCTACAACCTGGAGCTGATCCTGCGCGAGATCCAGAAGCACACCCGCCAGGCCGCGCCGCAGGAACAGCAGTCGCAGGCAAGCGGCAAGGGCAAGGACGGCGGCGCGGACGCGGACCGGCCGGGCCAGGACCGCCAGCCCACGCAGGGGCGGGAAAATGAAAAGGCGCCGCCGAGCGAATCCCAGCAAGAGACCAAACAGCGCCAGGCCGAGCAGGGCAAGGCCAACACCTCGGAGGAGCAGAGCGGCCGCAGGCAAAAAGGCATGTCCAAAGAGGACGCCCTGCGCACTCTGCGCTCCCTGGACGCGGAGCAGGGCCAGGTCCAGAAGAACTGGCCGCAGGATTCCCAGACGCAGAGCGAGTACCAGGGGCCGGGGTGGTAGAAAATCGTTAATTTCGTATCCAACAACCAGCCAGCACAAAGAGTTTTTAGAGATTTCAAGTCTTGCGAATGAATTTTCCGGGAATATGGTCTAATATGTCATGACCCCCGCCCGACAAAATCACAACCTGATCTTCGTCTTCCGCCGCTCCCAGACCGGCCAGGCCGTGGTGGAACTGGTGGTGGCCATCCCCATCCTGATCGCCCTGTTCGGCGCCTGCCTGCAGCTTCTGCACCTGGGGATCGCCCACATCGTGGTCGAACTGGCCGCGTACGAAGCCACGCGCCTGGCAACCCTCGACAACATGAACATCGCCGAAGCGCGGCGCACGGCCGAGGATATCTGCCGGGTGCTGGGGCCAGGGCTGACCGAGGTGAAGTACCAGTCCAACCCGCCAGGATACGAGATCATCCACCACTTGCGGCCGATCGTGCCGATCATCCGGGAACTGACAGTCAAGCATTCCCTGCCGTCGTATGTATTCCTGCCAGGGTACGAGCTCGAACCAGGTTCAGCCGTAAGCCCCGGCCAGAACCGCGGCGGCGGAGGGGGCGGATCGCCTGGCTATGGCGGAGGCAGGGGCGGCCGTGGCAGCGGGATCGAAGTGGCGGACTACGATCCGGATGATTACCCGAACGGAGGGTATTCCAGGTCCACCTACAGCAGCAGCCAGGAAACGTACCCCCAGTACGCTGCGGCCGCAAATCCGCAGACCCTGCCGCAGGGGCTGGAGCCCTACCACTCCCTGCCTGGCGCTGACTATTCCGAATCATTCGATGATGAATATTCCGATGATTTTTCTGGTTCTTCCGCGTCCTACGACCCCTCGGACGCTGACCTGCTCCTTGATCCCAACCTGACAAGCACAGACCAAAACTCGACTGCCAGTCTATCTGGAGGTTCTGGCTCAGGCTTTTTGCCAGGTTCCTCGCGCACAGCCGGCGACTATCTGGCGGCAGGGGCCAGCGCGGTGGGCAGAAGCATCTGGCCCATGCCGCTTTTGCCCACGGACACTATAGCCGAGGCCGGGAAGCGGGCGAGGAACAAAACCGGTGAAACCGGCGCAGAAGAGACAACGGCAACTGCTGCTGCGGAACAAGGCCAAACAGAACATGGAAATGGTCTATTGGCGCTGGCTTCAGGTGCCAAGGACGGCTATTTTGGGCCTTCGCAAAGATGGGGAAATGAACTGCCCAACGTCAAGTTTGCCAATGAGACCGAGGAAGCCTATAAAAAGAAATCCAGGAAATACCAGGAAGCGCTCGATGAAATGGACAAAGAGGCAGACAAGGAAAAGGGGCTGACCAAAGCCGCCAAGAAGGCGAAAATCAAGACTACCAAAGCCGCGGCCGCAGGCAGCGACATCCTGGTCGAAGCGGTTATGGACATCCCCAAAATCGGTCAAGACCTGCCTGAGGCAGTAGATGATACCAAGTCCGCCCTGAAGAACCTTAAAAACAAGAACTACAAGGCGGCGTTGTACGATACCGGTAAAGCGACCGGCCTGGTCCTCAAAGAAGCAGATCGGCTGAACCCGTTTAAAGGGATTGTAAAAGGAGCGGGGAAGAAGCTGCTTTCTAAAGCCGGAAAAGAGTTCGCGGAAAATGCCGGCGAAACGGCAATAAAGCAAACCGAAAAGAATTTAATTAAGCGGACGGAGAAAAAGGCAGTAATTGAAACCGAAGAAACACTCGCAAAGAAAAGAGCATGGCAAACGGGTAAACCAGGAGATAATATCGCCAGCGAAAAAAGGACGCAGCATATACTTCGAGGGGATGACAATAAAGGCGGTCATAAATATCCTGGACGAACGGATAAAACACCCTTTCCCGAATCATGGAGTGAGGATAAAATAATGAAAAATACATCTGATATAGCACGGGATCCCACCTTAAAATGGGAGCCTGATAGGATCGTAGATGGAAAACAAAGATATAGAGTGGTCGGAGAAAGAGATGGCGTAAGAATACGCGTCATTATTGAACCAGATGGAGAGGGAATTATTACAGCATTCCCGGCAATTAAATAAAGGATTTGGTAAATGAGAATTAAAGAAAACCTAGAAAGAATAACTAACGAACTTAAATGCATATCTGCTCGCGACAAGGAAATTATAATCGAGTATCTTGAACAGCATGAATGGGAACTAGCATTGGAAAATTTATGCGCAGTAATACGTGATGGAAAAATAAAAATAAAGGAAGATATGTATCGGACGATTAAAAGTGCCGGGTTGAAAATGGGATCAAAACCAATAATATGGAAAGAAATAGAAGAGTTGGTTGTACAGTAATGGTATGTACAGTGACAGTATTCACCTGACACATCTGTTAAAAGCCGGATTGTTTTTAGTTTTAAACGGCATTGGCTTCTATGGGTTCTAGGGCTAATACTAACTTAAACTGCCCTCGTTGTTAATGGGGAACAGAATATTTCTTTACAGCAACCATAATAATTGAAGCGGAATATGGACAGAGGTAATAATGCCACCTTTTATTAATCTAAATAATATAATAAAACCACAGAGCCCCCGGAAAGTATTTGTTACTTTGTTTGTTTTAGTTTGGTTTAGCATTTTAATGTGGCAATCGGTTGTTCATTTTCCGATCGACTTTAAGGCAATCATTGCCCTGTTTTCACTTTCTCGCTTTGGACCTATCCAGCCTGACCTGTTTTTCGCGCATTGGTTAAACACTCTTAAAAATTATACGCTGCTATTTGGGTTTGGAGTCGGAGCGCTGGGAACTGGTTTGTCAATATTGGATTGGTTATTTCCGGCAACGCGGCCGCGCCTGGAAAAGATAGTATTGGGTTTTGCACTGGGTTTCGCCTTGCTGTCAATGGCTACATTTTTTCTTGGCGTACTTCAAGGCTATCACACCCTCGTATATATAATTATATATGCGATATTTGCCATTTGGGGTGGGTGGAATATTTGGAAAAGGCGGGCAGAATTACGCCCTGCATCCGGCTGGTGGTGGGGGAAGCAACCGAGTTTAGAAGACCGCATTTTAGGCATAATGGGTATGTTTGTGATTGTGGGCATGTGTTTAGCAGCCAACGCACCAGAATTATTTTTTGATGCTTTGGTATACCATCTTGGAGTTCCTGAACAATGGATAGTTCGTGGTGGAATACAGCCTTTACCAAACGTGTTTTTCTCGAATTTGGTAATGAGCATGGAAATGCTTTATACAGGGGCGTTGATGCTGGGGGATGAGAAACTTTGCCGACTTTTAAATGTCAGCATGGCGGTGATGACATCACTGACTGTTTTCGCTATAGGGCGGCGGTGGTTTGATCGGCGAACCGGCTTTTGGGCTTCGGGAATATTTCTTACCACCCCGTTGATCATTTTCAATGCCTCTATTTCTGGTGCGGACATTGCTTCGGGATTTTATGCCACTGTAGCAGTAATGGTGGCATTGAACCAAACGCTTACCGACGAGGATCAAATATCTAGCCCTTGGCTAGTGGGAATCCTCACGGGTGCAGCACTTAGCTGTAAATACACCTCGGCGTTTGTGCTACTCCCTACATGGCTGATATATTTTGTTGCCAAACGAATGCAACAGTCACCAATAAGAAACGAAATTTATACTGCGATTAAAATGATTTCTGGCACGATGCTTGTATTGGCCCCATGGTTAATAAAGAATTTAATCATAACCGGAAACCCTGTATATCCATTTTTATATCATTTCCTTCCCACTCGTGCTTTAGATATTGGAAAAATTAACGAATTGATGGCTATAGGCTGGAAAGAATTTGGGTTGCACTCGTGGATACAAATTATCCGGCTCCCGTGGGATCTTACGTTTTATACCCCGACGATGGGGACTTATATTGGAACAGTATTATTATTTTTGCTTCCGGGATATCTTTTTTTAGGAATTTTTATTAAACAAAGAAACATAATTACAAAATCACTATTTATTATTGTAACGTTGACTTTGCTGCTGTGGGTATCTCAAACTCGGCTTGTTAGGTTTGCAATATCAGGAATCCCTTTATTGGTCATTCTTGGTTCAGTAGTATTGATAAAACATGAATACTCAGTGATAGTTAATAAAACAACAGCCAGGTTATGTATATTGATCCTCGTTGGATGGGGTTTGCTATATTCCCTGGGGTATTCCTATCCTCTTTGGGACCCAATGGGAGCCAGTTTGGGGCTGCAAAGCAGGGAACTGTATTTGAAGCAAAAGCTGATGACCAATTATTATCCCATAGCGAATGTAATCAACCAGTTGCAGAAGCAATCGAAAATATATGTTTTTGGCGAGACGCGGAGGTATTATTTCAAAAGGCATATAACTGCACCGACGGCCCATGATACAAATATGCTTTTAAAGTGGTTAGATGAAAGCAAGAGCACGATAGAAATATGGAGAAAACTTCAGGAAAGCGGACATACACACCTGTATGTCCACCCTCAGGAAGCTGTACGCACACGTCAATTTGAACCCTACAGATGGACACCTGATGCCTTGAAGCGCTGGCAGGAACTAATGGCGCAATATGTAAAAAAGATTGCATACAGCGAACAGCAAGCTCTTTACGAAATACTGAACGATAAAAACGAGGGGCGCCCTATAAAGCAAGAAAAACCTCTGTTCGCTTATGACCCGGAAATCGTGAATATCGTAAATCCTCTTGCCGACCATGCATTGCGTCTGACCAATGCCGGGAATTGGAAAGAAGCGGAGAGACAATGGTTGAAAATAATAAACCTGGCACCAGGATGGAATGCTCCTTATGTGGTTTTGGCCAGCATGTATCAGAGGCAGCGCCGCGATTCTGAAGCTCGAAATATGTATGAAAGCGCCGACCGCTTGACCGACTTGAATCCGGAGACCTACCATGACATGGGTGTTTTATATTGGGAAATGGGCAAGCCACTTGACGCCATACATGCAATGAAAGAGGCCTTGCGGATGAACCCCGGATATGAAGTTGCTCAAAAAGATTTGGCGAGTATGGAGCAAGCATACAGATTACAAAAAAAGTAGGGGAGAATACAATGCGCGGAATTGGAAGAACGACATTATTTCTTGTCGCGTTTATAGCTTGCTGGTCTACGGTTCTATTGGCGCAATTTGGAACGAATGGGACAGTAACCACGGCCATCGACGGGTATTGGATGAGATCTAACCAAATAGTCATTCAACCTGACGGGAAAATAATAGTTGTGGGATATACGGCGGGTATCCAAAATGCGGTTTTAATCGCAAAATATGATTTAAATGGAAGCCTAGATACGACTTTTGGGGTGAGCGGATTGGTAACCACTGTGATTGGTGATGCCAGTGGCGCTAACGGAGTAACCCGGCAGTTTGATGGTAAAATTGTTGTCGCGGGCTGGAGCACATTAAGCTCCCAAAAAAGATTTGCGATCGCTAGATACAATAGCAATGGCAGTTTGGACACATCCTTCGGCAGTTTTGGCACAACAACAACCACGATAGGTTCGGACGAAGATGTAGCTCATTCAGTTATTCAACAACCTGACGGCAAATTGGTTGCTGCGGGTTATACAAAAAGCGGCGCTGTTATTTCCGTTGCCTTGGTAAGGTATCAATCTGACGGCAGTATTGACACTTCGTTTGGAACAAGCGGAAAAGTGATAACGACTATTGGATCCATTTCTAGGGTGTTTAGCATAATACAACCATCCGAAGGGAAACTGTTGGCTGCGGGATATTCGAATGGCAATTTATTAATTGCGCGCTATTTAGATAACGGGAGTTTGGATACCAGTTTTGGCGGCGGCGGAACAGGATATGTGACAACTCCATTGGGAAGCACCGATGGGATTCAACAAATTATCCGTCAGTCGGACGGGAAATTGGTGGCAGTGGGAAGCGGTTTGGCTGGCCTTGCATTGGCGCGATATTCTTCTGAAGGCGCATTGGATACGACATTTAATGGAACGGGAATTGTGACTACAACAATCGGGTCGGGAGCGTGGGGATATGGAGTTGTGCAGCAACCTGACGGAAAATTGGTTGCGGCTGGGCAGAACTGGAATAGTGCTATTCCTCAGTATAATATTGTTCTTGCTCGATATCAAACAAATGGCAGTTTAGATACCAGTTTTGGAGGTGGCGGGGTTGTAACCACAATACTAGGAAGCAACAATAATTCAATTGCACATTCTTTGTTAATGCAACCAGATGGAAAACTTGTGACGGCTGGGTATATTAATGTGGATGATGCTATTTTATTAGCGCGTTATTTAACCAATGGGACTTTGGATACGCAGGACGATCCGCCGCTTATGACAGGCATTGATAAAAACCAAGCCTTGGCAGGGCAAATCGTAAATGTGAACATACGCGGCTGGAACCTGGGCAAGGTCGTTGCAGTTCAACTGCGCAATACTACTGAGTCGGTCAATGCCACGGGTATTGCTGCCAATGATGCGAGAATCACGGCTTCGTGTAGTTTAAACGTTGCACCTGGGCAGTACGATTTGTATTTGGCAACGAATACCATTAACCGGACTTATAAAGGTGTTTTTACGGTTTGCGAGGCAGTGGCTGCCCCTGTGCGATGGCAAATGAATAACTTGGGCAAGGCAGGCACGCCAATACCTGGGGCTATGGGAATCACTATTGGCGATGTAGAGGGGGATGGTTATCCGGAAATATATGTCGCCAACGGTGACAGCAAAATTCACCGGTATAATAAAAACACTTCCTGGTCCATATCTGAACTGCCAACATCCGGCGCGGGCTTTTTTCACGATGTGGATTTAATGGATATGGATTTGAATGGCAGCAGGGAAGTGTATGGGGCTAATTCTTTTCCTCGATTATACCAATACCAATGGTCTGGCAGCAGTTGGAGTGGGAATAGTTTTGCCGCATATAGTGGGCTTTTGATTAAATCCGACCAAACGAACGGCTGGCTGGCGGAAATGTGCGTGATTTACGGCAGCGATCTAATGCAAACCAAGTTGCAGCATAATTGCTTGTATAACGCCGCCTTTTTTCAAAATGGGAGCACTGTATTGTGCGGCGTTTCTGGTGATGCTGATAATGATCAAGTCAACGAAGTCTATTTTGCGTCTAATGATCAAAAATTATACCAAACTTGGTATCGAGATTATGTGAATGTTTTTACTCGGGAGGTTTTCAGCGGTACGGCCGATATGAAGTGCTTGGCGATCGGCGATTTGGATCGCGACGGAGCCAATGAGCTCTATGGCGGGGATGCCAACGGCACGATCCGCCAGTATAAATGGAATGGTTCATCTTGGGATAATCAAACGGTAATTAGCGATGGGGCGGTAATGAATAAAATTGTAATTGGCGATGGAGATAATAACGGGCTTCTCGAACTCTACGCAACTGGCCTGGATGGGCATTTGTATCAACACAGCTGGGTTGGCGGCAATTGGCGTACAGAAGATTTGGCAAATGCAGGTGAACAGTTAGTCGCGTTGACTGTGGGCGACGGGGATGCTGACGGGCGAAACGAGGTCTATGGTGTGGGTGAAACCGGCAATGTATACCAGTTTGCGGCCGAATCAATCCCGGCGACAGCAACACCAACAGCAACAGTAATGCCTACCGTTACACCGACGCCTACACCTTTAATCAATTTCAACGGCAGGATCATAGATGCTGATTATGTTTACGCCGCCCCCAACCCGACGCGCGGCCATTTTGCCAATATCATTATTTTTACGAATGAGTCAGCGCATATAACAGCGAAATTATTTACAACCACCAATCGGGAGGTTTTGTCTTTTACTAGAGATTATTCCCGCGGGCAACATACGGAAAGGATAAATACAAGCAATCTGGCGAATGGCGTATATTTACTTCTTGTTAAGGCTAGAAATGACAGCGGGACAGAAGAAAAAGTAATAAAGAAAATCGCAATTATTAAATAGGGACTAATGTCACCCGGGCCTCGGGGGTAAAATAAAGACCTGAGTAGCGGAGCGGCAAAGCCGTCTCGGTTATAGAATTGCTTTGGTTCCAACGGTCGCTGCCCATGAGGCAAGCTACAACCCTGTTGCGCTTAAGCATCATTTATCACCGGGTGCGCGCGGGGTTTTTTGCTCTGCAGGGATAAAGCTAAAATTTTCCTATCGTTCCTCCCGGATTGTTCTTACAATGCTTTCCATGCATCCCTTTCGCCTGACACCCACGGTGCGCTGGCTGGCCGGCGCCGCGCTGCTTGCGGGCTTGCTGGGGGCCGGCGCGCCCCTGGTCCGCGCCGCGGACGAACAGCCGCAGTCCCCGGCCTGGGGCGGCGAGCCGGTCAAGCGCACCTGGGGCTCGCCGGACGCCGTGGAGGAGTTCGAGGAGCAGCTGCGGGAGCGCGCGGAGGAGGGGAACGAGCTGATGACCGCGCCGCTTCTCTCGGACGAAGAAGAGCCGGACGAGGCGCCCACGGCCGCGCCGACGCCCGCGCCCAGCGGGGCCAAGGGCCCCCGGGTCATGCAGTTCATCTACAAACCCAAGGCCGCCCCTCCACCGACCGCCGAACCCCTGGAAGGCGAAGAATTCGACACCGCGCCGCTGGCCGCCGCGGAAGGGCCGGAACAGCGCCTGGGCGCCCTGCGCGCGCGTTTGGACCGCAGCACCGTGCACCTGGACGAGAGCTTCGAGCTTATCGTGGAGGTCACGGCCACGGACCTCACCCGCGTACCCTTGCTCAAGCCCCCGCGTCTGCCAGACCTGAATTTGATCAACGCCTACCAGTCGCAAACGCGCGTGATGCGCCAGGGCGCGGCCTGGTGGATGCGGACCCAGGGGTTTGTCTTCTTGGCCCGCAAACCCGGGCGCTTCACCCTGCCCGGCATGAGCCTGATCCATGCCGGCCAGACGCTGCGCACGCCGGACCTGGAAATTCAGGTGGAAGGGTCGCGCAGCGGCCAAAGCTACCGCTCGCCGCTGTCCGGCGAACGCTATCAGGAAGGCGCCATGGTGCCCGGCGCGCCGGATACGGGCCGCCTCGGCGAGGAAGGGGAACCCGGAGAATTTTACGCCACGCTCTCGGCCGCCAAAGCCTACGTGAACCAGCAAGTCATCCTGACCGTGCATCTGGCGTACACCATCAGCGAACGCACGTCCGTGACCTACCGGCCGCCCGCGGCCACGGGATTTATCACCGAGGAGCTGCCCGAGGAGAAGTCCGAGGAGCTGATTTCCGGGGCGAGGATGCGCAGCGTGTCGCACCGGTATCACACCGCGCTGTTTGCGGTCCGGCCGGGCGGATTGACCCTGGGGGCGGCGCAGGCCATTTTCAGCGACGCCGGCAGCAGCCGCACCGTGCAAACCGAACCGCTGCTGGTGGAAATCGTGCCCCTGCCGCCGGACCCGGAAGCCGACGCGTCCGGCGGAAGCAGCGGCCTGGTGGGCGCGTTTCAGCTGAACGCGGAGCCTCCCGGGAACTTGCGCGCGGGCAGCCCGGGCCGGGTGGGGCTGCGGCTCAGCGGCACGGGCAACCTGCGGGCCGCGCCCGAGCCCGCGTGGGAGGTGCCTAGCGGCAGCCGGCTGTTTCTGGAGACCCGGCAGGATGAATTGCAGCCACGGGCAGACGGCCTGCATGGCACCCGGGTGTATTCCTACTGGCTGGTATGCGACCAGCCCGGGGCCTTGCGCCTGGGCCCGGCCCGCGTGCGCTACTTCGACCCGGGCCAGGTCCGCTGGCTGGAGGCGCGGGCCGATCTGCCGCTCTTAACCGTCGCGCCCAAACCCGAAGCCGTGGCCATGGGGCCTTCTCCGTCGGACGCGGCCAGGAAGCTTACCTTGCGGCCTGACCGCAGCAGCACCCGGCCCCTGCGGCCCGCGCCGGCATGGAATTTCGCGACCGCGGGATTCTGGATCTGGCAAGGGATCGGGCCTGCCTTGCTGGGGTTGCTTTGGTGGCTGCGCCGGCAGCGGCAAAAAGCCCTGGCCGAGGCGGCGACCTTGCGGGTCCGGCGGGCTTATGCCAACGCACGGAGGGCTTTGCGCCAGCTGAAAAGTTATATCCACCGCCGCGAGGACCAAAAATTTTACGACGGTGTTTCCCGGACCGCCGCCGAGTACCTCTCCGCCAAGCTGAACCAGCCGAGCGTTTTCGTCAACCTCGACCGCCTGCCGGATTTCTTTGGGCCGTACCATGTTCCGGCGGAACTCCTGTCGCGCTTCCGCATTGCCCTGACCGCGATCGAATACGTCCGCTACGCGGCCGTGGTCCTGCCCAACAAGGACATGGAAGCCCTGCGGCAGGACCTGGAGAACGCGATCGAGCAGTTCGAAAAGTTCTGGCAGAGCCGGCCCCGTTCCTCCCGGCCGGCGGCCGCTCCGCTGCTTGCCCTGGGCCTGCTGGCGGCGTGCGCGGCCGCGGGCTGGGCGCAGGACGCGGAATTGCAGCGCCTGCGGGGCGCCACGCTGGCCGAACAGGGCGAGCTGGCCGCGGCTGAAGCCGAGTTCCGCCAGGTGCTGGACCAGGGGCTGAACGATCCCGAGGTGTTCTACAACCTCGGCAACGTCTACGTGCGGCAAGGCAAGCTGGGGCCGGCGGTGCTGGCGTACGAGCGGGGCCTGCGCCTGGCGCCCCGCGACCCGGACCTGCGCTATAACCTGCAGCAAGCCCTGGGCGTGGTGGCCCAGGCGCCGGATGCGCCCCCGCAGCGCGGACCCGGGCCGGCCGGGAGCCTGTACCGTTTTGCCACGGCCAACGAGCTTGCGGTCGCGGCCTCGGCCGCCTACTACCTCGCCCTGCTGCTCGCGGGCCTGATCGCGTGGTGGCCGAAGACGTTCAGCCGGCAGCGCTGGGGGGTCTGGCTGGCCGCGGGCCTGGCGCTGGCATTCAGCCTCTGGAGCGCGGCCCGGCAGTTTGAACCCTCCTGGCGCAAGCAGGCCGTGGTGCTGGTGGCCGGGACCGAAGTGCACAGCCGGCCGTACACGCAGGCGGAAACGCTGTACACGCTGCCCGAAGGCGCGCGCGTGCGCGTCCGGGCCGAGGAGGAGGCCTGGGTGGAAGTTTTGTTCGCTCCCAGCCGCCAAGGCTGGGTCAGCCGCAGTACCGTGGGCTGGATTGAATAATAATAATGGAAGGAGCGCTGTATGCACCCTGCAGACCTTAAAACCACGCTCTACCGGGTGGCCGAGCAGATGGTGCTCGCCGCCACCACCGCGCCCAAAGGCCGCGGCCGCGACAACCTGGAAGCCGCGATCCTGGAACGCGAGGACCTGCTGCGGCTGGCCGACGAGATGGAGCGGATCGGCCGCGCGCGCGACGCCGGCGCGTTCGTGCGCGACGCGGGCAATTTGCGCGACCACGTCCACGTGGCCGTGCTGCTCGGCACCCGCTACCAGACCCTGGGGCTAAAATACTGCGGCCTGTGCGGGTTCGCCGACTGCGCGGCCAACGAGGCGGCGCATGGCGTGTGCGTGTTCTGCCCCGGAGACCTGGGCATTGCCGTGGGTTCGGCGGTCTCGGTGGCCAGCCAAGCCCGCGCGGACAACCGCATTCTGTACACCCTGGGCCTGGCCGCGGTGAAGCTCCAGGTGTTGGGGCCCGAGGTGCGTTTCGCGCTGGGCATCCCGCTCACCGCCACGGCGAAAAACCCCTTTTTTGACCGCAAGGCCTAACCCGGGGTCTAAGCTTCAAGTCTTTCCCTTGACAGGCGGGGAGACAGTAGGTAGATTTTGCGAAAGGCCCCACAGGGGGCCTATTCCTTGAAAGGAGCCAACAGCCATGAAAAAGAACATGGGTACCGCGGACCGGATCATCCGCACCTTGCTGGCGATCGGGATCGCGATCCTCTATTTCACCAACGTTCTCGGGGGAACGCTGGGCGTGGTGCTGCTCATCGTGGCGGTCGTTTTCCTGCTGACCAGCCTGGTGAGTTTCTGCCCGCTGTACACGCTTTTCGGCATCAGCACCTGCAAAGTGCCGAAAGCTTGATGACCCGCGGAACCAAACGCAGCCGGAGCCGGGCCCCGCGCGGGCTCTGCTCCGGCTTGTGCTTTTTCGCGGGCCTAAATTAAAGTTGACGTTTGGCCGTTTTCCGGCAATTATGGACATCGTTCACTTCACCTTCACCCTACCCCATCCCCCATCCGTCGGGAGTCTGGCATGAGCGGGTTGTTCGGCGTCACAGCGAGCGAAGATGTTTTTGAATCCTTGTTTTACGGCACGGATTATCATTCCCACCTGGGCACGGAATATGGCGGGCTCGCGGTTTGGGACGGAGAGCACTTCGCCCGCCGCATTCACAGCATCGGCGACAGCCAGTTCAAATCCAAGTTTTTCGAAGAGGCCCAGCGTCTCCGCGGACGGCGCGGCATCGGCGTGATCAGCGACAGCGACGAGCAGCCGATCTACCTCAACTCCCGCTTCGGGCCTTTCTGCCTGGCCACCAGCGGTTTTATTGAAAACGCCGAAACCCTGGCCGCGGACCTCCTCGCCCGCGGGGTGACTTTCAGCGAAATGGGCGGGGGCAGGGTCAACCGCTCCGAATTGGTGGCCAAGCTCATCGCCTCGGGGCTCAGCCTGGTTGACGGCATTCGGAAAATGTTCGACACGATCGAAGGGTCCTGTTCGCTGCTGCTGCTCCACCGCGACGGGATTTATGCGGCCCGCGACCGCAGGGGATACACGCCCCTCACCGTGGGCCGGCGCGGCGACGCCTGGGCCGTGACAGCCGAAACCACGGCGTTCGCCAATCTCGGGTTTGAGCCCGCCAAATACCTGGCGCCCGGCGAGATCGTGCTCCTGCGGGAGCAGGAAGAACCGGCGAGCAAGGATCCCGGCCGCCCGGACCAGCAGATTTGCTCGTTCCTCTGGATCTACACCGGCTTTCCCGCGTCCTCCTACGAAGGCGTCAACGTCGAGGTGGTGCGCGAGCGCTGCGGACGGTTCCTGGCCAAACAGGATCAAGGGCTGGTGGTGGACCTGGCGTCGGGCGTGCCGGACTCGGGCCTGGCCCACGGGTTGGGCTATGCCATGGAATCCGGCGTGCCGTTCAGGCGTCCGCTGGTCAAATACACGCCCGGTTACGGCCGGAGCTACACGCCGCCCACCCAGGCGCGGCGCGACCTGATCGCCAAAATGAAACTCGTGGGCATCGCGGACATCATCCGCGACCAGCGCATCGTGCTGTGCGAGGACTCCATTGTCCGCGGCACGCAGCTGAAGAATTTCGCGGTCCAGAAATTGTGGGACCACGGCGCGCGTGAGGTGCATATCCGCCCCGCCTGCCCGCCGCTGATGTTCCCCTGCCGGTTCAACCTGTCCACCCGCAGCGTGCACGAGCTGGCCGCGCGCCGCGCGATCCGCGCCCTGGAAGGAAGGGACCCGGAGGACGTGTCGGCCTATTTGGACCACCGCAGCCCGGCCTACCGGAAAATGGTGGACTGGATCGCCAAAGACCTGAACGTGACCAGCCTGAAGTACCTGACACCCGAGGACATGGTGAGCGCCATCGGCCTGCCGCGCGAGCGGCTGTGCCTGTACTGCTGGACCGGCCAGTGCCCGGGCTGCGGCGGGCAGAAGACCGCGGCGGCCGCGCCGGCCAAGGTCGCGGAAACCAACTAGCGGAGGACCCCATGCCCAACAAACCCAGATCCGCGCCGGCAGCTCCGGCTCGCGAGGAAGGGCTTTCCCTCGGCCTGCGCCTGTTCATTATCGCCTTTCTGGCGGCGGCCCTGCTCATCCCTTCGTTCCTGGTGAACCTGCTGGTGGACGAGCGCAACCGCCGCAAGGAACAGGTGGTCTTCGAGGTGGCGGACCAGTGGTCCGGCGGCGGCCAGGTCCTGACCGCGCCCATCCTCTCGCTGCCGTACCAGTATTTTTTCAAGGATGACAAGGGGCAGGTCCAGCAGGAAGTGCGTTACGCCCACGTTCTGCCGGAGAAGCTCTGGGTGCAGGGGAAAATGGAGCCCGAGATCCGGTACCGGGGCATCTACCGCGTCGCGCTGTATCAATCCGACCTGATCGTCAGCGGCCGCTTTGCCTATCCGGACATCGCCGCCTTGAACCTGGACCCGGGACGGATCTTGTGGCAGGACGCCTTCGTTACCCTGGGACTGGCGAACACCAAGGGACTGCAGGAGCGGGTTTTCCTGACCTGGAATCAGGTGCCCCGCCAGGCCGAGCCGGGCGTGCTGTGCAAGGACGTGGTGGAGTCCGGCATCAGCGTCAGGGTGCCGCTCGCCCCGCGCCAGGCATACTACGATTTCGTGTTTCCCCTCAAGCACAGCGGGCACGATTACCTCTCGTTCGTGCCCCTGGGCAGGATCACCGAGGTCAAGCTGGAAGCGCCCTGGGGGGACCCCAGCTTCATCGGCGCCTTCCTGCCGGACGAGCGCGACATCCAGCCCGGGCGCTTCAGCGCGCGCTGGCAGGTGATTGACCTCAACCGCAATTTCCCCCAGCAGTGGCTCGGCGCCAGCCAGCAGGTGGGCGCATCCAGCTTCGGCGTCCGCCTGTTCCAGCCCGTGGACCACTACCAGAAGACCACGCGCACGACCAAATACGCGGTCATGTTCATCGGCCTGACCTTCCTGGCCCTGTTCCTGCTGGATGTGCTGGGCCGGGCCGGCCAGCGCCAGGTCCATCCCATCCAGTACCTGCTCATCGGCGTGGCCCTGGTGGTGTTCTACACCCTTCTGCTGTCGCTTTCCGAGCACATCGGGTTCGGCTGGGCTTACCTGCTGGCGAGCGCGGGCGTCATCCTGCAGATCGCGCTGTACACCAAAAGCGTGCTGGCCGACTGGCGCCAGACCAGCCTGATCGGCGTCATCCTGGCCCTGTTGTACGCGTATCTCTACCTGGTCCTGCAATTGGAGGATTACGCCCTGCTGATCGGGAGCCTGAGCCTGTTCGCCGTGGTCGGCGTGGTCATGTACCTGACGCGCAAGGTGGATTGGTCCAGCCTGGGGAAGACCGCGATCAAATACAAACCCTAGGGTGCGGCCGGCAGCAGAGGGGCGCGGATCCCACCGCGCCCCTTTTTATTTCATGTACAGTTGGAAAGAGCCACTTATTCATGTAAGATATTTCCTCGAAATAGCGTCAACACCTTACAAGACCGGACATTTTATCTACTTAGGATGCCGGTTTCTGGGATCTCGGTCAAGCCCAAGGCTTAATCCGGGGGATGAGCATGAGCTGGCTGAAAATGTGGCCTTTCTATTTATTTCTCTTGGCGCTTGCTTACGACCCATCACACGCCTATGCAGAAATGCCTGTCAATGGTTATGAATTTTGGTATGACGATTTTAATGGTCCGGCCGGCAGCCAACCCCCGAAATGGCAGGACCGGTCCCAAACGCCCTCTTTAAGTTCAGAGTTCGCTTATGATGCCATTGGATCTTATGCGATCCTTACCCCAACAGCCGATTCATCTGATCGATTTAAAACTACCCGTTCCGAGAACATTACCTGCAACGTAACTCTATTCGACACTTTTGAAATTAGGGTGCCCGACACGAACAATCCCGCGGTGACACAATGGACCTTGGGACTACAGGATATATCTGGTTATCCGAACAACTATATTCTACATAAACCTTCGGGGGCCACTGGGACATTCGCCTTTGACCTGCCACGCGATCTCGGATGGGACGGAATCAAGACGTTCTATGTTGAAGCCAAGGTCACCTCTTTTACGGCTGATTATATTAAAATAGATTATATCCGGGTTTTCCAGAACACAACCAACGAGAGATTTTACTGGCGAGAGGATTTCTCCGGCAGCGCGGGCTCGCTGGTCAAGAATTGGTGGGACGAGTATAAAGATAGCAATTTTGATGCGGAGATCGCTTACGGTCCAACGGGAACCCAGGGGCGGATCACGTTATTGGGTCCTGGCCTTTTCGGAAAGGTCATATCGCCAGGGGTCTATTGGAACTCCGGCAAGCACAACCTGCTGACCGTACAAGTGACGGATATTTCCGAAGGCACGGATTGCGAAGTGGATATTCTCCACCTGGGGACCTACCAGCATGTGACCGTCGGGGTCATGAATCAAGTCGGCACATACACGTTCGATGTCTTGAACACGCCGGGCTGGCCATGGCTGTCTGAAGAACTGTTGGCCATTCAGTTTTGGATCCGATCCGATCAGATCGCTAAGCACGTAGATCTCGATCATATCCGTATCCACTCACTGAAAATACCGATTCCAACCCCGACCTCCACGGTCACGCCAACGCCGGATACCACGGATTTCTTCCCCCTAGGCGGCTACGCCACGCCCAATCCGTTCCTGCCAGCTACGGGTCAAAAAGCCTTTTTCAATTTCCGCTTCTCCGATTCAGCGGCTGCCGCGACGATCAAGATTTACAATGTCCGCGGCCGGGTGGTGCGCACGCTCAAGAACCCCAGCCGGCCGGAATGGGACGGCCGGGACGAGGCCGGACATCTATGCGAGGGCGGGATCTATCTGTACCAGATCGAATCCGGCGGCCAACGCGTCAGCGGCCGGGTGGTGCTGATTAAATGAGCGGCGGCGATGCCAGGTCCGCTCCGTTCGGCTACAGCCGACTCGCCCGGGCGCTGCAAGCAGCCGCATGGCTGGCAGGCCTGGTCAGTGCGCTCGCCACAGGCGCCGGCGCTTATTTTCTGGATGGCGTGGACGGCGTGCGACCCGCGGGCATGGGCGAGGCGTTTACCAGCGTAGCTGATGACACCAATGCCTTGCTCTTCAACCCGGCCGGGCTGGCCCATATTAAAAACATTGAGATCAACGGCATGTATTCCGACCTCTATTCCGGATTGGATACCCGTCTCTATAACGGCCAATTCGACCATAGCGGCTATAATTATCTGGCAGTGGCCGTGCCTTTCGACCCCTCGATCGGGACCCTGGGCGTGGGCTGGGCACAATTCAACACCCTGCTATACAAGGAGAACACCTTCCTCCTCTCGTTCGGCCGCTGCCTCTGGTCGCCATATACGTTGGACCTCGGGATCGAGGTGAATGCCGGGATCACCGTGAAGGGGTTGCAGTGGATGGTGGACGCCGGTCCCTATACCACGGCCCCCTACTATCCCTCGGCGGACAGACAAAAGCTGGCTTATACCGCGGATGCCGGCGTGCTGGCGACCGTTTATGACGGGGTTCAGGTCGGGTTCAGCGTAGAAAATATCGTGCCGGCTGACGTTGGCCTGACGGTCGAGGAATATGTGCCCGCAGTTTTCCGCCTGGGCGGAAGCTATCAACTCCGCTGGAAAGCGGGCCCGCTGGATTCCCTGCTCTCGGCCGCCGAGGTCACGGCGCGCGCCCACGTCTATACGCCGAAAGCCGGGGTGGAAAGCTGGTGGCTCGGAGAGCGCATCGGGCTGCGCGCCGGCGTCAACACCGACAGCCTGACCGCCGGCCTGAGTGTCAGGGAAAGCCTGCCCCGGTCGCCACTGTGCCTTCAAATAGATTACGCCTTCGCGTATCCCTGGTACCTGGCCGGCACTCTGGGGTCGCACCGCGTCGGGCTCCTGCTCCGCTGGGACCTGGACGAGCCCTCGGCCTCTTTGCCGGGCGGCCAGCCCGTCCGGCCACCGGGAACCTTTGTTCGCGATGAAGGGCTGATCCAGAACCTGCGGCTGGGGACCGCGCTGGCGCAAGGGGTCAGGGATTCCGCGCAGACCGCGGTGGACTCCGCGCGCGAGGCCTCCCGGTTGGCGCGCGAGACCGCCGCGCAGGCCTCGCGCGAGGCCGCGGACCAGGTGGCGGCCGAGGAGGGAAAAACAGCCCGGCTGGCCCGGAAGGTGGAGGCGGCCGCGGCGCAGGCGGACGAGCTGGTCAAGATCATGACGCAAGCGAGAACAGCGGCGGGATCCGAGGGGATCTTGACGCAGCTGCAAGCCATCGCCCAGTCAGCCGGGCTGGACGTGGCGGAGATCCAAAAAAGCCTCGCCGCGGCCCACACCCAGCGCTACGCGGTGCCGGAGAAAGATTGGAACCGAATCGTCATCGGTGTCCAGACGGAGATCCGCTCGGATTTCGGGACGCGTGAACAACTGGAGCCGCTGCTGGGCGTCTTGAAAGCCTACCTCGCCTCCGCGACCAATATGAACGTGGAGTTCCGCGAATACAACCTTGACAATCTGAAGAACGATTTCATCCACGGGTATGTTGACCTGCTGGCGTCCTATTCGCCCTTTTTCCAGATCTACGCGGAGCACGAGACCATCCGGCCCGTCCTGACGCTGCAAAGCCGGGGCAAGACCACCCAGGCCTGCTGCCTGTATGTGGCCAAGGACCAGGCCTTCAGCCAACCCGAGGATTTGCGGGATCGGCGCCTGGGGTATATTCATTCCGAAATTCTGCAGCACCTGAAGGCGTATTTTTATCTCCAGGATTCCGGATATACCAACATCCATTACTTTAAAAACACGTTTAAATTCAAGAGCGGCGTGGATGCGATGGGCGCGCTGCAGATGAAAGGCGTGGACGCGATCGCGGCCTTTGAATACATGGAGACCATCGCCGGCAATCTCAAGACCGAATACCCCATTGGCATCAAGGCCATCGCCAGATCCAAGCCGATACCCAACCACTATCTCTACAGCCGTCCTTCGAAGAGCCAGGCCAAGCAGAAACAGGTGGGGCAGCTGACCGAGGCCTTGCTGCGGTTCCACGAAGATCCGGCCGCAAAACCGGTGCTGGATTATTTCGGCATCGAACAATTCCTGGCGGCGCCGTGAAAGGATGCCGGGCATGATCCCCCCCTGGGTTAGGAAACATTGGCCTCTGCTCACCGGCGGGATGGTCCTGGGTTTGACGCTGTCGGCGGTCGGCGTGATCTGGATGAACGTGCAGGTTTTTGAACGGCAGCGCATCCGGGAGCACCTTGACTTGGCGCAAAACATCGCCCAGACGTCCATGGTGTTCATCAACAACGCCCAATACGATTATTTCCACCAGATCCTCAAGCTGTTGACCCAAATCCCGTTTATTCACTACATTGGCGTAACCCTGGAAGGCAAAACCGTGGTCCGCAGCGGGCAAGCCGCCCTCCAGCCGTCTGCCTGGCCAAAAGAGGCGGGTTCGCGGGCCCCGTGGGTCCGCCAGGCCCCGGGGCAGAACCTGGTCTTCGTGCAGCAGCCGCTCACCCTGCGCGAGGTCGGCAATGCCAACCTGCGGCTGGTCTTCGCGCAAACCGGATTTCAGCAATCCAAGCAAATGATCGGCATGGCCATCAGCCTGATCCTGATTTTGCTGACCTTGCTCATGATCTTCATGCTGCTTCTGGCGCGCGCCCATGCCGCCCTGGCCCAGGCCGAAAAAACCAAATCAGACATGATCCGCCGCATCGCACACGACGCCAAGCAGGAGCTGACCGTCATCGTCGGCAAGACCGCCGTGAATTTAAGCAAACTCAGGAAGAGCCCCGGCAACGAACAGCTGGAAAGGGATTTAAAATTGACCCAGGAGAGCGCCGAGTCCATTGAAAACTATCTCAACAATCTCAACGACCAGAGCAAACTGGCCTCGGGACAGACGGAGATCATTCCAACGGACATTGATCTGCTAAAAGTCATCCGCACGGTTTTGGAAAGCCACGCCGAAACCATGACACAATACGGGTTGAAATTCAACTACACGCCGCCCGGCACTTCCTGCCGGGCGTGGGCGGACCCGCATGCGGTCAAAAGAATACTGGTCAACCTGATCCACAACGCGATCAAATATTCGGGACCGGACGGCGAGATCGAAATCAAAGTGGAAAGCAACGGCGCCTGGCAGAACGTGTATGTCCGTGATCACGGCGCGGGCATCGCGAGGGAAAACTGGGACAAAATATTCGAGCCATACGTTCAGATCGATCCTCGGGGAAAAGGCATGGGGCTGGGGTTGACCAACGCCCGCCAGCTGATCAACCGCCTCGGCGGCGAACTCAAGATCGTGGACAGCCGGCTCGGGACCGGAACCGTTTTCGCTTTCACGCTCCCCCTCCTGGAACCAGCCGCCGAGCCGTCGGAAGGGAAACGCACATGACAAAGATCCTGGTGTTGGATGACGAACTCCTGGTCCTGGAGACCATAACCGGAATTCTTCAGGGCGAAGGATACACCGTGGAGTCCGGCCGGCAGACCGAAAGCGTGCTGCAGCGGATCGCTGAATTCCAGCCGGACCTGGTCACCCTGGACCTGCGTTTCGGCGAAGACGAGATGGCCGGCGTCAAGATCATCCAACAGATCCGGGGTCGTTATTCCCAGGAACAACTGCCGATCATCGTGATCAGCGGCCGCGGGGACGCCGTCAAACTTAAACAGCTTCTCAGCCAGGGATTGGATGACTACATCTACAAACCGTTCAAATCCGAGGAACTTCTGGAGAAGGTCCAGACCAGTCTGGCCAAACGCCAGCCGCCGACAGAGAACTGCCGCGAGCTGGGCGACGCGGAGATTGTCGGCGGGCCGGCGATCATGGACCTGATGCTCAAAGTGGAGCGCCGGGCCAAATCCCAGCTGGATACCCTGATCCTGGGCGAGAACGGCACGGGCAAGGACCTGTTCGCCAAGCTGTATCATCAGCTCAGTCCCCGCCGGGACCGGCCGTTCTACCATATCAACTGTCCGGCGATCCCCGCTACGCTTTTCGAGGCGGAGATCTTCGGCCGGGAAAAAGGCTCTTACTCCAGCGCGGTCTTCACGAAAGGTAAGATCGAGGAAGCCGCGGGAGGCATCGCTTTTTTCAACGAGATCGGCGAACTGGACCTTGGCGTCCAGGCCAAATTACTGCACCTCTTTGATTCCGACCAGAAAACCTTTTGCCGGGTAGGCGGGAACGAGGAGATCAAGCTGGACGTGATCGTGATCGCGGCCACCAACCGAAACTTGGAGCAAATGGTCGAGGAAGGACGGTTCCGCCAGGATCTGTTCTACCGCTTGAAGACCGAGCCCATCGTGCTTCCGCCGCTGCGGCAGCGGCGGGAGGACATTCCCTTGCTGGTGAATTATTTCATTAAGAAGTACAACCAAAAATATCAAAAGAACGTCCAGCCCGCTGCCGCGGTGGCGGACCGGATCGCCAGCCTGCCGCTGGACGGCAATGTCAGGGAGCTGGAAAAAGGGATCGAGGTGGGCGTGGGGAACTGCCGCGGTTCCAGCCTGAGCTGGGAGGATTTTGCGGGGTTCTTCGCGTCCGCGCCTTCAGGCTCCGCGCGGCCGCTGGACAACCAGGATCTGTACCACCTGGATTATCCGGCCATGAAGGAAATCATCAAAGACAAGGCCGAACAGATGGAGAAGGATTATCTGCTCCACCATCTGGCGCAGAACGGCAACAATCCCGCTCAGACGGCGGTTAAACTCAAGATTAAAAATCCCCGGTATATTTATGAGCGCATGCGGTTGCTTCATATTAAGTGGGACCAGGCGCGGGACACGAAGTAAGGGAAACCCTTACACGGAGTCTGGGCTGTCCTGATTTTCTCCGGTTCATCCAAGTCCATCCCCCTGAAAAGCCTTTCTATCCAGCCTATTTAAATCCCAGGGTTTTTGGCACGCAAAATGCTTGAAATAGAGGCGAGGAGATTGATCAACCCGGGGGATGGACGCATGAATAAACTGGAAAAGATGAACGACGCGGAGTTGCTGAAATTAATCCGGCAAGGACAGACGGAAGCAGGCGAAATCATTTTCCGCCGGTATTATTCCACGCTGGTGGGTATCAGCCGCAAATATCTCAAATGCCAGCACGACGCCGAGGATATTGCACAGGAGGTCTTCCTTCGCGTCCTGGGGATGAACAAAATCTCCCGGTTCAGGGGCGATAGCAGCCTGCGCACCTGGCTGATCAGAATCGCCATCAATCAATGCTATTCCAAACAACGCAAGCGCACGGAAAAACTCCTGCGCGATGACCCGCAACATCTCCCGCCTGTGTTGCCCGCGGCCGATCCTGATCCCGAAGAGACCGCGATGCGTTCCGAAACCAAGCAGTACCTTCGGCTGGCGATCTGGAAACTGCCGAAAAAATACCAACTCGCCATGGCGTTGTTTTATCAGGAGCAGGAGAACTACCGGAGCATCGCCCAAAAGCTCCGGCAATCGGTGGGCAGCATCGGTGTGTGTTTGAAGCGCGGCCGCGTCATGCTGCACCGGCGGCTGGCCTACCGGGGCGTCTGGGCCTAGGCGTCTGCAGTTGATTTTTCCTTGACCCGGCTCCCCCCGGGGCATATCATACCGCTCCAGCGCAGTTCATTCTCAATCCAAGCGGAGGACCAGGCAATGACGAGCAAGCAGTGGATGGTCGGCGTGGCGGCGGTTCTGGGGCTGATGATCGTTGCGGGATGCGCGCAGCCGCCCGAGCAGGAGCAGGGCGCGGCGCAGGCGGCCATGCAGGCCGCCCAGCAAGCCGGCGCCGAAGCGTACGCGGCGGCCGCCTGGAACGAGGCCAGGGCGAAATGGGACGCGGCCGAACAGCAGATGCAGCAAAAGGTGTATGCCCAGGCCAGGCTGGCCTACACGGAAGCCAGGGCGGCTTTTGACATCGCCACTGGCCAGGTCGAGGCGGGCAAACAAGCCATGATAACCGCCAACCAGACCGTATCGGCGGAACTGGAAAAAAGCTGGACCGAGGCGGTCGCTTTGGCGAAAAAAAGCATGAGGAAAATGTCGGTCGAGCTCAAGCAGGCCTGGACATCCGAGTCCGCGCTGGTGGACGACGCCCTGAAGGCGGCCAAGGACAACCTGGTCACTCCAGCCGAGATCAAGCAGGAGCTGGACAGCGCAAAAACCCTGATCGACAAGTGGTTGAGCGAGCTGAAGAAATAAATTCTTTTCTCAAGCGAACACCGCGCCCCGGGGGATCCCCTCCGGGGCGTTTTCTTTAACGGCTATTTCCATCCGAATTATTTAGAATACAGTTACGCCTGGCCCGCTAACCGTTACCAATGCTATCAGTCCGGGTATAACCGAATCCCATGGTCGAAGCATGGTTAAGAACAGGAGATCGTGCTTATGGGTCACCGAATTGTCCGAGAGTAGTATTTTTTGTTTATGTCACGCCTGGACACCGCGCCCGGAAAACGATTGTAAAACAACTAGATTTGGAAAGACAAAAAATGCCATCCGAATATCCTATAAAAGAGCTACCCAAGGCAATCATAACGCAAACAGGTTCAAGGTTATTCTTGGCGGAATAACACAGAACTAGATAGCGCAGTGTTTTTACGAAACACCCGGCTTTAGCGCCGGCTTTAAAATAAATATGAAAAGGGCTCCAAATCTAACAGCAGTGGTATAATAACCCCGAATTTTTAAACCAAGACCAGCTGCACGTTATTCGCATGGGTAGGTGTAATTGCCCGGTATTTTCTGCCGTTGATCAGCTCACGCCGAGGAGGAACGGTCATGAAAAAGATCACTTTAACTTGGTTGCTCGTTTCACTGGTTGGCATCCTGTTGCTGGCGCCTGCCTGCGGTCCTGCGAAAAGTCAAAGCCAGCCCGGCCAGCTGTACCACTGCTCCATGCACCCGCAGATCGTGCGAGACCAACCCGGCAAATGCCCGATCTGCGGCATGGACCTCGTGCCATTCACGCCCACCCCCCAGCCCCAAACGCCAGGGCCAGGCGCGCAACCAGTGTCTTCCATGCCGGGCATGCCAGGAATGGAGGGCATAGGGGAGCACGCCACCCACACGCTCCTGCCAGCAGGTCCTGGTATCGAGGTAGACGCGCGCCGCCAGCAGTTGATCGGTGTCACGACGGCCAAGGCCGAACCACGCGCCCTGGATAAGATCTTGCGGGTGCAAGGCGAGGTCGCGCACGATCCGGACATGTTCCAGGCGCAGGCCGAATTCCTGCGCAGTTCGGCGGCAGGGGACGAATCCGGATTGCGGAGCGCCAGCCGCTTGAAACTGGAGCATATGGGTATGGGGCCGGACCTGATCCGGCGGCTGGAACAACGCGGCCGTCCCAAAAGCAATCTGTTCGTCAGGGACCAGGACCCAACGTTCTGGGTCTATGTGTACTTTTACGAAGCCGACATACCGTTCCTCCGGCTGGGGCAGACGGTAACGGTCCGGGTGCCCATGCTGCGGGAACAATTTGCAGGCGTGCTGCGTGGGCTGCAACCCTACGTGGAAGCCGGCGCCCGCACCATCCGAGGCATCGTGGAAGTACGCGACCCAGCCCTGCATCTCTACGCCGGTCTGTACGCGGACGCAGAGGTCCGCCTTGCCTTGCCTCCGGCAGTGGTCATTCCGGCCTCCGCGGTGCTGGATTCAGGCACCCGGCAAGTGGTGTTCGTGCAGACCGGCCCTGGCCGGTTCGAACCCCGCCAGGTCCGGCTGGGCGCAGTCTCGGGCGAGTTCGCCCAAGTCCTGGAGGGCGTGACCAGCGGCGACCAGGTCGTGAAGGACGGCAATTTTATGCTCGACGCGGAAAGCCGCCTGCAGTCCGCGGTGGACGCAGCGGCGCCGGCTGCGCACCAGCACTGATCCTTTTCAAGCAGGGGAGCCCGCCATGCTGGCCCAACTCATCGCCTGGTCGATACGCAACCGGATCCTGGTCACGCTCTTGACCGCCCTGGTCATCGCCTGGGGGGTGTACGCCCTGGTGCAGACCCCGGTGGACGCTATTCCCGACCTGTCCGACGTGCAGGTTATCCTCTACACCCAGTATCCCGGGCAATCCCCCCGCGTGGTAGAAGACCAGGTGACCTATCCGCTGACCACGGCCATGGTTTCGGTCCCGGGATCTCAGGCCGTGCGCGGCTACTCCTTTTTCGGCTATTCACTGGTCTACATCATTTTTAAGGACGGCACAGACCTGTATTGGGCGCGCAGTCGCGTGCTGGAATACGTGAACTTCGCTCAGCAGCGGCTGCCAGCAGGGGTACTGCCGGTTTTGGGGCCGGACGCGACCGGCGTGGGCTGGGTGTACCAGTATGCCCTCGTCTCCACCCAGCGGTCCCTGCAGGAATTGCGTTCGCTGCAGGATTGGTACCTCAAATACCAGCTGGCTAGCGTGCCGGGCGTGGCCGAGGCGGCCAGCGTCGGCGGTTTCGTCAAGCAGTACCAGGTGACCGTGGACCCGGCGCGGCTCCAGGCCCTGGGCCTCACCCTCGAGGACGTCGAAAACGCGATCCAGGCCGGCAACCAGGATGCGGGCGGCGAGGTGGTGGAGCTCGGCGAGCGGGAGTACATGATCCGGGGACTGGGGTACCTCAAGTCCCTGGACGACCTGGGGCACATCCCCGTGGCCTGGAGCCGGAACGAGCAGGGCGGCCAACTGCCGGTGTACCTCAAGGACGTGGCCGCGATCCAGCTCGGGCCGGAGATGCGGCGCGGGGTGGCCGAGCTCGACGGCGAGGGCGAGACCGTGGGCGGGATCGTGGTCATGCGCTTCGGCGAGAACGCCCGGGAGGTCATCCGCCGCGTGCGCAGCAAGCTGGAGGAGCTCAAGGCCGGGCTGCCGGCGGACGTGCGGATCGTGCCGGTGTACGACCGCTCCCAGCTGATCACCCGGGCCATCGACAACCTCCGCGGCAAGCTCTTCGAGGAAATGCTGATCGTGGCGCTGGTGTGCATGCTCTTTCTGTTCCACGCCCGCAGCGCCCTGGTGGCAGTGTTCACCCTGCCCACGGCGATCCTCATGTCCTTCATCATCATGCGCTGGCAGGGGATCAACGCCAACATCATGTCCCTGGGCGGGATCGCCATCGCCATCGGCGCCATGGTGGACGCGGCCATCATCATGATCGAGAACGCGCATAAACACCTGGAACGGGAGGAGGCCCTGCCAGCCCGGAAGCGGCGTCCCCACTGGCAGGCGGTGCTGGAGGCCTCCCAGGAAGTGGGGCCGGCCCTGTTCTGGTCCCTGCTGGTGATCACGGTTTCCTTCGTGCCGATCTTCGCGTTGGAAGCGCAGGAAGGCCGGCTGTTCCGGCCGCTGGCCTTCACCAAGACCTACGCCATGGCCGCGGCGGCCCTGCTGGCCGTGACCATCACGCCTGTCCTGATGGGTTTCTTCATCCGCGGAGCGGTTCCCACGGAGGACCGCAATCCCATCAACCGTTGGCTGCTGGAGCGCTACCATCCAGTGGTGCAGTGGGGCCTGAGGCATAGCCGCCAGGTCCTGCTCGGCGCGGCCGGGGTGGTGGTGCTGGGGTTGGTCCCGCTGCTGCGCCTGGGGACGGAGTTCATGCCGCCATTGTTCGAGGGCGATCTGCTGTACATGCCCACCACCCTGCCCGGCCTATCCATCACCACGGCCAAGAACCTGTTGCAGCGGACCGACCGGCTGATCCGGGCATTCCCCGAGGTGGAACGCGTGTTCGGCAAGGTCGGCCGGGCCGAGACCGCGACCGACCCGGCGGGTCTGGACATGATGGAGACCACCATTCAGCTCAAACCCCGGAAGGCCTGGCGGCGCGGGATGACCGTGGAGAAGTTGATCGCGGAGCTGGACCGGGCGGTCAGCCTGCCGGGCCTGACCAACGCCTGGACCATGCCGATCAAGGCGCGCACGGACATGCTGGCCACGGGCATCAAGACCCCGGTGGGGGTCAAGCTGACGGGCGCGGACCTGGCCGAGCTGGAGCGCTTGGGCCGCCAGGTGGAGGCAGTGCTGCGCCGCGTGCCCGGCACAGCCTCGGTGTTCGCGGAACGGGCCGTGGGCGGGAACTACCTGGACATCGCCATTGACCGGCCGGCCGCGGCCCGCTACGGCGTCAATGTGGAGGACCTGAACCGGGTGATCCAGATGGCCCTGGGCGGCATGAACGTCACGACCACGATCGAGGGACTGGAACGGTATCCGGTGAACGTGCGCTACAGCCGGGAACTGCGGAACAGCGTGGAGACCATCCGGCGCGTGCTGGTGGCCACCCGGACCGGCGGACAGGTGCCGCTGGGCCAGGTGGCGGACGTGCGCTTATCGACCGGGCCCATGCTGATCCGCACTGAGAATTCCCGGCCCAACGCCTGGGTCTATGTGGACGTGCGGGACACGGACCTGGGAACCTATCTCCGCCGCGCCCAGGCGGCGGTCAGCCGGGAGGTCAGGTTGCCCAGCGGCTACACCTTGGCCTGGAGCGGGGAGTACGAGTACCTGCAGCGCCTGCACCGACGGTTGCTGCTGGTGATCCCGCTGACGCTCTTCATCATCGTCATCATTCTGTACCTCAACACCCGCTCCCTGGCCAAGACCGCCATCGTGCTCCTGGCCGTGCCGTTCTCCCTGGTCGGCGCCCTGTGGTTCGTGTACCTGCTGGGGTTCAACCTGAGCCTGGCGGTCTGGGTGGGCATCATCGCGCTGGCCGGCCTGGATGCGGAGACCGGCGTGGTCATGCTCCTGTACCTGGACCACGCCTACGACGCAGCGCGCGAGCGGGGCGCGATGCGCGGCCTGCAGGACCTGCGCGCGGCGATCGATCAGGGCGCGGTCCAGCGCGTGCGCCCCAAGATCATGACCGCGGCCGTCATCCTCGCCGGCCTGCTCCCGATCCTGTGGGGATCTGGCGCCGGTTCGGACGTCATGCGCCGGGTCGCGGCCCCCATGGTCGGCGGCGTGGTAACCTCGGTGCTCCTGGAACTGACCGTGTACCCGGCGATCTACTATCTCTGGCGCGGATGGAAATGGCTCGCGCCGCGGCCACGGCTGGGAAAATCCTTGCCAGGGCAGGGCGTTTTATAGACAATAGAGCCAGGACTCTAAAGGAGCGGCAGCATGGCCAACGAACGGATTGCGATCGTGACGGACAGCACCAGCGACCTGGGGGACGCGGTCATCAAGGGGCAGGACATTTTCCGCGTGCCTCTGCGGATCTATTTCGGGTCTGAGGAGTTTTTGGACCGGGAGAATATGTCCGTGGACCAGTTCTACCAGCGGCTCAAGGTTGACAAAAATTTCCCGCGCACCCAACCGCCGAATTCCAAAAGCTTCCTGGAACGCTTCCAGAAGTTGAGCGAAGAGGGCTTTACCCATATCCTCGGCATTTTCATCTCCAGCAAACTCTCCAAGACCAGCGAGAACGCCCAGTTTTCCGCCAACATGATGACCAAGGTCAAGATCCGGGTCGTGGATTCCAAGACCACCAGCGTCTGTCTCGGGTTTCTGTGCCTCTACGCCCGCGCCCTGGTCCGGCAGGGGATGGATTTCGATACCATCGTGGCCAAAGTGGAGCAACAGGTGCCGAAAACGTTCGTGATCTTCTCCTGCGAAAACCTGGAAAACTTGGAACGCGGGGGACGCATCAGCAAAGCCAAGGCATTTTTCGGAAAACTGCTCGGCGTCCGCCCGATTCTGGCGCTCAAGGATGGCACGGGTGTAATTGAACCCGTGACCACGGCCAATTCGGCCGAAGCCGCGAACGAGACCATCATGAAACTGGTGACCGAACATCACCAGCGCCACGGCCTGGTCCACGGGCTTGGCGTACTGCACAGCAATGCCCCGGAAAACTGCCAGACCCTGAAGCAGAAAGTGCTGGCCGCCGGATTCAAGCCCACGCAGATCACCGAGTCGCGCATCGGCGGCACGGTGGGAAGCCATCTCGGGCCCACGGGCTGGGGCGTGGGGATCTGTTAGCCGGCCAGTATCACGTGGCTTGCCGCCCCCGCGGCCCAGTGGCAGGCCATGGCCGCTTCCACGCCGCGGCGCCAGTAGCACCAGCCATACAGCAGCCCGCTGACCCCGTTTAGAAGCACGAATCGCGTCAGGCCCATCAGCCCGAAATCCGCTCCAGCAGCCGCGCGCTGCCACTGGATCAGGCTGAACGCCAGGCTGACCAGGACAATGGCCAGCCAGGCAGCCCAGGACGGAGGGATCCGCGCCAGTTTAACCAGCAGCCACAGGATCACGGTCAACAAGAACCAGCGCAGCCAGAGTTCTTCGCCGATGCCCGAGTAAAAGACCGCCGGCAGGTGCTCGAACATTCCCGGAAACGGCGCGCGGGCGAAGACCAGGAGATCCAGGCCGGACAGGACAGCGCCGGCCAGCAGGCCCCAGAGCGCTGGCCAGAGCAGGGAGGACTTCAGCCGGGAAGATACCGGGCGCCCGCGAAACCAGTCCTCGAACAGGGGCGCGCCCAAACCGGCCCCGGGCGCGAGACGCCATCCCAGCCAGACCGCCAGGCCGAACAGCAGGACGATCTGCAGATATTGCCCGGCAAAGAAAACCCCAGGTGGGATAGACACGGTCAACCGGTTCTGCGCCACAGCCGCGACCGAGGGAAAAACCGCCAGGACCGACAGACTGCCCAGGATCCAGAGCGCAAGAAAAGTTTTCCAGGTTAAACGGGGCACAATCTGGGGCATGAAAGGACTATAAGGGGAAAAGACATCCGGCCGCAAGCATTTTTCGGTTACACGGGAGCCCCCGGGCCAAAGGGCTCCCGCGGGGATGTTAACTTCAACCCTCGCCACCCCTGCTTGGCGACATCCCCGGAGCAGGGATCCCGCATTCACCCCCGAGCAGGCGCGGGGTGCCCTGCGGAGGGGATGGAAGCACGCTTGTCTTGACGGTGGGAACCAGATGTCCGAAGACCTAACCGCACTGCCGCTTTACCCGTGGCTGCCTGAACTGGTCCGGATTTTGGACCGCCAGGGCCTGCTGTTGCTCGCGGCCGAACCGGGCGCGGGCAAGACCACGCTCCTGCCTTGGAAACTGCTCGAAGAACCCGCCTTTGGCACCGGAAAAATCCTGCTGCTTGAACCCCGCCGGCTGGCCGCGCGCGCGGCCGCGGACCGCATCGCGGCCCTGCTGGGAGAACGCGTTGGCCAGACCGTGGGCCTGCGCACCCGGCAGGAGACGCTCGTCGGCGGCCGCACGCGCCTGGAAGTGGTCACCGAGGGCGTTCTGACGCGCCTGCTGCAGAATGATCCCTCGCTGGCCAAATTCAGCACGTTGATTTTTGACGAGTTCCATACCCGCAGTGTGCAGGGCGACCTGGGCCTGGCCCTGGCCTGGGACTGCCGCCGCATTTTCCGGCCCGAGCTCAAGCTGGCGGTGATGTCCGCCACCCTTCCTTCTTCGGACCTGCAGGCGGCGTACGGAACGTGGCCATTGGTCACGGTGCCCGGCCGCCGGCATCCGGTCGAAGTACACTACCGGCCTCCCCTGTCCGTCCGGGAAAAACCCTGGGAAGCCGCGGCGCGGTTGTGCGGGGAAGCGGCGCGCGCGCTGGGTCCGGCCGGCGGCACAACGCTCTGTTTTCTGCCGGGCTACCGGGAAATGCTCCGCAGCCAGGAACTCCTGGACAAAGCACGGCCGGAGGTGAAAGCCCACCTGCGCCTGCTGCATGGACGCATGCGGCCTGAACTGCAGCGCGCGGCGCTGGATCCAGATCAGGCGGCGGGGATCCGCGTGGTTCTGGCCACGAACGTGGCTGAAACCAGCCTCACCATTCCGGGCGTGCGGGCCGTGGTGGACATCGGCCTGGAGCGGCGCGTGCGTTTTTCACCGCGCACGGGCATGGACCACTGGGAAACCGTCGCGGCGAGCCAGGCTGCGGCCGAGCAGCGCGCCGGCCGCGCGGGCCGGCTGGGACCCGGGGTCTGCTACCGCTGGTGGGCCGAGGGCGATCAGCGCCAGCCGTACGCTCCGCCTGAGATCAGCGAAGCGGATCTTGCGTCCCTGGTCCTGGAGACCGCGTGCTGGGGCGCCGCCTCACCCCGCGACCTGACCTGGGTCACGCCGCCGCCCGAGGCCGCAGTGCTGCAGGCGGCGGCGCTGCTGCGGTCGCTGGGCTTTCTGGACGAACGCGGCGCGGTCACCCGGTCCGGACGCGAAGCAGCCCGTTGGGGGATTCATCCCCGGCTGGCCCGGATGCTGCGGAACGCGGAAGCAGAGGGACTTCTGGACACGGCGGTGGTCTTGGCCGCGGCCCTGGAAACCCGGGAGAGCCTGGCTGACCGCGACCCGGATCTGCGCGGCCGCCTGGCGGAGTGGAACGCCGGGATGCGCGGGCAGGGCACGGCGGTGTCGCGTTCCCTGGCGGAAGAGGTCCAGCGGCTCGGCCGCCTGCTCGGCCGCATGGCACAGGCCGCTGGCAACCGGACCGTGGACCCCGAAGCCGCGGGCCGCCTGCTGCTCGCGGCCTATCCGGACCGGGCCGCGAAAAAGACCCGCCAGGACAATCCCCAGGCCGCGCGGTACCTCCTGTCGTCCGGCCGGGGCGCGCTGGTTGCCGGACCGCTGGCGAGCCAGGAATACCTGGCCGTGGCCGAGGTGGACGGCGGAGAACAGGACGCCAAAATATTTCTCGCCGCGCCGGTCACCCGTCAGGATCTCGAAGCCGGCCGGGCCGGTCGGCCGATCGAAGCCTTGAGTCTCGACTGGGCGGGATGGAAACCCGTGGCCGTGCTCGAGGTCAAGGTGGGCGCGATCCTTCTCAGGCGAGGGTCCGCAGGGCGGTTGCATCCGGAAGCGCTCCAGGCCGCGGCCCAACAGCGGTTGGCCTCGTCCGGTTTGGCGGCTTTGCCGTGGAACGCGGGCGCCAGGCGCTGGCTGGCCCGCTGCCGCTTCGTGGAACGCTGGGGCGAAGTGGCCGGCTGGCCCGCGTTCGGGGAGGGCGAACTGCTGGCCGAGGCGGGCCACTGGCTTTTTCCGTTCGGAGACTGGAGCGGCCGGCCGGTGTGGGACGAGCAGGCCTTGCTGTTGGCGCTGGAACACCGGCTGGGCGGGGAACGGCGCCGCCGGCTGGACCAGCTCGCGCCCGATCACTGGATCTTGCCGTCCGGCAGCAAGAAGAGGCTGGACTACGAACAGCACGAGGTGCCGCTCCTGTCCGGCAGGCTGCAGGAGTTTTTCGGGTCCACCACCACGCCCCGGCTGTGCGGCCAGCCCCTGCTGCTGGACCTGCAGAGCCCCGCGGGACGGACCGTGCAGCTGACGCGGGACCTCGACGGCTTCTGGGACCGGGCGTACGCGGAGGTCCGGAAGGAACTGCGCGGGCGCTATCCGCGGCATGCCTGGCCCGAGAATCCGCGGCTGGCCCAGGCCACGGCCAGGACCAAAAAGAACCGGAGGATCTCGTGAAGACCCGGGCAGGGAACGCGGCCCGGGGACCGCTGCTGCTGGCCCTGGGCGTGCTGGCGTTCGCGGTCCTGGGATGCCACCAGCAGCGCGCGGACCATGGCGCGCCAGCGGTGAAGATTCTGACGCACGCGGACCTGGGCATCACGCTGACCCCGCAGGAACGGGCCCGGCAGGCGGACCGGTTCCTGGCGCTGCTGAACCAGTACCGCAGGCAGAAAGGCCTGCGCCCGCTGGCCGGGGACCGTCTGCTGCAGAAAACCGCCCAGTGGATGAGCGAGGACATGGCAGGCCGCGACCGGGTCGGCCACGAGGATTCGCTGGGACGCGATCCGTTCCAGCGGCTGGCGGCCTTTGGATATACGAACAACACGTACAAGGCGGAGAACGTGGCCGCCGGTCATGCCACGGCCGAGGACGTCTTCCGGTCCTGGCGGGAATCGCCCACGCACAACGCGAACATGCTCGGGCCGCACTTCAAGTTCATCGGCATCGGGTTCGCCTACCAGCGGCGGTCCAGGTTCGGGTGGTATTGGGCCACGGTGTTCGGCGGGGAAAAAAGCGGCGGGCCGAAATAGGCGGACGGGTCAGGTTTCGCGCACCAGGTAGAGGCGGTTGTCTTCCACCCGGTAGAACAGCGGCGCGACCAGCACGCGCGGATAGCGCTTGCGCAGGCGGCTGGCTTCGGAAAGCACGAAGTCAATCTCGTCCCCGATCTCGAACATGGGCGCGAAGTTCATGAAGTGCGTCTCGGCCCACTCCCGCTCCCAGCCCCCCTGGGTCACCAGCCCGTCCACGAACTCCTGGCGGCGGTTCATGAGGTTGCGCATGGCGCACTGGGTATGCCCGATCAGGGCGATGGCGCGGACGCGGCCGATGGCCACGGCGTAGGAGACCTTGAACTCACTGTAGCGCAGATTGCCGCCGCCCGTGCGGAGCACGTAGGCGAAATTGTCCGGGATGCGGAGCATCTTGCGGTTGTCCATGCACATGCCGATGAGGAGTTCGGCCTGCTGGAAGTCGTCCAGCGGCCGGTTGAGATTGTGATATTCCAGCAATCGGCTGACAGGCGTATTCCGGTAGGCGGGCAGAATGTCCTGCGGGGCGGTGACGGCCACCAGGCGCTGCACGGGGCTAGGAATCCTGTTCAGCGCGGCGCGCCTGTTCAATCAGTTCAATCAGGGTGAGGAGCTTGGGCGGAGCGGGTTGGGCGAGGCGGACCAGCTCCGCCTCGCCGTATTCCGCGCGCACAAAGTCTTCAATGGGCAGACGTTCGAACCAGCAGTTGAGGATCTGGCGGCAGGGCTGCCCCAGGGCCTGGGACCGGCAGTAGCTGAACGCCACGGTGTGCCCCAGCAAGCGGCAGCGACTCGTGAGCGCGTCGTGCGCTTCGCGCATGGCGACCTCCACCCGGCCCGGGGCCGACTACCACTTGCCGGTCTTGGCCGTGCTGGTTTTGGGCAGCGGCTCCAGGGGCTTGAGGAATTTTTGCAGTTCTTCTTCAGGCAGGCTGTAGTTCGTCAGCTTGCCGGACAGATAGGCGTCGTACCCTGTCAGGTCCATCAACCCGTGGCCGCTCCAGTTAAAGAGGATGACCTTTTCCTTGCCTTCCTCCTTGGCCTTTTTGGCTTCGGCGATGGCGCAGGCGATGGCATGGCTCGTCTCCGGCGCGGGGATGAAGCCCTCGGTCCGGGCCCAGGTGACCGCGGCCTCGTAGCATTCGAGCTGGTTGAACGCGCGCGGCGTGATCAGACCCTCGTTCACGGCCTGGCTGACCAGGGGCGCCATGCCGTGGTAGCGCAGGCCGCCGGCGTGGATGGGCGCGGGCATGAACGTGTGCCCCAGGGTGTACATGGGCAGGAGCGGCGTCATCTCGGCCGTATCGCCGAAATCGTAGGTGAAGCGGCCGCGGGTCATGCTCGGGCAGGAGGTCGGCTCCACGCCGTAGATGGCGATTTCCTTGCCGTGGATCTTCTCGTTCACGAACGGGAAGGACAGGCCCGCGAAATTGCTGCCGCCGCCCGCGCAGCCGATGACCACGTCCGCCTGCTTCTCGCCGGCCTTTTTGAGCTGTTTCTGAGCCTCCAGGCCGATGATGGTCTGGTGCAGCATCACGTGGTTGAGCACGCTGCCCAGGGAGTAGCGGGTCTGGCCCGTGGTGTCCGTGACCGCGGCCTCGACCGCTTCGCTGATGGCGATGCCCAGGCTGCCCGGCGTGTCCGGGAATTTTTTCAGGATCTCGCTGCCGGCCTTGGTCTCGGTGCTGGGGCTGGCCACGCATTTCGCGCCCCAGGCCTGCATCATAAGCTTCCGGTACGGCTTCTGGTCAAAGCTGATGCGCACCATGAACACCTTGCACTCCAGCCCCAGCAGGCTGCAGGCGAAAGACAGCGCGCTGCCCCACTGGCCGGCGCCGGTCTCGGTGGTCAGGCGCTTGATGCCGAACTGCTTGTTATACCAGGCCTGCGCGATCGCCGTGTTGGGCTTGTGGCTGCCCGCCGGGCTCACGCCCTCGTTTTTATAATAAATTTTGGCTGGCGTGCCCAGCAGTTTTTCCAGCCGCGTGGCCCGATAGAGGGGCGACGGCCGCCACAGGTAAAGGATCTCCAGGATCTCCTGGGGGATGTCAATCCAGCGCTGGGTGCTGACCTCCTGTTCGATCAGGTTCATGGGGAAGACCGGCGCCAGCATGTCCGGGGAAATGGGCTTGCCGTCCGGGCCCAGGGGCGGCTGCAAAGGCGTGGGCAGGTCAGCGGCCAGGTTGTACCATTGCTTGGGGATTTCGTCTTCCGAGAGCAGGATCTTGATCGGGGGCATGCGACCTCCTGACAGTAAGCCTGTGCAACAGGCTGAATAATGGGGTCTATGATAAACCACGCCAGACCAAAAGAAAATCGCAAACTTCGTGAATTTTTAACCCGCCGCGAACTCGCTTTTGCTCCAGCTTTCCGCTAGCCGGGGGTGGCTAAACCCAGTATAATCGGGGCTTGTCATGAACATCCTTTACCTCTCCACCATCGTGCCCTTTCCCCTGGACGACGGGGACCGGCAGCGCAGTTACCATCTGCTCGCCGCCCTGGCGGAAAAACACCGGGTGCACCTGCTGTGCTTCCTGCGCGGCCCGCATGAAACCGCGCCCCTGAAATCCCTGGGCCGCCTGTGCGCGTCCACCCAGGGCGTGCCCATCAGCCGAACCCGGATCTACGCCAACAGCTTGGGAGCCGTGCTGGGACCCAAGTCCCTGAACGTGGCGTCGTTCGACTCCGCGGCCATGGCCAGCGCGGTCCAGCGGGCCGTGGCCCGGCACCGCATTGACGTGCTGCATGCCTACCGCCTGCGCATGGCACCCTATGCCCTGGCGGCCCGGGCGCGCTGGCGCGTGCTGGATTACACGGATTCCCTGGCCCGGCAGTTCGCGAACCGGCTGGAAGCGCATCCCCGCGCCTGGCAGCGGTGGTACTGGCAACGCGAGGCCGAAAAACTCGCGGCCTACGAGGTGGAGGTTTCCCGGCACTTCAACGCCTGCCTGATCTCCTCGGCCGCGGACCGGGCGTATCTGCGGGCCCTGGGCGCCAAGGCGATCACGGAAGTGACCAATGGCGTGGACACGCAGACCGTGCGGCCGGCCACGCGGCTGGCCGCCGCGCCCCGGCTGCTGTTCGTCGGCAATCTGGAATATCCGCCCAACCACTGGGGCATGCAGGAGTTCTGCCGCCGCGCCTGGCCCCTGATCCGCAGCCAGGCGCCGGAAGCGCGCCTGACCGTGGCCGGACGCAAACCCCTTGATTTTAACCGCAATGCCGCGTATCACCAGCCGGGGATCGAATTTCTGGGCGTGGTGCCAGACCTTGCCCCGCACTACCGGGCCAGCCGGGTGGCGATCTGCCCGGTGAGCGTGGCCTCGGGCCGGCAGTTCAAGGTGCTGGAATATTTCGCGGCCGGCCTGCCGACCGTGACCACCCCGCGCGTGGCCGAGAACGCCCGCGCCCGGGCCGGGCGCGAGTGCCTGGCCGCGGACGGGCCCGAGGCCTTCGCCCGGGCGGTGGTCCGCCTGCTCGCGGACGACCGCCTGGCCGGACGGCTGCGCACCGCGGCCCGCCGCCTGGTCCTCGCGAAATATGACTGGCGGCAGGCGGCCGCAAGCCTGCACGCGGTCTATCGCGCGTTTTCCGGAGGACGAGCATGCTGATCAGCGCGGGGATTTTTTTACTGGCCTTGGCCCTGGCCTTGACGCTCACGCCCCTGGCCGCGAAGCTCGCCCGGCGCTGGGGCTGGCTCGACCACCCGGACCAGAAGCTCAAGAAACATGTCAGGCCCGTGCCCTACGGCGGCGGCGTGGCGGTGTTCGTGTCCTTTCTCCTGGCGTTGGCGGCGTTCAAGTTCTGGGAGAGCAGCACCTTGATCGGCGTGGTCGGCGTGACCACGGGCACCAGCCTGATCGTGCTGCTGGGGCTCCTGGACGACCGGTTCCAGCTTTCGCCGGCCGCGAAATTTGCCGGGCAGATTCTGGCGGCCGTGGCGCTCTACGTCTGCAACATGCGGCTGCAGTTCATCGAACCGCCCCTGCTCTCGCTGCTCTTAAGCGTGCTCTGGGTCGTGGGCGTGACCAACGCCCTTAACCTGATCGACATCATGGACGGCCTGGCCGCCGGCACGGCCGTGATCGCGTCGGCCGTGTTTTTCCTGATCGCGCTGCAGAACGGCCGCGCCAACGATATGTACATCCTGGCCGCGCTGGGCGGCGCGGTGCTGGGATTCCTGCCCTACAATTTTCCCCGCGCGCGTGTCTATCTGGGTGACACGGGCGCGCTCATGCTGGGATTCGTGCTGAGTTCCGTCGCCATGGGCGAAGCCTACACCCGCGTCAATCCCCTGGCCGTGCTGACGCCCATCCTGATCCTGGGTGTTCCCATTTTCGACACCTTGTTTATTATGTTCCTGCGCCACCGGCGCGGGGTTTCCATGTTTCGCGGCAGTCCGGACCACCTGGCCCTGCGCGTGGCGAAGACAGGCCTCTCCCGGCGCGACACCGTACTCCTGCTGTGGGGCGCCAGCGTGGCGCTGGGCGGCCTGGCCCTGGCCGGCATGCACCTGCCCCTGACCTGGTCCTTGTTCGTGTATCTGGGCGTGGCGGCGGCCGCCTTGTTCGTGGCCGAGCGGATCGGAAGCATTTCCATGGTGGAGAAAAAAACGTGAGCCGGGACGTGGTGGTTTTGGGCGCCGGGCTGGCCGGCCTCTCCGCGGCGTATCATCTGGGGCCGGACAGCCGGGTCTTCGAGGCCGCGGGCCGGCCCGGCGGGTTGTGCGCCACGGACCACGTCAACGGATACGCCTTCGACCTGGCCGGGCACCTGCTGCACGTACGCGAGCGCTCCAGCCGGGAATTCGTGGAGCGCCTGCTCCCCGGGCGCTGGCGCCGGGTGCAGCGCGACGCGCGGATCCATCTCCTGGACCGCGAGGTGCGCTATCCCATCCAGGCCAACACGTTCGGGCTTCCGGCCGAAGTCAAAGCCCGGGTTCTGCGGTCGTATCTGGAAGCGCGCGCGGCAGGCGGCCCGGCGCCCCGCGATTTCGCGGCCTGGGCCCGCCGCGCGTTCGGGGCCGAACTGGCCGCGCTGTTCTTCGAGCCCTATAACCGCAAACTCTGGACCGTGCCGCCGAGCCGCCTGACCCTCGGTTGGATGGGGGCCTACGTGCCCGCGCCGGAGCCGGCGCGCGTGATCCGGGGAGCTTTCGCGGACATCCCCGAAGGCGGCGGATACAACGCGCGCTTTTGGTACCCCCGCCAGGGCGGCATCGAGGCCCTGCCGAACGCCCTGGCCAGCCGCGTGCCGGGTCTGCGGCTCAATGCCCCGGCGCGGCGCGTGGACTGGCGCGGCCGGCGCGTGGATATCGCGGGGCTGGGGTGGGTTCCCTGGCAGCAGATGGTCTCCACCCTGCCGCTCCCGGAATTGGCGGCCCGGTGCGTGGACCTGCCGCCCCGGATCCGGCGGCAGGCGGGCCGGCTGCGGGCCAATTCCGTGCTTGTGGTCAACCTGGGGGTGCGCCGCGCCCCGCTCCATCCGGCGCACTGGGTGTATTTTCCCGAGAAAGAATACAGTTTCTACCGGGTCGGGTTCCCCTCGAATTACGGACGGCTCGCGCCCGCGGGCCGCAGCACGCTCTATGCTGAAGTGGCCATGCCGTTCGGCGCGGGCTGGGACCGGCGGCGGCAGGTTGCGGCGCGCGTGCGCACGGACCTCGTGCGCGCGGGCATCCTGCGGCGCGCGGACCACGTGGAGAGGGAGCATCTGCAGTATTTGCGGTACGCGTATGTCATCTTCGACCAGGCGCGCGAGGCAGCGCGGCAACAGGTGCTGGGATTCTTCCGGCGGCGCGGCATCTGGAGCATCGGGCGCTGGGGGCACTGGGAGTATTCGGCCATGGAGGACGCGTTGAGAGCCGGCAAGCAGGCAGCGGAAGAGATCCAGGAAGAACGGGGCGGCGTGAAAAAACCCAAAAAAAAGTGACGCCCGCTACGCTTTCGGCCTGAAACCTCAGGCTAGTAGGGCGTCACAGTGGAATGGCCCCGCACTGTACTCTGGCCGCTTTTCGGCCGCGAGCCTCTTGTGGGAGGTTGTGCCCTGTGCAGGACCAAGTCTACTGCCAGTATAGCACGCGACCCGGCGAAAAGCAAAAAAATCTCCGGCAAGGCCGGCCGGGTCCTTGGGACGAGGCACGACGTGATGGCACCTGACAACCGCATCCGCATCGCGCACGTCATCACCCGCCTGGAACTGGGCGGCGCCCAGCAGGTGGCGCTGCATACGCTCCGGGGGCTTGATCCGGAGCGCTATGAGCGCCATTTGATCGCGGGCCTTGGGGGGCTGCTGGACGAGGAAGCCCGGGCGCTCGCGGGCGTGCAGGTGGAGTTGTGGCCCAGCCTCAAGCATCCCGTTCATCCCTGGTGGGACCTGGTCGCACTGTTCAAGCTGGCGCGCTGGCTCAGGCGGCGCCGCGTGGACATTGTGCACACGCACAGTTCCAAAGCCGGTATTGTGGGGCGCCTGGCCGCGCGGCTGGCGCGCACACCCGTGGTCGTGCATACCGTGCACGGCTGGCCGTTCCACGAGCGCCAGTCCGCCTGGGTGCGCGGTTTGTATGTGTGGCTGGAGCGCCTGGCCGCGGCCCGGACCACGCGGCTGATCGCGGTTTCCCAGGCCACGCGGGACAAAGGCCTCCGGCACCGCATCGGCCGGCCTGAACAATACGAGGTCGTCTACCCGGGCTCGGACCTCGCGGCCTTCCGGCCCGCCACCCCGGCCCAGCGGCAGGCGGTGCGCGAGGAATTCGGGTTCCCGCCGGAGGCCAAGCTCGTGGGCCTGGTGGCGTGCCTCAAGCCGCAGAAAGCGCCCGTGGATTTCATCCGCGCGGCGGAGCTCATCACCCACCGCGAAGTGGCGCGGTTCCTGATCGTGGGCGACGGCGAGGAACGGCCGGCCGTGGAGCAGGAAATCAAGCGGCTGGGACTGGAAGGCCGGGTCAAGCTCGCGGGGTGGCGGCGTGACGTTGCCCGCCTGCTGCCGGCTTTTGACGTTCTAGCCCTGTCGTCCTTGTGGGAAGGCTTGCCGTGCGTGCTAGCGCAGGCCCTGGCCAGCGGAGTGCCCGTGGTGGCCACGGACGTGGAAGGCACGCGGGAAGCGGTGGCCGAGGGCGTCACCGGCCGGCTGGTGCCCGCGGGGAACCCCGAAGCCCTGGCCAAGGCGTTGGTGGAACTGCTGGCAGACCCTGGCTGGCTCCAGCGTCTGGCTGCTGCCGGACCGGGCCGGGCGCAGGCGTTCTCCCTGACCGCCATGGTGCAGCGTCTGGACCGCTTGTACCGAACCCTGCTGGGAAGGCTGGCATGACAACCAACCCCTGGAAACCACTGCAAACCTGGCTGCGGCAGCGACGATGCGAGGCCTTGTGGGTGACGCACGCCGCCAACCGGCGCTACCTGACCGGTTTTACCGGCAGTGCGGGCTGGGTGCTTTTACCCAGCCAGGGAAAACCCCTGTTGATCACGGACAGCCGTTACCAGGAGCAGTCCCGCCAGGAATGTCCGGGCGTGGACATCGCCATCTGCCAGGGCGAAGCCCTGGCGTGCCTGGCCGATCACCTCGCGCGCCGGGGTGTGCGGCGCCTGGGGTTCGAAGATGACCAGGTGCCGGTCAAGAGCTGGCGCCAGCTGCGCCGCGTTTTAAGACAGGTGAAATGGGTGGAAGCCTCGGGAGCGGTGGAGCGCCTCCGCCAGCAAAAAAAACCGGAAGAAATCCAATGCCTCCGCCGGGCCGTCCGCCTGGCGGAAAACGCCTTTTCCCGGGTCCAGCCGAAAATCAAGCCCGGGATCACGGAGATCGCTTTGGCCCAGAAACTGGAACGCGCTCTGCAGGAAGTTGGGGGCCAGGGTCTGGCGTTTCCAGTCATCGCGGCCTCTGGCCCTCATGCCGCCCTCCCGCATGCCCGGCCCACCTCCCGCCGCTTACGGGCTGGAGACCTGGTTATCCTGGATTTCGGGACTATATATAATGGATATCATTCTGACTTGACAAGAACCGTTGCCATTGGTAAGATGACCCCTCAACAAAAGGAATTATATAAATTAGTTAAAAAAGCTCAAAAAGAAGCAAAAAAAGAGTTAATTTGTGGTAATTTTACCTTTAAAGCCGACAAAAAAGCTCGTGAAATATTCAAAAAAAGGGGTGTAGAAGAAAATTTTGTTCATAGTCTGGGTCACGGATTGGGTTTAGAGATCCACGAGGCGCCCAGGCTTTCCGCCCTTTCCAGGGAAAAACTGGCGCCTGGCATGGTGGTCACCTGCGAGCCAGGCCTTTATCTTCCGGGATGGGGCGGGATCCGCATAGAAGACGATGTCCTGGTAACTTCGCACGCCAGCCAGTGGCTTTCATGCTCGCCTGAAGAATTGCCCCTGGTTGGCCGCAAAACCTAGCCCAGCACGGCGCGGAAGAGGGATTTTGACCCGGCCGGCTGGGCGCGAAGGCCGCGGCGCATCCCTGGAAGCATTGGCGGCCGCCAGGCGTTACGGCGGCGGGAATCCAAAGGAGGATGAGTATGGGAGTGGTTTTGTCTAATGATGCCAGACCCGGCACCTACATCCAGCACGACCGGGTCCTCTACCGCGTGGAGGAATATACCCACGTCAAACCCGGCAAGGGCGGCGCATTCATCCGGCTCAAGCTGCGCAACCTCCGGCTGGGAACCTTGGTGGAACGCACCTTCAATTCGGGCGAGAAGTTGGATTCGCCCGAGGTGGAGGACAAAAAGATGCAGTTCCTGTACAAACAGGGCGAGGAGTACGTGTTCATGGATCACGACACCTACGAACAAATCCATTTGACCCCCGAGGCCCTGGGCGAGTCGCGCCAGTGGCTCAAAGAGGAGATGACCGTGGATGTGCTCATGCACGCGGGCGAGGCCCTGACCCTGGAGCTTCCTTATAAAGTGGAGCTGAAAGTCGTTCAGGCCGAGCCGAGCGTGCGCGGGAACACGGTCAATAACGTGACCAAGGAAGTGGTGCTGGAGACGGGCGCCAAGGTCCAGGTGCCCATGTTCGTCAACGAAGGCGACATGATCCGGATTGACACCCGGACCGGGGAATATCTGGAACGGGTGTGAAGTTCCCGCGGCAGGCGGTTGCGCGTGGCCGCGGGGCGCGCGGAGATCACGCCCCGGGCCAGGAAGCCAAGCGGGATATTCCGCCAGGATACGGCGGAACAATCGCGAAGGAGTGTGACCATGGCAGAGAAAGGCGGTGGCAACGTGGCGGGTGAGCGGATACCCAAGAAGGAACGCGAAACCAGTCCCCTGAACCTGAAATCCCTCAAAAAGATCATCACCATCATGAACCGGGCGAAGATCACGGAGCTGGATATCGAACAGGACGGCGTGAAGATCCACCTCCGCAAGGGCCCGGGGCTGGGCGAGATCGCCCCTGCGCCCCTGCTGCCCGTGGCGCCGGCCACGGTGCCCATGCCCGCCGCACCCGCAGCCGCGGTGGTTACCGCGGCTCCCGCGGCCTCCGCGCCCGCCGACGAGGCCAACCTGCACACCATCACCTCGCCCATGGTGGGCACGTTCTACCGCGCACCAGGGCCGGAGGTCAAACCGTATGTGGACGTGGGCGCGGAAGTTGACGAGAACCAGGTGGTCTGCATCGTGGAGGCCATGAAACTCATGAACGAAATCAAGGCCGAGGTCAAGGGCGTGATCCGCAAGATCCTGGTCGAAAACGCCCAGGCCGTGGAGTACGGACAGCCGCTCTTTTTGGTGGAGCGCCGGTAAGATGTTCAGAAAAATCCTGATCGCCAACCGCGGGGAAATCGCGCTGCGCGTGATCCGCGCCTGCCGGGAGCTGGGCATCAACACCGTGGCCGTGCACACCGAGGCGGACGCCAACTCGCTGCACGTCCGGTACGCGGACGAGGACGTCTGCATCGGCAAGGGGCCGTCCAAGGACAGCTACCTCAACATTCCGGCCATCCTGTCGGCCGCCGAGATCACGGATGCGGACGCCATCCATCCGGGCTATGGGTTCCTGGCCGAGAACGCCCACTTCGCGGAGATCTGCGAATCCTGCAACCTGGCGTTCGTGGGTCCCACGCCCGGGGCCATGCGCCTCCTGGGCGACAAGATCGCGGCCCGCAGCCTGATGAAGGAGAACGGCCTGCCCATGCTGCCCGGGTCCGACGGCCCGGTGGAAAACGAGGACGAAGCCCTGCGCTTGGCGCGCAAGATCGGCTATCCGGTCATCATCAAGGCCGCGGCCGGCGGCGGCGGCCGCGGCATGCGGGTGGCCCACACCGATGTGTCCGTGTCCAACGCCTTCCTCACCGCCCAGAGCGAGGCCAGCGCGGCCTTCGGAGACGCCAAGGTGTACATCGAAAAATACCTGGAAGAGCCGCGCCACGTGGAGTTCCAGCTGATCGCGGACAAACACGGCCACTGCGTCTGCTTGGGGGAACGCGATTGCACGGTGCAGCGCAAGCACCAGAAACTGATCGAGGAATCGCCCTCGCCCATCATGACGCCCGAGATCCGCGAACGCATGATGGCCCTGGTGGTCAAGGGCGCCCGGTCCGCCGGCTACCATACCACCGGGACCATGGAATTCCTGGTGGACAAGCACCTGAACTTCTACTTCATGGAAATGAACACCCGCATCCAGGTCGAACACCCGGTCACGGAGCAGGTCATGGGACTGGACCTTATCAAGGACCAGATCAAAGTGGCCGCGGGCGAGGAATTGCCTTACCACGAAAACCGCACCCCCCAGGGGTTTGCCCTGGAATGCCGGATCAACGCCGAGGACCCGGAGAACGATTTCCGGCCCTCGCCGGGGACCATCACCAGCTTCCACATGCCAGGCGGGCCAGGAATCCGCATTGACACGCACGCCTATGGAGGGTATAAAATTCCTCCATACTACGACAGCCTGCTGGCCAAGCTGATCAGCTACGGCCAGACCCGGGAAGAGACCATGCAGCGCATGCTGCGGGCCCTGGAGGAATTCGTGATCGAAGGCGTGAAGACCACCATCCCTTTCCACCTGCGCGCCCTGAACAACAACGAATTCCGCGCCGGCAGGATCTCCACCAATTTCGTGGAACTGCTTTTGGGGAACAAGATTTAAAACGACTCGCGCGCCGAGGAGGACGATTATGCCGGAAGACAGAAACGACGGGGAAGTCGGCAGTATCCGCATTTCCGACGAGGCGATCGCCGTCATTGCCGGGCTGGCCGCGCTCGAGCAGGAAGGCGTGGCCTCGATGGCGCAAGGCACGGCGGACAGCTTCGCCGAGATGCTCGGCGTGAAGGCCGCGCAGCGCCGCGGGGTGCGCGTGGAAGTCGCGAACGAGGAAGTCGCGATCGAGCTGAACCTCTACGTGGAGTTTGGGGTGGACATTCCTTCCGTCTGCCAAAAGGTCCAGGACCGGGTGCGGGAAGCGGTGGAGGAAATGACCGGCCTGACCGTGTCGCAGGTCAATGTTTCGGTCCAGGGCGTGAAGCTGAAAGCGCCCAAAAAGGATAATCCGCTGGGGTGAACCGCTCCGGCCGGGAAGAAAGGAAACGATGATGCGTGGCGTCAACCTGGGAATGATGATGCTGGGGATTTTGGTGGTCTTGTTGCTGGGCCTGTTGGGCGTGGCGGGCGCCATTTCGCCCGACCTCTTCACCGCGTGGGGCGAGTTCATGAGCGGCCCCCTGGCCTATGCGCTGGAGTCCATTACCGGCCGCGTGGCGGCGCTGGTCATCGGCGCCCTGATCCTCGCCGGCCTGGCCTCGTACGGCTGGGCCGCGGTGCAGACCTCGCGGCGGGAACGGACCGTGGTGCTGAAAAGCCCGCTCGGCGACGTGCTGGTGTCCCTGCCCGCCATCGAGGACTTCGCCCGCGTTCTGCGCGGGAAGATTGAAGGCCTGCGCGAGATCAAGGGCCGCGTCTGGTACACCCGCAAAGGCCTGAAAGTGACGGCGCGGATCGTGGTCTTCTCCGACGTCAGCCTCATCCAGGTGACCGAAAAAGTGCAGATGGAAGTCCTGAGCTACATTCAGAAGACGCTCAATATCACCCAGCCCATCCAGCCCAAAGTGATCGTCACCAAAGTGGTGTCGCGAGACAAACCGCTGACCACGGGCGGCGGCAAGGCGGAGCTGTCTTCCAGCAAAGGCGCGTACGACTCGGCCTGGCGCTAGCAGGGTGCCGAAAACCCCCTCGGTGTTCCGCCGGCACCCTGGTATCCCGCGAAACAGCCCTCGTTTTTCATGGGAGCTTCAGCGCGCCGCGAGCGAGAAAACCCGCGCAGCGGGTTTTTTTATCAGCCTGCTCATCTCCGGCCGGCCGCGTTCTTCATGGACCGCCAGACCTTCGTTCCCGACGCGTTCATCATCCCAGGGACCTTGCCCCGATGCAGACCAACCCGCGCGGGCGCGGCGGGTTGCGCCAAGGAGCGTTTTGTGACGGACGTGTGGTACCGAGTATTGGACGCCAATTGCAACCGGGCCCGGGAAGGCCTGCGCGTGGTGGAAGACCTGGCCCGCCTGGTGTGGGAGGACGCCACGGCGCAGCGGCGCGTGAAGCGCCTGCGGCACGCCCTGCGGGACGCGGAAGACCGCGTGCCCCTCGCGGCCCGGGCCCGCAACCGGGACGCGGCGCGGGATCCGGGCGCCGGCCTGACCCTGCGCTCCGAAGCCGCGCGCGCCAACTGGCTTGACCTGGCGTGGGCCAATCTGCGGCGTTCGCAGGAGGCGCTCCGGGTGCTGGAGGAAATGGCGAAGCTCAGGCCCCGCAGGCTGGACGCCAGGCAATTCAAGCGCCTCCGTTTCGAAACCTATGCCCTCGAGTCCCTGCTGTGGCGAAGATGGGGTGCGCCCGCCGGGGAACGGAAGAGAGGAAAGCCATGACCCAATTGGAAGCGGCCCGCGCGGGCAGGCTGACGCCGGCTGTCCAGGCCGTGGCCGCCGCGGAGAACGTGCCGGCCGAGGCCGTGCTGGCCGGCGTGGCGCGAGGCACCATCGTGGTCCCGCGCAATCCGGCGCGCGGCCCGCTGGCCGCGGCCGTCGGCATCGGCGCCGGGTTGCGGACCAAGGTGAATGCCAACCTCGGAACGTCGCCCGACTGCGCGGACGCCGGAGAGGAATTGCACAAAGCGCAAGTGGCGGTGGACGCCGGCGCGGACGCGCTGATGGACCTGTCCACGGGCGGGGACCTCCTCGATCTGCGGCGGCAGCTGCTGGCGCGGTTTTCCGCGCCGCTGGGCACCGTGCCCATCTACGAGGCGGCCGTGCGCGCCCGTGAACGCGGGGGCAGCTACCAGGCCATGACGCCGGAGGACATGCTGGCGGTGGTCCGGGACCAGGCGGAACAGGGCGTGGACTTCATGACCATTCACGCCGGCGTGACGCAGGAAAGCCTGGAGCGCCTGCGCGCCCAGGGCCGGATCATGGACGTGGTGTCGCGCGGCGGCGCCATGCTGAGCGGCTGGATGCTGCAGCACGAAGAGGAGAACCCCTACTTTACCCGGTTTGACGAATTGCTCGATCTCTGTCGGAAACACGAGGTGACCCTGTCTTTGGGCGACGGCCTGCGGCCGGGCTGCGTGGCGGACGCCACGGACCGGGCCCAGGTGCAGGAGCTCTTGACGCTGGGCGAGCTGGCCCGGCGCGCGCGCCACGCGGGCGTGCAGGTCATGATCGAGGGGCCGGGTCACGTGCCGCTCAACCAAATCGCCGCGAACATCCAAATGGAGAAGTCCCTGTGCGAGGGCGCCCCATTCTACGTGCTCGGGCCCCTGGTGACGGACGTGGCGGCCGGGTACGACCACATCGCCTGCGCCATCGGCGGCGCGGTCGCGGCCGCGGCCGGCGCGGATTTTCTCTGCTACGTGACCCCGGCCGAGCACCTGCGCCTGCCCGACGCCCAGGATGTCCGGCAGGGCGTGATCGCGGCCCGGATCGCGGCCCATGCCGCGGACCTTGCCAAAGGCGTGCCGGGCGCCGCCGAATGGGACCTGGAGATGTCCAAGGCGCGCAAGGCCCTGGACTGGGAGCAGCAGATCGCGCTGGCGCTGGACCCCGCGGCCGCGCGGGCCGCGCGCCAGTCGCGTCCGCTCGCCACTCCGGACGTGTGCACCATGTGCGGAGAGTTTTGCGCAGTGAAGACGATCAGCGCGTTTTTGAAGAAAACCTGAGCAGGAACGCCGCGCCCAGCGCGAACAGGAGCAGGACCGCCGCCAGGCTCAGCCGCGAGGCCTGCCCGTCCGGCAGGCCGGCCAGCCGGCCGGTCAACGCCGCGGCGCCCAGCAGGGCGGGTCCAACCGCGAGCGCCACCTTGCCGGTCAGATCATACAACCCAAAATAAGCGGCTGCCGAGGCCTCCGGGATCAGCGAGGCGTACCAGGCGCGGCTCAGGGCTTGAATCCCTCCCTGCACCAGGCCGATCCCCGCGGCCAGCAGATAAAAGTCAGCGGCCGAACGCAGGGACATCCCTCCCAACGTCACCAAAAAATAAACCGCGATCGCCAGCAGCAGGGCGCGGCGCGCGCCCCAGCGGCGGCCCAGCGCGCCGAACGCCAGGGCGGCCGGAAATCCCACCGCCTGGGTCAGGAGCAACGCGGTCACCAGGGACGCGGCTGGCAGCCCCACGGCCAGGCCGAAGTCCACGGCCATCCGCATGACCGTGAACACACCCGCGATATAACAGACATAGGCCGACAAAAAAAGAACCACGGCGCGCTTGCCGGTCCCCAGCTCCTGCCACGCGGTCCGCAGGCGGTGAAACCCCGCGGCGAACAGGCGCCAGCCCCGGGGGCGTTCCGCCGCCCTGGCCTCGGGCACCCAGAACCACAGGGGCAGGCTGAAGAGGAGCCACCAGCCGCCGACCAGCAGGAAAGACACGCGCACCGCGGCGGATGCGTCCGCCAGGCCGAACCGGCCGGGCTGGGCGGCCATCCACAGATTCAGAGCCAGCAGCAGCCCGCCGCCCAGATAGCCCAGGCTGAAACCCCGCGCGGAGACGACCGTATAATCAGAAGGCGCGGCCACCCGGGGCAGCAGCGCGTCGTAGAACACATTGCCGCCGGAGAACCCGATGGTCGCGGCCACGTACAACGCCGCGGCCAGCAGCCAGGCGCCCGAAGGAACGGCCGCGAGGCTGGCGGTGGCGGCTAAACCCAGCAGGGCGAAGGCCGCCAGAAAACGCTTGCGCAGGGCCGCCTGGTCCGCGGACGCGCCCAGCCACGGCGCCAGCAGGGCCAGCGCCAGGCCGGCCGCGGAATTGGCGAAAGCCAGGCGGGCCGTGCTCGCCAGCGGGTCCGCGCCCTGGCTCCAGAATTGTTTGAAAAAGACGGGGAAGAAACCGGCCATGACCGTGGTGGCGAAGGCGGAGTTGGCCCAATCATACAGGCACCAGCCCCAGGCCGCGCGGGAGCGAGGGGACGAGCGCATCCGGGCCGGGGAAATTAGAAGAGCCAGGTCACGCTGACCAGGCCGGTTAGGTTCTGCGTGAGATCCTGGTTGACGGTTTTGAGATCAACAGGCTTGTCCTCGAAGGTCCAGCCTTCGGGGCTGTGGGTGATCAGGTCGTAAACGGCGGCCACGTTCACGCGCAGAAGCCCGTCTTCGATGCCCACCCCGAATCCGAAACTGCGGGTGTAGGTGATCTGGGTCAGGAGGTTGGAAGCGGGCGCCCAGGCGGGGGGGAGGGAGTTATCAACGGAGGTGCTGCCGCCGGTCGTGGTGATGGTCTCGGTTCTGACCAGTTCCAGCGGACGCGATTGAAAGGTCAAACGCCGGTCAGCCCAGTGGGTCCTCAGCGTCAGGCCCTCGAGCAGTTCATACTGAACACCCAGCGTGAATCCCGTGAGCCCCGAATCGCACAAGGATTCCTCGGCCTGGTCGTACTTGCTTAAGGAGGAACTGAGGTGGTATTCGAGCGAGACAATCGAGCCTTCGGCCGGCACCACGGCCGCGCCAATGCCGATGGAGGAGGAATTCGTGAAAATGCGCGGGTTCAGGGCCAGGGTGTCCGGATCGAGCGTTTCCAGGGTCCCCGTGGGGTAAGGGTGGTCAACGCCCCGGTTATTAAAGGCGACTCCGAAGCGGAGGTCATCCTCGCGCGCCATGGGCAGCCTGACCCGGAACTGCAGATTGTATTCCAAATTTCTCAACGCCGAGGAGAGCAATTCCTGGCCCATCCACTCGCGATAGTCTTCTTTCACCAGATAACCCAGCTGCAGGGAAACATCCATAAGCGATTTATAACTATAGACGCCGTGCGCTTCTGACAGCCACGGCCTGGAGCGTTGCGAATAAGGCGGGAAGACCTCGCGCGTGATGCGGTCGGTCTGCAGCGATCCCCTGAACACGGCGCCAACATCCAGCTGGTCGTCGGCGTCGAACACCTCCGCCAGGCGGAACGCGGCGCCCGCTTCCAGACCGGTCGCCTGGCTTTCCGCGATCTGCTGCGGCGTGTTCGCGCCAAGGGCCATGCCCGTGAAGCCCGCGCCGAGGGCGATGTTCGGCAGGAATTGGTAGGAAGCTCTCGCGCCGCCTCCGGTTTGCCAGTCGTCTTGGCGGGACGGGTCAGTGGTTTGCAGGGACCGGAAGGCGGCCAGGGGGATGAGCTGCAGTGTAAACTGCTCCGCGGGTTTCACAAAGACGCCTTGATACAGGAGATTCTCGACGGGGAGCAGACCAGCAGTGTACGTGGAGCGTTTTCGGTTGAAAACCATTCCAGCGGGCAGGGTATTCCCGTTCGGGTCCAGGTTGGGATAGGAGATCCTGATCTTCCGGACCGTGACCGTGGTGCCGGTGGGGTCCGCCGGGTTTTCCAGGATGATGGTGTCGCTGGTGAGGACGGTTTCAACAATATCAATCGGCGAGGTGGTATACTCTTCCGAGGCCAGACGCTGTCCACCTTGCAGGGTAAGATCCAGGCGGTTGGGCGAGGGCCAAAACGCCGCGCCCGCCGGATTGCCCAGATTGAACAGAGACAGCACCGTGGTTTCGTCTTCCAGCACGAGAAAAGCGTTCCCCAGCGCCTGCACCGTGGCTTCATCGGCCAGGGCGTGGGTTCCTCCCAGCCCGAGCAGGACCAAACCGATCATTCCGCTCTTCCACAGACCGCGCATGCACCTGACCATCCTCTCCCTGACAGATGTATAAAAGTTTATCGCTGATGATACTCTCGGCGTTTCATCCATGTCAAGCATTACCGATTCCCCGGGGGCCAAACGAACGCCCGGGCGCCACACCGGCCATCTCCTCCGCAGGGCACCCCGGGCTTTTCGGCCGGGGTTCTCCATTGGACACCGATTCCTTGACGCGGCGCAAACGTATCTGCTATAGTGAAACACTTTCGGAGGAAAACCATGCCAACCGTCTGGATACGCCTGGGGGGCCGGCGCGACTATCCCCTCGTGGTTCAACCCGGCGTATTGTCCCGCGCCGGCACCTGGGCCCGCCGGCGCCTGGCCGGCGACACCGTTTGCCTGATCACCCATCCCACGCTCCAGCGTCTGTACGGCCTCCGCGTATCCGCGTCGCTGCGCGCCGCGGGTTTTAAGGTGCTGACCCTGCTGGTCCCCGCAGGGGAAGCAAGCAAATCGCTGGTATGGGCTGAACGGCTGATCAGCCGGATGCTGGGCCGGCGCCTGGACCGTTCAACCGGCGTGGTCGCCCTGGGCGGCGGCGTGGTCGGCGACCTGGCCGGATTCGTGGCCGCGGTCTATCTGCGGGGGGTGGATTTCATCCAAATCCCCACCACCCTGCTGGCTCAGGTGGATTCCTCCGTGGGCGGCAAGGTGGCGGTGAATCACGCCTTGGGCAAGAATTTGATCGGCGCCTTTCTGCAGCCGCGCCTGGTGGTCACGGACCCGGAAACCCTCCGCTCCCTACCCGAGCGGGAGTTCCGCGCCGGCATGGCGGAAATGATCAAGGCGGCAATCATCGCCGATGCCGATTTCTTTCATTATTTAGAGGACCGCCTGCCCCGCCTGCAGGCGCGGGACCCGAAAACCCTGGCCCAAGCCGTGGCCTGGGCCTGCGCGATCAAGGGCCGGATCGTGGAGCAGGACGAAACCGAACAAAACCTGCGCGCGATTCTCAATTACGGACACACTTTCGGGCACGCCCTGGAAACCTACCATCAGTACCGCGGATATTTGCACGGCGAAGCCGTGGCCGTGGGCATGGCGATCGCCGCCCGGCTGGCTCAGCATTTGGATATGTTATCTTGCGCCGGCGCGGAACGTCAGATCCGGCTATTGCAGAGAGCCGGGCTGCCCACCTCCGGAAAAAACGAAAATATTAAAGCAATAATGCGCATCATGAAAATTGACAAAAAAGCTCGAAGCGGACAAAATAGTTTTATATTGACACCCAAAATTGGTGGTGCTAGGATTATGAAGAAAATACCGCCTTTTTCTGTACAAAGGGCACTTAAAACCGTTCTCGGCCAGGCCTGAGGGCGGAGGGTTTCATGGCAAAAGACGATTCCGGCTTCGCGGAAATCGAAGAATATAGTAAAAAACTAAACAGCAACCCTGAATCCTTGGTTTTTGTTCCATTGGCCGAGGCCTATCGAAAGAGCGGGATGCTGGATGAGGCGATCGAAACCTGCCTGAAAGGACTGCAGATCCACCCCTCGTACATGAGCGCCCGCATGGTTTTGGGCCGGGCGTATATGGAAAAGAAAATGTACGAGGAAGCGGCCACCGAGTTCAAAAAAGTAGCCTCAGCGGACGTCAACAACATCATGGCGCATTCGCTGCTGGGGCAGAATTATTTGCTGCAGGCCAAATACGCGGACGCCATCAAAGAGTTCCAGAAGGTTTTGGCCCTCAATCCAGACGACGGCAACGCGCAGCAAATGCTCGCGAAAGCCCTGGAGCTGGCCAAAAGCAGCGCGTCCAAGCCTGAGGCGCCGGCCGCGCCGGCCGCACCGGCGCCGGCCGCAGGCGCCAAGTCAGCGGCCGACGCGGAGCGGGACAAAAAACAGAATCTTACCCGGGCGGAAGAGCTCAGCCGGCAGGGGGATATTGATAACGCGGTCAAACTCTACCAGCTGATTTTGGAGGCGGACCCGGAAAATCTGGTGGTACGGCAGCGGCTGAAGGACCTGGAAGTTAAAAAAGCCAAAGCCAGCACCGAGCGCAAGGCGCCGGAGCGCTCCCGCGCGGAGACTGGCGGAACGTCCCGGGACAACGACAAGATTACTTCGGACGATATTCTGTCCGTCATGAAGGATACGGTTCCCAGAACGCCGGCGCCTGCGGCGCCTCCTCCCGCCGCGGCTAAAAGCGCGAAAGTGGACGCTGGGTCCGGGGCGGGCGGCGATTCGGTTCCCGCGCTGGCGAAATTGCAGCAGACCGAAGGCATCATGGGCACCCTGCTGATGGATCTGCAGGGCACGGTGATCTCCAGCGCCCTGCAGACGAAAACCGAGGTCAAGGAACTGGTGTCCACGGTTTCGCTGATCTTCGTCAAGACCGAAAAGTCCGTGCAGGTCATGAATTACGGGCAGCAGGTCAACCAGATTCTGATTACGGGCGAACACGGCCAGATCATTTTCAGCAAGATCGGCAGCAAAATACTCGTGGTGCTGGCCAATGACAACATCAATTTGGGCAAGATGCGCTTGGCCATGAGCGAAGTGGTCAAGGCGCTGAGATGACCGGGAGCTCGCATGGACTTTAAAGCCATTCTTAGCGAAATGGTCAGCAACGTGGACGGCGCCATCGGCGCCGGCCTGGTTGGCACCGACGGCATCGTCATTGACCAGATATCGTTGAAGGGCTCTTTCAACATCAGCGATGTCGGAGCGGAATACGCGACCATCATCAAGAACGCCAAGAAGGCCTCGGAAAGCTTCGGGCTGGGCAAGACCAGTGAGATTCTAATCAGCACCGAGCGGGCCATGATGATCATGAACACGGTGAGCACGCAGTACTTCCTGGCGATCGCGCTGGAGCTGGACGGCAATCTGGGACGCGGGCGCCTGGAAGTTAAAAAGGCGATTCCCAAGATCGAAAAAGAACTGGCGTAGCGCTTCCGCGTCCTCTTGGGAGCGCGAACGGACGGGGGTCGCCACTTTTAGCCGCGAGGCTGAAAGTGGTTTTTTTTCAACGTTTGGATCTTATGGACCAGGGAGGCTCGGCGTGTCCTCTCAGCAGCATCCGGCCTCGCGCCCCGCGCGCTACACCCTCCGGGTGCCGGGCACCGGGCGGCTATGGCGGTGGTTGGTTTTCGGATTGGGGCCCCTGCTGGCGCTGACCTTGCTTCTATGGGGAGAAAAGAGCATCCTGCGCATTTGGGCGCTGCAACAGGAAACCCAGCGCACGCAGCAGCAAATCGAAACGCTCAAAACCAAGAACCAAAAACTACGCAGCCAGATCGAAACCCTGCGCCGGGACCCGCGGGCCGTGGAGCGGATCGCGCGGGAGGAGCTGGGCTTGGTGCGCCACGACGAGATCGTGTACCGCTTCGTTTCTCCGGAAGCAGGGGGCCATGACTCCCCGCGGCCGGGGGACAAGGACGCGCGATGAACTGGGAGCGCGGGACCGCCGCGGACCGGGAGATCGTCGGCCGGCAGATCCAGCGACCGCCGCGGAACCTGCACGGTGTGGCACGCCGCTGTCCCCGCTCCTGCCCCCTGGTCACGGTCAATTATCCGCTGGGCCTGGCCGAGGATGACGCGGCTTTCTTTCCCACGGTTTTCTGGCTGACCTGTCCCGAGGCCGTGCGCCGCGTGGGACGCATCGAGGACCGGGGCTACATCGCGCGCATCCAGGAGCACATTGACCGCAGTCCGGCCCTCTCCCAGGAGATGCAGGACGCGCACCGGGAATACGTTTTCGTGCGCCGCGCTCTGCTCGCGCCGGAAACGCGCCTGGCCTTGCGCGCGGAGCGGTCCGCGTGGGCTCCCCACGTGGAACAGCTCGGCATCGGCGGCGTGGCGGACCTGCGAGGGATCAAATGTCTGCATATGCACTACGCACACTACCTGGCCACCCATCACAATCCGGTGGGCCAGCTGGTGGAGCGCATGCTGCGCTTGATGCCGGGCCGCTGGCAATGCCGCGACTGCCGGCAGGCTTTGGAACCGGCCGGGGTGGCGGAATTGGCAGACGCAACGGACTTAAAATCCGTTGAACCGTAAGGTTCGTGCCGGTTCGATCCCGGCCCTCGGCACCAGCGCCCCGCGCAGGCGGGGCGCAGAGCATTTGAGAGTAGAGAGTTGAAAGTCGAGACAGACTCGCAAATGCGGTCTACTTACAACTTTCTAATTTCTCGAATTGACCTTACGAATACCTTCGAATACCTCGCCAGAGGCGAGGGCCAGAGCAATTGAGCAATAGAACAATGGAGCAATAGAGAAAGTGGAATGAACCTCGGATACCAACCCAGCCAGGCTCAATGGCGGTCTATTTTCCATTTTCTATTTTCTTGATCTTCCGTTGCTCGCGGCGCAGAGCATTTGCGAATTGAAAGTTGAAATGAGAAGACCCTCAAATCCGGTCTACCTGCAACGTTCTGATTTCCTGAATCGACAAAACGAATCCCGCCCCAGCGGCGAGGGCTAATGCAATCGTGCAAGTTGAGCAAATAGCAGGCCTCCTCGGCGGGATCCCCAAAAATTATTTTCGTATTGACAAAACCGGCCCGCGGGTATATATTTCGTCTTCCGAACTATTAGGTAAACGAAATAAAATGGGAAGGATGTTCCGTGCCGTCCGAGCTCAACGTGCATGCGAAATACCTGATCCAGCTCATGCCCCGGATGCAGAAGATGATCACCAGCCGGGTGAGCTGGCCGGTGCATCCCCTGGCGCAGAAGCTCAGCATGAGCCAGTTCCTGGCCATGGGCGTGCTCGCGGGGGCGGGCCCGCTGACCATGAAGTCCTTGGCCGAGCACTGCCAGATCTCAATGCCCACCGCCTCGGAGACCGCGGACCGTTTGGTCCGCCTGGGCATGGCCCGGCGCGCGCTGGATCCCGGGGACCGGCGCCGCGTCCTGCTGGGGGTTACGCCACGGGGCAGGAAAGAGTTTCTCGCCCAGCAAGCCTATGCGTGCGACCGCTTTACCAAGCTCCTGAGCACGCTCGGAGCCGATGAACGACGGCAGTTGCTGGCCGCCTTCCAAACCATCGAACGCATCCTGTCCCGGCCGGCGCCGGCGAGGAGCCCAAAGGCATGAAACCTTCCATTATCTTGTCCCTGGTTCTACCCCTGGCGCTTGCCGCCGGCCCCGTGGCGGCCGCGCCGGATGCGGCCGGCACGACCTTGCCAGCGGCAGCCGCGCTCACGCTGGAGCGCGCGCACAGCCTGGCCCTGGAATCCAGCAAAGCCTACCAGCAGGAACTGGCCAAGGAACGCCAGGCGCAAGCAGGCTGGTGGACCGCCCTGCTGGCGTTCGGGCCGACCGGCACCCTGCAGGCGGGTTATATCCTGGAAAACAAGCCCATGACCATGAGCTTCGATGCCAGCGCCCTCATGCCGCCGGGATCGCCTCCCTCGATCCAGACGATGGAGCTCTCCTCCAATTACACCAGCGGCCGCGTGGTGCTGTCCCAGCCGCTGTTCACGGGCGGCAAGCTGTACAGCGGCCTGGAACTGGCGGGGCTCGAAAGGGAAATGGCCTCGGATTCGGTCCGGCTGGCGGCCACCCAAGTGTACGTGGATGTGGTGCAGGCGTTCTACCAGGTGGTGCTCAACCAGCGCTCGCTGGCGGTCATGGAAGCCTCGCTGGCTTCCATGGAGAACCACCTGGCCGTGGTGCAGGCCCGGTACCGCGAGGGCCTGGCTTCCAATTTTGAGGTCCTGCGGTCCAAGGTGCAGGTGGCGAACATGAAGCCCACGGTCCTGCGTCTGCGCACGGCCCTGGCGCTGGCGAAGAACAGCCTGGCCTTTCTCACCGGCCAGCCGCTCACCGCCCCCCTCGAGGTGGACATCCGCTTGGACGTGGTCGAGGAAGCGTGGGCTCCGCTGGCGGACCTGCAGACCCAGGCGTTCGACCGCCGGCTGGAGCTGAAAAACCTGGAACGCGCCAGGCGCATGGCCGGGATCGGCGTCCGGATGGCAGCCGCCAGCAACCTGCCCATGGTGGCCTTGAGCGGCACCTGGAATTACTACGATACCGAAGACCGGTGGTTCCCGCCCACCGCGGAAAATTTCGAACATTCCTGGGACCTGACCCTGGGGGTCACGTGGACGTTCTGGGACAATCTGTCGGCCATTCCCAAAGCCCTGGAAGCCCAGGCCAAGGTCCAGGAAGCGGACCTGGGCCGCCAGGCCCTGGAGGACGGCATCCGGCAGCAGGTCGAGGCTTCCTATCTGACCCTGTTCGCGGCCCAGGAAACGTACCAAGCCCAGCAGCAGGCCCTGGCCTTGGCCAAGGAGAGCTACCGGCTGGCCGAGATCCAATACGCCAACGGCCAGGTCACGAACCTGGAAGTGCTGGACGCCGGCGTGGCCTTGAATCAGGCGGAACTCACGGCGCTGGAAACCCTGTATCAATACCGGCTGGCCGGCGTCAAACTTCACCAAGCCATTGGTGACACGTTTTAAGGAAGGAACCCACTATGGACCGGAAATCACTTAAACCCAAGAACAGACGCAAGCTCTGGATCGTGACCGGACTGGCCGTCCTGGCGGTCCTGATCGGCGTGCGTATTGCCAGCCAGCACGGCAAAGCCAAAACCACGGTGGACCTGCCGATCGCGGTCCGGGTCATGAATCCAACAGTCGGCCCGGTCTACGACCGGATCAGCGTCTCGGGCACGGTTTCGGCCAAAGAGGAGGCCAATGCCTACTCCAAGGTGCCGGGGAAACTCCTCCGGTATGTCAAGGCTGAAGGCGACTGGGTGAAAAAAGACCAGGTCATCGCCTGGGTGGAACGCGACGAAGTGGGACTGACCTATGAGCCGGCGCCGGTGAAGGCCCCGATCGCCGGTCAGGTGGCCCAGCGGTTTCTCGAGATCGGGAGCGCGGTCTCGGCCGGCATGGGCGGCCCGGGCACGCCCGTGGCCCTGGTCGTCAATCCCAGCCGGCTGGAGGTCAAGATCGCCGTCGTCGAAAAGGATGCGGCCCGCGTGCAGCCGGGCCAGGAGGCCCTGATCCGGGTGGATGCGCATTCCGGCGAAACGTTCCGTGGCCGGATCGAGCGGGTCTCGCCGGTGGTGGACCGCTTGACCCGGACCACCCTGGCCGTGGTGGCCCTGGAAGCCACGGCCGGCAAGCTCAAGTCCGGCATGCTCGCGGACGTGGACGTGATCGTGGGCCAGAAGCCGGGCGGCCTGCTGCTGCCCCGGGAGGCGCTGCTCAAGCAGAACCAGCAGTATTACGTTTATCTCAACGACAACGGCCGCGCGGTCCGGCGGGACGTCACGCCCGGCTGGAACCAGGGCGCGGAGGTGGAGATCGCCGGCGGGCTTACCGCGCAGGATCAGGTCGTGGTGGAAGGCCAGACGCGCCTGACCGAGGGGTCGCGCATCCAGGCGGTCCAAGGAGAATAAGCCATGTTCCTATCGCGTTTCGGCATCCGGCGGCCGCTCACCGTGTTCATGATCTTTACCGCGGTGCTCGTGCTCGGCCTGATCTCGCTGCAGAACCTCAAGATTGACCTGTTCCCCGAGATGAATTTCCCCATGGTCGCGGTGGTGACCAACTACGCCGGCGTGGGTCCGCAGGAGATCGAGAGCATGGTCACCAAGCCCATCGAGGGCATCCTGTCCACGGTGACCGACATCAAGAACGTCCATTCCAAATCCCTGCAGGAACTTTCGGTGGTCATGCTCGAATTCGACTGGGGCGCCGACATGGAGGCCGCCTCGATCAACACGCGGGAAAAGCTCGACCTGGTCCGGCGCTTCCTGCCGGAGGGCATTGACAATCCCATGATCATCAAGTTCGATCCCTCCATGATGCCCGTGATGTTCCTGGCCGTCTCCAGCCCGGACCGGGGCCTGGACGACATGAGGACGCTGGCCGAGGACACCATCGCCCAGCGCCTGGCGCGCATCAACGGGGTGGCCCTGGTCTCCGCGGCCGGCGGCTTGGAGCGGGAGATTCAGGTCCGCCTGGACCGCGGCCGTCTGGAGGGCACGGGGCTTTCCCTCGAGCAGATCAAAATGGCCCTGGCCGCGGCCAACCTCGACCTGCCCGGCGGGCACCTGAAGATCGGGGCCACGGACTTTCTGGTCCGGACCACCGGCCAGTTCCAGACCGTGGAGGAGATCGCCGCCACGGTTGTTGCCAGCCCGCGCGGGGTGCCGGTGCGTCTGCGGGACGTGGCCGAGGTGAAGGACGATTATATCGAGAACACCTCGGTCTTGAGCATCAACGGCAAGCCCGGCGTGCTGGTGCAGATCCAGAAGGCCTCGGCCGCCAACACCGTGCAGGTGGCCCAGCGGGTGCGCCAGGAGCTGGCCAAACTGCAGGCGGACCTGCCCACGGGCGTGGCCATCAGCACCATCTTCGATTCGGCCGAGCACATCGAAATGTCCATCAACGGGGTGAAGCAGGAAGTGTTGATCGGCGGCCTGCTGGCCGTCTTTCTGATCCTGCTGTTTCTGGGCAACTGGCGGAGCACGCTCATCGTCTCCCTGGCCATCCCGATCTCCATCGTGGCCACCTTCGCCCTGCTGTATTTCGCGGGCATGACCCTGAATATCGCCACCCTGGGCGGTTTGGCGCTTGGGGTCGGCCGCCTGGTGGACGACGCCATCGTGGTGCTGGAGAACATCTACCGCCACATGCAGGCCGGGGAGCGCCCCCGGGAGGCCTCGCTCCTGGGCGCGGCCGAGGTGAGCAATGCGGTGATCGCGGCCACCATCACGACCATCGTGGTGTTCGTGCCGATTCTGTTCGTGACCGGCCTGGCGGGGATCATTTTCAAGCCCATGGCCTACACCGTCTCTTTCTCCCTCTTTGCCTCGCTGTTCGTGGCCTTGATGCTCATTCCCGTGCTGACCTCCAAATTCCTGCGGGCCGAGGTGATCTGCGAGCCCAAGCCCGAGGAACTGAAGGGCTGGACCCAATGGCCGGCCTGGCTGCACTGCCGCTTTGTCGCGGGATTGCACCGCCTGACCGCCTGGTATGAACGCGCGCTGGAGCTGGCGCTCGACCACCGGCGCCGGGTGATCTGGACCGTCCTGGGCATCTCCTTCGCGACCCTGTTCCTCCTGCCGCTGGTCGGAATGGAATTCATCCCGGCCGCGGACGAAGGCCAGATCGAAGTGGCGATCAAAATGCCGGTCGGCACGCGGATCGAGCAGTCGGAGCGGGTCCTGAACCAGATCCACCAGGTGCTGCAGAAGGAGGTTCCGGAGATCAAGGACAGCTTCGCCCGCGCGGGCGTGGAAGGCCGCGGCATGGGCGCCATGGCGTCCGTTTTCGGAGGCATCACCGGCAGTCACGCCGGCAACATGACCATCCAGCTGGTCAAGAAAGCGCAGCGCCGGCGGAGCACGGACGAGGTCATCGAAGCCCTGCGCCCCAAGCTGGCCATGATCCCGGGCGCGGATATTAAGATCAGAGAGGAACAGGGCATGGGCGGTTTTGGCGCCACGGCCCCGATCGTGGTGGAGATCCAGGGGTATGACCTGATCACGGCCCGCGGCCTGTCGGACAGGGTCGTGGCCTTGATGGAAAAAGTCAAGGGTGTCCGGGATCCGGAAGTCTCCCGCGAGGAGGGGCTCCCGGAAATGCAGATCGAGATCAACCGCCAGCGGGCCGCGGACCTGGGGCTCACCGTGGCCCAAGTGGCCGGCGCGATCGAGACCGCCATGGCCGGCAAAGTGGCGTCCCTGTACCGCGATCCGGTCAAGGGCAAGGAATACAACATTCTGGTGCGCTACCAGGAAAGCGACCGCCGCACGCTGCAGGACCTTGACCGCGTCATGCTCACGACCATGACCGGCGCCAAGATCCCCCTGGCCAATGTGGCGTCCCTGCGGCCCGGCGAGGGGCCGGTGGCTATTGACCGCAAGAACCAGGAGCGCCTGATCACCATCAACGCCCAGGTCAGCGGCCGCGCGCCCGGCGATGTGGCGGCCGAGATCCAGCGCCGGATCCGCACCGAGATCACCATCCCGGACCAGTTCTCCATCAAGGTGGCCGGAACCTACCAGGACATGCAGGACGCGTTTGGCAATCTGCTCTTTGCCCTGGGACTGGCCATTTTGCTGGTGTACATGGTGCTGGTGGCGCAGTTCGAGTCCTTGCTGGACCCGTTCATCATCATGTTCGCCGTGCCCCTGGGCGTCGTGGGCGTGATCTGGGGCCTGTTCCTGACCGGGCACACCCTGTCCACGGTATCGTTCCTCGGCATTATCATGATGGCCGGCATTGTGGTCTCGAACAGCATCCTGCTGGTGGACTACACCACCATCCTCCGGCGCCGGGGCAAATCCCTGCGCGAGGCGGTGGTCGAGGCCGGGCGCACGCGCCTGCGCCCCATTATCATGACCACCCTGACCACCATCCTCGGCATGCTGCCCATGGCGCTGGGCTGGAGCGAGGGCGGCGAGACCGAAGCGCCCATGGCCGTGGCCGTGATCTTCGGCTTGGGGGTCTCCACGGTGCTGACCCTGGTGGTGATCCCGGTGCTGTACACGATCTTCGAACAACGGCTGAAGCGTTTCGAGCAGCCGACGCTGTGAGTCCTATTCGCCAGGAGCGTGCGCCCATGCCGAACAGATCCGGTTCCCGGTCCGCCAAAATCAAGCTGAACCTGTACTGGCTGGTCTTCAACGTGGCGTTGGAGACCGACGTCAAACAACTGCTGGCCGCGCAGAAGATCCAAGCCTTCTCCCGCTGGGACGAGGTGAAGGGCAGCGGCAACTCCGGTCCCCATCTGAACGACGAGGTCTGGCCCGCGGTGAACGCGCTGTATGTCTTCGCCGCGCCCGCCCTGCTGGAACCCAAACTGGCCCTGGCAGTGGCCGCCCTCCGCAAGCAGTTCCCGGGCGAGGGCGTCAAACTGATCGTCCAGCCCTGTTCGGCGGTCCACTAAGCGCACGCTCCGCGCCCCCGCGTTTTTCCTGACCCCTTGCATTTTGACTTTAAAAAGCGGAAAATGTCACCCGCGATTCATCCCGGAACAAGGAGCGGCTCCATGTCCAGCCTGACCCACTCTCCGGCCTGGAAGGCCTTGCAGGCCCACTACCAGCAGGTTAAGAACCTGCAGATGCGCGACCTGTTCGCCCAGGACCCGGAGCGCTTCAAGACCTTCTCCGTCTCCTTCGGCGATCTCTTGCTGGACTATTCCAAGAACCGGATCACGGCCGAGACCCTGACACTCCTGCTGTCATTGGCCGAGCAGGCCGGCCTCAGGGCCAGGATCGAGGCCATGTTCAACGGAGAGAAGATCAACACCACGGAGAACCGGGCAGTGCTGCACGTGGCCCTGCGCAACCGCTCCAACCGGCCGATCCTGGTGGACGGCCAGGACGTCATGCCCGAGGTCAACGGCGTGCTGGGGCGGATGCGCGCGTTCAGCGAGGCCGTGCGCAGCGGCGCCTGGACCGGTCATACGGGCCAGCCTATCCAGGACGTGGTGAACATCGGCATCGGCGGCTCGGACCTGGGGCCGCAGATGGCGGTCCAGGCGCTCGCGCCCTACGCCCACCCGCGCCTGCGGTTCCATTTCGTTTCCAACGTGGACGGCACCCACCTGGCCGAGGTGCTCAAACGGATCTCAGCCGACACCACCCTGTTCCTGATCGCCTCCAAAACGTTCACCACGCTGGAAACCATGGCCAACGCGCACAGCGCCCGGGCCTGGTTCCTGGCCTCCGGGGGCACCGACGCCGCGGTGGCCAAGCATTTCGCCGCCATTTCCACCAACCTCGCGGCCGTGACCCAGTTCGGCATCGCGCCGGAGAACATGTTCGGTTTTTGGGACTGGGTGGGCGGCCGGTATTCCCTGTGGTCGGCCATCGGCCTTTCCATCGTCCTGGCCGTGGGCATGGACCGCTTCGAGGAACTGCTGGACGGCGCGCACGCCATGGACAAGCACTTCCGGGAGGCGCCGTTCGAAGTGAACCTGCCGGTGCTCATGGCCTTGCTGGGCGTGTGGTACGCGGACTTCTTCGGGGCGGCCACGCACGCCATCCTGCCCTACGATCAGTATCTGTCCCGCTTTCCAGCCTACCTCCAGCAGGGCGACATGGAAAGCAACGGCAAGCGCGTCACCCTGTCCGGAGAGTGGGCGGAATATGCCACGGGCCCGGTGATCTGGGGCGAACCAGGCACCAACGGCCAGCACGCTTTTTACCAGTTGATCCACCAGGGCACGCAGCTCATTCCCTGCGATTTTCTGGCGCCCGCGGTCTCGCACAACCCCCTGGGAGACCACCATGTTCTGCTTCTGGCCAATTTTCTGGCCCAGACCGAGGCGCTCATGGCCGGCAAGACCGAGGACCAGGCCAGGAAGGAGCTGGCCGCCGCAGGCGTCAGCGGCCCACGGCTGGACCTGCTGGCGCGGGCCAAGACCTTTCCCGGGAACGTGCCGACCAACACCTTGTTCTTCCGGCAGCTTACACCCGGGACCCTGGGTAGCCTGGTCGCCCTGTACGAACACAAGATCTTCACCCAGGGCGCGATCTGGAACATCAACTCCTTCGACCAAATGGGCGTGGAGCTGGGCAAGGTGCTGGCGCAGGCGATCGTTCCGGAGCTGAAGGGGACTAAGCCCGTGGGCGCCCACGACGCCTCCACCCGCGGGTTGATCCAGTATTACCGCGAGCACAAGGCCTGAACAGACTCTGTCCCGGTTTTCCGGTGCGCGCCCGAATAGGCTTGAATAAAAAGGGTATTATTGGCGGCTGGCGGGCCGCCCAAATTTGTTTTTCCGTTTTTTCGGTGATATACTTTAGGTACAAACAGGTCAGAGAGGCAGGTGAGCCGCCATGCTACCCAAGCCCGAGACCGAGAACAACTACTTGCTCCTCCTGAACAAATCCTCTTTAGATCTGGTGCGCGCGGCCGAACGCCAGAAATTGCGCCAGGCGTTCGCCAAAGCGGTCATGAAGCAAAGCCACCAGTGGGAACCCCTGCTCCATTTTATGAAGGAACGCTGGCCGGCCCTGCAAGCTGTTTTTTATCGGAACTGAACGCTCCGTTCTTTACCCCGTGAGCCGCCTGCGCCCCGCGCAGGCGGTTTTTTTATACTTCCGGCGGGGCTTGACAGCCGGGGTTCTGTGCTATAATCTGCAACCGCGTCAAAAGAAGATTCCAACCCGTAAACAAGATTGCCGCGCGACCTCCGGTCGCTTGCACTGACCATAGTTCGAAAAAGGAGTCATTGCGAGGACCAGCGGGACGAAGCAATCTCAACTTGTAATAACCAAGGAGGATGGGATGATCAAGCTGGTGATGCTGCGCCACGGCGAAAGCACGTGGAACCTGGAGAACCGGTTTACGGGCTGGACGGACGTGGACCTGTCCGAACGCGGGCTTAAAGAGGCCCACGCGGCCGGACAGCTGCTGCGCCAGGAAGGGTACACGTTCGACGTGGCCCACACCTCGGTGCTCAAGCGCGCGATCCGCACGCTGTGGATCACGCTGGATGAGATGGACCTGATGTGGATCCCCGTGCACCGGACCTGGCGCCTGAACGAGCGCCACTACGGCACCCTGCAGGGGCTGAACAAAGCCGAAACCGCGGAGAAATACGGCGAGGACCAGGTAAAAATCTGGCGCCGCAGCTACGATATCCCGCCCCCGCCCCTGGAGCTGGCGGACCCGCGCCACCCGCGCCACGACCCGCGCTACGCGAGCCTCGCGGACAAGGACATCCCGGCGCACGAGGACCTTAAGGCCACCCTGGAGCGGGCCCTGCCGTACTGGTTCGACGTGATCCTGCCCCAGCTCAAGGCAGGCAAGAAGATCCTGATCGCGGCCCACGGCAATTCCCTGCGGGCGCTGGTCAAGCACCTGGACCAGGTCTCGGACCAGGAGATCGTGGAGTTGAACATTCCCACGGGCGTGCCCCTGGTGTACGAGTTCGACGAGCAGTTCAACGCGGTCAAGCATTACTACCTCGGCGACGCCGAGGCCGTGCAGAAGGCCATGGCCGCGGTCGCGGCGCAAGGGAAGAAGGGGAAATGAGAACGGCGGAGGAGTCTTCCCCACGCATCAGCTTGAGGCCTTTGATATCATCGCTTGGATTCGGAGAGCCAATCCGAATCCAAGCCCGGTTAAAAGGACAGGCTGGCAAGCTTGCTGCCTGGGGAAGACTCCTCCGCCTTCAGAGGTAAAAAAGAGGGGCAAAGAAAGGATTTTATATAGACAATAGGGATGGGAAGTGATAAGTTACAGCCTCACCAGCAGGGACACATCGCGGGGTGGAGCAATGGTAGCTCGTTGGGCTCATAACCCAAAGGTTGCTGGTTCAAATCCAGCCCCCGCAACCAAATAAAGAAAAGGGCTCCTCTAACGAGGAGCCCTTTTCTTTATTTGGTGGAGCAGCTGAGCAGCTGAGCAGCAGAACAGCAGACCAGCGGATAAGAATAACTGTCTTCAAACGTGCGGTCGGCTGTTCTGCTGTTCGCTTTTTAAAGCCGTTTATGCCACCAGTCCGGAACCCACTTTAAGAACCAAGCGATCAGGGCCCAGCGCCGCGTGACGTATACCCGCGATCTTTTCGCGGCCAGGGCGGCCGCGATCTGGCGGCTGGCCACGGCGACCGGAGCGACCCAGAACCGCCTGGCGCCCGAGCGGCGGATCAGGGGCGTGTCCACCCAACCGGCCAGGACCTCGGTAACCGTGATCGGCAGGCCGCGCCGGAACGCCTGCTGGCGCAAGCCCTGCAGATAATTGGAAACGAACGCTTTGCTGGACGCGTAGGCCACGTTCTCCGCGCGTCCGCGGATGGCGGAGATCGAGGACAGGGCGGCCAGGTGGCCGTGACCCTGACTGCAAAAATGGTCGAAGCCCGCGCGGGCCAGGGCCGCGAAGCCCTGGACATTGGTCGCGATGATCTCCAGCTCCTCGGGCCAGCTGGCCTCGCGCCGCGAGATGCCGGCGCAAATCACCAGCAGATCAAGCCCTCCCAGCGCACGGATGAGCCGTTTGAACTGGACGAGGGCCGTCCGCGGCCGGCGCACGTCCAGGGTCTGGATGCGCGTGACCCGCGCCAGGGAATGCTGGAGGCTGCGGAGCCGCTCCAGCCGCCGGCCGGCGAGGCCGAGGGTAAAGCCTTGGCGGGCCAGGTCTTGGGCCAGGGCCCAGCCGATGCCGGAAGTGGCGCCGATGATGATGGCTTTGGGCATGGGGGTATACCCTTTCGCTTATTCATGCTCCGCCCTTTGGGCGGGGTACAATAAATGGATGCTCAGGGCATGATATTGGAGACCCCGCGATAAATCGCGGGGCAGTTCATTTTCGCATCGCTTCCGCCACAAATCCAGGTGAAAAAACCCAGGGATGCAATTGTCATTCGGAGGGTGAACCGCCGGGGATGATCCCCGGCTTGACTTGAGGACTTTGATCAGTGAAAGTCATTCTAAATTCACTATGCTTTTGCTATGATGGCCGGCATGGAAGGTTCAGCGGAGTGGTTTGAGGTGGTGGACCCCGAGGGAAAGGTCCTGCGGCTGGCGCGGCGGGAGGAGTGCCATTCTGACCCGAGCCTGCTGCACCGGGTGGTGCACGTGCTGGTCTTTGACCCGGCCGGGAGGCTGTATCTGCAGCTGCGGTCCAGGCGCAAGGACATCCAGCCCGGGAAATGGGACACCTCGGTCGGGGGACATCTGCGGCCCGGCGAGTCCGAGCTCGCGGGGGCCCAGCGCGAACTGGCCGAGGAGCTCGGCATCCAGGGCGCTGCTTTGGACCGGTTGTATCAATATATCATGCGCAGCCCGGTGGAGACCGAATGGGTCACCACGTACCGGACGGTTTGGGAGGGGGAGGTCCGTCCTGATCCGCGGGAGATCGAGGACGGCCGGTTCTGGTCGCCGGGCGAGATCCAGGCCAGCCTGGGGCAAGGGAACTTCACGCCCAACTTCGAGGACGAATACCAGCGGTGGCTGAAGGTGGCGCCTCGCCGGGCGCCGGGGGTGGAATGAGGGAACTGTGGGAAAGGGTCCTGGCCAGCCTGCGGCTCTTGGGCGACTATGTGATGTTCTCGCTGGACGCCCTGACCGGCGTAGTGCGCAAACCGCCGGCTTACCGCGACGTGCTGGAACAGCTGGACGCCCTGGGCGTGCAGTCCGTGGTCATCATGATCGCCACGGGCATGTTCATCGGCATGGCCATCACGCTGATCCTGGAGGCCGAAATGGCGATCTACGGCGCCAAGGTCTACATCGGCCGCATGCTGGCGGTCGCGACCGTGCGGGAACTGGGGCCGGTGATCACCGGCCTCATGCTGGCCGGCCGGGTGGGCGCGCGCATCACCGCCGAGCTGGGATCCATGCGGGTCACGCAGCAAATTGATTCCATCGAAGGGCTGGGGCAGGACCCCATGCAGAAACTGGTGGCGCCGCGCGTGGCCGCGCTGTTCATCGCCGCGCCGGTCCTGACCATTATCACCAATCTGATCAGCCTGCTGGGCGGTTTTCTGATCTCCACGGTCTCGCCGGGCACTTTCTGGTTCGAGGCACGCAAGGCCTTTGTCATGCGCCATCTGTCCGGCGGGCTGATCAAACCCTTCGTTTTCGGCTTGATCATCGCCACCATCGCGTGCTTTCTGGGCCTGCGTGCCAGCCAGGGCGTGCGGGGCGTGGGGCAGGCCGCGGCCAATGCCGTGGTGGCGAGCTCGGTGGTGATCTTCCTGGCTAATTATTTTATTGGATTTATCGTGCTGAAAGCATTTGGGGTGTGAAGGGGCAGGCAAAGGGTTGTGCTCATTTCTAACGGGTTAAGCATAAAGTTCGTCATACCGGCGAAAGCCGGTATCCAGGGGATTAAAATCAATTGCTTTTCTGGACCCCGGCTTCCGCCGGGGTGACGAATAAGGATGAATCTTCTATTCAGACACGGTCTTTTAGAGAAGGGGACCAGCCATGGTCGAGATGCAGTCCGTGGACTATGCCATCGCCGGCAACCCGATCCTCCGGGACGTTTCACTCGCGGTCCGGGAGCGCGAGACCCTGGCCATTCTCGGCGCCTCCGGATCGGGCAAGAGCACCATCCTGCGCGTGATGCTCGGCCTGGCCAGGCCGGACGCGGGGCGCGTGCTGGTCGCGGGACAGGAACTCGCGCGCCTGGCCTACGCCGAGCTGGTGGAGGTCCGCAAAAAGATCGGGATCGTATTCCAGGACGGCGCGCTGTTTGATTCCCTGACCGTGGGCGAAAATGTGGGGTACTATTTCATGGAGCACGGCCGCCGCACGCACGAGCAGGTGGCGCCCCAGGTCCGGGAGATGCTCGCCACCGTGGGTCTGGAGCACACGGTGGACATGATGCCGGACGAGCTCTCGGGAGGCATGCGCCGGCGCGTGGCCATCGCCCGGGCCCTGATCTACCGGCCCAGCCTCATCCTCTACGACGAACCCACCACGGGCCTGGACCCCGTGGCCCGCGAAAGCATTCTGGAGCTTATCAACCAGCTCAAGCGTGAGCACCACGTGACCAGCGTGCTGGTCACCCATAGCCTGAACGACGCCGCCCAGGTCGCGGACCGCTTCGTCGTGATCCGCGCCGGCCGCGTGGTCTGGACCGGTTCGCGCAGGCAGATGCTCGCGCAGGAAAAACGACTGCTGGCTTTCTACCAGCCGGCGGAAGCAGAGGTTTCCGCACCATGAAAAGCAGCCGCAACTATCCCGCCATGCAGGTCAAGGTCGGCACGCTGGTCGCGGTGGCCGTGACCATCGCGCTCCTGGCCATGATCTTTCCCACCAAGGGCGTCAACCCGTTCTCCCGCAAGATCAAGCTCGTCACCACCTATCCGGCCGTGGCCGGACTGCGCGCCTCCTCGCCCGTATGGTTCTCGGGGGTGGAGGTCGGGTCCGTGGTGCACGTGGATTTCGTGCCGGGCAGCGACCCGCCCCGGCTCAAAGTGGTGATGGCCGTCGAGCGGAAGATCCAGCCGTATCTCAAGACCGATTCCAAGGCCGAGATCAAGGGCATGGGGCTTTTAGGCGATATGTACATCAACCTCACCCAGGGCAGCGCGCAGGCGGAAACGGTCGGCGACGGCAGCGTGATCGCGGGTGTGCCGCCCAAAGAGCTGACCGATGACTTGGAGGCGCTGGTGGTCTCGGCCAAAGGGTTGCTGGCGAACCTGGACCAGGTGTCGCGCGAAGTGGCCGAGGGACGCGGCAGCCTGGGACTCCTGGCCAAGGACCCGAGCCTGTACTACGCGTTCCGGGACGCCCTGCAGGAGCTTAAATCCGTGCTCGCGGCGGTCGAGGACGAGGACCAGGGCACGCTCGCCAAGCTGGTGCACGATCCGGCGCTCTACGACGAGCTGGTGGCCACGGTCCGCGACCTGCGCACGATCGTGGCCGACCTGAAGCAAACCGAACAGAAACTGCTCTCCCCGGAGACCAAGCAGACCATCACCGAGACCGTGGAGACCGCCTCCAAGGTGGTCAAGCGCGTGGGGGACTACCAGGAGAAAATGGACCGCATCAAGTTCGACCTGAATTTCGGGCTCTACAAGTTCGACCGCCCCCTGTCGTCCGGCCACGCCCACCTGCTGATCTGGCCCTCGCCGGACCGCTACTACGTGCTGGGCCTGCAAAAGGTCAGCGACCTCTACGGCTATGAAACCGACCGCACCACCTGGGAGGCCCAGCTGGCCTGGCGCATCCTGCAGACCCCGCTCTTCATCCGCGGCGGCATGATCCGCGACGAATATTTCGTGGCCGGCCTGGACCTGCGCCTGTGGGAGGACGACCTGGCCGTGCTACTGGACGCCTACCGGGTGGAATACAATCCCATGCAGCTGGACGTGCGCGTGGGCGTGGTGCTGTGGGACCTGCTGGAGCTGACCGCGGGCGCGGAAAACGTGCTGCATACGCCGTTCTACAAGGCCGGGTTGACCATCCACTACCGGGACGACGACCTGCTGAACGTCCTGCTAAAAACGGTGTTTTGACCGCAGTTGGGCACGTTAACAAATAAATAGATAAACGTTAACATAAAAAAATGTTAACCGCCCGAACAAGGGCTGTCTATCCTCGCGAAGCCCTCCGAAAGGAGCATCCTCGTGAAAAGCCACACCGCGTACCTGACCTTCAACACCAAAAAACACCGGGAGTACCGCAACATCACCGAGGAGGTGGCCAAGGCCGTGGCCGACTCCCGCGTGCAGGAGGGCATGGTCCTGGTCTCGGCCATGCACATCACGGCCGGCGTGTTCGTGAACGACGCGGACGACGGCTTGCTCGCGGACATTGACGAGTGGCTGGAGAAGCTCGCCCCGTTTAAGGCGGACTACCGGCACCACCGCACCGGCGAGACCAACGGCGACGCGCACCTGAAGAACCTGCTGGTCCACCACGAGGTGATCCTGCCCATCACCCAGGGCAAGCTGGACCTGGGTCCCTGGCAGCAGGTCTTTTACGCCGAATTCGACGGCCAGCGGCCCAAGCGGTTGGTCATCAAGGTCATGGGGGACTGACCGGCAGCGTTGGCTGCCGGTCAGAGCAGCTGAGCAGCCGTAAGCGGAACAGCAGAGAACATCTCAGCTGCGGTCCGCTGCTCAAAAAGCAAGGTTGGATCGGGGGGCGAGGGACCATGGACTGCCGCAAAGAGAAAAACCTGAAAAAGTGCAACTGTACCTACCCCTGCAGCCGCAAGGGGATGTGCTGCGAATGCATCGCCTACCACCGCGGCCTGGGCGAACTGCCGGCGTGCTATTTTGATAAGGTCGGCGAAAGAACCTATGACCGTTCGTTCGAGAACTATCTGGCCCGGCGGCGGTAAGGCCCCTTTTCCATTGACATCCGCTGTTCCAGGTCGTATGATGCATCTCACGCAGGTCGAGCGGGCAGGTTCCGCCGGCCTGCTTTCGCATTTCTAGGGGGTAGCGGGAATGGCCCTGCGGGGTCGCTTTTCCACGAATTTCGGCTTTTTATTGGCGGTCATGGGGTCCGTGGTCGGCATGGGCAGTATCTGGCGGTTTCCCTACATTGCCTATGCCAATGGCGGAGGCGCGTTCCTCATCCCCTATGCGGTGGCCCTGCTGACGGCCGGCATTCCCCTGATGCTCATGGAATACGGCCTGGGGCACAAGGCCCATGCCTCGGCGCCCCTGGCGTTCACCAAGATCAGCCCGCAGGTGGAATGGCTGGGCTGGTGGATGCCGCTGTTCGTGACCTTCGGCATCTTGTTTTACTATCAAGTGGTCATCGGCTGGTGCGCCAATTTCCTGGTGTACGCCTTCTCCACGGCCTGGGGCGCGGACGCCGGCGGGTTTTTTCACCAGAAGTTTCTCGGGCTGACCACCGCGCCGGAGCAGATCGGCGGCCTGCGCTGGCCGATCGTGGCGTCCACGGCGGCCGTGTGGTTCTTGACCTGGGCCGTGACCTTCCAGGAAGTCCACCGGGGCATCGAGCGGGTGCTCAGAATCTTTATGCCGCTCCTGCTCGTAACCACCTTGATCCTGGTGGGGTGGGGGCTGACCCTGCCCGGCGCGGCCGAGGGCCTGAAATACTACCTCACCCCGCGCTGGGAAAAACTCCTGGACGTCAAGGTTTGGATGGCCGCCTACGGGCAGATCTTCTTTTCGTTCTCCCTGGCGTTTGGCGTGCTGATCGCCTACGCCAGTTACCTGCCGCGGCAGGCGGACCTGGTGCAGAACGCGTGGATCACCAGTCTGTCCACCTGGCTGTACTCCCTGCTGGCGGGCCTGGCCGTGTTCTCGGTGCTCGGATACCTTGCGGCCAGCAAAGGGCTGCCGATCGAGTATGTGGTCAAATCCGGCCCCACGCTGGCGTTCGTGGTTTTTCCGGAAGCCATTGTCAATCTGCCGTGGCTTCGGGAAGTGTTCGGCGTGTGTTTTTTCCTGGCGCTGCTGCTGGCCGGACTCGCCTCCGCGGTGGCCATGGTGGAAACGTTCGTGGTTTCCGTGCAGGACAAGTTCGGCTGGCCGCGCCAGACCGTGGTGACGGTCCTGTGCCTGGCCGGCCTGACCGGCTCCCTGATCTTCACCACGGGCAGTGGACTGTACTGGCTGGACATCGTGGACCACTATATCACCCAGTACGGCCTGGTGCTGGCCGGCCTGCTGGAGTGCCTGGTGATCGGGTATGGGCTCAAGGCTGGGGTGGTGCGGGAACACATCAACCGCGCGACGCGCCTGCCCATGGACCGGCGCTGGGATTTCATGGTGAAATACCTGACGCCGGCCCTGCTGCTGGTTATGCTGGTGCGCAGCCTATGGACCGAGATCACCCGCGGCTTCGGCCAGTACCACGTGTGGACCGTTCTGTCCGTGGGCTGCGGCTGGCTGCTGGTCACGCTCGCGGCGGCCTGGTGGCTGGCGCGCCGGCCCTGGGATCCCCAGCGGCTGAAAACCGAACACCAGCCGGCCGAGGACGAGGTGTTCCGATGAGAGGCAGACAGGCGATATGAAGTCACCGCAGGAATTTATTCAGGAAATATTCATGTCGCGGCAATCAGTGCTCGCGGGCCGGACGTGGAACATCACGCCCTCCCAGCGGCTGGTGGCGTTTTTTTTCTTCATCATCGCGCTGGGCACGGCACTGCTGATGCTGCCCTGGTCCCATCCGGCTGGCAAAATCATCAGTCTGGTGGACGCCTGTTTCACCGCCACCTCGGCGGTGTGCGTGACCGGCCTGATCGTGCGCGATACGGCCGCGGATTTCGCGCCCTTCGGCCAGGTGGTCATCGCGGCCCTGATCCAGGTCGGCGGGCTGGGGTACATGCTGCTGGCCACGGCCGCGGCCGTGCTCTTGGGCCGGCGCCTGGGCATTACCGAGCGGTCGGCCATTGCCCGGTCCATGAACTTGGAGAGCCCGGAAGGCATGGGGCGGTTCATCCGCAGCGTGGTGTTTTTCACGCTGGCCGTGGAAGTCGTCGGCGCCGCGCTGATGACCGCGTCCTACTGGCCCCAGCATCCGCCGGGGCGGGCTGTCGCCCTGGGCGTTTTTCACGCCATCTCGGCGTTCAACAACGCGGGTTTTTGCCTGTTCTCGGACAATCTCATGACCGACGGCGGCCGGCCTCTGGCCGTGGCCATGGTCATGGTGCTGACCCTGGCCGGCGGCATGGGGTTCCTGTTCTATCAGGAGATCTGGGAACATCTGCGCGGCCAGCGCCAGCGCTACTCGGTGCACTTCAAGCTGGTGGTGGCTGCGACCCTGGCCCTGGTGGTGCTGGGCTGGGTGGGCCTGGCCATCGGCATCCGCGAGGACGCGCTGCATGCGCTGTTCCTCTCTGTGTCGGCGCGGACCTCAGGCTTCAATATCGAGGATATCGGCCGCCTGCCCGCGGGTGCGCATTGGCTCCTGATCATCCTGATGTTCATCGGCGCCTCGCCGGGCAGCACGGGCGGCGGCATCAAGACCACCACGGCCGCCGTGGTCCTGCTGGGATTGTGGACCCTGGTCCGCGGCCGGGACCGGGTGGCCGTGTTCGGTCGCGAAATCCCGCAGGAGACCGTGACCAAGTCCTTCGTCATCTTCACGGCCATGGCCCTGCTGCTGGCGGCCGTGAGCATTTTCCTGTTCGCCTGGGAAGAGCCCGGGCTGGCGCTCGGCAACGTGCTGTTCGAGGTGACCTCGGCCATGGGCACGGTCGGGCTGTCCACGGGCGACGGTGGCGTCTTGAGCCTTTCGGCCCGGTTCTCCACCGCCGGAAAAATAATGGTGATCCTGACCATGTTCATCGGCCGCTTGGGGCCGCTGACCCTGGGTGTGGCGACCATTGCCAAAGCCACGCCCGCGCAGGTGACCTATCCTGAAGGGAGAGTGAGTGTCGGATGACAACGCCCAAAAAGCGCAAAAACGGCAAGGCCGACCGCAAGCAGGACCTGGATTGGTTCAAGTTCGACGACTGGCTGAAGACCGTGCGGCCGCTGTCCACGCGCCTGGAAATGCGCAAGCGCAATTCCTTTGCCGTGCTCGGACTGGGCAATTTCGGCCAGCACGTGGCCGAGGCCTTGATGCGCAGCCGCAAGGAGGTGCTGGCCATTGACCAGGACACCGAGCGGGTGGCGGATGTGTCGGACCTCGTGACCCAGGCCGTGACCGCCGACGTGACCGACGTGAAGGCGCTGAAGTCCGCGGGCGTGGAAGGCGTGGACGCGGCCATCGTGTCCATCGGCGAGAGCATCGAGGCCTCGGTGATGGCGGTCATGATCCTCAAGGACCTGGGCGTGCCCGAAGTGATCGCCAAGGCCACCAACCTCCTGCATGCCAAGGTCCTGGACAAGGTCGGCGCGACGCGCGTGGTGTTCCCGGAGCGCGAAGCGGCCATTGACCTGGCCGGAGAGCTCACGGCCGTGAGCGTGCTCAATTATTTCCAGCTGGCCGAGGGCATTTCGGTGGTGGAAGTGCCCGTGCCGCCGACCATCGAGGGCAAAACCATCCGCGAGACCGAACTGCGCACGCGCTTCAACGTCAACATCATCGGGGTCAAGCACCGGAGCCTCGAACTGGACAAGGACGGCGTGGGGTATGAAAAGGCCACGTACGACGTGCTGGTTACGCCGGACCTGGTGATTGAAAAGGACGACACCCTGGTGCTGGTGGGCCGGGACGAAGACCTCAAGAAAATCGAGCGTTTACAGACCGAATAGGCCGGCCCCGCGCGTTTTTCCGATGTTCGGGGTCAAGAAGCCGGCCCATCCCGCCGTAACTCTTCCCAGCAAGGAAAGGGACGGGATGCCCATGGCGGTTCAAACCATTGATCTGGAAGCGACACAAACCCGGATCCGGACGGTTTTCCCCAGGCCGCAGACCCTGGACAAGATCATGCAAGCGGACAGCGCCGCCGCGCTCGAGCAGTGCCTCCGCTATGAACCCGGCTTCACGCGCAAGCTCCTGACCCTGGCCAATTCCCCCTGCTACCAAGCCCCGGAGCGGCTCACCACCCTCCGGGCCGCGGCCGCGTTTCTCGGCACCAACCTGGTCAAAAGCATTGCCATCCACGCCAGCGTCATGGAAGTTTTCAACTTCAGCAGTCCCTGCTCCGGGTTTCCGGAGGAACTGCGGAGGCATTCGGCGGCGGTGGGCGTGTGCGCCAAGATGATCTCCCGCCGCCTTAAACTGGGCAGCGCCGAGGATTTTTTTCTTTTGGGTATTTTGCATGACGTGGGGCTGGTTATCGAGCACCAGTTCTACCGTGAGCCGTTCCTGGCGATGCTGGCCCGGTTCAGCCACGGCCCGTATCCGCTCCTGCCGCAGGCGGAGCGGGAGATATTCGGCATGGACCATACCGGGTTCAGCCGGATATTTTGCGACCAGTGGGAACTGCCGCCTGCCTTCGGACAGATCGTCGGCCACCATCATGAACCCCTGGCCGCCCCCCCCGCGATCCAGCTGCAGGCGTGCGCGCTGTACCTGGCCAACGAGATCGCGCTCGCCAGGCAGTTCGGCCTTTATCCTCCGGCCGCGGAAGGACCCGATCCCGAGGCGCTCGCCCGCCTGCAGCTCGGGGCCGGCGATCTGGACGTGCTGGCCGAGGACCATGACCAGGAACTCCAGGTTTTGGACCAGATCCCGGAGGAGGGAGGCGTTCTCCGTGGCTGATTTTCCCGCGAACGCGCCCCTGGAATACGAGTTTCCCGCGGATTTCAACGCCCTGCCCGCCGAGAACCTGGAGCGCTTGCTGCAGAAGTTCAGCGCCCGGATCCGGCAGCTGCGGAGCGAGATCATTTCCCGGCAGGCGGAGAACGACCGGATCCTCGCCGAGAACCTGAGGCAGAACGAGGAGCTGCGCCAGCTGAACCAGAGCCTGGATCGGCTGGTCCAGGAGCGGACCCGGGAACTGGAAATTTCCAAACTGACGCTCGAAGCCCAGAATCAGGAACTCCAGGCGCTGGGCGAGAGCAAGGAAGCCCTGATGCATATGATCGTGCACGACCTGAAGAACCCCCTGACCGCGGTGATGGGCGCCCTGGCGCTGGCGCAGCACCCGCGTTTCACGCTCGACGAGGTCGTGCGGGGCCTGCTGAAAGACGCCAACGTCCAGGCCGTCCGCCTCCGGGCCATGATTGACGACATCCTCACCATCAGCCAGATGCGCACCCGGGAGTTCGAACTGCATCCCGTGCCCACGGAACTCAACAGCCTCCTTCAGCAGAGCCTGCTCCTCATGAATGCCACGATCAGCGCCAAGCCCCTGAACCTGCGCTTCACGCCCGCGCCCCGGGAAATCGTGGCGGACGTGGATTTCCAGATACTCGAACGGGTGGTCAGCAACCTGATCAACAACGCCATGAAATACGCGCCCCCGGACAGCGACGTTCTCCTGGAGCTGGAGACCGAAGGCTCCTGGGCGCGGATCAGCGTGACCAACCAGGGCGAAGCCATTCCCGCCGACTGGCACGCCAAAATCTTCGAGCTCTTCGGGCGCGCGAAACCGGAAGACCGGCGGGTGACGGGAACGGGCCTGGGGCTGGCTTTTTGCAAGCTGGCCGTGAAAGCTCACGGCGGCACGATCGGTGTCGCGTCGCCGCTTCCCGGCCAGGACCGCGGCGCCCGCTTTACCTTCACGATCCCGTTGCTTAGACCTTCGTAGGACGCACCAGGTCCGGGCAACGTGCCTTCCGGCTTTGCCGGCCGCTGAAAAAACCAAGCCAAAATCCTTGGGCGGTCCGCTAAACGCTGTTTCACCCGGCCCGCCAATGATATAATACCCCCATCTCCATGCTGGCGCCGCGCCTCCGAGGACACATGCGACGACTCATCCCCCTTTTTACCCTCCTGCTGGCCGCCGCGGGATGCGCCCTGCTGCCTCCGCGCGAGGGGCCGCCCCCGCGCGAAATTGCCCGCCTGCCGCTCCCGAATTGCACCGTGGAGATGGACGATCCGCGGTACTGGAGCGCCAAATACTTGTTCCAGGACCAGCTGCTGCTCACGCCCGAGCAAATCGCCGCCCTGAACCGCCAAAATATCAGCCGCGGACTGCTGACGGACGTTTTTTCAGGAGAGCTCTGGCAGGCGCAGACCTGGGAGTCGGCCTGGGGCGACCTCAACCAGGCGGAGGACCTCGGCGAAAACCCCAATCCCCGGCACCGGGGCCTGCAGGGGTACACCCTCTACACCTATCTGAAGGAAGAGACCGAACGCATCAAACGCTGTCAACGCTGGGACGCGGAAGGGCGCCCCGTGCCTCCGGAGCGTTTCGCCGAGCTGGACCGCAACCTCAATTTGTTCGGTCTGAAAGAAACCAACCCGGCGCGCCACGGCCTGACCCGGCGGCGGACCGACGTGCGCTACTATCCCGCGGACCAGGTCATCAACGGCCAGCGCTGGGAGGTGGAATTCGACATCCTGCAGGTGTCCGCCATCCAGGCCTTCCAGCCCCTGGCGATCCTGCACACCAGCCTGGACGGGGAGTGGGTGTTCGCGGTCACCCCTCACTGCCGCGGCTGGGTCAAGCGCCGCGACGTGGTCGAAGGCTGCGCGCCCGAAGCCCTGCGTTCTTTCAGCCAGCCGGAGCGGTTCGTGGTGGTCACGGGCCACGCGGTGGACGCCACCTCGATGGCAGGCAACACGACGGCGGCCGAACGGTTTTACCTGGGGACGATCTGTCCGCTGCTGGAAAAAACGGACGCACACTACGTGCTGGCCGTGCCGGGCGACGTGGTCAACGGCCGGCCCCGGGTCAGCCGGCTGTACCTGCCTCTGGACGCGGACGTGAGCGAGGGATACCTGCCCTGCACGCCCAGGACCCTGTGGCAGACCGCCTTCAAATTGCTGCACCATCCCTACAGCTGGGGCGGCCGGGGCGAACACCGCGACTGCTCGCAGTTTCTCATGGATCTCTACGCGACCATGGGTCTCAAGCTTCCGCGCAACTCTTCGGCGCAGGCCATGGTGGGAACGCAGCGCCTGGCCCTGCCGCTCAAACTTGCGGCCGAGGAACGCCGCAGGCACCTGGACCGGCTGAACCAGCCGGCGCTATTGCAGTTTCCCGGGCACATCATGCTCTACCTCGGCAGGGACAGCGGCCGGCACTATGTCCTGCATGACATCTGGTCGTTCCGCCGCGGCCACGCGTCGGGCGAGGACCGCAAGGTCGTTATCGGCCGGGTGGTGGTTTCGGACCTGACCCTGGGCGAGGGCAGCAGCAAGGGATCCCTGCTCGAGCGCCTGACCACGATCAACCTGCTGCAACCCTGAACCCTTCCTTATAAATATGATTCTTGGGAACAAAATCCTCCAGGCAGGTGTCTGTCCTTTTAAAATCATGCAAATCCCTGGGATATTGACAAAGAGAGGATTTTTGCATACAGTGAGCGTAAATAATAAGTATTGACTGGACTTTTTCCTGCTGGAGTCCCATCCAAAAAGCCGAGGCCCCTTCCCCGCGCAGGGAAAGGACGGTTCCTGACCAGGAGGCATTCATGGATAAAGACATCCGCGCGTTGACCGAGAAAGTGAAGAAGGAGAGCGTGCTGACCGAGACCATCCGCCAGGAGGTCGGCCGCGTGATCGTGGGCCAGAACCAGCTGGCGGACGGCCTGCTCATCGGCCTCCTGGCCGACGGGCACGTTCTGCTCGAAGGCGTGCCCGGACTGGCCAAGACCCTCACCATCCGCACCCTGGCCCAGTGCCTGGACGCCCATTTCCAGCGCTTGCAGTTTACGCCCGACCTGCTGCCCGCGGACCTGATCGGCACCATGATCTACAATCCCCGCGGCGAGGGCTTCACGGTTAAAAAAGGACCGGTCTTCGCCAACCTGATCCTGGCCGACGAGATCAACCGCGCGCCGGCCAAGGTCCAGAGCGCCCTGCTGGAAGCCATGCAGGAACGGCAGGTCACGATCAGCGACAAGACCTATCCGCTGGAACAGCCCTTCCTGGTCATGGCCACCCAGAACCCGATCGAACAGCAGGGGACCTATCCCCTGCCCGAGGCCCAGGTGGACCGCTTCCTGCTCAAGATCAAGATCGGCTACCCCAGCCGCGAGGAGGAAAAGGAAATCCTGCGGCGCATGACCGTCGGCGCGCCTCCCCAGGTCCAGCAGACCGTCAGTGTCAAGGACCTGCTCAAGGCCCGCAAACTGGTCGAGCAGATCTACGTGGACGAAAAAATGCAGAATTACATCGTGGACCTGGTGTTCGCCACGCGCGAACCCGAGGCCGCGGGCCTGAAGGAGCTCAAGCCCCTGATCGCCTACGGCGCCTCGCCGCGCGCCACTCTGGGCCTGACCACGGCGGCCAAAGCCCTGGCCTTCCTGTCCGGCCGCGGTTTTATCACGCCCGAGGATGTCAAGACCGTGGGGCCGGACGTGCTCCGGCACCGGATCATCGTCACCTACGAGGCCGAGGCCGAGCAGGTCACGCCCGAGAACATCGTGCAGTCGGTGTTCGACGGCGTGGAGGTACCGTGAGGCGGTAGCCTCACGGCACCGGAGCAGGTGAAGAGTAGAGGGCGAGCCTGCGACCAAAGGGAGTCCCATCCCCTCCGCAGGGGGGTGACTGCGGAATTGCTGCTCCGGGGATGTCGCCAAGAGAGGGTAGCGAGGGTTGAAGTTGGTACCCCGGGCTTTGCCCGGGGGGCGCCAACAGATGTACCGGTCGGGGCGACCAAAGGGAGTCCCTTTAGGGACGGTCAACTGCTCAACTGTTCAGGTTTTATCAAAGCGGAGGATTGCTGAAAACCATGCTGCCTGCCGAGATCATCGCCAAGATCCGACGTCTGGAGATCCGCACCGGCCGGCTGGTGAACGAGATCTTCGCCGGCCAGTACGAAAGCGTGTTCAAAGGGCGGGGCATGGAGTTCGACGAGGTCCGCGAGTACCTGCCGGGCGACGACATCCGCGCCATTGACTGGAACGTCACCGCGCGCACCGGCCACCCCTACATCAAGAAGTTCGTGGAAGAACGGGAGCTGAACATCATGCTCCTGGTGGACCTCTCGGCCTCGCAGCGCTTCGGCACCCGCGGCCGCGCCAAGGCCGACCTCACCGCGGAGCTGGCCGGCGTCCTGGCCTACGCGGCCGTGAAGAACAACGACCGCGTCGGCGCGGTGCTCTTCGGCTCGCGGGTGGAGAAGTTCATCCCGCCGGCCAAGGGCGCCACCCAGCTCTCGCGCATCCTGCGCGACATCCTGTACACCGCGCCCGCGGAGCCGGGCACGGACCTCAACCCGGCCCTGGAATACCTGAACGAGATCATGAAGCGCAAGAGCATCGTGTTCCTGCTCTCCGACTTCCACGCGCCGGACCACGCCCGCGCTCTGGGCGTGACCAACCGGCGCCACGACGTGATCGCGGTGGAGATCCGCGATCCCGGCGAGACGGACCTGCCCGCGGTGCCGTACCTCGTGCTGCAGGACCTGGAGCAGGGCGCGAGCCGCCTGGTGCCCGCGGGATCGGCCGCTTTCCGCCGGCAGTACGCGGAGCACCGCCGCCAGGAGGACGAGGCCCGTTGGTCGCTTTGGCACCGCCTGGGCGTGGACCATATCGAAGTGCGGACCGACCGTTCCTACGTGGAACCCTTGCTCAATTTCTTCCGTATGCGCGCGCGCCGTTTCCATTGAAGGATTGACCCTCATGACCCGACCGCAAACCCTATCGTTCTGCCTGACCTTCCTGCTGCTGGCCCTGGCCCGGCCGGGCCAGACCCTGGACATCCAGATGTACGATTCCGGGGGGAACACGTCCGCGGCTTCGGCCCAAACGCCGCCCCTGACCGCCAGTCTGCGGTTGCTTACCCCCAAACCGCAGCAAGGCGAGCCCGTGGAGTTTGCGCTCAGCCTTCAGCTCCAGCCTGGCGTGGCCATCGGCACAGGCACGACCCTGACCAGCCTGGGCGAGTGGGAGGTGGTGGGTCTTGCGGCCGGTTCCTTCCAGAAAGACCAGGCCGGCCCGCGCATGCGCCAGGACCGGCTGACCTTACGCACCTTCGCGAGCGGCAAGCTGGACGTGCCGGCCTGGATCCAGCCTTACCGCGGCGCGGACGGCCGGGCCGGAGAATTCCGCACCGCGCCCCTGACCGTAACCGTGGAACCGGTGCCCGGACAGCCCGGAGACCGGCCGGGCGAGATCCGCCCCTTGAAGCCGCCCCGCTACCTGTTCGCGCCCTGGCCCTGGGCGCTGGGAGCCGCGCTGGCGCTGCTGGTGCTGGCCGGAGCGTGGTGGTGGGGCAGGCGGGAACGGGCTGAAACCGGCGCCGTGGCGGTTGCTCCCGGCCGGCCCGCGGATGAAGTGGCCCGGGAGCAGCTGGAACTGCTCAAACAGAGCGACTGGCTCGGCCAGGGCGATTTCAAGGCATACTATGTGTCCCTGTCCTTGATCCTGCGGACCTATCTGGAGGGCTGTTTCCGCGTGCCGGCGCGCGACCAGACCACGCCCGAGTTGCTCAAGTCCCTCAAGCAGGCCCGCGCCAAACTGCAGGACGTCAACGCGGCGCGCGAAGTGCTCACCCGCAGCGACCTGGTGAAGTTCGCCAAGTGGCTGCCCGTGGCCGCCGAAGCGCAGGCGGATTGGCAGGCGGTGTGGGAGCTGGTGGAGCGCACCGCGCCCAGACCCGAGCCCGAGGAGGACCCCCGTGCGTCTGGCTGATCCGTGGTGGCTGCTCCTGTTCCTGCCCGTGGCCGGGCTGGCCTGGCTGCTGTGGCTGCGGAGCCGGCGGCCCGAAGGCTTGCAGTACGCGGAGCTGGGCTCCTGGCGGAAACTGGGGCCGAAGCGGGCCATCGGGCCGGACGAATCGGCCGGCGCGCTGTTCATCCTCGGGCTGTGCCTGCTCGTGGTTGCCCTGGCCAGGCCCCAGTCCGGCCTGAAGACCGAGGAGGTCACGGGCCGGGGCGTGGACATCATGCTCTGCCTGGATACGTCCGGCTCCATGCGCGCCGTGGATTTCCAGCCGCAGAACCGGCTGGGCGCGGCCAAGGAAACGGCCGTTCAGTTCATCCAGGCCCGGACCCGCGACCGCCTGGGGCTCGTGGTCTTCGGCGGCGCGGCGCAGACCGTGTGTCCGCTGACCTCGGATAAGAGGAGCCTGCTGGACTTCATGCGGCAGGTGCGGATTGACATGACCGGCGTGGACGGCACGGCCGTCGGTTCGGCCCTGGCCCTGGCCGCGGACCGATTGCGCGGCTCAAGGGCCGCGAGCAAGGTGATCCTGCTGCTCACGGACGGCCGCAATAACGCCGGCGCCATTTCGCCGCTGACCGCGGCCAAGGCCGCGGCCGCGCTGGGGATCAAAATTTACGCGGTCGGCGCCGGCGCGCCTGGCGGCGGAATGATCCCCGTGCAGGACCCGGTGTTCGGCACGCGTTATGTGCGGGGCGAAATGGATTTGGACGAGGACACCTTGCGCCGGGTCGCCGCGGAAACGGGCGGCGCTTACTTCCGCGCCAAAGACAGCCAGGGGTTGAAGAAGATCTTCGAAAAGATCAATCAGTTGGAGAAGAGCGATTACCAGATCAAGACCTTCACCCATTACCGCGACCTGTATTTCGGCTGGCTCGCCGCGGGCTGGGCGCTGCTGGCGGCCGCGATGGCGATGCGGTACGCGGTTTTTCGAAGGCTGCCGTAAAAGGGAAAGATGGAGCGTTGAAGTCAATCGCTCTAGCTGAGGGTCCCGGGTTACTTTTATTCCTCTCCCCTGGCGGGAGAGGATAAAGGAGAGGGGGTCAAACGGGGGCGAACGCACCCCCTCCCCTCAGTCCCCTCCCACGGTGGGGAGGGGAATCCTTGAATACTACTGAGATGATTGATCATGGTTTCATGAAAGCAGGATAAGATGTCCTTCGCTCAACCGCTGTTCTTTTATTTCGTGCTTCTGATCCTGCCCTGGCTGCTGGCCGGATGGCTCCTGTGGCTGGCCTGGCAGCGCAAGCGGGACGTGAGCCGCCTGGGCGAGCCGGAGCTGGTGGCCAAGCTGTTCAGCCATCTGTCGCCCCTGCGCCGCGGCCTGCAGCTGGCCGCGCTAGCCTCGGGTTTGTGGCTGGCCGCCCTGGCGCTTTCCGGGCCCCAGCTGGGCGTGAAGCTGACCGAGGTCCGGCGCCAGGGCCGCGACGTGCTGATCGCGGTGGACGTCTCGCGCTCCATGCTCGCCGAGGACGTGCAGCCCAGCCGCCTGGGCCGGGCCAAGCAGGAACTCTCGGCCCTGGTGGACCGGCTCTCCGGGGACCGCGTGGGCGTGCTGGCCTTCGCCGGCTCGGCACAGGTGGTCTGCCCGATCACCACGGACTACGCGGCCGCCAAAATGTATCTTAACACCCTGGAGCCCGGCCTGGTCCATTCGCCGGGGACGGCCCTCGGCGCGGCCATTCGCGCGGCCGCGGCGCTGTTCCCGCCGGAAAGCGCGGGCTACCGCGTGCTGGTCCTGCTCACGGACGGCGAGGACCACGAGGCCCAGCTGGATGCCGCGGCGGCTGAAGCCAAGGCCCAGGGCGTACGCATCCTGGCCATCGGCGTGGGCGCCCCTGGCGGCGAACCCATCCCCCTGCGCGGGCCGGACGGCCGGATCAGCGGGTATGTCAAGGACGCCAAGGGCGAGACGGTCCTTTCCAAGTTGGACGAGGCGGGCCTGCGCCGGATCGCGGCCGCGACCAGCGGCGCGTACCTGCCCGCGCCGCAAGGCACCCTGTCCGCCGACCAGGTCGCGGACCTGATCAGCCAAATGCAGAAACGCGAGCTCTCGGCCGGCCAGTACGGCGCCCAGGAGGACCGTTACCAGTATGCGCTGGTCCCGGCGCTCCTGCTCCTGCTGTTCGGCCTGTGGCTGCCCCTGCGGCGCAAGGCCTGGCTGCTGCTTCTGCCGTTCCTGCTGTTGAGCCCCGCGGCAGGACATGCTTCCACGGCCGGCGACGTTAACGCGGGCAACCGGGAGTATCAAAAGGGGCGTTTTGAAAACGCCCTCAAGAAATACGAAGACGCCAAAATTCAAAGTCCCCAGAATCCGGCGATTGACTATAATATGGGCAATGCTTACCAGGCTCTCCAGAAGTGGGAGGACGCCCAGAAAGCCTACCAGCGCAGCCAGAACACAAAAGACCGCGGGTTGCGCAGCCAGGCCTGGTATAATCTCGGAAACGCTTTTTTCCGCCAGCAAAACTATCAGGCCGCGGCCCAGGCCTATCGCGAAGCGCTGAAATGGAAGCCCAGGGACGCGGACACGATCTACAACTTGGCGCAAACCCTGCAGATGCTGAAGCAGCCTAAGAGCCAGCAGCAGCAGCAACAGCAACAACAACAGCAGCAGCAACAGCAACAGCAGCAATCGCAGGCAGAGCAGAAGCAGAAGCCTGATCAGAAAGGCAATGCCTCCGCCCAACCTGAAGGCCAGGACGACAAGGGTGAGGCCAAGGCCGGGGAAAACCAGGAACAGAAGACTCCAGGCGAGGAAGCGCCGCAACGGCAGCTCAGGCCAGGCGAGATGAGCAAGGAAGACGCGGAAAACCTGCTGGACGCCATTCGGGAAGAAGAGCAGGACCGTCTGCGGGAACAAATGCAAAAAGCGGCGCCGCAAGGCCGGCGAAAAGATCAGCCGGATTGGTAGGCAAGGGGAAGCGCGTCCAAACGATGTACGGCGTGTAAGGCCGGTCCGGTTTTTCAAGTCGTGAACGCAGATAGCGCGCAGGAAGTTTGGCTATTGTCTGCCAAGGGCTATCGCTGAGATTCGGGTTTAGAGGGGTATCGGCACGACTCGAAAAACCGGACCGGCCTTACAGTGGTTCTTATCTGGTATGTCATTTGGACGGCTGAGGGAGAGGGGATAGATAAAGGATGCGCACGGCAAATTGGCTGAAACTCGCCGCGATGATGCTGGTTTTGCCGTTTGCGGCCCAGGCCCAGGATATTTCCATCCAGGCGGACGTGAACCCCAAGCAGGGCGCTGTGGGACAGCCCCTGCGGCTCGTGGTTTCCATCTCCGGCCAGGCCAATCTGCAAGGCGGGCCCCAACTGCCGGACCTCTCCGATTTTCAGGTTTATAACGGCGGGCAGTCCTCCAATTTTTCCTGGGTCAACGGCCAGGTGACTTCTTCCCTGAATTTTACCTATGTGCTGGTTCCCAAGCATGCCGGCCAGTTCACCATCGGGCCGGTCCAGATCACCCACGCGGGCCAGACGCACGCCACCCAGCCCATAACCGTGACCATCGGCGCGGCCAGCGGCGCGCCGCCCGCGGCCAGTGCGCCGCCCGCGGCCGGCGCCGCGCCCCAGGCGAGCGCCCCGGCGGTCCAGTCCGAGCGCAGCCGCGGCGCTGCGTTTGTCACCACCAGCGTGGACCGCAAAACCGTCTATGTGAATGAACCGCTGATTCTCTCCTTTCGGTTTTACACGCGCGTGCCGATCTTGTCCCAGCCCCAGTACCAACCCGCGGACACCCAGGGTTTCTGGGCCGAGGACCTGCCACCCCAGCGGGAATACACGCAAATCGTGAACGGCAACGAATACCGCGTGATCGAGATCCGCACCCTGTTGTTTCCGACCACGGCCGGATCGCTGACCATCGGCCCGGCCAAACTGACCGTGCGCGTGGAGGATTTTCAGCGCCGCCTGGCCGACCCCTTTGCCAATGAATTTTTCCGGGGATTTTTCTCTCGCGGCCAGGTGGTGGAACTTCAGTCCGATCCCCTGGCGGTGAACGTCAAGCCCGTCCCGCAGGCCGGCCGGCCGTCCACGTTCACGGGCGCGGTCGGGAAGTGGTCGCTGTCCGCCAAGCTGGACCGCAAGGAGGCCAAGGTCAACGAGGCCGTGACCCTGGAAGTGCGCATTTTCGGCGAGGGCAACGTCAAATCCGTGGGCAAGCTTGAACTGCCGCCGCTCACCGGCTTTAAAGTGTACGAGACCATCTCGTCATCCGAAGTGCAGAAACAGGGGGACGAGGTGCGCGGGGTCAAGATCTACCGGACCCTGCTGCGGCCCGAGGCCACTGGCGTGCTTTCGATCCCGGCGCTCACGTACAGCTATTTCGATCCCCAAGCCGGGCGCTTTGAGCAGATCCAGGTGCCGAGCTTGAGTCTGAAAGTTTTGCCCGGCGACGCGGCGCCATCCAGCCAGGCCGCGGCGGTGTTCGCGCCCGGCGCGGCCGGGACCGCGCCGGCTGAAGGCGTCAAGCTCATGGCCCAGGATATCCGCTACTTAAAGACCGATCTGCCGTTCACGCCGGCGTCACCGCCTCTGCCCGGCTGGCTGTGGTTGCTCGGATTCGGGCTTCCGCCCCTGGCGCTCGCCGGGCTGTGGGGCTGGCAGCGCCGGCAGGACCGCCTGGCCGCAGATCCGCGCTTCGCGCGCCGGCTCGGCGCGGATAGAAGCGCGCGCCAGGCCCTGCGCCAGGCGCGCCACGCGCGCCTGCGCCGCGACGCCAAGGGTTTTTACGGCCAGCTCATCCAGGCGGTCAACGGCTACCTGGCGGACCGCCTGGGCCTGTCCCGCGCGGGCGTCACGCAGCGCGAGATCCTGCAGCAGCTGCGCCAGCGCCGCGCCGACGACGCGCTGCTGGACGAGGTGTCCCGCTTGTGGGAAGAATGCGATTTCGCGCGTTTCGCGCCGGGCCAGTCCGATCCAGCGGCATTGGAAGCGCACGAACGGCAGGCCGAATCGCTTTTGGCCCGGCTGGGCCGCATCCTGTCACGGGAGCAACGCGCATGAGGTCCCTCCGCCTCCTTTGCCTGTTGGGCCTGCTGGCGCCGGCCTTCGTGTGGGCGCAGACCGCGCCGGACAATCTCGCGGCCGAGGCGCGCGCGGCCTACGACGCCGGCGACTACGCCCAGGCCATCGCCGCCTACGAGAGGTTGCAGTCCCAGGACCTGGGCAGCGCCGCGCTGTACTACAACTGGGCCAACGCCGAGTTCAAGGCCAGCCGTTTGGGGCGCGCCATCGCGCTCTACCGGCGGGCCGGGAAGCTGGACCCATGGGACGAGGACATCCGGTTCAATCTCGCGTACGCCCGCAAAAAAGTACAGCGGCCGCCGGACGCCGCCGGGCCGCTGGCGCGCTGGCTGCTGGGCGCCTACCGGTCCCTGCCCAGCCAGGTCCTGCTGGCCTCGGCGTGGCTGGCGTATTTGCTGCTCGCCGGCCTGGCCGTGGTGCTGATCCGGCGCCGGGGGCAGGGAACGCTCTGGCGCTGGCTGTCCCTGGCGGCCACCGCGGTCTTCCTGTTCGCCGCGGGGTGGGCCTCCCTGCGCCTGCTCGAGGAAAAGCGCGCGCCCATGGGCGTGATCGTGGCGCACCAGACCGAAGCCCGCAACGGGCCGGGCGCGGACTTTGACGTGGGCTTCAAGATCCCGGAAGGCCGCGAAGTGCGCGTGCTGGGACACGAATCCGGCTGGGTGGCCGTGGGGCTGGCGCCCGAAGGCTTCAAAGGCTGGGTGCGCGACACGGAGATCTGGGAGGACGCAGAGTGACTCCGGCGCCGTGGCCGAAGGGCTGCCGCCTGCTGGCGCATCCCCTGGCCTTGCTCGCGTCGGCCGCGTTCATGGCGGTCGCCTTCGGCTTCATGACCCACGGGCTCAATGGGCAGGCCCTGGCGCAGATCCTTTCCTTCCAGCTGGCCTTCACGCCCGCCAAAGCCCAGCAGGCGCTGGCGCTGTGGAGCGAATCCGGGCTCGCGGCATACCGCGGCACCCTGTGGCTGGACTTTATTTTTCCCCTGGGCTACGGCCTTTTCACCTCAGGCCTCCTGGCCCGCGCCCTGATCAGCAGGCAGGAACCGCCGGAGCGGCGCAACGTATGGCTGGCCTCGTTCCCCTGGCTGGCCGTGGCCTGCGACTACATCGAAAATATGCTGTACGCCTGGATGCTTTCCCGCGGATGGCCCTTTGGAGGATTACCCCTGTTCATCGCCTCCTCGGCCGCGGCCGTCAAGTGGGGGCTCATGGGCTTCGCGGTCCTGACCCTGCTTGCCGCCTGGATCCGCCTGCTCCTTGATCGCCTCTCGCCTTTCTCCTCTCGTTCTTGATCCTTCATCTTCTTGCTATACAAAAAAGGGATTTAGCGTTAAGGTAGCGTATCTCTTCCAAGGAGTCACAACCATGGCCATGAACAACAATTCTGCCTGCGGTGGTGGGTACTTTATTGCCATGATCGGCGCGGCGGTGTATTTCATCCAGCAAGCGCCCTCTTTTTGGGGCGGGGTGCTGGGCATTCTCAAGGCCATCGTCTGGCCGGCGTTCTTGATTTACCGCCTGTTCGTTTACCTCGGATAACCGCCCGCCTTCATATATATAGGTCTATAGGGAGCGCCCGACGGCAGCCTGGCAGGTTGTTGACTGCCTGCGCGCTTCCCCCGGATTTCCTTCCTGCCCGGTTTTCCGCGATTGACTTTCCCAGGACCCTTGCGTATATTTAAGCACCCGCGGCCCCTAGCCGCATGGGCATGGGGGAAGGAGGCAGTTGCCATGATCAAATACGATGACCATCATCACACCTTGAAGCGTGAAGAAGTCCTTTACCACCTGCAGGACGTGCAGGAACCCAACCTGTACCGCGACATTTATACCTACGAACGGCCGCCGCTCATCTGCTTCAACCACCGCGTCTCGCCGCTCATGCCGGCCGAGGATATTTGGATCACGGACACGACCTTCCGGGACGGCCAGCAGGCCCTGCCGCCTTTCACGCCGGACCAGATCGTGCACTTGTTCGATCTGATGCACAAACTCTCCGGACCGCGGGGACTGATCCGCCAGTCCGAGTTCTTCCTGTACACGGACAAGGACAAGGAGGCGGTGCGGCGCTGCCAGGAGCGCGGGTACGAATTTCCCGAGATCACGGGGTGGATCCGCGCCAAGAAAGAGGACCTCAAGCTCGTCAAGGAACTGGGCCTCAAAGAGACCGGCATTCTGACCTCGGCGTCGGATTACCATATCTTCAACAAGCTCAAAATGAACCGGCGCCAGGCCCTGGACAGCTACCTGGAGATCGTGCGCGCCGCGCTGGAGCTTGGCGTGATCCCGCGCTGCCACTTCGAGGACATCACCCGCGCCGACTTTTACGGGTTCGTCATCCCCTTCGCCCAGGAACTCATGAAGCTTTCGCGCGAAGCCAAGGTGCCGGTCAAGATCCGCGCCTGCGACACCCTCGGGTACGGGGTGAGCATCCCGGGCGTGATGCTGCCGCGCAATGTGAACGGCATCATCTACGGACTCAAGGAGTACGCCGGCGTGCCCTCGGAACTGATGGAATGGCACGGGCACAACGACTTCTACCACGCCCTGACCAACTCGGTGGCGGCGTGGCTCTACGGCTGTTCGGCCGCGAACGGCACGCTGCTCGGCATCGGGGAGCGGACCGGCAACACGGCCATCGAGGCCCTGATCATCGAGTACATCGGCCTGCGGGGCGAGGCGCCGGGCGTGGACACGTCGGTGATCACCGAGGTGGCGGAGTACTTCGAGAAAGAGATCAAATACGTGATCCCGCACAACCAGCCCCTGGTCGGCAAGAATTTCAACGTGACCCGGGCCGGGATCCACGCGGACGGCCTGATGAAGGACCAGGAGATCTACAACATCTTCGACACGGAAAAAGTCCTGAAGCGGCCGGTGGATATCGGCATCACGGACAAATCCGGCGCGGCCGGGATCGCCTACTGGCTGAACGCCCGGCTCAAGATCCCCGAGAGCCACAAGGTGCAGAAGAACGATCCGGGCGTGGTCGCCATCAAGGATTGGGTTGACCTGGAATACAAAAACGGCCGGATCACGGGTATCTCCGACGAGGAAATGTGGGACCAGGCCCGCATCCACTTCTCCAAGTGGGTGGGCTACTCCCAGACCGAGCAGCGGTAGCGCCTGTGCCTAAGCTGACCTATCCCGCGCCCCAGGGTGGCGAGCTCATCGGCTGGCAGAACGGCAGTCTGCAGGTGCCGGACCGTCCCGTCGTCGCCTTTATCGAGGGCGACGGCATCGGCCCGGACATCTGGCGCGCCAGCCGGCAGGTGCTGGATGCGGCCGTGGAGCTCGCCTATGCCGGCCGGCGCCGGATCCACTGGCTGGAGCTCCTGTGCGGCGAGAAAGCCGTGGCCGCCGGCCATTCGGCCCTGCCCGAGGAAACGCTGGAAGCCATCCGCGCGGTCCGGGTGGCCATCAAGGGCCCTCTGACCACGCCGGTCGGCGGCGGATTCCGTTCGCTTAATGTCAGCCTGCGCCAGCTGCTCGACCTGTACGCCTGCGTGCGGCCCGTGCGCTACTACGCGGGCACGCCGGCGCCCGTTAAAAATCCCGAAAAACTCGACGTGGTGATCTTCCGCGAGAACACCGAGGACGTGTACGCGGGCCTCGAGTGGCCCAGCAACAGCCCCGAGGCGAAAAAGCTCGCGGAGTTCGTGACCCGCGAGCTCAAGCAGCCCGTGGCGCCGGACGCGGGCCTGGGTTTGAAGCCCATGACCCGCGCCAACACCCGGCGCCTGGTCCGGGCCGCGATCCGCTACGCGCTGGAGCAGGGCCGGCCGTCGGTCACCCTGGTGCACAAGGGCAACATCATGAAATACACCGAGGGCGCGTTCCGCGATTGGGGCTACGAGCTGGCGGCCGAGGAATTCCGCGAGCGCACGGTGACCGAGAAGGAACTTGGCGAGGCGCACGGCGGCAAGGTTCCCGCGGGCCGCGTGCTCGTCAAGGACCGGATCGCGGACTCCATGTTCCAGCAGGTGCTGCTGCGGCCCGAAGAGTATTCGGTGCTGGCCACTCCCAACTTGAACGGCGATTATCTTTCCGACGCCTGCGCCGCGCAGGTGGGCGGCCTGGGCATGGCGCCGGGCGCGAACCTCGGCGACGGCCTGGCCGTGTTCGAGGCCACGCACGGCACGGCGCCCAAGTACGCGGGCCTGGACAAGGTCAACCCCGGGTCACTGATCCTGTCGGGCGTGATGCTGCTCGAGCACCTGGGCTGGAACGAGGCGGCGCGCGCCGTCCAGCAGGGTCTGGAGCGCACGATCCTCTCCGGCGTGGTCACGTACGACCTCGCCCGGCAGCTGCCCAAAAGCCGCGAGGTCAAGTGCAGCGCCTTCGCGGCCGAGATCGTTTCCCGCCTGTCCGACTGAAATTATCCCGGCGAATTCCGCCTGTCCGGTTCTCTTCGCTCTGCCGTCATGCCGGCATGGGGTCAGCCGGCATCCAGGGACTTTAGATCTCTGGACCCCGGTTAAAGACATACCGGGGTGACGGATAAGAATGAAGCGGAAAACACCCAAGCAGGGTAACCCTGGCGTTCGAGAATGGTTTTTTCATTAAAGTATGTTAAGATAACCCCGTCCAATTCCTCCCGAGGTGTTCCCATGGCTCGTCCCAAGATCACGGTGATCGGCGCCGGCAACGTGGGCGCCAGCGTGGCCCAGCAGGTCCTCTCCCAGCAATTGGGGGACGTGGTGCTGGTGGACGTACTCGAGGACCTGGCCCGCGGCAAGGCCCTGGACCTGTCGCAGGCTGGAACCGTGCTGGGCTATGGCGGAACCTGCCAGGGCACGGCCAAGTACGAGGAGACCATCGGGTCCGACGTGATCGTCGTGACCTCCGGCTCGCCGCGCAAACCGGGCATGAGCCGCGACGACCTGCTCAAGATCAACTGCGAGATCGTGAGCACCGTGGTCGGCCACGCCGCGTCCGCCTCGCCCGAGGCCGTGCTGGTGGTGGTGACCAATCCGCTCGACGCCATGACCTACGCCGCCTGGAAAACGTCCGGCTTTCCGGCGCGGCGGGTGGTGGGCATGGCCGGGATCCTGGACACGGCCCGCTACCGGTTCTTCCTGGCCCAGGCGCTCGGCGTTTCGCAGGCAAACGTGGAGGCCATGGTGCTGGGCGGCCACGGCGACGAGATGGTGCCGTGCGTGCCGTTGACCCGCGTGGGCGGCTCTCCGGCCGCGGACTGGCTTTCGGCCGACGAGCTCGCGCGCATCGTCGCGCGGACCCGCAACGGCGGCGCCGAGATCGTCCAGCTGCTAAAAACCGGCAGCGCTTTCTACGCGCCGGCCGCGGCCGCGGTCCGCATGGTGGCCGCGATCTTGCGCGACGAGCAGGCGCTGCTGCCTTGCGCCGCCTGGCTGGAAGGGGAATACGGACTGCGGGAGGTCGTGGTGGGCGTGCCCGTGATCCTGGGGCGCGGCGGCGTGGTGCGGATCCCGGAGCTGGCGCTCGCTCCCGAGGACCAGGTCAGCCTGCGGCGCTCCGCCGACGCGGTGCGCGAATTGATGCGCCAGGTTGACACGTGGCGCTTGCAGCATCCGTGAACGGAGGCAGACGCGCATGCGGGAGATAACGACCGAAATCGTCAGGGACGCGGTGATCGCGGCTTTGAAAGAACTGCACTTCCAGATGCGGCCGGATCTGCGCCAGCGGATCCAGTCCGCTTTGGAGCAGGAAGCTTCGCCCTTGGGCCGCGAGGCCCTGGAGCTGCTGGTGGACAACGCGAAAATGGCCTCGGCCGGCGTGCAGCCTCTCTGCCAGGACACGGGGCGGACCCTGATCTTCGCGGAAGTCGGGCAGGACGTCCACATTGCGGGCGGGTCCCTGAGCGAGGCGCTGCAGGCCGGCGTGCGCCAGGGATCCCAGGACCTGCGCCTGCGGCATTCCGTGGTGGCGCACCCGCTGGAACGCGTCAATACCGGAGACAACACGCCCGCGATCATCCATTACGACCTGGTGCCGGGCAAGGGCCTGAAACTGCGCGTCATGGCCAAGGGCGGCGGCAGCGAGAACATGAGCGCCCTGGCCATGCTGCTGCCTTCGGCCGGGATCGAGGGCGTGTCGGACTTTGTCCTCAACCATGTCCGCCAGCATGGCGCCATGGCCTGCCCGCCCCTGATCGTGGGCGTGGGCGTGGGCGGCAGTTCGGACACCGCGCCGCTCCTGGCCAAGCAGGCGCTGCTGCGGCCCGTGGGCGCACCCGCGGCCGATCCTAAAACCGCGGAGTGGGAAGCCAAACTGCTCGCCGCCATCAACCGCCTGGGCATCGGTCCCCAGGGCTGGGGCGGCACCACCACGGCCCTGGCCGTGGCCATCGAGACCGCGCCCTGCCACATCGCGTCCCTGCCCGTGGCCGTGAACCTTGAGTGCCACAGCCACCGGGTGGCGGAGGTGACGCTATGAGCGGCAAATGGATGCAGCTGCCTCTCGATCACAAGGCCATGGAGGAGTTCGCGGTGGGCCAGTGGATCAACTTGAGCGGTTCCCTGATCACGGCGCGCGATGCCGCGCTGAAACGGATCTACGAACTCCTGCTGGAGTACAAGAAGCCGCCGGTGGACCTCAAGGACCAGTTGATCTATTTCGTGGGACCCACGCCCGCGGCGCCGGGCGAACAGATCGGGGCCGCCGGCCCCACCACCAGCCAGCGCATGGAGCCCTACCTGCCCGCCCTGCTTTCGGCCGGCGTGAAGGCGGTCATGGGGAAGGGCCCGCTTTCGCCCGGCATGGCGGCCGAGTTCCAGCGCCGCGGCGCGATTTACCTGGCCGCGGCCGGCGGCGCGGGCGCGTACTACGGGTCCAAAGTGCTCGGCTCCCTGGTCGTGGCTTACGAAGAATTGGGGCCCGAGGCCGTGTACAGCCTCAAGGTGGACAATTTTCCGGCGGTCGTGGCCATTGACCTCAAGGGCGGCAACCTGTTCGAGCAGGGGCCGCACGCCTACCGGCAGGAGTAGCGATGGCGCGACGTCCTTTCCGTTCCCGCACGCCGCGGACCGCGGCGGAAAAAATCCTGATCGCGCACGGCATGGACCCGGCGAGCGAGCCCGGCCAGGAGATCGCGCTGCGCATTGACCAGACCCTGACCCAGGACGCGACCGGGACGCTGGCCTGGCTGCAGTTCGAGGCCCTCGGCCTGCCCCGGGTGAAAGCCCGCCTCGCGGTTTCCTACGTGGATCACAACACCCTGCAGGCCGGGTTCGAGAACGCCGACGACCACGCGTACCTGCAGAGCGCGGCCGCCACGTTCGGCGCCTATTTTTCCCGGCCAGGGAACGGCATCTGCCACCAAGTGCACCTGGAGCGTTTCGGCAAGCCCTGGGCCACCCTGCTCGGGTCGGATTCCCATACGCCCACGGCCGGAGGCCTGGGATCCCTGGCCATCGGCGCGGGCGGCCTGGACGTGGCCGCGGCCATGGCCGGCGCGCCTTTTTACCTCACCCACCCCCAGATTCTCAACGTGAAGCTCTCCGGCCGCCTGGCCCCGCGCGTTTCAGCCAAGGACGTGATCCTGGAAGTGCTACGGCGCCTCACGGTCAAGGGCGGGGTGGGGAAGATTCTTGAGTACTCGGGCCCGGGCGCGGCCAGCCTGAGCGTGCCTGAACGGGCCACGATCACGAACATGGGCGCCGAGACCGGCGCCACGACCAGCCTGTTTCCCGCGGACGCCAAGACCCGCGCGTTCCTGGCCTACCAGGGCCGGGCCCGGGATTACCGGCCGCTGGCCGCGGACCCCGGGGCGGTGTATTCCGGCGGCGCGCTGGCCATGGACCTGTCGCGCCTGGAGCCCCTGGCCGCGAAACCCCATTCGCCGGACGCGGTGGTGCCGGTCCGCGCGCTGGCCGGGCTCAAACCCCAGCAGGTGGTCATCGGCTCCTGCACCAACTCCTCGCTGGCAGACCTCGTGACCGTGGCCGCCCTGTTGGCCGGCCGCAAGGTGCACCCCGGCGTGTCGCTGGTGATCGCGCCCGGTTCCCAGCAGGTGTTGAACGCCTTGGCGGCCAACGGCGCGCTGGCGGCCCTGATCGCGGCCGGCGCGCGGGTCATGGAGCCCGCGTGCGGCGCCTGCATCGGCATGGGCCAGGCGCCGGCTTCGGGCGCGGTGTCCCTGCGCACCTTCAACCGCAATTTCAAAGGCCGCTCCGGCACGCCGGACGCCCAGGTGTACCTGGTTTCGGCCGAGACCGCGGCCGCGGCCGCGATCAAGGGCGAAGTGACGGATCCGCGCCGTTTTCAGGCCGGCAAGTCCTTCCGGCTGCCGGCGCGCTCCGATGCCTCCGACAGCCTGCTGCTCAAGCCCGCGGCCTCCGGCCAGGCCGCGGAGATCGTACGCGGCCCGAACATCAAACCCCTGCCTCAGTTCCCGGCGCTGGCGGAGCGGGACCAGGGCCAGGTGCTGGCCAAGTTCGGAGACCACGTGACCACGGATGACATCATGCCCGCGGGCGCCAAGCTTCTGCCCTTGCGTTCGAATATCCCGGCCCTGGCGCAGCACGCCTTTTCGCGACTGGATCCGGAGTTCAGCCGCCGCGCCCAGGAGCAGTCCGGCGGATACGTGGTGGGCGGCGAAAACTACGGGCAGGGCTCTTCGCGGGAGCACGCGGCCCTGGCCCCGCGCTTCCTCGGCGTGCGCGCGGTGCTGGTCAAGTCGTTCGCGCGCATCCACCTGGCCAATCTCATCAATTTCGGCATCGTGCCGCTCACCTTCCGCGATCCCGCGGACTACGCCAAGGCCGACGCGGGACACACGCTCTCGTTCCCGGCGCTCAAGGCCGACCTCGCGGCCGGCGGGAGCGTGCGCGTGAAGAACCTCACCACCGGCGCGGAGTGGGAGATGAAGTGTGATCTTTCGCCCCGGCAGCGCGACCAGGTGCTCGCCGGCGGCACGCTCAACTATTTAAAACGGCGGCGTTGAATTTATCACAAGGAGGAAGGAAAACCATGCGTCACTGGATCGTGCTCGGCAGTGCGGCGCTGCTGATCGCAAGCGGCTGCGCCAGCGTACCCCAAACCACCGGAAAGGAAGCGACCACCGAAACCATGACCGACAACACACCCGTCACCGAGGCCGTTCTGCAGACCAGCAAGGGAGAGATCGTTTTCAAGTTCTATCCGGAAGACGCGCCCAAGACCGTGGACAATTTTATCAAACTGGCGCGCAAGGGCTTTTACGACGGCCTGACCTTCCACCGCGTGGTGCCGAACTTCGTGATCCAGGGAGGCGACCCCAGCGGCGACGGCACGGGCGGGCCCGGCTATACCATTCCCGCGGAGTTCAACAGCCGCTCGCACTTGACCGGCACGGTCGCCATGGCGCGCGCGCTCGATCCGAATTCCGCGGGCAGTCAGTTTTACATCTGCCTCTCGCGCCAGCCCAACCTGGACGGGCAGTACACCGTGTTCGGCCAGGTGGTCTCGGGCATGGACGTGGTGCAGGCGATCCGCGTCGGCGACAAGATGCTCAAGGTGACCGTGCGATAAAAAAATATTTGCTGTAGGCGAAAAATATTTCTCCTTTCGCGGGCGAATGTGTTATAAATAAATCAACACATGCACGTCGGCAAAGGAGGTGACAGCATGGCGGTGAAGAAAGCGAAGAAAAAAGCCACGAAGAAGAAAAAGAAGTAAGTGTGATTCGCATTCGTGTGCATGGATAATATTTTGAAGATGCGCCGGAGGGAGCCCCGCTCCCTCCGGTTTTTTTTATCCGGCCAAAGCGGCCAGGGACGACAGGGGGAAGGGGAGAGGGGATGCTGGATTGCCGCGCGCCCTTCGGTCGCTCGCAATGACCAGCCATGCGAGTCCCCGCGGGGGACGAAGCGATCCACTCTTTTCGGTCCGCTTAGGGCTTGACACACAAGAGATTCCGGCGTATCTTCATATCCGGCCGCAATCCTTTAAACTGGTCCGAGAGACCGGAAAGGGTTCGAACATGTCAGCCTTGACGACGTTCCCGTCCAGCCTCCCCGCGCGCCTTGCGGGAGGCTGTTTTTATTTCTGCCTGAAAGGAACCCTCCGATGAGCCATCCCGGCACGCGCATCATGGACGCGGAATCCATCCGGCGGGCCATTACCCGCATCGCGCACGAAATCCTCGAACGCCAGAAAGGCGTCGGCGACCTGGTCCTCATCGGCATCATCCAGCGCGGGGACCTGCTGGCCCAGCGGCTGGCCAGCCAGATCCAGGCCATCGAGGGTACGGCCCCGCCGGTGGGCGCCCTGGACATCACCTTCCACCGCGACGACACCCAGCAGGTCCGGGCCTCCGCGCCATCCCCCGCCGTGCGCGCCAGCCACCTGCCCTTTGACCTGAACGGCAAGCGCGTGGTCCTGGTGGACGACGTGCTCTACACCGGACGCAGCGTGCGCGCCGCCCTGGACGAGCTCAATGATTACGGCCGTCCCCAGCAGATCCAGCTGGCCGTGCTGGTGGACCGCGGCCACCGCGAACTGCCCATCCACGCGGATTTCGTGGGCAAGAACGTCCCCACCGCGCGCCGCGAGCAGGTGGCGGTCCACCTGCGCGAGCACGGCGACCCGGAGGACGCCATCTGGCTGATCAAGCCGGAGGAGGGAGCGACCCGTGGGACTGGCGCGTAAAGACCTCATCTCCCTGGAGGACCTCTCCCGGGAGGAGATCCTGAAAATCCTCGACACCGCGGCGTCGTTCAAGGAGGTGGTGCAGCGGCCGATCAAGAAAGTACCGGCCCTGCGCGGGCAGACCGTGGTCAACCTGTTCTTCGAACCTTCGACCCGCACCCGCACCTCTTTCGAGCTGGCCGCCAAGCGGCTCTCGGCGGACGTGGTCAACTTCACAGCGTCCTCCTCCTCGCTGGTCAAGGGCGAGAGCCTGCTGGATACGATCCGCAACATCGAGGCCATGAATGTGCAGATCATCATCATGCGCCACTCCTGCTCCGGCGCGGTGAGCTTCGTGGCCCGCCACGCTCGCGCCAGCCTGGTCAACGCCGGCGACGGCACCCACGCGCACCCCACCCAGGGCTTGCTCGACCTGTACACCATCCGCGAGCGCAAGGGCCGTTTCGAGGGGCTGGTGGTCGCCCTGGTCGGGGACATCACCCATTCGCGCGTGGCGCGCTGCAACCTGCACGGCCTGACCAAACTGGGCGCGCAGGTGCGCATCGTGGGGCCGGCCACGCTCCTGCCGCGAAGTTTGACGCGGCTGGGCGTCACGGCCACCACCCGCCTGGAAGAGGCGCTGGACGGCGCGGACGTGATCAACATTCTGCGCATCCAGCTCGAGCGCCAGGACGGGCAATATTTTCCCAGCGCGCGCGAGTACGCCAACCTCTACGGGGTCAACGCCCGCCGGCTCAAGCTGGCCAAGCCGGACGTGATGATCATGCATCCCGGCCCCATGAACCGCGGCATCGAGATCTCGCCGCGCGTGGCCGACGGGCCGCAGGCCGTGATCCTGGACCAGGTGACGAACGGCGTGGCCGTGCGCATGGCCGTTTTGTACCTTCTCTCTCCCGGAACGCCGAAAGAAGCGGAGGTACCAGAGTGAAGTATTCCGCGGCCCGTTCGTTGAGCTTGTCGAAACGAGCAGATAGAGAAAACCCGGGGTCCTTGCGTAAAGCTCAGGGACCGACGAAAATACGCGGGAGGCGCAAACCGGGCTCCAGGAGGGAAAACCGATGAGACGGCTGATTAGAGGCGGACGCGTGCTCGACCCGGCCAGCCGGCGCGACGCGGTTGGCGACGTGTGGCTGGAGAACGGCCGCGTGCTGGACATCACGCCGCCCGGCGCTCTTTCACCCCAGGCCCGGGATGAAGTGTGGGACGCCGGCGGCCTGGCCGTGGCGCCCGGCCTGGTGGACCTGCACGTGCACCTGCGCGAACCGGGCGCGGAGTACAAGGAGACCATCGCCTCGGGCACGCGCGCGGCCGCGGCGGGCGGCGTGACGAGCGTAGCCTGCATGCCCAACACCACCCCGCCCCTCGACAACCTGGCCATGGTGGAGCTGGTGCTGTCCAAGGCCAAGAGCCAGGGCGTGGTCAACGTGTACCCGGTGGCCTGCATCACGCAGCGCCGGGAGGGGAAACAGCTCACCGAGATGGGCGAGCTCAAGGCCGCGGGCGTGATGGCCGTGTCCGACGACGGCGAGCCCGTGGAATCGCCGGCCATGATGCGCAGCGCCCTGCAGTACGCGGGCATGCTCGACCTCTTGGTCATCAACCACGCCGAGGACAGAGCGCTCTCCGGCAAGGGCGTGGCGCACGCCGGCTTCATGGCCGCCAAGCTCGGGCTCTCGGGCGTGCCCCGCTCGGCCCTGGAGGTCATGATCAGCCGCGACCTCCTCTTGGCGGAGGAGACCGGCAGCCGCATCCACATCCCGCACGTCTCCACCGCGGGCGCCGTGCGCCTGATCCGCGAAGCCAAGGCGCGCGGCGTGCGCGTGACCGCCGAGACCGCGCCGCACTACCTGGTGCTCACGGACGAATGCCTCGCGGGTTACGACACCAACGTGCGCGTCAACCCGCCCATTGCCGAGGCCTCGGACCAGGCCGCGCTCCTCGAGGGCCTGGCCGACGGCACGCTGGATGCCATCGCCACGGACCACGCGCCGCACTCCCGCCGCGAGAAGGAAATGGAGTTCGCCCTGGCCGCGCCGGGTATCTGCGGCCTGGAAACTTCGCTCTCCCTGGCCATGACCGCCCTGGTGGCGGCCAAGCGCCTGCCGCTCCTGGACCTGATGGACCGCATGTCCACACGGCCGGCCCGCATCCTGAACATTCCCAAGGGCACGCTCGCGCCCGGAGCGGACGCGGACCTGGTGCTGTTCGACCCGGACGCGGACCGCGTGATCCAGGCCTCGGAGTTCCTGAGCCAGTCAGACAACACGCCCTTTGACCAGTGGCAGGTCAAGGGGCGGGTGGCGGTCACGTTCGTGGCCGGCGAGCCGGTATACGTCAATCCCCAAGACCAAGCGCGCAAGCCCAAATCATGAACTGCCGCGTGCTCGGTGTCAAACGGTCAGGCCCCTACGCCCGCCTGCGCCTGGAAGCGGCCGCGATCGCGCGCCGCGTTCAGCCCGGCCAGTTTGTGATGGCGCAGGCGGCTGGCGCGAACGCGCCGTTCTGGCGGCGCCCGTTCGGCGTGTGCCAAAGCGACGGCCGGCGCACGATCGAACTGTTGATCAAGGCCGTGGGACCAGGCACCAGCCTGATCGCGGCGCTCGAGCAGGGAGACAACCTTGACCTCATCGGCCCCCTGGGCCGCGGCTTCACGGTGGCGGGGCGCGGGGACTGGCTCCTGGTCGGCGGCGGTTACGGCGTTGCCCCGCTGCTCTTCCTTGCCGAAAACCTGAGAGCACAGGGCCGGAGCGTGGAAATCCTGCAGGGCGCGGGATGCGAGGACGACCTCCTGCTGGCGTTGTCCCGGTCAAGCTCAAGAGCAGGTCCAAAGAGCGGGTCAATATCCCGGTCGTGCGCGACAGAGGACGGTAGCTTCGGAATCCGCGGTTTGGTCACGGGCCTGTTGGAACAACGCCTGCGTGCCGCGCTCAAGCCGGTCCGCATCGCGGCCTGTGGCCCACACGCCATGCTGGCGGCCGTGGCCAAGCTCGCCGCCCAGTACCGGGTCCCCGCCGAAGTCTCGCTGGAAGAGGTCATGGCCTGCGGCTTGGGCGTTTGCAATGGCTGTGTCGTCACGGTGAGGGGAAGTTACCAGCGGGTGTGCAAGGACGGTCCGGTGTTCAACGCGGCGGACGTGGACTGGAGCAGGCCATGAGGCCGCGCGCCTCTCGGCCTTCCCTGGCCTGCACGGTGGGCCGCGTGCGCCTGGCCGCGCCCGTGCTGCTCGCGTCCGGCACGTGCGGCTACGGCGCGGACCTGGCCGGCCTGGTGAACTTCTCCCGCTTGGGCGGCGTGATCCTGAAAAGCCTGACCCTGGAGCCCCGGGTTGGCAACCCCATGCCCCGCGTGGCCGAGTGCAGCCAGGGCATGCTCAATGCCATCGGCCTGGCCAACGTGGGCGTGCAGCGCTTTTGCGAAGACAAGTGGGCGCGCGCGCGCAACCTGCCCTGCGCGGTGCTGGCCAATGTGGCCGGCGCCACGCAGGCCGAATATGTGGCCGTGGCGCGGCGTCTGGACCGTTTGGACGGACTGGCCGGCCTGGAGCTCAACATCTCCTGCCCCAATGTCAGCCACGGAGGATTGGAATTCGGCCGCGAACCCCGCGTGCTGGGGCGGCTGGTGGCCGCGGTGCGCAAAGCCACGCGGCGGCCCCTGTGGGTGAAGCTTACGCCCAATGTCGCGGATACCGTTCCCCTGGCCCGCGCGGCCGAGGCCGCGGGCGCGGACGCGGTCACGCTCATCAACACCCTGCGCGGCCTGCGCATGGATCTGAAGCGGAAACGGCCCGTGCTGGGCAATGTCAGCGGCGGGCTCTCCGGCCCGGCCGTGAAGCCCGTGGCCTTGTACCATGTCTACCGCGCGGCCGGCGCGGTGAAAATACCGGTGGTGGGTTGCGGCGGCATCGAGACCACGGAGGACGCGCTGGAATTCTTCCTGGCCGGCGCCAGCGCGGTGCAGGTGGGTACGGCCACGTTCCGCGATCCCCGCGCGGGAGAGGAGATCGCGCAGGGGCTGGCGCGCTATCTGCGTGGCCAGGGACTCCCTAACCTCAAGCCCCTGATCGGAGCGGGACGCGTATGAACTGGCAGGCGCTGATGGCCCAGGCGGTCGGATGGGACGCGGCTGGATTCCGGCTCATCAACCAGGAACTGTATTGGCGTCCGCTCGCGGACCTGACGTACTGGCTGGCGCGGGACCAGGTGATTTTGGGGGTGCTGGTGGGCGCGGCCGCGGCGTTCCTTCTGGCCGCGGGTTGGCGGCGTCTCGTCCTGGTGGCCGGGTGGGGAACCGCGGCGGTCCTGCTGACCCAGCTGGCGCACAATACATGGCTCAAACTCTTCTTCAACCGTCCCCGGCCGTTTTTGCGCCAGGAGGGAGTGCGCTTGTGCGTGGCCCTGAACGATCTGTCGCAGGTGTCCTTATCTTTTCCCTCCACCCATTCGGCCAGCGCCGCAGCCTTGGCCGTGGTGGTCTGGAGCCTCGAACCGGCCTTGCGCTGGCCGGCGCTCGGCTTCGCCCTGCTGATCGGCCTGGGCACGGTCTATTCAGGCGGACACTACCCGGCGGACGTGCTCTGCGGCTACGCGGCCGGCACGCTGATCGGCTGGCTGCTGCTGCGCCTCAAGCCGCTGCTCGGGCTGGGCGCCGCATGAGCCTCCCGCGCGCGCTCCGGACGGCGTTTCTCGCGGTGCTTGCCCTCGGCGCCGCGGCTTGCGCGCGGGCGGAGAACACGGCCATCCCCGTGCTGTGCTACCACCGTTTCGGCGGCGCGGGCGCGCCGGACGCTTTTTCACTCACACCCGAGGAATTCGCGGCCCAGCTGGACCTCATGCAAGCCGAAGGCTTCACGCCGATCTCCCTGCAAACCCTGTCCGCGGGGCTGAGCGACCCGGCCCTGCTGCCAACCAAACCCGTGGTCATTACCGCGGACGACGGATACAAGGATTTTCTCGCCGTGGCGCAGCCCTTGCTCGCGGCCAGGGGATTCCCGGCCGCGCTGTTCGTGTACCCGGCTTTCGTGGGCGCGCGCGCCGGACTCACCCGCCAAGCCTTGGCCGAACTGCAGGCCAAGGGCGTGGAGATCGGCTCGCACTCGGACACGCACGCGTATCTCACGCGCCGTCCCCAAGGCGAAACGCCGGAGCAGCGGCGCGTACGGCTGACACGCGAGTTGAAAGGCTCGCGGGAAAAACTCCAGGCCTGGTCGGGCGGGGAGGTCACCGCGCTCTCCTACCCGTACGGCTTGTGGGACCAGGAGGTGGCGGATGCAGCGCGGGCCGCGGGGTATACACTGATGTTCACCGTGGATCCGGGCCCCAACCATCCCGGATCCCCCCGCCATGCGCTCAAACGCACCATGATCCTGCGCGGCACCAAGCCCGTGACCTTCCGGGCCCTGCTCGCGGAACAGCCCCTGCGCACCAGCGGCTGGGAACCGGGCCTGGGCGCACGGGTGGCCGGGCCGCTCACCACCGTGGCGTTCAGCCTTGATCCGGAACAAGCCAAGGGCCTTAACCTCAAGACCCTGGCCGTGACCCGCCAGAACCAAGCCCTGCCCCTGCGCTTCGACGCCGCGTCAGGCCGCTGGGTGGCCTCCCTGCCCAAACCGTGGCAGCGCGGCACGGATCTGCTGATGGTGACGGCAAAAGACGCCGCCGGCCGGCGCTTGCGCGACAGCCGCCTGGTCATTGTGGACCCGTCCCCGGAACAGAAAGGAACCCATAATCCATGAACGTCAAACCCAAAGACCGCCTCTTCATCGCGCTGGACGTGGACGACCTCAAGGCTGCGGACCACCTGATGAGCCGCATGCAAGGCGTGGTCACGCAGTACAAACTGGGAACACAGCTGCTCACCTCCGCTGGACCGGAGGCGGTGATGCACGTCCGCCGCCGCGGTTTCGGCGTGTTTTACGACGCCAAGTTTCACGACATCCCGCGCACGGTCGGCGCGGCCGTGGCCGCGGCCTGCCGCATTGGCGCCACCATCGTGAACGTGCACGCCAGCGGCGGCAAGGAGATGATGGCGGCCGCGGCCCAGGCGGCGCGCGATGTGGCGCACAAGCTGCGCCAGCCCCGGACCCTGGTCCTGGGCGTGACCGTGCTCACGTCCCTGACCCAGGCCAATCTGACGAAAGAACTGGGCGTGCGGCTCCGGCTCCAATCCCAAGTGGTCCAGCTCGCGCGCCTGGCCAAGGCCGCGGGCCTGGACGGCGTGGTGGCCAGTCCGCAGGAGATCGCGGCCGTGCGCCGGGCCTGCGGCCGGGATTTCGTCATTCTCACGCCGGGCATCCGGCCGGCTGGCGCGAGCCTCAACGACCAGAAGCGCACCATGACGCCGGGCCAGGCCATGGCCGCAGGCGCGGACTACCTGGTCGTGGGGCGGCCGGTGTACGAGGCGCGGGACCCCCTGGCCGTGGTGCGCGCCATTTACCATGAGATGGAGGAGCACTTGCGATGACCGAAGCGGAAGTTCGATCCCTGTTCGAGGAGGCCGGCGCCCTGCTCACCGGACACTTCGTGCTCACCTCGGGCAGCCATTCCAACCGTTACCTGCAGTGCGCCCTGGTGACCCAGTATCCCGCGCATGCCAGCCGGCTGGCTGGCGCCCTGGCCGGGCGGTTTACAGGCCAAGCAGTGGACGCGGTCCTGGGGCCGGCCGTGGGCGGCATCGTGCTGGCCCAGGAAGTGGCGCAGGCACTGTACCGACAGGGGCAAAAGAACGTGCGCGCCATCTTCTGCGAGCGCGTGGATGGCCGCATGGTATTGCGCCGGGGGTTCAGCCTCAAGCCTGGCGAGCGGGTCCTGGCCGTGGAGGACGTGGTGACCACCGGCGGTTCGGTGCAGGAGGCCGCGGCCCTGGCCCAGGCCGCGGGTTGCGGCGTGATCGGAGTAGGCTGCCTGGTGGACCGCAGCGCCAAGCCGCCGGAGCTGGGCGCGCCGCTGACCTCGCTCCTGAAAGTCACCGCGGACCTGTACCCGGCGGATGCGTGTCCCCTGTGCAAACAGGGTTCGCCCGCGGTCAAGCCCGGGAGCCGGGGGCTGAAATAATACTGAATATTTCTGGATTCCGGCTTTCGCCGGAATGACTACCTATTTTTAGTCACCCCGGCGCAAGCCGGGGTCCAGTAAATAATCGCTCCCCGAGGGGGAAAGAATTCGATGCTGACGCGTCTGAAAAGCGCGGTCTGGTTCCTGGCGTTCACTTTCCTCCTCAGCTGGGGTTTGGCCGGCGTGGTGTTCTACGGCTTCAAACTCCCGTTCCGCCACCCGGCGGCCATCGCGGTGGCCATTGTCTATATGTTCATGCCCCTGTGCTCGGTCCTGCTCGTCCAGAAATTCATCCTGCGCCAGCCGGTCCGGGAGCCGCTGGGCCTCTCCTTCAAGCTCAATGCCTGGTGGTTCGTGGGTTGGCTCCTGCCCGTGGTCCTTTCCCTGGCGGCGTTGTTCGCCTCGCTCCTGGTGCCGGGCGTGGAATGGTCCTGGGCCATGGAGGGCATGTACGAGCGCTTCAGCGGACAATTCTCGCCGGCCCAGGTCGAGGTCATGCGCCAGCAGGCCGCGGCCCTGCCCGTGCATCCCCTTTGGCTGACGCTCGTCCAGGGGCTGGTGGCCGGCGCCACGGTGAACGCGGTGGCCGGGTTCGGCGAGGAATCCGGCTGGCGGGGACTTCTGCAGCGCGACCTGCAGTTCCTGGGATTCTGGCGCTCGGCGGCCTTCATTGGGCTGATCTGGGGTATCTGGCACGCCCCCCTGATCCTGCTCGGGCACAACTATCCCGAGCACCCGCGCGAAGGCGTATTTTATATGGTCTATTTCACCATCCTGTTCACGCCCCTGATCATGTACGTGCGCGCCCGCAGCCGCTCGGTGGTGCCGGCCGCCATCATGCACGGCACGCTCAACGCCACGGCCGGTATCTCCTTCATGATGCTCACGGGCGGGAGCGACCTGTCCACGGGCCTGACCGGCATGGCCGGGCTGGCCGTGCTGGCCGCGGCCAACGGCCTGCTGTGGGTCTATGACCGCTTCGTGACCCGCGCGCCGCTGATCCCGGACTACCGCACGACCGCCTTTTGATCCCGCGTAGGAGGGGTTTTCAAATTTGATCGTCTCCCCGGCCCGAAGGGAGCCGGGGTCCAGAAAGAGCTGTTGAATGTTCTGCCTGGATACCGGCTTCCGCCCTGGCCCAGATCCGCCAGGACTGGGCCGGTATGACGAAAAACAAGGAGGCAGGAATGGAAAATTGGCTGTATGCGGCCTTGCTCGCCATGCGTAATTTCAACCTGGTCATTTCCGGGGGCAGGCAGGAGGGCCGGCTATAAAGGATTGAGTTTGGCCCGGACCCGGTGTAAAATAAGTTCACCTTCACTCCGCCGGGGGGCTTTATGCGCCGTTATCTCACCATTCTGGAAGAAGCCAACAATCCGCGCAACCTCGAGGAGTACCTGGGCGCGTTCAGCGAAAGCCTCAAGCTCATCCTGCACCAGAACCCCGTGGAACACATGGGGCACGCCGTGCTCCTGGCCGCGAAAACGGCCATGCGCCTCAAGGCCGCGGATCCCCGTCTCAAGGAACACGAGATCGCCAACCGGCTTCAATTCATCGCGCGCAATATCCGGCTGACCACCATTCTCAAGGACCTGACCCCCGAGGAAAAAAACATCCTCAAGTTGCACCCCAGCAACCACCGCGCTCCTGCGCCGCGGCGCAAGAAGGCCGTTCCCCGTAAAAAACGTGCCTGATCCGCATCCTGCCAGACACCTGGCGTGCTGCGCCCTGGCGCTGAGCATACTGCTTGCGGGCTGCCAGGGAACGCCCTCGCCGCCGCTGTGGTCCCGGCGCTCGCTGTCTTCCGGCCCCGAGATCCTCATCCGCCTCTGGCGCAAACTTCCCTTCACCCAGGTGCAGCTGGCCTGGGACGGCAGTCCGCTGCTGGTGGCGGGTCCCGACGGACAGCCGCTGGAGCTTCCGGCCGTCAATAAATTCTATTTCCGCCTTCGCGGGAATAAAGTGGCCCTCGCGGTCAAACCCGGCGCGAAAGCCGCGCGCGAAGCCAAGGCCTATTCCAGCCTGGTGGTGCGGGTGCCCGGATACGAGGTCAAAAATTTTTCCGTGGTGCTTCCGGAATACGGCAGGCGTCGGAATTACGGCGCCCAGGCCATGAGCCTGTCCGTGAAATACGGCCAGCTTGCCCTGATCAACCATCTGCCCCTGGAGTTATATCTCGCCCGCGTGCTGCCCGAGGAAATGGACCCGGACCATTTCACCCTGGAAGCGCTCAAAGCCCAGGCCGTGGTGGCGCGCACCTGGTCCCTGGCCAACCTCAACCGGCACGCGCGCTACGGCTACCATTTTTGCGACGGTCCCCACTGCCAGGCTTATCGCGGCCGCAAGAAGGTGTCCGGCCGGGCCGAGGACGCGGTCAAGATGACGCTGGGGGAGGTGCTGCTCGCGGATGGCAAGCCGGCCGAGGCTTTTTATCACAGCACCTGCGGCGGCAATACCGCCTTCGTCGAGGATGTTTGGCCCGGCGCCCGCTATCCCTACCTGCGGCGCGTGGAAGACCGTTTTCGCCCGGGCCGGCGCGCGTATTGCGACCACTCGCCTTACGCGCGCTGGAAATTGTGGACTTCGCTTAAGCACGTGGAACGCGTGCTGAAGCGGCGCGAGGCGATCGCGCCGGACGCCAGTCTCAGGGACGTCAAGGTGGATGCGGTCAACCGTTCGGGCCGCGCGACGCGGATCTGGCTGGACACGGACCGCGGAGAACAAACCGTGGCGGCCGCCGCGTTCCGCGGTTGGCTCAACGCGGAGTTCGGACGCCGCCTGCTGAGCACGTTCTACACGCTGCGGGTGGAAGACGGCCAGTTTAAGGTGGAAGGCAGAGGCTTGGGGCACGGCGTGGGGATGTGCCAATGGGGCGCCCGGGGCATGGCGCAACTGGGTTTTTCCTATCAAGATATCCTGCAGCACTACTTTCCCGGCACCACGATCGGCCGGTTCAGTGATCCGGTCGTGGAATCTAAATCCAGCACCCGGAACTCGCAAACGGAAAAATAGCGAGCCGGACGCGTCACCTGCAGGGTGGACCGCGGACGGCGGGGCGCGGCTTGCGGCGCCACCTTCAGCTTGACCTGGTAGCGTCCGGCCGGCAGATCCGGCGGCACGGCTAACTGGTAGTGCTCTTCCAGGCTGCCCGGCGCGAAAGCCCAGGAAGGCGGAGGCCAGTATCCCAGCCGGCGCGTGGCCTTCCAGGGCCGGAAAGTTGCCGGGGTCCCGGCCGGCGGCTGGATCCAGAAGTGCACCAGCCAGCGGTCACCGCCGGCTTGTGGCGTACTGATTTTGAGTGCGCCGGCTGGTGGCGTACTGATTTTGAGTGCGCCGGCTTGTGGCGCCGGTCGGGGGTTGGGCTTAAACTGCCAGTGCAAGGAGAGGGTCAATACCGATCCCGGCCCATTAGACGGCGTCAGCACTTCAGCGGCCAGAAGGCGCAGGGGACCGGCGAGCTCGCCAAAGGGCTGCAGTCCCACGCGGCTGGACAGCCCTGACTGGGGCAGGGACAGGTGCCGGACTTCGTAAGCCCAGACGGGTTTCCCGGCCGCGAAGAAATGGCCGTCGGTCCGCGGCAGCAGCCGGAAACTCTGCAGAAAATAATCCCAAATTGGCGACGACCATTGCGGACCGGCCAGCGCGACCACCGGTTGTCCGGCGGACAAACGCCGGCTGAGGCCGCGGTTCCACCGGTCCCACGGCGGGTGGGGCCGGTTGGTTTTCACTGCCGGCCAGGGTTTGGACAGCGGCCGCAAATCGAGATCCGGCCGCTGTTTCTGGCGCGCCTGCAACAGCATGGGCAGCAGTGCGGTTTCCACGTCTGGAAAAACCACGATGCAATCCCGCGGCAGGGCGGCCAGGCTGCGGCTGATCCCCGCGAGGTCGGAGACGCGCGGTCCGGCCTTCTGTCCTCCCGGCACTCCCTGCAGCAAGGTCAGCGAGGGCATCAGCAGGACCAGGGCGGCGCCGGCCCAGGTGGGCTTCAGGCGCACGCCCAGACCCAGCCGGTAGTCGCCCTGCCCCAGCACGGCCAGAGCGTACTGCAGTGCTTCCAGCGCGAGAAAAGGGCCGATCACGGCCAGGCCCAGCACCGCGTCTTCGCGCAACCGCGGAGGCAGCAACAGCAAGCCGGCCGAAGCCAACAGCGTGAGCAGGGCCAGAAGCTGGCGGCCCAGCAGGTTGATTTCCTCGGTCACGCGCAGAGGGGTTTTGAGGAACAAGCGGCGCAGATTGGTGATCAGGCCCAAGGCGGCCAAGGCCCAGGACAGGACGGGAAAGTGCCGCCACCACAGGCGCCGGGCGTGGTCCCACGGGTGCTCCGCGGGCAGGACGGCGGACCAGTGCGACTGTACTTGCGACCAGAAGTCGAGCAGGCCCTGGACGCTCAGTCCCGCGGCCAACGGCCTGAAAAAATCCGTGTTCACGAACAGCGGCCCCGCGGCGGCCAGACGCAGCGGCAGGTACGCATAGGGCAGCAGACCGCCCAGCAGACCGCCAACCAGGGCCAGCCCGTACATCCCGGCCTGGCTGCGCTGGTGCGGCAATCCCAGCAGCAGACCCAGCAGCAGGCAGGACAAGCCCCAGGGCAGCAGGCCGGCGGACTGGGAAGCCGTGGCGCCGCACAGCGCGGCCCAGACCGCGACGCGCCAGCCGGAAAGCGGGCGCCGGCCGGGCGAGAGCAAGCCAAGGGTGGCATACACGCAGAGGGCCAGCAGGAAGAGATGGAACGCGAAGGGCCCCACCCGGAGGCAAGCCTGCCATACCGGATAAAACCAGAAGCAGGAGAGCCCCGCGGCCAGGGAGACCAGCGTGGGAAACAACAAACGGCGCGCGCTCAGGTAGAGGAAGAGGCAGGCGCCTGACCCGAACAGCAGGCTGATCAAATGATAGCGCCACAGCTCCGCGCCCAGGGGGAGGACCGTGGCCAGCAGTTTGGCGGCCAGCAGGTACAGGGGATAGCCCGGGTATCGCACCACGCCCAGGGTGCTGGCGCCCAGCACCCATTCCGCTTGGCCGCCGGCCCAGGAACCCGCGTCGAGCCAGGGGAGGGAGGTCAGCAGGGGCAGGAAAAAGGCCAGCAGTCCAAACCACCCGTCGGGTTTAAACAGGAAGAGAGAGTGGTCCGGTCGTTGTGGGCGCGCGTGCGCGTACACGGGTAAGGGTCCTCCTGGAGATTCAGTCCGATTATACCCGGCTTGCGCCTGGAACCAAGCATTAAGTTGACGGATAAATGCTTTATCGGCATGTAGGCTTGAATCTACTAGCGGGCTGCTGAAAAACCCTAATAGATTCATGGAGCCCCCCGGCCGAAGGGCCCGGGGTACCAACTGCAACCCTCGTTACCTCCTCTGGGCGACATCCCCGGAGCAACCATTCCGCATTCACCCCCGAGCAAGCTCGGGGTGCCCTGCGGAGGGGATTGAGCAGCCTGTTACCCCTTGAAATAGCTCTGATATTTCAAGGGGTATTCCACGCTGCGCGGACGAAGAAGACCGCTCTGCGGGCTTTTTCATCAGCCTGCTATCTACTTTCTACTGACCAAACGCTCTGTGCCGTGTCGGTCTACGACTTTCTAGACCGACCGGGCACTAGGTCCTTTCAGGTTGACAAGGTCATAACCCCCGAATATAATTGCACCAATTATATTTAAATTAAGGCTTTTTCTGGTCCTTGACGTTCCCGGCTGCCCAGTTTTATGGGGGCAAGATTTATTCCTGACCTTCTGTATTTAATAATGTAGGCAAGTGCGTGACGCAGGAAGGGGATCCACGCGGGTGACAGGCATCTTTGTCTGGTGGTTGTTGATCACGCTCATGGGGCTGGCGGCGCTTCCGGTCGCGCTCAAGGTTTTTCCGTATTTACCCGACCGGGGCTACGCGTTTTCCAAACCGCTGGGACTGTTGCTGGTCGGCTTGCTTTCGTGGTGGATCGGGCAGGTGCATTTTTCCGTCCTGACCATTCTGCTGGCCCTGGGGCTGGTCGCGGGCTTGTCCTATTGGCTGTGGGCCCGCTCGGCCGCCGAGCTGCGCGCGCTTCTGGCCGAACGCGCGGGCTTGATCGTGGTGGTGGAGCTCTTCTTCGCGGCGCTGTTCCTGCTCTTCTGCTGGTTCCGCATGTACAATCCGGATATCGTCGGCACGGAAAAATTCATGGACCTGGCGTTCCTCAACGCGCTTTCCCGCGCCACGTCCTTTCCGCCGTATGATCCCTGGATGGCCGGCCCGACTTTTTTCATCAGCTATTATTATTTCGGCTACCTGCTCATGGCCCTCCTGCTCAAACTGTCGGCCGTCGCGCCGGCCGTGGGGTTCAACCTGTCCCTGGGCATGCTGTTCGCGCTCGCCGGCGTCAGCACCTTCGGCGTGCTCTACAACCTTACCCGGCGCCTGAGCGCGGGGTTCGGCGGCTGGGCGCTGATCTACCTGATCGGCAACCTGGACGGGTTCCGGCAGGTGCTGGCCACGCGCAGCATCGCCAATTTCAACTGGTGGACGCCTTCCCGCGTCATCCCGGACACCATCAACGAGTTTCCCTTCTTTTCGTTCCTGCTGGGCGACATGCATCCGCACATGCTGTCCATCCCCCTGGTCATGATCGCCCTGGGGTTCACGCTCAACCAGATGAAATCCATGGATCGCGAACTCACGTTCCGGACGCCTGGCCAGCTTGCGCCCCTGCTGCTGTGGGGACTGCTGATCGGCGCGCTGGGATTCGCCAACAGCTGGGATCTGCCCACGACCTTCGGCCTGGCCGCGGCGGCTTTCCTGCTGCAGCAGCTGCGCTTCCGGCCGCGCCTCGTTGACCTGCCCTGGCGGCAGTGGGGCGCGGGCCTGGCCCTGATGCTCGCGGTGATGTTCGTGCCCTACCTGCCGTTCTATTTCCACTTCAGCAGCCAGGCCAAAGGCGTGGCCTGGACCACGCAGAACACCCGCGTCGGGGACTGGCTGCTCTTGTTCGGGGTGTTCGCGTACCTCGGCCTGACCTTTCTGTTCGCGCGCTATCACGCGTGGTTCCTGGCCGTTCTTTCCCGTCCCGCGCCTGCGCCGGCGGCGGAGGGCAAGGCCAGGGGCAGGTCCGGCCGCTTCTGTCCGCAGTGCGGCCACGCGCTCCGCGAAGGGAAACGCATCTGCGGCCAGTGCGGCTATCAGCTCGCAACCGGCCGCGAGGAACCGGAGTCCGGCCCGCTGCTGCGGCCGGCCGGGGACCTGCCCGGATGGCTGCGCGAGCTGTTCCTCTTTTTGCTGCAGCCCCTGGCGCGCTGGCGCCAGGGCCAGGGCCGGACCGCGGCCCTGATCGCGACCGGCGTGGTGCTGGCCGCGGTTTGCGGCGCGCTGGTGAAGAACCTCTTTTTCTCCGCCGCGGGCAATCCGGCGCCCGTGTTCCTCGGCCTGATGGTCCTGTTTCTCGCGGCCGCGGTCCTGCTCCTGTTCACCCGCGCGGACAAGCCGGAGACCACGTTCGCCCTGCTGCTCCTGGCCACGGCCCTGGCCCTGTTCGCCGGCTGCGAGGTGCTGCACATCAACGACACCTTCAACCCGCCCCTGGACCGCATGAACACGGTCTTCAAGTTTTACTATCAAGCCTGGTTCCTGCTGGGCATTTCCGGCGTCTACGGCGTGTTCTGGACCTGGCAGTACTCTATGCGGCACCCCAACCTCAAGGTGGCCTGGCTCGCGGGCCTGACCCTGCTGGTGGCCGCGAGCCTGGTCTATCCCTATGCGGCCGCGGGCGTGAAGACCAACCGGTTCGCCACCGCGCCCACCCTGGACGGTTCGGCGTATTTGAACAACCCCTATCCGGCCGACCGGGCGGGCATCGAGTGGCTGCGCCGGTCGGTGCGGGGCAACCCGGTGGTGCTGGAAGCCACGGGCGGGGAGTACACCGATTTCGCCCGCGTGTCCACGTTTACCGGCCTGCCCACGGTCCTGGGCTGGGCCGGGCATGAATTGCAGTGGCGCGGCAACTACGACGAGCCCGGCCGCCGGATTCCGGACATTGACACGCTCTACGGGTCCGGGGACCTGGCCGCCACCCAGGCCTTGCTGGACAAGTACCAGGTTGCCTTCGTCTTCGTCGGCACCCTGGAACGGCAGAAATATCCCGAGGAAGCGCTGGCGAAATTCAGCCAGCTGATGGACGTGGCGTTCGAGGATCCCCGCGGCGTGCGCATCTACCGCAGACGCTGAACGGAGTTGGTCGGTCATTGCGAGCCCGCAAAGAGGACGAAGCAATCTGGGTTTCTGGCGACAAATGAGATCGCCGCGTCGCCCCTCAGCAAGCGCAGGGCTCCTCGCGATGACACTTGAAAAAGAAAGACACAATTGCTGATCGCTCAAGGAGGTTTGGCGTGAATTGCCCGAATTGCGGCGCGGAGAATCCCGCCACCAACCTGTTCTGCGACTCGTGCGGAACCAAGTTGGTCAAAAAAGAAACCGAAAAGACGAAGAAAAAAACCCTTCCGGAAAGCCGGGGGGTTCAAGTGACCGCCCCAGCGCAAGCCAAGGCCAGTGCGTCGGCCGAGGCGGGAGGGGCCTCCTGGTCTTTGCCCGCGATCCCGCTCGAGACCCTGGCCTGGGCCGTGATATTCGTGGTGGGCGCCTTTTTGCTTTTCTACCGCCTGGACCTCAAGCCCCTGCACCACGACGAGAGCCTGCACGCGTACTACGCGTGGGAGCTGTTCAAGGGCATGGGCTACAAATACAACCCCATGATGCACGGCCCGTTCCTGTTCCACGCCAATGCCCTGATGTACTTTTTGTTCGGCGCCTCGGATTACACCAGCCGCATCATGCCCGCGCTCGCGGGCCTGGCCGTGCTGGTGCTGACGTTCTTCCTTCGCCCCTACCTGGGCCGGGCCGGCGCGCTGTTTACCGCGGCCATCATCGCCCTCTCGCCTTCGTTCACGTACTTCGGACGCTTCATCCGGAACGATATCTACATCGCCGCGGACTCCATGCTCATGGTCTTCGGCTTCTTCCGCTACCTGGACACGCGCAAGCCCGCGTACCTCTACCTCGCGGCGCTGGGTCTGGCCCTGGCGTTCTGCACCAAGGAAGTCACGTATATCAACGGCGCGATTTTCGTGACCTTCATGCTTTTCCGCTGGCTGTGGGAATACACCACGCGCCCGTCCGGCGGCGAGAACAAATTCCTGCCGGCCTTGCAGGACCTGTTCAAGCGGCGCAAGCCGCTGTGGATTTCGGCCGGCATTTTCTTCGGCCTGGTGTTCCTGCTCTATACCACCGTGTTCACGCACCCCAAGGGTTTTCTCGACGCCTTTACCGCCTCCCTCACCTACTGGCTGGGCCAGCACGAAGTCCAGCGGGGCAGCCAGCCGGTGTATTTCTACGCCGGCCTCATCTCGCTGTACGAAGTCCTGACCACGCTGGGCACGCTGGGCGCCCTGGCGTACTACGGGTTTATCAAGGACCGGGCCCACCGCGTGTGGCGTCTGTCCGCGTACCTGATCCTGGCCGCGGCCTGGTGGCTGTTTGCCTCCCAGGGCAACGAGACCTTCGGCCTGATCTTCTCCCTGCTCCTGGTCACCCTGGGCGTGGGCATGCTGGCGTACTTCTCCTTCAGCGAGGGCAACAGCTTTGTCACCTTCCTCCAGCTGTGGACCCTGGCGGCGTTCTCGGATTACTCTTTCGCGGGCGAACGCATGCCCTGGCTGATCCTGCACCCGCTCCTGCCCATGACCCTGCTCACCGGGTTCTGGCTGGGAGAGCTCTGGAACCGCTTTCAGCGCCAGCGGGGGTGGCTGCTCGCGGCCTTCGGCCTGGGCGCGGCGCTCCTGCTGCACAACACCAGCCTGGTGAATTTCTACGGCGCCGGCGCCAATCCATCCGAGCTTCTGGTGTACGTGCAGTCCTCGCCGGACACCCAGCAGGTCACGCGGCAGCTCACCAATATGTCCAAGCGCCTGACCGGCGGGCTGGAGATGAAGATCACCTGCGAGGACTACTGCTCCTGGCCGTTCGCCTGGTACCTGCGCGACTTCAAGTTCGTGGGCTATCCCAAGTTCACGGCCTCCCAGTCGCCGGGGTCCATCGAGGAGAACCCGGTGATCATCACCGGCGTGGAGATGGCCGCGCCCGGGCATGACGACCGGGTGGCTGAACTGCTGGCGGAGAAGTACGTGGCCCAGCGCTACAAGCTGCGGGTATGGTGGGCGCCGGACGCCGGTGTTTTTTTCAGGGACACCTTCGCCGGGAAACTGAAAAAGATCTGGCGTCTGATGGTGTACAAGGAGCCGTGGAGCGGGCTCGGTTCCTATGACATGATCGTGTACGTACGCAAGGACCTGGCCCATTTATACTGGAGCCACGCGGAGCAATAGAATACCCTTCCCCTTGAGGGGGGGGCGACATCGTGGTTTAAAGCTTTTTGTGGGTAGTCACCCCGGCAGGTTCGAAGCCGGGGTCCAGGAAAAGTATTGAAATCAAAACCTCTGGATTCCGGCTAGAACCGTGCCGGAATGACGACCGAAATATAACGCCGGTGCAACACCCTCCCCCCGAGGGAGGGGAGGTTCATTCATAAAACGGAGGATAGCAATATGCGTCAGCAGGAACGGGTAGCAGCCATCGTGTTGGGAGCCAGCGTGGTGGTGCTGCTGGTCGCCATTTTCTTCGGTCTGCGTCACGGCAAGGAGGGCGGCGCGCAACCCAAAGACGGGGCCAATGCCCTGCAGGGCGGGGACCGGGGCAAGGGCCCGGGGCAGCTGTGGGACCCGCGCGGTGTGGCCGTGGACGCGAAGGGATTCGTGTACGTGGTGGACTCGAGCAACCACCGGATCCAGAAGTTCGACGCCGAAGGCAAGTTCGTGGCCAAGTGGGGACAGGAGGGACAGGGGGACGGCCAGTTCAAGACCCCGGGCGGCATCTGCGCGGGACCGGACGGCAGCATCTACGTGGCGGACACCTGGAACCACCGGATCCAGAAGTTCGACAACCGAGGCAAGTTCCTCAAACAGTGGCCGGGCGAGGGCGGATTCTGGGGGCCGCGCGATGTGGCCGTGGATTCCAAGGGATTCGTGTACGTGACCGATACGGGCAACCGCCGCATCCAGAAGTTCACCGGCGAAGGCGTTTTCGTCAAGATGTGGGGGCAGAAGGGATCAGGCCCGAATGATTACGACGAGCCGTTCGGCATCAAGACCGACGGCCAGGACCTGCTGTACATCTGCGACCGTCTAAATTTCCGCATCCAGGTGTGCGACACCGAAGGGCGGCTGGTCCGCTCCTGGCCCGTGGACGGCTGGCAGAAAGAGCAATTTTTCATGGAGCCGTATCTCGCCATTGACGACCGCCGCGACCGGGTATACGTCACCGATCCGACCAAGCACCGCGTGCTGGTGTACGACCGCCAGGGCGGGTTCAAACAGCACCTCACGAACGACCCGGCCACTCAGCTTGCTTTTTCCACGCCCCTGGGCGTGGCGGTGAACGGAGAAACAGGCGTGGTCTATGTGACGGACATGACAGCCAACCGCCTGAGCAAAATCCAGCCCTAGTGCGAGGAGGAAAGAAGCATGGCAACCAAGCGTAAAGCGAAACGCGCGTCCAAGACCGCGGCCAGATCCGTGCGCAAGACCAGCACAGCCAAGACCGGACATAAAACCAGTACAGCCAAGACCGCTGCCGCACATAAAACCAGTGCGGCCAAGACCGCCGCACTTAAAACCAGTGCGGCCAAGACCGCCGGGGGCGGGAACCGCGGTCTGCTGTTTTTTGGCGTGGTCGCCGCCGTGGTGGTGACCTTGGCCGTGGTGGCGAAACTGCGGCAGGGTCCGCCGGTGAAGCTGCTGCCGGCCGAGGTGCTGGCCACCTACCGCGTCGCGGATGCCGCCACCGGCGCCTTGTCCTCGCCGCGCGGGATCGCGGTGACCCGCGAGGGGCTGGTGATGGTGGCGGATCTGGGCAACCACCGCGTGGTGGCGTTCGCCCAGGACGGAAGCGTGGCCACGGCCTGGGGCAAGAAAGGCACGGCCGCCGGCGAGTTCAACGAGCCGTCCGGCGTGGCCGTGGACGCGAAAGACGGACTGTACGTGGCCGACACCTGGAACGGCCGCATCCAGAAATTTTCCGGAACCGGAGAATATTTTGGAGAGATCACCTCCAAAACCGGCAATTTCTACTCCCCGCGCAACGTGGCCGTGGACAACCAGGGGTTCGTGTACGTGGCGGACACCGGCAACTCCTGCGTGAAAAAATTCGACGCGGACGCCAATCTGGTGAAGCGCTGGGGCGAATACGGCTCCGGCCAAGACCGGTTCCAGGAGACCTTCGGCCTGGCCGTCGGGCCTGGCGGGGAAGTGTACGTGGGCGACGCGGGCAACCGCCGCATCAAGATCTACACCAGCGATGGCAAGTTCCTGCGCGACCTGCGGGTCAAGGGCTGGCAGAGCGGGGTGGGCTGGCCCATGCTGGCCGTGGACGCGGCCGGCCGGATCTACGCCACGGACGTGCAGCACAACATGGTCTGGATCTACAGCCATGAAGGCAAATACCTGGGCTGCTTTGGCAACCAGCCCGGCAAGGAACTGTTCGCCTCGCCCCTCGGCATCGCCGTGGGGGCGGATGGCAGCGTGTACGTGTCGAACATGAACCGCGGCGAGATCCTGAAGCTCAAGGGCTTGGCCCCGGAGCGCTGAGCCTTGCTCGCCCTGGTCAGGCGCTGGCTGCTGCCCAACGAGGAGAACCGGCGGGCCTGGGTGTGCGCCAAGCTGGCCGCCCTGCCGCCGGGCCTGAAATTACTCGATGCCGGCGCGGGGCAGCAGCCGTATAAGCCTTACTGCCAGCATCTGAAGTACGCGGCCCAGGATTTCGGCCGCTACACGCCCCAGGGCGGCGAGGGTCTGCAGGTCTCGGGGTGGGACTACGGCCGCATGGATTTTACGGGCGACGTGTGGGCGATCCCGGCGCCGGACCGGTCGTTCGACGTGGTGCTGTGCACCGAGGTGCTGGAGCATGTGCCGTACCCGAACGAGACCCTGCGGGAGTTCGCCCGCCTGCTCAAGCCGGGCGGAACGCTGCTTTTGACCGCGCCGTATGCCTGTCTGCCGCATATGCGGCCGCATTTCTACTACTCGGGGTTCAGCCGCGAGTATTTTGAATCGCAGCTGGACCGGCTCGGGTTCGCGGTGCGCGAATGCCGGGCCAACGGCGGATTTTTTCTGTATCTGGCCCAGGAAACCCTGCGCGGGCTGAAACTGGTTCCGGGCCCGCTGCTGAAGGCGCTGTACGTCCTCTTGTTCGGCCTGCCCGCCATGGGATTTCGGGTCCTGGCCGCGCTGGTTCCGGATGAACAGCTCGTATTCGGCTGGCATGTGGAAGCCGTGAAGAAATAAGGACCCATTTCAAGGAGGTAAGCCTGATGGCTACCAAACGCAGTAGCAGGAAAAAGGCGCCCGCGGCGCCGACCGAAAAACCCGCGGCGGCGCCGGTTGCAGTCAAGGCGGCGTGGTGGTCCAGGCGGGCCGTGATGTGGGCGCTGATCGCCCTGCTTGCCCTGGTGACCGTGGAGGTCGTGGTGCTGATGAAGGGGAAGATCGAGCGGCAGCAGAACCTGGTCTCCATCGGCCGCTTTGGCGAACGCGGCGGCCCGCCCAACGCGCCCGGCAAGTTTTGGGGTCAGCTGGTGGTGCGCGCGGACGCGCACGGCCGGGTACTGGTGGTGGACCACGCGTTCAACAAGGTGGTGGTGTGGAAAACCGAGAACGGCGCGCACCTGGCGGACTTGGATGGCGCTTCAGCCCAGAAAGAGACCTTCGGTCCGCGCAACGCGGATGTGGACGCGCAGGGCAACCTGTACGTGCTGGACAAGGTCAATTCCGAGATCGTGGTGTTCGGGCCGGACCTCAAGCTCCTGCGCCGCTTCCCAGTGTCCCAACCCGGCGAGATATGCGTCAGCGCCCAGGGGGATGTCTTCGTGGTGGACGCGGTCCAGAAGGTCGTGATCCGCTATACCGGCGAAGGCCAGGAGCGCGGGCGCTTCGGCAAGCGCAAGCTGGTGGATCCGCGCTTCGTGGAGACCGACGCGGACGGCAATGTGTACGTGCTGGATGCCGCAATCAAGAAGGTGCACGTGTTCGGCGCCCAGGGCAAGTTCAAACACTCCTTCGGGGTCAAACTGGAATCGCCGGTGGATTACACGGTGCTGGTGGTACACAACAAAGTGGTGTACGTCAGCCAGCTGCGCCTGAACAAGATCTGGGCGTTCTCCCCTTCGGGCCAGTTGAAGTGGGAGGTCAACCAAGCGCCGTGCGAGCCTTTTGACATCGACGACCAGGGTGTCTGGTATATGACCGGAAGCCAGGGTGTCTATCAATATCAGATCGAAGAATGAACGGAACCGAGCCTACACCGAAAACTACCGCGCCCGCCCTGCCCATGTGGGCGTTCTATATCGCGGCCGCGGCCTGCGCGCTGTGGGGGCAAGCGCTGATCCTGCAGCAGCGTTTCGCCGCGGGCGTGGCGTGGACCCTCGCGGGCGCCGCGCTGGCCGCACTGGCCCAAATCAAGCCCGCCCGCTGGGCCGCGTGGCTGGCCGCGCTGCGCCGGGCCTGGCCCGGCATTCGGGCGCGGCTGGAACAGGCGGCGAAGACCTGGTCCGGCCGCGGCCAGGAACCGCGGAGCGCTGGGCTTCCAGCCTCCAACCGGGCCCGCCAGGCCGCGCCGAAGACCGCGGCGGCCCCGGCCGCACTCAAAACCAGTACGGCACAAGCCGCCGCACTCAAAACCAGTACGGCACAAGCCGCCGTACTCAAAACCAGTACGGCACAAGCCGCCGCACTCAAAACCAGTACGGTAAAAACCGTTGCCCCGTTCGACGCCTTGGGCCTGGTGGTCTTCATTCCCCGCAATGTGTTTCTCGTGCTGGGCGCGTTCCTGATCCTGGCCAGCCAGCCCCTGCTCTTCACTGAAAATTTCGTCCCCGGCCTGGTCCTGCTGCTGCCTGGCCTGGCTTGCCTCAGTTATGCGTTCTTGACCAAGGAGGCGAAGCTGCGCGTGGGCAGGCTGGACGCGATCATCCGCACCACGCTCCTGGCCCTGCCGGGTCTGGTCTGCGTGGCCGCGGGCACCTACCTGACCCGCAAATATCTCGAAGTGAATTTCCTCCGCGAAGCGATCGGCATCGGCCTGAACAGTCTGGGCGTGCTCCTGCTGCTGGCGCTGATGCCGCGCGTGCTGCCTGACCCGGAACCCGAAGCCAACCCCATGGAACAGCCGACCGGTGTGGCCAGGACCCGGCGCGGCCTGCTGGTCAAGGCGGGTCTGGTGGCCCTGGCCGTGGTCTTGTGGCTGCTTCTGCGGGCCGGCGTGATCGCCAATTACACCCAGGCCGTGATGGTGGCCCTGGCCGGCCTGGCCGCGCTGCTGCTGTCCTTTCCCTGGTCCTGGCGCCGCGCCGTCCCGTCCGCGCCCAACGCGCTGCAAAGCGTCACCAGCCGCATTCTCCGGCTCGCGGCCTGGGGCCTGGCCCTCTACTGGGGATACCGCGGCCAGGCGCTGATCAGCCACGAGCAGGTTTACCCGGGATTGTATTATTTCCTGGCCGCGGCCGCGGCCCTGGTCGTGGCCTTGCGCGAGCCTGATCCTGCCGGCCCGGATACGCTGCGGGAACCGCCGCTGGCCTGGTACTGGGAAGCCTTGGGCCTGGTCCTGGTGCTGGCCGCGGCCACGTGGCTGAGAACGCACCTGCTGGACAGCGTGCCCTTCGGCATTGAGTGCGACGAGGCCGGGGCCGGACACCACGCGGTGGATATCCTCAAGAACCAGTTCAACTCCCTGACCGTGCATCCCAGCGGCCGGCCGCTGTTCATGCTGCTCTCCAAGGTAGTGGCTTTCCAGTTCTTCGGCTGGGACAACGTGGGCATGCGCCTCATGGCCGCGCTCGAGGGAGTGGGCGGCGTGCTGGCGCTCTACCTCCTGGCCCGCTACTTTTTCGGCCCGCGCGTGGCCCTGGCCTGCGCGGCCCTGCTGGCGGTTTCCCGCTGGCACATCCACTTCTCGCGCTTCGGCTGGTCCAACACGCTCATGGCCGCCCTGCAGACCATGGGCTTCTATTTCATGCTCAAGGGCGCGGAGACCCGGCGCAAGTGGCACTTCGTGCTGGCCGGCGTCAGCCTCGCGCTTTCCATCCACACCGAGACCGCGGCCCGCATGGTGCCGTTCATCGGCGCGGCCGTGCTGGGCTACTTCGCCCTGACCCAGCGCCGTTTCCTGCGGCGCCAAGGCCTGCCGGTCGTGGCCCTCGTGCTGGGCGCCTGGCTGGCCGGGGCCAACCTCTTTCTGTTCTGGATGAACAAGCCGCGCTACCTGTTCAACCGCGTGTACGAAGTGTCGCTGTTCTCCCAGGACGCCAACGCCCCGAAGGACACGGTGCGCGGCCTGGTGGAGAGCAGCCGGCTCAGCCTCCTGCAGATGAACTGGCACGGCGACACGCGCACGCGCCACAACGGCGGGCTGTCCGGCGAGCCGGTGCTCGATTTCGGCAGCGCCGTCCTGTTCCTGCTGGGCTTCGGCTACACCCTGTACCACTGGAAACGAAGGCGGTACGCGGTCCTGTTCGCGTGGTTCTTCGGCTTCATGGCGGCCTCGATCTTCGCCCTGGAGGCCCCGCAGTCCCACCGGGCCTTTGGCGTGATCCCGACCCTGTTTCTTTTCACGGGCGTGCTGCTCGACCGCTCCCGCCGCCTGCTGCAGGAATCCTTCGGACGCTGGGGCGTGGCCGCCGGCGCCGCGGCGCTCCTGATCCTGCTGGTGCCCATCGCCCGCACCAATTACCACAAGTACTTTGACGCGACCCCGGGGTTCGACAGCCACTGCACGGCCGCGGCCCGCTACATGGGGAAGTTCTGGCCCCAGGCCTACCACACGGTGATGTCCGCCTATCTCTGGATGGGCCACCCGCCTTTCATCCTCTACGCCCGGGATGTTGACGGCCACTTCGATTACAGCGCGGCCGAGGCCGTTCCGTTCCGCATGGACAAGGACAAGGATGTGCTCTTCACCCTGATCTTTGAATACCCGCCGCTCCTGCCCGCGATCCAGTACTTCTACCCGCGGGGCGTGTTCCGCGAGGAGACGCACCCGGTCTTCCAGCTGCTGTTCCGCTCCTGGGGCGTTAAAAAAGAGGAGATCGCGGCCACGCGCGGGCTTACGGCGAAATATTGGGACAATACCGCCTGGAGCGGCGCGCCGGCCGTCGTGCGCAAGGACAACCAGCTCAACCTGACGTTTGACAACGCGACCTGGCCGCTTTCGGGCCCGGGCTCCGTCTCCTGGGAAGGGACGATCCTCGTGCCGCACTGGGGCACCTACACCCTGCACCTGTACGCCACGGACGAGATCGAACTGCGCCTGGGCAACCAGCCCGCGCTCGCCGCCGCGAACGGCGCGGAGGCCACCCGGACCCTGCGTCTCGCCGCCGGACTGCACCGCCTGCGCGTCCGCGCCCGGCACTGGACGCCCAACGGCCGGGTGCTGCTCGCGTGGAGCAGCTCCACGGGATTCCCGTTCCACTTCAATCCCCTGCAGGACCCCTTTCCCAAGCAGGCCGTGCCGGCCACGCATCTCTTCACCTATCCGGAACCGGCCGGGCTCCGGGCCACATACTATGACACGGACCATTTTGCCGGCCGCGCGCGGCTGGAGAACATCGAGCCGGCCCTGCTCTTTGTCTGGAACGCCGGGCCCTACGGCCTGGCTGCGCCGGTGTCCGTGGCATGGCGCGGCTGGCTCCAGATTGACCAGCCCGGCGCGTACGCCTTCGACCTGGAACAGAGCGGCTACGGCGAGGTGGAGATCGGCGGCCGGGTGGTGGTGGCGAAGGGTGAAAAACCCTCGGCCTGGCAGCCGGCCCCGGCCGGGCCCAATCCCGTGATCCTCACGGCCGGCCGCCATCCGGTGACCGTGCGCTGGTCTCCCAAGTACGGCTACTCCTTCAAATTCTGGTGGACGCCCCCCCAGGGCGAACGCGCCATCGTGCCGCCGGGCGCGCTGATCCCCGCGCAGGAATGAAATGACCTCCAAACCGGGCTTGTGGCAAGCCTCGGGCCTGCTCTTCACCATGCTCATGGCCAACAATCTTTGCAATTACCTGTTCCACGCCCTGGCCAGCCGCTCTCTGGGGCCGGCCGAGTACGGCGCGCTGGTCAGCATGCTGGCCCTGCTCACGGTGCTGGGCATCCCCAGCCAGGCCCTGCAGACCGTCATGGCCCGGCGCGTCTCCGTGGCCGAAGCGGCAGGCCGTCCCAGCCAGGCCGTACTTAAAACCAGTACGCCACAAGCCGGCGTACTCAAAACCAGTACGCCACAAACCGGCGTACTCAAAACCAGTACGCCACAAACCGGCGCCTTGGCGCGCCAGCTGCTGCTCCGCGTGCTGCTGGCCGGCGCGATTCTGGGCCTGGTCCTGATCTTGGTGCGGCGGCCGCTGGCGGACTTCTTCCGCCTGTCCTCGGCCTGGCCGCTCGTGGCCGTGGGCCTGACCATTGTCGTCATGCTGGCCACGCCCGTGCTGCGCGGGGTGCTGCAGGGCCTGCAGCGCTTCGGCCAGTTGGGCGCCAATTTGCTGGCCGACGGCTTGGGACGCCTGCTCTTCGGCGGCCTGCTGCTGGCTCTGGGCGCGGGCGCGGCCGGCGCGGTGAGCGCAAGCGCCGCGGGCTGCAGCCTTGCCCTGGTGCTGGCGGCGGTGGCGCTCCGGCCCCTGTTCGCGGCGCCTGCCGGCGCGAAAACCGGCCGGCCGCCGGTCTTCGCTGACGCTTACGCGGAGCTCCTGCCCGTGACCGCGGTCTTCGGCGCTTTCCTCCTGCTCTCCACCCTGGACGTGCTGGCCGTCAAACATTTCTTTCCGCCCGAGAGCGCCGGGTACTATTCGGCCGCATCCATGGTGGGCAAAGCCTTCCTGTTCCTGCCCCTGGCCGTGGCGAACGTGCTCTTTCCCAAGGTCAGCGCGCGGCGCGCGCGGTCCCAGCCGGCCTTCCCCCTGTTGCGGCACAGTTTGATCATCACGGGACTGGCCCTGCTCGCCTGCGCCGCTCTGGCGTGGTGGCTGGCGCCCTGGGTGGTGTGGACCCTCTTCGGCCGCGACTTTGTCCAGCCCTTGACCCTGACCCTGGTGCGCGGCTTTGGGCTGGCCTTCACGCCGTTGGCCCTGGTCTACCTCCTGATCCAGTACCATCTCGCGGCCGAGAACCGCCGCTTTCTATGGCTCCTGGCCGCGGACCTGCCCGTGCTGCTGGCCGGGCTGATCCTGTTCCACGCCGACCTGCCGCAGGTGCTGTGGGTCGTGGGCTTAAACCATCTGCTCCTGTTTCTGGCCGGATACGCCTTCACCCCGCGCCGCGACGCGGTGGCTGAACTGCCTCTGGCCGTGCCCGGAGCCTGAACCCGATGCCCGCCCCCCTGCCCAGGGTCCCGCTGTTGATCGCCGCGCACGTGGCCGAGGCCTACGGCCCCCAGCACGCGCTGCGCGAGCATCTCATCCGCCAGGGCGCGGATTTTGCGTACGCGGCCTGCCCGTTCGACTACGCGCGCATCCCGAGCGCGACCCTGACCGTTTATCGCGGCGGCAAGATCGCGGCCGGAGCCGCGGGACACCTCAATATCCGCAAAGGCTGGGCGAGCTGGCGGGCGGATTTCCGTTTTGTCACCGGCGGCGGCCGTCAGGTCCTCGCGCCCGGCGGCACGTTCATCGGCTTCGACAACCTGAACACGGCCGCGGGCCTGTGGCTCAAACGCCAGGGTCGCTGCCGGCGCGTGGTGTACTACGTGGTGGATTACACGCCGCGCCGCTTTGAATCCGGCCTGGCCAATGCCGCGTACCAGTGGGGCGCGCGCCTCGCGGCCCGGGGCGCGGACCAGGTGTGGAGCGTGTCCGAACGCATCCGCACGGTGAACCTGGGGTTCGGCGCGAAACCCGCCGCGAGTTTCGTGGTGCCCATCGGCCTGAATCCCGAGGACTTCCGCGTTCTGCCCGAGGACCAGCTCAAGCGCAAGCAGCTGGTGGTGGTCAGCACCCTGTTCGAGAGCAAGGGCGTGCAGCTGGCCATTGACGCCATGACGCTCCTGCCGGATGCGGAGCTGGTCGTGATCGGCACCGGACCCTATGCGTCGGAACTGGAGATGCGGGCCCGGCACCAGGGCGTGGCCAAGCGCGTGCGCTTTTTGGGAATGCTCAAACGCGAGCAGCTTCTGCAGGAACTCTCGCGCAGCTGGGCGGCCCTGGCGCCGTACCAGACCGACCCGGCGAACTACACCTACTACGCCGACCCGGCCAAACCCAAGGAGTACCTGGCCTGCGGCATCCCGGTGGTGATCACGCGGGTACCATGGATCGCCGGGCCCATCGCCGACCGCCCCATGGGGCTGGCCGTGGACGACAACCCGCAGGCCGTTGCGGACGCGTGCCGCAAGCTCATGGACGACCTGGTGTTCTGGCGCCGGTGCCGGGCGAATGCCCAGGAATTTGTCCGCGGTCTGGAATGGTCCGCGCTCTTCGACCAAGCCCTGGCGAGGCTGGCATGAGCCCGCGCGTGTCCGTGGTCATGCCCGTGTACAACGCCGAAGCGTACCTGGCCGAGGCCGTGGAGAGCGTGCTGGGCCAGACCTTCCGGGACCTCGAGCTCATCGCGGTGGACGACGCCAGCACCGATGGCGGCCCCGAAATTTTGGAGGCCTACGCCCGCAAAGACCCGCGCGTGCGCGTGCTCCGCAACCCGCGAAACCTCATGATCAGCCGGAGCCTGAACGCGGGCCTGGCCCAGGCGCGGGGCGAGTACCTGGCCCGCATGGACGCGGACGACGTGTCCCTGCCTGACCGCCTGGCCAAACAGGTCGCCTACCTGGACGCGCATCCCCGCGTGGGGATCGTGGGCGGCAGCATGCTCATTACGGACGCGGCCGGCCGCGTGACCGGCGAACGGCATTACCACCTGACCGACACGGCCATCCGGCGCCATCTCTTCCGCTACAGCCCTTTTTCCCACCCGCTGATCATGCTGCGGACCGCGCTCGCGCGCCAGGTGGGCGGTTATCTGCCGGAGTACGATTTCGCCGAGGACTACGAACTGTACTTCCGGCTTGGCCGGATCGCCGAGTTCGGCAACCTGCCGGACATACTGCTCCGCTACCGGGTCGTGCCGCGCTCGCTGACCCTGGGCGTGACCCGCGCCATGGAACTGCAGACCCTGGCCGTGCGCCGCAGGGCCGCGAAAGAATATGGCTATGCCATGACCGGATTTGATAGAATCTACTGGCTGCTGCAGTATCTCTCGGTGTACTGCGTCCCGCCGCGCTGGAAAAGCCGGATATTTTCCATGCTGCGGCAGTACGTGGTGAGGACGAAAGCATAGGCCGAACGAGAGGCGAAAGGCGAAAGGGGATGCAACCGATGCCGAAAAATAAACCACTCCTGGTCGTGGTCTCGCCCTGCTTCAACGAGCAGGAAGTTCTGCCTGAGACCGCCAAACGCCTCACGGCCGTGCTCGACCAGCTCAAGCGGGCCGGCCGCATCTCGGCCCAAAGCCACCTGCTGTTCGTGGACGACGGCAGCACGGACGCCACCTGGGACGTGATCCGCAAGCTGAAAGGCCGCTACCGGACCCTGCAAGGCGTGAGGCTGTCGAAGAACTTCGGCCACCAGCAGGCCTTGCTCGCGGGCCTCATGGCCGCGCGCCGCACGGCGGACTGCGTGATCTCCCTGGACGCGGACCTGCAGCAGGACGAGCGGGCCATCCCGGAGTTCATCCAGCGGTTCGCCGAGGGCAGCCAGATCGTGTACGGCGTGCGCCGCGACCGCAAGAGCGACCGCTGGTTCAAGCGCTGGTCCGCGCGGTTCTTCTACGGGGTCATGCACCTGCTGGGTGTGCGCGTGCTCGCGGGGCACGCGGATTACCGGCTGGTGAGCCGCAAGGCGCTGGACGTGCTCGCCGAGCACGGCGAGACCATGCTGTTCCTGCGCGGCATCTTCACCACCCTGGGCTTCAAGACCGCGGTGGTCTACCATGACGTGCGGCCCCGGCAGGCCGGCGCCACCAAGTACTCCCTGCGCAAAATGCTGTCCTTTGCCCTGACCGGCATCACCTCCTTCAGCTTTACGCCCATCCGCCTGGTGGGCGCGCTCGGGCTGGTCGTGACCGCCGCAAGCGGCGCGGCGCTGCTCGCGGCCGGCGTGCAGGCCCTGTGGTGCGCCGGGCCGGATCCCCTGGCCGTGCTGTGGGAAATGATGTTCTTCCTGTTCGGCGTCCAGCTCGTGTGCCTGGGCATTCTGGGCGAATACGTGGGCAAAGTGTACGTGGAGGTCAAGAAGCGGCCGAAGTACATCGTGGACGAGGAACTGTAGCCGGCCATGCGTCCCATGGAACGGCTGTATCTGGACCGGCTTTTCCGCCGCGCGGAAAGTCTGCTGTCGCCCGGCGCCCTGCGGCCCGGCGCGTCGGTGCTGGACGTGGGCTGCGGCATCGGTCGCGACGCTGAGTATTTGCGCGACCGCGGGTTCGCGGTCACGGCCCTGGACGTGGAGCGGCATCCGGCCGAGTGGAACGGCCTGGCAGGCCGCGGCATCTCCTTCGCGTGCGCCTCCGCCGAGGCCCTGCCGTATCCGGACCACAGTTTCGACGCGGTCTGGCTCAAGGACGCCCTGCACCACATGCAGCGGCCGGAAGCGGCCCTGGCCGAGGCGCGGCGCGTGGCCAGGGGGCCGGTCATCGTGATCGAGGCCAACCGCTGGAATCCGGTATTCTACCTGCACCTCACCCTGCTCGGCGGGCACCAGCATTTTTCCCGGCGCACATTCCGGCGGCTGCTCGCCACCGTGCCAGGTCCGTGCGGGATCGCCCGGGCCGAGAGCCGCTGCCTGCCCTGGGACGCGGGCTGGCTGCGCGCTTGGCTCAACTGGTTCGAGGACCGCGTGGAGAACTGCCCGCTCCTGGCGCCGTGGGTGACATACCAAATTGCCGTGATAATAAACAAAGGAAGTGCGGCATGAAGCGCAGCGTGTTGCGCGGCCTGTACCACTGGGCCTATCAGTTCGGCTGGGACGGCTGGCGCTGGCTGCACGCCCTGCGCGGGCTTCCGGCGTTTGTGCGCAACCACTCGCGCTTCAAGCGCCTGTGGAAGCGCGCGCCCTCGCCATTTTGGTGGGGAAGCCTCAGGCCGTGCCCCGCGGACCGCTTCGCGGCCAGCGGGGAAGCGCGCGGCCATTATTTCCACCAGGACCTGTGGGCGGCCCAGCGCCTGTTCGCCCACAACCCCGCGAAGCACGTGGACGCGGGCTCTCGGGTGGACGGTTTCGTGGCGCACGCGGCTGCGTTCCGGGAGCTCGAAGTGTGGGACCTGCGGCCCCAGGCCGGGCCCCTGCCGCGCAACCTGCGCTTCCGGCGGCAGGACCTCTGCCAGCGGCCCTGGCCTTTGCCCGGATATTGCGATTCGATTTCCTGCTTGAGCGTGCTGGAGCACCTGGGCCTGGGCCGCTACGGCGACGCGGTGGACCCGGAGGCGTATCTGGTCGGCTGGGAGAACCTGCACGCCGCGCTTGCGCCGGGCGGGCGGCTGTATTTCTCCGTGCCCATCGGGCCGGGCCGCATCGAGTTCGACGCGCACCGTGTGTTTGATTTAAATTACCTGCTGCCCTTGATCGAGGAAAAATACCAGATCGAGGCCATGGCGTACGTGAACGACCAGGGCGATCTGGTGGAGCCGGCAAGCCGGGACGCGGGGGCCGAGCGTGCCAATTTCGGCTGCTGGTTCGGCTGTGGATTGTTCGTGCTGAAGAAAAGGCAAGGGTAGGCAGGATCAGTAATCCCCTTGGGTCCCCCTTTAGAAAAGGGGGAAGTAAACCCCTCTTTTCTAAAGAGGGGAAGGGGAGATTACTCATAAAACAACCTATGCCGTCATTGCGAGGCTCCCCGAGCATGTGGAGCCCCCCGGGCGAAGCCCGGGGCTACACGAACACGCACGCGCCGCCGGTCGTTCGGCAGGCGACATCCCGAAACGCCTTGACGCCTTGTTTTCCACCTCGCTTGGGATTTTCGGCGTTTCGGGATCGAGGGAGCCGTGGCAATCTTGGTTGGTTGTAAGACGGATTGCTTCGCTCTCTTTCCTGGAATCGCTCGCAATGACACGAAGAAGGGGCGTTTCATTGAACGCCCCTACCGTGGGAAACCCATCGAAAGGAACTTGCTCCATGTCCCGCTTCACCTGGGGCGCCCTGAGCCTGGGCGCCCTTTTCCTGATCGGTCAGATCATCCTGCTGGCCGGCAATCCGCAGCTCGGCGGCGGCGTGAGCCTGCTGGCCGCGGCCCTGGCCCTGGGGTGGTGGCTGAAGCACGCGGGCAAACCCGTCGCGCCCTGGGTCGCGCTCGCGGCCCTGGGTTGCGCGGCCTGGGCCCAGGCCCTGGTGCGCTTATCGCCCCGCGAAGCGCTGTGGCTGTTCCTGCTCTCTGCCTTGCTGTTGTTCCTGGCGAAACCCGCGGGACAGGGCTGGTGGTCGGACGGCGGCGTGCCGGCCGGGCCGAAGCCCCTGGAAAAATGGGAGCCGTGGTTCCTGCTCGGGCTGGTGGCGCTGGCCGCGGTGACCCGCTTCGTCCCGATCAACGGTTTTCCATTTGGTTCTATTGCCGAAGAAGCCCAGCACGTGCCTGTGATCGAGGCGGCCATGGCCAACCAGATCTACGTGCCGCATTTCACGCACGGCAACATGGGCACGCCCACCCTGGTCGGTTACCTGGGCGCGGCCGCGGCCCGCGTGTTCGGCGCCCACATCCACAGCTACCGCGTGGGCGTGGAGCTGTTCAGCCTCTTCTCCATCTTGGCGTTCTACTTCACCGCCCGGCGCGTGAGCTCGCCCTTCACCGCGGCGGTCACCAGCGTGCTGTACACGGTCTCGCTCCTGCACCTCACGCTCTCCCGAAGGTTCTATCCCTACATTGTCATCTTCCTGCCCGTGGTCCTGGGCTGGGGGCTGTGGCTGGTCGGCCTGGCGCGCCGGCGCTGGCACTGGTTCTTTCTGGCCGGCCTGGCCGCGGGCTTCAGCCTTTACGGCTATGAGCCAGGCCGGGGCGTATTCCTGATCTTCCTGGGCTGGGCCGCGTGGATGTGGCTCGCGTACCGCACCCACCTGCCCAGCGGACGGGAGTTCGCGCTGTTCTGGGTGGGGTTCCTGATCTCGGCCAGCCCCATCTTCTATCATATGGTCGTGAACTGGGACAATTACTGGCACTACGTGGCCAGCAAGAATCCCAACCGCACCCAAACCCTGGCCGCCTATTTCAAGCAAGTCCGCGCGCTGGTGAGTCTTTACGCGCAGGTCTTTCATGTACGGACCGACGGCAATTACACCATGTATACTGTGTACCGGCCTTTGCTCGACCCGGCGACCGGCGCGCTGTTCGGCCTGAGCTTTTTCTACGTACTGACCCGCGCCTGGCGGCCCGTGCCCTCGTTCATCCTGCTGTTCTTCTTCGCTGGTTTGGCGCCCGCGCTCATCGGCGGCGGCGAGGAACATCCCACGGCGCGCCGCATCTGCCTGGCCACGCCTGCCATTTACCTCATCCTGGCTTTGGGGCTGGAGCGCCTGCGCCTGGCGTTCGGCCGCTTCGCGGCCTGGGGCAAGACCCTGCTCGCGGCGGCTGCCGTGCTGCTGACCCTGGGCGTGGCCGCCTATTCCCTCCACTATTATTTCTTCGTGTTCGGCGACTCGCCCGAGGCGCGGACCGGCTATTGCTGGCGCGGCGCCTTGATCGCCAAGTCCCTGGACATGCATCCCCAGGCGCGCTTCCGCCTGCAGCCCCTGCTCCAGCACGAGCAGATTGACGTGCTGGCGCGCGCCTTGCGCCGGCCCGAGGTGGTGCATACCCAGGAGGAGCTGCTGATCCTGCCGCCGGACCAGGACCAACTGGTGTTTCTGGAAGGGTACATGGAGCCCACCCTGCCGTTTTGGCGGCGCCAGTTCCCGCACGCGCAGATCACGGTTCACCGGGAAAAATATCCCCGCCGGCCGTTCTGCGACACCTGGGCCTATTACAAGCTGGGCACGGACACCAACAATCCGCTGGTCTACGTGATCGAAGTGCTGATCCCCAAGCAGGACGTGTCGGATTTTCAAATGCTGATCGAACCCGAAACCGGACAGCGCGTGCCCGTGTGGGACCCCGCCTTTAGCGCGGGTCTGAAGCCGGGCCAAGCGCTGCGGCTGGCCGGCGCGGTCGTGACCCAGCCGGGCGCGGTATACGCCTGGCAGCTGGGCTGGCCAGGCTGGCAGCTCCGCGTGGACGGCCAAGCCGCGGCCTGGAGACAGGACCTGCCGCTGGGTCAAGGTATCCATTATTTCGAAATCGCGGGCCGCGCGCCGGCCGCAGCGCGGGGCCCCCTGCCCTTGCTCGTGGCCGAGAACGGCCGGAATGCGCAGTTGACAGGGCGGGTGATGGGGCTCCGGCCGCGGACAGGCATGTTGGCCGAATACCGCAATGGCGTTAACCTCTGGAGCGGGCCGGCCGCGGTCACCAGCCAGCGTCTCTTCGCCCAGGAACGGTTCTACAACGCGCCGGACGGCGTCAACCTGCCTCTGTCCGCCACCTACCGCTGCCAGCTCCAGGTGCCGGAGGACGGCGAATACTACTTCGAGACCAAGCCCTATTCGCGCTGCCGCCTCCTGCTCGATGGACGTGAGGTGTTCAATAACTTCGAGAACGTGCAGGCCCCGGCTGTCACGCCGATCATCCTTTCCGCCCGCGCTTCAACCCGCCTCGAAGCCCAGTACATCGCCGAAGGCGAGACCCTGTCCATGACCTTCCAGCTTTATTACCGCCGGCCAGGCCAGAGGCAGGCCCAGTGGGTGCCAGTGGACTGGTTCCGCCTGCCATAGCAGATGGATATTCTCTTCCGTGGCATTTCATCGAGAGGGTGCGATCTTTTACTCCCCTCCCCAGGCAGTTTGGTGGGAGGGGTTGGGGGCGGGGGTCCCCTCCCACGCCGGGGAGGGGAATAGTTGATGATATGACCGAAATTTAAAATGAATGGAAAATCCGGCCAGGCCGGTCTAAAGAATTAACAAAGGCCGCGTTCCGGTTGTGTCATCGCGAGGAGTCCCTGACAAGGGACGACGAAGCGATCCAGGTGCTTCATTCCCCCCACAGGAGTGGGCACTCCGCGTGTGAATGGGATTGCCACGTCGCTCCGCTCCCCGCCATGACCGCCCTTTGGATTTATTAAACAATGCAAGCGGTGATCTTGACGGATGTAATTTATCTCCTCCGGGGTGGCGCATGCTTCGACGCCGGCCATCTGGCCCCATAGCCCTGTTGCTCTCCATCGTATTGATCGCGCCTCCTGGCGGGGTACAAGCCGGGAGTCCTGGCGATCCACAGCCTTCTCAGCCCAAACGCCTGGTGCCGGAGATCGTGGTGCTGGTGCCCGATGTGCTGGATTCAACCAAAACCCTGTCGCATGCCAAACAACGTCTGGTCCGGCGCGGCCTTGAGCCTGAACACATCCTGGTGGCCAGCGAACAGCCGGGTTTTTCACGCGCCAGCGGGTTGAGCGACCAGGCGCGAAGCCTCGAAAAAATCCTGATCAGCGCCCAAGTCCAACAGCCGGACGCGCGCCTGCACGTGGTGGGCAAAGGCAGCGGCGGACTGGTGGTGCGGCAGTTCCTGGCGCGGCAGGCCGGCCTGGGGACCGAAGCCGTGACCGTGGAGAGCGCGGTCGGCCTGGGCGCGCCGCACAAAGGGCGCGCCTGGGCCGGCTGGGTCTACCGGACAGGCGTGACCCTGCCCGGCCTGGGCGCAAGGCCGCGGGCTCTGGCGGACCTCGCGCCGAACTCCGCCTTCCTCAAGCAGCTCAACCAGCCTCTTCTCGACCGTCAGGCAGAAGCCAAGCGCGTGCAGGGCGTGCTGGCCGGCCTGCGCCAGCCCAGCCTGCGCCAGGACCTTCGCAACAAGCTCGCGTCCATCGAACGCCAACAGAACGATGTCAAGGAATCCGTGGAGCGCGCCCTGCACTTTCCCCAGCGCGCGCAGCTCAGCCCCCAGGACCAGGACCGGCGCCTGGAAATGACCCGCCTGCAAGCCAGGCTGAACCGCCTGCCTGCCGGCCAGGCTCCCGCGCACGGCCGGCGCCTGACCGCCGAGAGCCGCCAGCTGGCCGCGGCCGCGGAAAAATTCACCGGTCCTCCGCGCGCGTGGCGGCAGGAGGCCGCGCAGGCCGCGCAAGCCGCGGACCACGCGCTGGAGCAGGCCCGGCAAACGCTCGCGAAGCGATTGTCCCAGCCCCCGGGCGTGGACAGCGCGCGGCGCGCGATTCCGCGGGCAGACGTCCAGCCGGAGCAGTGGCAGGCCGCGCTGCAGGAGCTCCAGCAGAACGCCCGCGCCCGGGCCGGGCAGGCTGACAGCCGGCCGGCCGGATGGGAACAAAAACTCGCCGCGCTCGAACCAGCCCTGCCCGGCGCCGAAACGCGGCGGATGGTCCGGGACCTGCAGCGCGCCGGCCGGAAGTATCAGGCCGCGGACAGGCTCGAAAGCGCGTGGCAGGAAGCCCGCGCGGACAGGGCCGCGTGGCTCGGCGCCGTGGAACGCCTGACCCGGTCCAGCGCCAAACAGGAGCTGGCCGAAGGCCTGGCTGCCTACGCGGCCAAGAGCGGGCTGGCGGCTGGCTTGCCCCAAACCAATTCCCGGGAAACCGCGCGGTTTGCGGACCAGGCGCAGGCCGCGTTTCGCGCGTGGCAGGAAAGCGAAGCCAGGCTGGACCAGGCCCAAACGCTGGCAAAGGAGCAGGGCCTGGAGCAGGTCATCAAGCCCGAGTACTGGAAACTGAGGGAGCGTCTGGCCCCGGTGGCCGCCGGCGTGAACCAGGCCGGCGCCAAAGATCCTGGCAGGGCCTGGACCGGCCTGGCAGCCCTGAGCTTGGGGCCTGCCGGCAAAGAACAGGAGCTGTTCGCGAAAGTTACCCAGCACCGCCTGGACCGCGAGCTTGCCGCGTGGAAGCGGGAACTCATCAAGGCCGGGGAAGAAGCGGGCGTTCAGCGCGTCCCGGAGCTGGCCGAAACGCTCAAAGCCGCGCGCGCCGGCATCGCGGAGCGCGAACAGCAGAAAGCATGGCTGCGGCTGGCGCAGGACTGCGGACAGGCGGCTGAACTCCTGAAGCAACAGGCCGGGGACCGCGAATTCGTGACCCGGGCTTTTTCCGCCGGGACCCTGCTGGACCGGGGACGAAGCCAAGAGCAGGAGCAGACCCAGGACTGGGTCAAGCAGGGAGGCGCGGGCGGGACCAAGCGCGCCCTCGCCCTGGACCAGCTTGGCCAGGAACGCCGGCGCCTGGAAAAGCGCCTGCTCGATCTGCCGCGTCTGGACGCCGGCCCTGCGCCGCAGCTGCTGGAACGGATCGCCGGGCAGGCCGCGCGCCTGGGAACCCAGGGCGCGGCCGCGCCCGCGGACCTGCGCAAACTGGCGCGGTCTCAGGACGCGCGCTGGCAGGCACTGGACCAGCTGACCGCGGAGTGGAAACAGCAGGTGGCGCGCGCTCAGGGAGCGGACCGCGATCTGAGCCTGCAGGTGCAAGGCTGGTCCGCCTGCCAGGACGCCGTGGCCGCCAGCCGCGGCCTGGCCCTGCTGGATGAATGCGGGGCGGCCCTGGCCCGGCTGAAAACCTGGAAAAACCTGGCGGACAAGGCAGGGGGCCAGCAGAGGCACTGCCAGGATATCAGCCGGCAATTCACCGCGCTTCTCGGGCCAAACCAGAGTTTGCCAGCCAAACCGGCTTTGGAACCATTATCGCCTCAAGCGTGGCAACCCATTTTGCATGCCTGCGGCCAAAGGCAGGAGCAAGCCAGCCAAACACTCCAGCGTTTAAGCCGGGAACTGGCCAAACAGCCCGAATGGATTTTGCCTGGCGCTGCGGGATTGGCGGAGCGCCTGTCTCGGGCCGTGCAAGACCCCGGCAAAACCGCGGGGAGTCCCCGGGCAGGGAGCGGCCGGTTTTCTGACGAGGGCATTCAGGGCCTGCTGGACGAAATTTCAGGGCTGAAAATACAAACCCAAAAAACGCTGAGCAACGCGCAGGAGCTGGCCCTGGAAGCCGTACTGCCGGGTCAGGCGCGGAAAGACCGCGCGGCACCCGGCCAGGACCTGAACCAGGCCCTGTCCCATCTGCGGACCAGCCGCTGGTTCAGCCAACTGGATTCCCGGGCGAATGTCCTCCAGGACGTGCTCGCGGCCAAAGCGCTCCTGTGGCAGGAGCAGGACCTGCTTGCCCAAAGCCTGGACGCGGTTCAGTCCCAGCCCGGGGCCGCCAACCTGGCCGCGGTCCTGAGCCTGATGAACAAGCTCACGGCCAACCGCTTGAAGTCCCTGGCGCCCCGCCCAGGCGCGCTGGGCGTGGAGGCGGGAGTCCCCGCACAGCTCCACACGGCGCAGAAGCAGTGGCAGAACTGGCAGGCAGAACTTTTCAGCCGCCAGCAAGGGCTGGAATGGGCCAGCGGCAAACTGGAGCTTGGCAGCCTGCTGTCCGCCAAGGAAACAGGCTGGAAACAGCAGGCCCAGAACCTGGCCGGCAGCATGCTGCAGCAGCTGGTGGAGCAGGCGGCCCGCCAGCAGGTGGCCGTGGGATTGGAAGAGGCGCGGCGCTTGAGCGCCGAGGCGCGGGACCTGCTGTCAGCGCCAGGACGCCAGCTGCGTTCGGAACTGCGGCGCCTGGATCTGCTGGAGCAGGGGCCTGATCCGGGCGTGGGCCTGAGCCTGGTCACCTGGGCGCAGGACTTGGTGCGGCAGGGCGTGACCCAGGGCTTGGGACAGGAACTGGCCAGCCTCGAGCGGATGCAGGACCGCTTTGTCAGCCGCCTGGATCGCGGGGTGCTGGAGCTCTCGCGGGCGCAGGGGCTCATGGCCATCAACGGGCTCAGCCGCCAGTTCGCGGACCTGGGCGCCGAGGTCAAGCGGTTGTGGGAGAACGTCGGGCCCGAGGCCGGCGCGGCGCTCGATCTGCAAGGCTTGCTGGATTTCAGCCTGGACCAGGAAACCCTGCAGGCCTGGCAGCAGGAGGTTTTCGGCCGGCTGCTGGCGGAGAATCCCCTCCAGCAGGACCTTTCCAGCCTGGGCCAGGCCGTTGCCTCTCTGCAAACCCTGATCCAGCAGCCTGGGAGCGAGCTCGGCGACTGGCTGGTTCGAAGCGGAGTGAGCCTGGGTGTGGAACGCCTGCAAAACCTGCAGGCCGAGGCCCAGGAACTCCTGCGCCAGGCGCTCACCGCTGGCGCGGTTGGAGACCTGCGCGCCCGCTTGAACACCCTTTTACTCCAGTTGGACCAGGAAGCAGGCCGCCTGAGCCGCTATCTGGACCAGACCCTGGCCAAACTCCCGGCTGGGCTGGTGCCCGCGGGCTTGCGCCAAACCTTGCAGGAACTGCGCGACCTGCCGGGCACCCTGGCTGGCGGCGTGGAGAGCCTGCTCCAGGATTTGGAAGGGTTTGTGTCCAACCAGGTCCTGCAGGCAGGCATGGACCGCCTGAACAGCCTGCTCGGCCAGGAAGCAGGGCAGGCGACCCTGTGGAACCTGGGCGTTAAACTCCAGCTCTCGCTCACCGAAGTATCCGGCCTGGGACAGACCGCCGTGGCGCAGATGGAAAACGCCCTGTCAAGCCTGGGCACAGGCAATCTGACCGGACTCTGGGAAAGCGCGGCTGCCGCGCTCTCGGACGTGGGCGGCAATCTGCTCGGCCTGATCCAGGACCTGGTGGCCAGCGCCAGCCCGGTGGACCTGGGCGGCCTGATCAATATCACGAACCTGGCGGACTCGATCTGGACCGGGGCCGGCGATTTGCTGGGGCAGTTCACGGGCTTGTTCGAATTGCAGGTCAACCTTGATGGCGGCTGGTGGCAGGACGACAGCCTGTGGCAGCAGCTGACCGGCATTTTCAACGCCGAGAACTGGAAGTTCGACTTTTATCAGACCGCGGACGGCTTCCTGAAAAACATCCAGGCGAACATCGAGGACCTGGTCAACTCCGGGCTCGCCTGGGTGGAGGACCGCTGGAACGAGTACACGGGCCAGGCGCAGGAGTACTGGGATATCCTGGCCGGCGGGCCGGAGCGCTGGTGGCAGGAGCTGTCCAGCGGCAAATGGGACGAGAGCATTGGGAACCTGCTCACGCAATACCTGCCGCCCGAGTACCAGCCCGCGGTCAGCGCCCTGCAGAACGTGCGCCTGGTGTTCAACGCTGATTTCGAGCTCAGCGCGGACTGGGTCACGAACATTCTGGACAACCTGAGCGCCTACCTGAGCGAGGACCTCAGGGCCGTGTATCAGCAGCTGCGTGACTATTACGATCTGGCCGAGGAGTACGTGGACGCGGGAACCGACATCTACAACGCGATCGCGAGCAGCGACGTCACGGGCGTGCTCACGAACCTCAGCCGCCTGGCCAACTTCCACTTCTCGATCGGCGGGCAGATCTACGAATGGGGCAGGGGCCACGCGAGCAAAAAGGGGAGCTACTCCGGCCAGCCCGAAGCGCCCAGCGAAGAGGACCTGTGGGAAGCCTACCTCAACACCCTGCCGCCTGGCATGCGCGAGCAGACCCTGCGCGCCCTGGAGAACGGCGCGTTGGGCGGCAACGGCGGAGAGCGCGAGATAGACGTCGCGGACTACGACCCGGCAGTGGACGGCCAGCCCGCCGGCCCGTCAGCATACGCCGCCGCCCAGGAAGCCGACGCGGTTACTGCTCCACCGACTAGTGACCATGATATCTCTGATCGTCACCCCGGCGAAAGCCGGGGTCCAGGAAAGGATAATCAGCAAACATCGCTGGATACCGGCTTACGCCGGTATGACGAGCAAAAACAGAGTGTTGGAGAGAGCGGGCCTTTTCCAGACAAGGCCGTTGGGGCAAGTTCTGGTGTCAGCCAAGGGGGAGAGGGGGAAGGTGCAGACCTGAGCCCTGGCGACCTCGGCCCGCCCCGCATGTCCGGCGTGCCGACACCGCCAGCCAAGCAAAGTTTGTGGGATAAAATGAAGAATGTTTATCAGAATATGAATCCGGCAGGCTTATCTAAAAACGCGGCTTTAGCTGCTGCACCGGATGGTGCGAAAAAGGCATCGGATAAAATAAAGGAAAATGCAAGCCAAGGTGTTGATAATGTTGGAGATACAATAAAAGCGATAAAAGATGCTGACAAACTCTCAACTAAAGCCAAGATAGCAACCGGATTAGCTGTTAGTGTTTATTCCCACGATATATATGACGGAAAACCGGAATATAATAACAATGAAAATAGAGACCCAGAAACAGGGTTTGATTCTCGTCCTGAAGTGCCGGCAGTGTTATTTCTTAATGGAATGAACACACCAAATAAAGAAGCAAAGAAAGATCTTGAAGCTATTGAACAAAGATGTGGCTATAGCGTGGCGCGCATTAGTAATAATACCCACGGTCTGGACAAGGATTTCGGCGCCCAAGGAATTGGGCAAGAAACAGGTGCCATTGATATTACTCCGTTGCGCGCCGCTGAGTTAATGAAAAAAGGGATTGCGCAAAAAGGAGAGGTGTACGTAATAGCGCACAGCCAGGGATCGGCGATATTTGAAAGAGCTTTGGAGCTATTAACCCCCGAAGAACGGGCCAAGGTACATTACCAGGGTTTTGGGCCGCAAAAATATATTGATTCAAAAGAAGAGGGGCTGGCTGAAGCGAGAAACGTCAGGCACCGAAGTGATCCTATACCTCATGTTGCCAATACTATACGTAGACCTCTCCCTGGTGTAGGTGTTAAAGATGATAATTGGGTTGAATTTGGTGAAGAAGGAGTAGATTTAAAAAAGCACAAATTCAGAGATGTTTATGTTGATAAAATTATTGTTCCCCCTAAAAAGGAGTAGCTTATGAGTCGCTCGCGAATCATCATTATTTCTGTGCTTGTTGCGGCTGGTATAGGTAATTATTTTCTCAACGAAGGCTGTGTTAAGAACATGAATAATGATTCGAGTTATCGGCATTTAATTGGGAAAGAGTATGAGACTAAAGAGCGGATGATATTTCGGTTTGAGGCTTGGGATTGGACACCCTATTTAGTTCACGGTAACACGACATATATTGAAAAAATGCTTAAAGAGAGCAATCCGCGAGATCCATTTAAGTACCTTGAAAAAGGTAGTGTTTACCAAATTAATAAAATCATATTGCATCATCGGCCTTTCAGCGGTTCGCGCTTATGGATTAAAGCGAAGATGATTAATTCCAATATTTACCAAAACAGAACGGTTGATGTTACAAATCTTAAGGATTATCTGAAAAACGGCACGCAAATGGATGAAAAATACTCGCGTGCAATAAATGATATTACAGACAATAAAGAAGGGAAGGAATTAAAATGAATAAAACAATAACTTTATCAATAAGCATTCTATTATTATCCCTATCCGCCTGCTTCCAGCAGGATAAGATCATCGGCAAGCTGGCGGGTGTGTACGATGGCATGAGCTACACCTCGCCCTTTGGCCTCTTTTCCACCCACCTCAAGGATTGGGCTGATCTCAAAAGTGTGAAAGACAGCGAGGAGAACAACGGCGCAACCCTGGTATTGGCCTTTCAGGACAAATCCGCGAACGAATACCAAATCGCCGCCTCTCTGGCCAATCCTGCGCTTGATCCGCATGAATTGATTACCCGCATGGTGGCAAAAGGGCAGGCAGAAGGCAAGAACGTGGTAGCTGCAACCACGGCAGACGGCGAGGAATGCCTGATGGCTCAATCCCTGCTCAAAGAAGAAGGGGCGGAAGCAGGCAATGCCATCATGACCGTGATCTTTGTGCGCAATGGGACCATTTTTGATTTGGGAATAAAAACCCGGCCAGAAAAGGATGCAAAACAGGCCTCGGAACTGGCCAAGCAGTGCTTCCGCGACCTGTGGAACCGCTCGGCCCTGCGCGGGCAGGTTCAGGATTATGAAAAATATCCGGCGGATGTTGATCCTCGCGTGCCAGTGATCGCGCTGGCTGCCGCACAGGCGGCTGTGGAGATGGGATATGAGGCACTCATAGAGCACGGCCAAAAAACCATCGTAAGGATCATCGGTCAAGGCAGCGAAGGCCCCATGACCGTAAGCCTGGGCATTGCGGCCAAGGAGAATGAGATCATCACCACCGAGGCTGTATCCAGCAAAGCCAATGACCTGAAAGCCGTGAATCAAATGCAGAGTGAGTTCTACAAAAAGCTTGGCGAAGCCGCGGCGGCTGAAAAACTCACCGTCACCCGTACCAGCGCTTTCGATCCTGACCTGGCCCAACTGCCGAAAAAAGGGCGGTAAAAAAAGGGGAATTGGCCACTCATTCCTAGCATAAGTATATTTGACCATAGTCTGAAATAATAAGGAGTAAAGTTGACAATGGTCTAAAATACTCGTATACTCAGAATCATGCAAAGATATCTGGAAAGCCAGATCAGGAAAGACCTTGGCCGCAAAATGGTCTTTTTAGGCGGGCCCCGGCAGGTGGGCAAGACCACTTTGGCCTTGCAGGCGGCCGGGAGCAAGGAAGGGTATTTGAATTGGGACGTGGCCGAGCACCGGGAGAAGATATTAAAGAGGGAACTCCCGCCTTCGCCGCTGCTCATTTTCGACGAGATCCACAAATACCGCTCCTGGCGGAACTACCTCAAAGGGTTGTATGACCTGCGCCGGGAGACGCTCAAGATCCTGGTGACCGGCAGCGCCCGGCTGGACCTCTACCGGTTCGGCGGGGATTCGCTCCAGGGTCGGTATCACTACCTGCGGTTGCATCCCTTGTCCGTGGCCGAGCTCGGCATCCATAAGCAGTCGGACCTCAAGGACCTGATGGAGCTGGGCGGATTCCCAGAACCCTTCCTAGGCAAGGACCGTACCGAGGCCAGGCGCTGGTCCAGGGAATACCGGACCCGGTTTTTGCGCGAGGATGTCATGTCCCTGGAGCGGATCCAGGACCTTGGTAAGCTGGAGTTGCTGGTGCTGCGGCTGCCGGAATTGGTGGGGAGCCCGCTGTCGCCCAATGCCCTCCGGGAGGACCTGCAGATCAGCCATAAAACCATCAGCCACTGGCTGGACATCCTGGAACGCATGTACGCGATCTTCCGCCTGGCGCCCTTTGGGACGCCGAAGATCCGCGCCGTGAAGAAGGAACGCAAACACTACCACTATGATTGGTCGTTGGTGCCGGAGGAGGCCAAACGCTTTGAGAACCTTGTCGCCTCCCACTTGCTTAAATGGGCGCATTACCTGGAGGACACACAAGGCCGCGAGGTCGAATTGCGTTACTTCCGGAATATGGATGGCCGGGAAGTGGATTTTGTTCTAACGGAAAACACGCGGCCTGTGCTGTTCGTTGAAGCCAAGTGGTCGGACGATGAGATCAACCCAACCTTGCGCTATCTTCGGAACCGATTCCCTCATGTGCCGGCCTGGCAGGTCCATGCCGTGGGGAAAAAAGACTACCAGACCCCGGACCAGATCCGGGTCGCTCCAGCCCATATCTTGCTGAGTCAGTGGAAATGAGCCCACAAGGAGGCCCTATGCGGAAAGTCCTGGTCCTGGGTTTGCTGCTGGTCCTGTCCGGCTGCGCCAAGGTGGCCGAACTGCCGGCGGATTTCTCGCTGGAATCCTTCAAGACCTGGGATGTCAAACGCCAGGCCGCCTTCGTCAACGCCCTGCGGCCCGAGGCCAAGCAGGACCTGCTGAAGGTCCTCCTGCCCAACGGATATTTCAACATTGAGGAGAACGACGTCAAATTTCTGAACGGCGGGGAGTTCGTTTGCGATTTTAAAAAGGACGTGGGCGGCTGGGCGGGCGATCCGGGGCCGGACGGACGCTTTTACTTTCTCCTGGGCCGCTGGCGCCAGCAGTACGACGAGCTGATCCTGGTGAACCCCAAGCGCGAGGAGCACATCCATTTCATGGGCGCGGAGCTGATCCTGGAGAATTCCTCCTACACGGCCGAGGCCAATTCCGGGTTGCTGGTGCTGATCTTCAAGATCATGAAGTCCTCCCGCCTCGAGGCCTACGGCGAGATGCCGTGGGTCTATGTGCCCTCTCCCCAGGAATCGCCCGCGATCAAGGAATACACCAAGCAGCTGGGGAACTAGCCGATCCGCCTCATTGGTGGTCTCTGAACGTAAAGTCAGTACCGCTTGCCTGGATACCGGCTTTCGCCGGTATGACGCCAAAAAGACGTTGCGACACAGTCTCGGCAAAGAAGGGGAGATACGAAGAGTTCATTTCTGGATTCCGGCTAAAACCACGCCGGAATGACGATCAATGAATGCCCTTGCCTCTGGATGATCCCCGGAGATTATGGTATGCTATGGCCATTTTAAATATCCGAGAAAGGCCTTCCCATGCCGAAAAAGACGCGCAATACCTCCGGCCGCCTGCGGCCGGCGCCGGTCCGTTACATCAATCTCGCGGCCCAGCACAAGCCCTTGAAGACCGCGCTCCTCAAAGCGCTGGGGCGCGTGCTCGAGGACGGGCATTTCATCCTCGGGCCTGAAACCCAGGCCCTGGAGCGGGAAGTGGCCGCGTTCTGCGGCGCCCGGTTCGCCCTGGGCGTGAACTCGGGGACCGACGCGCTGGTGCTGGCCCTGCGCGCCTTGGATATCGGGCCGGGCCACGAAGTGATCGTGCCGGATTTCACCTTCATCGCCACGGCCAGCGCCGTGCTCCTGGCTGGTGCCATGCCCGTGCTGGCGGACGTGGAACCCGGCACGTTGACCCTGGACCCGAAGCAGGTCGCGGCCAAAATCACGCCGCGTACGCGCGCCCTGATCCCAGTGCACCTCTACGGCCAGGCCGCGGACATGACCCGGCTCCTGGAACTGGCCAAGGCCCGGAACCTGGCCGTGGTCGAGGACACGGCCCAGGCCATTGGCGCCACCTGGCAGGGAAAACCCGTGGGCAGCCTGGGTGACGTGGGCTGCCTGTCCTTTTACCCCACCAAAAACCTCGGCGGCCTGGGTGACGGCGGCATGCTGCTCGCCAACCGGCCTGAGCTGGCCAGCCGCCTGAAGCGCCTGCGCGACCACGGTTCTGACCGCAAATATATCCACGAGGAGCTGGGCCTGAATTCGCGGCTGGACGAGCTCCAGTCCGCGGCCCTGCGGGTCAAGCTCAAGCGCCTGGCTGCCTGGAACCGGCGGCGGCAAGCCGTCGCACGCCAGTACCTGGCCGCCTGGAAGGGCCTGGGGCTCGGGCTGCCGCATGCGCGGCCGGGCGCGGAACATGTGTACCACCAGTTCACGGTCCAGACCCCGCGACGCGACGACCTGCAGCGGCACCTGACGGACCTGGGTATCAGCACGGGCGTCCACTACCCCCTGCCCCTGCATTGCCAGCCCCTGCTCGCGAACCTGCCTTCCGCGAAGGATGCTTTTCCGGTGAGCGAAAAAGCGGCGGCCGAGATCCTGTGCCTGCCCGTTTCAGCCGAGCTCACGAACGCCGAGGTGAAGCGCGTGATCCTCGGCGTGAAGCGGTTCTTCGGGGCCTAGCATGCCGGCCAAACGCGCTCCGCGGCGGCCGGTCCCCACGTTGGGGGAACAGGCTGCACGCTTTTACCAGCTGACTCAGCCGGGCTGGCTGGCCCTGGCCGTGGTCCTGGCCTGGCTGGGGCAGGAGGCCTTTGCCAGCCGCCACCTCATGGCAGGCCTGGCCTGGTGGCTGCCGGCCATGATTCTGGCCGGCGCGGCCTACTGGCGCGCGCCCAACCGCCTGGCCGCTCCGCAGGACCCGGCGCCTAAGCTTGAATTCTGGATCCTGCTCGGCGTGCTGGCGGTCGCGGCCGCGGCGCGCTGGTGGCGGCTGGAGATCCAGCCGCACGGGTATCATTTCGACGAGGCCATGAACGCGCTCATCGGCCTGCAGATGCTCGAAGACCCCGCGTACACCCCGATCTTCGGTCCGCCGGACGCACCCCTGCCTACGCTCTATCATTATTATAATTTGATCGCGCTCAAGCTGGGCGGCGTCAGCGCCTATGCCACCAAGTGGGTGCCGGCCCTGGCCGGCACGGCCACGGTGGCGGTGTTCTATTTCCTGGCCCGCAGAGTGGTTTCGCGGCCCGTGGCCCTGGCCGCGGCCCTGCTCCTGGCCCTGATGCGCTGGCACATCAACTTCTCCCGCATTAACTATGTGGGCATTCTCACGCCCCTGTTCGCGGCCTCGGCCGGGTATTTTCTGCTGCGGGGCCTGGAGACGAAGAACCGCTGGCACATGGCCTGGTCCGGTCTGTCCGTGTCCCTGGGCCTGTACACGTACTACGCCTCCAACCTGGTGCCGTTCGTGCTGGGCCCGTACCTCGCCCTGCAGCTGGCCTGGGACCGCGAGTTCCTGAAGCGGCAGTGGCGGGGTTTGCTGGTCTTTCTCGGCGTGTCCCTGGCCGTGTTCGCGCCGCTGGGCATTTTCGCGCTCACCGAACCGCAGCGCTTTTTCGTGCGCAACTCCCAGGTGCTGATCTTCAACCACGTGGCGCCCGACCAGGCGGCCGCGGCCTTCTGGAACAACGTCAAGACCACGCTGCTCATGTTCAATTACTTCGGCGATTGCAACGGCCGGCACAACCTGCCCGAGACGCCCATGCTCGACCCGGTGAGCGGCGTGCTCTTCGGTCTGGGCCTGGCCTGGAGCCTGGCGCATGTGCACCGGCCCCATGCCTTTCTGGCCTTGTGGTGGTTCCTGGTGGCTCTGGTGCCGGGATTCCTGACCATTGAGGCGCCGCAAAGCTACCGCTGCATCGGCGCGATTATTCCCGTGGCCCTGATAATGGCGCTTGGGTTGGAGCGGCTGTGGCAGGCGGCCAAGGATCTGGTCCGAGGCACCCGGCTGGACCGCTGGCTGTGGGTGGCGCTCCCCCTGCTGCTCGCCTGGATCGGCGTTCACAACCTGACCACGTATTTCGGCCGCCAGGCCAGCCATGTGGCGTCCTGGTCGGAATTCAACTCCGCCGAAGCGGGCATGGGGTGGCATTTGAAGGCCCTGGGGCCCCGCACGCATGCCTACATCTCCGCCGGCTCGTACAACTACCCCACCATCCGCTTTCTGGCCCACGGCGTGCTGGACTCCGAGCCGTTCCAGCTCATTCATTCCCTGCCGTCGAACGACCCGGGCGACAAGGACCTGAGCTACCTGCTTCTGCCCATCCACGACGGCGCCCTGGAGCTGCTGCGCTACTACTATCCCGGCGGCCGCGAAACCGCGCACCGCAGTCCCTTTGATTTTACGCTCTTCACTTCCTACGAGGTCAGCCGGAAGGACGTGCAAGAGCAGCGCGGGTTGGCCGGAACCTTCCGCGATGCGGCCGGGAACCTGGCCAAAGCGCAAACCGTTTTTCCCTGGGCGCCTTCCTCCCTGCGCTTGAGCGGGCCGGTGACCGCGGTCTGGGAGGGCGGTCTGCGCTTTCCGGGTTCTGACCGGTATTTCCTGCGCATGGACGGCGCGTGGCAATCGGATATCCGGCTGGATGGCCGGCAGGTGGGTCCGGAAGGAGTCCAGGCGGCCGAAGGCTGGCATTGCCTGCGCCTGAGCGCCTCGCTGCCTGGCGGCGAGTCGCCCGTGGTCCTGTATTGGCGCCGGGGTGCGGACTCGGCCCCGTGGAATGCGGTGCCGGACTGGGCAGTGTCGCCGCAGACCGAGATGCACGGCCTGACCGGCGCCTATTACCGCAGCACGGACTGGAGCGGGGAACCGCTCTTCAGCCGGGTGGATCCGCTCCTGTCGCTCCTGGGCCACGACTTTACTCTGTCCGCGCCGTTCTCCGTGCGCTGGGAAGGGAATCTGACCGTGGAGCGGGCGGGCGTTTATCTGTTTGAAGTGCTGTCCAACGAGGGTGCGTGGCTGTTCATTGACGGCCAGCGCGTGGTGAGCAATGAGATCGCGGACCGCACCAGTCAGGGCACGGTGCGCCTGACGGCCGGGCGCCACGCGATCCGCATTGATTATCAGAAAAAAGAAGGCGCCTATCCCCGCCTGGTGCTGTCCTGGCAGCCGCCCGGACAGGCCAAGACCAAAGTTCCCTTCACGGTCCTGTCGCCGTAGGGATTCCTCTATGCTCGTCACCCCGGCGTAAGCCGGGGTCCAGCCACGGCCTAGGGCCACCCGTGCCCTTCGGCCAGGGGTGAATGTGAGAGGGCGAAGTCGAACCGAGGACCCTAAAGAAGTGGGTCATTGCGAGCGATCGTAGGGAGCGAAGCAATCTTAAGACCGAGATTGCCGCGTCTCCCCTCGACAAGCTCGGGGAGCCTCGCAATGACGACCTTAAAATGAGACTTCGCCCGGTTTGGGTTTGGTGCCCCATGCTTTAGCCCGGGGGGAACCACTTAGACTGCCCGTCAAAACCACTGGATACCGGCTTTCGCCGGTATGACGGTCATCAGCAAATCATAAATTAAGCATAATCAAAACGAGACCCTTGCTTTTATAGTCTTGCGCAGGAAGTTTACGGGGTCGTTTTATACGCTTGCTTGTCCGACTGGTCTTTGAGGAAGATCCGCGTCACCAGGGCCTGCAGGCCGTTCCACAAGCGCAGCAGGTTGCGCGGGTGGCGCAGGAGCATGCCCAGGTAGCCCAGGAGCACGCGGGGGCGGAAATAGAAGCGGCGGTAGGCCAGTTTGGAGTACCGTTCCAGGTCCTGGGCCGTAAGGCCGTGGGGGATGAAGGACGGGTACTGCAGGTTCATCTTGCTCCAGGTTTTGTCGAAGGTTCCGTACTGGTCCGCGATCTCGTAGGCCGGGGTGCCGGGCAGGGGCGTGAAGGTCGTGAAGTGAAAGTCGTCCAGGGGCAGGCGCAGCAGGAAGTCCAGGGTCTGTTGGATGGTCTCGCGCGTCTCCCGCAGGTGCCCGATCATGAAAAACCCGCGGGTGCGCAGGCCGGCCTGCTTGGTCGCGGTCAGGGTAGCCTCGATCTGCTCCAGCGTGACATGCTTGCGGATAAAGTCGAGGATCATCTGCGAACCGCTTTCCACGCCGTAACTGACCTGCCAGCAGCCCGCCCGCTTCATGAGCCGGAACAGCTCCGCGTTGCCCTGGTCCACCCGCGAATAGCACGACCAGGTCAGGCCGATTTTCTTGTCGAGCAGGGCGCGGCAGATCGCCTCCACCCGTTCGGGATAGAAAAGGAAGTTGTCGTCGTACAGGCTGAGATCGCGCAAGCCGTAGTGTTTGACCAGGTGCCGGATGAGCTTTAGCACATAGTCCGCGCTGAAACAGCGCAGATAGCCGTGGATGGCCTTGCTGTTGCAGAACAGGCAGTTGCCCACGCAGCCGCGCGAGGTCACGATGGTGGTGGAAGGCAGGCGCAAATAGGAGGGGGCCGAGGGGCGGTAGCGCCGGATCACGTCCGGCACCAGGTCCCAGGCCGGAGGGGGCAGGGCGTCCAGGTCCTTGATCGGCGCCTGCCGGGGCGTGCGCACCAGGCCGCCGTTGCGACGGAAGATGATCCCGTTCACGCCGGACAGGTCCGCACCCGCGTCCAGGGCCCGAAGCAGTGCGATGACGCTGACCTCGGCCTCGCCGATCACGCCCAAGTCAAAGCTCGGATAGCGGCGCAGGGTTTCCTCGGGCACGGAGCTCACGTGCGCGCCGCCCACGATGATGGGGAGATGGGGTGCGCGGCGCTTGATCAGGTCCGCCAGCTCGGCCGTGCGGTCAACGGAGACTGTGACCGTGGTGATGCCGAGATAGTCCGGTTTGGCGGCCAGTATACGGTTCGCGGTCTCCGGCAGACCGAGGCTGTCAATGGCCGCGTCCAGGATCTCGGCCGCGTAACCGGCCTGCCGCGCCACGGCAGCCACGCTCAGCAGGCCGTAAGGCAGGGAACGGGCCGTGGCCTTGGCCAGGGCGCCGGAGCGTTCGACCTCGCTGAGCGGAGGATTAAGCAGGAGGAATTTTTTCATGCGCGGCAGGCGGCTCCGTTGAGCGTTTTCTTAAGAGCAGAGATCAAGGTCTTCAGATGAGCATCATGAGTAATGCCCCTTGATCCCCTTTAGAAAAGGGGGATCAAACCCCTCTTTTCTAAAGAGGGGAAGGGGAGATTACTAATCAGCGTTACCTGAAAAATGATTGACCTATTTTATTATTTCAGCTTACAATCAGCAAGCTTTGATATGCCGGGAGGCTAAAAACCTCTCGGCTTTAACTCCATTAAAAACAATAAAAAAAGCAAGCAGGCCGCGGCCGGTCCGGCCGCGGTGCTGCTTTTCTGAGGCAGGAGCGCCAGAAAGTGCCCACAACCAATTCCACCACCTATTTCGTCGCCGGCGGCGCGGGTTTCATCGGCAGCCACCTGGTGCAGCACCTGCTTGCCGAGGAACCGGACTGCCGCGTAACCGTGTACGATAATTTTTCGTCGGGCCGGCGCGCGCACCTGGAGCCTGTAGCCAAGGATCCGCGCCTGAAGGTGGTGGCCGCGGATTTGAAAGACGCGGCCGCCCTGGCCAAGGCCATGACCGGCAGCCAGGTCGTGTATCACTTCGCGTCCAACCCGGACATCGCGCGGGCGGTCACTGAACCGGGCGTGGATTTTTGGGAAGGCACCTATCTCACCCACCAGCTGCTTGAGGCTGCGCGTCTGACCAAGGTCCGGCTGGTCCTGTATGCCTCGGGCAGCGGCGTGTACGGCGATGCCGGCCGCAAGCGCCTGGCTGAGGATTATCCTTTCAAGCTCCCGGTTTCCACCTATGGCGCCAGCAAGCTGGCGGGCGAGGCCTTGCTCTGCAGTTATTGCCACCTGTTCGGCATGGCGGGCGGCAGTTTCCGCTTCGCCAACGTGGTCGGCCCGCGCCAGACCCACGGCGTGGGTTTTGACTTCGTGCGCAAGCTGCGGGCCAATGCCCGGGAACTGGAAATTTTGGGCGACGGCACCCAGTCCAAGGCGTACATTGATGTGACCGATGTGATCAGCGCCCTGCGCCTGGTGGAGCGCAAGCAAACCGGCGGCTACCAATATTATAATGTCGCCACGCCGGACGCGGTGACCGTGAAGGCCATCGCGGACCTGGCCGTGGCCAGCCTGGGGCTGTCGGGCGTAACGTACCGCTTTACCGGCGGGCCGCGGGGCTGGCAGGGCGATGTGCCCGTGGTGCGGCTCCACACGCGCAAGCTGAGGGCCCTGGGATGGCGCCCGCGCTACTCGTCGGCCGAGGCCTTGCGGCGTTCCCTCGCGGCCATGGCCGGCAGCCGGGGTCAGGAGGGGAAGGCATGATCATCTCGCGCGCGCCGGTGCGGCTGTCCCTGGGCGGCGGCGGCACGGACCTGCCGTCTTACTACCGGCAACACGGCGGTTTTCTGGTGGCCGCGGCCATTGACAAGTACATCTACATCATGGCCGAGAAGCGCTTCCAGCCTTCGATCCGCCTGTCCTATTCCAAAACCGAGATCGTGGACCGCGTGGACCAGATCCAGCACCCGCTGTTTCGCGAAGCCCTGCGCTACGTGGGCCTGGAGCGCCAGATCGAGCTGATTTCGCTGGCCGAAGTGCCGGCCAACTGTGGCCTGGGCACGTCCTCGAGCTTCACCGTGGCCCTGCTCAACGCCCTGTTTGAGTACCAGCACCGGCGCCTGCCCCAGCGCGAGCTGGCCGAGGCCGCCTGCCACCTGGAAATGGACGTGCTCCAGGAGCCCATTGGCAAGCAGGACCAGTACGTGGCCGCGTTCGGCGGGGTCAACGCCTACTGGTTCGAACCGGACGGCGCGGTCCGGGTGGAGCCTCTGGCCATCAAGCCCGAGAACCTGCTGGAGCTGCAAAACAACCTGCTCCTTTTTTATCTCAAGCGGGAACGCGACGCCCGCACCGTGCTGGCCGAGCAGGACCGCAACAGCCGGTCCGGCGACGCGGCCACGCTCGAACGCCTGCACCGCATCAAGGAGATCGGCCTGGCCACCAAGCAACTGCTCGAGCAGGAAGGCCGGCTCGATGCCTTCGGCGAGCTGATGCATGAGCACTGGCTGGCCAAGCGGGGCCTGTCCGACAAAGTTTCGGACGCGTTGATTGACGAGGCCTATGACACGGCCCGGCGCAACGGCGCCCTGGGCGGCAAAGTCGTGGGCGCGGGCGGGGGCGGATTTCTGCTGCTCTACTGTCCGCACAACAGGGCCAAACTGGTCGGGGCCATGAAGCCCCTGGGCCTGGAACCCACGTGGTTCACGTTTGCGGCCGAGGGCGCGCGGGTCGGATTTTACAGCTGATGACGCGCCGCATGCGCCCGCGCCCGGCCTCCGCGAACCCCGACCTGGCCGCGGCCTGGGACGATGTACACCGCTATTCGCCCGCGCCCCGGCACCGGCGCCGGCTGTTGCGCGGCCTGCTCGCCCCGCTCCAGTTTGACACCCTGCTCGACGTGGGCTGCGGCCAGCCGTACCTGCTCACCGAGTGGCAGGCCAAAGGCAAGACCGTGGCCGGCTGCGACCTTTCGCCCCGGGTGATCCGCGACAACCGCCGGCGTCTGCCGGGCGCGCGTTTCGCGGTGGTGGACATCAGCCGCGGAGCGTTTCCCGGCGGCCGTCAATTCGATCTGGTGGTGGCGAGCGAAGTGCTGGAGCACCTGAACGACTGGCGCGCGGGCCTGCGCCATTGCTGCGCCTCCGCGCGGCGCTATGTGGTTGTCACCGTGCCGTGCGGGCCGCGCTACGCCATTGACCGGATGGTGGGGCACCAGCGGCATTTCGCCGGGACGGAGCTGGCGGCGGAACTCGCGCGCCGCGGTTTCCAGGTGAAGCGCCTGCGGCGCTGGGGTTTTCCCCTGCACTCGCTGTACAAACGGCTGATCAACAGCGTGGCGCCGGAGCGCATGTACCAAAGCTTCGGCGCGTCCCGCTACGGCTGGGCGCAGAAGGCCGCGTCGCAGTTGTTGTACGGGCTGTTCTTCGTGAACGACCTGTTCCCCTGGGGGCAGCAGTTGCTGCTGCTCGCCGAGAGAGAAAAAAGAGCCGCAAGTGAAGGCGGGTAGGTGTTTCAGAATATTTTGATTTTTCGTCACCCCGGCGAAAGCCGGGGTCCAGAAAGAACGCGAAGGTACCTTCCTGGATACCGGCCTTCGCCCTGGCCCAAGTCCGCCAGGACTGGGCCGGTATGACGGCAAATTAACAAACGGCACCAAACAGACCCGTGATGTGACAGGGTGAGTGCGCTCTGCCGCTGGAGACGATGATAATCTTTGTGATTACCAAAGATAGGATGATTGCATGAGCAAACCCCGCGTGTCCATCGTGGTGCCGGCCCTGAACGAGGAGATCACCATCGGCGAGTTCGTTGACTGGTGCCGGGAGGGCCTGCGCCGCGCCCGGGTGACGGGCGAGATCCTGATCGTGGACAGCTCCACGGACCGCACGCCGCGCATCGCCGCCGCGCACGGCGCCAGGGTCATCAAGGTGCCCAAGCGCGGGCTGGGACAGGCGTACATTGACGCCCTGCCGCACATCCGCGGCGAGTACGTGATCATGGGCGACGCCGACCTGACCTACGACTTCCGCGAGCTTGGCGCGTTTGTCCGCAAGCTGGATGAGGGCCATGACTTCGTGATCGGCAGCCGCCTGCGCGGCCGCATTGAACCCGGCGCCATGCCGGGTCTGCACCGCTATTTCGGCACGCCGCTGACCACCTGGATCCTCAACTATATGTACGGTTCGCGCTACAGCGACATTCACTGCGGCATGCGGGCGATCCGGACCGACGCCCTGCGGCGCCTGCATCTCGAATCCAGCTCGTGGGAATACGCCTCGGAAATGGTGCTCAAGGCGGCCCAGCTCAAGCTCCGGATCGCCGAGATCCCGATCGCGTTCTACAAGGACCGGCAGGGGCGGGCCAGCCACCATAAACGCGCGGGCTGGCTGTCGCCGTGGCTGGCCGGATGGATCAACGTGAAGGTGATGTTCCTGTATTTCCCGGGGTTCTTTTTAAAGCGGCCGGGCATCGCGGCCATGGCCCTGGGACTGCTGCTGGTGCTGCTGCTCGCCCTGGGCCCGGATCCCCTGCGCCTGGGCCCCCTGGCTTTGTCCGTGCACGCCATGTTTCTGGGCATTACGCTGGGGGTGGTGGGGTACGCGGCCTTTCAAATGAGCGTGCTGGCGGAAATGATCCTGCAAGTGGATCCCGAACGCACCCGGCGCTACGTGCGCCGGTTCGCGTATGACCGCGGCGTGGTGGCCGGCCTGTTGCTGCTGGCCGTGGGCCTGGCCCTGCTCGTGGGGTTCAGCTGGCAGTACGTCGAGGCCGGCTTCACGCTCCAGGCGATCTCCAAGAGCGCGCTGGTCGGGCTGCTGAGTTTGATCCTGGGGTTCCAGACCTTCACGTTCACCCTGGTGTTGCAGCTCCTGGCCGCCAAGCTTTCGCCTCCGGCCGCGGGGAAACGGTCATGACCCTGCCGCCGCTCGCGATCCTGGCCGGAGGCCTGGCCACCCGCCTGCAGGACGAAACCCGGCAGACTCCGAAATCCATGCTTCTGGTCGCGGGGCGCCCCTTCATTGATCACCAGCTCGAGAGCCTGCGCGGCCAGGGCGTGGAACAGGTGGTGCTGTGCACGGGGCATCTGGGCGAGGCCATTGAACGCCATGTGGGCGACGGCAGCGCGTTCGGCCTGTCCGTGACGTACTCGCGGGACGGGGAACGCCTGCTGGGAACGGCCGGCGCGCTGCGCAAAGCCCTGCCCCTGCTGGGCAGGCAATTTTTTGTGCTCTACGGCGACTCCTATCTCGACGTGGACCTGTCCGCGGCGCACCATTTTTTTCAGGCGCAGAACAAGCTGGGCCTGATGACCGTCCACGAGAACCAGAACCGCTGGGACCGCAGCAATGCGGTGGTCCGGGTCGGGTTTGTGATCCGCTACGACAAGCAGAACCCCGATCCGGAGATGACCTATATTGATTACGGACTGAGTCTGCTCAAGCGGGAGGCCCTGGCCGAGGTGCCGGAGCAGGGCAGCGAAGATCTGACCGACGTGTTCCGGCGTCTGGTCGCGCGGGGAGAGCTTCTGGGATACGCCGTGAAGAAGCGTTTTTACGAGATCGGATCGCCCCAGGGACTGGCTGAAACCCGCGCGTACCTGGAAGGCCGGAAGGGTCCGGAGGAGGTGTCCGGTGGAAAACCATGACTATGTGGACCAGTATCTCCAGGACGCGCAGGAGATCATCATCCGGCTCGACCGCAAGGCCGTGCGCCGGGCCTTGGACCTGCTGGTCCAGCTGAAGCAGCGCCAGGGGCGGCTGTTCATCCTGGGCGTGGGCGGCGGTGCGGGGCATGCCTCGCACGCGGTCAACGATTTCCGCAAGATCGCCGGCATCGAGGCCTATACGCCGACGGACAATGTTTCCGAGCTGACCGCCCGCATCAACGACGAAGGCTGGGAGAATGTGTTCCTGCGCTGGCTGGAGGGCAGCCGGCTGGGGCCCCAGGACGCGATCCTGGTGTTTTCCGTGGGCGGCGGCAGCCTCGAGCGGCACGTGAGCACGAATCTTGTTCAAGCCCTGCGCCTGGCCCAGGTGCGGGGCGCGCGCATTCTCGGCATCGTGGGCCGGGACGGCGGTTTTACCGCCGAAGCGGCGGATGCGGTCATCCTCATCCCCACCGTGAACGCGGACACCGTCACGCCGCATACCGAGGCCATGCAGGCCGTGGTCTGGCACCTGCTGGTCTCGCACCCGGACCTCAAGGCCCACGAAATGAAATGGGAGTCCCTGCACTGATGGCCACGGCAGTTTTTCTCGACCGCGATGGCGTGTTGAACCGGCTGGTCTACAATCCCGAGACCCGGCAGCACGAGTCCCCGCACCTGCCTGGCGATTTCGCGCTCCTGCCCGGAGTCTCCCAGGAACTTCTGCGCCTGCAGGCCGCGGGGTTTCTGCTGTTCCTGGTCTCCAACCAGCCCAGCTACGCGCTGGGCAAGACCAGCCTGGAGAACATCCGCGCCATCCACCAGCAGCTGGACGCGGCCTTCCAGCTCCAGGGCGTCCAGTTCACGGAGTACTATTACTGCTTCCACCATCCAGAGGGCGTGGTGCCGGATTACACGGGAGAGTGTGAATGCCGCAAGCCCAAACCTTATTTCCTTCTGAAAGCGCGGGACGCGTTCCAACTGGACCTCGCCCGGTCCTGGCTGATCGGCGATCAGGATTCGGACATCTTCTGCGGCCTGGCCGCGGGGGTCAGAACCATTCTGGTGGACGAGCCCGCGTCCGCCGGGCGGCGGGGCGGGAGCCGGCCGGACTTTCGCGTTCCGAACCTGCGCCAGGCCGTGGACCTGATCCTCGGAGCCGGAGGCAAACCATGATCCCAGACCTGCGGAAGCTCCGCATCCAGCTCTTCGCGGACGGCGCGGAGCTTGCGGCCATGGCCGAGGCGTACCGGTCGGGCCTGATCCGGGGATTCACCACCAACCCGACGCTCATGCGCAAGGCCGGGGTGACGGATTACATGGAGTTCGCTCGCCAGGTCCTGGCCCTGATCCCGGACCTGCCGATTTCCTTCGAGGTTTTTTCCGACGACTTTGCGGACATGGAGCGCCAGGCGCGCCTCATCGCGGGCTGGGGGCCGAACGTCAACGTGAAGATTCCGGTCACCGACACGCGGGGCGGATTTTCCGGGCCCCTGCTGAGCCGGCTGACGGGGGACGGCGTGAGCGTCAATGTCACGGCCTGCGCCTCCCTGGAACAGGTCAAGGCCGTGGCGCCGTGTCTGGCCCCGGGCACCAAGTGCATCGTGTCGGTCTTCGCCGGCCGGATCGCGGACACGGGCCGCGACCCCGAGCCGGTCATGCGCGCGGCCAAGCAGGCCCTGCGCGCCCGCCCTGCCTGCCGGCTGTTGTGGGCGAGTCCGCGGGAAGTGCTCAATATTTTCCAGGCCGAGGCGTGCGGTTGCGATATTATCACCCTGACCCCGGACATCCAGAAGAAACTGGGCCTCGTGGGACGGGACCTGGAGAATGTTTCCCTGGATACGGTGAAGATGTTCGACCAAGACGCCAAAGCCGCGGGGTTCAAGCTGTAGCGGCAACAGGTGCTTTATGGTCTGGTATTGGCAGTCATTGCGAGGACCAGAGGGACGAAGCAATCTGGGAGACAGCCAGAACGAGATTGCTTCGCGGAAAATCGCTCGCAATGACCTCTAGTCGAGTCCGGCAAGTGGATAGAAGGGGATCATTCGGATGAGCCTGATCAAAAAGAAAAGATTTTGGCTGGGGCTGGCGGTCACCGCGGTCCTGCTCTACCTGGTGTTCCGCCAGGTGGACTGGGCCGAGCTGATCCAGGCCTTGCTGGGCGCGCAGTACGGCTGGATGGTCCCCGCGCTGGCCGTCTACCTGCTCGGCTACTGGCTGCGGGCCGTGCGCTGGAGCTATCTGCTCAACGCGGTCAAGCCCCTGCCCTGGCAGAGCCTGTTCCCGCCGCTGATCCTGGGCTTCATGGCCAACAACGTGCTGCCCGCCCGCGCGGGCGAGTTCGTTCCGGCCTACGTGGTGGGCAAGCGCGAAGGCGTGTCCAAGGCCGCGGTGTTCGCGACCATGATCATGCAGCGCGCGTTCGACGGCCTGGTCATGGTGCTCCTCGCCGGCGTGGTCCTGGCCCTGTTCCAGGTGCCGCGCACGGCCGCCAACGCCCACTTCGTGGACCTGGTCAACACCGTGGTGGACCTCACCACCCTGCTGTTCATCGTGCTGTTCGCGGTCCTGTTCGCGCTCATTACCTGGAAGGAGCGGGCCAAGGCCGTGCTCACCACGCTCATGCGGATCCTGCCCGAGGGCCTGCGGCCGAAAGCGGCCCGGCTCGTGGATTCGTTCATCTCCGGCCTGGCCGGCCTCCGGAACCGCAAGGACAGCTTGCTGGCCTTCTGCTTCTCGCTGCTCGCGTGGCTGTGCGAGAGCGCGGCCTATTACTTCGTGCTGCTGGCCTTCGGCCTGCAGCTGCCCGTGTATGCGGCCGTGATGCTCATGGCCGTGGTCAACCTGGGCATCATGCTGCCGTCCTCGCCCGGTTATGTCGGGCCGTTCGAATTCTTCGGGGTGAGCACCCTGCGCTTCTTCGGCGTGGAGAAGAGCGTCTCCCTCCCGTGCGTGCTGGTGATCCACGCCCTGATCTGGCTGCCCATCACGCTCTGGGGCCTGTATTACATGTGGACCTGGAAGCTCAGCTTCCACGAGATCGAAGACACGGCCGCGACGCAGACCGCGCCCGAGACGGGGGCCAACTAGATGCGCGTCGGCATCGTGGGCGCCGGGCTGGCGGGACTGGCAGCGGGGCAGGCCCTGGCGCAAGCCGGGCACGAAGTGGTGGTGGCGGAGCAGGCGCCGCAGCCCGGCGGGCTGGCCGGGACCTTCGCCTACGGCGGCACGCGGCTGGAAATGTTCTACCACCACATCTTCACGACGGACCTGGAGACCATCCAGACCATCCGCGACCTGGGTCTTGCGGACCGGCTGGTGTGGCGCGAAACGCCCATGGGCATCTATTCCGGCGGGCGCCTGCAAAAATTCGCCACGCCCCTGGACCTCCTGCGGTTTACCCCGTTGTCCTTTCCCAACCGCATCCGGTTCGGCCTCTGCATCCTCTACCTCTCCCGCGTGAAGCGCTGGCAGAAGTACGAGCAGGTGCGCGCCAAGGACTGGATGCTGAAAGCCTTCGGCCGGCAGGCCTGGGACGCGGTCTGGGGGCCCCTGCTACACGGCAAGTTCGGCGAGTACGCCGACGACATCGGCATGCCCTGGTTCTATTCGCGCATCCACACCCGGGCCGGGAGCCGGGAGCGGGGCATGCTGAAGGAGAGCCTGGGTTATCTGAACGGAAGTTTCCAGGTCCTGCACGACGCGCTCGCGGCGCGGATCACGGCCCTGGGCGGCCGCGTCCGCTGCGGGGAAACCGTGCGCGGCCTGATCCTCGAGCAGGGCCGGGTCGCGGGCTGGCGTACCTCCCGGCGCCGGGAGCGGCTGGACGCGGTGCTGGCCACCCAGGCGCCGCCGGCGCTGTGGGCCATGCTCCCCCCGAACCTCGGGGGCGAATACTGGGACCGCCTGCGCCAGGTGGAATACCTGGGCAATGTCTGCGCGGTCCTGACCCTGAAGCGCTCGCTCTCGCCCATCTACTGGATGAACGTTCCGGACCTGGCCAGCCCCTTCATCGCGGTGATCGAGCATACCAATTTCGTGCCGCCCGAAACCTACGGCGGCCGCCACACGCTCTATCTGTCCAGCTATGTGCCGACCCGCCACCCGCGCTACCGGGCGAACGACACGGCCGTGCTGCACGAGTTCTACGCCTACTTGTCCCGCGTGGCGCCGGGGTTCGACCCCTCCGACGTCGCCGAGACCCGCGTGTTCCGCGCGCCGTATGCCCAGCCCGTGATCCGGACCGGCTATGGCGCGCGGCTGGTGCCGCACCCGGCGCCGCTGGCCGGCCTGTTCTTGGCCAACATGGCCCAAATTTATCCCGAGGACCGGGGCATGAGCTACAGCCTGCGCCTCGGCCGCCAGGCGGCGCAGGCCGTACTGGAATACCAGCCGCCCGCGCCCGCTCGCCGGAGGGCCCGTCCGGCGCGCATCCAGATCAATCTGAGATCCCGAGGAGGAAACGTCCGTGCAGACCGCAAGCGCTAAAACGCCGATGCCTTTGCCGCGGCTGGAGATCTCCGCTTTCTTTCCGGCCTACAACGAGGCCGACAACTTGGACCGCCTGACCCGCCGCACGGCCGAGACGCTGGCCCGGCTGGCCGCCAAGTGGGAGATCATCATCGTGGACGACGGCTCGCGCGACCGCACGCCCGAAGTGGCCCGCCAGCTGGCCCGGGAGATCCCGCAGGTTCGCTACATCCGCCACGAACGCAATCAGGGCTACGGCGGCGCGGTCAAGACCGGGCTGCGGGAGGCCAAGCTCGAATGGATCTTTTTCACGGACGGGGACGGCCAGTTCGACACCCGGGAGCTGGAACTGCTGCTTCCGGCCGCTGCGGCGGCGGATTTCGTGGCCGGTTTCCGCCTGAAGCGGCGCGACCCGCTGGTCCGCCTGCTCAACGCCTGGGCGTGGGGGACCCTGGTGCGTTTTCTCTTCGGGCTGTCCATCCGCGACATTGACTGCGCGTTCAAGCTGTTCCGGCGGCGCGTGGTGGACCAGTGTGAATTCAAGGCCAGCGGCGCCATGATCTCCACCGAGCTGCTGGCGCGCGCGAAAAAAGCGGGATACCGCTTCGCCCAGGTGGGCGTGCACCACTACCCCCGCACGGCCGGCACCCAGACCGGGGCCAAGCTCGGCGTGATCGCCCGCGCGTTCCGCGAACTGTTCAAACTGTACCGCGAGCTGACATAGAGGAGATCCGAGGAACAGCCATGGTCCGTTCCATTTCCAAGAACCGCCTGGTACGGAACATTTTCACCCAGCTGGCCGAAGTCTATGACCAGGTCGAGCCGGCCCTGACCTTCGGCCGGGGCGAGGTCTGGCGCAGGCGGGCGGTCCAGCAGACCCTGCTCGCCAAGCCGCACCGGATTTTGGACGCCTGTTCGGGGATCGGGCACCTGTCGCAACAGCTGGCCAACAGTTACGGCCCCCAGACCCACATCGTGGCCGCGGATTTCTGCCCGGCCATGGTGGCCGTGGCCAAGCAAAAACTGCGCGTCCAGCACCTGCACCGCCGCGTGGAATTCAAGACCGAGAACGTCGAGATCATGCCCTTTCCGGATGAATTCTTTGACGCGGTGTTTATTACCTTCGGCCTGCGGTTTGTTTCCGACATTCGCACGGTGCTGAGGGAATGCCAGCGCGTGCTGCGCCGGCGCCATCCGCTCGTGATCCTGGAGCTGGCCGTGCCGCGCCATCCCCTGCGGTGGCCGGTCCAGTTCTACCGTGAATACCTGTTCCCCCTGCTGGGGCGATGGCGGACCAAGGCCCCGAAAGCGCTGCTGCATCCCCTGCACGACAGCCTCCGGCATTATCCGGATCCGGACAAGTTGAGCCGCATGCTGGTCCGGGCGGGCTTCGACAGCGTGGAATACCAGCGTCTGGGCGGCGGGGTGGCCACGCTCCACCGCGCGGTCAAACCCGGGGAAGTGGAATGAATTAAAATAGGCGCATGAAAATCCGCGGCACATGGTCTAATAGGTTAACCACTTCAGGAGAGAGGGGTACCTGACATGATTCGCAAAACTTGGTTGGTTGTTGGAATCACCTTGATCACTGCCGCCCTCGCGCAAGCGGACGGCAACAACTACGGCTCGGCCGCGTACTGGACCCAGGGCGCGGGCAGCCGGGCGGCCGGCATGGGCGGCGCGTTCGTGGCCCTGGCGGACGACGCCACGGCCGGGTACTGGAACCCGGCCGGCCTCGGGCAGATGGACCTCTACCTCTACCAAGCGGCCTTGCAGTATGTCTTCCTGCAAGACCAAATGAGTTCCAGCTACCTCTCCTATTCCTTCCAGCTGCCGGAGATCGGCGCCTTCTCGGTCTCGTGGATCAATTTCTCCATTGCCGGCCTCGAGGGACGTGACGACCTGGGGCTGGTCACCCAAAATTTCGGCAGCAGCGAGAATACGATCTGGGTGAGTTACGGACGCAAAATGTACGAATGGGTGAAGGGTTTGTCCCTGGGCGCCAGCCTCAAGTTCCTGCACCAGGGCGTGGGCGAGTATCAGGCCGTGGGCCACGGACTGGACGTGGGCGTGCTGTGGCAGCCTTTCCTGCAGTGGGACCACACCATCGGTCTCAACGTGCAGAACCTCTTTCAGCGCGTATACTGGCAGACCGGCGAAGGAACCCTGGACCCCTCCTTGGTGAACGGCAAAGTGGGCGTGGCGCTGAAATTCTTCCCCTCCCAGCAGGAGGTCTATTTCAACCACCTGATCACGGCCGTGGACCTGGAGTTCAGCGAATACTACCGGCTCGGTTACCGCCTGGGCGCGGAGTACTGGTACCAGGCCAGCCTGGGCCTGCGGGCTGGGTTCTCGGGCCAGGAGGTCAGCTTCGGCGCCTCCTACCGGCCGGAATACTACGAAGTGGACTACGCCTTCCTCTACGACCTCTCCGAAATGAGCCGCCACCAGCACCGCGTTACGTTAATGTTGCGGTTCAAATGACTTTTCTTTCCCCCCGCCGTCCTGGGGGCTATTGACCTTGAGCCTGCCTGAAAAATGAGCTATACTATGGCCATTCACCCTCACCGAGGCGCTGCATGGCCGCTTGGCGTTGTCGTTGCCGTTTCATTTTCGCCGGACTCCTGTTGGGTTGTTTCTGTGCCGGATCAGCGTCCGCCCTGGAGCTGATCGTCAACGGCAACTTCGAGACCACGGGCGCCGGCCACATCCCGGCCTGGGTCACCAGCGCCAATCCCTCCCCTTACAACCCGACCCAGCACTCCGGCGTGCTGCAGCACGGCGGCGGCACGGGCGTGGTCGTGGTCGCGCCTGGGAACAGTCTGGGCGGGTACAACAATTCCGTGATCTCCCAGAGCGTGGCGGTTCCGCGCGACGCGCTGGGCGCCACGCTCACGGTCTATTATGACTGGTATATCTCCTATATATTTGGGAGTCAACTCTACGCCGAAGGGACCTTCGGCGGCATCCAGCTGTTCCGGGAGCAAGGGAACGGTATGTTGATCCAGCCCACGCCCACGCCGGGCTGGACGCGCGTGGACAAGTACCTCGAGCTCAGCACGTTCGGCGGCCAGAACGTGCAGCTGGTGTTCCGCGCCACGGACGACGGCATTTCCGATGCCACGTTCATCCGCCTGGACGACGTGACGCTGAACGTGATCACGGCCACCAAGACCGCGACGCCGACCATTACCCCCACCCGCACGGTCACGCGGACGCCCACCATCACGCCCACGCGCACCATTTCCCCCACCATCACGATGACCTCCACGATCTCGCCCACGATCTCGCCCACGCCCACGATCACGCCCTACGCGGTGCCGGGCGGCGAGGCCGTGGCGTTCCCCAATCCCGCGGCCGGCGACAGCGTGACCTTCATGTATTCCCTGGGCGAGCCCGCGGACATTGACGTGGACGTCTATAACGTGCTGGGCCGGAAAGTGGCCCATCTGGAGGACAAGAACCAGGCCGGCCTGATCAACCGCCGGACCACCTGGGATATCAGCGGCGTGGCGCCAGGCGTTTATCTATACCAGGTCACCATCAAAACCCTGAGCGGCCAGATGACCCGGCTGAAGATGAAACGCCTGGTCATCACCAAATAACGCACACCCAAGGATATGCAATTGAAACGCATTGCGAGGATCGCCGGTCTTGCCCTCTGCCTTCTGCCCGCGGGGCTGCGCGCGGCCGAAGTGGAGGAAGTCTATCCCTACGCCCAGTTCGCCCTGCCAGAACTGCAGATCGGGGTCGGCACCCGGGGCCCAGCCTTGGGCGGCGCAACCGCCGCGCTGTTCTCGGGCGTGGAGAGCTTGCACGGCAACCCGGCCGGCCTGGGGTACCTGACCGTGGCCCAAGCGGAATTCATTCACAACAGCTGGATCCAGGAGATCAACCAGGAAAGCTTGCTTTTCGGCCTGCCGCTCTCCAAGCAACTGGGTCTGGCCGCGGGGATCAATTACCTCGGACTGGGAACGCTCGAACCCACCGGCATGACCGCGGCCGGCGAGTTGGTCCAGGAAAGCGGGCAGATCGCCCTGAGCCTGTTCAGCGTGAGCCTGGGGTCGGGCTGGCGGATCACGCCTCAAGTGGCCGCGGGCGCGGTGCTGCGCTTCTGCATGCAGGAATTGGGCGATGCCCAGCCCATGACCGTTTTGGCGGATCTGGGCGGCGTCTATGAGGTGTCGCCCGAGCTCACCCTGGGGTTGACCGCTTCCCAGCTCGGCCTGGGCGTCGCCGGCTACGCGCTGCCCACCACCGTGCGCCTGGGCGGTGCGTACGCCTGGAAGCTGCAGAAAGACCACCTGCTGCGTCCTGCCTTCGATCTCGAACTGTTGCTGGCCGCGCCCGAGCAGTCGTGGGTGCATGCGGGCCTGGAATACCAAATGTATGAGGTGTTCCTCGTGCGCCTCGGTTATCAGTTCACGGCTGCGCCGGGACCTTCCGGATTGACCGGACTGACCGCGGGCTTAGGCCTCGAGCTCGGCACCTGGTCCCTGGGCTATACCGCCGCGCCGCAGGGCGATTTGGGATTATCCCACCGCCTGTCCATCGGCCTGCGATTTACCGGCGGCCCAGAGCCTTCCAAAGCCAAGGCCAAATCCAAAACGCGCAAAGCCGAACCCGGCGAGCGAACCTTGACAGCCCCGGATATGAACTATCCGGTGATGCCCTCCTTCACCCCCCGCCAGGAAACCTCGCTGACCCAGGAAGAGGCGGCCATGCGGTCCCTGCTGAAGGAAAATCTGCGCGTGGAAGCCAAGATCGTGCGGGTGCCCGGCGGGAAGGATACCCAGCGGGAAGTCACCTTCGTCGTGCGGCGCGCGTCCGGACCGCGCATTCTTAAATGGACGCTCACGCTTTCCGACTCGGGCGGCAAACCCCTCCGGAGCCTGGGCGGGGAAGGCCTGCCGGAAAAAATCGGATGGGACTGCAAGAACGACAAGGACCAGCCCGTCGAGGACCTCAAGGGCGTCCGCTACGAACTTCTCCTGACGGACGTGAACAACCAGCGGGAGACGCAGAGCGGGCGCATCGGCGTGAGTTCCGAGGGCACGCTGCCGGTGGCCAAGGGCAAGGCGCCGGCCAGCGAAGACCTGGTGGAAACCCGCGAGTTCGGGCCGATCCTGTTCGAACGCGGCCGGTCGGAAATTTCCGGCTCCGCCTCGAAGCTCATCACCGAGGCGGCCAAATTCATCAAAGCGCACCCGAGCAGCAAGGTCTTCATCGCCGGGTACGCGGATACCGTGGACGAAGGCCAGCAGAAACTTCTGCTGTCCAAGAACCGGGCAGAAGCCGTGGCGCGCTACCTGACGGCCTATCATAAAGTGCCCATCTCCCAGATCCTGGTCCGCGGACGGGGCGACAAGGACCCCGAGGCCGACAGCCTCAATCCGGACGAGCGCTACCGCAACCGGCGGGTGGTGATCACGGTCAGGGGGCGGAAGTAGCGGGTGGATCCAGCGGCGGCACATCCAGGCGCGTCCGCTTGGCGAAGTAAGTGGCCGAGGAGTACGTGGCTTCGGCGGTCAATTCCAGCCGGAGGCCGGCGCCTGCGTCCGGAGATCTCCAGGAAATTTGGTGCGCTCCCGAATCAAACCATTGCCGCCGGCACAGGTCCGTGGGTTTGGCGGCGCGTTCCGGCTGGGCGGTGATGGTCATCCACGCCGGTTCGGTCAACCAGAAGGACACCTCCACCTGCTCCGGAAACGCGGGGGGGCGCCAGGCCTGCGCCCGCTGGATATCCGCTCCGATCCAAAAATAATGCGCGCCGCCCGCTTCGGCGATGAAGACCTGGCCGAAGTGGCGGTGGATCGCGATGCCCGTGGGGCGGGTGAAGCGGCCGTCGCCCCGACCCGGTTGTCCGAACGCCGTCAGGTAGCGCAGGTGGCGGTCGAATTTGTGTACCTGGGAACCGGCCGGGTCAGTGGCCCAGAGGTTCTCGTAAAAGTCCAGGTCCATCCAGGCCAGGGCAACCGGCCGGGTTTCCGGCGGCAGCTGGTCGAGCGCGAGCGAACGCTGGACGCGGCCGGAAGAAGGGTCCAGGCGCAGCAGGCGCGTGCCCGTGCGGTCGCAGACAAAAAGAAAATCATCGCGGTAGAACGACCAGGGTTCCCGGCTGTCCGCCACAGCCACGGTGGTTGGGTCTTGCAGGCGCTCGCCGCCGGGAAGTTCCGGGCCGATGGTTCGCAGCCAGTGCCCCTCCGGAGCATAGACCGCGATCCGGTCCAGCCCGCGGTCGGTCACGTACAGCCGATCTTGGGAATCGAGAGCCAGGCCCCAGGGCCGGCCCCAGCCGCCGGGCGGAGGTGAAAGCTGGCCCGCCGGGATCAGGCGGCGGTTGCTCGCGGAAAACAAGAATACCTGGCCCCGGGACGGGTCCGCGGCCAGCACCAGGCCATCCAGACGCATGGCCACGCCCGTGGGAGCGCCCAGGGGGCGCGGGTCGCCTACGACGTCCAGACGCAGGAGGTCGGGATTATAAATGAGATTGCCGCGGCCGGTGTTGGCGCCGACCACGGAGAGCAGAAACTCCGGCCCGGCTTCCGCGTCCGAACCGCGCGTGAGCAGGAGATGACACGCCAAGTCTTCGGGGGCATCCAGGGTGGTTCGCTGGCCGATAAACAAGGCCAGCAATTCGGGCGTGCCGCGGTGAATGCCGAACGGGGTGTGCCAGAAGGGCGGATACACCAGGGTGGTGGGCCGGTTGTCGATCAACTCCGGTTCCGCCGCGGCCAGACCAGGGCAAAGACAGCACAGCAGGGCAAACCGGAACCAGGGACGCATGTTTCCTTGGTATCACGCGGCTCCACGGCTGTCAATCCCCTCCGCAGGGGTGAATGCGGAATCGCTGCTCCGGGGATGTCGCCACGAGGGGGTAGCGAGGACTGAAGTTGGTACCCCGGGCTTTGGCCGGGGGGCTCCATGCGCTTGCCAGTCTTTGTCCCCTCGCCCCGTTCGTGCGGGGGAGGGGTAAAGGATATATGATCTTGATGACGAGAGTGTTGTGACGCGCGCTAAGGGTGATAGGCCGGTAGGAGGCGAGGACGATGCTCAGACAGCCTGCGGTGGCGGGTTTGTTTTACGAGAAGAATCCGGAAATGCTGCGCGCCAGCCTCCAAGAGCTGTGGCCTTCGCCGGAACCTGACCGGATCAGCGCCAAAGGCGCGATGGTGCCGCACGCGGGATATATTTATTCCGGCCGCACGGCGGCCAAGGTGTACGCCCGGCTGGAACCGGCCGAGGTGGTGTTCCTGCTGGGGCCAAACCACACCGGCCGGGGCTGGCCGGTCGCGGTCTCGGACGCCGAGGCCTGGGTGACGCCGCTCGGGAGGGTGCCGGTTGACCAGGAACTGACCCGGGCCCTGCTCCGGGACCTTCGGCTGGTGCGGGCCGACGCGACCGCGCATGAGCGCGAGCACGCGCTGGAGGTCCAATTGCCGTTTTTGCAGTATGCGTTCCCGCCCTTCTCGATCGTGGCCTTATCCCTGAGCACCGACGCGTTCGACTTGCTCCGGGAAGTGGGGCTGGCCCTGGCCGGGTTGATCCGGTCCACGCCCAAGCGCTGTCTGCTGCTGGCTTCCTCGGACATGAACCATTTCGCGGATCTCGCGCAAACCCAGGAACAGGACCAGAAGGCGCTGCGGCAGGTTCTGGACCGCAATCCGCGCAGCCTCCTGGAAACCGTGGAACAGGAGAGAATCTCGATGTGCGGCGCGGTGGCGGCGGCGGCCATGCTGGTGGCCGCCGGGGAACTGGGCGCCACCCGCTCCGAACTGGTGGACCACACGACCTCCGCGGAAACCTCCGGGGACACGCGGCGGGTGGTGGGATACGCGGGTGTCATCGTCAGCTAGTAGGCTCAGGAAAAAGTCCGCTGAGCGGCCTTTTTCCGCAGAGCTTTTCAAGGGGAACCCGTCGGGTGTTCTGATCTAGAGGGCCAGTACGGACTGCTAAATGAATCAATCAGGGGCATTCAGCAGCCTGTTAGGAGGCGGTTATGGAACTGTGCGTGATCTTGATCACCGTGCCCACTGCCGAGACCGGGGAACACCTGGCCCGCGTCCTGGTCGAGGAACAGCTTGCGGCGTGCGTCAACCGCGTTCCCGGGCTGACCTCCATTTACCGCTGGCAGGGAAAAGTCGAACGCGATCCCGAGGAACTGCTGATCGTCAAGACCCGGCGGGCGCTGGTGCCGGCGGTGGCGGCGCGCGTGAAAACCCTCCATCCTTACCAAGTGCCTGAAGTCATTGCCTTGCCGATCGTGGACGGCATCCCGGACTATTTGGAATGGGTGGGGGCCGAGACCCGCGCCGGCGGCGGAAAGGAAACCGCGTGACATTCCGTCCCGCTTCCTCCCCGCGCCGCCAGTCATTCACCCAAGCTTTGCAGGCGGCCTCGGAACTTCCGCAGATCGGGTGGGTGCTGGCCGGAGAATGCCGCCGTGCCGCGCGCGCCCGGGGCGCCTGGTGCGTTTTCCTTCCGGAGAACGATCCCACGCCGGTGATCGTCGGCGGTCCCCGCAAGCTGGAGACGCCGCCAATCCTGCCGGCTGGCATCGCGGCCTGGGTCCTGGAGAAACAACTGAGCTTGAGGTATCAGCCCCGGTCCAAACAGGCATTTTGGGAATACACCCGGCGCCCGCGGCCGGCCTTTCGCGTCTGCCGTTCGCTTTCCCAGTGCCAGAGGCGCCTGCAACAGGACCTGGCCTGGATGGGGCCGGTCTGCCGCTCCCAAGCGCTGCTCTGGCTGCCCGTGGCCCCGAACGCGCTGCTGCTGCTGTGCCGGAGCGCGTGGACGGACGCCGACCTGGCCGCATTGGAGCCCGCGCTGAAGCTGGGGCGCCTGGCCTGGGTGATGCTGGAGCGCCGGCGCCAGCTCGAGCAGCACTGGCACCAGACCGCGGCTGTTTCCGAGATCGCCCAGAACTTGGGAGCCACGCTGGAGCTGAGCATCCTGTTGCGGTTGATCATCTTGGAGATCACCAAAGCCCTGCAGTGCCAGGCCGGCGACATTTGGCTCAAGCCGGACAAACAGCCGCATCCGGTATTCCGCACGGGATTGGGAATAAGCCCCGCGGGCCGGGAACAGCTCCTGGCCGGGCGGTATACCCAGCAGGCGATCGAGACCGGCGAGCCAGTCTGGATCGAGGACGCTTCCGGACGTTCGGACCTGAACCGGGACCTGCTCCGGCAGGAGGGGGTCGCGAGCCTGGCCGTGATTCCCCTGAAAGTGAAGAGCAAGGTCATCGGCATTCTGCATCTTTTCGCCCGGCAGCAGCGGTATTTCATCCCGGCCGAACGCCAGCTGATCAAGACGCTGAGCAGCCAGGCCGCGCTGGCCATCGAGAACGCGCGCCTGTTCGAGGAGACGAAACGCCGCGCCCAGGAACTGCTGGTTCTGTACGATGTGGCCCAGGCGCTGAGCGAGCATACTGATGTCGGGGAAGCGATGGGGCAGATCGTGGAGCGGGCGAGCGAAGTCCTGAACGTGGAAAAATGCTGGTTCCTGCTCTGGGACGAAGCGGCTGGAGCGCTGGTGGCCCACCCCGCCGCGGTCGGCTTGGACGAGGAGCAGCTCGCTGGCCTGCGCCTGGCGCCCGAGGCGCCGGGGGTCTCCGCCCAGGTCTACCGTTCGGGACAGACCGCGGTTTTCAATACCGCCCAGGAGGAAGCCTTGGTTCAGGCGGAGTTCGGCCGGACGTTCGCCGTGCGAAATTTACTGGCCGTGGGGATGCGCCACCAGGATGCCAACCTGGGCGTGTTTCTCGCCGCCAATAAACGGGGCGAGACGCTTTTTGACGGCAACGACGTGCGCCTGTTCAGGACCCTGGCTTCGGAGGTCGCGGTGGTGATCCAGAACGCGCAGCTGCGCGCGCGCTTGGGACGTGGCGAAAAATGATGGCGGGTGTTTAGCAGGAAAGCAGCAGGCTGGAAAATCCTACCGTTTCAGCAGGCCGCGGAGCGTGGAGGCCACGCTGGCCGCGTCCAGACCGTACTTGGCGAACAATTCTTCCGGTTCGCCCGATTCCCCGAACACATCCTGCACGCCGAGCCGGCGGAAGGGCACCGCCGCCCCGGCTTCGGCCAGGACCTCGGCCACGGCGCTGCCCAGGCCGCCGATGACGGTGTGCTCCTCGACCGTGACCAGCGCCCGGGTCTCCCTGGCCGCGGCCAGCACGGCGTCGCGGTCCACGGGCTTGACCGTGTGCAGATTGATGACCCGCGTGGACACGCCTTCCTTGGCCAGCAGGTCAGCCGCGAGCAGGGCTTCCCTGACCGTGGTACCGCAGGCGATGACGGCCGCGTCGCGGCCGGGCCGCAGCACTTGGGCGCGGCCGAGCACGAAGGGCTGGTCGTGGACGATGGTGTCCACCTTGGGGCGGCCCAGGCGCAAATAGGCTGGACCCACGTGTTCGTACAGGGCCTTGGTCGCGGCGATGGTCTGGGGGCCGTCAGCCGGCACCACCACGATGAAATTGGGCATGATGCGCATCAGCGCCATGTCCTCGATCGCCTGGTGGGAAGCGCCGTCCGCGCCCACCGACAGGCCGGCGTGGCTGGCCGCGATTTTGACGTTGAGGTTGGGGAAGGCGACGGAACTCCGGATCTGGTCATAGGTCCGGGCCGTGGCGAACACCGCGAAGGAGGAGGCGAAGGGCTTTTTTCCGCAGGTGGCCATGCCGGCCGCCCAGCCGATGAGGTTCTGCTCGGCCACGCCCAGGTTATAGAAACGTTCGGGATATTGAGCCGCGAACAGGTTGGTTTTGGTCGAGCAGGAGAGGTCCGCGTCCAGCACGATCAGGTCGTCGTGCTGGGCGCCCAGCTCAACCAGCGCCTTCCCGTAAGCTTCGCGCGTCGCGATCTTCTCACCCATGGAACAATTCCTCGCCGAAAATTATTTCAATTCGTCCAGCATCTGGCAGACCTGTTCGCTGTCCGGGGCGATGCCATGCCAGCATACTTGGTTCTCCGTGAACGAGACGCCTTTCCCTTTCACCGTGTGCGCGATGATCACGGTGGGGCGCCGGGTCTCCGCGCGGGCGCCGGCCAGGGCTTCCAGCAGTTGCCCGTAGTCATGCCCGTTCGCGGCGATCACGTTCCAGCCGAACGCGCGCCATTTGTCATCCACCGGGTCCGAGTTCATCACCGAACAGGTCGCGCCGTCAATCTGCAGACCGTTCTTGTCCACGACGGCGCAGAGGTTTCCCAGCTGGTAATGAGCGGCGCTCATGGCCGCTTCCCAGACCTGGCCTTCTTCAAGCTCGCCGTCACCCAGGAGCACGTACACCCGGTACGCCGGACGGCGCGCGGCGTCGAAGGCCATGGCCGCCATGCCGCAGCCCACGGAGAGGCCCTGTCCCAGGGAGCCGGTGGACATTTCCACGCCCGGCGTCTTGTTCATGTCCGGATGCCCCTGCAAAATGGAGTTGAGCCTGCGCAGCGTGGGGAGGTGGTCAGCCGAAAAATAGCCGGTGCGCGCCAGGACGGAATACAGAGCCGGCGCGGCATGCCCCTTGGACAGGATGAAGCGGTCGCGCCCGGGCCATTTGGGATTGGCGGGGTCATGCCGCAATTCGGCCAGGTACAGGGTGGCGAGGATGTCCACGCACGACAGCGAGCCGCCGGTATGGCCGGATCCGGCCGCGCCCAGCATGGACACGATGTCGCGGCGCAGGACCATGGCCTGTTTGGCGATATGCGCGGGGTTGCGTTGCAGGGAAAAAGCCAAGGAAAAACCTCCGGAAAATATGCGGAGAATCGTACTAGACCCCTCCGGGCTTTGTCAAGCGTTAAAAGCCCCTGGCCGGGGACGCCCCAACGAAAAGCGGAGGGAGTCCAAAAACGATCCCACCGCACAATTCCCCGGGCTTCAGCGACCCCAAAGACCGCTCCAGGGATGGAATTGCGGGATATGATTTTTGCTGCGGGAGGGAACCCCGGCCATCCTCTCCGCAGGGCACCCCTTGCCTTGGGGGTGAATGCGGAATGGTTGCTCCGGGGATGTCGCCCAGAGGAGGTAACGAGAGGTGCAGTTGGTACCCCGGGCTTTGCCCGGGGGGCTCCATGGGGCCCCTGGGAGGAACTTAAGTCCGGGTCGGCCTCCACCAAACACGGACCCTTGTGCTATAATTCTCCCATGGTTCTTCCCGTGCCCCGAAGTTTTTGGTCCGGTCTGGCTGCGTCCGCGGCCGCGGGCGGCCTGCTGGCTCTGTCTTTTCCCAACGGCTGGATGCCCCGCCTGGAGCAGGCGCCGGGCTGGCTGGCATGGCTGGCGCTCGTGCCGTTTCTGCTCGCTTGGCGCGCCGCGAACTGGCCGCGCAGCTTCGGGTTCGGCTGGATGTTCGGGTTCGTGTATTTCCTCGTGGTCCTTTCCTGGCTCCGCCTGATCAACAAGGACACCAACGTGGACAACGCCATCGGCTGGGTGATCTATTCCTTTTTGGGAGGCGTGTACTTCGGCCTCTTCAGCTTCACGGCCCGTGTGGTGTGCGACCGCCTGAGGTGGCCTTCGGTGCTGGTGCTGCCCCTGGCCTGGGCAGCCTGGGAATATGTCCGGGGCCATTTCATCACCGGCGGCTGGCCTTGGGCGAGCCTGGGGCATACGCAGTATGCCAACGCGGTGGTCCGGCAGGTGGCCGCGGTGGCGGGCGTGGGCGGGGTGTCGTATTGGATCATGACAGCCGGCGCGGTCCTGGCCGCGGCCTGGTCCCGGGACTGGAACGCGTCCCTGCGCTTCGACCTGCGCGCGGCCACGCGGCGGCCGGTCCGGCTGGCAGTGGTTCTTCTGCTCGCCGCGGGATGGCTCTATCTGCTGGGCCGGTGCGCCGCAGAGGCGCGGGCGTTCGCCCGGCAGACGGGTTCGCCGCTGCGGCTGGCCCTCGTGCAGGGAAACCTCAACACGGATCAGCGCTGGGACGAGACCTACAAGCGGAAGGCCTTCGAACGCATGGAACCGCTGCACCAGCAGGCGGCGGCCGGCGATCCGGACCTGATCCTCTGGGCCGAGTCTTGTTTTCCGGGCATTTTGGAATATGAGCCGGAGTCCGCCTGGGAAGAACGCCTGCGTTTCCTGATCCGGACCAGCGGCGTACCGACCCTTCTGACCAGCAATGAGTACCAGCCGACCTATCTGCTCGAAGGCGCCCGCTACCATCACTACAACAGCGCGTTCCTCCTCGGCGGCCAGGGAGAAACCCTGGGGCGTTACCGCAAAATCAAGCTGGTGCCGGGCGGCGAATATATTCCCTGGGAATGGATGAAACGCTTCATGCAATCCGTGGTGCGCGAACCCATTCCCGTGGACTTCGAGCCCGGGACCGATTATACGCCGCTGGCGCTGAACGGCAGGCTGTTCGCTCCGCTGATCTGCTATGAGGACCATTTCGAGGAACTGGGATTCATGCTCGCGAAGAACGGAGCGCGTTTTTTCGCCTCCGTGTCCAACGACGGCTGGGCCGGCCGATCAGCCATGAGCAGCCAGCATACGGCCATGGCGGTTTTCCTGGCCATTGAGCATCGGGCGTACATGCCCAAGGCATCCATGACCGGTCCAACGCTGGTCATTGACCCTTGGGGCAGGTTGAGCGAGGCGCTGCCTTACTTTGAACCGGGCGTGAAATTTGCCACGATCTATCCATCCGATTTCAAGACGTTTTTTACCTGCCATGGAAATGTGGTGCCTTATTTGATGCTGCTGATGTTTGCTTCGATGCTCGCGGCCTGCTTGCTGCCCAAGCATCTGCTGGTAAAAAATTAATCGCCGCATGGAAAAATTCACCGCAAAACGCCTTCCGCAGGAATTAATACTATTTTCAAAGGGATTTTAACGAACCGGGTCCGGCAGGAAACGGTTTTTTGCACAACCTCCTGACTCTCGCGGAAAACCCTTGTAAAAAAAGCATAAAAACCAAGTCCGTTTTTTGACTCGGCTAAAAACCAGTGATATACTTAAGCTGAAATTTATTATGCTGGATAACCACGCGCCCGAATATCGCATTATTTCATATATTTGTGCGCGCGCGAAATGCCGCGGCCCGCTGACTGCGGTTGGAAAGTTTTTATCATAACCGAGCAGGCCAAACGGGCTGCTTGGTTCAGAGGTGAGGCATATGAACCCCATCCAAGCGTGGTCGCAAGCAGTCATCCTGAGCCGGAAAGCCTGGCGGCTGGTAAGAGAACAGCACCGCAAAGTCATTTCCCTGGTGCTGGCCGTGCTTTTCGTCTTCACGATGACCGGCATGGACACCATCCTGGCTTACGGTTTTGACAACAACCGCCAGGACATTTACAACCAGCAGAACGATCTGCTGCGGCCCGCCAATCCCCTGGATCAAAATCAGCCGGATGCGTTCCTGCCCGTCGCTTCGCCTGAAAGCCTGAAAACCGATGTGGCGACCACCCGCCTGAATGTGCTCAAGGCGGAATACGGCGATCTGCTGTCCACGGTTTCGCTGCAAACCATTGCCGAAAAAACCATGTCCGGCGTGGGCGTGGAAACCGCCCTGCAGTGGGTGGACGTTGCCTTGCCGCAAGGCGGGCAACCGGCCGGCACCCAGCCCGAGGAACAGTCCGCCGACCAGCCGGCCGCTGATCCCAGCCTGCTGGCCGACGTGGCCACCAGCAGCCAGGGGCCGTTGAGTCTGAGCTTGAGTCTGGATGGTTTGAGCGGCAAAGGCCGCTTGACGGAAACGGCGGACTTGGCCCGCCTGCCGATCCCGGCGGAAATGCTGCCCAGGGAAATCGCGCCCGCGCAGCAGCCCGAGACCGCGGAAACGACAGTGGTGGCGCAGGAGACCATGCCAGACGCGCAGCCGGCGGAGACTGAAGTGGAACCGGGCGCCGAAGGCGTGACCCCGCCGGAACAGCCGGCGGAAAGCAGGCTGCCCGAGACGCAGCCGGTGGAACAGCCCGCGGAGCAGGGCGGGGAGACACAGGTCCAGGACGCGGAGCAGGCGGACCGCAAAAGCAACGCCGAGACCACGCTGGCTGACCTGACCAAGCAATTTCTGGCCCTGCTGGGGATGAATGAGCAGTTGAAGGAGGAAACCACCGCGAAGACCGGCGAGACAGAGTTGCCGAGAGAAGCGGCGGCCCAACCGGAACCCGGGGAGACGGCGTTGCCGGAGGACGCCCGGCCCGGGACGGACGCGACCGAGACGCAGGTGGCCGGGGAAGAGGCCATAGAACCGCCGGAAGGGATTCAACCCGAGGAAGAAGAGCCTGAGGGCGGGGAGACAGTGGTCACAGAGGAGCCTGAGGAAGGCGGCGAGCAGGCGGTTGAGGAAACAGCCAACGAGGGGGACGAGAGCACGGTCGAGCTGCCAGAGCAAGTACTGCGGCTGCTGGGGCTGGGTGACCAGGAGAAAGAGACCGACCAAGGGGCGGAGGCCGAAGGCCCCAGCCTGGAGGACTTCTTCGCGCTGCTGGGTGAGGACCGGGAGGATGCGGGCGAAAGCGGAGCGGTGGAAGAAGAGGACGTGGACGTGTCGGCGCTCCTGGACGTGCTCCATAACGCGGGAGTGGAAACGCCGGAGGAGATCGAAACCCCTTCGGTGATCTTGACGGACTTGATTGAACAGCCCCAGACCGAGGGGCCTGAGACGGAGCTTCTGCCGGAAGGCGAACGGCCGGTGGAAAACACGGACACCGTGCTGACGGAGGATGCTGAAATCGCCCTGGTCGGCCCGGAAGCGGGGATGGTGGAGGAGGATGCAGAACCGAAGGAGACCGAGACCGCCGCACCGGACGCCAACGAAGCGGACGAGACCGGCGGGGTGGAAGCGGCCGGCGTGCGGACGCTGCCGGATGTGACGCAGCTGCGCCAGGAAGCCCTCCTGGTGAATGTGCTGCCAGGTACGGATGCGTCCCCGGCGCGCGAAACGAATCTCGCCGGCGAATTGAGCGAAGCGTTCAAACGCGGCCTGGCGATGATTGTGGGACCGGACGCGGAACTGCCGGATTCCCTGAGCCTGCCGGACAACGGGCTGCAGCCGGCCGGGCTGGCGGACGTGGCTTTGCCGGCGGATATCGGCTCAGTGCCGCTGGTCATGCCCGAACAGATCAGCGCGAACCAGGCTGTTCCCGCCGTCCAGTTAGAAAGAGAGGGGCTCAAAGCCCAAATGGATCAAGTCCGCGGCACCCGCCTCGGCTCGCTCGCGGCCTTGCTGGAACTGCCGGCCGAGGAGTCGCGCGTGCCTGCCATGCCGGAAGTGGAGATCAGCCAGGAAGGCGGAGACCGGACGCCGGACTACGTCGCTTCCGGCTCGGCCTGGGACATCGCGCGCATGTACGGCCACCCCGAACCGCCGGAACAGGAGCCGCCGGACCCGGAGTGCACGGACTACCTGAGCCTGGCCATCGTCATGTTCATTTTCCAGGGACCGCAGGCCATCCTGGATTTCTTCGAGAACCCCAGCCTGGAAAGCTTCATGGAAATGTTCATGATTTTCGCCAACCCCGCCTATTATATTTACAAGATCGTGGACGCGCTGCTGAATTTCAGCTGGGACACCATGCAGGAGTACGGCGAACTGGCCAATTCCACCTTCGGCAAGATCTTCATGTTCATCATCTCCATCGTGCTCACCATCGTGAGCTTCGGTTCGGCCGCGCCAATTTTGCTGGCTATCATCATCCTGATCGAACTCATCCAAACCTTCCTCCCCCTGCCACCGGCGCTCGACGTCTTATTTTCTATTGTCAAGGCCGCGCTGGGCGGCTGGGCGAGCGCCATCAAGGACGTGGCCAAGGAATTGATCAAACAAGGCGTCAAGTTGGTGATTACCACCATATCAGATCTAATTAAAAGCCTGACCACCAACGTGCTCAAAGCGATTCTCAAGGCGGTTCTGCGGGAAAGCATCATACAGGTCTTGAACGAAATCCTGCCCGAGGATCTCTTGTTCTACATGCCGCTGATCGGCATTGTGGCGGACTGGCTGGCCGCTGGCCTCACGGAAATGATCATGGGAGATAATAAAAAAGGGTTTTTCGGGGGTCTCTGGGATTCCGTGAAGGAGTCCTTTGGGGTGGCCAAGGGGTTCGGCTTGGTGCAGTTTATGACCTCGACCGCCATGCGTGCCGGTCTCGCTTTTCTGGTGCAGTCCCTGTTCATCAACAGCAAGGAAGAAAACGGGTACAAGGCTGCGCAGGACCGCCGGGCCGGGGCCATTTGGGGGGCCATGGCCAGCGGTCTGGTTGGTTGGCTCGGGGCCGTGAACCAGGTGCTCAACGACAATTCCATCCGCGACCTGATGACCCCCATGGACAATGTGGGACTCTTTATGATGACCTTCGTGCGGCCGGTGGTGGCCAAGACCGTTTCCACGGTAGTCATGCAGTACGCTCCGGCCGAGACCAAGAGCGGCAAGGAATGGGGCGACATGCAAAAATACCACGTGGCCAACACGTGGGGCACATTCGCGGAAAAGATGGTTCCGGGATTCTCCCTGGAGAGCGGGCAGTGGACCTGGCTGCCATCGGAATTCACGACCGCGATCTCTCCCACCGGTGGCGTCACCGTTCCCGGCGGCAAGTCGCTCGTGACCGTGAACAATTTGGCCCAGGCCAAGGATGTGCTGGGCGCGGCAGCAGGGAATGTCCGCGGGCTTGAAGGACTGATCGAGGCCCCAAAGCTGGGTCCGGCTACCGGCCAATCCAAAACCGAGTCTCCGGCTCGCGGCGAAGCGCTTCTCGCCATGACCACGGATCAGAGCGCTCAGATCAATGAAGAGACCGAAATGACCAAGACTGAATCGCCAACCTCTGAATTGGATCAACAGTTGGATGCGGGCCAGTCCTCGGTGCAGAATCCCAACCAGCAGAATCAACAGCAATCCAACCAGGAACAAAGAAGGACGGCCAGCGGCATTCCCAGCAGAACCGAAGAGCAGAAAAACGAGTCGCCGGCGCGGACTGACCAGCAGGTCAGGCCGGACAACAAACAGCCCATACCCCAGCCGGAGAAGCAGCCCGACAACCTGATGCTTCCGGACCAGATGCCGGACGTGCAAAACGAACCGCTAGTCCAGTCCGACACCGTGCGCGAAGATCTGGGCAGCCCCAGCCTGGACAACCAGAACCGGGACAACGAAATGGAGGTGCCGGACCAACCCCAGGACGCCGCGGTCAAGGACCTGGGGCTGCCGGGCACCACCATTTCGCAGGAAGGCTTGCGCAAGGAGGGCACGCAGATCGAACGCAGGGATGACGAGATTAAAATCGAAAGCAAGGACGCTTCGGCTGGAAGCGGCGGGCAAGGCGGCGGCGAAGGCGAAGGCGGAGAGGGCGGCGAAGGCCAGGGCGGCGGCGCGGGGGAAGGCGCCATGTCGGATTTCCAAGGGTTGTCCGAGGAGATCGGCATGAACCTGGCCGAACACCGCCAGCAGATCGAGGAAATGAAACAAACCGGCGCGTTGCCGGACAAGTATACGCCGGCTGAAGGATCGGCGGTTAGGGGCACAACGGTAAAAGCGGATATGATCCCCGCGGAGTCACTCCTGGGCAAAACCGTTGAGAATCTGACCCGTGAAGGCAGTCTGCCGGCGGGTGGGGATTATGAGTTAAAAGTGGAAACCTTCCAAAACCTGGACGGCAACCAGGTTATGGCTGTGAGCCAAGTGGTTGATCCGCAAACCGGACAAACCCAGATGCTGGCCGTGACCGAACAGATCGGGAACGAGCATATCACCACGACCTTCCGGGATAATCCAGCTGGGGATGGGGTCACGGCCAACATTTACGCTGGCGACCAAATGGGCGATGCACTGATGGCCGGCGATTTCAGCATCCCGGACCTTGATATCAGCAAGGGGTTCGAGGGACTGAGCAAGGCCGGTGGACTGGACGGAAAAACACGGAGCGGCGCGGAGGCCTTAAAGGAGGGCGACCGTCTGGAACTGAATGAGGACGGGAAGACGGTGACCGAGGGAGAGGCGGGCAGCCAAACCGGGCAGGATAGAAATAAGGACGATGTGGCGGCGGGCGCAGCGGACGACGGCACCGGCCAGGGCGGGGACCCGTTCGGTGGCCAAGACGCTACATTATATAAAGGGGAGAACGGCGGGATCGAAGTCAAGGGTACCATGGCCGCCCTGAACCAGGTCATGGACGCCAACGGTCAGGTGGATCTGGGTAAAATGTCCGCCCGGCAGAATGCGGACGGCACAGTGACCTATGAAGCGCCGGGCGTGCAGATCACGGCGACGCCTGCGGGTCTGAGCGAGGCAATGGCCGGCGGCAACAACTTGGACGTGAGCCGCTTGCAGGCAGTCGAGGGCGACCAGCTTCCAGTTACCCAGACGAACGGCGAAGGCTTATCCATCCGTGGAAGCCCGCAAGCTTTGGAAAAACTGACCGACGCCGCCGGCCAGCTCGACCTGAAGCAGTTTAAAGAGCAGACCATGCCCGACGGCATGGTGAAGTTGCAGGGCCCGGAGGGCGTGGAAATTACCGGAACGCCCGAAGCGTTGGAGCGGGCCGTGGGAAATCAAAACCAATTGGATTTGGGGTCATTCCGGCCAAGTGCGTCCAACCAGCAGGCCGGCAAGAGCACGGTGACCGATCCCACCGGGAAACTGGACGTCCCTCCCGAAGACTACAGCGATAAACAAGTTGGGGAGGGCACCAGCCTGATCAGCCCCAGCCAAAACGTGGATCCCACCCAGCGCGCGGTTGAGGAAGCAGCTGACCAAGGCCAGCCGCGCGGACTGACTCCCGACCAGACCAAGGACGCCTCCGGCGGCAAGGTGGAGGTGCCGATCAAGCACAATCTTTTCCAGACCATTCTGGCGGAACTATTCTCGCTGGGGGCGTATGAACCCGGCGCGGAAATTCCGAAAGTCTCGACGTTGCTGACGAAAATCATGACGCTCGGCGCCTTTGAACCGGGCAAAACCGCGGCCGCAACCTATTCCTTTGAGGTTGACGGCAAAACCGTGACGTTGCAGGCTCCGATTCAAACAGACGACCTGGGCCGCCCGGTCACCACGATGGATGTCAAGGGCAGCGACGGGAAGACCTATCAGGTCACCTTGTCCAAGGACGGTCAGGTGACGGGTGCTATGGAGTACGTGCAGGTCGGCAATTTCTGGAACAGCATCATTGCCCTGCGGCCGGCCGGTAGCAATGAGGCTTTTGTTTTCAACCGCTTGGGCGAACTGGGCGGTGTGTATACCAAGGGTTCGGATGGGCAGTGGACCCTGACCAAGGAAAGCCGCTACACCAAGGACGCCGCCGGGCGGGTCATCGGCTTCCTGTTTGACGTGAAGGAATCCGCGCAGTTGAGCGGAGAGCAACTCAAGATCCGGATAATGGCTGAAAATGCCGATCCCTCGGTCCTGGCCCAAAACCGCAGCTACCAGGACTATCTCACCGGGATGGGCCTGGTTGCCGGCACGCCTGCCTACGAGGCCAAACTGAAAGAGCTCGCCCTGAACCTCGGCCTGACCGCGATGCAGCAGGCGCAAGCCTATGTCAACGTAGTCACCGCCAAGGGCGAATCCGCCACCGTGATCGAACTGGCCTATAAGACATTGGCCACGGCCGAACTCAACGTCTTTAATCTCGATCAATCCAAAGCCAGCCTCGACAGTGCGGTTGCACACGCGCGGCTCAGCCAGGACGCGCCGGTCATGGTGCGGGCCGCTGATTATCAACTGGCGCTTGGCGCCACGGATGGCGGCCTGCAAACCCTGGCCTTGAGCATGGATGCGTTGGGAAAACTTCCCGACGGGCCCGTGAAAATGGAAACTGCTTTGCGGGTGCTCGAGATCCTGCAAACCAGCGGCGCGACCGACAAAGCGCTGACAACGAAAGCCTTTGCCATTGCCTTGAGTTATGCCAGCGTGGCCGCGGTTTCAACCGCTAATCTCGCCCTCTTGGTGCGGCTGAATGCCGTGGAACAGGGGATGATCAACGCCGCGGCGGTCAACCAACTGAGCGAAAACCTGACCGCCAAAATCAATGACCGCCTGGGCAAACTGCGGTCCGGTCAGACGCTGTACCTGGAGGGTGTGGGCACGGTGTCCCGCGGTCTGGATGGCCGGGTGACCGTGCAGCAGAAGGAAGGCGACGTGACGGTCACGCTTTCCTTTAAACCGGCGGACGAAAACCGGCCGGACGGCGCGATCACCCTGGACCAGCTCGCGGTTTCTGACAAACAAGGCCTGCTGTCCACTTTCACGCGAGAGGATAATTTTTCCCGCTTCCATCAGCGCGTGACCGTGCAGATGGAGATCGGCGGCCAGAAGGGCTTGCGGAGCGTTATGGTTCAGTCGGACCAGATCACGGCGGACAACAAGGCCGTGGCCTTCCACCAGGAAAATGGCGTGCTGTACAAAGTGGACCTGGATCTCAGCACGCGCGGGCTGGATCAGGAAACCCTCTTCAGCCGTCCCGGGGATCCAGCGGCGCAGTTCGCTCTGCCGGTGGTTACCCTGGTGTTCCAGCAGGGACAGGCCTTTATCAAGCAGGATGGCGTCATGATCGCGGCCGAACTTCTGCCTGCGGTGAAGTTGGAGACCCTGACCAATCTGGGCATGAATCCCCAAACCGCGCAGGTCATCGCGGACCTCCTGGCCGGAAAATCCGCCTATATTGCCCCGGATGGCACGGTGTTCGTGGGAAGAGAGGCGGACTTCCAAAGCGGCAACTACAGCGTGATCGGCAGGAACCAGTTCCAGGCCGGCGGTGAAACCCTGGGCTATTTTGCACAGTACCAGGACAGTGTCTTGCGGCGGGTGGACCTGTCGGATGACCGCATTGTCACCTTCCTGGATGAAAAGGCTCAGAACTACTCCCTCACCCAGTACAGCGAAACCGGCGAACGCGTCAGCGTGTCGCTTTATCAGGATGGAAAGCTGACCGGCACCAAGGTGATCTTCAAGGACACAGGCGGGGCGGCACTGCTGTACGACCATCAGGGCAACCTGAAGCCCGAGTCATTGCGCGCCCTGCAGGAAGGGAAGTTCCCGAACGTCGTGTTCAAGCTTTTACCCGGGCAGGGATTCAGCCTGACCGACAAGCAGACCGGCAAGGAAGAACGGTTCAGCATGAACGGACGGGTGCTCCTGACCAGCGACACGGACGACCGGTCCACGCCGGAGCAGGACAAAGAAAAGAGCACCGGGCTGATGGAAAACATGGATTTCGATGTGGTTCAGGAGCTGAACCTCAAGATCGCGGCTTATGATAAACCTGCCGGGATCGGCGTCAGGATTCAGTCAGCCGTACACTGGAATGTCGTGATGCGGCGGGTGGAGGGCGAAATCTCCAGGACGGTCACGACCAGCGATTTGCTGATGCAGAAGCAGCATTTAGTCCAAACAATTGAGAATTATGTTACAGATCCAGCCACGAATCATTCTACCTGGAACCTGCAGCAGATCCGGGCCACCCAGGAAGTGCTGCAGGCACGCGGATATTGGGCGGCTGACGCGTACGCCCGGAACCAGCAGGATGCCAACCAGGCCCGGTTAATCCTCGCGGATCGTTTCGGGCTTTATACCGTAGGCGTGAAACCCGAGGGCTTGACCTTGATCGGCAAAACCGCCAACGGCGCGCAGGCGTTCGCCAGCGTGGATCAGCAAGGCATCTACACCTACGGGGCGACGGGCACCGAGGCCCAGCTTCGGGAACTGGGCATGAAAATTGACCAGTTGCGCAAGGAGAACGTCGCGGGCGATCCGGCCCGCGAGATTTTGGCGGAACGCGGGAAGTATACGGTCGTCATGTCGGACGGCTCTTATACCCTGCAAGGCAAAACCGCCAACGGCGCGCAGGCGTTCGTGCGCCTTGACGAGAACGGAAAGGGTTCCTTCGGTGCGACGGGGACTGAAGCCCAGCTTAACGAACTTAAACTGAAAGCCAGTGAGCTGCTCGACCACAACCGCGCGGACCAGGCCGGAACGGATTCGCGCCAGATCCAGGACGCCAAAGGCAATTATACCGTGATCGAAAGCGACGGGTCGTATACCCTCCAGGGAAAATTGGACGACGGAACCACCCAGGCTTTTGTGACCCGCGACAAGGACGGCAAGTTTTCGTTCGGCGCCACCGGCAGGGCGGAAAAGCTGGATGCGCTGGGGTTGCGGGCATCGGAATTGGTCAGATTGAACCGCCAGGACCAGACAGGCCAGGATTCGCGGCAGATCCAGGAAAAAGAAGGGAATTATACGGTCGTCGAGTCCGGCACCACGGATACGCTCCAGGGGTTGCTGGACGATGGCAAAACCCAGGCCTTTGCCAGCTTGGACGCTGAAGGGAAATATGCTTTCGGCGCCACCGGAACTTTGGAAAAACTTGACGCTCTGGGATTGGCCGCGACCGAGATCCTGACCAAGACGCAGGCGGGCGACGGGAAACAGGCGATCCAGCCTAAGGATGGAAAATTTACAGCCGTCGAGAGCGAAGGCGCCCGGACCCTGCAGGGCAGGACAGCCAACGGCGCACAGGCGTTTGCCACGCTCGGACGGGACGGCAAGTACACTTACGGCGCCACGGGTACTCGGGAACAACTGGATGAAATCCATCTCCGGGCTTCCGAGCTGCAGAGTCACAACCGGGCGGATCTGGCCGATCGGACGATTCTGGCCGTTGACCAAAACCAATACACGGTCATTCAATCCGAGGGGGCACTAACTCTTCAGGGCTATACGGCCAATGGCGCCAAGGCTTTTCTCACCCTGGGCGCGGACGGTAAGTACACCTTTGGCGCCACGGGCACCGAGGTCCAGCTCAACCAGCTCGGCCTGTTTGGCAGCGAACTTCTCCGGCAGAATGCGCGGGATGCGGCGGGGCGCTTGATACAGCCCGTGAACGGCGATCAATACACCATCATTGAATCCGAAATGGCTTGGACGCTGCAGGGCAAGACCGAGAGCGGCGCGGACGCATTCCTGACGAGGAGCGCAAAGGGTGCCTTCACCTTCGGCGCCACGGGTACGCAGGAGCAATTGCGGCCTCTGGCGTTAAGGGTGGATACGCTCATCGCCCGGAATTATAGCGATGCGGATGGTGTTACGGCGGACCGGAACATCTACGGCAAGGACGGGAAGTTTACTGTCGTCCAAAGCGGCACAACCTTCACTTTACAGGGATATACAGCCAATGGGGCCCAGGCTTTTGCCAGTCTCAATGGAGACAAGTACAGCTTTGGTGCCACGGGAACGGTTGAGCAGTTGGACGCCCTGGGCCTGCGGGCCACTGAGATCCGCACACAGAACCTCGCCGATAACGGCGGCTTGACCGTATCGCGTGAAATCCAGACCGTGAAAGGAAAATTCACGGCAGTGCAGGCGGAGGACAGCTTTACGCTTCAGGGTAATACCGCCAACGGCGCGAAGGCCTTCGCCACGCTGGACAAGGAGGGGGCCTATTCCTTCGGCGCCTCAGGATCCTTGATTCAGCTTGACGCTCTGGGCTTGCGGGCCAGCGATTTATTGGACCAGAACAAGGCCGGCAACAACCCCGCACAGCTCATTCTGGCCGACGAAGGGAATTACACGGCCGTGGACAGTGCCGGCAACTTAACCTTGCAGGGCGAAACCGCCAACGGCGCCAAGGCCTTCGCCACCATCTCGGCGGAAGGAAAATTCAGCTACGGCGCCACCGGCACGGTACAGCAATTAAACCAGCTCGGATTGCGGGCCGGAGAACTAAGAACCTGGAACCAATCCCAGGCCGCGGTTAAGGAGATCCTGGCCAAGGAGGGAGAGCAATTCACGGTCGTGCTGTCCGAGGGCAGCTATACGCTTCAGGGGCTCACGGCCAATGGCGCCACGGCTTTCGTCACCCTGGGGAAGGACGGTGACTTCCTCTTTGGTGCCACGGGCACGCTCGCCCAATTGGATGAGCTGGGCTTGCAGGCCTCCGGTTTACTGCGCCAAACCCAGCTGGGGTATGACGCTCAGCGGACCATCCAGCCCGGAAAAGATGACAAGTACACGGTGGTGGAGACCAAGGGCAGTTTGACGCTGCAGGGCAAGACGGCCAATGGCGCCACGGCTTTTGCGACCCTCAACGAGGAAGGCAAGTTCAGTTATGGGGCCACGGGCACGGAAGGACAACTCAACCAACTCGGGCTTCAGGCAACCAAGATGATACAGTTCAATCAGGCCGACGAGTCAGCGCGCCGCATTCTCAGTCCGGACGGCAAGTATACCATTGTGTCCAGCGATGGCAGCTTCACACTGCAGGGCAAGACCGCCAACGGCGCCACCGCTTTTGCCACCCTGGGTCAGGATAATCAGATGATTTTCGGTGCCACGGGAACAGTGGCTCAGCTCAACGCGCTTGGCTTGCGGGCCGAGGCCCTGCTGGCCCAGTCCCGGCAAGGGTACAACGGCCAGCGGACTATCCAGGCCAATGCCGAGGGGAACTACACGGTAGTTGATAGCGATGGCAGCTTTACGCTGCAAGGCAAGACCGCCAACGAGGCGATGGGCTTCGTGACCCAGGGCAGGGACGGCAAATTCACTTTTGGCGCCACGGGCACGGTTGAGCAATTGGACCAGCTGGGCCTGCGCTGTCAGGATCTTCTGGAACAGAACCAACAGGACAGCCCAGTGCGGCAGATTCTGGGCAAGGAGAGCGAGCAGGGCATGCTCTTTACCGTGGTTCACGGCGAGGAGACGCTGACGCTACAGGGCAAGACGGCCAACGGCGCCGCGGCCTTCGTTACCCTGGGCCAGGAGGGAAAATTTAGTTTCGGCGCCGCCGGCACCCTGGCGCAACTGGACCAGTTGGGCCTGAATGCTTCCCGACTGCGTACGGAGACCCAGAAAGGCCACCTGGGCCAGCGCGCGATTCAGCCGGGTAAGGACGGTGCCTACACGGCCATCGAAAGCGACGGCGCTCACACCCTGCGCGGCAAGACAGCCAACGGCGCCGAGGCCTTCGCCACCTTTGGACCTGACGGAAAATTTACCTACGGCGCCACGGGTACACAGGCACAGCTTGACGCGCTGGGACTGAATGCCAGCCAGTTGGTGGCCCACAACCAGGCGGACCGCAAGGGCACTTTGTCCCGCGTAATCTTGCCCGTGGAGGGCAAATATACGGTGGTGGATAGCGGCGACACCCAGACCCTGCAGGGAAAACTGGCGGACGGCACGGTGGCTTTCTTGAGCTTGAGCGACAGCCGATTCACTTTCGGCGCCACGGCCGACGCAGCCACCCTGGACGCCTTAGGGCTGGATGCCACGCGATTGATCCGCTACAACCAGAGCGATCGGAAAGGCTCTGATTCCCGGCTCATCGCCGCGGACCAGGGCAAATATACTGTGCTGGATACGGGTGAAACCCGGACGCTCCAGGGCAAGCTGGCCGACGGTACGCTAGCCTTCCTGACCCTGAACAACGAGGGGCACTTTACCTTCGGCGCCACAGCCTCCCTGGAGAAACTGGACGCCCTGGGATTGCGGGCTACGGACCTCCGGAACAGTACAGCCGAGGGCCAGGCCGGGGCGCGTCTCATCCAGGATAAGGACGGCAAGTACACGGCCGTGGAGAGCCAGGACGTCTACACCCTGCAGGGCAGGACGGCTAACGGCGCAGATGCCTTCGCCACCCTCTCGGCCGAGGGACGCCTGACCTATGGCGCCACGGGCACTGTCTCGCAACTGAACGAGCTCGGCTTGAGGGCAGGAGAGCTGGTCCGCCAAAACAGCGCGGACCGGGGCGGGGCCACGGTTTCGCGCCGGATCCAATCCACGGTTGACGGTAAATACACGGTCATCCACAGCGATGGGACGTATACCCTGCAGGGGAAGACAGCCAACGGCGCGGACGCCTTCGTCTCCCTGGGCGCGGACGGCAAATATACCTTCGGCGCCACGGGCACCAGGGCCCAGCTCGATGCCCTGGGGCTGCGGGGCAGTTACCTGGTGAACACCAACGCCGCGGACCGGGCCGGCACGGATTCGCGGGCCATTCAGGGGCGGCAGGGAAAATGGACCGTCGTGGACAGCGGCCAATCCCTCGTGCTGCAAGGAATGCTTGACGATGGCACCGCGGCCTTCGCCACGGTGGACAAGAAGACAGGCAAATACAGCTTTGGCGCCACGGCTCAGGAAGGCAAGCTGGACCGGCTGGGCCTGCGGGGAACCGAACTGGTGACCACCAACCGCAATGACCGGGCCGGGACCGACTCCCGTCGGATCCAGGCAGACAGCGAGGGGCGCTATACCGTGGTGGAGAGCGACGGCGCGGATACACTCCAGGGTAAGCTGGCTGACGGCACTGTGGCTTTCGCCAGCCTGGACGCGGCCGGCAAGTTCAGTTTCGGCGCCACGGCCAGTCTGGTCAAGCTGGACCGTCTGGGTCTGCATGCCACCGAGTTGCGCAATCATTCGCGTCAAGGATATGACGGCCGGCGCACCATCCTGGCCAAGGACAACGAATACACGGTGGTAGAAAGCACCGATGCCATGACCCTACAGGGCGCCACTGCCAACGGCGCCTCGGCCTTTGTGACCTTGTCCAATGATGGCAAGGTCACTTACGGTGCGACGGGGACCAAGGTTCAGTTGGATGCCCTGGGGCTGGACGGCACCAAGCTCACGGAGCAGAACCAAAAAGACGCGGCGCGCTGGAAGGAAGAGGCCACGCCCGGATTCCTGGCCCGGCTCTTTGGCGCCGATCAGGGGCCGGCGCCCGGCAGCGACCGGACCATCCAGGCCGGGGAGGGGAATACCTATACGATTGTGGAGGGCGCGGACGGTTCCCGCACGCTTCAGGGCGTGCTAAATGACGGTGTCACGGCTTTTGCCACCCTGGCCCAAGACGGGAGCTACAGCTTCGGGGCCACGGCGGATCTAAAAAAACTGGACGCGCTCGGGCTCAAGGCCACGGTTATCCGCGAGCACAACCTGACAGAGCGCTACAACCAAGGAGCTTCGGCCAGCAAGGAGATTATGGGTTCGGATGGGAAATATACAGTTGTTGAGAGTAATGGCGTTATGTCTATGCAGGGCAAGACCCGCAACGGCGCCATGGGCGTGGCCACGCTGGACAAGGACAACAACTTTACTTTTGTAGCCACGGGTACGCCACGGCAGTTGAACGAACTGGGTATGAAGGAGCAGTACCTCAACGCCCAAAATCGGCAACTCGACGCCGGCAACCGCATTCAGCCCGGCGAGGGCGGCGTCTTCACTGTGGCGCAGAGCGAGCGGAACTTCACCTTGCAGGGTAAAAACGCGGCCGGCGAGAACGTTTCCCTCAGCCGCACGGACACGGGCGTGTATACCTATACGCGGACGAAAGCATTGAGCGAAGAGGTCAACGTGAACATCTCCACCGTGGTCACGGCCGGCGGCCGGCTGGAGGGAAACAATACGGTGGTGGTCGGCGCGAGCCAAGTGCAGTTGGGCAAGGATGTCCAGGTGAGTTTGGTGGACGGAAAAGTGGTCATGCTGGACAGCCGGGGTGTGAAGGAAATTTACACACCGGCCGGTGAGCGCGAGACTGGACGCTGGCAACAGGTCAAGAACGGCTGGCACAAGTTCACGGACAGCGTGGCCACAGCCTGGGTCTCTTTCTGGGACACCCAAAACGGCCTTTACGATGCCATGAATATTCACTATACCGGCGGCTTATTAAACCAGCTGTGGAATGAATTTAAGGGCATGGTCTATTCGGTGGGCGCGCTGGTCTTGGCCGCTTGGGCGGTGATCCAGACCGTGGTCTACGCGGCGGAATTTATCCTGACCGCAGCTTGGCAGGCCGTGGAATTTATTTTTGTCTGGTCCGTCAATTACCTGGTCTGGCCGGCCGCGGTCGGGCTCTACTTGTACAATGGGGAGTCCATCGGCGAACAGGCCCTGGCCGGGTTTAAATGGGTGGTGGAAAAAATATTTATCCCGGTGGACTTCATATTGAAATACGCCAGCATGGGCATTTTGTGGCTAGCCGAACAATACACCCAGATGGCAGAGGACTATTTCGCCCTGGACAGCACCTTCGGCCGGATCATGGGCGGCCTGGCCATAGGGTATGCCGTCCTGTTCAAGACCCTGGGCGAAAATCTGGCTTTGGTGGTGCTGGTTGCCCTTACGGCCGTCTGCCCGGCTTTCGCGGTCTTTGGCATGGTGCTCCTGGCCAAGGACGCCATCCTCAACGGCCTGGGCAACATGTTCCGTACATTCTTCATTGAACCCTTCAACAAGATCGCGGACGGCATCAACCGTCTGGCGAACATCAGCAGTCTGGATGCGGACATTTCGCGCACCCGGGTGGTGGTGGAGAACGTGTCCGTGATCGCGGGCGGCGTGATCGGCGTGGTCTTTGCTTTCCAGATGATGCGCTCTATGTGGGCCAAGGCCCAGCGGTTCTTCGAGGACATGGTGTTCAAGAAGATCACGGAGCATATCCAGCGGCAGGCGGCCAATCCCCGCGAATTAGCCAAACAGAAGATTGGGGATGTCATTGATGCGGCGCTGAATAAGCCGGGTTTCACGGCGCGGGAACTGGGACAGCATATCAATAATATGAAATTCGGGGAACTTAAATTCCAGAATCACCACGGCACGCTCAATAGCATGCTGCGCCAAACAGGCGGCGCAGCCAAGGTCGCGAATCTCCTGCAATCCAGGCAGTTCCGCCTCAGCGATTTAACCGCCAGAGGTTCGGGCCAAGTCCCGACCCAGACGCTCAATAAGGCCATTCAGCCCGGCAAGGTCATGTCCAGTATGGCCGCTCGCGCGGCCACCTTTGCCCTGGCTTTTGCCAAGGCCTTCTTCATCCACCAGATTGATATTTTCCGGAACGCGGGAAAAGCCATGCTTAATTTAGCGCAGGGACGGGTGCACTACACCACCAAGGCCGGGGTGGCTAAGACCGCGGACATTCGTAACACCCGGGTGTTTAAAGCCACCAGCGAATTCGTGAAAGGCGCTGTGCAGACGGTAAAAACTGTTCTGACCGGCACAACCACGGCCAGGTTCACGACTTCAGCGGTGATCGGCAGGCCGGCGATGGAAGGCGCCTACCGGACCGGCATGGGAGAGACGGCGGTTGCCAAGCCCGAGACCGCGCAACGGTCCGCGGCAGAATCTTCTCGAGCGCCGCAAAGCGAGGCGAGGCCGCAAACGCGCCAAGGTGTGCCGCGGAGCGCGGAAAGCCGGACTGTGGGCGGAAAAGACGCCGCGGTCAGGAATTTAGAGAGCCGGGTGGCACAAGCCGAGGCGAAATTGCAGCAGGCAATGAACAATCCCAAGGCCACGCGCGGCTCGATTTCCGCGCTGAGAGGCGAAGTCACCAAAGCCCAGCAGGCCCTGGCCCAGAACCTGGGCGTCTCCTTGGCCGAAGTACGAGTTCAACTCGCCGTGCAAAAAGCGAGCGCCCAGACGACGCAGCCTGGCCGCTTACAGGCCGAGGCCGAGGTGGCGCGCTTGAAAGCAGAGGCTAAAATTCAGGACACCCAGACACGGACCCAGCAAAACCGGGGACAAATGGCCGAAACCCGGCAAGCCATCAAAGATTTGGCCAAGACCAAGGCCAACGCAGACCTGCGCAAGGCTTTGGATAGCAAATTGGAGTCCCTCCAGGCCGAGGCCCGCAACCTGCGGGCTGAAGCCATGATTGCCAAGGCCGAACTGGAAGGCGTGAATGTGCGAGCCGAACTGGCCCAGACCACCGAAGCCCTGGCCCGAAAAACCCTGAACAAGCCCCAGCGCGCCGAGCTGAAAGCCCGGGCCGAACGTTTGGAACAGCAATTGCGGCAGGTGGACGCCAGGGTGGACGCTGTCCGGGCGCAACGGGAGCTGGCGGATCTGGACGCGCAGATCGAGAAGCTGACCTCGGACGGCGATGTGCGCAGCATGCTTCGGAATAAGGGCTTGGTCCAGCGCCGCATGGCGGCAGCGGAGGAGAGCTTCAAACAGGCCCAGGAAAGCCTGGCAAAAGCCAGGAATCAGGAAACCCAGGCCAGGATTAAAGACCTCCTGCTCAAAGAGGATGGGAGCGGAACCCTGGAGCGGAATTTGAACAGAGCGCTGAAAGAAATGGCGGGCAGGGGCGACCGGGCCATGCTCAAGCAGGCCATTGTGGATGCCATGACCAGCAAGGCGCCGGCCATCGAATTGGTACGCCAACTCTTCCAGGGAGAAAAGGGCATGAAACGCCTGCAGTCACTGGCCAAGAACGGCATGCAGGCGCAGGCGCAAAAATTCTTCAATCAATTGGCCGAGCACAACGGCATCAACCTCGGCAAGGAGATGCACAATGCGGTGGCCGAGCGGTTGGGCTTGAAAGGCCAGGTCCAGCCGATTTCCGGAAAGATAACACCCGGCCAATTGGAAACGGCCCTGGATACGATATTTGACCTGCAGCGCGGCGGCAGCAGCAAGCTGTTGAATCGTCAGGGGGCCCAGGCCGAATACCAGGCCAATCAACGCACCTTGAACAAGGTCGCTGAACTGCAGGGACGGTCGAGCCAGGATGTCGCAAAGGGTTTGGAATCCCTACTGCGCGAACGTTTTGATCAGGCCCTGCGGGACGGCGGCATGCGCGACGGCCGCGCACGGAACCAAACCTTCCGTGAGTTGTCCCGGAATTTATCATTACAGGAACTGCAGCAGCTTTTGACATCCCAAAACCCGGCCGAGATGCTCTTGAACCTGCGCAAGGCCAAGGCCGGCCAGCCGCTCGCCGAGATTCAGGGCCAGGCCAAGACCGCATCCGGTGCGGAAACCCCAGCCAAGCCCCTCGCCTTGAGCGAGCAACTGTCCCAGGGGTCCGTGGCTAATGTCAAGGCCTTGCTCCAGCGCACCCATCAGCTCCTGACGGCCAAACAGGCCCATAGCCAGGCAGTGGTCAAGTACAACGAGGCCACGTCCCTGCGTGCCCAGCGTTCCGCGGCCCGGGCTCTGGAGGCGGCAACCAACCGACTGGCGCGGGTGGAACGCTTGGCTGAGATCAAACCCGCGGCTAGCCGCGGGGTGGGCGAATTGGCGGCCCGCTGGCAGGCTCGCGGCGGAGTCAAGGGTCTGGTCACCTCCATGCTGCCCGAAACCATTCTTCTGAGGAAAGGCCTAGCCGAGACCAGCCAGCAGATCGAGATCGGCCGGGCGCAGGACATTAAACAGATCATGGATTTGAAACAACGGGTGGAGAACAAGGTGCGGGAAAACAACCGGCTCGATGCCGAGTCCGCGAAGCAGGAGGTCAACAACCTGCTGACCCTGCGCGAAAACATGCTGAAGTTGAGGGACGTGCAGATCGAACTTCGTAACAACCATACTTTGCTCAAACGCCAGGGGGCTTCCGAAACCCAGCTCAAAGCCAGCGGTCGGGCCGTAACCGAGGCGGGGACCCACGCCCGCCAGGCCGAGGCCTCCTACCAGGCCAAGCTGCAGCAGCTGAAGCTCAACGCCAGTGACGTGCAGAACTTGCAGCGTTACGAGCGGGCCTTGGGCAACGCGGACCTGACGCAGACCATCGAACAGGCTTGGAAGGAGCATTACGAGAAAGTGTACAACGACGCGGCCAAAAACGGCAGGCTGGCTGAATACAACAACCTGGCGAAACAATATGACGGCCAGCTGAAGTCGGTTCTGGATCAAATTCCCAAAGCCGACCTGACCCGGCAGGGCGGCAAGGCGCTCTTTGACGCTTTCATGAAGTTGCGGGAAAGCCTGGTCAGCGATGGCAAGCTCGTCAAGGGCTCAGCCGCGGACATCACCCTGGTGGAACGCTACATGAAACAGGTCGTGGAGCGGGTGACCGGCTACTCGGACCTGCGGCTCTCGCAAAAAATGATGATCGCCGAGTTCCTGCAGGGCAACAACGTGGGCTTGAGGGCCGGCGGCGGAAAAACCCTGGCCTTCATTCTTTTCCCGGGAATGATGAATATCCTGAAAGGCCAGTCCATGCGCGCCGAACTGCTGGTGGACGATGGTCCGGCCATTAATAAATATTTAAACGAAGCCTTTAAGACCAAGATGACGCATCAGGATCTGGCCAAAGCCATGGGCATGGAATTGGTAGACGGCAACACACTCTACTCGCAGGCTAAAAAAACCGGAAATTTCGGCGAACTGATCAAAGCCTTGAACGACCCCGGCAGGACCCTGGTCTTTGACCATACCACGCGCGCTCATTTGCGCAACGATGCCATCCGTAACGCGGACCTGAACCTGGCGCTGAAGCGCTCCAATCTGGTGGGCATTGATGAGGTGCATATGCCCACCACCAGCCAGACCAATGCCATCCATGGCGGCAAGATTTCAGCGGTTACCGAGGCCCAGGTCAAGTCCGTGGATGGGATTCTCAAGACCCTGAAATTCGACCAGGCTGGGTTCCGGCAAATCGCGGAAACCTTCCGCCAGACCGGTAAAGCCCGGCTGGGTGAGTTTGATGTGGTGCGCGTCAACGACCTGAGCAATGCCCGCGTGACCGAACTCAATCTCCGCGCCGCCAAGACCATCGTGATCACGGAGCAGGGGGTGTTCTTAAACAGCGCGGCGCAGCGGGCGTTCAAGACGTTCAAGGGTGCGGACGTGTCGTCGGCCATTAAAACCCTCTTTAGCCAGCAAGGCAAGGCCGGGGAGCTCAACGCCTATGCGGTCAAGGGCGACTACATCTATCCGGTGGACCATCTGGGCAAAATCCAATTCGACCAGATCAGCAATGACATCGTGGGCCAGGTGGTGGCCGCGCGCAAGGCCGGCCTGGATCCCTACGCCGCGGTGCGGGTCAACCAGACCACCATGCAGACCTCGCTCTCGGCCATGTATGCCGGCAACTTCGGGGCGCAGATTGTGGGCGCTTCGGGTACCATCGCGGGCCTGGAAAACCTCATGAAGAGCAAGGTGGGGTCCGGGTCCCGCCACCTCAGCACCTCGCTTCTGGACCTGCAGCGCGATATCTACAACACGGGCGGAAAGATCCTGACCGACCTCGCCGCGGCCGACGCCGTGGTCCTGAAGTCCGTGATCGAGATGAGGCGCAACGCTCTGGTCTTTGAAGCCGACCCCACGGCCCAGATGCAGCTTGTATCGCAGTATATAAAAGCCATGACCGGCAAGGTGAGCGGCATCCCCACGGTCAGCGTAATCAGCGCCAGCAGTGCGGGCTATTTCGTGCCGAAGAACATGGGCGCGGAATTCATCAAGCTGCTCAACAGCGGCCGCAGCACTCCCGTGAGCGCCAGGATCATGCCCTCCGAGACCTTCAATGGCAGGGTCAGGGGCCTGGATTACGTGCAGATTGACAAAGCCGGTATTCAGACCATCGTGGAGAGCATCGGCAAGATCCGGGGGCAGGTCTGCATTTTCAACGAGCAGGCCGCGGTGGGCAAGAATTTCCAGGCTGATCTGACCCTGGTGGCCCGGGGCGCGCACCGCCTCACGGCTGATATGTTCACCCAGCTCCTGCTCCGCTCCGGAAGGCCGGGTGGTCCTCAGGGCACCTGGGCCACCCAGCGGTATGCGGTGGTGGACTTGAGCGCGGTGAAAGCGACTTTGGAAACCATGAAAAACCCGGCGCGTGCTAACGAAGTCACCACCTTGTGGGGCCGGGAAGCCGCAGCCAACGGCCGCGCAGACCTCGGGAACTTGACCAAGATTTTATCCTCCCTCGATCTGTCCAAGCTGGATTTGACGCAACAGCACCAGCTCGGTCTCGCCCTCAAACTGAACGGTGAATACCGGCAGTCCGAACTGGTGGGCAATTCCACGCGCTTCGCCGTGCAGGACACCTTCAAGGACAAAATCGTGATTGAGCCCCTGAAAAACATGATGCAGGACCCGCGGTTTGATAACAAAATCGTCCAACGCATCCTGGACGGGCAACTCAGCCGAATTCTAAATGACCACAGCGGCAATGTGGATCTGGCGCTGAAGCTCCAGAGCACCCTGGATCCACAAATCGTCAACCGGAATTACGTGCAGAGCACTTTCCTGAGCAGTTTGAGCCAGGCGCGGAGCGTGTGGCGCGGCGTGCTGATGCAATCCATCCTGCCGCAGAATTTCTTCCGGGGAGGGTTCCGGCTCGTCCTGCAAAGCATGGGGAACTACTATGAACTCGCGCGGGCCTCCAGTGTGGTGCGAGCCAGCCCCGTGGCCATGGAAAATTACAGTTTTGCCGATATCACCCAAGGCGGGACCCTGAAGTATAAACAGATGTACTCCGTGGGCCTGCACCTAATGGAAAATGTGCTGTCCCAGAATCCTGGCGGCATCGAGGCGGCCAAGCTGCAAAACCAGGCGGTCGCGATCCAGGAAGCGGTGGTGAACAACCGCGTGCCCAGCCGGGCCGAGGTCAAGTCCTTCCAGCAGGCCTGGCAGGAAAGCCACCGCTTCCTGGGCGAAATAAAATCCTATGACACCGCGGCAATGGCCATGGCGGCCTCTAACCTGGGCGTGGATCAGGCTACGGCGCGGATCGCTATGGCGCCCACCTACACGGAAGCTGTTAAATTACTGCAATACAACCTGGCGTTCATGCCCAGCCAGAACAACGTTGCGGCCGGGAGCGGTGTCGTGTTCGCCACGGACCAGCTGCCCCAGGTCTCGAAGCCGATCCAACTGGCGGGTCTGAACGCGGGCAGCGCTTTCCTGCGCCAAATTCCGGTGTGGTCGCAGTTCGACGCCAGGTCCATGCTGACCCAGCAGGCGGTTATGAATCTGCGGGAAATGCAGGCCAACTTCAACAGTGAGGCCTGGCGTCAAGTCCACACGGAGCAAGTGTCCGGCTATATTAAACAATATGGGGATAACTGGGTACAACCAGCCCTGGCCGCGACCTTTGGACCCGATGTCACCTTCCTGCAGGCGTATGATCAGGCCAGCACCTCAATACAAAAAGCCGCTTTGATCTGGCGTCAGCCAGCTCAGGCCCAAACCCAGTACTACCAGGCCCTGCAGAACGCGGAACGCGTTAGCGCCTATCTGCCGGAACTGGCGGCCGACGAAGCCAAAACCATCACCTATCAGGATCGCACGATGAATCTGGAACAGGCGAGGACTTATATCCAGGAGAACGTGGCGGCCGCGCAGTCCCTGGCCAGCCGTTATGGTCTGGTCACGGGCGAAAGCTTCAAGGCCCTGCAGGCCATGCCGGCCGAGACCCTGGCCCGGACGGAGATCGCCGCGCAGGCTGCCGCGATCAAGCAGATGGCCGGCGCCGAGCTGAGCCAGCAGACCCCCTTGCACCGGCTGGGTGTATCCATGGGCCGGGGATGGCAAAATCTGCTGCAAACCATTGAAAGATCGTCGGCGCTGGTGGCCTTCTTCAAGGTGGAGAACGGCTGGCTGGTGCCCGCCACGGCGACCAAACTGGTGCTGGGCGCGGCCCTGGTCGGGGCGATGAGCCTGGCCGGTCTGCCCTTGGCCGCCATGATGGGGACCATGGTGCTGGGAACCGTCCTGGCGCCCGTGCTGACGAAGCTAGGGCCTCTGGCACTGGCCAGAGGGAACGCGGAGCGCGTGCAGGCGCAAACGCCGGGCAGGTCCTCTCTGGGCAAAGTGGCCGGCGCGGCGCTGGGCCTGCTGCCGACCTTCCTGGTGGCAGGGCTGGCCGGGGGCGTGGGCAGCGCGATCGGCATGGTCAACAGCGAGGTGGTGCCGCACGTGCTGCGCGTCCGGGTGCCGCTGGAGCAGCGGGTGGTGGTGAACGAACCCGAGGCCCGGGAGGCGGAAGTGGCGAGCCAGGCCGTGCGGGCCGGCAGAACGCTGGTGGAGGAGTGGAAAGGGCGCATGGCCGGCTCTCTGGACGACACCAAGGCCGTGGCCGAGCTGAAAGATCTGCTGGCCGAGCGCCAGATCGAGCTGGCCGCGGACAAGTCAGCCGGGTACTACGGCTATATGCACATGCTGGCCGCGATCCTGAGCCTGGTGCCGAAGGCCACGGAAAGCATGGACCGGGTGGAATTGGGCCAGACCGCCGCCAAACCCACGGTTTCCGATAAAGCGGGATTGAAGGTGGATCGGGGATCTATACAGTTCTTGGACCAGAAATTCAGCGACACCCTGCTGAAGCAAACGCTGCAGGCGGTGTCCATGCGTTTGTTTGACGATACGCACGCGCGTTCACTGACCGAGTCCTTGAGCCAGCACCGTCTGTTCAAGGAATTTGGCAGCAACGCACTGACGGAATTCCTCCGTCAATTCGTGGCCGACGGCGAGAACCTCAAGGCGCTGGCGAGCCAGGACGAAAAGTTGCGTGCTATTTACCAGCAGGTGCGCGGGGTTATGGGACGCGAATACGGCGAGCGGGATTTGCGGGACCTGACTGAAGCGGCCGGGGAGCTGGAGAACACGGGCTTCGGATTGATGAAAGCCAAAGCCGTGGACATCCAGCGCCTGCCGGCGGGGGACGAGCGGCGGCTGCAGGAGGAGGCGTTCGAGGCGACGTTCGGCCTCTCCTACGCCGAGTACCGCAAACTGCAGAAAACCCCTGTGCAGCAGCAACTTCTGGGCCTGATCGCCGGCGAGGACCGCCTGCGGCAGGCCGAGAGGCCGCTGCTCACGGTGCGCAGTATGGCCCAGCAGATGGTTGGAGCCGGGATCGCCATGGCAGTGGTCGTGGGGTTGGTCTTCGGTCTTTCCAGCGGCGTGCTGCCCGCCCTGGCAATTGGGGCAGGTGTGATTCTGGCCCTGGCCGGCGCGGCCACCTGGATGCGGGCCAGAGCCATCGCGTTCAACCTGAACCCGTCTGCCGCGGTGGAAGAGCAGATCGCGCACGCCGCGTTTGGGTCTTCCAACCCGCGGATGGAAGCGGACGCGCGGCGGATCGCGCAGCTCTCGGGAACCAGGGAGTTCGAGCAGAGGAAGAGCTTCGCCGCGCAGTATGGGACCAGCTATGAGACCTACCGGAAGATCATGCTACCCACCCTGCTGTCGGATCCGTATTTCACCAAGGCGGTCAAGGGGCTGAGGATCGCCGGCACCGAGCAGATGGTGTCGGAGACCATGCGGAACCGGGCGATCCGGGCGACGGTGGAACACCTGCTGACCGTGGCCGAATCGGATGCCAGCATGGATCAAAAACTGGCGCTGACCAAAGACCTGGCCCAGGTGCTGGGCTTCCTAGGCTTCAACATCAGTCTGACCTACAAAAGGTACGCGGACGAGCTGGCCGTGACCCTGACCCCCGAGGTGGTGCCGCGGGCGCTGACCCAGGACTACAAGCTGGGCCGGATCATCAAGCGGCTGGAAGGGCTGGGCATCGGCATTAAGCTGGACGTGACGCCGCTCCAGAAACAGCCCAAGCTGAAGACCACAGGCAGCGCGGCTTAGAACGGACGGAGTGAACACAGGAGCCCGGTTTCCCGGAAACGGGAAGCCGGGTTTCTTATTTTGTGGAAGAAAGCCGGCGCCGCGGAACACAGGCGGCGCAGAGGCCGAAAAACCAGAGTGTGAAGGCGAAAGGCAAAACATTCCCGAAGCGCGTGAAAAAAGTTGTGAATTTGGCTGGATAAATCGTTTCCTGCTTGACCGCCGGAACGAAGAACGGCGAGGCGTCGCCGATTCGGCCCCAGGGATCGATCACGACCGTGGGGCCGGTCATGTCGGCTTTGGCAATGTAGGCGCGGTGCTCAACGGCCAGAAAGACCGACATGGCGTTGTGCTGGTAACTCATCTCCGATTGCCCGGACCAGCTGTTGTTGGCGACGCTCAGGAAGAAATCCGCGCCGGCCTTGGCCAGCTGGTACCCCAGTTCTTCGAACATGTCCTCGTAACAAATCAATACCGAGAACCCCCAATCGCCCAAGGGGAAGACCGTAAAGTCGTCACCCGGCTCGAAATCGACCGGAATGGGCTGTTGGACCACTGTTTGCAGGTAACGCTTGAGGAACGCGTACGGGATGTATTCGCCGAACGGCACCAGGCGGAGTTTGCGATAGCGGCCCAGGGTCTGTCCCTGAACGCCGAAGTAGAAGGCGCTGTTGTAATGGTGCCAGGACATGGGTTTGTCCAGGTCTTGCTCGCGCGCGTACTCGTTGCTGGTGAGCAGCGTGGGCACGCCTGCCTCCCGGATCAAGGCGCGCAGGCGGTCTTCCCACTCCTGCAAGGGAGGGTACTCCAGGATGCCGGGAAAGCAGGATTCGGCCCACACGATCAGGTCCGGCTGACCGGCAGCAGCTTCCAGATGCAGCGCGCGCATGCGGTCCATGGCCGCTTCGCGGTAGACGCGGTCCCACCGCTGGCGGGTATTGAGATTGCCTTGCAACAACGCCAGTGACACCTCGCCGCGGGGAACGCGCGCGAAGGCCGCGGCTTCAATCACCGCGATGGCCACGGCGACGCTCCAGAGCAGGGCCAGTACGCTGACCGCGACCGCTGCCGCAGGCCGCTGCTTCAATTCGTCCCGCCAACTCCCGCGCGGCACGAGAGGCTCCCGCCGGCGCAGAAAGCGCCAGAGCCTTTGGCCGCCATCCAGGAGCCAGACATTTCCCGCGAGAATCAAAAAAGAGAGGCCGCTGACGCCAACCACGGAGGCCAATTGCCGAACCGGCCAGCTGGCATATTGGGTGGCGCCCAGACTGCCCCACGGCCAGCCGCCGGTCAGAATATGACCGCGCAGGTATTCCCAGGCGACGAATGACAGGGGTAGCAGGACGGCATCCGGCCAGCGCAGACGGTCTTTCACCCACCGCGCTGACAGGCCGAAGAGACCGAAATACACCCCGCCGCAAAAAGCGAAAAACAGCCAGGCAACGGCATTGTCAATGTTGGTGTTGCGGCCGATCAGGCGGATCCAAGTGAGCGTGCCGGTAAAATAGATGAATCCCATCACCCAGCCGTACCCAAAAGCGCTGGCCGCGCGGCAACGCCGCCAGACATATATATATGGTATGAAACTTATCCAAGCCAGCACGCTGTGCCAGGGGGAATATCCAGCATAAAGAAAATTGGGGAAACAGAGGGCCTGCAGAATTCCGGCGCCGGCGGCCAATCCCAGTCCGTGAATCGGCCTCCACCCCGGCTGTAATGGAGTGTCGGAGTAAGTCATGCGCGTATCTCTTTGCGAGGATGATTCAGTATATCACAGGTCATGCCCCTTGCAGGGTTTTACATCCTCCCGGCGTTAGGCATGCTCGTCCGGAAGAGGGTGGGCCAGCGCCGCCTGTCCTGGATTTTTTACAGTTCCTCACAAAAATCACAGGGTAAAAAAACGAATTCTTCCTGCAAACTAGAGGAGCTGAAAACCTTGATTTTTAGAACAAAAAAAAACAGCCCTAGGCAGCCCGGAAAAGGGGCGGAACGGTCATTTTTAGGGGAATTTATAACTTCCGGTTTTTTGCAACCGGGCCACTAGCGCGGAGGCGGCCAGAATAAGCTTTAAATATAAGGCTATTATCGCTGCCGCTTATTTGTAATGCCTATTTTCGTGTGATATACTTTAGGCAAACGGAAAAATACGCCTTAATGGCGCCTTGCTCAATATTTTTTGGTTAAAGGGGGTTTTGGCCATGATTACCATCACTGGTCAAGAACGGATGCATTTTGGACTGTGGAATAAAACCGCCTGGCTGGGGACACTCGCCCTACTGGGGACGCTGCTCCTCTTTGTAGGGGTTTCTATGTCCTCTGCCGCCAGTAGCGCCGAGGAGCGCCTCCTGCCTCAGATACTGGAGCAGTTGGATGAGCAAGGCAAAAAAGTAAAAAGCACGACGGTCATGGATGTCAGCGGCCAACCCCAAATCACGGTCGTGCTGTTGAGCGGCGAGGTGCGTAAGTATAACGAGAAGGGACAGCTAACGGAAGTGCGTGATCCCTACGGCAAAGTTACCCTTTACGAAGATGGGATGCCGTCGGAGGAGCGGGACGCCACCGGCGGTGTCCTGGCGCGCTACCAGTATTTCCGCGGCGCCAACGGGAAACTGCAAAAAATGGTGAAACGCAGCGCGGCCGGCGTGGTCACGAAGATCTTTGACGACGACGGCAATCCGGTCCAAGCCACGGATTCCCAGGGGACCAAAATATTCACCAACTACGTCAAGAACGACAAGGGCAAGACCGTCGGCTACACCGAAACCGATCTCGCCACGAATAAAACCAACCGCATGATCCTGGACCCCGTGAACGGCGAAGTGGTCGCCCGCATTGACGAGAACAACATCCGCACGGACATTGAAACGCTGTACAACCAGCAAGGGGAGAAGATCCAGACCACAGAACGGGACACGGCGGGAAATATCACGATCAAGAAATACGAGAACGACCAGATGGTGGAACAGATCGAGAACGGCCAGAAGACCACCTATGAGAACATCCTGAACGAAAAGGGCGTTCTGGCGCAAAAGAAGGAGATCAAGCAGGTCGCCACCGCTAGCGGCATGATCGAGGACATCACGGTCAAGGATTACGACGACCAGGGCCGCGTGGTCAGGGTGCAGGACAAGGACGGCGAGCACAATTATACCTACGAGGTCAACGTGGACGGGCGGATTACCGCCCGGCGTGAATTACTCAAACCGGCCGATGGATCAAAAACCAAGGAGAAGGTGACGTATTACGACGAGGCCGGCCGGGTCGTCGGGCTGGAGGAGGAAGGCCGCAAGACCAAGATCAGCAATATCTTGGATGAAAACGGAAACGTTGTTTCGGCGATTGAATACGTCACGTACTCCTTCGGCGGCAAAGTCTTCACGGATACGGTGAAGAAGACCTTTGACGGCAAAGGCCACCTGTTGAGCAAGACCGACAGCAACGGGCAGCGGACGGACTACGCCTACGACGGCAAGGGCAACCGGATCCGCAGCCAAGTTGGGGACGAAGTCACGGAATATACGTATGACGACAACAACAACATGGTTTCCAGCGTCACCCGGGATTACAAAAGCCGCACCTTGACCGAGTACGACCAGAAAACCAAGCTGGCCGAACGCAAGGTCATGATCAAGAACAGCGGGGTGATGGAGGTAACCACCTACGGCGCCACCCAGGACGGGAAACGGGTGTCCTATACCGTTACCCCCTTCGGGATCAAGACCACCATTTACCGGGATTCCCAGAGCGACCAGCCGGAGAAGGTCATTTACAGCAAGTACAACGGCAAGGTCATCACCACGGATTATGAATATGCGGGCGAGCACCTGGTCAGGAGCACCGAAGAAGGCCCCATGGGCGTGACCGAGACCCTGTACAACGCCGCCGGCAAGCCGCTGCAATCCCTGCAGACGGACAAGTGGGGGCGCACCCAGCAGACGGATTTCCAGTATGAAAAAGGCGTGCTGTCGCAATCACTGATGATTGACAAAAAAGGGGAGACGCACACTTTCTATAACAGCCACGGCGATCCGGAAAAGATCACGCGCATCAATACCATCGGATTCCCCCGGCGGTCGGACGAGGAGCGGACCTACAAGGACGGCATTCTAATTAAAAGCGTTTCCCGGGACGTGAAGGGCGAAACGATCACTGAATTTGACCAGAACGAGCAAGCCAAGAAGACCCACCGCATCAACAAACACGGATTCCCCCGGGAACACTGGGTGGAGAACATTTACGATGCGGGCGGCGATCTCACCGAGAGCCGGCAGACGGACAGCCGCGGTTACACGATCAACAAGTTCGACCACGACGGTCTGATGACGGAAAGCGAACGGGTTGACATTCACGGTTATCCCAAACGCAAGAAGACCACCTATGATTATCTGAACGGCGAACTGGTCAGCAGCATTACCGACGACGATCGGGGCACAACCTACAATACCTTTGATAAAGACGGCCTGATGAAGGAAAGCCGCCGCGTGAAGAAATACGGGTTCCCGCGGGAAGAGCGCACCACCTACGAGTACGACGCCAACGCGTACATGGTCTACAGCAAAACCGAGGATGAGAACGGGACCACCCAGAACTGGTTCAACATTGACGAACTGGTCGCGGTTTCCTTCCGGCACAACCTCTACGGCCATGCCCGCGACCAGTGGACCGTGAACGAGTACGACAACGACGGATTCCTTTCCATGAGCAAGGAGACCGATCTGCGCGGCTCCACGGTCACCAAATTTAATATTGATGGTCTGCCGATCGAATCCTTCCGCACCGACCACTACGGCGTCGAGTTCTCGCGCGAAACCCTCACGGTTAACGAATTTGACGACCAGGGCTTTATGACGGTCTCTAAGAGTAAAAATCTGCTGACCACGGTCGAAAAAACCATGGACCGGGACGCGCTGGTGCAGGAGCAGAAGCAGAATGACAATTATGGCGTGCTTTTCGGACGGTACAAAGTGACGGAGGACTACGCCTACGACGGCCACGGCCGCCTGCAGACCAACGTGACCACCGACCGTCTGGGACAGACCACCAGCACCTATGACATTCACGGCGATGCGGTCGAGAGCCTGCGGATCGCGACCATCGGGTTGGGAGCCTCCCGCGAGTCGTTTACGGTGGCCACCTACAATTCCGACACGGGCATGACCACGGACCGTCTGTCCAAGAGCAACTATGGCACCACGCACAGCACCAATTTCGACCCGGTGACCGGTCTGGAAAGCCTGCAGCAGATCAGCAACAACTACGGTTTGGGGGCGACCCGGTATACCGAAAACGAAGTGGAAATGGATACCCGCCACGGTCTCACGCGCCATACCCTTGCCAAGAATGAGTACGGCAAGACCGAGACCCACTACGACGTGGAGCAGGGCGGGGTGTACGGCATTGCGGTTTCCAGCCGGGCGGTGACCAATTTCGGTCTTGGCTTTACGCGGGACACCGCCACGGCGATTGAAGCGGATATCAATACCGGCTTGAACAAGCGCACCAAGGCCGCGAACAAGTACGGCATGACCATGACTGAATTCGACACGACCGCAGGCGGCACCTATGGCGTGGCCATCAGTTCGATAACCGAAAATTATTTCGGCCTGGGGTCCACCCGCCAGAGCCAGATCCGCAAGGGCGATCTCACGGTGAACCTTTGGAATGGACTGAATCAGCATACGCTGTCGCGCAGCGAATACGGCACCACCGAGACCTGGTACGAGGACGGCCAGTACGGGGTCGCCAAAGCCTCGGACACAAAGAACAATTTTGGTTTGGGTGCTTCCCGGCACAGCTGGATCAAGGAAGGCAACCTGCAGGTCAACACCTTCAACGGCCTGAACATCCGCACGTTCTCGGAGAGTGCCTATGGCACGACCGAGACAAAGTATGACGACAAACAATTTGGCGTGGCCAAATCTTCGGACACGAACAACAACTTCGGCCTGGGCGCGACGCGGCACAGCTGGATTGGCGACGGCAACCTGGAAGTCAATACCGACAACGGACTGAACAAGCGGACATTATCGGAAAGCGCCTACGGCACGACCGAGACCTGGTATGAAGATGAGGCGTACGGCGTGGCCAAGCGGTCGGATACCAACAACAAGTTTGGGTTGGGCGCGACGCGCCATTCCTGGATCAGTGAAGGCAATATGGAAGTCAACACCTGGAACGGTCTGACCCGGCGCACCCTTTCCGAGAGCGCCTACGGCACGACCGAAACCAAGTACGAAGACAGTCAGTACGGCGTGGCCACCTCCTCGGATACCAAAAACAACTTCGGCCTGGGCGCGACGCGGCACAGCTGGATCGCAGAGGGCAATTTGCAGGTCAACACCTTCAATGGCCTGAACATCCGGACGCTTTCGGAGAGCGCGTACGGCACGACTGAAACCTGGTATGACGACAGCCAATTTGGCGTGGCCAAGGCTTCGGATACGAACAACAACTTCGGCCTGGGCGCGACGCGGCACAGCTGGATCAAAGACGGGAACATGGAAGTTAACACCTTCAACGGCTTGAACATCCGGACCTTCTCGGAAAGCGCGTACGGCACGACCGAGACCTGGTACGAAGACGGCCAGTTTGGCGTGGCCAAGGCTTCGGATACGAACAACAACTTCGGCCTGGGCGCGACGCGGCACAGCTGGATCAAAGACGGGAACATGGAAGTTAACACCTTCAACGGCTTGAACATCCGGACCTTCTCGGAAAGCGCGTACGGCACGACCGAGACCTGGTACGAAGACGGCCAGTTTGGCGTGGCCAAGGCTTCGGATACGAACAACAACTTCGGCCTGGGCGCGACGCGGCACAGCTGGATCAAAGACGGCGACATGGAGGTCAACACCTGGAACGGCCTGAACATCCGGACCTTCTCGGAGAGCGCGTACGGCACGACCGAAACCTGGTACGACGATAAGGAACACGGAGTCGCCAAATCCTCGGATACCAAGAACAACTTCGGGTTGGGCGCGACACGGCACAGCTGGATTTCCGAAGGCAACATGGAGGTCAACACTTTCAACGGCTTGAATATCCGGACCTTCTCGGAGAGCGCGTACGGCACGACCGAGACCTGGTACGACGATGAGGAACACGGCGTCGCCAAATCCTCGGATACCAAGAACAACTTCGGCCTGGGCGCGACGCGGCACAGCTGGATCAAAGAAGGCAACATGGAGGTCAACACCTACAACGGCCTCAATATCCGGACGTTCTCGGAGAGCGCATACGGCACGACCGAGACCTGGTACGAAGACGGCCAGTACGGCGTGGCCAAATCCTCGGACACGAACAACAACTTCGGGTTGGGCGCGACGCGGCACAGCTGGATCAAAGAAGGCAACATGGAGGTCAACACCTACAACGGCCTCAATATCCGGACGTTCTCGGAGAGCGCGTACGGCACGACCGAGACCTGGTACGACGACGGCCAGTACGGGGTGGCCAGGGCCTCGGACACGAATAACAACTTCGGGTTGGGCGCGACGCGGCACAGCTGGATCAAAAACGGGAACATGGAGGTCAACACCTGGAACGGCCTGAACATCCGGACGTTCTCGGAGAGCGCGTACGGCACGACCGAGACCTGGTACGAAGACGGCCAGTACGGCGTGGCAGTCGCCTCGGACACGAACAACAACTTCGGGTTGGGCGCGACGCGGCACAGCTGGATCAAAGAAGGCAATATGCAGGTCAACACCTGGAACGGCTTGAACATCCGGACGTTCTCGGAGAGCGCGTACGGCACGACCGAGACCTGGTACGAAGACGGCCAGTTTGGCGTGGCAGTCGCCTCGGACACGAATAACAACTTCGGGTTGGGCGCGACGCGGCACAGCTGGATCAAAGAAGGCAATATGCAGGTCAACACCTGGAACGGCTTGAACATCCGGACGTTCTCGGAGAGCGCGTACGGCACGACCGAGACCTGGTACGACGACGGCCAGTACGGCGTGGCCAAGGCTTCGGACACGAACAACAACTTCGGCCTGGGTGCGACGCGGCACAGCTGGATCAAAGAAGGCAATATGGAGGTCAACACCTACAACGGATTGAATATCCGGACGTTCTCGGAGAGCGCGTACGGCACGACCGAGACCTGGTACGACGACGGCCAGTACGGCGTGGCCAAGGCTTCGGACACGAACAACAATTTCGGATTGATCGCCACGCGGCACAGCTGGATCAAAGAAGGCAACATGCAGGTCAACACCTGGAACGGCCTGAACCAGAGGACGTTCTCGGAGAGTGAGTACGGAACCACGGAGACTTGGTATGAGGACGCCCAATATGGCGTGGCGGTCGCGTCGGACACCAATAATAATTTCGGCCTGGGCGCCACCCAGCACAGCTGGATTAAGCGCGGGAATATGGCGGTCAATACCTGGAACGGCTTGAACCAGCACACCTTCTCGGAGAGCGCGTACGGCACGGTGGAAACCTGGTACGAAGATAAACAGCACGGTGTGGCCAAGGCTTCGGATACGAACAATAACTTCGGGCTGGGGGCGACCCGGCACAGCTGGATCAAGGAAGGCAAAATGGAGATCAACACCTGGAACGGCCTGAACATCCGGACGTTCTCGGAGAGCGCGTACGGCACGGTGGAAACCTGGTACGACGACGCGCAGTACGGCATTGCCAAGGCCTCGGATACGGTCAACAACTTCGGACTGGGGGCGACCCGGCACAGCTGGATCAAGGAAGGGGAAATGGAAGTCGATCCGTATAACGGATTGAACAAGCGCACGTTCTCCGAAAGCGCGTACGGCACGACGGAAACCCAATATGAAAACGAAACCTATGGCGTGGCCAAGTCCTCGGATACGAACAACAACTTCGGGTTGGGCGCGACGCGGCACAGCTGGATCGAAGAAGGCAACATGGAAGTCAATACCTGGAACGGCTTGAACCAGCACACCTTCTCGGAGAGCGCGTACGGAACGGTCGAAACTTGGTACGATGACGTGTCTTACGGCGTGGCGCGTTCCTCGGATACGAACAACAACTTCGGGCTGGGGGCGACCCGGCACAGCTGGATCAGCGACGGCAATCTGGAGGTCAACACCTGGAACGGCTTGAACATCCGGACGTTCTCGGAGAGCGAATACGGCACGGTTGAGACGTGGTATGAAGATCAGCAGTACGGCGTGGCGCAGTCCTCGGACACCAACAATAATTACGGGTTGGGCGCGACGCGGCACAGCTGGATTTCCAAGGGCAATATGGAGGTCAACACCTGGAACGGCCTGAACATCCGGACGTTCTCGGAGAGCGCCTACGGCACCGTCGAAACCTGGTACGATGACAAGGATTACGGTGTGGCCCACTCTTCGGATACGAATAACTTCTTCGGGTTGGGCGCGACGCGGCACAGCTGGATTTCCAAGGGCAATATGGAGGTCAATACCTGGAACGGCCTGAACATCCGGACGTTCTCGGAAAGCGCGTACGGCACCGTGGAAACGTGGTATGACGACGCCGCGTACGGCGTGGCCAAGTCCTCGGATACGAACAACAACTTCGGGTTGGGTGCGACGCGGCACAGCTGGATCAAAGAAGGCAATATGGAGGTCAACACCTTCAACGGCTTGAACATCCGGACGTTCTCGGAGAGCGCCTACGGCACCGTGGAGACCTGGTATTCCACGGACAGCTACGGCGTGGCCGAGCGTTCGCACAGCCTGAATAACTTCGGCATTGGCGCCACGCGGGATACCACGACGCAGATTGATGCCAACCGCTGGAACGGTCTGAACATCTATACCAAAGCCACGAATGATTACGGCATGACGGAGACCTGGTACACGGAGGACTCTTATGGCGTCGCGGACCGGTCTCATAGCCTGAATAATTACGGGATTGGCGCCACGCGGGATACGACCACGGACATTGATACCGACACGTGGGATGGATTGACCGAGCACACGCTGGCCGAAAATGCCTATGGCATGACGGAAACTTGGTATACCCAGGACAGCTACGGCGTGGCGGAACGGTCACACAGCTTGAATAATTATGGTCTGGGCGCGACGCGCGACACCAACACGACGATTCAGGTGGATACCTGGAACGGCCTGAATGAATATACCCGGGCCGTCAATGCGTACGGCATGACTGAAACCTGGTTCACACAAGACAGCTACGGCGTGGCCGAACGTTCCCATAGCGTGAATAACTATGGACTGGGGGCCACCCGGGACACCAACACCATCATTCAGGCCGGACAATGGGACGGCTTGAACGACTATACCCTGGCCACCAATGCATACGGCACGACCGAGACCTGGTATTCCGACGACACGTACGGCGTGGCCGAACGTTCTCACAGCCTGAATAACTTCGGCATCGGCGCCACCCGGGACACGAATACCACCATTACGGCCGACCGGTGGGACGGCTTAAATGATTACACGTATGCCGTGAACGTCTATGGCACGACCGAGACCTGGTACTCGCAGGATACGTACGGCGTGGCGGAACGGTCGCACGCCATGAACAACTTCGGTATTGGCGCGACGCGGGACACCACCACGGACATTCAGGCGGACCGGTGGGACGGTTTGAACGAGTATACCATGGCCGTAAACGCCTATGGCATGACCGAAACCTGGTTCTCGGAAGACACCTACGGCGTGGCCGAACGGTCGCACGCCGTGAACAACTTCGGCTTGGGTGCGACCCGCGACAACCAAACCACGATTCAGGCGGACCGGTGGGACGGCCTGAACGAATACACCTTCGGCACCAATGCCTATGGCACCACCGAAACCTGGTTCTCGGAAGATTCCTACGGGGTGGCGGTGCGCTCGCATTCCCTTAACAATTTCGGGTTGGGCGCGACGCGGGACACGAACACGACCATTGACGCGGATCGCTGGGATGGGTTGAACAATTACACGCATGCCGTGAATGCGTACGGCATGACGGAAACCTGGTACTCGGACGACACCTACGGCGTGGCGGAACGGTCGCATGCGGTGAACAACTACGGCATCGGCGCCACGCGGGACACCAACACCATCATCACGGCGGACCGCTGGGATGGGTTGAATGATTACACCATTGGGACCAATGCCTATGGCGTGACCGAGACCTGGTATTCACAGGACAGCTACGGCGTGGCGGAGCGGTCGCACGCGGTGAACAATTTCGGCATTGGAGCGACCCGGGATACCGCTACGACCATTCAGGCAGACCGGTGGGATGGTTTAAATGAGTACACCCTGGCAACCAACGCCTACGGGATGACCGAGACGTGGTTCTCGGAAGACACGTATGGCGTGGCGGAGCGGTCCCACGCGGTGAATAACTTCGGCTTGGGCGCGACGCGGGATACCATGACCACCATTCAGGCGGACCGGTGGGACGGTTTAAACGAGTACACGTTTGCCACCAATGCCTACGGTACGACGGAGACCTGGTATTCGCAGGACACGTACGGCGTGGCGGAGCGGTCGCACAGCCTGAACAACTTTGGCCTGGGCGCGACCCGCGACAACCTGACGACCATTCAGGCGGACCGGTGGGACGGGCTGAACGAATACACCTTCGGCACCAATGCCTACGGCACGACCGAAACCTGGTACTCCGACGACACCTACGGCGTGGCGGAACGGTCGCACGCGATGAATAACTACGGATTGGGCGCGACGCGGGACACCAACACGGTCATTACCGCGGACCGGTGGGACGGCCTGAATGATTATACGATCTCTCAAAACGCCTACGGTGTGACCGAGACCTGGTATTCGCAGGACACGTACGGCGTGGCGGAGCGGTCGCATGCGGTGAACAACTACGGCATCGGGGCCACGCGGGACACCAACACGGTCATTACCGCGGACCGGTGGGACGGTCTGAACGATTACACCATCGCGACCAATGTCTACGGCATGACCGAGACCTGGTATTCACAGGACACGTACGGCGTGGCGGAGCGGTCGCATGCGGTGAACAATTTCGGCATCGGAGCCACGCGGGACACGAACACGGTCATCACCGCGGACCGGTGGGACGGTTTAAACGAGTACACGTTTGCCACCAATGCCTACGGTACGACGGAGACCTGGTATTCGCAGGACACGTACGGCGTGGCGGAGCAGTCGCACAGTTTGAACAACTTTGGTCTGGGCGCGACCCGCGACACCACGACCACCATCCAGGCGGACCGGTGGGACGGCCTGAATGAGTATACCTTTGCCAGCAATGCATACGGCATCACGGAAACCTGGTATTCGGAGGACACGTACGGCGTGGCGGAGCGGTCGCACAGCCTCAACAATTTTGGCATCGGCGCATCCCGTGACACGAATACCACCATCCAGGCGGACCGGTGGGACGGCCTGAATGAATACACCCACGCCGTGAACGCGTACGGCATGACCGAGACCTGGTACACGGACGATACGTATGGCGTGGCGGAGCGGTCCCACAGCCTGAACAATTTCGGCATCGGGGCCACGCGGGACACGAACACGGTCATCACCGCGGATCGCTGGAACGGGTTGAACGACTACTCCATCGGCACCAACGCCTACGGCATGACCGAGACCTGGTTTACGCAAGATTCATATGGCGTCACGGAACGCACCCATACGGTCAATAATTATGGTCTGGGCGCGACGCGCGACACCACGACCCAAGTCACCGCCGACACCTGGAACGGCCTCAATACATATTCCGTGGCCACCAACGCCTATGGCATGACCGAAACCTGGTATGCCCGCGACACCTACGGCGTTCCCGAGCGGTCGCACAGCCTGAACAACTTTGGGCTGGGCGCGACGCGCGACACGAACACGACCATCACGGCGGACCGCTGGAACGGCTTGAACGACTACACCTTCGCCACCAATGCCTATGGCACGACGGAAACCTGGTATACACAGGACAGCTACGGCGTGGCGGAACGGTCGCACAGCCTGAACAACTTTGGGCTGGGCGCGACGCGCGACACCAACACCACGGTCCAAGCGGATCGCTGGAGCGGGCTCAACACGTACACCTTCGCCACCAATGCCTACGGCACGACGGAAACCTGGTACACCCAGGACAGCTACGGCGTGGCGGAACGGTCGCACAGCCTGAACAACTTCGGGCTGGGCGCGACGCGCGACACCAATACGACGATCACGGCGGACCGCTGGAACGGACTGAACGATTATACCGTGGCCACCAACGCCTACGGACGGACCGAGACCTGGTACAAGCAGGATAGCTTTGGCACGGCTGAACGGTCGCATTCCGTCAATAACTTTGGCGTCGGCGCCGGCCGCGACACCACCACGGCCATTACGGCCGACAATTGGAACGGGCTGAATACCTACACCAATGCCGTGAATGCGTATGGCGTGACCGAGACCTGGTATTCGCAGGACAGCTACGGCGTGGCGGAACGGTCGCACAGTCTGAACAACTTCGGGCTGGGCGCGACGCGTGACACCAATACGACCATCACGGCGGACCGCTGGAACGGCCTGAACACCTACACCAACGCGACCAATGCCTACGGCCGGACCGAGACCTGGTATTCGCAGGACAGCTACGGCGTGGCGGAACGGTCGCACAGCCTGAACAACTTCGGGCTGGGCGCGACGCGCGACACCAATACGACGATCACGGCGGACCGCTGGAACGGCCTGAACACCTACACCAACGCGACCAATGCCTACGGCCGGACCGAGACCTGGTATTCGCAGGACAGCTACGGCGTGGCGGAACGGTCGCACAGCCTGAACAACTTCGGGCTGGGCGCGACGCGCGACACCAATACGACGATCACGGCGGACCGCTGGAACGGCCTGAACACCTACACCAACGCGACCAATGCCTACGGCCGGACCGAGACCTGGTATTCGCAGGACAGCTACGGCGTGGCGGAACGGTCGCACAGCCTGAACAACTTCGGGCTGGGCGCGACGCGCGACACCAATACGACCATCACGGCGGACCGCTGGAACGGCCTGAACACCTACACCAATGCCGTCAACGCCTATAGCACGACCGAGACCTGGTATTCGCAGGACACGTACGGCGTGGCGGAACGGTCGCACAGTCTGAGCAACTTTGGCCTGGGCGCGACGCGCGACACGAACACGACTGTCACCGCGGACCGGTGGGACGGCCTCAATGACTACACCATCGCCAGCAATGCGTATGGCACGACGGAAACGTGGTACAGCCAGGATACGTATGCCGTGGCGGAGCGGTCGCACAGCATCAACCATTACGGGCTGGGCGCGACCCGCGACACCACGTCCACCATCACCGCGGACCGCTGGAACGGCCTGAACACGTTTACCGTAGGCGTCAACGCCTATGGCACGACGGAAACGTGGTACAGCCAGGATACGTATGCCGTGGCGGAACGGTCGCACAGCGTGAATAACTACGGGCTGGGCGCCAGCCGCGACACGAACACGACGATTACGGCGGACCGCTGGAACGGTCTGAACACCTACACCAACGCGACCAACGCCTACGGCCGGACCGAAACGTGGTATGCATCGGACTCCTACGGCGTGGCCGAACGCTCGCACAGTGTGAACAACTTTGGTCTGGGCGCCACGCGCGATTCCAACACCACCGTCACCGTGGACCGCTGGAGCGGCTTGAACACCTTCACCAGTTCGGTCAATGCCTACAGCACCACGGAGACCTGGTATTCACAGGACACCTATGGCACGGCCCAACGGTCCCACAGCATGAACAATTTCGGGCTGGGCGCCACGCGGGACACCAACAGCACCATCACCGCCGACACCTGGAGCGGCCTGAACGTTTACACGACCGGGACCAATGCCTATGGCACCACCGAAACCTGGTACTCCCAGGACACGTACGGCGTAGCGGAACGCTCCCACTCCGTGAACAATTTTGGCGTGGGCGCCGGACGGGACTCCAACACGACCATTACGGCGGACCGGTGGAACGGCCTGAATACCTATACCCATGCAGTCAGTGCGTACGGCCGGACCGAGACCTGGTACGCGCAGGACACGTACGGCGTGGCGACGCGGTCGCACGCGGTGAATAATTTCGGCTTGGGCGCGACGCGTGACACGGACACACCCACCATCCAGGCGAACCGGTGGAACGGCCTCAATGAGTACACGTTCGCGCGGAATGCTTACGGAACCAACGAAACCTGGTATTCGCGGGACAGCTACGGCGTGGCGGAGCGGTCGCATGCCGTGAACAATTACGGCCTGGGCGCGACCCGCGACACCAACACCACGATCACGGCGGACCGGTGGAGCGGCCTGAACACCTACACCAGCGCCGTCAACCGGTATGGAACGTCCGAGACCTGGTATACCGGGGACTCGTACGGCGTGGCGCAGCGGTCGCATGCCGTGAACAATTACGGCCTGGGCGCGACCCGCGACACCAACACCACCATCACGGTGGACCTGTGGAGCGGCTTGAACACTTTCACCAGTTCAGTCAACGCCTATGGCACCACCGAAACCTGGTTCAAGCAGGACACCTATGGCACGGCCCAGCGTTCGCACTCCCTCAACAACTACGGCCTGGGGTATACGCGGGACACCAACACCACGATCACGGCCGATAATTGGAGCGGTCTGAATACGTTTACCTCGGGCAGGAACACCTATGGCCTGACCGAAACCTGGTATTCGGGCGACGGGTATGGCGTGGCGGAACGTTCGCACAGTGTGAACAATTTCGGGCTGGGTTACACCATGGATACCAACACCACCATTACCGCCAACCGCGACAGCGGTTTGAACGAGCACACCTTCGCCACCAACCAGTATGGGACCACCGACACCTATTACAGCAGAGACACCTACGGCGTGGCCGAACGCTCAGTCGCGCACAATCAGTGGGGCGTGCTGGGCGAGCGGGATATCACCACGACCATCACCGCCAACCGCCAGACCGGCCTGAACGAAAAAACCATCGCGGTTACATCGCACCGCACCACCACGACCTTCTTCGAGGGCAGTTATGGAACGGCGACCAGCTCCATCAGCGTGACGGACTTCCTGCCCACCCTGGCGCAGACCACCAACACGACCATCACCGCCAGCCACGATACGGGCTTGAATATCCGGACGGTGGCTGACAACGGCCTGTCCACCACCACCACCGATGCCTTCGACGCCAAGTACGGCGTGGCCAAGCACATGCTGACCTATAATAAATACGCCACCGGCGAAGGCAATCGCAACGTGGAAACAAATGTTGACGCCAATACCAACACCGGCCTCAACATGGAAACGTACAGCCGGTCCTACGGCGGAGGCGGCACGCTGTCCGAGACCTGGACCAACTACACCTCGGACACTGGCACGCAGACCGATGCGATAACGGTCATGAACGCGGCCTGGACACTGGGGTATTCGGTCAACAACAACATTACCTACGTGGTGAACCAGACGACCGGCAAACTGATCCAATCCACCTCCGTCAACAGCAACGGCACGACCATGACCAATTACGACGGGCACGGTCTGGCCATCCGCAGCGAGAATATTTCCTCTTACGGACTGGCTTCCCGCACGAACTCGACCATGACCTACAACAGCGCGACCGGATTCACCCAGCGGTCCGTGGCCCTGTCCTACTCGCGTTTGGGCGGCCAGCTGTTGTCCACCACCACCACCAATCACGACATCAACGGCATTGCCCGCAGCATGACGACCGACACGACCTACGGGGCTTCCCGCGCCCGCACCTCCACCACCACGGTCTCCACGATTTACGACTTCACGGGATCGAAGAAGCAGACGTACACCACCACGGGCCTGGGCGACAGCACCTCGGATTATAACCAGATGGGCGTGGAGATGTATTCGGTCAGCAACGGCACCATCGGCCCCACTGCCGGCCGCACCAGCTATACCTGGACCAAGGATTGGAACCAGAACACGGGCATCCGCCGTTCCAAGTACACCACCAGCGGCCTGTCCCGCACTTGGACGTATTCGGACGAAAACGGCCTGCCGGCCGCCGGATTGCATAAGCAGAACGAGAATTTCTATGGATCCGCGGCAGGCGCGCGCTATTCCGAGATCTACCGCACAGGAGCCGTGCACTGGACCGGCAATGCGGCGCAGACGCGTTCCCTGAGCCCCGGCCATTCCACGACCATGACGAACTACGATGCGGACGGATTCAACACCAATTCCGTGACCGACAGCATCTACGGCGCCAATGGCATGCAGCATACAGAATCCACGTACAACGTGGATTCCTCGACGGGCATGAACACCTCATCGAACATGGTCAAGTGCAACGGGCGCGGGAGCACGAAGAATGAATACGACGCCACTTACGGCGTGGTGAAGGAGAGCGACGACACGGACAAAGACGGCAATGTCACGCACACCACCTATGGATTCAATACCGCCACGGGCATGACCACGAGCACGGTCAGCACAGGGGAGGGAGGGTACCGCGAAGACAACACCGCCTATGACATGCATGGGCGCAAGACCGCCTCCCGCACCCAGCGTGACAAGCAGGACGGGAAGAAGAAAAAGACGGAAATCTATACCAGTACTTTTGTCAATAACGACTGGACAGGCTTCAAACAGACGGAAACCCGGACCAATGTCCAGAATTCCGAAAACAAAGTCATCCACTACGACGTCCACGGCGTGGAATACAAGAACTGGACCGAAGACTACAAATATCCGACCGGCGAGGTCATCCATGTGACCGAGTACACCGGACGCGACGCGGACGGCAACCCCACGGCCGGGACGCAGGAGTTCAGCGGCGACCGGCATACCATGAGCGTGCAGATGTCCGGCATTGTCCCGTCTCCGGATCCGGACAAGTACATGTATCTGCCGACCGTATCCCGGGTCACCTACACCCAGGCCACGTACATCACCACCGCAACTTTCTCCTACACCCTCAACTCCCGCGGTCCGATCGCGGCCACGGTGACGGACAATCAGGGCACGGAATCCTGGACCATGGATGAGGGCTATGAAAATTCGGCCATCTTCACCCGCAACCGCCGGAATAACGACGGTTCATCCATAAGCTGGAACTATACCGACAGCCCGGAAGGACGCTTCCACACCTCCGCCAATATCACCTACACGGATTATATGGGCCTGCACAACGGCTCGGGCACCGAAACCTATACGGACACCGGTGTTTTGACCCAGCGGGTCCTGAACAACACCGACACCATGAACCAGACGATCACTTTCCAGAATGACGGCCAGTACGTGACCACGGGCACTGGCACGCGCGAAGACGGCGAGAGCGTCAATTATGTTTTCGGCGGCGTCAATGAGTACGTGACCTTCGAGGATGACAAGGGCATCACCACCTGGAACCAGTCCACGCAGAAGATGCTGACCAGTTCAGGCGGTGTCGGTTCCTTTACTTATACCTACGCCGGAGCCAGGGTGGACAAGATCGAAGGCACTTCAGCCCGCGACGGTAAGCTGCTCATGGATAAATGGTGGAACGTCAAGACCTGGACCGACAGCATGGGCGTGCTGCACACCTACACCGGCACGGCCCAGAACAAGGGCTACTGGACCAAAGCCCACGAAACCTTCACGGACAAGGGCGGCGGCCAGTGGCAGGGCGATATGAATTACGATGCGTTCGGCTTCTATTTCAAGGGCGGAGAACTCCGGGGCGTCAAAGCCAAGGTGGACGCCACGGGTGCCAAGAACACGGTGGACATGGACGACGCCCTGGCGACCACGAACATCAAGACCCAGCTTAAAAAATACAATACTCAGAAGGAGACCTGGTCCTGGACCGCTCCGGATGACGTGGGCGTCCGCACGCTGGGTGAGTGGCAGGCCGAATATATGAACAGCGGCGACCTGACCCAATTCGCGGACGTGGTCGTGACGGTCAACGAAGACGGCTCCACGACCTCCATTTTCTCCAACATCCGCTTCAACAAGTCCAATTTCTACCAGCGCAACCGCTTCCGTCCGACCAGCAGTTCCAGCACCTGGAGCACGATTTCGGATGATGCGCCAAACACCTACGACACGCGCAATTATTCGCTCATGAACAATAAATTCAGCAGCGCCCATTGGGGCGACAAGCGGGAGATCACGGGGTCCGAGCAGGTGCAGACCGGAACGAAGACCGTGACCAAGACGCGGACCGTGACCAAGTGTGACGAATCCGTGCCGCCGGTTTGCTCGGAGGTGGAGGAAGAATACGAGGACGAGGAGCCGGTCTACAGCACCAAGTGGTATATGAAAGACACCTCCTACAATAAGACCGGTGACGGCTGGATGTGGTGGAGCTCGGGCACCAAGAGCGAGCAGTTCTACGCGGATACCATGTCCCAGAACACCGGCACGATCATCGCCGGCGGCGTTGGCAGCAAGAGCCAGGTGTCGGGGAGCAGTGTCATGAGCTATCGCCTGTCGCATGGAAACAAGGCGGGCGGCGTGCTCCTGGCCGGCGGCATGGAGGATCAGCAGCAGAGCGGCAAAGGCCGGCTTGACCAGCCGGCGGCCCCGGTCGTGGAAACGGCGGAAGAGGTCACGGCCGCGGCCGTGGCGCCGGTCGCCACCGCGGTGGCCGACAAAGGCCGCGCTGCGGAACCGGCGGAAGAGGAAGTCAAACCGGAAACCGGGGAGACACTTACCGCGCAGGATGAGTTGCTGGCCGCCTTTGCCGGCATTCGGTCTCTGGCGGATGTGGCCGAGTTCCTGAAACTGGCCCTGTCCAAGCTGGGGCAGGAAGCCGTCGCGGCCGCCCTGCAGAATTCCGGCGCGGCGCAGCTGCTGGAGCAGCTGGTAAAGGTCAGCCGGCTGGTTTTCGGCGGGGCCGCGCAGGAATCGCTCCTGGGCAAGCTGACTTCGCTGCTGCTGGACAACCAGCAGATGGTCGAGGAGGTTCGCCTGGCGATGACCGGAGGCGAAATGGTCAGCGATGAGGTCAAGCAGGCGGCCAAGATAGCAGAAAGCATGAAGTACGCCAGCGTGGTCAGCCGGGATGAAAAAGGCCGGGTGGTTGAAGCCGTGGACCACGGCGGTGCGGTGCACACCTTCAACTATGAAGCCGATGGGTTCACCGAGACCACCAGAGACGCGGCCGGACAGGTCCAGGTTGCCCAATATGACCAAGCCGGGCGCTTGGTCGCCGTGAACGACGGCGGCGCCACGCGGACCTACGCTTACCAGGGCGACAAAACCGTCGTGACGGAACGCACCCAAACTGGCGAAGTCACGATGGAATATGGTCCTGACGGCCGCCTGATCAGCTTGCAGGCCGACGGACAGAAAACGACCTACCAGTATTCTGGCGCCGGCACGGGCAACTATACAGCCGTGGTCGCCGGGGCCGGCGGCAAGGCGCTCGAGCAGAAAACGTATCGCGACGGGCGTCTGGTGGCCAAGCAGCTGCAGGACGGCACCAAGATCGCCTATGACTACCAGACAGACGCCGCCGGTGAAGTGCTGGCCATCACCCGGGTGGAAACAGACGCCGACGGCAATCAGACGGTGATGAAGTTCGACAAGAGCGGGCGTCTGATCTCGGTCAAGGGCAAGGACGGCGAGAAGCAGGTCGCCGAGGCCGAAGGCATGTCGGAAAAAGCACTCGAGTTCATCCAGTTCGAACTCTACGGGGATCCGCGGGTTGACAGCATGCGGATCGACAACAAACTGTTGCAGGGTTTTGAGCAACGGTAACCTTTGGCAAATCGAGCCGCCCCCGGGAATTCCCGGGGGCGGCTTTTTTTTGCGATTATTTTCAGTAATTTTATGACCCGGATCGGTAAAATTTTGCAAATTTTATGAATTATGTGAATATTTACAAACGCTCATAAAAGCCTTGTAAATAAGGCTTAAAAATTAAGCCGGGCTTTTGACTACCCCCGAAGTGGGTGATATACTTATAGTGAGATAAAAAGGGGAAAAATAAATATTATTAATAAATATGAAGGATTTAGTGGTAGTAAATATTTTACTCCGCGCGAGCGGCGGTAAAAATTTATTGTTCGTGTGGGGGACGCATGCGAGAGGAAAAAACATCGCGAGTCAGAGGCGGTTACAACACACCGGCGGCAGACGGGCCGGGCGGGCGGGGTGAGACCATGATTACGCGCAATGAAATCGTACGCTCAATCCACAAGGGCACGCGCTTGCTGCGCCAGGAGTGGCGGCGGGTCGTGGCCTTCATGGTGGCGTTCACGTTCACATTCACCATGACGGGCCTGGACGCCATTATCGCCCATGCCTACGACGACTACAAACAGTACCAGGGAAGCAAGCTGGAGGTCCAGCGCGACGCGCTGATGTCCGGCACCAACCCCGCGGACAATGCCAAGCCCGATGCGTTTGTGGATGTAGCCAACCCGGACAGCCTGAACAACCCCGCTCTGTCCGCTCTGTCGGATACATCCATGAATGTCTTGAAATCGGAATACGGCAGCCTGCTGGATACGGTTTCCCTGCAGACGCTGTCCGAGCGCGCGGCCGGCAGCATGAACATGGACGCGCTGGTCAATGAAATGCTCGGCCAGCCGGCCACCGGCCCCCAGGGGCAGATGTCGCTGATCCAACCCGACCAGCAGGTTTCCTCGATCCCCCAGGTGGATCCCGCGACCATGGCGGATATCGTGACCCTGCAGCAGGGTCCACTGGGCATGTCTCTGGAGATGGACAATGCGGATCCCGCGCAGATCCAGGCCGGGGACAACAAGGACCTGGCCCGTCTGCCCATGCCGGCCACGGCTTTCAAGGAAGACCAGCCGGCCGTGCAGACGGAAATCGCCGAGATGCCGGAGCAGGACCCGAACGCGGTGGTCGAAACGCCGCAGACGCCGGACACACAGCTGGCTACCTTGCCGTCCAGCCCCGACGCGCTGCAGCCGAATGCCGTTCAGACCGACAACGTCCGCACCGAAGACCAGCAGCTGCTGGATCAGAACCAGGTACAGCTGCCCGAAGAGAAACAGGTTGACCAGCAAAACGTCGTGCTGCCAAAAGACCAGCAGCAGGCGGATCAAGGCACGGACGCCTCCCAGAACGGTAATTTGACGCAGCAGTTCCTGGCTTTGCTGGGACTGAGTGAAACACCCAGGACTGAAACCCTGGTTATGACTCCCGCTGGCGTCCAGGAGGAGGGCGAGACCAGGACGCTGACCAGGGTTCCCGAGGGCGAGCAGGCGGAGGTGATTGCGCCGGCGGATCAGGGAGAGCAGCCGCAGGGCACCACCCGGGTGGAGCAACCGGTCCAGGATGACGGTGAGCAACTGGTGCGCACCGAGGACACGGAGCAGCCCCAGCCTGAACAGCAGCTGGCACAGAATCCGGATCAGCAGACGGATCAGGGTCAACCTGGACAGGTACTGCCTGGCCAGGACCAAGAGCCCGGCGACGACCAGGAGCAAAAACCCAACCAGACGACGAACTGGACGGATCAGTTGAAGGCCTTCCTGGGAATGGACGTGACGACTCCGGAGCGCGTGGAGACCGGGGTGGTGGAGACGAGCGGAGCCGAGGATCTTGCTTTGCCGGAAATCCCCGCCACGAATTTGGTGCAAACCGCGGAACCTCAGCCGGATGCGGCCGCGGGTCCGGTCGAGACGGACGTGCCGAAGGTCGAGGTTGCCGCGGCGCCAGAGGTCGTTGAGCCCGAGCAGGATAAAAAGCCGGTAGGAACGGATACGGGCGAGGAAGAGGAGAAGCCGGAAGGCGAAGGCCAGGCGGAAGACGAGGACCTGACGGACCAGTTCATGGCCATGCTGGGCGTGCCGGCCGAGGATGAAGGCGGGCCGGCGGCGGTGGATGCCTCCAATTTGGATCTGGATGTGACGGTGATCGAGATTGACCTGCCGGCGCCGGAGATTTCGGCCACCTCGGTGCTGGGAGCGGACACGCTGCAAATTGACGTGAACGCGCTGATGGTGGACCAGATTCAAATCAACAATGACACCATTCCGGTCGAGAACGAGACGCCCGCTCCAGCCCTGATCGAGACGCCGCGCCAGGAATTGTCGGTGGCGGATTTGCCGTTGATCCAAAACGACCCCCTGGTGGGCAGCCAGCCGTTGGTGCAGAACACCCAAATTCAGCAGAATGACCAGCTGGGCATTTGCATGGTGGGGCCGGACACCACGCTCGCCGATCCGAACCAAAACCAGGTCCCGGTGACCGGCGATAACGAAGTCCAGGCGGCCAGCCTGGTGGTCCAGCCGGACACCACGCTCCGCGACCCGGCGCAAGCCGCGGTCAACCCCCTGTTGGCGACCAGCCCGCTGAATACCAATGCCGGCTTCACGCCGATCAGCAATTCGGGCAACAACCTGATCGCCAGCCTGCCGAACGCGCTCAGCCAGGGAACCCTGATCACCGCCACGCAGCCGATCAACACGACACTGCAGACGGCGTTCACGGTGCCGACGGTGCGCACGCAGATCCAGCCCTCGGTGACGGCGACCCAGCCGCAGCTGGGCATGGCGCCGCAGACCATGCCCCAGATGTACGACGTGAATATGCAGGGCATGATGCTGATGGGAAGCAGCAGCGCGCCGGCCGCGGGCACGATCGGCACCATTGTGCCGGCTGGAACGGGCAACAACATCGTTACGGTGGCGACCGCGGCGGTGCAGGCCGCCAGCAATCCGAACAGTTCGATCCCGCCGCGTCCGACCTTTGAAGTCAGCACGTACGTTTCGCCCTGGACCGGCAACGCGCCCGTGGACGGCAATTGGGACGCACTGGCCAATGAGTACAAGAATATGTACGACCATCCGGACCCGCCGGAGGAAAAGGGCGGCGGCGGCAGCGGCTGCGCCAAGTTCTTCGCTTCGCCCCTGGGCAAGATCCTGATGTTCGTGGTGACCGTGGTCCTGACCATTTTTACAGTCGGCACGGCCGCTCCCATCCTGCTGGCCATCATCATCATTCTCGAGGCGGTCATGGCCTTCGTGCCCCTGCCTCCGGCTTTGGCCATGACACTCGGCATTTTGTGCGCCTTCCTGGGCGGGTGGGCAAACGGCCTGGCCATGGCCGCCGGCGCCACCACCACCACCGTGCTGTCCATTTCCCAGGCCGCGGTTCAAGCCGTTATTCAAAACGCGGGCGGTTTGTTCAATACCCTGGTGCTGCCCGCGGTCGCGAAAGCCATCATCAAAGCCGTGATCGCGCGGGTCCTGGTGGATGTGTTCTTGCTGCTGGTTCCGGACGCCAGCCCGATCATGACGGCGTTTGTGGCGCTGATGGCCGGCATGGTCGCCGGAGGTATCGCGGAATTTGCCACGGGCGGGAGCAAAACGTTCGGCGGCGCCTTTTTGAAGTCGCTGGACGAAATGTTCGGGGAAGCGTTCAGCCCGCAGGGAGGGTTCGATCTGGGCAAGTTCGTCCTCTCGCCGTTCGCGCGTTCCTTGCTGCAGGTCGTGGGCGAGGCGGCCATTGTCCATGTGATGAAAAGCCTGGGCTACACGGACGCCTATTCCCAGCTCGTGGGCAGTATTCTCAGCACGGTCGCCGTGGGCGCGGTCATGTATGTGGCTGATCCCCGGCCTTCCAATGTGCCCAAAGTCACGGCGCTCATCCTCGTTCCGACCCTGAGCGCCGGGCTGTCAACATATTACAGCGTGTACGCGGCGCCGTTGCTCCGGGAAGAAGGCTACTCCACCATTCAGACCATGCGTTTTGCCAGGGCTCTGGGCGACTTCGTCAACCTGTTCACCCCCACGGTCCAAACCAGTCCGGATACCAAAGCCCAGAATTTCACCTGGAAACTGGACATCCAAAACAAACTGGAACAGCTGAGCGAGGCCGCGAAGAACGAAAAGCCGCTGAATGTTCCAGTCGTGGCCGCGCAAGCGCAATCCAGCCAAACCCAGCAGGAGCAGCCGCAACAGCAGAACCGGCCCACTGAACCGGCCTTGGATCCCAAAGTCCAGGAGGGCATGAGACAGGGCTTCAACTGGGCTGACCCGATCAAGGCCAGCGTGGGCGAACGGCTGATGATGCCGAGCCAGGGCCCAGCCTATATGATGCCCCAGCTTGCCATGGACGCGCCCATGCTGCGTCTGGGCATGACCGGGTTCCTGCCGCCTGAAACCTCGCCGGTCATGCTGCAAGGCGGGGCGTTCGGAACTGGCGGATTGTACGCCGGCACGGGCACGATGGGGTACGGCGGCCAGGGCGTGATGGGCGCCGGTGTCATGCCGGCCTTAGGCTATACGCCGGGGTTCAGCCCCAATGGCATGAGCGTCACCTCTCCGCTGGGAAGCACGAGCCTCAATCTGTACGACTCGGATGTGGCGCCCCTGCGGACCAACCAGGTTTTCAACACCGACATGCCGACCCAGTCGGCGGTGTCCGGCCTGCAGATGGAGATGCCCAGGTCCTTGGATGTGCCGACTGAAGCCAAGCTGCCCGCGGCGGATTCGGTCGCGGACGCGTACGGGTTGCCCGATGTGCAGAGAACCGAAACCTCGCCCATGCCCAAACCCTCGGCGCTTCCGGATGCGGCCGGCGAGACCAGCCAAACCAAGCCGGTGCAGAATGACAGCCGCCCGGAAGTGAACAAGCAGGCGCTGAACACGAATAACCAGGTGCCGGACGCGACGCTGCAGACCCAGATGCCGAACCAGCAGCAACAGCAGCAGCCGCAAACGGCGATGCCCGAGCCGAACACCCAGAAACCTCAGGAAATGCCGACCGACCGCGCGACCAGCGACGTGCGGCGGGATCTCTCGGACAGCACCACGCTGAATGAACGGGCGACCGCGCAGGAGCCCACGCAAGTCAAGGATTTGGATTTGAAACAGGGCGACAGCGTGCAGCGCATGGGAGACAAGACGCCCAAGGGCGGCGAAAAGAACGTGACCGCCGCCGAGGCGGAATCCACCGAGCGGGTGGACGTGGAGAAAAGCAACAACCAGATCGTGCAGAATTCCGGGACGCACGCCGGCGCATTCCAAATGAGTGCGGACCAGGCCCAGCAGGCTACCGGAGGCGCGTCGCCGCAGGTGATGCAGGGCAAGAGCGCGGACGCGGGCGTGAAGCCGGCCGCCGTGCAGGATGTGGTGGGCAAACTCCAGAACACCGGCGTTCTGGACAAGAGTGCGGCGTATTCCTACACCCAGGGCCTGAATACCCAGGGACAGATGCTGACCCAGGTGTTCAACGGCCAGGGACAAATCGTCGGCGCGCAGACCACCCTGGCCAACGGCACGACCGTGACCAAGGTGTTCGACTACCAGATGGGCGCGGCAGCCGGTTCCTCCCAGGTGCGCGCGACCACGTACGAAAACAATGCCGTGGTGCAGCAGCAGACCATGAAAATCGAAGGCCAGCAGCTGTCCGTGATCGGCGGACAGACGCGGGGCGCCATGCCGGACACTCAGGGGTTGGACAAGTCCCAGGCCGACAAGCGTCCGGTGGAGACCGGCGAACGCCGCGACGATGCGGCTGTCGCGGCAGGCAAGAGCGATCCGACCAATCCGCAGGGGCCGGGGACCGAAGCCAAGGGCCCGGGAACCGGCGAGGCTGGGCAGACACCGAAACTCCAGCCAGGCCAAATTCTGAACGCCAATCTGGGCACGCCGGATAAACCAATCAACGCCCAGTTTGCCTACGACCCGCAGTCGCCCGTACAGGAAGTTCAGGCCAGCAACGGCACGACCTACCGGCTGGCGGTATCGGAAACCGGAACCGTGGAAATAAAAGGCCAATTCTCCACCACAGGGGCGCTCTGGTGGAAGGAGCAGATATACACGGCAGCCGGCGAGACCGTGGGTGTGGGCTCGCGCGGCGGCGTCTATGACATGAGCGGCGGAGAGCCCAAGCTGGTCCAGCAGATGGCCGGCGCGCTTTATGAGGATTCCCAGGGCAAGGTGCATACCCTGCAGGCAGTCTTGCCGGTGGATGTCAAATCCCTGCCGCCAGACGTCCAAAAAGCCATGGTCATGCTGGAGAATGTCAAATCCAACACGCAGATATCGGCCCAGCTTTCGCAGGAGATGGCCACGGCCGCGGCCGCCACCCTTAAAACCTATGCGGAGTCCCAGCCCATCGGCAGCACCTCCCGGCAATCCGCCATGAACACGCTGGTCCAGGCCGAACAGCGGGCCTATACCACCAACCCCTCGACAGCCTTGCTGACGCAGATGCAGGACCATGCCCTGCAAAGCGGCAATGCCGGTTTGATCATGGATGTCGCCCAGCTCCAGCTGAAGGCCGGCAATACGGAGCAGGCGGTTACCACCGCCAACCAGATGCTCCAGTCCGCCGGCAGTCTGCCGGCAGGGCAGTCTGCCCAGCTTCAGCTCGGCGCAGCCGGCCTGCTGATGGCGGCCGGCCTGCAGGGAGCGCAGATCACCCAGGCCCTTCAGGATGTGGGGCAGTATTTGAACAGCGCGGCCGGGAAACAGCTGACCGGCGACATGCTGACCATGGCCGCGAAATACGACGCCCTGACCCAACAAACCAGCGCGACGGAAGGCGGTTCGCTGCCGAAGATGTCCCCGGCCCTGGAATCAATGGTCCAGCAACTGGGGCGGACCGTGGACATCAACGCGGCCGGTTTGGCTGCCGGACAGCAAATGACGCTGCCGGGCATGGACAAGAGCGCGGTCCTGCGCACGCAGAACGGCTTTGTCATGACCCAGCAGGGAGCGGACGGCAGCCAGGTTTCCGTCACCTTTGAAAAAGGGACCCAGGGCACGCTGGATGCTTCGCGGGTGGAGGTCAAGAACGGCACCGGCCAGGTGCAGCAGGTGTATGAGACCAAATCCGGCAGCATGCAGCTCACCCAGCAGCGGGTGCCGATGCAGGTCGAGATGCCGGGCGGACAGCCCGCGCGGGTGGTGGATGCGCTGTTGCCGGTCAACCGCACGGACAAGGTGCAGACCCTGGCCAATATCGAAGGCAAACCTTATATATTGACCGTTGGCCAGGATAACCAGGCCACGGCTGTCATCGGCCATGTTCCCGAAGCGGACGGCTCGGTCTTCTCTCAAAACCTGCCCACCGGGCGGATGCAGTTGAACGCCGATGGCACGATCACGTTCACGCCTCTGGGCGGGGAAGCAATGACCGTGCAGGGTAAAACCATCCAGTCCATGGCCGATCTGGATGCGCTGGGCATCAAGAATGGGATCACCTCGGATCTGGTCGGCAAGACCGCCTTCACCCTGACGCTTCCGGGAAAGGGCCAGGTCACGTTCATTGGGTCGCTGCAGGATATCCAGGCTGGGGACTATTATGTCGCCGGTACCAACCAGTTGATCGCCCCCAAAGAAGGGCAGCAGGCTTCGACACCGTACCTGGCCCAGTACCGGGGCGGGACTCTGGCGCAGGTCAGTTTGACGGATTCTTTCAACACCACCATCGCCTATCAGTCTTCCGACCTAGCCAAATTCACGGTCACACAGACCAGCGGAGACGGCCAGCGGGTCGCGACCATGAAGTACGAGAACAACCAGCTGCAGGGATACGGTGTGGAATACAAAGCGTTCGGCGTGACCCTGCTCTATGACGCCAAGGGCGGCCTGACGCCGGAATGCATGCAGTATCTGCGCGAGAACAGCGGCAAAGGCTACACCCTGAAGTATACCGGACAGGGGTTCTCGCTGACCAACAATGCCACGGGGTTCGAGCAGTTCTTCAGCGCCCAGGGCCGGGCCCTGCTCAATCCCGGGAAGGCCGGCACCACCAGCGGCGGGGCCCAGGAAGTGATGGAGTTCGACGTCAAGCAGAGCGTGAACTTCCAGGTGGCCAAGTACGACAACGGCAGCCTGGGCAGCCAGGCGGTCCATTTCGACCAGATCAGCCGGCAGTATGTCCTGCTGCAGGCTTCGGCCGAAGGCGTGGTGAACAAGACCACCATTACCAGCGACATTGCGGGCAAGGTCAACAGCCGCCAGGTCGAAAACCTGAACATGAACCAGCGGGAGGCCGGCACGTTCAGTGCCAAGGGCGAACTCGAGACCGGTACGCGCAACCTCCAGGCCAAGGTCATGGAAGGCAGGGATGACCAGACCGGCAACACCGTGCGCCGCGAGAACGTCACCAGCTTCGAACGGATGGAAAACGGCAAAGTCGTGGAAAGCACCATGCACCTCGGATCCCTGGAAGTCCGCACGTCCGAGAACGCCTTGGTCCAGCGCATGACGGACGTGAATTATAAAAACGGCGACATCGTGTCGGCGGGCGTACTTGAGACCGACAAGCAAAAGATGACCGGCGTGCGATTCACCAACGGAAACGTCTCCTACGCCGCGTCCTTGACTTCCGGCGAGCAGCGGATGACCGCGGTGAACTTCCGCGCGGATGGCAGCATCGAAAGCGCGGCCACGCTGACTTCGGGCAAGCAGCAGATGACCGGGGTGCAATTCCGCAAAGACGGCAGCATTTCCTACGCGGCCACGCTTGCCTCCGGCGAACAGCGGCTGACGGGAGTGCAGTTCCGCACAGACGGCAGCATATCCTATGCCGCCACGCTGACGAGCGGCGAGCAAAGCATGACCCGGGTCAACTTCCGCGCGGACGGCAGCATCGAAAGCGCGGCCACGCTGACCTCGGGCAAGCAGCAGATGACCGATGTCCGGTTCCGCGCGGACGGCAGCCTATCCTATGCCGCCACGCTGACCAGCGGCGAGCAAAAGATGACCCAGGTGAACTTCCGCGCGGACGGCAGCATCGAAAGCGCGGCCACGCTGACCTCGGGCAACCAGCACATGACCGGAGTGAGATTCAGGACCGACGGCAGCCTTTCCTTCGCGGCGACCTTAAAATCAGGCGATCAATCCATGACCGGCGTGGAGTTCCGGGGCGACGGGAGCATCCAGAAGGCCGCGAGTTTGACGGTTTCCGGGAAGCAAGGCGTCACGGTGATGACCGGCGTGGAGTTTAGGCCCAATGGCAGCATTTCGTTTGCCGAGGGATATAAGGCCGGCGGCCAGGAAATGACCCGCGTGTCTTTCCGCGCGGACGGCAGCATTGAAAGCGCCGCGAGCATGACGATCGCGGGAGAGAAGGGCGCGGTCCGCATGACGGATGTGCGCTTCCGCGCGGACGGCAGCCTGGAATACGCGCAGACCTATAAAGCGGGCGAGCAGGAAATGACCGGCGTGAATTTCCGGACCGACAACAGCATTGCCGGCGCCGCCACGCTGACGACGACGGGCGATAAAGGCACGACCACCATGACCGGCGTGCAATTCAGGACGGACGGCAGCCTGCAATCCGCCAAGACCATGACCACGGCGGATACGCAGATGACCGGCGTTCAATTCCGTCAGGACAACAGCATTGAAGCGGCCGCGACGGTGAAATCGGGCGACCGCAGCATGTACGATGTCAAGTTCAACGCCAAGGGCGGCATCCTTGAGGCCGGCCGCATCGAAGAGACCATTGCCAAACAGGATGTCAAAAACGACGCGGGCGCGGTGATCGGCCGGGAAGAGGGCGTCCAGCGCACGCTGCTCAACGCCAAATTCGACGAGGCAGGCAACCTGGTCCAGGCGACCCAGAAGGTGACCATTGCCACCCGCACGGAATTCAACGCAGAAAAGGGCGAGACCACCGTGAGCCGGAACATCCGGTCCGAGGCGCGGATCGAGGGTGGAAAAGTCGTGGAAAGCAGGACCGAGGTGGGATCGGTCCAGACCCGCAACGCACACAACCGGATCATTGCCGAGCAGTTCAATATCGTCGAGTCCCTCACTTCGGTGGTGGTGAACAACAAGGAAATCAAGGTCCAGATCAATCAAACCAAGGATGCATCGCAGGTTACGCTCAATGACGACAAGGGCCATCCGATCGCCATGGGCGCCAATGTGCGGGTGACCACGGACGGCAAAGCGCTCTTTATCCAGGATGAACGCGGCGTGCTGCGGCAGTTCTCGGCCGAGGGCAAGGAAACAACGGGCTGGTTCAGGCAGCGCGCGAACGACTGGCACGGATTCACGCACAAGGTCAGCGTGGCCTGGAACACGTATGTAGACCGTTTGGTGAAGCTGGACAACTGGGTCAATAGCAGCACCAGCGTGGGCCAGGCGGCCTGGCGCGGGTTTGTGCGTGAGCTGGGCGGGATCGGCTCCTTGCTGGCCCTGGGCGGCAGCGTGATTCTGGACGCCAGCCTCAGCCTGGTGGTGCAGCAGGTCGGGGCCGTCCTGTCCCCCACCCTGGAGTGGGCGATCAATGTGAGCGCCCCGGTGCAAGCGATCAATCATTATATGAAGACCGGCGAGTCCCTGGGCGCGGTGGCGATCGACCAGTTCAAGGCTGGCGTGGCCGCGGCGTTCGCGCCTGTGGACCGGGCGATCCAGTGGGCGCAGGAAGGGATACTCAACGTTGCCGAAGGGGCGCTCACCAAAGCAGAATTGTCCGACAGCGCCATGGGCACGGTTTTATGGGGCGCGGCGGCGACCAGTCTGAAAATACTGGGCGAGAATCTGCCCATCGTCGCTATTTTGTCGCTAAACGCCCTCAATTTCGTGGCGCCGGGGCTGGGTTCGGCCTTGAGCAGCACCCTGGGAACGGTCCTGCTGGCCAAGGACGCGGTCTTGAACGGATTGGGGCATATGTACCAGGCTTTCTTCGTGGATCCGGTGAATAAAATTGCCGCCGGCGTTTCCGAAATAGGCGCGGTGATGACCGGCGCAACCGACAGCGCCCTTTCGACGGTCCGGCAGGTGGTCAATGCCGCGGCGACCATTGGCAGCGGCGTGGTCGGGGTCATGCTGGCCAAACAGATGGTCAAAGGCGCCCTGGAGCAGGCGAGAGCCGCGCGCACCGACGCCGCCATGTCTCCGGCCAAGAATTTCCTGAAAGCCGAAGTGGGCCGGGTCGGCGTGGAAGGCATCGGGGCGTTCATGAAAGGCGATCTGGGCAAATTCATGGAAACCGCCATGAAGATGCCCGAAGGCTCGACCGCGAAATACAGTTGGAGCCGGATGAAGCTGGAGGACGCCACGTTCAACACGGGGAGCGGGCGTGTGAGCTTTAAGGAAATGCTGACCAACAAGGCCAGCTTCCCCGAAGGCGCCTCGCAAATCGTGAAGATCCTGACCGCCAAGGACTTCAGCTTCACCAGCCTGGAATTCAGCGTGCCGTCACCGAAACTCTCCTTGTCCCAGCGGACCGCGGCCGCGATCCACCGGGCCATGGGGAGGGAAGCGAAAGTAAACGCCGAAGTTTCAAAACCCCTGACCAACATCGTCAAGCCCGCGCAGATCGGGCAGGCATTTACCCTGACCGGAACCATTCCGGCCATACGCGCGTTCGCGGTGGGCTTTGTCGGCCACCAGATCCAGTCTTTTGCCAATATCGGACGGGTCATGAGTTCCGCCTGGCAGGGGATACGATCCGCCGGCGTGCGCATCAGCCAGACGCGGCTCTATCAGTCCGTGGCGGAGGGCGTGCGGAGCTTTGGCTCCAGGGTGGCCGCGAGCGCGGTCATGCGCCTCTTCGCCGAACCGTTTGGCGCCGCCAGGCCGGGGATTATGCAGGCCTTGCGCGGCGGGGCCTACCGGCAAGCCGGCAGCCTGGCTTTGGCCGCGTTCAGGCAGGTCGGCACCAATATGCAAAAGGCGCTGGTGGATCTGCCGCAAGCCGTCAGGAACCGGCTGGCCAGCAGCGTTACGCTCAGAGCATCGGGCAATGCGCCGCGTCTCGCGGAAGCCATGGGACGGACCGGCATGACCGAGGGGCCGGCCAAGGTGATTGAGGCTCCGGCCAAGCAGCGGGCGCTGGACACCCGGACCACGGAGCAGGGCGAAACCGCGGTGCATTCGGCGCGGACGGTGGAGGTGGCGGAAACCACGGCCGGCAAGCAAACCGGCTCGGCCGAGCCCGTGGCCGTGAAGGGAGCGGCCCCGGCGGATTTGAGCCAGGGCGGGAAAGCCGAGGGCACTGCCCCGACAACGCAGCGGTCTTCCGGACAAAGCGCCGAAACGAAAGCAGTGGATGCCGCCGCCGCGGGCCCCAAGAGCGCGGTCGCCCAATCGCAGACCAGAGTGGACAACCTGCAGCAGGCGCTGAACCAGACCCGCGCGGATTTGACCAGCGCCAGGAATGCGAATCAAACGGCTGAAGCGAGCCGTTTGGAGACGCGTGCGTCGCGGATCGAAGGCGCTCTGCAGCGGGCGCAAGCCCAGTTGTTCAACCGCACCATCGCGGACCTGCAGGTGCAGAAACAGGCGGCAGCCGAGATCGCGGCGGATACCCAGCGCGCGCCGGTTGAGCGCCAACTGGCGCGGTCCCAGCAGGTGCTGCTGGACGGCGAGATCCAGATGACCAAGACCAAAGCCCAGGCCGCGGCCGTGGAAGGCAATCTCCGCAGCCTGGAAGCGAAAGCCGCGGCCGATCCCGCGGTGAAACCCCAGGTCGAGGCGCTGAAGAAACAGCTGGACGGCCTGCGTTCGGACCAGGCGCTCCAGCAGCAGCGCCAGGAGGTGACGCTGCGCGGCGAACAGGCCAAAGTCCAGCAGCTGGAGCTGGGTCAGGAGCTGGCGGCAACGCGGTCCGCCGAAGTGAAAGCGGCCACCACCGAAGGCAGGCAGCTGGAGTCGGCCAAGGCCCGGAGGATCGAAAAGGAAATTCTGCAAGCCAAGGCCCAGGAGCAGGTCGCGGCGGCTGAACAGCGGGTGCTGGATTTCCAGGCCGAGGCAGCCAAGGCCCAGACCACCCGGGATTTCAACCAGGCGATGAACAAGCTCGCCGGCGCCCACCGCATGCTGCGCGGCGCCCAGTTCGATCTGGCGGATTACCAGAAACAGCTCGAGCGCGCCGCCGTGGGCGAGGTGCGCGCCGCCACGAATGAACTTCTGCGCCAGGCGGCCAGCGAGTCCGGCATCAGCAGCCGCGCGCTGCGCCAGGCCGTGGAAAACGTGGTGAAAGAGCAGACACCCAGAGGCAACCGGGAAGCGGTCTCGAAGGCCATCGCGGAACTGCTGACGGGCAAAGGCGCCAATCCCGAAGCCCTTAAGGTTTTGGAAGGCGGCACGGGCAGTCTGCAGCGGGTGATGGAATCCATGGCCCGCAACGGCCTGCAGCAGCAAGCCATGAAAATATTGGATCAGCTCTGCGCGGACCGGGGCATTAATACCCAGGCGGAACGGGCCGCCTTGGCACAGAAATTGGGTCTGCCCGCGGAGTCAACGGCCGGGAGCAAGACCTTGAATCCGGCTGACGTTCAAACCCTGATGGACAGGGCTTTTGGAACGCCCCGGGCCGCGGATTCGCGTTTTTCCGCCGATGCCGCGGATGCGTTACGCAGCCTGGGGAGCGATTTAAAACAGGGTACTTCCCTGGAACAGGCGTTCCGGCGCAGCAGCAGCAGGCTGGAGCAGGCGTTCCGGCAGCTGGAACAGCAGGCCGGCGGCCGGGATGCGGTGGCCAAACTGATCGAAAACATGACCGCGCAACAGGCGCGGGAAGTATTGACCTCGACCAACCCCCTGGAGACGCTGAAAAACATCCAGCGCGCGCAGGAATCGCAAGGCGTCCAGATGACCGAAGCGAGGACCGCGCAGAAAACCGCCGGCGACAGGGTGACGACCGCCAAGCAGCAGGCGGAAGCGTCTCTCAAGGCGGTTCAGGAACAGGTTGCGGCCGAAGTGAAGGCCCGGGGCGAAACCGCCCGCCAGCAGGCTGTCCAGCAGCGGCTGGGCAAGGCGGATGTCGAAGCCGCGGTCCAGCGGGCGGAAGCGCAGGCCCGCAGCGAGGCGGCGGGCCGCCTGGCGAAGGCGGAGTATGAAGGCCAGCAGAGCGTCCAGCGGGCCGAGGCCGGACTGACCGAAGCCGCCGGCAGAGTGAAAGCCCTGAGCGGCACCCAAACCCTGGGCGAGATGATGGCCACGAACCCGGCCAAAGCCCAGTCCCTGCTGCAGCGCATGCTGCAGGTGCAGGAAGCGGGCGCCGCGGTGCGGCAGGCGACGACCAAGCTGAACGAAGCCAAGACCTACGCGGAACGGCAGACAGCCCAGAAACAACTGGCGCGGGCTGAACAGAACCTGGCGCGCATGGAACGCTTGGCCGAGCTCAAACCCGAAGCCGGGGCCGGCAGGCGTATTCCGTTGACAGCCGAGTGGCGGGCCAACCGTCAGGCTGGCAAGAATTCCCCCGAAGCCTTGCGGATGGCGTATCTGAAGGAAATGGCCAGTCAGGTCCAGCGCATGGAATCGCTGTCCGCCCAGGAGCGGACCGCGGTGCAGGAGCTGATCCAGAACGAGACGCAGATCGCCAAGCTGAGGGCCAGGCAGGAAGGCTGGCTGGCGCGGCGCTCCGAGACAGTGAGGAACCGGATCGCGTCCGAGATCACCACGCTGGCCGAAGCCCGCACGGAGATCATGAAGCGCCTGACCACCAACGATAAGGGCGAGTATACCAACCGGACCATCCAGAAGCTTCTCGCGGCCGAGGGCGTTTCGCGGGCCATGATGCAGGAATCGCTGGTGGTCAGCGAGGGATTCGGCAAAGCCATGGTTCAGCTGGTCGAGACCCTGCGTGCCCAGCAAAAAGCGGGCGCCACCCAGGCCCAGATTGACGCCGCGCTCAAGCAAGTGGTGGATCAGTTCTCGGCGGGGTTGGAAAAAAGCGGCAGGCAGGGACTGGCTGAATCCAGCCGGACCATGCTGCAGGAACTGGCCAAGGCGTTCCAGGCAGACCCCAAATACCAGCGTTTCACGGCGGATCCCAAGCAGCTGGCGTTCCTGTCCCGCATCCTCGAACTGCACCTGCTGAATTTGGAGCTGGGGACCAAGACCAACAGCCTGGGACGGGAAGTGATGGGCGAGGTGGTGCTCCTGGCCATGGGCGGCGGCAAATCTGCCGGCGTGCTGTCCCTGGTGCTGGCCATGGAGATCTATAAGGCCAACAACCCGGGCAAACCCGTGCCGGCGACCATGTACATCACGGCCACGGACACCCTGGTGGACCAGATCGTGAAGGACGAACCAGCCTTCAGCCGGCTGGAAAAGAGCGGCCAGCTGGTCAAGGTGAACAAGGGCAATTTCGCCGAGATCATCAGCAAGGGGCTGGAAGCCGGGAAGATCTACGTTTTCTCCAACGAGAGCCTGAAAGGCTTGCAGCTGGAGATGCGCGGACAAGGGTGGTCGGATGCCCGCATCCGCGGGTTCTTCCGCGAAGTGGGCACCAAATCCTGGGATGAATTCCACTCCGCCTTCCACACCACGGACACGATCCTGGGTTCGAGCGGGGTTTGGGATTACCTGCCGCGCCAGGTGCAGGTGCGCATCGAAGGCACGGTGGAAGCGCTGATGGATATGTATGTCAAGACCTACCGGGCCCTGCAGTTCGACCTGGCGGCGGAGACCAGTTTGAAGGACATTTTCCGCGACGTGGATCTGGGGAACGGCCAGACCGCGCGCAACCAAAAGTCTTTCAATCTGGATTATGTTCTGCGAAGTGGCGAATTCAAGGGCCAGCGGCTGGGCGATGTGCTGACCCAGCTGGGCGTGGATGTGAGCACGAGCGGCGGCAATCTCAATATCATGCGCAAAATGGCCCAGGCCATGTTCAATACCAATGGCCGCGAAATCACGGGCGGCGTGGATGCCGAGCGCGGCGCTTGGTACGGCGTGGGTGAAAAAGGCGTGGGCCGCCTGAATACCATTCACGGGGACCCGGTGCTGGGCGCCTACCAGCTTATTGACATCCTGGTCAAAGAAATGGTCAGGACGGGCCAGCTGGATCCGGCCAATTTCAGCAGCCGCAAGGTGATGGACGCCAACCGGCCTTCCGTGAAATCCATCGGCGAGGCCCTGGCGCACCTGACCACGGAACGCATCACGATGCTGGAAGCCATGCAGTTGATGGGCGCGCACAATATCGTGGGCTATACCGGCACGGCCAAGGGTTTGAGCCGGGCCATGCTGCAGGCCGGCAAGCAGATCACCACGATCTCGGACGAAACCATCATCACCATGGATGAGGTCCGCTCCGGGCAGGTCCACTTCTCCATGAAGCTGGGGGATCAGATCCTCCGGCTGGAGCTGATTGACGGCAAAGTGCAGCTGCAGCGGTTTGGCACGCAGAACTACAGCGACTACCTGATTACCCGCGCGATGCGGCAGATGCGGGATGGATACTCCCAGCAGGTCTTTACCCACAATGACAACACGGTTTTGGGCACCATGGCCTCCCGCCTGGCCCAGCAGTTTGGGGTGGACGTGATCAAGGTCACGGACGCCACGGTGGAAGCCCACTTCCGGCAAATGGCGCCGGAGCGGACCAAAGGCCTGGATTGGGCCAAGGACGCGGACCGGGTGGCGGCCATGGACCTGGCCATCCGCGACATGCTGGGAACCCGCTCCAGCCGGCCGCAGGTCGTTATGATTGACGGGATGACGCCTGAAAGCTATCAGCGGGCCATTGAATCGGTCAAAGGCGCGATCCACCAGATGCCTAAGATGGATGCGGTCTTGAAGATCGCGGACAGCTTCGGCCCGGGTCTGCGGCAGTCGCTGAATGACTTTATCGCGGCCGAGGGCGGGGTGGAGAAAGCCTCGGTCGGCAAGTGGCTGCAGACCATGCAAGGCACGGCGCGCGGAGAAGCCGTGGCGCGTATTTTGATGAATTCCTTCCGCACGGAATGCGGGTGGATGCAGCAGCGGTTCGTGTTCGCGCCGGCCATCGGCGAGGGGTTGAATATCTTCGGCGCAATTGACGGCCTGCCGAACCATATGCAATTCAAAGGCCGGCTGGTTAAAATGGACCTGTCGCCAACGGACGTTTTCGCCCAGGCCATGAAGCGCGGCAACGTGACGGACGAAACCACCGGGGCCATCAAGCGCGTGTTCTCCGACACCGGGTTGGACCTCAACCTGGACCGGATCAACGGCATCAAGGACGTGGAGCGGGCGCGGTTCCAGCAGTTCCTGGACGGCGTGCGCACCGGCAAGATTGATATCACCAGCGAAGGGGCTCAGCGGCAGTTCTTCGGCTTGTTTGACGGCATGATGCGCGATTACCTGGTGGAGATCGACGTAGCCAAGGCCGGTGAAGTGGCCCGCACCCAGGCCGGCAATCTGCCCAAGACCGATGCCGTGACCGTGGAGAAGGGCAGTCCGGCGTATATGCGCGCCATGGCGGACAAGATCACCCGTGAACTGCCGAGCCGCCTGCGCGAGTTCCAGGGGCTGGCCGACCTGAGCGCTTCGTGGAACGGACGCACGCCAGGCTCTCTGCTGACGCGCATGCCGGTCATGGCTCCGGCTTTGCGTGAGAACGCCTGGTTTGCGAGGATCCCGGGGGTCAGTTGGGTTGCCAACCAATGGGCCTCTGTCCAGGGCGCGCTCAAGACCGACGGACAGCAGCTGGCCTTGGTACGGAACTTGGCGGAGACCTGGCAGAATCCGGAGATCACCACCCTGGCCGGCCGGATCACCGCGCTGCAGGCCGCGAACCCGGCCAACTGGCGGGAGGCGCTGGTCACCGAACAGCTGCCGGCCGCGCAGGTTACGGACCTGCAGGCGCAGTACGGCGCCGGATGGGCGCAAGCGGCCTTGGCCGGCAATGCCAGCCTGGAGCGCCAGATCACCCTGGCCGAGCAGGTGGCGGGTTACCAATCGCGTTTTGGCGGACGCTGGATCGAATCCGCCATGCAGGAGCGGGTTGGTTCGAACTGGTCCTTCTACCAGCGGGTCAATTCGGTCATGGAGGCGAAGGGCCCGCTCCAGCAGCTGACCATGCCCTTGCGGCTGTGGTCCGCGGTCCGGTTCGAACCGGCGCGGGCCCGCGACAGTTACTTCGCGGCCTTGCAGAACGCCTCCCGGGTGGCGGAAAAGATCCCGGCGCTGCAAGCCGAACCGGAAACCGCCCAAGTCACGTATGAAGGAGAAACCATGGCCCTGCCGCAGGCGCAGATCTTTGTGCGGCAGCAACTGGCCTTTGCCAAGATGGTGGCCAATCAGTACAACCTGCAGGTGGGCGAAACGCTCAAGCAGATCCAACAGCAGGCTGATCCCCTGAACGTTGACGCCGGCACGCTGCAGCGCGGACTGGCCGAAACCCTGCAGTACCGGAACGCGATGACGCGCTTCTTCTCCACCGTGGGGCAGAAATGGCAGGATACCCTGCGCACGGCCCAGCGCGCGGCCATGGTGGTGCCGCTGTTCAAAGTGCATAAAGGCTGGGTGGTTCCGACCCTGCCCGGGACGCTGGTCTTCAGCGCGGCGGCCGTGGCGGCGTTGAGCGTCACCGGCCTGCCGCTGGCCGGCCTGATCCTGGGCGTGGCGGCGGGCGCGGTGTTGCAGCCGGTCATGTCGTCGGTTATGGCCCGCTTCGCGCCGGCGGCCGGGACCAGCCGGACGCAGTCGTTCGTCGGGAAGATGGCCTTGCCGGCGCTGTTCCTGCTGGGCGGCGTGCTGCTTGGGCAGCCGATGCTCGTGGGTAATTCTCTGGGGACCATCAGCGCCGAGGTGATCAAGACTACCCTGCGCGCCCCGGCGGTTGACAAACAGGCGGCAGTGGTCAGTTACCGCAAACCAGCAGCTGCGGAGACGGCGGGCGTCCAGCTCGACGCCAGTCAGAAAGCCCAAACCGGGAAAACCCTGGTCGAGACCTGGAAGCAGGAGATGTACGGTTTGGAGGGCGGGGACACCGCTTACAACAAGCTGCAGGATATTATCGCCAGGCCGGAATTCGGCCAGGTGCGGCTGACCGCCGCGGAAGTGGCCCAGCGCTACGGCTATATGCACCTCTTGGCTGCGGTATTGAGTCTCGTGCCCGGGGCCCTGAACAGCGTATCGGCCATCGAGGTGGGCACGGATGCCATCCAGAGCCCGGAGAACGTCGTTGACGAGCAGGACGTTTCCCGGGTGCGCGTGGACCGGGGTTCGGTCCGGTTCCTGGACCAGCGCTTCTCTGAATTGCTGCTGACCCAGGCGGTGACCGCCGCGGTGATGAAGGCGTTCCCAGATGCGGAACGTGCCACGCTGAGCGCGAAGCTGGTTCAGAGCGGCCGGTTTGGGAACGACCAGAAAACCGTGTTGGTCGAGTTCGTCAAGCAGTACCTTATGGACGGGCCGGCGCTCAAAGCCTGGCTGGCCGAAGCCGCCGCGACCAAACAGGGATGGGCGGCCATGACCGTGGGGATGCAAGAACTCACGTTATACCAGATCGTACAGCAGCGTTTTGGCGGAAAGGAATTCGGCGAAGCGGACCTGGTGGAGATCAACCAGGCCATGGGCGAACTGGAAAACGAAGCAGTGCCCCTCATGGCCGAGGCCGCCAAGCAGATCCAGGCCGAGCCGGCCGCCAACCGTCCTGCCCGGTTGACCGAGTTTGAAGCGCGCTTCGGCATCACGTACGAGAGCTATCTGGCGATGGCCAACCCGGGCCTGTGGCAGCGCATCTTGCTGCGGGTGGCAGGCAAGGAGCAGCTGCAGGGCGATCAGCCGGTGAACACGGTCCGGCAGTTTGGGTGGCAGGTGGCCGGGGTGGGCGTGGCGGCCCTGGCCGTCGGCGTGGTCGGCATTCTGACCGGCATGCTGCCGGCGATCCTCGGCGCGGCGGTGGCGCTGACCGGCGCGGCGGTGGTGGTCTCCGGGCTGTGGACCCTGTTCCGGGCGCAGGCCGTCGCGTTCAGCGTGAACCCGTCCGGGACGGTTGCCGAGCAGATGCGGAAAGCCGCGTTCAGGTCCGAGCAGGACCAGTGGGCGGCGCAGAACAAGGTCAACACGCTGCAGCTACTGGAGACCCGGGAGTTCAGCCAGGCGGTGGCCGGGTTGCGGATCAAAGGAACGGAGCACATGCTGTCCGAGCAGAACCGCGGCCGGGCAGTGCGCGCCGTGGTGGGGCAGATGGTGCGGGTCATGGAATCCGAGGCGCCCCAGGAGCTGAAGCTGCAGCTGACCAAAGAACTGACGCAGGTATTGAGCTTCCTGCAGTTTAATTTCAATATGCAGGTCCTGCAGAACGGGCCGGCCCTGAACGTCACGCTGACCCCCGAGGCGCAGCCGCAGGCGCTCAAGCAGGATTACAAGCTGGGGCGGCTGGTGCAGCGGCTCGAGGGGCTGGGCATCAAGATCAACCTGGAATTGGCTCCGCCCATCAAACAGCCCAAACTCAAACTGACCGGAGCGGCCGCATAAGCGGGCTGAACGGAAGTGAAACGCCCGGCGCGAAAAAGCGCCGGGCGTTTTTTTTATAGCGTGCAGGCCGGAACCGGACAGGGGTAGGGTCTTTCGCGGCCGCGGTAAATGGGTTATACTGGAAGCGTTGCGCGGGATACAACCGAAGGGAGCAAGACGTGCGTTGTAAGACGTGGCACTGGTTGGCGGTGCTTTTGTGCGGATGGACGGCTCACCTGGCTGTGGCCGTCCCCGTTCCGGCTTCCGAACTCCAGGACTGGGGCGAAGCGTGGATCGAGGGGCGCGTCTATGGGTGGGAGCGCCTGTCGCAGGAGGCCAAGTGTTTCCGCCAGGCGCGCCAGTTGCTGCAGGCGCTCGGCGCCCAGGCGGAATACGACGCCCGCGGCCGGCTTTTGGCCAGGACGCGCCCGGACGGATCCGGGGAAACGTGGCGGTATGACCCGGGCGGCCTGGGCGCCACGGTCTGGGAGGCAGGAAGCGACGGCCAGCTGATGGAAGAGCGGTACTATTGGCGCAACCGCCTGCAAGCACGCCTGCAGCAGGATGGCACGCTTCAAATATTTCACCACCTCGCTCCTCTCAAGCTTTCGAACGATGCGCTGGCGCTGGATGCTTCCCGATTGGGTGCGCCGGCGCTGTACGTGAGCATCACGGACAGGCTGCAGAGCAAGATTTTGGTTTTCAGTGACCAGGGGAGACTGCTGGGCGGCTTTCATCCGGACGGCAGTCCCTGGGCGACCCAGAGCCCGGGAAGCAGCGGGGATTTGGAACAGATCGTGCCCCTGGAAATGCTGGTCCTGCCGGTTGACGCGCCATGACGTCCGTCCGGCGTATTCCGTTCTTCCCTTGCCGCCTGCCCGCGGCCGGTTTGACCTTGGTTTTGGCGCTGAGCGCGCCGCTGGCCGCGAGAGAACGCGCCACAATCCCACCCCAGCAACTGTCCGAACAAATGTATAACTATCTGAAGGACCGTTATGTTATCCGCCATTATGCCTACGATCCGGCGCCCGGCGGCTGGCAGGTAACTTTTTCGCTGGACAACGGACAGCAGCTAACGTACGACGACAGCGGACGGTTGCTGAAAAAACTGCTTCCGGACGGGAGCCTCATTCACTACCACCACGGTTATCCGGTCCGGCACTACGCGGCGGACGGCGAGCTGGTGGACCGCACGGATTACCTTTTTACCCCGGAAGGCCGCATCAAACGGGCGCTGCGCTTCCATGGCAAGAGCCTGACCGCCAGCTTTTACGATCCGCGGGGCAACGTTCACTTTGAAATCCAGCAAGAACCGCTGGGGCTCAGCTACCGGTATGATTTTCGCTGGGGGCCGAACCGGCGGTATTATACCTACCTGGAAACCCGCTCCTGGGACGGCATGACAGATTACTACCGCGTGGGCACGGCTAGCGGTCTGATGCTGGACCACTGGCGGGTTTCGGGCGGCATGAAACCCGTTTGGGACGAGCGCTATGCGCTGGTCCTGCGGCTTCTGCTGGAAAAAATCCGCCAGGACTACTCGGATCGCAAGCGGCTGAAAGCGGACAGCTACGGCCAGACCCGGGGCGACGTCATCCTGAAGTACATTCGCCCCGAGGTGTTCTATCCGGAATCGCGCTTTGCCGCCGATTATCGCCGCCGCCGCGTGGTGTTCGACGAGGAGTGGAAGTACATTGATTGCACGGACATTGATATTCATCTTCCCTGGATTGACCTGGTGGAAGAGGAAAGAATCCTGGTCCAGCGGGTGAAGATCGAAGGCGACAAGGTGTTCGCCTGGGTGCCGGAGCGGCGGCGCTGGGAGCGGTATCCGTTCGACCCGGAGGAGGAAGAGCTCATCCCAATGAACATGCGGGGGGATGCGAAAATCAAGGCCCGTTACGCCCGCACGTTTTGGCGGGCCGACCCGGAAAAATTGGCCAAGCTGCAATACACCGCCCGTCTGCTGGTGCCGCCGCAAGCCTTGCAGGAACAGAGGATGCGGCTGTCGCAGCACCAGAACGACGAGCCGGATTTCGACGACCTGCACCGTCTGTTGCGCGCCTCGGCTGAAACCCAGCGAACGCCAACGGTTGTCCCGCCCCGCGAGGGCGAAAGCATAACCCGGCTGGAACCCGAGCAGATGCGGCAGCTGCAATACGAGGTTGCCTATCACGTCAAGCGGGACCTGCTGCTCAGCCCGCAGACTGCGCAGCGGGACAGCGAACAGCGGCCGCAGTTTGACCTGCTGCTGCGCTCCCTGGCGCCCGAACACATGCTGCCCCTGGACGCGCTGGCCAGCCGCCTGGGGAACGTGCGGCGCCTGCGCAGCGATGCGGTGGATCAGATGCGCTATTCCGAATTGGAAGTGTGGCTGCCGCAGGTGGACAAGGAAAAGTCCTATACCTGGATCAGCCGGGTGGAACGCGGAGGGCGGGGCGTGCGCGTCTGGCAGGTCGATCCGGAACATCCGGATCAAGGATATTGGGCGCCTTACGCCCTGCGGCCGGGGCGCGACGAATTAATGGTCCGAAACGGAGCCTGGCAGCTGCGCGTGGACGAAGGGAGATTCCGGTGGAAGCTTTTGTCTGAAGCCAAGCCGCGCCGCGTCAGCGGAACCGTCCTGTGGCTGCGGCGTCCGCCGCAGCCCGGGCAGAGTCCGGCCATCCCCGATGCACCTGTTTCCGAGCCTCGGCACACTCCTGGCAAATCCCGGCGGTGGTGGCTGGGGCTGACGGGGCTGCCGCTGGAGAGTTTGCTGGAGGGCGGGAGAAGCGAGCAGGAAATCTTCCGCTCACGGGCACCGGCCGGTCAGGATATCTTTCTTTACAAGCAAACGTGGTGGGGAAGGACGCTAAGCTATCGCCGCGTCTGGAAGTCAGAGGGGAAAGTCGCGCAGACTGAAAAATACGACCAGGAAGGACGGCTGCTCGAATGGCAGACGGCCAGAGGGGAAGTGGGCCGGGTGCAAAGGCTGTCCTTGGACCGGAGCCGGATGGAAGTCCAGTATAACGGCCAGAAGCAAGTATGGAATTTGTCCCGGGGATTTGTGGAAGCCATGATGCTGGCGGACGGCAGGCGGCTGTTTTTCAGCCGTGATCAAGGACAGACCCGGGTGCATTACATGGATGCTCGCGGCCAATGGCAGCTGGCCAAAGCTTTTGACCGGCAGGGACGCCGGGTCCGTCTCTGGTTCCCATCCGGAGAAGCGATCGCGTATCACTACCTGCCAGGTCCCGAGGGAAGCGTGGAGCTCACCTTCAACCAGGGCGAGCGGGTGCAGGGAAAAATAACCCTGGATGGGAAAGGGCAGATGCTGGGGCATAAGGGAAATGTCCGGCAGATGAGTACCCTGAGCCGGCATCTTGCTTTACTGCGGCCCGAACGCCTGGATTTGCCTCTGGTTACACTTCAATTAAAGCTGGAATAAATATTCCCCGGCGTCCCGCGGAACGGGTTTAACCCACCCGGCCATTCGGTTGCAGCCAGCCCAGCCGCCTGATTTGTCTTTTTATTTCAGGCTTTTTCTTGGCAGTGCGGATTAAAAAGTCCCCTCATTTGCGCTCCCCAAAACCCTGTGATATACTAAAAATGAAATAATATATAAGGAAAAAACCCGCTGCTTTCTCGAGCAAAGGCCCGCAACCTCCACAGGGGAATAGGCGCGGCCCGCTTGAGAGGGAAGGGAGTGTTGTCTCTTATGCCCACGTTCAGACTATCCCAGGGAGACCTCAGCTTGCCGGACCTGGCAAGTTTGGAGGCGTGGCGCAAACCACGGCGTTTGGCAGTCGCTAAAACGCTGGCGCTGGTGGTTTCGCTTTGCTTCGTCTGGCCTTATGTGGCTTTTGCTTTTGAACCGGCGACCTATCCACGGGACCTTATTGAGGAATTCCGGTATGTGCCCCTGACCGCCAACGGCCAGACCCTGGACATCAAGCCCGAGTGGGGGCGCGTGACCAGCAGTTATCGCGGGACATCGGGAAAGACCGTGGTGTTCATTCAGGACCTTCACTGCAACTACGAGGTGCAAAGCAACATCCAGGCCATGCTGTCGGACCTGGCCAAACGGAACCGGTTGCGGGTGGTGGGCGTGGAAGGCGAAAGCGCGCCGGTGAACGTGGACAAGCTGTCCACGATCCCGCTCGCGCCGGTCAAGGAAAGGGTCGGTCAGTATTTTCTCCAGCGGGGCCGCATCACCGGCGCGGAGTATCAAGCCGCGACCGGGGACGATCCCCTGTTCCTCCAGGGCATCGAATCCCAAGCGCTGTATGACCACAACCAGAACACTCTGCTGAAATTCCTCAACGAAGAAAGCCAGGGATACTGCCAGGATCTGCGTTTCGCGCTCGAGCAGCTGAAACGGCCGGTCTATAACACCGACCTGGCCAAGATGGATCACGAACGTGAAAATTTCGAGCAGGAAAACCAAACGCTGGAAAAATACTGCGATTTCCTGCTGGCTGAAGCCGGACGCCTGGGCGTGGAGCTGGAACCCTACAAGGTCATCCGGCTGTACGCGCTGGAGCACCGCCTGCCGGTGAACGCGGTGGTTGATTATGAGCGGCTGCTGCACGAAGCCGAGGCCCTGGACCGCGCCATCCGGAAGCGTTTGTACACCAGCGATGAGCAGCGGCGGCTGGACCAGCAGCTGTATGTCCTGAAGATCACGGAGAATCTCATCAATATCAGCGCCACCGAGGAAGACCTGCGATATTTCCGCGGCCACCGGGAGGAGTTTCGGCTGGAACCCATGCTGCGGTTTTTGGAGGAGGTCAGTTACCGCTATGCCCTGCAGCCGGATCTGGACCCGGGCGTGCTGAAACTGGCGGATTACCTGGACCTGGCGGCGGAATTTTACCGCGTGGCGGACCAGCGGTCCCATGCTTTCGTGGAGAACCTGCTCCGGGCCATGGGCAAACGGCGGGAGGATCTGGCCGTGCTGATTACCGGCGGCTTCCATGCTACCCACGTGGAGCAGGCTTTGCGGGACCAGGGGATTTCCTTCCTGACCATCAAACCGCGCCTGACGCGGACCGATGTGGCCAATCCCTATTTCTCCCTGCTACGCAACGAGCGCACGCCGCTGGAGAAGCTGCTGGCCCGCAACGAGAACATTTTCGCTCCCCGCAGTTTGTTCAACAACCCCATGTTCAGGCGCTATCTCGAAACCGTTTGGGAGATCGAGCTCGGCCGCAAACTCGTGCTGGAAGACAAACTGTCCGGCGATGCCCTGCAGCAGGCTTTCCGCGCGGCCCGCGGGCAGTATGCGGCGGATGACGCCAAGGTGAACCTGGCGTTCCGGCCCGAACAGTCTAATCCGGACAACAATATCTATGTTTTTCAGTTTGAGCAGGAGGCCAGCTGGTACGTGGTGGTGCGGCCCAACGCCACCACCGCGTACACCACCGAGCTGGCCGGCGAGGTGCTCCAGGGAAATAATTTCCAGTTCCAGTTCGTGGCCGCCGAAGAATTCGCCGCGAAACGCGCCCAGATTCTGGGCGTCGAGGAACCTGGACGGGCAGGCGTGTTCGCGGTGGGCGGGCTCGCGGCCCGGCTGGCCGAAGTGACCAATCCAGTGACCCGTGCGCTGGGCACGCTGGCCATCGCACTCGGCGCGCCGGAAGGTTTGCGGGGGCTGACGCCGGCCACAGTGGTCCGGGCGGTTTTTGCGCCGGCCGGCCGCCTGCTGCGGCCTGCGGCCAATCTCTGGTCCTCGGTGGCCGCCCGCGTGAGCGGGTTTTTCCAGCCGGAGCAGCGGTTGATTGAACGCGCCATGCTCTGGTCCATGGAAAAATACGGATACGCCCAAAATCAGCTGAACCGCACGGAACTGGCAACGGATCTGCAGACCATCATGGATCTGACGAGAGACGACGAAGCATTGCGGACGTTCATCAGCGGACGTCCCGAACGGCTGGCGCTTGCGGGCATGGCGTTCAGGAACGGCCGTCTGCCTATTCTCGGCGAGATCACGCCCACGGCAAATCTGAACCGATTGGTGCGGGATTTCAATGAGGCGGAGGAATTGGCCGTTGCCGTTTTGGCCGGTACTCCCGTGGCTCAGCTGGATTTGAAGAACGCGGGTTCAAACCTAGCCCAGTTGGTACAGGCCATACGCGACCAACGTCAGAGCTTTCTGTTGGGCGAGCAAGACGTGCTGAACCAGGAACGACTCTTGCCGGAATACACCACTACCCGCCAGCTTGATGCCATGCGCCAACTCGCGCGCCGGCACAATATCCGGGTGCAGATCCCCAATTTCAGTTTCAACCCGGTCGTGGCTTTCCGGCCGGTTAAGCTCCAGGTCACGGAAGCGAGAAAAGGGTTGACCGGACTGGTCCAGCAGTTGGATGCCCGGGTCCTTGAGCCTGAAATGGCGATGGCTGCGGCTGGACAGGAAGTCATGGCAAGTGCGGAGGTTGAAGCCCCGGCCGAAACCGCGCCGGAAGCGGAGATCGCGGAAGCGCCGCGGATCAATCTGCAGACACCCCGCCGGCCGGGCCCGGACACCGCTTTGCTCGGCCCGGCGGGCGCGGGGGCTGAGACGCGCACGCTCGAGCAGATCATGGACCGCGCCACGCCGCTGCGGCAGGTCCTCAACGGCGCCCAGCGCCAGACTGTCATGGACGGCCTGCGCCTGCTGGGATTCCAAGTGCGCGCCGACGGGCAGGTTGTTCTGCCGGCCTCCCATCTGATCGCGCGCGTGCAGGCGGCGCGGCGGGCCTTGGACCAGGAACAGCGGACTGTTAACCGGCGCCTGAATTTTCTCAACCGCTTGAACGCGCCCACGCCGGCACAACTGCAGGAGCGTTTTGAGCTGCAGCAGCGCCTGCAACGGTATCCGGACGCGGTCTTTGAACTGGATGAAATGCTGGCCACCTTCAGGACCTCGGGAGACCGGGTTTTCGAGGTGCGGTTGTCGGACGAAATGGATACCCTGGCGCACGGCCAGGCGTTTTCCGAAGTGCGGGGCAGCCGCGTGGTGCTCAATGCCAAAGCCCTGAACCAGATGAATTCCAGCCGCAACCGCGTGCAATTAATGCGCCGCCTGGCCCATGAGAGCGGGCACATTGCCGGGCTGGAGCAGACGCGCATCGGTGAGATCCGGGCCGGCCTGATCGCCAAGATCCTGGCCGGAACCCAGCTGGGCATCGCGGATTTCGCGGCCGAGATCGGGAACGTCAACCGGCGGGCCATTCTCGGCGAAACCGCGGAACTGCCCCTGGCCGCGGTGGGACCGGCGAGCGAGATCACGCTCACAGCCGGCCAGCGCGAGGCCATGGGCTCCTGGTTCGACGCGCAGGGCTGGACCCAGGTCGCGCTGGACCGGTTCGCCGCCTTGCGGGGTGCCCTGACCTCCAATCAGCTGGACTCCCTGGTGCCTGGCGCAGCCGAGGACCCGACGCATCAGGCCGGCGTCAAATTGCTCGCGCAGCTGTCGCAGGCCCTGGCGGCCGCGGACAGCGGCGTGTATTCGGCCTCCGATCTCCTCGAGACCTTCAAGCTCACGCTGCAGGGGCTGACCCTGGAGGCGGCCGTGGCCAAACATCTGGCCGACCAAGGGGCCTATGCCCGGGAGGCCGTACCGGCGGAATTCGCCGCGTATGAAGCCGCGCGTGCTCCCATCCGCACGCTGGAAGATGTCCGCCGGCTGATGAGCCTGGCTTTCGGCGGGGAAGAGGGGCTGGCTTTTACACCGGCCCTCAGGCTGTTGGCGGAACGAATCGCGGCCGAGGAAGCCGCCAAGTTCACGGATGCCGATTACACGGTCGAGTTTTATTTGAATTTTGAAGCCCGTGCCGCGGAAGCAGTCAAGGGACTTCCGGCCGCCTTGCAGCCCCAGACCCGGCAGGCCTTGCAAGCGGCCGCGGAGAGAGCGCTGGCTTCCCAACCAGGCGCCATGACGCGGCTGATCGAGAGAAAACTTCAGACCCAGCTTCCCACGCCGGAGGCGGCAGTGACCGCGCTCAGTGATTTTTCCCGGTTCTTCAGGTCCAATTTCCAGGAAGCGATTTTTAGCAATCAAGCGGATATGGTCCGCAACAGCCTGCGCCGCTGGGGACAAGATCTGCTGCGCCAAACCGCGTCCCAGCAGGTCATCAGTTTATTTGGCAACAAAGCGCCTCCGACGCGGGAAACACTTAACCGACTCCTGCCAGCGGATTATCCCGTGGAGTTCCTGCTGTCCAAGCTCGCCATCGATCAGCAAATCCAGCAATCGTATCCTCTGTATACCTCGCAATTTATTTGGTACCTTGGCGCGGCCACCAAATCTTTGGGATACGTTCCCGCGCTGAACCAATTGCAGCAAGCGGTTGCCTCCGCCGATTCCCGGCGCGAGGTGATCCGCGGCCGGTTGCAGCAAGCCCTGGACCAAATGGCATGGTTCTTCGACGAAACCACCTGGCCGGAACTGGAGCAGATCGTTCTCTCCGCCTATCGCGCCCAGTATGTTCAGGGCCTGGCCGGCCGGCTTGGGGTGTCGCCCAGCCAGGTCAGCGCCGACCGAACCCTGGCCTCGGAAGCCGCCCTGGCGGCCGAGCTCAACGTGCTGGCCGAAGAACTGGCGGCCCTGCGCCAGTCCCAAGGCGGCCTGACCGCGTCGCTCAAACGCCTGGCCACCACCGCTTACGAACAAGCCACCGCGGCTCTGCCGCAAGCGCAAGCGCCCGCGCTGGCGCTGGTCGGCCCCAAGGGCGCGGGGATCACCCGCGAAGAAGGCGTGAAGTCCGTTCGCCAGACTTTCAACGCGGCGATAACGGAATTCCGGAGCGGGCGCTACCGCGACGACCGGCTGCTGCAGCTGATCAACGAGGCCGAAACGTTACTGGCCGCGCTGGTTCAGCGCTACAGCCAGGACGCGGACGTGCGCGCCCTGCAGGCGAATTTCGCCGAACAGAAACAGCTGCTCATCCAGGGCATGCAGCTGAACACATTTACCGCGCGCAACCCCGGCTTCCGGCAGTCCCTGGAACGTCTTGCGGACGAGGTGTCGGAAAGCACCGCGCCCATCGCCTGGAGCGCGTTCCTGACCTACGCGGTGAGCGGCGCCCAGATCGTGTCGCGGGGCGGCGTGCCGCACGCCACGTATTCCAATCCCAACGCCGAGAACATTCAGCAGGCGCAGTATGCGGGCTATATGCGGCTGGCGGTTATCAACGGGCAAACCGTGCTGTGCGTGGACAACGGGTCGTCGCATTTTAACCGGCCCGGATTCCGCGGCGCGGACAAGCAGTTTATGGCCGCGATACGGGGCTTGAAACCCGCGCTCCAGGCCTTGGGCATCGGGAAAGTGGTCTTTTTTTCCGGCCACGCGCTGGAGGGCATGACCACTTTTGATCAAAGCAAAATATTAGGCATTGTGGATGTGACCAGCGGCAGCGCGCAAGCCAGCAAGGACCTGGCCCCGGCCGTGGAAATCGAAAGCTATGAGGCCGTGGCGGCGCGCGCGGCCGACCTGCAACCCGAGGCCGTGGCGGAACAGCTGGAGTATATCCGCGCCCGGACCGGGGCGGTGGCCGAGGCCTTGCGGCCTTTCCTGGGTGAAACAGCCGTGGCATCGCTGGCGGCCGCCTTGCGCAATTTGACCCCCGAAACGCTCCGCGTGCGCACGGCAGAGCGTATTGCCGGCGCCCTGGCCGTGAATCGCGACCTGGGAGGGCAGATCCAGGTGATCGTCGAGGAACAGGTCGAAGGTGACCTGAGAAATTCCACGGTTCTGCATGAAGCGGTGGAAGCCTCCCTGCGCGCCCAGGGTATCGCGGAAGCCCATGCACTGGCTTTTATCGTGGAACAGGAGCTGGCGCCCGAGAGTCTGCGGGCCAAACTCAGCCAGCCCGACCATTATGATATGGAGCATCTGCGGAACGTGGTGGCCAACACCGAAGCGGTGATCGCTGCCATTGACCGCCAACCCGGCGGCACCCCGGCGCTGAAGCAAAGGCAAAAGGACAACGCGCTGTTGGCGGCGCGGGTGGCCCGCTCCATCTTGCACGAGCGCCAGAGGGTGCAATCCCTGAAACTGGACCAGCGCGGGTTCTTCGGCGAGGAAACCCAAGCCGCGCTGACCAGTTTGTTCACGTCGTTTCTCAAGACCCAGCAGGAACTCCGCAGAAGCCTGCTCAGACAGGTGCCGGGCGCCAATACCTTCCGCATGGCCCAGATTGTCGTGCAGCGCGGGTTCGATCTGCTCGACCAGGACCAATTGAACGCCTTTTTCGCTTTCTTCGGCCATAAAGCCGAGGTGCGCGCCAGCCTCTATACCCGCCAGGTTTTGAGCACGGAGATCGGCCGCCTGCGGCGCAGCCTGCAGGGCACGGTTTATGAAAGCACTCTCAACCAAGCGCTGACCGCCGTTCAGTCCCTGGAGGCCGGGCAGCCGCTGACGGTCAAGGTCAACGGCGAAGACCAGCCGATCGTGGACCTCCAGATCCGCAAGATCACCGCCAACGCGGCGATCTCGCCCGAGGCGCTCAAGGTCGGCGCCTTTTTCACGGTCGAGGAAACGCCGGCCGGACGGGTCGGTTTCATCAATGTCATGGCCCACCGACAGCTGCCCCAGGCCGCTCTGCACGAATTGCTGGAGACCGTGCTGGGCATTGACCACCGCACCGTGGCGGACCTGGAGGCCGTGTCCGAGTACAGCCTCGGCAAACTGCCGTTCTTCCAGTCGCTGGCCCGGGAGATCTTCTGGCCCACGCGCGTGCTCAGCACCGTCGTGGGCGTGATCGGCCTGGTGGCCATCGTCTTCGCCGTGGGCATGATGATCTTCGGCGCGGGGCCGGCGGCCGTCATTCCGACGGTGGCGGCCGGCGTGGTGCCCCTGGTCTGGAGCACAGCCACGTATTTCAAGCCGCGGTTCATCATCACGGTGGACGGCCCGGATGCCACGGGCAAAACCGAGATCGGCGACGTGCTGTCGCGGTACTATGGCTATACCTACGCGGATGCGGCCATGTATTACCGGGCCTTCGCCCTGATCGTGAAGGACGAGATTGACCAGGGGAACTGGGCCGAGGACGCGTTCCGCGCGGAAACACCCGCGGAGCAGCGGGCGTTCGCCACGTTCACCCAGGTGGTAGTGGACCGTCTCAAACAAGCCGACGTCACCATGTTTTTCGACCGCGGCCTGCGCGAACAGCGCATGCGCGTCTTTCTGCGGGAAGGGATGATGGGGGGACAGCGGCGCGAAATCACGGACCAGGTTCTGCCCACGGCCGCCAGCGCCATGGGGGAGGATTTCCAGAGACTCGAAGCTCTCGCGTCCCGGCTGGGGCAGATCCCGGCGGTCCAGCGGGTGGTGGACGAGCACCTGCGCGACCTCGCCAAGCGGGAGAATCTGGTCGCGGTCGGCCAGACCATGGGCACCAAACTGTTCGACCGGGACGCGAAGATGCGGTTTTACGTGGTCAACAACGACCTGCGGAACCGCGCGGAACGCCTGTTGAGACGCCCCCTGCGCACCGAAGCGGAACTGGCCGCCGGCCTGACGGAGATCGAGAATATGGACCTCTCGGCCCGCACCCGGCAGCGCGACCCGCTGCGGCCGATCCCCGAGGCCGTGGTGCTGGATACCGGCAATTTCACCCTGGCCGATGTTCTCGGCACCGCGCGGCAGAGCATTGCCCGCCGGTCCGAGGTGGTCCGGAACGCCCTGGCGCGGCTCTGGACGATCACCCGCGAACGGGGCCGCATGCTCAACCGCATCCAGGGCGAGAGCGCCAGGCGGCAGGTGCTGGAACAGGTCGGCGACGTCTGGCTGGGGTTTTCCGATATTGACGGGCTTTCGGGATACAATCTGATCTACGGCAAGGCCATTACCAATTATCTGCTGCAGGACGTGCTGGGCATCATAGAAGAGACGGCCAATTCCCGTCCGGTGCGCCAGATCGTGGAACGGAACCGGAGACAGTTCAGGCGGGCGCTGGTGCGCGCGTTCCTGACCCTCGATTTCCGCGCGGTCGGCCAGTTGCTGCCTAGACTCGCGGAAACCCGGATCACGACCATCAAACATGGCGGAGACGAAGGCTTATACCTCCTTCCGGAGTATTTCAGCCCGCGTGAAGTCGGCGATGTCATGAAGCTGTTCCGCAGCCGGGTCCAGATCTTTATGCACCGTCAGTTCAAACCCTATGAAGTGCTGGGCCTGAAACCGGCGGAGGAGCAGCAACTGCGCGCGATCGCCGCCAAGATCAACGGCGACTATGGCGACCCCACGCTCGTGCGGGTAGCGTATGACGAGGTGTACGGCGTGCGTCTTCTGCTGCACGTCGGGCGCCCTGATCTGGTTAAACGATACCAGCAGGAGCTGCGGGGCTTCGCGCCGATAACCGCGGAGCAGGCCAATGGAAACCTCATTGAACTGATTGTGAAGAAACGGCTGGAGCAAGCCGGGTTGCAAGCCGCGCAGCTCGAGAACCTCAACCTGACGCAGATGGCCTGGCCCAGGACCACCGAGGACTTCAAACCTCCGATTGACCAGAAGGGCTATGGGTATTTACAGGAGGGATTCCTCCTCACCCCCACGCTTTCCATTGGCGCCACCAAGGCCTCGCGCGTGGACTATGCATACATGGAGAAGCGCGCGAGCGGGACCCTGACCCGGTCGGATGTGCAAGCCTGGAGCGAGGCGCTCTACCAGCTGGCTGGTGATTTTCTGCACCAGGCCAAGGACGCGGGCAAGAACCAGGTCGTGGTTGACCAGCTGGGCGAACCGATCAAACGCGAGGAAAAACCGGCCGAGGCGCCGGTGCTGGGACCGACGCACGGCCGCCAGCTGCAGCGCCAGCAGATGCTGTTCGAGGATAACCTGATCCTGCGGACCGGCGAGCGGCCCAAGCACGACGCCATTTATCCCAAGCACTTTTCCACGGACGGGTTCCGCGAACTCGTGCGGCAGCGCCTGGCCGTGCTTGCCGGTCGGAACGACTTCCAGCCCGAAGTCCATGTCAGCCGCGCGCCGCCGGACAGCGGGCCGGACAAGGTCCACATCGCGGTCATCACCCCGGAAACGACCTATCTGCTTGAACTGGAAGGGCAGTATTTCGGGCCTTTCGTCGCGCAGGCCCGGGAAATTCTCAAACAACGTCTGGCCAAGGAATGGTCCGAAGAACAGCAGCGCCCGGTTGAGGAAGTGCTGGCGGATCCGGCCCTGGCCCGTGCCCTTGAAGAGACCATGGCCTCCTTCGTCACCGCCACGCGGGACGGCACCACATATTACCGGTTCAAACTTCTGAACGACGCCCTTGGATATACCGCGGGCGACCAGACCATCGGCCTGCCGCATATGATCCTGGACCGGAGCGGATTGTCGCTCCTGCGCCAGCCGGGACGCATGCTGCGGAAGCTTCCTGCCGTGCTGAACGAGCTGGAACAGGAAATGAACGATCCGCAGAAGGAAAATCAGGTCCGGATCGCGCTCACCGCGGTTTTTTCGGAAATGCCGACCAAACAGGCTGTCCAGCAGGGCGTCGGGCGGCTGTTCTCCGACCTGCAGGTGGCCAGCATGGCCAAGCAGGGCCGGATCACCACCTATCATCCCACGCTGAGGAAGCCGGCCCTGGTCAAACAGATGGAAGCGGCGGTCACGCGCCTGCGGGAGCTGCTGGCGCAACCGGACGCGCAGGCCCGCATGGTGGAGGAAGTGGAGTCGGTCGTGGATTTACAGCGGTGGAAGAACCGCATGCAGGGTGGTTTTGCACGGTTGGAGTTCCTCGCGGTCATGGCCGGCGCGGCCCTGGTGGCCATGGGCGTGGCGGCGGCGGTGGCCGCGGGAACCGTGACCCTGGCGACGACAGCCACGGTCAGCGGGGGATTGGCGTTGCTCGCCGGCATGACCGGCTGGCTGCGTTTCAGGGCCAGCCAGAGGAATCTGGCCCCGGCCGTGCAACCCGTGACCCAGCCCGGCCGCCTGGCGCAACTTTTAAGGCGGGCGGCGGACTTTATTCGCGGCAATCCCATGATCATTCTGCTGGTCGGAGCCGGTCTCTACGCGCTCCTGAACCAGCAGCCGGCAGAGGGCGGCGTGGCCTTGGCGGCCATGGGCATGGTAACCGCTTCCGGCGGCAAGGGCCAGCGCATCGAGGACCGCGTGGCGGCCATGGTGAAGGCCAATCCGGAGCTGGAACCAGTGGCGCCGCAGCTGATCCAGGCGCTGTTCAAGCAGAATGACTTCCTGAAGATCGCGAACAAGTTCGAGGGCCTGCACCGCGCGCTGCGGACGCTGGAGAACTATGACCCGGCGGTCATTGTCCAGGTCATGCTGGACCGGCCGCAGAATTTCGTGCATTTCGAGCCCGTGCTCACCGGTTTTCACCGGAAATTCGGGTTTGCAACCTTCACCCAGGCGCAGGATTTCATCGCCCAGATGGACCGTATGGCCAGGCGCACCGGCTTGAATGCCGGACGGCTCCTCAACATGCTGACCAGCAACCGGCTGCTGACGGCCCTGAACGAACGGGGCATTGAAATGGTCGCGGACCTGGTGGAGGAACTCGGCCTCGAGGCGCTCTCGCGGCTGCAGCAGCAGATGAAAGAGTCCGAACAGGAGCAGTATTATCTGGCCTACGAGAGCCTGCAGGTCGCCCGCTATCTGGAGCGCATCATTGACGCGGCCACCGCCCCGGTGCTGATCTGCGAGAACGTCGCGTACGGCATGTTCGTCACCCAGCCGCTGAGGCAGCGGGTGCTGGACTACGCGGCGCAGAAGGGGAAAAAGGTCGAGTTTATCAAGAGCCGCGCCCGCTCGGGCATGAGCCACACCAATCCGCCGTATATCGCGGACCAGTTGTTCTATCCCGCCGACGTGGATATCAGCAAAAATCCCGAGGCGGATATCACGGCGGAGATCATGCAAAGGCTGATGACCGAAGCGCCGCACGTGGTCGTGCTCGACGGATCCAAGAACCAGCGCTACCCGGACGGCTTCCAGCAATTTTCCAACCTCGCCGTTCTGCTGAACCATGCGCTGAATCCGAGCCTGCCGGTCCAGGATGTCCTGGAATTGTCGAAAAAGAGCGATCCGAGCCATGCGGCCGAGGCCTTGCGGGACAAGAACAACCGGCCGCTGCTCACCCAGCTCCGGCAGCTGCGGTCCCAGGCCGCGCGCGCGGTGTACGATGTCCAGTACTGGACGCCGGACGGCCGCCTGCTGCCCACGCGCCGCAACAAGCTGTTCGACCGGCTCCAGCGCAATTACGAAACCTTCCAGGAACGGCCCGGGCAGCGCGAACTCATCCTGATCAATGCCACGGTCAACAATGCCAGCGTGCCGCAGTGGCTGACGCAGTTCATGGCCGAGGACGCCCCGGAGATGCGGGGTAAAACCCACCGGCCCGGCTATTTCGAGGATTTCTATGATTTTGCCAACGGGAAATTTTACGCTCGCCTGCAGGAGCTGTTCAACAAACTGAGCGCGCGCCAGCCCGAGAGCCGGGCGGCGGCCGTGCCCGCGCTGGACGCGATCCGGCCGGACCTGGGACTCAACCCGGCCCAGGTCTTCAACATTTTCCATGACGCCCTCGCGGCCGTCCTGCTGACCCAGAAAGGCGCGCCCCTGACCGTGGACGAACGCGACGGGCGGCAAGAGCTTCCGGATTCGTCCAAGCTGGCGGCGCTGGTTCCCGAGCTGGAGCGCCAGATGGCGCAGGACCGGATGGGACAGACCTACAAAGGCATCCTGACGGATTGGACCGGAACGGTTGAGGAAAAAGACGTCGCGCAAGCCTTGCGTGAAGGCAAGCAGGTCGGTTTGGTGACCAGCATGATCATGAACGGCCCCTTCATGGCCAGGACCGTGCAAAGGCTCCGTGACGAAGGCGTCACGGAGCAGGATCTGGCGCGGTTCCGGGTCTACGGGGAAAATGGGGCGACCAAATGGCAGTGGCAGGACGGCCAGCCGGTTTCCGACCAGGCGTACCAACGCGCATTGACGCCCGAGGACGTCGCCGTGCTGGAACAATTGCTCGCGGATTATCCAGCCAGAAAAGGCCCGGAAGCCAGGGCGGGGTATTACTTCGTCAGTTGCAGAAGCCGGGAAAAAGCCTTTGAACTTGCGCGCTTCATCGCCCGCCAGTTCCCGCGGTTGCAGCGGCAGTATGCGCTTTACGTTGAAGGGCGGGATCTCAGGATATTCCCCTGGGAGGTCACCAAGCGCCGGGCAGCCGAGGATATGGCCGCGGACCTGGGAATTGAACCCGCGGAATTATTCCTGGCCGGGGATTCGGCGGCATCTGTTTTTGACACGGACCTGGCCCTGGTCGCGGATTCGGGCTTCAACCTCGGCCCGGTCCGCTCGCCGATGTGGGGCGTCTCCGCCCGCCGGACCCTGGACCAGCCCCTGACCGGTGTTGCGGCCACCCGGGCCTTGCTCGCCAAGGTCAAGATCCTGCGCGCGGACGAATTCCAGGCGCAACCCCGGGCGCCGGCGGCGCAAGCCGCAAGCCCCCTGGACGGGACGCCCGGTGAAATTCAAGATTACCTCGCGCGAACGTTCACCTGGAACGGGTCCAACGCGGCTTTTATGAGCGATCTGATGCAGGCGCTGTATTCCCTGGGGTCTTCCTGGCGTTCGCCCCGCATGCTGAGGCTCACGCGGGCCATGGCCATCGCCTGGCTGCTCGACCGCTATTCCGACGCGGCGCCGGACGTGACCGAGGTCGTGGATACCTTCGGCCTGTCCGAAGCCGAACGGTCGTTCGTCCGCCGCAGCGCCGAGGAAAACGTCCTGACCACGCTCGGCGGCGAGTACGTTAAAGACCGGCCCATCGAAACCAGCATCGCGTATTTCTGGAACCAGCTGCTGCAGACCCGGGAACGCCGCGACGCGCAAGCCGCGGCCCAGCCCCGCGGCGAAGCGGAGCCGGCGCCCGCGCCCGCTGCGAGAGGCTTGAGTGAACAAGGAAGCGCGACCCTTCCCGTCATGCTGGGGTTGGGCGGCGCGGCCTCGCTGGCGGCCGGGATCACCCTGCTGGTCACGTCCGGCGCGCTGACCCTGCTCAGCGGCGGCGCCGTACTGCTGGGAGCAGTCCTGCTGGCCGCGGCCGGCTGGGCGCTGGGCGTCCCGGGCTTGGAACGGATGCGCATCACGGCGCGGCGGGAACTTTCCCGGGACGCGCTGGCTCGGCACCTGCGGCGGGCGGTGGATTTCATCCGCGGCAATCCCATGATCGTCATCGCCGTCATTGGGTACGGCCTGCTGGCCTGGCTGCAGCAGCCGGAGGGCGCGAATTTGATGATGGGGGCGGGCGCGATCGGCATGATCGGCCTCAGCCGGGACACCTTGATCGAGGACGTCTACAAGATCCCGCAGCGCACGTCCGGCGACCGCCGTTTGTCCAAAATATATAAACACCTCAACCAAGCAGGCGTGGCGGCGGCCGAGATTGATTCCTTCGCCGACCTGCAGCAGATCTACGGCGCCGATATCGCCGCTTTTATCCACGAAAAGACCCTCCAGATCATCCAGCATTATCTTGGCCGGCAGGGGCTTTTGTTCCGCTACGAGGACCGCGAAGGCAATTTCGCTTTCATGCAGGAAAACGCCGGCGAAGAAAGGCTCGCGGAATTGTTCCGGAACATTCAGACCTTTTTATTCAACAGCTTCAACCGCCGGTTCCGGGTCGTTACCCTGCCGAACCTCGGGCTGGATGACCAGGGCCAGCCCCTGCCGGAACGGGATCTCGGCGTGCGCCTGACCCAGCTGAGCACCCTGGTCCGGCAGTACGGCCATGGCGCCGTGGGCATCACAACGGGCAACCGCGTCCACATCACCTATGAAATATCGGCGCAGGCCAACCTGCAGCATGCCCTGGAAGTGGCGGGGTTGCTGGATCCGGAGCGGCCAGAGGAAAAATTGGCCGCCATGCCGTTTGAGAACGAAGCCTTGGTGGGATTGCGCCAGGGGTTCCTGTACGTTCCCAAGCTGAACGTCGGCATCGCGGGAAATACCGTTTACCAGCTGGCCCTGGCCGAACTGCCCGGCAAGGCCGAATACCGCACCGAACTGCCCGGACATCAGATCTCCAGCCGCATGCTGAACAGCGCCGTGTATGCGGCCAAGAACCAGGCCAGGGTCATCGGCGGCGGGATCGTGGTGGCGCGGGAATTTTCGCCTCTCCTTGATGAAGCCCCAGCCGAGACAGTTGCCGAGACCGGGCTGGCTCCGGAAATGGTCCTGTTCAACTTCAACCTCCGCAACGACCAGATCTTCCAGCGCTGGTTCCTGGACACGGCCAATGACATCGTGGAGAACAGCCAGGACAAGCTGGCCGCGTTCGACGCCCTGCGCCAGCTCTACGATTCCAACCAGGATATCATGCAGGAAGAGGAGTTCGACTATCTGGGGCATATCTTCATGCAGGCCCGGCGCCTGATCGAGGAAATGCGGCAGGCCGGGCACTATGCCTTGCCGGAAGCCGAACGGAAATTCGCCGACATCACCATGCTGTGGGAATCCCGTTACGGCGACCAGGCCATGCGCCACTTCTTCAGGCAGCATCCGGAGCTGCAGCCCGCCCTGGGCGCCCTGGAGAACGCATATAAACCGCGCGCACGCGAGCGCGATCTGGCCCAGCTGCGCGAGCTGCTCCGCGGATTTATCGAAGAAAAAGACCTGGAGGTCATGGCCACGCCGGGCCGGGTGAAGCAACCGTTCTCCCTGCTCATGAATTTCCTCCGCTACTGGAACCGGGTCATTAAAGCCAAGCCGGACTTCACGGACCTCTCCTTCTACCAGGAGCGGAACGTGCGCATTATCTCGGATGACGTGGTCGGCATGCTGCTGGTCATTCCGGACCTGACGCAGATGCAGCGCGCGGTGAACGAGCTCATTCCTTACCTGGAGTCGAAGGGCTTTAGAATCAAGCCGGAGGACGGCCACAAGATCAAGGGCGTCAATATCCAGATTTCCGCCGACGCACAGGGGCAGTACCGGATCCAGCCTAAACAGGAAGGGTATTATGATGTCAAATTGAAAATCGCGCCAAGTCCGCAGATGCCGTTTGGCGCGGAGATCAAGATCCTGCCGGACTTCATCGAGGAAAGCGCCACCCGTCCCGGCTACACCTTGATCAAGCAGGCAGTGCTGAAAGAGGTGAGCTGGACCGTGGCCATAGGAGGCCCCTCCGGCACCGGCAAGCTGGAAGCCGCGCGGCTGCTGGCCCAGCGGCTGAACTACGCGGTCGTGGATGTCGGCTTGCTGTACCGCGGCATCTACGCCGCGGCCAAGAGCATACTGGATGCAGGGCAGGCGGACGATCTGGAGACCGTGCTCCGCCGGGGCCAGATCGTGCTCTTCGACGACAGCGTGAAAGTGGTCTACGGACGCAAGGGCCAGGCCAAAACCGAAGTGGTCGTGAACCGCGAACAGGCCATGGCCGTGGAACCCAGCCTCACGCCGGACCAGAGCCGTTTCCTCAACCGGGTGGTCGAACGCATCGTACAGGCGCAGGCCAAACGGGGACGCGTGGTGGTGGTCGGCCAGGATCCGTTCGCCTACTTGCCCAACGCGGATATCAAGATCTATTTCGACCTGTCCACCGAGGAACGCGCGGCCATCAAGACCAAGACCTGGGAGCAGCTGCCCGCGCCCAAGGATGCGCTGAACATTTCCTCGGAGATCCAGCGGAACCCGGACATGACCGTCCGCCTGGTCGAGCAAATGATCGCCGATGCGATCTTGACCCGGGGATTGAGCGCCTCCCCGTCCGTGCGCCGGAGCACCAAGGGCAATTACCAGGCGCTGAGCCTGCGCAACACCCTGGTGGTGGCCGCGGTTTGGGTCGGCATCCTGAGCCTGGGGTTGGGACTGCCCGTTCTGCCCGCCCTGGGCATGGGATTGTTGTATCCGGCCGCGAAGATCGTGACGGCCACCCGCTTGCTGGCCGCCAAATACGGTTTCCCCGGGATGCTCCGCCACTTGGGAGAGCCGGTCGGCGCCTACGATCCGGCGATTCAGAAGATGGTGGATCCGCAAACCGGCGCGGTGCTGGGCGAAGCGGATTGGCCGGTCGCCTGGCACGAAGGCTTCTCGCACGCCGCCGTGCAACGGGCCCTGCGGTTTTTGAAGATTGATCTGGCGGCCCTGCAGCCCGGAACCCTTCGCCATACCGTGGTTGCCGGCCTGGCGGAGTTCGCCACCCATACGCTCGACACGCTGACCGCGCCGCTGGCCCTGGCGCGGCTGCGGACCGGCCCGCGCTGGGAGGCCGTGGCGCTCAGCGGCGTTTTCTTGGCCTCAGGACTTTTACTCGCGGCCAGTTTCTTCGTGGCCTTGCCCGCGGCCGCTCCTCTTGCATTGGCCGCAGTTTTCGCGGTTACCGGATTGAGCGTGGCCTGGATGCGCGGCGCCTTGGCTCCGTCCACCGCCACGCCTGGCGCTGTGGCGGAGATGGATCTGGCTGCCGGAGACGTCGTCCTGGCCGAAGTCCTGGATCAAGTGCGTTCCGACCAAAGGCTGGGCGTGGCCGCGCAGCCCGCGGCCGGCGTCTGGCAGCGCATCCGCGAGAGCCGGGTGGGGCGCGCCTTGAACCAGCTGCGCGGGCTGCCAGCCGGACTGAAACTGCTCATGCTGCTTCCCAAGCCGCAGACCAATGCCTGGGCCAAAGCCGCGGTGATCGGCGTCAGTCTGGCTGTTTGGGCCGGCGTGAGCATCGCCTTGGTCAATAGCGCCGGCGTGAGCCTGGCCACAGGCATGGTCCTGTTAGGCCTGTCCGTCTGGGCGCCTGGCCATGCCTTCAACTACCGCCTGCGGACCACGGCTGCCACGCCTCTGGCCCGGGCCATTGCCGACAGCGAGTGGATGGAGCAGGCTATTGCGGCGCTTAACCGTCCCCAGAATTCCGCCCAGGTGTCTCTGCTACTGCAGGAGCTTTTGGGCGCCTTGAACCAGGCGAAAGATGATCCCCAGGCCAGGGAAGCGGTCTTGGAGGTGCTGGCCAGCCTGACGGCATATGATCAAAGAACCGCCACCTTACAGTTGGCGGATGGCAGTCAAAGTACACACAAACTGCCTGCCATTCTTTTCGAAAAGCCTAATCTCTTGCTGAGGCTCAGGAGGGTATTCCCGGTCATTACCATTGATAATCAGCCTCTGGAACTTCCGCAACCCAGGCAGAGGAGAGCTGTGGATAATGCTGCCTGATTTAGGCTTATTTTATAAAGATTTAATATTTAGTATCAAATTGAAATAGGTCTTAAAAAGTGCTATATTTTATATGTAATAAATTATATGTTTGATTTTAAAACATTTTTGTGCTGCTTTGGTCTTTTCAGATAAATGAGAGATATTGAATAAGGGATTTGTAGGCAACGGATTCAAATGCTCCGCAGGTAAATGCGGGGAGTTTCTCCCAATCGGGGGTATGACCATGATATACGCCAATAGAGTAACTGGATTTTCTTTCCGGCTGTTTCCGCGCAAGAGGTGGGTGCGGGCAGTGACCCTGGCGAGCGCATTAAGCTTCTTGCTGCCTGCCATAGGTTTTGCTTTCAGCGCCGAGAGTTACCTCCTGCCTCCGACCCAGGGTGTGCGTCTGGATGGGCCTGGGAGTGAACGCCTGGCCGCGGAATACCAGATCCCGTCGCATCTGGGCCGCGTGGCCGAGGCCGGCGGATCCGGGGCGTTCACCTTTATTCTGATCCAGGACCTGCATTGCCACACCGGCATTCAGGCCAATATCCGCGGAATGCTGGATATGCTCTGCGCCCGCTATCCGGGCCTTCGCCTGGTGGCGGTCGAGGGCGGCAGCGGCATCATTCCCACCCTCGAACTGTCCAGCCTGCCGGACACCGCGGCCAAACGCGCGGTGACGGAGTATTTTGTGCGCACGGGAAAATTGACGGGCGCGGATTGGCTGGCCATTCTTGACCGTCCCGAGCTGGAGTTGTTCGGCGCCGAAGACAAGGACCTGTATGAAGACAGCCTGGCCTTGATCCGCCGGTTCGCCAGCGAGGAGAACCGCGGGCTGCTGCAGGAACTGCTGGACCAGCTGGATTTTCTCCAGGAACAGCAGTTCAATGCTTCCCTGCTGAGCTTTGAACGGCGCCGCAAATTTTACCAGCGTGGTGACGCGGATGCGGAGCTCTACCGCCGGGATCTCATGCGCGAGGCGCAAGCAGCCCAGCTGCCTTCTTATCCCGAGGAACTCCGGGGATGGGAACGCAACGCAGAGCTGGATTATTATTCCCGCAACCTGCAAATGCAGTACCTGGAAGCGGTCTTGCGCGACCGGCTGGTGCGGACCCCCGTGGAACAGCAGCTGCTCCGCTATCAGGACTGGGTGGAACTGGCCGAGCGGATTCTCAATGTGTCCGCTTCCCGCGAGGACCTGGCGCGGCACAAGGCCCTGGGGCAGGACGTGACCGTGGCAGGCCTGCAGGAACTGGTGCAGGACCAGCCTGCCCTGGCCCGCGACCTGGAGGGGCTGTCCGCTTCGCTCCAGCAAGCCGCGCAATTCTATGAACTGGCCGCTCGGCGCGACGCGGCCCTGTTCCGCAATACCTGGCAGCGCTTGAAGGACCGGGGCGAACAGCGGGCCGTGCTGATTACGGGTGGATACCACACCGATGCGATCCGCGATCTGGCGCGCCAGGCCGGCCAGGCCTATGTGGTGATCCGGCCGGCCATGGACCGCGTGGAATCGGCGAACCGGTATTTCGAACTGCTGCGGGCCCCGGATCAACCGACGGCGTTTGAACAGCTGCTGGCCCGGCAGGCCGCGGGCCCGGCCGCCATGGCCGTGCGCAACTATTTGACACTGCCTGCGTTCCGCCAGCAGTTCCAGCGGGCCATCACCTTCATCGAGGACAACCTGCGCAGGCTCGGCAACAGCGCTTATCTCCGGCTGCCTGGACTGACCATGGAGCGGCCCCGCGACCGCCTGGTCACCATCACCGCGGACGGCCAGCCGGACGCCATGGGCCTGCAGTTTACCCGGCAGGGCATGCAGATTATGACCGAGGGGGAAGTTGCCCCCTATGCGGCGCGCCCGGCCGCGCTCAGTTCGAACCAGCTGCGCATTTCCGCGCTATGGCTGCTCTCCGGCGGGATCCTGGCCGGCGTGATCCTGCCACTGCTGGGGTTCGCCACGGTTCTTCCGACCGTGCTGGTGGTGGCCGGGAGCCTCATGCTGCTGGGCGCCTGGTGGATTAGCACCAACTCCACGGGCGATTTCAGCCAGCGCCTGTTCACCAAGCGCAACATCATTTTGGGTGTCCTGGCCATGGCCGCGATCGTGATCCCGATCGTGGCCATGCCGCTCTTGTCGGAAATCGTGGTGAGTTTGGCCACACGCGTGCCTGGATTGAGTCTGCATCTGCAAGGGATCACGGCGGCGCTCGACCGCGTGCTGGCCGTGCTGCCGTTCGCCCCCCAAGTGCATAACCCCTCCCAGGCGATGACCATTCTGCAGAACACCCACACCCTGTTCAGCAGCACCATGATGGGCGGGGTCCTCGGCGTTACCCAGTTTGCCAATCTGCTTGGCCGGCGCGATGTTCGGAAAGAAAAAACCACTCAAGGCCAGCTCAACGCCGATTTTGCCGCCTTGCGGGCCCAGGAAACCACCCGGCACATCACCCAGCAGATCAAGCAGCAATTTGGGGAGCTCATCGAGGGTGAGGAAAGCCGGCCTTGGCCCGGTGCTTTTGCCATCGTCCCCGAGGATCTGGTGGCAGCCTGGCTGCATCTGCTTGAATCCAACGGCTTGCGTCGCTTCAGCGACCAGCTGCTGGTGGACTGGTTCACAAAAGCCGAGACCGTGAACGATGATCCGAAACAAATTTATGTTCAACCGGCGCCCATCGCCAGCGAACCGTTGTTCCGTCTTCCGCGCAACCGGGACGAAATGGCCAGCATGCTTTTTAGGGTCGTTTTGATCGATCCCCAGTTTCTGGACGGGCGAGAACAACCGTTGTACAAGGAGCTCCCGGCCCGCTATGCCGAGGCCGTGCTGAACGGATTGAACCCCGCAGCGATGTACCAGATCCTGCGGCAGCAGCTGCCGGACCAGCTTACCCGGGCGGGGGAGAACGCTCCGGCGTTTGAGCAACTGTTGAAATACGCGGCGCAGCAGTGGCAAAAACGAACTGCCCCTCGCGACGCCCAAACATTCAGGGACTTTGTCGGCTTGGCCTTCCTGCACGAGGCAGTACACGCCCTGGCATTGCACCTGCCCGATGAGATTCCTGCGGATCTGCCCAAAGAGGAGCAGGCTCATCTTCGCACCATCGCATTAGAAAGCTATTTAAACTTGATCAACAGCAATCCCAAACTGCAGACCAGCGTGGTTTTCATCAAGAATGTTTATAAAGCGCTGCTTAAAATGTCGGATAAACCGGCGAGCGCGGAGACGCGGGACAGCATCAACATCTTGATCGCCCTGGAAACCTTCTGCGACCGCTTCAGCATGTATCTGTATGAAAATTATTTAAAGATCCAGATTTACAACCGGTTGCTCCGGGAACGCTTGGGATTTCCCATCAACATTGACCAAATGATCGTGCTGGAGGCCGCTCGAGCGCAGGGCAAATTGGCCTCCCAAGCCCTTATGCAAGGGGTCACCGCGCAGGAACTGGCCAAACTGGACGAGGAACTAAACGCCGCGGAACGGGACCATGTGTATATTTCCTCATTTGGCGACCCGGAGATCACCAATGAGGAGTACAAATTTTTCAATGCTTTCCTCGATCTGCTGAAGCAGTTCGACAACGAGAACAAGATCTTGCGTTTTACCATGCAGCATGCCAATTCCAGCCGGTTCATGCTGGCCACCGTGGCGGGACTAGTGCAAGACGTCTCCATCGGCGTGATGGATTTTATCCGAGAGAACGCATGGCTGTGGTCAGGGCCGGCGGTTCTGGCCAAAAGCTTGATCGACCGGATCAACCAGCCGCGGAACATCAGGACAGAATTGGATACTGAAGTGGGCGTGCATCAGGCGGAAGCGGTTACAACCCCAGTTCCAGCCCAAGAACAGCAAGCGGCGCCGCCGGTCATCAACTTGACCGCCGGTAAGAGCACGGCCAGTATTGCAGAGGTCCAGGCGCAGACCGTGCCGGTGGTGGATGTCGCCGCTATCGGTGTGGAGGAAACCAAGGCCGCGCCGAAGCGCACCATACGCTCTTTGCTGGAGCAGGAACTCGATCAGCCGGTCATTAACCTCTCGTTGGGGGCCCAGGCGGTCGGGACCGAGGGCGTCTTGGATGTTAGCGTGCAGCAGGAGGCCGCGGTCCGTGAAGCCAAGCGGCCCGAACAGCAGCGAAGGCGTGTTGCAGGTCTGACACAGCCTGTCGACCAAGTTTCCGTGGTTTATCAAGCCGCCAATAAGTCCGTCGCGGAGGCGATGCGCGAGACCCGGGAAGAAAAAGAGGACGTTGCGTATACAGGTGTCGTGGCTGCCTCTATCGCGGATGACGCCCAGTCCCAAAATTTCGCCTCGGGCGTGCTGGCATCCGAAAACGCCGGACTCGTTACGTCTGATCTGACCGGCTTGCGCGGCTATCCGGCTGACGGCGTGCCCCTGCCGGGCGTGTTCGCCATTCCGGGAGAAGGCCGGCCGTTCGGGCAATTCACCGCCATTCCCCGCGAGGGTTATCCTGGTTTTCAGCCGGGAGTTGATCCGGCGGCCGATCCGACCGGCCAGCAAGGAGTGCGCGGCGACCGGCAGATGGGCCAGATCATACCCGGCCAGGGGCTGCAACCCGGGCTGAGCGGCGTGGAATCGGCCCGGATTATTGCCGGAGTCCAGGACAGGGGCCTGTTGGATCTGGTGCAAGGGCCCGGCCTGCCCGGGCGTCCGGACAGCCGCTCCCTGCTTCCTGGCGGCGCCAGAACACCGGCGCCCGGCATGTTTCCCTCGCTGGTGGCGGGCTTGGCCGTGCCTGGCACGGCCCGGGAAAATTTACTGGCTGACCCACGCAGCTTGTATATCCTCGGCCAGGTGGGCCAGGTTTTGGGCACTCTGCCGGCCGGCCAATCCGTTACCCTGGGGCTGGACAGCCCGGAACTCAAAGCCCGGTTGGACGCCATTCTGCAGTCCCTGCGGGGCACTGCTGCAGGCGCGGACCTGGCCGGCCGCATCCAGACCGTTCTCTTTCAGCAAGATCAGGCCACGGGGCAGCGCTTGGCGCCCGCGAACTGGCGGGCGGAGAACGGCCTGGCTGTGCTTTCGGAAGCCGGCGCCAATTTGACGCCGCTTACCGTGGTGATCGGGCGCGGCGGGGAAGCCGCGGTCGGCGTGCGCGTCTCCGCCATTAAAATGGACGAAGCCCGCAAGGCATTCGAAGGACGGCCGGGCTGGGATGCGCTTCAGGCCGACCATCAGCGCCTGCTGGCGCAAATGCGCAATCAGGCGGACCTGGAAGGCTACCTGCTGGTCAGCGCGGCCACGGTCCAGCAATTGCAGCGCACGCCCGGCCAGGTGAACAATCTGCTGACCTCCGTGGTGGGGTTCCAGACCGCGTCCCAAACCGGCATCCAACTTCCGCTGGCGGCTTTGCGGACCGCGGCACAGCCGGCTTTGGACCAGGGGGCTGACCGCGTGGTGGTGGATTTCAACTTTGCCGCCTACCAGGCGCTGGAACGCGCTGGACGAACCAACGCCCAGGGCATGATCCTGTTCGGATTGAGCGAAGTGGCGATGGCGTCCGTGGCTGGATACAATTTCAACGCGCTCTTCATGCAATCCTTGCTCGGCACGGATAGTCTGGAAACCGCCGCGCTCGAGACCCTCGTGGAACGGGATGACCTGCAGGAGGAACTGGAACTGGAAGCCGACGCCATGGCGGACTGGACCGACAGCGTCCGGCAATTCGTGCACGAACAACTCGGTGAACGGGCAGCCCGGAGACTGACAGACCGGCTGCTGGAAAACCAGGCCGAAGCCCTGCTGGGAATGGATCTGGCCACTTTGGTGGTCCGGGATAAAGCCCTGGCCGGACGTTTGCAGCGCCTGCGCGGCCAGGAGTGGGCCGAACCTCCGTCTTTATTTGCGTCTGATATATTTTACCGCTTCAAGCGGGGCCGGATGGTCGCCCAGCCCCGCATGGACGTGGACGCCTGGAGCCCGGAGGTGAAGGTCACGGCCCACGAGAGCCAGCGGGGGACGGCCAAGGTGCTCTCAGCCCTGCTGCTGGGATTCGCGGCCGGGACCCTGGTCCTGGACACGGTGGCGCAGCTCGCCCAGACCCGGGACCGCCAGGGGCGCCGCCTGCCGCTGGCGCGCATTCTCACCCATCCGGATTTCCTGCAATCGCTGCGGCTGATGGTGGGCGTGGTCTTGGGGCAGCGCAGGGCCATGGAAGCGCTGCCGCCCATGGTGCAGCAGCAGGTGCAGGATCTGCAGGGGCTCATGGACAAGCAGCTGGCCCTCGAGGCCCTGAAGCCAAGCGAGATTCCGGCTTCACTGAAATTCAACCTTGGTCAGTTCATGCGGTTCCGCCAGTTTTTGGCCAACCATCCGGTGTTCAGGCTGCTGATGCGGTTGGTCAACATCCAGAACCTGCTACCGCTGTATCCGGAGCTGTTCGTGCTGCTGACCGAATCCAACCAGCTGCAATCAGTCATGTGGTACTACGCTCCGGCCACCACCCTGCAGCGCCATTTCAACCAGCTGGAAGGGGCGCAGCCGGAACTTAAAGCCAACCTCACCCGCACCGCGGACGAGGCCCGCGTGGAACTGGCCCGGCTGCGGGCGGAGAAACAGCAGCTGCTGCAAACCCCGGCGCCTTCGGCCGACCGTCTGGGGCAGGTCGAGACCGCGATCAAGCACCAGCGTTTCAGCCTGCTGCTGCAGCGGGCGATGGATCGGCTGGAACGCGATGGTTCTCCCCAAAACCTGCGGCGCGTGGTGACCCTGTTGACCCGGGAGCTGGGCCGGCGGGACGTTGCCGCGTTCGAAGCCTATCAGGAGAGCCTGCTCCAGATCCTGACCCGCATCGAGCCGTTCCAGCAGACGCCGGTGCAAATCCGCCTGGATTCCGGCAAAGTGATTCAAACCTCGCTGCCGGCCAGCGTGTATGAAACGCCCCTGCGCGACAACCTGCTGTACTTCCTGGACGTCTTCAGCACGGAAGGCAAGCCGCTGCCGCCGGTGCGGCGCAAGATTCTGCGGACAGGCGCCGCGGCCTAATATCCGGCAGATCCGAAGCAGGGGCGCTCTTGGGAGCGTCCCTGCTTCTTTTTATCCCCCCTCTTTCTATTCCCGGTTTTTTTTGATAAATTATAGAGTAATCCCTGGGAAGGAGCGTTGTCCCAATGCGCTACGACCGGCTCACCATTAAAAGCCAGGAAGCCCTCCAGGCCGCCGTCAGCCTGGCCGCGGAACGCGGCCATCCCGAGGTTGGACCCCTGCACCTGCTGCGGGCGCTGCTGGCCGAGTCCGGCGGGGTGGTGCCTTCCCTCCTGCAGAAACTCGGGGTGGACGCGGGGCGGCTGGCCAATCAGGCGGAAACCGAACTCGGGCGCCTGCCGCAGGTCGCCGGCGCCGCGGCCCAGCCCACCCTGTCGCGCGATCTCAACCAGGCCCTGGAGATGGCCTGGAACAAGACCCGGGAATTGCAGGATGAATATCTGTCCACGGAACATCTCATTTTAGCGCTGCTCGCGGACCGCGGCGCCGCGGGCAAGATCCTGTCGTCGGCCGGCGTTCATCCGGATTCCGCGCTGGCCGCGCTCCAGGAAATCCGCGGCAGCCACCGCGTCACGGACCCCAATCCCGAGGACAAATACCAGGCGTTGAAACGCTACTGCACGGATCTGACTGAACGGGCGCAATCCGGCAAACTGGATCCGGTCATCGGGCGCGACCAGGAGATCCGACGGGTGATCCAGGTGCTGTCGCGGCGGACAAAAAACAACCCCGTGCTGATCGGAGAGCCCGGCGTGGGCAAGACGGCCATTGCCGAGGGGCTGGCCCAGCGGATCATCGCCAAGGACGTGCCCGAGGGGCTGAAGCAGAAGCGGGTGCTGTCCCTGGACATGGGCGCCCTGGTGGCGGGCGCCAAGTACCGCGGCGAGTTCGAAGACCGCCTGAAAGCCGTGCTCAAGGAGATCGCCGACGCCGGCGGGGAGGTCATTCTGTTTATTGACGAACTGCATACCGTGGTGGGCGCCGGCGCCGCGGAAGGCGCCATAGATGCGTCGAACATGCTCAAACCCGCCCTGGCCCGCGGCGAGCTGCGCTGTATCGGCGCCACCACGCTCAACGAGTACAAGAAGCACATCGAAAGGGACGCGGCGCTGGAGAGGCGCTTCCAGGTGGTCCTGGTCGGTGAACCGACCGTGGCGGACACGGTGTCCATTTTGCGCGGTCTGCGGGAACGCTATGAGCTGCACCACGGCGTCACCATCCGGGACGCCGCGCTGGTGGCGGCCGCCGAGCTGTCCCACCGCTATATCACCGGCCGGTTCCTGCCCGACAAGGCCATTGACCTGGTGGACGAAGCCGCTTCCCGCCTGCGCACCGAGATTGACAGCCTGCCCTCGGAACTGGACGAGGTGGAGCGCAAAGTGCGCCAGCTGGAGATCGAGCGGGAGGCGCTCAGGCGGGAAGGAGGCCCGGAGGCCGCCGCGCGGATGAAATCGCTGGAGCAGGAGCTCAAGGAACAGAACGGCCAGCGGGACGCCCTGCGGGCCCAGTGGCAGCGCGAGAAGCAGGAGATCGAGACGGCCCAGAAAATCAAGGAGCAGGTGGAAGCCCTCAAGCAGGAAGAGTCCCGGGCGGAGCGCGAAGGCAATCTCGAGCGCGTGGCGGAGATCCGCTACGGGCGCCTGCGCGAACTGCAGGCCAAGCTGGAGCAGGCCGAGCAGGCTCTGGCCGCGCAGCGGGGCGCGGCGCCGGCCCTGCTGAAGGACGAGGTGGACGAAGAAGACGTCGCCGAGGTCGTGGCCCGCTGGACCGGCATTCCCGTGACCAAGCTCTTGCAGGGCGAAACCGCCAAACTGCTTAAAATGGAAGACAGCCTGCGCCAGCGGGTGGTGGGGCAGGACGAAGCCGTGCGGGCGGTGTCCGACGCGGTCCGCCGCGCGCGCTCCGGGTTGGCCGAGCCCAACCGGCCGCTCGGGTCGTTCCTGTTCCTCGGCCCGACCGGCGTGGGAAAGACCGAGCTCGCGCGCGCTCTGGCGGAATTTCTGTTTGACGACGAGGCGGCCATGGTGCGGATTGACATGTCCGAATACATGGAGCGGCATTCCGTGGCCCGGCTGATCGGCGCGCCCCCGGGCTATGTCGGCTACGAGGAAGGCGGGCAGCTGACCGAGGTGGTCCGGCGCAAGCCCTACAGCCTGATCCTGTTCGATGAGATCGAGAAGGCCCATCCGGAGGTGTTTTCCATCCTCCTGCAGGTGCTGGACGACGGCCGGCTGACCGACGGCCAGGGGCGCACGGTGGATTTCCGCCAGGCGCTCATTATCCTGACCAGCAACGTCGGCGGCGTGACGCTTTCCCGCATGGCCGATGCGCCGGAAAGCGACCTGCGCGCGGCGGTGATGGAGGAACTGCGGGCGCAATTCAAGCCGGAGTTCCTCAATCGGCTGGATGACATCATTATTTTCCACCGGCTTACCGGCGATCTGCTGCGGCAGATCGTGGACCGCCAGCTGGGGCGGCTGCGGACCCGGCTCGAGGAGAAGCGGCTCCGCCTTGAGCTCGATGACCAGGCCAAGGACCTGATCGCGCGGGAAGGGTTTGATCCGGTCTACGGCGCGCGGCCGCTTAAACGGGCTCTCCAGCGCCTGCTCACGGACCCGCTGGCCAAGCGCCTGGTGGCCGGGGATTTTCAGCCCGGGGACACCATCCGGGGGCGCGCGGAGGGCGACGCGATTCACCTCGATAAAGGAAAGTCGCGGTAGTGGCCGCGTTCAGCCCGCGCCGCCTGCAGGTCGTTCTTCTGTGCGCCTGCCTGATACTGGCCGTGGCGCATGACGCCCGGGCTTCCGAGCCTGCGCTGATCCTTCCCGCGGCGTATTCCCAACGCCCGGCCGAAGACCTGCTGGTGAAATACCAAACCCCTCCTCCCCCCGGGGCGGCTGACCCTCTGGCGGCCCTGGGCTGGAGCCGGCGCCCCCTGGGAGCCGGCGATTCCGTCCGGCGCGCGGCCGCCCGGAAGCTGCAGGACCCCGGGGTGTTGTCCGTGCAGCCCAACTACTGGCGGCACGCGCTGGCCACGGAAGTCACTCCCAATGATCCCTATTACCGCTCCGACAGCAACCAGCGGCAGTATCAACAATGGTACCTGCCCAAGATCAACGCCAACTATGCCTGGTCGCTGTCCAGGGGAAAAGCCGATTTGGTGGTGGCGGTGATCGACAGCGGCGTGGATTTGAACCATCCGGACCTGAAGTCCCGGCTGGTCCCCGGCATTTCCATCGTCAACCAGGCCGGCTATGCGCCGCCCGCGGACGGCCAGGATGACAACGGCCACGGCACGCATGTGGCTGGCTTGATCGCGGCCGGCACGGATAACAGCCTGGGTCTGGCTGGATGCGCCTGGTCCGGCAAACTCATGCCCGTCAAAGTGCTGAACCGCCAGGGTGAAGGAACGGACGCGGATATCGCCGCGGGCATCCGCTGGGCCGCGGATGCGGGCGCGCGCGTGATCAATCTTTCCCTGGGGGGCGCGGCCGAAGGCGAGGAGTTTCCGCAGGCCGTTCAGGACGCGGTGGACGACGCGTACCGCCGCGGCTGCCTGATCATCGCCGCGGCCGGCAACTCGGGCCAGGAGGGTATTTTTTATCCCGCGAGCCTGAACCATGTGGTGGCGGTGGCGGCCACGGATCCCTGGGACGCGCGGGCGAGCTATTCGACTTTCGGCGCCTTCGTGGACCTGTCGGCGCCCGGCGGAGCGGGCGGCAGTTTGTTTTCAAAAGACACGGGCATTCTCAGCACGTTTTGGAACGAGAACAGCCGCATCTCGGATTTGATGTCCGGTTCCGAAGCCGGGGAATACGCGGTGACCGCCGGCACTTCCATGGCCGCGGCTTTGGTTTCCGGCGCGGCGGCCGTGGTTTGGGGCTGGCAGCCGGACTTGACCGCGGACCAGGTGGAAAACCTGCTGGCCAGCACGGCCGCGGACGTGGGGACGCCGGGGCCGGACCAAGAAACCGGGGCCGGCCGGATAGACCTGCTGGCCGCGCTGGGCAATCCGCCGGCCGAGCGGCCGGTGATGACCGCCTACAATTTCCCCAATCCCTTCCGCCCCGGCCATGACAGCGGCACCCGGATTGTATTCCTTTTGGACCGGCCGCGGGACGTGGACCTGCGCATTTACGACGCCGGCCGCGAACTGGTGTTCCACCGCGCCCTGGGGGCCGGCGCCACCCTGGCCGGGAAAAATGTCGTCCTGTGGGATGGCCGCAATGGCTGGGGCGAACTGGTGGCCAACGGCTTGTATTATTTTCAGGTTGTTTCGCCCGGCGGGCCTTCCAGTCCGATCAAAGCCCTGGCGGTGCTGCGATGAGAAATGCCGCCCAGTGGGCAGCACGCCTGCTCTGCGGGCTGCTGGGGTTGGGCCTGGCCGCGACCGTATGCGCCGAACCGGGCGGCGGCCGGGCCGGGGCCTTTCTTAAGCTCGGCGCGGACGCGCGGGCCCTGGGATTGGGCGGGGCGTACAGCGCGGCCTGCGCGGACAGCGCCGCCGCTTTTTGGAACCCGGCCGGGCTGGCGGACGCGGCGCGGTTCGAAGGCGCCGCCACCTATGCGGCCCTTCCGGCCGGCGGGGACTATACCCAGCTGGCGTTCGCCCTGCCCTTGAACGCGTTCGCGTTCGCGCCGGACGAGCGCTCCGGCAGCACGGGAACCCTGCCGCTGGGCGCGCTGGGCGTGACCATCCTGCGTTTCGCCGGGTCCTACGCGCTGGAGGCCCGGCGGATTGATTCCCTGAACCCGGACTATTTGTTTTCGGATATCGAGGGAAGCTACGGGCTGGCTTACGGGCATCCCTTCTTTGACCGCCGGTTGTCCGTGGGCGTGGGCATCAAGGGGTTCTACCACCTCCTTGACCGCGAACAGGCCGCGGGCTGGGGCCTGGATGCGGGCGTCCGGTGGACGCCGCTGCCCGGCGCGGTGGCGGCGCTGGTGGTGCGCGACGCGTATTCCGCGCTCCACTGGTCCACGGGCGCCAGCGACCGGTTCCTTCCCAGCATCCGGTTCGGGGCGGCCTACACCTGGGCGTGGATGGAATCCCAGTACTGGCTGGCCGCCGCTGAATGCGAACAGCCCGTGGCGGAACGCCGGGCGCCCAGCGTGCACGCGGGGCTGGAGTACGGTTTCAGCCAGATCTTGTTCGCGCGCGGCGGCTGGTCTGACGGCGCCTGGGCCGTGGGCGGCGGTTTGAGGCTTCCCCACATCGGCTGGGGCCGCGCGGCGCTGCGGCTGGAATATGCGGCGCAAACCGACCGCATCGAGGGCTGGGACCACTGGGTGACGATCAAGCTGGAAATGTGAAGGCTCCGCAATCTCCCACGGAGCGGTTACCCCGCGCGCGGGGGGAGGGCAGCCGGAGGAAATCCCGCGGCGCGCCTGGCGTCCACGGCGGCGCCCCCTTCGGCCGCGGCAAAGTTCCACAAATCCGCACGAAGGTCCTGCGAAGGGATTGACAAATAATATTTTTCCCAGTACAATCTGTTCCTTTCATCCGGATTTCGCGGGTTAACGGGTGCGGAGGCCGGCCATAAAAGCATTGAAAAACAACGACAAAATAGACACCCCCTTGCTGCCCGCGATCGGTCTGTGGGCGCTCTTGGTCCTGGTGGCCCTGCTTACGCTGCTTTCTCTGCTTCCGCTGCGAAGCGAAGTGGCCGAGGTCATTCTCCTCTTTTCGGTTATGTTCACGGGACTGGGGCTGGCGGGCGCCTTGCTGATCGTCCGTTTTGTTAATACGAGAAATCTCGAATCCGGAGAGCAGGCATGATCGCCAGCATGACCGGATACGGCCGGGGAGAAGCCCGCGGCCGCGGCGTGGCCGTGGCCGTGGAAGTCCGCACGGTGAATCACCGGCACCTGGAAACCAGCATCCGCCTGCCGGTGGGGTTGTGGGAACTGGAGCCGTTCATCAAGCAGGAACTCCAGCATGCGATCCGCCGCGGACGGGTGGAAGTCTTTTTGCACGTGCTCTCGCCTTTGGCCGGGGACCGCGAACCGGTGGTGGACGAAGCGCTGGCCGGCAAGTATCTCAAGGCCCTGCAAACGGCCGGCCGCCGCCTGAAGCTCGCGTCCAAACTGGACCTGTCCCTGCTCGTGCGCCTGCCAGACGTGGTGCGCGTGGAGGAGCGGCCGGTGGAGACGTCTTCCATCCGCCCCCTGGTGGGCCAGGCGTTGACGCGGGCGCTGAGGCGGCTGAGCCAGATGCGCCGCGCCGAAGGGCGGCGCCTGACCCTGGATATCCGCCGCCGGGTGGCCTCCATGCACAAGCGCCTGATGCCGGTGGAGCAGGCCGCCCGCGAAAGCTGGCAGCGGCAGGAGCAGCAGGTCCGTAAAAAGGTGGCGGACTGGCTGGACGCCAAGGAAGCGGACAACCGGCGTCTGGTGCAGGAACTGATCAGCAAGCAGCTGCGCTCCGACGTCACGGAAGAAATCGTCCGCCTCCGTTCGCATTTCGAGCAATTCAACCAGCTGCTGGCGGCGAACGAGCCGGTGGGACGGCAGCTGGATTTTCTTCTCCAGGAGATCGGCCGGGAACTCAATACCCTCGGCGCCAAATCCGTGGAGGCCAAGCTGGCTCACCAAGTGGTGGGGCTCAAGGAAGAGATGGAAAAGATACGCGAGCAGGTGCAGAACCTGGAATAGAGACCGGAGGCGGCATGCGCGGACCAGGACGGCTGCTGGTGCTGTCCGCCCCTTCGGGCGGCGGCAAGACCACGATTTGCGAGCGGCTCTTGAACCGGGACCGGCGCTTAAGCCGGAGCATTTCCGCCACCACCCGCCCGCGCCGCGGCCGGGAACGGCACGGACGCGAATATTTTTTTCTGGACGCGGGCGAATTTCAGCGCCGCCGGCGCGCCGGCCGGTTTTTGGAATGGGCCAAAGTCCACGGGTACTATTACGGCACCCTGCGCGGCGAAGTGGCGCGCCGCCGGCGCGCCGGCCGGGACGTGATCCTGGTCATTGACGTTCAGGGCGGGCTCGCGGTGAAGAAAAAGCATCCGGACGCGGCGTTGATCTTCGTGAAACCCCCGTCGTACCGGGTCCTGACAGACCGGTTGCGGCGGCGGGGGACAGACAGCCGGCAGACCATCCGCCAGCGGCTGCGCAACGCCCGCTGGGAACTGACCCAGGCAGACGCGTACGACTATGTGGTGGTCAACCGCACTCTGGACCAAGCGGTCCGGCAAATCGAGGCGATCATCGCCGCCGAACGCCTGAAGTCCCGGCGGCTGTAAAAGGCATTCCATTCTTAGGGAGGAACAAGCATCATGCATCATATGGATTTTGAAAAGATCGTGGACAAGCTGGGCAGCAAGTACGAGGCCGTGACCCGCATGTCGGTCCTGGCCCGGCAGTTGGCGGACGCCGCCATTACCTCCGACCTGCCGACCAACCGCAAGGTCACCAGCCAGGCCCTGCATGAATATCTCAAGCAGCACGGCTTGGTGACCGACCCCCTGTCCTCGCTGAAAGGCTGACCGTTCATGCTGGCCGGCCGCCGCATCCTGCTGGGCGTAACAGGCAGCATCGCGGCCTACAAGGCGGCCGAGCTGGCGCGCCAGCTGGTCAGGGCCGGATGCGAAGTTACTGCGGTCATGACCCCCAACGCCTGCCGCTTTATCACGCCGCTGACCCTGCGCGCCCTGACCCAGCGGCCCGTGGCCACCGAGTTTTTTGCCGATCCCTCCTCTCCGGTTCCGCACATCTCCCTGGCGCAGTGGGCCGAGCTGGTCGTGGTGGCTCCGGCCACGGCGGACAGCATCGCCCGGGCGGCTCAGGGGCGGGCGGACGACCTGCTGGCCGCCCTGCTCCTGGATACCCGCGCGCCGGTGCTCTGGGCGCCGGCCATGAACGCGCGCATGTGGGAGCACGCCCTCACGCAGGCCAATGTCCAAACCCTGACCAAACTGGGGCACCAGTGGGTACAGCCGGCCGAGGGCGAACTGGCCTGCGGCGAAATCGGCCGGGGCCGTCTGGCGCCGGTGGAAACCATTGTCGCCGCGGCGGACCGGATGCTCTCCCCGCAGGGGCCGCTGGCCGGCAAACAGGTGCTGATCACGGCCGGCCCCACCCGCGAACCCTGGGACGCCGTGCGGTTTCTCTCCAACCGGTCAACGGGCAAGATGGGCCTGGCCCTGGCCGCTGAGGCGGCCGGCCGGGGCGCCCGGGTGACCCTGATCCTGGGACCGGTCGCGCTCGCCCTGCCTGCGGGCGTGCGCGTGATCCCGGTGACCACCGCGCAGGAGATGCACGCCGCCGCGATGGCGGAATTCCCGGACGCCCAGGTGGTCATCGCCGCGGCGGCGGTCTCGGATTTCCGGCCCGCCCATCCGCAGGCGGGCAAGCTGAAAAAAGACCACATGCCCCAGGCCCTGGAGCTTCTGCCCAACCCGGATATTTTGCGGGAAATGGGAGAGCGCAAGACCGGTCAGATCCTGGTCGGATTCGCGGCCGAGAGCGAGGAACTGGAAACCCGGGGCCGGGCCAAGCTGGCTGCCAAGCACCTCGATCTGCTGGTCGCCAACCAGGCCGCTGGCCCGGGAGACGCTTTTGCCGCGGAGGAAGCGGCGGTGCTGCTTTTGGACCGCGGCGGCCGCGCGGAATTCGTTCCCCGCCAGCCCAAACCGCAAGTGGCCGCCCTGATCTGCGACCGCCTGGAGAAACTGCTCGCGCGGTGACCCCTCAGAAGGGAAGGCCTACTCTGGTGTCTGCGGCTTCCTTCCGACGCCTGCTCCCCTTGCTCGCCTGTGGATGCCTGCTTGGCCTTGCCCTGGATGTCCTGGCCCATCCGCCCCTGCCAGGACCGGAAGACGCGGTCCCGGGCGAGGTCTTGGTGAAATTCCGCACCGCTCTCACCGAGGCCGAACAGCAGCAGCTGGGCATCTCCGAGGCGGAACTGCCGCAGTTGCGCAGCGCCTTGCTGCTCTCGACCGGCGCCCAGCCCAGGGACCGGATCGCGACCCTGGGCCTGGACCGCATGCGCGTGCCGGCCGGACCCGCTTTTTCCCGCGTTCTGCGCGAACTGCAGGCTTCGCCCGCGGTCCTGTACGCCCAGCCCAATTACCGGCGCGCCGCCCTGGCGCCCTTGTCCAACGGACCGAATGATCCCTATTATCAAAGCGGCAGCCAGTGGTGGCTGGAAGCTGTCGGCGCGGACCGGGTATGGGCCGAGGCCGGTGTCCTGCTGCCCCCCGCGGCCGGCCGCACGGTGATCATCGCCATACTTGACAGCGGCATTTTGCTGACGCACGAGGATCTGGCCGGCCGTTTGGCGCCGGGGCGCGACTTCGTGGTCGTGGGCGGCAGCGCGAGCGATGATGAAGGCCACGGCACGCATGTGGCAGGCATTGCGGCCGCCGCGACCAACAACAGCCTGGGCATTGCCGGCACGGCCAGCCACGCGGATATCCGCCTGATGCCGGTCAAGGTGCTCGATCAGGAAGGCATCGGGGAGGATTTTAATATTGTCCAGGGAATGATCTGGGCGGTGGACCAGGGCGCCAAAGTCCTGAATTTGAGCCTGGGCGGAACGGCCTCCGGCCAGGCCATGGAAAACGCCGTCCACTATGCCGTTGAACACGGCTGTTTGGTCGTGGCTTCAGGAGGGAACAACGACACCGACAATCCTTTTTATAATCCGCAGATCTATCCGGCGGCTTATCCTGCCGTGCTCGCGGTCGCGGCCTGCGATGCCGCCGGCGCCCGCGCCCCCTATTCCCTGTACCATGATTATATTGACCTGGCCGCTCCGGGCGGCACTACCGAAAACGCGGCCGCGCTGATCTTGAGCACGTATTTCCGGTCGGCCAGCGATTATTATCCGCAGTATGGAACCTCCATGGCAGCGCCCGTGGTGTCGGGCTGCGCGGCCATGCTCTGGGTCCAGGATCCCGCCCGCAGCCCGGAGGAGGTGCTGAACCTGCTGACCACCACGGCGGACAAGACCGGCAGCCTGGCAGGGGACGCGGACGGCTGGAACCGCGAGCTGGGCTGGGGCCGGGTGAATCTCTACCGGGCACTCAAACGGGAAGACTATACTTTTCAACCGTCCGGCAACAGCCGGCCTTCCTATAATTATCCCAATCCCTTCCGTCCCGGCAGGGGCGAACGCACCTACATCGTGATTCCAGAGGCCGCCGCCGGCCAGACGGCCCGCGTGCGCATTTACGATGCGCTCGGCGCCTTGGTGCGGACCCTGAATGTCCAGGGCGCGGCCGTGCGTCCGGGCGGACTGATCATGTGGGACGGCCGGAATGAGGTTCAGGATCTGGTGGCCAACGGCGTCTACCCCTATATCCTTGAGGTCGGCGGCCGGAGCTATCTTAATAAAATCGCGGTGCGAAATTGAACGGCGGGGCGCGTTTCCCGCGCGGCATGGTTCGGGTGATGCTCGCGGCCGGCTTGATGGGGATCCTGGGAACGGCGGCCGCAGCAGCGGGCGGAGGAGCCGCGCCCTATTTGCGCGCGGGCGCCGGCGCGCGGGGCGTGGGCATGGGCAACGCCCAGACCGCCGCGGTCGAGGACGCCTCGGCCGCCTACTGGAATCCCGCCAAACTGCCGTTTCTGCCCGGGGATCAGATGGTGGCGCAAACCTCGGTGATCGGATGGGAACGCGCCTGGAATTTCATGAGTTACAACCATGCGGGCGCCAACTCCGCCGGCGGCCAGTACGCTTATGCGGCGGCCTGGATCAATTTCTCGGCCGGCAGCGACCTGGAAGCGCGGGAAGAAAACCGCCCGCTTCCGGACCACCGTTTTTCGGATGCCGAAAACACCCTCCAGCTTTCCCTGGCCTCCGCGGTGAGTCCCGGCCTGGGCGTGGGAAGCAATCTCAAACTGCTGCTGCACGCCCTGGACGGCGTGTCAGCCAGCGGGTTCGGCCTGGATCTGGCGGTTTGGCATCAGCCGCTGGCCGGCCTGTCCTGGGGGCTCGCGCTGCAGGATGTCTACAGCTCCCTGAACTGGCCCGGAGGCCATCAAGACCGCATCCCCTGGGTTTCCCGGGCGGGCGTGGAGTACCGGCCCGCGGGCATTGGGCTCCGGTTGTCCTGCGACGGCGGCGCGGAATACCATCACGCGCCGGCCGCGGTCAGGAATTACCAGTACCATCTCGGGGCGGAATACCAGGTCTGGCCGGCGGTGGATGTGCGCACAGGCCTGGATAATGGGCGCTGGACCCTTGGAGCCAGCGGCCGGTTCAAGGTGTCGGAGCGGCTGACCCTGCGTCTGGACTACGCCCTGGCGGCCGAGCGGTTTCCCGAGGAAGGGTGGAATCACGTTTTTTCCCTCGCCGTGGCTTGGTAAGGTGGCATCGGCAGTCCTGAAATAGTGTGCGCCGCCGCTTACGCGCCTCGCCATGTCAGCCTTGAAGGGGCCGGGCGTCATCCCCTCCGCAGGGCACCCCGAGCTTGCTCGGGGGTGAATGCGGAATGGTTGCTCCGGGGATGTCGCCAAGAGGAGGTAACGAGGGGTGCAGTTGGTACCCCGGCCGTAGGTCCCTGTGGGAGCTTTGCCCGGGGGGCTCCATTGCGGGCGGCTGAACGGGGCAGGGCGATCCCGGTTTGTAGTGATGATACATTAGCAGGTTGATGAAAAAGCCCGCAGAGCGGTCTTTTTCGTCCGCGCAGCTTGGAATACCCCTTGAAATATCAGAGATATTTCAAGGGGTAACAGGCTGCTAAATGAATCTGTTGGGGTTTTTCAGCAGCCTGTTAGTGACAAAGGTGAGCAATGTCCGAGTCTCCGCAAGAAAAAATCTCAACCCTGGTCAGGCAAGTGAAACGCTACGTGCGCCGGCGCATGGAGAGCGGCGATTCCGCTGAACTCTTTTTCCGCCCGGCCCGCCCAGCGTCCCCGATCACCGGAGCCCAGGACCCGCGCCTGGAGCAGCTGGCCCGGGAGGCCGGCCAGTGCGTGAACTGCGCCCTGCACCAAAGCCGCAAGCAGGTCGTGTTTGGAGAGGGCGACCCGCACGCGCGGCTCATCCTGGTTGGGGAAGCGCCGGGCGCGGAAGAAGACCGGCAGGGCAGACCGTTCGTTGGCGCCGCCGGCCAGCTGTTGTCGCGCATGCTGGAAGCCATCGGGCTGACGCGCGACAAGGTCTATATCTGCAATGTCCTGAAATGCCGGCCGCCGGGCAACCGTAATCCCCTTCCCGGGGAGATCGCGGCCTGCCGGTCCTGGCTCACCCGGCAGCTGGAACTCTTGCGGCCTGAAGTGATCTGCAGCCTCGGCACCTATGCCACGCAAACCCTGCTGAACACGCAGGAGCCGATCGGCAAAACCCGGGGCAAGGTATATCAATATGAAGGCCGGGCCGTGGTGCCTACCTTCCATCCCGCGGCCCTGCTTTACCATCCTCAAAATAAGCGTTTAGCCTGGGAAGATATGAAACGAATTGCGTTGCTTCTCGGTCTAAATCCTGTCCAGACCCGGAAAAAAGCATAAGCTTTTTTCTCTTTATTAAACTGACAATAAGTTGGTCCCTGCGCGGGAGAAGAAGATTTGCGGGATTTCATGCAATGCAGGGGAGTTTCGCGCTTTTCTAGGTTCGGATCCGCGAATAAGCTTTAAAATAAAGGACAATAATGAAAATATTAATCACAAACATCAGATGTTGCTGATAATTTCATTAAACACAAAAAATATATTTTGGGAATTGACATATGCCCGATAAGTCGTATCATAGGGGATGGAAATACCATATCCGGAGGAACCATTTGAAAAGCTGGTTCGTCTCATCTTTCATTGATGATGAAGGAACCTTCTTAAAAAGCGTCACCTTGCTGGCGCTGCTGGTTTTGATTTTGATCTTTATCTTCGGCTATCGTCCCACCGCGACTTTGACCACCTCCCTGGAAGTCCTGTCAGCCGCGGAGCCAGTGCTTTCAGCCGCGGTGGCGCCCTTGCCGCGGATTCTGGCCCAGCCGAAAACGCTCTATCTGGCCGAAAGGCCGGTGTTTCCGGTTATGCAACCCACACCCATGCCCACGCCCACGCCGGCCGGCGGCGGCATTTTGCGCAAGATCGCCTTCACCTCCAACCGTGCGGACGGGCGTCATTACCAGCTCTACATCATGGATGCCGACGGCAGCAATTGCGAACGCCTGTTGGAGTCGGAGGCCTTTGACCGGGACCCCCATCTTTCCTACGACGGCCAGCGGCTCGCATTTTCCTCCAACCGCAGCACCACCTATCAGATCTATGTGATGGACCTGGCCGCCCGCGCGGTCCGGCAGGTTACCGACGGCCCGGGCGACAAGACCAATCCTTTCTGGAGTCCGGACAACCGGTTCTTGCTGTATACCCTCCACCGCGACGGCACGGCGGAAGCGGGCATGATCAGCGCGGACGGCAGCCAGATGCACCAGCTGACCAACACCTTCGGGCACACGCACGGATACGGATTCTCGCCCGACGGGCAGTATATTTCACTGGAATCGAGCCGGAACAACCGCAGTGAGATATTCATCATGAAGCTGCGGGACCGGAAGATCATCCCCCTGATCGAAACCGACGAACTGACCTACCGGGGCGACCCCGTGTTCTCGCCGGCGGGCAACAAGCTGGTATTTTCCTCCAATACCCTGGACCGCATGACGCGGCAGCTGTATATCTACGACCTTAACTGGCAGAAGTACTACCGCATTACCGAGGACGACCTCGACAAGGACGATCCGATTTTTTCGCCGGACGGCTCGCTGATCGCCTATGTGGCGAAATGGGAAAACGCCTGGAACATCTTCGTGATGGACGCGGACGGCCAGCACGTGCGCAACCTGACCCGCAGTTACTACGACAACCTGGTCCCCAGCTGGCGCTAAAACACGACGCCTCCCCTGAAAAAATCATTTTTTCTTGAAATTCCCGGTCGTTTGGCGAGTCTAAGTATTATATAATAATTACTTTCAGGCACTGAAGCGAGGTGTTGTCTTTGTTTCCGGAATCGCCAAAACGCATAAAATCCGTCAATTTCATGGGTGGGGTGTTCATTTTAGCCGCCCTGGCCACCCTGGCCATGAGCCAGCTCTTCGCCGCCACGGACCTTTCTTTTAATATTACCGTGACCTTTTTGGATAGCGGGACGATCGCGCCCTCCTACAACGAATATTTCGAAGATGATGCCAATCCTACCAATCCGCCAGGAGGCTGGTGGGACGTAGATAACGCGAACATACGCGCGGATGGTCTGGGATCGGCGAAAGTGGTTGTGACCAATGCCGGCCTAAAACCTTATGGCATGGTGGCGTCGAACAACGATTTGACGCTGGATTTTTCGGATAACCACTATCTTCGGGTCATTATCACGCAAACGGATTCTGTTGGGAATATTATCGTCTTGCAGGAATATTCGGGCGGCACTCCCGTGGGTTCTCCAAAGGAAATCGCCAGGAACCTTGGGGAAGGCATTCATGACGGCATAGACATTAATACCACGAATCCCTGGAGTGGAACAAAAACTTTTGCCATTCAAATCACCATTGAAAGCACCACCAGCAATCTGGGCACACGCTTTGATGAAATCACCCTTTATAATGGAGATACCACGGCCTATAGCGAGGATTTTGAGGAGACTACGGTCCTAGAGCCGCCGGGCGGCTGGTGGCAAACCGTGAATTCCAGGATGACTACCAGCGGCACGGGATCAGCACGCATCGAAACAGTGGCAACGAATCCTGTATACTGTGAGGTTGAATCAAACAACAATTTGACTTTGAACTTCGACGCACACCATTTTTTAAGCGTTGTGGTCAGGGATATTGATACGGTTCCCTATACTCCTGGGAATATTTTCTATCTTCAAGAATACGTCGGAGGCAATCCGAGCGGAGATCGCAAAGAAATCGCCCGCAACCTTGGGAAGGGCGTTCATAAGGATATTGACATTAACGCCACCAATCCTTGGACAGGGTCGCGCATCTTCAGTATTATTATGGTCCTGGAAAGCGGGGGCGTCGCGGATATGGGCATGCAGATTGATAAGATTAAAATTGGACCTGAAGGACAATAAGCGTCAAGTTAGTCGCCTTGTTGCTTAAATCGAGACCAAGAAACCGTCCGCGTCTGGTTCAGATGCCTAATTAAAACAAGAAACCGGCACTGTGGATTGGCGTTGCAGCCTGGTTTGCTGACCCTGATTCCTTGAGCTATATCGCCTGCTGACATACAGGTTTTTCTTGAAAAAATAAGTTTTACGAACATTTTCCCTTCCCAAACGGCATCTTTGATTAGTACCTACTTGAGCTTGTTGTGGAACTAACCGAATTCACCAAAGCGAAAGAAAACACTTGCAAAATTCTAAAATTTGCTATAATTCAACCTAAATATTATTATCACACCCCACAAGGAGGCAATTGCATGGCACACAAGAAGCTGATCGGGTTGTTGATGGTGGCGGCGGTTTTCAGTTCCTCGGCGGTTTGGGCCATGGATGCGCGCAAGGAGGTTCTCGGCGCGGACATGGTGGTCGGCGAGAACCAGTCAGCGGGCCTGGTATTGGATTCGGCGGATTCTTTCGTCAACCCGGCTTACATGCTGGACTACACCAGCCTGCTCGGCCTGGAAGGCACGGCCGGGGCCAATGACCTCTTCACGGGTTTCGTTTTTGTGGACATGGACAAACTGGGCCTGCCCGGCGCGCTGGGCATCCAGGTGGGGCGCAATTTCGGCATGCTGAAACGCAGCACCCTGACCCAGACCGGCAACATCAACGCCTTGAACGCTCAGCTGGCGCCGGATCTGTCCCAGTTGAACAGCCCCATTGACGGCAATCCCACCTTGACGGACCTGACCGACGTGCGGTCCTGGGGATTCCTTTATGGGTTGTCCTTGGGCAAAGACCTTTCAGCCGGATTGGCCTTCAATTCCATCGGCAACGGGATCAAGGGCAAGGAGACCCCTGGCGTGCCGGCTTCCGCGGACATGTCCAAATCCATCACGGACATGGAAATCCGCCTGGGCGCGAAAATGGGGCTCGGGAGCAATATGTCTGCGGCTTTGGATCTGGGTTTGAATTTCCCCACGTTTGCATTCAGCTACAATTCGCCCGCTCTCATCCAGAAGGCGGATATGTCGGCTTTCAACCTCGACATCAATGCGCGCCTGGCCATGGCCTTGAACAAGAGCGTGGACGCGGTGGCGCTGGTCGGCTACGCCAATTACGGCGGCAAGACCACGGTTGACCCGGATGCTTCGATCAGCGCGGATAATTTCTCCTACACGCTGGGACGGAACGACCTGTACATCGGCGTCGGCGCCTTGCTGCATGATCAGGACAGCATGGCAGGCCTGCTGCTGGGCTTCATGAGCCGGGGATACGCGGAAGAAGTGGAAACCCAGGTCACTGCCAACAACACCAAGACCAACCCCTCTCTGACCTATTTCCCGTCGCTGAAGCTGCTGGCGGAGAGGAACCTGGCGAAGTGGTTCGCCCTGCGCGGCTCCGTGAGCTTTACGCACGAGGGCACTTCCACCAGCAACCTCGTGGCCGGCGCCACCTATACCACCAATGACATTGCGCGGTCCTATATCGCGACCGCGATCGGCGCGTCGCTGAATTTCGACGCGGCGGTCATTGAAACCGTCATCTCCAAGACCCTGCTGTTCAACGGGCCGTTCACGGTCGGCGGCGTGGTGAACACGGGGCTGAACGCCTCGCTGTCCATCGGCTATAAGTTCTAAGCTTCAGACGCGATCTTTCTGCGAAAGACGAACAGCCAAGGCATCCGCGGATGCCTTGGCTGTTTTTTTTACCGCCAAAGGCCGCGGTCTGTCCGCTCTGTTTTGGGGCTTGCCAGGACCTGCGGCCTGGCGCATAATGCGGAAACCATCCTATGTTCGCCAATGTCGCACTGCCCATTCCAGGACTTGAACCCCTGACCTACCGTTTTCCGGCCGAGACGCTGGTTGTGCCCGGCGCCCGCGTGCTGGTTCCGCTGGGCCGCCGGATTGGCGTGGGCATTGTGACCGCGGTTCTGGAACAGGCGCCAGGTTCGGTCCGGGAGATCAAAACGATTCTGCGCGTGCTGGAGCCGGAACCGGTGCTGACCGGGGAGCTGCTGTCCTTGGGGCGGTGGATCGCCGCCTACTACCGGTGCGCGTGGGGCGAAGCCCTGGCGGCCATGGTCCCGGCCTATCTCCCGGCTCCGGCCGAGGAGTGGTTCGCGCGGGCGCTGTCTCCGGGCGCCAAGCCGCCCATTCGCGGGCAGGCGCTGGCCTTGTGGCAGCGGCTGGAGGCGGGCCCGCTGCCCCGCCGGGCGCTGCTGGACCGGCTGCCGCCGGCAGCCGGCCGCGCCCTTGCGGACCTGCGCCGCCGCGGCCTGGTCATGAGCGAACGGCGGGAAGCGCCGGTGGAACCCGAACCTGCCGCGAGCCACAAGGCCGCGCCAGCCCTGGCCCTGACGCCGGACCAAAAACGCGCCTTCGAAGAGCTGGAGCCGGCTCTGGCCGCCGGCGGCTATGCGGCTTTTCTCCTGCACGGCGTGACCGGCAGCGGCAAGACCGAAGTCTACCTGCGCGCCATTGCGCGCGTCCTGGAGCGGGGCGCAAGCGCGATCGTGCTCGTGCCCGAGATCGCGCAGACCCCGCAGACACGCGACCGGATTTTGGCGCGTTTTGGCGGCCAGGTGGCGGTTCTGCATTCCGCCCTGCCGCCCAAGGTCCGGAGCCGGGAGTGGCGGCGCATCCGCCAGGGCCGGGCGCGGGTGGTGCTGGGACCGCGGTCCGCGGTATTCGCGCCGGTGGCGCGTCTGGGCCTGGTGGTGGTGGACGAGGAGCACGAGCCCGCCTACAAGCAGGAGGACGCGCCCCGCTACCACGCCCGCGACGTGGCCGCGGTCCGCTGTCAGGCTGCGAAAGCCGTGCTGCTCTTGGGATCAGCCACGCCTTCCGTGGAGTCTTACGCCAATGCCCGGCGCGGCCGCTATTGCCTGCTGACGCTGCCGGGCCGGGTGGACGGGAAAGCCCTGCCCGAGGTCAGGCTGGTGGACATGACCCGGGAGACCAATCCCGTGGCCAGGGTGCCGCTCTTTTCGCAAGCCCTGCTCTCGGCCCTGGAAGAGCGGCTGGCCAAAGGCGAGCAGAGCATTCTGTTTCTCAACCGCCGGGGATTCGCGACCATTGTCCGCTGTCCTGCCTGCGGCCATATCCTGACCTGCGCGGCGTGTTCGGTCTCCCTGGTCTACCACCGCTGGGATGACCGGCTCCATTGCCACAGCTGCGGCCGTACCTATCCAGCCAGGCCCGCATGCCCGCGCTGCGGCAGTGCGTGCGTGAAGCTCGCCGGATCGGGCACGCAGCGGGTGGAGGACGACATTCAGCGTTATTTTCCCAAAGCCCGCCTCCTCCGCCTGGACCAGGATGCGGTGCGGCGGCGGGGAAGTCTGGAAGACACGCTCCGCCGGTTCGGGGAAGGCGGAGCCGACGTGCTGATCGGCACCCAGATGGTGGCCAAGGGGATCGAGTTTCCCAATGTGACCCTGGTGGGCGTCATTGCCGCGGATACAGCCCTGCAGCTGCCGGATTTCCGGGCTGAAGAACGCACGTTTCAACTGCTGGTGCAAGTGGCGGGCCGGGCCGGACGCGGCGGCCAGCCCGGCCTGGTGCTGGCCCAAACCTTTCACCCTGAACACGCGGTACTGGATTTGGCCCGGGCCCAGGACTACCGGATGTTTTACGAGCGCGAAGAGGAACACCGCCGGGACCTGGATTACCCTCCGTTCTCGCGCCTGGCCTTGGTCGTTTGCCGGCACCGCCGTCCTGAACCGGCCTGGAAAACCGCCCAAGCCGCGGCGCGGCGCCTGGAACCCGCGCTGGTCGCGGGAGACTCCCTCCTGGGGCCGGCGCCGGCAGTGCACGAGCGGATCGCGGGCGAAAACCGCTTTCAAATCCTGCTGAAATGCCGCACCCCCCAAGGACGGGCCCGGGCGCTGGAATCCCTGACCGGATTCAAGTCCCTGGCCCAGGCCCGCCTGAGCATAGACGTAGACCCGCTGAACATGCTGTGAACGGCATCCCCGAAACGCGGGATGCCAGCTTGCAACCCCTCGCGGAATTGTTATATAATACGTCCCCTGCTGAAGGAGAACCGAACATGGCTATTTTACCGATTTGCATGTGGGGCCACCCGGTACTGAAAACCCGCGCCAAAGAGGTCGGGACGGTGGATGACCGGATCCGCCAGCTGGCGAAAGATATGCTCGACACCATGCGCGCCGAAGGCGGGCTGGGATTGGCGGCCAATCAGGTGGGCGTGGCGGAGCGGGTGTTCGTGGTGGAAGTGCCGGCCAAAGTCGGGCCGCCGAAAAATTATACCATCCTGAATCCCCGGATCACGTTCCGCAGCAAGGAAAAAGAGACCGTGGATGAGGGCTGCTTGTCTTTCCCGCAGATTTACGGCCCGATCGAGCGTCCGGCGGAAGTGGAAATCCAGGGCATGGACTTGAACGGAAACCCGGTGCAAATCCGCGGGGCAGGCATGCTGGGCCGCGCGTTTCAGCACGAACTGGATCATTTGGACGGCATTGTGTTCATTGAACGCATGAACTTGGTCCACCGGGTGGGACTGAACCGGCAGCTCCGGGAGATCGCCCGCGCCACCAAAGCCGCGCTGGCCGGCCGCAAAGCCGCGAAGCTGTAAACCTGCATGACGACCACCCCGCGGCCGCGCCTGATTTTCATGGGCACCCCTGATTTCGGAGTTCCCACGCTGCGCCACCTCAGCCAGGCGGGATTTCCCGTGGTTGCGGTCGTGACCGGGCCGGACAAGCCGCAGGGGCGGGGGTATCAGCCCGTGCTGAGCCCCGTCAAACTGGCGGCGCTGGAGCTCGGCGCCCCGGTCCTCCAGCCCGCGCAGGTGAACGAGCCGGCGGTCGTGGAGCAGCTGGCCGGACTGGGCGCGGACGTGCTGGTGGTGGCGGCCTACGGACAGATTCTCAAGGCGCCTCTCCTCGGGCTGCCGCCCCTGGGCGCGGTGAACTTGCACGCCTCGCTCCTGCCCAAGTACCGCGGCGCCGCGCCCATCCAGTGGGCGATCGTCCGCGGCGAGACCGAGACCGGCGTAACGGTTCAGCGCATGGCCGAACGGGTGGACAGCGGCGACATCCTGGTCCAGGCGAAAACCGGGATCGGCCCGGACGAGACGGCCGCGGAATTGAGCGCGCGGCTGGCGGGGCTGGGCGGGCCGGCCATGGCCCAGGCGCTGGAGCTTCTCGCCCGCGAAGGCGGGCGGGCCGGGATCCCGCAGGACGAAAGCCTGGCGACCCTGGCGCCCCGGCTCGCGCGCGAGGACGGGCGGTTGGACTGGACGCAAACCGCCGGGGAACTGCACAACCGGGTCCGGGGCCTGCAGCCCTGGCCGGGCGCATACACCGAGGTTGCCGGTGAAACGCTTAAGATCATCGCCACCCGGCTGAGCAGCCGCCGGGTTTCGCCCGGCACGCCGCCTGGCAGCATTTTGGAAGTGGAACACAAGGAAGGCTGGCTGGTGGCCGCGGGCAGGGGCACGACCCTGCAGGTCTTGCACGTGCAGTGCGAGAACCGCAAGCAGATGACCGCCCAGTCCTTCACCTGCGGGTATCATGTCGGCCCAGGCAGCGTGCTGGGCTTGAAAGGGGATTAGGCATGGCCGGGAAACGGATCATCCTCGTGGACGACGACCCCGGCATTGTCGAACTGTTCAAGGACGTGCTGGAGAGCCGCGGCTATATCGTGAAGACTTTTCAGCGCGGCTGGGAGGCGCTGCAGGCCGTGTCGCGGGAACGGCCGGACCTCATTATCCTGGACATCATGCTGCCGCGGGTCAACGGCTACGAGGTCTGCCAGATCATCAAGGAGAACCCGGGCACCAAACATATTCCGGTGATCTTTTTAAGCGCGCTCTCCCACCAGGATGCCTTGCGGATGGCCGCCGACGGCGGCGCGGACGACTACCTGGTCAAACCGTGCACGGCCGAACGCCTGCTGCGGCACGTGGAGCGCCAGCTCAAGGACAAGGGAGAGGGGTCCGCGTGAAACCGGGGGCTCTGCGGCCGCGGAACCTCGCCGATCCCAGGCCGGCCGCTTGGAAGTTCCTGCTGTTGGCCGGCCTGCTGGCTGCCGGGACCGCCGCGGCCTGGGCCGCGTCCGAGGATATTCCGGTTCCCCAGCCGCGCGGCTACGTGAACGATTATGCCGGCGTGCTCTCCGCCGGCGACACGGCGACGCTCACGGAGATTTCAAGAACGTTGGAGCAGGCGACCACGGCCCAGCTGGTGTTCGTGATCATGCCCAGCATCGCCCCCTACGACGACCTCTCCTTTGGCATGGCCGTCTTCGACCGCTGGAAGATCGGCCAGAAAGACAAGAACAACGGCTTGTTGATCCTGCTGGCGCTTAAAGAACGGAGCATCCGGATCCTGACGGGTTACGGCCTGGAAGGGATCCTGCCGGACGGCAAGCTGGGCCGCTACCGGGACGAATACCTCGTTCCGCGCTTGCGGCAGAACCAGACCGGCGCGGGGCTCGCCAATATCGGCCGGGTCATCGCCCAGGACATTGCCAGAGACGCCGGGGTCCAACTCACGGGCGCCGCGGCCCGCACGCCGCGCCATGACCGGCGGGACACCCTGATCGCCCTGTTGGTGATCACGGTTCTGATCGTGTTGTTTGTCATCTGGGCGAATTATCACATCCGCAGGCGGGGCGGAACCGGGACCGGGTGGGGACCGCCCGGCGTGGGCGGCGGTTTTTACGGGTCCGGCGGTGGTTTCGGCGGAGGGTTCAGAGGCGGCGGTTTTGGAGGGTTCGGCGGAGGGTTTAGCGGAGGGGGAGGGGTGGGAGGAAGATGGTAAGACAGAAGTGAGCCTGCCTGAAGCCTTTCCTTCAGGACGGCCGCCTTTGGGAGGGCGGCCTCTGTTGCGAAAAAGTAGCAAAACGAGTCTTTTTCGCAAAAGCCTTCAGGAAAGGCCTCAGGCAGGCTGGTAAAGAGAACGGTTGAGAAAGCATTCTGACTATAGAGGAGGGTGAAAGAGAGATGGAGAAGACGGGGTTGGCAGTGCTGTCCTTGGTGGGCATCATCGTGGTCGTGGTGGTGCTGGTGGTGATCGGCGTGACGCTGTACGTGATCGGCGGATACAACAGTTTGGTGCGCCTGGATGAGTCGGTGAAAGCCGCTTGGTCCCAGGTGGAAAACCAGCTGCAGCGGCGCAACGATCTGATACCCAATCTGGTGTCCACGGTCAAGGGATACGCCAAGCAGGAAAAAGGCATTTTCGAGAACGTGGCCAACGCGCGGTCCAAATTGGCCGGCGCCCAGAACGTGGGCGACAAGATCACGGCGGCCAACGAGATGAGCGGGTTCCTGGGGCGCCTGCTCGCGATCGTGGAAAATTATCCGCAGCTCAAGTCGGACCAGAATTTCCGGCAACTGCAGGACGAGCTGGCGGGCACGGAGAACCGCATCGCGGTGGAGCGGATGCGCTACAACGAACTGGTCAAGCAGTTCAACCAGAGCATCCGCGTGTTCCCGAAGAACATCATCGCCGGCATCTTCAAGTTCGAGAAGGCCGCGCTGTTCGAGGCGGTGGAAGGCGCGCAGGAGCCGCCGAAGGTGGATTTCAACCAGTAGGCTGGAGCAGGGGAAAGGTGAGCAGGTGATGGCGATCGCTTCCCAAGACGAATCGATCGCCGGGAGTAGTCCAGACGGTCGCTCCGGGCTTCGCGCCCGGGGAGGAAAGTCCGAGCTCCCAGGGTAGAGTGCTGGGTAACACCCAGTCGCGGCGACGCGAAGGAAAGTGCCACAGAAAACATACCGCCTCCCGCCGCGAGGCGGGCGGTAAGGGTGAAAAGGCGAGGTAAGAGCTCACCGCGCGCCGGGTGACCGGCGTGGCAGGGCAAACCCCACTTGGAGCAAGACCAAATAGGAGGGCTTCGGCGGTTCTGCCGCCGGAAACCGTGACCCGCGGCGCCCTCGGGTTGGTCGCTAGAGGCCAGCCGCAAGGCTGGTCCCAGAGAAATGACCGTCACCCCGCAAGGGGGACAGAACTCGGCTTATGGACTACTCCCCTGAATGTACGGCGGCCCGGGTGCGGATCCCACCGCACCCGGGCCGCTGACTTTAACCAGGTTTCACGCGCGGGCCGGACGCAATTTGCCTTTATCTTCAAGGGGAAAATCATTAAAATAAGGGGGCTTTGACATGCCGGTCATTACCGCCCTTAAACCCCAGCAGAAGCGCCGCCAGCGGCTGGCGGTATTCGTGGATGGGGAATTTTTCGCTGGGGTTGACCGGGAAGTGGCGGCTCAGCTCCGTCTCAAGGCGGGCGACCCGGTGGAGCCGGGAGACTTGTCGAAAATCCTGGAACGCGAAGAAGAAATTCGGGCACGGGAGAAGTGTCTGCGGTGGCTGGAGGCACGCAGCCGCACGCGCCGCGAGCTCGACGACCGCCTGCGGCGGCTGGACGTTTCCCCGGAAATCGCGGGACGGGTGCTGGACCGGCTGGAACAGACCGGGCTGCTGAACGACGCGGCTCTGGCGAAATCCCTGGCGCAGGACCGTTTGCGCGGCGGCGGCGTGGGCAAACGCCGCGTGCGCAGTGAACTCATCAAACGCGGGGTGGACCGGGATACCGTGGAATCCATCCTGAAAACGGCCGGCGAAGGCGACGAAGTCCCTGGAAGGGTCAGGGATGAGGCCCAAGCCTGCCTGGCGCTGGCCCGGCGCAAAGCCGCTACCTATCGCCGTCTGCCGGCCGAGACCGGCCGCAGGCGCCTGATGGGATTCCTGGCCCGGCGCGGGTTCGGCCTGGAAGATATTTACCGGGCGGTGGACCAAGTCCTGCCCGAGGAAAGGGACGAAAGGGAGAACGCATGACCAGCAATGAGATCCGTCAAAAGTATCTGGACTACTTCAAGGCCCAGGGGCACACCATCCGGCCCAGCGCGAGCCTGGTTCCGGCTGACCCGACCGTCCTGTTCACCGTGGCCGGGATGGTGCAGTTCAAACCCTACTTTCTCGGCACTGTGCCCAAGCCCTATACCCGCGCCGCGACCTCCCAGAAATGCGTGCGGACCAATGACATCGAAAACGTGGGCTTTACCCCGCGCCACCATACCTTCTTCGAAATGCTGGGAAACTTCTCCTTCGGCGATTACTTCAAATCCGAAGCCATCCAATGGTCCTGGGATTTCCTGGTGAACGCCATCGGCCTGGAGAAGGAAAAACTGTGGATCACCGTGCACCGCGAGGATGACGAGGCCTTCGGTATCTGGAAAAACCAGGTGGGCGTGCCGGAAAAACGCATCGTGCGCATGGGCGAGAAGACCAACTTCTGGACCATGGGAGAGACCGGCCCCTGCGGCCCGTGCAGCGAGATCCTCTACGATATCGGCCCCAAGCCCGGCAAGCCGGAAGCCGGGCCGGACCAGGACGAAGACCGCTACCTGGAGGTTTGGAACCTGGTATTCACGCAGTACGACCGGCAGGCGGACGGGACCCTCACCCCCCTGCCCCAGAAGAATATTGACACCGGCATGGGGCTGGAACGGCTGGCCGCCGTGCACCAGGGCGTACCCTCCAATTTCGACACGGACCTGTTCCAGCCGCTCATCCAGGCCATCGCCCGGGAGACCATGTCCCGCTACGGCAAGGACCCCAAGACGGACAGTTCCCTGCGGGTGATCGCCGATCACGTGCGCTGCGCGGCCTTTTTGATCTCGGACGGCGTGCTGCCTGGGAACGAAGGCCGCGGTTACGTGCTGCGGCGCATCGTGCGCCGGGCCGTGCGCCACGGCAAGCTCTTGGGTCTCAACGAGCGGTTTCTCCACCGGCTGGTGCCCGGCGTGGCCCAGTTGATGGGCGGCGCCTATCCGGAGCTGGTGGAGCGCGCCGCGCACGCCGAGGCCGTGGTGCGCAGCGAAGAGGAGCGGTTCCAGCATACACTCGATTCCGGTCTGGCCATTCTCAACGACATCATCGCCGAGGTGAAGGCCCAGAAGAAGACCGTTATTCCCGGCAAGCGGATCTTCCAGCTTTACGACACCTACGGATTCCCTCTGGACCTGACCCGCGAGATCGCCCAGGAACACAAGCTCGGCCTGGACGAGGCGGGGTTCCAGCAGGCCATGGAGGAGCAGCGTGACCGGGCGCGTTCCGCCTGGGTGGGCAGCGGCGAACGCGCGTTTTCGCCCGTCATCCAGCAGCTCGAAGCCCAAACCGGACCGACCCGCTTCGTGGGCTATCAGCAGCTTAAGGCGGACGCGACGGTCTTGGCCATTCTCTGCGGCGAGGCGCGCTGCGAGTCCGCGCCGGCCGGCAGCGAAGTGACGGTGATCCTGGACACCACGCCTTTTTACGCCGCGTCCGGCGGGCAAGTGGCGGACCAGGGCGAACTGACCGCCGGGAACCTGACCGTCGAGATCACCGATGTCCAAAAAAGCCCGGCGGGGGCGTATTTGCACGCGGGGCGCGTCATGCACGGCGTGCTGGAGACACGGCGCGCCTTGACCGCGAGCGTGCGGAACCCCGAACGCGCGGCCACGGCCCGGAACCACACGGCCACGCACCTGCTCCACGCCGCCCTGCGGCAGGTGTTGGGGAAACACGTGGAGCAGGCGGGATCGGAAGTGCGGCCGGATGGATTCCGCTTCGATTTTTCGCATTTCCAGGCGGTTAGCCCCCGCGAGCTGGACCGGATCGAGGATATCATCAACGCGCATATCCGGGAGAACGCGCCGGTGTCGGTGGAGGAGCTGTCCATCGAGGAAGCCAAGGCGCGGGGCGCCATGGCTTTGTTCGGAGAGAAGTATGGCGACTGGGTGCGGATGGTGAGCGTGGACCAGATTTCCTGCGAACTTTGCGGCGGCACGCACGTCCGCGCCACCGGAGAGATCGGGCAGCTGCGCATCCTGGCCGAAGCCAGCGTGGCGGCCGGCGTGCGCCGCATCGAGGCCGTGACCGGCGAGGCGGCCTACCGCGAAACCAAACGGGAACAGCGCCTGCTGCGCGATGCGGCGGACACCCTCCGCGTGCAGGTCGCCGAACTGCCTGCCCGGGTGGAGAAGCTCGCGGCCCGCGTGCGCGAACTGGAGAAGGAGCGGGAAAAGCTGCAGGCCAAGCAGGCCGGCAAGAATGTTGATGAATTATTGAAACAAAGGAAGAAAATCGGAGATTATTATTACGTCGCCGCGGAGTTGCCCGGCCTCGACGCCAATGCGTTGCGCACGGCGGCTGACGCGTTGAAGGGGAAAATGGATGACGGCTTCATCGTGTTAGGCAGTATCTTCAACGATAAGACCTTTATTGCCGCCACGGCCACCGCCTCTGTGGTCAATGGCGGATTCAACAATGGTGAATTCCTTAAGGCTCTGGTCTCTCCTTTTGGAGGGTCGGCGGGGGGGCGTCCTGATTTCGGCCAAGGCGGATTGAAAGATCCCTCGAAATTGGCCAACGTTTTGGAAGAACGGTATATTAATGAAGTATTTAGGAAGTTCAATCCAAAAATGAACAGCTGAGCAAGTGAACAGCAGACCGCCCCGGCCGGAATAACCCCTCTGGGGGACCGCGGCCGCATTTGTGCAGGTGGGAATTGGTCTCCACGCGGTCATCTGCCGTTCAACTGTTCGCCTGATCAAAAGCTCTGCTTCCCGCAAAGCGGGAAGCGCGCATAACGGCTCAGCGAGCCGGCAGGTTATTCCACCCTTTCAGGAGGCATCCATGCAGGATATCATCAAAAAAGCGTTTCTCGCCGGGGTAGGCGCCCTGAGCCTGACCAAAGAGCGGGCCCAGCGCGTGGTCAAGGAATTGGTGGAGCAGGGACAGATCCGCGAGCAGGAAGGCAAAAAAGTCCTGGCCGATGTCATGCGCAAAGCGGACGCCGCGCGCAAGGATGTGCAAAAAACCGTGGGCGTCCAGGTTTCGGCCGCCTATCAAAAGATGAACCTGGCCACGCAAGCCCAGCTCAAAAAAATGGAGCAGCGGATTCAGCAGCTGGAACGCCAACTGGCGGCCAAGACCGCAGCGCAGTCCAAGTCTAAAAAGAAGAAACGCTGACCAGGCAGGACGCTTCCGTGCCTCCCCTTCCCGGCCTGGGCAACGCGATCCAGGATCTCAACCGCCTGCGCGAGATCGCCGCCATTCTCACGAAGCACGGGTTCGGTTTCCTGGTTTCGCAGCTGCAGCTGGGAGCGTATTTGCCGGCCAAGGCCAGGGTCACGCGTCCGCCCAAGCCCAAGGCCGGCGTTCCCGCCCGCCTGCGCCAGACCCTGGAGGAACTGGGGCCGACCTTCATCAAGCTGGGGCAAGTGCTGTCCATGCGGCCGGACCTGCTGCCGCCGGCCTACGTGCAGGAGCTGTCCAAATTGCAGGACCGGGTGGCGCCGTTCACCCAGCCCACGCCCCAGGCGCTGATCCGCGGGGAACTGGGCGCTCCAGTGGCCCGCCTGTTCAAATCCTTTCAAGCCAAACCTCTGGCCGCGGCTTCGATCGCCCAGGTGCACCGGGCCGTGACCCGGGACGGGCGCCAGGTCGTGGTCAAGCTTCAGCGGCCGGACCTGCGGCGCCGCGTGGAATCCGACCTGCAAATCATCCGCTTCCTCGCCCGGGCCTGGGAAAAGATCCAGCCCGAAACCCTGCCCCGGCGCCCCGTGGAATTCGTGGACGAATTCGAGCAGTTGATCCAGGCCGAGCTGGATTTCCTGCGCGAGGGCCGCAACCTGGAGCGCCTGGCGCGGAACTTCAAGGACCGGCCGGGATATCAGTTCGCCAAGGTCTACTGGAACCTGTCCACGCCGCGCTGTTTGACCCTCGAGTTCATTCCCGGCCGCAAGCTCGGCCAGGCGCTGCCCGGACTTTCGGCGGACAGGCGGAAGCAGCTCGCCCAGAACCTGATTGACGCCTATATCTACATGGCCCTGGAGGACCGTTTTTTCCACGCGGACCCGCACGCGGGGAATTTCCTGCTGACCCCGGCCGGCAAGCTGGCGTTCATTGACGCCGGACAGGTCGGGCGCCTGGACAGCGAGACCGTGGCCGCGTTCACGGATATGCTCCTCGCCCTGGCCAACCAGGACACCGAGGCCCTGGTGGACGCCTATCTGCGTCTGGGCACCGCGGAGGAAGGCTTGGACCGACGGAGTCTGGCCCGCGATGCCGCGCTGTTCATGGAACAATATTACGATCTGCCGGTCGCCCGGATCTCCGTGGGCAGTTCCCTGCAGGAGGTGGTGGAACTCTCGCTCAAGCACCGCATCCAGCTGCCCGCTGACTTCGTGGTCCTGGTCAAGACGTTCCTGGGCGCCGAAGGCATGGCGCGCAGGCTCAACCCCAAGCTCAACCTGGTTGAGGCCGCCCAACCCATGGCCACGGCCATTATGCGGCGCCGTTACGAGCCCCGCCAGCTGGCCGAGCGGGCCGTGAGACAGATGCAGGACCTGCGCCGCTTCATGAGCAGTCTGCCAGCCCGTCTGCAGGATCTGCTGGACAAGCTCCAGCGCGGCCGTTTTAAGATGGAGTTCGAGCACAGAGGGTTGGAGGACCTGCGGTACGACCTGGATCGCACGGGCAACCGGCTCTCCGTGGCCCTGGTCGTCGCGGCCCTGATCATGGGTTCGGCCTGGATCCTTGCATCCCAGATCGGCCCCCAGTGGGGCGGGTTCTCGGTGCTGGGACTCGCGGGGTTCGTGCTGGCCGGCGTGTTCGGTCTGCTCTTGATCTTAGCCATCCTGCGCTCGGGCAGGATGTGATGGCTGCTTCCGGCCGCGTCCTGGGCGTGGACTACGGGTCGCGCCGCATCGGCCTCGCCCTGTCCGACCCCCTGGGATTGACCGCCCAGCCGCTGGTCGTGCTCCCCAACCGGGAAAAAACCATTTTCACCGAGATCGCGGAACTGGCGCGGCGGCACGGCGTTATACGGATCGTGGTGGGATTGCCCCGGCGCCTGAGCGGGGAAGAGGGTCCGGCCGCCGAGGAAGCCCGGGTTTTTGGCGAACGCCTGTCGCAGGAAACGGGAATCGCCCTGGAATACGCGGACGAACGGCTGACGACCGCCGCGGCCCAGCGCGTGCTTTCGGAGACCGAGATGTCCGGCGCTAAAAAGCGCGCCGTGGTGGACAAACTGGCCGCGGCGCTCATCCTGCAGACCTGGCTGGACAGGAAAAAATCGTCCGGCGCTTAGGCGCCGGAGGATTTTTTCAGAGCATTTGAGCAGTTGAGCAGGAGAACAGGAAATTAAAAATAGAACGGGCGGTCAGGCCTGCTGTGGCCCGACCGCCCGTTCTATTTTATCCGCTTCCGAAGCGATCAATACATCGCGCCGCTGGGCAGCATGTTGTCAGGCGGCGGCGCGTTGTGCTTCTGACGGTACTCCTTGCGCTTGCATTCGTTCATCTTGGGGCCGCGGCAGTACTGGGCGACGAAACCCTGGCAGGCCAGTTCCTTGGTTTCCATATATTTCTTGAAAAAACCACACTTGGGCAGCAGTTCGCATTCTTCCGCCATTTGAGGCCACCGCTCCTTGTCAGGATCACTTCCCTATCATTATACCACCCACGGTCAAGAACGGGGAGTAGGAAACGAAAAAACGGCGGTGGGGATGGTCAGGACGCGCGTGGGCCGAACAGCTTGCGGAGGCGGCGGGGCAGCAGGGACCAGCTGGCGGTTAAGGCGTACCACAGGCAGAGGATGCCGTAACGCAAACTGCGGCCGAAGTTGATCGAGGAGGCTTCGGGAAAATAGCGGGTCGGGCAGGAGAGCTCGCCCAGCCGCCAGCCCTGCTGGATGACCGCGATCAGGAACTGGTTGTCGAAAATGAAGTCATTGGAAAATTTGTCGAAGGGGGTCTTCTCCAGCACTTCGCGGCGGTAGGCCCGGTAGCCGGTGTGGTATTCAGAGAGTTTGGCGCCAAGCAGCCAGTTTTCCACCAGGGTGAGCACGCGGTTGCTGAGATACTTGTACAGCGGCATGCCGCCGTGCAGGGCACCGCCGGTTAAAATACGCGAGCCCAGGACCACGTCGTAGGCGCCGTCCGCGATCATGGCGCACATGGCGCGCAGGAGCTTGGGCGTATACTGGTAATCGGGGTGGAGCATGACCACGATGTCGGCCTGCTTCTGCAGGGCCAGCCGGTAGCAGGTTTTCTGGTTGCCGCCGTATCCCAGGTTGGCCTCGTGCCGGTGCGTTTCGATGCCGAGCTGCCGGGCCTTGTCTGCGGTGTTGTCCCGGCTGTGATCGTCCACCAGGATGATCTCGTCCACGGTGTCGCGGGGGATTTCAGCGAAGGTCTGGTCCAGGGTTTTGGCCGCGTTGTAGGCGGGCAGGACCACGGCAATGCGCAAGCCGTTCAGCATGCGGGGACAGCTCCAGGCCTATACCCCTTCACCGAATGCCACAGCTGGTTGCGTGAATGAAAGCGGCACGGTTCCGGGGTATGATCTCCGGATTCCCTGCAGCAAGTCCTAAAGGACGGCCCATAAGTCGCTGCAGGGAAGTTCACAGATTGCGTTCCGCGAGGTCGCCGATAAAGGGCAGTTTGAAGGCGATGCCCTGGGAGGCTTTGACCATCAGGAACAGCCAGATGACGAAAGCAGTCAACAGGATGATGAAATTGAGGATAAAGCCCAGAATGGGGATCTGGTGCAGCACGGCCACAATCACGAACAAGCCGCCGAAGAAGATGGTGGACTGCAGGCCGTGGAAACGGACAAACGGATTGTGCTTCTCGATGATATAGAAGAGAATGCCGCTGACAAATCCCAGCAGATAGGCCAGGGCGGCCGCGACCGTGGGGTCCAGGCCGGACTTGGTCGTGCCAAGGTCGCTGTGGCCCTCGTGATGGGCATGCACGGACATGGGGTGTTTCCTCCTGGGGTGAAGCCATACAGCTGAAATTGCCGATATTATAGGCTTGGAAGAGCATTTTTGTAAATAGGAAAGCAATTCGCCTAACAGATGCGACTCGAAAAATAACGAGAACAGTTAAGAACAATTCGCAGATAACAAAACAGCTAACGATAAATCGGTAAAAAAAAACGGCTATTTAACAAGACCAAGCTTTTTTGTGATTTTATCTTGGTATAAGCTATTTTTAGCTTCTCCAATATAAAAATATACACCGTTAGCCATTCCTGATGCGTTCCAAGTTATTTCACTCCAACCAAGCGGATATTCATTTACTTTTTCCCATACAAATTTTCCTTGAGGGGTAAATATTTTTATTTTTACAGTTGCTGCCTGTTTCAGGAAAAACTTGAATTTTACATTCGTCCCACGGGCAGGATTTGGATAAACAAAGAAGTGTTTACTGTCGATTAACTGACCCTGAAAATCTTCTGGTGGCAATATAGTTGGAATGGGTGTTGGAGTTGGTGTTGCAGGGGCCGCTGGCCCGGTGCGGAAATCTGCGTTACCATTCAAACTTCCCCATGACAATCTATACCATGGGCTATGAAGCTGACCGTTATTATTCTGACTTGGATCGTATAGTAAACGGGCTCTCCAATTATATGCCTTTTGAGGATTTAGACCACCAACAATGAAATTTAGATCTAGTCCCGCCACCCCCGTATCTGTATATGAAGATTGTGAATAAATGATTCCGGTTGAAATTGGTTGGCTTGGCGAGGAAATTTGAACCTGTAATTTTGAACGAGATCGACCTTGGCTTCCCTTTGAAAACAAACGGACAAGGAATTCGGTGTTTGCAATTGAGGCGGCCGCTAATCCGGAAGGCCCGATTGCTGTGTTATTACTTGGCCGTATCTGGCGTGGCAACTGACGTGTCGCGACACCTTCGTTTCCGTAATAGAGAAATGTTTTTCCTTCGTCGGTTTGGCCATTATCATAATAAGGCGCACCAATAATCACATCGCTGTATCCATCGCCATTGGCGTCTCCAGTGCCAGCCACGTAATATCCGAACTGTGAACCGGATTGGTCGCCATCTATGAAGTAATTCGCGGTGATGTTCAGACCGCTAGTACTACCGAAGAATATGTATGCACGGCCATTGTTCAATTGATAAGCGCCGATAATGATGTCGCAATATCCATCGTTGTTTATATCTCCTGCGCTAGCCACTGAGCAGCCAAATTGAGCATTATTCTGACCACTGTCAACTGCAAACGAAGGAGTTGCGATCAAGCCGTTGGCATTTCCGTGATAGACATATACGCGACCTTCGTTGCTCTGGGTATTATCGTAAAACGGTGCGCTTATGACCACATCACTATAACCATCCCCGTTTACATCTCCGGCCGAAGAAACAGAACGGCCATATTGCGCATCTGCTTGACCGCTCTCGGTGGTCCATACAGGAAGGTTGCTTAATCCGCCTGAATGACCCAAATATACGAACGCACGTCCCTCGTCAGTTTGGCCGTTATCATAGAATGGGGCACCGATAACGATATCGGCAAAACCATCACCATTAACGTCTCCACAACTTGAGATTGCAGAGCCAAATTGCGCATTAATCTGATCTCCTTCGGCATACCAAGCTGGATTACTATCTAGGCCAGAGGCGCCACCTAAGAATAAATATACTCTTCCGAGGTTGTTATAAAAAGGCGATGATATTAAAACATCTGCATATCCATCCCCGTTTACGTCACCAGCAGAAGATACGGCAGATCCATATTGAGCGCCGATCTGATTACTTTCAAAAGACCATGAAGCACTCGCATTAAGACCGGTGGCGTTTCCATAAAACACATAAGCAATTCCCTCGTTGCTTTCGCCATTACTAAAATGTGGGGCCCCAACAATTGCATCGCAAAATCCATCGCCATTTACATCGCCTGCCGTCGATACGCAAGAACCAAAAAGAGCGCTGGCTATCCCACCATCTATAGTTTGGTTGGCAGTCAAACTTAATCCTTCATATTTACCAAGAAAAATATACACTCGGCCAGCTTCGTTATAAACTCCGTCATAATAAGGGGCTCCTACAATTAAATCACTATAACCATCACCGTTCAGGTCTCCTGCATAAGCGGCGGAAGTAGACAGTCGCGAACCTGGCTGGTTATTCTCGTTGGACCAATAAGCGGTTGGGGTCAAACCAACAGCACTTCCGTTGAATACGAACGCCCGGCCCTCGTCTGCTTCGCCATTATCATAAGTCGATGCACCAATAATTACATCGCTATAACCATCGCCATTAACATCGCCGGCACTAGATAAAGCGTTAGCGAAACTGCTGTATTCGAGGTTGCCTTCGGCAGACCATGATGGTGCGGTAGCAAGTCCGCTTGCGCTTCCGTGATAAACGCACGCCTGCCCCTCATCTGACTGACCATTGTCATATCCGCGGATACCAACAAGAACATCGCCGAAACCATCTCCATTAATGTCACCAGCACCGGACACGGAATATCCTAAAAAGTTAAATGCAAGATTGTTTTCGGCTACCCATGATGCTACAGGGGCAAGACCCGATGTACTACCATGAAATACATATGCCAAGCCTTCACTTGTTTCGGGATTATCGCAATAGGGGGCCCCAATGATTACGTCACTGTATCCATCGCCATTAACATCGCCCGCACAGGCTACGGAAAAGCCAAACCAGGCCTCTGCTTGATTACTTTCGGCAGTCCAGAAGGCTGTAGTAGTAACACCCGTGGGGCTCCCGAGAAAGACATATGCACTACCTTCATTTGTTTCACCATTGTCAAATCCATGATCCCCAACGATAATATCGCTAAACCCATCACCATTGGTATCTCCGGCTCCTGCTACAGAATAGCCAAAGTTGGAATCAGGTTGATTGTTTGTGTATAGCCAAGCGGGGGTGTTGGATAGGCCGGTCGAACTGCCGTGAAAAACGCACACGTGATTTCTAAAACCAATTAATATATCGCTATAACCGTCATTATTGACATCACCGGCGGTAGCCAAGGAATACCCGAAAACAGCATTCGATTCATTACCTTCGGCGGTCCAATTGGGTGAAACAGTGAGGCCTGATGGACTACCATGGTAAACATAAACTCGGCCTTCGTCGGTTTCACCGTTATCATATTTGTAGGCTCCGATAATTACATCACTAAATCCATCGCCATTAACATCTCCGGCCGAAGAAACCGACCATCCGAAATGGGCGTCAGCTTGATTAACTTCTGCGGACCAATTTGGTACTGAAGAAAGGCCGGATGCGCTTCCGTGATAAACAAAAGCGCGTCCTTCGCCAGATTCGCCATTATCGAAACCATATGCGCCAATAAGTACATCACTAAATCCATCACCATTGACATCTCCTGCACTTGCTACACTACAACCAAAGAAAGCGAAGGCCTGATTACTTTCTCTGGCCCAAGAGGGGGCGGTTAGTAAAGGATCAATAACTATGGGATAGGTAGCATTTTTATCGGAAAAAGATAGAATAATCCTGTTATTTTCAACCCCCAATTTAGAGGGTAATATATGTTGATTTCTATCTTTAACTAATAGTTGCCCATATTCCAGTACAATATTTTGGTTATTATCAAGAAAGTATATGCTTTTATTATCGAAGGAGAGCCGTAATTTCAAATCCTGTATTTCATGTGAAGCAATAATAACCCATTCATTATTAGGTAAATTAGTTGAAGATAGAGTGGTTGCAGAAATAGTTGGCCTTTGAAATATAATAAATCCTTGTTCCAAACCTTCCGGGCGGTTTTCATACCACTCTGTTATTGGACCTCGATTATATTCTACACGATTGCCATTAATTATGGGTTTGGCTGGGGAAATTGGGTGTAAAAGACCTCGTCTGCCAAATTCTTTAGTCTCCCATTTCCACTTCCATGATGGAAGTGGAACATTTTTATTGTTTCGATTTATTAATGACGACTTCGAATGTTCTCGATGCTGGTTTCGTTGTGATAAACCACGAGGATGCAGTGTGACTCCCTGAGGTTCAAAAAAAGAACGAAAATTTTGTTGCCTATTGGTTGCTTGGGGACGCGCTGAAATGTGGGTCACTAAATATTCATAATTTTCAATTGTTTCAAGAGCTTTATCAATCCAGGATTTAGTTGCGCCCGCCCGCAGGACTTTGGGGTGTACTAAAGTTTTTGATAAATAAATCAATCTGTCATTGCTATGGTTAAAACACTCGGATTGATTTTTTATTAAGCCTTCGCCCTGTTCGTGATGGAATATTTGACTTGATAGGTAAGGGACGCTTGCAAGGGAAAGAAGGGTAACCCACAACAAACCGTTTTTATAATATTTGTCCATGATTCCTCCTGGAGAGTCATTCATTAACCCGATCAATTACTAATATGTTCTATATATTTAAAAGGGTATTTGAATTGTGCCCAAAACGCAAACAAAAAGCTTTGTTTTGTCGGTATTTTAATTAAAAGAATGAGGCGGCACCTCTTGCCTCTCATAGGAAGCCTTGTTATACTTGGACATGCTTATTATAAAGGGAGAGGTGCGACAATGAACTGTATTTCCCGATTGTTGATATTAATAATTGCCCTTTACCCCTCAGTGGTGTTTTCCGCCAATCGTCCGGATAAAACAGGTATGCCAATTCTTCCGCATCCCTGCCAAAAGACAAATGACTACTTTGAGGGTGAAATATTAGTCAAGTATAAGAGTGTTCTAACTGCGGAAGACCGTATGCGATTTAATACCCAGGTACAAGCCAGTGCCATAAATATCGCAACTGCGGAGGCGGCATTTCACCGTCATTTTAAAACTCGGGTAAAGCGTCAAACGAGGTTGAAAGACTGGAATCTATTGGAACTCCCCGCAGGGCAATCAGTGGCTTCTGCGTTGGCTGCCATGCGAGGGAACGCAATAATCGAAGCCATCGAGCCTAATGGCCGTGTTTACGCAGCGGCTATTTCAACTACCTATACACCTATCGGAGGTTCATTCAACGACACTTATTATGTAAATGGGTTTACGCAATGGTGGATCAACCGCACGCGTGGGGACGCGGCTAAAGCGGCTAATTATTTTTTCAACACCCAGCAGGTGGTGGTGGCGGTTTTAGATACGGGTGTTGACGCCGACCATGCTGAATTTTCCGGTCGGTTGGTTCCGGGATACAACGTAATCCTTAACAACACAAATACCAACGATGACAATATCTTTTTCGGCGGCCGCCCAATTTATGGACATGGCACACACGCTGCGGGCACGATCGCAGCCATTATTAACAATAGCAGCGGGATTGCGGGAACAGCTTATGATAACCGGGTGAAGATCATGCCCGTAAAAGTACTGGACCAAGACGCCGCTGGAACATTTATTGATATCGCGGATGGGATTACCTGGGCTGTAGATAATGGGGCGGATATCTTGAGCATGAGTTTCACCACCGGCACTGATTCAGCCACGATTTTGACGGCAATTAATTACGCTAATAGCGCCGGCAAATTAATGGTCGCCTCTGCAGGAAATGAGAATATTAATTTGGCAACTGCGCCTCGGTATCCTGCGTGTTATGCGAGTGTTATGAGTGTCGGAGCAACCGACTCAGAGGATTTTATTACCTATTATTCAAATTACTGCAGCCCTTACGATGCTTCGCGATTGGACTGTGTCGCTCCTGGAGGGGCATTACAACAATATCATCCTTCGTTTCCGGAAGACAACGGTGTCACATCTACTGCAAACACAGGTGGTTGGAGTTCTGTGGATGGGACTTCCTTTTCTTGCCCGCAGGTTTCAGCACTGGCCGCTATGATCAAGCTTGCCTGGCCCGCGATGACATCAGCCCAAATCAGAACGAGGATACTAAGTAACTGCGATAGCGTTGATTCTGGAAGTTCATCAGCCATCGGCAGCGGTCGAATTAATGTGCTCCGTGCTCTAAGCATCTTCCCGACCCCGACCATTACCCCCACCCACACTGCCACACCGACGATCACTCCGACCCCTACTATAACTCCCACACGTACCAGAACACCAACGAGAACATCAACGCCCACGATTACTCGTACTTCCACGTTCACGCCAACTTCTACGATTACCCCTACAAGGACTATCACTCCGACCATTACCATCACATCCACGACGACTCCCTATATCTTGCGGTCCGACGAAAGCGTGGTCTTTCCCCAGCCGGCCAGGGAGGTGGCGCGCTTTATCTACCATTTCGAAGGGCCTGGCCAGGTCAAGATCGTGATCTTCAACGCCACGGGCGAGATCGTGGCCCGCGTCGAGGACCAGCCCCAGGCCGTGCGCGGGAACGCGGTTACGGACCTGGACACCCGCGCCCTGGCGCCGGGGTTCTACTACGCCACCCTCCAGGTGGAGGACGCGGGGGGCAAGCGGACGATCAAGAAAAAGTTTGTCGTGGTGCGTTAATCGAGAGGGAGCCATGACCTTTCGCGGCCCTGGCCTCGCGCTGCTGGCTCTGGCCCTAACCGCCGCGACCGCCGAGGCTGTCACCTTTGGCGAGCAGGGGACGGGGAACTACGAAATCTACGACAACCAGAATTTCCTGACCGCCACGCAGTTCAGCTGCCCGGCGGCCGGCGCGGTCAACCGCATCTTCTTCTATGTCACGGTGACCGGAGGGGCCAGCGGCCGGGTGGCTTTGTACGGCGACGGCGGCCTGAATCTGCCGGGCGCGCTGCTGGCGGAAAGCGCCTCCCAACCGCTGGTCACCGGCTGGAACGCCTTCGTGATCCCGGAAACGGCCGTGACCAGTGGGGCGACCTACTGGCTGGCCAACCAGCTTTCCAACACCATTACGACCGTGGGACTCTATAACGACGATCCTAACTTTTTCAAGAGCCGCGAGCGATGGCCGTATGCGTACGGGAGTTTCCCCGCTCCCTTTGGCTCTCCCACGGGCGCGCAGCCCTGGCGCTTCTGCATCTACGCCACGGAGATCACGGGAACCGCCACGCCCACGCCCGGCGGCACGGCGACGTTTACAGCCACGCGCACGCGCACCGCGACCGGCACCCCGTCGCCGGTGTACAGTCCGACCCAGACCCCTACGATCACGCGCACCGCGACCGGCACCTCCACGCGCACCGCGACCCCGACCGCGAGCCGGACCAGGACCATCACAGTCAGCAGCACGCGTTCGCCGGTGTACAGTCCGACCATGACACCCACGGTCAGCCGAACGCCGACCCTCTCTCCCACGGGGACCATCACGCCCACCGGAACCATCACGCCCACGGGAACCGTGACCCCTACCCTGACACCGGCGGCTGCGTCCTCGCGCTCGGCCACATTGACCGCAGCGCCGGATCTGGCCGGGGAGGACATGCGGGTCTTCCCCCAGCCGGCGCGCGAGCGCGTGCAGCTGTCTTATGCCTGTTCGGGCGCCACGCGGGCCTGGGTGGAGGTGTATAACCCCGCCGGCGAGCGCGTGCTGCTGGTGACGGACGAGACTTTCAGCCTGGACGGCAGGGCGGTCACCGCGTTTTCCACCCGGGAACTGGCCGCAGGGGTGTATTATCTAAGGATACAGCTCGAGGATCAGCAGGGCCGCCGTTGGCTCAGAGGAAAGATGGCCATCGCGCCATGAAATACACGGAAAGAGGGCGGGCATGAGACGTTGGGAGTGGCGAAACATTTTGGCTGCCGCCGGCTTAGGGCTGCTGCTGGGTGTCCCGGCCGACGCCGTGACCTTCGGCGAGCAGGGGACCGGAAGTCTCGCGCTCTATAACAATCAAGGGTATCTGTCCGCTACGCAGTTTGATGCTCCGGCCACGGGCACTGTCAACCGGATCCTGCTGTATATCACGGATGCCGGGGGCGGCAACGGACGCGCAGCCATTTATGGGAACGGCGGCCCCAATACGCCAGGGACCCTTCTGGCCCAAAGCGCTTCTCAATCCCTGGTGAACGGGTGGAACACTTTCGTGATCCCCACTACGGCCGTAACCGCCGGCGAGACCTATTGGCTGGCCAACCAGGTTTCCAACAATTCCGTTTACATCGCGATCTATGACGGCGATCCTGACTATTGGAAAACCCGGGACAGAAGCCCGTTTACCTACGGAACCTTTCCCGACCCCTTTGGAACGCCGACCGGGGTATTGCCCAGCAGCAGGTTTTGCATTTATGCCACGGAAGTCGGCACGCCGACCTTCACGCCTACCTCCACGTTCACGCCCACTCCGGCCGGCACGCCGACCTTCACGGACACGCCCACGCCCAGCCGCACGGCCACGCCCTCGGCCACAGGCACGCCGACCGCCTCCGCCACCTCCACGGCCACGGAATCCGCCACCCGCACGCTGACGTTTACGATCACCCTGACCGCCACGCCCAGCCTCACGGCCACGCCCACGCCCACGTATACCGCGAGCAGGACGCACACACCCACGGCCACGCGGACCGGGACGTTTACCCAATCGCCGACCGCCACGGCCACGCCGACGATCACGCGAACGTCCACGATCTCCCCGACCAGCACGCATTCACCCGTGCATACCCCGACCCAAACCTTCACCATCACGCTGACGCGCACCTGCACGCCGACGCCGACCATTACCCGGACGCGCACGGCTTCACCCACCAGTACGAGAACCTCCACCGTCACGCCCACGCGGACCGTCACGCCCACGCGGACCATGACCTTGACCAGCACGATCTCGCCAACCGCGACCATCAGTCCCACGGCGACCATCACGCCGACCGTGACCATCACGTCCACGCCCCTGCGCAGCGCACCGGACCTGGACCAGGTCATCGTCTATCCCAACCCCTGGAACGGCGAGCTGCCCTGGGTGCGGTCGCGGATGGTCTTCCTGAACTTGAGCCGCAACGCCACGATCCGCATTTACACGGTTGACGGCCGGCGCGTCACCGCTCTGCCGCCCGGATGGACGGCGGACGGCGGACTGACCCAAAACCCCGGCGACACCGGACAGGCCCAGTGGGCGCTGACCAACGACCGCGGCCAGGCCGTGGCCTCCGGGGTCTACCTGTACATCATCACCGATCCCGAAGGCCGGTCCAGCCGCGGCAAGCTGGCGATCATGCGGTAGGGTCCGGATTGAACCTGGCCTGCGACTATGCTATAAACACTTTCTGACCTCTTCGCCTCTCCCCCGTTCATGGCGGGAGGGGATGATTTTTTAAATTCTTCTCAAAGGAAAGAATCCTGATGTTCCTTTTTTTGCGCCGCCCCTGGTGGTGGTTGGTCGGACTGGCCGGAGCGGCCGGGTTGTGGCTGCTGGCCTGGCTGACGCTGAGCGGCATTGGCGGTCAGGCGCCGCGCGTGGTGGAGATTGCGCCCGGCACCGGAATCCGGGCCATGGCCCGCCAGCTGCGCGAAGCCGGTGTGATCCGCCAGGGCTGGGCGTTTAGAACCTATGTGCTGCTCTCCGGTTCGGCCCGCAAGCTCAAGGCCGGTGAGTACGCCTTTCCGCCGCGCCAGCCACTGCCCGAAGTCGTGCGCCGTCTGGCGGCCGGCGACGTGGTGCAGCGGCCTCTGTCCGTGCCCGAGGGGTTCACCGCGGCCCAGATCGCGGCGCGTTTGGAGGATGCCGGCCTGTTGGGGCGCGAGGCGTTTATGGCCGTGGTCCGCGACCCGGACCTGGCGCGGGAGTGGGGCGTGCCCGCGCCCAGCCTGGAAGGGTTCCTATTTCCGGATACCTACCGCCTGACCAAAGGCTTGAGCCCGCGGGACGTGGCGCGCCGCATGGTGGACCGCTTCCATGCCCAGGTCGGCCGGGACCTGTTCGCGGCGGGCGAGGCGCAGGGCTTGAACCCGCTGCAGCTCATCACCCTGGCGTCCATCATCGAGCGGGAGGTCGCGCAACCCGACGAGCGCGAAATCGTGGCATCCATCTTTTACAACCGCCTGCGGGCCCGCAAGCGCCTCGAATCCTGCGCTACCGTGCTCTACAGCCAGGGACGCCTGTCCGGCAGTTTGAGCCTGGAGGACCTCCAGACCGTTTCTCCTTATAATACCTACCGGCATGCCGGCCTGCCGCCAGGACCCATCGGCAATCCCGGACTGGCCGCGATCCGCGCCGCGGCCTATCCGGCACAGACCAACTATATGTTTTTCGTGGTCGGGCCGGACGGACGCCATGTCTTTTCCGAGGATTTTGACGCGCACAAGCGCGCCAAGTGGCGGCAACGCAACCAGCGGCTCACGCCCCCATGAATTCACTCGAACGCTGGTTCGCGGCCCTGCTCCTGGTCTTGAGCCTGGGGTGGACCGCGGGGCTGACTTTCCAGCGCCTGGACCGGGAAACGCGCCCGCGCAGCGTGGAGCTCGCTTTTTCCGAACAGCGCCTGTTGGCCGCTGCGGCCCGGGATCCCGGCGCCATCCAGGCGCTGCGGGACGCCGGCGTCACCACGCTGGTGCGGGAACCTTATACCCTGCAGGACATGCTCCGTTTCAACCTGGCCGAAGCCTGGCACCCGGCGCCCGACCGCATCGAGATCAGGCTGTCGGACACGCTCCTCACCAGCAACGCGGTGGTTTATCTGACCGGACAGTTCGGGCTCTCCAACCTGCAGGTCCGCATCCGCGAACAGCAATTTATCTGCGATGTCACCCTGCCCGCGCCCCTGCCGCGGATCGTACCGGACCGGTTCATCCTCGAAGTCCCGGCCGGTCCCATGCCGGAGAACTTCCGGCGAGCCTTGGCCCTGCCGGCCGGAGACTGGGGCGCGACCCACGATCTTGACCAATTTACCGCGGTGCTGTCTTCCCTGCGGCCCGACGTGGTCATCCCCCTCTGGAAGGGCGGGATCAATGCCGGGGCGTTCTTCCGTTCCTATTTCAATACCCCGTGGCTGCGCCGCCCCCTGGCCGCGATCCCGGAATTTGCCCTGCCGACGGCCGCGCGGCCGGCCGTGAGGCGTCAGGACGGCAGGGCCATGGTCCGCGCCCACGCGCTGACCAGCCGCGAGGCGTCCCGCCGTTCTTTCCGGCAGCTGCGCCTGCGCCTGGTGCGCGCGGTCCGGGAGCGGCAGGTGGGGTTGCTCTACATCAGCCCGCCGGCTTCGTGGCCGTTTGACCAGAGCCTCGCGCTGGTCCGGGCCGTTAGCCAGGACCTCAACCGCCGGGGCATAACCCTTGGCCCGGCCGCCGTGCCGGCGGTCGCCCGGATCGGCCATTTGGCCGCGGCCGCACTGTACCTCGGCCTGGGTGCGGTGATCTTTCTCTTTGCCTGGAAAGCCGCGCTGTGGGCGGCCGGGGTCACGGGCCGCGACACGGGCGTCATCGAGCGGGTGCTGACCATCCGTCTGCGGCCGCTGTATTTTCGCTGGCTGGCCGGTTTCTGCGTCATGGCGCTATTGATCCTGCACTGGGAGGGGTCGCCGGCGTGGAGCACCAAGATCGCGGCCTGGCTGATGGCCGTTCTGGTGCCGCTGCTCACGCTGGGCATGCTGAATTTGGAACCTTCCCCCGGCGCGCCGGACTGGCGGTCCGCCGTGCAGCAGGCGGCGCAGGAATTCGGCCTGATCACGTTCTGGAACCTTCTGGCCGGATGCGCGATTGCCGTGCTTCTGTACCAGCGCGACTTTCTGCTGGGCACCGACCAATTCTGGGGCGTGAAAGCCGCGTATGGCCTCCCGCTGGCCCTGGGCGGGCTGTATCTGTTTCCGGATGTGACCGACCCGCACTGGTGGCGCGCGCGCTGGGAACGGCGGCGGCGTCTGGCCACGCTGGCCGGCGTGGGACTGGCGGCCGGCCTGGCCGCCCTGTTGTGGCTGCGGACCGGGCATGCGGCCTGGATGCCGGTCCCGGACCTGGAACTGGCGGTCCGTGACCAGCTGGAAACCTGGCTGGGCGTGCGTCCGCGGTTCAAGGAGTTCCTCTGGGGGCATCCGCTCCTGCTGCTGGGTTTGTTCGGCCGGTACTGGCAGGCAGGACGGGAGCGGCTGTGGCCGCGCTTGTTCCTGGCCTTGGGGATGGTGGGCCAGGTCTCCCTGATCAACAGCTTTTGTCACGTGCATACGCCGCTGGCCCTGACCGCGCTGCGCACATTCCACGGCCTGTGGCTGGGCGCGTTGTTTTTTGGGCTGCTCCTCGCGGCTGTGGTGGGCGGGCGCGTCTGGCGTCTCAACCTAACCGGACGAAAGGCGAGAGGCGAAAGGGGAGCTGGGTGACCATCCTGGTTTCCGGGTATTACGGTTTTGGCAACGAGGGCGACGAGTTGATCCTGGAAGGCCTGCTGCGCGCCCTGGCCCTGTGGCGCGGACAGATCACCGTGCTCTCTGCGGACCCGGCGGCCACCCAACAGCGGCACCGCGTCCGCGCCGCGGCCCGGTGGCGGCCGGGCGTTCTCTGGCGTGAATTGCGGGGTTGCCGGGTTTTTATTTCCGGCGGCGGCGGGCTGGTGCAGGATGTGTCCGGCCCTTTCTCGCCGGTTTACTACCTGGGCCTGCTGGACTGGGCCCGGCGGCTGGGCAAGCGGACGATCGTGTGGGGGCAGGGCTTCATCCCGTTGCGCTGGGCAGGGAACCGCTGGCTGGCGAAACAGGTCTTGCGCCGCGTGGACCTCGTGATCCCGCGCGATCCGGAAAGTTCGGCTTGGTGCCTGGAACAGGGATTGGAGCCGGCGCGCGTACAACCCGGCGGTGATCTGGCATGGCTGCGGCCCTGGCAGAAAGACCGTTCGGGAAAAACCTGGGTCATATGCCTGCGTGCGGATTGGCTGAAGTATAAAGTCCCCTCCTGGCTGGAGGAGATCTTCGCACTTGCCCGGGCGGCTGGCCGCAACCTCCGCTTCGTGGCCCTCGGGAACCGCGGAGACAGGGAACTGCTCGGGCGCCTGCGCCGCCTAGCCTTGTTCCGCGAGTGTGGCTTTGCCTCGGCCCCGGAACCCGCGGCACGAATGTTCGCGGGCGCGGAACTTGTGCTCAGCCAGCGTTATCATGGCCTTATTCTCGGCATCCAAGCGGGTGCCCTGGTCACCGGTTTTGGACGAGACCCCAAGCTGAACCGCCTGCTGCAAGAACTGGAGCAGCCGGTCTTTGATCCCAGCCAGGCAGCGGCGAGCCTTAAGAATATCGTTTCGCGACGCAAGCAGTACGAACGTACCCTCCACGGGCACCTGGAGTCCCTGGTGAGCGCCACTTTGTGGGGAGCGGCCCGGGTGCGGGAACAGTTACGCGGGTGGGGCGTGCGGCCGTAACCGCTCAGCCGCAGACAGGTTGAGCCGAGCGGTTACAGAGCATTTGAACAGTAGAGAGGGGAAAGTAGATCGGAAGCTCAAATGCGGTCTCCTTTCCACTTTCTCCTTTCGGCGGTTCGTAGGTTAAACGTGGTTTAGCCGGTTACCGGGTGTTTGGTAACATTGACCCGGAGGGGTAAGGGATTTATAATCAAAGCCATGATCCACTTCCATCACGTGTTCATGACCTACCAGAACGAATTCAAGGCCCTGCGGGACGTGAACCTGGAGATCGCGCGCGGCGAATTCGTCATGATCACCGGCCCCTCGGGCGCGGGCAAAAGCACGCTCATCCGCCTGCTCAGCCGCGAAATCCTGCCCACCCGCGGCCAGATCATCGTTTTTGAACAGAATGTCGCCAAGCTCAAGCCCCGCCAGGTGCCTTATTACCGACGGCGTCTGGGCGTCGTCTATCAGGACTTCCGCCTGCTTTTTGACCGCACGGTGGAGGAGAATGTGGCGCTCACCCTGCATATTCTCGGCCTGAGCGGGCGCAAAATGGCGCGGGACGTGGACCAGGCCCTGGACCGGGTGGGGCTGCTGAAAAAGAAACAGCTCAAACCCTGGCACCTGTCCGGCGGGGAAAAACAGCGCGTCGTGCTGGCCCGGGCGATCGTGCACGATCCGCCCCTGCTCCTGGCCGACGAGCCCACCGGCAACCTCGATTTCGCCACGGGCTGGGAAGTGATGCAGGTGCTCAAGCAGGTGACGGAAACCGGCACCACGGTCTTGTGCACCACGCACAATCTGAATTTCATCCAGCGCCTGCGCAAGCGCACGCTTTTTCTCGACCATGGCCTGATCCGCGGCGAAAGGAACCGGCCGCATGGCGATTAGCTTCATCCTCCAGGAGGCCGTGCGCAGCCTCTGGCGCTCCAAGCGCCTGAACCTTATCTCTCTGGGCGCCATGAGCATGTCCCTCATGGCCCTGGGACTGGTGCTGGTCCTCAACCTGGGCATTTTCCAGCTGACCCGGTTTTTCCAGGATAAGATCGAGGTGGTTCTCTTTCTCCGCGACGGCGCCGACGCCAAACAGGTGGAGGCTTTCATCACCAAGATCAAGGATTACCCCCAGGTGGCGGGCGTGGTCCACCAGACCCGCGACGAAGCCCTCGAGAGCTTCAGCGATGATCCCACGCTCAAGGACCTGCTGGCCGTTTTGGGCGAGAACCCCCTGCCGGCCTCGATCCGCATTGACCTGTGGGACAAAACCCCGGAAAACGTCTCCCGCTTTGCCGCCTGGCTCAAGCAGTTTCCGGATGTCGCCGAGGTCAGCTACGGCGGCGGCGACGCGGAGCGCTTTCTCCGCGCCCTGCAGTTCGTGCGCCTGGCCGTGCTGGTTTTGACCCTCGCGCTGGTGCTGGCCTCGGTCATCGTCATCGGGAATATTATCAGTTTGATGGTGTTCACCCGCCGCGAGGAAATCAGCCTCATGCGCCTGATCGGCGCCACCGATGCCTTCGTCCGCGGACCGCTCCTGATCTGGGGAGGCATTCAGGGCATTTTGGGCGGGGCGGTGGCCGGCGGCCTGCTCTGGGGGCTGTGGGCCCTGCTGGCGTTCTTTGCCCGGCGCGAACTGGGCCTTGACCTGGAGGCGCTGCTGCCGGCGGATATTGCCTCCCAAACGCTCGCGGGCTGGGCCGCGCTCATGGGCACCGGGGCTCTGCTGGGCCTGGTAGGGAGCCTCGTGTCCATTAGCCGGGAGCTGACCGAATGAAAGGCAGCCGGCTCAGGGGGGTTTTGCTCTGCCTGGCCGCGTTGAGTCCCTCGGCCGCCGCGGCCGCGACCCCGCAGGACCTGCAGGAACAGCTCAACCGGGTGCGGCAGGATCTGCGGCAGGAGCGGCAGGGTCTGAAGGAAATGCGCGAACAGATCCGCCGGACCGAACAGAACGTACAGCAACAGCGGAAGCAGGAACGTTCGATTTTGCGGGAGATCCAGCAGGTCGGCCAGAAGATCGAGGAAGCGGAAGCCCAGCACGCCGAACAGCGGGAAAACCTCCGGTTGGTCCGGACCGCCATCGCCAACCTGCAATTTCGCCTCAAGCAAAACGAAGCGGAAGGGGCCCGGCTCAGGGAGCTCCTGGCCGTGCGCCTGCGCCTCCTGTACCGTGAACGGCAAGCGGGTTTTTGGCGGACGCTGGTGACGGCCCCGTCGCTCAGCCAGGGGCTGACCCGGGTGAAGTGTTTCCATGTGCTGGCCGCCCAGAACGGCGACCTGATCCGGCAGCTGCTCGCGCGCCGGGCCCAGATGCAGGCTCAGCACGCCGAGCTCGGCTGGCGCGAGGTTCAGGCCGCGGAGCTGGAGACGTCCGCCCGGCACTCGGTGAATAAAATCAAAGCCCACCAGACGAGCCGGGAGAAAATCCTGCGCCGCGTCCGCCAGGAGCGGTCCGAGCAGGAGCAGGCCCTGCGCGAGCTCAACCAGGCTTCCCAGCGCCTGACCCGGCTCATTACCGAGCTTGAACAGCGCACGCGGCGGCTGTCCCGCCGGCTGGCCCAGGCCGGACGCCACTTCGCCCAGCAGCGCGGCGCCCTGCCCTGGCCGACCCGCGGCCGGGTCGTGACGCGCTTCGGCCGGACCAAGCATCCCCGCTTTAATACCTATATATTACACAAAGGAATTGACATCGCCGGAACGATGGGTCAAAATGTCACGTCCGTGGCCCAGGGCGAAGTGTTGTTCGCCGAGTGGTTTGAAGGCTACGGTCGCATGGTGATTTTGGATCACGGCGCCGGCTACAACAGCGTCTATGCCCACCTGCAGAAAATACTGGTTTCCGAAGGCCAAGCGGTGCAATCCGGCCAGCTGATCGGCGAATTGGGCGATTCCGGCACCTGGAAAGGGCCGGCGCTGTACTTTGAAGTCCGCCGGCAGGGCGAAGCGCTGGATCCACTGGGATGGCTGGAACGCTGAGCCGCCGAGGAGGGTATCATCGGATGTTCAACTTAAAGAAAGCCATCTGGACCACAACCCTGGTGCTGTTCATCACCCTGATGGGCTTTTTCGGGGGCTGGCTCTCGGGCGCCTCGCGCTCTTCGGGCGACGACGTCAGCCTGACCGAGGACAGCTACGAGAGCCTGCGGCCCCTGATCCAATCCATGGCGCTCATCAAGAACAACTACGTGGACGTGGAGAAGATTGACCAGAAGGACCTCGTCTACGGCGCCATCAAGGGCATGGTGGGCGAACTGGATCCCTACAGCCAGTTCATGGACCCCCAGAGCTACAAGGACATGCGCGAGGACACCCGGGGCAGTTTCGGCGGCCTGGGGATCGAAATTTCCATTCGCAACAACCAGCTGACCATCATTTCGCCGATCGACGGCACGCCGGCCGAGCGCGCCGGCATCCAGCCGGGCGACGAGATCATGAAGATCGACGGCGAGAGCACGGAAGGGATCACCATCCTGGACGCGGTGCATAAGATGCGCGGACTCAAGGGCACCAAGTGCGTGATCACCATCCGGCGCCGGGGCGCCCAGGACTGGTTCGACGTGCCGCTGATCCGCGACATCATCAAGATCCAGTCCGTGCGGCACGAACTGCTCTCGGACGGCATCGGCTACATCCGCGTCACCGAATTCATGGAACGCACGGGCGAGGACTTTAACCAGGCCCTGCGGGCCTTGGAGTCCCAGAACATCAAGGGCCTGGTGGTGGACTTGCGCAACAATCCCGGCGGGCTCCTGAATATGGCCGCGGAGATCGCCGAGTACTTCGTGCCCCAGGGCAAGCTGATCGTTTACACCGAGGGGCGCCACAAGGCGCAAAACATCCGCTTTTTCTCCTCGGCGCTGAGGCCCATGAAAACCGTGCCGCTCGCGCTATTGGTCAACGCCGGTTCAGCCTCGGCCTCCGAGATCGTGGCGGGCGCGGTCCAGGACTGGAACCTGGGCGTGATCGTGGGGCAGAAAACCTTCGGCAAGGGCTCGGTCCAGACCATCATCCCCCTGGGCGACGGCTCGGCCCTGCGCATCACCACGGCGCGGTATCTCACGCCCAAGGGGCAGCTGATTCATGGCAACGGCATCACGCCGGATCTGGCCGTGGACTCCTTCGAACCCAACGAGTTCATGCTGAAGATGCGCGGCGGCAATTATTTCAAGGAGTTCGCGCTGTTCTACCTGAAACGCCATCCCAAGGGCGAGGAAGCGCAGGTCAACAACGAGACCGTCAAAGTGTCGGAAAAATCCTGGAGCAAGCTCAAACCCAAGACCAAGGATGAATTGCTGGCCGAGGCGTTCCAGCAATGGCTGAAGGACCAGAACGTCGAGATCAACCTGATCCAGTGGAATGAGGACCTGCGATTCATTCTGGGCGAGATCCGCCAGGAAATCGCCGAGAAGCTGGAGGGGGTCAAAGCCGCCCGCCGGTTGAAGCTCGAGATTGACCCGCAGGTACAGCGGGCCAAGGACGCCATCAAGATCCTGCAGATGTCGCGCTGAGAAGGTCTCGCTGGCCGATCGCCGGCCGAGTAGCCGATCAGCGGTGAGCATGCGGACATTCCGATCCATGGAGCCCCTCCCCTTGGCCCCCTCCCCTCGAGGGAGGGGGAGAGACTATGCAGATGTGTGGTTTGGTTTGCGAACCTGCCTGCCTCTGAACTTTCCATTTCCGTGATCCAAACCCCTCTTAAGAGGAAACGCTTATGCTCGTGCTAGGCATTGAGACCTCCTGTGATGAAACCGCGGCCGCCCTGGTGACCGACGACCAGGCTGGGCGCCAGGTTCGGTCCTCGGTCGTGGCCTCGCAGCTGGACCTGCACGCCCCCTTCGGCGGCGTGGTGCCGGAGCTCGCCTCGCGCCAGCACCTGCTCAGCCTGCCCGCCGTGGTGGACGCGGCCCTGCGGCGCGCGGGCGCCGGCTGGGAGGATGTGAACGGTGTGGCCGCGACCTACGGGCCGGGGCTGATGGGCGCCCTGCTGGTGGGATTGGCCTGGGCCAAGGCAGCGGCCTTTGCCAGGCGGCTGCCGTTCATCGGCGTGAACCATCTGGAAGGGCACTTGGTGGCGGCGGAACTCAACCAGCCACTTCTACCCGATCCGTACGTGGGCCTGGTCGCTTCCGGCGGGCACACCAGCCTCTTCTTGGTCAGTCGCCACGAAACGCCCGCCTACCGGCTGCTGGCGCGCACGCGGGATGACGCGGTCGGCGAGGCGTTCGACAAAGTCGCCAAGCTGATCGGCCTGGCCTATCCCGGCGGGCCCGCGATCGAAAAAGCCGCGGCCGGAAGCACTTCTCCCGCGCTGCCCCGGTTCACCCTGCCCAAAATGAAAGATGGCTCGGCGGATTTTTCCTATTCCGGCTTGAAAACCGCGGTCCGCGTACTGCGGTCGCGCCAGCCGGACGTGCCGGCCGCGGCCGTGGCCGGAGCCTTTCAGGCCACGGTCATCGCGGATCTGCTGCAGAAAACCCTGGCCGCGGTCGAAACCAGCGGCGTGCGCGCGCTGGTCCTGACCGGCGGGGTGGCGGCCAACCGTCCGCTGCGGGAGGCGTTCAGCGCCGCGGCCGCGGAACGGGGCATCGCGTTTTTCTGCCCTCCGCGGGAATGGTGCACGGACAATGCGGCCATGATCGCGGCCGCGGGCGCGCGCCGCCTGGCGGCCGGCGAGCGCTCCCCCTGGGACCTTCCGGCCGTGCCGTATCTGGAACTGGATTCTGCAGGGGTTTAAGCCGTGCGCATCGGCGACGTTGAACTTGCGGGACAGGCCGTGCTGGCGCCGCTGGCCGGCATCGGCAACCTGCCGTTTCGGCTGCTGTGCCGGCGCTTCGGGGCGGCGCTGGTCTGCACGGAAATGATGAGCTGCCACGGCCTCGTGCGGCGCCAGCCGCAAACCGTGAAAATGCTGGCGACCGATCCCCGGGAGAAGCCGGTGTCGTTCCAGTTGTTCGGCGCGGACCCGGAGGTCATGGCCGAGGCGAGCCTGCGCCTGGCCGAGGCGGGCGCGGATGTGGTGGATTTAAACTTCGGCTGCCCGGTGCCCAAAGTGGTCCGCCACGGCGGCGGGGCCGCCTTGCTGCGCGAGCCTGACCGCCTGGAAGCGATCGTGGCCGCTTGCAGCCGGCGCTGCCCCCGCCCGGTTACCGTGAAAATCCGCGCGGGATGGGACGAGCAAGGCGTGAACGCCGAGGACATCGCGCGGCGAGCCGAGGCGGCCGGCGCGGCCGCGCTGACCGTGCACGCCCGCACCCGCAGCCAGCAGTTCGCGGGACGGGCGCAGTGGGAGATCATCGCCCGCGTGGTGAAAAGCGTGCGCCTGCCGGTCATCGGCAACGGCGACGTGGCCACCGGCGCGGACGCGCGGCGCCTGCTGGACGAAACCGGATGCGCGGCGGTCATGATCGGACGGGGCGCGCTCGGCCGGCCCTGGGTTTTCCAGCACGTCCAGCACTATCTCGCCACGGGCGAGACCCTGCCTGAACCCGGTCTGCCCGAACGCGTCCGGCTCATGGAAGAACACTACCAGGGGCTCAAGGCGCTCAAGGGTGAGCGGACCGCCCGGCTGGAGATGCGCAAACACGGTTCCTGGTATTTGCGGGGGCTGCCGCATCACGCCGAATCCAGGCGCCGCCTCAATCAGTGCGAAAGCGAGGACGCCCTGCGCGCCTGGTTCGCGTCGCTCCTGGCGCTGGCTTGACAAGGGTGTGGGGATTTGCTACGGTAAAAGCCACGATGGCCTGCTTGCCTGTGTTTTCCTCCTGCTCCGGATTTTTCAGCCGCGGATGCTGGGTCTTGGCCCTCCTGGCCGCGCCCGCTCTGTGGGCGGGATGCGCCACGGTGGGCAGCCACTACCGGCATGCGCAGGCTTTGGAAGCGGAGGCCCGCTGGGATGAAGCCATCGCGGCCTATTACCAGGCGGCCGAGGAACAGCCTCAGCGGGCCGCAATCTATCTGGGCCTGGCCGGCGCGCTGGAACGCAAGGGCATGACGGCCGAGACCGCGCAGGCCCTGGACAAGGCCTTCCAGACGGCAGGCCAGGAGCCGGAAGTCGCCGCGCGCCTGGCGGACGCGTACTTCCGCAGCGGCCAGACTTACCAGGCCGAGGGCAAAGTTACCGATGCCTATGAAGCCTGGCAGAAGGCGCTAAAGCTCAATCCGCAGCACCCCGGAGCCGCCACCCAACTGGCGAAACTGTATTCCGAACGGGGCGAAGACGACAAAGCGGCCGCCCAGTATCAGCAGTTGACGCAGAACCGGCCGCAGGACACCGAAGCCCGCCAGGCGCTGGGGCAGGTTTATTACCGGCAGGGGAAATACACCGAAGCCCTGAACGAATTTCAGCAAACGCTGCGGCTCAATCCCCAGAGCGCCACGGCGTACAACAACCTGGGGAACGTTTACTTGAAGCTGAACCGCATTGAGGACGCCCTGTCGGCTTTCGAACAGGCCGCGGCGATTGACCCGGCTTTGGCCGCGGCCCATTTAGGGTGGGGAACCGTGTTTTTTCAGCAGGGACGGTATTTGAAGGCTCGGCTGGAGTGGGAAAAAATCCCGAAAACAGACGCCGCCGCCGAAACCGCCAGAAAAAACCTGGACACCCTCGCCGCGCTGGGATACTAATGGAGTTAAATCTGAGCAAAACGAGCACATTGAGCAATTGACCGCCCCGACCGGAATGGCCCATAGGGGCTTCCTCTGGTCGCAATTGAGCATGCACCTGCTCAATTGATCTATTTGCTCAATTGCTCCGGAATTTGAGCGATACGCCGCTCAAATTCCCGAGGAGCGTATGGACGAGACACCTGTCACGGGAACGGAAACACCCGCACTGCCGGATAAACCGCAACGTCCGCGGCGCCGGCGCCGACGCGGCGGCCGGGGACGCCGCCGCCGGGGAGGGAACATCCCTCCCCCCCTGGCGCCGGAAGCCTCCGGGCAGCCGGCTGGTTTAGCGGAACAGACGGCCGCGGAGCAAACGCCTCCGCTGGCCGAGGCGCCTGTCGCGGAAACCGCTTTGGATAAGAGTGCCGAGATGCCCGCGGAAACGATCTCCGCCGAGCCTGAATCCGCGTCATTCGCTCCGGAACCTTCGGAACCAGAGAAACCCGCGCAGCTGCCGGAGCCTCCGAAGCCACAGCAGCTCGACGTTCCTTCGTGGTTCGAAGCCGCCAAGCCGGCCGGCGAAATCAAAACCCTGAAATTTCCGGGGCTGGACAGCGGCCAGGCGCGGCAAACCCTGTTGCAATTCATCCAGGAGCAGGTGGAACGCGCCGGGGTCCGGAACGTTATCCTGGGATTGTCCGGAGGCCTGGATTCGGCCGTGGCCGCGAACCTGCTGGTGGAGAGCCTGGGCCGGGAACGGGTCCACATGATTTTTTGCACGGAAGGGGAGCGGTCCAACCAGGACCGGGGCCGGGCGGGATTGGTGGCGCGGTTCTTGAAATGTCCCCTGGACATATACGATTTAAGGCCGGTTTTGCAGGCGGGTGTTCCCGGCTGGGTGCAGCTTCCGCCCCCGGAACGCCAGGCGCGCGCCGCCCGCCTGCGCGCGGCGTATTTCTACCATCAGGCCGGGCGGTTGGGCGGCCTGGTCGCGGGCAGCGTGAACAAAACCAAATGCTGGGTGGGTCAGCTGGGCCGGCACGCCGAACTGTCCTGCGATTTCAACCTGCTGGGAGATCTCTATCAAAGCCAGGTGCTGGAGTTGGCGCGGGCCCTGAACGTGCCCCGGGTGGTGCTGGATTACGCCGCACACCCGGGAGGTGGCCGGCCGCCGATCAAAGCCTGGAAGGAGATCGATTATTATCTCTACCAGGTGATTGACGCGCGCCTGTCGCTCGCCCACCTCCAGAGACTGGGCGTGCACGCGGATAAGCTCCGCTGGGTTTACCACCGCATCCGTGAGTCCGCCGGGTTGAGACGGACGGCGCCGGTCGCGGACGTGCAGCGCGCGTACGTGCCGCGCGGCGGATCATTCTGACAGGCTGCTGAAAAATCCCACTATACTCCTCCGGCACCCTGTTGCCCCTTGAAGGGGTATTCAACGCCGCGCGCGCGACCATCATCATCAGCCTGCGAAGGCGAGATCATTCGTCCCGCGAAAGCGGGGAGAGAGCGGGTGAGGGAACAGCCATGGGACGGAGACAGCGCATGCGCCAGTTGCAGCGGGAAGCCTCGCGGGGCCAGGTCCCGTCCGCTCCCGCGCGCGCCCAGGGCACGCACTGGGGCTGGCTGATCGCCGTGGTGGCGATCGTGGGCGTGCTGGGTGCGGTGATCGTGATATACATCCGCGCCAACCAGACCCGGTTTATCGCCATCAGCCTGCGGGCCAATGTGCAGGAGGCCCAACGCACCCTGGACGCCAATCAGGGCAAGTTCACCCTGGCGGAGACCGAACGGCTGCGGCGGATTTTATCCGGCGTCGAGGAGCTGGCGCAGGGCCAAAAACAGCTCGACCGGCAGAGCGGCGGTCATTTGCTGTTCTTCGTGCAGGTCGTCAAGGAAATGGCGGCCGGCGCCGCCCTGCAACCCGGCGAGCTGGATAAAATGGAAGCCCTGCTGGGCGCGACCCGACGGCAGTTGCAGCGGCAGAATCCCTCGCCATGAGCCCCGCCGCGCCGGGGACGCTGAGCCTGATCGCCACCCCCATCGGGAACCTGGAAGACATCACGCTACGGGCTCTCTCCCGGCTCAAGACCGCGGATCTCATACTGGCCGAGGACACCCGGCGCACCCGCATCCTGCTCGACCACTATCACCTCCAGCGGCCCTTGGAAAGCTACCATAAGGATAACGAACACCAGCGCACGCCTGCCCTGCTGCGGCAGCTGGCCGAAGGCCGGACCCTGGCCCTGGTGACCGACGCCGGCACGCCCGGTGTTTCCGATCCCGGCTACCTGCTGCTCAGCGCGGCGCTGCGCGCCGGGCTGCCGGTCGAGGTGGTGCCCGGCCCCTCGGCGCTGTTGACAGCCCTGCTGGGTTCGGGCCTGCCCCTGGATGCGTTCGCTTTTCACGGATATCCGCCGGCCAAGGCAGGCGCCCAAAAACAGTGGTTCGCCGGCCTGAAGGACCGGCCCGAAACCCTGGTTTTCTTCCTCTCCCCGCACCGCCTGGCCGAGACCCTGGAGCGCCTGCTGGAGGTTTTCGGCGACCGGCAGGCGGCCCTGTGCCGGGAAATGACCAAAAAATTCGAGGAATTCGAGCGCCGGCCGTTGTCTGAACTGCTGGCGCTGGCGCAGCGGAAGACCCTGGGTGAATATACCCTGGTTGTGGCCGGCGCCCCTGGAACAGCTCCGGCCGAGGCGGTCGGCATTGAGGAGCAGCTTACCCGGCTTCAAGCCGGCGGGTTGACCTTGAACCAGGCGGTCTCCCGGGTGGCCCGCAGGCTGGGGGTTCCGCGCGCCGAGATCTACGCCCTGGCCCATGCCCTGAAGAAGCAAAATTGAAAAGCTTTTCCCTCTATGCTATACTTTAATATTACGAAGCCCATGCCGGGTGGACCCGAACAGGGAAACGCCGCAAAGGAGACATGCCACCATGCCACTCCTCACGTTGAAAGTCGCAGGGAAGAGCAATCCCGCCACCGTCGCAGGGGCCATCGCAAACAACATCCGGGAAGGCAAGGATATCGAGGTCGTGGCCATGGGTCCCCAGAGCGTGAACCAGGCCATCAAGGCGATCACCATTTCGCGGTCCTACCTGGCCGACGATAAAATCGAACTGACGTTCCGCTCGGAGTTCATGCATCTGGAACTGGACGGCGAGCGGAAAAGCGCGATCAAAATCGTGGTGATCACCCACAAGGTCGAGACCTAGCTTCACCCTTCCCCAGCCCCCAGGCCGCCCTGTCGCAGGGGTTGCATGGACCGCACGGCGCGGAGCGGGGTCTAACAACGGAATTTCAGTCTGGAACAGGCGCAAGGGAGAACGATCCGATGCTGTACCGACGCATTAAAGTCTGGTTGATGAATTACTGGGTGCGAATTCTGATCATCGCCGCCGTCGTGCTACTGATCTTTTTCACCATCGTCGGCCTGGCGTCGCTGGAATCCTTTTACCTCAACCTGACCCTGGCCACCCTGCCCTTGCAGCTTCTCATGACCGCCCTCAACGCCGTGGTTTTCGTGTACCTGTACATGACGGTTTTCCGCGGCGGATTTTCCCAGATGAAAAAGCAGAAAATCAAATCCACCTACGTGAATACCAAGTTTTCGGACATCATCGGGCTGGAACAGGCCAAGCGCGAGGCCTGGGAAGTCGTGCAGTTGATCAAGGACCGCTCGCGGCTCAAGCAGATCGGCGGCAAGATCCTGCGCGGCGTGCTCATGGTCGGGCCGCCGGGCTGCGGAAAAACCCTTCTGGCCAAAGCCGTGGCCACGGAAGCCAAGGTGCCTTTCCTGTCCGTGGCCGGTTCCGAGTTCGTCGAAGTGTTCGTGGGCGTGGGGGCCTCGCGCGTGCGCAAGCTTTTCAAGCAGGCCCGCCAGCTGGCCTACGCCGAGGGCTGCTGCATCGTCTTCATTGATGAAATCGAGGTCGTGGGCCGCGGCCGGACCTTCAGTTACATGGGCGGCGGGGAGGAAACCAACAGCACGCAGAACCAGCTTTTGGTCGAGATGGACGGGCTGGGCTCCCGGGGAGAGAACGTGGTGGTCATCGGCGCGACCAACGCGGCCGAGGGGGTTTTGGACCAGGCCCTCATGCGACCCGGCCGGTTTGACCGCAAGCTCTTCATTGACAAACCCAATCTCCAGGAGCGCGAGGAGATCTTCCGCTATTATCTGGCCAAGGTTCAGCACGATCCGGAGCTGGACGTGGGCCGTCTGGCGCGCAAAGCCGTGGGCAAAAGCCCGGCCGAGATCGAGAATGTGATCAAGGAGGCCGCGCTGATTGCCATGCGCCGGGGCGCTGAACAAGTGGATTACGGCGACATGAGCAAGGCCATCGAGCGCATCGAACTCGGCATCGAGCACCGCAAAACCATGACTCCGCACGAACGGGAAATGGTGGCGTACCACGAGTCCGGACACCTGCTCATCCTCTATCTTCTGCATCCCACGGACGATGTCTTCAAGGCGTCCATTATCTCCCGGGGAGGGGCCTTGGGCGTGGTGCACCATACGCCGCGCGAGGAGTTCTACACCATGGACCGCCACACGCTGCTGGCGAACATCAAGGTGTCCCTGGCCGGATATACGGCGGAAAAACTCCGCTTCGGCGTGACCTCGACCGGCGTGTCCTCCGATTTTCAGCAGGCCATGAACATGGCGCAATTCATGGTCTGGCGCGTGGGCATGGGTGGAAATGGATTTTTAGGAGATTTTGCCAGCATGCCGGCTGATTCGATTTCCGAGTCGCTGAAAGAACGGCTCAACGCGGAGACCGAGAAAATCATCAAGGAATGCAGTGAAGACACGGCCCGCGTTCTGAAGAAAAACTGGAAGATCGTGGACCGCTTCGTGAAAGAACTGCTGGAGAAGGAAGAACTCGACTACGACGAAATTGACAGCATTTTCGCGGAATACGGCCTGGCGCACCCGGCGCCAACGGCGGAGCTGGCCGCGCCGAGCGTGCCGGCTCTGCTCCCCGCCGCGGAACGGGAAACGAAGCCGGACAGCGGCCGGAAAACCGAGCGCAAGCATCCCGCCAAGCCGAAACCTTAGGTCCCGTGAACGCTTCCTTCCGCTTTCTCATCGCCCTGCTGCTGGCGCTGGCTCCCTGGTGGGCCGGGTGCCGTCCTTCCTATCCCGTCGGCAGCGTCGAGGAGACCATCGCCAAGATCTGCCAGGACGAGTACCACGTCAAGGTTCAGGTCAAGGCCGTGAGCACGACCCTGGGCGCGCTGGTTGTGGCGCCCAACACCCTGCTCAAGGACCTGAGCTTTTCCGACCAGGCGCTGAACAAAATCGAGAACGTCATGCTCACCACCTCCCGCGTGACCCTTTCCGCCCAATTTCCTTATGAGTTTTTCGTGATCACCCTGCGCGATCCCATTCTCGGCGTGGAAGTGTCTTTCGTGCGGTATATCAAGGACATCCGGCGCCTGATCATGGATGACATTTCCCGCAACGATTATTTTCAACGCCTGCTGATCGAAGCCAAGGCCATGACCTCACCGGATCAGGCCTACCAGCCCCAGGCGTGGCGGCTGCCGGATTTCCTTGCGCGGCAGACCGCGGAACGGGTTCGCACCCAGCTGCAATCCAGCCTGGTTGGGGAACGGTTGTTCCGCATCCAGGGCGTCCGGGGGGATTTCGCCGCGCCCGCCCCCTCGGTCCGCCTTACGCCTACGGTCTTGGGGCGTTTCCGCCTGATCCTTGATTTTCAGCCCGATGCCCCGGCCTTTGGCGACATGGCCACGCCCGCCTTGCGCGATGATTTGCTGCAGGTGATTTTGAGCGTGGCCCAGGTCGTGGTCCGTCGCTACGAATTCAGCACCTTTGACGGGCTGGAAATTCTGGACGGCCGCGGCCAACAGCTGGCCTTTTACGACCGTGCCGCGTTCAGCCAGGGCGGCATGAACACGCTGATGGAAATGATCCGTTCCCTCCAGAAAAAAAAGCCATGACACCGGGAGTTACCGAATCACTGGGCGGAAAGCCGCTGCGGTTGGACGGCGGCGCCCAGGCTTTGGTTTTTCTGCACGGCTTCACCTGCACGCCGATCACGCTGCTTCCGGTGGCCCAGGACCTGAACCGGGCCGGGTTTACGCTCTCGTTGCCCCTCACGCCGGGATGCGGAACCACGCCTGAAGAGCTGGCCCGGCATACGGCCCGGGACTGGCTTACAGCGGCCGTGGAGGCCTGGGACGCCCTGGCCCGCACCCATGCCCGGCCGGCCGTGGCCGGCCTTTCCATGGGAGGCGCGCTGGCCCTGCACGTGGCGGCCCAGCGTCCGGTCAGCGCCGTCGTGGCGTTAGCGCCCGCGCTGTATCTCCGGGATTGGCGGCTGGCCCTGTTGCCGCTCTTGAAGCTTTTCTCGCCCTGGCGCCAGGCAGGCGAAAGCGACGTGAAAGCCAGGCAGGCAGAGGATTTATGCTATTCCCGGTACGCCACCAAAAACCTGGAAGATCTGCTGGGGGTCATGGCCGCGGCCAGGCGGGCCCTTCCCCGGATTACGGCCCCGCTGCTGGCCATCCAGTCCCGGAACGACCATGCGATTCCGCCTGATTGTCTGGACTATTGCTATCACCATGCCGGCTCGGCGGTAAAAGAGAAGGTCTGGTTGACGGACTCTTACCATGTCCTGACCCTGGACCAGGAATATCCCCTGGTGGCCGGCCATATGCGCCGGTTCCTCGCGGCCCACATCCCCCGGGTTTAAAAGCCTTTAAAACCAAACGAAAAAACCAGAAAAAAACACTTGCATTTTTTTTTATTCTGACTATATTAGTGCTTCGATTTAGCAGTCTCTATACGAGAGTGCTAATTATTTTCATAAGGAGGCAGGAGGTGTCCATGAAATTCAAACCACTGGGAGATCGGGTGTTGGTGAAGCCGGAGGAGGAGAAGGAGGAAAAGCGCGGCGGCATCATTATCCCTGATACCGCCAAGGAGAAGCCCATGGTCGGCACGGTGATCGCCGTGGGTCCGGGCAAACTGGATGACAAGGGTCAGCGGGTTCAGATGAACGTTAAGGCCGGCGACCGCGTGCTGTTCGGGAAATATTCCGGCAACGAGGTCAAGCTGGACGCGGAAGAACTCATGATCATGAACGAAGACGACATCTACGGCATTTTGGAAGGCTAAGGCTTAAAAACAACCCATTCCGGGAGGAGCACGTACTATGGCGAAAATGATCCTTTACAATGAAGAAGGCCGCCGGGCGCTGCAGCGCGGCGTGGATAAACTGGCGGACGCAGTGCGGGTTACGTTGGGACCCAAAGGCCGCAACGTGGTACTGGACAAAAAATTCGGCGCGCCGACCATCACCAACGACGGCGTGACCATTGCCAAGGAGATCGAGCTGGAAGACCCCTATGAGAACATGGGCGCCCAGCTGGTGAAAGAAGTCGCGACCAAGACGCACGACGTGGCGGGCGACGGCACGACCAGCGGCACGGTGCTGGCCCAGGCCATGATCCGCGAAGGTCTGAAAAACGTCACCTCCGGCGCAAACCCGATGTTCATCAAGCGCGGGATCGAAGCCGCCGTCAAGGCCGTGGTGGACGAACTCAAGACGATCTCCATCCCGATCAAGGGCAAGGAGGAGATCGCGAGCGTGGCGACCATTTCCGCCAACAATGATTCGGTGATCGGGAGCCTGATCGCCGAGGCCATGGAAAAGGTCGGCCGGGACGGCGTCATCACGGTGGAGGAAGCCAAGGGCATGGACACCACCCTGGAAGTGGTCGAAGGCATGCAGTTCGACCGCGGCTACATCTCCCCCTATTTCGTGACCAATTCCGAACGCATGGAAGCGGTGCTGGAAAACGCCCTGGTGCTCATTTACGACAAGAAAATCAGCGCCATGAAAGACCTGCTTCCCCTGCTGGAGAAAGTGGTGCAGCTGGGCAAGCCCCTGCTCATGGTCGCCGAGGAAGTGGAAGGCGAAGCCCTGGCCACCCTGGTCGTGAACAAGCTGCGCGGCACCCTGAACGTGTGCGCGGTCAAGGCGCCCGGGTTCGGCGACCGCCGCAAGGCCATGCTCGAGGACATCGCGGTCCTCACGGGCGGCCAGGTGATCTCCGAGGAGCTGGGCCATAAGCTCGAGAACGTCACCGTGGCCATGCTCGGCCAGGCCAAGCGCATTACCATTGACAAGGACAACACCACCATTGTGGAAGGCGCGGGCAAGAAAGCCGACATTGACAAGCGCGTCGCCCAGATCCGCAAGCAGATCGACGACACGGACTCGGACTATGACCGCGAGAAGCTGCAGGAGCGGCTGGCCAAACTGGTCGGCGGCGTGGCCATCATCAACGTGGGCGCGGCCACCGAAGTGGAAATGAAAGAGAAGAAACTGCGCGTGGAAGACGCCCTCGCGGCCACACGGTCGGCGGTGGAAGAGGGGATCGTGCCCGGCGGCGGCGTGGCCTTGCTGCGCACCCTGAGCGCCATCGGCAAAGTAAAACTTACCGGTGACGAAGCGGTGGGCGTGGAGATCGTGCGGCGCGCTCTGGAAGAGCCCATCCGCCAGATCGCGGAGAACGCGGGGCACGAGGCTTCGGTGGTGGTCAACCACGTGAAGACCCAGGAACGGAACGTGGGGCTCAACGCGGCCTCGGGCCAGTATGAGGACCTCATGAAAGCCGGCGTGGTGGATCCGACCAAGGTCGTGCGCTCCGCCCTGCAGAACGCCGCCTCCATTTCGGCGATGCTGCTCACCACGGAATGCCTGGTGACCGACAAACCCGAAAAGAAAGAACCGATGCGCGGCGGCCACGGCCAGCCGGGCATGGGCGGCGGCATGGAGGATATGTACTAGGAGCCTGAGCGTTAAGCCGCTCAGGCTCCGGAGCAATTGAGCAAATTGAGCAATTAGAGCAACGAAAAGCTCAATGGCGGTCTGTTTTCTATTGCTCAATTGTTCATTGAGTTCAATCCCAAAGCCGGGCAGGTGCGGAAGCGCCTGTCCGGCTTTGTTTTTTCAGGGTTCTGCGGCTTGACTTTTATGGGACCTTTTGCTAATATCGGCAATTCCTAAAAACCAGCGAAAAAGTCCCGTTGACGGGACTTTTTCGCAAGACCCTGGAAAAGCCGCTCTTCTCCAGGGTGACAAACCGCCCGTGGAGTATATTTTATAAGTTAAATGCTTCGGCGGTTTGTCAGGAGGGTTTTGTGCCCAAACGCTCCACCGCCCGCCAGCCGCATGAAGGGCTCACCTTCGACGACGTGTTGCTGCGTCCCGCCAAGTCCTCGGTTGTTCCGCGGGATGTGGACGTCCGCACCCGCCTGACCAAACGCATCGAACTGAACATTCCGCTGGTTTCCGCCGCCATGGATACGGTTACGGAATCCCGGTTGGCCATCGCCCTGGCCCAGGAGGGCGGGATCGGCATCATACACAAAAACCTGGATCCGCTGCGGCAGGCCGAGGAAGTGGACAAAGTCAAGCGCAGCGAAAGCGGCATGATCCGCAACCCCATCACCCTGGGTCCGGACCACCTGCTGTCCGAAGCGGCGGAGATCATGGCCCGCTATCGCATTTCCGGCGTGCCCGTCACCGAAAAAGGCAAATTGGTGGGCATTCTGACCAACCGGGACCTGCGCTTCCAGCGCAACTTTAAGATCAAAATATCGCAGGTCATGACCAAGGAGCGGCTGGTGACAGCGCCGGTCGGCACCAGCCTGAAGGTCGCGGAACAGATCCTCTACCAGCACCGGATCGAGAAGCTGCCCGTGGTGGACAACAAAGGCATCCTCAAGGGCCTGATCACCATCAAGGATATCGAGAAGCGTTTGCGCTATCCGCATGCCAGCAAGGACAAGCACGGCCGGCTGCGGGTCGGCGCCGCGGTCAGCCCGGGGCCGGAGCTGGAAGAACGCGTGAAACTGCTGGTCGAAGCCGGAGCCGATATCCTGGCCGTGGACACGGCGCACGGCCACTCCCGCAATGTGCTGGAGGCGGTGCGGCGCATCAAACGCCTGCAGCCCGCGGTTGACGTGATGGCGGGCAATATCGCCACGGCCGAAGCCGTGCGGGACCTGATCGCGGCCGGCGCGGACGCGGTCAAGGTCGGCATCGGGCCGGGGTCAATCTGCACCACCCGGGTGGTGGCCGGCGTGGGCGTGCCGCAGATCACAGCCATCCAGGCTTGCAGCCGGGCCGCGGCCGGGCGCGTGCCGGTGATCGCGGACGGCGGCGTCAAATATTCCGGTGATATCACCAAGGCCGTCGCGGCCGGCGCCAACGCGGTCATGCTGGGCAACCTCTTCGCCGGCACGGACGAGAGCCCGGGCGAGGTCGTGATTCTGGAGGGGCGCAGCTTCAAGGTTTACCAGGGCATGGGTTCCCTGGCCTCCATGAAGAAAGGGAGCCGCGACCGGTATTTTCAAGGGGACGTGCGCGAGGAGGACAAGCTGGTTCCGGAAGGCGTGGTCGGGCGCGTGCCTTACCGCGGCACCCTGGCCGCCATCGTCTATCAGCTGGTCGGCGGGCTGCGTTCCGGCATGGGGTACTGCGGATGCCGGACCCTGCCGGAGCTTCGGCGCAAGGCCCAGTTTATCCGCATTACCCACGCGGCGCTTAGGGAAAGCCATCCCCACGACGTCATCATTACGAACGAAGCTCCCAACTACCGCTTAACCACCTAGAACCGGACAGTTGGTTCACAGGCGCGGAAACCGCCAGTGATTTTTCTCCTCCTTTTCGCCGAGGGAAGATATGCAGCCATCGCACCAAGACTTCATCCTGATTCTGGACTTTGGGTCTCAGTATACCCAGCTCATCGCCCGCCGCATCCGCGAGCTGAACGTCTATTGCGAAATACACCCCTATCACCTTTCCGGGGACCGCGTTCGGGACCTGGCGCCCAAGGGCATCGTCCTTTCCGGCGGCCCGGCGTCGGTGTACGCCGAACAGGCCCCGCTCATCCCCGCCGGGCTGTTCAGCCTGGGTGTCCCGGTGCTGGGCATCTGCTACGGCATGCAGTTGATCGGCCACCTGCTGGGCGGCAAGGTGGAGCCTTCGGACCACCGGGAATTCGGTTTCGCCGAACTGGAGCTGACGGGCGACCATCCACTGTTCAGCGCCCTCAGCCGAAAAACCCGGGTCTGGATGAGCCATGGCGACCGGCTGGCGCAGCTGCCGGCCGGATTCCGCGTCGCGGCCCAAACCCGGAACGCGCCCATGGCCGCGATTGCGGACGAACAGCGCAGGATCTACGGCCTGCAGTTCCACCCCGAGGTGGAGCATACGGCGGACGGCATGGTGATCCTGAAAAATTTTCTCTACGGCATCTGCGGCTGCCGAGGGTCATGGACCTCGGCTTCCTTTATCGAGGAAAGCGTGGGGCGGATACGCCGGCAGGTGGGAACCAAGAAAGTTCTGCTTGGGCTCTCCGGCGGGGTGGATTCCGCGGTGGCCGCGGTACTCCTCCACCGGGCGATCGGCCGCCAACTGACCTGCATGCTGATTGACAACGGCCTGCTGCGGGCAGGCGAGGCCGAGGCGATCATTCAGTTGTTCCGGAAAAATTACGATATGAATCTCGAAGTGGTGGACGCCACCAAGGAATTTTTGGACGCCCTGGCCGGCGTCGAAGACCCGGAGGAGAAACGCAAGCGGATCGGCGCCGCGTTCATCGCCGTCTTTGAACGCGAATCCGAAAAACTCGGGAGCTTTGATTTCCTGGCGCAGGGGACCATCTATCCGGACGTGATCGAGAGCGTCTCGGTAAAAGGCCCCTCGGCTACCATTAAATCCCACCACAACGTGGGCGGGCTGCCCGAAAAAATGCGCTTCAGCCTGGTGGAGCCGCTGCGCGAGTTATTCAAGGACGAGGTGCGCCACGTGGGCCTGGAACTGGGCCTGCCCGAGGACATGCTCTGGCGCCATCCGTTCCCAGGTCCGGGGTTGGCGGTCCGCATTTTGGGGGAAATTACCCCGGAGCGCCTGGAACTGGTCCGCAAGGCTGACGCGATCTTCCTGCAGGAAGTAAAAAAAGCCGGGCACTACCGCGGGCTGTGGCAGGCGTTTGCGGTCCTCTTGCCGGTAAAAACCGTCGGCGTCATGGGCGATGAGCGCACCTACGAGAACGTCGTGGCCCTGCGCGCGGTCACCAGCAAGGATGCCATGACCGCGGATTGGGCTTACCTGCCGCAAGACCTGCTGGGGCGGGTCTCCAACCGTATCATCAACGAAGTGCGGGGCGTCAACCGCGTGGTGCTGGATATTTCCTCCAAACCGCCAGCGACCATTGAATGGGAATAATTCTGTTCCCATTCAATGTCGCTGGAGCAGGTGAGCAGTAGAACAGTTGAACAGTAGAATAGGCGAACCTGCGACCGGTGGGAGTCCCATATCCAACCGGTCGGGGCGACCGGTGGGAGTCCCGAGGCGCCGAAGGCGTCCATATGGGTCATTCCGGTCGGGGCGGTCTACTGTTCGACTGTTCTACTGCTCATGACCTTAAAAATGGGTGCAAAGATGCCCAAGGCAACGAATACCACCTGGAAGGTCTTAACCCGTGAACTGGCCCTATCCACCCGCGGTCAGGACCACGTGCTGGATGTGACAGACCACCTACGCAGCCTGCTGACCGAAAGCGGCGTGCGCGAGGGGCAGGCGACGGTCTTCGTGCCCGGCGCCACGGCCTCGGTCACCACGCTCGAATATGAACCCGGCCTGCTGCAAGACCTCCCGGCCGTCTTGGACGCGCTTATCCCCGCCGGCCGGGCCTGGCAGCACGACCGCACCTGGGGCGATGGCAACGGCGCGTCCCATCTGCGCGCCGCGCTCATCGGGCCCTCGCTGACCGTCCCGGTTGTCAACGGCGCGCTGACGCTGGGCACCTGGCAGCAGGTGGTGCTGATCGATCACGATACGCGGCCCCGCGACCGCCGCGTCATCCTGCAGGTCATCGGATCAGCGCCGTGAGCAGGCATTATGCCCTTTAAAAATTTCGTCCACCTGCACGTGCACACCGAATATTCCCTCTTGGACGGCGCCTGCCGTCTGGACACCCTTATCCATCGCGCCCGTGAACTCAAAATGCCGGCCCTGGCCATGACCGATCACGGCGTCCTCTACGGGGCTATCGAGTTCTACCACGCCTGCCTCAAGCACGGCATTAAGCCGATCCTGGGCATGGAGGCCTATCTGGCCGGCGGTTCGCGCTTTGACAAGCGCGGCACCCACGGGCTTCAGGACGCGGCCTACCATCTCACGCTGCTGGCGCGTGACTTGGAAGGCTACCGCAACCTGGTGGCCCTGGCCAGTATCGGGTTCCTCCAGGGATTTTATTACCGCCCGCGCATTGACAAAGAAGTGCTCGCCCAGCACGCCCGGGGGCTGATCGGACTGTCCGGATGCCTGCAAGGGGAGATCCCCCTGTGCCTCCAGAAGGGGGAGTACCCGTTGGCCCGCCAGGCGGCCGACGAGTACCAGCAGATCTTCGGCGCCGGCAATTTCTATCTGGAGGTCATGGATCACGGACTGCCCGAACAGGGCCCGGTGAACCGCGGTCTGGCGGACCTGTCCCGCGAGCTCGCGCTGCCGCTGGTGGCCACCAATGACGTGCATTACGTGCACCGGGAGGACGCGCTGGCGCATGACGTCCTGCTCTGCCTGCAAACCGGCACCACGCTGGACAATGACAAGCGCATGCGGCTGCCCGCGCCGGAGTTTTTCCTGAAATCCGGCGCGGAGATGGAATCGTTGTTCCACGAGCTTCCCGAAGCCGGCCAGCTCGCCCAGGAGATCGCCGGCCGTTGCAACGTCGAACTGCCCACCGGACGGATCCAGCTCCCGCGTTTTCCGGTCCCCGCGTCCGCGGCCCCGCAGTTGAAGGCGATCATGGCCCGCGACGCTTGCGACGAAGCGGACGCCTACCTGGCCTGGCTGTGCGAGGAGGGTCTGCGACGGCGTCTGCCGGGCGCCGGCCCGGAGGTCGGCGGGCGGCTGCGGCATGAGCTGGACGTGATCCGGAGCATGGGATACGCCTCGTATTTCCTGATCGTGTGGGATTTTATCCGCCACGCGCAAGAGCGGAGGATCCCGGTGGGGCCGGGCCGCGGTTCGGTGTCCGGAAGCCTGGCGGCCTATTTGCTGGGCATCACCGCCATTAATCCCCTGACCTACGGTCTGATCTTCGAGCGCTTCCTGAACCCGGAGCGCGTGAGCCTGCCTGACATTGACGTGGATTTCTCCGACAGCGGCCGGGAGGCGATCATCTCCTATGTGACGCAGAAATACGGCCAGGAAAACGTGGCGCAGATCATCACCTTCGGCACTCTGGCCGCCCGGGCCGCGGTGCGCGACGTGGGGCGCGTGCTCGCGATCGGCTACGACGAAACGGACCGCGTGGCCAAGCAGATCCCCCAAACCCCCGGCATGACGCTGGAGCGGGCCCTGGAGACCGAACCCGAGCTCAAGGCCCAGTTCGCGGGGGACGCCCGCATGCAGCAGTGGCTGGATATCGCCCGGGCGCTGGAAGGGCAGGTGCGCCACGCCTCGACCCACGCGGCCGGGGTGGTCATTTCCCGCGAACCGTTGATGGACCTCGTGCCGCTGTGCCAGACGAAAACCGGCCGGGGCGGCGAAGGCGGATCCGTACCCAGCGCCGCCACCCTGACCACGCAATATCCCATGGAATCCCTCGAACGCTTGGGTCTTTTAAAGATGGATTTTCTGGGACTGCGCACGCTGACCGTGATTGACGACACGCTCGCGGCCATCCGCGCTTCGGGGCGCACGCCGCCGGGGCTGGCCGGCCTGCCGCTCGACGACGCGCGGACCTTCGATCTCCTGGGCGAGGGGCAGACCTTGGGCATTTTCCAGCTGGAATCATCCGGCATGCGCGATCTGCTGAAACGCCTCCAGCCCCGGTCGCTGCAGGAGATCTGCGCGCTGATCGCGCTCTACCGGCCCGGGCCCATGGCCATGATCGACGATTTCATCCAGCGCAAGCAAGGCCGGGTCCCGATCCATTTCGCCCATCCAGCCCTGGCCGAGATCCTGGGCGAGACCTTCGGCACCATTGTGTATCAGGAACAGGTGATGCAGATCGCCGTCACGCTCGGCGGCTTCACCTACGGGCAGGCGGACCTGCTGCGGCGGGCGATGAGCAAGAAGGACCCGGACACCATCGAACAGCAGCGGGAGCGGTTCACGGCGGGCGCCCGGTCGCGGGGCATCCTGGTCGAGACCGCGGAGACGATCTTCAACCAGCTGGTCCGCTTTGGAGAATACGGCTTCAACAAGTCCCACAGTCTGGCCTACGCCCTGCTGGCCTATCAAACCGCCTATCTCAAGGCCAATTTCGCCCTGCCCTATATGGCCGCGCTGATGTCCAGCGAAGCCGGTGACACGGATAAGATCGCCCTGTACCTTTCGGAATGCCGGCGGCTCGGCCTGTCCGTGCTTCCGCCCGACGTCAATGCCAGCCAGGAATTGTTCGCCGCCGAAGGGGAAGGGCTCCGCTTCGGCCTGGCCGCCATTCGAAACGTGGGGATCGGCGCGGCCCGGGCCGTCCGGGAGGCACGCGCGGCGGACGGGCCCTTCCGTTCATTCTCCGATTTATGCAACCGGGTGGAGCTCCGGACCGTGCACGCCCGCGTGCTGGAAAGCCTGATCAAGGCCGGCGCGCTGGACGGATTGAACGCCAGCCGCGCCCAGCTGCTGCGCCAGCTGCCGCAGGTGCTGGGTGCGGCGCAGAAATGGCAGAGCGAGAAGGAACAAGGGCAGATGGCCATGTTCGACGAGTTGCCCGCCGAACCGGCGGCCGCCGAAGCGCAACCGGCCGAATCGCCGCGCCAGCGTCTGGCCGACGAGAAAGAAGCGCTGGGGTTCTATCTCTCCGGGCATCCGCTGGCCGAGTTCACCCGGGTTTTGGAAACCTTCAATACCGCCAACACCCAGACGCTGGGCGGGCTGCCGGAAGGCGCGTCCGTGGTGATCGGCGGGGAGGTCACGGGCCTCCGGCACAGCCTGACCAAGCGCAAGGAAACCATGCTCCGCTTCTGGCTGGAAGATCCCGCGGGCCTGGTCGAGGTGATTGTGTGGCCGGACCTGCTGGGCCGGCACCGGACGTTTTTGGTGAAAGGGGCGCTGCTCTTCGTGCTGGGGCGGGTGGACCGCAGCGGGGAAGAAAGCCGGCTGGTGGCCGCGGACATCGTGCCCTTTACGCAGGCGTATCCCCAGTTGTCCAGAAAGTTGATCCTGCACCTGCCCCCGACCCTGGGGACGGACCAGTTGGGAGAACTGAAGGCACTGCTGCTCAAGCACAGCGGGGCCACGCCGGTGTGGCTTCAGCTGGCCACGGTCCACCATGGCGAAGTGCGGGAACAGCTGCCCGAGCAGTTCGGTGTGACGGTGGACGAGCCCCTGCTCGAGGGATTGGGAAAGCTGGTGGGCCCGGACCGCATTGAAATCGCGGGGGCGGGGAGCAAAAAAACCAACAGCCGGCCGGGCGGGGCTTACTGATTCAAAATGGACTGGCTGGATGCCGTCGCGCCCGGAGCAACATAACGCTTGAGCATTTCCTGGGCCGGAGTGAAATCCGGGCGCAGCTCCAGGACCCGGCGCCAGGCGGCCAGCGCCGCGGGGATGTTGCCCAGGCGCGCGTAACTGACACCCAGATTGAACTGCGCCTCCGGATAATCAGGTTTATACTCCAGGGCGGTCAGATACCATTCCCTGGCCATGACCAATTGTTCCTGGTTGTAAAGCAGGTTCGCGCCGCTGAAAACCAGGCTGGCGGCTTCCTTGCGGTCAAAGGCCGCGAGCTGTTTGGCGGCTTCCAGGAATTTGTCGCTCTCCCCGTGGGCCAGGTGGGTCATGGCCAGGTTCTGGTAAAACAATACGGTCACCGGGGCAAAGCGGACCGCCTCCCGGAAGTAATGCACCGCCTGCTCGTAATAGTCCCGGTTCTGGGGTTCCGCCGCCGCGGCCATGGAATAGGCGCGGCCGAGGTTGCCCAGGTAATAGGCGTTGGTGGGATTCAACGCGACACCGCGCCGGTAGGCGTCCAAGGCTTTCCGGATCAGCGGCTGCTGGCGTTCCGGCGGCACCGTGCGCACCAGTTCCTCGTAAGCCAATCCCTCGTACACCACATATTTGACCTCGGTCGGGACCAGCCGGCTGGCTGTGCTGAAGGCCCGCAAACAGTAATCCAGATTGCCCTGCAGGCGGTACACGGTGCCCAGGTTGTAGGCGTAATCCGCCAGCGCGGCGCGATAATTCAACCACACGCCGAACAGCGCGATGACCGCGATCAAGAATCCCACGAGCAGCTGGAACGGCTGCAGCGCCCGCCAGAACGCGCCGGGTTTGGCGGCCGCTGACTGGGGCAGGGCTGACTGGGACTGCTCCTCGGGGGACATTCCGAGCAAAACGACGACCGCCACGAGCAGCCAATAGAATGTGTCAATGGACACGACGCCGAAGGAGAACAGGTTCTGGACCGAGTAGGCCGTCCAGCTGGCCAGGATGCCGATCAGCAGCAGGCGGTCCCGCTCGCTGGCGCCGGGACGGCGGTAGGCGCGCCACCACGCCCGGCCCATGGCCACGGTCAGCCATATGACCACGAGCAGCCCGACCACGCCCTGCGTGGCCAGCACCTGCAGAATTTCGTTGTGGGCCGTGCGGGAGGATACGTTCGCGCCGTCAATGGCCGCGAAAGCGGGGGTGGCATACCGCGGGAACACGGTTTTGAAGGTGTCCAGGCCCGTGCCCAGGATGGGGTAATCGCGGATCATGCCCACGGCCGGTCCCCAGATGTGCAGCCGCGAGACCTTGACCGCGTCCGGGAAATGCAGGATCGTATCCGCCATGCGGAGCATGTGCTGTCGGCCAAATGTCAGGGACAAGGTGACCAGCGCGGCCACGGCCAGCCCCAGGAGGGCGATCCAGACCCGGAACCCAGGCGCCTGGCGGAGGGCTTGGGCAGGTCCTTCCGGATGCCGGCGCAGCCAGTCAGCGGCGCGCGCCAAGCCGAAGGCGGCGAGCACGGCCAGCGCCGCGACCAGGCCGAGGAATCCGCCCCGGCTCCAGGTGCCCAGCAGCGCGAAGAACATGACTAAAAAGCTGATGAAAAGCAGGACGCGGCGGAAGACCGACTGGGTCTCGATAAAAAACACGATGGTCCAGGGCACGACCATGGCCAGGTAGGCTGCCAGGAAATTCGGGTTGCCCAGCGAGGAAAAATACCGGCCCGGCGCGATGGACGTGGGGTTCCAGGCGACAAAGTCAATGCCGAAGAACTGGCTGATCCCGTAGAACGTGACGACCAGGCCGGCCAGCAGAATGACGAAGAACAGGCGGTTGATCTGCTGGCGGGTGCGCAAAAAATGCACCAGCAGATAGAAGAGCACCGGGTAATTCAGGACCGTCAGCAATCCCCGGAAGTTCTCGTATTCTCCCCGGTAGGAAACAGAAGGCGAGACGGAGATGACAGTGGTCAGCAACTGGAGCACGATCCACGCCAGGAGCGGAACCGCCAGGGGAGTGGCCTTGAACCGCCATTGGCGGCTGGCCAGCAGCCGGACGGCCCAGGTGCCCAGCATGAAGCACGTGAGGATCCGGAACAAGGCCAGCTTGGGAAGTTCGAACTGGTCGCGCGTTAAAATGATGAAGAAAATCGGGACCAGGAAAAAGACCGCATAGAACAAAAATTCCATGATCCGATCGCAGGCGCGGATCACGCGTCCTTCGGTCCCTGTGACAGCGGCGGGTGTGGCCATCTGAGCGTGTCACCTTGTTGGCTTGGGAAATAGCGGGTCAGACCCGCATGGAGCCCCCCGGGCAAAGCCCGGGGTACCAACTTCAACCCTCGCTAGTACCTCTTGGCGACATCCCCGGGGCAGCGATTCCGCATTCACCCCCGCGCAAGCTCGGGGTGCCCTGCGGAGGGGAACGACCATTACGGCGCTTCATCATAGGGCACGCCAACCAGGGTGTCAATCATCTTTGGCCGGCGGAAAAAAGGACGCGGGTTAGCGCAAAGCCGGCGCGCGGCCGAAAAACCGCCGGTCCAGGGCGCGGTACTGGATGGCTTCAGCCACGTGTTCCGCCTGGATGGCAGCGCTGTCGGCCAGGTCGGCGATGGTCCGGGAGACTTTGAGGATGCGGTGATACCCGCGGGCGGAAAGACCGAGACGGTCCAGGGCGGTTCTGAGCAACTGCTGGCTGTCAGGATCCAGGCGGCAGTACTGGCGGATCAGACGCGGCGTGAGGTGGGCGTTGACCAGCACGCCCGGGTGCGCGGCGTAGCGCTCCTGCTGGCGGGCGCGGCCGGCCATCACGCGCGCGCGGATCTGGGCCGAAGATTCCGGATCCGGTCCACCTGCGAGTTCCTGGTATTTCACGGCCGGCACTTCCAAATGGAGGTCAAAGCGGTCCAGCAACGGGCCGGAGATCTTGCTGAGATATTTATGGATCTGGGGAAAGGTGCAGGAACATTCCTTGTGGGGATCCGTGTAGTACCCGCAGGGGCAGGGATTCATGGCCGCGATCAGCATGAACCGGGCCGGGTAGGTCACGGCCGCGGCTGTGCGCGAAATGGTCACCTGACGCTCCTCCAGGGGTTGCCGAAGGACTTCGAGGGCGTGCTTGGAAAATTCCGGCAGTTCGTCCAGGAACAGCACGCCGTTGTGCGCGAGCGAGACCTCACCCGGCCGGGGGAACGTCCCGCCGCCGATCAGCGCGATGTCGCTGACCGTGTGGTGCGGGGACCGGAACGGGCGCTGCTGGATAAGCGTGCTGTGGGGCGGCAGCAGTCCGTGCAGGCTGTAGAGTTGGGTGGTTTCCAGGGCTTCGCTGAGGGTTAGGTCGGGCAGAATGGTCGGGAGGCGCTGGGTCAGCATGGTTTTGCCGCTGCCTGGCGGCCCTATGAGCAGGACATTGTGCCCGCCCGCGGCCGCCACCTCGAGCGCGCGTTTGGCGTGGAACTGGCTGCGCACCTCGCTGAAATCCACGCTGTAAGTGCTCGCCTGCCGGAAGGCGGAGGCCCAATCCAGCGAAAACGCTTCCAGGCGCCGGCGGCCGCTGAGGTGCTCCATCGCCTCAAGCAGCGTGCGCGCGGGATAGAGGGAGCTGTCCGCCAGCACGCCAGCCTCGGCCGCGTTGTCCGCCGGCAGGAGCACGCGGGAGAACCCGTGCGGTTTGGCCGCGGCCGCGAACGACAGGGCGCCGCGGACCGGGCAGACGCGGCCATCGAGGGACAACTCGCCGAAAATAAGGTGCTCGTCCAGGGCGGACGGCTCCAGCTGTTCCGAGGCCGCCAGCAGGGCCAGTGCGATGGGCAGATCGTAGGTCGGCCCTTCCTTGCGCAGGTCCGCAGGAGCGAGATTCACGGTGATGCGGCGCGGCGGCAGCGCGAGTTCGGCGTTTTTCAGGGCCGCGGTTACCCGGTCGCGGCTCTCCTTTACGGCGGCATCCGGCAGACCGACGATGGTGAACCCCGGCAGGCCGGGCCGCACGTCCACCTCCACCTGCACCAATTTGGCTGCGATCCCCCACAGCGCACTGCTGAACGCGCGAGCAAACATGGCAGACACCTCCTGAAATGATTGGACCGGCCTGGTGAAAATTCCTTGCATAAATAAATCGGGCGAGGATGTTCCCCATGGCACCCCCTCGTAAAATGTGTTATACTTTGCCATTGCAGACCGTACCACCACCGGAAAAGCGGCTTCGGCCGCGCGAGCCTGGCGCCGGACCCACACCCACATCCACACACCACCATTATTCCACTCGCTGGTTTTCCATTCCTCCACGGGAATTCCCGGCAGCAGGTCCCGGTGGAAGCTGAAGGCCGGGGAGAGGAATTTCGGGATGGGGTTGCGGAGGCACTGCCTGTGGGACCATGGACCCGGGGAAGTGTTCCCGGCGGCCAAGACGCAGGCCAGGCGGCCGGATTATTTGCTTTACAATCCCAGTGGGCTGTGTTACTTCTAACCCTTTCCGGATAGAACCCGGAGAGTCAACCAGCAGTCGTGGAAGGTTGATACCCCTTCGCCATCTATCTACTGGCTGCTGGGGAAGAACAAGGTGGCATGTCTGCGGGGCATGATGTCTGCATACCCTGCACCTTGCCGCAGGGTGGTTCATGAGCAAGGTTATCGCCGTTGTCAATCAGAAAGGCGGGGTGGGTAAGACCACCACGACCATCAACCTGGGCGCCGGACTGGCCGCCCAGGGAAAAAAAACCCTCCTCATTGACATTGACCCCCAGGGCAACACCACGGTCGGCCTGGGTTTTGACAAGGAGAAGCTGCCGACCAGCATTTATGACGTCCTGATCGGACGCAAGCCGTTCAACGAGGTTATCGCCAAAACCGAAATTCCCAACCTGGATTTGGCCCCGGCCAACATTCAGCTGTCCGGCGCGGAAATTGAATTGGTGAACGTCATTGCCCGGGAAACCCGTCTGCGTCAGGGTCTTGGTTCCATCCGGCAGCAGTACGATTATATTTTGATTGACTGTCCCCCTTCGCTGGGTCTGCTGACCATCAACACGCTGACCGCCGCGGCCACGGTGCTGATTCCCATCCAAGGCGAATTTTACGCCCTGGACGGCGTGGGACAGCTTTTGCGGACGATCATTCTGGTGAAAAACGGACTCAACCCGGAATTGCGGATCGAGGGCGTGCTGCTGACCATGTGCGATTTGCGCACCAACCTGACCGTGCAAGTGATCCAGGAAATCAAGAAGCGGTTTCAGAGCAAAGTGTACGACACGATCATTCCGCGCAACGTCAAGCTGTCCGAGGCACCGAGTTTCGGCAAACCGATTCTGCAGTACGACAAACACTGCCCCGGGGCGCTGGCGTATGCGCGGCTGGCGGAGGAAGTCATTGCGCGCAACGAAACGGCGTCTGTCCCGGCTTCCGCGGAAGCCGAGCGGGCGGAAGTCTAGGCATTTTTCCACACCTCCACGCGGGCATATCAGGCAAAGGGGCGTTGGCACCATGAGCAGACAGGCATTGGGAAAAGGGCTGGAAGCGTTGATCCCGGTTTCCGGCGACGTGAACGGCGCGCCCGTCGCATCTTCCACACCGACCGAGGTTTCCGTTGACCGCATCGTGCCAAATCCGCACCAGCCCCGCCAGGATTTCCATCCCCACGAACTGGAAGAGTTAACCGCTTCGGTGCGGGAAAACGGCGTTGTCCAGCCGATTTTGGTCCGCCCCCGCGGCGAGGGCCGCTACGAGCTGGTGGCCGGCGAGCGGCGGCTGCGCGCCGCCAAACTGGCAGGCCTGGCCCAGGTGCCGGTGGTGATCCGCGATATCAGCGACACCGAAAGTCTGGAACTGGCGCTGGTGGAGAATATCCAGCGCGAGGATCTCAATCCCGTGGAAGAGGCTCAGGCTTTCAACCAGCTGCTGAATCAATTCGAACTCACCCAGGAAGAGTTGGCTAAAAAGATCGGGAAAGAACGTTCTTCCGTGGCCAATACCCTCCGTTTGCTGCAGCTGTCCGCCCCGCTGTTGGAACTGGTACGCAATGGCAGCCTGAGCGAAGGCCACGGCCGGGCTTTGCTGGCCGTGAGCGACGAAGAGGCCCGGAAGCGGCTGGCGGACAAGATTATCCGGGACAATTTGTCCGTGCGGGAAGCCGAGCAGCTGGCCCAGGGGCTGAAACCGGTAAAAGCGCCCAAACCAAAGGGTGCCAAGCGCCTGGAAATCAAGGATCCTCATCTCCGTCAGTTGGAGGATGAAATAAAAAGAAAATTGGGAACTCAAGTCCGCGTCATTCCCCGCAACGCTCAAAAAGGCCGGATCGAAATTGAATATTATTCCTTGGAAGATCTGGACAGGATTTTAGCCCTTTTAAGATAATGATTTTCGGGTGCCAGGCAGCTGCCTCATTCCGGGAACGCAATAGATAAATAAAAAACGACAATTCTGACAAAATAGTTGACGGATTTTTATAAAATTGATATATTAAGATTTACGGCACAAGGCCGAGACTGAAATTAGGTGGTAGAAATGGGAAAAACATCCAGCAAACAAAAGCGCTACTTCACCTTCATGCTGGTGCCGCACGACGAAAGCAATATATTTTCGGTGCGGATCTCCCACACACTCCTGTTCATCTTGGGTCTGGTTGCGCTGGGGTTGATCGGTTCTTCTTCCTACATTCTGACCCGCCATCTGGATTACCAATTAACCAAACGGGCCAACATCCAACTGGCCGAGAAAAACGCTTTTTTTGCACAGGAACTAGCGAATACCCATGAAGCGTTCCAACGCGTGGCTAAAATGGAGAACGAACTCCAGGCCATGCTGAAAATGCAAAATAAAAATGAATTGATCAAATACACAGGCGAAGGCGGGCCGACCATGGCCGACCAGCTCAACCTGATGAGAACCTTGAACCAAAAAGCCGGTCTGACCCAAAAGGAATTTAATCAAAGTTTGTCTTTTCTCAAAAAAGACGCCCAGGAGCGCCTGGATACCTACCAGGAAATGAAGAAGTACATCGCCACCCAGCGTTCGGTCATGGCCTCGCGTCCCTCCTCCTGGCCGGTTCGCGGATGGCTGACCTCCCGTTTTGGCATGCGCCAATCTCCCTTCCAGGAAGGTCCGCTGTTTCACCAGGGCATTGATATCGCCAATGAAGAGGGCACTTCCATCAAGGCGCCGGCCGACGGCGTGGTCACGTATTCAGGGTGGGAAGGCGGATACGGAAAACTCGCGATCGTTGATCACGGATACGGATTTTCCACGCGCTTTGGACACCTGAGCCGCCAGTTGGTCAATGTCGGCCAGCGGGTCCGCCGCGGGCAAGTGATCGGTTTTTTGGGCAACACCGGCCGCTCTACAGCCCCGCACCTGCATTTCGAGATCCGCCTCAACGGCATTCCGGTTGATCCCTTGAAGTACCTGAAAGACTAAACGGAGCCGACAGATGAACGACGAAATCCCGAATGCCAAGGGCGTGGATACTATTCTGGGCGCAGGCTCGGAGATCAAAGGCCAGATCAACGCCAAAGGCACGGTGCGCATTGACGGCAAGATCGAAGGCAACGTTTCCAGCGAAGAAAGCCTGATCATCGGGGAAAAAGGGGTCGTGAAGGGCAATCTGACGGCCAAGACCGTGCTGATCTCCGGCAAGGTGTCGGGCAATGTGTTCGCCTCCAAGCGGATCGAGATCATGCCGACCGGCCAGTTGCAGGGGGACATACACTCGCCGCGCGTGGCCATCGCGGACGGCGTGATTTTCAAGGGCAACTGCGACATGGGAATTGAAAAGTTCGAACCCGAGCTGAAGTTCGATCCTCTGCGCGCCCGGAAATGAATTCTCCCGCGGCTTAAGGAAGCCGCGGGCCGTCCCCTCCGCAGGGCACCCCGAGCTTGCTCGGGGGTGAATGCGGAAGCGTTGCTTCGGGGATGTCGCCAAAAGGGTGTAGCGAGGGGTGAAGTTGGTACCCCGGGCTTTGCCCGGGGGGCTCCATAAACTGTTATTTCCTGACCCCTGGGATACCGCTTGAGACGAAAGACCATGGGAGGCATTAGGGGTTAGGGTGTAATCCCTCCCCGGCAAGACCTCGTCCTAGCCATCCCCACGCCCGACGGCCGGCTGGCTGCCGGGCATTTCTTTTTTAGGAGGAACGATGTCGTCTGAGGTTCGGGTGCGTTTCGCGCCTTCCCCCACCGGCCACCTGCACATCGGCGGCGCGCGCACCGCACTGTTTAATTACCTGTTCGCCCGGCAGACAGGCGGCACGTTCGTCCTGCGGCTGGAAGACACGGACGCGGAACGCAGTACCGAGGAATCTGTGCAAATGATCCTGTCGGATCTCAAGTGGCTCGGCCTGGACTGGGATGAAGGCCCGGACCGAGGCGGACCCTTCGGCCCCTACCGCCAGCTCGAACGCCAGGAATACTACCGCCAGCAACTGGCCGCCCTGATCGAGAATGGCCACGCCTACCCCTGCTTTTGCTCCCCCGAGCTCCTCGAGTCCAAACGCCGGGAAGCCTTGGCCCTGGGCGCACCGGTCAAGTACGACGGCACCTGCCGCCGGCTCAAGGCGTCCGAGGCCCACGCCCGGATCGAGGCCGGGGAGGCGCACGCCATCCGCCTGAAGATCCCAGTAGGCGGCAAGACCGTCATCGAGGACCTGATCCGGGGCACCGTGACGTTCGACAACCGGGAACTGGACGACTTCGTGCTCGTGCGCAGCAGCGGACTGCCGACGTATAACTTCGCCGTGGTGGTGGACGACGCGGCCATGCGCATCAGCCACGTGATCCGGGGCGACGACCATCTCTCCAATACGCCGCGGCAGATCTGTTTGTACCAGGCGCTGGGCCAGTCCCTGCCGCAGTTCGCGCACGTGCCCATGATCCTCGGCCCGGACCGCACCCGTCTCTCGAAACGCCACGGGGCCACGTCCGTGGGCGCATACGCCGAAGCGGGGTATTTACCCGAGGCGCTGATCAATTACCTGGCCCTGCTCGGCTGGGCGTTTGACGATAAAACGACGATCTTCTCCCGGCAGGAACTGATAGAAAAATTCAGCCTGAACAAAGTCAGCAAAAATCCCGCGGTCTTTGATCCGGCCAAACTGATCTGGATGAACGGCGTGTATATCCGCGACCTTCCTGAGCGGGCTTATCTGGACCGGGCACTGCCGGTGCTTACCCAGGCCGGGCTGCTGGCGGATTCGGTCCCGGAAGCGGAGCGCGCGTGGGCGGAAAAAGTAACCCTGGCGGTCAAAGAGCAGGTCAAGCTGCTGTCCGAGCTGCCGGGACAGGTCAAATTTTTTTTCGGGGATACCGTGGAGATGGAGCCCGCGGCCCAGGATCATCTGGACCAGGCCCAAACCAGGCCGGAATTATTTCAAACTTTACACCGCCAATTGAGCGTGCTAGAATCCTTCACTTCCCACAGCCTGGAAGCGTTGTTGCGCGACCTGGTGGCCCAAGCAGGGGTGAAATTCGGCGAGCTGGTGCATCCCTTGCGGGCCGCGCTGACCGGCCGGAAAAATTCGCCCCAGATCCTGCTGGTCATGGAACTGCTGGGCAAGGACCGGGTGCTGCAGCGCCTGGCATCAGGCCTCCAGTCCGTGGGTATTAAAGTTTAAAAACCTGCGTCTTGATTGCCGACTAGCTCAACTGGCAGAGCACCTGACTCTGGATCAGGGGGTTTCAGGTTCGAGCCCTGAGTCGGCAGCCAGAAATAAAAACCCCACCCGTAAGGGTGGGGTTTTTATTTCAGAGCAATGGAGCAATAGACAATGGAGCAAATAGACGAAAGGGCGAGAACCTGGAAGGGGTGCGGGGAAGGAATCGTCCCCGCGCCTTTGGGGTGACAGTCGGAGCGCCGAAGGCGCGAAGACACCAGAGGGGCAGCGCCCCTATGGGGAGCCCGGAGGGCGACAGGGACGCAGCCCTGAGTCAGCTAGCCATATTAAAAACCCGCCCTTCGGGGCGGGTTTTTCTATTTACGGATACCCTAGAGGGCGAGAACCTGGAGGGGGTATGGGGGAGAGGCGCCCCCATGTCTTCGGGGTAACAGTCGAGCGCCGCAGGCGCGAAGACGCCCTAGGGGCGGAGCCCCTAGGGGGAGCCCGGAGGGCGACAGGGACGCAGCCCTGAGTCAGCTAGCCATATTAAAAACCCGCCCTTCGGGGCGGGTTTTTTTTATACATGGCGGAGCAGCTGAGCAGCGGAAAGCAGAGCAGCAGAAAAGGCTGTTTAGATGCGGTCTGCTGATCCGCTGTTCAGCTGTCTGGGTTTTGCTTGGGGGCACGGAACGCGGCGGGAGAGAACTTAAAAGGGAAGACCGGGGACTTGACAGGTTATTGAACAGGGTGTATAAATAAGACGATAACTGATAGCCTGTATAATTAAACAGGCGTATAAGGAGTTGAGGCCCGTGACCCGTCCTTCCCGGCATACCGACGAAAAGCTCGTCCAGGCGGCGCTGGCGCTGCTGCCGACCACGGGCTACACGCGCCTGAGCATGCGCGCGGTGGCGGCCAAAGCCGGCGTGAACCTGGGCATGTTCCATTATCACTTCAAAAACAAGGAAGAATTCACCCGGCGGGTCGCGAACGAATTTTACGCGACCTTCTTCAAGCAGTTCACCCTGGAAATGGAAGCCGGCAAGAACCCCAAGGAGCAGCTGCGCAAAGCCGTCTTGACCGCCATCCGTTTCGTCCGGGACCACCGGCGCTTGTTCTTCGCCTTGGGGCGGGACATGCTGGAAGGCGACGCGACCATCGTACGGTTGCTGGAAGACCTGCTGCCGCGGCACGGCGTGATCATCGTCCGGCTGATCCGGGAGTGTAAAAAGCAGGGGCAGATCGCCGATCTCCCGCTGCCGGTTATCATTACCTTTATCCTGGGGATCGTGGCCGGGCCGGTTCTCCTGATGACCGTGCTCGAGCGCGCCAAGCTCCATCAGCCGCTGGACTTGATCAAGCAGATCGCCCTGCCTTTTATGGTGACCGACCGGATCATCGAGCAACGCCTGGACCTGGCCTTCCACGCTATGGGGCCAGGGACGCCTTGGCAGTCCTCTGGGCCGGATGTGGACCAGAAGATCGAGGATATCTTGTCCGCCGCCGAGGCGAAAAACCGGCGGGTCACGGGTAGGCGGGGAGAGCTGACCCGGCGCGTCAGTACCAGCCGATCGAGCCCGAACCGCAAGGCAGGGGGTGTCCGGAAATGAAACGAACAGCCATCACGGCATTGGTCCTGGCTGGGTGGGTCACGGCCGCAGGGGCCGGCGAACTTCCAAGGCTTGCGATTTCGCTCCCGCAGGCGGAGGCGCAGGCCTTGACCACTTCGGCCCGGATGGCCTCCAAACAGAGCGAGCTTCGCGGCGCGGCCGCGGCGGCTGACGGGGCGTATGCGCTGTTATGGCCCCGGCTGAGCGCAGAAGGCAGCTACACGTATCTCCACGAAGTTCCGGAGATCAGCATGGACCTGGGACCTGGCCGGGCGCTGGCCATTGATCTGGGCAACCATCACAACTATTCCGTGGGCCTGCAGGCAACCTGGAATCTCTGGGATTCACTGCAGGTGTATCACAACTGGAAAGCCCTGCGGGCCGTGGAACAGGCCAAGCAGGAAGAGATGCGCTGGTTGCGGCGCGAGCTCACGCTCAAAACCCGCCTGGCGTATTTCCAAACCCAGCTGGCCGCGGAAAAATTACGGTTGACCAAGCACGCCTCGGACCTGGCCCAGGAGCAGTACCGTGATATTCAAGCCAAGGCCAAGGCCGGCATCGCCAGCCGCAAAGACGCGCTGTCCAGCCACTTGGAGGTTCTGACGCGGCAGCGCCAGCTGCAAGCCGCCCAGACCGACCTGACCCTGGTCTTGCGGGACCTGCTGGCGCTGGCCGGCGCGGAAACCGGGCTGGATGTGTCGCAACCCTGGTACGCGGAAGAACCTGCGGCCGCGGGCGCCACGGTGGTAGTTGAATTGGACGCGCTAGACCAGTCCCTGGCGCGCCTGACCCCGAACCGCGAGCTGGCCGTGGATCCCGTGCATCCCCAGGCGGAGGTGTTCGTGCAGCTGACCCAGGCGGCCCAGTCTTCGGCCGAGAGCCTGGCCTCAGGCCACTGGCCCAAGCTGCAGGTCGCGGCCAAGACCAGCCTGGATTATCCCAACGGACCCGTGGCCGAACAGATTTGGCAGAACACCCTGGCCGTGAAAGCGAGCTGGGCTTTGTGGGAAGGCGGCCGGGTGGTGAATCAAACGCGGGAGAAGGAAGCGCAGGCCCAGGCTCAGGCGCAAATGGCGGAGAACGCGAGGACGGAACTAGCGCTGGCCTGGCAGAAAGCCCGGGACAAATTGCGGCAGCTGGAAGCCGAGCAGCCGTTGATCGAGCAGATGGTGAAGGGGACGCGGGAACTGTCGCGTGTGGCTTACTCCGCCTATACGGCCGGCCGCGCGGAGTATATCGAAGTGCAGGCGGCGAATCTCAAGGAGCTGGAAGCCGGCACCCAGGCAGCGTTGAACAAGGTCCAGCAGGCGATGCAACTGGCCATGCTGGAAAGCCTTACCCCGGACAAGGAGTGAAGCCCATGCCGAAAAGAGCGAGGATCGTCATTGCCCTGTTGGTGTTGAGCGGACTCGCCGCATTGATCTGGTGGCTGGCCGCGCCCAAGGACTTCCGGTATGCGGGTACCGTGGAGGCCACGGAGGTCGTGCTTTCCAGCCGTGTGGCGTCGGTGATCAACGAGATCGCGGTGAAGGAAAGCGATGCGGTAGAGGCTGGCCAGGTGCTGATGACCTTGACCGGCGAGGACCTGCGGGTGGCGGCAGACCTGGCCGAAAAGGAATACCGGCGGGGCGCGGAACTCCTCCGCAGCGGGGCCATCAACCAGAGCGCCTTGGACAAGCTCAAGGCGCAGCGGGACCAAACTGCCCTGGCTGTGGACTGGTGCACGATCAAGGCCCCCAGCGCAGGCCGGGTGCTGTATTCCTACCGCGAGCCCGGCGAAATGGTCGCGCCTGGCATGCAGTTGTTCACGCTCGGAGACTTGACGGAGGTGTACGCGTTCATCTACGTGGAACAGCCTAAATTGGCCAACCTGTCCGTGGGGCAGAAGGTAGAAGGCCTGCTGCCCGAAATGCCGGAGAAACAATTCCCCGGGACCATCGCCCTGATCCGCGACGAGGCGGAGTTCACTCCCAAGAACGTCCAGACACGGAGCGAGCGGACCAGGCTGGTGTACGGCGTGAAGCTGGTTTTCCCCAACCCGGACGGCGTGCTCAAGCCGGGGATGACCATCGAAGTGAAACTGCCGGATGAGAAGTAGACCGGTCAGTTAGGACTGACGCGTTGGACCAGTCCGAGGAGTCAAATGCCCACTGTTGGCATTGAGATTCGAAATATCAGCAAGCGCTTGCACGCCACGCAGGCGCTCGCGGATATCACCGCGAGCTTTGCGCCCAGCCGCTTGCACGGCCTGATCGGGCCGGATGGGGCTGGCAAGACGACCCTGTTAAGGGTGCTGATCGGGCTCCTCCGGCCCGATCAGGGGGAAGTGATCTATCAACAAGATGCGCGGCCCAGGCTGTTCCAGGAACTGCGGCCGGCTTTCGCCTATATGCCCCAGCAGCAAAGCCTGTACGCTGACCTCTCCATCGCCGAGCATCTGGATTTTTTCCGCGACCTGTACCAGATCCCGGAACAGGTCTATCAGAAACGGCGCCGCGACCTGCTGAACCTGACGCGCCTGGCGCCGTTCCAGGACCGGCCAGCCGGCAAGCTCTCGGGCGGCATGTATAAAAAGCTGGGATTGATGTGCGCGTTGCTGCAATCGCCCTCCCTGGTCCTGTTGGACGAGCCGACCAATGGCGTGGATCCCATCAGCCGCAGGGAATTCTGGGAGCTCCTGTATCGGCTGGTCCGTGAAGGAATCACGGCAATTGTATCCACCGCCTATATGGACGAGGCCGAACGCTGCAACCGGGTGCATATCCTGGAGGAAGGGAAGCTCCTGGCCAGCGGAGAGCCGCGGGAGATCCTGCGGCAGGCCAAAGTGGATGACTTCGAGGAGTATTTTCTGAAGCACAACCGTAAAAGGGTCAAAGCATGAAAGCCAAACCGCCGGTCGTGCAGGTCGAAGGCCTAACCGTGAAGTTCGGGGATTTCACGGCCGTGGACGATATCTCCTTCGCGGTGAACGCCGGAGAGATCTTTGGTTTTCTGGGCGCCAATGGCGCGGGCAAGACCACGACCATCCGGGTGTTGTGCGGGCTCCTGGTGCCGACCAGCGGCGAGGCGCGCGTGGCCGGGCTCAGCTGCACCCGCGAGACCCAACAGGTCAAGCAGAAGATCGGCTACATGTCCCAGCGCTTTACGCTCTATAACGACCAGACCGTGGAGGAGAACCTGGCCTTCACGGCCTCGCTCCGCAAGCTCGATGACGAGACCCTGAAGCGGCGCACCCGCGACCTGTTCAAGTTCATCGACTTCACTTATCCGCCGCAGACCATGGTCCAGGACCTGCCGGGCGGCATCAAACAGCAGCTGGCCCTGGTCGCGGCCATGTTGCACGATCCGGAAGTGATCTTCCTGGATGAGCCGACCGCGGGGGTGGCCTCCAGCGTACGCGCCCGGTTCTGGGACCTGATCAGCAAGCTGGCCAAGCTGGGCAAGACCATTTTCGTCACCACCCACTATCTGAGCGAGGCCGAGCAGTGCCGCCGGATCGCGCTCATGCGGGATGGCAGGATCATCGCGCTGGACTCCCCCCGGAACCTGAAAAAAACCACCTTCCCCGAACCCTTGCTGGAAATTGACCTGCCGCTGGGCGCTTCCCGGGACCCTCTGGAGCGCCTAAAGCTGGACCCCCAGGTGGCGCGCCTCCAGCCCTACGGACGGCGGTACCACGTGCTGGTCTTGAAGCCCGCGGCCTGGAACCGCATCGCCCGCTCCCTGCCCAAAACCTACCAGCTCCGCCGCATCGAGCCCTCGCTGGAAGACGTGTTCATCCGGCTGGTGGAGGCGCGCCATGCCTGAGCCCGTGTTCCGCGCTGGACGCGCCTGGGCCATTGCCCGGAAAGAGTTCTGGCATGTGGTGCGGGACCCTTTCACCCTGGCTTGGGCGCTGGGGCTTCCGGTGCTCCTGGTCATTTTTTTTGGGTATGCCATCGACTTCAATGTCAAAGAGGTCAAGCTGGTGGTGGCGGACCGCGATCTGACCCGCGCCTCCCGCGAGCTCTTGCAGACCATGCAGGGATCGGATTATTTCCAGTTGGAAACCCTGCCAGCCGGCTTGGACCCACAGACCCTTCTGTTCCAAGAGAAGGCCAAAGGCGTGATGATCATCGAGCCGGGGTTCGGCCGGGATTCCGGACTGGGCCAAAATACCCGGGCCCAGGTGCTGCTCGACGGAGCGGATAATTCCAGCGCGGGCACGATCCTGTCCTATCTGGCCGGGTTGCAACAGGCGGCGAGCCAGCGCCTGACCGGCAAAAGGCAAACCCTGCCGGTGACCCTGGCCTCCCGGTTCCTTTTCAATCCGGAGCTCAACAGCCAATGGTTCGTGATCCCGGGACTGATCGCCATGGTCATGGGCATTCTGTCCATCATCCTGACCGCTCTGACCGTGGCCCGGGAATGGGAGATGGGCTCCATGGAGCTCCTGTTGTCCACCCCGGTCAGACCGCTGGAGATCATCTCCGGCAAGCTTCTGCCGTACCTGGGCCTGGTGACCCTGTCCATCCTCTTCATCTATCTCATCGCCCGCCTGCAATTCGGGATCCCATTCCAGGGAAACCACCTGACTTATGTCTTCAGCGTGTTTCTGTTCCTGACCTTGTGCCTGGCCCAGGGCGTGTTGATCTCGGTGGTCACACGCCAGCAGGTGCTTTCCGTGCAGCTCGGCTTTATTACCGGACTGCTGCCGACCCTGCTGCTCTCGGGGTTCATTTTCCCGATCGAAAGCATGCCCCTGTTCTTCCAGTGGCTGACCGTGGTTCTGCCGCCGCGTTATTTCGTTGAGCTCAGCCGGGCCTTGTTCCTGAAGGGGACCGGCACGCTGGACCTCCTGCTTCCCCTGCTGGCGCTGCTGCTGCTGAACCTGCTGATCGTTGGGCTGGCGCTGAAAGCTTTCAAACAGGACGTGGAGCCATGATCAACCTGACCTTGCAGGGTTTTTTCCGGAAGGAAATGAGCCAGACCCTGCGCGATCCGCGCATGCGGGCCCTGGTGTTCGCCGCGCCCATCCTGCAATTACTGGTCTTCGGCTACGCGATCTCCACGGAGGTCCGGAACATTAAACTGGCCGTGACCCTGGCGCCGGATGACCATTTGGGACGGGAGATCGTCAGCCGGGTCTGGCATTCAGGCTGGTTCGTGCCCGCCCGGACCCACGGCCACGACCCCTTCGGCTGGGTCCAGTCAGGCCAGGCGGACGCGGTCCTGATCATGCCCAGCCAGGGCGTGAACCGCGCGGCAATCCGCGGCCAGGGCCAGGTGCAGCTCCTGGTGGACGCGTCCAACGTGGTCCGCGCCCAGGCCGTGGAGCGCTACTTGAAGATGATCCTGCTGGAGGTGATCCGGGACCGGTATCCCGGTCTTGGCGGCCCAGAAGGCTTCAGCTTTGATATTCGCATGCTATACAATCCAGCGATGCAAACCTCCTATTTCATGGTCCCGGGCGTGATGATGATGCTGCTGTGCCTGGTGACGATTCTCTTGACCGCCATGTCCCTGGTCCGGGAGCGCGAGGCCGGCACTTTCGAAACCCTGATCTCCGCTCCCTTGAAAAACTGGGAGATTCTGGCCGGCAAGACCCTGCCGTACATGCTGTTGGGCATGATCGAGGTGCATCTCATCCTGGGAGCCGCCATGGCGATCTTTGGTCTGCCGTTCCGAGGAGGGTACTGGAAATTTTTGCTCGCTGGTTTTATATTTGTGCTCACGACCCTGTCCATCGGCACCCTGATCTCCACCGTGGCCAAGCGTCAGCAGCAGGCCATGATGGCGACCTTCCTCTTCCTTTTTCCCGCGATCATGCTCTCGGGCATGATGTTCCCCCTGGAGAACATGCCCCGCGTCCTGAGCGTGGCGGCCTATCTCAACCCCTTGAATTATATGCTCGTTCTGCTGCGGAATATTCTGCTCAAGGGCGGGGACGACTGGGTGTTTTGGTCCAATCTGGGGGCGCTGTTCCTGATCGGCGTGGTGGCCGTGGGCGTGAGCTTCAACCGTTTCCGGCAGACGATGAACTAACTGGGCGAGAAAAGGTTTATTTGGCAGTCATTGCGAGGAGCGGAGCGACGTGGCAATCCCAATATTTTCCCTCGCCCCGCGTCAGCGGGGAGAGGGTGCGGGTGAGGGGACCCGCAATGAATTTCTTCATCGTTGACCCTCACCCCCGCCCTCTCCCTATCGTTTTATGGAGCGAAGGAGAGGGGGTTTGATAAGTACCGACTTGATCCGTAGAGGATTTCTTCGGTCACGCGTAATGACAAACCAGAGGTAGAGCAAAGCTCCTGTTTTACTTGACTGATGCGAAGAATTCTCATATTATGGCTTGCTTTCAAACTAAAAATGAGCAGGGGAACAGCAGAACAGCGGAACAGCGGAACAGCAGAAAAAGTTGCTGCGGTCAGATGCTCCGCTGCTCAGCTGGTCAAAAAGAGGGATGGGCCGGTAAACAGCCAAGCAAGAAAGCCGTTTGACGAGAAAAATGTGTGACAAAAAAAGTGCGGACCAGCGGAACAGCTGAGCAGGGGAGCTGTCCCGCACCCGCGGGACGGCGCTATCGTCTAGGGGCCTGCGATTTCGCCCTGGCGAAATCGCGGAGCAGGCGAGCAGTTGAACAGTCGAACAGTAGATTAAAGCGAGCCTGCGGTCAACTGCTCAACTGCTCACCTGATCAATGTGTGCAGTAAAAAAGAGTCTGGCAGTAGAACGGTTTTTGTATTATTTGGCAACATGAGCAGTCGAACAGTGGATCAGGAGAGCCGTTCGCTGCGCGAACATGGCGCTATCGTCTAGGGGCCTAGGACGGGTGGTTCTCAGCCATCAGACCGGGGTTCAAATCCCCGTAGCGCTACCAGTTTTCAATAAAAAAGCCACCTTTTTAGGTGGCTTTTTTATTAGCTGGTGGAGCAGCAGAATAGCCGAACAGCAGATGAGCGGAAAGGCTATGCTGCTGCTCTGCTGATCCGCTGGTCATTTTAATAAGATATTATGGCGACTGGTACCATTTCGCGATGATTCGCATCTGATGATAAAAATATCCGTGAATAAAATATGCAATCAAAACTTCCATTTTTGTTCAACAATGAATTCCGTAAAGGAAAGCGTCTTAATATTATAATGCTGGCATACAGAGGGAATTTTAGGCTTATCCACTGTACCGCCTTTTTCTTGAGTAATTAGCGTGCCATTTTTAATCTTTGCAAGCCCGATAACAAAAGGGTCGGCCCCACTTCGGTTTTTTCGTGTTTCGACTAAACGCGGAAAAATCTTGAGTATTTCAGATGCTTCAACCTGGACAGGACTATCAAGGGGGATAAAAATGTTTGACCGTTTCTTGGCCCAACGGTAAACATCGTCATCCTTCTTTTTAAGTTCGAGCAGTACTTCTTCACTGGAAATTATTATGTTCTTTTCAATCATTCCATCAAAGTTTTTCCAAAGATTCGGGAAAGTATCAATGGGATAATACCTGACTAAGCCTTCTAAAATTGAACTCGTATCAAAACAATATAACTTAGGCATGGGTCAGGATATGCTCGATTCGAAAAAGATGTTTGACTTTCCCGCCGATATATTCTGATGCCTCGCTCAAGTTAATTATGTCGTTATGGAATGCGTTGATAATCAACCTTGAATATAATTCGCCATTACTGCTAAGCAATAAACGATAGGGCGGGGTAAATCCTTTTTGCTCTTTGCGTTTTAATGCTTTGTAGAAAGCTTGGTATTCAGCCAGTTTTTCGGCATAAAAGGGCTTGCTGATTTTGTTGATACTTAATAGCCGTCTTAGCATAACCTCACGACTGACATAAAATAAATCAGCTAACGAAACTATTTCTTCGTCAGACCAAGTTGAGGTTGCGTTTTTACGTATGACAAGCTCATGTTTTAAAAGATCTTCAGAGGGTATTAAAAAATAAGCTGCGGCTTTATTGCAAAAAAACTCCGTTTCACGATCGCGGGTTGGAATACCATCGGTTTCATCAAGGTTATTGCAAATGCCACTAACCTTTAATAGTAAATGGGTAAACTCGTGAAAAAGTGTGAATATTTTTCGCTTTGGGTAATCTTTCGAGTTGAGAACAATCACCGGGAATTCTTTTTGACTAATTGAAAAACCGGACATTTCAGTAGAGGCAATAGGATAATGGCTATTGGATTGAAAAACCAAAACACCAAGATTTTCAATTGCCTTTTTCCAAAAATTAAATGCTTCGCGGGAACGATTGAAACGTAATGGTTGAGCTAATTGGTCACTGAAAATCGAGCGCATATATTTTGAGACGGCTTCTGGGCCGGTTGCGAGCGATGCTGTAAAATCAAAAGACAAAATGTTTTCGTTCAAAGATTTTGCAACGTCAAGCGCAATCTCGCGTTTTGTATAAGCGGTTCGTATGGCATAAATCAAATTCGGGGATTTTTCAACATTGTTAGAACCAAAAGGGATTCTAAAGTCGTGAAGTGCATCAAAATCTTTTGGTGGTTTTGGGAGGAAAAATATAGCGATAGGGCGCTTATATAGTGTGCCTATTTTTCGAAGCTGGGTTAAAGAGGGCTTGGAAACACCTTTTTCCCACTCTAGTATTTTATGTTCATGGAATTTAGCCTTTTTGGAAACTTGGGCAATAGATAATTCCATTCTCTCTCTGGCCCATTTTAAAACTTCATGATTAATTAAAGCTTCGCGACTTTTCATTTATTTATCCGGATATTATTATTTGTGTTAAGTATCTATTGGAAAGAAAACGATTTCAACTGTTTTTTAGCGGCCTATGTTAGCAAAGGACGTACAGTACTTGTATTCACCCGACAGTGTCTGCGGATCATAGATGGTTTTTTCGTCACCCCAGCGAAAGCCGGGGTCCAGTATCAAGCACTTAATGATTGGTAGTGAAGGTCATTGCGAGCCTCCGGCAGAGGCGAAGCAATCCCGATTTTCATATGAGCTGTCGAGATTCCTACGTCGCTCCGCTCCTCGGAATGACAGGATAAGGAGGCTGGATTCCGGCTAAATACATGCCGGAATGACGAACGGGTGGGATTTCACCACCCACTCCCCATTTGACTTTTTCCCCTGTTTTCGGTAACATTCTGCCTTGATTTTCCGGTCAGTTCCCATTCCACCACCGAGAGGATACCAGCATGCTCTTCAAAAAGTACGAGAAGAACCCGATCCTGGAACCCAAGCCCAACAGCAAGTGGGAAGGGCACGCGGTCTGCAACCCGGGCGCGATCGTGCACAAGGGCAAGGTGTACATGCTCTACCGCGCGTCCGGCGAGACGGACATCTACCGCATCTATTTCGGCCTGGCTGTGAGCGACGACGGCTTCACGTTCCGGCGCGTCTCGGAACAGCCCAACTACACCGGCATTCACGGCTTTGACAACGGGTGCGTGGAAGACCCGCGGATCACCAAGATGGCCGACGGCTATTACTACGTCACCTATGCCTGCCGCATGACCCCGTATACCGCGTTCGTGCTGGGCAACCGCGCTGAGTTTCCGGAAGGGTCGCCCAAGTCCCTGACCGAGAATCTGACCCGTACCGGGCTCATGCGCACCAAGGATTTCAAGACCTACGAAAACCTGGGGGCCATTACCCCGGATGACGTGGATGACCGGGACGTGGTCATGTTCCCCGAGAAGATCAAGGGTAAGTACGTAATGTTCCGCCGGCCGGCGCACTGGGTGGGGCCCAAATACGGCACCGACAAGCCCGGGATATGGATCACGTTCTCCAAGGACATAAAGCACTGGAGCGGGGACCGGCTCCTGGCCAAGCCGGAGTTTCCCTGGCAGAGCTGCAAGATCGGCGCCAGCACCCCGCCCATCAAGACCAAGCACGGCTGGCTGGTCATGTACCATGGCGTGGACGAGAAGCGCGTGTACCGCCAGGGCCTGATGCTGCTGGACCTCAACGATCCGACCAAGATCATTTCCCGGCCCCCGGATTTCATTCTGGAGCCCACCGAGCCTTTCGAGATCACGGGCGTGGAGCACGACGTGGTGTTCGCGGTGGGGAACATCGTGAAGGACGGGAAAATATTCGTCTACTACGGCGGGGCGGACAAGGTGATCTGCACGGCCACGGCCGACCTGCAGGAAGTGATGGCGTATATGCTGAAATACCGGATCAGCGCGCCCAAGAAACCCGTCCGTAAAAGGGCCAAAAAAGCCAAAAAAACCAAGAAATAAATCCCGCCTGCCGATGGGGGCTGGTCCGAGGACCAGCCCCCATTTTTATTTCCGGTCCCTGCACGTTTTGTTTATAATAGACACATTCTGGCCGCGACCTCCGGCGGCCGGCTCCAAATACGCGTAAAGGTAGCCTCGCCATGACGCGCTCGACCCTCATTAGACCGCTTTGCTTCGCCGTCCTCAGCTGTGTGGCGCTGGGGTTTTTGGCCGCTTCCGCGCCGGCCGCCCAGGCCGCCAGCGAAAAAACGAAAATCGTTGAAGACAGCCAGGGGAAAACCACCCAGTATCTGGATGCGAAAGGACGGATGGTCCGCAGTCTGCGTGAAAATCAATACGGGTATCCTAAAAAGATCGAAACGACCTATGCCTACGATGCCAAGGGCCAGTTGCTGAAGGCCACGGCCAAGGACGCGGACGGTGTCACCGAGGAGGGATACGGCAAAGGGGGCAGGCTGGAACGCGCGCTGCGCAAGAGCACGACCGGACCCGAGCTTGGCCGCGAGACCACAACGACTTATACCTATGACAAACAAGGGCGCTTGGTTTCACGCGAGCTCAGCAACGGCCTGATGACCCGGAAGGAAACAGTTGACGCCAACGGCCGGGTGGTCAAGGCTGTTCAGGATGACAAGTTTGGCGTGGAGTGGGGGCGTCACAAGGAGTTTACCGACTACCGGTACAACGCCCAGGGCATGCTCGAGAGCAATCTGGAAACGAGCCAGCTCCAGACCGTGACGCATCGTTACAATCCGCACGGTCTGGTCGCGGAGAGCCGGTATGAGCGCAAGACCGGGCTGGGCGCCATGCGCAAGAGCGTTGAGAAGACCACCTATGACCCCGGAACCGGCAAGCCAGTGAAACGCGTTGAGACCAGCGACTACGGCGAGGTGGAAACCGTCCGCTTTGATCCGGCGATCCAGATGCCGGTCAAGCAGTTCGCCAAATACAAATACGGACTGGGATCAACCCGGGAGACGGAAATACAGTACCAATGGGATCAAAAGACCGGTTTGCCCCAGAGCCGCCTCGATATCAATAAGTACGGGTCGGTTCAGACCTTTTACGACGCGAATGAGGGCGGGACCTACGGCATCGCGGTCGGCAGCCAGGCCAAATATAATTTCGGCCTGGGTTCGACGCGGAATACCCGGACCGTGATCCAGAGCGACAAACGCCACGGCTTGACACGGGCCACCAAAGCCGTGAATGAATACGAAACCCGCTGGACCGTGTATGATGCCTACCACGACGGCTTGTTCGGCGTGGCGGAAAAAGCCAAGGTGGAGCGGAATTTCGGCCTGGGCGGAACCCGCAAACGGATGATCCAGATCGAGGTCAACACCTGGAACGGCCTTTACAAGCACACCAAGGAATTTTAACCAACACGCTCCGGGCAAATGCCCGAAAAGCGATCTATTCCAAAGGATTCCGGTCGCGTGATAAGGCCCAGGCGCGCGATCCCTGGTTGGATTACCGGGGTCCAATAACTGTTTCTTCAAAACGATGACAACTTGAACCCCGGCTGCCAATAGCCGATCATCCAGCTATTCAAAAACCAGGAGGCGAGACATGAGAACAGTAGTGGCAATGGGAGGGGTGTTGATGGTTCTGGGATTGACCGGCTGCGGCGGGACGATCATCAAGAAGCCGGCAGTGCTCGATGTTAAAAAGATCGCGATCGTCAGCATCTACAGCAACACCGACATTCACGACGTGGAAGCCAAAGGCGGAGGCACCAAGGTCAACCTGTTGAAAGCCCTGGTGGCGGCCGCCGCTCCCGAGAAGGATATCGAAACCGACGAACAAGTCCAGCTGGTTACCATGGGCTTGAAAAGTTTCGGCGAGGAGCTCAGCGGGGTGGAGCAGTGGAACCTGATCCCGCCGGACCAGGTGATCCGCAATAAAAAATTCCAGGCTTTGACCAAATCCGATTCCAGCGCCATGGGCGACTTCTTGAACGCCGTGCGCAAAGCCGCGACCGCGTCCTGGGTGACCCCTCCAGGCATGCCGTACATACCCGCCAAAAGCGTGACCCATGGCGGCCAGAGCGTCACCATCATGGGGCGCAAGGACCCGGTGGTGGAAGGCCAGGAGAAGCTCGCCGCCCTGTGCAAGGACCTGAACGTGGACGCGGTGGCCGTGATCGGCCTGGACCTCGCCTATAAAAAAGGCTGGCTGAGCGGCATGTCCGGCACCGGCATCTTCAGCGGGGTCCTGGGCGTTGCCACCCCGATGGTGGCCTGTGAGATGGTGGTCATCACCAAGAACGGCCAGATCGCCGTGGAGACGCCCCTGTTCAGTCAGGGTGGCGGTCAATATGTCGAAGGGCCGGGTGCGCCCATGCTGAAAAAAGGCTATCCCTATCTGAAGGATTCCAAACGGGAAGCGGTGAACGCCTACGGACAAGCGATTACCAAGAGCGCCGCAGGCCTTCGCGCCACGCTGACCAAAGAGCTGTCGCAATAGCCGGACGAACACAGCCCGGAGCCTCCTGGCGGGGTTCCGGGCTGTTTTATACCCTTTCGCCCATTAAAACCCCGCCCTTCAGGGCGGGGATACATGAAAGGATGCTCAGGGCATGATATTGGATACCCCGCGATTTATCGCGGGGTAGTTCATTTTCAGGCCGGGACGGTCAGGCCTTAGATTTCTGCACCTGCAAGGCCGCTTCCGGCCGGCGCACCTGCTCGCCGAGGTCGGCGATCCGTGCTTCTTTCTGCTGCAGGGTTTCACCCACAGCTTTAAATTATCGGCCTGATGCTTCACGACGTCCAGCAGGGTGGCGTTCAGCTCCGCCGCCTCGACGAAGAGCCTGCCGCACACATCCAGCAGAAGTCCAGCCAGCGTCCCAGCCTGGATATCCAACTTGCGGGAGGAGTAGCGCTCCCGGGCGTGCGCGATCACCTCGGCATCCTTGTCCATCCCCACCACCTTTTTTGTATGGCGGCCGAGCAATTGGCATCCATACCCTTCCCCGCAAGCGATATCAAGCACGACCTTGTTCTTCACGTATGGCGGCTCGCAACAATGGCGGTGCCAGTGTTCATAGCTGATCCGGGCCACCGTCATCTCCGGTAAGTATCGCTCGCCAGTTGGTTCGAGTTTCGCCATCCCCTCCGCAGGGGGGTGAATGTGGAATGGTTGCTCCGGGGATGTCGCCAAAAGGGGGGTAACGAGGGGTGCAGTTGGTACCCCGGGCCCTTCGGCCGGGGGGCTCCATGGCCGCAGCTCTCGCGGAACGGTCTTGGTCCGACGGCGCTACTGCATGCAGTTGCACCGGACAGGTCCAGGGTTTGGCGGAGCGGCCAGGTTGATTTTGGCGGTTTAGGCCTATATAATGCCTGCGATGCTCGCGTTCTGGCACGTGTGGCACCGGGATGAAGGTCTTCTTCACCCACTAAGACTTCTGCAGTAGCGCGGCTTTCGAGACCAGGCAGCTGTCAGAGGGACGCGTGGCAGGATGTTGAGCGCTCACTTCGGGGCCGGGGGCGGAGCAAGGAATACTGCTGGTTCTATCCGGTCCTGTACACAGGAGAGGAGCGGGTTCGCTCAGGGGAGATCATTCCGAGGCAAAATATTTTTTCTTGACCGGACACTTGCTGCATTCCCGGGGTTTGAGGAGGAACATGGCCTGGCGGGCAGTCCGGAAGCCTTTGCCAAAAAAAATATCCGCCAGCGAATTCTTTTTCGAGAGCCGGCCCAGGGGACGGAGGTAATACGGGCAGGGATAGACCACGTTTTTATTGATCAGCATGATTTCAGAAAACGGGTGGTGGCATCGGATCCCGGGGAATAGCGCGTGAGCCCAGCGGACATTGATCGCCGGGTTGAAAGTCTCGGGGAAGAACTTGGGGAGCGTGGGTGTTTCGTCCGCCGGGTCGGGCCGGACCGACCGGAAGTCGTCGAGCGTGACCTGCGGCAGGGACCTCGGCCGCCACGGCCGCGCGCGCTTGAAGGGTTTGGGTAAATAAACCTCGACCTTGTGTTTTTCGCCTTCGGCCAGGAGCCAATCGTGGTAATAATTATACCGGCCTGCCTGGCGGTGCAGGGCCTCCTGGGGCAGGTGGAAGAACTTGCTGGGCACCAGGTGGCGGAAATCAATGGACCTTACGCCCATGAGCGAGCACATTTCAACGAAGGCCGGCGTTTCGTGCAGGTTGGACGCCATCATAACGTAATCCATGGTAACGTGCGGGTAGGGCGTGTTGGTTTGCTGTTTCAGGTCGCGCAGGGCCAACAGATTGGCGACGATCCGGTCGAACTTGGCGCCGCGCCGGATGCGTTCCAGGGTGGCCCGGGTGCAGCCGTCCATGGAGAATAGCGTGTAGGTCACGCCGGACTCCAGCAGCAGGCGCCGCAGGCGGGCGTTGAGGAGCATGCCGTTGGAGCACAGGCCGATGGCCAGGGGCGGCTCCAGGCCGCCGAGATATTCAAGGATGCCGGGCAGATGCTTGGACATCAGCGGTTCATAGGCGCAGGAAAGCATCACATTGTGGATGTATTTACGGAGCGGAGCGAACATTCGTTTGAATTCCTGCGGGGTGTAGATCTCCAGGGGCTGGCGCGCGATCCGGCCGCTGCTGCAGTGGCACATGATGCAGCGCAGGTTGCACTTGTTGATGATATCCATCCGCAAGGTCAGGCTGGGATGCCGCCGCAGGTGCTGGTGCAGGTACTTTTCCAGGTCGCGGCTTTTCGGCACGGCGTAATCCGGCCGGGTCACCGGCCGCATCCGCAGTTTTTGGATGACGTTGGTCCGCATGGAAACCCGGGCCGCGCAGGTTTTGGACAAGATCTTGTCCACCCTTACGGTGAGTAGGAATTCGACCTCGCGGAAGTGTCTGAGGAATTCCGGGTGGACCGGGACCGAGAACCCGCTCTGCCCGGCGTTCGGAGCGTGCGGATAGGCTTTGACCACATCCGGACGCGCCAAGCCGTAATGGGCGGAGGCCAGGCCGGTCGGGAGTTTGACCTGCACGGCCAGGATCTCGACCGGGGCCAGGCACCAGCCGCCCAGGTGGTCGGCATCTGGCTGTGGCTGGCTGGCGGAAGGATAGTCAATGCAAATAGTGAACGGATAAGGCATGCTAGCCTGCTGTCCGGAAAGATGGAAAAGCAGGCCATAATACCTTAAAAACACTTGGGGTGCCACCCAAAAGGGAAGGCCGGCCGCATGGGAGGGACAAAAATGAAGATCATCGGCTGTTTGGACAGCCCAGCTCCGGGGGCGGTATTTATTCGGGGCCAGCGGATCGAGGTCTCGGGCTGGGGCGTTGGCGACCGGGGCGGCGCGCACTGGATGGAGGCGCGTCTCGACGGCAAGGTCATACGGCGCGCGCCTCTCAACACCAGCCGGCCGGATGTTCTGAAGGCTTGCCCGCCGGCGCGCCAGAGCGATCAGCTGGTGGGGTACCATTTCTACCATCTGCTCCCCAACACCCTGGCCTTGGGGAAGCACATGCTGGAGATCCACCTCGGAGACGCGCAGGGGTCCTGGGGCAAGGCCAATACGTGCGAATTCCGGGTGGTCAAGCAGGGCCATAACCGCCACCGCAATTGGGCGCTGGCGCCGTCCCAGCGCCCGGACGCCGCGGTGCTGGGAGTGGACCCCCAGGATGAAGGGGCCATGGCGCGGGCCAAGGCGGAAAAAATGGAGCGCATGCTCCCGCTGCTGCGGCGGGAGCTGCCGTGTCATCAGCGCCTGCCTGGTTATTTCGACTTTTTAACCCCGGCGGTGAAGAAAAAATATCACATTGACAAAGCCGACCAGGAGTCGGCGCATGACTATGACACCATTGCCCTGGATCTGATCAGGCGTCACGCGAAGGGCTTGATCCTGGACTGCGGCGCCGGCCGGCGTTCCCGCTATTTCCCCCAGGTGGTGAACCTCGAGATCGTGCCATACGCGACCACGGATGTTTTGGCCGTGAATGAGGAGATTCCATTCAGAGACAACGTGTTCGACGCGGTGTTTTCACTCTCCGTGCTGGAGCACGTGGCGGACCCGTGGCAGGCCGCGCGGGAGATCGTAAGAGTGCTGAAGCCCGGCGGAACGCTCTACTGCGTGGCCCCCTTTTTACAGCCAGTGCATGCTTATCCCAACCACTTTTTCAACATGAGCGCATCGGGGCTGAAGCGCTTGTTCGGCGGCGTGGCCGTCCAGAAACAGGAGGTCCTGCCCTCGGGGCTTCCGATCTGGGCGCTGACCTGGATGATCAACAGCTGGGCGGCCGGCCTGCCGGCCAAGACCCGCGAGGAGTTCCTGGCGCTAAAGCTTCGCGACCTCACGGGCAATCCACTGGATTACCTGAATGCCCCGTATGTGACGGAATTGTCTCATGAGAAAAACCTGGAACTGGCCTGCACCACGGCGCTGATCGGGCGGAAAGCTGCCGGCCGGGCAGGCCGGCGGCGCAAGGGGAAGTGAAGGGATTATTCCAGCAAGCGGTTGAGCCGGTTTTCGACAATTTCGTAAATCACCACGGCCGGGCGCTGTTCCAGAATTTGCGCGTAATAATCGGATAATGGTTTCCAGTCGTGATGGATCATGCGGAGGCGGCCGCCGTTGGCCTCGAAGAACATTTGCATGCCGTAGAACATCGAGTCGTGGAACGCCAGGATCGAAGGGAACCGCCCTTCCCGGGGCGCTGCAGTGATGGAGGCCTCGCAAAAAATATCCTCGAATGACTGGCTGGCGTTCAGCAGGCCGACCAGGTCATAGGCCCACCCCACCTGTTTTTGAATCGTAAAGGTAAAGCGCGCCTCGTTGTCCTCCACCGGCCGGATTTCGGGGAAGGTCCGCTGTAATTCCCTCGCCACCAGCGTATATCCCGTGAACGCGCCGAAAGAATTCCAATGGACGTCTTTTTGCAGAAAAACCGGGTGGCGCTGTTTCGCCGCAAGCAGGGCCGGACGGCAGTCCACGATCCGCAGCGAGGAGCGCAGGCGGGCCTGTTCCAGCAGTTGATCCAGGCGGCTGGGGGCGGCCAGGCGCCGGTAACCGCGCGGCAGGTATTCCGGATAGATCCAGGGCTTGTTCGGGCACAGAACGAACACCAACTGGATGCCGCGCGCCCGGCACCAGTCGTTTTGTGCCTGCAGGCGGCGCAGCAGGGACGCCACTTCTTCCGCGCTGAAGGGAGTCAGGCCCAAATAGTCGTCCAGCCCGGTTCCGGGATCCAAGGCATTCTGGCGCAGGTACCACCATCCTTGGCGGCCGATCAGCACCAGCCTTGAGGGGGAGGTTCGCAGCAGTTTGACCCGCAGCAGGCTGTTCCAGCGCACCAGCTGATTTCGGAACGGGAAGTGGTCGTTGAAATACGGCTCGTATAAACGCGGGAAAACGGTCAGATAGGCCAGCTTGAAATCCGGCCGCTCCGCCAGGGCGCGTTTTTCGGAGCTTTCGATGTCATGGGCGAACCGCAGCCACTGGTTGGCCATGGGCAGGGAAATGATCAGGATAAAGGCGGCGGCTAACCCCAGGTCAGCCCAATGAATTTGTCCCATCCGATCCAGTGCGGGCCAGGAGGCCAGAAAGAAAAAGACCGTAAAAAACAGCATGGCCACCAAGCACGCCAAAATTGCCTTGCGCCAGCGGTTGTAGAGGCGCGAAAGATCCTGCAGCTGCTGTTGCAGCGCCGAAGTGCCGACCAGGTACGGATCCGTGCCGGTGGACTCCAGGACCAAGGCGTCTCTCTCCAGACGCTGGGCCACCTGGGAAAGGGGCGCGAACAGCACAGGCAGGTCCGCAGCTTGCCACTGCAGGGTTTTCAGGCTGGTTTGCAGGCGGAGCGAACGAATCCGAATGCGGCCAGGCTGCTGGCCGGGATCGAAACGCAGGTTCTGCGGCAGAAAAAGCTCTGGCAGTTTGAAAACCGCGGTCTGATAGGTTTCGGCGCCGCGGAGGCGGAGCGAAACCCTGTTTTGGCTGTTGAATCCCCAGCCGAGGTCGAAGAAGACCTCGTAGTGGCCGTCCGCTGGAATTTGCAATGTGACGAAGAGCCGGGGAGCAGGATTGAAGAGATTGAACTGGATTTGCCGAAGCCATAAAAAGCCGGCCAGCGCAGCCAGCGCGGCCAGGCACAAAGCGATGACAGACCGCTTCCAGGCAGGGTCGCCAAGGTGGCGCAGCACCCAGAAGAAAAAAGCGCTGACTGCCATCGCGGCCGCGAGGATCAGGGCCAGCGGCGAGCGGGGGAACGGCGGATGCCAGTAATCACCGGGCGCGAATTGAATCGGCGCACCCCGGCCCGCGAGTGTAAGGCGGAGGGTGTCGCCATCCAAGGTCCAGGCGGAGAGGTTGGAATCCGGCTGGATCAGAGCGGCGATTTCGGCCGCGGACAAACGGCGGCTGTGCAGCCAGGAGGAAAGCGTCAGCGAGCGGATCGCCACCTCGCCGGCCTGGTCCGAGGGCGAAAAACGGCATTGCCTCGGCCTGGTCCCGCCCGGTAGCAAAAAAACGGCTTTTTGAAATTGGGGCGAAGGCAGCAGAACGGAGAGCATCAGCGGATGCTGATCATATCCCTTTCCGGTGTCGCACTGGAATCTGACGGTATCCGCCCGGTTTGATCGAAGTTCCAGCTGGATTTCGCGTATTTCCCACAACCGGGCAGGCTGAAGCGCCCACAGGGCCAGGCCCGCGGCCGTGCCGGCCAGCAGCGCCAGGAGTCCGGCTGCCGGGAGACCGAGTCCTTTGCCGCGAGAGTCCATTGCGCCGCCTTCCTTTAAAACCTGAAATAGATGAAAGGGTCGTATAGCCCGGCGGCCAGGGACATGACCGAGAGCGCCAAGACGGCAAGCAGAAAGGCGATCTGCAGGAACGAGGTTCCGGATTGAACGGCAGGCGTCCAGCGGCCGGGCAAAAGCGCCCACAGCTTCGCGCATTGCCTGGCCAGCCAGGGGAAGCTGGGCAGGCTGGCCGCCACGCCGATCGCGCCGAATACCATGGCTTCGGGGGTCAGAAAGAACGTGAGAGGGTATGAGGCCTGCTGGGGAACCAGGCCGTACATGTTCCGCAGGAAGACCAGGGCCGTGGGCAGGTCCCCGGCGCGGAAAAAGACATAACAGAGCAGGAACGCCAGCAGCGTGTAGACATGGCGGATCGGGCGCCACAGGCGCTGCAGTACAGACTCCCACCCCAGGCGTTCCAACACGATGAAAACACCGAACAGCAGGCCCATGATGACGAAGTTCCAGGTGGCGCCGTGCCACAGTCCGCACAGGACGAAGACGGTGAAGAGGTTGAAATAGGTCCGCAGGTTCGAACGCCGGCTCCCGCCCATGGGGATGTAGAGATAATCGCGGAACCAGGTGGAGAGAGAAATGTGCCACCGCCGCCAGTAATCCCGGATGGACTGGGCGGTATAGGGATAATTGAAGTTCTCCTTGAACTCGAAGCCGAACATCCGTCCCAGACCGATGGCCATGTCCGAGTAAGCCGAGAAGTCGAAATAAACCTGCAACGCGAAAGCCAGGAGGCCGGTCCAGGCCAGCCCGAAATTGAGCTGGTGGCGCGGAAGATCAAATATGCCGTCCGCCACTTGGGCCATTACGCTGGCGATCAGCACCTTTTTGCCGAGACCGAGGATGAAGCGCCGGACGCCGCTGGCGAATTTTTCCGGAGTGATCGCGCGGGAGAGGATCTGCTGCGCCACATCGAGGTAGCGGACGATCGGCCCGGCGATCAATTGCGGGAACAGGGCGATATAGAGGGCGAAATTGGCCGGATTTTTAATGGCCGGCGCATCCTTGCGGTACACGTCAATGATGTAGGACATGGCCTGAAAGGTGAAGAAGGAGATGCCGATCGGCAGGGGAATGGGGGCCAGCGTCAGCAGGGGGAGGCGCAGCAGCCCCAGCAGAACATTCAGATTGTCCGCGAAAAAATTCGCGTACTTAAAAAACGACAGCAGGACCAGATTCAGCGCCACGGCCAGGCCCACCCACCATTTGGCCCGTGACCGGGAACTGCTGCGGTCAATCAGGAGGCCGAAAAAATAATTGCCTGCGATTGAAAACAGCATGACCAGGACGATTTCGGGCTCGCCCCAGGCGTAGAAGACAAGACTGGCGACCAGGAGTACGCTGTTGCGGAGCTCGCGCCTGACCAGCAGGACGGCGGCCAGGGTGAGGGGGAGGAACAGGAACAGGAAGACCGGGGACGAAAAGACCATGGGTTGGTGCGGAACGCCTTTCCAGGAGACGAAGAATGGCTTTTAATACACCATAAAAACCCTATTCTGGCCATAGAAAACTTGGCCGGAGAAGGGCGCCGGCGCTAAAAGCATTGGCGTTAAGGCCGAAAATGTGTATACTGATGGTCTTTTAGATGACTCCCAACGGACGGAACCAAGACCTTGCGCCAGCCTGAACCCAAATCTTCCCCCCAACACCAAGCGGACCTGTTGCGGCGCCTCAGAGGCGTGGTGAGAAGCCAGCACCGGAAAACCCTGACCTATAAACGTTTGCTCGAGACCCACCGCCGGGACATCCGCTACCTGAACAAGACCCTGATCCGCATGAACGACATCCTCAAACATGTCTACAGCCATGATCTGGCGCAGGCCCGGGGCCTGAAAGTGCTCTTGCTGTATTACCGCCTGCGCGACCAGCTGCTGCCTCCCAACAGCCGGCGCCGGTACCTGTTCGACTGGGTGGTGGGGCTCCTCAACCTGGAAAAGATCGCGGCCGCCTCGCCGATCAAGATCGGCCGCCTCGCCCGCCTGCGAACCTTCCGCGGCGGCCTGGGCCTGGAGCTGCGCGAGCAAAAGCGCTTGTACCAGGAGTGGATCCGGAGGCATGAACCGGCCGAGGAGGAGAAGGTCCGCCAGCGCCGGGCGAAGTTCAAGGTCAACCCGCTCATCAGCGTCGTGGTGCCGGTGTTCAACACCCCTAAGGGGTTCCTGCAGGAATTGATCCGGTCCGTCCAGCGGCAAACCTACGGCAAATGGGAGCTATGCCTGGCGGTCAGCGGCGACCAGCCGGACAAACTGCTCAAGATCATCGCTGACCTTAGCCAGGGCGACCCGCGCATCAAGACTGTTAAATTGGCGGAGAACCTGGGCATTGCCGAGAATACCAACCAGGCGCTGAAGTTGGCTACCGGGGCCTACGTGACCTTCTCGGACCACGACGACTGCCTGGCGGACTTCGCTTTGCATGCGGTCGTGCAGGCCATCAACCAGCACCCGGAAACGGACTTCTTCTATTCGGACGAGGACAAGCTCAGCGCGGACGGCCGCCAGCGGTACGACCCGCATTTCAAGCCGGACTTCAGCCCGGACACCCTGCGCAGTTACAACTATATCTGCCATCTGGCCGTGGTCAAAAGGACTTTGTTGAGAAAGATCGGGGGGTTCAGGCCGGAATGCGACGGCAGCCAGGACTACGACCTGATCCTGCGGGCCACGGACAAAGCCAGGCGGATTATCCACTTGCCCCAGGTGCTTTATCACTGGCGGGTCCATGACCGCAGCACGTCCCAGCACTACGCGATCAAGGCCTACGCCCTGGAGGCTGCCCAGCAGGCTTTGCGCGATCATCTCAAACGGCGCCGCCTGAAGGGGACCGTGAGCAACGGCCAGCTGCCCACGACCTATCACGTCCAATACGCGCTCCGGAAACGGCCGCGGGTGGCGATCATTATTCCCACCAAAGACCAGGCGCAGACCCTGAAAACCTGCGTGGAGTCCATCCTGGAGAAGACCGCCTACAAGCAATACACGCTGTATCTGGTGGACACGGGCAGCAGGGAAAAGAGCACGTTCCAACTCTACAGGTCGCTGGCCAAGAACCCGCAGGTCCAGATCTTGAAAAAATCCGGGACCTTCAATTTCTCCGCTGTGAACAATTTCGCGGTGCGCCGCAGCCAGGGCGAAATGCTGCTGTTCCTCAACAATGACGTTGAAGTTCTGCATGCGGACTGGCTGGACCAGATGGTGCTGCTGGCCATGCGTCCGAATGTGGGGGTGGTCGGGGCGAAGCTGTACTATCCGGACGGGACCATCCAGCACGGCGGCGTGATCCTGGGGATCAAGGGCGTGGCGGGGCATTCCCACAAGCATTTTTCCCGGCACGATCCGGGGTATTTCTTCAGGCTCAAGATCACCCAAAACCTTTCGGCGGTGACCGGCGCCTGCCTGATGATGCGGCGGGAAGTGTTCCGGCAATGCGGCGGATTCGACGAGAAGTACCAGCTGGCGTTCGGCGACGTGGACCTGTGTCTGAAGGCCCGCAAGCACCGCCGGTTGGTGGTATGGACGCCGTACGCGGAACTCGTCCACCACGAATCCAAATCCCGGGGATATGAGGATACCGCGGAAAAGCAAACGCGCTTCAAGGCCGAGATTGATTATTTCCAGAAAAAATGGCGGCAAGAGCTCGGCCAGGGCGATCCCTATTACAGCCCCAACCTGACCCTCCAGCACGAGGATTTTTCCATCGGCGGCTGACTGTCCGCACGCTGCTGACCAACCCGCCTCATCGTCGCTCGCACACCCAAAACCGTTCGCCTTGCGGGGTCTGGATCTCCCGCCACGCGTACGCGCCTGACTGCGCGAACCACGGCGCTTCGTCCGGGGACAGCATGATCCGCACCCAGGGGTCGGGCCGGTTTTCAGTCACGGAAAAATCCAAATCCGGCACACGCTCTTCGCGGCCCGAAACGAAGCTCACCACGTCCGGATCAAAGCGCCGCGATACCTGCACCGGCGTGCCGGCTGGCAGCGTGCGCAAGAACCGTCCGACTTCATAGGCGTGCGGCGAGAAGGCGGGGCGGGTGGCGGGATGGCGGGGGTAGATGAGGAAATAGGCGTGGGCCGTGGCGCCCGCCATGGCCGCGAACAAGACTGCCAGCGCGAGCGCGCGCCGTCCGCGCGTGTGGAGGCGCAAGTCTGCGAGCGCCTGTTGCAAACCCCAGGCCGCCAGCAGGCAGGCGGGGAGGAGCGTGGAGAGCATGCGCAAACCGTGCGGGGCCGCGTCGGTCAGTGTGCCGGCGGTGAGCGTGTATACGCCCAGCCAGGCAATGGCCAGTTGCGAGGGGAGTTCGCGGCGCCGCTGCCAGGCCAGGGCCAATCCGGCCAGCATCAGCGCGCCCGCAGCCGGGTCCAGCATGGGGCGGCCGGGCAGGTTGTGGCGGGCGTTGGCGTCGCCGCGCTCGTGGAACATGCGCAGGGTGGCGCGCAGGTTGCGCAGCATGGCGCCTGGCGAAGAGGCCAGCACCTGGCCGGGCCGCGCGCTGAGCACGCCGGGCTGGCGGACCGCGAGGGACAGCAGCGGCGCCAGCACGATGAGCGCGGCCAGGCCCGCGGCCAGGACCCCCTTGCGGTAGCGCCGCCAGCCGTCCGGCGCGGACCGCACGATCAGGATCAGCGCGAGAACGAGGAGCAGCAGGGAAGCGCGCGAGGCGGCGTAGCCGTAATTGGCCAGGCCGGCTAAAACCCCTGCGGCCGCGAACCAGGTCCAAGCCGGGGTCTTCACGGCCAGCAGCAGGCAGAGCAGGAACGCGGCGTCGAAGGCCGGGGTCATGATCGCGTCGAATCCGATGCGGCTGATGGTCACGTGCCAGAACGAGCAGGCGAGGAACGCGGCCGCGAACAAACCGACCCACGCGCCGGCCAGCTTGCGTCCCAGCAGCCAGACCAGGGGCACTGTGGCAACGCCGATGACCGTGGACGCCAGGCGCAGGCTCGTTACGGTAGATCCGAAGACCCAAAAGAACGGCGCGGTCCAGAAGAACTGCAAGGCGCCGCGGCCGTTATTGTTGGGAGTGAAGAAGAACCAATCGCCTCTGAGGATGCGCAGGGTCTCCAATCCGTTCTGCGCCTCGTCGAACCAGCATGCCGGCGGCACGGTCCCAAGTCCCCACCAGCGCAATCCCGCGGCCACGAGGATGATGGCCGCGAGCCCCAGCAGCTCCGCGCGCCGGCTCAAGGCTGGCGCGGCCCGCGCGTCGGCCGGCCGGACAGGCCGGACGAGGAACCATGCCCAGCCTGCCAGCACGCACGCCCAACCCAACACGCTCTGCTGCCAGTGGAGCAGCGCGACGCCCGCGATAATGAAAACCCAATATAAATAGGGTGGCAGGAAAGAAAAGGGGGAGGGCCCCTCTTTTCTAATGAGGGGCGAGGGGAGATTACGGATATCCGATCCGCGGCTCACTAGGAACTCACCGCCTCGGCCAGGCGCGCGTAAAAAACCTCCCGCGCCTGGCGCTCGATCCAGGGCTTGTGTCCGCAGCGGGGCAGGAGCACGAAACGGAAGTCGGCCAGACGTTCGGCCAGGGGCCCGCGCACGCCCTCGGCCGGGTGCGGGTCGTGATCGCCGTGCAAGGCGATGACCGGGCACTGGATGCGGTCCGCGTAGTCCAGCAGGCGGCCGCTGGTGCGCAGGGCGTCCGCGGCCTGCCACACGCCGCGGTAGACTTTATAACGGAACTGGATGGTATTCCTGATCCCGGGCGCGGGGTCGAACGCGTCAATGTGCGTCATTAAATTTCCGAGCCGGGCGAACAGGGCATCCCGTTCCCCGGAGGGGACTTGATACAGTTTTTCCGCGATAGCGGCGTAAGCGCGGCGCTGGCGTTCGTCCATGCGCCCGAAACGCACGGTCTGGGCCAGCTGGCCGTCTCCGGGGCGGAATCCCGGGCAACTGATCAGGACCAGCCGGTCCACGAGGCGCGGGTGTTCGGCGGCCAGCAGCCAGGCCAGCCAGGCGCCCCAGGAAAAACCGACCACCGTGAGCGGCCTCGCCGCGCGCCGGGCGAGGACCGCGGCCAGTTCCTGCACCTGACCGGAGATGGTCGCGCGGGTCTGCAGGGGTTCGAGCACGCCCTGGCGCCGGGCCAGCTCCCGCGCCACGGGCGCGACTTCGCCGGCCGCGCCCGGCCCGCCGTGCAGCACGGCGAGGGTAAACGGCGGGTGGCCGTGACTGCGCAGGGATGTCTTGGCTGTGGCCGCCATACGGTCCTCCGGTGCCGTATCATACCCAAGCCCTGCGGTCATGAACAGGGAAAAATCCGGATCGCGAGGCGCTGTGGTACAATAGGTTACTCTTTGGAAGGGTTAGAATAAAATATCTGGTGTTTGACCCAGGGGCGTTCACTTGAACGCCCCTACAACCAAAAAGGTTCAATACCCATGGGTTGGTTCGACTTTCTCAAGCCTCAGGTCCCCGGCGCGGTGGACGAAGACATTCGCCTGTTCGTAGGTCCCAACTACCGCTACTATGTATTTAAATGGGAATACGCCCGGGGCATCAGCCGCTGGAATCTGTCCGCCCTGTTCCTGGGCCCCTGGTGGTTCGGCTTTCGCCGCATGGTTGGCATGGGCGCCGCGCTGGCCGGGCTGTTGCTCCTGGGTGACTTTCTGCTGACCGTCAATCCCTGGCACTTCACGTTCGCCGCGGAATTCATGCTGCTGGCGGGATGGCTGGCCAATCCCCTCTACCTCCGCCGCTTCCGCCGGGCCAAGACCCGGGCGGCGGGCGCGCCGGAAGCCCTGGCCGCCGCAGGCGGCGTGCGTTGGCAGTGGCCGGCTGTCATTTTGGCCGGCATGCTGGCCGTGAATTTCCTGCTGCCAGCCCTCTTCGGGATCTCCCTGTACCGCGCCCGCGTGGCGCGCGTGGAGATCGGGTCCCTGGTTTACGCCTGGCTTTCTCCGGTTTACCGCAGCCGGGAGCTTTCCCTGCTGCGCCGTGATTACCAGCTGGCGTACCTGCGCGGCGAGTTCGAACGCAGTCTTTCGGTCAACCAGGGCGTGCTCAGGGCCGCGGTGCTGAAGTTCGGACCAGCGCACCCTTACGCCCTGGGCGCGCAATACGAGCTCCTGTTCAACAAGCTGACCGCTGGACACCATCACGAAGCCCAAGCGCTGACCGAGGAGGCGGTGCGGCAGTATGCAGTGCGGTTCGGGCCGGACCATCCCTTTGTGGCTTTTATCCAGAACAACCTGGTCTCCGTGTACCTGTACCAGGGACAGTTCGGCCAGGCGCGTTCCACCTGCTTCAATAACCTGCTGATCCTGGAAAAATACCAGAAGTCCGAGAGCGACCCGGTGATCCTGAGCAATTACGCGTCCATCACCAGCAACCTGGCCGTGATCCAGCAGTTCTGGGGCGAGCAGGAGGAGGCCGAGAAAAACCACACCGAGGCGCTGAATCTCGCCCTGCGCGCGGCCAGCGGGCCGAACATCGAGATCTGCCGCTACCTCGAACGCCTGGGCGATTGGTACAAGGAACAGCTGCGGCTGGAGGACGCGAAGCGGATGTACGACCAGGAGCGCATTATCGCGGAGCGGACCGTGGGCCTGGAGAACCCCCTGCTGTCCTCCATCTGGCTCAAACTGGGGGAACTGCAGTATCTCCGCCACCAGCTCGCCGAAGCGGAAAAAGCCCTGGCGCAGGCCCATGGCATCAACCGGCGGTTCTACGGCGACCGCCACACGGCCACCGCGGAAACGGCTTTTCAGCTGGGGCGCGTGTATTTCTCCCAGGGCAAGCTCTTCGAAGCCGAGCAGCACGTTGACCAGGCCCTCGAGATCACCAGCCGCGCGATCGGCGAACAGAACGCGGTGTACGCCAGGTACTTGACCGCGAAAATTGACCTGTACCTGTTCCGGAACAATTATCCGGCCGCCGAGCGGGCCCTGAAGGCCTCGCTCGCGGCCATGATCGAGGTCTACGGCCCGACCCACTCCCGCCTGCTGGTTCCGCTCGAACAGTTCCTCCTCCTCTATGACAAGACCCAGCGGCCGGCTGCCGCGCGCCAGGTGAGGCGGCGGATCGAGGACCTGCGGCGCCAGGCGCCGCGGGTTTCCCCGGGCAAGCCGATGTACCACCTGAATCTCGAAGGGCTCATGCTGTAGGTATGAAAAAATACCGAGAAATGACTTTGCACACCGGCCAAAGCAGACTACAATTATCCGATTTAAATAAACTATTTTTACCTCGCCGACGAGGCCGTTGCATAAAACAAGATGTAATTTGTTTCGTCACCCCGGCCCAGTCCTGGCGGATTTGGGCCAGGGCGGAAGCCGGGGTCCAGAAAAGCCCTGGCGACAATCTTCCTGGATACCGGCTTTCGCCGGTATGACGACGTATGAACGCAGCAACATGGCCCCCACGCGGGGACGATAATTCGGCAGTTTGGCTAGCGCAGGTACCATTCCTATCATCTGAGGGGGTTCTCAATGCCCAGAAGGACCGACATCCATAAAGTGCTCGTGATCGGGTCGGGCCCGATCATTATCGGCCAGGCGTGCGAGTTCGATTATTCCGGCACGCAGGCCTGCAAAGCGTTAAGGGAAGAGGGGTACCAGGTGGTGCTGGTCAATTCCAACCCGGCGACCATCATGACCGACCCGGGCATGGCCGACGCCACTTACCTCGAACCGCTCAACGTGGAGAGCGTGGAGCGGATCATCGCCAAGGAGCGGCCGGACGCGCTCCTGCCGAACCTGGGTGGGCAGACCGGGCTGAACTTGTCCTCCGAGCTCAGCAAGAGCGGCGTCCTGGACCGCTACGGCGTGAAGCTGATCGGCTGCACCGAAGATACCATCGCCCGGGGCGAGGATCGCATTACCTTCAAGGAGACCATGAACCAGCTCGGGCTGGACCTGCCCAAGAGCGAACCCTCCCATTCCGTGGAGGAGGCCGAGGCCATCGCCGCGAAGCTGGGCTACCCGGTGGTCCTGCGGCCGGCCTATACCATGGGCGGCACGGGCGGCGGCCTGGTGTACAACGCGGAGGAACTGCGCGTGATCGCGGCGCGCGGGCTCGCGGCCAGCCTGGTGCACCAGGTGCTGGTGGAGGAGTCGGTGCTGGGTTGGGAGGAGCTGGAGCTGGAAGTGGTCCGCGACGCGGAGGGGTGCAAGATCACGGTCTGCTTCATCGAGAACATAGACCCCATGGGCGTGCACACCGGCGACAGCTTCTGCGTGGCGCCCATGCTCACCATCGCGCCCGAACTGCAGGCCAAGCTCCAGGAAATGTCCTACCGCATCGTGGACGCCATCGGCGTGGTCGGCGGCACCAACATCCAGTTCGCGCACGATCCGGATACCGGGCGCGTGGTGGTGATCGAGATCAACCCGCGTACCTCGCGCTCCTCGGCCCTGGCGTCCAAGGCCACCGGGTTCCCGATCGCGCGCATCTCGGCCAAGCTGGCCGTCGGCCTGACCCTGCGCGAGCTTCCATATTATAAGGACGGCACGCTCGACAAGTACCGGCCCAGCGGGGACTACGTGGTCAGCAAGTTCGCGCGCTGGGCCTTTGAGAAGTTCCCGGAGGTGGAGGACAAGCTCGGCACCCAGATGCAGGCGGTGGGCGAGGTCATGAGCATCGGCAAGGATTTCAAGGAAGCGTTCCAAAAGGCGATCCGCTCCCTGGAGATCGGCCGCTTTGGCCTGGGCGGGGCCAAGGCGCTCGCGAACCTGAGCGCGTCCGAACTGCGGACCCGGCTGCGGCAGCCTTCCAGCGAGCGCTACTTCCTGATCTACGAGGCCCTGCGCCAGGGCGTGCCCGTGGCCGAGCTCGCCGCGCTGACCAAGATCAAGGCCTGGTTCCTGGAGCAGATGCGCGAATTGGTGGCATTCGAGGAACAGCTCAAGGCGTTGCGCGGGAAGCCCCTGCCCGCCGAGCAGCTGACCGCGGCCAAAGCCCGGGGTTTTTCGGACCGCTACCTCGCCCAGCTGCTGGGGAAAAAGGAAACCGAGATCCGGGAGCAGCGGCTCGCGGCCGGACTCGCCGAAGCGTACGACGCGGTGCCGGTCAGCGGCGCCGATGGGGCCTATTACTACTCGACCTACCAGGCGCCGGACAAGGTCGCGGTCTCGCCCCGGCGCAAGATCATGATCCTGGGCGGCGGGCCGAATCGCATCGGGCAGGGGATCGAATTCGACTACACCTGCGTGCACGCGGCCTTCGCCCTGCGCGAAGAGGGCGTGGAATCGGTCATGGTCAACTGTAATCCCGAGACCGTGTCCACGGACTATGACACCTCGGACAAGCTGTATTTCGAACCCCTGACCGTGGAGGACGTGCTCAGCATTTACCACAAGGAGAAGCCCGAAGGCGTGATCGTGCAGTTCGGCGGCCAGACGCCGCTGAACATCGCCCAATCCCTGGCCGATGCCGGGGTGAGGATCCTCGGCACCACGCCCGAGAGCATCCGCCTGGCCGAGGACCGGGAAGCGTTCCGGACCCTGGCCACGGAACTCGGCATTCCCCAGCCCGAGAGCGGCATCGCCCGCTCCGTGGAAGAGGCCCTGGCCGTGGCCCGGCGCATCGGTTACCCCCTCATGGTCCGGCCCTCGTTCGTGCTCGGCGGCCGCGGCATGAAGGTGGTTTTCAACGAGAAGATGCTCCTGGACTACGCCCGGCTGGCCGTGGACGTGAGCCCCGAGCACCCCATGCTGGTTGACAAGTTCCTGGAGCACGCGGTCGAGGCCGAGGTGGACGCGGTCGCCGACGGCGAGACCGCGATCATTCCCTCGGTCATGGAGCACATCGAACTGGCGGGCATCCATTCCGGGGACAGCGCCTGCGTGATCCCCGCGCGCGGCCTCTCGGCCTCCGCCCTTCAGCAGATGGCCGATCACACCCGCCGGCTGGTCCAGGCGCTCAAAGTGGTCGGGCTCATGAACGTGCAGTACGCCATCGTGAACGACAAGGTGTACATCCTCGAGGCCAATCCCCGGGCGTCGCGCACCGTGCCCCTGGTGAGCAAGGTCATGGGCCTGTCCATGGCCCGGCTGGCCACGCAGGTCATCCTGGGGCGCAAGCTCAAGGACCTGGCCTCCGCCCAGCCGAAGGCCGTGTCGCACTTCGGGGTCAAGGAGGCCATTTTCCCGTTCAACATGTTCCACGTGGTGGACCCGGTCCTGGGGCCGGAGATGAAAGCCACGGGTGAGGTCATCGGCATGGCCTCTTCCTTCGGGCTGGCGTTCTACAAAGCCCAGGTGGCGGCCGGCCTGACCCTGCCGACCGAAGGCAGGGTGCTCATCTCCGTGGCGGACCGGGACAAGGAGGAGATCCTGCCCGCGCTGCAAAAACTGCACGGCCTCGGCTTCCAGATCCTGGCCACGCGCGGCACGCGGGCTTTCCTCGCCAAACACCAGGTCCCCAGCGACGAAACGCTGAAGCTCCACGAAGGCAGGCCTTCCATCACGGACGATATCCTCAACAAGCAGGTCAAGCTCATCATCAACACGCCGGCCGGGGAAGAGAGCGCGCACGATGACAGTTATATCCGGAAGCTGGCCATCCGCGAGAAGATCCCCTACATTACCACCGTGGCCGCGGTGGTCGCCAGCGTGGAAGGCATCGCGGCCGTGCGGCAGAGCCGGGACGAGGTCCACTCGCTGCAGCAGTATCAGGCCGGCAGGTAGGGAGGGGTCAGCGGGCGCGGGGACGGGAAGAGAGGAACAGGCCGTACACGGACAGGAACCACGAATACACGATCAGTCCGTAGTAGCCCAGGAGCAACGCGGCCTGCACGGGCCAGGCGTCGCTGTAGCGCAGGAACGCGCGCCATTCGCCCGGGATCACGTTGTACGCCAGGACAAAGACCACGGTCAGCAGCAGGCGCGGCGCCTGGGCATAGCCTAAAATGTTCATGGCGTGCAGCAAGGCCGCCTGGCGGCCGAAAAGCCGCATCAGCAGTTGCCCCAGCAGTCCAAAGAGCGCCAGACTGGCGCCGGTTCCGCCGAAGATCAAAAAGCCGATGAGCATCAGGTTGACCGTGGCCGACGGCGAAATGTCCAGGTTGTAGAGCTCGAGCTGGTACGCCCGCCCGATGACCAGCAGCACGCACACCAGATAAGCGGTGATCAGGAACCGGTCGCGCGGCAGGGATTGCAGGGTGGCGCGGGGAAACCAGAGCATGCGGAAGATCTGGTAAAAAGGCTGGGACTGCATCGCGGGGCCTCGGGGCAGGGGATTTTGGATTCAGGATAAACGACCCGGAAGCCGCCGTCAAGGGGGTCGGAGGATGTTCCCGCACCATCGGAGTGTTCAGCATGCAAGATAGCCGGCTGGCCGGCGGTGAAGAGCGCTGGCTGCGGGCCCCGGACGGCGTCCGCAGTATGTCGAGTTGGCGCCGCGGCGGGAACGGTTCGCGGCTGGTGGTGATCGCCCCGGGGTATGCCCAAAATCACCGCACCCGGTCCATGCGGGCCCTGGCCGGGCGTCTCGGCGCGTGGGCCGACACGGTGGTCGTGAGCTTTCGCGGCACGGGTGGAAGTGAAGGCCGCTTCAGTTTCGGGGCCTCCGATTACCTGGACCTGGCGCCGGTGCTGGAGGAGGCCCGCCGGCAGTACGCCGATATTTCCCTGCTGGGGTTCTCGCTCGGCACCTACTCCAGCCTGCGCTTTCAGCTCGCCTATCCGGGCCGGGCGGCGCGGCTGTTCCTGGTCTCGGCCTTTGCCTCGCCCCAGGCGCTGTTTCGCCTGGGCACGTGGTGGCGGCATCCCCTCCAGGTCCTTTTCCGCCGCGTGCGTTTCCGCCTCCGGCCCCAGAACCAGCCGTGGTTCCGCTGGGGACGCCTCTCGGATCCCAAACCCGACCTCGCGGCCGCGCCCTTGATCCCGGGCGTTCCCTGCCATTTCCTGGCCGGCGGGCAGGACACGCTGGTGCCGCCGGCGCTCAGCCAGGCCTTGTTCGCGTCGGTCCAAGGCCCCAAAACCTGGACGCTCATGGACCCGGGCGTTCACGCCGAACAGATGTTCCTGCAGGATCCGGATTATTTTTTAGGCTGGCTGAAAAGCCCGGAAGGGTAGCGGCCGGCTACTCCCAGTCAATGTCCTTGGTGGGCGGTTTGGCGGGGTCGTCTTTTTTGGCCTGTTCGAGGGCTTTTTGGAACAGCTGGTCCAGGGCCTGGGCCTTGGTCCTCTCCTCGGATTGGGCCTGGCGGAACTTGGCCTCGGCCTGGTCGCGGTCCACTTGCACTTTTTTCAGGGCGTCCTGGAAGCGGTCGCCCGAACTTTCCGCGACCAGAGGCTCGCGCACTTCCAGGACCGCGCCGGTCACGCGGTCCACGATCAGCACGGCCTGGCATTTGGGGCAGGTGATCTGCAGTACGGTCTCCATGGCAGGTCCATCATACCAAAGCCCTCTCCGGTCCGCCACTTTTTTGCCGAAACCCGTTCCTGCCGATGATATAATAAAATAAACGCCGCCAAAGGAAACCAACCATGAAATCCATCGAGCAGCATGTGACCGACATCCTGCAGATGACCGGCCGCATTATTGACACCTGCGGCCCGCGGCCCGCGGGCTCGGCCCTTTCCCAAAAAGCAGCTAAAATCATCGGCCAGGCCCTGGAACCGTTCTGCGACCAGGTGGCACTGGATGAGTTCAAGCACCGTCCCCGGGCTTTTTTGGGGCACATCGCCCTGATCGCCTCTTTATTCATCCTGGCCTGCCTCGGCGTATGGGTGGGCCCAGGGTGGGTGTATCCGGCCATCGCCTTGCTTGCGCTCGGCCACCTCATCAACATTATGGAATTCGGTTTCTACGTGGAGTTCATTGATTTTCTGTTCAAGGAAAAAACCGGGATCAACGTCACGGGCACGCTGGAACCCCTGGAGGAAGCGAAGCAGCAGATCGTGTTTAGCGCCCACCACGACAGCGCGTACGAGTTCACCTTCCTGGATTGGGGGCCAAAGTTCTATTTTACCCTGATGCTGGTGTCCACCACGGCCAACTGGGTGTTGCTGGCCGGGCTTGCGGTCTGGGCCGCCTACCGCGACCTCGTGGGCGGCCTGCTGTTCCCCTTCGCCTGGCTGCAGTGGGCGGCCGCCGCGGTCATCGCGCTGGACATCCCCTTTTTCTTTTTCCTGCGCAGCCGCGCCACGCCCGGCGCGGGCGACAACCTGGTCTCCTCGTGCCTGCTCATCAAGCTGGCCGAACTGCTGAAGGAAAAAAAAGAGCAGGGATCGGCGCCCCGGAACACGCGCGTCCTGTTCGTGAGCTTCGACGCGGAAGAAGCCGGACTGCGCGGTTCCCGGGCTTTCGCCCGCCAATACAAACAGCGGCTCAGGGCCCTGCCCACGTACAACGTGAACCTGGAATCGCTGTTTAACCTGAAGACCCTGGAGTACCTGGTGTCGGACATCAACGGCACGGTGCGCCTGTCGCAAAAGCTCGCCAAGTCCCTGCAGGAGGTGGCCCGGAGCCTGGGTTATGCCACGCGCTTGATCCCCATGCGCCAGGGCTACGGCGCCACGGACGCGGCCGAGCTGGCCAAGATCGGCGTGCAGGCCACCACCCTGGCGGCCCTAAGCCCGGACACCGGTTCGGGAAACAGCGTGTACCACACGCACAACGACGACGTCCAGCATCTGGACCCCAAGGTCATCCAGGCGGCGCTGGAAATTCTTGGCGCTTTCTTGATAAAAAAGGAGCAGGAACTGGCGCCGGACAGTGCTCCGGAGGCTGCTTGATCACGCTGGCCCGGCAGGGCGGAACAGGGGCGCGGATGAACTTGAGATCCGGACTGACGGGAATCGCGGTACTGGCCCTGGCGCTGTGGCTGCCGTCCCGGGGATGGTCGCTCCTGGACTTTCCCAGCGGCCTGCCCATCGTGGTGGATGGGGCCATCAATACCTGGACCGCGGAATGGGTGGATGCCGGGTATACGACCATCACGGTCAACCTCCAGCCCGCGGATTGCTGGTACAAATTCGCGCCGGCCATCAACTGCCTGCTGTTCGGGTTCAGGGTGCAGGACGCCACCGGCCCGACCACCCAGGACCAGATCACCCTTTATTTCGACAACAGCAACGACGGCAGCGCGCCCCTCAACTATGGTTTTGGCCTGCGGCGCAGCGGACAACTGCGGGAATACGTTGACACCGTAGAGGTCGCGCACGGTTCGCCGTGGGTCGCCGCGCTGGCGGACGGCCCGGCCGAATATACCATGGAATTTTCCATCCTGCTGTCCAGCGCCTATTTCCTGTTCGAACCCGGCTTCAATCCCAATGGCCCGGCCTTCCTGATCCAGGTCAAGGACAATGCGTCGCTGAACTATTATCCGGCCGCCAGCGGCCCGCCGGACGCCTATGCCTCGTACGAGGACCTGTTTTCCAGCTACTGGTGGCTCTCTTCGCCGCCACCCACCCGCACCCCCACCCCGACCATCACGCCCACTCCGACCATCACGCCCACTCCCGTGTCCGGCGTGGGGCCAGTGCCCGTGCTTCCGGATGCGGCTGTTCCCGTGGTCTACCCCAATCCGGCTTCCGGCCCAACGGTGACCTTTGCCTTCTACAGCGCCGACGAGGCCAGGGCGGAAGTACGCATTTTCAACACGGCCCTGAAGCATGTGGCCACCCTGCGGACCCAGGCCCTGGCCGGACGGATCAATCAGGTCGCCTGGGATCTTGCCGGCATCGCGCCCGGGATCTACCTTTACGAAATCCAGGTTGGCGGCCAAAAACTCAAAATCAGCAAGCTGGCTGTGGTCAAATGAAAGCCTTCACCCTGTGCGCGCTCGTGACCATGGCGGCGGGATTGGCCGCCGCGGCGGCCCGGGCCGAGACCAACGCGGCCAGCGCCTTTTTGAGCGTAGGGCCGGGCGCGCGGCCCGCGGCCCTGGCCGAGTGTTACGCCGCCCTGGCCGCCGGTCCCTTTGGCTGCGCCTACAACCCGGCCGGACTGGCCCAGGCCGAGAGCCTGGCTTTTGGCCTGCAGCACCACGAATGGGTCCAGGACATCCGCCTGGAATATCTTGCGGCGCAGGCGCCGCTCGGCCCCGGCGCGGTCCACGGGTCAGTGGAATTCGTCAATTACGGACAGTTGGAAACGTGGGACGCCGGCGGCCGCAGGACCGGAGAAGTGCTGACGCCCTATGACCTGGCCGTGAGCGCGGCCTACGGCCTGGCGCTGGCGCCCGAGTGGCAGGTCGGCGCCGGCCTGACCCTGACCCACGGCGCTGTCGGCGGTTCGCAAGATACGGGCCTGGGTGCGACCGTGGGCGCGTTGTGGCGCACGCCCTGGCCGGGCGTGACCGCGGCCGTGGTCGGGAAACACCTGGGCGCCTCGCTCAGCGGATACCTTTTCCCCATGCGGGCGGTCGCGGCCGTGTCCTATGCCGGCTTGCCGGAGGACGCGCTGCAAGCGGACGCGGAGGTCAGCGCGCCGCTGGCAGAGGGGGATTTCGAGGCCGCCCTGGGCGCGGAATACACACTGTGGCGCATGCTGAGTTTCCGGCTCGGCTACCGCTGGAGCGCGGATGAGAGGAACGGTCCCTTAAGCGGCCTGGCTGCCGGCGCGGGCATCAAGTGGCAGAACCTGGAACTCGGTTATGCCCTGCGGCCCCTGGGCGATTTCGGACTCTCCCACCAGATCTCCCTGGTGTACGCCCTGGCTTCTCTGCGGCCGGAAATCAGCAACCAGGCCGTGAAGGACCGCTTCGAAAACGGATTGCAGTATTACCAGCAGAAGGCGTACAAATCCGCCATCGCGGAATTCAAGCTGGTGCTGGAATTCGCCCCGGACCACGCCGAAGCCAGGGACTATCTCGAACGCACCGGCCGGGAGATGGAGATCGAGCGCCAGCGCCTGTACCGGAAGGCGGATGAAGCGCGGTCCCGGAATGATTTCGCCAGCGAGACCCGGACCTGGCGTGAGGTCCTGGCGCTGGACGAGCAGGATCCGCGCGCGCGGGAAAATTTATGGTTGGATATGATGAAGTCCGATGACGAGGACGAGGAGCTGGAGGAGGAACCCGCTTTGCAGCAAACGCCTTCGCCGCCGGTGTCCGTTCCCTGAAAAACCGCACGCCCCCGTTAGTGTCCGGCCAATCGCTGTTCCACCCCGGCCAGCCCCCAGGCTTTGAGCGTGGCCAGTTTGACCACGGCCAGAGCCAGCAGCGTCAGGTCCCAGCCCCATACCGGAATCAGCAGGGCGCCGATCCCGATCGCCGCCAGCCAGCCGCCGAGCGTGTCCGCGCTGTACACGCTGCCCGGCCGGCCGAACTGCGCCACCAGGAGGGGAAACTGCGCGCCCAGCAGCCAGCCTGAACCCGCGGAAAAGAGCAGGCAGGCCGGCAGGCCCAGGGACCCGAGGCGCAGGGCCAGCAGCCATCCGAGGATCCATGCGGCGAACAGCGCTTCGGAACCCAGCAGGGCCAAAGCCGGCTGCCAGCGCCGCAGGCCGGCCCGGGCCGCCAGCGCGCCCAGGGCCAGGCCGGCCATGAACAGGCCGCTGACCAGGCCCAGCCAGCCATAGAGCGCGCCGCTCGCGGCCTGCACGCTCCACAGGCTCAGCATCTGCATGCCCATGGCCGCGCAGCCCGAGGCCGCGGCCGTGGCCGGGACCGAGGCGCGGCCGAGCAGCAGCCAAAGGATCAAGAGCGGCCACAGCAGCCACAGGTAGCGGCGCAGGCGGTCATAGACGCGGGCCGCCTTGGGCGCGAACACGGTCTGCCAGTGCAGGAGTCCGGCCACGAGCGCGGCGGGCTGGCCATCCCGGTTGAGCCGCGCGCCGCTCTCGGCCCGCGCCAGTTGTTCCTCCAGCCACACCTGCTTTTCCGGATCCAGGCGGTAAGCCAGGTATGCGGGCGAAAGCATGCGGTAGCGCACCGGGCTGGCCAGCAGGCGCTCCCGCAGTTGGCCAGGCGTCGGCCACTCCCGTCCCTGCCAAGCCAGGAACAGGGTAGTCTCGCCGGGCAGCACCCACACAGTGGGGAACACATCCTCCAGCGTGGTCCGGACGATCTTCAGCAGTTCGGCCCAATCCGCGTCCAGGTAAACCAGGGAACCGGGCAGGGCCAGGGCCAGCCAGCCGCTGGGCGCGAGCGCCGCGCGCGCCTGGCTGAAAAATTCCCGGGTGAAGTAGCGGTTCTGCGCCAGGGTCAGGGGGTAGGGCACCGCCGCGTAAATGAGATCAAAGCGCTCCCGGGTCCGGGACACGTAGCGGCGGCCGTCCTCGGGACGGACCTCGAGCCTGGGATCGCGGAACGGGTTGGCCAGGCCGGAGACCCAATACCGGTCCAGCAGGCGCAAGAGCCAGGGATCGGTTTCCACGTATGCGAGCTTGGTGAGCGGATGTTCGAGCAGGAGCGGCAGGTACGCGCCCCCGCCGCCCAGGAGCAGCACGTGGCGCGGGGCAGGATGGCACAACCACGGCAGGCCGATGAAAATTTCCGACTGACCGCTGTCCGGGTAGGGGAGGTTCAGGCCGGGCTGGCCCTGGAACAGGAAGGTGCGTTCGCCCGCGCGGTCAGCCACGGCCAGCTGGCCGTAAGGCGAGTTCTGCACGGTCCGCAGGGTCCAGCCGCGGTACTGCTGATCCAGGCTCCAGGTGTCCAGCGGTCCGGACCAGGCCAGGGTCAGCCCGGCCAGGAGCACGCTGAGCGCCGCGCCCAGCCAGCGGCTGGATTTCCGCCGCGCCACTAGCAGCGCCCCCACGCTGGCCGCGACCGCGACCCAGCCGCTAATGGCCAGGGATCCCAGCCAGGGCACCAGCGCGAAGGTATACAGGATGCCGCCGGCCAGATAGCCGAGCGCTTCCCATATGTACACGCGGCTTGCGGCTGCTGGCGCGGATTCCAGCCAGCGCACGCCGGCCGCGAACTGCGCGCCCACGAAGACCGACAGCGGCAGCAGGAGGGCGCCGCCCGCGAGCCAGGCCAGGCCCAGGCCGAATCCCTGGCCGGGAAAGGCGCTCAGCCAGCCGCGCAGCAGCCGCGCGGACGCGACCGCCAGGGGGAACCAAAGCGCGCCCGCCAGGATCAGCACCATCAGGCCGGCGGCCGGCGGCACGCGTTCCCGCCAGGCTGGCCGGCCCGCGGCCCAGCTGCCCAGGGCAACGCCCAGCAGCCACTGGGAGAGCACGAGGCCCAGGGTCAGCTCGTTGCCCTGGAACACCACCAGCAGCTCGCGCACCAGCAGGGTTTGGGCGATCACTGCGCCGAAGCCGCAGAGGAAGAACACGGTCGCCGGGATCATGATGCGGGCGTCACCCTCCTCAGCGTATTTATGCTGCCGCGAACATTAAGGTATGTTCGTCACCCCGGCTCTGTCCTGGCGGACTTGGGCCAGGTCGAAGGCCGGGGTCCAGAGCAACTTTCTGGATACCGGTTTCCACCGGTATGACGACTAAAAAAAGCTAAAAATTCCTCCGGCCCCGGAAGGGGACAGGCGAGTTAATTATACGATTAAACCCACGGGCTTCCTGCTATAATTCAGGCATGGCCGCCTATCGCGTCCGCCTGTTCTGGTACCTGCTCCTGTCCCTGGCGGTGCTGCTGCTGGCGTGTGCGCCGGCGCGGTCCGGCCAGGAGCAGGAAGCGCAGTTTTACGAGCGCTTGCTTTCCGGCGACGTGCAGTGCCTGCTCTGCCCGCGCCTGTGCGTGATCCCGGAAGGCAAGACCGGGTACTGCCATATCCGCCAAAACCGCAAGGGCAAACTGGTCTCCCTGACCTATGCCCGGCCCTGCTCGGTCAATATTGATCCGGTCGAAAAAAAACCATTGTTCCATTTTCTTCCGGGAACGCCCACGCTCTCGGTGGCCACGGTCGGGTGCAACCTGCGCTGCGTGTTCTGTCAGAACTGGAACATTTCCCAAGCTGATCCGGGCGACGTGCCCGTGCAAAACCTGACGCCCGAGGACCTGGTGCGTCTGGCCAAAGAGCGCCAGTGCCCGAGCCTGTCCTACACCTACAGCGAGCCCACGGTCTTCTACGAGTATATGTACGACACGGCCTGGCTGGCCAAGCAGAACGGCATCCGCAACGCGGCCATTACCTGCGGTTACATCAATCCCGAGCCCCTGGAAAAACTCTGCACGGTGCTCGACGCCACGCACGTGGACCTCAAGGGTTTCACGGACAAAACCTACCGCCAGGTCGCGGCCGCCAGGCTCGCGCCGTTCCAGGAGACCATGCGGACGTACCACGCGAAAGGTGTGTGGCTGGAAGTGGGATACCTGGTCATTCCCACGGTGAACGACAGCACCCAGGAGATCGGCGCCATGTGCCGCTGGGTGGTGAAGCACCTCGGGCCGGACGTACCCGTGCACTTTCTGCGGTTCTTTCCCCACCACAAGCTCACGCATCTGCCGCCCACGGCGGTTACCCAGCTGGAGGCGGCCGCGGCCCTGGCCAAGCAGGCGGGCGTGCGCTACGTGTACGTGGGCAATGTGCCCGGCCACCCGCTCAACCATACGTATTGCCACCACTGCGGCAAACTGCTGATCACGCGCAACGGATATTTTCTGGACGAGCTGAACATCAAGGAAGGCCGCTGCAAGTACTGCAAGACCAAGATACCGGGGATTTGGAAATAGACTGACACCCAGCAAATGTGGAAGCGTGATGAGTAATCCCCCTCGGTCCCCCTTTAATAAAGGGGGAAGACAGCTACCCCTCTTTTCTAAAGAGGGGCTAGGGGAGATTACCCATAGTATTACCTCTCCTGCAATTTATTGATTTCCTCCGCCGTCAATTCCCGCGCCTCGCCCAGCCCCGCGCCCTCACCCGTGCGCACCAGGCGATGGACCTGGCCGTTTTCCGGCCAGGCCTGCCGGCGGTACATCCAGACGCGGCCGCGCAGGGCTTAGGGAGCGCCCAGGCCGGGGAAGAGCCGGAGCAGGCCATTGGCCATGAACTGCACCGCGGCCGCGGACAGGATCAGGCCCATGAGGCGGATGGTGATGTTGAGGCCGTTGCGGCCCAGCAGTTTGCCGATGGGATGAGCCAGGAGCAGGATCAGGCCGGTCAGCAGGGCCACGGCCAGGCTCACGAGCAGGAGGACCGAGGTGTGGCCGAACCCCTCGTAGCGGTGGGTGTAGATGATCATGGAGCTGATGGCGCCCGGCCCGGCGAGCAGGGGAATGCCCAGGGGCACGACCGCGAATTCCTCGAGGTGCTGCCGGAGACTGCGTTTGTCCGGCGCGCGGTCCGTGAAACGCTTGTCCTGCAGGAGCATGGAGATGCCGATCAAGAGCAGCAGGAACCCGCCGGCCACGCGGAAGGAGTTGATGCTGATGCCGAGCAGGGCCAGCAGTTCCGAACCGAACAGGGCCGCCACGCCCAGGGTCAGGAACACGGTCAGCGTGCTCGACCAGGCCAGCCGCTTCCGCAGTTTCGCGGACTGGGTCGGCGCCAGGGTCAGGAAGAACGGGATCGCGCCCCACGGGTCCACGATGGCCAGCAAGGTGAGGAAGATGTTGACGTACTCGGTCCAGGCGCCCATGCGTTCCTCCTTAGGATTTACCCTTTCCCACTGGAGACTGTGTCGTAACGGTGTTTTAAGCTGATCGTCATTCCGGCATGGTTTTAGCCGGAATCCAGGGACCTTGTTTCTAAACTCTTCCTGGACCCCGGCTACCAGCATGCCGGGGTGACGAATCATAAAAGCCTGCCAGGATTTCCCCTGCGGGAGAGGACAAAGGAGAGGGGGTATGGCACTTTGGGAGCCCCCTCCCCTTCACCCTTCCCACCAACGCTGGGAGGGGAATAACCTTAGACAGAAATCAGCTCGCAATGACTTGTTTGGGGGTCATTGCGAGGCTCCCTGAGTTTGTCGAGGGGCCGAAGCAATCTCGGATTTATCTATTCCGACAACCTTAAAATCATGCCCGTGTGCCGCGCCCGGCGGTAAGCGCCAGCGACCGCCAGAAACACCAGCAGGATATAGAACGCGGATAAGCCAAAGCCCTTGAGCAGGGGGTGGCTGAACGTGAGCGGGAAACCGTAGCCCGTGCGGAAATATTCCAGAAAGTAGGTCAGCGGGATCCACGCCGCGACGGTCTGCAAGGCCTGGGGCAGATAGGTGACCGGGTAGTAAATGCCGCACACCAGCATCATGAGCACGGCCACGATCCAGGCGATGATGTCAATGCGCTGGCCGAACAGCAGGATGAAGAGCTGGACCGTCATGCCCAGGATCAGCGCGCTGGCGAATACTCCGGCCAGGCTCAGGGCCACTACCGGCCATTCCGGGAGCGTGAAGCCGAAGGCGGCGCGCGCGATCACGAGCAGCACCACGAAGGACATGGAGCCGCGCACCATGCCGAACATCCAGGAGCCGGCCACGTAGTCATAGGTCCTGACCGGCGCCATGAAGGTCTGTTTCACGCTCTTGGACCAGACGTCGTACAGAAACCCATAGGCCACGTCGAGCTGCGCCACTTGCAGCACTCCGCCCAGGATCGCGCCGGTCAGCAGGAAAAATGACAGCTGCGGGGTGAGCTGGAGGAAACTGCCCATCACGCCGATGGAGATGATCTGGATCACGGGCCAGAACAGGATCTCCGCGAACGTGAAGAAGTTCTTGACCGCGAACAGGTAGTTGCGATAGGTGAAGGCCGCGATCCTACGGATGAGCCAGTTCAAGGAACACCTCCTCCAGGTCGCGGGTATGGGTCAGGGTTTGCAGTTCCTGCCGGGTGCCCAGGGCGATAATGCGGCCGCCGCGGATGAACGCGATGCGGTCGCACATTTCCTCCGCTTCTTTCATATAGTGGGTGGTGAGCACGATGGTCTTGCCCTGCTGGCGGTGGATATCCAGGATGCGCTGGCGGATCTTGGCCGAAATGTCCGGGTCCAGGCCGACCGTGGGCTCGTCCAATAACAGGAGCTCCGGGTCATTGATCAGGGACTTGGCCAGGGCCAGGCGCTGCTTGTTGCCCGTGGACAGTTCGTCGTAGCGGGTGTTGCGGTTCTCCCACAGTTCGACGGTCCGGAGCAGCTCGTCGCGCCGGGGCGCGAACACGTTCCAGGGCAGGCCGTAGAGCAGGCGGTAGAAGTCCATGGTCTCGCGCACGCTCAGGCACCAGGGAAAATTGGGGTTGCCCGAGCACATGTTCATGCGGAGTTTGGCGCGCATGGACATGTGGGGCGTGATCCGTTCGCCCAAAATAACGGCGCTGCCCGTGTCCGGCACCAGCAGGCCCATGAGGATGTTCATGAGCGTGGTCTTGCCCGCGCCGTTGGGGCCCAGCAGGCCGAAGATCTCGCCCGGCTGCACGGTCAGGCTCACGTCGCGCAAAGCCTGCACCACCCGCCGCCGGAACACCCCGGTGCGGAAGGTCTTGGAGAGTTGGCTGACTTGGATCGCTGGCGCGGACATGGGTGGCGATGGAGTTCAGGATGAACGCGATTTCAGGCAGGGATTATAGCATTGAATCGCGGCCGAGACCAACCGAATATCCTGGCCGCCCCGGTCAAGGGGCGGCGGACGGCTCCACCCTCGGCATCCAGAGCCCGCCATCGTCCTCGTGGCGCGGGTGGTAGCCGCGGCCCCTGGGGATGCGCTCCAGGCGCGCGCCGCGGTCATCGGCCAGGTAGTCGTAGCCGATGGCCTGCGCCCGGTGTTCAGGGTCCAGATGATTGTACAGGGCCGCCCGCAGCCGGCGCCGCGCCGGGCTGATCATTTTCAGGTGATAGAGGTTGAATGGGGTGTCGCGGAGCCTGGGCTCGGGGATGAACCGCGACCAGGGCAGATGCAGGTTGCCGGCCGGCGCCACGATCCCCCGCTGGAGCGACAGCAGGCGCGGCTGGCGCTTCTGCCCCCACACCCCGTCCACGCGATAGTGGGTCGGACGGTACAGCTCCCGCAAGGCAAAGGTGAACACATCCACGTCCGGGTCGTCCAGAAGGCGGCCGATATGTCCGGCCAGGGGCGTTTCGAAGCGTTCGTCCGGGTCCACGGCCAGCGCCCACTGGGCGCCGGCCTCGCGCGCCGCGGCGAGCAGGGCGAAGCGGCGATGCACCTCATGCGTAAACAGGCCGTCAGCCGCGCGGTCATCGTACGCGACCCAGCCGTCCACCAGCGGGTAGATGTTGCCGATGAGCGCCGGGACCAGATGGGCGTCGTAGCGGAACGAATACACGGCCAGCAGCCGGGGCGCGGTGTTCCGCTTGATGTGCACGGTGATCATCGGCGTCCCCCGGCCAGCGCGCCCCAGGCATAGACCAGATTGCCGAGCAGGACCAAGGGCAGGGCGAGGAGGGCGGCCAGGCGGTGCCGGGGTTCAATGACCCGCAGGGATTCGCGGATCGTCTGCCCCGTGCGCGCGAGGGCGTTCCGGGCCACGAAGCCGGGACTGTGGGGCCCGATGTCACTCCAGGCGCTGGCCATCCGCCGGCCGCGCTGGTACTGCCCGGATAAAAAAGCGGACAGGGTCTCAGCCCCGGCGTGGACCGTGCGGATCTGCGGTTGCCACTGCGGCTGGTCGGCCGGGTCCAGGCGCTGGTGGAACTCCGTATCCTCGCCGCTCTCCAGATCGTCGCGGAACAGGCCGTAGCGCGTGAACAAGACGCGCGCGTAAGAGGCGCCGTAGGTCAGGGCCACGTCCGGGTGCGCGCGCGGCATCCGGCGCACGTACAGGCTCAGGTGCGCGGCCAGGGCCACGGGACGGCCTGGACGGTGGCAGAGCAGGGAACTGGCCACAGCCTGAACGCCCGCGCGGTGCAGGCGCAGGCGCTCGGCCAGCCAGCCTGGCTCGGCTGTGCAGTCGTCGGCCAGGAACGCCACGTACGGCGCGTGCGTGGCCGCGATGCCGAGGTTGCGGGCGCCGCCCGCGAACAGGCGGCGGCTGGAGGAGATGACCTGCACCTCCAGGCCAGCCTCCTGCAAGCGGGCCGCGGGGTTGCCTGAGCCTGAATGCACCACCACGAGCTCGGCCGGAACGTCCTGCTGCTGCAAGGAGCGCACCGCCGCGACCAGCGTGGGGCGGTCGCCGTAGGAGATCACAACCACGGCTATTTCAGGGCAAGGTGGAATGGAAGCTTCGGGCATGGGCGGCCAAGAGCGTTCAGAATGAAAAACCAGTATCCAAGGGCGGATTATAGCACCGAATCCCCGTTCTCTTCTACTTCTCCCTTGAGTGGACAACCCCACTCCCCAACGAAGTTGCTATTTCTATTATCCCCCCTCCCTTGAGGGGAGGGGACGAAGGGGAGGGTGGCAAATCCCCTTTCGCCTTTCCCCTTTCGATTCCACGCAGTCATGGCGAGGCGCCCTGAGCCTGCCGAAGGGCGGCGAAGCAATCTCGCCCCTAGGCCCGTCATTCTGGTCATGTCACCCCGGGACGCACCTGTCCGGGGCGAAATCCAGTTAATTCTATTTCACTGCATCTGCCGGTGGTATAAAACCGATCTTTCTGGATTTGCGTTTTAGGGTAATGGGCAAATCCAAAATATTCTTGATGACCTGAAAGACCTGTACGATTTGCTCGCCCTGCTTGCTCTGCCCGGCCTCAAGCTGATCCAAACGGCGCAAGATTTCCTTGTGCGACGCGAGCAGCTTGCGGATGCGCGTGAACGTGCGCATGATCTGAATGTTGACATGAATAGCCCGCGGGCTGCGGAGGACACTGGAGAGCATGGCTACGCCATTTTCCGTGAATACCTTGGGAAGGTATTTAGAATGTTGCCCCCTCTTTAAGATTCCAATATGGAATCTTAAAGAATTGTATTCCAGGTGGGTCAAACGAAAGCAAAAATCGTCCGGAAACCTTTCTAAATTTCGGCTGACTGCTTTATTGAGATTAAAAGTAGATACTCCATACAATTCCGCCAAATCACGATCCAGCATCACTTTTTCACCGCGAATAAAGTAAATCTTGTTTTCGATCATTTCCTTCGGAATTAAGCTGTTTTGATTACGGTCGGCCATTACCAAACCTCCGTAGATTATTAATAATCCTTAGACCGCCAACCCGATAAATAATTGCGGAAAAAAGCCGCCGCGCCGCGTCTCTACTTTTATCGCCCCCTCCCTCGAGGGGAGGGGATGAAGGGGAGGGTGAAAAATCCCCTCGCGCCCTTCTCCTATCGCAGTCATGGCGAGGCGCCCTGAGCCTGCCGAAGGGCGGCGAAGCAATCTCGCCCCTAGGCCCGTCTTCCGGCGTGGTAAAAACAGGAATCTCGAGCTTAAGTGCATTCGAATCTTTAATCTTCTAAGAACGTCCCTAGTGACATATATAGGAATAGAGCAGGAGCAGGGGAGCATGCTATGGGCCTTGGACCAGGCCACTGGTAACGTGAAGTGGAAAAAACGAGTGCCAGAGGAAATGCTGTGGCCTGCGGTGGTCGCGGGCGAACAGGTGCTGCTTACAGCACAACCTTACTTGGAGGAAAAGCTCAGCATACTCTATTCGTTTTCGGCCATTGACGGCAGGGAAATGTGGAACCAGGACCTGGTCACAACCAGTAATGGGCATGATTTCAGGCCGACGATTACGGGAAAACGGCTGGTGGTCTGGTGCGGCGATTTCGACTATTTTAAGAAATACGGTTCCAGCGGCGCGATCCGACTGATGTGCTATGACACGGATAACGGCCAGCTCCAGTGAGTGTACCAACCCAAGGAAAAAGAGAAATACATTTATTCCCGGCCAATTATCGAAGGCCGGAATATTTTCTATGCGGACGAAGAATACCTCTCCTGCCTTGTGATTACCCCCGCTAAACCGCGCACGCGGAAATAAAATCTTCTCTGCATTCTCTCGTCGAAATTGAAAAGGTGCATGGTTTTTCCCGTCGTGGCCCTCGCCCTGGCTTTTGGAGTACATCCCGCGATCATCATGTTCCCGGAATACAAAAACGATCGCTACCAGCTTGCCGTATAACTTCTCACCCTTCCTTTCCCTTGCCTCATTCCTTTATACCCCCTAGAATGGACCCATCCAACTGTGCAGAGGAGCTGCGCTCATGAAAAAATGGCTGATCTGCCTATGCTTGGTATCATTTGGAACTGTCCCGACAGCTTGCAAGCAGAGCCAACCCCAGGCAGTGCCAGGGGATTTCCAGGCGTATTGGAATGAGTTTCGCACGGAGAGCTTGAGCATGAGAGCGCGAAAGGTCGCGGACCTGACCCAATTTCCCTTCGTCACCCGCGGCGAGCTGGACGAGGACCCGGAAGTTCCGCGCGACCGGAAATGGTTCGAACGCATGTATCCCGCTGTATTGCAGGCGGACCCGGGGCTAAAACCGGAACCGGAAACCATGATGCAATTCATATACCGCACGCCCCGCATAACCGAGCAGCAACACGCGCCTGGCTCTGATTTCGCGCGGGTGGGCGCCTTTGAGTTCAGGAAGGTCAACGGGGTCTGGAAGTTCGTCCGGGCCTACTGGGCTGAATGAGAACGCGGTCAATGCCCGCCACCCAGGAACCAGGAGGCAGTATGCGGAAAACAGGTTTGTGTCTTTTGGCCGTCGCGGCGTTGGCGCTCGCGGGAACCGAAGCGGGCTACGCTTTGTTTGGTTCGAATGGCTGGGTGCTGACCTCGATCAGCAGCGGCAATGATTTTGCCAACAGCGTGGCTGTCCAGGCGGACAGCAAGATCGTGGCGGCCGGGCGCAGCGCCAATGCCACGGATTTCGACTTCTCGCTGGCGCGGTACAACAGCAACGGCACGCTGGACACGGATTTCGGGACGAACGGCGTGGTGGTGACCCCGATCGGCGCGGGCGACGAGAGCATTCAGGCCCTGGCCCTGCAGGGGGACGGGAAGATCGTGGTCGCCGGATACAGTGATAACGGCAGTAATAACGACTTTGTGCTGGCGCGGTACAACGGTAGCGGCGCCTTGGACACGGATTTTGGGACGAACGGCGTGGTGGTGACGCCGGTCGGCGCGGGCGACGAAAGCATACAGGCCCTGGCCCTGCAGGGGGACGGGAAGATCGTGGTCGCCGGATACAGTGATAACGGCAGTAATAACGACTTTGTGCTGGCGCGGTACAACGGCAGTGGCGCCTTGGACACGGATTTCGGGACGAACGGCGTGGTGGTGACGCCGATCGGCGCGGGCGACGAAAGCATACAGGCCCTGGTCCTGCTGGGCGACGGGAAGATCGTGGTCGCCGGATACAGTGATAACGGCAGTAATAACGACTTCGCGCTGGCGCGGTACAACGGCAGCGGCGCCTTGGACACGGATTTCGGGACGAACGGGGTGGTCACGACCCCGGTCGGCTCGCAGGACGACGCCGCCTACGCGCTGGCGCTCCAGGGGGACGGGAAGCTCGTGGCGGCCGGATACAGTGATAACGGCAGCAATGACGTCTTCGCGCTGGCGCGGTATAACAGCAACGGCACGTTGGACACGACGTTCAGCGGGGATGGCAAGCAGACCACTGTCATCGGCACAGGCGATTCGTCGGCCAGGGCTTTGATCCTGCAGCCCGACGGCAAGCTGGCTGCGGCGGGAAGCAGTTATATCAGTGCCAGCCACCGGACGGATTTCGCGCTGGCGCGGTACAATGGCAGCGGCGCCTTGGACACGGATTTCGGGGTGAGCGGCGTCATGACCGTGGAGGTGGGCGACAGTTATTGCTTTGATAGCGCCCAGGGCCTGGCCAGGCAAACGGACGGTCGGCTGGTGGCGGCGGGGAGCAGTGACAACTCGGGCGGCGGTACTTATTACTACGCCGTGCTCCGGGTCAACGCGGACGGCAGCCTGGATAACACGCCGGATACGCCCACGCCGACCATCACCCCGACCGCCACGGTCAGCCCCACGCCATCGGTGTCGCCCACGATCAGCCCCACCCCCTCGGTGACGCCGACCGGAACGCCCTTGACCTTGCGAAAAGATGAGATCAAACTTTACCCGCAACCTGCGCGGTCGAGGTTCTATCTGGCGGTGGCTATCAGCGGTCCTGCGGAGATCACCGTGGATGTTTACAACCTGGCGGGAGAACGAGTGCTGAAGCTCGAGGACCAACCGCGCGGCGACAGCGGCGCGGCGGTTCTGGAGGTTATGTGTCCGGCGCTGGGCCCGGGGGTTTATTTCGCTCACGTGCGCATCCGCGACGCGGCCGGCGAGCGGCAGCTGACCCGGCGTTTGGCGATCATCCGCTGAAGGTCAGGTGGGAGGCACGGCTAACGACGCAAAGCTCTTCTGACGACAAGGGCGACGGTATTTTTATTAATGCCTTTTTCCTTACAGTATTTCGATCTTAACCAGTCACGGAGCGGCTTTTTCCCTTTGCTCGCGTTGCAGCTCACGCAGCATCGGGCAATATTTCCGCTGGTTTTTATAGTAACGTCATTGATGATATGTTCCCAGGTTGCCATGGCTTTTCGCAAACCGCTTAGTGGTATCGTTTCGTGCAGTCGGACGCCGCAGTAGATACAGCATTTATCCCTAGCTTTTATTTTATCTTCGAGATCTTTAGGAATGCCCCAACGATTCATATTTTACCCGTAACCACATGATCGTTTCGCTCGGCCCAAGTTTATCTTGGCGCGAACCAGTTTACCACATAACCTGCAAACGATGAATTGAGCGGAGGCCGCACATTGTTCGGTCAATGTTATATATGAAGCTCTGATCAATGGCTTTATGAAAATGCTGGACAAACCGGCAGCAGAATATTAATCTCAACCCGGAAAAACCCATTCTACAGCCCGTTCAAGGAGGTCACGATATGAGCGAGGAACGCAGGTGCCCGGTCACGGGCATGACCAAAAGATCCACTGCCGGAGGCGGCACATCCAATCGTGACTGGTGGCCGAACCAGGTCAACCTCAAGATCCTTCACCAGCACTCCTCCCTGAGCGATCCGATGGGAGAAACATTCAACTACGCCGAGGAATTTAAAAAACTGGACCTGGCGGCCCTGAAAAAAGACCTCTATGCGCTCATGACGGATTCGCAGGACTGGTGGCCTGCCGACTGGGGCCACTATGGCGGCCTGTTTATTCGCATGGCGTGGCACAGCGCGGGCACGTATCGCCTGGGCGACGGCCGCGGGGGCGCGGGGTCAGGCACCCAGCGCCTGGCGCCCCTCAACAGCTGGCCGGACAACGCGAACCTCGACAAGGCGCGCCGGCTGCTCTGGCCCATCAAGCAAAAATACGGAAAAAAGATCTCCTGGGCCGACCTGATGATCCTGGCCGGGAACTGCGCCCTGGAATCCATGGGGTTCAAGACCTTCGGTTTCGGCGGCGGACGCGAGGACCTCTGGGAGCCCGAGGAGGACATCTACTGGGGCAGCGAGGACAAATGGCTGGGCGACCAGCGCTACTCCGGCGACCGGGACCTGGAAAACCCGCTCGCTGCCGTGCAGATGGGTCTGATCTACGTGAACCCCGAAGGGCCGAACGGCAAACCCGATCCGGTCGCCTCGGGCCGCGACGTGCGCGAGACCTTCGCGCGCATGGCCATGAACGACGAGGAGACCGTGGCCCTCATCGCGGGCGGGCACACCTTCGGCAAAGCCCACGGCGCCGGTCCGGCGTCCCACGTGGGGCCTGAGCCCGAGGCCGCTCCCGTCGAAGAGCAGGGGCTCGGCTGGAAAAGCGCCTACGGCAGCGGCAAAGGCGGCGACGCCATCACCAGCGGCCTGGAGGGCGCCTGGAAGCCGAACCCGACCAAGTGGGACATGGGCTATTTACGCGTGCTGTTCAAATATGAGTGGGAATTGGTCAAGAGCCCGGCCGGCGCGCAGCAGTGGCTGGCCAAGAACGTGGCCGATGAAGATATGGTGGTGGACGCGCACGACCCCGCCAAGAAGCACCGGCCCATGATGACCACGGCGGACCTATCCTTGCGCTTCGACCCGAAATACGAAAAGATCGCGCGGCGCTACCTTCAGAATCCCCAGGAATTCGCCGACGCCTTCGCGCGGGCCTGGTTCAAGCTGACCCACCGCGACATGGGCCCGCGTTCGCGCTACCTGGGCCCGGAGGTCCCGGCCGAGGAGCTGATCTGGCAGGACCCGGTGCCCGCGGCCAATCACCCCCTGGTCGCCGCCAACGACATCGCGGACCTCAAGAAAAAGATCCTGGCTTCGGGACTATCCATCTCCCAGCTGGTCTCGATTGCCTGGGCCTCGGCCTCCACGTTCCGCGGTTCGGACAAGCGCGGCGGCGCGAACGGCGCGCGCATTCGTTTGGCGCCGCAGAAGGATTGGGAGGTCAATCAGCCGTCCCAACTGAGGACCGTGCTGCAGAAGCTGGAGCAGGTCCAAAAAGCGTTCAACGGCGCCCAGACCGGCGGCAAAAAGGTCTCGCTCGCCGACCTGATCGTCCTGGGCGGCTGCGTGGCCATCGAGGAAGCCGCGAAAAAGGCCGGGCACGCGGTGAGCGTCCCCTTCGCGCCCGGACGCACGGATGCCACGCAGGAGCAGACCGATGTGGACTCCTTCTGCGTGCTCGAGCCGGTGGCTGACGGTTTCCGCAACTACCAGAAAAAGAAATACGCCGTATCCGCCGAGGAACTGCTGGTGGACCGGGCGCAACTGCTGACCCTGACCGCGCCCGAAATGACGGTGCTGATCGGCGGTCTGCGGGTCTTGAACGCCAACTACCAGCAATCACCGCATGGCGTATTCACCCAGCGGCCGGAGACGCTCACCAACGATTTCTTCGTGAACCTGCTTGATATGGGAACGACCTGGAAGCCCACCTCGAAGGACGGGGACGAATTTGAGGGATGCGATCGCGCCACGGGTAAAAAGAAGTGGACCGCGACCCGCGTGGACCTCATCTTCGGCTCGAACGCGCAGCTCCGGGCCCTGGCCGAGGTCTATGCGTGCGCGGATGCGCAGGATCAGTTCGTGCGGGATTTCGTGGCCGCGTGGAACAAGGCGATGAACGCGGACCGCTTCGACCTGCCGCGAGAGATGCGGCGGTAAAGAGATCAGGTGGCTGGCGCTGCCGGGGCCCGCGCAACGGGCCTCGGCAGTGCCAGGGCCACCGCCAAGCATCATAACGACCTCCTTGCGCCTTGATCCTTGCTGCCGTTATATCCCCGGATCAAAAGCGCCCACCGGCCAGGTCTGTCCGGCTTCCTCGGCTCCAGGCCAGGTCACATCCTGCCTGAGCTGGATCCGACGGAACAGTTCCTCGGCCTGTTGCTGGAGCAGACGGCGGTCGAACCTCCGGAACCGGCTGCCCAGCGCTTTCGGAATATTAAGATAAGTGAATCCATTGGAATCGTTCTTGGCCGTACCCTCCTTCTGGGATTACTGGAGAAATCGCTCTGTATCGGTCATTCCGAGATGCGAAGCACCGAAGGAATCTCGATGGTTAATAAACCGAGATTGCTTCGCCTCCGCTCCGCCGGAGGCTCGCAATGACCGTGTTGTAGTATCTTGAGTCCTGTTTTAATAAAAAAAGGGGCAGCTGCCTTTCTCCTGGAAAGGCGGCTGCCCCTTGTGACGGTAAGTAGTCTCTAGGTGGTTTGCATCCTCTCCAGGCACCGATGGCCTTTAATGCCGTGCCAGGCATTGCGGGCCATGGGCGTGCGTACGGCCAAGGCCGGGCGCATAACGCCTGGCTGGACCCGGACGACGCGGTAGTGGAGGAACCTGGAAGTTTGCATGCTGATCACTCGCTTAATAATGAATTTGCAGAAGTATACACGGTCTGGCGAAAAAAGCAAATTGTTTTTCAACCCGGATGAAATTGCCGGGACGTTTGAACGGCCTTGGCGGAGCGGGCAAGAAAAATAGCCTTGTTTTTAAAGCGCGATCCGTCCGGGTACTTTTACAACCATGCGGTGTCCCTGCCAGACGGGCTTTATGCTTGCTTGGGGGATTGAATGGCTTTACAATGAACCCCCGGCAACGGGCATCATAAAAATTCAGGAGGGTGTGACATGAAAAAACTCGGGTTCGCTTTATTGCCAGTCGCGGCCATGGTGGGATTGCTGCTGCTCAGCACCCCGGTGCTGGCCAAAGACTGCTCGCAGTGCGGGAAAGGCAAGAGCGAAGGCAGCCTGGAGGAGAAGTTCATGGATAAGGCCCATTTCATTCTCGGTAACAGCAACGCCCTGGGGCTGTCGGAAGCTCAGGAAAAGGTTATCCGCGAACTCAAGCTGAACACGAAAAAATCCATCATCCGGCAGGACGCGGAGATCGATCTGGTGGCCGCGGATATCAAGTCCAAGCTGTATGAGGACAAGATCGACCAGGCAGCCGTCAACCAGCTGGTGGACAAGAAGTACGAACTGAAAAAGGCCAAGGCCAAAGTGATCGTCGAAGCGTTGGCCACGCTCAAGGCACAGCTGAGCGCGAATCAGATGAAGAAGCTCAAAGACCTGTACCAGGCGGAAAAGTAAGCCTGCGGTAAAAAAAAGGCCCCGGCGGGATCGCGCCGGGGCCTTTTTTGTGGCGGGCGGAGCCCAGGCTTGGGGGGCGGCCGGCCCGTGCCAACCTTTCAGGAAAGGCGTTTGTATGCAGCCCGCCGGTCCGTTCATTGACCAAAGCGATGGGCCGCCGCGGATCGTGCTCGCGGCCGTGGCCCTGCTGGCCCTTGTGTTTCTGGCAGGAGGGATTTATCTGTTCATCTCCCATCCCTTTACCGGCATCGAGGTGGTGGCCCCGGCCGAACTTCACGAGGTGACGGCCGTGGTGACCGATTATGTGGGGCCTCTGTGGAATCTGGAGAAGAAAAGGGAAGCGGTGCGGCGGGTGCTGGCGGAGCGCGGCTGGGAAGGGAGCCGGCCGTTCACGATTTATCCCTACTCGCCACTGCGCATGCGGCCGCTCAAAGTCCATTGCCGCGTCGGCTATTTGCTGCCCCTCGGTTATCCGGTCAGGGGGCTTCCCGAATTCCTGCGGGTGGAGCAGATCGAGCCTGGCCGGCGCCTGGTGGTGCGGGTGGCCGGGCGGGGCAATTTTACCGGCAACAAGGCCTTCCGGGCCGCGGACAAGGCCCTGCGGCCTCTGGGGATCAAGCCCGGAGAGGGCGAACGGTATGAACTGAAAATTGAGCAGGACAGCAAGCAGATGGTGGAGCACTGGATCCCTGTGCGTTGAACAGCCAGTACGAAAATTTTCCTGGTTCCTGTAAAACCCTAAAAAAGAATAATTGATTATTAAGAATGATTATGAGAAAATTCGCTGCTTAAATTTAAATAATCTTTTATAGGAGGGGAAGAATGACAAGGCATCTGTTGGGTAAAAGTTTGTTCGCCGCTGGATTGGCCGTAGGTTTAACGCTACCGGCAACGATCGCAATCGCATCTTCAGGAGGAGAGAAAATGGAAACCCAAGTTCAAGAAACCCGCATGCCCCGCATTGGGGACAAAGCCCCGGCCTTCAAAGCCGTGACCACGCAGGGCGAGATCAACTTTCCGGACCAGTACGCCGGCAATTGGGTGATCCTGTTCAGCCACCCGGCGGATTTCACCCCGGTCTGCACTTCGGAGTTCATGACCTTTGCCAGCATGGAAAGCAAGTTCGCGGAAGCCAACTGCAAGCTGGTCGGCCTGTCCGTGGACGGGCTCTACAGCCACATTGCGTGGCTGAGGACCATTAAAGAGAAGATCGAATACAAGGGCATGAAGAACGTGGAGGTCAAGTTCCCCCTGATCGAGGACATTACCATGGAGGTCGCCAAAAAGTACGGCATGATCCAGCCGGGCGAAAGCTCCACCAAGGCCGTGCGCGCGGTCTTCTACATTGACCCGAAAGGGATCATCCGCACCATCATCTATTACCCGCTGAGCCTGGGCCGGAACTTCGATGAGCTCTATCGCGTGCTGATCGCCCTCCAGACCGCGGACGCTTTTTCCGTGGCCATGCCCGCGGACTGGCGGCCCGGAGATGACGTGATCGTGCCGCCGGCAGGCTCCTGCGGCGTGGCCAAGGACCGCATGGAGGGCAAGGCGGACATGAAGTGCTACGACTGGTTCTTCTGCACCAAGAAGCTGGACAAAGACAAGGTCATGAGCACGATCTTGAAAAAGAAATAATCGGCGCGGGCGCTGATCAAAGGGGGCCGGGTCGTTTCGGCCCCCTTTTTTATTGCCGGATTTATTCCGTTGGTGACGCTCGGCAGGTGTGATATATTCGATTTTCGGCGGCCGGACTGGGCCGGCCAGCTGGTTAAAATGACCAGGGAGGGGCGTTATGGGGCGCAGATCCGTTTTGGTGATTTCCATTCTTTGTCTGCTGTTGGCCTGGGGGCCGGCCTTGGCAGAGGCCAAGACCAAATCCAAATCTAAAACCACCACCAAAACCACGGCCACGGCCAAGTCCGCGCGCGGGTCCTATACGCATCACTTTTCCAGATCCAATTTCAATCCTTTAAACAGCATCACCTTCGATCCAGTCGGGCTGGCGTTCGGTCTCGCCAACCTGGAGTATCAGCGCATGATCTCGCCCACCTCGGCCCTGGCCGGCCGGATCCTGATCGGCAACGGGTTCGGCGCGGGCGCGAGCTACCGCTTTTACGTGCTGAACAATGTCAGCCCGCAGGAAGGCCTCTGGGTCGGACCGGCGCTGGACCTGTACGGTTTCAGCTACAGCTACGCCGGCCAGACCGCCTCGGGCTTTTTCGTCACGCCCAAGGCCGAGGGGGGCTACCGCCTGCTCTTCCAGCTGAACGACCAGCTCGCGTTCGTGCTCTCGCCTTCCCTGGCCCTCGGCTTTACCCTTGGTTCGGTCAGCGTGGGCGGAAGCTCGTTCGGCGGCGGGGCTTATATCGGGCTGGGGATCGGCATCGGCCTGGCGTTCTGAGCCCGCGAGGCGGGAAGCTTTTTCCGGGGTCCAATGAGCAGGGTCGCGCAAAGGACCGTGACAGGAGGTGCTTCCCATGAAACGCAACCGTAAAGCCAAAAAGACTTCTGCGCAGGCAGGATGCGATTGTTGCTGCTGCCTGTGGGCCTGCTGAACGCAAGCCCGAAAAGAAAGGCCCTCGGGCCAAAACCCGGGGGCCTTTGTTTTTTCTTGCGCCTGCCGATTACGGCAAAACAGCTAATTTCCCAAATCCCTGATCTTGCCCCTTGACACAGACGCGGTAGAAGTATAAACCGCCGGACAAGCCCGCGGTGTCGAGGTTCAGGATGTTGGTCCCCGCCTGACAGGCCGCGGCCAGGTCCGCGGCCTTTTCCCCGGCCAGGTTATAGAGCGAGATCACGACCTGGCAGGGGGCGGTGGCGTTGTCCACCTGGACGCGGAAATGGACCTGGCTGGCGGACCTGACCGGATTGGGATAGCAGACGACATCCGGACCGGCGGACCGCGGTACGGCGGTTCGTGTCAGGGTGGGCGTCGCGGTCAGGGTGATGGCCATGGTGGGGCTGATTGTCGGGGAGTGGCTGGGAGTGGGGGAAATGGTGGGGGTAAGCGTGATGGTGCGCGAAGGGGTTTGGGTGAACGTGGGAGTGAGCGTTCCGGTGGCCGTTGAGGTCGGCGAGGCCGTGGCCGTGGCGGTGACTGTCAAGGTGATCGTGATGCTCGGCGTGGCGGTCGGCGTGTGCTCGGGGGTGTCCGTGGAGGTTGGGGTCATGGTGGCGGTTGGGGTGATGGAGGGCGTGATGGTGGCGGTCGGGCTCTCGCTGGGCGTGAAGCTGGCGGTGGGCGTGGCTGTGGCGGTGGGTGAGTAGGCCGGGGTAGCCGTGGGGCTGGGGGTAGGCGTGGGATTCAAGAAGGCGGCGTGCAGAAAGCCCGCGTAATGGACGTAATGGGCGGAGGTGACGGTACTGTCCGCGGTCTGGCCGATGGCGGAGAGCTGGCCGTAGTTCGTCGAAGCGGCCGAACTGCCGCCCGCGTCCTGCGCATCGTCCACGCCGATATAGTTCGCCGAGGAGAAATTGCTGTGCGCCGCTGCGGGCCGCGGTTCCATCCAGCAGGCCGCGGCCAGGGCGATGGCCAGGATTTTCCACGTTGTGTGTCTCATTAACCCTCGCGCTTATGAAATTAAAAAGCCGGAACCAGCGCGCCCCCGCTGTTTTGGTTGCCGATCCCTCTCGGGCCGCCGTAGCCCGGCGCGATCGGGATACCGGTCGAGGTATTCCAATAATCGTACGTCGTGACGCCATTATAGACGATGTTGTTGCTCACGCGGCCCGTGCTGCCGACTGCTACGCCGATGCCGATGGAGGATCCCGCGCCGCCCGAGCTCGGGTACCTCACCGTGTTCTCCAGCACGAACAGGTCGGTCGCCACCGTGCCCAAGTCCGTAATGCCCGCGCCGCCCATACTGTTGGTGTTTCTCAAGTCGAGCACGCAATTCTCGACCCGGCAATTGTTCGTCCCGGCCAGCACGATGCCCCGGACCTGGCTCATGAAGGAGGTATAAAGAATGGTGGTGTCCACCACGTCAGCGCTGCTCGCGCCGGTCAGGTCAATGGCCGGCCCATTCCAGGAGGCCATTTCAATCATGCATTCCCGGACATAGGCGTTGTTGACGCCAGCGCCGTTCACCACTGGATCGGCGTCACTGCTGATCCTGAGCGACTCCAGGGCCGAACCCGTAGCCAGGTTGATGGTGTAGCTTTGGGTGTACAATTCCGTCGCATTCCAGCCCTCGCCGCGGATGGTCACCCAGTTGGGCACGCTCACCGCGCCGGTGTACGACGGCCATTGGGTCCCGGGTTCCTGAAACCGTCCGGCCTTCACCTCGATCACCCAGGGCGCGCTGATAGACGGAGCGGGCGATAGGGCCTTGCCCGCAAACGCGCCCGCGCCCATGAGCATGTCAATCGCGCCGCTGGCCGTGGTGGTGTCCCCGCCGTCAAGCGCCACGACCAGGACCTGCTGGTTCACCACCTTGCGGGCGGCCAGGGCGTAGGCCGCGTTGGTCAGGCGGTGCCGGGGCGACATGGCCTCCCAGGGCCCGGAGGGCGGGTGGTAGACCTGCAACTCCAGGTAATACCCCTCGCGGAACGTCTCGTTGACCAAGACCGGCGCTGGACTGGCGGACGCGCCCAGCACCACGTTGAAGATACCGTTCACGATGGGCACGTTGTTGTGGGTCTCCACCCAATTCATGACCGTGCCGCCGCTGTCATAGAGCCGGAAGCGCAGGTTGCGCGTGCCGTTGATGGGCGTGCCGCCGCTGTCGGTCAGGTAGCCCTGATAGTTCATGATTTTAGGGATTTGGATCGCGGCTTGAACCGGAAGAGATTCCGCTAGGAACAACAGCGCCGCCAGAACCAGAAGGGTTGGGTGTGCTTTCATGGCCAGTGCCTCCTTGAAAATCAGGTCGCCTGGCCCCCGACAGCTCAGGCGCCAACGGCCCTAGTGTAAATCCATCCCTGCTGGACTGCAACCGCTTTGTACCAAAATCAGGCCCTGCCTTTCGGGCGGCGGATTTTGACCCGCCCGGTTTTGCTTGTCATTTGGATGGCGCTGGTCTTAGAATAAAACATTTCCTCCTGGAGGTGCGGGCATGCGTTGTCTGACCCTGGCGCTGGCGGCCTTGCTGTGTTGGAGCCCTGCGGGCTTAAGCGCCGAGCAGGCGGCGCCAGACGTCAAGACGCTCGTCTCCGCCCTGGACCGCCTGTACCGCTCGCAGGACAGTTACGCGAAGATGGAGATGAGGGTGGTCAATCCCAACTACCAGCGCACCCTGGTCATGGAAGCCTGGTCCCGGGGCATGGACAAGACCTTTATCCGCATCCTTTCGCCGGCCAAGGACCGGGGCGTGGCCACGCTCCGGGTCGGGAATGAGATGTGGAACTATTTCCCCAAGATCGACAAGACCATGAAAGTGCCGCCTTCCATGATGATGGGGTCATGGATGGGCTCGGATTTCACCAACGATGACCTGGTCAAGGAGACCACTTTGCTGGACGACTACGACGCCCGCTTGCTCCCCGCGCCGGCCGAAGACCCGGACCATTACTACCTGGAGCTGCGCCCCAAGGCCCAGACCGCATCGGTGTGGGGCAAGATCATCACCGTGGTGGACCACAAGGACCTCCTGCCGGTCCGGGAGGAATACTTCGACGAGCAGGGCCGCAGGATGCGGGTGATGAACTTCAAGCAGGTGAAGGTTCTCGGCGGCCGCCGGATCCCCACGGTCATGGAACTTGTTTCGCTCAACAAGCCCGGCAACCGGACCGTCATCGAATACCAGCAGGGTGTCTTTGACCAGGGCGTGCCAGAATCGGTGTTCTCCCTGCGCAACCTGCAGAAAAAAATATGATCTAGGACCTATCCGCCGCGTCTGGCCTGTCCGAACGGTCAGAACAAACCAGCGAGGCCGAAAAATGCTCTTGCTCAAGCTCGCCTGGCGCAATGTTTTCCGGCAGCGCCGCCGCTCCCTCCTGACCGGCTTGACCATGGCCGGCGGCTTCGCGTTGCTCTCGATCTCCGTGGGAATTTCCGACGGCACGTACGATACGGCGATCCAGGCGTTCACCTCGTCGGCGACCGGGCACGTACAGATCCACGGCCGCGGGTATCTCGAAAAACCGACCCTGTTCAATACGTTCGATGATGTTGACGAGGTAGGCCGCCGGCTGGCCGCGGTGCCTGGCGTGCGCGGCTGGTCGCCGCGCGTCTACTCAGGAGCCCTGGCCTTCATCGGCAAGAAGACCGCCGTGGCGCAGGTCATCGGCGTGGACCCGGTCCGCGAAGCCAAGACCACCCGCATCGCCGAGCGCCTTGGGCAGGGCCGGTTCCTGTCCCCGGGAGCGGCCAAGGAGGTCATGATCGGGCCTGGCCTGGCCGACCTGCTCAAGGCCAAGGTGGGGGATGACCTGGTGCTCATCGCCCAGGGCGCGGATGGATCGGTGGCCAACGATCTGTTCCGGATCGTGGCGGTCCTCAAGGGCGGGAGCATGCTCGCGGGCGATTCCGCCTGCTATGTTCCTCTGGCCGCGGCCCAGGAGTTTTTAACGCTGCCGGGCCGGGTGCACGAAGTGGCCGTGGTGCTGAAAGACTTTTCGCGCGCCCGACTGGCGGCCCGGGAGATCGCCGCGGCCCTGAACGATCCTGGCCTGGAAGTGGACCCCTGGCAGGTGGTGGAGCAGGAGTTCTATAAAGCCATGGTCGCGGACCGGGAAGGCATGTGGATCATGCTGCTGATCATCGTGATCATCGTGGCCATCGGCGTGCTCAACACCGTGCTCATGTCGGTCCTGGAAAGGACGCGGGAATACGGCGTCATGCGTGCTTTGGGCACGCGGCCGGGACGGATGTTCGCGCTTATCCTGCTCGAGACCGGCTTTCTCGCCCTGCTCAGCTGCGCCGCGGGGGCGGTGGTCGGCTGGATCGTCAATTTGTATTTGTCACGGTACGGCATCCAGTATCCCGGGGGAATGGACATGGGCGGGGTCGTGCTTGACACCCTGTACGGTTCCCTGAAGGTCTTTGGTTTTATTTTGGCCGGCATGACGACGTTCGGCACCGCGGTGCTGGTGGCCGCCATCCCGGCCTTGCGGGTCATCCGGCTCAGGCCCGTGGACGCGATAAGAACGTAGGCGCTTGATCCTTAAAAGAGTGTAAGTGGAAAGTTGAAAGGAGACCGCATTTGAGAAGGAGTGTCTACTTTCTATTCTCGAATCTCAAATGCTCCAGCGTCCGAGCCATGCATGGCTCGGACGCTTAGGGGGTTTGTGATGTGGTTGTTGCTTAAACTGGCCTGGCGCAACCTGTTCCGCAATACCCGGCGCACCGTGCTCTCGGGCCTGGCCATCGGCGTGGGCCTGGCTGCCCTGATCTACGGCGACGCCATGATGCTGGGCATGGTGGACAACATGGTGCGCACGGCCACGGCCACCTTTCCCGGCGAAGCGCAGATCCATTGCGCCCGTTTCCGGCAGACCCATGAGGTCGAAAGCACGATCCAGGACCTGGACCAGGTCCTGGCCGATCTGCGGCAGGAGTCCGAAGTCAAGGCCTTTGCGGTCCGGGTGATGAGTTTTGCCATGCTCAGTTCGGCCGCGGACGTGGGCTCGGTCCTCCTCTACGGCGTGGACCCGGAGCAGGAACGCGGGATGTCCCGGCTGGCCGAGTCGGTGGTGGAAGGCGGCTATCTGAAAAGCGACGGGCACAATCAAATCCTGATCGGCCGCAAGCTGGCGGAGAACCTGGGCGTGGGCCTGGGCGACCGGCTGGTGCTCACGGTGGCGCAGGCCGGCACCGGCGACCTCTCGCAGGAGATGTTCCGGGTGGGAGGCATCTTCGCGTTCAAGGTGCGGGAGATGGACCGGGCCATGGCCTTCATCCCCCTGGCCAAGGCCCGGGAACTGCTCAAGCTCGAAGGCCGCGCGCACGAGATCGCGGTGAACTTCAAGGACCTGAGGACCGCCTCGGACCCCGCCCTCCCCTTTTGGACGCGCTACGCGCAAGGGGGCAATGAGGCGCTCGGCTGGGGGAAGCTCTTTCCGGAGCTTAAGTCCCTCATGGACATCTCCATGTTCTCGATGCTGCTCATGGCCCTGATCCTGTTCGGCATCGTGTCCTTCGGCATCATGAACACCCTGTTCATGTCCCTGTACGAACGCATGTTCGAGTTCGGGGTGCTGCGGGCCGTGGGCACGCGGCCCTGGGGCGTGGGTCTCATGATCCTCCTGGAGGCCGCGGCCCTGGCCGCGCTGAGCATCGCCATCGGGATCCTGCTGGGCTGGGGCCTGACCGCCCTGTACCAGGTCATCGGCATTGACTACCGGGGGCTGGAATTCACGGGGGTCACGATCAAGGAGCTCATCTATCCCGTGCCGCGGGCTTATCAATATATCGTCTATCCGGTCTGGCTGTTCGTGTTCACCGTGCTGGTGGGGCTGTACCCGGCCTGGTACGCGGCCCGCCTGCAGCCGGCCAAAGCGATGAAACGGTCCCTGTAGACCTGGACCGCAGTTACACGAAGGAGAGCCATATGGTTAAAACCAAGACCCTTCCGCCGGAGATCATCCGGACGGACAAACTGACCAAGATCTACCGGACCGGCGAGATCGAGGTCAAGGCTCTCAACGCCCTGTCCCTGACCATCCGGCAGGGTGAATTCACGGCCGTGGTCGGCCCTTCGGGTTCGGGAAAGACCTCATTTCTCAACCTGGTGAGCGGGCTGGACGCACCCACTGCGGGCCGGGTTTTTCTCAAAGGCCAGGATATCAGCCTGATGAGCGGGACCGCGCTCTCGGATTTCCGGCGGGACCACGTGGGGTTCATCTTCCAGGCCTACAACCTCATCCCCGTGCTGTCCGCGCGCGAGAACATTGAGTACATCATGCTCCTGCAGGGCGTGCCGGCCCCGGAGCGGGCGCGCCGCGTGTCCGAGATCCTGGCCGAAGTCGGCCTCCGGGGCTTCGAGGACCGGCGGCCGGCCCAGCTCTCCGGCGGCCAGCAGCAGCGCGTGGCCGTGGCGCGGGCCATGGTCTCGCGACCGGACATCATTCTGGCCGACGAGCCCACGGCCAACCTTGACTCCAAGACCGGCGAGGGCCTGATCGACATCATGTCGGAGCTGAACCGCAAGCGGGGCATGACCTTTATCTTTTCCACCCACGACCAGCACATTATGGACCACGCCACGCGGCTGATCACCCTCAAGGACGGCCGGATCGAGCGAGACGACGTGCGGCGCCGGCCAGCCGCGAAATGAAGCGCTGGCTGGCGCTGGGTGTGGCCGCCGGCCTGCTCGGGGCCGTGGGCGGGGCTTGGGCCGCGGCTTGGGCCGCGGAGGATGCGACCTGGCACCTGAGCGGTTACTATAAGACCTATCTCACCGTGCTGCTGCCGGCCGGCGAGAACGGGTCCCAACCGCCGCAGGGAACGGCCACCATGCCTTTCCGCCTGAAAGGCGAGTGGAAGCCTGCCGATGAAGTGGCCGTGGCCGCGGCCTACGAACTAACGCCCACCTTGAGCCAGGAGACAGGGACCGCGGTCCTGGCCTGGCCCCAGCCCGATGCCACCGCTTACCGGGTCGCGGACCTGGACCCTCTCCTCTATCCCCATCAGCAGGACCCGGAAGCCCGCTTCACCCTGGCGCAGAATTTGGACCGGGCCTTCGTATCCAAGTCGTTCAGCTTTGGGGACCTCATCGTGGGCCGCCAGCCCGTGGCCTTTGGTTCAGCCAAGGTGGTCAATCCCACGGATGTGCTCGCGCCCTTCACCTACCAAACCCTTGACAAGGAAGAACGCTCAGGCGTGGATGCGCTCCGTTTCCGCGCGCCCTTGGGGGAAATGGGGGAGATGGACGCGGGCTGGGTGCTGGGGCACGACGGCCGGTATGACCAGAGCGCCTGGTTCCTGAAACCCAAAGTGTACCTGGAAGGAACGGACCTCACCCTGCTGTGGATGAAGTTCCGCGATCACGGCCTGCTCGGCCTGGACCTGGCCCGGGCCGTGGGCGGCGCCAGCCTCTGGATAGAGACGGCATATGTTTTCGACCGCCTGTTCGCGGACCGCCAGCTCGATGGGGATTATTTCCGGTTCTCAATCGGCGCGGATTACAATCTGGCGGACGGCTGGTACGGCTTTATCGAGTACCATTTCAACAGCGCCGGCCTGACAGACCCTGCTGACTACCTGGGCCTGTTCTCCCGCGACGCTTTCACCCAAGGCGCGGTGTATCTCCTGGGACGGCATTATCTGACTCCCGGGCTCACGGTGCAGATCACGCCATTGGTGACGGCCACGGCGCAGGTCCTTTGGAACGTGGCGGACAGCTCGCTGCTGGCGGCTCCAGGCCTCACCGTGAGCCTGGCTGACGAGGTCGAGGGGCAGGTGGGCGGGTTCTGGAGCGCGGGGGCAAGCCCTTCAACCACGGGGTGGAGGTCCGAGTTCGGAGCTTATCCGAGCGTCGTCTTTACAGCGGTCAAATATTATTTCTGATCCTCGGGCCGGAGCCCTTCTTTTTCCTCTATTCCGTTGCAAATCCACTCAAAACCGATAGAATAAACAGGTTTATCTTAATCCTTGGAGGGAACACGAATGCCGGTCGAGATCAAGAAGGTCACGGACGACAAAAAAGGCATGAAACAGTTCATGCGCTTCGCGTGGGAGATTTATCAGGACGATCCCCACTGGGCGCCTGACTTAATCATGGACCTGAAAAAGCGCGTGGACAAGCGCCGGCACCCCTTCTTCGAGTTCGGGGACGGCGACTTCTTCCTGGCCCTGCGGGACGGCAGGGTGACGGGCCGGATCGCGGCCATCGCCAATCCCAGGCACAATGAGAAGTTTCACGAGACCACCGGTTTCTGGGGTTTCTTCGAATGCCGCAATGACCAGGAAACGGCCAACGCGCTTTTTGACGCGGTGCGGGACTGGCACCGGGCCAAGGGCATGACCGTCCTGCGCGGCCCCATGAGCTGCGATACCCAGGACGAGATCGGCATGCTCTATGAGGGTTTTGACACCCACCGGTATTTCATGATGCCGCATAACCCGCCCTATTACATGGACCTGTGCAAGAATTACCAGATGGAAAAATGCAAGGACGTGGTGGCGTTTTCGCTCGACCTGACCAAACCCATTCCGGAGAACGTGGAGCGCATCGCCCGGATCGTCCGGCAAAAGATGGAAGGCAAGGGATTCACTTTCCGGCACCTGAACAAGAAGCAGACGCGGAAGGATTTTAGGATCATCATGGACATTTACGAGGCTGCCTGGGCCGAGAACTGGGGGTTCACGCCCATCACCGAACGGCAGTTTACCGAACTGGCCGAGAATATGCAATTGATCGCCGCCGAGGGGCTGGTGGTCATCATCGAGGGCCCGAACGGCGAACCGGCAGGCATGGCCTGCTCGCTGTACGACTACATGGAGTGCACCTTCTGGGCCAGGAAATTCCCCTTCTGGGCGCAGGAAATCATGCAGCTGCTCAACCTGGCCTGGCGCCTGTTCCTGAAGCCCAAGCCCAAGTTCAGGCGGGCGCGGCTGTTCCTGGCCGGGGTCATGCCCAAGTACCGCGGCCTGGGCCTGGACGCGTATCTCTACGTACATCCGTTCGAATCCGGCAAAAAGCACGGGATCAAGGACGGCGAGCTGTCGTGGGAGCTGGAGGACAACACCGCGATCATCGGTCCCATCGAGAAGATCGGGGGCAAGGTGTACAAGAAGATGCGGATCTGGGATAAAAAGATCAGCTAGCCGGGTCAGGGAAGAGCGAGGATATTTTTAGGTTTGATTTTCTGCAACCTCCAGCGCCTGCCGGGTTTATAGAAGCAGCACCCGGCCGGTGCAACACCGGGACCTTTCGGGTCCCTCTGATCCCAGGAGGTTGTCATGAAAAAGAGTTTGGTTGCAGTGTTTGCTTTGGGCGGCACGTTGCTGTTGTCAGGCTTGGCGTTGGCTGACACGCGGTATCCGAACGTCAATGAGCGGCAGCGGAACCAGGAGCGGCGGATCGAACAAGGCCGCAACAACGGCCAGCTGACTCCCCGCGAGTACCGTCATCTGGAAAGGCAGCAGACGCACATCCGCCGGATGGACCAGCGCATGCATCGGGACGGTCGGTTCACGTACCGTGAACGCGCCCGCCTCCATCACAAACAGAACCAGGCCAGCCGGAACATCTACTGCCAGAAGCACAACCGCCGGTTCGTGCGCTGAATCGCAAAAATCCCCGTACTAAAAAGGGCCCTGCGCGTTTGCGCAGGGCCCTCTGGTTTTAAACGGAGAACGCCGGGGGTCAGGTCTCGTCCGGAACGCCGCAGGCGGCCGGGTCGGGCCGGGTCCAGAGGAAGGTCAGCACGGAAACCGAAATCAGCAGGTGGACGAGTTTGACCCAGGCCGGAACTTCCACAACGATCAGGGTGTACGCGAACAACCCCGCGATCAGAACGGTCGCGGTGACCTTGGCCGGGGTCCGGATGCCGTGGTATTTTTCCCAATCCAGGATCATCGGGCCGAAAAGACGGCTGTTGCGCAGCCAGTCATGCAGGCGTTTGGACCCCTGTGAGAAGCAAAAAGCCGCCAGCAGCACGAACGGCGTGGTGGGGAGCAGGGGCAGCCAGACGCCGATCAGCCCCACCAGCAGGCTCAGCCAGCCGGCTAGGATATAGATCCAGCGCAGCACGCGCACGCAGGAACCTCCACGGAAGGATCGCGGTTGAAGCTACCATGAATCCTTGCGGCTGCGCAAGGCAATAAACTCCGGTCCGGTCAAGGTCATAAAAGGATTGGCGGCCAGCTCCAGGGCCAGCGTGGAAGGCACGGTGGGCAGGTTGCGCGCGCGCAAGGCGCGGATCTCCGCGGCCCGCTCCTGCCAGGCCGGCCGGCCGGGCGCGAGGTGCGTGGCAAATGCGTAATTATCCTCGGCGTACTCGTGGCCGCAGTAGATCAGCGTGTCCGCCGGGAGGGAGGCCAGGCGGCGGAGGGAGACCCACAGGTCCTCGGCCGTGCCGTCGAACACCCGGCCGCAGCCGCCCACGAACAGCGTGTCGCCGGTGAACAGCAGGCCGGGCCGGCCCGGGAGGGAATAGCACACGCTGTCGCGGGAGTGGCCCGGCGTGGCGAGCACTTGAAATGCGGATCCCTGCCAGGCAATGGTCTCGTTGTCGGCCACCACGCGGGTCACGGCCGGCGCGTGCGGGCTGGCCGCGACCACCGCGCAGCCCGTGAGCTCGCGCAGCCGCTGGTTTCCGCCGCAGTGATCGGAATGGGCGTGGGTGGTGAGCACCAGGTCCAGGGTCCACCCCCTGGCGGCGAGCAGATTTTTGACCGGGCCGGGCACCGAGGGGTCAATGACGCAGGCGTGGCCGTTGGCCGCCAGGAGATAAATATAATTGTCGCTGAGCGCGGGGAGGATGACAACTTCGGGCGCGGTCACGCGGCGCGGGGGAGAAGCCAGCGGCTCAGGTTCCAGCACAGCCAGCCCGTGAGCAGGCCAGCCACGGCGTCCACTGCATAGTGGTAGCGGTTGTACACGATGGCAAAGGTCATGCTGACCGTGAGTGGAAGGATCAGCCAGAACGGCCTGGGGCCGAAATAACGCCGCACCATGAACAGCGAGACCCAGGCCACGGCCAGGTGCGAGGAAGGGAAACAGGCGCCGCGCGCCGCGGCCCGGGCCATGAGCCAGTCCTGGAGCGTCGAGAAGAAATATCCCTCCAAATGGGGGATCCGGAACTGCCCACCGAAGAAATAGCGGGGTCCCTCCAGGGGCAGCAGGACGAATCCCACGAAGGAAACGTAGAACGTCAGGCTGGCCGTGAAGACGAAGACCGCCATATCGGCGTCCCGGCGCTTGAAAAAAAGCAGCAGGGGCGGCAAAACAATATAGAAATAATAGCTGAAGTAGGAAAACTTCAGGAATTCGGTCAAAGGTTTGGAGACAATAGCTTCCAGCGCGAGGTTGGGATAAAAGCCGAGCAGTCCCCGCTCCCAGTTCGCCACCTCGGCGTCCAGGAAGCGGCCGTGCAGGAGCACCGCATGGCCTTCGATGCCCCGGTATAAAAATAGGATGGCGAGCAGGGGATAGCCCAGCCGGATGAACGTCAGCCAGCGGCTGCGTGGCCACTGGCCCCAGGCCGCCGCGAGCAGCGGGATGCCGGCTGCATAGGCCAGGTAGCCTGCCAGCTGGGCGCCCTGGCCGGGCAGGCGTCTCCCGAAAAGCGCCAATGCCAGGCTGACCAGTCCCAGATAAGCCAGGCTGGTCTGGTCATGCGGAAGGAGAACAAAAGGGGTGCGCGGGCGGGGCGTCAAGGTCCGGATGCGGCGCCGGCGCACGCAACAGTCTCCCGCGCCGGGGAGGCTTTTGCATGCGCCGGGCGGTCAGGCCTGCGTCAGGCTTTTTCCCACTCGCCGGGGCCGTGAATGAACCCGATGATGTAAGCGGCCGCGACAAAGCCGATCCAGTTGGAGATCAGTCCCAGGATGACGATGTCGAAGGAGAGATTCGTGAATACGAATTGGGTCAGCAGTCGCATATTGACCAGGGTGCCGATGCCGAATCCCAGCCAAAATTTGCCCGAAACCAGCCCCAGGACTTTTCCGCCGTAGGCGTAGAACAGGCTCATGATGATGACAGCCAGCAGGAGGATCATCAAGTACCAGAACCCGTTGGCCGTGCTGATGACCGCCGTGGGGATGATCCCTTTTTGCGCCACCGCCTGCCAGCTGCCGGCCAGAATGATCAGGTTGGTTATCGTATCCAGCCCCGCCACCAAGGCCCATGCCAGAAAAGCACCCAAAACCAATTTTCCCAGCTTCATGCCGCCCCTCCTGTGATACGGATGTCCATCGGAACCGCTGTCCTTGCATTGTAATCCACGGGTGTAAAAGTACAACGTTTTTTTCGCTCTTTTCAATCCCTCCGCATGAATCCCCGGGCTTCAGCTCCCGAAGGGACCTTCGGCCGGGGAGATGATTTGCGGGATTTTATTGCGGAGGGAGGGAGCCCCGGACTTTAGTCCGGGGGACCACTCCACACCGCGGAGCGTATGCGGTTGACAGGAGCGCGGTTCCTTGTTACAAGAACATAGCGTGGTTGGTTCCTCAAAGGAGCACCGTGAAAAAACTCGCGCGCGACAGAGATCATTTCGGCCCTTATTTGTCCGATGCCCGCTGGCAGGTCTATTCCAGCAACTGGAGCGCGGAGTTGCAGGGGACCGAGGAGACCCTGTTCGCGCTCGGGAACGGGTATGTCGGCAGCCGGGGTATTTTGGAGGAGAATCCCCGCGGGTGCTGTCCGGGAACATTCTTTGCCGGTGTGTTTGACCGCCTGACCTCGCAGGTGCCCGAGCTGGTGAATGCGCCCAACCCGATTGACCTGCGGGTATCGGCGGCCGGGCAGAAGTTGGACGTAACGGCCATGGACGTGCTGGATCACCGGCGCGTGCTGGACATGCGGCGCGCGGCCCTGGCGCGGCGCACGGTTTACGCCAATGCCCAGCGGGAGCGTTTTTCCTATCAATCCCTGCGCTTCTTCTCGCTGACCAACAGGCATTTGGCCGTGATGCGGGTCTTTTTGCAGCCCCTGGACGGTCCGGCTTCCTTGGTCGTGAACACGGCGGTGAACGCCTCGGTGGTGAACAAGGGCATTACCACCGAGGGCGACAAAAAGCACTTCAACATCCACGAGGTCGCGAAGGCGGGCGACGTCAATTATCTATGCGTCAAGACCTTCGAGAAAGCCACGTTGCTCGCCTACGGCACCCTGTTGGAGATCACGCACCGCAACCGCACCTTCCGCCAGCCTCAGCGGACCTTCGAGCTGAACGTCCGGCGCGGGGAGACCGTCTGCCTCACGCTTTACATCTCCTGCTTCACCTCGCGGCACCTCAATCCCAGCCGGATCAGAAAAGCGGCGGTGGACAATGCGGAACGCTCGGCCGCCCGGGGGTTTGACGCCCTCTTCCAGGAACACGCCAAGGCCTGGGCCATCCGTTGGAAGCACGCCGATATCGGCATCGCGGGCGATCCGGACGCCGAACGGGCCCTGCGTTTCAACCTCTACCATCTCCTGCTCATGGCCAATGACGCCGACCACGACGCCGGGATCGGCGCCAAGGGCCTGACCGGCGAAGGCTACCGCGGACACACCTTCTGGGACGCGGAGATCTTCATCCTGCCCTTTTTCTCCTATTTGTTCCCCCAAGTTGCCCGCAATCTGCTGCTCTACCGCTACCACCGTCTGCCCGCCGCCCGGGCTCTCGCGCGGCAGCGGGGATACGAGGGCGCCATGTTTCCCTGGGAGTCGGCGGATACGGGCGAGGAGACCACTCCGGAGTGGCACAAGGACCTGGACGGCACCATCAAGGCCATCACCACCGGGCAGTACGAACAGCACATTACCGCCGATATCGCGTATGCCGCGGTCCAGTATTATTTCTTTTCGGGCGACGACGAGTTCATGCTCCGGTACGGTCTGGAACTGCTGGTTGAGGCGGCCCGGTTTTGGACCAGCCGGCTCGGCTACAACCGGCGGCGGCGCTACTACGAGATCAGGAACGTGACCGGGCCGGACGAGTTCCACGAGAACGTGAACAATAACGCCTATACCAATGCCCTGGCCGGATGGACCCTGGCCACGGCCGCGCGCCTGCTCCGGGCTTTCCGGGAGAAGGCGCAGGGCGCCGTGAAAAAAACGGAACAGCGCATCCAACTGCGCACCGGCGAGCCCGAGGAGTGGCGGAGGATCGCCGGCCAGATCCACCTGAAACGCCAGGGCGACCTGCTGGAGGCTTTCGAGGGTTACTTCCGGCTGCGCCGGCTGCCGTTGCCCGAACTGGACGATTATTTCATTCCGCTGCTGCCCAGCATGCCGGCGCGGGATCTGGAACGCACGCAGTTTGTGAAACAGGCCGACGTGGTCATGCTGCACTACCTTCTGCCCGACGCTTTCTCCCGGCGGGAGATCAGGCGGAATTTCGACTTTTACGAGGCGCGCACACTGCACAAATCATCGCTCTCGCCCGCGATCCATGCCGCCGTGGCCGCGCGCCTGGGGGACATGGTCAAGGCCAAGCGGTATCTGATGGCCTCGCTGTTCACGGATTTAAAAAACGTGCATGGCAACACCGAGCACGGGATCCATGCCGCCAGCCTGGGCGGGACCTGGCAGGCCGTGGTGCTGGGATTCGCCGGGGTACGCGTGGATCACGGCGTCCTGCAGGTGGAACCCCACCTGCCGCCTGCCTGGAAAGCGGTTTCTTTCGCCTTGCAGTGGCGCGGGGATTCGGTCTGGATCACGGTTGAACAGCGGCAGGTCAAGCTGCGCTGGGAAACCAGTAAAAAGAAAGCGGTTTTGCCGGTGCGCCTGGCCGGTAAAACCCGCCGCCTGATCCCCAACCGCACCGTGACCTGGGGCTATTCAGGAGGGAAGCATGACGCTCCGAAAGGCCGCTCGTAAAGACCAGGCCGCTGGCCGGCCGCTGCGCGTCGCCCAGATCCACTGGGCTTTTCCGCCGACCATCGGCGGGGTGGAAACCCATCTGACGGTCCTTATGCCCGAACTGGCCAAGACCGGGCACACGGTATTCCTGCTCACCGAGGCCATGCGCGACCTGCCCGAATTCACGAATTTCGAGGGAATTGACGTTCAGCGCAGCCCCTACCTGTCCCTGGATTACCTGCTTACCCACGATCCCGAACTGCTGCAGGAGGAGATCCGCGCCACCTTGCAGAAGTTCCTTGAGCGGGTCAAACCCGACGTGATCCACGCGCACAATCTGCACTATTTTTCCTACGTCCACGCCCAGACCTTGTCGGCTTTGGCACGGAAAAAAGGCATTCCCCTGCTGCTAACCGCGCACAACGCCTGGGACGACATTTTGTTCCTCCAGCTTTCCCGGGACGTGCCCTGGGACCATATCATCGCCGTGAGCCATTTCATCAAGCGCGAACTCATGGGAGTAGGCTGCGAGGAAGGCAAGATCACGGTTATCCACCACGGGATTGACGTCGCCAAGTTTCACCCCCGCATCAATCCCGCTCCCATGCTGCGGCGGTTCCCCCAGCTGCGCGGACGGCGGGTCGTGTTCCACCCGGCCCGCATGGGTCTGGCCAAGGGCAGTGACGTGGCGGTGAAGGCGTTCCGGCTGGTGCAGGAGAAATTCAGCGACGCCGTTCTGGTGCTGGCCGGGGCGGGCAACATTGTTGACTGGGCGCAGAGCCAGGAGAAGGACATCGCGTACATCCTGAATCTGATCAAATACTTCGGATTGAAGAAGAACGTCCTGATTGACACCTTTCATCTCGAGGAAATGCCCGCCATGTACGCCACCTGCCAGGTGGCGATCTACCCCTCCAGCGCCCCCGAACCCTTCGGCCTGACCATGCTCGAGGCGGTTGCCTCGGGACGGCCCATGATCGTCACCAACATGGGCGGGATGCCGGAGGTCATCCGGGACAATATTTGCGGGTACGTGATACCGGTCCGCGATCACGAATCCCTCGCCGCCCGGATCATCCATCTCTTGTCCCACGACCAGGTGCGGATGCGGATGGGAGAAACAGGCCGGGCTCTCGCGATGGATCATTTCTCGCACACGCTCATGACGCGCCAGCACGCCGAACTGTATCGCCGTCTTCTCGCGGGCGCCAAGGCGCGGTAGCGGCGGGAGGGCGCGAAAGAGGCATCCGCCAGGCCCGTTGAAGTCGAACCGAAGGAGGCGCCCGGTGCGCGCGGCGAAGTGGACGGGGATCCTGCTGGTCCTGGCCGGGTGCGCGGTCAGGGCTCCTGCGCCGGCGCTGGACCCGGAGCAGGCCGTGGCCGCGGCCAATGAGTTTTTTGCCGCGGTGCTGGAGGGCGCGTACGGCCGGGCCTACGACCACAGCATGTCGCCGGCCATCAAGATAAGTCCGCAGGCCTCCCGCGAGCAGTTTCTGGCCGATTGGGAGGCCGTGGTCGAACAGTATGGGGCCCCGCGCCGGGCCGTGTTCGAGGCATATCAGCTGGTGCCCGGCAAGCGGGTGGTGCAGGTGTATTACCACGTGACCCACGCCCGCGCCGGGGTCGTGGTTTACCACGTGGTGCTGGAGCAGTCCCCAAAGGGCCGCTTCACGGTCTTCCTGGTGGACATCGGCAATGCCCAGGCCTATCCGCCGGGCGCCGCTTTTCACTCCGGGAAACAGACGCTCGACCGGGTCATTGAGATCACGCCTGGCCGCTGACGTCCCTCCGGCGCGGTTCAGTGTTTCCGGGCCGGAACCCGCAGGCAGAAGCTGTCGAGCAAGGCGCCGGTGGGGCAGAGCGTGACGCACCACCAGCGGTTCCAAACGAGAGACAGCGCCAGCAGGATTCCGGCGAAGAGCAGCACCCAGGCGGTCGCGGCCCGGAGCAGGAAAGCCGAGAACGGCTCCAGCTGCGAGAGGTCCACGGCGGCGCCGGCCAGGAGCAGGACGGCCGCGGCGGCGAGCAGGACGTCGCGGCCCAGGCTGAGCCAGGGCGGCCAGAAACGCGGCCACAGGTTCTTGAACGGAGAGATTCTAAACAACAGTTCCTGCGCCGCGCCGAAAGGGCAGACATAGTAACAATAGAACGGGCGGCGCGTGGCCAGGGGCAGGATCACGGCCAGTCCGGCCATGAGCGTCAGAACCAGCACGCCGGGCCAAGACCAGCCGGACCGGAGCCAGCCCGCGAAGAGATCCAGCGACAGAAACCATCCCCGTCCAAATCCCAGATACAGCACGGCGGCCAGCAGCAGCCAGGTCCGCAGCCTTCGCGCCAGGCGCGCGGGGGCCAGGAACATAGCGGCCGCGGCCAGCAGGAAGGCCAGGGCCGGCCAGTCCACGGCGGCCGGCGCGGCCGGGTGCCGCAGCGCCGCGGGCCGCAGGCTGGCGAGCCGGTGCTGGAGGGTGCGGACGACGGCCTCCGAGGTCAGCGTGGCGCGGGTCACGGCGTCCACCTTCAGGTCCGCGGCTTCGTGCCACAGCAGGCCGTCCCAGCGTTGGAACAGTCCGCTGGCTTCCAGCTGGCGCACGAATCCGCCGGTCTCGGCATTGGGCAGAAGGCGCACGCCCGCGATCCGGCCGTCCCGGGTCAGGCCGATCGCGAGCGGCGTGGGGCCGCGATAGCCTTTGATTTTGTCTGAACGCGGGGAGCTGATCAGCAGGGTGCCGAGGGAGCGCCCGTTCGCGTCCACCACCGCGGCCAGGCTGGGATCGCTGGTCAGCGGCCGCAACGCGTGCGCGGCGGGAAAGATCGCCAGCACGGTCTCCCACCCGGTCTGGCGGGCAAAGAGCAGAGTGCCGGTTTCCTCGGCCTGGCGGCTGCGCTGCCACTGGCCAAAACCAAGCCAGCCCGCCACCGCGGCGATCAGGAGCAGGCGCGGCCAGGGGGAGGAGAGGATGCGGCGCACTTTGTCCTGCGACGCTCCAAACATGCGTTTCATCGGGGTTGAAGGTGGTGCCAGGCGTCGCAGGATCTCGCCCTCCGATTTGCCCGACGACTCATGGTTGACTAGGGTTACCCCGGCCTTCGGCCGGGGGGCTCGACCACTTGTTCCAGTGAATGGCCGAAGGGTCGTACTTGTCCTTGGGTTTTTCCATGCCGGTTGGGTAGCCGAGGGAAAGGACGTTGAGCGGCACCACGGACATGGGAAGCGACAGAACTTTCCGGACCGCCGCGACGCGGCCGGCCACCGGATGCACACCGACCCATACGCCGCCCAAGCCCAGGGCTTCGGCCGCGAGCAGGATGTTTTCCGAGGCCGCGGAGCAGTCCTGGATCCAGTATTCCGATTCCTTGCCGGGCATGGACCTGGAGGGAATTCCGCAGACCACGATCGCGCCGCCCGCCTGCGTCAGCATCTTGCCGTAGGGCAGTGCTTCCGCCAAGGCCAGGCGCTGGGCCCGGTCCGTGACCGCCACGAACGCCCAGGGCCGTTTGTCCGCGGCCGTGGGCGCGGCCATGCCGGCCTTCACCAGGGTGAGCAGCAGGTCCTGGCTGACCGGCTTGTCCGCGTAGTTGCGCACGCTTTTTCGCGCGTGAATGACGGAGAGGGCGTCGCGGTCAGCGGACAGCGCGGGGGTCCAGGCGTTCAGTCCCGCGCACAGGCACGCGCACAGCAGCATTCCTTTGGGGTTCATCAGGGTCACCTCGTTTTCAGATCGCACCCGCCAGGTCGAGGCCGTGGTGCAGGAACCACAGCGCATAGGCCAGGAGCGCAAGGCCCAGTGCGCGCAGGAACCAGTGAAAGGCCGGACGGTCCAGCAAAACCTGCCGGCCCTGACCCGCCAGCCAGGCGAGGAACAATTTGCCGCCGACCAGCGTCAGATACATCCCGCCGATCCATCCCAGGCCCGCGGCCGTGCTGGCCGCGAATCCCCGCAGGGCGAGCGGGCCGCCCACCGTGAACCAAAAAAGATAGGGGTGGGGATTCAATCCGTTGGTGATCGCGCCCTGCAGCCAGGGCGCCAGGGTCTCCCCGCGGCCGGAGGCCGCGGCCGGCCGGCCGCGAAACGTTTCCCAGGCCAGGTAGAGAAGGAACACGCCGCCTGCCAGGCTGATGACGGCCAGCCAGCCGGGTTCCCGGCTCAGACGTTCGGCGAGCCAGAGGCTGGCCCCGAAAATGGGGAGATCGGTCAGGAGCGGCGCCACGGCCACCTGCATCCCGGCGCGTGTCCCGCGCCGCAGGCTTTGCGAGATCACCAGCAGGAACAAGGGGCCGGGGGTCAGCGCGGCGCTGAGCCCCAGCAGCAGGCCCGAAAGGGCGTAAAATCCCCAGGCGTCCGTCATCGCGCTAGGCGCCAACCCAGGTGACGAAATACTCCGTCAGCTTGGGGAGCGGAGCGAGTCCCGGATCGGCCACGACCCAGCGGCCGGACAGCCCGAGTTCGCGGGCCGCGAGCTCGAAATGGCACATGGCAATGCCCAGGTCCAGCTGCTGGAGATCGTGGGCCCGGAAGGCCGTATGGATCAGCCCGATATAGAGGGGATTGCGGCGCAGGTAAAAATGAAACACATCCGGCCGGCTGTCCTGAACCACCCGCCAGGGCTGGCGGTTGGACGCCGAGGGCGCGATGCGGACCATTTCCAGCGGTTCAGCGTACAGGCCGGCCTCGGCCGGGGAGAGCGGCTGCGCGAAGGAACCGCGGAAGAAACGCTCCGGCCAGGGTTTGCGGTTGTGCGCCATGGCGTACAATCCCATGATATGGTCGTGGATCCCCCGGCGTTCGGTCATCTCGCCCACGGGCGTGACCGCGGGCACGATCTCGTCCGCCTGGGCGCCGATCAAGGACGAAAAATCGGCGTGGTGGAAGGTGGCGCCCAGCCAGCAGGTCCCCAGGCCCAGGGCGGTCAATTCCAAAATGATGCGCTCCATCAGGTATCCGTAGTTGACCAGATCGAACGGGCCGGCGGCCACCGCACCCACCACGAATTCCCGGGCGCCGGTGACCGTGCCGTAGGTGCCGATCTGCACCGGAGCTCCGGAACGGTACTGGACGGATTCTTTCAGGTGAAAGCGCAAGCGTCCCGGAAAGGGAGGCTGGAAGGGGCCGTCCAGCACGCGCGCGATCCGGTCGCGCAGCGGCGCCGGCAGCGGTTGGTTCCGGAAGGTGCGCCAGGATTTGCGGCGCCGGATGATGGACATGATCGGAGCTGTGGGCTGCATGGCATCCTGCTGGGGAGGAGGTTGGTGATATTATAGGGAATAATCCGCGTCGGAGATAGTGTTTTTTAGGTCCGCCGCGGGCTGTTATACTTTTTAATAAGACGCCTTTATGCCGCGGCCCGGCAGGCCGACACTTCGGTTGAGGAGAGGGAGGCAGGGCGAGGCATGTCGAGTATTTTGATCGTGGATGACGACCGGAGCATCCGGGAGTCGCTCAGCCTGATCCTGGGCGACCAGGACCATGTTGTTGCCACCGCGGCCGACGGCGTGGAGGCGGTCGAGCAGCTGGACCAGCGGTCCTATGACCTGGTTTTGTCGGACATCCTCATGCCCCGCATGGACGGCATGGAATTGCTCCGGACCATCCGCTCCCGCTGGGGCGGAATGACCGCGGTGATCCTGATCTCGGCCTACGCCACCGAAGCCACGGTGACCGAGGCGCTGGACCAGGGCGCCCGCGACCTGATCGTCAAACCCTTTGACGTGGCCACGGTCCGGGAAGCGGTGGATCTCGTCCTGACCCCAGGCGGACGGTCTGCGGGACCCGCGAAGATCCAGGAACGGCGCCGGGAGCACGCGCTGAACAAACACCTGCTGGAATATTCAGTGCTCGAGGAGATCGGCCTCGTCCTGTCCCGGGATCAGGACCTGCCCCAGCTCGGCTCCCGCCTGCAAACCATGGTGCAGCAAATCCTCCGCTCGGACCGCGCCCTGCTGGTGTTCTACCAGTCCGACCAGCCCGGCTTCGCTTACCGCAGCCTCCTGCTGCGGGGCCAGCCGGCCGCCGAGGCGATTTCGGCCGGCGAGGAGTACATCCTGGAGTGGCTGCATCGCCACCGCCGCGCCCTGTACGTGCCGGACGTGAGCCGGGACGAGGACTTCATTGACACCTTCGCGGGCGGATCGCTGCTGGCCATGCCGTTTATGCGCCAGGGGCGGGTGCGCGGCGCCCTGGTCCTCTACCGCGACCGGACGGCGCCGGTTTTTGGCTCCGAGGCGCTGCAGTTCCTGGGCGTGCTCGGCAGTCTGGCCGCTTCCGCGCTCGAACACGCCGAACTCACGCGGGAACTGCAGCGGTTCTTCCACGGCGCGGTACGGTCGCTGCTGTCCACCCTCGAGGCCAAGGATGCGTACACCTTCAGCCACTCCCTGCGCGTGGCGCGCTATGCCCGGCGGCTGGGGCAGGGCCTGCAACTGGACGAAGTGGAACTGCGCCGGCTGGAGTACCTGGCCTTGCTCCACGACATCGGCAAGATCGCGGTGCCCGAGGACATCCTGCGCCAGCGGGCCAAGCTCAGCGCCTGGGAGCAGCAGGTGCTGCGCACGCATCCGGCCGTGGGCGCGAACATCGTGCGGCCCCTGAGTTTCCTGCCCGGCGCGCCGGCCGTGGTCATGGCGCACCACGAGCATTTCGACGGGACCGGCTATCCGGACCAGCTCCGCGGCGACGCCATTCCGCTCCTGGCGCGCCTCCTGGCCGTGGCCAATGCCTTCGACATGCTGACCAGCGATTATCCGGGCGTCGTCACCCTTCCCGCCCGGCACGCGCGGGAAGCCCTGCGGCAGCAGGCCGGCAAAGCGCTGGACCCGGATCTGGTGAATCTCTTTCTCCGCTTGGAACCGGAAGACTGAACCGCCCGCGGGATCGGACCTTTTCTGCTGACTTCCCCTGGTGTATAATCAAACCGGCTGTATGTCCACGAAGGAAAGGAACCCGGGCATGGTGATCGGCGTTGGGCTCGACATCCAGGAAATCGCGCGCGTGGAGCGGGCGATCCGGCGCGGCGGCGCGGCTTTCTTGCGCAAGACGTTCACGCCGGCCGAGATCGCCTACTGCCAGAAGCAAAAACGCTCCAGCCAGCATTTCTGCGGGCGCTTCTGCGCCAAGGAGGCGTTTTTCAAGGCCCTGGGGACCGGCTGGGCGCGCGGCGTGAAGTGGCAGGAAGTGGAAGTGGAGCGGAACCACGCGGGCCGGCCCCAGCTTTGCCTGAGCGGCCGCGCGGCGGAACTGTCCCGGCGGGCGGGAGTCAAGACCACCTGGCTGTCGCTCTCCCACAGCCACGGCTACGCGGCGGCCACTGTCGTGCTGGAAGGTTGACCCCCATGCTAAAACGCTTTATCATCCGCGCGCGGGCTCTGGCTGGAGAAAACGAACCGTGGGAAGACAAGCTGGTCGTGATTTCCGGCCGGAAGATCGAGAATATCCTGCCTTCCTCGGCTGCGGCGCGGTTCTCGCCCAAGAGTTTCGTCGGCGCCCAGCGCTACCTGGTGTTCCCGGGCCTGGTGGACATCCACTGCCACGGCGGAGGCGGGGCGGACACCGCGACCCTGGGCGGGCTTTTGGCCGCGAGTTACTTTCACGCCAGCCAGGGCACCACGGCCATGCTGCTGTCGGTTTTTTATAAGAACGCGGAGGAGCTGGCGCGCCAAGCCGAGGTGCTGCGCGAGGCCCGCCAGCAGGCGCCCCTGCGCCTGCTCGGCCTGCACCTGGAAGGCCCGTTCCTCAATCCCGAGGCCCGCGGTTCGATTCCGGAGGAGGGCATCCGGCCGGTGGACCGGAACGAACTGAACGCCATTTTGGACGCCGGCCAGGGCGAGATCAAGGTCATGACCGTGGCGCCCGAACTGCCCGGCGCCGAGAGCGTGATCCGGCAGCTGGCCGATGAGGGCGTGGTGGCGGCCCTGGGCCATTCGCTGGCCACGGCCGAAGAGGCGCGCGCCGCGGCGGAGTGGGGCGCGACGCTGGTCACGCACCTGGGCAACGCCATGCGGCCCTTCCACCAGCGCGATCCCGGGCTGGTGGGCGCCGCGCTGTCCGATCCGCGGCTTACGGCCGAGATCATCGCGGACGGCGTGCACCTGGCGCCTGAGGCGCTTTCCATGTTTCTGCGGGCCAAGGTGGGGGACCTGGTTCTGGTGTCCGACTGCCGCTGGGTGGCCGGCCTGCCGGACGGCGAATACACCCAGCCGCAGGTCGAAACGTTGAAGGTGGAACAGGGATTGGCGAAGCAGCAGGACGGCACGATCGCGGGCGGTGTGTTTCCGCTGTGGCGGGGCGTGATCACCGTGGCCGGCCTGCCGCAGATCACGATCTTCGACGCGGTGCGCATGGCCACGCGCAATCCCGCCCGGCTTCTCGGCCGCAAGGCCCTGGGCCGCATCGGCGTGAACGGCCTGGCGGACCTGGTGCTGGCCGGCCCGGATTTCTCGATCCGGCGGGTCTTTGTGCGCGGCAGCGAGGTCTACCGCGCGCCGAACGAGCCCGCATTGCCGGAATAGTTCGTAAAGGTGTTTTTTTATCCCCTTGCCCCGCTCAAGCGGGGAGAGGGTGTGGGTGAGGGGTCCTGCAAGGATTAGTTCCTAAACCACTGGATTCCGGCTAACGGCATGCCGGAATGACGGATAAGAAAGGCAACTCGGGGATTGCTTCGCTACGCTCGCAATGACACCTGGAAAGCAACATCCCTGGATTCCGGCTAACGGCATGCCGGAATGACGGATAAGAAAACATCGAACGCTGAACATCGCCAATTCCCCCTGCCCCCTCTTTGTCAAAGAGGGGGATTAAGGGGGAGTTCAAGCGTTAAGCTTTGCTCGTCATTGCGAGGGTCGAAGGGACGCGGCAATCTAAAAACCCGGAATGCTTCGCTACGCTCGCAATGACCTGCGTTTTCGGTGAGCGGTCCGCTTGCGACCCGCTTTGCTTTTTCCGCTCCGCTTCTTCTTCCCGCCCTCCCAGATCTCCAGCAGTTCTTCCAGCGAAAAGTCCGACAAGGACCTTTGCTTCTTCCTGGCCGCCTGTTCCACGGCCGCGAAGCGCCGGATGAACTTGGCCACGGCCAAATGCAATGAGTCCTCGGGATTGGCGCCCGCGAAGCGGGCCAGGTTGACCAGGGCGAAGAACGCGTCGCCCAGTTCCTCCTGAATGCTGGACGACCGGCGGGAAAGCAGGGCCTGCTCCAGTTCGTGCACTTCTTCCGATACCTTGGCCAGCGCTTCCTCCCACCGGCTCCAGGTAAAGCCCACGCGGGCGGCTTTGGCCATGACCCGGTGCGCGCGCAGCAAGGCCGGCAGGGTGCGGGGCACGCCCGCGAGCAATGATTTGCCGGAGCCGCCGCGCTCGCGGCGCTTGATCTCCTCCCAGTTTTCCAGCACCTGGCCCGCGGTCCGCAGGCGCTCGGTCCCGAACACGTGGGGGTGCCGGCGCTTCATCTTGGCGAGGCTCCCGGCGATGACGTCCTCGATGGTGAACTGCCCGGCCTCGGCGGCCAGCTGGGCGTGGAAGATGATCTGGAACAGCAGGTCGCCCAGTTCGTCCTTGAGGCGCGCGGGGTTGCGGCTGGCAATGGCTTCGAGCACCTCGTGCGTTTCCTCGAGCAGGAAGGGGCGCAGGGAGCGGTGGGTCTGCTTGCGGTCCCACGGGCAGCCGCCGGGCGCGCGCAGGCGGGCCATCAGCTGGATCAGTTCGGGAAAGCGGGTTCGCGCAGGCATCGGAAGCTCCCAAGAGAAGATAGCGGTGCAAACAGCCCGTTAGTCTACCAGGGAGAGATATAAATGGGTATGGAAAAGATGGCCGGGGTCGTGATACAATTCCTCAACTTGGCAGGGAGCGGCCCGCATGGAACTGCGTATCGGTTCGACCCGCATTGTCGTGGTGTTCGGCGACCTGGCTTCCCAGGAAGTGGACGCCATTATCCATCCCACCAACAATTACCTGTGGTTTTCCTCTTTTCTGTCGGATTCCCTGAAGCGCCGCGGCGGGGCCAACCTGGAACGGGAAGCCATGGAGCTCGGTCCCGTGACCGTCGGCCAGGCTGTCCTGACCACGGCCGGCCGCTTGAAATGCAAATATCTGATCCATGCCGCGGCCTGGGGACAGGACATGATGGTCAACGACCGCCAGGTGCACCAGGCCCTGTCCATGGCCCTGAAGCTGGCCCGCGAGCACGGCTGCAAAAGCGTGGCGCTGATGCCCTCCGGCCTGTGCGTGGGCAACTTCCCCCTGGCGCGCGCTTTTGAAACCACCTTTCTCACCGTGGTCGAGCACTGCCTCCGGTCCACCACCCTCGAAACGCTGTCCCTGGTGGCCTCCACCGCCTCGGAAGAGGAAGTGCTGAACGGCATGCTGCAGTCCGCGCGTTCCGCCGACCCTCCCAAGAATGAGGATAACACCTAGCCGGTGCCTGCCCTGGCTGGCCGCGGCCGGACTGGCGGCGCTGGCCGGCGGCTGCGCCACGGTTCACCAGGCCCCTCCGGACCCGGCGGCCGCGGCCCGCGTCGTCGAACTGGCTTCCTCCCTGCAAGGCAAACCGTATCGCTACGGCGGCACGACCCCGGCCGGGTTCGACTGTTCGGGTTTCGTGCAGTACGTTTTCCGGCAGGCCGCGGGGATCACGCTGCCGCGGACCAGCCGGAAGCAGTTCAGCGCGGCCCGGCACGTGCCCCGGGGCGGGGAAGAGCCGTCGGACCTGCTGTTCTTCGACATTGACGGCCGCGGCATATCCCACGTAGGCATTTACCTGGGACGGGGGCGCTTCGTGCACGCGCCCAGCAACGGCGGCGAAGTTAAAATTTCGAACGGCAACGACCCTTACTGGCGCAGCCGGTTCCGGGGCGTGTGCCGGGTATTGCGATAAATTCTTCAGGCAGGCGCGCATGAACCATGGCAGTTTGAAATCCGGCGATCCCCTGGTGCTGGCCTCGGCCTCTCCGCGCAGGCGCCAGCTCCTGCGCCAGGCGGACCTGCGCTTCCGTGTGTTGCCGTCCCGCTGGCAGGAAGGAAGGCCCCAGGGCGACCCCGGGCGTTTCGCCGAGCAGGCGGCGCGGTGCAAAGCCCGGGATGTGGCGTCACGCCTCAGCCGGCCGGCCTGGGTGCTGGCCGCGGACACGGTGGTGGCGCTCGGCCGCGAGAGCTTCGGCAAGCCGGCCGGCCGGGCCCAGGCCCGGCGCATGCTGCGCCGCCTGTCCGGACGGCGGCACCGCGTGGTGACCGGGGTGGCGCTCGTGCATTCCGCCACCGGCCGCCGCTATTCCTGGCGCGTGGAAACGGCCGTGTGGATGCGGCCGATCAGCCGGAACGAGGAGACGCGGTACCTGCGGTCGAACGAGTGGCGGGACAAAGCCGGCGCGTACGGCATTCAGGGGAGGGCCGGCGCCTTCATCCGGCGGATCGAGGGCTGTTACGCCAACGTGGTCGGCCTGCCCCTGGCCGCGGTGTGCGCCAGGCTGGAACGCCTGGGAGTGCGCGCGTGAACCGGCCGCGCCTGACCGCGATCCTGGCCCTGCTCCTGCTCCCGGCCTGGCCCTGCGGCGCCGCGGTCTGGAACGCGGCGCTCTCGGTGGGGTTTGCCGACGTGTACGCGGAATTCGACGACACGCAGAATCCAGCCATGGTCCTCCTGCGCGTGGAAAACCGCTCCCTGACCCAGCCGCTCAGCCTGGGGCAGGAAAAATCCACGGACCTGCTGTATCTGACCTTTGAAGGGTTCGCGCGCAATTGGGACGGAGAGCTGGCGGGCTATTCCCGCTGGAAGAAGGTTTTCGGCGTCTCGCCCGACTTCGCCACCCTGACCGACGCCAGCGCGCGGCGCCTGCGGCCGGTCCTGGCCGACGAACTGGTATCCGAAAATCTGAAAGCCTTGCGCCGGCTCCTGCCCGACCAGGTTGCGGAAATAGACCAGCTGCTCAGTTCGATCCAGTCCGATTACGGCAAGCAGAAGCTTATCGAAGTGTACGGCCGGCTGACGCTGCTGAAGGAGCAGGGCTGGCCGGTGCACTGGTCGCGGCAGGTGGGCCACTGGCTGCTGGGAAGGCGGCAGGCCAGCCAGGAGGATTACCTCCAGGCCGAACGCCTGATCGAAGAGATTGACCGGATCGCGAATAATTATTTATGGCCGCGGTCCCTCGCGCCCGGCGAAGTCATGACCGGCGTGCTGTATTTCGAGAAACCCGTCAAGCTTCCGCCGCGGATCTATTTCAAGTTCAGCGAGAAGGACGAGGGCCTGATCGGTATGACCATGCAACTGAAGGCCGGGGACGCGAAAACACCGTAATGCGGCGCCGAACGCCGCGCGAGGAGGGAACCATGCCGCGCGAGATCAAGACCGTGCAATCGTATCAGGACCGCCTGCTCAAGCTCATTCCCACGGAGATCATTGCCGCCTATATGGCCCTGCAAGGCGTGGTGCCGCCGGCGTACGCCAAATGGGCGACCCTGGCCATCGCCGTGATCCTGGTGGCGCTGACGCCCCTGTACCTGATGCGCCTGCAGGGTGTGCGGCACACCGGGCAGGTGGTCATGACGACCCTCGCGGTGGTGGTGTGGCTCTACACCTTGGGCGGGCCGTTTCAATATTGGGGGCTGTACCAGGCATGGATCGGATCGGTGCTCTTGGTGCTGTGGACGCTGATCGTGCCCCTGGTGGTCAATCCCCAGGAGCCCTCGCCCCAGTTGGCCTAACCGGAAGGGTCAGTTCTGCTTGGGCTCGGGCGTCGGCTGTTCGGCCGGCGCGCCTTCCTGGTTCTCCTCGTCCTTTTCCTTCGCGATGTTGTTCACGATGACGGCGGTCTTGCGCGCGCTGGCCAGATAATCGCCGATCGCCTGGTTGCCCCGCAGGGTCCGCAGCTTTTCCCGCAACAGGTCATGCCCGGCCAGGTACTTGGCCTCGTCCCACGGCTGGAATTGCTCGGCCGTGATCTGCACAAAGACGATGGTCTCGCCCGCGAACAGCGGCTGGCTGGGTTTGTTCAGGGGCAGGTTGAAGGCCTGGTCCACGATGGTCTGTGATTCCGCTATTTTGGGCAGGGAGTCCTGGTCTGTCAGCCATCCCGTGGACGCGGCCGGTACCTTGGACTGGGCCGCGGCGTTGGCCAGGTCCGGGGTGTCCTTCAACTGCAAGTGGAATTCCGAGGCCGCGCGCTGGGCCAGCCGCTTGGCCTCGGCCTCTTTCAGGCGGTCCAGGATCTTGCCGCGCACGCCTGCCAGGGTGGAAGGCTTGGCTTCCTTGCGGCCGGTCAGTTTGATCAGGTGATACCCGAAAGGGGTTTCCACCGGCTGGGACAGTTCACCCACTTTGAGGCCAAAGGCCGCTTCCTCGAATGGCTTGACCATGGCGCCGCGCCGGAAGTAACCCAGGTCGCCGCCCTGGGAGGCGCTGCCGGGATCGTCCGAGTGCTCGCGGGCCATCGCCGCGAAATCCTTGCCCTGGATGATCTCATTGCGCAGGTTTTCGAGCTTAAGCCGGGCGGTCAGCTTTTCTTCCTCGCTGGCGTTCGCGCTGGTGCGGACCAGGATGTGCGCGGCTTCAACTTCCTCGGGCTGGTCGAACTCTTCGCGATGGTACTGATAGTAATCCTCGATCTGGGTTTCCGGGATAACGACGCGGGGCAGGTAGCGCTGCCACGGGAATTCCACGACCAGGAGCTTCAGGCTGCGGGAACGGGACTGGAAGTAAGCGCGCACTTCGGGCTCGGAAACCACCACGCTGTCGCGCAGGGCCTGGTGGACTTTTGCGCTCCGGATCGCCTGGGCTTGTTCGCGCTCGAAATCCGCGGGTGAGATCCGGCTGTAGGTGAGGAGCTGAAGGTATTTTTCCTGGGAAAATTTGCCGTTTTGCTGGAAGGCCGGCTGGTTGTAAATGCGGGCCGCCACCTCTTCGTCCAGCACGGCGATGCGGAGGCGTTCCGCCAGCTGGCGCAGGAGCAGGTTGTCGATCAGGCTTTCCGTCAGGTCGGTGCGCAAGCGCTGCACTTCCTGGGGCGAAGGTTCCTCGTCGGACTGTCCGAAGAGCTGCCGGTACTGCTGTTCCCAGTACTGGCCGAACTCATCATACGTGATGGGTTCGCCGTTGACCACCGCGGCAGAGGTGCGTTCGATGGATTCCTGGCGCTGACCCAGGTCCATGCCCCAGACGAAAAAGATGGTGGCCACGAAGGCCGCCACCACGATCCAGAGGATGATTTTCGTGTACTTGCGCATAGAGTTCATCATGGCGAAGTTTTGGTCCTTTCTCTTATCTATTATTCATCCCCTCGCCGGAGTCTGGGTCGCAGCGGAGTCTTCAGTTGATCGTCATTCCGGCATGGTTTTAGCCGGAATCCAGAGGTGTTGATTTTTCGAGCTCTTCCTGGACCCCGGCTACAAGCATGCCGGGGTGACGAACTAGTAAAGGCCTGAAAACATAATGGCGACACAGCCTCCTTGAGGGGGCGGGGAAATTATCAAATAGTTAACCTATTTCGAAAAAAACCGGCTGTTTTCTAGCCTAACCGACAATGATAAGGCGGCCATTATAGCAAAACCGACCTGGGTTGCAACCGCAAAAAACCTATTGCGGGCCCTGGGGCAAATGGGTATAATTGGCCCACATTTTTTGGAGGAAATAACCGTGGGATTGATCATCGGGTTTCTATCCGTGTTGCTCGTGTTGTTCTTGATTTTTGCCATGGCTGTCGCGGAATGGACAGACCGGGACGTGGTGGAGCTGATGGCTTCCTGGGTGGGGATCCGTTCCAAACCCGCCGTAGCGGCCGCCGAAGGTGCCGCGCCGGCGGCTGGCCTCCCTGTGGTGGCCGGGCGCGCGGGACGAAAACCCAGCCGTTCCCGGGCCAAGACCAAATCCCGCAGAACCCGCCGGTCCTGACCAGACGTCTGACCGTTCCCGCAACGCTAAAAGCCTGGTTTTTGCCTGAAGGGAAGGCCGCAAGGAGCGTTTGAACTAAAAGCGGGCGGGATACCGCCCGGCCAATTGAGCCGGGAATGCAAGCGGGAAGTGATGCCCTGGTCCCCCAAGGGACTTCCGGTGGCCGGGGGGCTCCGCCTGCTGACCACCGGCATACCGGAGAAAAGGACACGCACATGATTCTTGATTTCCTGATGGGGTTGTTTTCCAACGACATGGCCATTGACCTGGGCACGGCCACGACCCTGGTGTACGTGCGCGGCGAGGGCATCGTGCTGCGCGAGCCGTCCATCGTCGCGGTGCAGAAGGGCACGGACCACGTGCTGGCCGTGGGCAACGAAGCCAAGGCCATGCTCGGGCGCACGCCGGGCAACATCGTGGCCATCCGCCCCATGCGCGACGGCGTGATCGCGGACTTCGAGGTCACGGAGCGCATGCTGCGCCACTTCATCACCAAGGTGCACAACCGCCGCGCCATGGTCAAGCCGCGGATCATCATCTGCATCCCTTCGGGCGTGACCGAAGTGGAGAAGCGCGCGGTCCGCGACTCGGCCGAGCAGGCCGGCGCGCGCGAAGTGTACCTGATCGAGGAGCCGATGGCCGCGGCCATCGGCGCGGGCCTTCCCATTGACGAACCGTCGGGCAACATGATCGTGGACATCGGCGGCGGCACGACCGAGGTGGCGGTCATCTCCCTGGGCGGCATTGTTTACGGCCGCTCCCTGCGGGTGGGGGGGGATGAGCTGGACGAGGCGATCATCAATTACATCAAGCGCGCCTACAACGTGCTGATCGGCGAGCGGACGGCCGAGGAAGTGAAGATCAAAATGGGCTCCGCCTATCCGCTCAAGCAGGAGATGGAAATGGAAGTCAAGGGGCGCGATCTGGTCACCGGCCTGCCCAAGACCCTGGAGATCACCTCCGAGGAGATCCGGGGGTCGCTTGAGGAGCCCTTGTCCGCGATCGTGGAGACCATCAAGATGACGCTGGAACGCACGCCTCCGGAACTCGCGGCGGACATCGTGGACCGGGGCATCATTCTGGCCGGAGGCACCTCGCAGCTGCGCGGCCTGGATATCCGCCTGCGCGAGGCGACCGGCGTGCCGGTCAATCAGGCCGAGGACCCGACCACCTGCGTGGTCATGGGCTCGGGCCGGGTGCTGGAAGAGAGCATGGACGTGCTCAAGAAAGTGGTCGTGGGTGAAAAAGAGTATTTTTGACGGATTGCCGCAAAGAAATAAACTATCCCTCCGCTGGCGATCCGTCATCCCTGAAAAGCAGGGCTTTTCAGGGATGACCGACTGTAGAGAAAGCGAAAAAGCCCCGCGCGCGGGACTTTTTCACTTGCCTACTGGAGGCCCGTCCGAAGGAGGACGGTGTGCCTGACTTTCTGTGGAAATGGCGCCGCGAGATCGTTTTTGCGCTGTTGGTGCTGGTCTCGCTCGGCATGTTGCTTTCCTTCCGCCAGCCGGGGATCTTCGGCCGCACGCTCCGGCAGACCGTGTCCCTGGCGGTCTTTCCATTCCAAAAAGCCTCCACGGCCGTGGTCCGCACCGCCGAGGGGTGGCTCGCCTTTTTCCAGTCTCTCGCTTCCCTGCGCCAAGAGAACCAGGAACTCGCGCTCACGGTGGAGCGGCTCAGCCTGAGAAACCAGCTCCTGCGCGAACAGGCCCGGGAGAACGAACAGCTGCGCGCCGAGCTGGCGTACAAGCGCCGCGCGGAGCAGGCGTTCCTGCCGGCCGAAGTGATCGCCCGCGATCCGGTGAGCTGGCTGGAGCGCGTGGTGGTGGACCGGGGCGCGAACGACGGCGTGGCGGCCGGGGCCGGGGTCATCACGCCGGCCGGCGTGGCCGGCAGGGTGCAGGAGGTGAATCCTTTTTCGGCCACCGTCATGCTGATACTCGACTCCCAGAGCTCGGTCGCGGGATGGGTCGAACGCTCGAAGGTGCATGGCACGGTCAAAGGCACGGGCGAGGATACGCTGCGCATGGTGTATGTGGCGAGCGGCGAGGATATTCAGACGGGCGATCAGGTCGTGACCTCCCATTTAAGCACGCTGTTCCCGGCCGGATTGCCCATCGGCACCGTGGTCGGGGTGGCGCCGGCCGAGAGCGGGCTCATGCTGGACATCCGGCTTCAGCCGAACGTTGATTTCAAAAGCCAGGACCGCTTCATGGTCCTGCAGCCGGCCGGAGAGTAGCGGTGCAGGTCCTGCTGATCGCCCTGATCACCCTCCTGGCCGTGGTGCTGCAGACCACTTGGGTGCCGGTCCTGTCCATTGCCGGCATGGGGCCGGACCTGGTGCTCCTGTGGGTGCTGTACGTGGCCCTGCGGCGCCAGACCACCCTCGGCCTGTGGGTCGCCTTCGGCGCGGGGCTTCTGCAGGATATCGCGGCCGGGGGGCAGCTGGGCTTGAACGCCTTTTTGCTGGTGGGCGTGGCGTATGCGGCGCTGTACCTGCGTCGGCGGTTCGTGCAGGAGAATTTCATCTCCCAGCTGCTGATCGTGCTGGGTTTTTCCTGGCTGCACCAGTTCCTGGCGTTCTTCTGGCTCAACACCCTGCTGGGCATGCACCTGCCCTTCGGCATTTGGCTGGGACGGGCGGCCGGCCTCTCGGTGTTTCAAGCGCTGCTGGGACCGTGGCTCTACTACGGGCTGGATCGGTGGCTGAACCTGAGGGAAAACCCGCACACGCACCATCTGCACGCGGGCTGAGCCGCCGCCTTCCCCTACGCAGGGGATAACCGGCCCCGTGGCATGGAAAGGGCATGCCCTGCATCGCCCCCCAGCGGCCGTATTCTTGGTTCAAGCAAGGGGGTACTCCGGCACAATGTGCCGGGGGGCTCCATCCCCTGCGCAGAGGAATCTCATCCATCGCCTGCTGCGGGGATGTCGCCGCCCGCCCTGCGGAGATCGCAGGGCGGGATTGGTACCCTGGGCAAACGAAGGAAATCCTGCAGTTGCCAGGGGGCTCCATGCTCTGGGAACAATTTCTCGAACGCAAGACTGAAAAATTCCGCAAGCGTATCCGCCTGCTGGGTACGCTGATGGTGGTCACGCTGGGTCTGCTGCTGGCGCGGCTGGCGTACCTGCAATTGCTGGAAGGAACGCGGTACCGGGAACTTTCCACGCGCAACCGGGTCCGGCTCGTGCCGATCAAGTCCCAGCGGGGATTGATCTACGACCGCAACGGCGCGCTGCTGGCCAGCAACGTCCCCACCTTCACCGTGGCGCTGATTCCCGCGTCGTTTCCTCCCGAGGGCGAAAGCCGCCTGCAAGCCCTGGCTCTGCTCGAAACCCTGCTCGGCGTCTCCGCCGAGGAAGTGGAGACCAAGCTCAAGAACCGGGGCCTGCGCTATTACGAGCCGCTGCGCATCAAAACCAACATTGACCGATTCGCCGCCGCGCGCATCGAAGAGCACCGGCCGGAACTGCCGGGCGTGGTGGTGTTCACCGAATCCCGGCGGAATTACCCCCTGGGCGCGCTGGGATTCCACGTGTTGGGTTATGTGGGCGAAATTTCCGAGCACGAGCTGGCGCTGCGCGAAGGGTACCAAACCGGCGACATTATCGGTCAGTTGGGCGTGGAGAAGGCCTACGACCATTACCTGAAAGGACGCAACGGCTGGCTGCATATCGAGGTGGACGCCCTGGGCCGGCAGAAGGGCGTTCTCGGGCGGGAAGATCCCTGGCCCGGACACAATCTGGTGCTGACCCTGGACGCCCGTCTGCAAGCCAAGGCCGAGGAACTGCTGGGTCAGCAGAAGGGCGTGCTGATCCTGGAGGAGGTCAAAACCGGCGAGATTCTGGCCATGGCCTCGTCGCCGACCTTCGACCCCAACGGGTTCGCCCGGGGGCTCTCCCGGGCCGACTGGGAAAAACTCCGGAAGGACCGCGACTACCCGTTGACCAACCGGGCCACGCAGGGCTTGTATCCGCCCGGGTCCATCTTCAAGATCGTGACCCTGACCGCGGCCCTGGAGGAGCATCTGGTCACGCCCCTGCAGACCTTCACCTGCAAGGGCGTGTTTTGGATCTCCACCTGGCCGTACCGCTGCTGGCAGTCCGAAGGCCACGGCCCGGTGAACGCCAGCCGTTCCCTGGTGGAATCCTGCGACGTGTATTACTATCACCTGGGCTTGCGCGTGAAGGTCGAGAAGCTGGGCCGCTGGGCCCGCGCGTTCGGCTACGGGCAGGCCACGGGCGTGGACCTTCCCAATGAACTCGCCGGCCTGGTGCCCAGCGCCCAGTGGAAGGAACGCACCCAGAACATGCCGTGGTTTCCGGGCAACACGGTCATGATGTCCATCGGCCAGGGATTCATTCTGGCCACGCCCCTGCAGATTCTCAACAATATCGCGGCGGTCGCGAACCGCGGCATGATCTACCGGCCGCACCTGCTCAAGGCGGTTCAGAGCCGCTCGGGCCGGCTGATCCACGACGTGAAGCCCAGCCTGCTGGCCAAAGTGCCGGCCGCGGCGGAGAACTGGGACTTGCTGCAGCGCAGCCTGCTGGGCGTGGTGCAAAAGCGGCAGGGCACGGGCAAGCGCGCCCAGCTCGACCGTATTCTGGTGGCCGGCAAAACGGCCACCGCGCAGAATCCGCACGGCGAGGACCACGCGGGCTTTGCCGCGTACGCGCCGGCCGACAAGCCGGCGGTCGCGGTGCTGGTGTATCTGGAAAACGCGGGTGGAGGCGGCGCGCAAGCCGCGCCCCTGGCCCGCGACCTACTGGAGGCTTACTTTGCCGCTTCCCGCGCTCAGGACCTGGCGACCCCGTAGGGCCGCGCGGCCTCTCCGGCTCGTCCGGGAAATGGATATGACCGTGCTGCTGCCGGCGCTGCTGCTCGCGGCCGTCGGCGTGGCCATGGTCTATGCCGCCACGTACAACAAGGCCGGCATGCCGATCCTGCATCTCAAGCAGATCGTGTGGCTGTCCCTGGCGCTGGTATCCATGTTGTTTTTCGCGTCCCTCAACTACCAGGTGCTGATTGACCGCTACGCGTTCCCGGCCTACTGGGCCCTGGTGGTGTTGCTGGCGTTTCTGCTGGCCGCGGGCCAGGAGATCGCCGGATCGCGGCGCTGGCTTTCTCTCGGGCCCTTTGGCATCCAGCCGTCGGAATTCGCCAAGATCGCGACCGTGCTGGTGCTGGCTAAATTTCTGGCCTTCCGCCACGACCGCACGCATGACTGGAGCACCTTCTGGGGCGCCCTGGCCCTGGCCGGACTGCCCATGCTGCTGATCCTGCGCGAACCGGACCTGGGCACGGCGTTGGTCTTCATTCCCCTCGTGCTGGTCCTGCTGTTTGTGCACGGCGTGCCGGTCTCCCGCCTGCTGGGCACGGTCGGCGCCGGGCTCCTGGCCTCGCCCCTGGTCTGGCTGCTGCTCAAGGAGTACCAGCGGCGCCGGGTGCTGGTGTTCCTGAATCCCGCGAGCGACACCCTGGGGGCGGGCTACAACGTCATCCAGTCCAAAATCGCGATCGGGTCGGGGATGCTCACGGGCAAGGGGTGGCTCTCCGGCACGCAGGGACAACTGCGCTTCGTGCCGGAGCATCACACGGATTTCATTTTTTCCGTCTTGGCCGAGGAGTGGGGATTTATCGGCTCGGCGGTGGTGGTGCTGCTGTTTATCCTGCTCCTGCTGCAGGCCTTACGGGTGGCCCGCTCGGCGCGGGACCTGGAAGGCAGCCTGACGGCGATCGGCCTCACGACCGTGCTCTTCACGCAGGTGGCCGTCAACCTGTTCGTGGCCACGGGATTGATGCCGGTCACTGGCATGACCCTGCCCCTGATTTCCTACGGCGGGTCTTCGCTGATCGCGGTGTTCAGCCTGCTGGGGATCTTGAACAGCATCTGGACCGGGCGGACGGTGAAATAGGTGAAGTGGTTTTGCAGTGCGGCCTTTTTAAGTTGCCAAGCGGAAAACAAGGTCTACTGCGATAGGCCCGGTGGGGCGTGGCGAAGGCTGCTGTCTGCGTCGAAGTTACCGCCAGCAACTTAAAAAGGCCGCACTGCAAAACCTGTAGGGTAGGAAGGAAAAGAACTGATTGCGCGGTTCCCGCACGCAACTGAAAAATCAGCCAGCTGCTCGCCGTAAAGGAAGAGGGAAAGCGGAAGACCAAGGTCTACGGCGATGGGTTCTTAAGGGCGTGGCGCATATTGCCGCCTGCGTCAAGGTTCCCGCCCGCAGCCTAAAAAGTCCGGCGCACCAAGACACTCCCCTCCCCAGGACATGGTGGGAGGGGCAGGGGGAGGGGGCACGAGCTTGGCTGATTGACCCCCTCTCCTGGATTCTCTCCCACGGGGAGAGGAATTCGAAAGGACCAGTGTTGAACCTGAAAATACTTCAGGCTTTTTTTTAAGATTGGCCCTATAATGGGGCACCCTGAACGAAGGGTTCGCATGGTTAACGATTGCCCCCGCCGCAGGGCGCGGGCTTCACCCATACGGCCGCCGGTCCCTCCGGGGACGCGGCCCACTATCTTTGAAGTAGGTTCGTCACTTGCCTAAATCTTCGGATTGGTCCCAGATTCTGCGCCGGGAGATTTTTCCGCGCGTCCAGAAACCGGCCCGTTACATCGGCGGCGAATGGAATGAGATGCGCAAGGATCCGCGGTCGGTGGATTGCCGCGTGGCCCTGGCGTTTCCGGACGTCTACGAGATCGGGTTCTCCTACCTCGGATTTCAGATCCTGTACGAACACCTGAACCGCCATCCGCGTATTTTCGCCGAACGCGTGTTCTCGCCCTGGACCGACGCCGAACAGCTCCTGCGGCAGCAGCGCGTGCCGCTGGTCTCGCTGGAGACCGGGACCCGGCTCTCGGATTTCGACGTGGTGGGCGTCACCCTGCAGCACGAGCTTTCGTACACCAACGTTCTTAACCTGCTGGACCTGGGCGGGATCCCGGTCACGGCGGCGCAGCGCGGGCTGGAACATCCGCTGGTCGTGGGCGGGGGGCCGGGCGCGGCGAATCCCGAACCCGTGGCCGCGGCGTTCGACCTGCTGGTGCTGGGCGACGGGGAACAGGCTTTTTTGGACGTGATCCTGCGCCACCAGGAACTGCGATCCAGGCCGCGCGACGAGCGCCTGCGGGAGCTGGCGCACCTTCCGGGTGTCTACGTGCCGTCGCTGTACGAACCGCGCTACGCCGCAAACGGGGCCTTCGCGGGCGTGACCCCGCTTGCGGGCGCGCCGCCAGTGGTCCGGCGGCGCGTGGAAGCGCCCCCCAGCCTGCCGCGCGCGCCGCTGGTGCCGTATTTGGGCGTCACGCACGACCGGATCTCCGCCGAACTCTTCCGGGGCTGCGCGCGCGGCTGCCGTTTCTGCCAGGCGGGCATGCTTACGCGGCCGGTGCGCGAACGGGACCCGCAGGAATTGTTTTCCCAGTTGCTGGAAATGGTGCGCGCCACGGGCTACGAGGAAGTATCCTTCACCGCGCTTTCCTCCGGCGACTATACCCAGATCGTGCCGCTCCTCCGCTGCCTGCTGCCGCCCCTGGCCGCGGAGCGGGTGGCGTTGTCGCTACCGTCCCTGCGCCTGGATTCGTTCCAGCGGGAACTCGCTGAGATCGTCCGCGTGGTGCGCCGCACCGGGCTGACGTTCGCGCCTGAAGCGGGCAGTGACCGGCTGCGGCGCGTGATCAACAAACCGCTTGACGAAGAACAGTTGCTCCGCAACCTGGCCTCGGTTTTCGCCGAGGGCTGGGACCTGGTAAAACTCTACTTTATGCTCGGCCTGCCGACCGAGACCGACGCGGACGTGGAGGCCATCGGCCGGCTCGTGCGGCGCCTGCTGGACGCGGGGCGTTCCGGCGGCACGTCCCGCCGCGGGCCGCGCTTCAACCTGGGTCTGAACCTGTTCGTACCCAAACCGCACACGCCGTTCCAGTGGGAGCCGCAGCTGCCGCGGGCAGAGGCCCAGCGGCGATGGCAGGCGCTGGCGCGCGTCCTGCCGCGGACCATCGGCCTGCCCCGTGACCGGCGTCTGCGGGACGAGCTGGACCGCAGCTACCTGGAAGCGGTGCTGGCGCGCGGCGACCGCCGGCTGTGGCCCGCGATCCTCCGCGCCTGGGAGCTGGGCGCGCGTTTTGACAGCTGGGGGGACCAGTTCCGCTTCGGCCTCTGGGAACAAGCCTTCCGGGAGACCGGAACCGATCCGGACCGCTACGCCCTGGCCGTCCGTCCGCTGGACGCGCCCCTGCCGTGGGACCATCTGCAGGTGGGCGTGACACGCGCGTTTCTGGAAGCGGAGCACCAGCGGTCCCTGGCCGGGGAGACCACGCCCGACTGCCGTCTGGAAGGCCCGTGCCGGCAATGCGGGGCGCGGGAGCCCGGCACCTGCCCTCTGCCCGCGGCCCCGCCCCTGAACCAGGCCGCGGTCCCGGCGCCTGCCGCAGGTCCGCGGCCGGAACGCGAGACCGTGCGCCTGCGCCTGCGCTACCGCAAGACCGGCGACCTGCGGTTCGTGGGGCATTTGGATCTGGTCAATCTGTTCCGCCGGGCCGCGCGGCGCGCGGGGCTGCCCCTGCACTACTCGGTGGGCTTCCATCCGCAGCCGTCCCTGGCGTTCGGGCCGCCGCTGTCCCTCGGCTACATGGGTCTGGCCGAATGGATGGACCTGGGTCTGGACCAGTGGCGCGATCCGCGCGACCTGATGCCCGCCCTGAACGCCAAACTGCCGGCCGGTCTGCAGGTGGAGGCCGGCAGGGAAGTCCCGCTCAGCACGCCGGCGTTGAGCGAGCAGATCCAGGCGGGTGAATACATCCTGCGGTTCCCCGAGAACGAGGGACTCCGGCAAAAGCTGGAGGAGCGGATCCAGACCCTGCTGACCGCCGGGCAGATGCCGCGGCCGCAGTGGTCGAAGCACGGGACCGTGGAAGTGGACCTTAAACCGTCGGTGCGCGAACTGGTCCTTCTGCCGGACGGCCAGCCGGCCGACGCGCCCGCGGTGCGTCTCCTGCACTCCACGGAAGCGCCCCGCGCGGCCAAAGTCTCGACCCTGGTGCAGTACCTGTGCGGCGCCGAGGCGGAGCCCTGGGCGGTGCAGGTGACCCGGTTGGCTTCGGGCCGCTGGAGTCAGGGGAAGATCACGATCCCGTGATAAGTAAAGCAGTCAAGGAGAAGGTATCGGTCAGAAAGTCATTGCGAGGCACCCCGGGCATGTCGAAGGGGGCCGAAGCAATCTCGAACAGGCAAGTGATGACGGGATTGTTTTGCTCTGTCTCGGGGCCTCGCTCGCAATGACGGGCGGAAAACTTCGGCATAGAGTTCAATCCCTCCGCATGAATCCCCGGGCTTCAGCCCGGGGAGATGATTTGCGGGATTTTATGCGGAGAGAGGGAGCCCCGGACTTTAGTCCGGGGGACCACTCCACTAATATAATGAAAAGAGGTTTTTATTATGGGTAACAATAGAAAGCGGTTCCGGCGGGAACGCCCGGTACTCACGCCGTTCTTGAAGCAGGAACGGGAGATGATCATTTCCCAGGACGATTTTGAAACCCGCGTGGCTTTTTTGGAGGAGGGGCGCCTGGCCGAGTACTATTTTGAACGCCGGGCCGAAGCCTCGATCGTGGGCAATATCTACAAAGGGCGCGTGAACGCCGTGCTGCCGGGTTTGCAGGCCGCGTTCGTGGACATCGGTCTGGACAAGGCCGGGTTCCTCCACGCGCGGGACGTGGCGACCGAATCCTTCACCATCGAGGATTACATGGACGCCAAACAGGCCCGCAAGCAGGAGGGCGATCAGGACGAGGAGGAAAACGAGCGCAGTGACGGCGGCGGCCGGGGCGGGAGGCGCCCGATCCAGGAACTTTTGACCAAAGGCCAGGAGATCCTGGTGCAGGTGGAGAAGGAATCCATCTCCACCAAGGGACCGCGGCTCACCGGCCAGCTCTCCCTGCCCTCGCGCATGCTGGTGCTGATCCCCGGCGCGCTGCATTCGGGCGTGTCGCACCGCCTCAACCAGGAGGCGACCCGCAGCCGGCTGAAGAAAATACTGGACCGCATCACTCCGCGGGGCTTCGGCGTGATCGCCCGCACTTCGGCCGAAAACGCGACCGAAAAGGAACTGGCGGCCGAGGTCCAGTTCCTGGTCAAGCTGTGGAAGCAGCTCAAGATCCAGGAAAAACGCATCTCCGCGCCCGCGGTGCTGCACAGCGAGCAGGGGTTGCTGCACCGCGTCGTCCGGGACATTTTGACCGACGAAGACAAGAAGATCGTCATTGATTCCCAGCAGCACGGCAAGGACATTCGGAAATGGTTGGGCACCGCCCTCACCTCGCTTAAACCCAAGGTGGAGCTGTACCGCGGCAAGGAATCGCTGTTTGAGTCCCTGAACCTGGACGACGAGGTCGAAAAAGCCCTGCGTCCCAAGGTGTGGCTCAAATGCGGCGGCTACCTGGTGATCGAGGAGACCGAAGCCCTGGTGGTCGTGGACGTGAACACCGGCCGCAACGTGGGCCGGCAGCGGCAGGACGAGACGATCCTGAGGACCAACCTCGAAGCCGCGCAGGAGATCGGCCGGCAGCTGCGGTTGCGGGACCTGGGCGGCATCATCGTGCTGGATTTCATTGATATGCGCCTGCCCGAGCACAAGGAGCGGGTGTACCAGGAATTGCTCAAGGCCGTGCGCCGGGACCGGGCCAAAACCAGCGTGCGCAAGCTGACCGACCTGGGGATCATCGAGATGACCAGGAAACGGGTGCGCGGCAGCCTGCTGCGGTCCCTGGGCAGCCCCTGTCCGCACTGCCAGGGCATGGGCTGGGTGACTTCGGAGGATACGCTCCGCATCAAAGTTCTGCGGCTCCTGGAACGCGCCGAGCATATGACCGGCGAAAGATCCTTCCGGCTGGAAGTCCCCGCCAACTGGCCTGGCCAGGCCCAGGTCCCGGACCTGGTGGACCGGGCTTTGCAAGCCAAGCGCCGGCTGACCGTGTCGGTCAATCCCGCGCTCAAGGCCGATGCCTTGAAGGTCGTTTCGGCCGAGACCAGCGTGGTGGTGATCGGGGAGGAATGAAACCTTCCTCAAGGGTCTGTGCCGCAAGGATATTGTTAGACCTTTTAGGATTCGTCACCCCGGCATGTTCGTAGCCGGGGTCCAGAGAAGGTCCTAAAACCAAGATCCCTGGATTCCGGCTTAAACCACGCCGGAATGACGATTAATTAAAGGCACTGTTGCGACACAGTTCTCCTGGTGAAAGGAACGAGAGGTGAAAGAGGAGAGGAGACCGCGTTTGAGCGTGATGCTCTACGCTCTCCTTTCTAATGCTCAAATGCTCTGTAACCGATCAACCTGTTTGGGATAGGGTTGATCGGTTACGCGGAGGTGCCGTATGTTCGACAACGTGAGAGCGGTTTTCGCCAAGGATCCGGCGGCCAGGAACATCATCGAGGTGCTGCTGTGCTACCCGGGGCTGCACGCCCTGTGGCTGCACCGGCTGGCGCACGCGCTCTGGGTGGTCAAGCTCAAGACCCTGGGGCGGCTGGTGTCGCACTGCTCGCGCTTCCTGACCGGCATCGAGATCCACCCCGGCGCCAGACTCGGGCGCGGGGTGTTCATTGACCACGGCCAGGGAGTGGTGATCGGCGAGACGGCCGAAGTGGGGGACGGGGTGCTCATGTACCAGGGCGTGACCCTGGGCGGAACTTCGCTGCAGAAGGTCAAACGCCACCCGACCATCGAGCCGGACGCGGTGATCGGGGTGGGGGCCAAGGTGCTCGGCGCCGTGACCATCGGCCGGGGCGCGAAGATCGGGGCCATGGCCGTGGTGGTGCGCGACGTGCCCGCGGGCTGCACGGTGGTCGGCAATCCCGGCAAGATCGTACGTCTTCCCGGCGGCGCCCGCCCGGTCTCGCCCCTGGACCACAACCTGCTCCCTGACCCGGTGCTCGACGTGGTCCGCCACCTGGACAACCGGATCAACGCCCTGACCAAGCTCATGCTGGATAAAAAATGTTTCACCAAAAACGAGTTCGAACAGCAGCATATGCAGGAAGAGGAGCAGCACATCGAGACCTTCCTGGAGCAGGAACCGGCCCCGGAGGGCCGGGGGACGCGAAAGGATTGACAGGGACGGGCGACCCTTTTACAATCGCCATCGGTCTGAGATGGCCGCGCGATCCTTCGCGGGATCGCCCCGACCGGAAGGATGATTGGGGAAAAGTAGATAGGGGACTTCCTACGGTCGCTCGCGATGGCGACCTTTCATAAGGACTGTCATTGCGAGGCGCGTTAGCGACGTAGCAAGCTTATTTTGGTTTAGCGAAGTAGAGGTGATCTGAGATGGACCTGTTCAAAAAAGCCTATGACTATCAAGACGCGGAAAAGGTCATCGCCCTTGGCCTGTACCCGTACTTCCGCATGAACCAGACCGCCGTGGACACCACCACGGTCATGAACGGCAAGAAGACCGTCATGATCGGTTCGAACAACTACCTGGGCCTCACCACCCACCCCGAGGTCAAGGCCGCGGCCATTGCGGCCGTGGAGAAGTACGGCTCGGGCTGCACGGGCTCGCGCTTCCTGAACGGCACCATTGACCTGCACGTGGAGCTGGAGGAACGGCTGGCCAAGTTCATGCAGAAGGAAGCGGCGCTGGTCTATACCACGGGCTTTACCACCAACCAGGGCGTCATCTCCACCCTGGTCTCCCGCGGCGACGTGGTCATTTCGGACCGCACCAATCACGCCTCGATCCTGGACGGCTGCCGGCTGGCCTACGGCAAACTGCTGAAGTTCCGGCACAACGACATGGATGACCTGGAGCGCATCCTGCAAAACCTGGAAGGCAAGGACGTGGGCAAGCTGATCGTGGTGGACGGCGTCTTCTCCATGGAGGGCGACCTGGCGGACCTGCGGCACATCGCGCCCCTGGCCAGGAAATACGGCGCCCGCCTGATGGTGGACGAGGCGCACGGCCTGGGCGTGCTCGGCAAGCACGGCCGCGGCGCCTGCGAGGAACTGGGCGTGCTCGACGAGGTGGACCTGGTCATGGCCACGTTCTCAAAGTCCTTCGCCAGCCTCGGCGGCTTTATTGCAGGCGAAGCCAAGGTCATCTCCTTCCTCAAGCATAACTCCCGCGCCTTCATCTTCCAGGCCGCGCCGCCGCCGTCGGCCGTGGCCGCGGCGCTGGCGGCGTTGAAGATCCTGGAACGGGAGCCCGAGCGCATGACGCGGCTCCGCGAAAATGTGGCCTACATGCTGGAGCGGGTCAAAGCCCTGGGCTACCGCACCTGGCCGACGGAATCGGCCATTATTCCCATCATCATCGGCGACGATCTGAAGACCTTCCAGTTCGCCAAACGGCTGGAGCAGGAAGGCGTGTACGTCAATCCCGTGGTCTCGCCGGCCGTGCCGCCGGGCATGGCCTGCGTGCGCACCTCTTACACCGCCACCCACAAGCGCGAGGAACTGGATTTCGCGCTGGAGAAACTTGAACAGGTCGGCACGGAGCTCGGCATCATCGGGCCCAATGCTCCGGGCGCGCCGGTGGAGATCCTGAGCGTGCCCATGCGCGTCTCCTCGCGGGCCAAGGCGCTCATGACCTGGGAGAAATACGCCTCGCCGCAAAAGCAATTCCTGAAAGTGCCGTGGACCGTCTACCATCGCGACAAGCAGTGGGTGCCGCCGCTCCTGTCCGAAGTGGAGATCCTGTTCCGCCGCGATAAGAATGTTTTTTACCAGCACGGCGAAGCCCAGGCGTTCCTGGCCCGCCGGGGCTCCGAGGTGGTCGGCCGTATCGTCGCGGCCATTGACCGCCGCGCCAACAGCGAACGCAAGGAGCAGGCCGGGTTCTTCGGCTACTTCGAGGTGGACCAGGACTACGGCGTGGCGGCCGCCCTGCTGGACGCGGCCCGTACCTGGCTGGCGGAGAAGGGCATGGCCCTCATGCGCGGCCCCATGACCTTCTCGCCGCTGGACGGCCTGGGATGCCAGGTGGACGGCTTCGACCACCCGCCGGCCATCATGATGCCCTACAACCCTGATTACTATGCCGGCTTTTTCGAACAGTACGGCCTCAAAAAGGCCAAGGATTTATACGCCTACGAGCTGGAGGCGCAGAGTTCCCTCTCTGAACGGCTGGTGAGCCTGGCCGAGCACACGCGCCACAAGGAGGGCGTGACCACGCGTCCCTTCCGCAAGAGCCGCTTCCGCAAGGAAATGCAGACCCTGATGGACATCCTCAGCGACGGCGACGGCGAAGCGCTGGGCTATGCGTCGCTCGGCCCCGGCGACCTGAAGCAGCTCAGCACCAAGCTCAAGCCGGTCATCGAGCCGGACCTGGTCCACTTTGTGGAGGTCCAGGGCAAGCCCGTGGGGTTCTCCCTGATCCTGCCCAATTACAACGAGGTATTCAAGCGCTACAACGGCAAGGTGGGCATCACCGACATGCTGAGCTTTTACCTGTATTCCCGCAAGATCAAGACGATCCGCTTCGCGCTGCTGGCGGTCAGGAAGGAATTCCGCCGCCGGGGGCTGGAGACCCTGCTGTATCTCGAGTCCTTCCGCGCGGCCAAGGCCATGGGCTATTCACGCGGCGAACTGTCGTGGGTCCCGGAGGACAACCAGCCGCTCATCCAGGAGATCGCCGAAAACGGCGGCCGCCGCGTCAAGACCTACCGGGTCTTTGAAATGCCCCTCGCGGACGCGCACGCCGAATCGCCGCTGGCGTGATTGTCCTAACGTTTCTTTTTCCCCCCTCTCCCCGGCGGTGCTGTGGGAGTGGATGCTTTCCGCAGGAAAGCAGGTGAGGGGTCCCGCAATCCATCTTTACCTGGACACGGCAGGCTGGGTACCCCCTCCCCTTCATTCCCTCCCACCAAATATCTTGGGGAGGGGAATATTGTGTATCCACCAGGACAGCGCGAAAAGGCGGAAACCATGAAGATCGTCGGCCTCTGCGCCTCGCCCCGGCCCCAGGGCAATACCCGGCGCCTGCTGGAGTTCTTTCTGGACGAATGCCGCGGCCTGGGCGCGGAGACAGAACGCTTCACGGCCGCGGACCAGCGGGTGGACTTCTGCCGGGCTTGCGAGCAGTGCATGCGCCAGGGCGACTGCCCGGTTCAGGACGACTACCTGCCCCTCCTCCCCAAGATTCTCGCGGCCGACGCTTTGGTCCTGGCCACTCCCAATTACGCCTTCGACGTTTCCGCGCAGATCAAGGCGGTCATGGACCGCAGCCACGCGTTCCTCTACTACCGGCAGGCCCTGGCCGGCAAATACGGCGTGGGACTGTGCGTGGCTGGGCACTGGTTCGGCACCCACGGCATCGCGCGGCGCCTCGGGCAGGCGGTCTGGCTGTGCGGCGGCTCTTTCGTGGGCGCGGCCTGGGGCGTGTCCAAGCACCGGGACAAGAAGGGGTTCGTGCGGGAAGCGCAGGTCTATGCGCGGGCCAAAGCCATGGCCCGGCGCCTGGTGCGGGCCGTGGAGCGGAAGCGGAAATACCGCTGGCAGGCATGGCTGCGGGAAACTTTTATTACGCCCCACCTGCGCCGCATCTTTACGCGGCGCAAAGAGGAATACCCCTGGGTGGCGGAAAGATGGGTAAAAAAATAGGGTATTCGAAGTATAGTCTCGAAAGGCGGCTGCCATTGGGACGGCAGCCTCTGCTTACGAAAAGGTAATAGAATAAATCCTTTTCGCAAAAGCTTTCTCGACTATACTTCGAATATCCTATGAAAAAGGGAATGATCGAAAATCATTTCTTCTGCGTGCCGTTGTTCAGCTGGATCTCCTGTTCCAATTCCCCCGCCTCTTTGGCCTTTCCCAACTGCCTGAGCACTTCCGCGAAATGCTTGGTCACCTGCACGCGGTGGGGGTGCCCGGCATCCAGCACGTTGCGTTGCAGCGACAAAGCGCGGCGATAAACGGACTCGGCCTCTTCCAGCTGCCCCTGGCGCTGCAAGGTCTGTCCCAGCAGGTCCAGGTCCAAGGCCAGCCGGGGGTTGAGCTTGCCCAGCTGGTCCTGGTGCAGGCTCAGGGCCTGGCGGGCCAGGGGTTCGGCTTCCAGGTAGCGGCCGGAATTAAAGTAGAGCGTGGCCAGGTTAACCACGGACTGAACATAGTCGTGGCGGGCCGGACCGCTGTCCTGGTTTTCCAGGAGCAGGGAGCGCACGGAGATCTCGATGGCCTCGTCGGTCTTGCCCTGCCGGCGGTAAATGTTCTCGAGATTGCTCAGATACGGCTGGAGCGCCGGGCTGGAAGTTCCCAGCTGCTTTTCCCGGGCCGCCAGCACCTGCTGGTACAGGGTTTCGGCCTTTTGGTTCTCGTTGAGCGCGTCGTAAATGAAGGCCAGGTTGTTCTGCGCTTCGGTCAGCAGCAGGTCCTTTTCGTCCAGATGTTTCAGCAGGATCGTGAGGGCCCGCTGGCCGAAGTTCAAAGCCTCGCGGTACTGCCCGGCGAAGCGGTGGTTCTCGGACAAGTACAAAAGGAGCATGCCGGTTTCCAGGTGTTCCGGCCCCAGTTCCAGCTCTTTGATCGCCAGGGCGCGATTGAGCAAGGTCCGCGCTTTCTGGTATTCGCCCTGCAAGTTGTACAGAAACACCAGGTTGCCGAGCGAAGTCGCCACGTGCAGGTGGTTGCTGCCAAAGGACCGTTCGGCGAAGGACAGGGCCTGCTGGGCGGTCTCCGTGGCTTCAAGGTATTTGCCCAGGTGGAAGTATTTGCTGATCTGGCGGTTCATGCGCGCCCACTGGTTGATGGGAGAACATCCGGCCGCGAACAACAAGATCAGGGGTAGCAGCCAGCGCGTCGGTCCAGGTAAAAAAGTCATGACGACTCCTTTTGCGGTGGAATAGTTCAAAGCCAATGGTGTTCCCGGGCCCACGCCACGGTTTGGCGGAACCCGGTCTCCAGGTCAACCTGAGGACGAAACCCCAGTTCCCGCTGCAGCTTCTCGCTGCTGCAGCTCCAGTTGGCCGCGCGGAACTCGCGGAAACGGTTCAGGTTGAGGATCGAGGGCCTGCCGGTCAGCCGCGCCCAGGCGCCGGCGGCCAGGGCCGCGATCCATACCACGGGCAGGGGAATGCGCACGGAACGCGCCCGCCGGCCCATCACCCGTTCGCAGATTGCCTTGACCGCGGGCCAGTCGTACTGGCGGCCGTCGGTCACGAAATAGGTTTGCCCGATTGCGGCCGGATGATCCGCAGCCAGGCGCAGGGCCCGCACCAGGTCTGACACGTGCACGAAGGTCAGTCGTTTGTCCGCCTGTCCGATCACCGGCGCGATGCCGCGCTGGAAAGGCTTGAGGATCTCGAGCACATCCCGGTCGCGCGGTCCGTACACCGAGACGCTGCGCAGGATCACGTAGGGAACCTCCGGGTGGGCGGGGAAGAGCTGCTCGGCGGCCAGTTTGCTGGCGCCGTAATAGGTCAGCGGGTTGCAGGCCTGGCTCTCGTCCCGCACGTGCGTTCCTTCCGCTGGTCCGGCCGCGGCCTGGCTGCTGAGAAAGACGAAGCGCGTGAGACGCGGCGCGCTGCGCCTGACCGTCCGCAGCAAGTGTTCAGTGGCGGTTACATTGCTGGCCTGATAGGCCCGCGGATTGAGCGCCTTGGTCGCGCCGGCCAGGTGGAAGACCACATCCGCGCCGGCCACGGCTGCGTCCAGCCCTTCACCGGTTTCCAGGGCGGCCAGGTGCAGGCGGATGCGGTTTTGCGGCAGCCAGCGCAGGTTGGACGTCTTGCGGACCAAACAGCGGACGGCGTGTCCGTCCGCGAGCAAGGATTCCACCAGGTGGCTCCCGATAAATCCCGTGGCGCCGGTGACCAAGATTTCGGACATGCTCCTCCAAAAGGCCTGGGAATCAAGAGTTTCCCAGTATCATAGGGGTCAATGCGCACTCTGTCAAGCCGCGCGGACGTAAAAGACCGCTCTGCGGGTTTTTCATCAGCCTGCTAATATTATTAATATGAAGGAAAGGCGAGTGAGGATGGTTTCCAGGGACATCCAAGCGCGGTTCGTTCCATCCCCTCCACAGAGGGGGGGGTGAGTGCGGAATCGCCGCTCCGGGGATGTCGCCAAGAGGGGGTAGCGAGGGTTGAAGGTGGTACGCCGGGCTTTGCCCCTAAAGGGACTTCTTTCAGTCGCCGGGGGGCTCCATAAAATCCCCTTGACTTCCCCAGGGCGCTTCAGTATATTATCCTCTCTTTTTCGCATCAGGCAGGAGGCACAAAAAATATGTACGCTGTTGTGGAAACCGGTGGCAAGCAGTATAAAACGGACAAGGGCGCGCTGCTCAAGATCGAGCGCCTTGAGGCCGAGGTGGGGCAAAAGGTCGAACTGGACCGGGTGCTCTTGGTTCACGACGGACAGGCAATCACGATCGGGCGGCCTCTGGTTGCGGGCGCGAAAGTGGTCGCCGAAGTGGTGCGGCAGGGCCGCGGGAAGAAAGTCATGACGTATAAGTATAAAGCCCGCAAGCATTCGGCCAAGTTGCGCGGCCACCGGCAGTATTACACTCAGGTTCGGATATTAGACGTCGTCCAGAGCTGAGCATTAGGCTCTGCATAAGTCCCACTGCAGGGACTTCTGCGCGTTCATAGCCCCTGTCAAGCCACTCTTTTCAGGGGCGACAAGCTGCCCGAGGACGACGATTGAATATTCAACAGCTTGTCAGAAAGGCAGAACATGGCGCATAAAAAAGGTCAAGGTTCCTCCACCAACGGCCGCGATTCCGCGGGACAACGGCTGGGCTGCAAACGTTTCTCCGGCCAGTTCGTGTCCGCGGGCAGCATTCTCGTGCGGCAGCGGGGCACCCGCTTCAAGCCGGGCCGTAATGTCGGCCAGGGCAAGGATGATACCCTCTATGCCAAGATCAGCGGTGTGGTACAATACGTGGGTCAGGAGAAAGGGCGCCGGTTCATTTCCGTGGTGCCCCAGGCCCAGGAGGAAACCGTCCGTACCTAGGCACGCTGAGGATTCCGAGCCCTAAGGCCTGCCTTAGGGCTCTTTTTATTTTACAGGTGTGATGATGAGCAACCTCCCCTCGCCCCTCTTTTAGCAAAGAGGGGTTCCCCCTTTTCTCAAGGGGGAGAAAGGGGGATTACGCGTCGCAAGATCCAACAGAAAGTCGGAACCTTTCAGAGGGCATCCCATGCACAAACATCCTTTCGTCGATCGGGTCGCGATCACGGTCAGCGGCGGGCGGGGCGGCAATGGCAGCATGCACTTTCACCGGGAGAAATTCGTGCCCCTGGGCGGCCCGGACGGCGGCGACGGCGGCCGGGGCGGGAGCGTCTGGTTCGTGGCCGACGCCAACCTCAAAACGCTGCTGGATTTCACCTATCGCAAGCACTTTGACGCTGAGAACGGTCAGCCCGGCGTGGGCAAACGCATGGCCGGCAAGCAGGCCCAGGACCTGCTGGTGCGGGTGCCGGTCGGCACCCTGGTGATGACGCCGGAAGGCGAACTGGTGGGAGATCTGCGCCAGGATGGTCAGCGCCTGCTGGTTGCCAAGGGCGGCCGGGGCGGCCGGGGCAACACCCATTTTGCGACGCCGACGCGCCAGGCCCCGCGGCTGATGGAAAAGGGCGAACCAGGCGAGGAGCACGCCCTGGTGCTGGAGCTTAAACTCCTGGCGGATGTGGGGCTGATCGGCCTGCCCAATGCCGGCAAATCCACCTTGCTGGCCGCGGTGTCCGCCGCCCGGCCCAAGATCGCCGATTACCCGTTCACCACCCTTTCGCCCAATCTGGGCCAGGTGCGCATGGCCGAGGAGGCCCACTTCGTGATGGTGGATATCCCCGGCCTGATCGCGGGCGCGGCCCAGGGCGCCGGATTGGGGCACGAATTTCTGCGCCACGTCGAGCGGACCCGGCTGCTTTTACACCTGGTGGACGTGGGGTATCCAGGCGTAAAACCGTGGGAAGACTTCCAGGTCGTCAACCGGGAACTCAAGGCCTACAACTCCCGGCTGGCCCGGCGGCGCCAGCTGGTGGTGCTGACCAAGACCGACCTGGTGGAAGATCCTAAAATCGTGGCCGCCTGGAAGCGGCGCTTTCGGGAGGCGGGTTACGAAGCGCTGCCGATTTCCGCGGCCACGCGGAGCGGTCTCGCCCCGCTGCTCCAGCGGGTCCACCGCCTGCTCCAGAAGCTGCCCGCGTCTGCCAGCGGCCTGGATGTCCGGCCCAAGGTCATCCGCGGACTGCCGCCCCGGTTTACTTTGGAGCCGGTTGGGCCCCGCCTCTGGCGGCTTTCGGGCAAGGAAGTGGAAAAGTGGGTGGCCATGACGGATTTCAACAACCGCGAGGCTGTGCAGAAGCTGCGCCACATCTTCGGCAAGCTGGGCGTGAGCGCCGCGTTCGAACAACAGCAGGTGGCCGAGGGCGACACGGTGCAGGTAGGCAAGGAGGAGTTCGTCTTTCGTGGAGAATTGTAATATAATGAAGCCCCGCGGGAACCGGGGCCGGGAGAGCGTGCCATGCAGCGCCGTCAGCAACTGATCAAAGCCAAGCGTGTCGTGGTGAAGGTCGGCACCAGCCTGCTCAGCGCCGGCAAGCAGGAGCTGGATCAAACCTTTCTGGCCACCCTGGCTTCCGAAGTGGCCGAACAGCGCCGCGCGGGGCGCGAAGTCATTCTGGTCACGTCCGGCGCCATCGGCATGGGCTTGTCGGTCATGCGCATGACCGAGCGTCCGCGCACCATTCCCGGCAAGCAGGCTCTGGCCGCCATCGGCCAGCCGCACCTCATGCGGCTCTACGCCCAGGTGTTCAGCCGCGAGCAGTTGACCACCGCGCAGGTGCTCCTCACCGCCGACGACATTAACGACCGGCAGCGCTACGCCCACGCCCGCGCGGCCCTGGAAGAACTCCTGCGTCTGGGCGTGGTGCCGGTCTTCAACGAGAACGACACCGTGGCGGTTGATGAAATTAAATTTGGGGACAATGACACGCTCTCGGCCCACGTCACCAATCTGGCCTGCGCGGACCTGCTCGTGATCCTGACCGACGTGGCCGGCCTGTACGACGCGAATCCCGCGGAGCATCCGGAGGCCCGCTTTCTGGCCGAGGTGGACGCCATTGACAAACGCATCGAGGACATGGCGGCCGGCCCGGGGACCACGCTTGGCACCGGCGGCATGGTGACCAAGATCCGCGCGGCGAAAATGGTGACCGGCATGGGCGAGAAGATGGCCATCGCCGACGGACGGGAGCCCCGGGTGCTGTCGCGGCTCCTTGCGGGCGAGCGGCTGGGCACGGTCTTTTTTCCCCGGGGGGACAAACTGGCCAGCCGCAAGCGCTGGATTGCATACGCCCTGCGCCGCCGCGGCGCTTTGATCCTCGACGCGGGCGCCAGCGCCGCCCTGCAGCAGCGCGGCAAGAGCCTGCTGCCCTCGGGCGTGAAGGCCGTGGAGGGACGCTTCCAGCAGGGCGACTGCGTGAGCGTGAAGGACGAGCGCGGCCGCGAGTTCGCGCGCGGGCTGGTGAATTACGCGGCGGAGGAAGTTGAAAAGCTCCGCGGCGCGAAGAGCGGCGAGATCGAGGCCCGGTTGGGCTATAAGAACGCCGACGAGATCATCCACCGGGACGACCTGGCCCTGTTGGGCGGGTCTCAGGAAGAGGGGAGACAGTCATGAGCGTACGGGATACGGTGCTGGCGCAGGCCAAGGCCGCCCGGGAGGCGGCGCGGGTTATGGCCCGCGCGAGCGCCGAGCAGAAGGACCGGGCCCTGCTCGCCATGGCCGAGGGTCTGGAGGCCGGGCAGGATAAGGTTCTCAAGGCCAACGAACTGGACCTGGAAGCGGCCAAGTCCGCGGAACTCTCCGGGGCCCTGCTGGACCGCCTGATCCTCAATCCCCGGCGGGTGCGCGCCATGGCGGACGGCCTGCGGGAGCTCGTGGCCCTGCCGGACCCGGTGGGCGGGCTCGAATCCGAGTGGGTGCGGCCCAGCGGCCTGCGCGTGGGCCGCATGCGCGTTCCCCTGGGCGTGATCGGCATGGTGTACGAAGCGCGCCCCAACGTCACCGCGGACGCGGCCGGCCTCTGTTTGAAGTCCGGCAATGCGGTCATCCTGCGGGGCGGGAGCGAGTCGCTCCACAGCAACCGCGCCATCGGCGAGCTGGTGGCCCGGAGCCTGGCCCAGAGCGGACTGCCGGAGGCTGCCGTGCAGGTGATCGCCACCGCGGACCGCCAGGCCGTGACCGAACTGCTGACCCTGGACGGATGGATTGACTGCGTGATCCCGCGCGGCGGGAACAAACTGCTCAAGTGGGTGGCCGAGACCGCCACCGTGCCGGTCATCCAGCACGGGGAGGGCAACTGCCACGTGTACGTGGACCAGCCCGCGGACCTCGCGATGGCGGCGGAGATCGTGTTCAACGCCAAGGTTCAGCGGCCGGGCGTGTGCAACGCGGCCGAGACCCTGCTGGTGCACGAAGGGGTTGCGGCGGCGTTCCTGCCCGGGATGCTCGCCCGCCTGGCGGCCGCCAAGGTGGAATTGCGCGGCGACGAGGCCGTGCGCAAGCTGTACCCGGCCGCCAAGCCGGCCACCGAGCAGGATTGGGCCACGGAATACCTGGACCTGATCCTGGCCGTGCGCGTGGTGCCGGGACTGGACGCGGCCCTGGACCACGTGGCGCGCTATGGCAGCGGCCACTCGGAGGCGATCGTCACCTCCGAGTACGTTCACGCCGAGCGCTGGCTGCGGGAAGTGGACGCCGCGGCCGTGCTGGTGAACGCCTCCACGCGCCTGGTGGACGGCGGCCAGTTCGGACTGGGCGCGGAGATCGGCATCTCCACCCAGAAATTGCACGCCCGCGGCCCCATGGGCCTGCGCGAACTCACCACTACCAAGTTCGTGGTGCGGGGGCAGGGTCAAATAAGGACCTAACAGGCTGCTGAAAAACTCTAATAGATTCATTTAGCAGCCTGTTACCCCTTGAAATAACTCTGATATTTCAAGGGGTATTCCAAGCTGCGCGGACGAAAAAGGCCGCTCTGCGGGCTTTTTCATCAGCCTGCTAAAGATCGCGCGGACCGGTCCGACCCGTCTGACGCGTCGGACCGGTCAAACAGAAAGGAACAAGTCCTTTGCGCATCGGGGTGCTGGGCGGGACCTTCGATCCCATCCATATCGGTCACCTGCGCGCGGCCGATGAAGTGGCCGAGCGCCTGAAGCTGGACCGCGTCTTTTTCATACCTGCCGGGCAGCCGCCGCATCGCAACCCGCCGCAGGTCTCAGCCAAGCACCGGCTGGCCATGGTGCGCCTGGCCGTAGCCGGCAATCCCCGTTTCGCCTGCCTGGACTGGGAGCTCCGCCGGTCCGGGCCGTCCTACACCGTGGAGACCCTGGCGCAGATCGCGGCCCGCTGGCCGAAAGCCGAACGCTTCCTGATCCTCGGCGCGGACCAGAGCCTGCATCTGCCCTCGTGGCGCGAACCCCTGCGCCTGGCCGGCCTGGCCCGCCTCGTGATCATCTCCCGCCCCGGCGCGGCCAAGACCGCGGTCCAGCGGGAGGTCCGGCGCACCTTTCCGGCGGCCCTGCGCCGCGCCTGCATGTTCGTGCCGATCCCCGGGCTCGATGTTTCCTCCACCCAGATCCGCGCCAGCTTGCGCAACAGCGCCAGCGTGCGCTACCTCCTGCCCGCGCCGGTCCTCCGCTACCTGCAGCGCCACCGGCTTTATGCGGGGAACTGACCCGGTTTTTCGCGCTTAAGTTCCCGAGCCGCCCAGCCGTTACTTACCTTGAAGGCAACCACTCCAGTCACAGGAAGGTCCGATATGTACGGTGAGGTGGTCAATGTCAGCATCGGTGGCATGTTGCGTCTGCTCTCCGAGTACCGCCAGACCGGGAGCTTGCACGTGCGGGGCGAAGGCGGCGAAGGCGTTATTTACCTCAAGGACGGCCTGCTGGTCGGGGGCCAGAAAACCAGGGCGGATCTGCGCGAGGAGCTCCTGAAACTGTTGTTGCTGAAGAAGGGCAACTTTAATTTCGAGGTCTTGGAGGACCTGCCGCTCAAGAATCTTCAATCCCAGGAAGACGAGATCGAAAACCTCATTTTGGAAGCCTCGCGCCGGATTCCCTCCCAGGATGCGGCCGACTATCTGCCGGGGGAAGAGGTCGTGCTGAAAATGGCGCCGGTGGCCGGGGAGCGGGAATGGGTGCGGCTGCACCTGCAGCGGGACGAGTGGAACCTGCTGACGCGCGTTAACGGGGAAGACTCCATGGCCATGGTGCGGGAAAAAAGCGGCCTGCGCAAGGGCCGGGCCCTGCAGATCTTCTATGGGCTCATGGCCGCGGGGATCATCCGCAAGCTCCGGTACCGTATCCCGAAACTCATCGAGATCGCCACCCGGGAGCTCGGCAACCTGGGCGAAGCCCTGGTGAGGCAGGCGTTTCGGAAACTGAACCTGGACCAGAACCGCATGCACATGCGCGAGCTGATCGCCCTGCTCGGCGAGCTGGAACGCAGCATCACCTTGCTGGCGGGGCCGACCCGCGCCCAGACTGTGATAGACCTGATGTGGGAAGGATCCAAACACTGAGCTAGAAACGAGGTGGAAGCCGTGAGCGAACAAGTGTGGGAAGGCGCCAGCTACTTGGTGGCCATCGCCGGCAGTCTGCTGCTTTGGATCAACTATGCGCTGGTGGGTCTGGTCGCGCGGCGCTATGGGCAGGTGTTCCAGCGCTCGACCTACAGCACGCTCCTCATGCTCGCCCCGACCGGACTGCTCATTTACACGCTGTACCTCATCTTCAAGGCCACGCCGCTTCTGAACGATCCCAAGCTGGCCGCGTTCGCCCAACTGCTGGCTTATTTGGCGCTGCTGGCCTCCGGCTGCCTGTGCCTGCTCGGCGTGGGACGCTTCGCGAGCGTACTGGGCACGGTCCTGCGCCCGGACGGACCGAAGGAGGTGGCGTGATGGACTGGCTGGCTGCCCTGCAAAGCTACCCCCGCGAAGCGCTGCCGTACGAGGTCGGATTCACTCTTTTGGCTTTCTCCATGATCTGGTACAGCGTGGTCCTGAAGCGGCTGGTCGGCGTGATCCACGAGCGGCCGATGTGGCTGCTGCCGCTGGCGGGATCGCTGTTCGTCCTGCTCTCGGTGGGGATGCATTCCTACGCATACGTGCTGTTGCTGCCGCAAATGGAAAGCCTGACCAGTGTGGACGAGATCTCGCAGATGAGCAGCTTCATTCTGCAGTGGCGGGCCTGGTCCTTGACGGCTATACTGGCGGGCGGGCTGCTGTCCCTGATCGGCGGAAGCGTCTACTACCGCTCGATCACGCGCTAAGGAGGACATGATGGCGAAACACAAGATCATGGTCGTGGACGACGAGCCGAACATCGTCAAACTGGTGAGGATATCGCTCGAACTGGCCAATTACGAGGTCATCGAAGCGTTCTCCGGGACCGAGGCCCTGGAAAAGGTCAGGGACGTGGTTCCGGCCCTGTTTCTGCTCGATATCATGATGCCGGGATTGAACGGTTATGACGTCTGCAAGCGGCTGAAGGCCGACGAACGGACAAAGAACGTCCCGGTGGTCATGCTGACCGCCAAGGGCCAGAAGGGAGACGCAGAAGAAGGCCTGAAAGCCGGGGCGGACGATTATATCATCAAGCCCTTCGATCCTTTCGAACTCAACGAACAGGTCAACGAGATCCTGCGCAAGGAATAAGCCTGCTGCCAGGGATCGCCCTGGTGAATCCGACCAATAACTATGCCGCGTCATTGCGAAGCAATCCCGTAATTCCGTCATTCCGGCATGAATCTAGCCGGAATCCAGAGATCTTATTTCCTGTCATTGCGAGCGTCTGGCAGACGCGAAGCAATCCCGCCTTTTCCCTCATAAACTCCTATTCCCGCCACTCCCCTCGCAATAGCCACAATCCATAAAAATATGCAATTAACGTAATTTTGGGGTGTTTTTCGAGTCTTACAGGTAGATAATGAGCCCATTCCAACCCAGGAGACCCCTCCTGAACCGGGACGTTGTATAGATGTCAAAATGACCCAGCTTTTAGCCTTGCCCGCTAGAAACAACAAAAACTAATCTAAATCATCCTGGACCCCGGCTTTCGCCGGGGTGACGAAAAAGAAACAGCGCCACCCTCGCCCCCTTGCGCCCGTTTTTGGGGTATCCCACCATAATCCTGGGGAGGGGAATAGCGAGCTGGGAAGTGAAAAATACCGCTATATTCCTCTCGCAGCCTGTTAATTAATGTAAACCGCAAGAATAATTCGCCCTGCCTGTCTAACTCATTTGAATGAAATGCATGTGCGAGGAGGGGTGCCTAATGCCGCTGACGATTTATATTGTCAAAAAATTTAAATGTGATACAGTTGTATATACAAAAGGGTTGCTGGCAACATGAGGAAAATCACCTGGAGCCCTTTAAAAAGTAAAAGACTAAAAAGGACAAGAGGCGTTTCTTTTGAGGAGATCATTAAGGCCGAATTGATGGATATTGTTGAACATCATAAGTTTGAACATCAAAAAGTCATGGTTTTTAAGCATCAAGGATACGTGTGGGCAGTGCCTTTTGTGACAGAAGGGGAAATGGTTTTTCTAAAAACCATCTATCCTAGCCGCAAATTGATGAAAAAGTATCTATCGGAGAAGAAGCCATGAAACGCGTTAAATTAAACAAATATGAAAACGAGATCGAAGCAAAACTGGATGAATATGTGCCCGTAAAACCTGCGGAATACCAAGCAATGGTTGAGGCGGTCGCCGCGAGGCGCAAGGATGCAGTTCTGAATATTCGTATTAACCGCAAGGATCTGGAACAGATTAAACAAAAAGCCAATAAGCTGGGAATAAAATACCAATCTTTCATCGCCGAGATTCTTCATAAAGTCGCTCAACTATGAACGGGGACGGCGTTTCATTCCGGGGACACCATACTTAATTGCAGAATGGGGATTGCCGCGGTTCCCTTCGACAAGCTCAGAGAACCGTGCGATCACAGGCTTAAATAAAAAGGGGACAGCGGGCTGGCTGGCCTGCTGTCCCCTTTGATTTTTCCAAAACCCCTACCAGCTGATCCCTTTCTTCTGACTGTCTATCAAGTTCTTCCTTGTCTCCTCGAAGTTCTGTTTGGCATCCTGATCCTCGGGATTTTCCTTGGAGAGCTTCTCCCAGCTGCGCACCGCTTCCTTGAGGTTGCCGGTGCGCGAGTGTTCCACGGCCTCCTTGTACAGCTGCTGGCGTTTGGCCTTCTCGGGCACTGCGTCCGGGGACGAAGGATCCGCGTCCTGTCCTGCGGACGCCCGCTCGCGCGCGGTCTGCAGGTAGCGGTACACCTGCTTCTGGAGCGGGGTGGTTTCGATCGCGTCTTCCCAGTACGCGATGGCCTCGCGGTAGCGGCGCTGGGTGTAGGCCTTGAGGCCCTGCTGGTAAGCCTGGCGGATGCTTTCCAGCTGTTTGTAGTTCGCGGTCAGCGACTGACTGCCGAGGTTCGAGGCCTTTTTCTCGGCTTGCGCGTACAGCTCCTTGGCCGCCGCATGCTCGGGGTCGCGCTCCAGGATCTGCTGGCAGGAGACGAGTACGTCGATGTACTCCTGCTTCCGCATCTGCTCCTGCGCCTGCTTGAGATCGCGGGCGTTGTCCTGCAGGATGAGCTCCTGGCGGACCGCGGCAAGCTGGGATTTCGCCTCGGCGTCGGCCGGGTCCCAATCCAGGACCTTTTCCCACCGTTTCGAGGCCTCGAGATACTCCTTGCGGGCGGTGAGCGCCTGGGCTTCCCGGCGGTAATCAGAGACGATCTTCTGTTTTAGATTGGCCACGATCTCCTGCCGGCGTTTTTCCTCTTGGCTGGCACGTTCGGCCCGCTGTTGCGCGACGTCCTTGCCCAGGGCCATGGACAGCGTCACCAGGTGGCGCAGTCCCACGACCGGAAAGCTGACCGCGTAATCCAGGCTGAGGCCCGCGTAACTGAGGCCCGCGCCGGCGGAAAAGTATTCCTGGTCCCACCCGCCGCGCACGGCCACGGCGTCGTACAAATTGTACTCGGCGCCCGCGTGCACTCTAGCCTCTGACTGCGCGCCTTTCTCGACCTCGGCCCGGATCCAAAGCTGGTCAGGCATAGACTCCAGGAGATCCAGGCGCACCCCGACACCCGCGCGCCAGGTGGCTGGTAAGCGGTCTGCCTCCTGGCGCAGGCGCACGGAAGGCCCCACGAGATTGCGGCAGGCAGCGCCCACCGCCACTTCCCGGAACAACGATGATCCCAGCGGCAGGCGGGCGAGCACGCCGGCATCCAGGCCCACCCCGGTGCCCGCGCAACCGGCCAGGCGCTCATCGTGCAGTTTGACGGCCGCACCCGCGGCCAGCGGGCCCCACACGGGCAGGCCGAAACCAAAAGCAGCCTGCTGTTCCGTGAAGGCCAGATCGCCCGTGGGGAGGTTGTCGGCGTCGCGGCCTTCGATACCGCCGATGTCCAGGCGCATGAGGGTCAGCGAGAAAGTCCCGTAATCCAGCGTGGGATAGACCGCGGCCAGGCTTTCATGCCGCGCGTCGCCGAACAGGGCCGCGTGCTGAACAGCCAGGGCCGGCCTGGGTAAAAATCCCAGGCTGGCCGGATTCCACTGGGAGGCGTACGCGGATCGGTCCTCGGTCACGCCTGTGCGGCCCATGGCCACGGCCCGCGCGCCGGACCCCATTTCCAGGACCGAGTCCGTGCCCGCGTCCAGTGCGGCCCGAGCCGGCTGTACGGCGCACGCCAACAACCCCACGAACAATCCCATGCCGATGAGAGTTTTCATTATTTCACCACCGCGATCTTGCGAATGTGGGTGACCGGCGCGCCGCTGTCCGGCACCGCTTCCAGGCGCAGCAGATAGACGCCGTTTTTTACCACCGCGCCGCTTTCAGTACGGCCGGTCCAGGCGAGCAATTGTTCGCCGGCCGATTGGCGCGCGTTGCGCTCCAGAACCTTGACCTGATCGCCGGCCAAGGTATAGAGCACGGCGGTCACCGTTGAGGCGGCGGGCAGAAAATAAGCGATCTGGGTGATTTCCCGTCCGGCGGCGAAGGGATTGGGATAGTTCGCCAGGCGCAGAGCGCCTTCTCCACCACCCACGGCCGCGGGATCGCTTTCCAGCGGCCACAGACCGGAAATGTTCACCGGCCGGGTGGGGTCCAGCGGCTGGGTGACGCTCACGGCCGTGGCCGCGGCCACTCCCAGGCGGAACGTTCCGGGCTGGGGTTTGGCCGCCACCCTGACCTCCACGCGGACCAGGGAGGAAGTGAAAGGCGCCACGGACAGTGAGGGCACAGACAGGAAGATCTGCGAACCGGAGGCCGGCGGGGCGGCTTGGTTCAGCACGCTGTTGTCCGGCGCGCGCAGCAACACCTCGGCGCACACGCCGGAGAGGAGCACGGGGTTGCCGCTGCGGTCGCGAGCCGTGAGGGTCAGCCCGGTCAGGACCAGGGGCCCGAGGTCCGAAGGGCCGGGATGGCTGAACGTCAGCTCCAGCACGCTTGTCTGCTGGCCGGGATAGAGCGTGACCGGCGAGAGGGATCGGCCAGAGGCCAGGAAGGAACTGGCCAGGCGCACGGTCGGAGAGGCCATGGGGAAGGGATCAGAGGCGAACGCCGCGACCACGGGCACGCCCTGCAGGGTGTTGGCGTCCTGCGCCACCACGGCCGCGGACCCGGCCAGACGCAGACGGAACGCCACAGCATTGGCCGTGGGATGGATGTCCGCCTGCACGCTCACGGTGACCGGCTGGTACACCGGCACGCCGATGGAACTGTTGCTCAAGGGGATGGTGAGGTCGCCGCCGGTCGCGGGCAGGGAAGTCAGCTCGCCGTAGAGCAGTCCGCCGCTGACCGCGACCCGCGTGAAGACGGATGCCGGGGGCAGGGTAGTGCCCGCGGCGTCGGTGACCGTGAGGACCAGGTGGGTGATGTCCACGCGCGAGGCGCCGGTGTTGCCGGGGTTGAGGAAGGTAAAATGCACCGGCGTGACGTTGGTTTCGCCGCGCAGCACTACGGCCTGGTCTTGCAGTCCCGGCGTGTGGTACACCCGGAGCTGGGTCGCGGCCTGCTGTACGGGGACCAGGTCGGTCTGCAGGGGGAAGGTTTGGCCGGCGGCCGGCGCCACGGGCACGGCTGCGCCCGTATATAAATAGGTCGTACGGGCATCGGCCGGCTGTTGCCACGCCAGGCGGAACGAAGCCGCGGCCGTGGCGGTGTTGGAGGTCACCGTACCGAACAATTTCAAGCGCTTGTCCACGGTTGCGGTCACGGACAGGGACAGGGGGAAAAAGACCCCTGTGGCCGTGGCGGGCGGCGGGGACACGAACGCCAGCACCGCGTCCGTGACACTGTCCCGGAGACCCAGGCTCTCGAACGCCTGGACTGGCGCCATCATGGCGCCGCTTTGGTCGCGGACCGTAATGGTCAAGCCGCTCAGGTACACAGGACCAGTGAGGCCGCTGCCTAAGTTATCCAGGGTGAATTCCAGGAACGTGGCGGTTTGGCCGGTGGAGACCACGGGCGGATGCAAGGGGCTGGAGCCCGCCGCCAGCTGGGTGGGCGCCGTGTAAGAGGTAAGATAAATTAGCGGGGGAGACGCGGGCGAGTCATCGTTTGGGGCCGTGACAGAATAATTATCGAACTCCATCTCGTACGCTTTCACGTAAAAGGCGCAGATGGCGTTCTCGCGCGGCGCCGAGGTGATATCCACGGTGACATAGAGGGCGCCGCTGTCGCGGATGAACCGGTTCAGGGACACCATTTCCCAGGAGGCGGTATCAAAATAATTGAAAGCGCCGATCCACTGGGCAGTGGCGGTGTTCAGGGTCCCGGAGTCCGGATAGACGTACCAGAGGTGGGTGCTTCCCGGAACAATGTCCAGGCCTTCCTCAGCCGCCAGGGCAACACGGTCATTATATAGATAGAAAGAGTTCAACGTGCCGCCGGCTGCGTCCGTGGTCAGTTCCACGTGGGCGACAACGTTGCAGCGGGACGAAGCACTGAAGCGCTGACCGTCAAAACCGACCGGTTGGGGCTGTGCCGCAGTGGTGATAGTCCACCCCAGGGAGGGGTTAAAGGCCAGCAGTACAAGGGTCAATGACAACGAAAGTCGGTGCATAGGTGGTCTCCTCTCGCAAGCACACGTTAAAGCTTCGGAAGAAGAGGAAAATAAGTTAATAAAATCGGAACCATTGGTCGTTGAAAATGGTCTACTTTCGGATGCGCAGATATGGGATAGTAATGGCATATATAAGATTTATCCTTTAAAAATAAGGATATTATAAAAATGACTAGTTATATAATAATTCCAAAAAATTTGACAAAAAAATTATTTATTGATATAATTTATTTTGTTAATCTATTGACAAACTCGTTCGAGACTATTGATAGAAAAATTCCCTTGTATAGCAATTTATTTTCTTCAAAGGGAGTGATCGCCATGAGGTCAATCGGAGAAGTGGCCAGGCTTTTAAATGTCCACACCCAAACTCTCCGAAACTGGGAACGCCAGGGATTGATCAGGCCGAACCGGATCGGTCATGTCCGTGTGTATTCCACCTTTGACATGCAGCGGCTTAAGAAAATCAAGGAATACTCGGGGCGGGGCATCCACATTCGCGGCATCAAGGAACTGCTGCGGCTCAACGGTTCCGAGCCGGCGGGCAAACCAGAAAATGGAGGGGCGGCATGAGACTTAAAAATTACATGGAAGACGCGGCGCGCAATGCGCTGGATGAACTGCTTGAAAAACGCCGGCCGGAAGTGTGCAAGTGCAGCCGGTGCCGGCTGGACATTTTGGCCCACGCGCTGAACCATCTGCCGCCCAAGTACGTGGTGACCGACAAAGGCCATACCTTTACGCGGGTGGCGGAAATGCAGCAGCAGTTCGGGGCGGACCTGGTGGTGGCCCTGAGCAAGGCCATCAAACACGTGTGCGCGAATCCCCGGCATTGATGGGCAGGGAACAGGTGTGCCTGTTCCGCGCGGAGAACGGGTAAGCAATGACGTATTTTTATCTTTATTGAAGGAGGGGCGGTAGTGCCGGTTTCCGTCTCGCCGACAATCCGACGCCGAGGTCTCGCGGCGGGGATGACCGCGGCCGGTTGGCTGCTCCTGGGCCTGGCCCCGGCGGCCCTGGCCGCGTACGCGCCCGCGCCGCCGGACCGCGTGCTGGCCTGGGACCCGGCGGCACGCGAGTTCGTGGTGCGCCAGGCCGTGTCGCCGGATCCGGCTGTTCTGCGCGGCCAGGGCCTCGCGGCGGCGGTGCACGCTCCCGCGCCTCCGGAGCAGGTGCAGCCGGGCCGGGTGCGGGTGGTGAGCCAGGGCGCGGTGGAGTCGAGCGCCTATCAGCCAGGCTTGCGGGTCGGACGCGGCCGGAACCTGCAAACCGGCCAGCGCCTGTATGTGGAATACACCTATCCCAACCTGGCCGCGGCCCGCGGCGCCTTGCGCCCGGCGGCGGGGCTGGAGCGCGCCAGCCTGCGCCAGGAAAACCGTCTTAAGACCAACCGCATCGAACTCACCCTGAGCGACAAGCTCGACGGACAGTGGTACCGCCTGAGCGCGGACCTCCCGGCCGGCTACCGGGTGCGCAAGATCGTGCGCGCGGACGGCCTGGAGATCGCCAACCAGGAGACCCACGACCGCGCCCGGGGACAGGTCCGGGACGAGAACCTGCAGTGGTACCTGGAAGGCAGGAAGCTGGTTTTCTACGACGATCCCATTACGGGGTACACGATCTTTCTCGCTCCGCCGGGGCCGAGCAACTCGCTGCTGGTGGAGATCGCGGATACGGCTGCGGGGGATTTCGGCGGGCAGATCTCCGCGATTGTCTGGCCCTACAACGGCGGAACCCCGGCCGCGGGTTCGGACCACCTGGGCCGCACGGGCGACAACAACCTGGGGACCAACATCGACCAGGGGGCCGGCAGCAAGATCGCCTTGCTCTTCACGGCCAGCGGCCTCACACGCCAGTACGGCAATCCCGGCGTGATCAGCACCGGCGCCAGCGGCGACTTCACCGAACAATCGCGCCGCTACGTCCAGCTCAACGAAACGCCAAACGGCACCATCGAATCCGTCATCATCACCGAACTGGGCACGCCGGCCGGCGCGCCTATCCCCGTGACCGTGACCGAGAAGATCATCATCCGCGGCAACCAGAAGTGGTTCGCGGCCATCTACTATGTCCAGAACCAGCACGCCTCCACCCAGGCCACCAGCCTGCGGTTCTTCCAGGGGAATGACTGGAACTTCAACGGCAGCTACACCGGCGACAATTGCGCCTACAACGCCGCAGCGGACGTGGTCTACGGCTACAAGCCCAGCGGCAGCCCCCAGTCGTACGGCGGGTTCGGGGGGTTTGCCGCATCAAGCAACCATGAGGTCAATTTGTACACGACCATGTGGACCAATATCCGCAATAACGCCCTGTCCAACATCAACACCTATACCGGCGATGCGGGCACGGCCCTGTCCTGGGACCAGGCCAGTCTGGCGGCCCGCGGCCGCTGGGCGGTGCCCACGATCTGGGCCTATGGCAACACCCTGAGCGGCACGGCCTTGCAGGATATGCTGGATGGCGTTGCTTACGGCCGCAACCGCCTGCACGACGTGGGCATTCATAGCCTGTCAGCGCCCGCGGACGGGACGGTGTTCAATCCATCCGTGACCCCGTTCGTGAACCTGCAAGGCGTGGCCGCCCTGTACGGGATGCAGGATTTCTACGGCCTGCCCGTGCATGTCTCGATCACCTCCACGGCGCCGGCGTTCACGCCTGTGGACGTCACGTTCACGGCTGTGGATCTGATCGTTCCGGACACGGAGACCGCGACCGTGACCTGCGCCTTCGATATTTCTGCGGTCCCGGCCGGAACCTATACGGCCAAGCTGTACACCAACCTGGCCGCGGATACGGGACTCACGGACCAGAACGTGAGCAACGACTCGAAATCCGTGACCTTTGTGGTCGGCGGATTCTCCCTGGCCCCGAACGGCGCGTCCACGGCCAATCCAGGAACCACGGTCTATTACGGCGTGTCCCTGACCAGCTCGGCCGTGACAGACCGGTGGGACCTGACCGTGACGCCGTCCACAGCCGGGTGGGCGACCTACCTGCTCACACCGGCCGGGGTGACCATCGCGGCCGACGCCGCCGGTGACGGTACCTGGGATTGGGTGCTCGGCGGCTACGACAGCAATGGCAACGCCCAGCCCGACGTGAACGTGACCGCGGGCACCCCGACCTGGCTGTTGGCGGGCAAATCCATCCCCGCGGACGAGCGCGGCGGGGTGACGGATTCGACCCAGCTGACCGCCCAGCAGCAGAGCGGCTCCCTGCGCGGTACCGCCACCTTTGCCACCACCTCGCTGGCGCCTGCGGGGCGCAACAAGACCCTGTATCTCCATCCCAGCACCAGCAATTACGCGCTCGACACCGCGCCCGACGGGAGCGCGGCCGGCACCTATACCCAGGTCCCGATCTTTTCCCAGCAGACGTGGGCCATGCAGCCAGCCATGGCCGATGATTTCACGATCACGGCCGACGTGACCATCCCGCTGATCCTCAGCACTAACAACCGCAGCGTGGACGCCACGGTGACCCTGTTCTATACGAACGGCTTCACCTCCCAGGTTATCGGCGAGAACACCCTTACAGGAATCCGAATCGCCAACAGCACTCCAGCCACCCGGACCTTCACGATCACGGTTCCGACCCCGGTCACGGTTCCGGCAGGCTACGCGCTGGCCATGCGGTTCACGCACCTGGGATTCGGCAGCACCACCGGTTATTTCCGGGTCTATCATTCCACCACCCAGCGGTCCCGCATCCAGCTGACGACCACCACGTATATCCGGGTTGATGCCATCCAGGTGTTCGATGCCGCGGGGAACACGCGGGAATCCATCGCGGCGCAGGCCGGAGGCTATGCGGGATCTTTCGGCGCGCGGATCTCGGACCCCCTGGGCGCCTATGACATCACCGGCGCCACCATTACGGTCGTGGACCCGGCCGGCGCCACGCGCGTCAGCGCCGCAGCCATGACCCTGCTGGCCACGGACCCCGGCTCCCCGGCCTTGTGGTGCTGGTTCCGCTACAACTACACTTTCCCCAACACGCCGACCGGCAAGTGGACCGCGTTCGTGACCGCCACGGAGAGCAACGGCGTCACCCAGGACCGATTCTACGAATTTTACGTGGTGGGGCCGGATTTTGTCGCGGTCTATCCCGCGGTTTCGTCCCAGCCCGTGAACGCTTCGCGGGTCTTGACCTGCCAGGTGTTCGACAGTCTGGGCAACTCCCTGTCCACGGTCCAATCGTTCACCCTGACTTCCACCGGGTCTGCTGTGTTCACCGCGCCTTCCGCGGGCAATCCCATCGTGGTCACGACCGGCGCCAACGGATCCGTGTTGGCCACGCTGACGGACAGCGTTGCGGAGACCGTCACCATTGCGCCCAGCCATGCCTGGGGAACTCCGGCGCGGGATGTGCCGGCCCAGACCACGTTTGGGCCGCCGGTGTACACCGTGGCCGCCGCCGCGGACGGCAGCGCCGTGACCGGCGCGGGCGGGCCGGGTGAGGACATTACCCTGCAGATCTACGACGTGACCGGCACGCCGGTGGCCGCCAGTTACCCGGTGACCGTCACGGCCAGCGGGTCCGCTTACTTCGCGACAGTACCTGGCGGCTGGAGCGGCGTCGGCACCAATCTGGCTTTCGGTTTTACCAATGCCAGCGGCCAGGCGGTCTTGAACCTGCGCGACCTGGTGGCCCAAACCGTGACCGTGACCCCGGACAGCGGCTTGTGGGGCAATCACAGTCTCGATGTGCCCGCGACCGTGGTCTTTGCCTCGGGCGGAGCCGATCACCTGGTGATCACCGATCCCACGGGCACGCCGGTGACCGTGGGCGGAACGCGCGTGCTGAACATCCAGGTGGTGGACGCGGACGGCAATAACGTGGCTAGCGCCCAGGCGATCACCGTGACCGCCAGCGGGAACGCCGTCTTCTCCGCGACCACACTCGCCGGACCAGCCGGCGTGGGCACCAGCTATGTGACCGGCACCACGGCCGGCACCGGGGCCGCGACCATCACGATCACCGACCAAAGGGCCGAGACCGCCTGGGCCACGCCGCACTCACCCACCCTGCCGGGCTCCACGGCCGTGCCGGACCGGGATGTGCCCGAAAGCGTGGTCTTCGTTGCGGGCGGACCTGACCATGTGGTCGCATCGCCGGCCCTGCAGTACACCCTGACCGGCAATCCGTCCTATGTGGATCTGCAGATCGTGGACCGTTACGGCAACGTGACCGCCTCGGCAGCCGTGCTGACCGTGACCACCAATGGCACCAGTTATTTCATCGGCAGCACGCTGAACAATCCCGGCCCTTATTATTTTAACAGCCTGACCGGTACGGCCAATGCGACTGGCTGGGCCCAGGTGATTGTGCACAACGAGAACCCACAGACCAACACCGTGACCGCCAGCGGGGTGGGGTTCCCGGCGATTACGCCCAATGTTCCCGCGCTGATTGATTGGAGCAATAATCCGCCCACGCCTACCAGGACGCGCACGCCCACCCAGACGCCGACCCCGTCGCCCACTTGGACCATGACACCTACGCCCTCTTCAACCATGACCCCGACAGCTACTGCCACTCCGACCGGTACAGCGACGTATACGACCACACCAACTGATACATCGACCTACACAGCCACACCAACAGCGACGCCAACGTTCACCAACACTTCGACAGCCACACCGACATTTACAGCCACATCAACAGCCACACCGACTTACACACCCACGCCGACTGACACAGCTACGCCGACAGATACACCGACTTACACAGCCACACCGACCGATACGCCGACCTTCACAGCCACGCCGACTAACACAGCGACGTTCACAGCTACGCCGACAGATACACCGACTTACACAGCCACGCCGACTGACACAGCGACGTTCACAGCTACGCCGACTGACACGGCGACTTTCACAGCCACACCGACCGATACGGCGACATTCACTGCCACGCCTACGGATACGCCGACCTATACCGCCACGCCGACCGACACGCCTACGGATACACCGACATTCACGGCGACGCCAACTGACACAGCGACTTTTACCGCAACGCCAACCGATACGGCGACGTTCACAGCTACGCCTACGGATACGGCGACCTTTACCGCGACACCGACCGATACGCCGACCTACACGGCTACCCCAACTGATACAGCCACATTCACAGCCACGCCGACCGACACAGCGACGTTCACAGCTACGCCCACGGATACGCCGACATTCACGGCGACGCCAACTGACACAGCGACTTTTACCGCAACGCCAACCGATACGGCGACATTCACAGCTACGCCTACGGACACGGCGACCTTTACCGCGACCCCAACGGATACGCCGACATTCACAGCTACGCCAACTGACACAGCGACTTCTACCGCAACGCCAACCGATACGGCGACGTTCACAGCTACGCCTACGGATACGGCGACCTTTACCGCGACACCGACCGATACGCCGACCTACACGGCTACCCCAACTGATACAGCCACATTCACAGCCACGCCGACCGGCACAGCGACGTTCACAGCTACGCCGACTGACACGGCGACTTTCACAGCCACACCGACCGATACGGCGACATTCACTGCCACGCCTACGGATACGCCGACCTATACCGCCACGCCGACCGACACGCCCACGGATACGCCGACATTCACGGCGACGCCAACGGACACGGCGACGTTTACCGCGACGCCTACCGATACGCCGACCTACACGGCTACCCCGACTGATACAGCCACGTTCACAGCTACGCCGACTGACACGGCGACTTTCACAGCCACACCGACCGATACGGCGACATTCACTGCCACGCCTACGGATACGCCGACATTCACGGCGACGCCAACGGACACGGCGACGTTTACCGCGACGCCTACCGATACGCCGACCTACACGGCTACCCCGACTGATACAGCCACGTTCACAGCGACCCCGACGGATACACCGACATTCACGGCCACGCCGACAGATACGGCGACGTTCACAGCTACGCCGACTGACACGGCGACTTTCACAGCCACACCGACCGATACGCCCACAGATACGCCGACGTATACCGCGACGCCGACCGATACGCCGACTGATACGCCGACGTATACCGCGACGCCGACCGATACGCCCACAGATACGCCGACGTATACCGCGACGCCGACCGATACGCCGACTGATACGCCGACGTATACCGCGACGCCGACCGATACGCCCACAGATACGCCGACGTATACCCCGACGCCGACCGATACGCCGACTGATACGCCGACGTATACCGCGACGCCGACTGATACGCCAACTGACACGCCGACATTCACCGCGACGCCGACCGATACGGCGACGTTTACGGCTACGCCAACCGATACGCAGACCTACACAACTACGCCGACTGACACGGCTACGTTCACAGCTACGCCTACGGACACGCCGACCTTCACAACGACGCCGACCGACACGCCGACTGATACGCCGACCTTGACAGCCACGCCAACCGACACGGTCACAGCCACCCCGACGTTCACGGATACTGCCACGGTTACCCCAACCGATACATCGACCTTTACGGCCACGCCGACATTCACAGATACGACAACACCGACCCCAACCGATACACCGACCTACACCGCCACGCCTACGGATACGAGCACGGTAACGGCTACAGATACCGACACACCAACGTTCACAAGCACTCCGACCGACACCCCGACCTTTACGGTCACTCCCACTGACACCCCGACCTTCCCTGCGACACCCACGCCGACCGATACCTCAACGGCGACCCCGACCGATACTTCGACGTTTACCGTTACACCGACCGACACGGATACTGCGACGGTCACGCCAACGGATACACCAACGAATACTGCTACGCCAACAGACACGGATACCACTACCGCCACACCGACGGATACGCCGACCTACACCGCCACGCCAACGGAGACGGACACAGCGACGGTCACTCCTACGGATACGCCGACCTACACCGCGACACCGACCGACACGGATACGGCGACGGTCACGCCGACGGATACACCAACGAATACTGCTACGCCAACAGACACGGATACCACTACCGCCACACCGACGGATACGCCGACCTACACCGCCACGCCAACGGAGACGGACACGGCGACGGTCACTCCTACGGATACGCCGACCTACACCGCGACACCGACTGACACAAATACGGCCACGGCTACCCTGACGGACACGCTGACCGCTACAGCCACACCAACGGATACAGACACCTACACGGTTACGCCGACTGATACACCGACCTCTACAGCTACACCAACGGATACAAACACCCACACAGTTACGCCGACCGATACACCTACAAATACCGCCACGCCAACGGATACGGACACTGCGACGGTCACCCCCACAGATACACCGACGTACACTGCGACACCTACAGATACAGCAACGCTTACGACCACGCCGACGGATACGCCGACGTACACCGCCACGCCGACAGATACAGATACTGCCACGATCACACCGACCGATACCCCGACGTATACCGCAACCCCGACGGAGACAGACACTTCGACCGCAACAGTGACTGACACCCCGACGTTTACCACCACACCAACGGATACCCTGACTCCCTCGGCAACACCGACGGATACGGATACCTACACGGTCACAACCACAGACACCCCCACGTATACGGCCACGCCGACGGACACGGAAACGTACACGGCGACCCCGACCGATACGCCGACGTATACGGCCACGCCGACAGACACGAATACGTACACGCCGACTCCGACCGATACGCCGACGTTTACGGCCACGCCGACGGATACGGAAACTTACACGGCGACCCCGACCGATACGCCGACGTATACGGCCACGCCGACAGATACGGATACAGCCACGGTTACGCCGACCGATACGCCGACGTACACGGCCACGCCGACAGATACGGACACAGCCACGGTGACAGCGACAGACACCGCCACGTATACGGCTACCCCGACGGACACTGATACTTACACGGCCACACCGACTGACACACCGACGTATACGGCCACGCCGACGGATACGGAAACTTACACGGCGACCCCGACCGATACGCCGACGTATACGGCCACGCCGACAGATACGGATACAGCCACGGTTACGCCGACCGATACGCCGACGTACACGGCCACGCCGACAGATACGGACACAGCCACGGTGACAGCGACAGACACCGCCACGTATACGGCTACCCCGACGGACACTGATACTTACACGGCCACACCGACTGACACACCGACGTACACGGCCACGCCGACAGATACGGA